>NZ_JBBOTY010000001.1:720000-4742500 GCF_038005805.1 Bacillus sp. FSL R9-9497 | reverse complement strand
CTAGGATGTTGGCTTAGAAGCAGCCACCATTTAAAGAGTGCGTAATAGCTCACTAGTCGAGTGACTCTGCGCCGAAAATGTACCGGGGCTAAATACACCACCGAAGCTGCGGATTGATACCGAATGGTATCAGTGGTAGGGGAGCGTTCTAAGGACAGTGAAGTCAGACCGTAAGGACTGGTGGAGTGCTTAGAAGTGAGAATGCCGGTATGAGTAGCGAAAGACGGGTGAGAATCCCGTCCACCGAATGCCTAAGGTTTCCTGAGGAAGGCTCGTCCGCTCAGGGTTAGTCAGGACCTAAGCCGAGGCCGACAGGCGTAGGCGATGGACAACAGGTTGATATTCCTGTACCACCTCTTTATCGTTTGAGCAATGGAGGGACGCAGAAGGATAGAAGAAGCGTGCGATTGGTTGTGCACGTCCAAGCAGTTAGGCTGATAAGTAGGCAAATCCGCTTATCATAAAGGCTGAGCTGTGATGGGGAAGCTCCTTATGGAGCGAAGTCTTTGATTCCCCGCTGCCAAGAAAAGCTTCTAGCGAGATAAAAGGTGCCTGTACCGCAAACCGACACAGGTAGGCGAGGAGAGAATCCTAAGGTGTGCGAGAGAACTCTGGTTAAGGAACTCGGCAAAATGACCCCGTAACTTCGGGAGAAGGGGTGCTTTCTTAACGGAAAGCCGCAGTGAATAGGCCCAAGCGACTGTTTAGCAAAAACACAGCTCTCTGCGAAGCCGTAAGGCGAAGTATAGGGGGTGACACCTGCCCGGTGCTGGAAGGTTAAGGAGAGGGGTTAGCGTAAGCGAAGCTCTGAACTGAAGCCCCAGTAAACGGCGGCCGTAACTATAACGGTCCTAAGGTAGCGAAATTCCTTGTCGGGTAAGTTCCGACCCGCACGAAAGGTGTAACGATTTGGGCACTGTCTCAACCAGAGACTCGGTGAAATTATAGTACCTGTGAAGATGCAGGTTACCCGCGACAGGACGGAAAGACCCCGTGGAGCTTTACTGTAGCCTGATATTGAATTTTGGTACAGTTTGTACAGGATAGGCGGGAGCCATTGAAACCGGAGCGCTAGCTTCGGTGGAGGCGCTGGTGGGATACCGCCCTGACTGTATTGAAATTCTAACCTACGGGTCTTATCGACCCGGGAGACAGTGTCAGGTGGGCAGTTTGACTGGGGCGGTCGCCTCCTAAAGTGTAACGGAGGCGCCCAAAGGTTCCCTCAGAATGGTTGGAAATCATTCGTAGAGTGCAAAGGCATAAGGGAGCTTGACTGCGAGACCTACAAGTCGAGCAGGGACGAAAGTCGGGCTTAGTGATCCGGTGGTTCCGCATGGAAGGGCCATCGCTCAACGGATAAAAGCTACCCCGGGGATAACAGGCTTATCTCCCCCAAGAGTCCACATCGACGGGGAGGTTTGGCACCTCGATGTCGGCTCATCGCATCCTGGGGCTGTAGTCGGTCCCAAGGGTTGGGCTGTTCGCCCATTAAAGCGGTACGCGAGCTGGGTTCAGAACGTCGTGAGACAGTTCGGTCCCTATCCGTCGTGGGCGTAGGAAATTTGAGAGGAGCTGTCCTTAGTACGAGAGGACCGGGATGGACGCACCGCTGGTGTACCAGTTGTTCTGCCAAGGGCATAGCTGGGTAGCTATGTGCGGAAGGGATAAGTGCTGAAAGCATCTAAGCATGAAGCCCCCCTCAAGATGAGATTTCCCATAGCGTAAGCTAGTAAGATCCCTGAAAGATGATCAGGTTGATAGGTTCGAGGTGGAAGCATGGTGACATGTGGAGCTGACGAATACTAATAGATCGAGGACTTAACCATATAATATGAAGCAATGTTATCTAGTTTTGAAAGAATATAAAAAACTTGTTGACTTTAAAAGTTAAATAAGTTAAAATGATTCTTGTCTTAAATGAATACAGTCTGGTAATGATGGCAGAGAGGTCACACCCGTTCCCATACCGAACACGGAAGTTAAGCTCTCTAGCGCCGATGGTAGTTGGGACCTTGTCCCTGTGAGAGTAGGACGTTGCCAGGCAAATGGAGGATTAGCTCAGCTGGGAGAGCACCTGCCTTACAAGCAGGGGGTCGGCGGTTCGATCCCGTCATCCTCCACCATTTAGCCGACTTAGCTCAATTGGTAGAGCAACTGACTTGTAATCAGTAGGTTGGGGGTTCAAGTCCTCTAGTCGGCACCAGAAATCATGGCGGTTGTGGCGAAGTGGTTAACGCACCGGATTGTGGCTCCGGCATTCGTGGGTTCGATTCCCATCAGTCGCCCCATTTTTCTTAAATAAATTAATATGCGGGTGTGGCGGAATTGGCAGACGCACCAGACTTAGGATCTGGCGCCTTTGGCGTGGGGGTTCGACTCCCTTCACCCGCACTTTTAATTAAATAACTCATAAATGTCTTGCGGAAGTAGTTCAGTGGTAGAATACAACCTTGCCAAGGTTGGGGTCGCGGGTTCGAATCCCGTCTTCCGCTCCAATTTTCAATATGACATGCCGGGGTGGCGGAACAGGCAGACGCACAGGACTTAAAATCCTGCGGTGGGTGACCACCGTGCGGGTTCGACCCCCGCCCTCGGCACCATATGCGCCCGTAGCTCAATTGGATAGAGCGTTTGACTACGGATCAAGAGGTTAGGGGTTCGACTCCTCTCGGGCGCGCTTTTATTAACGGGAAGTGGCTCAGCTTGGTAGAGCACCTGGTTTGGGACCAGGGGGTCGCAGGTTCAAATCCTGTCTTCCCGATATTCCCAAAAAACATGGGGCCTTAGCTCAGCTGGGAGAGCGCCTGCCTTGCACGCAGGAGGTCAGCGGTTCGATCCCGCTAGGCTCCACTTATATTAATATCATTTATGGCGGTGTAGCTCAGCTGGCTAGAGCGTACGGTTCATACCCGTGAGGTCGGGGGTTCGATCCCCTCCGCCGCTACCATAAAGGACCTTTAGCTCAGCTGGTTAGAGCAGACGGCTCATAACCGTCCGGTCGTAGGTTCGAGTCCTACAAGGTCCACCATTAGACGTATATATCTCGGAGGTATACCCAAGTTCGGCTGAAGGGATCGGTCTTGAAAACCGACAGGCGGCGAGAGTCGCGCGGGGGTTCGAATCCCTCTACCTCCTCCATTTTTTCTAAAGTGAATATTTTATCATCGCGGGGTGGAGCAGCACGGTAGCTCGTCGGGCTCATAACCCGAAGGTCGCAGGTTCAAATCCTGTCCCCGCAACCAAATGGTCCCGTGGTGTAGTGGTTAACATGCCTGCCTGTCACGCAGGAGATCGCCGGTTCGACCCCGGTCGGGACCGCCATTTTTTACATAAAGGCTCGGTAGCTCAGTCGGTAGAGCAGAGGACTGAAAATCCTCGTGTCGGCGGTTCGATTCCGTCCCGAGCCACCATTTTGAAATCACGAGCCGACTTAGCTCAATTGGTAGAGCAACTGACTTGTAATCAGTAGGTTGGGGGTTCAAGTCCTCTAGTCGGCACCACTTTCAAAATGAGCCATTAGCTCAGTTGGTAGAGCATCTGACTTTTAATCAGAGGGTCGAAGGTTCGAGTCCTTCATGGCTCACCATTTACAATTTAATGCGGGTGTAGTTTAGTGGTAAAACAAGAGCCTTCCAAGCTCTGGTCGAGAGTTCGATTCTCTTCACCCGCTTTTCAATTATGGGCCTATAGCTCAGCTGGTTAGAGCGCACGCCTGATAAGCGTGAGGTCGATGGTTCGAGTCCATTTAGGCCCACCATAATTGTTCCGCAGTAGCTCAGTGGTAGAGCTATCGGCTGTTAACCGATCGGTCGTAGGTTCGAGTCCTACCTGCGGAGCCATATTTATAGAGAAGTACCCAAGTGGCTCAAGGGGCTCCCCTGCTAAGGGAGTAGATCGCGAACGCGGTGCGAGGGTTCGAATCCCTTCTTCTCTGCCAGAATTGGCCCGTTGGTCAAGTGGTTAAGACACCGCCCTTTCACGGCGGTAACACGGGTTCGAATCCCGTACGGGTCATACTAAAAGAGATAGCATAATCTGCTATCTCTTTTTTGTTGTATAAAGGTGGACTTTGGATAGTCTGCATCTTTTATGCAATAGAAGAAATATGAAAAGACAGCTTTTTTATGTTGTCAGTATTGTCGAGTTTTGTCGGTAAGTCGATATATTGCAAAAATCGCTGATATAATTTGAGTTACGATCGATAAATTTTAATAATCGCTGATATATTTGGAGTTACGGTCGATATATTCTAAAAATCGCCGATATAATTTCACTTACCGACGAAAAACACAAGAAAAACCCTTTCACAATCTAAAGAAAACGCCTCCATTGAAATGGATTCCACACCTGTTCCAATAACTTTACACTCTATGTGAAAAAGTTCACAAATAGGTCATAATTTGTGAAGTAATTCACAATAATACATGCTACAATATGAATGTAAAGAAGTTAAACAACATTAAATTAGTATTTTAATTAATTACTTAAACAATCATAAAAAAATATATGTGAACAATAGAGAGGGGAAATTACCATGAAAAAAGGTATCAATCGTGTAGTATTAGTAGGAACAGGAGCTGTAGGTTGTAGTTACGCTTACTCAATGATCAACCAAGGTGTAGCTGAAGAATTCGTATTAGTAGATGTTAATGAAGCAAAAGCAGAAGGGGAAGCAATGGACTTAAGTCATGCGGTACCATTCTCTCCATCACCAACAAAAGTTTGGAGCGGTAGCTATGCAGATTGTAAAGATGCAGATTTAGTTGTTATCACTGCTGGGTTACCACAAAAGCCAGGTGAAACTCGTTTAGACTTAGTTGAGAAAAATACAAAGATCTTTAAACAAATCGTTCGCGGCATTATGGATAGCGGATTCGATGGAATCTTCTTAATCGCAACTAACCCAGTTGATATTTTAACTTACGTAACTTGGAAAGAATCTGGTTTACCGAAAGAGCGCGTAATCGGTTCTGGTACTACTTTAGACTCTGCTCGTTTCCGTTACATGTTAGGTGACTACTTAGATGTAGATCCACGCAACGTTCATGCTTACATCGTTGGTGAACACGGTGACACTGAACTTCCAGTATGGAGCCACGCTACTATCGGTGTACAAAAATTAGAAACAATCTTAGCTAACAACGAACAGTACAAACAAGAAGACTTAGACAAAATCTTCGAAAACGTACGTGATGCAGCTTACCATATCATCGAGCGTAAAGGTGCAACTTACTACGGAATCGGTATGTCACTACTTCGTGTAACTAAAGCAATCTTAAACAACGAGAACAGCGTATTAACTGTATCTGCATACCTTGAAGGTCAATACGGCGAGAAAGATGCTTACGTAGGTGTTCCAGCTGTAATTAACCGCGAAGGTGTACGTGAAATCGTAGAACTTGAGCTAAATGAAGAGGAAAAAGCGAAATTCGCTCATTCTGTAAAAGTATTAAAAGAAACAATGGCACCAGTACTATAATAATTGCTAAATAATTCAGAGGTGGGAAACTGCTTCTTACCTCTGAACTTATATAATTTGATATAAATTCCTTTTCCGGTATCCCTTGTATATCCCCAATATACCCCTTTTGCTGGATAAGGGTCGTTTATAGAAAAGAGCACTCTATTTTACGTAGAGTGCTCTTTATTATTCCGCTATTTGTCGGGCAGTAAAAACCCACTGATTAAAGTTTCATTTTATTATTTTTTAGGTGTTAATCCTAATTTCTTTAAAATATCTGCCAGTGTACCGCTTTTGGATTTTCCTACAGGTGTTTGTGATTTAGATGCATCTGGACCTTTTTTCAAGAAGTTCCTTTCAACGAAGCGAATATCTTTTTCGTCGACAATACCATCTTTATTAAGGTCTCCGTCTTTTACAGTTAGTCCTTTTTTACCATAGTTGCTAGCGATAATTTCAGCATCTTTAATATCGATTACTTTATGAGCATTTACATCGCCAGCAAGGTTTTCGTCAGGTCTTGCATAATAATATTGGCCAAGCAGCTTACCGTCTTTTTCAGTACCAAGTTTCGTTGTTAGGCGGCTTGTTAAATGTCCTGGCACCTCTACATATAAGTGATAGTCGCGTTTATTAACTGGAAGTCCATTTAGTTTGAAGTATCCGTATTTATCTAGTGAGCCTTCAAACTTATGACGGTAAGAATCAGTCGCATATACTTTTACGCCAAGCTTTGTATAATCGAACTTTTCATCTAAATATTCGCGTTCATTTAAGAACGCACCAGGTTTAATATTTCCTTCTACTAGTGAGTTTAAGGACATAACTGAGAATGTTTGATCTTGAAGTACACGCATTCTATTTGGTTCTGATTCACCTTGTTTCCAGTAAACAAAAATTGGTGACTCTAATTGAGCGTTTGCTTCATAAAATTCATCATTTTCTACTTTGAAAGTTACATCAATGAACGGGAAATCACCATCTAATCCAGCAAAGTTTTTGTCATCGATAGCGCTGCCAACTGTAACAGAACCTGCCTCTAGTTTCGGTTCATTTACTTTTGCGGTTACTCCTTTTTCGGAAAGTAGCTTTTCAAAAGCAGGATTAAATTTCGCATTTCAATAACATTGTGACAAAAAATATTGAGAAACATTTTTTTATGACGGATTATTTTGTTTTGATTTTGAGTGGAAAATAGCATGAAAAATAGGATAAACATAATAAAATAAAGGTTGAGAAAAAAATAATAGGCGGAAATATAGAAGTAGAATGAAGCGTTTACAATGAATATTCGTCAAAATTCGATATTTTACACGGAAATGTGAAGAAAAACTAACATTTTTAAGAAAAAAACGAATGTTTTTTATAAATTAACAAGGATATTGCAGTTTTTCGCAGAAATAGTTAAAGTATAAAAAATTCTGTCATCTAAGTGAGGTGAGCATATTGAGTGTAATAAATTGTGAAGAAGTGAAACGAGATGAGTTTCATACAGAAAAGTACTATGAAAGTTATAACATCTTTGGCGCACATGTTGTGACGGAAGATGAGATTCAAGGGGTACGATTTACAGTGTGGGCTCCTCATGCGAAAGCAATGAGTGTTGTTGGAGATTTTAATGAGTGGGATTATGAGCAACATAAGATGCTACAAGTGACAGAAGAAGGCATTTGGTCCTTATTTATACCGCATATTGAAGAAGGAGAAATATATAAATATGCGATTGAAACGTTGGCTGGTGACGTCATTTTAAAGGCAGATCCGTATGCTATATATGCAGAAGTAAGACCGAATACGGCATCTGTAGTTTTTGATATAAAAGGATATGAATGGAATGATAAAAACTGGAATCGTAAGAAAAAGAAAAAAACGATTTATAAAGAAGCGATGACAGTTTATGAATTACATTTTGGTTCTTGGAAAAAGAAAGAAGACGGAACACTATATTCTTACAGGGAAATGGCGGAAGAACTCATTCCGTATGTGGTGGAACATCAATTTACACATATTGAAATTATGCCGCTTGTTGAGCATCCATATGATCGTTCTTGGGGATATCAAGGAACGGGATATTATGCAGCGACGAGTAGATTTGGTACACCGCATGATTTAATGTATTTTGTCGACGAATGTCATAAATATGGAATCGGTGTCATTTTAGATTGGGTACCGGGGCACTTTTGTAAAGATGCTCACGGTTTATATTTGTTTGATGGCACACCGACCTATGAATATAAAGATAAAGATGTACAAGAAAATCTAGTATGGGGAACTGTCAATTTTGATTTAGGAAAGAGAGAGGTACGTAATTTCTTAATTTCAAATGCGTTATTTTGGATGAGATATTTCCATATTGATGGTTTCAGAGTAGATGCAGTTGCGAACATGTTGTACTGGAATAAAGAAGGACAAGAGCAAAGTAATGAGTACGCTGTTTCATTTTTACGGGAGTTAAATGAAGCGGTATTTGCAGAGGATGAAGATTTTCTTATGACGGCAGAGGATTCAACAGCTTGGCCACTTGTAACAGCACCAACGTATGAAGGTGGGCTTGGATTCAATTACAAATGGAATATGGGTTGGATGAATGACGTGCTGAAATATATGGAGTGTGCGCCAGAGTACAGAAAATATATTCATGAGAAAATGACGTTCTCTTTACTATATGCTTACTCTGAAAACTTCATATTACCCCTTTCTCATGATGAAGTCGTTCATGGGAAAAAGTCATTATTAAATAAAATGCCAGGTGATTACTGGGATAAGTTTGCTCAGCTTCGTTTATTATATGGATATTTCTTTACTCACCCAGGAAAGAAATTACTTTTCATGGGAGGAGAATTCGGGCAGTTTGATGAGTGGAAAGACCTTGAAGATTTAGATTGGAATTTACATGATTTTGAAATGCATCGTTATATGCATGATTACTTTAAAGAGCTCATAGCATTGTATAAGCGCTCAAAACCACTTTGGCAGCTTGATCATTCGCCTGAAGGTTTTCAGTGGATTGATGCTAATAATAACGAGCAAAGTATTTTCTCATTTATCCGCCAAGGGGATAAACAAGAAGATGCATTAGTTATCGTATGTAATTTTACGAAAGCTACATATGAAAACTATAAAGTAGGTGTACCAGATTTCGAGTATTATAACGAGATTTTAAATAGTGATGCTGAGCAATATGGCGGGTCAGGGCAAGTAAATAAGAAACGTCTGAAGGCGATTCAAGAACCGTTTCATAATCAAGCAGCACATGTAGAAATTACAATTCCACCATTTGGCGTATCCATATTACGACCAGTGAAGACGAGAAAGGGGAGCAAAAAACAAGATGGCTCAAAAACAAAAGTGCGTAGCAATGTTACTAGCAGGGGGAAAAGGTAGTCGTTTAAGTGCATTAACAAAGAATTTAGCCAAGCCAGCTGTTCCATTTGGTGGTAAATATCGCATTATTGATTTTACGCTAAGTAACTGTGCGAATTCTGGTATTGAAACGGTTGGGATTTTAACGCAATATCAACCACTCGAACTTCATAATTATATCGGAATCGGAAATGCGTGGGATTTAGACCGAGTAAACGGTGGGGTCACAGTCTTACCTCCTTATGCGGAGTCTTCAGGGGTTAAGTGGTATACAGGTACGGCAAGTGCCATTTATCAAAACTTAAACTATTTAAGTCAGTATGAACCGGAGTATGTTCTCATTTTATCAGGCGACCATATTTATAAAATGGATTACAGTAAGATGCTAGATTACCATATTGAGAAAGAATCGGACGTATCCATTTCTGTTATTGAAGTACCTTGGGATGAAGCAAGTCGCTTTGGCATTATGAATACAAATGAAGAAATGGAGATTGTTGAGTTTGAAGAGAAACCGCAATTTCCAAGAAGTAATCTTGCATCAATGGGAATCTATATTTTTAATTGGTCAATTTTGAAAGAGTATTTAGAGATGGATGCAAGAAACCCTGAATCTAGTAACGATTTCGGAAAAGACGTACTTCCGCTTTTATTGGATGAAGGGAAGAAGCTAATGGCGTATCCGTTTGAAGGATATTGGAAAGATGTTGGAACGGTGAAGAGCTTATGGGAAGCGAATATGGATTTGCTTCGCGATGAAACATCACTGAATTTAAATGATCGTAATTGGCGTATTTACTCTGTCAATCCAAACGAACCGCCTCAATATATTGCTGAAAAGGCGAAAGTAGAAGAATCGCTTATTAACGAAGGGTGCGTCATTGAAGGGGACGTGAAGCATTCTGTGTTATTCCAAGGAGTGACGGTGGAAGAAGGAAGTATGGTGATTGATTCTGTCGTTATGCCAGGGGCTAAGATTGGTAAAAATGTTGTGATTGAAAGAGCGATTGTTGGATCAGAAATGGTTATCGAAGATGGAACAATCATTCGTCCAGAAAAGAATGTTGACGATGTAGTATTAATTGCTGAAGGGAAATAGAAAAGGGGGATGAAATGAATGGGAGAAAAAATGTTAGGAATTATTAATGCAACGGGAAGTTTTCCTTCCTTAAAGAAAGTAACAGGGCATCGTTCACTAGCGGCGTTACCGTTTGGGGGCCGTTATCGACTCATTGATTTCATGCTTTCAAATATGGTGAATTCTAGTATTCATAGTGTGGCAGTTTTTACAAGCCATAAAAATCGTTCGTTAATGGACCATGTTGGTTCAGGAAAACAGTGGGATTTAGATAGAAAACGAGACGGACTATTTTTATTCCCGCCAAACTGCCAATGTGACCAAGATGAATTTGGGTCTTTTGCACACTTTAGAAGACATATTGATTATTTTCTAAGAAGCAGAGAAGAGTACGTTGTTATTACGAATAGCCATCTCGTAACAGCATTAAATTTTCAAGCGGTGTTAGAGCGACATATACATACGGCAGCTGATATTACGGAAGTTTGCCATGAAGGGGTTTCGCTTCAAACATATGTGTTAAAGAAACAATTATTGTTAGACTTATTTGAGTCATATAAAGATGTGGAACAATACAGTTTATTTGATGTAGTGAGAGAAAAGCGCGGGAAATCATTACACATTGCTACATATGAACATACTGGATATGTAGCAATTATTGACTCGATTGAAAGTTACTATAAACATAGCTTAGAAATTTTGCAACCTGCTATTTGGAAGCAATTATTTAAGAAAGAAGCACCGATCTTTACGAAAGTAAAAGATGAGCCACCAACTCGTTATCTAAAGGGTGCAGTCGTGAAAAATACAATGATTGCAAACGGTAGTATTATTGAAGGGGAAGTCGAAAACAGTGTTGTTTCCCGTTCAGTTAAAATTGGAAAAGGTTCAATTATTCGTAACAGTATTATTATGCAAAAGAGCCAAATTGGAGATAACTGTATAATAGACGGTGTTATTATTGATAAAGACGTGAAAATTGGTGACGGTGTTGTACTAAAAGGAAACGCCGATGAGCCATACGTTGTAGAAAAAGGAAGCGTTCAAAACAGTACGATTAATAGTTATTCTTAAAAGAATCAGTGGGGGTCTTCCTCCACTGATTAAAGTTTTAATTCAAATGAAAACTCGAAGGGGGGAAGCTGCAAGAGGAGTAATAAAAACTTTTCGCGCAGTGGGACAACAAGTGAATATTTTATTTGCAGTATCAGAATGTGTACCGTTTGTGAAATCGGGAGGATTAGCTGATGTAGCGGGTGCGCTCCCAAAAGAGCTGAAAAAATTAGGAGTGGACGTTCGTATTATACTTCCGAATTATAGTCTCATTCCGCAAAAGTTAAGAGATGGATGTACGTTACATAAAGTAATTAACGTCCCGCTTGGGTGGAGAAATCAATATTGTGGAATTTTAAAAGGTGAGCAAGACGGGATTACGTATTACTTAATAGATAATGAGTATTATTTTAAGAGGGATTCTCTGTATGGTCATTATGATGATGGAGAGCGTTTTTCTTATTTTTCGAAAGCAGTTTTAGAGTGTATTCCGCATCTTGATTTCGAAGTGGATGTTCTTCATAGCCACGATTGGCATACAGCTATGGTTAATTTTTTACTACGTGAAAAGTATCAAGATAACCCATTATATGAGCATATTAAAACGGTATATACAATTCATAACTTGCAGTTCCAAGGTGTATTTCCTCCTGAAGTGATGTACGACTTGTTAGAACTTGGTGATGAATATTTCCATAGTGAGCAGTTAGAGTTTTATGGAAATGTGAACTTTATGAAGGGCGGTATTATCGCTTCTGATCAAATTACAGCGGTTAGCCCGACATATAAAGAAGAAATTCAATATGAATTTTTCGGTGAGAAGTTAGATGGGTTGTTACGAAAATATAATGATAAGCTTAGCGGCATTGTAAATGGAATTGATACGAGCGTATATAATCCAGAAACGGATTCGTATATTACTGCTCAGTACGATGCAGAGTCATTAGAGGAAAAGAATGAAAATAAACGCGCCTTGCAGCGTTATTTCGGTTTGCCAGAAAAAGAAGATACGCCGATTATTTCAATGGTAACGAGATTAACGAAGCAAAAAGGTCTTGATTTAGTACGTACTGTATTCCGTGAAATAATGGAGGAAGATGTACAATGCATTATTTTAGGATCAGGTGATTCGGAATATGAGCAATTCTTTGAGTGGATGGCATACGAGTATCCTGAGAAGGTAAAAGTGTATATCGGCTTTAATGAAGAATTAGCTCACCAAGTATATGCGGGAAGTGATTTATTTTTAATGCCATCACTGTTTGAACCGTGTGGACTTGGACAACTTATCGCATTAGCTTACGGTACGATTCCAATTGTAAGAGAAACAGGCGGATTAAATGATACGGTACAATCTTATGATGAAGAAACTGGAGAAGGAAATGGTTTCAGTTTCACGAACTTTAATGCACATGACATGTTGCACACAGTTCTTCGTGCAATTGAATTTTATCATGATAAACCGGTATGGGAGCAGCTTGTAAAGCAAGCGATGACGGAAGATTATAGCTGGGAGAAGTCAGCTCTTGCTTATAAGAAATTGTATAAAAGTCTCATGGAATAACATGTAGGTGGTGAAGAAATGTTTACTCATGTTGAAAGTTTCAAATCAGCTTTTCTAGAAAAGTTAGAGACGATGTATGGTAAAAGTTTCAAAGACTCTACAACTCGTGATCAATATAATACACTCGGCCATATGGTACGTGAGTATATGAATGGTCAATGGATTGCAACGAACGAGAGTTATCGATCCGGAGAGCAAAAGCAAATGTATTACTTGTCTATTGAGTTTTTGCTTGGACGTTTGCTTGGAAGTAACATCTTGAATTTAGGTATTCGAGATGTATGCGAGCAGGGGTTATCTGAACTAGGGATTTCGTTACAAGAGTTAGAAGAAGTGGAAGCAGATGCAGGTCTTGGAAATGGTGGACTTGGACGATTAGCAGCCTGTTTCCTTGACTCACTTGCATCGTTAAACTTACCAGGTCATGGTTGTGGCATTCGTTACAAACACGGCTTATTTGATCAAAAGATCGTTGATGGTTACCAAGTTGAATTTCCAGAACAATGGCTTCTTCATGAAAACGTATGGGAAGTAAGAAGGCATGATCAAGCTGTAGAAGTAAGTTATTTCGGCAATGTTGAACCGCTATACATTGATGGACGTTTAGAGTTTAGGCATACGAATGCAGAAGTGATTATGGCAGTACCATATGACGTTCCGGTAGTAGGTTATGAGACGAGTACTGTAAATACACTTAGACTTTGGAATGCTGAACCAGTTCCTTTCCCGCAAAATTGCAAAGATATTTTGAAATATAAGCGTGAAACAGAGGCGGTATCGGAGTTTTTATATCCAGATGATACGCATGATGAGGGGAAAATACTTCGTTTGAAACAACAGTATTTCCTTGTATCAGCAAGTTTGCAAAATATCGTTCGTATGCATAGAGAAAGATATGGTGATCTTCGTCAATTACATGAGAAAATTGCGATTCATATTAATGATACACATCCAGTTTTGGCGATTCCAGAATTGATGCGTATTTTATTAGATGAAGAAAAACTAGCATGGGAAGAAGCTTGGCACATAACGACGCAAACGATTTCTTATACAAATCATACGACGTTATCAGAAGCGCTTGAGAAGTGGCCAATTCACATTTTTAAACCGTTATTACCGAGAATTTATATGATTATTGAAGAGATTAATGAACGTTTCTGTCATGAGCTTTGGGAACGTTATCCGTATGAATGGCATCGTATTGAAGAGATGGCGATTATTGCACATGATCTTGTGAAAATGGCTCATTTGGCAATTGTCGGTAGCCATAGCGTAAACGGTGTAGCAAAAATTCATACGGAAATTTTAAAGCAACGTGAAATGCGATTGTTTTATGAGTTTTATCCAGATAAGTTTAATAATAAAACGAATGGGATTGCTCATAGACGCTGGTTAATGAAGGCGAATCCACAGCTGACAAACCTTATTTCAGAGGCGATTGGAACAGAGTGGAAGAAAGAACCGATTAAGCTTCAAGAGCTACAATTAGTTCAATACGATGCGAGTTTCCAAGAGAAATTTGCAGAGGTAAAACAAGAGCGTAAAGAAATTTTAGCGGCGCGCATTCATAATAAAATGGGGATTACAATTGATTCTAATTCTATTTTTGATGTGCAAGTAAAAAGACTGCATGCTTACAAACGACAATTACTAAACGTTCTTCATATTTTATATTTGTATAACCGTCTGAAAGAGGATGCTAGTTTTACATTTTATCCGCGTACTTTTATTTTTGGAGCGAAAGCATCACCTGGCTATTATTACGCGAAAAAAATTATTAAATTAATAAATGAACTCGCAAGAAAAGTGAATAATGATCCGTACGTAAGCCAATATATGAAAGTTATCTTTCTAGAAAACTATCGAGTTTCTTTAGCGGAAGATATATTCCCAGCGGCCGATGTAAGTGAACAAATTTCAACTGCGAGTAAAGAAGCATCGGGAACAGGGAATATGAAATTTATGATGAATGGTGCGATTACACTCGGAACGCTAGACGGAGCGAATATTGAAATAAAAGACAGGGTCGGTGATGATAACTGTTTCATTTTCGGTTTAACAGCAGAAGAGGTTCTTCATTACTATCAAAATGGTGGATATCGTGCAAGTGATTATTATCACCACAATGGGCACATTAAAAAGGTAGTAGATCAGTTAACGAATGGTTTCTTTGCACAGTCGGGAGCCGAATTTGAAGCAATTTACGATTCTCTCGTTATTCAAAATGATGAATATTTCGTTCTGCGAGATTTTGGTCCATATGCTGAAAGACAAGAAGCTGTCGGTAGAGCTTATGAGAACCGAACGAAGTGGCTAGAAATGTCGATTTTAAATATTGCACAGTCTGGTCATTTTGCGAGCGATCGAACGATTTTGCAGTACAGTAATGAAATTTGGGGTATTGGTAATGCTGTTAAACAGTTTTAAAGAGGTTGCTATATTGGGAGATATATTATCGATTTACCAACAGAAATGGATATTAATAAATAAAACGGGCTTAATAAAATTAAGCTCGTTTTATTTATTTTGCTTAAGAAAGAAATGGAACAGTGGTATATATGATACCTGCCCCATCATACTCTCCTGTCGCAAAGTATGAAAATGTAAAGAAACCTGTAACCGTAAAAATTACAATAAGGAAAAATGCGAAGATAAATTTTAACATGTAAGGTCCCCTCATCCAAAAATAACTTCATAGATTATTATAGTATACGAATATTTTATTTCCAATTGTTTACTGGTTAAAAATGAGAAGTCAGACATGTTTTGTATGTTGTAATGGAATGATTATTTGTAATGGATTTTGTGTTTTTTGTAAATGTCATGTTGTGATGGACGTGTGCATACTCCCAGTCATGATCATTAAAATTTATGTTTCGGGGAGGGAGAAGTGGAACGACATCGAATAAGTTGACGAAACGAAAGCTACTAGCTACTTGTAGTTTATAATAATTTCGAAAAGCGATATCTCCTACTTTTGGAGAAGCGAATGTATAAAGTCCATACTGTGCGAAGGCAGTATTTATACGTGCATCTAATATGTGTAATGTGGCAAGCGCGCCACCTAGACTATGCCCAGTAGCTAGCAGTTTTTTATGTGCTGGCAATGATACGAGCATATCCATAATAGAATCACGACAAGACTCATAAATAGAGAGAAAACCGTTATGGACATTTCCGCCATTTAAAGCATAAGGATAAGGTTTTTGATTGACGAGAGAATCAATAATCCAATCTGGATCTGTTTGAGTGCCTCTGAAGGCAACGATAATTGTATCCTCAGATTCTAATATAAATCCGAACCATTCTGTTGTTTGAATGGCCTTTCCTTGAAAACCTTGTACATATTGAAAACCATCTGGTATTTCGAAAATACCATTTTGTTTATATTGTTCATACGTTAACTCACAACAAGAAGCTAACAGTATGGCAGTTTCTTTATCAAAGGATAAAGGAGTACGCATTAAGGTAGCCCTCCTTAAGAAAAGGTATAGTTTAATATATGCGGTGAGGAACTTGATTCATTCTTTTGGAGGTGGGGAATAGCTTGTATCGCTTACCTAAATCAGTGGAGGAAATTATAATGTCAAAATAAAACAGTGCCTGATAAGGGCACTGTTTACTCTTTTTCATCTCAAGGAATCGACTTTTTTAGTTATTCTTAATGAACTGACGCATGCGTTAGTTGCATAAGTAAGAGGTTTGAAAAAATAGCCTGTATATATTTGAATGATGAATAACTTACCTATTTTCTTGTGTTTGTTTGCGTTACATACAGAAAAAATTCGGAAAATAAAACATATTATTTATCTGTTTGTTTTTGCTTCTTTTTCAAATACTCCATACGCAATTTTTCAAGTTGCTGCTTTTTATCAAATTTGGCAGGCTTCTGTTTTTCATGGAACTTTGCCACAGCTACCTGACTTTTGGAATCCAATTGATATTTTCCCACTTTGTTCACCTACTTTTCTTGTCTCTAAAGAGAATCTACTCAACAAATATAATATACCTTATTTTCCTGAAGTAAACCTTATTACTTTATTTTAACTGCTTTTTCTCGTTTGTAGACGTAAATTAAAACACCCTTTCACTTTATTACTGCAAGCAAGGGTGTTTTAATTTTATTATTTTATTAGTTGATGGCCATGCCCACATAAGGGCACAGTTTACTCTTTCCCATCTAATAAACGACCAAGGCCACCTAATACACTACTTTCGCCAGTACTTTGCGCTGCTGGGCTTGTAAGGCGTGCTGCTAATCGGCTAAGTGTTAAGGACTGAATCCAAACTGTTCCAGGTCCTTCTAACGTTGCGAAGAATAAACCTTCGCCGCCAAATAGAGCTGTTTTTACTTTTCCAACGAACTCGACATCATAGTTAATGTCTTTTGTCATAGCAACGAGACAACCTGTATCAATGCGAAGTTTCTCACCAGGTTTTAATTCACGTTTATATACAGTTCCACCTGCGTGCATGAAAGCAAGACCGTCACCTTCAAGTTTCTGCATGATAAAACCTTCACCACCGAAGAAACCAGTTCCTATTTTTTTCGTAAATTCAATTCCGATAGAAACACCTTTTGCGGCACAAAGAAAGGCATCTTTTTGACAAACTACTTTTCCTTGATATTCTGTTAAATCTACAGGAATAATTTTACCAGGATAAGGAGCAGCAAATGAGACGTGGCGTTTGCCGTGACCTGTATTTGTAAATACAGTCATAAACATACTTTCGCCTGTAACGAGACGCTTACCAGCGCCCATTAATTTTCCGAATAAACCTCCAGATGGGCCAGAACCATCACCGAAGATTGTTTCCATTTCTATGTAATCTTCCATCATCATCATTGCGCCAGCTTCTGCGATCACGCTTTCTTCTGGATCTAACTCAATTTCAACAAACTGCATATCATCTCCGTATAACTTATACTCGATTTCATGTGCTCTCATTTTTTTCACCTCGTATGTAATAGATACTTATATTGTACAGAATTTAATAGGATTAGAATACTTTAGTTTTGTTAATTTTCAAATAAAATGGGACCAACCCAAACGGATTAGCAGCTCCCGCCAATCAAATTATCCACAAATACCGGGCTAAAATATGAATATGGAAATTCAACATTATATTAAAATTATAAAAAAATGGTGGAATGAAAGTGTTCTCATTTGACGTTTTGGATATAGCGTGATATAGTGAAATCACTATTGAGCTACATAATGTGGTACGGAAATAAAGCACGTTGAATTAAAGGCTGTAAGCTTGTTATACATTCATGTCCTTTATATCCACCTTTTCATGTGGATTCATAGTTTCATTTTTATTTAGGAGGTACATGACATGCAAACAGGTAAAGTTAAATGGTTCAACAGCGAAAAAGGTTTCGGTTTCATCGAAGTTGAAGGTGGAGACGATGTATTCGTTCACTTCTCAGCTATCCAAGGTGACGGATTCAAAACTTTAGAAGAAGGTCAAGAAGTTTCTTTCGAAATCGTTGAAGGTAACCGTGGACCACAAGCTGCTAACGTTACAAAAAACTAATTAGCTAGCGATAAAAAGCATTCCGATTTTCGGAATGCTTTTTTTTATTCTTTGGAACTCGACTCATTTGAAGATAGTTCGCCCTTAAACGTACGCTCTTCAAAGTCATCAAGCATTTGTTCATATTCTTCATGCTCTTCTGTAGCGAAAACTTGCGGATTTTTTCCATACATATCCGTACCGATAAAGTTTTCAAAATCCTCTACGTATCCTACATTTTCCTCACTATTTACGTACATGCCGTTATAATTTTTCGAATCTCGTCTTTCTAAATCAGACGGTGTTTCAGACGTTCCATAATTGGCAACATCTTGCCACGCATCTTCTGCATCGTACTCAACAGAACGATCTTCATCATGTTTATGGAAAGAAGGGGATAACACTTCTTCCTCAACTGGTCGTGTATTCATATTTAACTTATTTATCGTGTGCTGGATGCATGTTGTAGCAGTCGGCATTGCCTCTAATCTTTCAAACGGAATTTCTTCACCAGACACTTCGCAAATGCCGTACGTACCCGCTTCTATTTTTTGCAGGGCATGTTTCGTATCCTCTAGCTGTTTATGCCAAAGTTCAATAAGTCCGAAGTCTTTTTCGCGTTCATATAGCTCTGTAGCCATATCAGCTGGATGGTTATCATAGCTAGATAATTCTCCAACAGACTCGCGTTCAGATGCACGATCTTCATTTTCATGTGTTTGTATCGTTTGCTCTAGTTCTTGCTTTTGCTTTTCTAAAACGGATTTAAATTGATTTATTTGTTGTGGAGTTAACATAGTCGTCCACCTTCCTACAATTCAGTTTCTTTACATAGTATGAGCGTTGCGAGTAGGAATTATGAGCTGAAATTGGTATATGAAAAAGGAGCCGCGTTAGCAGCTCCTTTTAAAGGAAATATCCAAGTAATAATCCGATTCCCATTAGGAAACCGAAGATTGTATTTGTTTTTGCTGTTGCAATCATCGCAGGTACCATTTCCATTGGAATGCTTTTGCCGATAAAGCCTTTCGTCGCTTTAAATGCTTTCGGTGCACTTAAAAATACGATAAGCATCCATGGTGATACGATGCCCACGATAATTAAAGCAATTGTCCAAATGTAGGAAACGATGAACATCGAAGCAAGTACACCAACAGCTCTTTCACGTCCAACGAGAATTGCTAACGTTTTACGACCGTTTTCTTTATCGCCATCTAAGTCACGAATATTATTAGCTAGTAAAATGGCACCAATTAAAATGGAGCTTGGAATAGATAGTAAAATGACTTCTGATGTTACAGTTCCAGTTTGAATAAAGAATGAAATTCCAATAATGATAACACCCATAAATAATCCGGCTGTTAACTCTCCAAATGGTGTATAGGCAATGGGAAGTGGGCCACCCGTGTAAAGGTAAGCAACGGCCATACAAACAAGACCGATTGCAGCAAGCCACCAGCTAGAATTCATACAAATATAAACACCTAATAGTATTGCGATGCCGAAAAATCCAAATGCTAAGTTAAGCACTGTTTTTGGCTGAATGCCATCGCGAACGATAGCGCCGCCGATACCAACTGAACCTTCGTGATCGAGTCCTCTTTTATAATCAAAGTATTCATTAAACATGTTTGTTGCTGCCTGAATGAGAAGACAAGCAAGAAGCATTATAAGGAAAAGAGGGAGATGTATTTGATTTATACCTCCGACCTGCATTGCATAGGCTGTTCCGATGAAAACAGGAACGAAAGCTGCTGTTAATGTATGGGGACGTAGTAAACTCCACCAAATGCGCCAGCCTGTTTGCTTGCTTGGTTTTGGCGCCGTAGGAGAGGAATTCGTTTCGACGTTCATTTCCATGTTGAATCCTCCTTTGGTCACATATTGTACACAACTAAGTGTAGAAAAAGCATCATTTAGTGTCAACGTTTATTTTCTAGGAAGAGAAGGTGAATTTCTCAGAAATGCTAAACGTTGACAGGCCTTTCGTTTGAGGTGTATCTTAAAATCAAGCGTAATTATGACTATTTTTCGCCCATAGGGGGGAGACAATTGTGATTCAAACGAAACAAAAAGGCTTGCAAGAAGTTCTTAGTGCAGCCATTAAGCATGCAACTGATGAAAAAATATTGGTTAGTTTTGTAAAACAAATAGACTGGATGGATCCGCTTCTGTTTTATGCAGCAGGAAAAAGGATTGCATTGGAAAATAGATGTTATTTTGCAGATCCAGCTCAGCATGTAATATTTGCTGGAATTGGCTCTGTTTTCACTATAGCAAATTCTTCTCACAAACGCTTTCAAGCGGCTCGTGACGAGTGGGATAAAGTAAAAGAGAAAGCATTTGTACAAAGAGAAAAATATGAATTTGGAACAGGTCCTCTTTTATTTGGTGGATTTTCATTTGACCAAGAAAAAGAGAAAACGGACTTATGGAAAGAATTCGATGATACGACATTTTCACTACCAGCATTTTTATTAACTGTAAAAAATGAAAAAGCATGGTTAACAATGAATACATTCGTTTCAGCAACAGATTGTGCAGAAACTCTTTATAACGAAATTGTTTCTTTAGAAGAGAAAATTTTTGGGGAGAGTAAATGTGCATTAGAAGGATCGAAATTAACAGTTACTTCTAAAGTGGAAGTAGATCCAAAAAGCTGGATGAATGCCATTGAGAAAGTGCAAGATGAGATGAAGCAGGGGAACGTGCAGAAGGTTGTATTAGCGAGGGAGCTAAAAGTAGAAATGGATCATCATATTGATTCTGCTCTCGTTTTAGAAGCACTTCGCATTGGGCAACCGGATTGTTACGTATTTTCTTTTGATTATAAAGGAGCATGCTTCTTAGGAGCGACGCCAGAGAGGTTAATTCGCAAAGAAGATGAGAAGTTTACTTCGATGTGTCTTGCTGGTTCAACTGGTCATGGTCAATCTATAGAAGAAAGTAAGCGAAATAGTAATGCGCTTCTTCATGATGAAAAGAATTTAGCTGAACACGGTTATGTTGTAAACATGATTCGAGGAGTATTAAATGAGCACTGCGAATCTGTTAATATTCCGGAAAGTCCGGGCTTATTAACAACGAAAAACTTAATTCATTTATATACGCCTGTAGAGGCAAAGGGCGATGCGAGTCTTTTAACAATGGTAGAAGAATTACATCCAACACCAGCTCTTGGCGGGACACCTCGTTTGGAAGCGATGAAACTGATTCGTGATGTTGAATTGTTAGACAGAGGATTATATGGCGCACCGATTGGCTGGATAGATGATGAAGGAAATGGTGAGTTTGCGGTTGCACTCCGCTGCGGGTTATTAAATGGCGAGAAAGCATCATTATTTGCTGGTTGCGGGATTGTAATTGATTCTGTACCGCAACTTGAATATGAAGAAACAAGTTTGAAGTTTAGACCGATGCTTGGTGCTTTGGAGGAATTAATGAAATGAACAATCATATAGAAGCATTATCATATTATTTAGGCGCGTTCGTGGATGAACTGACGCGTCTAAATGTATGTGATGTTGTCATTAGTCCAGGCTCACGGTCAACGCCGATTGCTCTACTAATGGAACAACATGAAGGAATGAACACTTATTTACATGTAGATGAAAGATCTGCAGGATTTTTTGCGCTCGGTATTGCGAAAGCAAAAAAACGCCCAGTAGCATTATTATGTACGTCAGGAACAGCAGCAGCGAACTATTATCCAGCTGTATGTGAAGCTTTTCATTCAAGGGTCCCGCTTATCGTCTTAACAGCGGATAGACCGCATGAATTAAGAGATGTGGGTGCACCACAAGCAATGAATCAATTTAATTTATACGGTACTTTTGTGAAACAATTTACAGAGATGGCACTGCCAGAAGCAAGTGAGGCGATGTATCATTACGCTCGTATGACGACGCAGCGTATAGTAGCAAATGCTTGTTTAGCGCCGCAGGGTCCTGTTCATCTTAATTTTCCAGTTCGCGAGCCGCTTATCCCTGATTTCTCACTAGAAAGCTTATGGGATAAAGGACGTAGTGAATATACAGGAGTAGTTCAGCAAGGAAACGCGGTGATGCCGAGTGAATATGTAGATTCTCTTGTAGGGCGCCTTTCACATATGGAAAAGGGGCTTATTATTTGTGGAGATGATAGTCATGCAGAAATTGCAATGTTTGCAACGCAATTAGCTGAGAAAACTGGCTATCCTATATTAGCAGACCCACTTTCTAATATTCGTAGCGGACACCACGATAAAACGATGGTAATTGACTGTTACGATACATTTTTACGAAATGAACAGTTAAAAGAAACATGGAAACCGGACGTTTTAATTCGCTTTGGTGGTATGCCTATTTCTAAATCATTAACGCAGTTCATAAAAAAACAAACAAAAGCAGTTCATATCGTTGTCGATGAATCAGGACAATGGAGAGATCCAGCTCTTGTTGCGACAGAAGTTGTGCAAGCAAGTGACATTGAATTCTGCAAGGCATTAATAGAAAAAATGCCAGTTATGAAAAAGAATGATTGGTTCAGTATGTGGCAACATATAAACGAAAAAACGAAGGAAACGCTTCGTGAAATGGAAACATATGAAACTGCATTTGAAGGAAAGGTTATTACAGATATTGTGCGCGTATTACCAGAAGACGCAACGTTATTTGCGAGCAATAGTATGCCAATTCGTGATACAGACTCATTCTTCTTCACATCGGATAAAAATATCCATGTGATGGCAAATCGTGGTGTAAATGGTATTGATGGAATCATTTCGACAGCTCTAGGAGCGAGCGTTATTTGCGACCCACTTGTATTAGTGATTGGTGATTTATCATTTTATCACGATTTAAATGGACTGTTAGCAGCGAAATTACATGAATTAAACATAACAATTGTCGTTGTAAATAATGATGGCGGGGGTATTTTCTCATTCTTACCACAGTATGAGAAAAAGGAACATTTTGAATCATTATTTGGAACACCAATTGGACTTGATTATGAGCACGTTGTCAAAATGTACGGTGGTTCATTTAGCCGTGTAAACGGTTGGGAGCAATTCCGAGAAGAGGTACAAAAGGGAACAAGGGCGGAAGGTTTAAACGTTGTGGAAATTTGTACGAATCGTGATGAGAACTTAACATTGCACCGTACATTATGGACAAAAACGATGGACGTAATTACTACATCTTTACAAGGTGAATCAAAATGAAAGTAACGCTGCAAGGTGTATCGTATGAATATGAAGTAGTCGGAAGCGGGGAACCACTTCTACTTCTTCATGGTTTTACGGGAAGCATGGAAACGTGGCGTTCTTTTATCTCTTCATGGAGTGAGCAGTTTCAAGTTATTGTAGTGGATCTTGTTGGACATGGAAAGACCGAGAGTCCTGAAGATGTTGCGCATTATGACATTCGAAATGTGGCATTGCAAATGAAAGAACTATTAGATTATCTTCATATTGAAAAAGCACATATACTTGGCTATTCAATGGGCGGTAGATTGGCGATTACGATGGCATGTCTATATCCAGATTATGTACATTCTCTTTTATTAGAAAATTGTACAGCTGGGCTCGAAAACGAAGCAGATAGAAAAGAACGTCGTGAAAAAGATGATCGACTTGCCGATAAAATTGAGCGAGAAGGCATAGAAAGTTTTGTATCGATGTGGGAAAATATTCCGCTTTTTGAAACGCAAAGACGTTTAGCAAAAAACGTACAAGAAGCGGTGCGAAAAGAACGACTTGCTAACAACCCAAAAGGGCTCGCAAATAGCTTGCGAGGCATGGGAACTGGGGCTCAGCCTTCATGGTGGGATGAGCTGAAAAACTTAAAAATACCTGTTCTTTTAATGAACGGAGAGCATGATGAAAAGTTCTTTCGCATATTAAAAAACATCGAAAAATGCGTCTCTGACGCGAAATTTGTCAAAATTGATGGTGCTGGCCATGCAATTCATGTGGAACAACCGGAAAAGTTTGATACAATAGTAAAGGGATTTCTAAAAACTATGCAGTGATGCTTTTTTCAGTTAAGAATGAAGTTACACTTATAGAGGAAATCAGAAATATACAAGGAGGTAGTTGTAATGGCTATTGAATGGATAAAAGAAGGCAATTACGAAGATATTATTTATTCAACATACAATGGTATCGCAAAAATTTCGATTAACCGTCCTGAAGTACATAACGCATTCCGTCCAAAAACGGTAATGGAGTTAATCGACGCTTTTGCACAAGCTCGTGATGATGCAAATGTTGGCGTTATCATTTTAACAGGTGAAGGTGGACGTGCATTCTGTTCTGGCGGCGACCAAAAAGTTCGTGGTCATGGTGGATATGTAGGTGACGACCAAATCCCACGTCTAAACGTATTAGACTTACAACGTCTAATTCGCGCAATTCCTAAACCAGTTATCGCAATGGTAGCAGGTTATGCAATCGGTGGTGGACACGTACTTCATATCGTATGTGACTTAACAATCGCTGCAGACAACGCTGTATTCGGACAAACAGGTCCTAAAGTAGGAAGCTTTGACGGTGGATACGGAGCTGGTTACTTAGCTCGTATGGTAGGCCACAAGAAAGCTCGCGAAATTTGGTACCTATGCCGTCAATACAGTGCTGGGGAAGCGCTTGATATGGGCTTAGTAAATACAGTAGTACCATTAGAACAACTTGAAGCAGAAACAGTACAATGGGCACAAGAGATCTTAGCAAACAGCCCAATGGCACTTCGTTTCCTAAAAGCTGCATTCAACGCAGACACAGACGGTCTAGCTGGTATTCAACAATTAGCTGGAGATGCAACGTTATTGTACTACACAACTGACGAAGCAAAAGAAGGTCGCGACGCGTTCAAAGAAAAACGCAGTCCGGACTTCGGTCAATTCCCTCGTTTCCCTTGATCAAATCAAAAGCGGAAGCGGCTCGCTTAGAATGTGAGGGGGATGGAGCTTCTGACGTAGAGGCGTTTTTTGCCTCGTAGGAAGAAGTGAAGCCACCGAACATTCTAGCTGCTGTAGCTGGATGTGACAAACCGGAAACAAAACAACTAAGAGACTTGATGTCATATCAAGTCTCTTTCTTTCATGAAAGGAGAATGTATGATGGAAACTATGCCAAATTGGTTAATGCAACGTGCGTTTTTAACACCAGATCGAACTGCAATTGAAATAGAGGAAGAGAAAGTTACTTTTATGCAGCTGCATGAAACAGTAGTATCTGTTTGTGAACGTCTCACGCATGTTGGAGTGAAGCGAGGGCAAAAGGTGGCTGTTCTGATGAAAAATGGTATGGAGATGATTACAGTTATTCACGCCCTATCGTACGTAGGGGCAGTAGCTGTGCTTTTAAATACGCGTCTTTCAAGAGAAGAGCTACTTTGGCAAATGGATGATGCTGAAGTTATTTGTTTAGTGACCGATCAAGAATTTGATGCTAAAGATGTTCCTGTCTATTCATTCGCCGAAGTGATGAATGGACCAAAAGAGGAAGCCTCTATACAAGAAGAATTCTCTTTAGAAGAAGCGATGACGATTATTTATACGTCAGGGACGACAGGAAAACCGAAAGGTGTTATTTTAACGTACGGCAATCACTGGGCAAGCGCGGTTGGCTCTTCGCTTAATTTAGGACTTCGTGATGATGATTGCTGGTTAGCGTGTATGCCGATGTTCCATGTTGGCGGGTTATCTCTTCTAATGAAAAATATTATGTACGGCATGCGCATTTTACTCGTTCCGAAATATGATGCTGATTTTATTCATACAGCACTTCAAACGAGAGGCGTAACGATTATTTCAGTCGTATCAAAAATGTTAACTGATTTATTAGAGAGACTTGGAGAAGAAACATATCCATCTTCTTTACGATGTATGTTACTTGGCGGAGGACCAGCGCCGAAGCCGTTATTAGAAACGTGTGTAGATAAAGGAATTCCTGTGTATCAAACGTACGGTATGACAGAAACGTCTTCGCAAATTTGTACGTTGTCCGCAGATTACATGTTAACGAAAGTAGGATCAGCTGGAAAGCCACTATTTCAGTGCCAACTTCGTATTGAAAAAGATGGCGTAGTAGTGCCGCCACATGCGGAAGGTGAAATCGTAGTAAAAGGACCGAACGTAACAGGTGGTTACTTTAACCGTGAAGATGCGACGCGTGAGACTATTCAAAACGGATGGCTTCATACTGGCGACCTCGGTTATTTAGATGAAGAAGGATTTTTATACGTATTAGATCGCCGCAGTGATTTAATTATTTCTGGCGGAGAGAATATATATCCGGCTCAAATTGAAGAAGTGTTGCTGTCCCATCCAGCGATAGCGGAAGCTGGTGTTGTAGGTATGACTGATGATAAATGGGGACAAGTACCCGCTGCTTTTGTTGTGAAAAGCGGGGCGGTAACAGAAGAAGAAATTCTTCACTTTTGCGAGGAGAAATTAGCGAAATATAAAGTGCCGAAGAAAGCATGTTTCTTAGAGGAATTACCACGTAACGCTTCGAAAAAATTGTTAAGACGAGAGTTAAGAGAATTAGTGGAGGAGAAAGAAACAGTAAACAAAAACATAGACAAAAGTAGGCATATATAATAAAAAGTAATTATGAAACAATATAAACCAAAAGAATTTTCAGAAATGCTTAATGTCTCTGTTAAGACATTGCAAAGGTGGGACAATCAAGGTGTTTTAACTGCTTACCGAAACCAAAAAGGAAGATGATACTATACAGAAGAACAGTATAAGGAATATATGGGTATTCAAGAAGAAAATAAAGTAGGCAAAGTAGTTATTTACACAAGAGTATCAAATCCAGGTCAGAAAGATGATTTAGAAAATCAGGTTGAGTTTTTAAAAACATTCGCAAATGCACGAGGGATGATTGTAGATGAAGTTATCAAAGATATTGGTAGCGGATTAAACTACAAAAGAAAACAGTGGAATAACCTGATTGACAGTTGTATGGAAAGAAATATTTCGACTATCATCATTGCACACAAAGATAGATTTGTACGTTTTGGATATGAGTGGTTTGAAAAGTTTCTTCGTAAAATGGGAGTGGAAATTATGATTGTTAACAATGAAAAACTATCTCCTCAAGAAGAACTTGTGCAGGATTTAATATCTATCATTCATGTATTTAGCGGTAGAATATATGGGTTGAGAAAATACAAAAAGAAAATGTCGGAGGATGAAGATTTATGAAAAGAGCATATTTAATAGAAATCAAACCGACAACTGAACAAGTTAGTAAAATCCGTCAAACTATTGGGGTGTGTCGATATGTATATAACCTGTATATCTCTAAAAATAAAGAGGCATATGAGTCGGATGGGAAATTTCTTAGTGGCTATGACTTTTCTAAATGGTTAAACAACATTCATACAAAAGAGTGTGACCAGTGGATTAAAGAAGTGTCGAGCAAAGCGGTAAAACAAGCGATTATGAATGGAGATAAAGCTTTTAAGCGATTTTTTAAAGGTTTATCTAAGTTTCCACGATATAAAAAAAAGAAGAAGCAAGATGTGAAGTGCTACTTTCCGAAAAACAACAAAACAGATTGGACAGTAGAAAGACATAAAGTAAAAGTCCCTACAATTGGTTGGATAAGGTTAAAAGAGTATGGATATATTTCAAAAAATACAACTGTAAAAAGTGGTACAGTATATCAAAGAGCAGGAAGATACTATGTGTCTATACTCTGTGAAGTGAAAGAGGTAAAACCAAATTCAATTCTCAATGCAGTAGGTATAGGAATTGATTTGGGAATTAAAGACTTCGCTGTACGTAGCGATGGAAAAACTCACAAAAATATAAATAAAACAGTACAAGTAAAAAAGATAGAAAAACGGTTAAAACGTGAACAACGCTCTTTATCACGCAAATTTGAAAATATAAGAAAGAGAGGTGAACAACCTGTTACTAATAAAAGAGCGAATATAAACAAAAATATTCTTAGGGTGCAACAGCTACATGCTAGGCTAGCAAATATTCGATTAGCGTATGTAAAGTCTATTGTAAATGATGTGGTGAAAACCAAGCCAATGTTTATTACAGTAGAAGATTTGAATGTGAAAGGTATGATGAAGAACAAACATCTATCTAAAGCTGTAGCGCAACAATGTTTTTATGCTTTTAAAACATGGTTATCAACGAAATGTAGGGAATATGGAATTGAACTACGGCAAGTGGACAGATTCTATCCATCTTCTAAAATATGTTCATGTTGCGGTCAAAAAAAGTCGGATTTAAAGCTGTCTGACCGAGTATATACATGTGATTGTGGAAATGTAATGGATAGAGATTTAAATGCATCTATCAACCTTTTACAAGCAAAAAAATATACAATACTAACGTAAATAGATTGTATATATGTACGGTGGGCTACATCGGAATTTACGCCTGTGGAGTGTCACAGCAAACTGTAGTAGCAAGTGATTAGCGAGGCAGGGCACGTAGAAGCAGGAATACTCTAAGAATATACATTTGTCTATATTTTTAGTAGCAGATGTAGGTGGAAATAAAAAAAGCGACACTTCATATAACAGAAATGCCACTCGTAATCCCGTTTGCTGCAAGCTACGGAACGTATGAGAAGCGTGAGAGCATCGTTATTAAATTAGAGGATACGGACGGATACATTGGATTTGGCGAAGTCGTCGCCTTCTCTGAACCGTGGTATACGGAAGAAACAGTGAAGACAGCATTGCATGTACTGCAAGATTTTTTATTACCTGATTTATTAAAGGCTGAAATTTCTCATCCGAATGAAGTGCCAAGTTTGTTCCAGCATATAAAAAGAAACCGAATGGCAAAGGCAGGAATAGAAGGAGCTGTTTGGGATTTATATGCGAAGCGACAAAAGAAGTCATTAGCGACATTACTAGGCGGGACTAGACCTGAAATTGAGGTCGGTGTTGTAATTGGTATCAATACAATTCCGGTTATGTTAAAACAAATCGAAAAGTACGCAGAAGAAGGGTACGAGCGTTTTAAAGTGAAAATAAAGCCAGAGCATGATTACGAATTATTGAAAGAGATTCGAAAAGAGTTTCCGCATATCCCGCTAATGGCAGATGCAAATTCAGCATATACATTAGGGGATACGGAGAGGCTGAAACGACTAGATGAATTCCAATTAATGATGATTGAACAACCGTTAGCCGATTATGATTTTCTTGATCACGCGGAGTTGCAAAAGAAAATTGAAACGCCGATTTGTTTAGATGAAAGTATTCATAGTTTAGAAGATGCACGCGTTGCGATTACCCTTGGTAGCTGCCAAATTGTGAACATTAAACCAGGGCGAGTGGGCGGATTAACAGAATCGGTTCAAATCCATAATTATTGCATGGAGCACAACATACCCGTTTGGTGCGGCGGTATGGTGGAGATGGGGATTTCAAGAGCACAAAATGTTGCGCTTGCCTCATTGCCGAACTTTACGATTCCGGGCGATATATCTGCTTCTAGCAGACATTGGGAGCAGGATATTATTTCGCCGGAAGTGACGCTTAAGGGCGGAAAAGTTATGGTGCCGCAAAGTGTTGAAGCTGAGTATGAAGTAGACCGCGGAAGGTTGGCGGAGATCACGAAACAGCGAATTGTTTTGGAGCGGTAGGTTGAGTCTTTCAAATAGCGGGCGAATTTCGTCGGTAATTGTCGGTAAGTCGATATAACTGAAAAATCGCTGATATAATTCGAGTTACGGTTGATATAATTGGAAAATCGCCGATATAATTCAAGTTGTGGTCGATATATTTGAAAAATCGCCGATATAAATTTCATTTACAAAGGTTACTCCCGCGAGTAACCTTTTCGTATTGTACAAATTGGATAGACTAGTTTACAATCGAGCGTATAAAAGGGGGAGTAAAATGAAGCGCATTTCAATTTTAATAGTGGATGATGAGGCAGAAATTGCCGATTTAATTGAGATACATTTAGAAAAAGAAGGGTACCATGTCGTGAAGGCAGCGGACGGGGAAGAGGCTGTTCATATTATTGAAACGCAGCCAATCGACTTAGTGGTTTTAGATATTATGATGCCGAAAATGGATGGGTATGAAGTGACGCGTCAAATTCGCGCGAAGCACCATATGCCAATCATTTTCTTAAGTGCGAAAACTTCGGACTTTGATAAGGTGACAGGTCTTGTATTAGGCGCAGATGATTATATGACGAAACCTTTTACACCGATTGAATTAGTTGCGCGTGTAAATGCACAATTACGTAGGTTTCTTACATTAAATCAGCCGAAAGTAGCGGAGAATAAATCTGCTTTAGAGATAGGCGGAGTTATTATTGATCCTGAGCGAAGAACAGTGAACGTCTATGGAGAGCAAATTGAGTTAACACCGAAAGAGTTTGATATTTTATATTTATTAGCGAGCCATCCGAAGAAAGTGTATAATGTGGAAAATATTTTTCAGCAAGTATGGGCAGATGATTATTATGAAGGCGGAAATACAGTTATGGTACATATTCGTACGTTGCGGAAAAAGCTTGGGGAAGATAAAAGAAAGGATAAATTAATAAAAACAGTGTGGGGAGTAGGTTATACTTTCAATGGATAATATGATGAAAAGTTTTCGATTTAAAATGATTGCCTTATTTGCGTTAAGTATGGTGCTTGCAGCAACTGTAACTTATATAATTTATAAAGGATTGCAGCTGTATTATAAAACGATGGTTCGCTACGAAGAGCCTTTAGCGCAATTTAGGTCAGTGGTAAGGGAATTTGGAGACATTAACTTCTTTTTAATTTTCTTTATTCCGTTATCTATTATCTTTTTCTTCTTTTTGACAAAACCGTATTTAAAGTATTTTAGTGAGATTTCTAACGGGATTCATCATCTTGCGAACGGTAACTTTACGAATAAAGTTCAAGTTTCATCAAACGATGAGTTTGGAGATATCGCACGTGAAATAAATGTTGCGAGTGAAAAGTTAAAAGAAGCGGTGGAAAGAGGAGACTTTGCTGAAAGTAGTAAAGATCAGCTCGTTGTGAATTTAGCTCATGATTTAAGAACACCGTTAACATCCGTTTTAGGATATTTAGATTTAATTCTTAAAGATGAGAATTTAACAAAAGAACAAATTAAACATTTCTCCACAATTGCATATACGAAATCGCAAAGGCTCGAAAGTTTAATTGATGAGTTATTTGAAATTACACGTATGAATTATGGCATGCTAAAGCTGGATAAAAAGCCGATTGATATAAGTGAACTACTTATACAGTTAGATGAGGAATTGTATCCTTTATTAGAGAAACATCATTTACAAGCTAGGTTGAATATTGATCCTCATTTGCCAATTAACGGTGATGGAAAATTGTTAGCTAGAGTATTTGAAAACTTGTTAACAAATGCCGTTCGATACGGATATGATGGGCAATTTGTTGATCTGAATGGGTATATCGATAATGAAGAAGTTGTCGTACAAGTTATAAATTATGGAGATAGTATTCCAGAAGAAGATTTACCGTATCTTTTTGATATGTTTTATACAGGTGATAAATCGAGAACTGAGAACCGTGGCGGGACAGGCCTTGGACTGTTTATTGCGAAAAATATTGTTGAGCAGCATAACGGTACAATTTCTGCTGAAAGTAATGTAGTTAGAACAATGTTTGAAGTGCGATTGCCAAAAGACGAGAACTTAACAATTTAATAAAAATTTAAACTTTACCCCACTTTTTATTTTAATAGTTTTTTCTATTCTATACGTAAGTTACGTTAAGGAGGAACTAGAAATGAAAAAGTGGGTATTTATTTCTTTTTTTATAGCATGCACAGTATGTGTAGGCTTTTATATATCACCGTTATTTCAGAAGGAAATCGATGTTAAAATTGTCGGAAAAGATGAGCTAGTAAAGGCGACAAATACCGAGAGGAAAGAGATTACGAAGGAACAAATTTATAAGGGTGATTTATTATTAGTTAATAGGGATTATCCAGTAAAAAAAGATAGTATTAGGTCTGATATTATAAATGTAAATCATAATAGTGAATTAGTGAGAGGCTACGTAATATTTGATAGAAATCTTCGTTTATCAAAGTATGTTGTAAAAAAGTTTTTGAACGTTGTCGATGCGGCTGGAAAAGATGGCGTACAGCATTTCTTAATGAGTAGTGGGTATCGAGATTTTAAAGAACAAAGTAAATTATATAAAGAAATGGGATCTGATTACGCGCTTCCAGCAGGATATAGTGAACATAATTTAGGATTATCACTAGACGTTGGATCAACGCAAAAGAAGATGGAGAAAGCGCCTGAAGGAAAATGGATCGAAGAGAACGTATGGAAGCATGGCTTTGTATTACGTTATCCGAAAAATAAAAGTAACATTACTGGAATTCAATATGAGCCATGGCATATCCGTTATGTTGGCCTACCTCATAGCGCAATTATGCAAAAAAAAAATTTCACACTAGAGGAATATTTAGAGTTTTTAAAAGAGGAAAAAGAGATTTCAACTGAAGTAGAAGGTAAGAAATATACTGTTTCTTATTATAAAGTTTCTGAGAATATGAAAGTGAACGTTCCAGCAAACAAGCAGTATGAAATTTCCGGGAACAATATGGATGGGGTTATTGTGACGGTTCAGGAATAAAGAAAAAGGCTGTGCCATTTGGGACAGCTTTTTTTATATAAGAAAGGAATTGACGTTTCTTGTCGGTAAATCGATATTCCTTGTCGAATCGTTGATATATTATAAGTTATGATAGATATAATTGAAAAATCGTTGATATATTGTAAGTTATGATAGATATATTCAAAAAATCGTTGATATAATTTCCTATACTATTACCATTTTGGAGGAGCATCTTTTTATTCACTTTCAAACATTATAACGTTATATTTACTTCTCCCTTTTTTTGTGTTACGCTAAACGTGTGAAAGACATATAAAATGAAACTTTAATGTAAGCGTATTCTTATGGCTTCTTATAGAAAAGGGTGGAAGTACAATGACAGAACGATTCGTACTACGTAATGTAAAACGTGTGAACGGGGAAGAGATTGACATTGTAATTGAAAATAATAAAATCGCACAGGTGACGAAAGCTGGTGCTGGCGAAGGTGGAAAGGTTCTTGATTACTCAGGTACTTACGTATCGAGCGGCTGGATTGATTTACATGTTCATGCTTTTCCGGAGTTTGATCCGTATGGCGATGAGGTGGATGAAATTGGCGTTAAGCAAGGGGTAACGACAATTGTTGATGCGGGCAGCTGCGGAGCTGATCGTATTGCAGATTTAGTAAAAAGTAGGGAGCAGGCAAAAACGAATTTATTTGCCTTTTTAAATATTTCTCGCATCGGTTTGAAACGAATTGATGAATTATCCAATATGGAATGGATCGATAAAGAGAAAGTAATAGAAGCAGTAGAAAAGTATAAAGATGTAATCGTTGGGTTAAAGGCGAGAATGAGTAAAAGTGTCGTTTGTGACAGTGGAATTGAACCGCTTCATGTTGCACGCTCGTTATCTCGTGAAACATCATTGCCGATTATGGTACATATCGGTTCAGCACCTCCTCGCATAGAGGAAGTTGTACCTCTTTTAGAAAAAGATGATGTCATTACACATTACTTAAACGGGAAAGAAAATAATTTATTTGATGAAAAAGGAAAACCGCTACCTGTATTACTAGATGCAGTGAAGCGCGGTGTTCATTTAGATGTTGGTCACGGTAATGCTAGTTTTTCTTTTAAAGTAGCAGAAGCGGCGAAGCGTCACGATATCACCTTTAATACGATTAGTACAGATATTTACCGGAAGAATCGTATACACGGTCCCGTGTATAGTATGGCTCACGTTCTTTCGAAATTCCTTTACTTAGGTTATCCGCTAGAAGAAGTAATTGATGCGGTTACGAAACATGCGGCAGAGTGGCTGAAAAAACCAGAGCTTGGTCGTATTCAAGAAGGCGATATTGCAAACTTAACTTTATTTACGGTGAAAGATGAGAAGGTTACGTTAATTGATTCAGAAGGGGATCAGCGCATTGCTGAAAGAAGAATTGATACGAAAGGGGTTGTCATCAATGGGTCATTCATTGAATGCTAAGTACGGATTAAAAAGAGTAATTAATGCGAGCGGTAGAATGAGTATTTTAGGTGTATCCGCTCCGACAGATACAGTGATGGATGCGATGAAACATGGTGGACAAAATTATGTGGAAATTGCTGATTTAGTAGATAAAGCGGGAGACCATATTGCGAGAATTCTAGATTCAGAGGCAGCGGTCGTTGTGAATTCAGCATCGAGCGGAATTGCACTTTCTATCGCTGGTATCGTGACAGAAGGAAATCGCCGTAAAAGTGAAAGACTTCATCAAGAGGTCATCGCGAAAAACGAAGTGATTATGTTAAAAGGGCATAACGTTCAATACGGTGCTCCAGTCGAAACGATGATTTATTTAGGCGGCGGTAAACTTGTAGAAGTTGGCTACGCAAATGAAGGGAAAGCAGAGCATATTGAAGATGCAATTGGTGAGAATACAGCAGCGATTCTTTATGTGAAATCCCATCACGCCGTGCAAAAAAATATGATTTCTGTTGAAGAAGCATGGGAAGTTGCGCAGCGAAATAACGTACCACTTATCGTTGATGCGGCAGCTGAAGAAGATATTCAAAAATATGTGAAGTATGCAGACCTTGCCATTTATAGTGGTTCAAAGGCAATTGAAGGACCTACTTCTGGTATTGTTGGCGGGAAACGAAAATATATTGAGTGGCTGAAAGTGCAATTACATTGCATCGGAAGAAGTATGAAAGTTGGGAAAGAAACAACTTTCGGCTTACTTCAAGCGCTTGATGAGTACGGCGTAAAAGAAGATAAAAGTGAGCAAGAAAAAGAATTGCTACAAGTACTTATGCCGCTAAAAGAATTAAAAGGTGTAAATGTAACGATTGTTCAAGATGAAGCTGGAAGAGCAATCTTTAGAGCACGTATTCATATTAGCGAAAAAGAGTTAAATAAATCGGCAAAAGACGTTGTGACAGCATTACGCGAAGGGGAAATCGCAATCTATACACGTGATTACGGAGTAAGACAAGGATTCTTTGATATTGATCCACGTCCACTTCAAGGTGATGACATACATGTAATTGAAGAAAAATTGAGAGAAATTGTAGGGGGAAACTAAAATGACAAATATTCAAAAACGTTTTTATAAAGGCCGCGTAGCATTAAATGTATTAGCGAACAATACCCGAAATGCGAAAGATATTTTTGAAGCAGCAGAAGGTTATGTAATAGTGGGAGTGTTATCAAAAGACTACCCAACAGTAGAAGAAGCTGTTACAGCGATGAAAGCATACGGAAAAGAAATTGATGACGCTGTATCAATCGGACTAGGCGCAGGAGATAATCGTCAAGCGGCAGTTGTCGCTGAAATTGCGAAGCATTATCCTGGTAGCCATATTAACCAAGTGTTCCCTTCAGTTGGAGCGACACGTGCAAATCTTGGCGAAAAAGATAGCTGGATTAATAGTTTAGTATCGCCAACAGGAAAAGTAGGTTACGTAAATATTTCTACTGGCCCAATTAGTGCGGCTGGAGAAGAAAAAGCAATCGTTCCAATTAAAACAGCGATCGCACTTGTACGTGATATGGGCGGAAATTCATTGAAGTACTTCCCGATGAAAGGGCTAGCTCATGAAGAAGAATATCGTGCAGTTGCGAAAGCTTGTGCGGAAGAAGGATTCGCATTAGAGCCAACAGGCGGAATTGATAAAGAAAACTTCGAAACAATTGTACGTATTGCGCTTGAGGCAAATGTAGAGCAAGTGATCCCGCACGTGTACTCTTCTATTATTGATAAAGAAACTGGCAATACGAAAGTAGAAGATGTTCGCGAATTATTAGCGGTAGTGAAGAAGCTAGTTGATCAAAATGCGTAAGAAAATTGCAGCATTCGGCGAAGTAATGATGCGCCTGCAAGTACCAGGATATGAGTTGTTGTCGCAAGCTAACACATTAAATTACTCATTTTCTGGTACGGGTGTGAACGTTGCAGCAGCACTTTCTCATCTCGGGCATGAAGGCTTTCTTATTTCAACTTTACCAGAGAACTCGGTTGGGGATGCGGCGGTATCACATATTCAAAAGTTAGGCATTCAGTCACCGTTTATTTCAAGAAGCGGTAAATATGTCGGCATGTACTTTTTAGAAAATGGATTTGGCGCACGTGCAAGCCGCGTTACATATTCGAATCGATTAGAAAGTAGTTTCAATACGGCATGTGAAGACATGTATCAATTTGAAGAAATCGCAAAGGAAATTGATATCGTTCATTTTTGCGGAATTACACTTGCGATGAATGATACGGTGCGCCATCATATGAAATCTTTAGCGAAAGCAGTGAAAGAAAGCGCAGGCACTGTCGTCTTTGATTGCAACTATCGTCCATCTCTTTGGGGAGAAGATGGGTATGAGCAGGCGAAACCACATTATGAAGAAATGCTGGCTCTTGCTGATATCGTTATGATGAATGAAAAAGATGCAATGTTCGTTCTTGGAATGAAAACAGAGGAGACGGAGCGAGAAGCACAACTTATTGATCTTATTCCAAAGGTGGCTGAAACATATCATATCGCTACAATCGCTGGTACACATCGCTCTATTAATAGTGATAATACACACTCGCTTCGCGGATTTATATGTAAAGATGGTGCGTTCACTTTTGCAAAAACACTTACGTTTTCTGTATATGATAGAATAGGTGCTGGAGATGCTTATACGAGCGGGATTATTCATGGCGAGATAAAAGAGTTTGCACCAGAGAAAGCTGTTTCATTTGCGTCAGTAGCTGGAATGCTTGCACATACAATCGTCGGTGATACGCCAATGTCATCAGAGAAGGATATACTTCGGGCAATGACGGCATCAGTAGGTGATGTAGAAAGGTAGTGGGTGTAACGGTGAACGTAACGAGGAAAAAAGGACCATTATATTTACAAATAAAAAATATTATTCGTGATCGAATATTGCATGGTGTATATGCGATTCATACGAATATTCCTTCCGAACCGCAGTTAGAAGAAGAGTTCAAAGTGAGCAAAATTACAGTGCGTAATGCAATTAAAGAACTCGCTCAAGAAGGATATTTAGAAAAGAAAAGCGGTAAAGGAACGAAAGTTATCCGTAATACTTCTGCGACAAAGTTGTCAAAAGGTAAGAAATTTACAGAAGTGTTAGTGGAAGAAGGATATAAAGTACAAAAGAAATTGCTAAAAGCAGAAATCGTTCATAATGAAGAAGGAACGGTGCCATTTCGATTATTCGGCAAGGAGAGTTTTCGTATTGAACGTTTATATACGTTAAATGATGCACCTTACATTCATTATACGCACTATTTCTCAGCAGGAATGGCAAGTACAGATTTATCGGACTTTGACTTGCAATCGCTTTATGATTTAGTTGAAGACCGAGGCATTCACTTAGAAAACTTCAGAGATGAATTCGCTGTTGGACTCGCGCCTAGTTTCGTTGCAGAAGCGCTAGGTGAAAAAGAGGGGACAGCGTTATTAAAACGTATGCGCTATTCTTATGATGAAGTTGGCGAAGTAATTGAATATAGCGAAGGCTACTACAATACAGAAATGCAGCATTATGTAGTGAATTATGACGTATAAAAAGAGGGGATGTTCCCTCTTTTTTTATAAAGTAAAACTTTAATTAGTGGAGGAGGGCATCACCCACTAATTATTAGCCCACACCAATCGGGATAAAAGTAAGGAGAATGAGAGATGGATATATACTTATTAATCGTCACGTTACTTGCGATCACAATTGTTATTTTAGGGGTATCATGGTGGAAATGGCATGCATTTATTAGTTTAACAGTGGCGAGTTTATTTTTAGCTATTATGTCTGGACTGAATTTGACGAAAATAGTGACTGCCTATGAAACTGGTGTTGGTAGTGTACTAGGGCATCTAGTTGGTATTTTAGCCCTCGGAACAATTTTAGGAAAAATGATGTCCGATTCAGGGGCGGGCATGCAAGTGGCAGACTTCTTTATTCGATTTTTCGGTGTGAAGAAACTACCTTGGGCTATGTTATTTGCAGGTTTTGTTATAGGGATTCCAGTGTTTTTTGAAGTGGGGATCGTCATATTATTACCACTTGTTATTTCGATTCGAAAAACGACGAAGCAAAATATATTATTAATTGCGTTACCTGTTATTGCTGGATTATCTATTGTGCACGGGCTTGTGCCACCACATCCAGGGACGATGACAGCAATCGGTATTTATAACGCGAACTTAGGAAAGGTACTTTTATATTCATTACTTATCGCGTTACCAGCAGCCATTATCGCAGGACCGATATTTGCAAAGTGGGTACATAAAAGGGTTATACCCGAAAATGAACCAGAGCTTGTTCGAGTTACGACTGTATCAACAGATTTACCAAGTCGTAAAGTTTCATTTTTCATTATTTTATTACCAGTTGTATTGATGATTTTATCAGTAGTGGCACCATATATTTCATTACCGAAAAAGATAACTGAATTTTTAGTATTTATAGGAAGCCCAGTAATTGCTTTACTTATTTCATGTTTCGCAGCATTTTATTTACTTGGAATAAGACAAGGGATTAATAAAAAGATGATTAAAAAGTTAACGGATGAAAGTTTATTACCAGTCGGTTCCATTATTTTAATTATCGGTGCAGGCGGTGGGTTTAAACAAATATTAATTGAAAGCGGCGTTGGAACAGCGATTGCGCAAATGGCAGAACATATATCGTTATCACCGATCGTGTTAGCTTTCATGGTAGCTGGATTAATTCGAATCGCAACAGGTTCAGCAACAGTAGCATTAACGACGGCAGCAGGAATTGTTTCACCAGTTATTCAGCACATGTCAGGTGTAAATTTAGAATTGCTCGTTATAGCAACAGGTGCGGGATCATTAATGTTTTCTCACGTAAATGATGCAGGATTCTGGCTTGTAAAAGAGTATTTAGGATTAACGGTGAAGGAAACGTTTAAAACGTGGACGGTACTTGAGACATTGTTATCATTTATTGCATTTGGTTTTGCACTTTTATTAAATATGTTTATTTAGAAGATACCTTAATTGGTATCTTTTTTTGATGAAGCCCATTTCCGAAAACAAGCCCGTTTTTAAGAAAGCCAAGCTTCCTATTCGCCCTGAAAACATACTATAAATGGAATCCCCTCATTTAGAGCAAGGTGAACTTGTTATGAATGATACTAAAGGAGGAATAGAGTAATGAGCGAAAAGTGTGAACACAGACATGATGATTGTAACCGCAGACATGGGTGCGGAGGCGGTTTTGCGCTTCTAATCGTATTGTTTATTTTATTAATTATCATCGGTGCTAGCTGCTTCGGCGGAGGCGGCGGTTGTGGTTATGGTGGTTACGGTGGTTATGCTGGTGGCTACGGCGGATATTGCTGCTAATTATTAAAAACTATTGAAAATGGCCTTGTGCAATATGCACAAGGCCATTTTATTCATATTTTGATATGCTGTGATAATTTATTAATGTACAGAGAGCGGATTAAGAAGAAGAAAATAATCTCGATAATCCCGAAAAAGGTGAGTACGATACATGTCTCTTTTAGTAATGAGAAAGAAAACATGCTTTGTAAAAACTTAACCGCAAATAACGTGTGAACACCAGCAACGATGTAAGGAACGAAAAATAAAATTCCTAATTGAATGGTAGCAGAGCGAAACATTTCTGATTCAGTTAAGCCAAGCTTTGTAATCGTAATATACTTTTGTCTTTCAGTTGTTAAGTCATTATACATACGGAAGTATAGAACACTAGCCGCACCGATAAAGAAAATAAAGCCGAGAAATGCCCAAATAAAGAATTGAGCAACTGCATTTCCTTTACCGTAAATAAGTTCATCCGTAGCCGTATGTATGAAGAAAGGAACTTGAGCTTTCTCTTCAGTATGCTTTTCGTAGAACTCACGTGCATCACCACTAATAACACGTAACATATTTTTTGTTGGAACGATTGCATTTTCCCAGTTTTCTACGAAATAGTTATAGATTACAGTTGTTTCAATATGAGGAATCATATTATCAAATACATAATCTTGTACGACAGCTAAATGAGGGAATGCAAATGATGGTTCGATTCCTTTATTAATAAACCCTTTAATATGAAATTCTTTTTTATTAGATCCAAGTGTAATCGTATTTTGCTTTGCAAATGGATTAGATACGAGATCGAGAAGTTCTGGTGAGTGGCGAGAAATAATATACACTTCTGTAGAATCAATTGTTATTTCCGGTCTTTTCAATTGTTTAGCAATTGCGTTATAATCACTCATCTTCATAAGCATAATATCTTCTTTGGAAGCTGTATCTTTTAATACTGTAAACTTATATTTTTTGTAAAGAAAATTATTAGTTGTAAGCTCCGTTTCAATTGTAGAAATATGCTTTTGTTCAAGGGAATTGTCACCTTCTGATGTATACGTGAAGGGAACGGGATATCGCTCTAGTACTGATGCCTTCGTATTGTTATTAGCGGCGAATAATCCAATAATAATCGTAAATGCAAGTGCAGATAGCATAGAAACAATAAAGAGTACATTAATATTACTGCGTGTACGAGAAACTAAATCTGAAATCCATAACATATTTATTTGTTTCAAATAAAACTTTCTGCGCTTCTTTAAAATATAGATGAAAAGAAGGAATGTTTGTGAAAAGAATAAATATGTCCCGACTATTACGAGCGGTAAAATAGATAACATAATAAAAAAGACAGATCCATTTTGCACATTTTTTTCCGTTACGTAGCCTTGCGGATAACCAGCGATATAATAGCATAGCCCTAAACAAATTAAAGCGAATAAAGAGATGAGTATAGATGGTCTTTTTTCAGCTGGCATTTTCTTGTTCCCTTTAATGAGGTGGGCTGTTTTTCGAGTACGAATAAACATTGGTGTAAACGTAGAAACGATTAAAAATAAAATGATAAACGTTACGGTTGTAACGATAATCGCTTCTGTTGGCCAATATAAATAGAGACCTTTCGCACTTGTTAATTTCGAAGTGACTAATAAGAAAAAGTTAGAAAATACAAGTCCACCTTGAATGCCGATAAAGATAGACAATATCCCGATTATCATATTTTCAGTAAATAACAGTCTTTTTAATTGTCTCTGTGAGATACCGAGAATGGTGAGTATCCCGAATTGCTGCTTCCGTACATTTAAAAATGTTCCAATTGAATATAAGAGAAAGAAGAACGAGAACATAACGATCACAAGCTGTGCTGTACTAGCTAAGTTCATTAGAGGATCACGTTCTTGGAAACTTTGTACACTTTGTAACCGCGGGTGATACGCGTATACAGTAAATGAAAAGAAAACCATGATAGAAAACGCACTACTTACAAAGTAGGCGAAATATGCTTTCGAATTACGTGAGACATTTTTAAATGCGAATTGCCAAAATGTCATCCACGTCTTCCTCCTAATAATGCTAAAACATCTAATATTTCTTGATAAAATTTCTCGCGATATAATCCGCGGTGCAGTTCATTGTAAAGTTCGCCATCTTTAATAAAAATAACACGGTTACAATAACTTGCTGCAAACGGATCGTGCGTAACCATTAAAATCGTTGCATCTTCTTCTTTATTTAATTTCGTAAATAACTCCATTACGTCAATTGCCGCTTTTGAATCTAAGTTTCCTGTCGGTTCGTCGGCTAGTAGAAGTGAAGGATGATGAATAACAGCACGTGCTACTGCGGTACGCTGTGCTTGTCCTCCAGAAACTTCAAAAATACGCTTGTCCAAAATATGATCAATTCCAAGCTTTTTTGAAATGTTATCAAGCTTTTCATCCATTTCTTTTAATGGAACATTATCTAATGTTAAAGGTAGTACGATATTTTCACCGATTGTCAGTGTATCTAGTAAGTTAAAGTTTTGGAAAACAAATCCTAACTCTTGTCTTCGGAAAATAGCTAACTTCTCTCTACGAAATGTGTGCGGTTTTTTTCCGTTAATCACGACATCACCAGAAGTCGGAGAATCGATTGTAGAGATAACGTTTAAAAATGTAGATTTTCCGCTACCAGATGGTCCCATAATGGCAACGAATTCCCCTTTATCCACGTGTAAATTTATATTTTTTAAAGCAGTATGAGGGACTTTCCCCTCATATACTTTTGAGACGTTTTTTATGTGTAATACTTCTTCCATAGTAATCACCTTTCTACTTTTTAAAACTTAATGTGTTGTGATAATTTTTGCATATAAAAGGAACGAATTAAAAGGAAAAATAAAATTTCAACTGTTCCAAAAATCAACAGTACGACTGTAATTTCAGCGAAGAACGAGAGATGTAATATTTCTTGTAGCATCTTTGTCGCAAACATCGTATGGATTGATGCCATAATGTAAGGTACGAAGAAAAGAATCGCAAGCTGAATTGTCGCTGAACGTTTCATTTCAGTCTCAGTTAAGCCGATTTTCGTAATCGTTATATATTTTTCTTGCTCATTTGTTAAATCTGTATACATCCGGAAGTAAAGAACACTGCCAGCACCGATAAAGAAAATAACTCCTAGGAAAGTACCAATTAAGAAGAACGAAGCGACATTTAGTTTTGTCTTATATAGAGAATCGCTCGCTTCACTTGCATGGAAAGGTGGATGCTCTGCTTGAATTGCTGCATTATCGTTATGGATTTTTGTTATAAACGATGAACCGATATTATGTGCTTTTTCCCAATCTGTAACTTTGAAGTTATATACACTCATTTGTTTGGAAACGGTGGATAAGGCTTCTACATTTTCATCAGATAGTATGAGTAATTGGTATATTAAGCTGTTTGGGAATGGGCTATAACTTTTATATTCTTTCACTTGTAGTTGTAAATTGTTTTGAGTAAGTGTAAGAGTATTTTTCTGTTCTTTATTATGGAGCGTTCCAATAACCTGATCATCTAAGTCTTTCATAAGAATATAAGATTCATTCTTATTGACCGTGAGCGTTTCCCAATTTAAAGCCTTAGCAAGTACATTATAGTCACTTTGTTTAATGGCATAATAGAGCTGCGTGCTATCTTCAGCCGAAGATACTTCATATATATCCGTTTTAAATTTTGTATAAGTAAAGTGCTCTTCATTAAATTTCTGCTCTAACCAGTTTAAATGTTCATCAGCTAACGTATTTTCAGTATGCGATAAATAAGTAAACGGGAAAGGATTTTGTCTAATCGCATCAAACTTTGTAAATTTCCCGAATCCATATAAGAATGTAATCATTGTAAAAGCGAGCGTCGATAGCATCGCCACAATAAAGAGCATATTAATATTCGTCCGAATACGTGATGCTAGATCAGAAATCCAAAGCATATTAATTCGTTTCATATAAAACGTTCTTCGTGTTTTTAAAATACGAATAAGTAAAAAACTAATTTGTGAAAAGAAAAAGTATGTTCCAGCTGCAATAAGCGATGGGATGACAAATATACTAGAGACGGCATATAAAAGTCCAATTATGTCACCTAGCGACATAAAATACAGCGGATTTGCGGCTAACGCATATCCACATATTAAACAGATCGCACCAAATAGAGAGATGAGCACGGATGCTTTTCTTTCTTTTTGTTGTTTTCCTTCTTTTAAAAGACGTACGGCTTTTCTCGTGCGAATGAGCATCGGTGTAAAAGATGATACGAGAATGAAGAGCCCGAGAAAGATGATGATAGTTAAAACGATAGCACTTGTAGGCGGATATAAATATAAACCAGGTACGTGTGTAATTTTAGCGGTAACTAACAAAAAGAACTGTGAAAAGACAAGTCCAAGTTGAATGCCAAAAAATATAGAAAGAGCACCAATTAACATATTTTCTATAAATATGAGTCGCTTTAATTGTTTTTGAGATATGCCAAGTACTGTTAAAATCCCGAACTGTTTTTTTCGTACTTTTAAAAACGTCCCGATTGAATACAGTAAAAAGAAAAATGAAAAGAACACAATGACAACTTCTGAAATTGTCATTAATATGTTCAGAGAAAAATTCACGTCTGTCATATGCAATTTAGGATGAAATAAATAAACTGCAAATGAGAAAAAGATTGCGATGGAGAACGCACTGCTTACAAAATAGGCGAAATAAGCTCTGGCGTTTCTTGTGACGTTTTTAAATGCAAACTGCCAAAATGTCATTCACCTAAACCTCCTAATAGGGTGAAGATGAAAAGCGTATGAGAGATACTCTTTTCATCAAGTTTGTTTTAAATATTTTGTCCACTCGTGTAATGTGATAATTTTTGCATATAAAGTGAACGAATGAATAAGAAAAATACGATTTCAACGAATCCAAAAATAATAAGAACGGCTGAAACTTCTTTGAACAGAGATAAACCAATTACATCTTGTAGCATTTTTGTTGCGAACATTGTATGAATGGATGCCATAATGTACGGAATGAAAAATAAAATACTAAGTTGAATGGTTGCAGATCGTTTCATCTCTGTATCTGTTACACCGATTTTAGAAAGCGTTATATATTTCTCTTGTTCGTTCGTCAAATCCGTATACATTCTAAAGTAAAGAACGCTACCAGCTCCAATGAAGAAAATAACTCCTAAAAATGTCCCGATTAGGAAGTACGCGGCACTACCTGATGTTATTTTGTATAACGATCCTGCTGATTCAAAGGAGCGAATAAGAGGCCCTTCATACTGGTATTTATTTCGATCTTTTTGTACCTTTTCTATAAAATTATCAGCAATTTCATATGTCTGTTCCCAGTTTTGAATTTTGTAATTGTATGCTGATATATGCTTTACGGTGCTAGGTAAGTTATTTACGATAACATCAGGCAAAACTATCGTTTGATATGAAAAGCCAGATGGAATTGCATTTACATGCTCATAGCCTTTAACTCTTAATTTCGTATTTGTACTAGAGAGTGTAATGTAATCTCTATTGTAGCTTTGCTCAAATTCGTTGAATATGGTGATATAAGATGTCCCTGTTAACACATATGCTTCGTTATCATCCATAAATAGTTGTTTCATTCGTAAAGAATTCGCAAGTTTGTTATAGTCACTTTGCTTAATTGCGTATACGTCATTATAAATAGCTATATCTTTATCTTCTTTTAGTGGTGTTTCATATATATCAGCTTTTATTTTTTGATAAGGGAAATGCTCTTTTTGTAATTGTTGCTCAAGCCAATTTAAATGCTCTGTAACAAAAGGGTTCGCATCATAAGAGAAATAAGAAATTGGGAAAGGGGAAGTTCTATTCACCTCTAGCTTAATAAATTTCCCGAATCCATATAGGAACGTGATCATTGTGAAAGCAATTGTAGAGAGCATCGCTACAATAAAAAGCATATTAATATTCGTTCGAATACGGTTTGCTAAATCTGAAATCCAAAGCATATTAATCCGTTTCATATAAAATCTTCTTCTTTTCTTTAAAATATAAATAAGTAAGAAACTAATTTGAGAAAAGAAAAAATATGTTCCTATTGTAACTAGCATTGGGATAACGAAAATACTCGAAACCATATATATAACACCGATTTGCGGGCTTACTGATACGAAATATTTAGGATTTCCAGCTAACGCATAACCACCAAATAAACAAATCGCACCAAATAATGAAACAAGTATGGATGGTTTTCTTTCTTTTTGTTTTCCACCATTTGTTTTTAAAAGGTGTACCGCTTTTTTTGTACGAATAAGCATTGGTGTGAATGCAGATACAATGATAAAAAGACTAAGGAAAACAATGGTTGTTAAAATAAACGCGTTAGTAGGACCGTATAAATATATTCCTGGAACATGCGTAAGTTTGGCTGTTACTAATAAGAAAAATTGAGAAAAAACAACTCCAAACTGCATGCCGAAAAAGATAGATAAAATCCCGATTAACATATTCTCCATAAAAACAAGACGATGTAATTGTTTTCTCGATATTCCTAAAATGGTCAAAACACCAAATTGTTTTTTTCTAACTTTTAAAAAAGTACCAATGGAATATAGTAAAAAGAAGAAAGAGAAAAATACAATTACTACTTCTGAAAATATCATTAACCCTGAAATTTCAGAGGTCATGTCAAAGTTTTGTAATTTCGGATGGAATAGGTAAACAGCAAACGAAAAGAACACAGCAATGGAAAAGGAACTACTTACAAAGTAAGCAAAATAAGCTCTCGAGTTGCGCGTGACGTTTTTAAATGCAAATTGCCAAAATGTCATAGATTATACCTCCGGCTAGAAGATATAGAAGTAGTTGTATTGCAAAAAATGTATGAGAGTGAGTTCTCATACATTTTGCTTGCATATGTTACGATCATGCTTCGGTCACCTTCTCCGTATGTTCTGCTTGATTATTTGCAGCGTTGTGGAAGATGATTTTAATCGTCGTTCCTTTACCAACTTCAGAATCTAGTTTGACAGAGTGACCTAAATAATCACAAATTTTACTTACAATATAAAGCCCCATACCAGTAGATTCTCCGAATGCGCGACCGTTTTTCCCAGTGTAAAATGGTTCAAATACTCTTCGAATATCTTCTTGCGGAATACCAACACCTTCATCACGAACTTCTAAAATAATATCCTTTCCGTTTCGGTAAGCAGATAAGAAAACTTTCTTTCCGCGCTCACCAGAGTAACGAACAGCATTTGTCATTAACTGATAGATGATAAATTTTAGCCATTTCGCATCAGAAGCAACTTTTAAATCAGAATGGACTTCTAAAACAGGGAAGACACCATTACGAATGAATAGTTCTTTTAATCCGTTAATATTTTTTGTTACCGTATCTTTTAATGAAATCGTCTCAACATGGAAATCTTCATGGAAGTTATTTAACCTAGCCATGTATAAAGCCATATCAAGCCCTTGGTTTAGACGCTCTAATTCTTTTTTAAACTTTGGAATTAAATGCTCGTCTTCCATTTCGAGCACCATAAGCTGCATAACGGAAACAGGTGTCTTCATTTGATGCACCCAGTGGTTAATGAATAATTGATGTTCTTGTTGTTTTACTTCATACGATTGTAGTTCTTTTTGGAAGAGACGGTATTGCGTGCGCACGAGTTCATTTACACCGTGAGGCATCGGAGCAGTTGCTCTTTCAATAAACGCATCTTCCATTTTCTCTGGTTGCTCGCTTAATCTATGGTACATTCTACGATTGCGAACGTAACGGTAAGCGAGGAAACAAATAAATAAATATAAACTTAAAACGACGAAATAAAATTTATTGTTTTGAAATCCATCTACTGCATCATAAAGAACGAAAATGATACCGAAGTTTAAAACGTACAGTAGGAAAAATGCAAAATGATCACGTAAAAATAGCTTCATGCTTATTCACTCCAAGTTGCGTTAAAGCGATATCCAAGTCCACGTACTGTTTCAATAGAGTTCTCAATACCAAGCTCATTAAACTTTTTACGAAGACGCGTAATGTTTACGTTTAATGTATTTTCTTCAACGAAGCTTTCGTCATCCCAAAGCGCAGCTAATAAATCTTCACGGCTTGCTGTACGAGGGAATTTAGATAATAACATTTCAGCTAAAATAGCTTCTTTTTTCGTTAAAAGAACTTGTTCAGATCCGAAGTGAATTTCAGGACGTTCTGGGAATAGTTTTAAACCTTCTACTTCAACGATACGTTCAGAAATATTTGGTGCATAATCACCGTAAATACGGCGTAATTGTCCTTTAATTTTTGCCATTACAACGTCGTAGTGGAATGGTTTTGTAATGTAATCATCCGCACCGCTTTCAATTGCCATAATTTGTTCCATCTCACCAGCACGCGCTGAAATGAAAATAATTGGACAAGTAGATTCATGACGAATTTGACGGCACCAATAGAAACCATCGAATTTCGGTAAGTTTACATCAAGTAAAACAAGATGTGGTTTCACAGCGTTAAACGATTCCATAATATCATCGAAATTCTCTGCAACAACAGCTTCATAACCGTACTTCTGAATGTGAGATTGCAGTAATGATGAAATATTTGGATCGTCTTCAACGATTAAAATTTTATACATATGTATATTCCTCCTCAGAAAAACAATTGTAGCTATAGTGTATCATGTGTTTCAAGTCTTTTCATTATGTTGAAAGATAAGCTAGTAAACAGTATAGGTTAAAAGTGAGAAAAGTAAAAAGGGAACTGGATACAATTGACAAATAACAGTAATCGGTTTAATATTTAGATAAATATCTAAATGTCTAATTATCGAAAGGAAGAAAGACATTGAATCAAGCATTCAAAGCATTAGCAGATCCAACAAGGCGAAAAATTTTAGACTTATTAAAAGAAGGTGATTTAACCGCTGGTGAAATCGCTGAACATTTCAATATGACAAAACCAAGTATTTCACACCACTTAAGCGCACTTAAAAATGCTGAACTTATTCAAGATGAAAAGAAAGGGCAATTTGTTGTGTACTCTTTAAACACAACTGTCTTTCAAGATTTATTAACTTGGGTGTTTACATTTACGAATAAGGGGGAAGAGGGGAAATGAAAAAACATCTTTTTGCAATCTTATTAATTGTTATAACTTGTTTAGCTTGGGCGTTTGCTTGGCCACATTTGCCGGATACAATTGCAACGCATTGGAGCGGCGGTAAGGTAGATGGATATTCTTCTAAATTTTACGGAATGATTTCTATGGTCGGAATTATGATTGCATTATATATATTTCTAAATGTGATACCAAAGATTGATCCAAGAAAAGCAAATTACGAGAAATTTTCTAAAGCCTTTATGATGATGAATAATGGTGTACTATTGCTACTATTTGTAGGAAATATAGATATTATTACAAGTGGATTAGGATATAACTTATTCATTAATCGGGTGCCTGAATTATTAGTTGGTGTTTTATTTTTAGTAATGGGTAATTATTTACCACAGTGTAAGCCAAACTTTTTTGTTGGGATGCGTAATCCATGGACGTTAAGTAATGAAGAAGTATGGCGGAAAACACATCGGTTTAGCGGAAAAGTATTTGTGGCGTTAGGAATTATTATGATTATAAGTGTTTTCGCTCCGGCTGATTGGAGAACTTATATGATGCTTGGGATTATAGTAGTTGCTGTCATTATAACGAATTTATATTCTTACGTTTTGTATAAAAAAGAAATACAAATGTGAGCTATATTAGTCAAATTTTATATTTATAGTTTCTATGTGTTAAGAGATTTTAATACTCAGTGGGAATAATGAAAAGCTCACTGAGTAAATTTTTCGTTTTAAGGTCTGAAAATTCAATCGAAAAGGTGATTTGGGGGGATTTACATGTTAGAAATTATAAATTTTAGCAAGACATATAAAGACGGTAAGAAAGCAGTTGATCATTTGAATATTACTGTTAAAGCAGGGGATATCTTTGGATTTATTGGACATAACGGTGCGGGGAAAAGTACAACAATTAAGTCGTTAGTAGGAGTTATAGATTTTGAAGAGGGTGAAATTTTTGTTGATGGACATTCAGTAAAAAAGGATCCGATTGCATGTAAGAGAGTAATGGCGTATATTCCTGATAATCCAGATTTATATGAGCAATTAACAGGAATTCAATATTTGAACTTTGTTGCGGATGTGTTTAAAGTGCCTGCGAGGGATCGGGAAGAACAGATACAGAAGTATGGGGATGCTTTTGAGATTACACCGTACTTAGGGGACTTAATATCTTCTTATTCACACGGTATGAAACAAAAAGTAGCGATTATATCGGCGGTTTTACATAAACCGAAATTATTAGTTTTAGATGAACCTTTCGTTGGTCTTGATCCAAAGGCAGCCGTAGTATTGAAAGGTATTATGAAAGAGCTTTGTGAAAAAGGAAGTGCGATTTTCTTTTCTACACACGTTTTAGATGTAGCTGAGAAGTTATGTAATAAAGTAGCGATGATTAATAGAGGGAAATTAGCACTTTCAGGAGAAGTAAATTCTTTAATAAAGGAAGGCTCATTGGAAGAGCTCTTTATGAAGGAGCTTGCTAATGAATACTAATAGTTTAGGTCTTTTGAAAATTCGGTTGATAACGCAGCTCGGTTTAAACACCTTTAAATACGAAAAAGATAAGAGAAAGAAGCAGAATAAGATTTTGCTGACAGTATCTATTGCTCTAGTTGGTGTCATGTTAATGTTATATTGCGGAGCTTCGGCATATGGATTGATAAAAATAGGAATTAGTGAAATTATTCCCGTCTATGCACTAGTTATTAGCAGTGTATTAACGTTGTTTTTCACTATATTTAAGGCAAATGGAGAAATTTTTGCTTTTAAGGATTACGACTTTTTAATGTCATTGCCGATTCGCGTAAGTACTGTTATTGCAAGTAGGTTTTTGTATTTATACTTGCTGAATACAATCTTTTCAATCATAATCATGCTACCAATGGGAGTTGTGTATTGCATACATGAAAATCCATCAGTTTCTTTTTACTTTATGTGGTTCATCAGTATGTTTATAGCATCTTTAATCCCAACAACAATCGCAGCAATCTTTGGAGCTTCGATTACGGCAATCGCTTCTAAATTTAAAAATACGAATAAAATAACTACGATTTTAAGTTTTATAGTAATTATTACATTCGGTTCCTTTATGCTAAAAAACGGAAATGCTCAATATAGCCTTAATGATATGAACGGAATTGGTGCAATTGTTTCGGAGCAATTAACTAAAGTGTATCCATTAGCTAACATGTTTCAAAAAGCAATTGTTAATGCTGATATGGTAGCTTTCATCTTATTCGTGGGGATATCAGTGATTTGGTATTATCTTTTTGTAAAAATACTTTCGTTAAAATATAAGCAAATAAACACAGGGATCACCACTTATCATATGCTTTCAAATTATGAGATTAATAGCATGAAAAAAGAGAGTGTATTGGTCGCATTGTATAAAAAAGAGCTGAAACGTTTCTTCTCTTCTACAGTGTATGTCATAAATAGTGGAATGGGAGTCGTGATGGCGCTAGCTTTCTCGCTAGCTATAGTTGTAGTAGGACCAAGCCAATTAATAGCGTATCCTGGAATTGAGCCCCTGTTGCAAAAGATTGCTCCATTTGCTATTGCAGCAGCGATTTCGATGACATGTACAACATGTGTGTCATTGTCTTTAGAAGGAAAAAATGTATGGATTATTAAATCATTGCCTATAGCGCCAAAGATGATTTATGATAGTAAAATTCTTATGAATCTTTCATTGAGTATACCTGCATCACTTATTAGTGCTGTATTACTGATAATCGGGTTAAAGCTAGATGTTTGGAGCTCTCTTTTCATCGTAATAACACCGATAACATATTCATTATTTTCAGCAGTATGGGGGATTTTCATTAATAATCGATTTGGTTATTATGATTGGGTATCAGAAACTCAAGTAGTAAAACAAAGTATAGGATCGTTTGTTGGTATGTTTGGTGGCTTAATTGTGGCGGTTATACCTGCCTTGTTAATTGGTACTGCTACTATCTCGAACTACAGAGTATTTACTTTTGCAGTTATTATAGTGCTTACGATTATTACTATTTTCTTGTATAAGAACGAGTCAAGAAGAAGTATAAAATAAAGAAGCTGCTCTTCCTTTAAAAAGGAAGAGCAGCTTCTTTATTTTGAAAAGGTTAGACTCTTATATTACTTTTTTAAAACAGGTACCCATATTTCGCTTCTGAAATTCGGAGAGGATACGTCTTTACTTTCATTCCACAATATCTCCGGTCCTTCCGCTAGTTCATAGTTCGAAGAAGGGAACCATTCAGAATAAATACGTCCCCATACATTTTGTAGTGCATCAGGAAATGGACCGACAGCTTCGAATATAGCCCATGTTGAAGCAGCAACTTCAAGCTGTTTAAACTCCTCTGGACAATCCTTTGTTGTGGCTACTCCAATATAGTGATCGAGTTCGCCTTTTTCCTCCATTCTTCCTTCAGAAAAATTAGTAGAAGCACTAATAATTCCAGTAGGTTCAATGTTTGAAAGGGACTTTAATGTTTGAATAGACTCTGGGTTTAAACTTTTCCACATAGAAGCAATTTCTTCATTTACACCGTTAAAAACAATTGGTACTCGTTTTGTAATACCTATAATTCGAAATGGCTCTTTTTCTTCAATTCGATAGTTCATTTCATTTCCTCCTTGAATGGATAACTGGAAGGTCATTGGTGAATAAGCTTTCAAAGAACGGCTACTATTTCGGGCTTCAGAAGGTGTTATACCGTGCAAGTTTTGAAATGCACGAGCGAATGAATCTGGTGAGTTGTAGCCATATTTTATAGCGACATCAATGACTTTTGCATTGCTATTTTTTAGTTCAAAGGCAGCAAGAGTAAGACGTCTACAGCGAATATAATCAGATAGTGATATACCTGCTAAAAACGAAAACATTCTTTTAAAGTGATACTCAGAACAGAGAGCTAGCCTCGCAACTTCTTTAAAATCAATTTCATTCGTAAGGTTATCTTCAATATAGCGCATTGCAGTATTCATATTTTTAAGTGAATCCATATTATGACCTCCTCTGTACATAGAATAGCAGGAACGAAATAGCTCCATCCGACATTTCGTGCACAACTTTGTAGGGGACATTTTTAACCTTACAAAATTGTAATGTTCCTGTAAGGAGAATGAATGGATGGTATGATATCCCAATGTTATAGTAACAAAGTACTTTTGTTCAGTAGGTTAAATTTTTATATCTTTACTTATGCGTCTTACATAACTGTCATGTTTGTGTAAGAAACATCGATAGTGGCAAGAGTAGAGAGTGTATATAGTTGAAAATAGAGAATAGAAGAAATGAGGGATGTCGAGATGAAAACAGTGTTAGAAGCAAAAAATATTGAAAAAGTGTACGACACGGGTGGGAATAAATTTGCAGCGTTAAAAGGTATTAACTTACAAGTAAAAGAAGGTGAGTTCGTTGGAATTATGGGACCTTCTGGTTCTGGTAAGACGACTTTACTAAATGTTCTTTCTACAATTGATAATGCGACGAACGGTGAAATTTTAATTGATGGAAAAGATATTGTAAAGATGAATGATGATAAGTTAGCGTTATTCCGCCGTGATCATTTAGGTTTCATTTTCCAAGATTATAACTTATTAGATACGTTAACGGTGAAAGAGAATATCGCTTTACCACTTGCGTTATCAAAGGTGAAAGCGAGTGAGATTGATCGCCGCGTTCTTGAAATCTCAAAGAAATTCGGTATTGATCATATTTTAAGTCAGTTCCCATATCAAGTATCTGGTGGGCAGAAGCAGCGCTGTGCAGCATCGCGTGCAATTGTTACGAATCCAAGTATGATTTTCGGAGACGAGCCAACTGGAGCACTTGATTCTAAATCTGCAACAGATTTACTTGAAAGTATGAAGTCGTTAAATGAATATGATAACTCAACAATTTTAATGGTAACGCACGATGCATTTGCAGCAAGTTATTGTAAACGAGTTATTTTCATTAAAGATGGTGAACTCTATAAAGAATTACACCGCGGTGAATCGACGCGTAAACAGTTCTTCCAAAAAATTGTTGACGTAATGTCTTCTATTTCTGGAGGTATGGCTGATGACCTTATCTAGCATTGCCCTCCGCAACATACAGCGGAACTTTAAAGACTACTTTGTATATTTTGCATCTATGATTTTTAGTATCGTTATTTATTTCACATTTAAAGCACTGCAATATAATTCACAAATGGAAAAAGCAGCAGAAGCTTCTAAAAAGATTAGCGGTGCGTTTCAAGTTTCCAGTGTGATGCTTATCATTTTCGTAGCAGTGTTTATTATATATTCGAACGGATTCTTTACACGTAAACGTAAAAAAGAAGTTGGATTATATTCTTTACTAGGTATTCGGAAAAGACAAATTGGTAAAATGCTCTTTTATGAAAATATGTTAATGGGATTAATGTCATTAGTAATTGGGATTGCGATCGGTAGTGTCCTTTCAAAATTATTCCTTGAGTTATTAGTAAATATGATGGGATTAAATTTAAACGTTCATTTTGAAGTACCGGTGGCTGCCATTATTGATACAGCAATTATTTTCTTTGTGATTATTTTATATACATCACTTCAAGGATATCGTTTAATTTATCGCTTTAAGTTAATTGAACTTTTCCGTGCAGAACGTGAAGGAGAAGCAATGCCAAAAGGATCTGTCATCATGGCATTAATTTCAGTTTTCTTAATCGGTTCAGGTTATTTTTTAGCATTAATGTACATGAAAGCAGTTATGTATGCAGACTTTATGGTCGTTGCATTATATATTTTATTAGCGACAGTAGCAGGGACTTATTTACTGTTCATGTTCTTCACAGTATTTGTATTGAAACGTGCAAGAAATAATAAGTCAGCATTTTATAATGGTATGAATATGGTAACGACATCGCAGTTACTATATCGTATTAAAGGAAATGCGAAATCACTGGCGACAATCGCTATTTTAAGTGCAGTTACATTAACAGCGGTTGGTACGTCAGTTACGATGTATTACAACACATTTACGCAATCAAAAGTTGCTGCGCCGTATAGTTATTCCTATGAGAAAAAAGATGCAGCATTAGATAAAAAAGTAAATGAAATACTTGCTGGAGAGAAGAATAATCACCCAGTCACATATGAATCAGAAGTTGAAATGATTCCTGTGAAGGGAACATTTAAAGGTGAAAGAGCTGATCAAGTTCTGAACACACACTATAATGTTACGAATCAGTACCAGCTTATTTCTCAATCAAGCTTTAATACACTTGTGAAACATTTAGATGTAGAACCTGTAAATTTAAGTGCGAATGAAGCTTTCGTATATGATAGCTTATATATTGAGAAACTTGATTTTGGTCCTCTTTATACAGGAAATACAGCTGTATTCCCTGTTGGAAACGAGTCAAAAGAATTAAAAATTAAAGGTGTAAATAATAGAAGCCTTACAAATTTAAATGAACTATTTGTAATCGTTCCTGATAAAACATATGAGCAAGTGAAACAAGTAAACGAAACGCGTACTGTAAAAAATATTGATGTAAAAGGTGAGCGAAATAGTAAAGAGTTAACAGCAAAATTAGCAAGCATTATGCCAGCTGGAGAATCAGAAGTTTTAAAACCATTTAACGATTTCTATACAGGATTCCAAATGGGGCTTGAAACAACAGGCTTAATGATGTTTATTGGGTTATTCTTAGGATTAGTATTCCTATTAGCAACAGGCTCAATCATTTACTTTAAACAATTAACAGAAGCAAGTGCTGACCGTGATCGCTACGTTGTTCTTCATAAAATTGGTGTAACGAAGCAAGAGATGAAGAGAGCTATCGCAAAACAAGTGAGCTTTATCTTTGCTATTCCATTAATTATTGGTATTTTACACAGTTTATTTGCACTAAAAGGTTTGTCAAATATATTACCATTTGAAATTATGATTCCGCTTCTCATTAGTATTGGAGTATACGGCGCGATTTATATTGGATATTACTTCTTAACGGTTCGTTCTTATTATAAGATCGTGAGTGCGAAGTAATAAGGGACAGCTATCGCTAGAGACGATAGCTGTTTTTTTATTCTTCATAAAATCTTAAGAAATCTCCTCAATTTTTGTTAAGAAATAATAGTTATACTTAGAAACAAGTTAAAAACTATTGAACGAATGAGGAGAGGTTTATATGCAACTCATAACATTCTTACATGAATTTATTAAACATCCGAAACATACTGGTGCAATTGCGCCAAGTTCAAAAATATTAGCAAAGAAAATGGTAGATGTAATTGATTTTAATAAAGCGAAATGCATTGTAGAGTTAGGTCCTGGTACAGGAGTCTTTACGAAAGAAATTATGAAGAGAAAGAAGAAGGAAACAATATTTCTTCTTATTGAAATTAATGAAGTGTTTTGCAAGGAGCTAAAGAGAAAATTTAAAGATGAGCAGAACGTCATTGTTGTACACGGTTCAGCCGAAAATATAAAAAAGTATATAGAAGATCTCAATATAGAATGCGTGGATTACGTTTTATCGGGATTACCTTTTACCTCTTTACCAGAAGAAGTTTCAAAGCGTATTTTAAACAATGTAATGGAAGGGATACATGAGAATGGTGAATTTATTACATTTCAATATTCACTTGTGAAAAAAGGATTTATACAGCACTTCTTTCCAGAAATTACGCTAGAGAAAGTGTGGCTCAATTTCCCACCAGCGTACATCTTTAGCTGTAAAAAAGAGCTAAGGAGAGCATATGCATAATGGAATTACATGAATTATTATCTTATATTGAACAATACGGTTATTGGGCATTATTTTTCTGTTTATGGTTAGGTATTATCGGTATGCCAATTCCAGACGAAATGATCGTAATGAGTGGTGGCTTTGTATCTTCACTAGGGATATTAAGTGTCATTCCTGCATTTTTATTAACATATTTAGGTGTTGTATCTGGGCTTTCTTTAGGTTATATATTAGGGAAAATATTTGGTACGAAAGTACTTGATAAGCTAATGAAAAAGAAAAAGGCGAAATATCTTTTGAAATCTCAACAAATGGTAGAGAAGTATGGTCATTATGCGTTAGTCACAAGTTACTTCATACCAGTTGTAAGACATATCGTACCGTATTTAGTTGGAATGAATAACATGTCATTTAAGACGTATGCTTTGTATTCTTATACGACAGGATTTGTTTGGACACTCGTTTACTTTGTGCTCGGTGCTTTATTTGGAAAACATATTGAAAGTATTGTAGCGATCGCGATAGAATATGGCGTGTATTTTGGCGTGATTGTTTTTATAGTTACAGGTATTCTTTATTTATATAGACAAAAAAGAATCACGCTGATGAGTAAATAGAAGTAAAGAAAGTTTCTTCCAGTATGAAGGACAAGATAGGATTATAAGTATAAAATTATCTTTATTTAATGGTAAAATATAGGTAAGTAGTTAAGGAAGGAAGAGCGTTGTGCTACTCATTTTTAGCCTTATCTTAATTGGAATTATGTGCAGTATGAAAATAGTATCCTTACACATGATAGAACGACAAAAGGTAGAGGAACGATATGTATATTGTCCAAAATGTGATACGAAAATTAGAAGAGGAAATTCAGCTCCTTTTTGTTCGAAATGTAATTTAATATTTTAAAAATAAAAAGTCCGAAATCACTTTATATAGTTTCGGACTTTTTATTTTTAAGTAAACATTAATCCACCTAGTTCTCTTTCGTTTGTTTATTAGCTAAAATGGATTATGAATAACAATAGTATGTAAACGAAAATAAATATAAATGTACACATGGAGTGTTATATTTGGAGATTTTAATCATAGTAGGATGCCTAAACTGTACGGATGTTAACCTTCTTAGAGAAAGATATCCCAGCTAATTTAGTTTGGAAGATTGAAAGAATAGATTGAAAATAGATGAGAAGTGGAGTGCATATGATGGAGACACAAATCGTTATTGGAGTACCTGGTTTATGGAAAGATAGAACAGAATTAATACAAGAAGTTGTGAGTAAAAGTAACTATATGTTAGCAGGAAATGTTATGCACCATAAGGAGAAAGGGATTGGCTTTGAATTTGATATATATGAACAAGACCCTTCTTTGAGAGAGGCTTTCTTCTATGCAAGTGGTGAGCGTTTTGATGAAGAATTGCTTCAGGAGTTGGAGAAGCATACTTATACAGTGTATGTTATTGCAAAAGTTGACGATACAGAGAGAGTACAAGAAGTAATTGATGTAGGAATGGAACTTTTAAATGCAGGTGGACTTGCTTTAAAAGTTGAAACAGCAGGTGTGGCTTATTCGAAAGAAGAATGGCAAGAGCTTGCAGAGAATAAGGAAATATTCCCGATGTATTCGCACCTTGTAACTTTAGTTGGAGATGAAGAGGACGGCTACTATTCATGTGGAATGCAAGCATTTAATCTACCAGACGTTGTTTTAGACGGAGGAATAGATCCGGAAGTAGCTGTAAATTTATTAAATGATTTTAACCTACATAATATATTGGAAAAACCTAATTTGAAAGATGGGGATACAATTAGTTTCACAGAAGATGCTCCAGTGTATCTTTTATCTCATTATATAGATAATCGTTATGAACAAGAGGATCCATTTTATAATCCGTGTGGGGTATGGAAGTTAGAGAGTGCTTCGGCAAAGAAATCTATCTTTCAAAAATTGGGGAGTGTGCTAAAAGGATGGAAAAATACATAAAAGAACAGAGGAGTATATGTGATAAATATAAAGCGGAGTATGTAGAATCTACGAATGAATTGAAATTAGGAATAGCGCAAAATGTGAAAGATGGTATCGCACCGATTAATGGGTTACGAATGTCTGTAGAAAATGGAACGACAGGTTGGTACATTTGGGCTGGTGAAGAAATGGGGACAGAAGAAGATTTCTTTCTTCCGTTACACGTTCAACATATTGATGAATGGGCACCTGAAATAAAGAAGTATTTAGGGTTACCACCTGGTTGGAGATTTTTAATTGCTGGAGATTACGAGGACGTGTGGTATGATCCGAATTTGTTTGATGAAGATTTAGAAGAGGATGCAGATGAATGGGAAGAAAATATGCTACAAGAGTATGGATGGTACATGCATAGCATATTAGCAGAAGATATTGATGGCATCCATGCTAATTATCATACGCATGGTCTAAGAGATAACTTTAATCATCAAGATTTACAAATAGCATTAAATATGGATCCTGAATTCGCGCATAGTGTTTTTTGTACCATAATAGAAGAAATAAAGAGCGGAAAAAAGTTTGAACAAGGGATTGAGTATACGAATATTATTGAAGGATATCCCATTATTATGAAGTCTTTCGTAGAGATGGATTGAGAAGTTTTCAGGGTTTTATTACCTGATGACAGAGGGATTCTTCCTACTAGGCCAGAGTGTGATGAATGTTATAAGACTCAATTGGATGATATTGAGGAGAGTTGATAAAAAAAGAGCTTGAAACTATTCAAGCTCTTTTTTTATCACTATTTATGTCCTAAAATATGCTCAATCTCATGCAAACTTAATTTACTTGCCTTAGCAATCGTTTCAAGTGGTATACCAAGATCATACATATTTTTAATCATTTGAATTTTTCCCTGCTGAACTCCTTCTTTTCGACCTTGTTCAATGCCCTGTTCAATGCCCTGTTCAATGCCCTGTTCAATGCCTTTTTCAATGCCTTTTTTAATTCCTTGTTTCATCCCTTGTTCCATTCCTCTTTTTATTCCTTCTGTCTCTGCATGGGCGAATTTTGCTGCTTCATCCATTAAAACTTTCTCCCTTGCGTCATAGGCTTGTCGGAAAGATGAATCTTGACTCATACGTTCCCATTTATTTATCGCTTTTTGTAAAATAGGGTCTTGGTTCATAGCAATATCCTCCAATAGTTTAGTTAAGTGCTCATCCTCATTTGCTGAAAGCAATAAAAGCCAACGAACAAATGGATCTTTCCACGGATTTACTTTTTCTTCATGCCATTGTTCAGTTAACTTTGGAATTTCTATAATGTGGATTTCAATGTCGTCACTCAGGAGTTTTTGTTGTTGTGTATTCCATAATATGCTTGTTGTATGGAAGGCTGGGTGTTCCGAAAACATTACGAAGTTTAGTAAGTTTATGGTGATGGTTTTGTGAAGTGCACTGTAGGGCATCTCTTTTTGTAGTTGAGATGTGTATAGTCTTCCCCAATAATATAAACTGCGTTTAACCATATCGTGATTATTATTGAGTTGTATTTCTACATTGACTTTTGTTCCTGTGTCTAATGTTGCTGAAATGTCTAAAATAGATAACTTATCCTCTTCATATTCCCTGTGTAAATGTGGATCTTCTAGTTGTAGAGAAGCAATGGGCGACTCTAAAGACTCTTGTAACATAGCATTTAAAAATGCAATTAGAATATCTTCGCTACCATTCGTACCAAACAATTGTTTAAATGCAAAATCAATGCGTAAATTAACTAACTGTTGGTTGAACAAAGTTTGTCCTCTCCCTTATATGAAGGTACTTCTTTCCTTCATTGTACATAAAAAGAACTAGAGTATGCAAACAAGCCATTCTTCTATTTTATTAGAGGATGTTTAGAGATTCCTATCATTGATTACCACGAAAATTTTATTTGGACTGTGTGGGTATCACTTAGTAAAGAAAGTTATGATGAAGTATTAGAAAAGTGGGATGAGAGAGGCCGAGAAAATAGTGATCCTTATTTTGGTTGGTTATCTGTAGAAATACCAGTTTATCCAGAAACATTAAATTTAAAAACAAATGTACATATAAGAGAAGTTGGAATGGCACCGTATGTTGAATTAGAGCCAACCGAGCATCCTTTAGCGATCGAACAAAGAAATGGAATTACTTTAGAGAGAGTTAAAGAAATAGAGGAAATGATCCAACAATATAACTAGATTAGAAGAGAAAAAACGAGTGCTAGCACTCGTTTTTTTATTACACAACCGCAGGATTATAAATCATCGTAAAGTGTCCTGGTAATAATTCAATGTGACAAGGTGTATGAAGCGAACTTTCTCCATCTGTATCTACTTCTTTTTCTCCTTTCGTTTCAATATGAATGGATTTCGCTTTTACGTGGAAGATGTCATTTTCATTTGAGTCTTCAAATAGTTTCTTTCCGATGTAATCTTTAAATGCTTGAATACCTGTTGATTTGACTACAAAAATATCAAGTGTTCCGTCATCACATTTTACGTTTGGAATAAAGGATGGAATACCACCAAGATATTCACCATTTCCAACCATGACAAGGACAGCTTCGTCTTCATATACTTGTCCATCGTAAGTGATTTTTACTGGGAATGTTTCAGCATTTTTGACAGTTCGAATTGTGCTTAAGTAGTAACCGATTTTACCAAGCTTTGCTTTTTCTTCTGCATCAATATTGTTTGATACTTCAGATACGAGTCCAATGCCCCAGAAGTTTAAGAAATGTTGTCCGTTTGCTTTTGCAACGTCAACTGGTTTTATGTGTTCTTTTGTAATAAGTTTTGCTGCTTCTGCAATGTTTTGCGGAACACCAAGTGTGCGAGAGAAGTCGTTGCAAGTTCCGCCTGGAATGATTGCAAGTGTAGGTCTATTTTCGAGAGGTGCTAAGCCATTTGTGCATTCAAATACTGTTCCATCACCACCAAAGACGACAATTAAATCTACTTTACTAGCAAACTCTTGGCAATATTTTGTTGCATCACCTTGTTTTTTCGTGTGAAGGATATGTAGATCAGGAAAAGCTGCGGCAAGAGGTGGTACGATTTTCGTTAAATTTGTATGTAAGTCACCTTGACCAGCTTTCGGATTTACGATGAGGAGTACTTTTTCAAATTTTGTCTTTGTCATATTTCATCTCTCCCTGTAGTTTGTAAATGGAAAGAAAGGAGCTGTTCCCATGTATTTTAGAACAGCTTCTCCCTATTAATTGGGTGCTAAGATTGTCAGTTATTGTCGGTAAATCGATATATTAAAAAAATCGCCGATATAATTTGAGTTACGGTCGATATATTTTGAAAATCGCCGATATACATTTTATGTACTATCGATTTTTTTAAGTTATACGATTATTTCGTTACAACTGAAGCAATGAATGGTAAGTTACGATATTTTTCCGCACAGTCGATACCGTATCCAACGATGAATTCGTCTGGAATTTGGAAGCCAACATATTCAGCTGTTAAGTCTACTTTACGACGTTCTGGCTTATCAAGTAATGTACAGAACTTGAGTGCTTTTGGTTTATGCATAAAGAAGTGGTCTTTTAGGAAATGAAGTGTTAAACCAGAATCGATAATATCTTCTACAACAATTACGTTTTTCCCAGTAATGTTTACGTCGATATCTTTTAGTAGTTTCACTTTTCCTGTTGTTTCTGTTTGATTTCCGTAGCTAGATGCAGAAATAAAGTCAATTGTTACATCATTTTTGATGTGACGAATTAAATCAGCAGCAAATACGAATGAACCTTTTAATACTGCGATAACTACGATTTCTTCTCCTTCAAAGTCACGTTCGATTTGAAGTGCTAATTCTTTAACTTTTGCTTGTAATTGTTCTTCAGAAATTAAAGTGTCTTTTATTTCAATATTCATTGTAATCCTCCTACAGTGTAAAACTTATGAACATTTCGACTGTAAAGGATAGAATAGAAAAAGTCAAAGGAGATAGTAATTTTTTACAAAGATAACGACAAAATCATCTGATGATATGATATACTAAGTATATTAAGAAAACGCTTCCATAAAGGGTGAATATGATGAAGAAGAAACAGTACACAAGTGTAACATTTATAAAAGCATTACTTTTAACAATTGTTCTTGGCCTGTTGGCTTACGTAATTGATGTACCTGCGATTCGTATTTCATTAATTGGAATGACTTTAGTGTTAGGAGCAATTTCGCACGGTATGATGTCGCAGCTAAAAGAAGCTGGACTTGATGATATGAGAGATCATATAGATAAAAAGTAAGAAACCTTCATTATATAGAGTGAAGGTTTTTTTGTTTCTTACAAAAATGTAAGGTAGTTGTAAGGCAAATCGATAGTTGCATAAGAGCATTTTGGATAAACTATGGGTGTAAGGTAAAAGGCAAGCATATTTTAGGTAAATTAAGTTTTAGGCACTCTATATGTGAAAAAGGAGTAGGAGGGCATGGAGAAACGTTGGACGACCTTTTCTTTTTTAGCGACTAGTAACACCGTAATGCTAGATGGAAAAATGGATTTTTTGCACTTGTTTGATCGTGAAGATGATCATTCTTCTTCTAAATTTACAATGAAATGGAATAAATGGAGCGAGAGTTGTAGGTTTGAAGAAGAGGCCCCTAACGAAGAGCAAAAGATTATTTTAACAAACCCTATTAAAGCGTGGGTTGTTCAACGTCGTAAGTGTAACGTCAAAAATCACTTCAAGAAAACTGAGCCGAGACAATTAGTTATCGCTCCGGCCCGTTCTACTTCCAAATCACGCGAAAGTAACATGTAAATAATTGAGACACACACCCGAAAAAAACATCGTACATATTGCGATGTTTTTTTCTTTTTCTACAATGAAATCTTTAAATGAAATATATTTCATCTGCATCTTATATTTATATCTCTTGCTTATTCTAGTAATACATCCGATGCGAGTTGATGTGAATAAAATATAAGGAGAGAGTGAAAATGAAAAAGAAACTATTACCAATTTGTGCAATGGCACTTTTAACAGTAGGATATTCTTCAGTAGCGAGTGCGGATACTGGAACAGTAACAAAGGAAGAAGAAGCGCAAGTACAACAGGATAAAGCTAAAAAAGAAGAAGCAATTAAGGAACAGCAAAAAAGTGAAGTAGAGAAAAAGCAAGCGGCACAAGTACAAGAAAAAAATGATATGGCTAAAAAAGAGGAAGCAATAAAAGCTGAGAAAAAAAGTGAAGAAGAGAAAAAGAGAATAGCGCAAGAACAGTTAAAAAACAATATGGCTAAAAAAGAAGCAGCGATAAAAGCCGAGCAAAAGAATGAAGTAGCTAAAAAAGAAGTAGCAAAGCCGGTTGTACAAGGTGAAAAATTACCAAATACAGCATCAAATAATGTAGCAATGATGGGATTAAGTGCATGTCTTGTAGCGGTAGGTACATTATTTGGTTTGAATCGTCGCAATAAGATTAAAGCGTAAATAAAATATTTTCCTATAAAGAATGGGATAATTTCATATATTAAAAATGGTAGGTTACTCCTACCATTTTTGGCATGGAGGAATGAAGAATGAAGTTACTTAATTATATCGGTATCATATTGATGGCTATAGGCCTATTCATGGGGTCCTATTACGCTGTGGAATGGTATAAAGGAAGAAGCTCTGCCGGGCAATTAACGGCAGAAGAAATAAAGAGCCTTAAAAATATACAAGATACTCAACTTTCTCATGAAACACCTGTAACTTCTCAAGTGCCTTCTTCTCAAACAGAACATAAAGAGGGAGAAAAGGTAGCGATGTTAAACATACCGAAAATAAAGAAGAAGTTTTCTATATATTGGGGAGCAGATGATACGACTTTGAAAAAAGGAGTGGGTATGTTCGTTAGTGATTTAACGACAACTCCATCTGGAGGGGGACATACTGTACTGAGTGGACATCGAGATACTGTATTTACAGATTTAGAAGAGTTGAAAGAAAAGGATACCCTTGTTTTAGAGTATGATAATAAAACGTACACATATGAAATTCAAAAGACATGGATTACTCATGCGGATGATCGTACTGTTATTATAAAAAAAGAAGAACCGATATTAACACTGACAACTTGTTACCCATTTGATTATATAGGGGATGCACCAGATAGATATATTATCGAGGCGAAGTTAACTGGCAGTTATTCAAAGTGAAATTATAGTTTCTGAAAGCGAGAGGGGGATATATAAGTTATGTCAAAAAACATTTTAATTGTTGAAGATGAAGACATATTACGTGAAATATTAAAAGATTATTTTTTGAGTGAACAATATGTAGTGTTTGAAGCGAGGGACGGGAAAGAGGCTTTAGTTGTATTTGAAGAAGAAGAGGTTGATTTAGTTATTTTAGATATTATGTTGCCAGAACTCGATGGATGGTCTGTTTGCCGAAGGATTAGGAAGACGTCCGAGGTGCCTATTATTATGCTGACGGCGCGCGTAGATGAAGACGATACGTTACTTGGTTTTGAACTTGGAGCAGATGACTATGTGACGAAGCCGTATAGTCCTCCAATTTTATTAGCAAGAGCGAAACGATTATTAGAAAGTAGAAAAGCATCGAAGAAACCTTTAGAGAACGAAGATGATACGTTATCGATTCATGGCATCCATGTCCATTTTCCGTCGCGTACTGTTACTGTTGATGAGGCAGATGTTAGTTTAACGCATACGGAGTTTGAAATATTGGTGTATTTCATGAAAAATCAAGGAATCGTTTTAACGCGAGAGCAACTCATTTCAAGAATTTGGGGATATGAATTTGCTGGCGATGATCGAACGGTGAATAGCCATATTCGTAATTTAAGAAATAAATTAGGAGAGAAAGCAAAGTATATTACAACTGTAGTACGAACTGGTTATAAATTTGAGGGGAATGTATGAAGAAAGGAATTGTACTAAAATTATTTACTCTTACAACAGCATTATGTATGTTGATTTTAGCGACGATATTTATTGGACAAACGATATTTTTTAAACAATATTATGCGAATCGAAAAGTGGAAGATATTAAAGTAAATTTAAATTCCTTTGAGAAGAATTATTTAAATTATGCAGGAAATGCAGAAGAAATTCAGAAACTAGAGCAAGACTTTTTAAGAGAAAATAATACGTGGATTACGACATTAGATAAGAACGGGAATTTAAAACATACAGATGATTTTTATTTTGAAGTAACGATAGATCGTAGGCAACAAAAGAGCTTTGGACAACAAATATTTAAAATTCCCTTAGGTAATCTCGTCAATATAGAGGAAATTGATAATAAATTATCAGAGCAGTTTTTAGGGCAAGAAATTTATTTTTCTGGAGTGAGAAAAGAAGATAGTTTTATTCCATTCTCTTTTTCTTTATCTAAGCAGAATTTAAGTGGATCTAATAAACCGTTAGAAAAAGCATTTAATGAGAAAATGAGTAAATTAAATGAGGAGAAAAAGAGAGCAGCTGAGGAACAACTTGTTAAGGAAAAGAAACCAGCTGTTCAGGAGCAAGCTGCTCAAGAATCAAATGTTTACATAGGTGGACGTGTTACAAAAGTACAGTTACCAGATGTAAAAGGTCCTGTGAATCCAATTTATAAAAATGGCATCTTCTTAGATAACATAAAAGAATTTCAAACTGATTTATTATTAAAAGAGAACAAACACATACAATATACAACACAAACAATGGACTATGAAAAGAATGATATAAAATATAAATTATTAATGAAACCAATAAAAGAAAAAGACGGATCAGTAACATATATTTATGCGATGGCTTCTTTACAGCCCGTAGATGAAGCTGTACAAATGGTGCAAGATTACTATATCTACATCATTGCATTTGTAGTCGTTCTTATTTTTTTAGCTTCGTTCTATTACTCAAAACAAATTGCCAAACCGTTATTAAAAATAAATGATACGACGAAGAAAATAGCACAATTAGATTTTACAGAAAAAATACCAATTACTTCAAAAGATGAAATTGGGGATTTATCGAAAAATATTAATGTGCTATCAAATAAACTCCATTCCCATATTGGACAGTTAGAAGAAGATATTGAAAAGGAAAGAAAGTTAGAAAGGACGCGAAAAGAATTCATTTCTGGTGTTTCACATGAATTAAAAACACCGCTAAGTATTATGAAAAGCTGTATTTCTATTTTAAAAGATGGAGTAGCTGAACATAAAAAAGAGTATTATTTTCAGGCAATGGAAAGAGAAGTAGACAAAATGGATACTTTAATTTTGGATATGCTTGAGTTAGCTAAATTTGAATCTGGTACATATAAAATGAAAAAGGATTCGTTTTATATTGATACAGTAATTGAAGATATATGTGAACATCTATCTGTGGAAATAGAGAAAAAAGAACTTCATGTTCATAAAAATATATGTTCATTTGAAGTGATTGCAAATCAAGGCCGGATTGAACAAGTCATCGTGAACTTCATTACGAATGCCATACGTTATACACCAAATAAAGAAGATATTATTATTTCTACAATAGATGAGAAGAATCGTATAAAAGTTTGTATTGAAAATAAAGGTACTCACATTGAAGAAGAACAATTAGATAAAATTTGGGATCGTTTTTATCGCGTGGATACAGCTCGTCAGCGTTCACAAGGTGGGACGGGACTGGGGCTTGCTATTTCTAAAAATATTTTAGAATTACACGATGCTGAATATGGAGTGAAAAATACAGAAGACGGTGTATTATTTTACTTTTACTTACCGAAAAAAGCGTAGATAATGCATGCTACGCTTTTTTAATTTATTTTCATATTATCTTTACCTAATCTTTATTTTTAATCAGTATAATTTGTTTAGAATATGAGGTTATGTAAGGAGTCGATGAACCGTGCATAGCAATTGGCTAAGTATAATGGTATTTATTTTCTTTTGCGCATTTATTGTATTTTTAATTAATATTACGATATGAAAAAAGAGCGCTCATTAAGCGCCCTTTTTTTGTGTATTCATTTGATAAGCACTGATGCTTTTGAATAAGCGTGGTGAAGTGATAAATAAAAATATAAGTAAAACGGTACATAGAATATAGGAACCAATCATTGTACTACCGTTAAATATTAAAGAATATAGGAAAGCCGATTGGCCTTTTGGTGCATATTGTCCCCAGAAAATGATACCAGCGATAAAGTGACAGAAGTAACGAGCTAGACTACCGATAAAAGTAGCGACGATAATGTATCCAATTACTTTCTTTCCTTGGTTTGGTTTTGATGAAGGTTTGTCTTTACGGTTACCTAAATTTGATTGCTCTTCGCTATTATCATTGGAAGTTAAAAGTGCTTTTTGAATTGGACGATAGAATAAACCAGCAAATCCAATGAATGCGAAAGCAACAAAGTATTCAATTAGTACTTGAATTGGTGTGACGATAATGGCATCGCCTACGACAATTTGTAATAATCCCCAAATTAGGCCCCCTAAGAAAGCCATTTTGAAGCCCCAGCGGTATGCGATAATAAAAATAGGAATCATAGCAAATGAAATGGAACCGCCTGTTGCTGATATTTTTATTGAAAGTGGTAAAATGTCGATGACCAAGGCGAAGGCTGCAAGAATAGCAGATTCGATCATCGCTTGTAAATTAGTGTTACGCATGTTGTCTCCCCCTAAATCCAAGTTGTACAAAAAAGAATAGATATCATAGGAGGATACGAAATACGTAAATAAAAATGAGGTATGTATTTCGGACGTTTGCACAATCCCTGCGTTAGCATTAACTAACAGGTTCGAAGGGTCGGAACGAAGTGTTCCCTCTCAGCGACATGGCTCCCCCAGTGATAACGAGATTCTTTATTTGCTATTGTTTATTGTAAGCGAAATGGATGAGAATGGCAAACGAATACAGTATGACAATAATTGAAATAGAATTGTAGCGAAATGTTAATAAATATGAAGCAAAAGGGTATAGTACAAGAGAAATTGGGTGTGGTATAATTTTTTTGAAAATAATTATCATTCTCTTCTGAGGGGGAAGGTTATGAGCTTAGTAGATATTAAAATTGGAGAGAAAGTGTTAGTAAAAAGTATTCAGTCTTTAGATCAGCTATTAAAGCGTAGACTAGCTGCTTTCGGTCTTGCTGAAGGAAGCGAACTTCGCCTGAAACAGAAAGCGATGTTTAAAGGTCCTTGTACATTGGAGTGTCGTGGACAGTTAATTAGTATTCGTCATTGTGACGCGAAAATGATAAAGGTGGAATTAGCGTGAATAAGGTAGCTTTGCTAGGGAATCCGAATACAGGGAAGACATCATTATTTAATGCACTTACTGGTTCTTATGAGTATGTAGGAAACTGGAGCGGTGTAACAGTAGAAAAGAAGGTTGGTAAATTAAAAGATAGACAAGGAACATTAATTGATTTACCAGGTGTTTATGATTTAAATCCAGTTTCACGTGATGAAGGTGTTGTAACAAACTTTCTATTAACAGAAGAATTTAATCATATGTTAAATATCGTAGATTCCTCGCAGTTTGAAAGAAATATGCATTTAACGTTGCAGTTACTTGAATTTGGTAAGCCAGTCTCAATTGGTTTAAACATGGTTGATGTGGCGAAGCAAAGAGGAATTGTCATTGATGTAAAACGATTATCAGAACTATTAGGTGTAACAGTCGTTCCTGTTGTTGCAAGGAGTGGAAAAGGCTGTGAAGAACTGCTTACGACTCTTAAAGAAAATGACAAAAAAGAGAAAAAGCCATTCCTTATTTCATATGGTGTACAAATGGATGAAGGAATTGGAGAAGTAATTGCTCTTTTAGAGACAGTGAATTACGAGCATCCGAGATGGTTAGCACTTCAATTTTTAAGCAATAACGAAGTAGTAGAAAAAGAAATGAAAGCATTACCAATTTATAAGGAACTCATAGCCATTCGATCTCGCTTAGAAGGAAAACTTGATTGTACGTTAGAAGAGCACATTTACAAAACTCGTGAAGCGTATATTGAAAAGTTAAAAACAAATGTTATGAAGCATGAGAAAGAAGGGAAAATTCCTTTTTCAGAAAAAATTGATAGATTAATTACACATAAAATTTTAGGACTTCCAATCTTTTTAGCAGTTATGTTTTTTATTTTTCAGGTTACGTTTACGTGGATTGGTACACCTTTATCTGATATGTTAGATGAGTTTTTTGGTGGCCAGCTTACGGATTGGGTGACGGCTGGACTTACAAGTATTGGAGCTTCTCAGTTTATTCAAGCACTCGTTACAGAAGGTATTATTGCCGGTGTTGGTGCTGTATTAGTATTCGTACCACAAATCTTTGCACTATTCTTTTTCATTTCATTATTAGAAGACTCAGGGTATATGGCGCGAATTGCGGTTGTTATGGATAGAATTATGGAGTTTTTCGGCTTAAACGGAAAAGCTTTTATTCCGATGATTATCGGTTTTGGATGTAACGTTCCAGGTATTATGGCTGCGAGAACGATTGAACAGGAGAAAGAACGTTTACTTACCATTTTAGTAACACCATTTATGTCTTGTTCAGCACGATTACCTGTATATGCATTATTTGCGGGCGTATTCTTCCCGCATAGTCAGGCGACTGTTGTATTTTCTTTATATGTTGCAGGGATTGTTCTTGCGTTATTAGTTACAAAAATTATGTCTCTTACGATTTTGAAAGCGGAAAAGTCTATTTTCGTAATTGAATTACCTCCTTATCGTGTGCCACAAGCAAAAACGTTATGGCTGAGCACATGGGAGAAAGGAAAAGGATTTGTTCGTAAAGCTGGTACATTCATCTTCGGTGGTTCAGTTATCATTTGGTTATTAAACTATGCAGGTCCATCAGGATTTGGTGTTGATATGGGAGACAGTTACTTAGCGATGATTGGTGGATTTATCGCACCGCTATTTGCACCGCTCGGCTTTGGAACGTGGCAAGCTGCAGCATCCCTTTTAACAGGATTTTTAGCGAAGGAAGTTGTCGTTTCAACAATGGCAATTATTTATGCAGTTAAAGAAGATGTGCTTGGAAACGTAATGGGAGCACATTATACAGCATTATCAGCTTATGCATTTATGTTCTTTATTTTATTATACGTTCCATGTTTAGCGACGGTGGCTGTTATTAAACGTGAAACAGGATCAGCGAAATGGACGATTTTCTCAGTCGTTTACCCGCTTGTTGTTGCGTATGTATTAACGCTTATTATATACCAAGTTGGATCTTTACTAGGATTCTAAAAGGAGATGTATAATGATGGTCAATATTATAATTGGAGCTATCATTTTTGGTTATGCAGCATACACGTTAGTTAATTTTGTAAAGAGAAGTAAAAAAGGAAAATGCGCAGCATGTTCTTTAAATAAGTCATGTCAGTCGAAAACTTGTAGTCCAGATATGGAACAAGTTGCTCATAATAAATAGAAAAAAGCTTTGCGAATTTCGCAAAGCTTTTTTGTTTTACTTTTTAATTTTTACAAGTTGAGAAGCTTCGACGCCGTTGTAACCAGGGAATTCTTTACTTGGGTCTTTATCAAATTTTAATACACCTACAGATTTTTCATCACCTTTTACATTGTTGTAAGTTGCGTCATCGACAATCGCATACATATCTGTATATGCACGGCCACTTCCGATAATTGTGTTGCCTTCATATTTTAATTTGGCTCCATCAAGTGTAGCATTTTCTACTTTTTCTTTTGCAAATAATACACCTTGTTCTGTTGTTACAGCTGGTAATTTATCAAGTGGTTTCGTGTTGTCTTTTTCATCAACTTTGCTAAGTAACTCTTTTTTCACTAGTTCCTCACCAGTTTTCTTATCCATTACAAGAACTTTTTTACCATCTAATGTTGTCATTTTCATTTTATAGAAGTCTTTTTCTTTCACTTCTTTTTTGTTTTTATCTGTAATTTGCTGAACTTGTTCTTCTGAGCCGTACAGTACAAAACCGTTCGCTTTCTCTCCTAATAAAGAACAACCTGATAATGCTCCAAGTGAAATTGCTGCTGCTAATCCGATTCCTACTAATTTTTTCATGATGATTTCTCCTTTTATATGTTTTATATTAAATACAATTTTTGTATTGTTGCTTACAAGTGAAGAAGCTTGTTTGTTGCTTCTGGTATTAGTGTATAAGAAATATCAGAATGCAACTATCGAGTTAGCTTACAGTAACATTACACTTATGTAATTTAGTGAAATTGCACAAAAGTAAGTTAATTTCAAAGAGGGATAATGAGAATATATTAGAAATACAATATTGTATATAGAATGTCATATTATAATGGATGTATTTTGGAAATAACATGTAAGGACATATTAGTTTTGTTATAATAAACACATAGGCTGTAAAAATGAATATTCTTTACTGTAAAGGGAGATTTTTCAGTTTTCCAAGTAGTGAATTTGAAATATGAGGTATATCATAGGAGGAATTTAGATGTCTGTATTCAAACGATTAAGAGATTTAACAATGTCGAATGTATATTCATTAATTGAAAAAGCGGAAGATCCAGTTAAGATGACTGATCAATATTTACGCGATATGCAAGCGGATGTACAAGAAGCTGAGAAAAGTGTAGCAGCTCAAATCGCGCTTGAGAAGAAATTCAAAATATTATTTGAAGAGCAAGAAGCACTTGTGAAAAAACGTGAAGAGCAGGCTCATATGGCTGTTCAAGCTAATAACTTAGATCTTGCGCGTCGTGCATTAGAAGAGAAACAAAATGCAGAACAAAAAATGAATGAGTATAAAGCAAGCTACGAGCAAAATAAAGCTGCTGCTGATAACCTGCGCCTAAAGCTAGAAGAAATGCGCAAGCAATTAAATGAGCTAAAAAATAAACGTGAAACACTTGTAGCACGTGTAAATGCGGCGAAAGCACAAAAGAATATTAATCAGGCAATGTCTGGATTTGATTCAAACTCAGCAAAAGCTGGTTTAAGCCGTATGGAAGAGAAAGCTCTTCAATTAGAGGCTGAAGCAGAAGCAAGCGGTGAAGTTTATAAGAAAGAAAAATCATTAGATGATGAATTCGCAAGCTTAAACAAAAATTCTGCTGTTGACGATGAATTAGCTCGTATTATGAAGCAGTATGAGAAATAATATAGAATAGAGACAAATGAACCGACATGTCTAAATATATTCATGTCGGTTTTCTATTATATTTAGAGGAGGTTTTGCAATGACATGGATGAATGTAGTTGCCATGCTTGTATGGACTGGAGCGAGTGCAGTACTTTTATTTGCAATTATGTGGGTTGATTCAATTTTTACAAAATACAATGATTTAAAAGAAATTAAAAATGGAAATACAGCTGTAACAACTCGTTTTATTATGAAATTATTTGCACAAGGGTACATTTTATCCCAATCAATTACGAAAGCAAATGACTTATGGCAGGCACTTCTTGCTTCAGCAGTTTCTTTCGTTATTTTATTAGTGGTAGAAATGTTTATCGAATTTGTATTAAAGAAAATGTCTGGTCTTGATTTAGAAGAAGGTACGAAAGAAGGTAGCGTTGCACATGCGATGTTAGCCGGATCATTACATATTGTTGGTGCACTAATTTTAGGTGCTTGTTTATAAAGAGAAAAGGAGGGGTAGATCATGAGTTTATTTAAACGAATTAAAAATATAATGAAAAGCCCAGAGCCACCGAAGCCGGAAAAGAGTCTTTTAACGTTAGCTCCTGGCGATATGATTGAAGTGTCATTAGTTATGTATGAATTAATCGGGAAAACGAGTATGCATTCGCGTAAGGAAATTGTTTTGACATTGCAAGATGGAAAAGACATTCGTTATTTAAAAATTGAAGATCGTGAAAATACGTATTACAAATTATATACACCAATTGATGGTCGCTTAGATTCAATTGATGAAATTCCGACGACAATTGAAATGGATGATACCGAGTACCATATGGAAGAACAATATAACGGACGTGTTGTTGTTATGGGAAAAACTCCATTCTCAGCTTCAGAAGAACAGTACGTATGGGAATTCCAATCAGATAATCGAAAATTATTGCGTATTGAATGGCAAAATGGTCGGACAATGATGTATGAGGGAGAAGCAATCATTCCTGCTGATGTACAAATTATAAGAGCAACGTAAGGGGGCGTAATCATGTCAAACCGATTGTTTACCATGATTAAATCGTTTGTAATCCCTATACTTGCTATCGTTATATTACTTGTTGTTGCTGGTTATGCCTTATCAGGTTGTCAAGGCGGGCAGACAAAGTCGATTCAAGACCGTTATCCACTTGAATCTGTTGCCAAGGAAGGTAAACAAGAATCTTACGTGTATAGGGCCGCCAATCGGTCAGTTCCTGAAGTAGCGAAGGAACTCATTAACGAAAGAGAACCGAAGCAAGCATCTAAAGAAGACGAAAATCAAATGTTCCTCGTTTATTCTGATAAGATTTATAACCTGCAAAAGGATAAAGAGAAACCATCTGATACGTTAATTGAAATAAGTAACAAAGAATTTGTCCGTCAAAATTACCAACCGTCCTTCTTGCAAGGATATATTATGGGTAGCATATTAAACGATATATTCGGTTCACGAAAATCATCATACGGTGATTATCGAGGATATAACGATAGACAAAATCATAAACCAGTTATTCCAGAAAGACCACCTACAAAAGAAGAAAAGAAAACCCCACCTCCAATTACGAAGGAAGGGAAAGGGTCTATCATTAAGCGAGGCGATAATGTAGATTCGAAACCATCAGTAGGTGATAAGGGAAGTATTACTGAAAAAGGAAGTAATACGACGCCCCCACCTTCTACTGGAAGCAAGGGGAAAATTACGAAAACACCAGGTGGTTCAAGCGGATCAGATGTGAAGCCAAAATCATCTATTAAAACGCCGCCAAGGAATACATCTCCTCCGAAAACAAGGGTCGGTGGTTCAGGGAAAATTACAAAGAGAAGATAGTATAGAGACCGAAAAGTTGAATTTGCTTTTTGGTCTTTTTTCGTGTTGTGGGAATTAATTCCTTTTAGTTGGTGCAATTTAGGCATAAGGGGGCGAGTAAAAACATATCAGCGATTATTAGAATATATCGACCGCAATTTAAAATATATCAGGGATTATTGGAATATATCGACCACAACTTAAAATATATCAGCGATTATTGAAATATATCGACTTACTGACAAAAACTAACAACGATAGCAACTTAATAATAAAAAGAGGGTGTGCCAAAATTTTGGCATACCCTCTTTTATATAACGATTAATGAATATCACGTTTCTTGAAATTACCGCCTTTTACTTCTGCTACGTCATAAACTGTAATAAAGGCGTGTGGATCGATTTCATTAATAAGTTCTTTCATTTTACTTTCTTCTAAACGGTTAATTACGCAAGAAATTTCTTTGAATTTCTCTCTTGAATAACCACCGTATACTTCGTTATATGTTGCACTTCGGCCTAAACGATCGCGAATTGTTTCTACCATTAATTCAGGCTCTTTTGTAATAATTTTAAATGCTTTTGAACCACTTAAACCAACTTCAACGATATGAATCACTTTCGAAGCGATAAAGTAAGCAATTGCCGAAAGGATAGCTCCTTGAAGACCGAATACCGTTGATACGAAAATAAATACGAACATGTTTAAGAATAAAATAAGGTCACTCGTTCCAAATGGTAACTTACGAGAAAGCAATACAGCAAGCATATCGATTCCATCTAATGCCCCACCGTTACGTAATGCTAGTCCCATACCAAAACCGATGATAATACCACCAACAACTGTAACTAATAATGTATCGCCTTCAATAATAGCTGGTATTCCGTGCATGACAACGGTACCTACTGCTAATGAAGCAATTCCGATAATAGAATAAATCGCAAAGCTTTTACCGATTTGCTTATACCCTAACCAAACGAAAGGAATGTTAATAACTGCGATTAGAGCTCCTAATGGCAATCCAAATAATCTTGAACTAACGATACTTAAACCAGTCACACCACCGTCCGATACGTTATTTGGAATTAATACTGCTTCTAATCCGTACGCTGTGATAAATGCCCCAATAATAATCATCAAAGCTTTTGAAGCAATTTTTAGCTTATTGGGCTTGTTTTTGATAATTTTCTCCATATAATTTCCTCGTTTCAAACTAGTTTCTTATTTGTTACGTCATTCACACCTAAATTTTATTTTAACATTTAATTTGAAAAAATTCTCCTTTAATGGGTGTATGCAGGGAATATTATCACCATATTATCTTTAAAATATTTTTGAAATCAGTATAAGAAATCCCATCCTTTCAAAGGATGGGATGCTATTAAGAAAATATAAAACTAAGTATTGATACGAATAAAGCGAAACCTAAAATAGTTCCACATATTTTCATATGGCGCTTACGTCCCATTACGACAATCGCAACATATTCGCGAATCATTGCGTTAGGCCAGTAATAAAATGCAGTTTTTGACCCGATTCCTTGGCTATTAAGACCAGCTTGTCTAGCGTATATGCCAGCGCGGAAAAGGTGGAAATTATTTGTGGTAAAAATACTTTTATATTTACCTTCAGGTTTTAAAGAATCCATAATTTCTTTAGAGAACAACATATTTTGATATGTGTTTACAGAGCGATTTTCTTGCACTGTATGTTCAAGAGGAATTCCTTTTTCAACAGCATAATTTTGCATTGCTTCTGCCTCTGGAAGACCTTCATCTGGACCTTGACCACCAGAGAAAATAATTGTTGGTGGTGTATTTACAGCTGCTTGTTTCCAATAGAAGTCGATAGCTTTATTAATGCGGCTTGCAAGTAATGGTGGTACTTTATCATTAATTAAGCCGCTACCAAGAACGATAATGAAATCTTGATTACGTCTTGGTCTGTTGAATTGGTATAAAAAATATGCGCTTAAGAAGTTAGATAAGTGTATAAAGAAATAGAAGCTTATAAGAGAAATAGCTGCAAAAATAGGCTCTAAATGCGATGAGACCAAACTTGCTGGGTTTATGATAGGGAGTAACATAAAGAATAACATCCCTAAAGCAGCAAGGAGTGTTAAACAGTTAGTGAACCGTCTTCCTTCTCGCTTCATTAAAATTCTAGCATTAAGAAATAGCCCAAACATTAAAGCAACAATACCGAAAGGAAGCATAATAAGAAGTGCTAAAATAGGTAAAATTATAATATAGCGTAGGACATCACTACTTGAATTTACAGATATAATCACACAAAAAAGAAGGAAAAAACAGACAAAGGAATTAAATAAAAAGCCGTTTATTATTTTTCGCGGATCTTTTAAATATGAGATAAGAAAAATAATAAATAATATAAGAGGAATAATTCCGAAATACATCATAAATATAGTACACCTCAATTTGTATAAGAATTTGACATACCTTTTATATTACATGATTTTATAAGTGAAAATGAAAGAAAAAGGATTTTGAATTTTCTCAATAAAATATATGGATACATATGTTACAATATATTCAAAGCGATATATTAAAAGTAAAATGGTTGAAAAGGCACTCAATAGAGTGCTTTTTCTTTTTGTATGCAATTGTGCATATTATATTTTTTTTCAAATGAAGAGGATTACAATATAAGTTATAGACAGACTTTATAAAGCAGAATTTAATACAAACATTTCCCTCTACTTTTTGTATCTAACAATCGTATAACAATAAATAATTCTGTTTTATAGTGTCTGTTTTTGAAAGGTGTCTTTTTTTAAAGGCACCTTTTTTTATTAGTATAGACAGTTTTCACTGTTAGCATAGTGTAAACTATCTATACTAAACATTAGCAATCTTCCGTATAAATATTATCAATTTACTATATATTCCAGTGGTGTTAACCTACATATGAAAGGCTTTCTTTTTCAAAATATTACCCCTAATAAAATTTTGAAGAAGTCAACTGTCTCCAAACTTGTCTTTATGCTTAAAGAAAAAGCACTCAAATTGAGTGCTTTTTCTTATTGAAACATGCTATTTTTCTAGGCGATTTTCATAAAATAAAAGTAAAGAAATGAAAGTGGGTGACAAAATGCCATCAGTTGTGGAAGGTGTTATTATTGAAAATTGTAACGGAACAATTAACCTAGGTGATAAATATAACGTGCAGCCAATTGAAAAAACGAAAGCTTATAATGGATCAGGGTCATCGAATACAGCAATAAAAGTACACACATTTAATGGCGTTAGTACAGCAGATGTAGGGGATAGCGATGTGAATGATCAGGGGATACAGTTTACTTTATAGCACAATATGTAAAATTGCATAAAATGATGAAGTTGCCCTATGATACAATCTAGCTGTGAGCTGTTAATGATTCTTCTGTATTATAGTTGTTAGATTAGAAATATAACATCTTATCGAAAATCATACGTACAAAAAAAGACACTTCAAACGAAGTGTCTTTTGTATTTTAGTGATATCCTTTAGCAGAGTCTTTATGAATTTTATTTTTAAAAATACTGTAGCTCCAAAGCTGATATCCAATAACGATTGGTACCATGATCATTGCAACGAAGAACATAATTTTTAAGTTTAATTGACTACCAGCTGCGTTGTATAACGTTGTACTGTATGCATCGTTAATACGAGATGGTAACATTCTTGGGAACATACCTGCAAAGCCAGTTGTCATAAACATTGCGATTGTTAGGCAAATGAATGTGAATGCAAGGCCAATTTTATGTTTGTACACCATAATAAGTGCGAGTACACTCATTAGCATTGCAAGTACTGGAAGAATGAATAGTACCGGATATTCCGTAAAGTTTTGGAATAAGTTTGTCCGATTAGCAGTTGCTACATAGAAGATAGCTAAAATAATAGCAGCTGCCATTGAAAATGGTCTTGCGATTTTATAAGCACGATCAGATACTTCACCAGTCGTTTTAATCATGACCCAAAGGGCACCGGATACGACAAATATAGCAGTGAAGAAAAGACCACCTAATATACCGTAATGGTTTAGTAAGCTAAGTAAATTTCCTTCATAGCCATTTTTTCCGATTTGTAGTCCGTAATAAAGATTAGCGAATGTAACACCGAATAAGAAGGCGATTAGGAAACTGCCAATTGCAAATGCCCATTTACAAGTTTTTTGCCAAATTGGTGAATCATCTTTATGCATGAATTCCAGTCCAGCGGCACGAGCAAATAGTGCAAGTAATACTAAGAATAACGGTGTATATAAATAACTAAACATATTAGCATATGTGACTGGGAAGGCAGCAAATGTTGCGCCACCAGCTGTAATTAACCATACTTCATTACCGCCCCAGAACGGGCCAATTGCTTCTTGTAATTGATTTCGTTCTTGTCGGTCTTTCGTAACGAAAGGAAAAATCATTCCGTTACCAAGTGCATACCCGTCAAGAATGAAGTAAACTGTCCAAATCACGCCCCATAAACCGAACCAGATGATTGCAAGCATATCATGAGACATGAGCCACACCTCCCTCAGTAGCAGGTTCTTCTAATGCGGCAGGTCCTTTTTTCGCGAACTTTAGCATTAAGTATACGTCTGCAATTAAAAGTAAAGTGTAGAATAAAATTAAACTAATTAATGAGAACCAAATTTGCGGGACAGATATAGGTGATACAGATTCTGCTGTACGCATTAGTTTATATACTGTCCATGGTTGACGACCTACTTCAGCGACAATCCATCCTGCGTTAATTGCGATATAAGGAAGTAAGACAGACCATATTGTAATTTTTAAATAACGTTTTGAGTTTTCTAGTTTTCCTTTTCGGTTTAAATAGAAGCCATACCAAGTTAATGCCATAAAGAACATACCGAGTGCAACCATTAAGCGGAAGCTATAATACACAAGGTTAACATTTGGACGTTCATCTTTCGGAATATCTTTTAAACCAACAATTTCGCCATCAAATGAATTTGTGTAGAAGAAGCTTCCGAGTTTTGGAATCGTAAGGAATTCAAAGTTCTTCTCATTTTTTACATCAGGAATTTGAACAATTGAGAAGCCTTTTCCTTTTCCAGTTTCCCAAACTGCTTCCATCGCAGCTCCTTTTGCGGGTTGATATTTAGCTGCTGATACACCAGATTGATGTCCCATAAACGGTGTAATTGTTGCGGCGAATAAGCCTAACATTAAACCAAACTTAAATGATTTTTTGAAGAATTCTACTTCATTTTTACGTAATAAGTGATAGGCACTAATTGCCATAACGAAGAAAGCACCTACGATATAACAACCAACTACAGTATGGAAGAACATATTCCAAGCGTATGGATTCGTAACGAGTGCCCAGAAATCATTTAATTCAGCGCGGCCGTTACGTACTACGTAGCCAACAGGGTTTTGCATAAAGCCGTTTGCTGTAATAATCCAAAGGGCGGAAATGTTTGTTCCAAGTGCAACCATCCACATACAGAAGGCACGAAACTTTGGTGAAATTTTGTCTTTACCGAATAACCATATTCCCATGAAAGTAGATTCTAAGAAGAAGGCAACAAGTGCTTCGATTGCGAGAGGGGATCCGAAAATGTCTCCCATATATTTGGAGTACTCAGACCAGTTTGTTCCAAATTGGAATTCCATCGTAATCCCGGTTATAATCCCCATTACGAAGTTAATTGTAAATAATTTACCCCAAAAATTTGCCATTTTACGGTATGTTGGATTCAATGTGCGGGCGTATTGAGTTTCCATACATGCTACTAAAATGACAAGTCCGATTGTCAAAGGTACAAATAAAAAGTGATAAAAAATAGTAATTGCAAATTGAAAACGACTCAGTAACAGAACGTCGGACATAATAAATATTCACTCCTTTTTTACATTATCTACAATCAGTTTATAGTGAAAATACGTTTAAAGTATGTGAAACTTGTTACAAAGCTGTGTGTATATTTTGAAAGAATTATGTCGATTATCTGAAAATATCTTATTTTTACTATAAAGCGATATCCTTTTTGAGTTTTTCATATTTTGGTACACTATTTATGTAGTGTAAATGAGAGAAAAGAGGGTCCTTTACTATGAAGTCATTAGAAGAGATTTTGCAGTACAATGAGAAATTTGTTGAAGAGAAAAAATATGAAGAGTTTGTAGCGGGGAAATTTCCAAACAAAAAGATGGTAATTATTTCTTGTATGGATACACGACTTGTTGAACTATTACCGAAAGCGATGAATATGCGTAACGGTGATGTGAAAATCATTAAAGTAGCAGGCGCTGTTATTTCACATCCATTTGGAAGTATTATGCGTAGTATTTTAGTCGCTGTATACGAACTTGGTGCTGATGAAGTATGTGTAGTTGGTCACCATGATTGTGGTATGGCAAAAATTCAAGCAAGGAGTACGATTGAGAAAATGAAAGAACGCGGTATAACAGAAGAGAAATTAGATATGCTTCGTTATTCTGGAATCGATTTAGAACAATTCTTGCGCGGTTTCTCTAGTGTGGAAGAAAGTGTAGAACATAGCGTATCGGTACTTCGCAACCACCCATTACTTCCGGAAGAAGTACCTGTTCACGGTCTTGTTATAGATCCTGATACAGGAAAATTAGATTTAGTTGTGAATGGTTACGACAATTAAGAATTTACTTTGTCATCCTTTTTATCTGGGACAGGATCAAATCCTCCCGGGTGGAAAGGGTGACATTTTAATATACGCTTACAAGTAAGCCAAAAGCCTTTGAGTGCACCATGTTTTTGAAACGCCTCTAATCCATAATGAGAACAAGTTGGATAAAAGCGGCATGTTGGTGGTGTCATCGGAGAAATGAACTTTTGATAAAAGCGTATAATCCCAATAAAAATCTGTTTCATAACGGTCTCCTTTTCAGCATACTCTTAAAGTATTATAGCACGACTGTACATAATACTTTACTAATGTGCATTTCCGTTATATCATATTGGATATAACGGAATTAAATTAAAAGCGGGAGAGATGTTGTATGCCATCAGTAGAAAGCTTTGAATTAGATCATACGATTGTAAAGGCACCTTATGTAAGACATTGCGGAGTTCACAATGTAGGTAGTGACGGTATTGTAAATAAATTTGATATTCGTTTCTGTCAACCGAATAAACAATCAATGAAACCAGATGTTATTCATACGTTAGAGCATTTATTAGCATTTAATTTACGTAAATATATTGATCGTTATCCGCATTTTGATATTATCGATATTTCACCGATGGGCTGCCAAACAGGATATTATCTTGTAGTGAGCGGAACGCCGACAGTTCGAGAAATCATTGATTTATTAGAACTAACATTAAAAGATGCGGTTCAAATTACAGAAATTCCGGCTGCAAATGAAACGCAATGTGGTCAAGCGAAGCTTCACGACTTAGAAGGAGCACAACGCTTAATGAACTTCTGGTTAAGCCAAGATAAAGATGAACTTGAGAAAGTTTTTGGATAAAAAGAAAAACTGCCTGTGAAAGGGCAGTTTTTTTATTGTGCTAAGAGCGGCCATACTCTTCTTTTTTATGAAAATATATTAGATACTCCAACATATAAAACAAAGGCAGAACAGAGAAAATAAATAAATGCTTTCGTTTTTTGCTGCTGCTTTATTTCATCGATTCCAAAAAGGATACACATAATACTTAAAAGGATGAACACGTAAGGTAAAAGAATAGTGAAGTTTGCAAAGAAGCTAAATAGGGCGAGAGAAAGAGCGATAGTGGCGATTATAATTCGAATGTTTTTTAACATGGAATCCCCCTTAGTAGAAAGACATAGTTACTGAGAGAAAATAATTATAAATGCTAAATTGGTCAAAATTTCATTCTACATGTAGTGAAAGTAGTTCGATATTAAGAAGAAGAATATAAGACCAGAAACGAAAAAATACGGGATACTCATTGATTTTCGTCCGGATTTTAATTCATTAATTCCTAGAAGAATAAAGGAACAACTGAGAATAAATTGTAAGTATGGAAGAAGTGAAAAATTATCGGTAACATGGACATAAGTGCTTAAAGTGAGTAAGAGAAGCATGAGAAATGCTAAAAAAATCCGTAATATAGTTAGAGTTAGCATTGTATGGCCTCCTTTAGACCATTTACTAGAATATTTCTGTGAAACCAATAAATAAAGCAGCGGCTCCTGCTAGTAGAGCGAGCACACTACCTCCTGTTTGTCGTTTTAATATTTCCTCTAAACTTATGGTGAGGGCCATACCTCCTAAAAAGATGAACATATAAGGCATTATTTCTCTACTACCAGTAAAAAATCCATAGGTTGCTATACATAAGGCAATAAGTGATAAAGTAATCCGGCCTCCTTTTAGCATAAAAGACCTCCTCTATTTTATGTAGGTAATAATGAGAACAATCCAAATGAAGGCACCAGCAATAATACAAATAAGTCCAGTTGCTAATTCCTTTTTCTTTATTTGTTCAAATGCGATGAGAAACATTAAAGCCCCTAATAGAAATTATGAAAGAGGTACAAATTTATTTTGACCTGTATATAATCCAATTGCCGACATAACGATCACAGTGAGTGCTACTATGATGCAGAGTATACGAAGCATATTATGAATCCTCCTTATTCTTTTTTGTATAAGGATTATCTTCTAGTTTATCGACCGAATGTTTATAAGCATAGCCTTTATTAATTGTCATGATGGAGAGTACGAGGATGATTAGGACGATGATAATACCGATAATTAATATTTTGAACATAAAACCCCTCCTTTTCTTTATTTTACATAATTTTGTAATTGATGAAAACAATAGAAATTAAAAGGATGAAAGAAGGGTGTTACATGGAGACGAAAAAAACATATTATATATCAATAGGAAACGGTCAAATTTCACAAGTGAAGACGGCGGATACTTATAATTTTGAGATTTCCGCAAATGATGAGGAAATTACGGAATTAAGAGAGCACTTCGATCAAGCATATGTAGAAGATTTAGGGTCATTTGTACGCTCCCACGTTCCATTTGTTGAGTATCATCACGATTCAAATAATGACCGATATGATGAACAACTACAAAAAGCATATAAAATGATTTATGATTTAGGAAATCATGAGACGAAAGAATTAGTCGCGCAAATGGGAATAATCAATGGATTGTAATTGGATAATATTATGCAGAAAAGCGAGAATATGCTACAATTTGTGGTAGGAAAAACTTGTAACCATCAATAGGGGAGTAATGGCATGTACAAATTTAAAGATTATTACCACAACACTGTACAATTATCGTTTGAACGTTATCCATTTTCTCCTGAGCCAAAGCATGTTTGGGTTGTATGCCGGTACGGGGATCAATGGTTATTAACGCATCATTTACGTCGCGGTCTTGAATTTCCAGGTGGTAAAGTAGAACTAGGGGAAACACCGGAAGAAGCGGCAGTTCGAGAGGTTCATGAAGAAACCGGCGGCATAGTTTCTGATTTAACTTACTTAGGACAATACAAAGTATCTGGAAAAGACAAAATAATCATTAAAAACATTTATTTTGCAACAATTAGTGCGGTAGAAGAACATACGCATTACGAAGAAACGAAAGGGTCTGTTTTATTAAAAGACATTCCTGACAACATTAAAACGAATAGAAAATTTAGCTTTATAATGCGCGATGACGTATTAGCGCGTACGATGAAACATATAGAAGAAATCGGCTGTTTTACGAAGTAAAGTAGCCGGTTTCTTTTTTTGTATGTAAGAATAAATGTAAATATATCTTTATATTATTTTGGGTATATTATACAATTTTGTAAAGATATATTTACATTTTAGGAGGGGAAAGATGGATAAAAGAAAAGAAACGACTGTTACTGTTTCGATGGTTAAATTAAACTTTTCTTTATTTTTTATAATAATTGCTTTGTCGTTTGGAATTGGTTATTTGCATATATTTCTTTCAGGTGGGGGCGGATTAAAGTTTCACTTTATCTCCACCTCTAAAAACGAAAGCACCTCCAACAAATCATCTACGATACGTGAATGCTTAAAATTCCCCCAAAACGAATCTTTTTTCCAAACACCAAGAATCCCTACTTGTTCAGAACCAAGCACATCGTTTTCTGGATGATCTCCAACATAAAGACATTCTTCTGCCTTCACATCTAGTCTTTGCAAAGCACGTTCGAAAATTTCAGGATGAGGTTTTTTAATTCCTTCAGCTTCTGAAACGAGAATGGTGTTTGTATACGTATGTATATGTAGTGCTCGAAGGTTGCTCATCTGAAATTCAGTAAAACCATTTGTAATAATACCAATTTTAATGTTTCGCTGTTTTAACTGTTGAAGTAGTTCATGCGTGTTTTTGAAAGGAATACAATGATGTTGGAAGTTTGTAATATAGTCGTGTAGTAGTTGCTCTTGCGTTAAAGTAGTAATGTTGTATTCGGAAAGGAGAGTAGCATATACTTTATCCTTCCACGTATAGCCATTATTATCGAGTTCAAGAAATCGAGAACAATACTCTGATTTCTCTATGCTCTTCAAATGTGAGGCGAAGCGATTATATTGCTCACAAATAAATTGTTCTAAAGATTGGCGCCGATCTAATAGTGTTCCATCTAAGTCGAATAAGATTGCACGAATCATGGGAAGCCTCCTTGCAGTTTTTATAATTAATTATCGCATATTCGCAAAAAAATGATTATGATATTTTGTAGAATGGAATAATGGGGGATTGTATGAAGAAACTGTATGGCAAGTTAGTGTGTTGTATTATAGCAAGCAGTTTAGTTGCAGGATGCGAGAGTGCTATCGAGGTTACGAAAGAAAAAGAAATTTGTAAAACAGAAGAAGAGTGCACGCAAATAGGAGATAAAACATTACAAAAAGTATATAAAAAGATAGAGGGACTTTCAGAACTTGAAAAAGTAGAGGATTATGACATAGAAGAGTATGAAAGTATGAATATGAAAGAGGCGGAACAGAAAAAAGAAGAGGATGACAATTACTTCTTTTTAGCTTCTTATTATATCGATGATGATGAAATTGTAGATCCTTATTTTGAGAAATTGGATCGTAAGAGATTGAATAAAGTTTTTGCAGATGACGAAGTAGCAAAAGATGATTTGTTAAGCCAGCGACAAGATAGAGAGTATCATGAAACGTTATGGGACATGTATCGCACTCTCATTCCAGTGAAATATCGTGAGAATATAACAGGGTTTGATCTAATAACGGATGGTTATGACGGCGTTGTTGCCCATGTCATGCCAAGTATGGATGACCCGAGAGATTGGTTGCTTAGTTTAGACGTGCTCGATTCTGGGGTGAATATAGATGAAGTGATGAAAACATTAATTCATGAAACGGCTCACGTATTAACGATTGGGCATAAACAAGTACCAGTGGATAGGAAATATTTAGAGGCGTTTGATGAAGAGAAAGACATTTCATCATATCGAAATAAATGTAACACGGTGTTCTTGAAAAATGGATGTGCGAGAAAAACTTCGTATATTAACCAATTTTATAATGAATTTTGGAAACCAATTGAGCAAGAGTGGACAGAAAAGAAAGTAGAAGAAAGTGAAGAGGCACAAATTGAATTTTATAAAGAAAAGCATGATGATTTTGTATCGCTGTATGGAACAACAAATGTAACGGAGGATATCGCAGATACATTTACAGCGTTCATTTTACAAGATTCAAAAAAGGTGAAAGAAGGAACAGAGTTAAAATATAAGAAAATTGCTTTCTTCTATCAGTTCCCTGAGCTTGTAAAAATGAGAGCGGAAGTGCTGTCGGGATTATATGATGTTTCAAAAACGATAGAACAACAAAGTGGAGACTAATGTGAGTTATGCTTTCGATATAGTTTCGTTAAAGAAAAGCGTGAAGAATTTTTAATTCTTTGCGTTTTTTTATGTTGATAAAATTGAAAATTCTGTATTTTTATTAAAAAGAAGAAGGAACTTGCGGTATAAAATAGAATTAGTATAAAAATGTCACAATTTAGACACAATTATAATGCGCGTGTTGTAGGGACTATAAGTTTACTCTCGAGGAGGTAATGAAACGTATGAAAACGATTCTTGCTGTTGCTGGTCTCATTTGGGTAATGTCTCACGGTTTTCCGATTTTTGAAGGGGAGCAAATTCGTAGTGCTTTGAATGAAAAGTTTAATGATTATCATGTGATAGATCGAAAAGATAATGTCGTTACAGTACGTGTGAAAGACTGTTTCCATACAGTTACGGTTGCGGATGGAAACATTACAAATGAAACGAAAATGTGTGATAAAAGGTAAAAGAAAGAAGCTGACTATAGCGCACTGTTTTGAGTCAGCTTCTTTTTCTTTTTCCAATTAGAATTTTTTCAAATGCCTCAACAAATACATACATAAGAGTTGCAAGAACACATGTGAGTAGTACGCTAAGTAAGACGAGTGTGAAGTTAAAGACTTGGAATCCGTAGCTAATTAAGTAGCCAAGTCCTTGTTTGGAAACGAGAAGTTCTCCGAAAATAACACCGACCCAGGATAAACCAACATTTACTTTTAACGTTGAGATAATTGCTGGAAAGGATGCAGGGAGAACGACTTGCTTATAACATTGCCATTTATTTGCGCCAAATGTGTCCATCACTTTTATATAGTTAGAATCGACTTCTTGAAATGCACTGTAAATAACGAGAATGGTAATGATGATGGAAATGATTACTCCCATTGCGATAGAAGATGAAATGTTTGGACCGAAAATAACGATGATGATTGGACCGAGTGCAACTTTTGGCATTGCATTTAGAACGACGAGGTAAGGATCAAGTACGCGGGCTAGAAGTGGCATCCACCAAAGAAACGTGGCAATAATAGCACCGAGTACCGTTCCGAGAATGAAGCCTACTCCTGTTTCCAGCAAAGTCGTCCATATGTGGACCCAAAGTGAACCGTCGGTCCATTTCGTTAAGAAGAGGTCCCAAATACTCGAAGGAGAACTAAAGAGTAAAGGATCGATCCATTCTTTTTTGCTAGCTATTTCCCATAGTGCAAAGAAAAGAATAAGTAGTAAAAGCTGTAATGAGCGAGCAATCCAAGCACGCCTGCGTTCTTTCTTTCGAAATTGTTCATGTAGTTGTTTGATATTATCCAAGTCGTTCCAGCTCCTTCCATATATCTTGAAAGAGGGCTGGGAAATCGTAGTGATGGCGTGCTTCTAACGGTGATAAAGAACGGATACTTTCCGGGACGATAAAGGTTTTTGCGATTTTTCCAGGGTTCGCTTGAAGTAAATAAATACGATCACTCATCGCAATCGCCTCTTCAATATCGTGAGTAACAAGTAGTGATGTTTTCTTATATTTATTTAGTAAGTTGAAAACGAGTTCTTCTAGTTTTAATTTCGTTTGATAATCGAGTGCGGAAAATGGTTCATCTAGTAATAAAATTTTCGGATCAGTTGCTAACGTTCGAACGAGAGCAGCACGTTGACGCATACCGCCGGATAGTTCACGAGGATATTGTCCTTCTACCCCATGTAGACCGACTTGTTGTAAAAGATTTAAAGTATGTTCTTTCATCTGTTCATCATAAATCTTTCGAATATGAAGTCCAAGCATAATATTTTCTTCAATCGTTTTCCACGGGAATAAGTAATCTTGCTGCAACATATATCCCATAGATGAAGTTTTCGTTGTAATTGGTTCACCATCTAAAAAGACGATACCATCAATTGGATCAAGTAGTCCAGCAATGATTGAGAGGAGCGTTGTTTTACCGCAACCACTTGGGCCGAGTATAGAAATAAATTCGCCTTCTTCCACTTGTAAGCTCATATCTTCGAGAATAAGTTTGGCATTCTCTTTTGCGAAAAAACAGTGAGAAACGTTACGTATTTGTAAAAAACTCATACACTTCGCCTCTATTTCTTAATAACGCTTTCGGCAATTTTTGTATTGACGAGCGCTTCATGTGGGACTTCTTTTTGTAATTCACCAGCGTCTTTCATAATCGTTTGGAGCTGTTTCCATTCTTCCGCATCTAGTAGTGGATTTGTCGCATAAGAATGTTGTTTTTTATACCGTTCAATTACTTTTACTGTAATGTCTTTCGAAGTGTCTTTAAATAGCGGAGAAACAGCATCAGCAATCTCTTCTGGACTATGTGTATCAACCCATTGCTGTGCTTTATAGAGCGCACGTGTGAACTTTTCAGCAGCAGCTTTATCTTTCTTTAAGAAACTTTCTTTTGCCATGAATGTTGTATAAGGAACAGTACCAGATTCATTTCCGAATGAAGCGACGATATAACCTTTACCTTCTTTCTCGAATATGCTTGCAGTCGGTTCAAAGAGCTGCACAAACTCTCCTGTACCAGATGCAAAGGCATTTGCAATATTAGCAAATTCGATATTTTGAATTAAGTTCGTATCTTTCCGAGGATCAATGCCATTTTTCTTTAAAACGTATTCCCCAACCATTTGCGGCATGCCGCCTTTACGCTGTCCTAAAAATGTAACACCTTTTACGTCATTCCAATTAAAAGAGCCTAGTTTTTTACGTGAAACTAAAAATGTCCCATCTGTTTGTGTAAGCTGTGCAAAGTTAATGACAGGGTCTTTCGCTCCTTGTTGATGAACGTAAATAGACGTTTCAGAACCGACGAGAGCAATATCAATTCCGCCAGATAATAGGGCGGTCATCGTTTTATCGCCACCAGCTGTTGTTTGTAGGTCAATATTTAGTCCTTCATCTTTAAAAAATCCTTTTTCAATCCCGACATATAATGGGGCATAGAAGAGAGAATGGGTAACTTCGCCAACGCGAATGTTTTGAGTTTGTTCTTTCGTACTTTCTTTTTTACTACTACAAGCAGCAAAAGTAAAAACAGCTAGTAACATGATGCAAAAAATCGCGATTAATTTTTTCACTATATAACACCTCCTAGAAGTCACTCTACAAGCATGATATGTAGGTAAGTGCCCATATGTGAGTGTAGATAGCAGGAATTTTTTGGGTGGTAAAGAAGTACAAATATAAGGGGTGATAAAATGGAGTACGAATACGATGATAGCGTACATTTACATCTTGATTATTTCGGGACAGAATGTGATATGGAATCGATCGCTTATAAGAGGAAGAATGAAGACGTATGGGATGTGTATTTTAATTTTGGAGTATACGGTATTCAGAAAGACGATGTAGAGTTAGGTAGGTTTATGGACGAATATGCCGGTTATTACGTTTTTTCTGTACATGCTCGCGATCTTAGTTGGGAATTTGGAAGTGCCCAGTTTGAAGAGTGGGTTTTGAAAAATCGGATAGTAGAAAAAACGCTACAAAAATAGGAGGAATTTTGTGATTGGATTTCTCATCTTATTATTTATTTTTGTGGCCGGATTTTTTATTATGCAAATGCTTATTTACCGATTTACAAAGAAAAACATCTATAAATATACAAAAATAAAATGGTTTCATATGTGGCTACATATGAATATGAAAAAAGGACCGAGATTAGATTTTTTTGATTTTGTAGTTATAGTGCTCGTATGTATCGTATGGAAAATATGGCTGCTTCCTTTTATATAATACACATACTAATCATTTTCTCTTTTCGTTATAGTAATAGTTGTAAAAAACTTGCATTTATACGTAAAACAGTGAGTGGTGTTGTGAAAGATATTTTGACAAATACAGACACACATACATACGGAATTAAAGTGTGATTACAGAATGGACAAATTGGCCGTGTGTAAAGTGTGGGGGAATAAGAAAGAGGTCGTCCAACGGTGGACGACCTCTTTCTTATTATGCTTGATTAGTGCGGAAGAATGGAAGCTTCTGCACAATGTGAATTAATCCGTATGCAAGAATTAAGCACATAAGAGGATTAATGAAAAATCCATAGCGATTAATTGCTAAGAATAAGTTTGAGAAGATAATGTAAATAATTGAACTTGCTACTAGCATCATAACGCGTTTATGTTTAAATGAATTTAGCATGAAGCAGAAGCTGCTCAAGAATGTACCGATGATAAACACTCTATGACATAGTTGCATAAAGTTGTGAATACGATATTGGTCTACAGCAGGAGCTGTTTTGAATAATTCAATTGTTTTACCGACAGTGAACCAAGAGAACCAATAAGTGAAGTCCGTCTTAAATCCGTTCTTAATTAATTCTTTTGCGTATGCACCTTTGTCATCTAAGCCTTTAGCTCTCATTTCATTTACTATATTTTCATATCCAATTTTATTAAATGGATCTGCACCGGCAATTAGTGGATCTGCACCTTGGGTTGAGAATAAAATAAATTGGTTGAGTGCTAAGTAGTTACGAACAACCCATGCGCCAATAATAAAGAAAGGTCCGATAAACCATAACAATCCGATTCGAATGGATTCTTTAAATCCATATGTAAATAACACAACAAGAACAGGAATAAGCATCATTGGAGCTGGATTTGGACGGAACATAAGTAAAATTGAAACGACAATTCCAAACCATATATGGAATTTCACTTTATTGTATTTCCATGCGAGAACAAATACATATACACATAACGCCAATAAGAATATGGATGGAACTTCTGTTAGCAATGTACGGAAGTATGTATAGTTACTTGGATAAATAGCATATAAAATACTTGCAACAATTCCATAAATGTTTTTTTCGAACAATTCTTTTCCTATTAAGAATACTAATAGCACTGTGCAAAGGTTCATGATCATGTTAATAACAGTTGCTACGTAATAGTAAGGAATTGATGTAATATCAGAAATAATCATAGCGCCAGCTAATAGTAATGGCTGACCTGGTGTAATATATGCATTTTTCCCTGGAACTTCACTAGGTTCTAAATACACATAACCAAATACACCATGTTTTAATAGTTGTTCAGCTGTTAACGAATAGTTAAAGGCATCATTTGCACCATATGTTACTTTGACTAACTCTCCATCTAATCCTGGCTGTTTTACTAAACAAAAAACGTGCAACAGGAAAGAAAGCGCCAAAATTGCATATACCGCTTTAGGCAAACTCTTAAACTTAGTAAGCAAAAATGAGCAACTCCTTTTTTATTAATTCTTTCGTATTTTTATGTGAAATCTTTAATAGTATTAAGGATTTCCAAAACATAGTTATTATATCATAAAGTGGAATGCTGAAATTAAGTTTTTCAAGAATGAGTAATTTGTATACCACAATTTAACTGTTGATTAAGGGAATATTAAGACAATACATTTATAGTAGAAGCAAGTATGCAGACGAAATATGTAATATATGTTATTTTAATAGAAATAGTTCTTTCGATGCGGGGGAAATTAAGACATAGAAACGAGGGAATGAATTGAAGTATGGTTCTACACTTTTTCATCTTCCAAAAAGAAATATATTAATTTCTAGCATTATAAGTAGTATGGTGACTTTATTAGTAATAACTATGCTGTTTATGATTTTAAAGGTTTTTAATTTAGACATGATGAAAGATCATTTAAATCAAAAGCTTGTTTTAAGTGTTATGATGATTTTCATATGGGGCATAACGTTTTATATTACGCATTTCAATAAAAAAGAGATGTCTATACTTAGAGCATCCCTGCGAGTGCATTTTATATTACTTTTATTAGCTCATACAGTAGCGTTATTTTATATTGTCATGCAAGTTAATATGAGTTTCATAGAGGCAATGAATTGGATTTACTTTTATAATATGCAGTTTATATTAAGTTTTGTAGTAATTTATGCAATATATATTCTTGTATATAATTTAATAGGTAAGGTTTTTCTAAGTATGGTTTTAACGAGCTGTACGTTAGTCATTTTATGTATTGTGAATTATTTGAAGCTTATTTTCAGAGGTGATCCGTTATATCCTTCTGATTTCACACAAATTACGCATATGCAATCTGTTATACCGATGGTGATGGACTATTTTAGTTGGAGTTATATTTTTGTCATTATCGTAAGTATCGTAGCTTGTATTGTAGCAGGGATATATATGAGAAGGTATATTCAAAATGTAAAGATTCATCTAGGAATAAGAGCCTTATTAGTAGTAGGATCTATTTTTGTTCTATATGCGTACGGTAATTTTGCGAATACATTTATGAATAAAGTATTTCAAAAATCAGGTGTAGATTTTGTTTTGTGGAATCAAAATGAGAACTACGCTTCAAATGGTTTTGTACTTGGGTTTATTAGCAATTTAGATACAACAGTTATGGAAAAACCAAAAAATTATTCTAAAGAAAATATGCTTCAAATAGCAAACGATATAAAAAAACAATATAGTGGAAATATAGGGAATCAAAAGAAAAAAGAGAAACCGAATATTATTTTTGTAATGAGTGAATCGTTTTGGGATCCGACGAAAGTAACCAACCTTTCTTTTAGTGAAGATCCTGTACCAAATTTGCATCATTATATAGAAAACTTTCCTGGGGGACAAACTATTTCTCCTACATTTGGGGGAAATACAGCGAACGTTGAATTTGAGGCATTAACAAGTTATTCAATGAGTTTGTTAAAGCCAGGTTCTATACCATATCAGCAGGTTATTACAAATAAGAAAGAAGTTCCATCAATCCCTACGGCGTTGAAAAAAGAAGGTTATTATACAAGTGCAATTCATTCATTTGGTCGCACATTCTTTAAACGTGACGATGTATATAAGGTGTTAGGATTTGATAAGTTTAATGCAGAGGACACGATGGAAAATGTAGATATTGATGGAGATTATATTAGTGATTTAGCGATGAGTAAAGAGATAATTGCTGAGTTAGAGGAACAAAAACAGCCAACATTTATTCATGCAGTTACGATGCAAAATCATTTTCCATTTACAGAAGGCCGATTTGGTGAAAACCTAATAGAAATTAGCGGTCTAGAAAATGAAGAATCAAAAGGAGAATTAGAGACGTATACAGAAGGATTAAGACGTTCAGATGAGGCACTTCAATATTTAATAGAGCAACTAGATAATTTAGATAGACCTACATTATTAGTATTCTTTGGAGATCATCTTCCATCATTAGGAACAAATAAATCTTTTTATAAAGAAAACGGGTATATAACGAATGAAAAAACACCGAGTGAACGTTTAGCGATGGCGCAAACGCCGCTATTAATGTATGCAAACTTTGATATGCCAAATGATAATATAGGTTTAGTAAGCCCAATTCATTTTTCTAATCTTATTTTTGATTATGCAGGATTAAATAAATCCTTATTTTATCAATTTTTATCGGAACTTTACAAGGAAATACCAGTGCTTAGAGATGAATTAAAAGTTGATAAAAATGGAGAAGTAATCAATGATTTAACAAAGAAACAAAACGAAATGTTAGAGCAATATAAAATGCTTCAATATGATTTACTCGTTGGAAATCAATATAGTAAAGATATCCTCTTTAAATAAAAGAAACAAAAAGAACTTGTATAACGATACAAGTTCTTTTTTCATAGTATTTAACGGGGTAACCAGACAAGCTGGGTTTAGGGAGTATTACTTGTACATTTAGTATATATGAAAATGTAATCGTTTTATTCGTGTATTTGTGAGAAATGTGTGAATTTTATGTTTTATAAAAACGATTATGTTAACTTTCATTCTTATATTGCAGTTGTTATGTTTGTAAAAATTTTATCAGTTCTTTATTTAATTCATCCGCTTGATCGATTGGTGAACCATGACCACTATTTGTAAGAGCATGTAACTGAGAATTTTTAATTCGTTGTTGTGTAAGTTCAGCACTTTTGTAAGGAATTAGTTGGTCGTGAACGCCGTGGAAGATTTTTGTTGGGACGTTAATTTTATTTAAATCTTTCGTTACATCTTCATTTGCAGCTGCTTGTAAAATTTTGATAAGGGCATAAGAAGCGGACTGCATACCGAGATAAGAAAACCATTCAAGGGTTGCAGCCCCTAAGTTTCTATTGAAAAAGGATAAAGATACGTCATTTAAAAATTTTGGTAAATTAGCATACATTTGATTAATGAGAGCATCTGCTTGTTCTTTCGGTACACCGTAAGGGGACTCTTGATTTTTAACGAAAGAGGGGGAGACAGCGTCAATTAATGCGAGCTTAGAAATGCGGCGCCCATTATAGCGAGACATATAGCGAATAGAAAGAGCACCACCAACTGAGAAACCGACTAATGTAGCGTTCTCTACTTGAAGTGCTTCCAGAACAATTGCGATATCATCGGCTAATCGATCATACGTGTAACCAGTCCATGGCTTATCAGATTGCCCATTCCCTCGTATATCCATGGCAATACAGCGAAAGCCATGCTCTGGTAAAACATTGAGTTGATATTGATACATTTGATGATTTAAAGGCCATCCGTGAACGAAGAAAACAGTCTTACTACCTGGACCAGGATTAACGTCTTGCACAAAAATATGCACATCTTTCTCGACAGTAACAAACATAAATGTCCCCCTATTCTATGAATATGTTCTATCCCAAAAGCGTTGTTTTGTTATAGCTTTAATAAATTCATTTGCTAGTCGCGTAGGGTCTTATTCTATTAAAAAACCAGGTTTTCCTTCGATATTTAAAGATTGAATAATAGAAGAGCAGTTTTGGAAGGAGCCAATCGGCTTAAAGCGATTATATGATTCTACGAAAAATGAACTTGCTTTGTTAAGAGAATGATCCTCCATCTTTCCGCCGATAAGAAGTAATCCATCATAAAGGAGTGGTGAGCCTGTTAAGAAAGTATCATTTCCCTGCACTATGCCTAATCGTTCGGAAACGATCACTGGCAGTTAAAGAGTTTTCATCTCTTTTCCTTCATTTTCACGCATGAAAGATTGGAGTTGTTCGGTCTTTTTATTTTTTTGCCATCCATAAAAAACACCTCCCATAATATACGTATTATTGTTTACATTTTTTATGCTTGTATATAGCATGAAGGTATTGCATCGTTGGGATGATTTTCCTCAAATGTTCGATTTATCTTTGTTTGTCTATGAAAATCATTTATTATAATAAATGGTATTCTTTGAGATGTTATTTTGAAGGGGTGTTGAAGTGAAAGAAAGTTTTCTATCATATAAAGAAGAAGAAAGGAATGCAAAAATCCTTTTATGGGTGTTATATGTCATTGTTATTGTATATCAAATTTTCTATGCAATCGTATTAGAAGATAAATCAATAATGGATAAGGGATACAACATAATATGGCAAGTTATTTGCGGAGTAGCAATACTATGCGTGAATATATATTTACTGAAAAAAGAGAAGGCAAACCTTGTTAAATATGCATGGATATTTGCATACATAGGGATAGAAATCGCTAATATAGTTTCGTATATTTTTTATAATAAGGCGGCGTTTGATGCGACAAATATAATAGAAATTATTCTCATTTTCTTTGTACCCATATTTTTAAATAAAAAATTTTATGTGTTTTTGCTTTCCTCTATTTTAGGAAAATATTTAATTTATTTATTTGTATTAGAGGAAATAAAAGCATTTATGTTCCTTATTATGTGTACGCTTATGTTAATAGCTGCATATATCATTTTAAATCGATTTTTACAATATCTTTCAGCTGTAAAGGAAAGTATTGCGATTGCTAGTGAATCACAAAAATTAGCAGTAATCGGAAAAATGGCAGCGACTGTTGGACATGAAATTAAAAATCCACTGGCTTCATTAAAAGGATTTACGCAATTACAACGAGAGAAGCATGAAGAGGATCCTATTTATAAACGTATGATTTTTGAAATAGAAAATATGAATAATATGATAAGTGAGTTGATGGAAGTTGCTACATGCAAACCTTCTATTTATAAGAAACACGATGTAGGAAAAATTGTATTACAAGTAATAACAAGTCTTCGCGGAAAAATGAATGAATTAAACGTGCAGTTTATTTCTAATGTGGAAGAAAAAACAATAGAAGTTGAATGTGATGAACGAAAAATAAGAGGAGTCTTTTTATATACGATAAAAAATGCTTTAGAGGCAATGGAACAAGGTGGCATATTACATTTACAATTAGAGAATAAAGGGAAAGAATATGTAATAATCAGCGTAATCGATAATGGTCATGGTATTAAGCAAGAAAACTTAACCCGTGTTACAGAAGCCTTTTATACAACGAAACAAGATAAAATTGGTCTGGGACTTACGGTAGCGAATCGAATTGTCGCCGAGCACCTTGGTGAGCTGCATATTTCAAGTGAAAGAGATACTGGAACGAGAATAGACATCATTCTCCCAAGGAAGTGTGGAAATACTGAAATCCAAGTGGAAGAAAAGCTAGGAGTTACCATATGAATAAAGGCTATATATTTAAAAATGAAGAAATAAAGGCATTGAAAGTATTTTTAAGTTTATTTTTTATTATATTTTTTGTGTATGATCTTGCCTATGAATTTATCGTACCTTTAATCGCGGGAGAGCAAGAAGGCGTAGGAAAGTTTGAAGATGGTTTAGGTTTATGGCTTTACCTTTTGACGGTAGTATTGTTTTGCATTGGAATATACTTTATGAAATGGAAGAATGTTTTTGTGGTAAAGTATATTATTCTAATTGGCTATAATGTATTAGATTGTATCCATAACATTATGATTTATTATGGTAGCGATGCGGAATTTGACGGTGGAAATATAGTAGAAGTATTTTTTATTTTGTTCGCACCAATCTTTGTGAACAAAAGATATTTCTGGTTAGTTCCAGCGATACTTGTCGGGAAGTACGCTCTTACAGGAATCATTATTCAATCTTCTCTCGTTTTAATCCCAATGGCATTATATAGTGTATTTACTATTATATGTTGGATTATATTTTTGAGGGTTCAGTCTTACGTTCGTACGCTTGAGATGATGGACAAAGAAATAAAACAGACAGAAAAACTAGCAGCTGTTGGAAAAATGGCAACGGTTATTGGTTATAAGATTAGAAGACCTTTAGCAAACTTAAAAAAACTTGTGAATAAACAGGCAGACAAGCATCCAGAGGATAAAATTTATAGTGATATTATGAAACAAGAAGTAGATCGGATTCATATAATTGCTACAGAACTTAGTGGATTTGAGAAATCTAAATCACTAGAATCAGAAACTCATAACATACAAGAAATTATCTCTTATGTTATTCGAGTTATGGAAAAGCCTGCTTTAAAACAAGGAGTCCACATACAAGGTATTTACAGTAAAGACTTACCGTCCATTACATGTGATGAAAAACGATTAAAACAGGTCTTTTTTAATTTAATCAAAAATGCAATTGAAGCAATGTCAGTTGGGGGAACAATTACGATTAAAGTTACTGTAAAAGATGGAATCATCGTTCAAGTGAAAGATGAGGGATGTGGTATTCCGAAAGATAAAATTCCAAAGTTAAATGAAGCCTTTTATACAACGAAAGAAACAGGAACTGGTCTAGGTTTAGTAGTTACAGAAAAAATTATTAAAGACCACAATGGTAAAATGAGTTTTGAAAGTGAAGTTGGGGTTGGAACAACGGTTGAGGTTATGTTACCACTGCATTAAATAGAAAAAACATCACTTATTTGGAAGTAATGTTTTTGTGTTCTTCTTAGGTAGACGTTCTAAAAAAGAGGACTATAACGAAAAATAATATATTGATAGTGTAAAAAGAAAATAATGGATGTTTTACTATGAAAAATATATAATGGCTTTGTCTGTTATTTGTTGTAGTTCATTTATATTTCTATTTGTTGACCCGAATCTCGGGTCTTTTTTTATGAAATGAATTGCTATATGTCAGTGATTAGAAAAATAGAATATATATTCATGCTGTAATACTGGTAGCACCAGTAAACTCGGTGCTACCAGTAGGTTCGTTTTCCGGCACAACGAAAGCATTTACGTTGGTACAGGTGGTGCTTTCACATTTCTCTATTTTTCTGTGGTCGATTGTATTGTGTATATAAATTTAAAAAATGATAGCGTTAGAGCCACCATTTCTCCTGCGGAAGCAAAATAACATCCACATCAAAATTTTCTTTAAACCAATCATACATCAATGTCTCTTTCACTAAATATTCAGAGGCAGAGTGTGACACACCAATTAGAGACATATTCGTTTCTTTTACATAATCCATAATGAGCGAGTATTTATGTCGGCCGTAATCATTGTCGATATGGCAATGGATTTCTCCTGTAATATATGCTTCAGCACCTTTTTCTTCTGCTTCCTTCATTAAAGATACAACATCGCCACACCCAGCGATAATTGCGATTTTTTTAATGGAATCATGTCGTTTACCTTCGAAGTCTGTGTAAGGAATTTGGAAGAGTTGTTTTAGATGTTTTTGGAGTGCTTCTGTTGATGTTTCATCTATTTCACAAATAAGGCCAATTGGTTCTTGTTCTGGACCTCCATATGCAAAGTCGTCCACTACAGTAGCGTTTAATGCTTTTGCAATTGAAATACTCGTTCCATGCGTTTGATGAAAATCCATTGGTACGTGACATGTATATATAGAAAGTTGTTTTTCTTTTATTCCTTGCAAATATTTTTCAGGAATTGGTATGAAACCGCGACCTGATCTTCCAAGCGGATCACCACACTCCATTACAAGGGGATGGTGCATAAAGAGTAAATCACCAGGTGTGGATTGTGAAATGAATGTTTCAAGAACGTCATCTGTAGGGAATACAGCTAAAAATACTTTGTTTACATTTTCAGATCCGTGCATCATAAGGCCGTTAAATAAATCTACAAAATTTGCGTCGAAAAATTGTTGCCAAGGAAATTTGATAGGATCATATACGGCTGGGATAAATCGACTAAAGGCACTATCTTTTCCGTATTTTTCAATTTGGAATAAGTGATTGAGTGATTGCTCTATTTTTTTTAAGGCTGGCATGTTTGATAATCCTCCTTAAGATGATTCTTGCTTTATGAGTTGTTTGTATTCTTCGTAGTAAAATAAGAAGCGGATAGGTAACAAATAAAACCTAGAATCCAGCCGATAGAATGAGAATAGGGAAGTACATGCTGTAACAGTATTCCGCTAGAAATGAAGAAACTACCCAATAGACCCTAATAACATAGGATATCGTTGTAGTTTGAACACGGATAGTAAACCTCCTTTCTTCTGCATGAACTATTCATAAAAGCTCGATTGCTGAAACTTTATCACATACATTGTATATTAGTCTTAATTTTCTGTATATAACTTTTAAGAAAAATGGTGATACAATATATGAATGATAAGAGAAGAGAGGATGAAGATTAACGTATGTACGTTACTGTAACAGAAGCAGCATATAAAAAGATTATGGATACGATTCCAAGTGAAGCGAAATATATAAAGTTATTTTACGATAATGAAGGTTGCGGTTGTGTTATGAGCGGAATTATCGATTTAGTAGCTGTAGCAGAGAAAGATGAGCGCGATGTGGATATTGAATCAAGCACAATGAACTTTATCGCTGATCGTACAAAGCTTGTATTTATGGATGATAAGTTAACTGTTGATTGGCATGAAGGTGGAGGAACTTTTCAGTTAAAGAGCCCAAGCCAGTTTTATAATCCAAATATGAAGTTACACGTTCGAATATAGTAAAGGAAAGGTGATTCCAAAATGTATTTTGGAATCACCTTTTTTATTTTATAAGTCGCTATTATTGTTGATTTTTGTCGATAAGTCGATATATTTGGGAAATCGCCGATATAAATGGAATTGCGCTGATATATTCAGAAAATCGCCGATATAATTTCATTTACCAAAACGTTTCATATAATAAAAAGATTTTTTCACATAATGAAATGTACATATGATTGAATTTTCTGTATAATCTTCTTTGCGGAGGGGATACGCATGAGAAGATGGGGAATTGAGTTGTTAATTTTAAGTGTTGTTATTATTTGGGGGATTAACTATACAATTGCGAAGTATGGACTTTTAGAATTTACAGCAATTGAGTTTACTGCACTTCGCATGATGGCGGCGGCACCGCTTCTGTTACTCCTTACCTTTTTTATTGAAAAGTCGGTTTATATGGAGCGAAAGGATATACCTAGATTAATTATCGTTAGCATTGTAGGTATTGTACTGTATCAAACGTTATTTATGGAAACTGTCAAATATACATCCGCTACAAATGCCTCTTTACTCATTTCTATTTCACCTATTTTTACAACTGCATTTGCGATTTTCTTGAAACAAGAAAAGTTTTCTTCTCGAAAGTTAATCGGTTCTATGACTGCCTTTGTTGGTGCAGCATTAGTTTTAGTAGCAGGACATTCGCTTACTAGTTCTTTTTATGGCAATGGAATTGGACTGATTACATCAATATGCTGGGGGCTTTATCCTGTTTTAGCAGGACCATTAATTAAAAAATATTCAGCATTACGTGTTACAGCATGGTCTGCATTAGTGGGTGCGATTCCGCTATTATTGTTAAGTGGTCCACATGTGTTTGTCATGCCATTTCACATTACTCACGAAATGACACTATTTGCTTTACTATATTCTATTTTCTTTGTAACAGTATTTGGTCTAGTAATGTGGTATGTTGGTGTTCAAAAAATTGGGGCGTCACATACGATGGTATATATGTATATAACGCCGCTTGTAGCGGTTCTATTTGCAGCTGTCTGGGCAAATGAATATGTATCGTTTCAACAAACCATCGGTGGAATTATCATTTTTGTTGGTCTATGGTTTGTGAAATCGGAGAAAGTAAAAGTTCATTCTATTGCAGGGGAACCTATATCAAAATAGGAAAACAGATCACCTATGATCTGCTTTCCTATTTTTTTATTTTTGGTAAGAAGATGAGAAATAAGATAGCAGTAATAAGTGGAATTAAGTTTAAAAATGGAATACGGAAGAGTGTAATAAGAATAATACCTGGAAGAAGAACACCGAGGACAGCGTAAAAAATGCTATGGTTTTTCGTGTACCAATACAATGAAAGTCCAATAAGTGCAGGGATAATGATGTGAATGAGAGCCATTAAAAAATAAATCATTAGACGCCCCCTTTATTTGTGTGCTTATTACATCATATCCGTATGTTCATAGATTGATATCATTTTTTTCATAAATGGACGAAAAAAGTTTGAAAAACCGTCACAAAATATGAGGATATGATGTTTGAAATCTTGTATAATATTATTTCCTAAAAATATTTAAACAACATAAACATACTGTTTATGTTGTTTTTAATTTGAGTGAAATAGATGTAAGGAATATGAATTTGAAAGAAATTTTTTGTTGGATAGATAAGAACGAATGAAGAGAGGTACAGCATGATTAGTATGTCACTAAGATCATTTAAAATCCAATCGTATTATATACTAGGTATTTTGTTACTAGGATGGATGTTAACACCGTTTTCAGCACACTTTTTAGGTGCTGGAATTGGGCTTATTGTAAGTATGTATTGCGTTTGGCTTTTAGGGAGAAGAATTGAGAAGCTTGGAGATAGTATTGTAAAGAAGACGAAAGCACCGACACTCGGTATGTTTAACCGTTTTGCAGCTGCCATTTTGGGTGCTATTATTATGTACGAAATTGAGCACCACATGGTTATGTGGGCATTTGCAGTAGGGATTATGGGTGGTTATTTCTTAATCGTTGTTAATTTAGGATACTATAGCATGAAAGATGAGAAAGAACTAACAAAGAGCTAAAAAAGATAAAAGACTTCTTTTTAGATGGAATAGATGATCCAGCCACGGATAGAAGCGGTCAGGGCCTTTTTTGCTCACATGTGGTGTAAACCAGAGAGATGTAGCGAGTAGGGATATAATGTATATATTCGAAGCTGTAATTTTATAATCTAAGTCACAGATGAAGAGATTAGCGTTTCACTTTATATAAGATATAGAAAGAAGCTTACGTTTTCACGTAAGCTTCTTTTTTATGTAAGTGTGTGTAACCGTTAAGCCGCATTGGGTTTTGTCGGTGAGTACGCGAAACTTTACGGTTACACGACACTTATTCATATGAGTAAAGGGTTATTTCAACAGAAAGTTTTAATTTAAGCGATTGGACCGCCTAAGTTAATAATGTCTTCAGATACGCTGTCGAACTTTTTGAAGTTAGCTTTGAATTCATTTGCAAGTTCGATTGCTTTTGCTTTGTAAGCAGCTTTATCAGCCCAAGTTTGTTCAGGCATTAACACTTCGTCAGGTACACCTGGTACGTGAAGTGGAACTTCAAGACCGAAGATGTCATGTTTAGCTGTTTCAGTTTTCGCAAGTTCACCGTTTAATGCAGCTTGAATCATTGCACGAGTGTAACCTAAGTTCATACGTTTACCAACGCCGTATTCGCCACCAGTCCAGCCAGTGTTTACTAAGAATACTTTCGCATCGTGTTTCTCAATTTTTTCACCAAGCATTTCAGCATAGCGAGATGCATCAAGTGGTAAGAATGGTGAACCGAAGCAAGTTGAGAATGTTGCTTGCGGAGATGTAACACCGCGCTCTGTTCCTGCTAGTTTACTAGTGTAACCACTTAAGAAATGATACATAGCTTGTTCTTTTGATAACTTACTGATTGGAGGCAATACGCCAGATGCATCAGCAGTTAAGAAAATGATTGTATTTGGGTGTCCAGCAACACTTGGCAGTACGATATTGTCGATCGCATGCATAGGGTATGCAGCACGAGTATTTTCTGTTAAAGTAGTATCGTTATAGTCTGCGATACGCGTTTGGTCATTAATGATAACGTTTTCTAAAACAGATCCAAATGTGATTGCATCGAAAATTTGTGGTTCTTTCTCGTGAGAAAGGTTTACACATTTCGCGTAGCAACCGCCTTCAATATTGAATACACCGTTATCAGACCAACCGTGCTCATCATCACCAATTAATTTACGGTTTGGATCAGCAGATAATGTTGTTTTACCTGTTCCAGATAAACCGAAGAATAATGCTACATCGCCTTCTTCACCTACGTTTGCAGAACAATGCATAGAAAGAATATCTTGTTCAGGTAATAAGAAGTTCATAATAGAGAAGATTGATTTTTTCATTTCTCCAGCGTATTCTGTACCACCAATTAATACGATTCGTTTTTCGAATGAAACCATAATGAATGCTTCGGAGTTTGTACCGTCAACAGCTGGATCAGCTTTGAAATTCGGTGCAGAAACAATTGTGAACTCTGATTCATGAGTCGTTAATTCTTCTTCAGTTGGACGAATGAATAATTGATGTACAAATAAATTGTGCCATGCATATTCGTTAATAACTTGAATTGGTAGGCGGTAATTGCGGTCAGCGCCTGCAAATCCTTTGAAGACGAATAACTCTTCTTTTTCTTTTAAGTATTCTAAAACTTTAGTATATAATTTATTAAAATGTTCTTCAGAAATCGGTTGGTTCACAGCTCCCCAAGCAATTTTGTCAGCAACCGATGCTTCTTTCACAATAAATTTATCTTTAGGAGAACGTCCTGTATATTTTCCTGTTGAAGCAGAAACGGCACCAGTAGAAGTTAATTTCCCTTCATTTCGCATTAATACTTTTTCCACTAATTGCGGAACACTTAGTTGAATCTGTGCATTGCTTCCGTTCAATAATTCGTGTAAACCAATTTGGACATTCACAGTACTCATATTTATATACCATCCTTTTCATTTAATGAAATATTTCTCGTAATCCCCAACAAGAGTATAACACAATTATATAAATAATGTATACTATTTATTTCTTTTTGTTTGTGTGAATGCATTATTTCCCTATTAATATTTCATTTCAGGCGTATTGAGAAAAACTTTCAGGAAAATGTGAATATTAATTGACAAATGAATATCATTTCTTTAGTATAGGTTGGGACGGATACTCTCTTATCCCGAGCTGGCGGAGGGACAGGCCCGATGAAGCCCAGCAACCTCACTTGTATTGATAAATGCAGGTGAATAGGTGCTAAAACCTGTGCGAGGCTACAGGTCTCGAACGATAAGAGCGAAGGGCAAAAAGCAGTATGCAAGTAGCAAATTAAACCTTTCCTCTATGTAAAGTAGGAAAGGTTTTTCTGTATGCTTGTGTGGGAGAATAAATGTATGTCGCAGTTTGTGGCAAATTAAGGATGAGTTCCGTACAATATATACAATTACTGTAGGGAGGTTTACCACATGACAAAAAAACGTCATCTGTTCACATCTGAGTCTGTAACTGAAGGACATCCAGATAAAATTTGTGACCAAATTTCTGATTCAATTTTAGATGCGATCTTATCAAAAGACGCAAATGCACGTGTAGCTTGTGAAACAACTGTAACAACTGGTTTAGTATTGGTAGCGGGGGAAATTACGACTTCTACTTACGTAGATATTCCGAAAATCGTTCGTGAAACAATTCAAGGCATTGGTTACACACGCGCAAAATACGGATTCGATGCAGAAACTTGTGCTGTTTTAACATCTATCGATGAGCAGTCCGCTGACATCGCTATGGGTGTTGACCAAGCGCTAGAAGCACGCGAAGGTCAAATGACTGACGCTGAGATTGAGGCGATTGGTGCAGGAGACCAAGGTTTAATGTTTGGTTTTGCATGTAATGAAACACAAGAATTAATGCCACTTCCAATCTCGCTTGCTCACAAATTAGCTCGCCGTTTAACTGAAGTACGTAAAGATGATACATTATCATACTTACGTCCAGATGGAAAAACGCAAGTTACAGTTGAGTATGATGAAAATGGTAAACCAGTACGTGTTGATACTATCGTAATTTCTACACAACATCACCCAGATGTTACATGGGAAGAAATCGATCGCGATTTAAAAGAGCACGTAATTAAAGCTGTAGTACCAGCAGAATTAATGGATGGAGAAACGAAATTCTTCATTAATCCAACTGGCCGCTTCGTAATTGGTGGACCACAAGGTGATGCTGGTTTAACAGGACGTAAAATCATCGTTGATACTTATGGTGGATACGCTCGCCACGGTGGCGGTGCATTCTCTGGTAAAGATGCAACGAAAGTTGACCGTTCTGCAGCATATGCAGCTCGTTATGTTGCGAAAAACATCGTAGCAGCTGGTCTTGCTGAAAAAGCAGAAGTACAACTTGCATACGCAATCGGTGTAGCACAACCAGTATCAATTTCAGTTGATACATTCGGCACTGGTAAAGTATCTGAAGACGTACTAGTAGAACTAGTTCGTAACAACTTCGATCTTCGCCCAGCTGGTATTATTAAAATGCTAGACTTACGTCGCCCAATTTACAAACAAACAGCAGCTTACGGCCACTTCGGACGTACTGATGTAGATCTATCATGGGAACGTACAGACAAAGCTGCAGCTTTAAAAGAGCAAGCTGGTCTATAATATATGAAAAAAAGCTTTGCGCGGTGAGCGCAAAGCTTTTTTTATTTATAATTACGTTGGAATAAAGCGAAGAGTTCAATGTCATGCCAAGTGCCGTTGCGGAATATAGCTTCTTTACAAGTTCCTTCATGTTGAAAACCAAGTGATTTATATAATTTAACTGCTCTATCGTTAAAAGAAAATACTCGTAAAGAAAGGCGATGTAAATTTAATTCTAAAAATGCATAATCCAATAATAGGGTTAAAGCTTCCTGCCCATAACCTTGCCCCCAGTAATCCTTTTTACCAATATCAATAATGCATTCAGCGTTTCGATTATACGAATCAATATGAATTAAAGAAGTAATACCAATTGGAAGATGCGTAGCTTTTTCTTCAATGATATAGCTCTTAGAGTTCGAAGAATGAATAAATTGCTGGCAAAGTTTTTCTGTGTCTTGAAAGGAATATTTATCAAGAGTGAGTGTAGTTGAACTCATAACGTCTACATCATTATGCCATTTATAATATGTTAGAATATCATCTTCGGAAAACTTTCGTAACTGGATACGGTTTGATTCAAACAATGTAAACACCCCTTTTGTATTTATTGGTTTTTGTTCATTATCTCAACACACGAACTACAATAAATTTGTCCTTCTAATTCAATATACTTTTTCATATTCGTCATGCCATTCGCCGGAATGGGCATATGAATCCACGCTTTTTCATACGTTTGTATTTCTGTTTTACATGATTTACAAAAGATTGATTTCTTTTTGAACATATGTAATCAACCTTTCATTTGACGTGCTTTACTTGCGCAAAAGGCACTACTTAGTAAAAATAGTGTCGCGAATATAATACTTACTAATGTAGCGTATGGAATTGCACCTTTTAAGGAAAAGCCGACAGTGATTGAAGCGATGAATAAGAGGATAAATGTTGTTGTTAATTTTTTATAAAGTTCCATACTATGTAGACCTCCAATTTATTTTTTAGTACAAGTTTTAAAATTGAATTCTATTATGTAGAAAATATAAAGAGTAGCTAAAGATGTGTAGTCTAGGAGTATAAGAAAGTGCACTTTCCTTTTTGTGGGTTAGCATACTTATATTGTATCATGGCGCATGATTGGTTTCATGCATAATTGTGTAAAGGTATGTATGATAAAATGAAGAAAAGTCTTTAAGAAAGGAAAGATAAAAAATGAGTGTAACTGAACATAAAAAACAAGCTCCAAAAGAAGTGCGTTGCAAGATTGTTACGATTTCCGATACACGTACGGAAGAAACAGATAAGAGCGGACAACTATTACATGAATTGTTAAAAGAAGCAGGACATAAAGTAACTTCTTATGAAATTGTAAAAGATGATAAAGAAAGTATTCAGCAAGCAGTGTTAGCTGGTTATCATAAGGAAGATGTAGATGTTGTATTAACAAATGGCGGTACTGGTATTACGAAACGCGATGTCACAATTGAAGCAGTATCAGCGTTATTAGATAAAGAAATTGTTGGATTTGGTGAGCTGTTCCGTATGATTAGTTATTTAGAAGATATCGGAAGCAGCGCAATGTTAAGTAGAGCGATTGGTGGTACAATTGGGCGCAAAGTAGTCTTCTCGATGCCAGGGTCTAGCGGAGCGGTTCGACTTGCGATGAATAAATTAATTTTACCGGAATTAGGCCATATTACATTTGAGCTGCATCGCCAATGAGTAAGTGTGCTGGGATTGTATTAGCGGGTGGTATGTCGAGTAGGTTTGGTGAGCCGAAAGCGTTAGCAATTTGGAAGGGAACTACTTTTGTTGAGCATATTGTGAAAGTGATGGGAAATACTTTGCAAGACATTGTAGTAATTAGCCGTACTGATATAAAAGAGCGAGTAGAGCAATTCGTACAAGTTCCTGTTATAGAGGATATCCCGCACTATAAAGGGAATGGACCGCTGGCCGGCATTGTATCAGGTATGGAATACATAGAAGCAGATTGGTACGCTATTATGCCTTGCGATGCGCCAAATGTTTCGCATGAATGGTTTATCATTTTATTAGAGCAAACGAGCAATGAATATGATGCGGTTGTACCTATTATTAATGGAAGAAAACAACCGTTACTTGCAGCGTATCACAACCGCGTGAAAGAAAAGATTTATGCTTTACTTCAGGAAGAAAAAAGAAGTGTGGGCCAGCTTTTATCACAATGTAATGTGAAATATGTTTCTGGAGAAGATGTACAAGCGAATGCGGATTGGTTTATAAATGTAAATACGAAAGAAGAATATGTGCAGGCTCAAAAAGACCTTTCAAATGAATGAAAGGTTTTTTGATATACAGAATTGGGGAACAATTGCTGTATAAAGGTATGTGAGTAAGTTGATTTTAAAGGGAATTTTTAAAATCATTATACAGTTAAAATACTGTATAATCATATATTAATTTTTATGGGTTTTTATTACAAGTCTGTTTAGTTATGTTTATTTTTGGTATAATTAATATAGAAATAAAACAATGCTTAACCTTATGTATCATTTATTAAACTAAAATTTATGACCATGTAATAAACTCCCTTCGTTTTTTGAAGGGAGTTTTTCTATTTAAGCAAGCAACTCTGATGCGTTATGCTGAAGGACTTCTTCATATTGGTTAAGCAAGCCACGAAAGATCTCATCCCAGCTCTTTGATTTCGCAAAAGATGAAGCTGCTATTCCCATCTGCTCAAGTTTTTCTGCATTTTGTAATAAAAAATAAATGGATGATAGAAATGCATCTTCATTTTTAGGCGGACAAAGAACTCCCGTTTTTCCATCTGTAATAATATTTTTAACCCCGCCACTATTTGCACCAATGACAGGTGTACCGCATGCGAGTGATTCAAGTACGACATTTCCGAATGTTTCAGTAGCTGATGGAAACACCATTATGTTAGAACAAGCATATGCTTCAGCTAAATCTGCACTTTGTAAATAGCCAGTAAAAGTGATATTTGTTTTCGGAACAGCTTCACGTAAACTTGTTGCTAGAGGACCATCTCCTGCAATGAGCCAATGAATATCGTTACGAGTATGTGCTGTTTTAACGATAAGGTGTTGCAGCGTATCAATATCTTTTTCAGGAGCAATTCGTCCAACATAGGAAAGGACATACTTCGCTGTAATATTATATTTTTTTCGGAATAGGTCTGTATTGTAAGCAGGATGAAAGAGTGTGCAATCTACACCACGTCCCCATATAGAGAGGGTCTGAAAGCCTTTGTTTTTTAATTGATGTAATGTTTCAAAGGAAGGTACAAAATTTTTTTGCATATGACTATGAAACCATTTTAAATAGTTCCACAGCATATTGGAGAGGAATTCGATTTTGTAATAACGTAAATAGGCATCGAAATCAGTATGATAAGAACCGACAACTGGGATGTTTAACTTTTTTGCATAATACAATCCACAAAGTCCCATGTTGAAAGGTGTGGCAATGTGAATAATGTCAGGTTTAAAGGAAAGTAGTTCCCGTTTAATGCGCGGAGTAGGAAAAGAAAAACGACATTCTGGATATAATATTGTTAACGGGATACTTCTCATCTTATTCACATTCGCTACAAAATTATCTTCAGCTGTATGCTGAGGGGCGAAAACAGAATAGGCGATCTGTTCTTTCTGAAAATATTGTGTTAATCGCTCTAACGTTTTCGCAACCCCGTTAACTTGTGGCGTAAAAGTATCGGTAAAAATGGCGACTCTCATCATATCACTCCTTTATGTGAAAAGTGGGATGAATTGATAAAAAGAGATGATGCCAGAGCAAGTGCCAAGGCACATACCGACGAATACATCTGACGGATAGTGAAGTCCTAAATAAATACGTGAAATACCGACGCATAATGCTAACGGTAATAGGAAAGCAAGTAAGCTTGGATTATAGCAAATAAATGGAATGAAGACAGAGAAAACGGCTGTTGTATGACCAGACGGGAAAGAGTGGTCTTTTAATGGATGGACTGGATATTTTGCATCCTGAATTGTTAAATAAGGACGTTTTCGCGGATACCACCTTTTTAATATTTGCACAGGAATATGGCTAATTGCTAACGAAATAGCAGTTGCAATTGCAGCTTGATGCAAAGTTCCCTTTGCGAAAATTAAAAAGAAAAGTGTGAGTGCGATGGAGAAAGTCGCGCCACCGATATGAGTAATATTGCTGAAAAAGATATTTAATGTTTTTTGATCAAAGTAGCGGTTAATTCCTCTGAAAATGTAACATTCTATTTTATATAATCCACTGACCTTCATGAAAATTCTCCTCCCTCATCTACATATATATGGAGATATTAGCTTTTATTTTAATAAGATTTTGTTGAGGGAGTAATAATGTTTTGTAAAGAAAAAGTTAGATTTTATATAAAAAAGCTGCCAATCTTATGGCAGCGGAAATTTACTTCTGTAATGATTTATAATATTGACCTTTTTCAACGTATTGCGTGCGAATACGCTCCATATCTTTACGGTCTTCTTCTGTTAATTCACGAATGACTTTCGCGGGACGACCGAAAGCTAACGTGTTTGGTGGAATTTTCTTTCCTTGTGAGACGAGGCTTCCAGCGCCGATAAAAGCTCCTTCGCCAATTTCAGCACCATCTAATATAATAGATCCCATTCCAATTAAAGCATCTTTCTTAATATGGCAACTATGTAAAATGACTTGATGCCCAATTGTTACGTCGTCTTCTAAAATAAGAGGATACTGCGGGCTTTGGTGAAGTGTACATTGGTCTTGTACATTTACTCGGTCTCCAATGATTGTCGGTGACACATCACCACGGATGACTGTATTAAACCAAATACTTGATTCCTCGCCAACGGAAACATCGCCTGTAATCGTAACATAGTCAGCGATAAAAGCACTACTCGCAATTTTCGGATTTTTTTCTTTGTAAGGATATATCATGTAAAGTCTTCCTTTCCTAGAGACTAGTTTTAGTGTATCAAATTATGAGAAAGAGTGAAATGGAGGAGAGCCGTATGTGGAATTATGAAGCGGAGGAAGCAAAGGCTGTCATTGTTATTGTGCACGGCGCAATGGAATATCACGGACGTTACGAAGCCGTTGCGGAAATGTGGAATCATATCGGCTACCACGTCGTGATGGGGGATCTTCCGTCACATGGAACGACTTCAAGAAATAGAGGACATATTGATTCATTTGATGAATACATAGAGGAAGTTAAATTATGGGTGAAAGAAGCAAGAAAGTATAGGTTACCTATTTTTCTATTCGGTCATAGTATGGGTGGTCTTATTGTCATTCGTATGATGCAAGAAACGAAGAGAGAAGATGTAGAGGGTATTATTTTGAGTTCGCCTTGTTTAGGGGTAGTGACTGGACCCTCTGCTCCGCTTCAATTTGCTTCAAAAATATTAAATGTTGTGGCTCCAAAATTGCAATTTGCAACGAATCTTACGGTGGAAATGTCAACACGTAACCATGAAGTGAGAGATGCAATGGAGAATGATTCTTTGTTCTTGCGCAAAGTATCAGTACGTTGGTATAGTGAATTGATTAAGTCTATCGAAATTGCTCATAAGAAAATAGATGATTTTCCAGACGTTCCGCTCTTGCTAATGCAAGCTTGTGAGGATAAACTTGTAGATAAAACACGTGTCCGCACTTGGTTTGATAATGTTAAAATAAGTGATAAGGCTTTTAAAGAATGGCCGAATTGTTATCACGAGCTATTAAATGAGTATGAGCGTGATGAAATTTTGAGTTATATTCAGTCATTTACTGAAATGCATGTCAATAATATAGTAAAAACAAACAAATAAATCATTATTTGTACATTTAATAGAGGAGATGAAGGAAGAAGTGAACGTACCGAGTAATCCCATAACGCTCATGGCGAAAGTATACCGTGATGTGTTTCCGGTTGTACACCATGAGCTAGCGATGTGGAAAGAGCGTGCCTACCATATTCCGAATGATGAGCTTCATAGTCAGGCAATCGCAAGTATTGAGCATAAAACGTTTCATTGCGAGGGCGGTGGCATTTTAGCTCTGCTAGCAAATGAACACCGAGAAGAATGTATTCGTTTTATCGTAGCGTATCAAACAATCAGCGACTATTTAGATAATTTATGTGATCGCAGTACATCACTTGATCCAAATGATTTTGCCGCACTGCATGAATCGATGTTAATGGCATTATCACCTGAAGTAGAAGGCGGCGGTAATTATTATCGTTATCGTGATGATCAAGATGATGGTGGTTATTTAGATGAACTTGTTGAAACATGCCAAGATGTTTTAAAGAAAACGAAGCACTATGACAAAATTGCTCCTGTTCTTCATGAACTTGCTTGTTATTATTGTGATTTGCAAATTCATAAACACGTGAAATTAGAAGAAAGAGAACCACGATTACAAAAGTGGTTTGAAGCGCATAAAGAAAACTTACCAGAGATGAGTTGGTTTGAATTTTCAGCATGTGCCGGTTCTACGCTTGGAATCTTCTGTCTTGTCGCATATGCCTTTCATGATGAATTACATGATGAAGATATTGCGAAAATTAGACAAGGATACTTTCCTTACGTACAAGGACTTCATATTTTGCTGGATTATTTCATTGATCAAGAAGAAGACCGTATAGGCGGAGATTTGAATTTCTGTAGTTATTACGAAAACGAGCAAGCGATATTAGATCGTATGAAACATTTTGTAGAAGAAGCAGAGAAGAGCATTGGTGATTTGCCTCATGCGAAGTTTCATCGTCTCATAAGCCGAGGGTTACTTGGTATTTATTTATCAGATCAAAAAGTATCAGCACAAAAGAATATGCACAAAATGGCACGGCGCATTGTAAAGTACGGAGGCCTCACTTCACGATTCTTCTATTGGAATGGGAAGATGTACCGAAAGAAAACAGCGCAGTGATGAAGAAAACCACTCATGTAGAGTGGTTTTTTTTCATTATGATCGTATTTTTAAAAATACATATATAAGAAGTTCAATCGCAAAAATCACTAATACAGATAGTCCGAATAAAGGCATGATAGCGCCTAGTATAACCATCATGATAAAGAAAACGATTATGCTCTTCTTATCTCTTTGTTTTGGAGGTGCTGCTAATTTTCCTTTCGGCTTTCTTGCTAACCACATTTTTACTCCGTAATAAATAAGAAGTAGTAGAGATAATGTCGTTAGTAAGCATAATATTTTATTTGGCCATCCAAATAAATGTCCTTCATGAAGCGGGATGCCGTAAGTGAACCATTGTGCAAGTAATCCATAATCACGATAGTCCGTTTTTGAAATGAGTTCCCCGCTATATTGGTCAAAGTAAGCTGTTATCTCTTCATTTGGTGCAACATGCATACCTGTAATACCAGAACCGCTCGATTTCGAAACAGTGAATACACCTTTCGGATCAGCTGGTAGTGAGATAACGTATGGCTTCTTTATTTCAATTCCTTTTTGTAATTCATCGACAGAAATTGTTTTTGGCTTACTCGAATTCGATTCAGGAGGAGCTTCTTTTCTTGTTGCCCATGGCAATTCTTTTACCTTTGATTCAGGCGGTGCCATATACAACTTTGGATATCCAATCGATTCATTCGACGATGCGATTTTATAAATTTGGTTACCCATAAATCCTGACCATGGCAATCCAGATGCGACTAACAAAACGAGTGGAATTGTAAATATAATACCGATAATAGAATGACGTCTTTTTGCTTTTTCTCGCTTATTGGATGATGGTGTGTTTTTGAATTGGCGTATACTCATGTACAATCCGGTTACGATTAAAAAGATTGTCCAGCATGCCGCGAGTTCTACAGTATAGTTGACGACAGTGCCACCGATTAAAAGAGAACTATGTAATTCCCTCATTATATTCGCAAACGTTTCACTTGCGTTTTGATCTCCGACAATTTGATTATTGCTATCTAAATATACATACTTTTGTTGCCCCGTATATTCATTTGCAATCGTAAGCCTCGTATTATAATCCCCATTAAACTCACTAATTTTCGCCACACTATAATGTGGATATTTTTTCTCGGTTAAGGAAATAGAATCAGACATCGAAATAGATTCTGTTTGGGCGCTCTTCCCAAAATATAAATCTTTATAGATGAAATCTTCAACCTCTTCCCGAAATAAATACCCAATTCCGCTCAGTGACAACGTAATAAGAAGCGGTGTAATAAAAAGTCCAGCATAAAAATGCCAACGCCAAAAAATGTAATGAAGCGAACGATTTACTTTCATACTTTCAGTTCCCCTAACCTTCCCTATATGAATAACTACGTATTTAATATAGCGAGATTAAGTGTGATTACTTTGAAAGAATTGTGAAGAAAGTTAAAAGTTTTTAGGGGTTTCAACAAACATAAAACACATTTCAAAAGGGATGTTTTCTATGTTTATGAAGATCTCTTTGTATTTGATAAGTATATCCTAACAACCGCTTTCGCAAGACATTGAGAAGAATCAACAAAATCCTCACTAGCCACAACATTCAAATCAGTACATGCGATAATTGCGGTATCTACTTCATCCTTCAATTGCACAACGAGTGCGCTCCATAATTTGCGAGCTTCTTCAACTTCTCCGCTTTTAATATACGTAATAATTTGATTAATCATCGTTTGCCATTTTTCATAATGAATGTATTCTATATTCCGTTTTGCAATCCCGTCTTGATAAATACCAGCTTGAACTGTCGCTTCCGTTGCAAGAAGAGCGACTCTTTTTGCAGTTTCAGGAATTGCTTTTAACGTTTCGTCAACTATATTTAAAATCGGGATAGAAAGAGAACGCTGTAATTCTTTAAAATAAAGATGCGCCGTATTGCACGGCATAGCGATAAAGCTTGCGCCAGTACTTTCAAGTTTTTGTGCTCCTTCAATAATCGCTTTTTTCATCGCTTCGTGATCAATAGGGCGATCTATGTAAAACGGTGTTGGGCACGAATAGATCATCATATGAGGAAAGTCCATATCATGCTTTGCTCCGTATATTGTTTGGCATTCTGCTACAACTGTATCGACGAATGGTCCGGTTGATTTTGGCCCCATTCCTGCTAGTATTCCGATCATTGTCTCGTCTCCTTTAATATGTAATTAAAAACGTTTTTTGCGAACGATAAAAAGAAATAAGGTAAATAATAAAAATGAATATACGATAGCCCAAGCTGTGAGCCATAGTGTGTGAGTCAGTATATTATATTTGTATTGGCCAAGCATTAGAAAGCTTTCGACAGGTGGTAAAAACCATAATAACTCTTTTTTAAACCGGATAGATGCGATCGTTATAAGCAATATAAAGGTAAGGCTAAGCCAAGCAGTGCCTGCTTTTTGAATCATATTTCTAGTAAATAATGTTGCGATTGAAATTCCTAGTATAGAGAAAGACATGTGAGAGAGAAATCCGACTAGAAATAAAGAAACTGTCATTTTTTCATTAAACATTTGCAAAATAATTGGATAGATTACGGATATAAAAGATAATACAGTACAAATGAGAAGAGCTGTAATATATTTACCAACGTATAATGCGGAAATATTATTTGTGTGAGAAATAGTAATTTGTTCTTGTACAGGGTCTTCAGTATGAAAAATTGTGACCGTAATCCAGGCAGATAATAAATAAAGCGCGAGAGCTGTTTCTAAATATGTCGGTACAATAGGAGTCGGTTTATATGTATATACAAAAAGCAAGCTCACAAAGTACATCGCAATAGGAGGGACATACTTATACGATTTTGTATAGTCGAGAAAATGGTAACGAATAAGCGCAAACATAATAAACCTTCTTTCGATTTAAAAGTTAGGTTGTAGCAGTGTGATAGATGCTTTTTTATGTAATAAAAACTGAAGTATTTCGTTTGTATATTCTTTTTCGATTTGTAATTGAATAAGATTTGGATTTGCATTGTGTGCAACGTGTATAAAACCGGATTGCTTTTTTAGTTCTATTGCTGAAAATGTGTCGTGAACGATTGCCTCAATATAGACCTGTTCCGCTACTTTTTGTGCAGAGGTATTTTCTACAATTGTATGATTTGCTAACGTCACAATTCTATCGGCGAAGTTTTCTAATAGTTGTTTTTCGTGACATGTGAAGAGTATAGATATACCTTGTTGTTTTAATGAGAGTAAAATATGTTCTAATTCTTGCTGAGAGTTAGGATCGAGCCCAGAAAGAGGTTCGTCTAAAATTAATAAATGTACGTCCGTAAGTAATGCTTGCATAATGCCTGTTTTTTGTTTCATGCCTTTTGAAAAGTTTCGTACAACGGAATGCCTTGCATGATGTAGGTGAAAAGATTGAAGAAGCAGCGGAATTTTATCTTTTACATATTTTGTTGATAAACCGTGAATGTGGCCGAGATGAAATAGATAATCCTCTAATGTAAAACGAATTCCTTCAGGAAAATGTTCAGGTACATAACCGATTTGTATATGTTCTTTCCTTTGAATTGTCCCTGCCGTAGGTGAAATAAAGCCTGCAATTATTTTGAGTAGAGTACTTTTTCCAGTCCCGTTCCCGCCAACAATAGCGAGTGCTTCTCCTTCTGGAATGGATAAATCAATGTTGTCTAGTATAAGCGATTTTCCATACTTCTTTTGAATTCCCCTTAGTTCTACTAGCAAAGTTCTATCCTTCTTTCTTTAAATAGTGTATATATCCATTATATAGGAGAATAACAAAAAGACGTGCAATGAGTGCACGTCTTTTTTTGTTATGTTTTGTCGAATCGTCGATATATCGAAAAAATCGTTGATATATTACCCCGCATTAACGGGCAGTAAAACTCCCACCTTAAAATTCAGTTGGAGCAAAGAAGTTAGGTGGGGGATAAACTGCCCATAAATGCCCGATTGGTTCAACTAATAATCAGTAGGGGATTCCCCCCATTGATTAAAGTTTCACTTTATCGTTTCTCAATCGCCACAATAAATGGCGGGTTATTTTGCTGGTTAATGAAGCCATATCGCAGTACGTGAGCTTGTTTTTGGTCTAGCTCTTCTGCAAATTTGAGAACAGCGTCGCGTTCTACTTGTCCTTCTGGGTGTCCGTGGTAAATGACGAGGACGATGATTCCTTCAGGTGCCATTACTTCTAGTAATTGTTCAATTGCCGAAATTGTTGAGTTCGGTTTTGTAACGATATGCTTGTCACCGCCAGGAAGGTAACCTAAGTTGAAGATAGCGCCTGTTACTTTTCCTTTTGCGTCTTCTGGTAGTACGGATAGAAGTGTATCGTGACTATCGTGAACTAAAACAGTACGTTCAAAAAGTTCTTTTTCTTTTAGACGAGTTGTTGAGCTTTCAATTGCTTCTTTTTGAATATCAAATCCAAATACTTTTCCGCTATCCCCAACAATTTCAGCTAGGAAGCAAGTGTCATGACCATTTCCAAGTGTTGCATCTACAGCGTAGTCGCCTTCTTTAACAGCCGTTTGCAGCAGTGTGCGAGCAAACGGTAATACACGTTCTAATTTCATTGTTGTTTCTCCTCATTTGCATATTTTCCTTGCCAGCTTCCGCGGCGTACAAATTCTGCATCGATGGAATTTAATACTTCCCATTTATTTAAGCTCCACATTGGACCAATCATTAAATCAGGTGGGCCGTCACCTGTGATACGGTGCACAATTACGTCTTCTGGAATAATTTCAAGTTGGTCAACAACGAGACTTACGTAATCCTCAAGAGAAAGGAATTCGAGTTGTCCTTTTTCATATTGCTTCACCATTGGCGTTCCTTTTAATAAGTGAAGTAAGTGGATTTTAATTCCTTGTACATCAAGTTTCGCTACTTCACGAGCTGTTTCCATCATCATGTCGTAATCTTCAAGTGGAAGACCGTTAATAATATGAGAGCAAACTTTAATGCCGTGCTTACGTAATTTATTTACGCCTTCCACGTAAGACGGATAATCGTGAGCGCGATTAATAAGGTTTGCAGTTCGTTCGTGAACAGTTTGTAAACCGAGTTCAACCCAAAGGTATGTGCGTTTATTTAAGTCCGCTAAATATTCAACAACATCATCTGGTAAACAATCTGGACGAGTTGCGATAGAAAGACCGACAACGTCTTTTTCTGCTAGAAGCGGTTCGAATTTTTCTTTTAACACTTCAAGTGGTGCATGTGTATTTGTGTACGCTTGGAAATAAGCGATACATTTTCCATCTTTCCACTTAGAGCGCATTTTTTCTTTCATTTCATGATATTGCGTTATAACATCATCGCGGCGATCACCGGCGAAGTCACCAGATCCAGCGGCACTGCAAAATGTACAACCGCCGTAAGCAACTGTACCGTCACGATTCGGACAATCGAAGCCAGCATCTAATGAGACTTTAAAGATTTTTTCACCAAATTCATTTCGTAAATGGTAATTCCATGTATGATAACGTTTATTGTCGTTTGTATATGGAAAAGGGTTTTGAACCTTCATTACTTTCCCTCCTAAGCCGAGTCAAAATGAAACAAAATCCATTATAACATACTCATAAGGTGGAGATGGAAGGGACACACTAAAGGGGAATTGAAGCAAGGAGGGACAATTATGGCAGAGCGTCAATCACTTGAATCGTATATTACACAAGCGGAACAAGCTGTGGAATATGCGAAAGAACAATTAGACCAAGGCATGAGACAAGAGCATTACAATACGATGGAGTATTCAGATGCGCAGTTACAATTAGAACAAGCATATAACGATTTACAAACGATGCAACAACATGCGAATGATGAGCAACGTGAGCAGCTAAATAGAGCACGCATGGCAATTCGCCAATTGCAACATCAAATGATTATTACACCGCACTAAGAAGGAGTGAATGTAATGGCGAAACGTTCAGATCAAAATAATCCAGAGCAAAAAACACAAAATGGACATAACGCTGAGTTTTCGAATGAACTTGATCCCATTGTTCAAGTAAAACAGCGTAATAGTAAAAAAGGACAACCTCAAAAATCAAAACAATCAGAGTAAACCAGGTCGAAATATGACCTGGTTTTATTTTGCTATATGACAATAATGTAAGATTTCTGTAAGGTTTGCCGATAGTTGTAATTGTCCTTTTCCAGTAGAGTAAGGGAGGATTAAATTTTGGACAAGGAGTTGCTTATGGGGAACAATATTACAAACAAACGAATTGATGAGTTAGATTACATTCGTGGCTTCGCATTACTGGGGATTATTTTAGTAAATATTCTAGCGCTACTTAATATTAAAACTCCAGATCCTAATACAGTAGATGCTAGCTATCAAAGGTTTCTATACTTATTTGTAGAAGGTCGTTTCTTCTCAATTTTCTCATTCTTATTTGGAGTGGGATTCTATATCTTCATTACAAGAGCGATTGCGAAAGGGAAAAATGGATATGTTCTATTTTTCCGCCGCGTAGTTGCATTATTTATTTTTGGTTTGATTCATTACATGTTTCAGCCTGGAGAAGCGTTAACGTTATATGCAATTTGCGGATTAATCGTTTTACCGTTTTATAAAGCGAAAAAACAAGCGAACTTAGTAATTGGTCTTATTTTGACAATAGCCTTTAGTGTAATGGGTGTTAAAGAACTATTACCACTTGGTTTAATTTTATTAGGTCTTGCTGCAGGACAATATCGTGTATTTGAAAATCTTTCAAAAAACATAAAGCAAGTCGCTATTTTTACAGGCATTATGTTTGTTTTAAGTGTGGCAGCTGTATGGTATCAATATGGACACGTGCCTGCTGGTCCATTTGTAAATATGATATTGATGAATGAAGATGGAACAATGGATGCTGCAAGCCATTTTCTAAAAATTGGTATTACTGTTGGACCAATTATTTCAGCTTTCTATGTAGGAGCATTAATTTTATTACTTCAGTTAAAACCAGTTCAAACATTATTAGCACCATTGAAATACTACGGTCGTATGGCTTTAACAAATTATATCGGACAAACGGCAATGATTTTAATCGCTGGTAGTGTATTTAACTTTGCAGGTAACTTAACATACATGCAGACGCTATATGTATGTATCGCAATTTATGCAATTCAAATTGTGTTTAGTGTAATTTGGATGAAAATCTTTAAAATGGGTCCATTAGAATGGATTTGGCGTGTTATTACGTACTGGACGGTAACACCTTTAAAGAAATAAAGTGAAACTTTAATCAGTGGGCTGTTCCTTTCGCGGAACAGCCTATTTTTATTGTCATCTTTTGTCGATAAGTCGATATATTTTGGTAATCGCTGATAAAAGTGTAAGAATCGCCGATATATTTGAAAAATCGCTGATAAAAGTGTAAGAACCGCTGATATATTTGAAAAATCGCCGATATAATTTCATTTACCGATTTACTATGCCGAAATGCGAACTAGTATGAAAAGCCAAACTTACACGCCCACCTTCTTTATATTACAAAAGTGTAAGGTAATTGTAATGTTAACAAATAGCAGTTCACCTCCAAAAGGCGCAAAATAGGTAATGGAAAAACAAGCGTAGGAGGATATATATGACGAAACCAGTTGTAGACGTGAAAAACGTTCAAAAAGTGTACGGTAAAAAAGGTGAGAACCAATCACACGCGTTAAAAGGTGTTTCATTCTCAATTCAAGAGGGTGAGTTTGTTGGGATTATGGGACCATCTGGTTCTGGTAAAACGACATTATTAAATGTAATTTCAACGCTTGATAAAGCAACGGGCGGCGTTGTTGAAATTGCGGGTACAGATATTACGAAAATGAAACAAGGTGAGCTTTCTGATTTCCGTTCACAAAAGTTAGGATTCATCTTCCAAGACTTTAACTTATTAGAGAACTTATCTATTTATGAAAACATTGCACTTCCACTTTCTCTTCAAGGTGTCGCATCACGTAATATTGGACCGAAAGTAGAAAAAGTAGCGGGTATGTTAGGGATTACAGAAATTCTTCAAAAGTATCCATCTGAAGTATCTGGTGGACAGAAACAACGTTCAGCAGCAGCGCGTGCACTTGTGCATGAGCCGGCAATTATTTTAGGGGACGAGCCAACAGGAGCGCTTGATTCTAAAAATGCAACGAGTTTACTTGATGCGATGACAAACTTAAATAAAGATCAAGGCGTATCGATTATGATGGTTACGCATGATCCATATAGTGCAAGTTACTGTCAGCGTATTTTATTCATTCAAGATGGTGAGCTATATAAAGAAATTCATCGCGGTGGTACGCGTGAAGAGTTCTACAAAGAAATTTTAGATGTACTTGCAGATTTAGGTACACAAAAGGCGTAAGAAAGGAGGTTCCAGTATGTTATTTAAACTTTCCATGTCGGGGCTGAAAAGTAAGCTGAAAGATTATATCGTCTTACTTGTCGGTCTTGTCATGTCGATTTCAATTTTTTACATGTTCCAAACGTTAGCACTGAATAAAGCATTTTTAGAATCTAATTCAGTGATTAAATCTATTGGATTCGTATTCCAAGCAGGATCATTTTTATTAGCAATTATAACGTTCTTCTACATTTTATATGCAAACTCTTTCTTATTATCTCTTCGTCAAAAAGAGTTCGGTATGTATATGATGTTAGGTGCGAAAAAACATAAAGTTACATTACTTATGTTTATTGAAACAATCGTATTAGGTGCTGCGTCTCTTGCAATCGGGATTGCAGTTGGAGTAGGACTTGCAGAAGGTATTGGACAGTTATTAATGAAACAGCTTGAATTTGCTGGTGAAGGGTATAAAGCATTTTATCTACCATCTATGACTGTTACTTGCATCTTCTTCTTTGCACTATTTGTATTATCAGCAATTATGAACAGTATTAAATTGTCACGTATTTCTGTATTGCAATTAGTACATGCAGATGCGCAAACAGAGCGTGTTGCAGTAAAAGGTAAAAAGACAGTTGTAGTGGCATTCCTTGCTGTTCTTTTATTAGGTATAGGTTATGCATCTATGATCTATATGGAAAAACTAAAAGAGATGGGAATCCTTATTGCATTAATTACGACAACAACTGGTACTTATATGCTATTTAGTTCACTTCTCCCGGTTATTATTAAAAAATTAAAGAGTAATAAAAAGCGTAGTGAAAAAGGACTTAACGCTTTTACATTTGCACAATTAAACTTCCGAATTAATAGTTTAACGAAAGTGCTTGCAACAGTGGCAATGTTAGTTGCGCTTGGAGCTGGTGCAATTTCGGGCGGTATGGCGTTTAAAAATAACGTTATAAAAATGGTAGATGGTTTAGTAATATATGATTCAGTAGTTCATAATCCAACAGCTGAAGAAAAGAAAGTTTTAGACGGTATTACATTTAAAGAGAAAAGCGAATATCGTTACAAAGTTGATGATAAATACGTTTACTATGTAAAAGAAGATTTAGAGAAAAATCGTCCTTTAGTAAAAGATATGGCAAAGATGAAGTCTATGAAGGATTTAGTAAATACGAAAAAAGTTTCAGAGGAACTACCGGTAGGTGCAGTTTCTAGAGAGATGAATCAAAAAGATGCGAACACTAAAGAACTTTCAGCGGAATGGATAGATGCTTTTAGTACAATCCATCCATATTATTTATACAATGATCATGCAATTAAAATTGTAGATCAAAAAATGTACGATGGGATAAATGGTAAAGATGGTATAGCATTTATCGGAAAAACAGATGATTTTTTAACATATAAAAAAGAATGGAAAAAACTTGACGAGTTGCAGCTAGATAAATATAAAAATGTAAAAGCTGAACAAATGGATAGTAAATATCAAGCTTATAGTGGGTTCTATGGCATTGCGAGTGGAACAGTATTTATGGGATTCTTCCTTGGAATTGCGTTCTTAGCAATGATGGCAAGCTGCCTTATGTTTAAAATTCTTTCTGGTGCATCAAAAGATATTACGCGTTATCAAATGCTTCGTAAAATCGGTGTGCGCCGTGAGTTATTAACGAAATCAATTTATAAAGAGTTATTCTTAGTATTCTTATTCCCAGCAATTGTGGGTATCGCTCACGTATTAGTTGGTATGAATATTTTCGGATTTATTTTAATCGATCCGTACTTCCGTATTTGGGTACCAATCGTAATTTTCGTAGTTATTTATGCGATTTATTACTTCATTACAGTTCAATTGTATAAAGGAATTGTTCTTCCGAAAGAAGATTAATAATAAAAACCGAGCAAAAACGCTCGGTTTTTATTATTTTCAGAAAAAACACTTTAATGTTACTGAAATGTATAATATAATATAAATAAGTAAAGTAATATAAAAGTAGGAGCAGCTGGATAAGGAAAGGAGGAATCCAATCTGTAGAAAAAAGCTGAACTTTTACCCCCACATTTTTTTACCGCAACGTATTTATACAATCGTAAGTTTCCACATTGAAAGTTTTCAGAACCACCTGAGTATATTGTGAAAATAATGGATAACACATGGAAATCTCATAGCATGATAAGGTAAAATGGACAACATAATGAGAAAATTACCGTTCATAAGATGAGGAGAATACATGTATGGAAGTTGTAGAGGCATTAAAAGATATAAGCCAAATTGAGGCTATGAAAAAATATTTAAAAGAGCACTCCCAGCGAGATTATCTTTTATTTGTTATTGGAATTAACACAGGATTAAAAATTACAGAACTACTTAGCATGAAATTTGAAGATGTATTAAATGAAGACGGGACTGTTAAAGAGTTTTATGCTCTTCCTGTGAAAGATGAAAAATTTAAACAAGATATTTATTTAAATACAAAAGTAAAAGAAGCGCTTTTAGATTACGTACAATCTATTGGCGTTAAAAGAGAAAATTACGTATTTCAATCTAATAAAACGCCAAATTCAATTACGCGCCAACAAGCGTATCGTGTAATTCATAATGCTGCAGAAGCAGTTGGAGTTGTTGGTAAAATCGGAACGAATTCAATGCGAAAAACGTTCGGATTTCATGCTTACAAAAGAGGGATAGCGATTGCGCTATTGCAAAAACATTTTCATCACGCGACTCCATCAGAGACACTAAAGTATTTAGGTATCTCAAAGGATGAGAGCTTTAAAACGGAGATTGATGTCGATTTATAAAAGCCGTAACTAAAAAATTAGGAGGCGGAAAATATGAATATTAGAGAGAGTGAACTGCCGGGTATTGGATGTAAGTTTGAAGTGATTACAAAAGGTAATGAAAAGATGGTTATCGTTATTCATGATGATGGCCGAAGAGAAATGTACCATTTTGATACTGATCATGAAGAGAGTATTTCAAGCGTCTCTCTTCGTGATTCTGAAGCGAGACAAATTGCAGCTATATTGGGCGGAATGGTATATAGACCACAAGCTTTAGATACGATTGAAATGGCTTTTGAGGGATTATCAATTGAGTGGTTTAAGGTGGAAAATAATGCACCAGTTGTACAAAAAACAATTGGTAGTTTACATGTTCGAAACACATATAACGTAACGATTATTGCCATTTTGAAAAAGAATATGAAGAAGTTCTTTAATCCAGGCCCAGATTCTATCATTGAAGCTGGCGATATGCTCGTATTATCAGGTGAAAGACATGAAGTGAAAAGAATTATTAATGAGTTGCTTTCAGTAGGAGGGGATTCATAATCGATGGATACTTTAATCTTTGAAGTTGGAACTGCGTTAGTATTAGTCGCTTTTGCAGCTATTCTTGCTGCAAAGTTAAAGTTCTCGATTATCCCGTTTCTTATTATACTCGGTATGCTAGTGGGGCCTCATGCCCCAGATTTAGGGCTTATCGATTTAAGATTTATTGAAAGTGGAGAAGTTATTTCCTTCCTCGGCCGTGTTGGCGTCATATTCCTCCTATTTTACTTAGGTTTAGAATTCTCAATTAAAAAATTAATTAAATCAGGAAAATCAATTGCTTTTGGGGGAACTGTTCATATATCGCTTAATTTTATATTAGGTTTACTTTACGGATATATAATGGGTTTCCCCTTATTAGAAACATTAATTATTGCTGGGATTATAACAATTTCATCGAGTGCAATTGTTGCGAAAGTAATTGTTGATTTAAGAAGATCTGGTAATAAAGAGACGGAGCTAATTTTAGGAATCATTATGTTTGATGATATCTTTTTAGCGGTATATTTATCAGTCGTTTCAGGATTAGTACTCGGAGGGGCAACGTCATTTGTAGGTGCTCTTACATCTATTTTAATCGCAGTAGGGTATATGCTACTATTCTTTGTAGTTGCTAGAAAAGCTACACGATTTTTAAATAAAATGTTAGATATTTCGTCCAATGAAATTTTTATTATCGTAATATTTGCTATTTTGTTCTTTGTAGCAGGATTTTCAGAAACGATTCATGTTGCGGAGGCGATTGGAGCATTATTATTGGGGCTCGTCTTTTCTGAAACAGAGCATAGTGATCGAATTGAACAGCTTGTTGTTCCGTTTCGTGATTTCTTTGGAGCTATATTCTTTTTCAGCTTCGGTTTAAGTATAGACCCATTTTCACTTGGCGGAGCAGTGTGGTTGGCATTAGGAGCAGTTTTCATTACTCTTATCGGTAATTTTACTGCTGGAATGGTTGCGGGGCGTAAAGCTGGGTTATCGCATAAGGCTTCTACGAATATCGGTTTAACGCTTGTATCACGCGGAGAATTTTCTATTATCGTCGCGAATATTGGAATTGCGGGTGGCTTAATGGCAGCGATTAAACCGTTCTCAGCTTTGTATGTTTTAATATTAGCATCGTTAGGACCTTTGTTAACGAAAGAATCTGGGAGAATATACTCGCTACTAGATAAGGTGTTTAAATGGAGTGCTAAAGAACGTGTGAAGCGAGAAAAGGAAGTTGGATAGTACAAATAAGGGTAGACTGCATGAAAATTTCATGCAGTCTACCCTTTTATATATTGTTACTGTTGTCGTTTTTTGTCGGTAAGTCGATATATTTTAATAATCGCTGATATATTTGTAGTTGCGCCGATATATTCTAATAATCGCTGATATAATCCAAGAAGCAACCAATATAAATTCATTTACCGACGAACTATTATCTGAATTTCATCAACTATTAATCAGTTGCCTTCCTATTTAAAAACGACTACAATTTTACTGTTATATATGAACGAAAAAAATAGAATAGGAGGGGAAGCTATGCCAAGGAAAGTATGGCTATTAGTAGCTGGGATGATTATTAATGTCACGGGTGCTTCTTTTTTATGGCCTTTTAATACAATTTATTTGCATGATCACCTAGGAAAATCTTTATCTGTGGCCGGAATGGTATTAATGATCAACTCGCTTACCGGTGTAATCGGAAACTTGCTCGGCGGTGTTTTATTTGATAAATGGGGCGGTTATAAATCAACTTTAGTAGGGATTGTGATTACACTTGTATCAATTTTAGGTCTTGTGTTCTTCCACGGTTGGCCGTTATACGTTGTGTGGCTAGCGTTAATCGGCTTCGGTTCTGGAATGGTCTTCCCATCGATGTATGCGATGGTCGGTACAGTTTGGCCAGAGGGCGGAAGACGAGCATTTAATGCGATGTATGTTGGACAAAACGTTGGTATTGCGATTGGAACAGCGTGTGGTGGATTAGTTGCTTCGTATCGTTTTGATTATATTTTCTTAGCGAACTTTATTTTATACTTTGTTTTCTTCTTAATTGCTTTTATTGGATTCCGTGGTATGGAGGACAAGAAGGAGCCAGGAGTACAAAAAGAAGTCGAAATGAAAAAAGGTTGGTCACTTACACCTGGATTTAAAGCACTTCTTATCGTGTGTGTAGCATATGCTTTATGCTGGGTTACATACGTACAGTGGCAAGGTGCAATTGCAACACATATGCAGGAATTAAACATTAGTCTTCGTCATTATAGTTTATTATGGACGATAAACGGAGCAATGATCGTTTGTGCGCAGCCACTTGTTAGTATGTTAATTCGCTGGATGAAGCGTTCCTTAAAACAGCAAATTATGATTGGAATTTTCATTTTTGCGGCGTCATTCATTGTGTTAAGTCAAGCGCAGCAATTTACGATGTTCCTCGTTGCGATGGTAACATTAACAATTGGTGAGTTATTTGTATGGCCTGCGGTTCCAACGATTGCAAATATACTTGCACCAAAAGATAAATTAGGATTTTATCAAGGGGTCGTAAATAGTGCGGCGACTGTAGGGAAAATGTTCGGACCGGTCGTTGGCGGAGCAATTGTTGATTTATACAATATGGAAGTATTGTTTATAGCAATCATGGTAATGCTTGTAGTAGCGCTTGTAGCAACAAGTATTTATGATAAACGAGTAAAAGTAGAAGAAACAGTTGAAGAAAAAATTGCAGTTTAGTTTGACGGAACATGTTCACATGTTTTAGAATATATTTAAATAAAACAACCTTTAGAACAAGGGAGATAGCTCGGCTGTCTTAAGATGAATTCGTTAGTTATGAAGAGTAACGATTAACCGAGAAGTCCTCGCTTTAGTAAGCTCTTAAGAGATACTAGGTGAAGGATAGTTCACGTAACTTATATGTGTAATAACAGTGAGAAGGAGTAGTAGTAATAGAAGCTGGTTTAGAGAGTTGACGGTCGGTGCAAGTCAATCCACGTTTCGTTATGAACTCGCCTTTGAGTTGCAGTTGTGAAATTAATAGTAGCAATTGCCGTTAATCCACGTTACGGATCTAAGCGAATGTACATTTGTACATTAATTTAGGGTGGTACCGCGGGAATCTACAACCTCTCGTCCCTTTCTAGGGATGAGAGGTTTTTTGTATTTTGGGCGGTGAAAATAAATATAATTTCAAGGAGGGTATCTCATGAGCTTTAATCATCAAGAAATTGAGAAGAAGTGGCAAGGGTACTGGGAAGAAAATAAAACATTCCGTACGCCAGATGAGACAGAAAAACCAAAATTTTATGCACTAGATATGTTCCCATATCCATCAGGTGCAGGCCTACACGTAGGACATCCAGAAGGTTATACAGCGACAGATATTTTATCTCGTATGAAGCGTATGCAAGGATATAACGTTCTTCATCCAATGGGATGGGATGCATTCGGTCTTCCAGCAGAGCAATATGCACTTGATACTGGAAACAGCCCAGCTGAATTTACAGAGCATAATATTAATACGTTCCGTAACCAAATTAAATCATTAGGTTTCTCTTACGATTGGGATCGTGAAGTAAATACAACAGATCCAAATTACTATAAGTGGACGCAATGGATCTTCCTAAAACTATTTGAAAAAGGCTTAGCTTACGTTGATGAAGTACCTGTAAACTGGTGCCCAGCACTTGGTACAGTACTTGCAAACGAAGAAATCATTGACGGTAAGAGTGAGCGTGGTGGACATCCAGTTGAGCGTCGTCCGATGAGACAGTGGATGTTAAAAATTACAGCTTACGGAGATCGTCTATTAGAAGATCTAGATGAGCTTGATTGGCCTGAAAGCTTAAAAGATATGCAACGTAACTGGATCGGTCGTTCTGAAGGTGCAGAAGTACACTTCAACATCGATGGTACAGACGAGAAATTCACAGTTTTCACAACACGCCCTGATACATTATTTGGTGCAACATACTGTGTACTAGCTCCAGAACATGCACTTGTTGCAGAAATCACAACAGCAGAACAAAAAGAAGCGGTAGAAGCTTACATTAACGCTGTAAAAATGAAGAGTGATCTAGAGCGTACAGAACTTGCGAAAGAAAAAACTGGTGTATTCACTGGTGCTTACGCAGTTAACCCAGTAAACGGTGAGAAATTACCAATCTGGATTGCTGACTATGTTCTTGCAACTTACGGAACAGGTGCTGTAATGGCAGTTCCAGCTCACGATGAGCGTGACTATGAATTCGCATCAGTATTTAATCTTCCAATGAAGGAAGTTGTAAAAGGCGGAGATATTACGAAAGAAGTGTACACAGGTGATGGTGCACACGTAAACTCAGCATTCCTTGATGGTTTAAATAAAGAAGAAGCAATCGCAAAAATGATTGAATGGCTTGAAGTAACGAGCGCAGGAAATCAAAAAGTAACGTACCGTCTACGTGACTGGTTATTCAGCCGTCAACGTTACTGGGGTGAGCCAATTCCAGTAATTCACTGGGAAGATGGTACAATGACAGCTGTGAAAGAAGAGGAATTACCATTAGTTCTTCCGAAAACAGAAAACATCCGTCCTTCAGGTACAGGTGAATCACCACTTGCCAACATTGACGAGTGGGTAAATGTTGTTGATCCTGAGACTGGTAAAAAAGGTCGTCGTGAAACAAATACAATGCCGCAATGGGCTGGTAGCTGTTGGTATTACCTACGTTACATCGATCCAAACAATAGCGAAGCACTTGTAGATCCTGAAAAAGTAAAACAATGGCTTCCAGTTGATATTTATATCGGCGGAGCGGAGCACGCTGTACTTCACTTACTATATGCTCGTTTCTGGCATAAAGTATTATACGATATCGGTGTAGTTCCAACGAAAGAACCGTTCCAACAATTATTCAACCAAGGTATGATTCTAGGTGAAAACAACGAGAAAATGAGTAAATCAAAAGGTAACGTTGTAAATCCTGATGATATCGTAGCAAGCCACGGTGCAGATACACTTCGTCTATACGAAATGTTCATGGGTCCATTAGATGCTTCAATTGCTTGGTCTGAAAATGGTCTTGACGGAGCTCGTCGTTTCCTAGACCGCGTATGGCGTCTATTCGTTCAAGATAACGGTGAATTAAGTGAGAAAATTACTGACGCACCAAATAAAGAGCTTGAAAAAGCTTACCACCAAACAGTGAAGAAAGTAACAGAAGACTATGCAGAGCTTCGCTTCAACACAGCGATTTCTCAAATGATGGTATTCATCAACGATGCATACAAAGCTGAAACACTTCCAAGAGAATATGTAGAAGGTTTCGTAAAAATGATTGCACCAGTTGCACCTCATATCGGGGAAGAGCTATGGAGCAAGCTTGGATACAATGAAACAATCACATATGCAAGCTGGCCAACATTTGATGAGTCTAAACTTGTAGAAGATGAAGTTGAAATCGTTGTTCAAGTTATGGGTAAAGTTCGCGCAAAACTAACAATGAGTAAAGACGCATCAAAAGAAGAAATGGAACAACTTGCACTTGAAGCAATTCAAGACCAAATTGAAGGGAAAACGGTTCGTAAAGTAATTGTTGTTCCTGGAAAACTTGTTAACGTTGTTGCAAACTAATTCATTCTAAATAAAAGCTCAGAGCGTTTATGCTCTGAGCTTTTTTGTATAGAAAATAATCTCAGGGTCACCTTCATCTAAGTTTTCAACTATTCCGCTATGTATAAAACCATTCGAGTTAAATACTTTCTGCATACTTTCATTCGATTCGTTCGTTGAAGAAAATATTTTTTGAGTAGGAGAATGACTTAACATATATGAGATTAACGAGCTTGCATAGCCTTGCCTTCTTTTAGTTGGTGAAACAATGATTAATGAGAGGAAAGTACAACCAAAGAAATTTGTATCGTATGTTAGAAAGCCAGAGATAGAATTTTCTTCTTTTACAATGATGCATCTGCCTTCACGGATAGTGTGCTTAATATAATTTCGTCTACTATCGTTTCCAATTACGTCAATATCTATATGGACGATTGAATCTAAATCATTGATAGAAGCCTTTGTTACATTCTTCAATATACATACCTCCTAGAAAAAATATTCAGTTAATTAATTTTATCATGAATGAAGAAAAAGAAGCGGAATTCTAGTGCAGACAAACACCTATTCTTCTATAGGAAATATGATAAAAAAGGTAGGCTAAATTGAGTAGAAGAGGTGAAAGGAATGAAAGGGATGGACAATAATGCACCACATGGTTTCGTCGGGGGTGGATCGGATAGTTATGAACAAATGATGTTAATGGGAGGAGGACAACAAGGATACGGTGGAATTCCGAGCTGGATGGGTGGAGGCGCGGGTGGATTTCCAACATCGGTAGCTGGCATGCAAACTGAAATGCCTACATCAATGGGAGGCTTTTCGACATCAGGGGCTGGAATGCCTACAATAACAGGTGGATTTCCAACATCAGTAGCTGGTGTACAGACAGGAATTCCAGTAGGAGCACCAACTACATTTCCTTCTTTCGTTGGAGGAGTGCAGACAGGATTTCCGGTACCAGGAATAGGTGTTGTAGCTGGAGGAATAGGTGCGTATCCGCAAGTTGTTCACGGTCATCATGGACATCACCACCATCAAGGTCAACATGGCCATCATGGACACCATCATCACCAAGGTCAACACGGCCATCATGGACATCACCACCACCAAGGTCAACACGGCCATCATGGACATCACCACCATCAAGGTCAACACGGCCATCATGGACATCACCACCATCAAGGTCAACACGGCCATCATGGTCATCACCACCATCAAGGTCAACACGGCCATCATGGTCATCACCAACAACAAGTACATCACCATGGACACCACCACATTCATCCGCAAGCTGTTCTTTATCAAACGCACCAAGGTCATCATGGACATCACCACCAAGGGCACCAAGGTCATCATGGACATCATCACCACCAAGGCCAACAAGGTCATCATGGACATCATCACCATCAAGGCCAACAAGGTCACCACGGTCATCAAGGACAGCATAGTCAACAGCACCAACACCAACAATATCAGCAATATCAACAACAACAATCTTCTCCTTGGACAGGTGGAATTGGAGCGGGAGCAGCAGGAGCAGCGGCAGGAGCGGCTAGCATTAGTGGAGCAGCAGGGCACGCGGGACACGTGGGTCATTAACAAGCCAACAGAAAAAAGACATAATAAAAAACTGCTAGGAAATCCTAGCAGTTTTTTTCAGCTTCTTGGCGCTGACGTTCAATTTCAGCACGAAGTTGTGGTTCCGGTGCTTGCCAGCCTTCTGGCTTTAGAATCTTACCGTCGCCTTCACGGAATCGAGGCTTCCCATCAGGGAATAGTTTTGCCATGTTGGCGTTGTTTACAATTTCGAATCCTTTATCTGGACGTACGCCCATTTCTGCAAACGTTCCGAATGCAAAGTAAATAAGGTCAATCAGTGCATCGTATTGATCTTCAACAGTCGTTGCCTCAAGAAATTCTTCTAGTTCTTCCTGCATAAAACTTGCACGGATTTTTGCACGCTCTTCTGTTAATTTTGTTGGAGTATTTGTTACAGGATGTCCGAATACTTCATGCATTTTTGCAACAAGTTCATATCCTTTATCTAAACCTTTTTCGTTTGTCATGTTGTTTCATCCTTTCTTACGTTATGCCGAAGTTTATTGTAACATAAGGTGATTATGAAATGAAAAGAACATCTTATAGAAATAAGATGTTCGCTCGTTATTCTTCTTTCTTAATTAAAATAGATAAAATAAGATCAATACCGAATATACCAACGAGTAACATTGGTATAACGACAAGTAAATAACGTGTGAAGGAAACATTTTTTAAGTATGTATGAGCAAATAAAAAGACGGCGAGAAATAAAATACCATTTAAAATAGGCTTTACTAATTTTTTAGACATAAGCTCCCCCATAAATATCTTCTCTCTCTATCTAAAATAAAAACTCCTCTCTCCGTTGTATCATGCTGGAGAGAGGAGTTCAATCATTTCTCATTCAATTACACCAGAATTTGTAATGTCTACGGTATATTTTATAGTAACGGGAACATCTTTGTACATTTGTTTCCACTCTTCTAATTTGAATGGGCGATAATGTTGCTTATACTTAGCTCCTAGCCCAAGAGGGTCGACATCTAGAGATTTAAAATGCTTAATTAATTTCTTACCTTGTGTCTCCAATTGTTTTTGAACGACCTTCTCAATCTTTTTTGTATTCTTAGCATTCTCTAAGTTAATCTGTTTCGATACTTCTTGAATACGAGCCTCAAGTTTAACATGAATGGAAAAGGAAGGCTTACCATTTTTTATTTTTATATCGTATGTTGGAATAGAACGAATATTATTAATCATTACGTACCCAGGATCTGCTTTAAATTCATGTGAATCTAACTTATGTTTTTCTAAAAGTCCTTTGAATATAAACATATCTTTTTCTGCAATTTTACCAACATATTTATCCTTTTTAAAAAGACCAATTCCCGTTATTTTTATTTTATCACCATGTTTCTTTAAAATTGGAATATAGTAGTCTTGCCCTTCTTGATAATAACGGAATGCTCCTATATGCAGATTATCTGTTGGTAAAGGACCGGTCTCCATATTATGTTCTAGCATTTTTTTTATATAAATTGCAACGTTGGATGAAGTCGTGTACTTTCCTTTTAAAAGTTCAGTACCATTACCTTCAAGTAAAGCAACATATAAGGCATTCCCGATGTTTACATCACGAATTAATGTATCGAAGGAAGCAACCATTCCTTTCTTAGCAATTCGGGTGGTAAATAGAGCAACCCGCATTTGCCCGCTAGCAAATGGTTGAGAAGACTCTAAAGATGTGTCAGCTTTTACTTGTTTTACCGCATTTGCTGTTCCTTCAAAAACTTGAACTTTGTTTCCTTTTTGCTGAATAGGACAAACAAATGTTACCTTTATTTTATTATCTTTTGCTACATCGAAGACAGTTCCTTGGATAAGGTGTACGTCATCGATAATATTTTTTTGTAAACATCCAGTTAGACTAAAGAGTGCTATACAAGAGATAAGTATTAATTTTCTTTTGATTTTTTCCATTTTCTTTTCACCCACACAATAATAAATAGAATTGGGATGTATACATAAATGAGCCAAAAGCTTCCTTTTGATGCATTACTAATAAAATTATTAATATCGTGTCTGTTTGTTAGAAGTTGTGAAACAATGAGGGTGATAAACATAAAAGCGATTAAAACACCTCTTTGTTTTACACGGAATATTTCGTGCGTTGCTCTCGTTGCCGCCCACAAAGGTAGAATAAAACTTGTAATGATAACGAGGGCATAAGCTGAAATTGCGATATATTCTAGCCTTTCTATGAATGGTAATTGAACAACTTGGGTCATAGAAAGTTGGGCCCATATCGTTTTTAACAATTGTTTTTCACTAAAAAACGAAAAGGCTAAAAGAGTGCTAAATAAATATAGAAGGTTTGAAAATAGTGCCCCATATTGAGCAAATTTATGAGATTGTTTAGGGTTTTTCACAAATGGATAAACCATGAGGTAAATCTCAAAACCAGTCATACTGTAGATTGACAGTTGAGCGGATTTTAAAATATCTGAAAAAGAATGTGTGAAAATGGGTAATAAATTTTCCCAATGTGAGTATTTCAAAACGAATAAGCTTAGAAATAAATACCCTAGTGTACCACCAACAGAGATGACGCAAATGCCTGTAATGACACGAAATCCAGAAGAAATGATGTAATAGCTAACTAGGCACAAAAAGAGTGTTAACATAAAGGTGGAGGCAGTTGGGAACATCCATACTTGAATAATTTCAACGTATGTTCGAATAACCGAAATACTGACGATTAAAAAATAAGTTGCAAAGATGATATTAAAGACGTTCCCTATCCACTTTCCAAAGGTTTGTCGTTGTAAATCAATTAAATTCCCGTTTGTTTCCCTTAATAAAAAATACATCATCCACATAAGAACATGGATAACGATGCCTGTGATTACAACGCCTATCCAGCCGTCGTATCCAGCGGCCTTTGCGGTGATTCGAGCAAATCCGAGAACGCCAGCTCCAAACTGTGCACCGTGAATTAAGAAGAAAACAAAGATAGGAGATATTTGATATTTTTCTTGAACTTTACTCATCAATGCACCTCATCTCTTAATCATCAAAGTCTGATCTATGTTTTGTTGAAATTCCTTTAGCAGCTTTTTTTACATGTTGTGGTCTTGCTTGTACATCTCTTGTATCGATCATTGTTAACGGGAAACGAATCCAAGAGTCTTTAACAGATTGTTGTCTTGTCGGATAAAACAAAGCGTACGGTTTACGTAAGGAAGTAAGTCTAAATAGATGGGTAAATAAAAAGATAAACCCAAGAGAGATACCGAAAAGCCCCCCTATTTCCGCGAATGCTAGAAACGGGAAACGTAGTAATCGAACAGCATTACCCATTTTATAAATAGGTGTAATAAAGGAAGCGAGTGCTGATAGTGCAACGATAATTAATAAAATATTACTCGTTAACCCAGCTTGTACAGATGCTTGTCCGATTACGATACCGCCTACAATACCGAGCGTTTGCCCAACTTTCATCGGTAACCTCGCCCCGGCTTCTCTTAATAAATCGATTGCGAGTTCTAGAAAGAGCGCTTCAATTAAAGGTGGGAATGGTACTTGTGCCCTTGATAAAATCAAAGTTTCAAGTAAATCACTTGGAATAAGTTCATAATGATAATTTAAAACTGCAACGTATAACGGTGTAGCGCAAATTGAAAATAGAACGGCAATTAATCTTAAAATCCTTGAAAATGTAGCGTACATCCAGGAGACGTTATAGTCTTCTGGTGAAATGAAAAAATCAAAATAGGATACGGGTGTTAGTAAAACACTTGGAGAACCATCAACAAAAATAGCGATTTTTCCATCAATTAGTGCTTTTGTAACTCTATCAGTACGTTCTGTATTGATATAGAGAGGGAAAATCGATTTTTCACCCATTAATTCTTGTAAATAAGCACTATCATTAATTTGATCATATTCAAGAGCGCGTAATGACTCTTCTAGAAAATCTACATTATCTTTTTCAGCAAGGTTGTCTAAATACATCATGACAACTTTTGTTTTGGAAAACTCGCCGATAATCATTTCTTTTGTTTGTAAATCTAAAACAGGAAGACGTTTTCGAACTAAATTAATGTTTGTATCAATATCCTCTACGAAACCTTCTTGCGGACCAATAACAGTTGATTCGTTTAAAGGAGGGGTTGGTGCACGATAATTATCAATTGCAATGTTTGCAAGCATACATTTTTGATCTTGCTGATTCAATTGAATAATCGCATGCCCCTTTAAAACCATATCCTCAATTTTTTGCAAGTCGTTCGTAATTGTAATGCCGCTCATCGGGATATGTTCCTTCAGCTCTTCTAGTGATGCGTTAGGTCGTTCTAAAAGAGTGGGCATTAAATACTTTTGTAATTTTTCTCCATCAAGTGAAGGGCGATAGTAAGAAATCCAATAAGGCATCGTTTCATCGTCGGATGTATGATAATTTACAAAATCACTAGACTTTTTCAGCTTCTCTATTAAATTTTGTAAAGAATGAATACGATCTTTTTCTGGTTTTGTAAAGTCATAAATACTATTACCTCCAGAGCTTTGTTGCTTACTTTGAGAAGGTTCATCTTGCTTAGCGTTTTGTTGTTTATCTTGAGACGAATCACCTTGCTTAGCGTTTTGTTGTTTATCTTGAGACGAATCACCTTGTTTAGCACTTTGTTGTTTATCTTGAGACGAATCACCTTGTTTAGCACTTTGTTGTTTATCTTGAGACGAATCCTCTTGTTTAGGGTTTTGTTGCTTATCCTGAGAAGGGTCCTCTTGTTTAGCACTTTGCTGCTTATCCTGAGACGAATCACCTTGTTTAGGGTTTTGTTGCTTATCCTGAGAGGAATCCTCTTGTTTAGGGTTTTGTTGCTTATCCTGAGACGAATCACCTTGTTTAGCGCTTTGTTGCTTATCCTGAGAGGAATCTTTTTGCTCGTTATTTTTACCTTTATTATGTTTCATACTTCTAGTCTGTTCTTTGTTATCATCCTCTTGATTGTTAGAATGCTGCTCCTGGTTATCTGTTTCGTTTAATTTTGATGTATTTGATTTTTTTTTCTTACGTAACCAATTCCAAATCATATGTACGCCCTCTTTAATCTTGTAATATAGTGCTATTTTGTGGCTAATTTTGTATATTATTCATTTATTTATGAAAAGAAGAAGGAGATTAGTTTGCATAGAAAAAAAACTTTAGTAAGCAGTTCATACTATAACGGGGAGAGGGAGAGTCTGTGCAAATTGTAAAAAAGGAGAAATTTGTTTTAAAAGAGTTTACGTTTGAAAATGGTAGAGAAATTCCTGTTCAAATGGGATATGAGACATATGGTACTTTAAATAGAGAAAGGTCAAATGTGATTTTGGTTTGTCATTATTTTAGTGCAACAAGTCATGCGGCAGGAAAATATACAGTGCATGATGAGGAGTCTGGTTGGTGGGATGGGCTAATTGGACCTGGAAAAGCAATTGACACAAATAAGTATTTTGTTATATGTACGGATAATCTTTGTAATGTGCAGGTGAGGAATCCATATGTAATTACAACAGGACCGAAATCAATTAATCCAGAAACTGGAGAAGAATATGCTATGGAGTTTCCGGTTTTTACATTTCTTGATGTAGCTCGTATGCAATATGAGTTAATAAAAGGTATGGGAATTTCAAGGTTACACGCTGTAATCGGACCGTCGGCGGGGGGAATGATTGCACAACAATGGGCGGTTCACTATCCACATATGGTAGAGCGGATGATTGGCGTTATTACGAACCCACAAAATCCAATTATTACGTCAGTAAACGTAGCGCAAAATGCGATTGAAGCAATTCAACTCGATCCAAGTTGGAAAGAGGGGAAATATGGAGAACAGCAGCCGATAAAGGGGCTTCATTTAGCAAATAGAATGATGTTTATGAACGCGTTTGATGAGCATTTTTATGAAATGGCATTTCCTCGTAATAGTATAGAGATAGAACCTTATGAAAAGTTTGCTACACTAACATCATTTGAAAAAGAAATAAATAAAGCGACATATACAAGTATAGAGCTAGTAGATGCAAATTCATGGATGTATACTGCGAAGGCAGTTTTATTGCATGATATTGCACATGGGTTTTCTTCACTAGAAGAATCTCTTTCTAACATAGAAGCGAATGTACTTATGATTCCGTGTAAACAAGATTTGCTTCAGCCGTCTCGTTATAATTATAAAATGGTAGATATTTTGCAAAAACAAGGAAAATATGCGGAAGTATATGAGATAGAAAGTATAAATGGGCATATGGCAGGAGCATTGGATATTCATTTATTCGAAAAGAAAGTTTATGAATTTTTGAATCGGAAAGTATCTAGTTTTGTGTAGAAGGAAAATGATGGGGAAAAGGTGCAGTGTTTGAAGTAGGCACCTTTTTTTACATGATTTGTAGACGGAAAATATATGTAGCAATTGCTATACCGAAAAACGCTATGCTAAGCAATAGAAATAAGAATGACATTTCTTGTGGCGATTTTATCTTTTTATTATTTTTCATACTAAGTACAATAATTGCAGCGAGTAAGAACACAATGCCTATAATGAAAAGAAAAAGCGTCATTTTAATCGACTCCTTTCATAAAACAAGTATATTGAGGATACAATGTGCTAGTTATGTTTGTAAAGAATAAGTTTTACGAGAAAATTGAGAAATAGCTTTTCGATTCTTTGCGTTCTTTCTTTTGCATGCTAAAATTGGTAGAGAATGTTTGTGAAAAAGAAACTAAAGGTTTTATTGTATATAAGGAGGAACTACATATGACAGAAGTTAAAACAATTACTACAGAAGAGGTACAAGAGCGTTTAGAAAATGGAGAAACGTTATTTTTAGTAGATGTAAGAGAAGATGAAGAAGTAGCGGCAGGAAAGATTCCAGAAGCTGTACATATTAAAATGGGCGATATCCCACATAAAGTAGATTTCTTTAATAAAGAGAATGAATATATCTTTATTTGTCGTTCAGGAATGCGCAGTGAAAATGTATGTCATTATTTAAATGAACAAGGGTTTAAAACAGTGAACATGGTTGGCGGTATGCTTCAATATGAAGGTGAAACGAAATAGTTAATTGTAAAAAACTTGAAACGAGTCTGTTTCAAGTTTTTTTCTTTTGCATACAGTATAAAAAAGGAGGAGGGGTAAATGGGGATTAATTTGCGTAAAGTAAAAATTATTAATAATACAGGAGCTGTTAATGTCGGTGACTGTTATGATCTCTCACCTTTAGCTGTAGCAAAAGTATATGCAGGTGCTGGAGGATCGAGTGCGGCTATTTTTTTAAATGGAAAAAGGCAGCCAGAAGCGGTCATTAGAACATCAGTATTTCTTCCGCCTTTGGCAACGAGTACACGTACGTTAGGTTCATAGAGGAAAGGTAGAGTGTAATTATGCCTGCTCATATAAAAGAGTTTGTTATTGTGAATAACACTGGAAATATATTTACCGGTGATAATTTGAGCGACACTTCATTTACTGCTTCGAAATCATATAGTGGTTCAATGGGGTGTACTTGGATTGATGTTGTTACAGTAATAGGGACGGAGACGAAGCTTTGTTTACAGCCGGGAGATTCGGTGACGACGACGTATACAAGGGGCACTCCTGCTGGTACTGTAACAGGAGCAAATATGGGGCAAAATGTAAATACATCGAGTATAGCGCAAGCTGTCCCTAATACAGATAATATGGATTCAATTGCAGGACTCCCTTAAGAAATTAAGGGAGTTTTTATTATTCAAAATAAAAATAGTCTTGGAAATTATTTTTGTAAATAGATTAAGAAGAGGCTTATTTATTATGAAAAAGACGGTTTGTAGGCGGTGAAAGTGTGAAGAATCGTGATAATAATCGGAAGCAAAATTCGTTAAGCTCTAATTTTAGAATTCCACCCGAACTTATTGGGCCTACTTTCCCCCCTGTTCCAACTGGATTTACAGGTATAGGGATTACTGGTCCAACCGGTCCACAAGGCCCAACAGGACCTCAAGGACCAAGAGGATTACAAGGTCCGATGGGGGAGATGGGCCCGACAGGACCTCAAGGTGTGCAAGGGATACAAGGATCAGTTGGGCCAATAGGTGCAACTGGAGCAGAAGGACAGCAGGGCCCACAAGGATTGAGAGGACCACAAGGAGAAACTGGAGCGACAGGACCTCAAGGGGTGCAAGGGTTACAAGGTCCGATTGGTCCAACGGGAGCGACTGGGGCACAAGGTATACAAGGGATACAGGGATTACAGGGGCCAATTGGAGCGACGGGACCTGAGGGACCTCAAGGAATTCAAGGTGTCCAAGGGTTGCCGGGTGCAACTGGTCCACAAGGAATACAAGGAGCACAAGGGATACAAGGAACACAAGGACCGAGTGGAAATACAGGTGCAACCGGAGCAACTGGTCAGGGGATAACAGGCCCGACTGGAATAACAGGTCCAACTGGGATAACTGGACCATCTGGAGGACCTCCTGGTCCGACGGGGCCGACTGGTGCGACAGGTCCGGGCGGTGGACCGAGTGGAAGTACAGGTGCGACTGGAGCAACTGGGAATACTGGAGCTACAGGAAGTACAGGGGTAACAGGAGCAACGGGAAGTACAGGTCCGACTGGAAGCACGGGAGCACAGGGCTTGCAAGGAATCCAAGGGATTCAAGGGCCAATTGGGCCAACAGGTCCAGAAGGTCCACAGGGTATTCAAGGTATTCCTGGTCCGACGGGAGTAACTGGTGAACAAGGAATACAAGGAGTTCAAGGTATTCAAGGGGCAAAGGGAGCAACAGGGGATCAAGGTCCACAAGGGATACAGGGGGCTATAGGGCCTCAAGGGGCCACAGGAGCAACAGGAGATCAAGGTCCACAAGGAATACAAGGAGTACCAGGGCCATCAGGAGCAACAGGCCCACAGGGAGTTCAAGGGATACAAGGTCCGATGGGGGATATAGGACCAACAGGTCCAGAAGGCCCAGAGGGACTTCAGGGCCCGCAAGGAATACAAGGTGTGCCAGGGCCAGTTGGAGCAACGGGTCCAGAGGGTTCCCAGGGGATACAAGGTATTCAAGGACCGGTAGGAACAACAGGCCCACAAGGTCCACAAGGAATTCAGGGAATACAAGGTGTGCAAGGGATAACGGGAGCACCTGGAGTACAAGGAGTAACTGGAATTCAAGGGATACAAGGGGAAATAGGAGCAACGGGTCCAGAGGGTCCCCAAGGAGTGCAAGGTGCTCAAGGGGGGATTGGTCCAACAGGTCCGATGGGTCCCCAAGGTGTGCAAGGAGTACAAGGAATTCAAGGAGCGACGGGCGCACAAGGAGTGCAAGGTCCACAGGGAATTCAAGGAATCCAAGGTCCGACGGGGGCAACAGGAGATACGGGAGCAACAGGTGCGACAGGGGAAGGCACTACAGGCCCAACAGGAGTAACCGGTCCAACAGGGGTAACAGGCCCATCTGGAGGACCAGCAGGACCGACCGGCCCAACGGGGCCATCAGGTCCGGCGGGAGTAACTGGTCCATCTGGTGGACCACCTGGCCCGACAGGAGCAACAGGTGCGACAGGAGTAACAGGAGATACTGGGGCGACAGGCTCAACTGGAGTGACAGGAGCGACAGGAGAAACGGGAGCAACCGGAGTGACGGGTTTGCAAGGTCCGCAAGGAATCCAAGGTGTGCAGGGAGAGATAGGTCCGACGGGTCCCCAAGGTGTTCAAGGTCCCCAAGGAATTCAAGGAGTAACGGGGCCCACTGGAGATCAAGGTCCGCAAGGGATTCAAGGCCCACAAGGCGACATAGGTCCAACCGGCCCACAAGGAATTCAAGGCCCACAAGGTTCTCAAGGAATCCAAGGAGCGACAGGGGGAACAGGAGCACAAGGTCCACAGGGAATCCAAGGTCCGCAAGGTGACATAGGTCCGACTGGGCCACAAGGTCCAACTGGAATCCAAGGGATACAAGGAGAGATAGGTCCAACAGGTCCAGAAGGCCCAGAGGGACTTCAGGGCCCGCAAGGAATACAAGGTGTTCAAGGGCCAGTTGGAGCAACGGGTCCAGAGGGTCCTCAGGGGATACAAGGCATTCAAGGACCGGTAGGAGCAACAGGCCCACAAGGTCCACAAGGAATACAGGGAATCCAAGGTGTGCAAGGGATAACGGGAGCAACTGGAGCACAAGGAGCAACTGGAATTCAAGGGATACAAGGGGAAATAGGAGCAACGGGTCCAGAGGGCCCCCAAGGAGTGCAAGGTATACAAGGGGCGATTGGTCCAACCGGTCCGATGGGCCCACAAGGAGTGCAAGGTATACAAGGGATTCAAGGAGCAACAGGTGCACAAGGAGTGCAAGGCCCACAAGGGATTCAAGGGATACAAGGTCCGACGGGAGCAACAGGAGATACGGGGGCAACCGGAGCGACGGGAGAAGGAACTACCGGTCCAACAGGAGTAACCGGTCCAACAGGGGTGACTGGCCCGTCAGGAGGACCAGCAGGACCGACCGGCCCAACGGGGCCATCAGGTCCGGCAGGAGTGACAGGTCCATCAGGTGGACCACCTGGTCCGACAGGAGCAACAGGAGCGACAGGAGTAACAGGAGATACCGGGGCGACAGGCTCAACTGGAGTGACAGGAGCGACAGGAGCAACGGGAGCAACCGGAGTGACGGGTTTACAGGGCCCGCAAGGAATCCAAGGTGTTCAAGGAGAGATAGGTCCAACCGGTCCACAGGGTATTCAAGGTCCACAAGGAATCCAAGGAGTAACGGGGGCAACAGGAGCACAAGGTCCCCAAGGAATTCAAGGCCCACAAGGCGACATAGGTCCAACCGGCCCACAAGGAATTCAAGGTCCACAAGGTCCTCAAGGAATCCAAGGAGATACGGGGGCAACAGGAGCACAAGGCCCACAGGGAATCCAAGGTCCACAAGGTGACATAGGTCCGACCGGCCCACAAGGCCCGCAAGGAATTCAAGGCCCGCAAGGAATTCAAGGTCCAACGGGAGCTACAGGAGCAACCGGAGCGACAGGTCCCCAAGGAATTCAAGGTCCACAAGGAATCCAAGGCCCGCAAGGAATTCAAGGTCCAACGGGAGCTACAGGAGCAACCGGAGCGACAGGTCCCCAAGGAATTCAAGGTCCCCAAGGAATCCAAGGCCCCCAAGGAATTCAAGGTCCAACGGGAGCTACAGGAGCAACCGGAGCGACAGGTCCCCAAGGAATTCAAGGCCCGCAAGGAATCCAAGGTCCAACGGGGGCTACAGGAGCAACCGGTTCACAAGGTCCAACTGGAGATACAGGTCCAACCGGAGCTGGAGCCACTGGAGCGACCGGGGCGACTGGAGTTAGTACAACTGCAACGTATGCATTTGCGAATAATACATCAGGAACCGCTATTTCCGTTTTATTAGGCGGTACGAACGTACCATTACCGAACAATCAAAATATTGGCCCAGGAATAACCGTTAGTGGTGGGAATACTGTATTTACAGTTGCGAATGCAGGAAACTATTATATAGCTTATACAATTAATTTAACGGCAGGATTAGTTGTAAGTTCTCGTATAACTGTAAATGGCAGTCCGCTTGCGGGAACGATAAACGCCCCGACAGTGGCTACTGGTTCATTTAGTGCAACAATAATCGCTAACTTGCCTGCTGGAGCTGCTATTAGTCTGCAGTTATTTGGATTAGTTGCAATAGCTACATTATCTACGGCAACGCCAGGAGCTACTCTAACTATTATTAGGTTAAGTTAATAAGAAGAAAACCTTGGGGCTTTTATGCTTCAAGGTTTTTTTATCTTTGTATTTGTAAGTAAACCTCGTTAACCAAGGGGAAGTGGATCCCCTCTAATTATTTAGAGTTTCACTTTATTCACTTGAGCAAAAACATCGCAGTTCGAAAATATATTATAATAGAATGAAAAGAAAGAAATTTGGCAGAAAGGGAGGGTGGCGATGAAGGAGATGGTTAAAGATTTTTTTGGACGCCCACTTCAAGATTTACGTATATCTGTCATTGATCGTTGCAATTTTAGATGTACATATTGTATGCCAGCGGAAATATTTGGGCCAGAATATGCTTTTTTGAAAGACGAGTTTTTACTAACTTTTGATGAAATTGAGCGTTTGGCAAAATTATTTGTTAGCATCGGTGTACGGAAAATTAGACTTACTGGCGGTGAGCCACTGCTTCGTAAAGATTTAACAAAACTTATTGCACGTCTTGTGAAAATTGATGGGCTAATAGATATAGGGTTAACGACAAATGCTATTCATTTAACGAAACAAGCGAAGGCATTAAAAGAAGCTGGATTACATAGAGTGAATGTTAGTTTAGATGCGATAGATGATGACATATTTAAGAATATTAATGGTCGAAATATTAATACGAAACCGGTAATTAAGGGAATTATAGCAGCTAAAGAGGCGGGCTTGGAAGTAAAGGTAAATATGGTTGTGAAAAAAGGGATGAACGATCATCAAGTACTACCGATGGCTGCGTATTTTAAAGAGCAAGGAATTCCGCTTCGGTTTATTGAGTTTATGGATGTTGGTAGTACAAATGGGTGGAATTTTGATCAAGTCATTACAAAACGAGAATTGATTGAGATGATTCATAAGGTGTATCCGCTTGAGCCAGCTGAAGCGCATTACTTTGGTGAAGTTGCAAAGCGATATCGGTACGTTGGAACAAATGTTGAAGTTGGTTTTATTACATCTGTTTCTGAGTCATTTTGTGTCTCTTGTACGAGGGCGAGAATTTCGGCAGATGGAAAGTTTTATACGTGCTTATTTGCGACAGATGGTTTGGATGTAAGAGAACTTCTTAGAGGAAATCTTTCGGATGAGGAGTTATTAAGTGTTATACAAGATGTATGGATGAATAGAAAAGATAGGTATTCGGATGAACGAACAGAAGAAAGTGCAAAAAATCGTCCGAAAATCGAAATGTCTTATATAGGAGGATAAGAAAGGGGGGTATCGCATGCAGGAGCGATATTCAAGACAAATATTATTTTCTGGTGTTGGAGAAGAAGGACAGAGAAAAATAAGAGAGAAGCATGTGCTTATTATTGGTGCTGGTGCTCTCGGTGCGGCAAATGCAGAAGCGATTGTTAGAGCGGGTGTTGGAAAAGTAACGATTGCTGATCGTGATTATGTAGAATGGAGTAATTTACAAAGACAACAACTATATACAGAAGAAGATGCAAAGCAGTATAAACCGAAGGCGGTAGCGGCAGCAGAGCATTTAAGAGCGATTAATTCTGAGGTGGAAATAACTCCTGTTGTGACGGATGTAACGGTGCAAGAAATGGAAGAATTAGTGAATGATGTAGATTTAATATTAGATGCGACAGATAATTTTGAAACGCGCCTTCTCATTAATGATATTTCACAAAAGTATAATCTTCCGTGGATATATGGTGGGTGCGTTGGAAGCTACGGAGTAACGTATACAATTTTACCAGGGAAAACACCGTGTTTTCGCTGTTTAATGGAGCATCCGGCGAGCGGAGCAACATGTGACACAGCTGGTATTATACAACCGGCAGTACAATTAGTAGTTGCGCATCAAACTACGGAAGCGCTGAAAATATTAGTAGAAGACTACGGAGCGCTTCGTGAAACGATGTTATCATTTGATCTTTGGAATAATCAACAGATGGCATTTAAAGTGAATAGGCAGAAAAAAGATACTTGTTTATCTTGCGGAAGGTTACGTACATATCCGAGTTTAACATTTGAAGCACAAACGAAAACAGAAGTGTTATGTGGGCGAAATACAGTGCAAATTCGTCCAGGTGTGCGGAAGAATTTTAATTTGGAAGAAATTAAAAAGCGCTTACAAAGAAGCGTAGAGATAAAGGCGACACCTTATTTATTGTCGTTTCCGGTAGAAGAATATCGTTTTGTTTTATTTACAGATGGCAGAGCTTTCATTCATGGGACGAATGATATAAATGTAGCGAAAAGTTTATATGCAAGATATATAGGTTGAACCTAAAGGAAATCCTTTAGGTTCAACGGAGAAAGGATTATGAATTTCTCGTATAATCTCCACTTTTTCCACCTGTTTTTTCAAGTAAGTACGTTTCGCCGATAATCATACCTTTATCGACAGCTTTACACATATCATACACAGTAAGAGCGGTAGCCGAAGCAGCTGTTAAAGCTTCCATTTCAACACCGGTGCTACCTTCTGTTTTAACTTTTACTTTAATGAGTAAACGATATTGTTCTTCTGATTGTTTCCAATCGAAAGAAACGTCAACACCTTTTAATAGTAAAGGATGGCACATTGGAATAATATCAGAAGTTCGTTTCGCAGCCATAATGCCTGCGATTTGCGCAACTGCTAATACGTCACCTTTCCCAATTTCATTGTGAGAGATTTTATCGTAAATTTCTTTCGTAACGACAATGCTAGAGCACGCAATTGCTGTTCGAACGGTTGCTTTTTTGTCACTTATATCAACCATCTTCGCGCGTCCTTGGTCATTAAAGTGTGTAAATGAAGACATGGAATTCCTCCTTGAAGTAATTTCTATTGAATATATAAAGTTTAATCGAGATGAAAAAAATTGCAAATATGAGGTGAGAAACGATGGTAGAAAAACGAATTCCAATTCAAGTTGCTGAGGCAGTAGAACGGGTAATGAAATATGCAAAGCATGGTGAAGTAGAAGAAATTTCTATTACGGAAAGTTACGGGAGAATTCTCGGGGAAGATGTTGTCTCAGATCATGACGTTCCTCATTTTGATCGTTCCCCTTACGATGGTTTCGCCATTCGAGCAGAAGATACGAAAGAAGCAACTCAAGAGAATCCAGTTGAATTTGAAGTAATAGGAGAAATCGGGGCGGGTTCTGTTTTTACAGAAGAAGTAGGATCTTTTCAGGTGGTTCGTATTATGACAGGAGCAGCTATTCCAAAAGATTGCAATGCAGTCGTAATGCTAGAGCTGACAGAAGGGTTTGAGAAGAACGGGAAAACATATATGAAGTTAAAACGCCCTTTTAATAACGGTGACAATGTGTCATTTAAAGGAGAAGATATAAAACAAAATCAAGTTCTCGTTCAGAAAGGCGTTGCAATTAATCCAGGTGTTGCCGCCTTATTAGCAACGTTTGGATATAGCACTGTGAAAGTTGTAAAACAGCCTGTTGTCGGTATTGTAACGACAGGAAGTGAATTATTAGAAGTACATGAGCCATTAGAACCGGGGAAAATTAGAAATAGTAACTCGTATATGATCGCAGCTCAAATTATGAAAGCTGGCGGGAAAGTTCGTTATTATGGTCAACTCGCGGATGAGTTAGATGCATGTTTTACAGCTGTTCAATCAGCGGTGGATGAGGTCGACATTTTAATTACAACAGGCGGTGTATCAGTAGGAGATTATGACTACTTACCAGCTATTTATGAAAGGTTACAGGCAAATGTACTCTTTAATAAGATAGCCATGAGGCCCGGAAGTGTAACGACAGTAGCTGAAGTTGATGGAAAGTTACTCTTTGGTTTATCAGGAAATCCGTCTGCTTGTTATGTAGGCTTTGAATTATTTGTGCATCCAATTATAAAAACGTATTTGTATGCGAAGGAACTTCACGTATATAGAGCGGATGCTATTTTACAAAAAGATTTTCCAAAGCCAAATCCATTTACTCGTTTCGTAAGAGCGAACGTAACAATTGTGGACGGGGCGTTACAAGCGATGCCAGTTGGTTTAGATAAATCGAGTGCGGTATCTTCACTTGCAGATGCGAATGCTTTTATCGTGTTACCTGGAGGAACGAGAGGATTTGAGACCGGAATGAAAGTATCCGTATTATTGTTAGAGCACTCTGAGGGATGTGATTGGCCATGGGCAAAGCCCCTTCAATCTTACAAATAGTAGGATATCAAAATAGCGGGAAAACAACACTTGTTGAGAAAGTGGTGCATGCATTAGCTGAACGAAAAATGAAAGTTGCTACAATTAAACATCACGGGCACGGAGGCTTTCCAGAAGTAGCGCAAAAAGATAGCGAAAGACACCGTAAAGCTGGTGCTGTCGTAAGTAGTGTAGAAGGTGCTGGATTGCTTTCACTTTCTTCACTAAGAAAGAAATGGTCCTTGGAAGAAATTATTTGCTTATATGAGTTTTTTGAAGTGGATACAATTTTAATAGAAGGCTATAAAAAAGAGAATTACTCGAAAGTAGTGTTACTTCGTTCTGCGGAAGACATTGAGCTTTTACATAAAGTAGAAAATATAGTGGCGGTTATTACGTGGTATGATGTTCCGGCAAATATACGAGAAGAATATAAAGTATTTCATATAACAGAAGAAGAGTTGTACATAGACTGGTTTTTACAAACGGTTAGGAGTGCGAAATGATAAATACATATTATGAAGTAATTGATACAGAAATCTCGATTGAAGAAGTAACGAAGAAAGTAATTCGACGTGAATGTGGTGCTGTTACAACATTTATTGGAACGGTTAGAGAGTTTACGAAAGGGCGTCGTACATTATACTTAGAGTATGTTGCGTATAAGACGATGGCAGAAAAGATGCTAGAGAAAATTGGCTTGGAAGTGAAAGAGAAATGGCCAGGTACATACGTTGCGATTACACATCGCATCGGTACGTTGCAAATTTCTGATATAGCGGTTGTTGTTGCTGTTTCAACACCACACCGTAAAGCGGCTTATGAAGCGAACGAATATATTATGGAACGCATAAAACAAATTGTGCCGATTTGGAAAAAGGAGTTTTGGGAAGATGGTGATTCATGGATTGGTGATCAATTAGAAAAAACACCATATCCGGCGGGAGAGCCTGGGAAGGAGCTATAAGTATGATTAGAGTATTGTTATTTGCGCACTTGCAAGAAGAAGCAGGGACAAGTGAATTACAAATAGAAAAAGAAAATATTACGGTTGCACAGTTAAAAGATGTTGTTGCGAACGAATATAATGTACCAGTTTCAGAGCCAATTATGGTTGCGATTAATGAAGAATACGCAAATGAAGATGACAGGGTTCAATCTGGTGATGTTGTTGCACTAATTCCACCAGTGAGCGGTGGTTAATATTGGATTCATTAAAACGATTTTCCTACATAGGGAAAGTCGTTTTTTTATGGCAGTTTTGAGAACACTAATCTATAGAACAAGGAGGGAACTATGAAAAAAATATGTGTAGTTATCACAATGCTATGTGTGGCCTTTTTCTCTTCTCCAAGCGATTCTTTCGCGAAAGAATCAAGAGAACAGCTTTTAGAGAGTGCATTATCAAATAGGTACTATTCAGTTATTAGACAAGTGACAGAAGATCAATATGAATGTGCTTCAGTTATAGATATAAAGCGTCTCGGCAAGAAAGATGAATTTGTTCCTAGATACGAAGTGAAGCTACAATTTCTTACATTTCAAGGAGCGCATAATCCGCCGAACGATAAAGTTACGCTTACTTTGGAAGATCATTTAGATCACGTAAAGATAAAGAAAGTGGAGCGAGAAAAGAATGTTTCTGACGTTATTGCAGAAAAAGTTTGTGAACGGGAAAAAGAAAAAATAAAAGCTCACTCTAACGACTTAGAGTGATAATCTATGGCATTTAGTAAAGAAAGGTAATGAGTGATGGATATATTTTTAGCGATTTTACCAGCTATATTTTGGGGAAGTATTGTGCTATTTAACGTAAAACTGGGCGGGGGCCCGTATAGTCAAACGCTCGGAACAACGTTTGGAGCACTTATTTTCTCAATTGTTGTTTATATTTTTATGAAGCCAGTATTAACACCTACCGTTATCGGAGTTGGAGTTGTGTCAGGTTTATTTTGGGCGCTTGGTCAGGCGAATCAATTGAAAAGTATTGATTTAATGGGTGTTTCGAGGACGATGCCAATTTCAACAGGACTTCAATTAGTCGCGACGACTTTATTTGGCGTTATCGTATTTCATGAATGGTCCACGACAATATCGGTCGTCCTTGGGATTTTAGCGCTCGTTTGTATTATTATCGGTGTTATTTTAACATCGCTTCAAAGTGAAGAAGAAAAGAATGCAGAGCAAGCAGCAAACTTTAAAAGAGGTATCGTAATTTTATTAATTTCAACAGTCGGTTATTTAGTTTACGTAGTAGTAATTAGGTTATTTAACGTAGATGGCTGGTCGGCTTTGTTGCCACAAGCAGTTGGTATGGTGTTAGGTGGGATTTTGCTTACCTTTAAACATCATCCATTTAATAAATATGCAATTCGAAATATTATTCCAGGATTAATTTGGGCAGCTGGAAATATGTTTTTATTCATTTCACAGCCGCGTGTTGGAGTCGCAACAAGTTTCTCGCTATCGCAAATGGGAATTATTATTTCCACGCTTGGTGGGATCCTTATATTAGGTGAAAAGAAAACGAAACGTCAATTAACGGGTATCGTTGTCGGTATCGTTTTTATTATCGCAGCCGGAATTATGTTAGGTATAGCCAAAAGTTAAAGGAGGTATGGAAATGTATAGTGATTTAGCAGGGAAAGTTGTCGTTATTACAGGATCAGCAACTGGTCTCGGAAGAGCGATGGGAGTGAGGTTTGCTAAGGAAAAAGCGAAAGTGGTTATTAATTATCGCTCACGAGAATCAGAAGCGAATGATGTGTTAGAAGAAATTAAAAAGGTAGGCGGCGAAGCGATTGCTGTAAAAGGTGATATAACCGTCGAATCAGATGTTGTGAATCTCATTCAATCTGCTGTGAAAGAGTTTGGTACGCTTGACGTTATGATTAATAATGCAGGGATAGAAAACGCGGTACCATCGCATGAAATGCCGCTTGAAGATTGGAATAGGGTAATTAATACAAATTTAACAGGTGCTTTTTTAGGAAGTCGTGAAGCGATTAAATATTTTGTAGAACATGATATTAAAGGGTCTGTCATTAATATGTCTAGTGTTCATGAGAAAATTCCGTGGCCACTATTTGTGCACTATGCAGCAAGTAAGGGTGGTATTAAACTGATGACAGAAACGTTAGCGCTAGAATATGCGCCAAAAGGTATTCGGGTAAACAATATTGGACCAGGTGCAATTAATACGCCAATTAATGCCGAAAAGTTTGCTGATCCAAAACAGCGGGCTGACGTAGAAAGTATGATACCGATGGGCTATATTGGAAAACCGGAAGAAATTGCAGCGGTAGCAACTTGGCTTGCTTCATCAGAGTCGAGTTACGTAACTGGAATTACGTTATTTGCAGATGGCGGAATGACTTTATACCCATCGTTTCAAGCTGGGCGTGGGTAATATGAAAAGGACAAAGAGTTTTATCTCTTTGTCCTTTTTACAAAAAAAATAGCGTTCAGCTATTTTAAATTTAATGATTAATTGTATCTTGAAGAAATTCTGTTGCTTGATGTTCAGTAACATTTTGTACGAGCGCGACTTCGCTAATCATCATTTTTCGGGCATTATCTAGCATTTGTTTTTCGCTCGCATTTAATGTTCTCTCTTTATTACGGCGAAGTAAATCCCGAACCACTTCTGCGCTATCTTGTAAATTGCCATTTTTCATTTTTTCCATATTCATTGTATATCTTTGTTTCCATGAGAGTGATGGGTCTGACTCCCCGTTTTGAAATTCAAGAAGTATATCATCTAACGTACCTCGATCAACGATATAACGAATACCTGATTTTTTTAATTGTTCCATCGGAAGCATTACTTGCATATCTTTACTAATGATGCGTATCACACAATATTGACGTGAAGTACCTAATATTTCTTTCTCTTCAATTGCTTCGATAATTCCTGCACCGTGCATTGGATAAACGATTTTATCACCAATTTGAAACAAATCATCCACCTCCATATGTGGTAACCACTTTTAATGATAGCACACTTATATAAAAATGTCAAATTTTATATAATAACATAACATTTATATTCGAGTCAATAATGTAAAGTGCTTTTTTTATGTTTTTTTGAACATATTTATCCCGCATTAACGGGCAATAAGACCCCCACCTCAAAATTCAGTGAAAGCAAAGAAGTTAGGTGGGGGTCGGGCTGATTAAAGTTTCACTTTATAGTGATTTTTTTAGAAAAATAGTACAGGTGAGAAAGAAGGCATATCCACTTATTTTTAAGCATAAAATGTAAAAGCGCTAATACAATATACCTAAATCCGTTCTTTGCAAAGGAGGGAGAGAAGGTGGGGCGCACAATAAAAATTGATATTACAAATAAAGTTGTAGCTAAATTTAGACCAAATTATTTGGAATTATATACGAGTAAATTTATGATAGGTAAGTTTTATGTCTATACTGAAGATAAAAAATATGTGTTAGAAGACGGATATATATATGAGAATGGAAAGTTTTATCGCATCATAGATACGCACCGTGGCAATAATCAAGCGGCGGAGGGCTGCGATCTAGGATGGTGTTAACATGATTCGTGTGAAAGTGTTTGATGAAAGTCACGAAAAAGACTTAGAAGACGCTGTGAATGTGTTTTTGAAAAAGATTGATGATAGCAACTTTGTAGATATTAAGTATCAAGTTGGTGTTTCCATTAATGACGATGAAAACCAAATTTATTGTTTTTCAGCAATGATCGTTTATAAAGCATAAAAAAGAGCTGGCTCACCCAGCTCTTTTTTATGTTTTATGTTGGGACAACATGTGTCGGTAATACGTTCATAATAGATTGGGTTGTGCCTAATTTCTTTGTTGTTAAAAGAGGTTCCCCTGTTTCATGATTTTGGGCATCTTTACACATACCAAGGTGATAACGATCACCTAAAAATGGATCAATATAAAAACCGTTTTTGAATACTTTATCATTCGGATGTTTTTCATGATGAATATCAGAGCAGTTAATGCAATAGAACATAGCTTTCATCCCCTTTTTATTTTTGTTTGAAAAAAGTGAGTCGGTAGTCATTTCGCTCCTAAGGAAATGTTGAGGAGAAGAGAAATAACTACCTACTCAAATGGTGGGCATATTCCTTCTGATTTGTCATATCTCGCGTATTGTCCCTTGAGGGAAGGAGGAGAGACGAAGTACGCATGATATAAGTAAGGCGCTTCTTTCAATATGAATGATGGAGTTTCATGTTGAGAGAAGTTTTTATTTTGTATTGCCTTTGTGAGTATATTATGAGGGAATGCTCAGAGGGTGTTTGTCCTGTTGAAAAAATGTTGAGAATTTCTCAACAGTAAAAGAATTGGCGTTGACATGAAACTAAAAGGTGTTATATTATCGAAGTATAACCAAAAGGTGTTATGTTATAACGCCGAGTAAAGGAGAATGAAAATGGAACAACAAAATACATTAAATGATATTAAACAAACAATCGTTTTTAACGCGTCTATTCAAAAGGTATGGAGTGTAGTATCAACTGCAGAAGGGATTGCATCATGGTTTATGCCAAATGATTTTGTATTAGAGGTAGGACATGAATTTCATGTGCAATCACCATTTGGGCCATCACCATGTAAAGTGCTAGAAATTGATGAGCCAACCCACCTATCTTTCTCATGGGATACAGATGGCTGGGTTGTTTCATTTAATTTGAAAGACCTAGGAGATAATAAAACAGAATTTACATTAATTCACGGCGGCTGGAAACATCCTGATGAAATTCTTCCGAAAGCGAATGCGAAGAGCTCTATTATTCGCGATAGAATGAGCGGCGGCTGGGTAGCGATTGTAAATGAAAAACTGAAAAAGGTTGTCGAAGGCTAAGTGTCCTCATCAGCAGCAAAATATGATGTATTTCAAGCAATTGCTGACCCAACCCGCCGAGAAGTAATACGGTTATTAAGTGATAAAGAGTTACCGATTTCCAAAATAACGGATCACTTTCCGATGAGTCGTACTGCGGTTGTAAAACACCTTCATATTCTTTCGGAAGCAAATTTAGTAAGCGGAAGAAAGAGCGGAAGAGAGAAGATATATCGCTTGCATCCAGAGCCATTAGAGGAATTACAGCAGTGGCTCTCGTATTATGAACGTTTTTGGGATAATAAATTGTCCATGCTGAAACATATTGTGGAGAATGAAGAGTAAAAAGAGGATGACCGAAATGGTCATCCTCTTTATTATTGTTCACTTGTTTGTGTAGCTGGCTTTAATAAAAGCCAAGCGATAATTAATGTACATACTGCTAATACGAAAGTGCTCATATAAATAACGTGTACACTTGCAGCTAATGCGGATTGTGATTCAGTGGCTACACTTGCTGTAGCCCCGCCGTGTCCGCCAGATACAAGATCAAGGTTTTTAATGCCGCGTGCATGAATCATCGTATTAAAGATTGTTCCAAAGATTGCAGCACCTAACGTTTGACTGAATGTATTAATAAATGTGTTTAAACCAACGGCTGTTCCGCGTGTATGAGCTGGTACGGCTGCTTGAATTGTTACCATGTAAATCGGTGTCACAAGCCCCATTCCTAAGCCGAATAATCCGACTGCTACATAAATAAGGAACGATGGTGAATTTGTTGATAGTGTAAATAATAAGAACGTAGCGACTGATAAAATGCTAGCTCCAAGTAAAATGATTTGTTTCGTTTTTAATTTGCCTACTAAGTTACCAGAGAAAATAGCGCCAAATGTCCACATAACAGGGATTGGCATTAAAATAAGTCCAGCTTCTGTAGCATTTTTCCCTAATACACCTTGGCTCCAAATTGGAAGGTACATTGTAATACTAATAATCATTGCGCCAGCAATAAGAGTTAATATATTTATCGTAGATAATGTACGGTTAGAGAAAAGTGCTAGCGGAATTAATGGTTCTGGAGATTTTTTCTCGATGAATAAGAAAATAATAAATGAAATAGCGGCAAAGATTAATAGGCCGATAATTGTCATGTCTCCCCAGTTTTGCTTACTGCTACCTGTTAATAATGCATATAGTAGAGCGATTGTACTTAATGAGAAGACTGTTGCACCAAGATAATCGATATGATGCTTAGCAGGTTTAATAGATTCTTTGTAGTAAATTGCAATCATTAAGCAAGCGATAATTCCGAATGGAACGTTTAGGAAGAAAATATAGCGCCAAGAAAGGGAATCAACTAAAAATCCACCTACTAACGGTCCGATAACACCGGATACACCCCAAACGGCACTCATCCAACCTTGTGCTTTCGCGCGGTCTTTCGCTTCGCTATATAAGTCTCCAATAATCGTCATTGTGATTGGCATAACAGCACCAGCACCGATACCTTGAAGCGCGCGGAAGAAGATTAATTGTTCCATCGATGTAACGATTCCGCAAAGTGCAGAACCGACTAAAAAGATTGTAGCTCCGATTAGTAAAACTTTTTTACGGCCAAATAAATCAGCGAGCTTTCCGTATATTGGAGTCGAAACAGCTGTTGCAAGCATATAAATTGCATATACCCAACTAACAAGTTCGACGCCTGACAAATCACTCGTTATACGAGGGATTGCTGTACTAACAATCGTTCCTTCTACCGCAGAAAGAAACGTCATTAACATTAAAGACATCATGACTTTTTTTCTCATTTGTTTTCCCCTTACCCTTTTTTAAATATTCAACAATATAAAATATAAAGGTACTAAGGTAAATAAAGCAACAAAAAAGCAATGGAAAGTTACATGGAGCAGATATTTGTCGCTTCTTGTCGGTAAGTCGATAAATTTGGGAAATCGCCGATATAAGTTGCAGAATCGCTGATAAATTTGGAAAATCGCCGATATAAGTTGCGGAATCGCTGATATAATTTCATGTACCTATAAAAAAAGAAACAGGAATCCCTGTTTCTTTTTTTAATACTGCATTTTCGCGTTTTCTCCAGCTGTCGTTCCGGCAATTCTACCAGTAACAAGGGCTGATGTAATATTATAGCCACCAGTATAACCGTGAATATCAAGAACTTCTCCGCAGAAATATAAGCCGTTCGTAAATTTAGAAGACATTTCTTTCGGGTTAATTTCTTTCACGGATACACCGCCGCCAGTAACGAATGCTTTTTCAATTGACTGCGTACCATTTACATTCACAGTAAACTCTTTAAAGTCTTTCACAAGTGCACGAATCTTTTCGTGAGAAACTTGTCCAGCTTGTTCGCTACCGTCAATTTCATTTTTTTCTAATAAGAATAGGAAGTAACGTTCAGGAACATAACCTTTTAAAACGTTTTTAATTCCTTTTTTTGGATCTTCTTTCATTTGTTTCAGCATGCGCTGGAATAGTTGCTCACTATTTTCCTCTGGCAATGCATCAATACTCATTTGTATTGTATTCGTTTTAAACTTTTTCAGTGCTTTCACGACGAATTGACTACAGCGAAGAGCAGCAGGACCAGATAGGCCAAAATGAGTGAAGAGCATGTCCATTTTGTGAGAAATGATAGCTTTTCCTTTCGGGTTTAATACGCTTAAGTTTATATCACGTAAAGCAAGACCTTGTAATGAGCGGTCACGTATAAACGGCTCGTTTGAAAGGATAGGTACTTCTGTTGGGAATAATTCTGTAATTGTATGACCCGCTTTTTCAGCCCAAGCATATCCGTCTCCAGTAGATCCGGTTTGAGGAACTGATTTTCCGCCAACAGCGATAACGACGTGATTTGTTTCTAACACTTCGCCTGTTTGCAGTATAACTGCTTTCGTTTGACCATTTTCATATTCAATCGTTTCAACAGGCGTATTTGTACGGATTTTTACACCTAAGTCTTTTAATCGTGTTAAAAGTGCGTCTACAACAGATTGTGCTTTGTTTGACACAGGGAACATGCGACCGTGGTCTTCTTCTTTCAATTTAACACCAAGATTTTCGAAGAATGTAATAATATCTTCATTATTAAAAATAGAAAAAGCGCTGTATAAGAAGCGACCGTTTCCTGGTATATGTTTAACAATTTCATCAAGTGGTAGACGGTTCGTTACGTTACAGCGTCCGCCACCAGAAATTGCAAGTTTACGCCCAAGTTTATTTCCTTTATCAAGAAGTAAGACATTTGCGCCTTCTTCTGCAGCACCAATTGCAGCCATTAGCCCAGAAGGACCGCCGCCGATGACAATAACATCATAATGCATAATATATCGACCTCATTTTCTACATTTCCTGCCTAAAAGAATAGCATGTTTTCCCTTAAAAGAAAAATAGAGTGAAGTACTGCTTAATGAGAGAATTGTGGTACAATACAAAAGTTAGAGTTCAGCACTATCCTGCCATTTGTAGGCGATAAGACTAAAACCTCAAGATTTAGGAGAAGTAAATAGGGAGTCTGTTAGCCTGTAAATGCTCGAATGGTTCAACTAATAAGGAGTAGGAGAGAAGTCTCCAACTAATTATAGTTTCACTTTATGTAGATGTAGGAGGATTTTTGTATGTCCGATTCGAAATTTCTGCGCGGAACGCTTATTGTTACGCTAGGGACATTTTTAGTAAAGTTCTTAGGCATGATTTACGTCTTTCCGTTTCATGCATTAGTAGGAACAGAAGGCGGAACGCTCTATACATATGGATACATTCCATATACGATCTTTTTAAGTATCGCAACGGCAGGTGTGCCACTTGCTGTTTCAAAATTTGTTTCCAAATATAATGCGCTTGGCGATTATAAAACGAGCCGGAGAATGTTCCGCTCGGGAATGGTTATGATGATAGTAACAGGAGTTCTTTCGTTCCTAGTACTGTACATGACGGCGCCATTGTTTGCAGAAGCGATGCTTGGTAAACAAAGTATACGCAATAATGTAGGAGAAGTTACGACGATTATTCGTCTTGTAAGTTTCGCACTTATTGTTGTACCAGCAGCGAGTTTAATTCGTGGTTATTTCCAAGGTCACCAGTCTATGGGACCAACTACCGTTTCACAAATTATTGAACAAATTATTCGTATCGTCTTTTTATTAGCAGGTAGTTTTATCGTTATTAAAGTACTTGGCGGTACAGTTGCAACAGCAGTTGGAGTAGCGACATTTGCTGCGTTCGTTTCAGCGGTTGGAGCACTCGGTGTGTTAATTTGGTACTGGTTAAAACGTAAAAAATATTTGGATCAATATCTAATTGAACAAACTGTACCAGAATCAACAGTAAGCACCGTTCAATTGTTTAAAGAGTTATTTGCATATGCGATTCCTTACGTTGTAATTGGGTTAACAATTCCTTTATATCAACAAATTGATACATTGACATTTAACTCAATTATGCAGGCGATTGGTCAAGGTGATATCGCAGAGCGAGCTCTCGGTATTTTCACAATGTGGACGCATAAGCTAATTATGATTCCTGTATCACTTGCAACAGCGTTTAGTTTAACGCTTGTACCAGCAATTACAAAATCATTTACTGAAAAACAATACCGTTATTTGAAATTACAAATTACACAAACATTCCAGGCGAATATGTTTTTAACATTGCCAGCAGTTGTCGGTATTTCTTCACTGGCATATCCAATTTATACTGCGTTTTACGATTCAGATCCACTAGGTGGACAAGTATTAATGTGGTATGCACCAGTTGCGTTGTTATTCGCTTTATTTACAGTAACAGCGGCAATCCTGCAAGGTATTAACCAGCAGAAGCATGCGATTATTGCGCTTATAATGGGCGTTATTTTGAAATTTGTATGTAACGTAATCTTTATTCGTTATTTCGGTACAGTAGGAGCAATTCTAGCAACAGCAGTTGGTTTCTTAGCTTCTGTTTGGTACACAAATCAACAAATTAAAAAATACGCACACTATTCATTCGGTGTTGTATATAAAAGAACATTCCAAATTGCAGTATTAACACTTATAATGGTCGTTGCTGTAAAACTATCACAATGGCTTCTATCCTTCATGATTTCGCCTGATGGCCGTATGGGTGCTCTTATAACAGTTGCGATTTGTGCAGGTATTGGCGGTCTTGTTTACGGATTGTTAGCAATTCGCACAGGAGTACTTGAAAGAGTATTTGGCGGAGAAGCATTAGATAAAATTCAACGTAAACTTGGTAGTAGATTTAAAATAAAGTTGAAATCAAGAGGGGCGTAATTACGTCCCCTTTTCTATGATAAATAAAGAAGGTGAAAAACGTGAGATTAGATAAATTATTAGCAAATATGGGATATGGAAGTAGAAAAGAAGTAAAGAAATTATTGAAAGATGGCGTTGTGAAAATTGATGGAACGCCAGTAAAAGATGCGAAAGTTCATGTAAATGTAGAAGAGCAAGAAGTTATGATTCACGGTGAAGTTGTGGAATACAAAGAATTTGTTTACTTAATGATGCATAAACCACAAGGTGTTATTTCAGCGACGGAAGATGATAATCATGAAACAGTAATAGATTTATTAGAATTAGAAGATGCAATCTTTGATCCGTTCCCAGTTGGACGACTTGATATCGATACGGAAGGTTTCTTATTGATAACAAATGATGGGAAGCTATCACATCAATTATTATCTCCGAAAAAGCATGTGCCGAAAAAATATTATGCACACGTTGCAGGAGTAGTAACAGAAGAGGATGTAAAAGAGTTTGCTAAAGGTGTTATTTTAGATGATGGCTATGAAACAAAGCCAGGTGCACTTACAATATTGAAAAGCGATGATATTTCTGAAATTGAGCTTGTGATTACGGAAGGGAAATTCCATCAAGTGAAGCGTATGTTTGAAGCGGTAGGGAAAAAAGTAGTCTACCTAAAGAGAACAGAGATGGGTCCGTTAGTATTAGATGAAGAACTAGAACTTGGACAATACCGAGAGCTAACAGATGAAGAAGTAGAAATGTTAAAAACATATCAAGTAGATACTGAAAAGTAGTACCTTTATAGGCGCAGAAAAGACCCCTTTCTAATTATTAGAAAGGGGTATGTATTTATTTACATACAATTATTTTTCATTATGAGGTCATTCTCACTTTCTTTCCTGTTGTTGTCCACTTACCGCGGCAAGGGCTATACACGAGTTCATTAAACTGCAACACATTTAGATCACGTTGTATCGTTCGCGGTGTGATCCCGAACTCATCTACAAGGTCTTTCGTCGTTACCGTTCCGTTTTCATTGATGTACATATAAATTGATTTAATGCGTGTTAGCATACGAGTAGTTGTAGGTTTCAAGAGAAAACCACTCCTCTACTAGTTTTTTTGACCTCATTCAGGAAAGAAGGTCGTTACTACCATTGTACTCTACATGATAAAATTCATGCTTTAATCTACTTAAATTTTACAGAAATTTAACAAATATTCATATAGAAAAATATTGGTAGTTGACATTGTATATATGGTCAGTCAACTAACACATAAAATTCTACGTAAAACGCCAAATTCCTGCAAATTTTTTTGAAAAAATAAAAGAAAAACTAATAAGAAATATCTGAAATATTACAATTGTTCGGTATTTAGTTTTCGTGTATGGCATAAGAGATTTCGGTTTGTTATGATGAAAGAAACAATATAGTGAAGGATGGATGCGTGATGTCAGCAATTAATTGGACAGAAGAAGTTGCGAAACGAAAAGATGATTTAATTCGTGATACACAACAATTTTTACAAATTAAAAGTGTATGGGAAGAAGAATCGGCGAAAGAGGGCGCACCATTCGGTGAAGGTGTAGAAAAAGCTTTATCTTTCATGTTACATAAAGGAGAAACTGAAGGTTTTGCTTCTAAAAATTTAGAAGGATATGCAGGTCATCTTGAAATGGGACAAGGAGAAGAGTTAGTAGGCATTCTTTGTCACGTTGACGTTGTACCAGAAGGAGATGGCTGGACGACTCCTGCATATAGTGCGGATATTCGCGATGGAAAGATTTTTGCACGTGGTGCAATTGACGATAAAGGCCCAACGATGGCAGCATATTATGCGATGAAAATTGTGAAGGAATTAGGCTTACCTCTTTCCAAACGTGTTCGTATGATTATAGGAACAGATGAGGAAAGCAATTGGAAATGTGTAGATCACTACTTTAAAAACGAAGAAATGCCAACAATCGGTTTTGCGCCAGACGCGGATTTTCCAATTATTAATGCAGAAAAAGGAATTTCTGATATACAAGTTGTGCAAAATGGTAGTGAAGAGAAAAAAGGTACATATGAACTTGTTTCATTTGATTCAGGGCGCCGTTTAAATATGGTTCCTGATTTTGCAGAAGCGGTTATTACAGGAGAAGATGTAAATGCACTTACAGTAGCATATGAAGAGTATTTACAAACTGCTAAAAAAATAGGGAAATCGACTATAGAAGGAAATGCAGTGACGGTGCAAATAGAAGGAATTTCAGCGCACGGATCTACTCCTGAAAAAGGAGAAAATGCAGGTTTATTATTAGCAAACTTCTTAACTACAGTTTCACTTGATGGAAAAGCAACTGCATTTGCGACATTTGCAACAGAAACATTTACTGGTGATATTTTTGGTGAAAAAGCTACTATTGCTTATAAAGATGAAATTAGCGGTCCGTTAACAGTGAATGTCGGTCGCATTTCTTATACGAAAGAAAACGGTGGTAACTTAGGGCTAAACGTACGTTACCCAGTTACAACTAACTTTGAAGAAACAATTGTGAAGTTGAAAGAATATGTTGGTGCGCATGGTTTTGAAGTGGCTGACTATTCTAATTCTCGCCCACATCACGTCGATAAAGATCACGTATTAATCCGTACGTTACAACGTGTGTATGAAGAACAAACAGGTGAAAAAGCAGAACTATTAGCAATCGGCGGCGGTACTTATGCTCGTTCATTAAAAGCTGGTGTGGCATTTGGCCCGCTATTCCCTGGAAAAGAAGAACTTGCGCATCAAAAAGATGAGTATATCGAAATTGAAGACTTATTAAAAGCAACAGCAATTTACGCGCAAGCAATTCATGAATTAGCGAAGTAATGGATATATAAATAATGTCCGCTCTCTATTTTGGAGAGCGGCTTCTTTTTACCTGAATGAGATAAGAAAGAAAAGCAACAATAGAAAGAAGGAGAAGATGTACATGGAACTGCATTATTTTGTCGCAATTACGTTACCGAATCATATAAAAGAAATGCTGTCTAACTATAAAGAGGACATGCAAGAGGAATTACAATTTCGTTCATGGGTACATAAAGAAGACTATCATATTACCCTTTCATTTTTAGGGAGTGCAACGGAGGAACAGTTAGAGGGAATAAAGAATGGATTACAAACAATTGCAGAAACAAAAGAACTATCCTTCACGTTACAAGGTTTTTCAACGTTTGGTAGGGAAGATCAGCCTCGTATTTTTTGGGCGAAGGTAAGTGAGAATCACCATTTGTTTCAGTTGCAAAAGCAAGTACATGCCATTTGTGAAGAAAATGGATTTTCTCTAGAAACACGCCCGTATCACCCGCATATTACCGTTGCTCGTAAATGGATAGGAGAAGAAAAGTTTCGTTTAGAAAGTATAAAAGAAGTGCCTGAAATATCATTTCAAGCAGATACAATTACTTTATACGAATCCCACGTGAAAGAAACCCCGAAGTATAAATCGATTGCTGAAATAAAATTACAAAAATAGAATGTTGAAAACGTTTTTTATGCAGGTGAATATACTATAGAGAAGAATGGAGTTACTGTATAGAGTCTTGTTGATAAGAAAAGCCTTATCATTTGCAGCTCATTTTATCTCGCCTAATTGGTGAAGGCTAATAATAAGTGAGGATGGAAAAATTTTCTCGCTCATTAAAGTTTCACTTTATTTTAACTTTGAGAATGATGGTGATTTTTTTATGTTGAAAGTAAAACGTCCATTTGATGCCTATTTAGATGAAATGAATAAAATTACAATTTTGCTCCCACATGCGTATGGAACAAGTCGGACATTTCGTTTGCAAGAAGGAAGTAATGTGAAAGATTTACCGATTGCTCATACTATTGCGCTTCCAGATGCAACGAAGTATGAGTGCTTTATAGAAGAGCCGCTAGATGTGGGGAAGTATTATACAGTACGAGATGAACGGAATGAAGAAACTGATTTACAAATAGGTGCTGTTATTCGAACAAAAATTTTCGATGAAAAGTATTATTACGAAGGTACAGATTTAGGTGCTGTGTATCAAAAACAAGAAACGACATTTAAAGTATGGGCCCCAACTGCAAGGCTTGCGAAAGTAAGAATTTATAAGAGCGATAAAGAATATACCGATCATGAAATGTACAGGGGAGAAAACGGAGTTTGGATTCAAACATTACAAGGTGATTTAGACGGAGCACGCTATACATTTCTTGTTTGTATTAATTTAATATGGAACGAAGCGGTGGATCCTTACGCAAAGTCAGTGACTGTAAATGGAAAGTATGGCATTGTTATCGATTTAGAAAAGACGACTGTAACGAAACGAGAGCAATTACCACCATTACAAGCAATGACAGATGCCATATTGTATGAATTGCATATTCGTGATGCTACTATTCATCCGAACAGTGGAGTGAGTAAAAAAGGGATGTATAAAGGGCTAATGGAAGAAGGAACAACAGGACGAAATGGGACATTGACAGGTTTGTCTCATATAAAAGATTTAGGCGTTACGCATGTTGAATTATTGCCTTTATATTGTTTCGGTGGTGTGGATGAGGCGAATCCTTCTTCTGCCTATAATTGGGGGTACAATCCATTATATTACAATGCACCAACAGGATATTATGCTACAAACCCCTCTGATCCGTATAACAGGATAGTTGAGTGCAAACAACTAATTGAAACATTTCATGAACAAGGTATTAGGGTGATTATAGATGTTGTATATAATCATGTTTATGAAAGAGAGCTATCATCATTTGAGAAGCTTGTTCCAGGATATTATTTTCGTCATGGTGAAGATGGTATGCCTTCTAATGGGACGGGAGTCGGAAATGATATAGCGTCTGAACGGAAAATGATGAGGAAATTCATTGTAGAGTCTATTTTATATTGGCTTACTGAATACAATGTCGATGGATTCCGATTCGACTTAATGGGAATTTTAGATATTGATACAATGAATATGATAGAGAAAGAAGTGCGAAACATAAAACGAGATGCTTTGTTATTAGGAGAAGGATGGGATTTACAAACACCGCTTCCTCTTGAGGAAAAAGCAACGTTAAATAATGCGAAGAAAATGCCACATATCGCACAGTTTAATGATCAATTTCGTGATGGGATAAAAGGGAGTACATTTCATATAAATAAGCGTGGTTTTGCATTTGGTGGGCATGTAGACTGTAATCATTTGCAGTATATTGCAGCAGGAAGTCTTTTAAGTATGAAAGAAACAGGGCTGTTTCTAGAGCCAGCGCAAAGCATTAACTATGTAGAATGTCATGATAATATGACGATGTGGGATAAACTAGTGCGCAGTAATGAAGAATCAGAAACGATTTTGAAAAAACGTCACCTGTTAGCGAGCGCAATGGTTATTCTTTCACAAGGCATTCCTTTCTTACACGCAGGGCAAGAGTTTTATCGTACGAAGAAAGGAAATGAAAATAGTTATAATGCAAATGATGAGATCAATCAATTAGATTGGGATCAAAAAGAGAAAGAGATAGAGACCGTTAACTATATAAAAGGTTTAATCGCGATTCGTAAAGAGCATGGGGCATTCCGATTACAAAGTGCAGACCTTATAAAAAAACATATGACTTTTTTACAAACATCTACAGAAGTACTTGCATATCACCTAGAGCATGCAGAATCGTTTGGGCCGTGGAAAGAGATTATCGTCTTATTTAATAGCGGTTTAGAAGCTAAAACTGTGCAACTTCCGAAAGAAGCAACGTGGCATGTGTTAGTAAACGAAAACGAAGCGAAAATAGAGCCAATTTCTTCATTTAGAGGAAAGGAACTTAGGCTCGCTCCAATTAGCACGTATATATTGACGATAATGTGACAAATCGCTACTTGACGATGAGAATGTAATAAATGTAGAATTGACAAAGGTGACGATTTTGATAAGTTGTCATTCTATGACAGGTTTTGTAAAATAAAATAGAGGATTTTTGGCTTAGGCTAATTTTTCTTTTCATTTACAGTAAAATATATGAATCCACAACATGTGTAGAAATGTTGCGGTTTTTCTTTTCATAACTATAAAAGATAAGGATTTGTTAACGGGTAATGAATATGGAATGGTTGGAACAATTATTAGGAAAAGAGTGGAGTCTTGTACCGGCTGGTGGAGTAACGGGCGATGCATATATTGCGCAAAACGGACAACAGAAGTTATTTTTAAAGCGGAATACATCGCCCTTTTTAGCGGTATTGTCAGCAGAAGGAATTGTTCCAAAATTACTTTGGACAAGAAGGGTAACGAATGGTGATGTAATTTCTGCTCAAAAATGGCTTCCGGGACAGAAGCTAGAGCCAGAGGATATGAAACTAGAACGTGTTGCGAAACTTTTGAAGAAAATACACTCCTCTAAAGCGCTTGTACAGATGATTCAAAGACTTGGGAAGCAGCCGCTTCACGCACAAGAGTTATTACAACAACTGCAACTCGTTTTAAGAGGAGATATAAGGGATGATGAAACAATTCAGCAAGGCCTTCAATATTTAATGGATTCATTAAAAGCTATTGAATACAATGAATTCGTTGTATGCCATTGTGATGTAAACCATAACAACTGGCTATTGTCGGATGAAGATGAATTGTTTTTAATTGATTGGGATGGAGCTGTAATTGCTGACCCAGCTCTAGACCTCGGTATGTTATTATATTGGTACATTCCGCGCCAGGAGTGGAGTGAGTGGCTCGGTTATTATGATATTGAAATGGATGAATCGCTGCTTAGGCGTATGAGATGGTATGTGATAGCACAAACGATTTTGTCTATTCAATGGCATACAACAAAAAAACAGCAAGCAGAAGCTGAATATTGGCATCAATATTTACAGCAACTACTTGCTTCAGAATAATACTTAAGAAAAATTGTCCATTCCAGCAATCCACTGAGTAAGTTGTTCTTGATTATTGGAAATGTGGTTGTCCAAATTAGAGGAAGATTTACCCGATTGACTATAAGAATATACATCGTTTAGCATTGCTTTAGCGTCACTACTTACATTATCGTTTGCGAGTAACGATTGAATGAGACGCTCTAATTGCTCGCATTCAGAAACTGTCCCGCAACAATCACTTTGGTGATTGACTAAAATATCTTTCAGCACTTCTAATTGATGTTGTTGATTAATTGGCATGAACGGATCATCCTTTCGATTGTTTTTCTCTTTTTAGAAATGTAAGAGAAAAAGCTGTTTCGTCATGGAATGTTTAATGCTGTATGTAGTTTTTATCAAAATGGTACATCTTATACTTGAAAGAAACGGACCGAGTGCTCGTACGTACTTGGTTTTTTGTTTGGTAGATTGATTAAAAACAGAGAGAAGGAATTATTCCTTTAAAATAGCTATGTAAAGAGAGGGAGACATCTATGCGTTTAAGACATAAACCATATGCAATGGATCGAATTAATGAGTATTCACATATCGTAATTGGAAACCCAGAGGAGCGCGCTGGTAACTGGAAAGAAGTATTTGGAAATGAACAACCAATTCATATTGAAGTAGGTACAGGTCGTGGCCGCTTTATGTATGATATGGCAAAAGCAAATCCACATATTAATTATATTGGAATTGAAAAATTCACAAGTGTTGTTGTAGACGCACTTGATAAATTAATTGAAGAAGAATTACCGAACTTAAAGTTAATTAATAAAGATGCTGAAGATTTAACAGTTTTCTTTGCAAAAGGTGAGATTGATCGCGTTTATTTAAACTTCTCAGATCCATGGCCAAAGAAACGTCATACGAAGCGTCGTTTAACGTATAAAACGTTTTTACGTAATTATGAAGAAGTGTTAGTAGAAGGCGGAGAAATTCATTTCAAAACAGATAACCAAGGTTTATTTGAATATTCTCTTATGAGTATGGCTGAGTATGGTATGTTATTAACTTACCTTAGCCTAGATCTTCATAATAGTGATTATGAAGGAAACATTATGACTGAGTACGAAGAGAAATTCTCTAGTAAAGGTCATCGTATTTACCGAGTGGAAGCAAAATATCGTACAGAACCTATGCAGTAATGCATAGGTTTTTTTGCATCTAAAATAATCAGAATTTTATGTTAGTATTAAAAGAAAAGGGGGATGAAAAATGGAACAGTTACAAATTGGAGATATAAAAGTGACGTGGCTAAAAGGTGGGAACACACATTTAGACGGGGGAGCGATGTTTGGTGTCGTCCCGAAAGTACTTTGGTCACGTAAGTATAAACATAATGATACAAATCATATTTATTTACGAACAGATCCGTTACTTTTGCAAACGAAAGACGGAAATATGCTCATTGATTCCGGAATAGGAAACGGTAAATTGAATGAAAAGATGAAGCGAAATCAAGGTGTAACAGAAGAATCATCGGTTTATGAATCATTAGAAAAACTAGGATTAAAGCCAGAAGATATCGACTACGTCTTAATGACACATCTTCATTTTGATCATGCATCTGGTTTAACAAAATGGGAAGGTGATCACCTTGTACCTGCGTTTCCAAATGCGAAAGTTTACGTAAGTGAAACAGAATGGAATGAAATGAGGAACCCAAATATTAGATCCCGTAATACATATTGGAAGGAAAATTGGGAGCCGATTGTAGATCAAGTTGTTACGTTCCAGCAAGAAATAGAAATTACAGATGAAATAAAAATGGTGCATACAGGTGGTCATAGTGATGGACATGCAGTTATTGCTTTAGAAAGCCATGGGGAAACGATGCTACACTTAGCAGATCTCTTGCCGACGCACGCACATCAAAATGTATTATGGGTAATGGCATACGACGATTATCCGATGACCTCGATTGAAAATAAACAAAAGTGGATGAAGTATGGTGCTGAAAAAGAGGCATGGTTTACGTTTTACCATGACGCATATTATCGCGCTGTGAAGTGGAATGAGGAAGGGCATATCGTAGAAAAAGTAGAACGGAAAACGAGTATAGAAGCATAAAAATAGGAGGTTGTTCCATCATATTTATTGGAGCAGCCTCTTTTTTATTGTCGGGTTTTGTCGGTAAGTCGATATATTTAAACAAACGCTGATATAAATTGAGTTGCGCCGATATAATTGGGAAATCGCTGATATAATTTTAATCAATACCCGCAATTTCAAAAAAAATAAGAGGTTCACCTAATGGGAACCCTCCTTTTTATGCTGCTATAACCTCTAAAACAGTACCTGTTTTAGCATCAACTAAAAATTCAAATCGTTCTTGTATATCATTTAACATTGTTGTAAGACCGCCGCGATAAACTTCATATGCGACATCATATTTTTCAAATGTCTCTGGAACCATATGTACCCAAGAGCCAGTAATTTCACCTTTATGACTTAATGCTTGTTTCACCATTTTCAATGCTTTTTCTGAAGAAATATGGGATTGTTCTTGTACTTTGTTTGCAACGAGATAACCAGCTGCGAACCCAACGCCAAGACCTGCTACTAAACCTTTCCAGCTCATATATTCACCTCAATTCTATAAAATAAAAATAGTGTACCGATAATAATTATAAAGCAAATACAGCCAAAAAAGAAGAAACTAGAAACATTTCGAAAATTTCGTTACAATAAAAGAGGTATTCTACTAAGGTTTGAAAGAAGGGGACTTCGTGAATAAAGAGACATTACAATTATTTCGTACGTTAACAGAATTACAAGGTGCATCAGGTTTTGAACATGATGTACGCCGTTTTATGAAACAAGAATTAAGCAAATATGCGGATGAAATTGTACAAGACGGTTTAGGTAGCGTATTTGGTCTGAAAAAAGGGGACGAAACTGGCCCGCGTGTTCTTGTAGCAGGTCATATGGATGAAGTAGGTTTCATGATTACGCAAATTACGAAAAACGGAATGCTTCGTTTTCAAACGTTAGGCGGATGGTGGAGTCAAGTTTTATTAGCACAGCGTGTACAAGTTATGACGAAGAATGGTCCTGTTATTGGGGTTGTTGGTTCTATTCCTCCTCATTTATTAAGTGACGCGCAACGTGCAAAACCGATGGATATAAAAAATATGTTAATTGATATAGGTGCAGATAGTTATGAAGATGCGATTGAAATTGGTGTAAAACCAGGACAACAAATCGTGCCGATTTGCCCATTCACACCGATGGCAAATGAGAAGAAAATTATGGCGAAAGCTTGGGACAACCGTTACGGATGTGGTCTTGCAATCGAATTGTTAAAAGAATTAAAAGATGAAACATTACCAAATACATTATATTCTGGTGCTACTGTACAAGAAGAAGTAGGCCTCCGCGGAGCGCAAACAGCTGCAAATATGATTCAACCAGACATTTTTTATGCGCTTGATGCAAGTCCAGCAAACGATGCATCTGGTGACAAAACGCAGTTCGGTCAATTAGGAAAAGGTGCTCTTCTTCGTATTTATGATCGCACGATGGTAACACATAGAGGAATGCGCGAATTCATTTTAGATACAGCAGAAACAAACAACATTCCGTACCAATACTTTATTTCACAAGGTGGTACAGATGCGGGCCGTGTACATACAAGTAACTCTGGTATCCCATCAGCAGTAATTGGTGTTTGTGCACGCTACATTCATACACATGCTTCAATTTTACATGTTGATGATTATGCAGCGGCGAAAGAATTAATTACGAAGCTTGTAAGAACAACAGATAAAACGACGTTAGAGACAATTAAGAATAACGCGTAGAGAAGAAGGGCGAAAAACCCTTCTTTTTTTAGGTTGAATAGATGACCCAGCGATGAGTGGTGGCGGTTAGTGCCTAATGGGTGCTCGAATGATGTATTAAGACCGCGGGTAGGAAGAAAGAAGAAGCCTGTTTTTGTGTTTAGGACCAGTAATATTGTAGAAAGCGACCTTCTTTTATGGGGAGAAGGAATTCCCTGATGGTGTGTGGTAGTGGTTGGTACTTAATTTGTGCCGAAGCGGATATTAGAATAGAATGAAGAATTTTTATAGAGGTGAACAAAATGAAAGTAGTAGTTGGATCAAAGAATAAAACGAAGGTTGGGGCTGTGGAGAAGGTTTGGAAAGATGCTGAAATTACATCTCTTTCTGTTCCGTCAGGAGTATCAGCTCAGCCTTTCTCAGATGAAGAGACGATGCAAGGAGCGATTAATAGAGCGAAGCGAGCGCTAGAGGACGGAGAAGCTCCAATTGGTATTGGGCTAGAAGGCGGCGTAATGAAAACGGAGCACGGTTTATTTATGTGTAACTGGGGCGCGCTAGCAACAAGTGATGGGAAAGTATTTGTGGCCGGAGGAGCGCGTATTACGTTACCAGACGATTTTTTAGCACCTCTTGAAGATGGTAAGGAATTAAGCGAAGTGATGGAAGAGTTTGTGCAGCGAAAAGATATTCGTAGTCACGAAGGTGCGATCGGTATTTTTACAGAGGATTATGTCGATCGTACGGAATTATTTGTACACGTTGTTAAGTTGTTAGTTGGGCAATATAAGTATGACAAAAAGCAAGCATAAACCTTGCACCGTGCGCGATGTATGGTAGTATAAAAGAAAGATTATAACATGAAAAATGCACCCGTTAGAGGAGGAAATATAGATGAAGTCATTAGAAAGCATGGAGCAATTCCAACAGTTAAAAAATGAAGAGAATGTAGTCTTTATGTTCTCAGCAGAATGGTGCCCAGACTGCCGCTTTGTAGACCCATTTATGCCAGAAGTAGAAGAGAAATATAGTGATTTCTCATTTTACTATGTAGATCGCGATGAGTTTATTGATTTATGTGTAAAATTAGACGTATTTGGCATTCCGAGCTTTGTAGCGTACAATAAAGGTGAAGAAACTGGTCGCTATGTAAACAAAGATCGTAAAACACAAGAACAAATCGAAGAGTTCATTGAAGGTTTAAAATAAGGCAATTTGCCAATTGAATTGTAAAACAACCTCTACCTTCGCGGGGGAGGTTATTTTTTTGGAAGGGAGGAAAAAGAGATGAAGATGACAAGTAAAAAGATGAAAGATGAGTTAATAAAGAAATTATCTCGCCCAGAATGGGACTTTCAGTATGATAGTGAGAAAGAAGTTTTACGTATTGAACAAAAAGACTCCAAAAAAGGTATTAACGTATCGCTTCCAGGAGTTGTGGCAAAATGGGAAGTGAACAAAGAAAAGGCAATTGAAGAAGTTGCTTATTACGTACAAGAAGCGCTAATTGCGATGCATAAAGAAGAAAATAGCGGAGCAAAAATTTTACCTGTTATTCGCTCTACTTCTTTCCCGAAACAAGCAGAAGAAGGAAATCCGTTTATTATGACGGATCATACGGCGGAAACACGTATTTACTATGCGTTAGATTCGAATAAAACGTATCGACTAATTGACGAGCGTCTATTACAAAAATTAGAACTTACAGAACAGCAAGTGCGTGAAATGGCATTATTCAACGCACGCTCATTAGGTTATGAATTTAAACAAGACACAGTAGCGGGTAATACATTCTACTTTTTAAACACAAATGATGGGTATGACGCGACTCGTATTTTAAACGAATCGTTACTACAATCGATGCGTGAAAAGATTTCTGGTGACATGGTTGTTGCTGTTCCTCACCAAGATGTATTAATTATTGCTGATATCGTCAACGAAATCGGTTATGATATTATTGCACAAATGACAATGAAATTTTTTGCCGAAGGGCATGTTCCGATTACATCACTTTCATTCGTATATGAAGATGGAGAATTTGAACCAATCTTTATTTTAGCGAAAAATCGGAAGAAGACAGATGGAAAAGAGAAAGGATGAACGAAGTGAACGTTTTTTACAACCTTGAAGGAATTGGTGACACTTTAATTGTTGCCTTACAAGATATTACTTTAGAGAACCGTACTTTTGATCGCAAAGGAGATGTTGCACGCGTATACGATCGTGAAAGCAACGAGACAGCAGGATTCAACATCTTTAATGCATCTTCTTACTTAGAAGTAAAAGAAACAGGCAACCTTACATTAACGAAAGAGCTTGTAGAGAAAATCAACGAAATTTTAGCGAAGAACGGCTTTGAAGAAACAGTAGAAGCAGATCTTTCTCCGAAATTTGTTGTAGGCTATGTAGCTGAAAAAGAGAAACATCCAAATGCTGATAAGCTAAACATTTGTAAAGTAGAAATCGGTACAGAAACATTACAAATCGTATGTGGCGCACCAAACGTTGATGCAGGACAAAAAGTTGTCGTTGCAAAAATTGGTGCTGTAATGCCAAGCGGTATGTTAATTAAACCAGCAGAACTTCGCGGTGTTCCTTCTTCTGGAATGATCTGCTCTGCACGTGAATTAGAGCTTCCAGACGCTCCACAAGAAAAAGGTATTCTTGTATTAGAAGATAGCTTTGAAGTTGGACAAGAGTTCAAATTTTAATTGATATAAGAAAAGAGAGGTTGTCCTTTTGGACAACCTCTCTTTTTTTGTCATTCTTTGTCGGTAAATCGAAATTTCGTGTTAAATCGTTGATATATTGAGAGTTGTGATAGATATATTAAAAAAATCGTTGATATATTGAGAATAGTGATAGATATATTTAAAAAATCGTTGATATATTGAGAGTAGTGATAGATATATTAAAAAAATTGTTAATATGATAAGGATGTCACCTTTTTTCTTAAAATCTATATTGTATTTTATAAACAAACTAGTTAAAATTTAGAAAAATAGAAGGGAATAGACGTATGAAACAACAACCAAAAATCGCAGAACTTCTAAAACGAATTGAAACTTCAAAACAGCAAGATGTTGAGCTAGGTACTTATGAAATATATTTGTTTAGTGAAAGTGAATTAGAAAAAGGACAAATCGGTTACCGATACGATAAACATAAAAATTCATTAATAAGTGAAGAACACGGAAAATGGAAAGAAGAATGGATTACAATTGGATATGAAACGGATATGGGCGATCCAGTTTTCGTAAATATAGATGATGACGCTTATCCGCTTTATACTGCAGAACGTGGTACAGAAAAATGGCAACCAGTTTATATTGGAAATATAGATGAGATTATAGGGCAATTATAAGAAAAACTTTGAATCCGGTGCAAAGTGATGGGAGAGAAGTATGAAGTATATAAAAATAATGAGCATGATTGCATTCATTGGAATATATATGGCCGGTTGTTCACAAGGGCAGCCGAAAAAAGAAACTACATCTTCTATACAAGAGAAAAACAAAGATACCAAAGAAGACGCACCGGTAGAAAAGCAGCAAGAACAAGAAAAGAACGAAGAATCGCAAGCAATTCAAACGAATGAGCAAGTAGAACATAAGCAAGAGGAAGTATCATCTGATGAAAAGAAAGAAGAAACTACGCCAGTGCAGCCGACTGAGCAACCAGTGCAAAATAATGAACAAAAAGTAGAGAGTAATGAAAAACAAGGAAAGTTTCTCGTTGTTATTGATCCAGGGCATCAACAAAAAGCGAATTTAAATTTAGAGCCGATTGGACCAGAGGCAACAACGCAAAAATATAAAGTGACAGACGGTACAACAGGTGTTGTGACGAAAAAGAGAGAGGCTGTACTTGTATTAGAAATGGCTTTTTTATTAAAAGAAAAGCTTGAAGCAAAAGGGATACAAGTATTAATGACGAGAACATCACAAGACGTTGATATAAGTAATAAAGAAAGGGCGACATTCGCAAATAATCATAAGGCTAATTTATTTTTACGTCTTCATGCAGATGGTTCTGAAAATCCGAATCAAAGTGGATTTGCTGTATTAACGCCGGCAGAAGGAAGTCCGTACACGAAAGAGATTTATGCTGAAAGTCTTCGAATCTCTCAAACGATTGTAAATAAAATGAGAGAGAATCAACAAGTGAAAGTGAATGGAATTAAATTCAGGGATGATCTTTCTGGATTTAATTGGTCCAAAGTACCTGGTGTACTATTAGAACTTGGGTTTATGTCAAATCCTGAAGAAGATAAAAAATTATCTGACTCGCAGTATGTAAATTCCTTGTTGCAAAGTGTAACGGATAGTGTAGATGAATATCGGAAGAGTAAAGCTTAAACGCAGTCTTACATGTAAGGCTGCGTTTTTCCATATGAAAACACTCGTAAATTAGAATATTATGGATAAATATGACATGCTTAATTTTACCTGCACTTTTTGCCGAATGCTGATACAATAAAGGATGTTACTATTTAGTAGAAAGAGTGGTAAGCATGTTAGATTGGATGAAAAAGCTGTTTAACAAAGAGGAAGAACAAACAGCGATGAATAAAGAAGTACCAAAGCAAATTGAAAGTCAGCCGAAAATTCCTCGTGTAAACCACTACACTGAAGCAAGAGAAGCACAAATGGCAAGTAGGAATGCAGGTAAATGCCGTTTTCCTTTAGTACCGGATAATGGGTTCGATGAAGAGGATGAAAGCGAAGTAAATCGCTTCGAAGAACAACCTGTTCAAGGAGTAACATATGAAGAACCGACTGCCCAAAGAGGAATAAAGGTGGAAAGAAGCAGACGACCGTATGTGGAAAAGGTAGTTTCTACATATGAAGAGCCGGAAGTGCAATATGAACCGGTGCGGGAGTCTGTCGTTAAAAAGGCATCTGCACCTTCGCAAGAGAGTAACCGTAGACCATTTCGTCCAACAGAAATGATTTCGCCAATTTATGGATATAATCGTCCTTCAGTAGAGAAAAAGGAAGAAAAGCAGGAGGAAGTAAAGGAAAGAGAAGACCTTGAAATATCTGTAGAGGGTAAATCAGTCGTTGATGCATGGTTAGAGAAAAAAGGATATACATTATCTGATTTCTCAGAAGGACAAGCACCAACTTCTTCTAGTCATAGAGCTGCTAACCAGCAAGGAGAGCAACAATATGAAGAGAATAAAAAGGAAGAAAAGTCAGTAGTTGATCAATGGCTAGAGAAAAATGGTTATGAAATTGAAAGCCAAGTGCCTTTAGTAGAAGAAAAAGAAGTGATTCAAGAAATGAGTACACCGCAGGAAGTTTCAGCGGATGAATTACTTCATAAAACAGTAGCTGAGCAGATGGAAAGTGCTAAGCTAGAAAAAGATGTAGTGGTGTTAAACGAAAACAATCTACAAGAAGAATTAGTAGCTTCTAAAGTAGAGCACGAGGATACAATATTATCAGAAGAAATTAAACGTAATACAGAAATAAAACAACCTACTATTGAAGTAGAAAAGCAAGCTCCAGAAGAATCAGTGATTGTCAAAGCAGAAGAAAAACTTGAAGAAACAATCATTGTGGAAATACCAGAAGAAGTGTCAAAAGTAGAAGTAATTGCAGAAACGGAAGAGTTTGAAGAAGTAGTTATGGAAACAGAGGCACCTGAAGAAGTGGAAGTAATTACAGAAACAGAAGAGTCAGAAGAAGCGGAAGTAATTGCGGAAGCAGAAGAGTCAGAAGAAGTGGAAGTAATTGCAGAAGCGGAAGAGTCAGAAGAAGCGGAAGTAATTGCGGAAACAGAAGAGTCAGAAGAAGCGGAAGTAATTGCGGAAGCAGAAGAGTCAGAAGAAGTGGAAGTAATTGCAGAAACGGAAGAGTCAGAAGAAGTGGGAGTAATTGCGGAAGCAGAAGAAGTAGAAGTGATTGCAGAAATAAACACGCCTGTAGTAGAGACATTTGTAGCACTTGAGGACATTCAGCAAGAAGCTGAAGCAATTGAACAAAAGAGTGAATTCATACATGTTGCTGAGGCTGATGAACAAACGAAGAAAGATGTTCAAAGCTTTGCGGATGTTTTAATTGCAGAAAAACAACCAGCTGTAGAAGAAGCGCCAGTCGCAGAAGAGCAACGAGTTGTAGAAGAAGCACCGGTCGTAGAAGAGCAATCAGTTGTAGAAGAAGCGCCAGTCGTAGAAGAACAACCAGTTGCCGAGGAAACACCAGTCGCAGAAGAGCAACGAGTTGTAGAAGAAGCACCGGTCGTAGAAGAGCAATCAGTTGTAGAAGAAGCGCCAGTCGCAGAAGAGCAACAAGTTGTAGAAGAAGCACCGGTCGCAGAAGAGCAACGAGTTGTAGAAGAAGCACCGGTCGTAGAAGAGCAACAAGTTGAAGAAGAAACACCAGTCGCAGAAGAGCAACGAGTTGTAGAAGAAGCGCCAGTCGCAGAAGAGCAACGAGTTGTAGAAGAAGCACCGGTCGTAGAAGAGCAATCAGTTGTAGAAGAACAACCAGTTGTCGAGGAAACACCAGTCGCAGAAGAACAACCAGTTGTACAAAAAGAAGAACCAAAACGTGAGAAAAAGCGTCATGTACCATTTAATGTTGTTATGTTGAAACAAGATAGAACACGATTAATGGAAAGACATGCAGCTAGAGCAAATGCAATGCAGCCTTCTGCTAATGTACGAGTAGAGAATAAGCCAGTGCAACAAGAGGTAGCAGAACCACAAGTGGAAGAGCACCCAGTGCAGCAAGTAGTAGCAGAACCACAAATGGAAGAGCACCTAGTGCAGCAAGTAGTAGCAGAACCACAAGTGGAAGAACGCCCAGTGCAGCAAGTAGTAGCAGAACCACAAGTGGAAGAACGCCCAGTGCAGCAAGTAGTAGCAGAACCACAAGTGGAAGAGCACCCAGTGCAGCAAGTAGTAGCAGAGCCACAAGTGGAAGAACAACCAGTACAGCAAGTAGTGGTAGAGCAAGTACAAAAGCCAATTTCAAGTACGGAAGTACAAGAGAAAGCATATGTTGTAAATCAAAGAGAGAACGATATGCGAAATGTATTGCACACACCACCGACATACACTGTTCCGCCATTAGCGCTGTTGTCGATTCCACAGCAATCAGCGTTAGATAATACAGAATGGTTAGAGGAGCAGAAAGAATTATTAGATACAACGTTTAATAATTTTCACGTTGGAGCACATGTTATTAATGTATCGCAAGGTCCGGCAGTCACTCGTTTTGAGGTGCAGCCAGACCCAGGTGTGAAAGTAAATAAAATTACAAATTTAAGTGATGATATTAAGTTAAGTTTAGCTGCGAAAGATATTCGTATTGAAGCGCCAATTCCAGGGAAGAGTGCGATTGGAATTGAAGTTCCAAATAAAGAAAGTAAGCCAGTATTTCTTCGCGAAATTTTAAGAAGTCCTGTATTCACAAAGAGTGAATCACCGCTTACTGTTGCGCTGGGGCTTGATATTTCAGGGGATCCAATTGTAACGGATATTCGAAAAATGCCGCACGGACTTATTGCGGGTGCAACGGGTTCAGGTAAAAGTGTGTGTATTAACGCGATTTTAACGAGTATTTTATATAAAGCGAAACCACATGAAGTGAAGTTAATGTTAATCGATCCGAAGATGGTTGAGCTTGCACCATACAATTCTGTTCCACATCTTGTAGCACCTGTTATTACGGATGTAAAAGCAGCAACAGCTGCATTAAAATGGGCAGTTGAGGAAATGGAACGCCGTTATGAATTGTTTGCGCACGCAGGTGCTCGTGATTTAACTCGTTATAATACGATTGTAAGTGAGCGAGAAATTCCGGGAGAAACATTACCTTATATCGTTATTGTCATTGACGAGTTAGCCGACTTAATGATGGTAGCACCTGGTGATGTTGAGGAAGCGATTTGTCGTATTGCGCAAAAAGCACGTGCTTGTGGTATTCATTTATTAGTAGCGACGCAGCGTCCATCTGTAGATGTTATTACAGGTTTAATTAAGTCAAACATTCCAACGCGTATTGCGTTTACTGTATCATCTCAAGTTGATTCGCGTACGATTATCGATATTGGTGGCGCGGAGAAATTACTTGGCCGTGGTGATATGTTATTCTTAGGGAACGGTACATCTAAGCCTGTTCGTGTACAAGGTGTATATGTATCGGATGATGAGATTGAAAAGACAGTTGATCATGTGAAAAAGCAAATGAAGCCGAATTACTTATTTAAGCAAGAGGATTTATTAGCGAAAACAGAACAAGCTGAGTCGGAAGACGAATTGTTCTTCGAAGCATGTCAATTTGTTGTAGAACAAGGGGGAGCGTCCACATCTTCTGTACAGCGAAAATTCCGCATCGGTTATAATCGCGCAGCACGCCTCATTGAAGAGATGCAATCGCAAGGAATTATTTCTGAAGCAAGAGGAACGAAGCCAAGAGATGTCCTTATTTCTGAGGATGAATTCGCTGCTATGCAGGAAACAAATGTATAGTAAACGGTTATGCTGTATACTAAGAGAAAATGTTGGATAGTAAAGTAGGGAGTAAAGCGACATGAAAGAAATTGAATTAAAATTAAAAGGTGAAATAAATAGACTAACAAATAAAACATTTAAATTTGACGAACGTGTTGGAGAAGGGTGGTTCTCTGCCGTTTACTTTTTAAAGACTAGAGAAATCATCGAAGAATTTCGCCCGAAAAGTGTTGTAACGATGCAATTTTTCCAAAAGGAAAATGCAGTTCTTTGCGGAACGGATGAAGTAATTGCATTGCTACAAACATTCGCTAAAAATCCTGAGGAACTTGAGATTAACTCTTTAAAAGATGGCGATAAAATTAGTCCATTTGAAACAGTGTTAACAATTCATGGTCCTTATGAAAATTTCGGATTTTTAGAAGGTGTCATTGATGGGATTTTAGCTCGTCGTACATCGGTTGCGACAAACGTATATAACGTTGTCCAAGCTGCGCGTAGCGTAGATAAAGAAAAACCAGTTATTTTCATGGGAGATCGTGACGATCATTATACACAACAAGCTGGTGACGGTTATGCAGCATACATCGGAGGTATGAGCGCACAAGCGACGCATGCGATGAATGAATGGTGGGGCAAAAGTGGTATGGGGACGATGCCTCACGCATTAATTCAAATGTTTAATGGTGATGTTGTAGAAGCGGCAAAAGCATATCATAAGAAATTCCCAGAAGATGAATTAGTTGTATTAATTGATTACAACAATGATGTCATTACAGATGCACTTCGCGTAGCGCGTGAATTTGGATCAACATTAAAAGGTGTACGTGTAGATACGTCCCGCACGATGATTGATCAATACTTCATTCGCCACCCAGAAGTACTTGGAACATTCGATCCACGTGGTGTAAACCCATCGCTTGTATTCGCACTTCGTAAAGCACTTGATGAAGAAGGATTCCAGCATGTAGACATCGTTGTAACTGGTGGATTTGATGAGAAGCGTATTCGTGAATTTGAAGCTCAAAACGTACCTGTTGACATATACGGGGTAGGAAGTAGCTTATTAAAAATGAATATTGGCTTTACTGGTGATAATGTAGAATTAAATGGGAAACCAGAAGCAAAAGCTGGTCGTAAATATCGTCCAAACCCACGTTTAGAGCGTGTTCAATTAGAAAAAAGAGAAGAGATGTAAAAGAGAGAAAAACTGATAGGTGATTGACCCTATCAGTTTTTCTGTTATCATAGTATAGCGGCTTCTTTTTTGCTATAATGGACTTGTTATGGATATATAAAGAAGTACGTACGAGTTTATCCTGATAAGTGAAGGGAAGAATAACTTCACTACATCAAAAATGTATGATGATTACCAAAATAAGAAAAGATTCATATACTGTCTTATAGATAGGCCGTTGTATTAGTTCGAAATGTTGGAGGTTCTTTAAGATGACAGTTTACCATTTTGTAGGAATTAAAGGAACAGGAATGAGTTCATTAGCGCAAATTCTTCATGATATGAAGCATACTGTTCAAGGGTCTGATTATGAAAAGCGTTTCTTTACACAAACAGCGTTGGAAAAGCGTAGTATCTCGATCCTTCCTTTTGATAAGAATAATGTAGAAGAAGGACAAGTGATTATTGCAGGAAATGCATTTCCTGATACGCATGAAGAAATCGTAGCAGCAAAAGAATTAAACATCCCAGTCCATCGTTACCATCATTTCTTAGGTGACCTGATGAGCCAATACACAAGTGTTGCTGTAACTGGTGCACACGGAAAAACATCAACAACAGGTTTGTTAGCCCATGTAATGCAAGGTGCACACCCAACATCTTACCTTATTGGAGATGGAACAGGGCATGGGGTAGAAAATAGTAAGTATTTTGTATTTGAAGCTTGTGAGTATCGTCGTCATTTCTTGTCTTATAATCCAGACTATGCAATTATGACGAATATTGATTTTGATCATCCAGATTATTTTGCAGACATCAATGATGTATTCAGTGCATTCCAAGAGATGGCATTGCAAGTGAAAAAAGGCATTATTGCATGTGGAGATGATGAAGAACTTCAAAAAATTCAAGCGAAAGTACCTGTTATTTTCTATGGATTTGGAGAAGATAATGATTTCCAAGCACGCAACATCCAAAAGAGAACAGATGGTACTATTTTTGATGTATTCGTTCGTAATACGTACTATGACACGTTCAAAATTACAGGATACGGCAATCACAGCGTATTAAATGCATTAGCAGTAATTGCACTTTGCCATTATGAAAACGTTGATGTAGAAGCAGTTAAGCATCAGCTAACAACTTTTGAAGGCGTAAAACGTCGCTTTAATGAAAAGCCGATGGGAGAGCAAGTGATTATCGATGACTACGCACACCATCCGACAGAAATTAATGCAACGATTGAAGCAGCTCGTCAAAAACATCCAGAGCGTGAAATTGTCGCTGTATTCCAGCCACACACATTCTCACGTACAGAAAAGTTCTTAGATGAGTTCGCAGAAAGCCTAAGCAAAGCTGATCAAGTATACTTATGTGATATTTTCGGATCAGCACGCGAAAACAAAGGTGAATTAACAATCGAAGATCTGCAAAAGCGTATTGACGGTGCAGAACTAATTACAGATACAACAACGGATGTATTAAAGAAACATAAAAACGGCGTTCTAATTTTCATGGGCGCAGGAGACATCCAAAAATTCGAAGCAGCTTACGTAAAAGAAGTTCAAGTTGCAGAGAAGTAATAGGAAAGACGCATAGCTTGGCTATGCGTCTTTTTTGTGTGCTATGTTGGCATATATGATTCTTGAGGTTAGTCGATATATTAGCGTGTATTTCTTTAGTTATAAATGTTAGAATAATAAGAAAAATAAAAAGGGGACCAAAAAACATGTTTACACTTCGAGTAGACGATGAAATCGAATTACAGTTATTAGAGAAGCATCATAAGGAGGAACTATATCAATTAATAGATCAAAACCGTAATCATTTACGAAGATGGCTTCCTTGGGTAGATGGGACCAAATCTGCTGATGCGTATGATGAGATTTGTCCGATGTGGTTAAAGAAATTTGCAGAGGGAGACGGTTTTGAAAGTGGCATACGTTACAAAGGAAAGCTCGTTGGGATGGTAGGTATTCATCCAGTGAGCTGGGGAAAGAAAGCGACGAGTCTTGGGTATTATCTTGCAGAAGATGCTGGCGGGAAAGGTATTATGACGCGTAGTGTGAAGGCTGTACTTCACTATGCATTTGAGAATTTAAAATTAAATAAAATGGAAATTAGATGCGGTGTTGAAAATGTGAAAAGCCGCGCTATTCCAGAACGTTTAGGATTTAAGTTAGATGGCATTTTAAGAGATGATGAATGGCTATATGATCATTTTCACGATATCGCTGTATATAGTTTACTAGCTTCAGAGTGGAAGGAGATTCGATGAACGAGAAGATACGCATTATTGCGTATGAAAGTACGTTTCAAGAGGAAGTAGTAGATCTTATCGTTCATATTCAGCAAAAAGAGTATAATGTTTCAATTACGAAAGAAGAGCAACCTGATTTACTTGAAATAGAAACATTCTATCAAAAGGATTACGGAAACTTTTGGATAGCAATTTATGATGATAAAGTAGTTGGAACAGTAGCTTTATTAGATATTGAGAATCATCAAGTAGCGCTAAGAAAAATGTTCGTGAAGAAAGAGTTTCGCGGAAAAGAATGGGGCGCATCACATATGTTGCTTCAAACAGCAATTTCATGGGCTGAGGATAAAAAATTGAAAGATATTTACTTAGGAACAACAGTAAAATTTTTAGCGGCACATCGTTTTTATGAAAAGAATGGTTTTGAAAGTGTGAGTATAGACGAGTTGCCGAAAAACTTTCCGGTGCTACAGGTAGATAAGAAATTTTATAGGTACATTGTGTAAAAGGTCATTTAGAAATGGCCTTTTTCTATGAAGCAAAATAGAAATAATGGTATAATTTGGGTTAGGGGGTGTAGGTATGAACTTTCCAATTCAAAGAAGTAAGTCAGTAGTCATTTTCGTTTGTCTTACGTTAGTTTTTATGTTTATATATCCAATTGTCATGCTTTTCACTAATAAAGCGCATTGGATGTCAGCGTTGATTGGGATGGGTTTATGCTTCATTGTAAATGTACCACTCGTTTGGGAAGTATTTATTAAAAAACATAAAGTAGAAAATGGCGTATTAAAGTACGGTATTTTAAATGATGATATTGTATTAAAAGATGTGAGAATTATACGTCAGGTCGGAAAGTTTCTTGAAATTACGACGAATGCATATAAAGTACATATGGTTGCGATGCCGCAAAATATGGATGAATTCTTAAGGCTTATAGAGAAAGAAAATCCACATGTGAAAATAGAAATGGTAGGGAAGAAATAAAAAACGCTCGGCGAAAATTCCGAGCGTTTTTATTATTATTTTAAGTTCTCTGGGTTTAAAGCTTCTAGTTCAGGTACAACGAAGCGTCCGTCTTTACGGATTAGTACGTCGTCGAAGTAAATTTCGCCGCCGCCGTATTCAGGGCGTTGGATGCATACTAAATCCCAGTGGATGTTCGAGTTGTTGCCGTTCCATGCATCGTCGTAAGCTTGTCCAGGAGTGAAGTGGAAGCTGCCATCGATTTTTTCATCGAATAGGATGTCTCCCATTGGATGTAAGATGTATGGGTTTACGCCAATTGCGAACTCACCAACGTAGCGTGCGCCTTCGTCTGTATCGAAGATTTTGTTAATGCGCTCTGTATCGTTTGCAGTTGCTTCAACGATTTGACCGTTCTCAAACTTAAGTTGTACATTTTCAAATGTATAACCGTTGTAAGGAGATGGTGTGTTGTAAGAAACTGTACCGTTAACAGAATCACGAACTGGTGCAGAGTATACTTCACCGTCTGGAATGTTTAAATGACCTGAGCATTTAATAGCTGGAATGTCTTTAATAGAGAATGTTAAGTCAGTTCCAGGACCAGTTAAACGAACTTTATCTGTTTTATTCATTAATGTAACAAGGCTATCCATTGCCTTATCCATTTTGCCGTAGTCTAAGTTACATACTTCGAAGTAGAAGTCTTCGAAAGCTTCTGTACTCATTTTAGCAAGCTGTGCCATAGAAGCATTTGGGTAGCGAAGAACAACCCAGCGTGTTTTTGGAACGCGAATGTCTCTATGAACTTTTTTACCAACTGTTTGGCCATGAACTTTCATACGCTCACTTGGAACGTCAGCTTGTTCATTAATATTATCGCCAGAGCGAAGACCGATATAAGCGTCCATGTCTTTCATTACGCTTGCTTCATATGCAGCGATTTGTTCGAAATGTTCTTCAGTAGCACCCATTAATAAAGAGCGATCTACTTGATGATCTTTTAAAGAGACGAATGGGAAACCACCAGCTGCATATGCTTCTTTTACAAGTGCAGTTACAAGTTCTTTTTGTAAGCCAAAGTTTTCAATTAATACTTTTTCACCTTTTTGTAAGCGGATAGAGTAGTTAATTAAATTGTATGCTAACTTTTCAATACGTGGATCTTTCATATGTAAAGCCTCCCTACTAATTATGTATCCTCTCCTATTGTAACCTACTTAGTGGAATTTGTTGAATGATTTATGTTACAGTTAACGAATAAGTATGAAAATTCTAATGATGAGATAGGGATTAGAATGAAACGGAAAATGATTGTATAATAGGGGAAAGTATGAAAAAGATAAAGGAAGTGATGAAATGCAAGTTCTTTTATATGTAAGTGCGGCTATTATTGCGGTTGCTTTCGCAGTATTAGTAGTGTATGTATGCAGAACGTTGTTATCGGTTCAGAAGACGTTGGAAAACGTTGCAAGCACGTTAGAAGGTTTAGAAAAGCAAATGCAAGGAATTAGCGTAGAGACAGAGCAATTATTACATAAAACGAATGCGTTAGCTGATGATATTCAACAGAAGTCACAGTCATTAAATAAAGTGGTAGCGGGTGTAGATGGGATTGGAACGACAATCCAATCTTTAAATACGAAGCTTCGTAATGTATCAGACTCTGTAACGGACGAAATTGAAAATAACGCTGATAAAGTAGCGCAAGTTGTACAGTGGAGCAGTGCGGCGATTGAAGTATACAATCATTACCGTGCGTCGAGACAAGAGAAGAAGGTTGAAAAAGAAGAGCGTAAATTAGAAAGAATTGAGAAAAAAGCTGAAAAGAAAGAGAAGCGCTCTAGATTTCGTATGAGAGGTGAATCGTGATGAATATGACAAAACTTGAAACAATTGAAGAGCTTGAAGTCTTAGTAGAAAAGAATGAGCCGTATGTTCTTTTTAAACATAGTACGACATGCCCGATTAGTCACGGTGCATACACAGAATTTCAAGCGTATTGCAGTGAAGAAAGAGAAGTGCCAGCGTATTACTTATACGTACAAGATGCGAGAGATGTGTCAAATCGTGTTGCAGAACAATACAGTATTAGACATGAATCACCGCAAGTGCTATACATAAAAGATGGGATGGTAGTATGGAATACATCTCATTGGAATATTAAAAAAGATGCTTTAGAAGAGAATATAAAGTAAAAAGAAGCAAGCTAAAGGTGCTTGCTTCTTTTTTTTTGTTTTTGTTGAAATATATTTAGTGGTACACTATTAATAGTTCAAACTAAATAACTAGATTGTTGAAAGTAGGTTTTAAGTAATGAAGAAAATGGCATTATCCTTCGCAGTCGTAAGTTTATTACTAGGAGCTTGTAGTAACAATAGTAATACGATTAGTAAGAAGGATGAAGTTATACAAAAAGATACAAAAGAAAAAAGTATGATTCCGAGAACTGCTGTTTCTAAAGATTATTATAGAACTGTTATTCCTTTAAAAGAACAAAAGGTTATTAATACAGCTAATATAAAAACAAATTCTAAATTAGATTTAGCAGAGTATGAAAATGGTTTAATAAATATTGCAACGCAGCAATTTGATACAGAGAGTCACGTACTGCAATTAAATCAGTATATTCCAGAGAAACTAGTTGATGAACTAGTTGCGAAAGTAGAAGCGCCAGTTTTGACAAATATTATAGAACAAGACTATTTCGGAAAACAGAATTCAAATGAATTAAGTTTATCTGGTGTTATGATAGGTTTAGCTATGTCTTCAAGTGTATCGAATGAAGAAGCTATGTCTAAAGGGACTGAAGTTGCTAAACAACTTATTGAAGCTATTAACAAAAATGATAAGTATAACAAATCTCCAATTACGTTTGCTATCTTTAAGCAAGAAAGTACTAGTTCTTTAAAAAATGGTACGTATATTGCTAGTGCTACTGTTCAAAAGAATGATACGAACCTTGGAAATTGGAGTACAATTGATGAAAAGTCGTATTCATATCCTTCTGATGAATTTACACAAGCACATGGAGAAGATAATACAAAAATAAATAACTTTGCTAAGGAAATAAAAGGTTTTTCTAATGGAGATTTTATTCCAGTCAACGCTAAAGTTTCTTATAAGAAAGATCAAATGGATACATTAAATATGAATATTGTTATTAAATATAACGGTAAAACAGAATTAATGGCTCTTACCCAATTGGCTGCTCAAGGCATGTTAGACAAATTGCCTAAAGATGCGAAAGTACAATTACAGATTAAGTCCGAGAGTAAAATTGAGGCCGTTATTATAAAAGAGAAAAACAGTGATAAACCGTTTGTTTCCTTCTTGTAAAAAAAGACAGTATGTAAACTGTCTTTTTTTTATTTTAAATGAAAATATACAATGTTTTTTGATAGTAATTCATTGCTGTATATCGTGTGACAATCGTATATGTATCAGCTATAATAAGTTATCTTAAAAAAGTAACATATAGGAATTTGAAAGAGGTGGCTTTCTTATGGCATCACAACAATTAGGTCGTTTACGTTCTGAAATTGATCAACTTAATTTACAAATATTAGAGTTACTAAACGAAAGAGGTCGTCTCGTACAAGAAGTTGGTAATTTAAAAGAAGTACAAGGTGTGAAACGTTTTGATCCTGTACGTGAAAGAAATATGCTGGATTTAATTGCAGAGAATAATAATGGTCCATTTGAAACTTCGACTTTACAACATATTTTCAAACAAATTTTTCAAGCTGGTTTAGAATTACAAGAAGATGATCATCGTAAAGCATTACTTGTTTCTCGTAAGAAAAAAACAGAAGATACGATTGTTGAAATTAATGGTGAAAAAATTGGTGACGGAAATCAGCATTTTATTATGGGACCGTGTGCAGTGGAAAGTTATGAACAAGTACGTCAAGTTGCTGAAGCAATGAAAGAGCAAGGTCTGAAATTAATGCGTGGTGGTGCGTTCAAACCACGTACTTCACCGTATGATTTTCAAGGTCTTGGATTAGAGGGATTACAAATTTTGCGCCAGGTAGCAGATGAATATGATTTGGCTGTTATTAGTGAAATTTTAAATCCGAATGATATTGAGATGTCATTAGATTACGTTGATGTTATTCAAATTGGTGCTCGCAATATGCAAAACTTTGATTTGCTAAGGGCAGCTGGTGCTGTAAATAAACCAGTATTATTAAAACGTGGTCTATCAGCAACGATTGAAGAATTCATTAATGCGGCAGAATATATTATGGCAAAGGGAAATGGGAACATTATTTTATGTGAACGAGGTATTCGCACGTATGAAAGAGCGACGCGTAATACGCTTGATATTTCCGCTGTGCCGATTTTAAAGAAAGAAACACATTTACCTGTCGTTGTCGATGTAACGCATTCTACAGGGCGACGTGACCTTCTCTTACCAACTGCAAAAGCAGCGATGGCAATTGGTGCAGATGCAATTATGGCTGAAGTACATCCAGATCCAGCTGTAGCTTTATCAGATGCGGCGCAGCAAATGAATATACCGCAGTTCAATGATTTTATGAATGAATTAAAATCATTTGGAAGTAAATTATAAAAACTTTTAATGAGCTGTTCCAAAAAGGCATTTTGGAACAGCTTTCTCCTATTGTATAGCGACTGTCATTGTCGATTTTTGTTGGTAAGTTGATATATTTAAAAAATCGCTGATATAATTAGAGTTGCGGTCGATATATTTGGAAAATCGCTGATATATTTCGAGTTACAGTCGATATATTCGAAAAATCGCCGATATAAATTTCATTTACTATCGTACTGCTTAAAATAAGATTTTTACTTAGGAAACATCTATTTTTTTACAAAAAATGCCCTTTTTTCATAAAAAATACGAAAATACGAGAAAAGAAGCGAATTTTTTCGAAACTTTTGCGGGAAAATATTGTATGAGCCTGCGTTTTTATCGTATCATTAGTAAAAGGAAGAACTCGGGACGATTGGTGGCATCTGCAAATAGAGTTGATGTCTTTTTTTCATTCAAGTAACCGATACATAAAAATAGATAACAAAAATAGAAGGAGTGTGCGATGAGATGAACGTAACAATCTATGATGTAGCGCGCGAAGCAAACGTTTCAATGGCTACCGTATCTCGTGTTGTGAACGGTAACCCAAATGTAAAGCCTACAACAAGAAAGAAAGTATTAGAAGCAATTGATCGTTTAGGATACCGCCCGAATGCGGTAGCACGTGGACTAGCAAGTAAGAAGACAACTACAGTAGGTGTTATTATTCCTGATATCTCAAATACGTTTTATGCAGAACTTGCACGTGGAATTGAAGATATCGCAACAATGTACAAATATAACATCATTTTAAGTAACTCTGATCAAAACAAAGAGAAAGAGTTCCATTTATTAAATACGATGCTTGGAAAACAAGTGGACGGAATTGTTTTCATGGGTGAAGATATTACAGACATTCACATTGAAGAATTTAAAAAATCTCCAGTACCAATTGTATTAGCAGCGTCATTTGATGAGCAAAATGAAACGCCATCAGTAAATATTGATTATACACAAGCAGCTTATGATGCAATGAAGCACTTTATCGAGCAAGGACATAAACGTATCGGTTTCGTCTCTGGTCCTTTCATTGATAAAGCGGGAAGCGCGAAGAAGTTACAAGGTTATAAAAAAGCTTTAGAAGAAGCAGGTATTTCATATGATGAAAATCTTGTAATCGATGGAGATTACACATATGACTCAGGTATCGAAGCATTCGAAAAGCTTTGGAGCAATGATGAAAAGCCAACAGCAATCTTCGTGTCTTCTGATGAAATGGCACTAGGTGTAATCCATGCAGCACAAGACGCTGGATTAAACGTACCAACTGACGTAGAAGTACTTGGTTTCGATAATACACGTCTTGCATTAATGGTTCGTCCGCAGCTTTCAACAGTTGTTCAACCGATGTATGATATCGGTGCAGTAGCAATGCGTTTATTAACAAAGTATATGAACAAAGAAAAAGTGGAAGATCACACTGTTATCTTACCTCACCGTATCCAATTTAGAGATTCAACGAAGTAAGTATAAAAAAGCTCACAGCGATTGCTGTGAGCTTTTATTCGGATTCAGGATAGTATTTTTGTACGACTGTATCCACCGCTTTATTTTTCTTAACGTGTAAAAATCTTGCGTACAGTTCTTTTCCGGTTTCAAATGGTGTATTGTCTAATTCAAACACATGCAACACTTTTCGGAACTTCCACGTTATTTGCTCACCGTACACATTATCGTACGTATCTTCAGATTGCATAGCAATTTTTTTACCAAGTTCGTGAGCATCCTCTAAACTGTTTGCTTTAACAAGAATAATGCTTTCTTCAAAAAGTGTATTGTGATTCTCTTCATAATGCCCATCAATTTTCGTAGAATTAGGCTCACTACAATGAACAGACTCAAACAATAATTTTACAGCGTACATATTATGCTGCATGTTTCACTTTATAAATAATACTTGCGACAAGCGAAGCAGGTATTGTAAATACGTTACTTTGATAATGGTAATGTACTTGGGATTCTTCATAAGACATATTGTCATATAGTTCGTTTTGTGAGACATTCATTTTTTTCTGTTTTTCTTTGAGCATTTTAATGTAGTTGTACTGTATTGGGACGAGAATGATGAAATAAGCTAATACGATTAGTGAAATCCAAATCATTATGAACACTCCCTTATAAAGAATATTTCTATATAACAATTATATCAATAAAAAGAAAAAATAACCATTTTTTTGTTGGAGCTAATTTTCTTCTAAAAATGCGAACAGTTCCTTTTGGTTTTTTAAATTGTGATCAATACATGTTCGAGCAACATATTTCAATTCTTGTAATAATGCATCTACGTGCAAAGTATCATAATGAATTATATTTCCCTCTACCATCGTTTCGTCTTTTTGCAAGTTAATTGATATTTTTAGTACAGTTATATTACTTTGTAAATTTACAACTTCTATGTAAAAAAACTGTTTGTCTAAGTCAATCGTAACATAATCGCATCGTTCGGATAGCTCTAATTTACATGTAGTAGTATATTCCAAATGAAAGCCTCCTTATTGTATAAGTGTATGTTATAATGCCTTCGCTATAGATGGGGCTATTCCTTGTTATATGTCACATAAGTGCAAATTTAACTATTATAGGGCAATGTCATGTATAATAGAAAGAAAAGGCTTGTGAGGGGGGAAAAGAGATGATCGTTCTTTGGATAATTACGCTTTGTATGACTGCTATTTTTGCATATATGACGTTAAAACAAAATGGTTTAAAGCGATTTGTTCCAGGAAGTATTCTTGCAGGAATTGCCCTTATCACGTATGTAATTTCTATTTTTATTGAAAGTGTATCAGTAGATATGAGCACAAGTTTAATGTTTATTGGTATTACACTATTTGCAGGTAGCATTATGGTACTTGTGGTTGCTGGTATTATTTTATTTATTCATATGAATTCGGAAACGTTATAGCATATAGAAAAGGCATGTCCCGAGGGACATGCCTTTTTATCCGTTCAATTATGCTCTATCTTTAGAAGAGTTTTGCTGTTTTAGTAAGTCGCGAATTTCGCCAAGAAGTTCTTCTTCTTTTGTTGGTTCTGGAAGTTCTTCCTCTTTTTCTTCTTCTCTTTTAGATGTTAGTTTGTTGAAAACTTTAACAAACATAAAGATAGCAGCTGCAATAATTAAGAAATCAAAAATAGTTTGGATGAAGTTACCATACATAATAGATGATTTACCGAATGTAATTTTTAAATCTGTAAAGTCAACGCCACCTAATACCATACCAAGTAATGGTGTGATGATATCTTTTACTAAAGAACTAACGATTTTACCGAATGCAGCACCGATTACAACCCCGACAGCTAAATCGATTACATTCCCTTTGAAAGCGAACTTTTTAAACTCGTTCCACATGTGTTAATCCCATCCTTTCCACGATTCATTATGAAATTTATAATTCCTATCAACATATTCTATAGAAATTTATGAGAGAAATAAAGAGGGAATGGGAATGAAAGTAAATTCTGAAAAATGTATCCGTTTTAATTTTTATTTACATCATCTAGTAGAGATTGCAACAGTTGCTGCGTTTTTAATCCTTCTAATCCATCTACAACGGGCTTTGTATCGCCTTGTACACACTCAATAAAATGATGAACAGCATCTTCAAAACCACGTTGTTTTAACGTCGTATCCCATGATGGGGAACCACTTTGTGAAACTGAGTTTTCCTGTTCAATTTCAAATGTATTCATATTTTTTACGCGAATGATTTTTCCTGTCGTTACAAGTTCAATTTGTTCTAAATTAGTACCGGCATGGCGATGCATTGCAGTAGAAAGTAATAGTCCACTTGGAGTTGTATATGTATGATGTCCGTAAAGAAGTTCATTCTTTTCATTGATTTGCATCATATTGTGAACGGCGTTAAGGTCATCATTAGCTAACCAGCGAGCGGTATCTACAATGTGTAAATAATCATCTAACATAGTGAAGTCGTACGTATATGGCCCGACTTTATTTGTACGATGTTTTTCAATTCGAATCCATGAAATATCATGAGCCTGTTCTTTGGCAGCGACATACATAGGAACGAATCTGCGATTAAATCCGACCATTAATTTTCGGTTATACTTCTCGCTTAACTCGACTAGTTGCTCAGCTTGTTCCACTGTAGCTGCTAGCGGTTTATCAACATAAACGTCGATCCCTTTTTTTAGAAGTTCAGAAACGATTTCATAATGCGATGCAGTTGAACTATGAACGAAGATTGCATCGCATTCCGAAGCTAACATTTCAATAGAATGAAAGTCTTGAATTCGGTATTGCTGGCAAACTTGTTTTCTTTTCTGTGCGTTAGGTGTAAACGCCCCTACAAAATTCCAATCAGTTTCTTTTGTAAGTGTTGGAAGATAGGCCTTTTGCGCAATACTTCCAAGTCCAATCATCCCAATTTTAGGTTTGTTCATTTTTATTCCCACCCTATTAATAGTAATGTAACGGCTTAAATGTAGCATAGGGTGGGGGAGGAAGGCAAAAATTAGCTTTTTACTTACGGTCTTCTAACAAAATCTTCCCTATCTCCTCAAAGTGATGAGCGCGAGCATGCTCTAGCGGGGTAACACCATCATTGTCTGGAATATTTACATCTGCACCGTGCTCAATAAGAAGGCGAATGACTTGTTGCTGTGTTTCGTTTCCGTTATTTAGTACGATGGCTTCCATTAAAGCTGTCCAACCGAGATTATTGACATGGTTTACATCGATATTTGTTCGAGTGAGGAGTTCTTTTATAACGTCAATATAGCCATGTTCTGAAGCTGGGATAAGAGCTGTTCCGCCGTAACGATTTGTAATCGTAGGATCTGCACCAGCATCAATTGTTAGTTTTAAAATGTCTAAGTAACCTTCCGCACCGGCGTATAGAAAGGGATTATTTTTCATGTCATCTTGGATATTTACGTCAGCACCAGCTTCGATAAGAGCCTTTGCGGTTTTTACATTATTTTTGTATGTAGCAATCATAAGCGGAGTGCGTCCTTGATTATCCATCGCATTTATATTTGCGCCTTGTTTTAGTAAAGATATAACAGTATTCGTTTCATTTTTTTCAGTAGCTGCTAGTAGTGCAGTCTCCATGTTTATCATCTCCTTTTTTACTTCTTGTTCTTGCGAGCATCCTTGTAAAAAAATTACGCAACATATCATACTGAATGTTTTTTTGAACATGGAATTTCAACCTCCTAATTTCAACTGTAAAATAGGAACATTAAATTTTTATAAACTGACGCTAAAATTACTATAAAATCGCTTGAGTAATTGAACATATATTTTTATGCTTATAAATAATAAGGTTTGATAAAGTGAGGATTTAAGATATGTCTATTAAAACAAGGTTTTTATTTTCTTATATTGCTGTTATCCTCGTTTCCATTACGCTTATATTAGTCGCGGGATTTTTAATCGTTTTTTCGATAACAGGTGATTTGGAAGCAGTGAAAAATTTCTATAAAAGTTCTTATATTCAAAAGCCGCTTACACCAGAAGAAGAGAATGCCTATCTTGAGTTGAAGTCAGCAGCCAAACAGCATCAATCTCAATTGTTAGATGAGTCGTTTGTCTCAGCAATAGAAAAAGAGGGTGTGAAAATAGTAGTAAGAAAAGGAGAAACACTTTCATATGCTTCAAACGTATTTGAAAGTGTTTCTTTAAAAGAAGCCCTTCCGAAATTTGAATCAGCAAATATTAATAGTCGTGGTACAACGGAACTAGGCGATACATTTTATCGATATGTAAAGTTTGATTTTTATTTTCCTCAGGAAGAAGAGGGAAGTATATTTGTATTAAAAAAGCAAAGTTCATTTGTAGATCTTACACAAAAATTATTTCCAATCTTATTCGTATCGCTTTTACTACTAGCCATTTTACTCATTGGATTATTAAGTTACCTCGTTTCAAGAAGTGTAATAAAACCAATTTTTGTATTGAAAGGCGCAACGGAGAAAATTAAAGAAGGAAATTTAGATTTTCAAATACCAATTACATCACACGACGAAATAGGGCAATTAAATCAAGGGTTTGAGGAAATGAGGAAGAGATTAAAAGAATCGATAGAGATGCAAACACAGTATGAAGAAAATCGAAAAGAGCTTATTTCAAACATCTCTCATGACTTAAAAACACCGATTACATCAATTATAGGATATGTAGAAGGAATAAAGGACGGGGTAGCAAATACGCCAGAAAAAATGGATAAGTATTTAACAACTATCCATACGAAGGCAAAACATATGGACACACTCATTGATGAACTATTTTTATTTTCGAAGCTCGATTTGAATCGAGTTCCATTCCAGTTTGAAACAGTTGAATTGAATACGTTTATGCAAGAATTAATAGAAGAGATGCAGATGGATTTAAGTGAAGAAGATATAGAAGTGCGCCTACAGTTACATGCATCACCACTATATGTAACGGCTGATTGCGAAAAGATCAATAGAGTTATATCAAATTTAATTCATAATAGTGTGAAATACATGGATAAAGAAGAGAAGAAAATTACTGTAACAGTATCGAGTGATAATAATAAAGTTATTGTGAAAGTGATGGACAACGGATCAGGTATAGAATCTGATACATTGCCGTATATCTTTGAACGTTTTTATCGTGCAGAACAATCGCGGAATTCTAGCACAGGTGGAAGTGGACTTGGTTTAGCGATAGCGAAGCAAATTGTTGAAGAACATGGCGGGGAAATTTGGGCGGAAAGCGAGCTTGGGAAAGGCACAAGCATTTTCTTCTCATTGGAAAAAGTAGAGGAATGTGGTGAGTAAATTGAAAAGAATTTTATTAATAGAAGATGAAGTAAGTATTGCAGAATTACAGCGAGATTATTTAGAAATTAATGATTTCCAAGTTGATGTAGAGCATTCAGGAGAAATAGGTTTACAAACAGCTCTGCAAGAAGACTATGATTTAATTATTTTAGATATTATGCTTCCGAAAATGAACGGATTCGAAATTTGTAAACAAATACGTGCTGTAAAAGATATTCCGATTCTACTTGTTTCAGCAAAAAAAGAAGATATAGATAAAATTCGCGGACTCGGATTAGGAGCGGATGATTATATAACGAAACCGTTTAGCCCGAGTGAATTAGTCGCAAGAGTAAAAGCACATATTGCCCGTTATGAAAGATTATTAGGAAATGTAAGTAAGCAACGTGATACGTTATATATTCACGGAATTTCTATCGATCAACGAGCGAGAAAAGTTTTTATAAACAATGAAGAAGTGGCGTTTACAACGAAGGAATTTGATTTATTAACATTCTTTGTCACACATCCAAACCAAGTATTAAATAAAGAACAGTTATTTGAACGCATTTGGGGATTAGATTCCGCTGGGGATTTAGCCACTGTTGTCGTCCACATTAGAAAGCTACGTGAAAAAATTGAAAGAGATCCTGCTCACCCGCAATATATTGAAACGGTATGGGGAGCTGGTTATCGTTTTAATGTGTAATATACCTGCCGAGTAATTGGCAGGTTTTTTTGTATGTTATTCAAATGGAAAGGAAGGAATAGGTAATTTATGTTAAAATGTAAAGAGAAACAAAACAGAGGAGAGCATGAGGGGCGTGCTATATTTTGGGGGATATATTAAAAGATAATAAATCAAACAAGGCTTTAAAGATTGGAACTAATATCGTACTTATCTTATTGATTATTGGTGCAATACAAATGTTTTATGATAAAGATTATACAAATGATCATTTCGGCTGGTTATTTTTAGTATTAGGTTGGATAGTTAGAAGCATTTTTAATATTACGATAGGTTTAAAAGAAGGAGATAAAAAGTCAGTGTTGTTTGATGTAGGTTTGGTGCTCTTTTCCTTTTATCTTTTATTTTTATATAGTACGAAATATTTCTTCTGAAAATTTAGCTCATAGTCTTATAGAGACTGTGAGCTTTCCTTAATAATAACGGTACTGGCGTAACGATTTATAAAATATTTGAGTAGTAGAAGTAAACAGGGGCGCTTCTTCTAAAAAAGGATAATGGTTGCTCTCCTCAAATGTCACAAAAGTAGAATCGCATATACCCTCATGTATCTCGATGGAATATTGAATAGGACACTGCACATCATATCTTCCGCATATAATAAGTGTCTTTGTTTGGATGAAAGGTAAATACTCTCTTAAATCAAATGAAGGATATTCATTGGCGAAAGCATTCATCCGGCTAATGGACATTGTTTTGTTGATTGGTTTACAAAAATAAGAGTTGTAGTTTTCTGGTTTAAACAATGATAATTTTGTTCTCTCAGTAGATAGTTCTTTTCGTTCTTCACTTGTAAGGTGAGGGCTTTTTAAGTTTTCGATGAGTTTTTGCATATAATGAAACTGTGGATGTGCTGGGTGATAAATGCAAAATGGTGTTTCGGTATAGTTACTTGCTGCAGCGCCTGCTATGACTAATGAGTGTAAGGAATTTGGATATGTAATCGCATATAAAAGTCCAAGCATACCACCTGTTGAATGACCGGCGAAATGCCATGTTGGAAGTTGTAATGCTTCTCGTATGGCTTCTAAGTCGTGGATTGTTTCAATCATGCTTAATTCGTTTTCTGACTGGGCGGTTACAGAGCGACCAGTATCTCGTAAATTAATGAGAAATACACGATGCGTAGCAGTAAAAACATCCGCAAAGTAATCACCAGTTTCATTAAATTGTGAATAGTGATGTGTAATACAAAGCGATTCGCCATTTCCTTTTGTAAAGAGTTCAAATGTACCGCGTTTCGTGTTGATTATTTGTTGTGTCCACATAATATCACGACCTTTTCTCATAAAAGTTGGGCCAGACTGTTATGAAATGAAAATATATCAGCGATTATTAGAATATATCGGCGCAACTCGGAATATATCAGCGATTATCAAAATATATCGGCGTAACTCGGAATATATCAGCGATTATTAACATATATCGACTTACCGACAGAAAACGACAATAATAGCAAACTTCAAATAAAAGGAGGCTATTCAAAAACGAGCCTCCTTTTCGTTAGTATAAAGATTTTGTCATATTATTCCGAATAATTTCAAGGGATTTCGCTACAGTTAATGCGTTTTTTTCTTCAATTTCTGGTTTACGGGGGATAGGTTTATACATGTTGTCTGGATCTTCCCATGTGAGGGGAAGTTCTGTTTCTGCTTGTCCTTTCCAAGCTGCAATCCATTCTGGAGGGAGATAACCTGAGATGTTTTGGATGTTGTTCATTTCGAGCCAAATGAGTGCCCAAGCTCTTGGAACGACGCGCCAGTGATCATAGCCACCGCCGCCGACAGCGATCCAGCGACCGTCGCAATATTCATTAGCAATTTCACGAGCGAGCTTCGGTATTTCGCGGTAAATATTCATTGTCGCACAAAGATGTGTAAGTGGGTCATAATAATGTGCGTCAGCACCATTTTGCGTTAAAATAATATCCGGTTTAAAGTACGCTGCAACTTCTTTTACAACAGTTCGATATGCTTCTAAGAACGATTCATCTTCTGTAAAAGCATCGAGTGGAACGTTAAAAGAATAACTATAACCATTACCTTGTCCACGTTCGTTTACAGCGCCAGTTCCAGGGAATAAATAGCGACCAGTTTCATGCAGTGAAATGGTGCATACGTTAGGGTCATCATAAAACGACCACTGTACGCCATCACCGTGATGAGCATCTGTATCAATATATAAGACGCGTAAACCGTATTTCTTTTGAATATATTTCATTGCGATAGAACTGTCGTTATAAATACAAAAGCCAGATGCTTTGCCGCGAAAGCCGTGATGTAAGCCGCCGCCCAAATTAAGTGCGTGTTTTACTTTTCCGGAAAGAACAGCATCGACAGCTGTTAACGTACCACCAACGAGCAATGCGCTTGCTTCGTGCATATTTGGGAACATTGGTGTATCTTCTGTTCCGAGTCCATATGTCATCGCAATTGATTTTTCTAACTTTCCTTCTCCAGCACGTTTTACCGCATTTATGTACTCCTCTGTATGAATGTAGGCAATCTCTTCATCTGTAGCCATCCGTGGTGAGATGATTTGAGAGGGAGAGATGAAACCGCCCTTTTGTAATAAATCATACGTAAGTGTGACGCGCAGTTGGTTAAAAGGATGATCAGGGCTAAATGAATAGCCCCGAAAGTCATCCGAATAAATAAACGCGCTACTCATGCCTGCATCCCCATGATGTTTGGCCATAATACGCGGTAACCTTCTGCTTCAAGTGCATCAATCACTTTTAGAGGATTCATCGTTTGAATGCGGAAAACGAGTACTTTATCATTCTCGTCTTTTGCTGGGTAGACGAGAACGCTCACGATATTTATTTGTAAATCACTAAAAATAGCAACGACTTTTCCAAGAATACCAGGTTCGTTTTTTACTTGAATTTCAATTTGCGAACTTGGTTGATGTGCTCCTGTTAATTTTACTAATGTGTGCAGTACTGTAGATTCAGAAATGATTCCAACTAACTTCCCGGCCTTTGTAACAGGAAGACAGCCAATTTTATTTTCAAAAAATAAAGTAGCAATTTCCTCAACAAAATCGAGAGGATGGCAAGTCATAACAGGATGTTTCATAATAAGTTCGAGCGGTTGCTGTAGCATATCGAGTGAAACTTGTTCATCTAGAATAGACGGACTTGCATCTCTTACATCCCGATCAGAAATAATGCCTACGACGTGATTATTTTGATCGACAATTGGAATGTGCCGAATGCCTTTCGTGCGTATCGTTCGGATTGCTGTTTCGATTGTATCGTTTGGATGTAATGTAACTACATTTTGATTCATAATTTCTTCTACAATCATTCCAGTTGCCCCCTTTATTAATACATAAAACGATTGTGAAAACGTAGACGATCAAAAGCTTGAATAGAATCCGTATCAACGCGTTTACCGATGCGGACCATTAAACAGTTGGCAGGATGTGAACAAATTTCAGGATCGTCTGTAGCCATCCATTGTAACCCGCCAGCATTCATCATCTTCTCCATTACTTTTCGGTATTCCCACACATTCAATCCTGTTTGTTTCAAATCCCAGTGCCAATAATATTCAGTCGTCAATATAATGTAATCTTCCATATAATCGTCCATCATAGAAACCTCTAGTAAGTTCTTTCCGACAGAACTCCCGCGGAAGGCTGGGACTACTTCAATTGCCCCAAGCTCAATTAAGTTTTCCATTTTTCCTTCTGACCATCGTTCAAGTGGATCAGGATACAAGTATGTAACATATCCAACAATTGTTTGGTCATGTCTAGCAATAATGAGACGAGCTTCTGGTAATTTAGAAATTTCGACAATTGCTTTATATTGTTGTTCGGCAGGACGAAACGCAATTAAGTCTGGATGAAACTCATACATTTCTAAGTTATGTGTAGAGACAGGACCTTCAATAATTAAAGTGCCTTTCGCTGTTTTTAAGTTTCTAGCATTATATATTTTTTTATGAATCAATGTATTGCTCACCACCTTGAGGGTTTGTGAATCTATTAATATCGTACTTTATAATATATGCGATGTGAATCGAAATTTGTCATTAAAAATTTGTCTAAAAATCAACAAATATACTGAAAATTTTAAATAATGTCATTATAATAGATAATAGAATACATAGGAGGGGGATGTAAAGTATGAAAGTAGAAACGCTTCCTGTCATTAAAGGAGAAAATAATTTGCCGAATTATGATGAGGCATACGCGAATTTTAACTGGGAAGAGGTTAATAAAAACTTTACTTGGAATGAAACAGGCCGAGTAAATATGGCGTATGAGGCAATTGATAAGCATGCGAAATCCGATCGAAAGAATAAAGTAGCTCTTTATTATCAAGATGGATCGCGAAAAGAGAAATATACATTTAAGGAAATGAAGGATTTTTCTAATAAAGCAGGAAACGTCCTTAAGAATTATGGCGATGTAGAAAAAGGCGATCGCGTTTTTATTTTTATGCCACGTTCTCCAGAGTTATATTTCGTACTTTTAGGTGCAGTGAAATTAGGAGCAATTGTTGGACCGCTATTTGAAGCATTTATGGAAGGCGCAGTTCGCGATCGCTTAGAAGATAGCGAAGCAAAGGTGTTAATTACAACGCCTGAATTGTTAGAGCGCGTACCATTAAATGATTTACCGGCTTTAAAAACAGTTTTCCTTGTTGGAGATAATGTAGAAGAAGGCGGTAAAACGGTAGCGTTCAATCCTTTATTTGAACAAGCTTCAAAAGAATTACATATTGAATGGTTAGGCCGTGAAGACGGCTTGATTCTACATTACACGTCTGGTTCTACTGGTAAGCCAAAAGGTGTGCTTCATGCGCAAAACGCAATGGTTCAGCACTATCAAACGGCGAAGTGGGTATTAGATTTAAAAGAAGACGATGTATATTGGTGTACTGCTGACCCGGGCTGGGTAACTGGAACAGCTTACGGTATTTTCGCACCGTGGTTAGTTGGAGCGTCAAACGTTATTTTAGGTGGACGCTTTAGTCCAGAAGCTTGGTATGAAGCACTGCAAGATTACGGTGTGACGGTTTGGTACAGCGCACCAACAGCATTCCGTATGTTAATGGGAGCTGGACAAGACGCAATTAAAAAATATGACTTATCACAAGTTCGTCACGTATTAAGCGTTGGTGAGCCGTTAAATCCAGAAGTAATTCGCTGGGGTATGAACGCATTTGGACTTCGTATTCATGATACGTGGTGGATGACAGAAACAGGTGGACAAGTTATTTGTAACTACCCTTGTATGGAAATCCGTCCAGGTTCAATGGGTAAACCAATTCCAGGTGTGAAAGCAGCGATTGTTGATAATGAAGGAAATGAAGTGCCTCCTTACACAATGGGTAACTTAGCAATTGCGAAAGGTTGGCCATCTATGATGCGTGGGATCTGGAATAACCAGCAAAAATATGAATCTTATTTCATGCCGGGAGATTGGTACGTATCAGGCGACTCTGCCTATATGGATGAAGATGGATACTTCTGGTTCCAAGGACGTATTGACGATGTAATTATGACGTCAGGTGAGCGCGTTGGTCCGTTTGAAGTAGAAAGTAAATTAATCGAGCATGCTGCTGTTGCAGAAGCTGGTGTAATTGGTATTCCTGATCCGGTGCGCGGCGAAATTATTAAAGCATTTATCGCACTTCGAGCAGGATACGAACCATCTGATGAATTAAAAGAAGAAATTCGTCAATTTGTAAAGAAAGGCCTAGCAGCTCATGCAGCGCCACGACAAATTGAATTTAGAGATAAATTACCGAAAACGAGAAGTGGTAAAATTATGCGCCGCGTATTAAAAGCGTGGGAGCTGAATTTACCAACAGGTGACTTATCAACGATGGAAGATTAAGAGAGGAAGGTCTGAACGAAAAATGTTCAGGCCTTTCTTTTTTATGATATCATGAACTTATATATACAAGTTAAAGGGGATAGTATGATGAAAACAGAAAAGGAAAAGATGATACTAGGAGAAATGTACATACCGGCTGATCTAGTTTTAGTACAAGAAAGAGAGCAAGCGCGTATATTAACGAGAAAATTAAATGATACGTCAGAAGAGCAATTGAAAGAGCGTAGCGAAATCGTAAAAGAATTATTCGGAACGACAGGAGATAATATTCATCTTGAATCTTCTTTTAGATGTGATTACGGCTATAACATTCATGTCGGTGAAAATTTTTACGCGAACTTTGACTGTACGATTCTAGACGTATGCCCGGTAACAATCGGAGTGAACTGTATGTTAGCTCCAGGTGTCCACATTTATACAGCAACGCACCCACTTGATCCAATTGAGCGTATAAGCGGATCAGAATACGGAAAACCAGTTACAATTGGCGATAACGTATGGATTGGCGGAAGAGCAATTATTAATCCAGGTGTAACAATTGGAGACAATGCGGTGATCGCATCTGGTGCTGTCGTAACGAAAGATGTGCCTAATAATGTAGTAGTTGGTGGGAATCCTGCAAAGATTATAAAAAAACTAAAATAATATTTGAACGAAGTGCCTTCCTCGTCTGTATACATTTATGAAAGAATAGATGAGGGAGGCTTTTTTATATCTAATAAATTACTCTTTGCGACGTTGTAAAGGATTGGAGAGAAGTGAAATTCCACCTCTATTTGACATGCCTATATAAATGATGGTATAAAGAAAAGTATATGAATAATTGAGCGTGGAAAGGGAGAAGTAGTGATCATTTCCCTGTTTTAGAGAGCTGATGGCCGGTGAAAATCAGCACATAGATGATCGCGAATTACGCCCCTAGAGCATCTTTTTTCGATTGAATTTTATTCAAAAGGGAAAAGACGGTGCTAAGCCGTTATGTAAATAAGGTGGTAGGCTTTTTTTGCCTGCAACTAGGGTGGTAACGCGATAATCAAAATCGTCCCTTATTTGAAGGGGCGATTTTTTTATGTTTTCAACTTTCACGCCAGTAATGAACTTAAAGGAGAGTATGTAGGATATGGGTATTTTACAAGATCTTGAATTTCGCGGTCTAATTAATCAGCAAACAGATGCTGAGGGCCTTGAGCAATTATTAGAAAAAGAAAGCGTTAAATTGTACTGTGGTTTCGACCCGACAGCAGATAGCTTACACATTGGTCATATGTTACCAGTATTAATGTTACGTCGTTTCCAATTAGCTGGTCACCAACCAATCGCACTTGTTGGCGGTGGTACTGGTATGATCGGTGATCCAAGTGGTAAAAAAGCAGAGCGTACGTTAAATACGAAAGATACAGTTGCTTACTACACAGAAAGCATTAAAAACCAACTTTCAAACTTCTTAGAGTTTGAAAACGTGGACAACCCAGCAACGATGGCTAACAACTACGACTGGCTTGGTAGCTTAGATGTAATTTCATTCTTACGCGATATCGGTAAAAACTTCGGTTTAAACTATATGTTAGCAAAAGATACAGTAGCATCTCGTTTAGAAACTGGTATTTCATTCACTGAGTTTAGTTACATGATTTTACAATCATACGACTTCTTAAACTTATACCAACAACATAATTGTCGTCTGCAAATCGGTGGTAGTGACCAATGGGGTAACATTACAGCTGGTCTTGAATTAATCCGTAAATCAGAAGAAGATGCGAAAGCATTCGGTTTAACAATTCCACTTGTTACTAAATCTGACGGTACGAAGTTTGGTAAAACAGAAGGCGGCGCAATCTGGTTAGACCCAGAGAAAACAACTCCTTACGAGTTCTACCAATTCTGGATTAACACAGATGACCGCGACGTTGTTAAATACTTAAAATACTTCACATTCTTATCTCATGAAGAAATTCTTGAGCTTGAAAAGCAAGTAGCTGAAGCGCCAGAAAAACGTGCAGCACAAAAAGCATTAGGTTCTGAAATGACAAAACTTGTTCATGGTGAAGAAGCATTAGAGCAAGCGATTAAAATTTCAGCTGCATTATTCAGCGGTTCTGTAGCAGAACTAACTGCAAGCGAAATCGAACAAGGATTCAAAGACGTACCATCTGTAGAACGTACTGCAGAAGATACAGTATTAATCGACTTACTTGTAGAAAGCAAAATCTCTCCATCAAAACGTCAAGCACGTGAAGATGTAACGAACGGCGCAATCTACGTAAACGGTGAGCGTACACAAGCATTAGACTACGTTGTAACAGAAAACGACCGCATCGAAGGTAAATTCACAATCATTCGCCGCGGTAAGAAGAAATATTTCTTAATTCGTTACTAATAAATAAAAGCTTTGAGGAAATTCCTCAAAGCTTTTTTGTTTTAATCTCCTTTTCGAGTTCATACGGAAATCACATGTAAGCGGTATGATAAACTTATAACAATTAGAAAGGAGTGGTAAAACGAAATGTCACTAGAAGCATTGATTATTTTTTCTTTGCTAAACGCGGGTCAACTTGCAGAGAATTCGAAGGTTGATATACATAAAGAGCAGAAAGATGCTTATGTATATGTTCAAAAAGAGGAAAATAAATAACTTTAATATATATAAATAAAAGCTACTCGAAGTAACTGTTTTGGTGTCTTCGGTAGCTTTTTACATTATGAATAAATAGGAATCAATTCTCGCTTAAAATCTTCGTACATTTCAAAGGCAATTTTCATGATTTCTTTGAGTTCATCGTAACTGTGGAAATATAACACGGGTACTTTTCCCATGTCATTTGATAACAATCTTATAAATACGTCCCAAGGGTCTCCAACTCTAACTTCATCATTATGCCATGCTTCCCAAATTAATTCAGCAACACCATATTTTAAACTGATGTTAAATCTAAAGGCGTAGCTATCTTTGTTTTTTACTTCACCTACAATAAAAAAGTCTGCTTTTTTATTGTAACGAGCTTTATAGCCAAGAGTCTCGAATACTTCAAATACTTTTTCATTTTCATAGTTTTCAAATGTATTTTCACTATTAGAAAATTTTTCTGATAAAGCTTTATATCTTTCTACAAAGTTAATTTTCTCAAGTACCTCTTTTATTTCAAGTTCTAAATCATATGCCATCAATTATTCCTCCCTAAATCTAATCCTAATAGCATATTTACCTTTCATTTCTTTCAAATACGTCTCAAAATTTCCCCTGAATTTGTTTCTTTTTTCGTACGTGAAATTGAAGTCTTTACAAATGTATAATTTGCTTGATACAGTTCATTTTGAAGTATCTTAGTTATAATATTTTCACCAGTAAAATCAAATATTCCTTTTCCATGATATTTGATTCGAAACAAAGGAAAAGCTAGCGTAAACGTTAGTTTAAATAGTAATCAGGCGTTCTTCTTTGTGTGATTTTTATCTCCATCGCCATGCAATCGTGGTATCTTCAATGTGGATTGCTGGAATGCCGATTCCTAAATACTTCTCTTCGTTTTCATCGAAAACGGACCAATTTTCATCGTCTAGAAATTCAGGGTCAATACTTTCAAAGCCAAAAGTACTGTCTTCGTCTACCATTTCACGAAAATATTCTTGATAGGGTTTACTATTATCATTTAAATGTATTGTTCCATACATCCATGGTGTTTCTGCAAAAATGTCTCTGATTTCACCTATTTCAGTATCTTTAAAGTATAATTTCATATTTGCACCCTCTTATTCATGAATTTTGAAATAGTCTTTTGGTATCTCGCCTTTTATCAAATACTCATTATCTCTTTTTGTCTTAGAGCGAGTTTTTTCCAATGAGGTGTTGTTAGTCTATCCTGCTCAATTAAACGTTCGAAATCGAATAGAACGGTATAAATTTTAGTTAAATGAAGAAATCCGGCTCTTGTGAGTCGGATTTTCTTTTTTTTATATTTAAAATAACATTGTCTTTCTTGAATATGAAATTATGAATAGATAGGAATTAATTCTTGTGGCTCCACTTTTACTATTCATGTTAAAAGTCTAAATCTTTTTCATTACCATCATAATCTACTAGTAATGATCCTTCGTCTAAGGTATCCATTAACCATTCCACCAAACCATTCCATGATCTAGAAACGCTGTGAGTCTCCCTATCCCATTGTATTACCGTTGCATCGTATCCATTGCTTGATTCTAAGTCTATACATATCGAGTCACCATAGTTTAAATCTGCGATGATTAAATACGTGTCTGGCATCTTTGTCGGTCTTCGTTCTTTTTTAAACGAATCATTTAGATAGGAGCCACCACGCTGTTTTGGGCCCCCAGCAGCTGTATGAATTTCTGACAGGACTGTTCCAGGTATAAATAATTCTCCACCATTACACACTTGGAGAAAATCTTTATATATATCAGGAATTTGAATGTTAAGTTCATTTTGAAGGCTTGTTATATCTTCTAAGCTGATTCCATTATTTAGGTTGTGAATACCATCTACATATTTATTAACTTCCTCAAAAAATGGTTGTAAATGATTGTTTTTTGAATAATATTTTCTTAGCATAAAACCATCTCCCTCTATTCATGTTTCCAAGGCGCAACGTCTCCAAAGTCAGTCATACTATCATTCTTAGGAGTATAGTAGCCATTTGTAGGATTGTGATAATTCCCACGATGGGCGTCAAGATGTTCGTTTACATCCATATTCCTTCCCTTTAAAAATTGAATGTTATCTGGTTCACCAGCAAAATCAGGATATTCATTAGCAGATTTCATATGCTGTCCCTCGTAGCCTTTCACTTTTCCTGTTTGTAATAACTCTAGTTTTTCTGCAGGGGTCCAATCTCTCGTTCCTTTTCCAGTTTTTTTAATTAATTCTTTCTCTTGTCTCCATGCGTGGCGAACAGCTTTCTGGCGAAGAGCTGAAAATTGTTTATCTGTTAACCATTTTCCGTTTACATTATATTGTTTTTTTCCATCAACAATCCGTATTTTTTCTGTATTCTTAACACTATTACCAACCTCGCTAGAAGACTGGGATTTTTGAAGGTTGTTAGCATCGGCTTTCTCCTTTATTCTACCACTAGTCCCATTAGAAGAAGAGTGGAACTTTTGAAGAGTATCCTTACCATTTTGAATTGCATTACGCCCAACAAATACACCATGTCCAACAAGACTAACTCCAGCCGTTGTAGCAGCTGCATCAAACGTAATAGCAATTGGTGATGCTAATCCACCAGTTCCTACTGTTGCGACTAGAGTTAAAAAATTAGAGCCGCCTATGACGGTAAGGCCTTCTAGAATTTCTATAATGGAAGCCGCTCCTGCTATAACATTTCCCGTGAACCTTCCCGCTTGATAAGTTAACTTGCTTTCTAATTCATCATTATCAGGTGATTCTAGTCCAATAACGCTTTCGAAAGCCGCGCTGCCAGCGCCTTGAAAAAATTCTTTCATAAATTCCCAAGTACTGATAGCTGTTTTTTCATACCATGGTCTATTGGCTTCTTGTTCTCGTAAAGCAATTGCTTTTTCAATTTGTGCTTTACTTGCTGTAATTGCTTGAATAGGACCCGTCCACTCCATATTCAACCCTTGCGTACTAAATGTACCACTTGCAGGACTAAAACCTTTTCCACTTTGAACTTCCGCCAAACCTGTCGCAATGCTAGCGGCTAGTTGGAGTGCAGTATCATAATTATTACTAGAAGTATAATTAAATTCATAGAGATGTTCTAATTTTTCTTGCAGTTTTTGCCTCATGACAGTAAAAAGATTTACCATAGCGTCCATACCTGGGATCGGCATAGTTTGGTTGAGCGCTTCTGTACTTGCTATCATTCGGTCAATTTCCCGAATTTGTTCTAATATCTCTTGTTCAATTACATCTGTAGAAGCGACTTGTGATTGAAATTGATTTGGAAAAGCATCATTCTGACGAATTAATTCTTCACACAAATAAATGATTCCTTGTGCCAAAGGTCGAAAGGTTTGTACAAAAAATGATTTTGCACTGCTATATGTTTGTCCTTGTAGAACAGTATCAATTGCAAAAGCATCAATCGACTGAATAGCTTGTTCCATACCTTGAATGGTAGCGGTACATACAGCATTCATACTTTGTGTTTGGGTATGTACTTCCCCTAGATACATATTTAAACTCAAAAATCTCTCCCCTTTAATAAGTAAATGATACCAATTTAAGGAGAGAACTGTAAATGTTACATTGCAATGAGTTTATTAGAGGTAGTAATATACCTCAAAGCGAACTTATCCATATTCAAAATGACAGGTGACATAAAAAAATAAACTCACATTTCTATAGCATATAATGTGAGTTTGAAAGTTGGAAATGAAAAATAGTAGGATTAAAAATAGTTTGAACTTTTATTAATCAGATAAAATTACAAGCTGGTTTTTGTGATATAAATGGGCATTTGTATTCATAAATTGTCTAACTTTTCCGCCTGTCATTCGATATGTACATACTGCGCATACAGCAATATGCTGTCCGGGGTTTATATCTTCTGGCGAAAGTGTTTCAGAATCGAAGTAAATAGAGGGTGAAGGAATTTGCTCTATACCATTACTACTAATTCCTTTTTTTCCCCAACGAAGGTTTATAGCATATTTCCCTGACATTTCTATATATCGCACGCTGTCTACAATGCCTTCTATACAAATGGGATGTCTGTTTTCCCATTTTAGTTGTTTGACGTAATTGCACGATTGTATATAACGGTCAGGTTCATAATAAAAATCACTCCACTTTATTCTTTTTCCATGCATTTCAATTTCAATAATAGAGTGTAGTTCGGTTTGTTTTTCTAGAATATTCCGTAACTCAATTATCTTTTTCATGGTTGATAAGTATGAGTTTAAGCTCCCGCTAGAATGATAAGTTCTATCTTTTTTATTCAGTGCCTTGTTTTGATCATTCTTTGGCTTTGTAGTTTGATTTTTCAATTCTTCTAAAGGCTCATGGATCATATTTAAGCGAAATAAAAAAGTTTTATCCTCTACACTTTTTAAAATGTCATCATCGGAATCACGTGCGATAACTTTAATCTGACCGAGTGTATTGTATGAACAGAATTCCTCGTGGTTTATGCCGCCTTTTCGGTAAAAAAGCGCTGGAATTTCTACTTCATTTCTCATATGTCTTGTGCGATGCGCCACAGGTATTCTACAAACTTCACATTCTAATTCTTGTTTTAAATGCTTATTTACAGGTTCATCTATTTCTTGCGCTGAAACCTTTTCATTCAAAATTGTCGAGTAAGCTTCTTTCATTGTTACTGCCATTTTCCTCTCCTCCTAATAAAGAAAATTTACCACCATCATAAATTGTATTTATATAGGATATTTTACCATTATCAGCATTTGAAGTGGCTAGGTTTGGAATTTAATATTTGACGTATGAAAGAAATTTGGTATTTGAAGATAATCTGATTTTTATTACGTTATTTTGAAAAGAGGGGGGAATTTAATTATAAGTAGATTCTTTTTGCGCTTTTTTTAGGGGTATTAATATAACTTCAAACAAATTCACCAATATTTTAAATAAAAGGGGGATTTACATAAATATCATGAAAATTATCGTGATAATGCATAGTCCTTGTACATCGTAATAACCTTATGTAATAATGGTGATTTAGAGCATAAGGAGGGACCAAAGTGAATATAGCACTAATTATTACATCAATTTTTTCATTAGCTACATTAGTTGTATCAATTTATAACGCTAGAACCTTAAATGAAAACAAAGAAAAAGATCGTAGGATAGCTGTAGAATTATCTGAGAAAAGAAGAATGCAAAATGATTTATTCGAACACATTACAAAAGTTCTTGATTTGGGTAGAAGGTGTAGTGTGGAAACTGATGAAAAAGAAAAGCAAAAAATAAAATTTGAATTGTTAAATCATAAAATATTTATTTGGATTAACTTAGATAGAAAAAATAAGTTTACAAAAGATTTAAGGATAAACTGTAATGAATATATTACCTGGTGGGCTTCTTTTTTAGATTCATCGAATGATGAAGAAAAATCAAATTTCGAGAGAGCATCTTATAAAAATATGAAGTCAATATGGATTCTGATTGATAAATATATTGAAGAAGAAAATAAATTAATTGAAGAATTAATGTAGTCACATTCAATCGGGTGTGCTCTTTATTATGTATTAGATGTATATGCGATTGAACGTGGAAAGAACCGAATATATTAAATAATTAGCCAAGTAAAAAAGTGAACGCCTACCGAAAATATTCGTTCACTTTTTAATCTTTATAAATGTAGTTCATAATTTCCGTCAGTACTATTGGGCTTTCTAAATATTTCCTCGAATGGATTAAGTTTTTTTGAGAAACCATTTTTTAATGCAAAGTGGTAACCTTCTTCAGTTATAACTTCTTGTAATACTAATCGTTCAAATCCTTTTTCTTTAGCGAATGTTTTAAACCATTCAAGAACAATACTTCCCTTACCTTGATTACTTGGTGTAATGTTTATAGCAGTAATCGCCAAGTATGGATCGGGGGAAAATTCGCTTCTAAGGTTAATGGTGACTTTAGATTTTTTAGAAGAAATATCTAAAGAATACTTAGAAAGACCTTCTATGAACATTATTTCATCTTGTACTAATTCGTCTAATAACATTTTTAATTTTTGAAAGTCTTGTACATGAAGAGGAATCTTGTTGAATTTTTCTTTCAAAACAAGTAACTCCTTTTATCATCTGTTTTTTGCACTTATCCATTTCTATACACACGCCAGCCATTATATTTTTTGTCCCAAACTAGCCCCACTTAGCCCCAGGTGCATACTTTGTAATGCTTTATTTTGCATTATTAGTGATAAATAAAAAAAAGCCCAGGCCCCTTGATAAACAAGGTTCCTAAGGCTTTTAATACTACTCTTTGCAGAGTACCGAGATTAACGAGAGTAGAACTCTACGATTAATGCTTCGTTGATTTCAGCTGGTAACTCAGAACGCTCAGCGTGACGAGTGTAAGTAGCTTCTAATTTGTCAGCATCGAAAGTTAAGTATTCTGGTACGAAGTTGTTAACTTCGATCGCTTCTTTAACAACAACAAGGCTGTTAGATTTTTCGCGAACGCTGATAGTTTGACCAGGTTTTACACGGTAAGATGGGATATCTACGCGAGCGCCATCAACCATGATGTGACCGTGGTTTACTAATTGGCGAGCTGCACGACGAGTGCGAGCTAAGCCCATACGGTAAACTAAGTTGTCAAGACGAGCTTCAAGAAGGATCATGAAGTTTTCGCCGTGCTTACCAGGCATTTTACCTGCTTGGTCAAATGTGCGACGGAATTGACGCTCAGTCATGCCGTACATGTGACGAAGTTTTTGTTTCTCTTGTAATTGTAAACCGTATTCTGAAAGTTTCTTACGTTGGTTAGGACCGTGAGGACCTGGTGCGTAAGGGCGTTTTTCTAATTCTTTTCCTGTGCCGCTTAGAGAGATTCCAAGACGACGAGACAGTTTCCAAGCTGGACCTGTATAACGAGCCATAGTTGACTCCTCCTTTAAAAATGTTTTTATTTACGTAAAATAAAAACAGACGTAATCGATATTTACGGGCATTTTGTTTTCATGTACCTTCGCTCCAGCAGCAGGGAGTTACGAGATACACCTCCGTAGAGGAACAAAATACAAACGATAAACTCACATTACAAGGCTGCCTTTTTATTTTACACAAACGCTATTATATCTTTTACCCAGAGTTTCGTCAAGCGAGTACGTTTTTGTTTTATGCATAAAAATTTTGGGAATTAATATAAGAAGGAATTTAAAACAATATAGAAGAAGAGATAGAAACACAAATAAAACGCTTACATAAAATGAAGGAAAACGTTCATCAAATTTTTATGGATGAATATGCGGCAATAAAAACATAAGGGGGATGTTTTTATGAAAAAGAAGCATATGGAGACAGCGTTAATTCACCACGGTTATATACCTGAGGAACATAAAGGAAGTTTAACACCACCTTTATTTCAAACTTCTACATTTACATTTGAGACTGCGCAGCAAGGAGAGGCGAGTTTTGCGGGAGTGGATCCGTCTTATATTTACTCACGGCTTGGAAATCCAACTGTGAAATTATTTGAAGAACGTATGGCGGTGTTAGAAGGAGGAGAAGAGGCGCTTGCCTTCGGATCTGGTATGGCAGCTATTTCAGCAACTTTAATTGGTTTTTTAAAGGCTGGAGATCATATTATTTGTTCAAATGGATTATATGGGTGTACGTACGGTTTTTTAGAAGTGTTAGAAGAAAAATTTATGATTACGCATTCGTTTTGTGATATGGAGACAGAGGTTGATATTGAAAATAAAATTCGTCCAAATACAAAGCTTATTTTCGTTGAAACACCGATTAATCCGACAATGAAATTAATTGATTTAAAACAAGTGATTCAGGTTGCGAAGCGAAAAGGTTTACTTGTTATTGTTGATAATACATTTTGTTCACCTTATTTACAAAGACCGCTTGAGCTTGGCTGTGACGCTGTTGTGCATAGTGCGACAAAATATATTGGTGGTCACGGTGACGTTGTAGCGGGTGTAACAATTTGTAAAACGAAAGCATTAGCTGAAAAGATTCGCCCGATGCGAAAAGATATCGGCGGTATTATGGCGCCGTTTGATGCGTGGTTATTATTACGCGGGTTAAAGACGTTAGCAGTAAGAATGGACCGTCATTGTGATAATGCAGAAAAAATTGTATCGTTCTTAAGAAAACATGATGCGGTAGAAGATGTTTGGTATCCAGAAGGAGAGTTAGCATCTCGTCAAATGAAACACGGGGGCGGTGTTATTTCTTTTTCAGTAAAAGGCGGAAAAGAAGAGACACAAGCGTTTATTAATGATCTTCACTTTATTACAATTGCGGTGAGTTTAGGAGATACAGAAACATTAATTCAGCATCCAGCAACGATGACGCACGCTGCGATTCCAGCGGAACTAAGAAAAGAAATGGGCATTTTTGATAATTTAATACGCTTATCGGTCGGTTTAGAATCGTGGGAGGATATCGTTTCTGATTTAGAGCAGGCATTAAAGAAAATATCTACTGTTAATCAATAAAAAAGAGTGAGCTATCGGTTTTGTACAGGACGTACTAAATCGATAACTCGCTCTTTTCTTTTTACATATGTTTTAGGAGTGTTTCCACAAACTTTTCTAAATAGCGCTGATCTACTTCATCGAAACGATTCTTTTCAGGACTATCAATGTCAAGTACACCAATGACAGCTCCTTCTTTCACAATCGGTACAACGATTTCTGAATTAGAAGCACTATCGCAAGCGATGTGACCTGGGAATTGGTGAACGTCTGCTACAAGCTGCGTTGTTTTCGTTTCAGCTGCAACGCCGCAAACGCCTCGTCCAAATGGAATGCGCACGCAAGCAGGCATTCCTTGGAATGGTCCAAGAACAAGCTGAGTTCCTTCTGTTACGTAAAAGCCAACCCAATTAACGCGATCTAAAAATTGGTTTAATAATGCGGACGCATTTGATAAGTTTGCGACTACGTTTGATTCGCCAGTTAATAACGCATCCAGTTGTTTAATTACTGTCTCATATTGCTGCACGCGAGATCCTGCATAACTTTCTTTAGTAAACATGGAAACAGCTCCTTTTTTATCGAGATGTGTAAAATATTAGCAAAATACGATGTATTTCACATGACTTTGTCGATAGAAAATTAAAGGAATTTGTCTTAAAAGTCAAGAAATTTAAACTATAGCTGTTCAGTGAAGGGAAGTGAGCGCATGAAGCAGACGAAACAAAAAGTAATTGATGCGGCAATATCGTTGTTTAATACGAAAGGTTATGATGGAACGTCAGTGCGAGACATTGCAAAGCGAGCGGATGTGAATGTAGCGAATATTTCATATTATTTTGCTGGGAAGCAAGGTTTATTAGAACAGCTTATTACTGATTTTTTAGAAGGATATATTCATGTGATTGAAATGTCGTTTGAACAGAGAGAGTATTTGTCGGCTAAAGATGTAATGGTGCAAATGGTGCGCGGGATTTTACGATATCAATTTGAAAATAGAGAACTAACACGTTTCTTCTACCGAGAGCTTTCGCTTGATACGACATTAATTCGTGAAGTGATGACCGTTTATTTTTCTAAAGAAAGATATTATATAGAACAAATGATTAGACAAGGACAAATGAAACAAGAATTTCAGAAAGTATCATTTACAATGTTTATGACGCAATTAAAAGGTATGATAAGTATGCCGTTTTTATATCCACAATATATATCAGAAGTACTCCATTCTTTCCCGTCTGAGACATTTTTCATAGAAATGTATACGAAAGAGATTGAGCAATGGATGGAACAAGCATTATGTAAAGCGAATATGTACCATGAATGGCCAAGAGCTGTTCATATGTGAAGAATCCCCACCTAACGAACTGAGGTGGGGATTTTTATGTTTACTTTTCTTTGCCATAAATTGTTACATAATAGCGCGATAATTGTTAATGCAGCTCCAGCGATTTCAATTTTATCCACTGTATAACCTCGAAAGATAGAACCGATTAGTGCAAGGATAGGAACTAAATTCATAAATAATATGCCGTTAATAGATGAAATATAGCGATTTCCCATATTCCAGCAAAATACAGCGATAACGCCTGCGATAATCGACATATAAAAGAGCTCAAAACGAACGCTCACAACTGTACGCAGTGACGGTATAGTAACTATATTTGTGTACGTTAAGAAAGTAACAATAACGATGAGTGAAATGGAGCCAAATAAACAAGTTAATGTCGTGTACCTAAGTGGTGACCAAGATTGAAAACGAGCACCCCCGTTTGTATAAATGACCCAGCAAGTAACGCCGCATAGCATCAATATATTTGTCGATAAGTGGCTTGCAGCTCCAAATAATAATTCAATATTTCCTTTTGAAATGACAAGCATAACACCAAGTAATGCAACGAACATACAAAGGAATGTATAGTTTTGTGGGCGGCGATTTTTCGTTATCCATTGCAGTGATAAGGCAATCAGTGGCATAAGGGATTGAATCATAGCTGCATGGATTGCTCCGGAAGGTCCGGCAAGTTGTTGTCCGTAGAAAACGAGAAAACCATACCCCGCGAAACCGACTGTCCCGTAAAAGAATAGAGAAAGTGTTCTTTTTTCTAAGCGGAGTGAAGTCTTTCCTTCAGTAATTAATAGCAAAATAAGAAAAATAATAGCTGCTGATCCATAGCGAAGCGTTGTGAAGAAGAATGGATCGATAAATTGCAGAGCATTTGCCATTACAGGAAACATAAATCCCCAGGCAGTGACGGCGAGTAAGCATAGAAAGGATCCGAGTAGCATTTGTTTTTTGTTCAAGAGTATCTTTCCCCTTTACATTTCGTTATAGTAAGTTGATGAAATAAGTATAAAGAGTAATTGTTTATAGGAGGAAATATCGATTTCTTATAACGGTTATAACTTTTTGTTAGAGGTGTGTACAATGGATTTGGAGGCAGTACGATCGTTTATTGAAGTGAAGCATACGCGAAGTTTATCAAAGGCAAGTAAGATTTTACATATATCTCAACCAGCGCTTAGTAAACAAATTCAAAAGTTAGAAGCGGATTTAGAGGTTACTTTACTTAAACGTTCTGCGCAAGGAGTAGAGTTAACGGAGGCAGGAGAGTTATTTATAAAAAGAATGTTACCAATTTTGGAGCAAATAAATGAAGTGAAAACAGAAATGAGGGGGTATCAAGAGAACCGGAAGTTTTCAATGGGTATACTACCGAGTTTAGCGGAGTATTACATATCAGAATGTAAAGATATATTAGGTGATGAGTTCGAAGTGGAATGGCAAATCGGACATACGGAAGTATTAAGAGAGTTATTTAAAGCGCGGGAGATTGACGCGATGTTCATCGATTCAGTAGTAGAAGGTGCTACGTATATAAAAGAAGTGCAACAAGAGAAAATTGTTTGTGCCGTTTCAAATAATCATCCGTACAAAGAGAAGATAGTCATTCAAATAGAAGAGCTGCACAATGAAAAATTAATTGTATATCCAGAAATATGTGATGTAAGGAAAATGATTATGAACATGTTTCATGAAATAGGTGTAAAACCAACTATAGCTGTGGAAACATCTTACGCAGAACCGATGCTTGCAATGGTAAAAGCTGGCCTTGGTATCACGTTACTTCCAGAAAGGGCAGTAGAGCAGTCTGTAAGGCAAGGAAATGTACATGTAATTTCTGTTGAACCACCACTCATGCGGAAAATTTATTTCGTATCCCATACGAAAGATTGTTTGTTATTACAATCATTTGAGGATAGGTAGTGACGTAGGCGGAATATTGAGAAAGATTACAATCACATTGAAAGGAACATGAAATTTTTAAAAAAACTAGGTCAAAAACAAACCATTACATGGTATGATTAGTACATTGTTAGTTGTTAAATATAGGGGAATTCCCTTTTTATACATAATGCCTTCCATTTCATAAACGGAACGGACAAAAAAAGAGATATAACTAGGAGGCTTTTTTGCATGGATTCTATCCTGACGATCGTTATCATTGTAGTAAGCTCTATTCTAGTGCTGCTCATGATAGAGCTTGTGATAAGAAATCGTTCATATAAAGATATTGAAGCACTGGAGCAGTGGAAACAAGAGATAAAAGATAAACCTGTGGCAGATGAACTAAAACGGGTAAAAGATTTAAACATGACGGGTCAAACAGAAGAACTGTTTGGTAAATGGCGTGAAGAATGGGATGAAATTGTATCAACAACCCTTCCGAAAGCTGACAAAGATTTAGCGCAAGCGCGAAAATTCGCCTCGCAATTCTCCTTCCGAAAAGCAAAGCATGCGATGAACGAATCCATAAGTGGTTTAGATGACGCTGATAATCGTATTACGGACATTTTAAATGAATTACAGCAATTGTTAGAAAGCCATGAGAAAAATAGCTCGGAAATTGAAGGGTTACGTGATACATATCGTAGTATGAAAAAGAGTGTTCTTGCTCATAGACATATGTATGGAGCAGCAGAGCAGAAAATCGAAGAGATGCTAGACGCTGAATCTGAGAAATTTAAAACCTTTGAAGAAGCGACAAACAATGGCGACTATTTAAAAGCGAGAGAAATTGTTATTAGTTTGGAAGAAGGTTTAGCAGATTTAGAAATCATTATTCACCAAATTCCAGATTTATTGGTAGAGTGTCAAGCGACGTTACCAGTTCAGCTGGAAGATTTATTACACGGACACAATGATATGGTAAGACAAGGTTATGTATTAGATTATTTGGAAGTCCCTAAAGAAGTTCGTGATATGACGAAACAACTACAAACATGTTTAATGGATATACAGGAGCTTCATATAACAGAAGCGGCTGAAAAAGTAGAAAACTTAAAAACACGTTTAGATGGCTTCTACGATCAACTGGAACAAGAAGTACATGCGAGACATTATGTGGAGCAAAAAACACTTTCTGTTTATGATGATTTAGAAGAAATGCGCATCGAAACGATTGAAACGAAAACAGAAACACAACTTGTGAAACAAAGCTATCAGTTACAAGATAAAGACATTGAGTCTCAAAAAGTAATTGAAAAGCAAATGCACATTTTAACGAAACGTTTTGAAATGCTACAATTACGCGTTGCAGAACAAGATATTGCCTTCTCTATTATTCGCGAGGAACTAGAAGAGGTTTATGAGCAATGTGAAACGTTAAAAGTACTTCATGCAGAATATAAAGAAATGCTGCAAACGATGCGCAAAGAAGAATTTGAAGCACGTGAGAAGTTACAAGAAATGCGAAATACTATTTTCGAAACGAAACGCTTTATGCAAAAGTCGAATTTGCCAGGTCTTCCAGAGAGTATTATGGAAGATTTAAAAAGAGGGCAAATGGCAATGCAAGCTGTATATGAACAATTAGAAGTGAAGCCGTTAAATATGAACGCTGTAAATAGCAGTTTAGAAGAAGCATATACAACTGTGAACGGTGTGGCTGAAATGACAGAAGAGTTAATTGGACAAGCGTATTTAGTGGAAAAATTAATTCAGTACGGTAACCGTTACCGTAGTCATGATGAAAACCTAGCAGAAAGTTTAAATTATGCTGAGAAATTATTCCGTGAATACCAATACGATGCAGCTTTAGAACAAGCGGCTTCAGTATTAGAGCAACTTGAACCTGGCGTTGTTCAAAAAATAGCTGAATATGTAGACAATGAACAAACCCTTTCATAAAAGGGTTTGTTTTTTTATGTAATTTTGCAGGCGATGTTGCTATAATGAATAGCGGAATACAGCAAGGTTATTCGTTTCAAAATAAAGTGAAACTGTAATCGGTGGGAGGATTCATCCCCACTGATTACTAGCCTTCACCAATCGGACATTTACGGGCAGTTAATCTCCCATCTAACTTCTTTGCTCTAACTGGATTTTGAGGTGAGAGTCTTATTGCCCGTTAACGCGGGATAAAGTGAAACTGTAATGGGAGGGCATCCTCGCCAATTATTAGCCTTCACCAATCGAGATAAAACGGAACCTTTGCGTAGTCTTAGCGTAATGACACGTATTTATGATATGATTATACGATGTGATAGCGCTGAAAGGGGAAGAACGATGATCTATTTTGATAATAGTGCGACGACGAAGCCATATCCAGAAGCTCTTCAATCGTACGTGACGGTTGCTGGGAAATATTTTGGTAATCCTTCTTCTATTCATTCGCTTGGAGGAGAGGCAGAGCGTCTATTAACACAATCAAGAACGATTGCAGCGCAGCTTCTTCGTGTTAAACCTTCTGAAATTATTTTTACATCAGGTGGAACGGAAGGAAATAACCTTGCGATTAAAGGGATAGCGATGAGGAATCGTTCGCGTGGCAAACATATCATTACAACAAATATTGAACACGCGTCTGTGTTTGAAGCATATAAGCAATTAGAAGAACTCGGGTTTGATGTAACATATTTACCGGTTAACGAGCATGGTGTTGTATCGGTAGAAGATGTGAAACGAGCGCTTCGTGAAGATACGATTCTTGTGTCAATTATTCATGTGAACAACGAAACCGGAGCAATTCAACCCGTTGCTGAAATTGGAACGTTATTATCGAATCATCCGAAAATAAGATTCCATGTAGATCATGTACAAGGGATAGGAAAAGTACCGCTTGATTTATATGCTTCTCATATTGATCTTTGCTCAATATCTGGACATAAATTCCACAGTGTAAAAGGAACAGGTCTTCTTTATGTACGCGATGGCGTAAGATTAGATCCGATTTTATCAGGTGGTCAACAAGAGCTTAAGTATCGCTCTGGTACAGAGAATTTACCTGGCATTGTAGCGATGGTGAAAGCACTTCGCATGACAATGGAACAAGTGAAAGAAAAGGTAGCTCATTTGCAAAGTTTACAAGCAGAGCTTGTTCGTTTCTTTAAAGAGATGGAAGATGTAACGATTAACACGTCGCTTGCATATGCAGCACCGCACATTTTAAATGTATCATTTGTTGGTTTAAAACCAGAAGTAGTCGTTCATGCTTTAGAAGAACACGGTGTATATGTGTCAACGAAATCTGCTTGTTCTTCAAAAGCAAATGAAGTGAGCAGAGTGTTAGTGTCAATGGGAGTGCCGCATGCAGCAGCTGCAAGCGCTATTCGTATTAGTTTGGCACCAGAAAACACAATGGAAGAAGTAAAACAATTTGAAGGTATTGTAAAAGAGACGATGCCAAAATTATATGAAGTGATGAGGTAAAGAAATTATGTTGAAATATGAATATATTTTAGTGCGTTATGGAGAAATGACGACAAAAGGTAAGAACCGTTCTAAATTTGTAAGCACATTAAAAGATAACGTGAAGTTCAAACTGAAAAAATTCCCAAATATTAAAATCGATGCAACACATGACCGTATGTACATCCAGTTAAATGGCGAAGATCATGAAGCGGTATCTGAAAGATTGAAAGATGTATTTGGCATTCATAAATTTAACTTAGCGATGAAAGTACCATCAGAATTAGAAGACATTAAAGAAGGTGCATTAGCAGCTTTCTTACAAGTAAAAGGCGATGTGAAAACATTTAAAATTACTGTACACCGTTCTTATAAGCATTTCCCAATGAGAACGATGGAATTATTACCTGAGATTGGTGGACACATTCTAGAAAATACAGAAGATATTACTGTAGATGTTCATAATCCAGATGTAAATGTACGTGTAGAAATTCGCAGTGGTTATAGCTACATTATGTGTGATGAGCGTATGGGAGCTGGCGGTTTACCAGTTGGCGTTGGCGGAAAAGTAATGGTACTTCTTTCTGGTGGTATTGATAGCCCAGTAGCAGCTTACTTAACGATGAAACGCGGCGTATCTGTGGAAGCAGTTCACTTCCATAGTCCACCTTTCACAAGTGAGCGTGCAAAACAAAAAGTAATCGATTTAGCGCAAGAGTTAACGAAGTATTGTAAACGAGTAACGCTTCACCTTGTTCCGTTTACAGAAGTGCAAAAAACGATTAATAAAGAAATCCCATCTAGCTATTCAATGACGGTTATGCGCCGTATGATGATGCGTATTACAGAACGTATTGCTGAGGAGCGTAACGCACTTGCAATTACGACTGGTGAAAGTCTTGGGCAAGTAGCAAGCCAAACGTTAGATAGTATGCATACGATTAACGAAGTAACAAACTACCCAGTTATTCGTCCGCTTATTACGATGGATAAATTAGAGATTATTAAAATCGCTGAAGAAATCGGCACGTATGATATTTCAATTCGTCCATATGAAGATTGCTGTACTGTATTTACACCAGCAAGCCCAGCGACGAAGCCGAAACGTGAAAAAGCAAATCGTTTTGAAGCGAAATACGATTTCACACCATTAATCGATGAAGCTGTAGCGAACAAAGAAACAATGGTATTACAAACGATAGAAGTAGTGGCGGAAGAAGAAAAATTTGAAGAACTTTTCTAAACCATAAATTACCATATCTAAAACGTGTATGAAGTCATGTTATTTATCACACTCTATACTCACAAGGAGGTGATATAACATGTCACGTAGCACAAATAAATTAGCGGTTCCTGGTGCTGAATCAGCATTAGACCAAATGAAATACGAAATCGCTCAAGAGTTTGGTGTTCAACTTGGAGCTGATGCAACAGCTCGCGCTAACGGTTCTGTTGGTGGTGAAATCACTAAACGTCTAGTTTCACTAGCTGAGCAACAATTAGGCGGTTACCAAAAATAATCCCATATGATGGCTTAGAAAGAGCGGGTTCTCCCGCTCTTTCTTTTTTGTGTTGCCATTTGTCGGTAAGTTGATGTAATTTCATTTAGTAATTCGACAGAACTGAAAAATTTGTCAAAAGAAGAGGGTTCAAAATTAACAGAAAATTCTTTATTATATAAAGGAGGCATAAAGAAAAGGGAGGATATTTTATGAAGCGAGAAGAATTGTTGGCGCCACCGTCTTATAATTTAGTTTCTGAAATAGAGAAATATACGGGTGATAAAGGGAAATTAGCTTTAATTTGGCAAGATGATAAAGGGAATCGAAGGGAAGTTACATACGCTGAATTAATGCAAGGTGCGAATAAAATTGGAAACGCTTTTATAAAAAGTGGTTTGCAAAAAGGGGACAAGCTTCTTATTATGATGCCGCGTTTAATTGAAGCGTACATGACGTATATTGCTGCTATTAAAGCAGGATTTGTCGTAATTCCAAGCTCGGAAATGTTACGTAAAAAAGATATAGAATATCGAATTGGACATGGAGAAGTAAAAGCGATAGTAAGCTATGAGCCGTATATTAGGCAGTTTGATGATATAGAAGCGATGGAATCTCTTCGAAAATTTGTCCTGAGCGAGCAGTCAGTAGATGGATGGATTAATTTAAAAACAGCGTTAGAAACAGAGAGTGACAGGTTAGAAATGGCGAAGACAGATAAAGAAGATATGGTCTTTTTATCTTACACGTCAGGAACGACAGGAAATCCAAAAGGTGTCGTTCATACACATGCGTGGGCATACGCTCATTTACGTACGAGCGCTCCAAATTGGCTCGGAATTGAAGAGAATGATATTGTATGGGCAACAGCTAGTCCAGGCTGGCAAAAGTGGATTTGGAGCCCGTTTTTAGCAACGCTAGGATCAGGGGCAACAGGGTTTGTATATCACGGTAAGTTTGAACCGAAAACGTACCTGAACTTATTAGACGATAATAAGGTAAATGTACTTTGTTGTACACCGACTGAGTATAGATTAATGGCAAAGGTAGAAGATTTAAGCCAGTACAATTTAGAGGCATTACATAGCGCTGTATCAGCAGGTGAGCCGTTAAATAGAGAAGTGATTGGAACGTTCCAAAAGCACTTTCATATTACAGTGAGAGACGGCTATGGGCAAACGGAAAATACATTACTTGTTGGTGTAATGAAAGGGATGGATATTAGACCAGGTTCAATGGGGAAACCAACGCCAGGTAACCACGTCGATATCGTAAATGAGGAAGGTACTCCAGTTAAAGTAGGCGAAGTTGGTGATATTGCAGTTCACATTGAAACGCCGGCCCTCTTTAAACAATATTACAAAGACGATGAACGTACAGCGATGCAATTCCGCGGTGATTATTATATTACAGGTGATAAAGCGAAGAAAGATGAAGACGGCTACTTCTGGTTTGAAGGGCGCGGTGATGATATCATTATTAGCTCTGGTTATACAATCGGGCCGTTTGAAGTAGAGGATGCACTTGTAAAACATCCTTACGTAAGAGAATGTGCAGTTGTCGCAAGTCCTGATGAAATTCGTGGAAGTGTCGTGAAGGCATTTATCGTATTAAGAGAGAATATAGAAAAGAACGAAGAAACATTAATTCCAACACTCCAACAACACGTCAAAGAACTCACTGCACCATATAAATACCCTCGCAAAATTGAATTTGTAGATGAACTACCAAAAACGATTTCTGGAAAAATTCGCCGTATTGAACTTAGAAAACAAGAGATGGAGATTCCGTCAAAATAATTTTGAAAACAGTGAAGTAAATAGTTGAATGAAATGCAAAACAATGATAATATAAAAACGAACACAAGTTCGATTTTATAAACTTAAAAAAGAGGTGTCCGTATGATTTTAGGGATTAATCCGTACTTAGTTTTAGATGGTAGTGGGCAAGAAGCTGTACAGTTTTATAAAGAGGCTTTAGATGCAAAAGTAGAAGTCATGCAAACTTTTGGTGACATGCCTGAAAATCCAGAATACCCGATTCCAGCTGAAGCGAAAGAGCGTGTTTTACACGCTACTTTAAAAGTTGGTAATACGGATCTTATGATTTCTGATACATTCCCAGGTCAAGGACATGCAATCGGATCTCAAGTAACAATCGCAATTCAAATTAGTAATGCAGAAAAAGCAAAAGAAGTATTCGATAAGTTACAAGAAGGTGGAGAAGTTATCATGCCACTTCAAGAAACATTCTGGAGCCCAGCATACGGACAAGTAAAAGATAAATTTAATATTGAATGGCAAGTTACAACGTCTACTACTGAACAAAAGTAATTTTTAGAAAAGCACCATGTTTTGAAATGGTGCTTTTTTTTATACAATAAAAAATAAAGGAGATGGGATATATGGGAGAAATTTGGTATGGCGGCACCATTTACACAATGAGAGAAGAAAATGAAAAAGTGGACGCTGTTTACGTTGAAAACGGCATAATTGTTGATGCTGGTAATAAGGGAGAATTAGAAAGCAGATATTCAAACGTAAAGTTACATGACCTAAAAGGAAAAACAATGATCCCAGGTCTCGTTGATAGCCATATGCATCTTATTGGGCATGGAGAGAGATTACTCCGTCTAGATTTATCAAATTGTACATCTTATAGCGAAGTACTGGCTCTTGTTCAGAAGCGAGTGGAAGAAGCTCCAAAGGGCTCTTGGATTATTGGAGAAGGATGGAATGAAAATAACTTTACAGATACGAAAGATGTTCACGCGCGTGATTTAGATGAAATTTCGAAAGACCATCCTATTTTATTAAAGAGAGTTTGTCGTCACGTTACATGGGTGAATTCATACATACTGCAAGAAGTGAATATAACAGAAGCGACAGAAGATCCAAAAGGCGGGAAAATTGGCAGGGATTCATCAAATAAGTTAACAGGACTTTTATATGAACAAGGGCAAGAATTAATTAAACATGTTCAGCCAGAAATTGATGAAGCTTATTTACAAAGAGCTCTGCAAACAGCGATTAAAGATTGCTGGAAATACGGACTCGTTGGCGGGCATACGGAAGATTTAAATTATTATGGTGGTTTTAGAAAAACATATAATGCGTTTTCTCACGTTATAAAAGAAATGCCATTTAAAGCCCATTTGCTCGTTCACCATGAAGTAGCACATGAACGAAAAGAATATGAAAATGAACATTATATTGAATTTGGGGCAATGAAAATTTTCTCTGACGGTTCTTTTGGCGGAAGAACAGCATTATTAAGTGAACCGTATGAAGATGCGAAGGAAACGAATGGGGTTGCGATTTTCTCACGTGAAGAACTTGCAGAATTAGTGAAGAAAGCACGAGATTTACATATGCCAGTTGCGATTCATACTATCGGTGACTTATCGCTTGAATATGTCATTGATGCACTCGAATTATATCCACCAGCAAAAGGGTTACGTGATCGCATTATTCATTGTCAGCTTGCTCGTGAGGAGTTAATTGAAAGAATGAAAAACTTGCAAGCCATTATAGATATACAGCCAGTCTTCCTTTCATCAGATTTTCCGTCAGTCATTGAAAAACTAGGAGAGCGCCGTCTTCGTTATGCGTACGCTTGGAAGACGTTACTGGAAGCAGGATTACACTGCAACGGTGGTTCAGATGCTCCTATTGAACAAGTGAATCCGTTTTTAGGCATATATAGCGCTGTTACACGTAGAAGTTTTATTGACGGTGTATGCTATATGCCTGAGGAAAGATTAACGGTATATGAGGCTGTTTCTTTATTTACAACAGGAAGTGCCTATGCAATTGGAAAAGAAGCGAAGCGAGGGCAAATTACAAAAGGATATGAAGCAGACTTTACAATATTAGACCGCAATATGTTTGAAATTGAGGCAGAAGAAATAAAAGAAGTAGAAGTAGAAATGACCGTAATAGATGGCCAAGTTGTCTATAGAAAAGATGCGTAAAAATATATGAGCGATTATCGGAATATATCGACTTACCGACAAAAACTGACAAGAATAACGGCCGGATAGTAAGAGATTATTGTCCGCGCCAATCGGGGTAAATAAATAACCGCAGAATTATGGAATTCCATAATTCTGCGGTTATTTTAATCCTATAAAAACGTTCTCTGTACTTTTTCCCAGAAAGAGTTGTTTTTTAATTTAACTGTTTTAATTTGTTTATCGCTTAAGCGTACAACAGCTTTTTCCACTTGTTTAATACTAAGCGCTTCGTTATCCATGCCGATAACAGGATAATCGTTACCGTCTGGTCTTAGTTTTAAAGTTAATGTACGTTCGTGATTTAAAATGAAAGGTGAACCGAGCGTACGGTAAGTGTTGTTGTTTAAAGATGCTAGTTCGCTTACTTGGAAACATGGGATAAGCGGGTCAACAACTGCACCATGCAATGATTTATTGTAAGCAGTACTTCCTGTTGGGGTAGAAACTACTAAACCGTCCCCTCTAAAAGTTTCGAAATATAAATCATCAACGTGAACATCTACAACGAATGTTTTAATAATGCTAGAACGTAATGAGAACTCATTTAAACAATGGAAAGATGTACTGCCATCTACATCTACCTGAATTGTTGGATATTTACGCACTTCAATTTCATTTTTTGTAATTTCTTGAAGGGCTGTATCAACGTGATCAATATGGAAATCGCAGTAGAAAGAAATTTCATCTTTCGTAGAAATCCCTGCGTATAAACAATCTTCTCTAAAACCAGTTTTACGAACGGCTTGTAAGAAGGTTGCATCATCTCCAACACTGACGATAGCGTTTGCATTTTTTGGATGATCTAATATGGTAAATCCATTCTCTTCTAAAATACGATAGATTGGTTTCATTTTTTCAACGAGCGTTGCTTTGTCATCACCATAAAAGAAAAATAAATTGCGACGATCTGCCATTATGTATCCCTCCACTGCAGTTAAATTTTCTGTTTTTCGTGCTACATATCATTAGAGTCCGTTCCCTGATGATATGTTCAAATAATATATTTCGATATAAATTGTCAAAATACCTTTTTATTTTTAGAAAAATTTTTATATTCAATCTTATAGAACCCTGTTTAATGATGAATAAAGTTGTCGATAATGGGTACGGAGTGAAAGGATGATACGTATGAAGTGGTTCGTAATTGGAATAATAATTCTTCTTCTTTTTATTTTGTTTATACTATTGTCGAAAATAAAGCTTAAGGTGACATTTTTATATTCAGAAATGGAAAAGCAATGTTTGCTTCAAGTGAAAATATGGATGATTCGATATACATTTGATGTGTTGGAAAGAATTGAAAAACAGCAGAAAAAGACAGGACAGAAAATCGAAAAAGCTGAAGAGGACGGCGGACTCGATAATAAAATTATGGCGCAACTTGACAGCATTGGTGAACTGATAAAAAAGCTTCAAGAAGTTCATACTATTGTTAAAGATTTTCTCAAACGAGTGAAAATCAATGGTTGGAAATGGCATACACAAATTGGAGCAGGCGACGCAGCTAGTACTGGAATTGTCACTGGATATGCATGGGGGACAAAAGGTATGGCTGCTGGAGTTGTCGGACAATATATGCATATTGTCGATGTACCAGAATTTGAAATTACTCCTGTTTTTCAAGGGAAAGGATTTGCGTCAAGATGTGAGTTAACAGCATCTTTTCGGATATTCCGCACTATAAAAACAGCGGTGAAATTGCTCATATTTATGAGGAAGCAAAGATCTGGTATGACAGAAAAATCTGTTCAAGCATAGGGGGGATATAGAATGGACCATCCAATTCAAGGTTTAATGACAACCGCAATGCAGCATTTAAAACAAATGACTGATGTAAATACCATTGTTGGTGACCCAATTAAAGCGGCAGATGGAAGTGTAATTCTTACTGTTTCGAAAGTAAGTTTTGGATTTGCTGCTGGTGGAAGTGAATTTGGTAAAGTAGAACATTCAGGCCGCCATCCATTTGGCGGGGGAAGTGGTGGAGGAGTTTCTATTAATCCTGTTGCCTTTCTTGTTATAAATGGAGATGGTGTGAAAGTATTGCACTTAGATAAACAAACACACGTCATCGATAAAATAATTGAATTAGCTCCACAAGCTGTTGATAAAGTGAAAGAAATGATGGATAAACGAAAAGAAGATGATCCTGAATTTCAAATTTAACGAATAAAGAAGCTAATCAATAGGTTAGCTTCTTTAATTTTTTTGTAAATAAAGCGATTTTATTTGCATTATCGATAGGGACAAACTATCATTTACATTGTACATATTTTGTTTAAATAAGGGAGGATTTTCAAGTGGCAAACGTAACTTTTAAAGGTAATCCAATGACTTTAGTTGGAACAGAAGTTAAAGTTGGCGATCAAGCGCCAAACTTCCAAGTATTAGCAAACGACTTATCTCCAGTAAGTTTAGAAACATACAAAGGCGAAGTGAAATTAATTAGTGTTGTACCTTCAATCGACACAGGTGTTTGTGATGCACAAACACGTCGTTTTAACCAAGATGCAGCAGGTATTGAAAACGCGAAAGTATTAACAATTAGCGCTGATTTACCATTCGCTCAAAAACGCTGGTGTGCAGCAAACGGTTTAGAAAATGTTGTAACACTTTCTGACCACCGTGACCTTTCATTCGGTGAAGCTTACGGCTTAGTAATGAAAGAGCTTCGTTTACTTGCTCGTGCAGTATTCGTAGTAGATAGCAACGACAAAGTAGTTTACGCAGAGTACGTAAGCGAAGGTACAAGCCATCCAAACTATGAAGCAGCATTAGAAGCAGCTAAATCTGCGAAGTAATGTGAAGGAAATGACCTCTTATAAAGAGGTCGTTTTTTCTCATATATTGCTCTGTAACGGCATCGATATATGAGAAAAAACGTTATATCATATATAACTTAAAAGGGAGCTCTTTACAGGAGGTCGCTTTTTCTTTTTGGAAAAAAACACTTTGTGGTATGATATAAGTTATGTGTAAAAGAGAGAAGGAGGAATGTACGTGAGTCAGACAGTAGAAACATTATTTTCTATTTTTGATTCTTCTGCGGTAGTTTTACGTAAAGAATTAGATGTAACATATTTAGAGGCGCTTGTAGAGACAGGTGATAACTTGTTTGAGGGAGCGATTTTACAAGAAGAATTATCCGAATCAGCAATTGAAAGGCTGAATCGTGAATATAGTACGTTTAATGAAGAAACATATAAAGGTGAAGAAATTCGTAAAGCATTTCAGTTAGCCATCTTAAAAGGAATGAAAGAAGGCGTACAAGCGAATCATGAAATGACACCTGATGCAGTTGGTATGTTTATGAGTTATTTATTCCATAAATTTATGCAAGGGCAAAATGAAATTACAGTTTTAGATCCTGCAATTGGAACAGGTAACTTAATGACTACAGTGTTTAATAGCGCCAAAGAAGGACTAACAATGAGTGGATTTGGTGTAGAAGTGGATGAAGTGCTAATTAAACTTGCTTTAGTAAATGCAAATTTACAAAAGCATGCAATCGAATTCTTCCATCAAGATGGACTAGCACCACTTTATATCGATCCAGTTGATGCAGTGGTTTCAGACTTGCCAGTTGGTTATTATCCAAACGAAATCGGTGCAAGTGAATATAAATTAAAAGCAGATGAAGGAATGTCATATGCCCATCACTTATTTATTGAACAAAGTGTGAAACATACGAAAGAGGGCGGGTACTTATTCTTCTTAGTACCAAACTTCATTTTTGAAAGTGACCAGGCACCAAAATTACATGCATTTATTAAAGAAACATGCTTTATTCAAGGGTTATTACAGCTTCCTGTTTCCATGTTTAAAAACGAGAAAAATGCAAAAAGTATATTTGTTCTCCAAAAGAAAGGCGCTAATGTAACAATGCCAAAACAGGCGTTATTAGTGGAGTTGCCTAAATTCTCTAACATGAAGGCGATGGAAGACATTATGGATCAATTAAATACTTGGTTTGCAACACATAAATAAAGCTAGGTATATGTAACAGCATTAGTGATTCATGTAGTACAGTTTTATATAATATGTCATATTTTTAAATATATACAAGATTTAACTGAATTTTTTTGAAATCTGTAATATATATTTTTTCTTGGTGTTACAATTTTTTCACTTGAAATATATGTCGGACGATGTTTAAATTAAAATCGTGAGTATAAAATTTGCTAATGATGAAACGTTTTCATATTTAGTGAATTTGATCAGATAAAATCGAGCGGTTTGTGGAAACATCCACACAACTACCAAGAGAAAAAGGGGCGAAAGACTAGATGTCAAAAATCATCGCGATTAACGCAGGAAGCTCTTCCTTAAAATTCCAATTATTTGAAATGCCAAGTGAAACAGTATTAACAAAAGGTTTAGTAGAACGTATCGGTTTAGAAGATAGTATCTTCACTATTACTGTAGATGGCGAAAAACAAAAAGAAATTACAAACATTCCAGATCACGCAGTAGCAGTTAATATGCTTCTAAAAAAATTAACTGAAAACGGAATCGTTAAATCTCTAGATGAGATTGGCGGTATCGGTCACCGTGTTGTTCACGGCGGCGAAAAATTTGCTGACTCTGTTTTAATTACTGATGAAGTATTAGCTGATATCGAAGAATTAAGCGATTTAGCACCACTTCATAACCCAGCAAACGTTGTTGGTATTAAAGCATTCCAAGAAGTATTACCAAACGTACCAGCAGTAGCAGTATTCGATACAGCATTCCACCAAACAATGCCGGAATCTGCATTCCTATACAGCCTACCATATGAGTACTATGAAAAATTCGGCATCCGTAAATACGGTTTCCACGGAACTTCTCATAAATATGTAACTGAGCGTGCGGCTGAATTATTAGGTCGTCCAATTGAAAGCTTAAGCTTACTTTCTTGTCACTTAGGTAACGGTGCAAGTATCGCAGCAGTAGAAGGCGGTAAATCTATCGATACTTCTATGGGCTTCACTCCACTTGCTGGTGTAACAATGGGTACACGTTCTGGTAACCTTGACCCTGCGTTAATTCCATACATCATGGAAAAAACAGGCCAAACAGTAGAAGAAGTAGTTAACGTATTAAACAAGAAGAGTGGTATGTTAGGTCTTACTGGTTACTCTAGTGACCTACGTGACATCATTGCGAAAGAAGAAGAAGGCGACCACCGTGCGAAAGTAGCACTTGATGTATTCGTAAGCCGTATCCACAAATACATCGGTTCTTACACTGCTCGTATGAAAGGTGTAGACGCAATCATCTTCACAGCTGGTGTAGGTGAAAACAGTGCGATTATTCGTGAGCGCGTATTAGAAGGCCTTGAGTACATGGGCGTATACTTTGATGCAAAACGTAATAACGTATTCGGTGAAGAAGCATTCATCAGCTTCCCACATTCTCCAGTAAAAATTATCGTAATTCCAACTGACGAAGAAGTTATGATTGCTCGTGATGTACTACGTCTTGGAGATATTGGTTAATATATGAAAAGAAAGACGAGATCCTATAGGATTTCGTCTTTTTTCTTTTGGATGTATTTTAAAACTCCATCCGGATATAATATTTTTTCTTTCTGAATGAATGCCGTAATAGGAATCCATTTCGCATACGCTACTGTTTCCTCATCTTGTATATTTAATGTTTTCATTTCATATAGTGACGTGTCTAATAAACGCAAAGAATATAGTTGAATGATTTCATGACCAATGTCTCCATCTAGATGAAAGACATTTTCTAAACAACCTAAATAATTGGTGATTTCCACTTCTGTATGAAGCTCTTCCTTAAATTCACGAATAACGGTATGTGCTGATTGTTCACCAAGTTCAATTGAACCACCAAGAGGTCGGTAAAATGTTTCATCGGCTGAATGATATTCTTGTACGAGAAGACGCCCGTGATGTATAGCAATGCCAAAAGCCTTTGCACGTGGATACATATACAATCACTCCTTATTTTTTTGTATAAGGAAGATTATAATGTGTTTTGTAGTAAAGGTGTCATGTATTTAAGAATGTGGTCTAATCGTAATTCCATCAAATAAGTTTTTCCAAAATGCTTCATTGTATTGGTATACATCCATAATAGGACATTTCATAACGCAAACACGTTGTAATCCCCAATCTTCTTGGGTGATAGTTGGTATATCGGCAGGAATTAGTAACAGGACAGAGAATGTATGTGTAACGATTTGAGATAAAATTTGTTCTAGGGAACATGCTTCTTCATATGTTCCTCCAGTTCGAGTAAATAATATGGATTCTGCCGTTTCAATTGTAGCTAGAAAACGATTAATACGATGTTCATAGTTTAACTTAATTTCTGTATAAGAAGGCCAAGAAGTTGGTGTGTTTACATCTGTTTTAAAGTCATGACAGGAGTCAATTTCATAAAGGTTGTCCCTTAATCTTAATTTTGCATCATCATCCCAAAATGAGATGAAGGATAAATTTTCGAAATTTAAAAAGCGGTCAAATCGATTTTGTAATAATACATTCACTTTTTCTAATGAGGGGCTTAGCATAAAATCAATAACGCCAAAAAATGGTGATAATTCTAATTGATATAATGCCCAAGCAGGCCAGCAGTTTTGTCCTAAGCTGAATACCGCATTATATTCTTTTTTTATATCGGATAGATTCATGTGATTTATCTCATCCTTTTTGTTAATATTTTATGCCATTCAAAAATGGTATGTGAATAAAGATAGACAAGCATATTTGCAAAGAATAAGCAGAAATATGTTACAATAGAAAAAAATCGAACGAGGTGGTTGTTACGATGCGATCGAAGCGAGAACAAGCCATTTTAGACAATATAAAAGAATGGGAAGCGCAATTAGTTGAGCAAGAAGCGACCGATTTTCAAAAAGTGTTTGATAAATGGTTACATACTACAGTTGCGAAATTACCTGAGAAAAAGCGAAAAGAATTCTTCACGAAAGCAGATGGATGGCTCTTTCATTTGCATGCATTTATTCAAAGTTCACAAGCACAGTTAGATGCACGTAATCGGATTTTAGGAACATCAAGATTATTTGATGAATCGATTGAACAGCTTGAAGATTTGAAAGCATTATCTATTGATCAATTAACATACATAGCAGAGCAGCAAACAGCACGTCATCGTCTATATTCATTTGTACAAGGCGGGGCAACAGGTGCTGGAGGTTTATTATTATTAACGGCGGATTTTCCGGTTATGATCGCGTTAAATGTGAAGGCAGTCCAACTTATTGCAACATCATTTGGACATGATGTGAACAAGCCGTATGAAATGATGCTTGCGTTAAAGGTGTTTCATGCGTCATTACTACCAGGAAGACTTCAGCAATATGCATGGTACAATTTATTGCAAGAGCTGGAGCAGGAAGATTCGTTCTTTTACGAAGGAGACGAAGCAGTGCTACAAACAGCTTCTACTGAGGTTGTGTTAAAACAAATTTTGAAGACATTTTCGATTTATGCTCTTCGTCGTAAATTATTCCAAGGTATACCGGTAATTGGAATGGCAATTGGATCTACAGTGAATTATCGTTTAACAAGAAACGTTACTGAATTTGCAAATAGATTTTATCAAGTGCGCCATATAGTCGAGAAAGAAAAAAGAGCATAAAAAAAGCGAGAGGCCGAAGCCTTTCGCTTTTTTAATTTGTTGCATGTTTTTTGGACATTGGAACAGATACTGGCTGTTTTTCTGCTGTTTTTTCTGTTTTTGGATAATAAATTAAATCCAATGTTTTTGCCTGTACGGCAATCGAAAGAATAGTAAAAGCAATTTCTGTCCAATTTAAATAATATAATGAAAGCGCAAGAACAATCGCGTCAAAGACGAAGAAAATTTGCCCAATTGTAAAACGAGTTCGTTTACTTAATACAATTGTTAAAATATCGTCTCCACCGGTTGCACCGCCAAATCGCAATATAAAACCGAGTCCAATACCAGCTAACGCACCGCCAACTACTGCAGCTATAAATAAGTTATTTGATAAATCTACCGTAAATGGAGAATAATTTTCCATAAAGGAATAAAATACTCCGAATGAAATTGAACCTAGGAATGAATAACCAACCATTTTTCTACCTAAAAATGAAGCGCACAGTAAAATAATTGGGATATCCATTAATACAGTTGAAATAGATGGTGAAATATCATAAAAGTTTTGAATGAATAGTGCAATTCCTACAAAGCCACCTTCTGTTAAGTGGTTTTGGAAGTGAATGTGATATAGCGCTGCTGCTAAAATAAATGAACCGATTAAAACCATAAAAATTTCTTTAATAATTTGCCGACTTTGGATGTTCCTCATCGTTATTCCTTCTTTCCGTAGTTAGTAGTCCTTTTTGTGTTGTAAACTAACTACGAGCTCACATGTAGCTTTCAGTTAGTTTACGAAAAAACTAACTACGCTATATGTCGCTGAAGAAATAACGAATAATCCTCTCGTCCATCAATTCTCCCTACCTTCGTTTTAGTTTAAGTCTTAAAACGACTAAACAAAACGTGGAGTAGGATTCGTCATTTAGCAATCCTGCTCTTCTTTGTTTTGTTTAGTTAGTAACAATTAAGTCCTAAACAAAACGCTATGTGTAAGAAGAGTCTTTTTTTTGCCAAATTATCCTTCGGGCAATCATAATTTCCCCACTCTCGTATTTTTTTCGCTAGACTAAAGTATCTGAGCTGAAAAATACGCTACGTGTATGATTCGTCAATACGATGCCACATGCTCCTTCGAGCGATCATGATATCAAAATCCCTTCCTTCAAGATTTATACTATTATATCATACTTTTAAAAAATGTATGCGGATGGAAACCGACAATAAACGGAGGGAATCTACAAAAAATGTTATGTTTAAATATTTTTGTAGAAAAGCCTAAGTTATTTCGGAGGATTGGACAGTTTGTAACGGTTTGTCCAATAAGTAAGAAAAAAAGGCTTTTATTCCGTTGTATTCTTTTCATCACTTTTATCTTTAAAAAACGCATCCCAACTAATCACACTTAAAAAAGTTAAAGCGATAATAACGAAAGCACGCATAAGCTGTAGACCTCCTTTTGTACATAGTATATGAATCATTCGATTCGGAATGTGTCATTTTTTTACAAGTCTTAACTATTATGAGAGTATATTAATATAGATAGATGAAGGGGAGAGTGAAGGTATGCTAAAAGGAATGTTCAAAAGAAAAGAATTAATATGTATTTCATGTCAGAAAAAAATTCAATATGAAGAAGAGCTTGTTGCTTTTGTAAAGTTGCCGAAAGAAAGAAGTATATTAGTTGGCCCTTTTGATGTGTGTTTGGCAAAAACAGCACAAGAGATATATTGTAAATCATGTTACGACAAAAAAAGCATGACCCAAAGTAATTGAGGGGCATGCTTTTTTCATTGGTGTGCTTTCCCCTCAGATACATTTTGAGTGAGTCGATACCAAAGCCAAAGGTCATTAATGATGGAAGCAAGATCGGCAATTTCTGAATTTAGTTTACAAGAAACTTCGAAGTCTTCTTCGTTATTTAAATAATGTTGTTTTGTATTAATATAGTGCTCAAGTTCTTTTATACGATCAGGAATTTTCCCGCGAACTTGTTCCCATTTTAGTAAAATAGCATGTTGCATTTTTTCGGGGATTTCTTCCCAGTCTTCTTGTAAATGCGGAATTTCAATTCCTAGATGTTCATCGTATAAGAAATACTTTTCCATAAGTTCACCCCCGTTTTCCTGCTTATATTGTACAGAAAAACAGAAAGAAGTTCGACGAAATTGTTTGAAAAAATTTGAAAATGACTCTTGATACATTTTGTGAAAGGTGGTAAAGTGTGAATTATTATAAAAGAAAATGAATATTTATTCTTTAGGGGGATGCAAAATGAAGAAGAAAAAAGTTGTATTAGCATATTCCGGAGGTCTTGATACTTCCGTTGCAATTAAATGGTTACAAGAGAAGAATTATGATATTATCGCGCTTTGTTTAGACTTAGGGGAAGGTAAAGACTTAGCATTTGTAAAAGAAAAGGCACTTTCAGTAGGTGCAATTAAATCATATATGATTGACGTTCAAGAAGAATTCGCGAATGAATATGCATTGATGGCGATGCAAGCACACACTTTATACGAAGGGAAATACCCTCTTGTCTCTGCATTATCTCGTCCGCTTATTGCGAAGAAATTAGTAGAAATTGCAGAACAAGAAGGTGCAACTGCAGTTGCACACGGATGTACAGGAAAAGGAAATGACCAAGTTCGTTTTGAAGTTTCTATCCAAGCATTAAATCCTTACTTAGAAGTGATTGCGCCTGTACGTGAATGGAAATGGTCACGTGAAGAAGAAATTGCATATGCAAAAGAAAACGATGTACCAATTCCGATTAATTTAGATAGCCCGTTTTCAATCGATCAAAACTTATGGGGACGCAGCAACGAATGTGGAATTTTAGAAGATCCATGGGCAGCGCCGCCAGAAGATGCATATGAGATGACATTGGCGTTAGAAGATACACCGAATAAACCAGAGTTTGTAGAAATCGGATTTGAAGCAGGCGTACCGACTACTTTAAATGGCACTGCATATTCACTTGCAGAATTAATTAAAACGTTAAATGCGCTCGCTGGAAAACACGGCGTTGGACGTATTGATCACGTAGAAAATCGTCTTGTCGGTATTAAATCTCGTGAAGTATACGAATGCCCAGCAGCAATGACGTTAATCACTGCGCATAAAGAGTTGGAAGATTTAACACACGTAAAAGAAGTAGCACATTTTAAACCAGTGATTGAACAGAAAATAACAGAACTTATTTATAACGGTTTATGGTTCTCACCTTTAAAACAAGCGCTTCATGCATTTTTACAAGAAACGCAAAAGAATGTAACAGGTACAGTGCGTGTGAAATTATTTAAAGGTCATGCGATTGTAGAAGGACGTAAATCTGAGTACTCTTTATACGATGAAAAATTAGCAACATATACTGCCCAGGACGAATTTAATCATGATGCAGCAGTTGGATTCATTTCATTATTTGGTTTACCGACGAAAGTATACAGCCAAGTGAATCAAAAGAAGGTGGAAGCGTGAGCAAACTTTGGGGCGGACGTTTTACAGAAGAAGCGGAAGCATGGGTTGAAGAGTTTGGAGCATCCATCTCCTTCGATCAACAATTAGTAAATCAAGATATAAACGGGAGTATTGCACACGTCACGATGCTAGCAAAGCAGAGCATCGTGACGAAAGAAGAAGCAGAGAAAATAAAGGTAGGTCTTCAATATTTATTGAAAGAAGCAAAAGAGAATAAGCTACAATTTTCAGTAGAAGCAGAAGATATTCATTTAAATATCGAAAAGATGTTAATTGAACAAATTGGCGAAGTAGGAGGGAAACTTCATACAGGCCGAAGCCGTAACGATCAAGTGGCAACGGATATGCATTTGTATTTAAAAGAAAAGGTAGAACATATTATAAAAGCTACAAAGCAATTGCAAACTGTTCTTGTTCATCAAGCAGAAAATAATATTGAAACGATTATGCCTGGCTATACGCATTTGCAACGTGCTCAGCCGATTTCATTTGCTCATCATATTCTCGCTTACTTTTGGATGTTAGAGCGTGATGTAAATCGTTATGAAGATTCGTTAAAGCGTATTAATATCTCCCCATTAGGAGCAGGAGCGCTAGCTGGGACGACATTCCCGATTGACCGAGAATATAGTGCGGAGCTTCTTGGATTTAATGGAATATATGAAAATAGTTTAGATGCAGTAAGCGATCGTGATTTCATACTGGAGTTCCTAAGTAACTCATCTATGCTTATGATGCACTTATCGCGCTTTTGTGAAGAACTTATTTTATGGAGTAGCCAAGAGTTTCAATTTATTGAAATGAGCGATCAATACGCAACTGGAAGCAGCATTATGCCGCAAAAGAAAAACCCGGATATGGCGGAACTAATCCGTGGTAAAACAGGCAGAGTATACGGTAATTTATTCAGTTTACTTACAGTAATGAAAGGATTACCGCTCGCTTACAATAAAGACTTGCAAGAAGATAAAGAAGGAATGTTTGATACAGTAAAAACAGTAGAAGGATGCCTTCATATTATGGGGGGCATGCTTGAAACGATGACTGTAAACAAAGAAAAAATGGGGCAAGCTGTGACGCAAGATTTCTCCAACGCAACAGAAATTGCCGACTATTTAGCAAACAAAGGACTACCATTCCGTCAAGCTCATGAAATTGTTGGGAAGTTAGTGCTACATTGCACACAAAAAGGAATTTATTTATTAGATGTCCCGCTTGAAACATATCAAGAAATGAGCTCTTTATTTGAAGAAGATTTGTATGAAGTTCTTTCACCATATGCGGCTGTAAAGCGTCGTAATAGTGCTGGTGGGACAGGGTTTGAACAAATCAAAAACGCTTTGGAGAAGGCGAAGGGGTTAACGAAAGAATTTATTAAGAATTGAGTTGGGAAGTACGCCAGTCTAGTAAAGTCTGGCGTACTTTGTTTTTTAATAATATTTAAGTTACAATATAGTAAAAAATAACAATTTAGGGGAAGTCTATGAAAAAAATAGTGTTTATCATTGTACTGGTAATTAGTTTAATTGCAAATGCTAAAGTGTTTCTTTTGGACAAATATATGTATGTTGGTGAAAAAGAAAAGCGAGAAGAAGCGATTATCGCAACGATGTGGCATTTGCAAGATAAAGGATATAAAGAAAGTGATATTTTATATATAAAACCGGCCTTTTATAGCAAAATGGATTCGTATGGAATGAATGTGCAGTTTAAAGATGAACCAAATGAATCATATACATATAGAGTTTTAAAAGATACGAAAACAAATAAACTAACTGTACACCAAGATAGCAATGAGCAAGGTGGTATGGGCGGGAAGCATCAAGAGCTTAAATAAAGAAAGAAAACGACTGATGGCATTCGCCTGCAGTCGTTTTTCTTTTAATCATACTTATGTCGATCTTCCGTAATTCGAATATACTCAATATCCATCAAATCTCTAAGTAATGCACCGTTACTTAGTTCAACGCCATGTTTCTCTTTAAAATGAGTACGAATCGTATCTAGCATTTCGAGTTCTTTCCCATTCACATCTAAAATAATACGTTCAGAATCATCCATGTTGCATCCTCCTTTTTTACACATATATATTTTGTCCGTCTATTTCTAAAAAATGTATGTTAACGTAATGTTAGGAAATAAGAAAGGGATGGAAAATGAGACGTATTTATTTTATAGGGTTAATTTTGTACACGCTAATTGTATTACACGTTGCATTCCCAAATATGTTTTCATTTGAGGATGTAGAAACAGTACACGTCGGGATATTTATCTTTATTCTATTTGTAGTAGACTGCTGTATTTCAATATGGTTTTCGAAAAGAAAATATGTACAAGATAAAAAAGAAATGGAACAAAAAAAGAGAAAACGTTCATTTTGGATGATGACGTACTGTTTGTCTTTAGTGCTTACTGCTGCTTTTTTTAGTGAACATATTCCATTAGAAAGATTAAATATTGGATTTGGAGCGTTCGTATTCGCATACTATTTTTTTATGCACTTTCTTCCTTATATGAAAGAAAAGCGAGGAGAAGAGGAAGACCCGCTTGTAGAAGAAGCGAGAGAACAAGAGCATAAGAGAATAGAAGGGGATATAAAGAAACTTGGAGAACAAAAATGGTATTTAAAATCAAAAATCATATATGTTCTTTGCTTCATTACGCCGCCAATTGGCTATTTGTACGTCTTCTTACTTCGTAAAAAAATGACAGCAGATGCAAAGCAAACGTACTTAACGATCGCGACAATCATGATGGCGTTATGGTCTTTGAAGTTTCTTCCGCCTTATGTGTTGGCAATTACCGTTGTTGTCGTAGCATGTCTTGTGTTTATAGTGAAGTTTATAAAATGAAAAACACCAAGCCTATGTGGACTTGGTGTTTTATCTATAAATTAAAGCTCACCTTGCTCTTCATCACCACGAACAACAAGGACATCGCATTTCGCATAGCGAATAATATGTTCAGAGACGCTACCAATTAGGAAACGCTCAACAGCATTTAAACCAGTCGCGCCACACATAATTAAATCTACTTTATGGTTTGGAGCAATTTCTTTTGAAATTTTTGATTTAGGATTACCGAATTCTAATACAGTTTCAATTTTTTCAAGACCAGCTTCAAGCGCAGTTTTTTTGTAGTCTTCTAATAAGTCTTCTGCAAATAGATTTGCACGTTCCGCAATTGCACGGCTATAAGCTTCTACTGCTGAGTATGCTTTTACATCAACGATATGAGCAATTGTTAATGTTGCATTGTTGCGCTTTGCGACTTGAATTGCTTTTTTAAAGGCTTTTTCTGCTTCTTTAGAACCATCCACCGCGATTAAAATATTTGTATATGTATTATTCATAGTAAATTCCTCCCAATCTGTTTTATAACTGTTTACAACTTAATTATAAAACAAATTTTGGTAACGTGCTTGCCAGAAACGTTACAGAATTTTGAAAACTCTGTTTCAATTCATTTTAGTTGTAATTGGAGCGAGAACTTGTTACATATGAAGTATAGCAATTTAAAAGGGGGCAGTTTTGTGAGACATGCGCTCATTACAGCCGGTACGAAAGGTTTAGGAAAGCAAGTAACAGAAAAATTATTGGCTAAAGGCTATTCAGTAACAGTAACGTACCATAGCGATATCACGGCTATGGAAACGATGAAAGAAACATATAAAGATGTGGAAGAGCGTCTACAATTCGTGCAAGCGGATGTCACGAAAAAGGAAGATTTACATAAAATAGTAGAAAAAGCGATGAGCCGTTTTGGCAAAATTGACTTTTTAATTAATAATGCTGGTCCATATGTATTTGAACGAAAAAAGTTAGTTGATTATGAAGAAGATGAATGGAATGAAATGATTCAGGGAAATTTAACAGCGGTATTTCATTTATTAAAACTTGTCGTTCCGGTCATGAGAAAACAGAACTTTGGCCGTATTATTAATTACGGATTTCAAGGGGCGGATAGTGCACCGGGATGGATTTATCGTTCAGCTTTTGCCGCAGCGAAAGTAGGACTTGTTTCATTAACGAAAACAGTTGCTTATGAAGAAGCGGAGTATGGTATTACTGCGAACATGGTATGTCCTGGTGATATTATAGGCGAGATGAAAGAGGCAACTATTCAAGAAGCACGTCAGCTGAAAGAGCATAACACACCGATTGGTAGATCTGGAACAGGTGAAGATATTGCAAGAACCATTTCGTTTTTATGTGAGGACGATTCCGATATGATTACCGGTACAATTATTGAAGTGACTGGTGCAGTGGATGTTATTCATAGACATCGATAGAATAAAATAAGATGAAGTTTCGAATAATTGGACAGTTTATCCATTGTGCTGAGAGGTGCGGATAATACTGTCCTTTAATATAAAATTAAATCTATCGGAAAACTCGTGTTATTTTTTGTCAAATATTGAGATATTATGTTAAAATATAAGAGCGTAGAAAGCGCTTTAAAAAATGATTCAGGGGTCATTTCATAACTCAAGGGGGAACTAATCATGCGTATCGGTATTCCAACAGAAATTAAAAACAATGAAAACCGTGTGGCAATGACGCCAGCGGGAGCAGTACATTTAGTACAAAATGGTCATGAAGTTTTTGTTCAAAAAGGAGCAGGTTTAGGATCTGGCTTTACGGATGAAGAATACGTACAAGCTGGTGCGAAACTTGTAGAAACTGCTGAAGAAGCATGGAATCAAGATATGGTTATGAAGGTAAAAGAGCCAGTAGCAAGTGAATACGGCTATTTCCGTGAAGGTTTAATTTTATTCACATACTTACACTTAGCTCCAGAACCAGAATTAACGAAAGCATTAATCGATAACAAAGTTGCATCAATCGCATATGAAACAGTACAATTAGACAATCGTTCTTTACCATTACTTGCACCTATGAGTGAAGTAGCTGGTCGTATGGCTGCACAAATCGGTGCACAATTCCTTGAGAAAAACAAAGGTGGTAAAGGTATTTTACTTGCAGGCGTTCCAGGGGTAAAACGCGGCAAAGTAACAATCATCGGCGGTGGTCAAGCTGGTACAAACGCAGCTAAGATTGCAGTAGGTTTAGGTGCAGATGTAACAATCATTGACTTAAGTGCAGAACGTCTTCGTCAATTAGATGATATTTTCGGTAACCAAGTAAAAACATTAATGTCTAATCCATATAACATTGCAGAAGCTGTTAAAGAATCTGACCTTGTTATTGGTGCAGTATTAATTCCAGGTGCAAAAGCGCCAAAACTTGTAACTGAAGAAATGATTCAATCAATGGAACCAGGTTCTGTCGTTGTAGATATCGCGATTGACCAAGGTGGTATTTTCGAAACAACTGATCGTATTACAACTCATGATAACCCAACTTACGAAAAACATGGCGTTGTTCATTATGCAGTTGCTAATATGCCAGGTGCAGTTCCACGTACGTCAACTCTTGCATTAACAAACGTAACAGTACCATATGCAGTACAAATTGCGAACAAAGGTTACAAAGATGCTTGCTTAGGCAACACTGCATTACTAAAAGGTATTAACACATTAGATGGCTATGTAACATTCGAAGCAGTTGCAGAAGCGCACGGCTTACAATACGCTGATGCGAAAGAGCTTCTTGAAAAAGCTCCTGCTTTATCATAATAGAAATACATTCGAGACCTTCCTTTATGAGGAGGGTCTTTTTTATGGAGAAATAACATGTGAATAATTGTTATTTATTGGTGTAAATCGATTTTTATTATGATAATTTAGAATTATATAACAAAAAGAGGGGATTCAATGGGGAGCAAAAAGAGGAAGAAAAAGCAAGTTAAGAGACAAAAGTATATGAAGAGAAAACAGGAACAGAACATACCTTTTTCAAAAAAAGTAGTCCTTATGATAGAAAAAGTATTTCGATATATTTGTATGTTCTTGTATGTGATTTTTTGTGTGTTTTTATGTGGGATGGTTAAAAGTTTGGGGATAACCCCTAATGTTATTGAAGGTATTTTTGGCGTTATGCTTGTTATGGTAGAAGGAATCTTATTCTTTATATTATTTGATAAGGTTTGGCCTAGTCATGAAAGTAAAAAAGATAGAAAAAGAAGCAAAAAATCTTCATCCAATTCAAGCTCATCAAGTGGATTCGGTGACTACAGTAGCAATGATTGTAGCAGCTCAAGTGATGGTGGAGGAGATTGCGGAGGTGGAGGAGATTAAGTTAGTTTTTTAGAAGAACGACTAATGAAAGGATGGGACGAAAGATGGAAACTGTGAACTTAATAGAATTAACAAAGGATATTAAAGATCAACATAAAAATTTCGTCGTTTCAAATGTAAATAATCATTGCTTACGAATCGCTGTATTTACTGGCGAATATGATTGGCATTATCATTCTAATTCGGATGAATTATTCATTGTGCTAGAGGGAGAATTGCTTATCGATTTTGAAGATGGAGAAACAGCAGTTTTAAAGCCGAATGATTCTATTTTAATTCCAGCGTGTACGATTCATAGAACGAGAGCATTAAAGAGAACAGTAAATCTTTGTTTCGAAAATATAGAAGCTGATACGATTAAAGTGGAGCAGTTATGAAAAAATTATCTGTAGCCGAGTATAGAAAAATCATTCCGATTTTGGAAAGTAATACAAGAACGACGACATTTGCTTATGCGGTATGTGACCAAATGATAGATGGTGAGATTTTTGCCAACGAGAAGTTAACAGCAGGATTAATTCGTACAGTTAACGGTATCTATTATTTATTTGGTCATACGGATGATCAAAATTATAATGAAGATTTATTGATGTATTTAAAAATGGCTATTGAAAAAACAGAGAAGAGATTTACACTATTCGCTTCAAGTGAAGAGTGGGAAATGATGATTGAAGGGCGTTTTAGTAATGTACTTCGGAATATGCCACGAATGAAATTCCAAAGAGAAATCTTTGAAGAGCGAACACAAGATGCAAATAAAAATACATATGCAGTGAAGCGTATTGATAAAAGTGATATAGAACGAAGCAGTGAATTTACAGAGAAGTATTATAAAGAATATTGGGGATCAAAAGAACTATTTTTGAACGGTGGTTTCGGATTTTGTATAGAACAAGGTGGGATGATTATAGCTGAATGCGTCTCAATATTTAGAGGGAATAGTTTTGCTGAAATCGATATTGCTACGCATAAAGCATATCAAGGGAAAGGATTAGCTCAAGCTGTTGCGACACGGTTCATTGAACATTGCATGCAAAATGATATTATACCGAGCTGGGATTGTTATGTAGACAATATTCCTTCGCGAAAATTAGCTAGTAAATTAAGTTTTTATCATCCAATAGAATACAGTTTGTTTGTACGTAAGAAAACGGGGGAATAAAAATGAATGTAGAATTAACGAGATTTAAAGTTAGGCCTGGTAAGAGTCATCGAGTAGATGAATGGATGCAGCTTCTTAATGAAAATATGAAAGAAGTCCTTTTGACATTAAACGACGAAAAGATGTATGTTGAGACAATTTTCCGGGAAATAAGAGATGGAGAAGAGTACTTATATTGGTATTCTGTGCAAGGAGAAGGCGGAGCTCTTGTCGAAAATTCTCATTATGAAATCGATAAAAAGCACTTAGCGTTTTGGTATGAATGTATCGATGAAGAAGCACCATCTATTGATATGAAAACAGAAGTTGTTATGATTCAAGAGGTTGTGAGGGAAGCGATGGAATAATAGAGTAATATTTTGTGAACAAAAAACAGTCTTATTTTTATGCTGAAATATATATTATTGGAGATGCTATAGGATGAGAATTAGTAATAAATATATCACTCTCGATGAAATAGAGATAATAAGAGAATCCTTAAATAAATTGCATGAATATCATAATAATAAATCAAAATATTTTTCTGGCGATTACCCAAGAATGACATTTGAGGAACGTATTGAAAATTATAAAAAGAACTCAAAGTACGGAGAATATAGAATTGAATTATTGATTGAGTCAGAAACAGATAATATATTAGGATTTTGTATAGCGTATAGTAAAAGCGTAAGCGGAAAGATTGAAGTTTTATTTGTTGATGAAAAATACCGAAGAAACGGATTTGGTTTGAAATTAATGAATAGTGCAGTGGAATGGTTTAAAGTGAAAAAGATAGATGAAATTGAATTAACAGTAGTGTATGGAAATGAAGCTGTATCATTTTATGAAAAGCTGGGATTTTATCCTCGTTCAATTATTATGGCAACTAAGTCATAACGATAGTATGGGGAGAGATGAGTGGGAGTTTTTGTTTCAAAAAATGATTCATATTTTACTAAATTATATGTGAAGAGCACATCAAAATAAATGTGCTTTTTATTATGGAAAAATTTATAAAAGCTGTATTTGGATATCTTTAAGTGAAAATAAAGAGGGATATCGAGAATATTTTAGGATAAACTATAAAGTGAAACTTTAATCAGTGGTGAGGGCATCCCCCACTGATTATCAGCCCTCACCAATCGGGCTTTTACGAGCAGTCCGCCCCCCACCTAACTTCTTTACTTCCGCTGAATTTTGATGTGGGGTCTTACTGCCTGTTAATGCGGGATAAAGAAATAAAAAACACCGAACCAAAAGACTTACAAATATACGGTGTAGTTGTAACAGGCAAAACAGAGGATTTACAAAGTTTACAAGGAGCACCATATATTAAGGCTGCTGTTAGAGGTGTAACAGTTGAGAAATATTAATTACAGTCTATTAATGTGAATAATCAGAAAACTTATGTTATACTATGGGAAAAGGAGGTTTATATGAGGCAAATACATGGAGCAATTTATATTTACATAACTATGTTTTTCGTGGCGATATCCTATGGATTAGGGCACGTGTATTCGCATCCTATACTAACTTTTTTAAGCGGAGCATGTATGGCGTTTGCGCTTCTTGTCCACCTTTTCTCAGTTTGGATCGTGAAATTTCAATTAAATATTAGTGAAATAGAAGAAGGCACTTTTTGAGTGGCCTTCTTTTTTTAATAATATTTAAAGGAAGAAATAGACAATAAATAAATGCTTTTGAATCGAGGGGCATGATGAAGAGAGTATTATTCTTTTTTATTACTATTTTCTTTTTAGGGAGTTGTTCGATTTGGTATGTTACTTTTTCTAGCGAGAGCAAAAGTTGGACGGGACAATATAAAGGCCATATTAAGGATGATAGTGAAGATGGAATGTTTACATTTCAGTATAAGGGCGGAGATGGAAATACAGAATTTAAAAATTTAGAGATTGCTATTAATGGAGCCTTTAGCACAATGACACAAACGTCAGAAAATCATAAAGGAGCAAAGATTGAAATAAAGTCTTCTTGTGTAAGTTGTACGCCTTTATCTAAAGATGAACCGATAGAAGTTGTGATTAAATGGGATGATAAGTATGAGGAGAAGATGGTGTTAAATTTGAAATAGCCTAGAGTAAGGAGTTAAAAATGAATAGGCATATGAAAATCTTTATGTTTCTAAGTGTATTTTTAATCATATTATCAGCGTGTACTACAAAAAAAGTAGAGCAAGTAGCAGTAAAAAAAGTACCTGAAGAAGGATATGTCATAGTAAGAAATGATACGGTATTTTTCGTCAGTGATAAAACGTTTGAAACGAAAGTAGAGTTACAAAATTATATAGAACAACAAATGAATAAAGAGTATCCATCACATATAGTTCTGAGTTTTAAGGTTAAAGATGCATATAATAAACTAAAAACAGGGGATAAAATAAAAGTATGGTCTTCTCAAACACTTGAAAGCTATCCAGCAAAAATGATTGTAGAGAAATTTGAAATAGTAGAGAAATAAAAAAGGCAGCAATCAAGCTGCCTTTTTTATTATTTTACAAATTGTAATTCTTTCGGGAATTTCGTTAAAATTTCTGATCCGTCTTTTGTGATGTAAATATCATCTTCAATACGAACGCCACCTACGTTTGGTACATAAATACCAGGTTCGATTGTGAAGACCATACCTTCTTTTAATGGAGACTCGTTACCAGCTTTTACATCTGGATATTCGTGTACGCTAATTCCAAGTCCATGACCAAGTCGGTGCGGGAAGAAGTCTCCGTAACCTGCATCTGCGATAACAGAACGAGCAGCGTTATCGATTGCGCCAAGTGTAACACCTGGTTTACATGCTTCAACTGCTTGTAGTTGTCCAGCAAGTACAGTGTTGTAAATGCGAGTTTGCTCTTCAGAAATCTCACCGAATGCTACTGTACGTGTAATATCAGAGCAATAACCATCAATGATTACGCCTAAATCAAATAGTACGAAATCGCCGCGTTTCATTTTGTTTGCGCCAGGAATACCGTGTGGAAGAGCAGAGTTCGCACCTGCTAATACCATCGTATCAAATGACATTTTATGTATGCCTTTTGTTTTTAATTCGTGTTCAATAATTGCTAATACTTCTAGCTCGCTGCGGTTTTCTTTAATTGCATTTACACCAACTTCAACAGCATAGTCCGCCATTTTAGCTGCTTCGCGTAAAATAGAAAGTTCTTTTTCATCTTTAATTAAACGAAGTTCGCGAACTTTCTCCTCAGCTGATTTGAAAGCTGCATTTGGGAATAATTTCGTTAATTCTTCGTAGCGCTCTACGTTTAAATGTTCTTTTTCAATTGCAACTGCATTTGCATTGATGCCGCGGTCTTTAATTGCTTTTGCAATCATATCCCATGGTCTGTCAGTATCAGTAAATCCGATAATTTCATGTGCCCAGCCAGCGTTACGTGCTTGGCCTTCTTCCATTTTAGGGCAAATTAAAATAGGTTCTTTTTCTTGGAATACAAACATACCAAGAAGTCTTTCGTGTGGTTCACAGTGGAAGTTTGTCATGTAGAAGACGTTCGGTGTAGAAGTTAAGAACGCAGCTTCTACGTTTTTTTCTTTTAGCCATTGCATTAAATTTTCTAATCTAGCATTCATCGATTGGCACCCCCGAGATATTTAATTACAAATATAACTTTAACTCGGAAGAAAGCGTTATGACAAGTAAATAGATGTTAGAAAAGACAGGGGATTGAAAAATCATGTAGAATAAAAAGTGAGAATGTGAATAGGGGAGGAATGTAATAATGAAAGTATCTTATCATGGACATTCAGTTGTGAAAATTGAGGCGAATGGAAAAGTTATTTTAATTGACCCGTTTTTAACAGGTAATCCGAAAACAGATTTAAAAGCTGAAGATGTAAAAGTGGATGCAATCCTTTTATCGCATGGACACGGTGATCATGTTGGAGATACAGTAGAACTTGCGAAGAAAAATAATGCAGTTGTTGTAGCACCATTTGAACTAGCAACATTTTTAAGTTGGCAAGGTGTAAATACACACCCGATGCATATTGGTGGTTCACATGAATTTGACTTCGGAAAAGTGAAGTTTACACAAGCATTCCACGGCTCTAGTTATATTGATGAAGCAAATAAGACGATTACATATACAGGTATGCCAGCAGGTATTTTATTTACAGCAGAAGAGAAAACTGTATACCACGCAGGAGATACTGCACTATTCTCTGATATGAAGTTAATTGGGGAATTAAATAAAGTTGATCTAGCATTTTTACCAATTGGTGATAATTTCACAATGGGACCAGAAGATGCTGTACTAGCGGCAAAATGGATTAATGCGAAAACTGTTGTACCGATGCATTACAATACGTTCCCAGTTATTGAACAAGATCCATATCAATTTGTAGAAAAGCTACAAAATTGTACAGGGAAAGTATTAGAAGCTGGAGAAAGTATTACACTATAGAAAAGAAACCCTTCATTTGAAAAAGAAAAGTGAAGGGTTTTTTATGTGTGTAGGACAGCTTTTAATGCTTGTATTTGTTTTGGTGATTCTTTTCTTTTGGTACGTGGTTGTTCAGGTGTTTCATTCAATTCCATTGCAACTTTTTTCCCATCTACGAAAGCTAAAAATACAGCACCTACAACCTCTAAAAATTTTTTCATCATGTGTTCGCTCCTTTGTTTTATTTCTTGTCTTAATTGTATAAGTAATCAAGTGTACGAACTATCGAATGAGATGACAATAGCATTACATTGTTGTAATAGAATGAATGGTGGAATGCAAGAGACATTTTGTTATAAAAAAAATAGTACAGGTATGCAAAGAGAGAGTGTAACAGTTTTGAAAATATAGTATACTAAAAGTACAACACATGAAGAATTTAGGGAAAAGAAAGTATGGTGAAACCATTTGGCTACCAAGCATAACCAAATTTTAGAACATATTAATAGCCTGCCAGTAGGCCATAAAATTTCTGTAAGACAAATCGCGAAAGATTTGAGTGTAAGTGAAGGGACAGCTTACCGTGCAATTAAAGATGCAGAAAATAAAGGATATGTTAGTACAATTGAACGTGTCGGAACAATTCGAATTGAACAGAAGAAGAAAGAGAATATCGAAAAACTGACATATGCAGAAGTCGTTAACATTGTCGATGGTCAAGTACTTGGGGGCAGAGAAGGACTACATAAAACATTAAATAAATTCGTAATCGGAGCTATGAAATTAGAAGCGATGATGCGCTATACAGAAGCTGGGAATTTACTCATTATTGGTAACCGTACGAATGCACATCAATTAGCATTAGAAACTGGAGCCGCTGTATTAATTACGGGCGGATTTGATACGGAAGATCATGTGAAGAAATTAGCAGACGAATTAAAGCTGCCGATTATTTCAAGTAGCTACGATACATTTACGGTCGCAACGTTAATTAACCGTGCGATTTACGATCAGCTTATTAAGAAAGAAATTGTACTCGTTGAAGATATTTTAACGCCAATTGAAGAAACGTTATATTTAAAGCCGAGTGATACAGTACAGCAATGGCATGCATATAACGAAGAGACAATGCACGGAAGGTATCCGATTGTTGATGAAAGTAACAAAGTGCTAGGAATCGTAACTTCAAAAGATATGATCGGAGTAGCGAAAGAAACACCAATTGATAAAGTAATGACAAAGCACCCAATTACAGTGAACGGTAAAATGTCTGTCGCAGCTGCGGCACGTATGATGGTGTGGGAAGGAATTGAATTACTTCCTGTCGTTGAGGAAGGAAACAAACTGCAAGGTATTATTAGCCGTCAAGATGTACTTCAGGCACTGCAAATGATTCAACGTCAGCCACAAGTTGGAGAAACCATTGATGATATTGTAACGAATCAATTTATGACACCAAAAGAAGCGAAGAATGAGCATCTATATCAATTTTCGGTGACGCCGCAAATGACGAACTCAATCGGGACGTTATCGTACGGTGTATTTGCAACAATTGTGACAGAAGCGACAAATCGCGTCATTCGTGCGCAAAAGAAAAGCGATTTAATTGTTGAAAACTTAACGATTTATTTCGTAAAGCCGGTTCAAATTGATAATGTTGTATCTGTTCATCCGAAAGTATTAGAAATTGGACGTAAATTTGGTAAGGTCGATGTAGAGGTGCATCATGAAGGTAATGTTGTTGGAAAAGCATTACTTATGGTTCAGTTAATCGATAAATAAAAAGATGGAACAAATCGTTTTGATTTGTTCCATCTTTTTTGTTGTTTTAAATTTGAAAGGCATGATTTTAGATGGGAGTTTTAGTGAAATATGTATGGGATGGAGTGGAAAAGTAACGTGAGAAAAGACAGAATAATAATTCAATTCAGTTGTATATTGTGTTATGATTATATTGTAAGAAAATGGAATTACGAAAGGTGGTATGCATTATGTCGTCAGCCGTACTTTTTTTTGGTAGTATCGCATTATTTTACTTTCTTGTAATGATACCTATTCAATATTTATATTTACAAGGTTTACATGAAAAAAAGGAAAAGACAGGATTATCTCAGCGAGAGCTATATGAAAAAATGTCTTTTGAAGAAGAACAATTACATTTTCATGTACAAGGTAACCCATTTAATATACCATCTGCGTTTGTTGCATATATGATTTTGAAAGTTAAGCAACATAAAAAAGCATCACAATATTGATGCTTTTTTATGTTGCTTCATAGACTTCGGCTTCTTTAACTGCTAATGGCAAGAAATGTTTGTATTGGCGAAACCCGTTAAATACACTTGCACTACCAAATAGAACGAATAAAACACCAACGATAATACGAGCGGTTGAAAGTTCTAAAAAGAATTGGTTTATCCCGAAAAATAAAACGAATGAACCGAGTGCCATTGCGGATTTTCCTGAGAGCCAACCTTTCTCCATTGGGCGGTTTGTACGAAAGTATTTTGTTTTGTAAAAGAGGTACAACATAAATGAGACGATAATACAGAAGACTAATACTGGCATAGTGAACACTCCCATCGCTTTATGAAAAATAATAGAAAAGAAAAAGAAATATCTAAACTTTCTAACTTTTATTATAAAGCAATTGTTCGCATGTATGAAATACTTTCCGTTATAATGGAGGATAAAGTGAAGAAGTTGATTAAAAAGGAGATTATACATATGCATGAGCAAATTTTAGAAGCAATTAAAGAGTTTGATACAATTATTATTCATCGCCACGTGCGTCCGGATCCAGATGCGTTAGGCTCACAGGGTGGTCTTGGTACAATTCTACAAGAATCGTTTCCAGAGAAAAATATTTATACGGTTGGGTACAATGAACCGTCACTAGCATACTTACGAGTAATGGATGATATTGAAGATAGTGTATACGAAAATGCGCTTGTTATTGTTTGTGATACTGCGAATCAAGAACGTGTTGACGATCAACGCTATACAAAAGGGAAGATGTTAATTAAAATTGATCATCATCCAAATGAAGATCCATATGGAGATATTACGTGGGTAGATACGACAGCGAGTTCTACAAGTGAGATGATTTATGAGTTTTATAACTATGGAAAAGATAAAGGATTAAAAATAACAAAAGAAGCAGCTCGCCTTATTTTAGCAGGAATTGTTGGAGATACAGGTCGTTTCTTATTCCCAAATACGACAGCAAAAACACTTCGTTACGTAAGTGAGCTTGTTGATATGGGTGTGAAATTCACAGATTTATACAATGAAATGTATAAGACAAAAGAAAAAATTGCTCGTTTAAACGGTTATATTTTACAAAACTTTACGATGGTAGAAGAAGGAGCAGCTTACATTAAATTAACGAAAGAAGTATTAGAAGAGTTTGATGTACTTCCTTCTGAAGCATCTGGTGTTGTTGGAGCGCTTGGCAATATTGATGGATTAAAGGCGTGGGTTCTATTTTTAGAGGAAGACGACGTAATTCGTGTTCGTCTTCGTTCAAAAGGACCAGTTATAAACAAATTAGCAATGCAATATAACGGCGGGGGGCATCCGATGGCTTCTGGTGCGAAGGCATCTTCTTGGGAAGAAGCGGATCGTCTTTTTGCTGATTTACGTGAGATTTGTAAATAAGAGACTATATGTTAGAACGAAAAGAAGGAGCGGTGCTAAAGCCCTCCTTCTTTATTTTTCTTTCTCTATAGTAATGCTAATTTCAAGCACTGTATCAAAAGATATTGTATCGACTTTAAAACGGTATAGCCGATCGTAATGTTTGTACGTTTTATTTTCGATTACCTTTTTAAGTAGGTCTTTATTTTTTGCGATACTTTGAATGTTTTTCGTTAAAAGATGTTGGAGATCATTATGGATAGATGTAGTCATATTTTCGAGTGTGAGATTGTCTAAATCGTATTTTTCTCGATTGATAAGTTTTATTTTAATCTCTTGAATGGTTAAGAGCCGTTTATTTTCAGTGTTCAATTTTTCTTGATCTTCGAGAAGGACGTGGAGCTTTGCTTCTTGTTTTTCTATAATTTCTCTTTGTTCTGCTATTTTACTAGCTTGTTCTTCTTGAAAAACACCGTATATGTACAAAAAAATAAACCAGCTCAAAACGCCTCCAACAGCAGCCCCAGCTAATACTAAGTACCATCTTTTTGCTGTATTAGCACTTGGTACTCTCATACATGTTCCTGCGTTAGCCATTTAATAATAATGAGACCTGTTTGCATACCACCAGTTGCGAAAAAAATAAGGAGAATTTGTTTTACGATATCTTTCATATCTCCGCCAAAGAAACTTCTTTCAAAGCTATAAAAGGTATCGAATGTTCCGCCGATTGCTGCAACGAGTGCCCAAATTCTTAAATTTTGGGCGAATTGATTAATGTAAGTTAGAGCTGGTTTTCCAATAAGAAACGCACCAAATCCACCAATTAATGAACCGCCAAGTATAACCCCAAAGGCAATAAAATAACTAATAATAAGCAGAGAGAAAAAAGTATGTTCTCTTACATCCATCGTCATTCCCCTTTCTTCTTCATATATATGGACAAAGTATAAGAAGTATGTTTTGATTTCCGCTTTCCTCATCACCTATAATAAAAGTAGTCAAATAGGTAAAGAGAGGGTACAACAGTGAAGTTTGTGCATTTACAATGTCAAACCGTTTTTAGTTTATTAAAAAGTGCTTGTAAAATTGATGAGCTTGTAGTCAGGGCGAAAGAACTTGGTTTTTCATCGCTGGCTATTACGGATGAAAATGTTATGTATGGTGTTATTCCGTTTTATAAAGCATGTAAGAAACATGGTATACAGCCTGTTATTGGATTAACCGCTTCTATTTTTAGTGAAGAAGAAGAAAGGTCTTATCCGCTTGTATTACTTGCTGAGAATGAAATAGGCTACCAAAATTTATTAAAGATTTCTAGCAGTATTATGACAAAGTCCAAAGAAGGTATTCCTAAGAAGTGGCTTGCGCATTATGCGAAAGGATTAATTGCTATTTCACCAGGTAAAGATGGCGAAATTGAGCAATTATTACTAGAAGACAATGAGAGTCAGGCTGAAGAAGTAGCTCGCACGTATCAAAATATGTTCGGCCATTTTTATATGAGTTTGCAGCATCATGCGATTCAAGATGAGTTGCTTTTACAAGAGAAACTACCTGAATTTATTAGTAGGGTTAATATTTCAGTCGTTGCAACAAATGATGTGCGCTATATCAATCAAAGTGACGCGCTTGTTCACGAATGTTTACTATCTGTTGAAAGTGGAACGAAAATGACTGATCCAGATAGGCCGAGGCTGAAAACAGATCAGTATTATTTAAAGTCATCGGATGAAATGGAAGCACTATTTTCCCATGCGCCGGAAGCAATCCAAAATACAATAAAAATTGCAGAGCGTTGCCAAGTAGAAATACCGTTCCATGTAAATCAACTTCCGAAGTTTCCTGTTCCGTCTAATGAAACGAGTGATATATACTTGCGTCGTGTTTGTGAAGAAGGTTTGCGGAAACGATATGGTGAACCGAAAGAAGTGCATATAAAGCGTTTGGATCATGAATTAAATGTTATTTCTCGTATGGGATTTAGTGATTATTTCCTCATCGTATGGGATTTTATGAAGTATGCACATGAAAATTATATTCTAACAGGACCAGGTCGTGGATCGGCAGCTGGTTCACTCGTTTCATACGTATTAGAAATTACAGATATTGATCCAATTGAATACGATCTATTATTTGAAAGGTTTTTAAATCCTGAACGTGTGACGCTTCCCGATATTGATATTGATTTTCCAGACGTAAGACGTGATGAGATGATTCGCTATGTGAAAGATAAATACGGTCAGCTCCGTGTTGCGCAAATTGTAACGTTTGGTACGCTTGCAGCAAAAGCGGCAATTAGAGACATTGCCCGCGTAATGGGGCTTCCGCCGCGAGATATTGATATATTTTCAAAACTTATCCCATCAAAGCTTGGTATAACATTAAAAGATGCATATGAAGAATCACAATCACTTCGTGAGTTTATACAAGGGAATCTTTTGCATGAGCGTGTGTTTGAAATCGCAAAACGTGTAGAAGGTTTGCCACGTCATACGTCTATTCATGCGGCTGGTGTTATTATGAGTCAAGAACCGCTAACAGGCAGTGTAGCAATTCAAGAAGGACATAACGATGTTTATGTTACGCAATATCCAGCCGATGCGCTAGAAGAACTTGGGTTGCTTAAGATGGACTTTTTAGGATTACGTAATTTAACGTTACTTGAAAATATTATAAAATTTATCGCGAACAAAACAGGGAAAGAAATCGATATAAGAAACTTACCTCTTCAAGATGAAAAGACGTTCCAATTATTAGGAAGAGGAGATACAACAGGTGTATTCCAGCTTGAGTCAGGCGGTATGCGAAATGTACTTCGCGGGTTAAAACCGAATGAGTTTGAAGATATCGTAGCTGTTAACTCGTTATACAGACCAGGACCGATGGAACAGATACCGACTTTTATTGAATCGAAACATGGAAAAAGAAAAATCGAATATTTACATCCGGATTTAAAGCCAATTTTAGAAAGAACATACGGCGTCATTGTATACCAAGAACAAATTATGCAAATTGCATCGAAGTTAGCAGGGTTTTCGCTTGGAGAAGCAGATTTACTGCGCCGTGCGGTGAGTAAAAAAAATCGTGATATTTTAGATCAGGAACGTAAGCATTTTGTCCAAGGATGTTTGGGAAATGGATACAATGAGACATCCGCAGAGAAAATTTATGATTTAATTGTAAGATTTGCGAATTACGGTTTTAACCGAAGTCACGCTGTAGCTTACAGTATGATTGGATATCAGCTTGCCTATTTGAAAGCGAACTATACGCTGGAATTTATGACGGCATTATTATCAAGCGCAATTGGAAATGAAGATAAGATTGTACAGTATATACGAGAAACGAAGCGGAAAGGTTTTCACGTTTTGCCGCCGTCTCTTCAGAGAAGTGGTTATAACTTCCAAATAGAAGGGAATGCGATACGTTACAGTTTACTTTCGATCCGAAATATTGGAATGGCTACAGTGACGGCATTATTAGAAGAACGAGAGAAAAAAATGTTCGAAGATTTATTTGAATTTTGTCTCCGTATGCCGTCAAAGTTCGTAACGGAGCGTAATTTAGAAGCTTTCGTCTGGTCGGGATGTTTTGATGATTTTGGTGTTTCGAGAACGAATTTATGGAAAAGTATTAAAGGGGCGTTAGAGTACGCGAATCTCGCACGTGATTTAGGAGATGCTGTTCCAAAATCAAAATATGTACAAGGAGAAGAGCTATCTTTTATTGAACAACTAAATAAAGAGAAGGAAGCACTTGGCTTTTATTTATCAAGTTATCCGACAGCGCAGTATGTGAAGTTAGCAAAAGAATTAGAAATTCCATCTCTCGCTCAGGCGATGCGACACAAGAAAAAAGTACAAAGAGCGATTGTGTATATAACAAGTGTTAGAGTGATTCGTACGAAAAAGTTTCAAAAGATGGCATTTATTACATTCTGTGATCAAAATGATGAAATGGAAGCGGTCCTCTTCCCGGAAACGTATATACATTTCTCGGATAAGTTGCAAGAAGGAGCAATTGTTTTAGTTGACGGTACGATTGAGCTAAGAAATCATAAGCTTCAATGGATTGTAAATGGACTATATCCGCTAGAGGAAATGGATGTTTATGAAGAAAAGAAAGACGCATCTGTTTACGTGAAATTGCCATCTCAGTATGAGAAAAAGCTTTTAAATCGGGTTACGAAAATATTGTTCGACTATTCAGGTTTTGCGAAAGTACTAATTTATTATGAAAAGGAACATAAAATGGTACAATTATCTCGGAGTTTATCGATTCATCCAAGTGAAGAATGTTTAGGAGCACTTCGTGAAATTGTCGGGGAAGAAAATGTAGTTGTGAAAATATAATGGACAATTTCCCTACACTTCGATTATTATAGTAGTAGTGTTCGTGGTCAGACCACTTGGAGAAATTGATATCAGCAAGAATAATTTGAGGAGAGTGGATAGTTTGTCAACACTTCGTGAAGAAGCACTTCACATGCATAAAGTGCATCAAGGAAAATTAGAAACTGTATCAAAAGTAAAAGTAGAAAATGCAAAAGATTTAAGTCTTGCATATTCTCCAGGGGTTGCAGAACCTTGTAAAGAAATTTATGACGATAAAAGTAAGGTATATGAATATACGATGAAGGGAAATATGGTAGCAGTTGTGACAGATGGAACAGCTGTACTTGGTCTTGGTAACATTGGACCTGAAGCATCTCTTCCAGTAATGGAAGGTAAAGCTGTATTATTCAAGAGCTTTGCTGGTGTAGATGCATTCCCAATTGCCTTAAATACAAACGATGTAGATAAAATTGTTGAAACTGTAAAATTAATGGAGCCAACTTTTGGCGGCGTTAACTTAGAAGATATCGCAGCACCAAACTGCTTCATTATTGAAGAGCGTTTGAAAAAAGAAACAAATATTCCTATCTTCCATGATGATCAACACGGAACAGCTATTGTAACAGTAGCAGGTCTTGTAAATGCACTGAAATTAGTTGGAAAGAAAATGTCTGACATTAAAGTTGTCGCAAATGGCGCAGGTGCAGCAGGTATTGCAATTATTAAACTTTTATATCGCTATGGTGTACGCGACATTATTATGTGTGACCGTAAAGGCGCAATCTATGATGGTCGTCCTACAGGTATGAATCCGGTGAAGGATGAAGTTGCAAAATATACAAATAAGAATCGTATAGAAGGTTCTTTAGCTGATGTTGTACAAGGTGCGGACGTATTCATTGGTGTATCTGCAGAAGGTGCATTAACAGAAGAGATGGTTCGTACAATGAATGACGATGCGATTATTTTTGCAATGGCGAATCCAGTTCCAGAAATTATGCCAGAATTGGCAAAAGCAGCGGGCGCAGCTGTTGTTGGAACAGGTCGTTCTGACTTCCCGAACCAAGTAAATAATGTACTGGCGTTCCCTGGTATTTTCCGCGGTGCACTTGACGTACATGCGACACAAATTAACGAAGAAATGAAGATGGCAGCTGTACAGGCTATTGCTGAGCTTGTAGCAGAAGATGAGTTAAATGCAGACTATATCATTCCGGCACCATTTGACGCGCGTGTAGCGCCTCAAGTAGCGGCTTACGTTGCAAAAGCAGCAATGGAGACAGGAGTAGCTCGCCGTCAAGTAGATCCAAATGAGATCGCTGAAAAAACAAAACAATTAGCGCTGATTGGTAAAGAATAAGCGAGGAATTTCCATTGACATCATCAAATACAAAAGTATATCTCGAAATTGTAAAAAAAATCCGTTCCATTATGGAAGAGGATGGATTGGTGGCGGGGGATCGTTTGCCGTCTGAGCGTGAGTTAAGTTCACGCTTAAACGTAGGACGTTCCTCTGTAAGAGAAGCATTGCGTGCTTTAGAACTGGTAGGATTGATTGAAACGAGACGTGGTGAAGGGACGTTTATTCGAAACTTTTATGATAACGGTCTTGTACAATTAATTGCTCCGTTCTTATTGCAAGATGAGAAAACAATTCGTGATTTATTACAAACGAAACGGTTACTCGAGAAAGATATGATTCGAATTGTATGTAATTTACCGAAAGAAACGTTTTCTAAAGTGCTAAGTAAATTACATCAAGTGCTCGAAGGAAACGAAAACTCAATTCCAATGCTTCATCAAACGTTCTTTAAAACACTTATTGAACAAGTCGATAATTATTTACTATATCGCATTTGGATGATCGTAAATGATTACGTATCAACGCTTTCTTGTAAAGTTTCAAGAGATTCTATCGATATGTATAGAAAGCTTTACGCTACTTTGGAAGAAAAACAAGAAAATGATGCACTAAAAATTTACGATGAATTAGTAGAGAATATACAGTTTCACTCGTAATGTATAAAATTTGTCGAAATGACCATGACACGTTATGACAAACATTCTACCGCGTAGCGGTTAAAGTTAAACGTAAAGAGTGAGGTTATTAGACAGATTGAGAAGATAAGGCTAACATCAAACTTTGGTGTTAGCCCCATTTTCTTCTTACGCTAACCTTAGCTCTCAACGAAGGGGGTCAAATTGTGCTAAGAGATTTATTCGTGAAAAAGAAAAAGTACGCTGCAATACCTTCAGAACAAGTACGAAAAGATGTACCAGATGGCGTTATGACAAAATGTCCGGAATGTAAAAAAATCATGTATACGAAAGAACTTCTAAAAAATTTAAAAGTATGTGTGAATTGTGGATATCATCATCCTATGAATGCATGGGAACGTCTTGATAGTATATTGGACGAAGGGTCATTCCGTGAGTATGACAAAGAAATGGTTTCATTAAATCCACTCGAGTTTCCAGGTTATGAAGAGAAACTAGAGAGCGATCGTAAGAAGACTGAATTGAACGAAGCGGTTGTAACTGGTGAAGGAACAATTGATGACATGCTTGTTGTTGTTGCAGTAATGGATTCTCGTTTTCGAATGGGGAGCATGGGCTCTGTAGTAGGAGAAAAAATCGCCCGTGCGGTTGAAAAGGCGTACGACTTACAAGTTCCATTTATTATCTTTACTGCTTCGGGTGGTGCCCGTATGCAAGAAGGGATATTAAGTTTAATGCAAATGGCAAAAACAAGCGTAGCTTTGAAAAAGCATAGTAATGCAGGAGGATTATTTATTTCTGTTATGACTCACCCAACGACGGGCGGGGTTTCAGCGAGTTTCGCTTCACTTGGTGATTATAATCTTGCAGAACCAGGTGCACTTATCGGATTTGCTGGTAGACGTGTAATTGAACAAACGGTGCGTGAGAAACTACCGGAAGATTTCCAAACGGCAGAATTCTTACTAGATCATGGTCAATTAGATGCGGTGGTGCATCGTGATGATATGAGAGAATCGCTTCGCAAGATTTTAGAAGTTCATCAAGGAGGGGAAATGGCTGTATGGCAGAGCTAGAATTTGAAAAACCAGTTGTTGAGCTAAGAAATAAGATTCGTGAACTGAAAGACTATACGAAAAACAGCCAGATGGACTTCAGTGAGGAGATTCGTATTTTGGAAGAAAAGCTAGAAAATTTAGAGGAAGATATATACGGCAATCTAAAAGTATGGGACCGTGTTCAAATTGCTCGTCATGCAGAACGACCGACAACGCTCGATTATATTGAGCACTTATTTACTGATTTTTTCGAATGTCATGGAGATCGTCTATTTGGCGATGATGCAGCGATTGTCGGCGGCATTGCGAAATATAAAGGGATGCCTGTAACTGTAATTGGGCATCAGCGCGGAAAAGATACGAAAGAAAATATTCGCCGTAACTTTGGAATGCCTCATCCAGAAGGATATCGAAAAGCACTGCGTCTCATGAAACAAGCGGAAAAGTTTAATCGTCCTATTATTTGTTTCATCGATACGAAGGGAGCTTATCCTGGTAAAGCAGCTGAAGAACGTGGACAAAGTGAAGCTATTGCCCGCAACCTATTTGAGATGGCAGGTTTAACGGTACCAGTTATTTGTATCGTTATTGGTGAAGGCGGTAGTGGTGGTGCGCTAGGTCTTGGAGTAGGAGATTACATTCATATGCTAGAAAATTCCACTTATTCTGTTATTACACCAGAGGGTGCAGCGGCAATTCTTTGGAAAGATGCAGGAAAAGCAAAGGAAGCTGCAGAGGCAATGAAAATTACAGCAGCAGATTTGAAAGAATTAGGTGTAATTGACGAAATTATTCCAGAAGCAAGAGGCGGAGCTCACCGTAATATTTTGAAACAGTCAGAAAATATAGATTTAATGATTCGAAAAACTTTTGAACAATTAAACGGAATTTCGAAAGATGAATTAATCGAAAAACGTTATGAAAAATATATGAAAATTGGGCAAGTTTCGTTTTCAAACGCTTCCATTTGGATAAAATAAGAAAAGCGTGCGTTCCACTTCGCGAATGCACGTTTTTATTATGAAAAGACACATCTTCTCCATTGTATTTTTATATTTTTTCGTGTTATTTTATTATAAGGCAAATAATCTTTATGAGGTGAGTACAAATGAAACGTATTGGTGTATTAACAAGTGGTGGAGATTCACCTGGTATGAATGCTGCCATTCGTGCAGTTGTTCGTAAAGCGATTTTCCATGATATTGAAGTATATGGTATTTACCATGGATACGCTGGATTAATTTCTGGTCACATTGAAAAATTAGAACTTGGTTCTGTTGGCGATATTATCCACCGCGGTGGTACAAAATTATATACAGCAAGATGTCCTGAGTTTAAAGATCCAGAAGTACGACTAAAAGGTATCGAGCAATTAAAGAAACACGGTATCGAAGGACTTGTTGTTATTGGTGGAGATGGTTCTTACCAAGGCGCTAAAAAATTAACTGAACAAGGATTCCCATGTGTTGGTGTACCAGGTACAATCGACAATGATATCCCTGGAACAGACTTCACAATTGGTTTCGATACAGCTTTAAACACTGTTATTGATGCAATTGATAAAATTCGTGACACAGCTACATCTCATGAACGTACATATGTTATCGAAGTAATGGGACGTCACGCTGGTGATATCGCATTATGGGCTGGTTTAGCTGATGGTGCGGAAACAATCTTAATTCCAGAAGAAGAGTATGATATGGATGATGTTATCGCTCGTCTGAAGCGTGGTAGTGAACGTGGTAAAAAACACAGTATTATCGTTGTAGCTGAAGGTGTTGGAAGTGCAATTGACATCGGTAAGCACATTGAAGAAGCAACAAACTTTGATACTCGTGTAACTGTATTAGGTCACGTACAACGTGGTGGATCACCAAGTGCACAAGACCGTGTATTAGCAAGTCGTCTTGGCGCAAGAGCAGTTGAATTGTTAATTGCTGGTAAAGGTGGACGTTGTGTAGGTATTCAAGATAACAAACTTGTTGATCATGATATTATCGAAGCGTTAGCTCAAAAGCATACAATCGATAAAGATATGTATCAATTATCTAAAGAATTATCCATCTAATCGGCGTAATGTCAGATATTTGGGAACGGTTTCATAATTTTCGGAGGTGCAATATGCGTAAAACTAAAATTGTATGTACTATAGGTCCTGCTAGTGAAAGTATTGAAAAATTAGAGCAATTAATCGAAGCAGGTATGAACGTTGCTCGTTTAAACTTCTCTCATGGTAGCCATGAAGAGCACGGAGCTCGTATTAAAAACATTCGTGAAGCTTCAAAGAAAACTGGTAAAACAGTTGGTATCTTACTTGATACAAAAGGTCCAGAAATCCGTACTCACGACTTCGTAGACGGACAAGCTGAGCTTGTAACAGGTGCAGAAGTAGTTCTTTCTACTGAGCAAGTATTAGGTACTGCAGAGAAGTTCTCTGTATCTTATGCTGGTCTTTATGACGATGTAGACCCAGGTTCTCGTATTCTAATCGATGACGGTCTTATCGAACTAGAAGTAATCGAAAAAGCTGACGGAAACATCCGTACAAAAGTTCTTAACAGCGGAACTGTAAAAAATAAAAAAGGTGTTAACGTACCAAACGTAAGCATTAAGCTTCCTGGTATCACTGAAAAAGACGTAAAAGATATCATCTTCGGTATCGAGCAAAAAGTTGATTTCATTGCAGCTTCATTCGTACGTAAAGCGTCTGACGTATTAGAAATCCGTGAATTATTAGAAGAGCATAACGCTCAATACATCCAAATTGTACCAAAAATCGAAAACCAAGAAGGTATCGACAACATCGATTCAATCTTAGAAGTTTCTGACGGTTTAATGGTAGCTCGTGGTGACATGGGTGTAGAAATTCCACCAGAAGAAGTACCGTTAGTACAAAAACGTCTAATTAAAAAATGTAACGTGTTAGGTAAACCAGTTATTACTGCAACACAAATGTTAGATTCTATGCAACGTAACCCACGTCCAACTCGTGCGGAAGCAAGTGACGTAGCTAACGCAATCTTCGATGGTACAGATGCAATCATGCTTTCAGGTGAAACAGCTGCTGGACAATACCCAGTAGAAGCGGTAACAATGATGGCTAACATTGCGGTACGTGTTGAAAAATCATTACAATATGAAGATATGTTCAAAAAACGTATTAAAGAGTTCACTCCAACAATTACAGATGCAATTAGCCAATCTGTTGCGCATACAGCACTTGCTCTTGATGTAGCTGCAATCGTAGCTCCAACAGAAAGTGGATATACTGCGAAAATGATCTCTAAATACCGTCCAAAATCTCCAATCGTAGCTGTAACATCTGACGAGCAAGTAGGACGTCGTCTTGCACTTGTTTGGGGTGTACAAGCATTTATGGCTGAGAAGCGCGCAGCTTCAACTGACGAAATGTTAGATACAGCAATTCAAACAGGTATGGATGCAGGTCTAATCGGACTTGGAGATACTGTAGTGATTACTGCGGGTGTTCCAGTTGCTGAAACTGGTACAACAAACTTAATGAAAATCCACGTTGTTGGTGAAGAAATTGCTAAAGGACAAGGAATCGGTCGTAAAGCTGCAAAAGGTAAAGTAGTTGTAGCAAAAACAGCTGCTGAAGCTGTAGCGAACGTAAACGAAGGTGATATCCTTGTTACAACAAGCACTGATAAAGATATGATTCCTGCAATCGAAAAAGCTGCGGCTTTAGTTGTAGAAGAAGGTGGCTTAACAAGCCATGCAGCTGTTGTAGGCGTATCAATCGGTATTCCTGTTATCGTTGGTGTAAACGGCGTAACAGCAACTTTAAAAAATGGCCAAGAAGTAACAGTTGATGCAGCACGCGGAATTGTTTATAATGGACATGCGGAAGTGCTATAAGTAATACGGAGAGAAGGATCGGAGTCCTTCTCTTTTTTTTTTACACAAAAACGAGATAGAATTAGCTTAAAGCGCCTAGAATTGCTTTTAAAAGCTGTTTGTTATGGGTTTTAATATGAAAGGATATCTATATTTCATATGATGTATATAGGCGTTGTGAGGGCATTAAAAGTGAGATGTGAGAGAGGTGTAGAACTATGAAATGGTTACTATTCTTGTTTATTTTAATACCAGCGATTGAGATTACGGTCTTAATTGGATCAAGTCATGTAATAGGTTTATGGTCTACGTTCGCTATGATTGTATTTACAGGTGTTGTAGGTGTGTATTTGGCGAAAAGACAAGGGTTTAAAGTGCTTGGAGAGATTCAATCTAAGTTGAATAGAGGGGAAATGCCAGGTGAGGCGGTACTAGATGGTATTTTTGTATTTGTAGGAGGTATTCTCTTAGTGCTTCCTGGGTATGTGACAGATGTGCTAGGGTTTATCTGCGTGATCCCTATTACGAGAGCTTTATTGAAGCCGCTTGTTATGAAGTGGATGGAATGGAAATTTAGAAAGAACTCTACTATTATTATTCAGAAATAGCACTTAGATTGTAGAAATCTAAGTGCTATTTTTTGTCTTGTAAGAGGAGGGGGACTTTCTAATTGAAGCTTTGTTTTACCACGCTATTTGTGGGGTGGAATTTCTATCTCGAAATTGGGCTGCTCGTAAGTGTCTGATGTGGGGCGAATGATGAGTGGGGATGAACAAAACGTCTGCTCATTATATTTGCTATATAATTTTCGTTTGAACTCTTGTTGTGCTTCGATTAAACTTGTGATTTTTTAGTGCTATTAATTTAGGTGAATAAGATGGAGGGAAATGCTGCTAAATTAAAGTTTTGCTTTCTTATATAAAGGAACGATTGGTGTAAAAAATTCATATAAAAAGGCGGAGATTGTTAGTTGAAGTCTTATTTTATGCTATTTTGTATAATTATTCATTTACATAAAAAGTAATAAATGTAAATAATAATTATAAAATAAATAGAATAAATATGTAAAAATACCACGAAATATGCGTTTTTTATGCAAAAAAACAAGAGAATTATCTTTTTTGAGTGCAATTCTCTTGTTTTATGTAATGAGTATGAAAAATAAGTACAAGGAATAATCAGTGGGAATTTCCCACTGATTACATGTAAGTTTTTTGTTGTGTATGAATTAGAAACTATTATTTTGAAGGTGAACCTTTAATATATTTCCACAAGTCATGGAAGACATTAGCTTTGTGTAATGTATTAAGTAGTACTAAGGTGACTGGGCCGATGATTAATCCTAAAAAGCCAAAAAGTTTAAAGCCGACAAATAGAGCGACGAGTGTTGCTAATGGATCGAGACCGATGTTAGATGAAAGTACTTTCGGCTCCATAATTTGTCTTTGGACAATCACGACGATGTATAAAATGAGAAGACCAATGGCGAATGCGGTATCGCCAGTGAAAAATACGTATATAACCCATGGAACAAAGACTGCACCTGTTCCTAAATATGGTAGTAAATCTACAACTCCTGTAATAATCGCAATAGTAATGGCGTATGGTACGCGTAATATTAAAAGCCCGATTAGTACAATGACGGTTGTCATAGATACGAGTGTAAGTTGTGCTTTCACAAAACCAAACAAAGCTTTTCTTAAGTCGACAAAAATAGTTTTTCCATAGCCATGTACACGATTCGGTAGCAATTTTCTTGCTTTCTGAGCAAGACGGTGCCAATCGTAACTGATGAAGAAAGTGGCTAATAAAATGAATACAAGGACAGTTAAAGTTGTTGGCAGTGCACTAATGAAATTCGTTAACCCGCTTATAATGGCGGTTAAAAGTTCTTTCATTTGTGTTGTTGCTTCTGTTCCTAAGTTTTGAATGTTTTGTGTAATTGTATAGCGCTGTGGTTCTCCAAGATGATTAAATTTAGAGATTAAATCATCGTAGAGAGGCATAATATGATTAAGTGCAAATTGCTGAGCGAATGTAACGATATCTGGAAACTTTACTGTAACAAGTTGTAGTAAGTATGTTGTGGCAGATATTGCTTCAGTCACAAGATATGTAACAAGTCCAACGATAGCTCCAAATACGAGAATTAAGCTAACGAGTACTGCTAGTGCGCGAGGAAATTGTAGTTTTTGATTAAGGAAATTGACGACAGGATTAATCAAATAAGCAAATGCAAAAGCGATAATAAAAGGATAGATAAGCCCTGACATGTATAGTAATACATAGAACCCAGCTACCGTTGCTACAATGACAAATATGAGTCTCAATATCATATATAGTAAGTTTCGGTTCAAAGATGTATACCTCCCATTCCAATTTGGATTATCCTAATTCGTTCAACTTATAACGAGTGTGCTCCACTGATTAAAGTTTCACTTTACCCCGCATTAACGGGCAGTAAATCTCCTACCCGAAGTGCGGCTGGATCAAAGGAGTTAGCTGGAGATAAACTGCCCGTAAAAGCCCGATTGGTTCAACTAATAATCAGTGGAAAATGCCCCACTGATTAAAGTTTCACTTTATGTTATAGTGGAATGATGGATTTTTCCTGCTTTTTCAGTATGTGAGTGACTGTGAAAGCTTGGTGTTGATGCTTCTACTATATGGTAAAAACTTCATTTTCTCTTCTTTTTATTTTACCTGTTTCTAATTAGAAAAGAAAGAAGAGACGCCCGTTTTTTAAAATGTATACATGCTTAAATTTTGATGGTGAAAGTCTCAGTTTGTCATTTTAAAATACATAAAAAATGAAGTGATTCATGTTGAATAGGCATCGATATAGCATGTATAACGATAGGTTTAAAGGTATTTTTGTTTGGAAATGAGTTCATTATTTTCAGAAAGGAAGTGCAAACATGATTAGTCAGTCAACGTTATTTTTATTCATACTACTTATTATAGGACTTATTGCTAAAAACCAATCGCTTACTGTAGCTATTGGTGTGTTATTTTTATTGAAGTTTACGTTTTTAGGAGATAAGGTCTTTCCTTATTTACAAACGAAAGGAATTAACCTAGGTGTAACGGTCATTACAATAGCGGTGCTCGTACCGATTGCGACAGGGGAAATAGGTTTTAAACAACTTGGAGAAGCGGCGAAATCTTATTATGCGTGGATTGCTTTAGCTTCAGGTGTAGCGGTCGCTTTGTTAGCGAAAGGCGGCGTACAATTGTTGACGACGGATCCTCACATTACAACTGCGCTTGTTTTTGGGACAATTATAGCGGTTGCGCTATTTAATGGGGTTGCTGTTGGTCCGTTAATTGGGGCTGGAATTGCCTATGCGGTTATGAGTATTATACAGATGTTTAAATAAGGAATTTTATAGTAATATAAAATTTTTGAATTCTTTCTGTTCACAAAAGTCAGATAATTGTTTATAATAGGATTAGAAACTTTGAAAAGTTACATAACAGCAGAGACTTTACACCAGATAAAATAAAAACAACATAAAACAATTTTATAATGATATTGTTTTATGTTGTTTTTATCATAAAACTCTTCGGAATGTATTTTCCTCACTAACTTGTTGTTTTGAGCGTGAGGATTCGGGGAGATATTCACGCTCATGCTTTCCATGTAAACAATGGACAATAAGAGGGGAACATCGCAACAAATTTGCATGATCGTGCATTTTGCTTGCCTAAAGAGTGAACGGGCGTTCATAATTCAAAAGGGAAGCAAATAGATATAAGGAGCAAGGTTGGGAGAATTTTCAGGAAAAGGAGAGAATGTCATGACTGTTATTCGAGGTTTAGAAGGGGTAGTAGCAACAACATCATCTGTGAGCTCTATTATTGATGATACATTAACTTATGTTGGGTATAATATTGATGATTTAGCGGAGAATGCTACATTTGAAGAAGTAGTATACTTATTATGGCATCGTAAGCTTCCTAACGAACAAGAACTAGAGAAATTTAAAGGGACTATATCGGAATACTATAAAGTGCCAGATGAGATTTTAACATATTTGAAACAAGTAGATTTAAAAATCGCACATCCGATGTCGGTTTTACGAACTGCAATTTCCATGCTATCATTATACGATGAGAGCGCTGAAATTATGGATGAAAAGTCCAATTATTTGAAAGCGGTTAAATTACAGGCGCAAGTCGGAACTTTAGTTGCTGCTTACGCGAGAATCCGTAAAGGTTTAGATATTGTTGAGCCAAGAAAGGATTTATCATTAGCTGCAAACTTCTTGTACATGTTAAATGATCGCGAGCCAAATGAAGTTGAAATTGAAGCTTTTGATAAGGCGCTTGTACTTCATGCAGATCATGAGTTAAACGCTTCTACATTTACTGCACGTGTTTGCGTAGCTACACTTTCAGATGTATATTCTGGTATTACAGCAGCAATCGGTGCATTAAAAGGTCCTCTTCACGGTGGGGCAAATGAAAATGTAATGAAGATGTTAACTGAGATTGGTGAAGAAGAAAATGTAGAGTCATATATTCATAATGCTCTTCAAAATAAAGTGAAAATCATGGGCTTTGGCCACCGTGTGTATGAGCAGGGTGATCCACGTGCAAAACACTTACGTGAAATGTCTAAGAGATTATGCGTGCTTTTAGGAGAAGAGAAATGGTATAATATGTCTATCAAAATTGAAGACATTGTAACAAAAGAAAAAGGTCTTCCACCAAATGTTGATTTCTATTCAGCTTCTGTATACCATTGTTTAGGAATTGACCATGACTTATTTACACCTATTTTTGCAATTAGCCGTATGTCAGGCTGGTTAGCTCATATTCTAGAACAATATGAAAACAACCGTTTAATTCGTCCGCGTGCTGATTATAATGGACCAACGCATCAAGTGTATGTTCCCATTGCACAACGATAAGCGAATAACACTATTTTGATAGTGAAAATACGCTTTCAAAAGTCTGATTTTTTCGGAAAGATGTAATGATTAGAATATTTTAATTTGACTAACGGTTTGAACTGAGGGGTTATTCCCTCAGTTTCATACATATGAAATTTCAAACATGGGGGTTATCACATTGACGACAGGTGAAAAAATTACTGTAACTAATGGTGTTATGAATGTACCAAACAATCCGATTATTCCATTTATCGAGGGAGATGGAATTGGTCCTGATATTTGGGCAGCTGCATCTCGCGTACTAGAAGCAGCAGTTGAAAAAGCTTATGATGGTGAGAAGAAAATCGTTTGGAAAGAAGTGCTTGCAGGGGAAAAAGCATTCAACCAAACAGGCGAGTGGTTACCTGAAGAAACTTTAAACTTAATTCGTGAATATTTAATCGCGATTAAAGGTCCACTTACAACTCCAGTTGGCGGTGGTATTCGTTCTCTAAACGTAGCACTTCGTCAAGAATTAGATTTATATGTATGTCTACGTCCAGTTCGTTATTTTGAAGGTGTTCCTTCACCTGTAAAACGTCCGGAAGATACTGATATGGTTATTTTCCGTGAAAATACTGAAGACATTTATGCTGGAATTGAATATGCACAAGGGTCTCCAGAAGCAGAAAAAGTTCTTGCTTTCTTAAAAGAAGCAATGGGTGTTAATAAAATCCGCTTCCCAGAAACATCTGGTATTGGTATTAAGCCGATCTCAGAAGAAGGGACAAAGCGTCTTGTTCGTGCTGCAATTCAATATGCAATTAACGAAAAACGCTCTTCTGTTACATTAGTTCATAAAGGAAACATTATGAAATTTACAGAAGGTGCTTTCAAAAACTGGGGTTATGAAGTAGCGGAACAAGAATTCGGCGACAAAGTATTTACTTGGGCTGAATACGATCGTATTGTTGAAAAAGATGGTAAAGATGCAGCGAATAAAGCGATGGCAGACGCTGAAGTGGCTGGAAAAATCATCGTAAAAGATTCTATTGCAGACATCTTCTTACAACAAATTTTAACTCGTCCACGTGAGTTCGATGTTGTTGCAACAATGAACTTAAATGGTGACTATATCTCTGATGCACTTGCTGCACAAGTAGGTGGAATTGGTATTGCACCTGGTGCAAACATTAACTATGTGACTGGACATGCTATCTTTGAAGCTACACACGGTACAGCTCCAAAATATGCAGGTTTAGATAAAGTAAACCCATCTTCTGTTCTTCTTTCAGGTGTATTATTATTAGAACACTTAGGATGGAACGAAGCTGCGAAATTAGTAACTGCTTCTGTTGAGAAAACAATTGCTTCAAAAGTAGTAACTTATGATTTCGCACGCTTAATGGAAGGTGCAACAGAAGTGAAATGTTCTGAGTTCGCTAATGAACTTATTAAAAACATGGATGTAGCGATAATCAAAAACGCATAATTAAAGCGGGGGGTAAATTATGACAATCAAACGCAAGAAGGTTTCAGTCATCGGTGCAGGATTTACAGGAGCAACAACGGCATTCTTATTAGCACAAAAAGAACTTGCAGATGTTGTATTAGTGGACATTCCACAACTGGAAAATCCAACAAAAGGGAAAGCGTTAGATATGTTAGAAGCGAGCCCAGTACAAGGTTTTGATGCTAACATTATTGGAACATCTGATTACGCAGATACTGCTGATTCTGACGTTGTCGTTATTACAGCAGGTATTGCACGTAAGCCTGGTATGAGCCGTGATGACTTAGTAGCAACAAACTCTAAAATTATGAAAAGTATTACGCGCGACATTGCAAAACATTCACCAAATGCAATTATTGTTGTGTTAACAAATCCAGTTGATGCAATGACATATTCTGTATTTAAAGAAGCAGGATTCCCGAAAGAGCGTGTTATCGGTCAATCGGGTGTATTAGATACAGCTCGTTTCCGTACATTCATCGCACAAGAATTAAATCTTTCTGTAAAAGATATTACAGGATTTGTTCTTGGTGGACACGGTGACGACATGGTACCTCTTGTGCGTTATTCTTATGCAGGCGGTATTCCGTTAGAAACGTTAATTCCGAAAGAGCGTTTAGAAGCAATCGTAGAACGTACACGTAAAGGTGGCGGTGAGATTGTAGGCTTATTAGGAAACGGTAGTGCATATTACGCACCAGCAGCTTCTTTAGTTGAAATGACAGAAGCAATCTTAAAAGATCAACGCCGTGTATTACCGGCTATTGCGTACCTTGAAGGTGAGTATGGTTATAGTGACCTTTACTTAGGGGTACCAGTAATTCTAGGTGGTAACGGAATTGAAAAAATTATTGAATTAGAACTTCTTGCAGATGAAAAAGAAGCGTTAGATCGCTCTGTAGAATCTGTACGTAACGTAATGAAAGTTCTTGTTTAATAATTGAATAGTAGTGAAAAAGATTCGGGATTCCGAATCTTTTTCTACTATTTACCGAATTGTTTTTTTGAAATAATATGAAAACGCTATCATTTGTAATATCCTATAATGAAACTGTAGATTTATACTATATATTGCCCTCATCATAGTAAATTTCGGATAAGGTATCGCTTTTAGTAGGATAATAAGGTGAAAAAATCGGAGGGGGTTGTAACATGTTAAAGAAAAAAGTTCAAATTGGTCGTAAAATGGATGAAATTACAGTAGGAGAGAAATTATCTATCACTGAAAAAATTGAGGATAAAGATTTGTTATTGTACTTAGGGTTAACGAATGATGCCAATCCATTATATATTCAGCATGATTACGCATCCCAAACTCCGTATGAAAAGCCGATTGTACCAAGCATTATGCTAACGGGAATGATTACAACGGCGGTTACGAAATATTTACCGGGTCCAGGAAGTCATATTACGAGAAAGGACCTTACATTCGTGAAACATGTTCACCATTATGAAACGTTACAAATCCACTTTGAAGTTGTGGCTGTTTCTGAGGAGGAACATACAATTGATATGCTTGTATCTGCTCATGATGAAAAAGGAGAAACTGTTGTAAAGGGTTCATTAACAGTAACGCCACCTTATAAATCTGTTTCCATTATGGAAAAAGCATTAGATAACTTTTAAAAGATGAAAATAAAAATAGCGCTAGCATCCCTTTAATAGGGATGCTAGCGCTATTTTTAGTTGAAAAACCCTTCTTTGAACCCTTCAGCAAATTCTGAGCAACCCGTTTTAATCGTATCCCAGCTAGGAGCGTTAAAAGCAAGGATACATGTGACTGCTAAAGATAGAATGGATAGTATTAGTCGCATAATAGACCTCCGAATATTATTAATTTATATATTAAGATTAATAATATTATTATCGGTAATTGAAGTCAATTAAAGGAGTGGTTTTTTAGGTGAGGTGGAAAAGAGAAGAGTGATCTTTGAAACGGTAAGAGAAGCTGAAGTGTGGGCAGACGGGTTTGTGAATGAAATGTACGGGAGAGTGTTTGATGGATATGAAACACCAGATTATAAAATAGCGTATGCTCTTTCGTTGTTCTTAGCGCAAAATCAAGATTTTATCCCGCATTAACGGGCAGTAAGATCCCACCTCAAAATTCAGCGAAAGCAAAGAAGTTAGGTGGGGAATCAACTGCCCGTAAAAGCCCGATTGATTCAACTAATAATCAGTGGGGAATGAACACCCCCCACTGATTAAAGTTTCACTTTATAGTTCATACGGAAGTGAGCTTTAACGAAGAGAGAGCAATCTATAAAATTTGGCAAAATCCTGTGTAGTTGCAGGTGAAGCGTAATTAAGTCTATTTTCTCAATTCTACACAAACGATCTCCATGAATAGACAATTATATTGAGAGGGACCTTGTTTTCTAGTATGATGAGAATAACGGGGAAAATACTAGGATGAAGAAGGTTTCAAGTCTATAACTTGGAGGAAAAGAATGAACAATCGTATTTTAGTAGTTGATGATGAGGAATTTATCTTAACTTTAATCGAATTTAATTTACAACAAGCTGGGTTTGAAGTTATAACAGCGATGGATGGAGAAATGGCGCTTCAAAAAGCGACAACAGAACGCCCAGATTTAATTATATTAGATTTAATGCTTCCGAAAATGGATGGTATGGAAGTGTGTAAAGAATTACGATTGCAGCGCGTTATGACGCCGATTTTAATGTTAACGGCAAAAGATGATGAGTTTGATAAGGTGCTAGGCCTTGAACTTGGGGCAGATGATTATATGACGAAACCATTTAGTCCAAGAGAAGTTGTTGCTCGTGTGAAGGCAATTTTGCGCCGCACGAAATTACAACAAGAAGAACAAGTTGCAGAAGCGCCAGATGAAGATAGCATTACAATTGCAGAACTTAAAATTTTACCGGAGTTTTATGAGGCTTATTTCCAAGGAAGAAAGCTTGAATTAACACCAAAAGAATTTGAACTACTTGTGTATCTTGCGAAAAATAAAAGTCGCGTGTTGACACGTGATCAATTATTAAGTGCTGTATGGAATTATGATTTTGCTGGTGATACACGAATTGTTGATGTTCATATTAGCCATTTGCGCGATAAAATTGAACAAAATACGAAAAAACCGACGTACATTAAAACGATACGTGGTTTAGGATATAAATTAGAGGAGCCAAAAGGGAATGAATAAATTTCGTTCCAGGCTTCTTTTTACATTTGTTTCTCTTATTGTATTTATTTTAGTTGGACTAGGTTTATTACTAGAAACTGTGTTTGAAAACTACTATATAGATCATGCTAAAGAGAGAATGGTAAAAGAGACGGAGTATGTTGCGACGTTAGCAGAAGAGCAAGGTTTTAATAATGTCTTAAAAAATCCATACGTATTTGAAAAGTTAGAAGAAAAAATACCAGCTTCTATCGTATTTTTGGATGAAAAAAAGAAAGTTCAATATAGAAAAGGACAAGAATTGGCATTTAGTCCAGAGACGATTAAAGAACTTTCTTCGGAAGTGGCAAAACAACGAAGTAAAGTAATTACGAAAGAAACGGATCGAAAGAATGAATTTTATCATGCGGTGTTCGTTCAAGATGTAGAAGGAAAACAAGGATACATTTTGGTGAAAAGTATAATTGATCCTTTAAGAGACGTACATCAAAAAACGTGGGGATTATTAATTATCGGATTTGTCATTGCTTGTCTCGTAGTTGTATTTTTAGGTATGAAAATTACAGGGCAATATATTAGGCCAATTGAATCGGTTACGAAAGTTGCAATTGAATTGGCAAAGGGTAATTATAAAGCACGTGCATACGAAAGTCATTCGGATGAAACAGGAATGCTGAGTAAAGCGATTAATATTTTAGCACGAAATTTACAAGAGATGACACTTGAACAAGAAATGCAGCAAGATCGTCTGCATACGTTAATTGAAAATATGGGAAGCGGAATGATTTTAATTGATAGCCGAGGATATATAAACCTTGTAAACCGCTCTTATAAGGAAACTTTCCACGTAACAGATGAAGAATATTTAGATCGCTTATATTATGAATCGTTTCATCATACAGAAATTATTGAGCTTGTAGAAGAAATCTTTATGACAGAAGTGAAAGTGCGTAAACAAATGTTATTACCACTTGGAATTGAACGGAAGCATTTCGAAGTATATGGAGCGCCTATTATCGGGACAAACCATGAATGGAAAGGGATTGTTCTCGTATTCCATGACATAACAGAGTTAAAGAAATTAGAACAAATGAGAAAAGACTTTTTAGCGAATGTTTCTCATGAATTAAAGACACCGATTACTTCTATTAAAGGTTTTTCAGAAACACTCTTAGACGGAGCGATGGATAATAAAAAATTCTGCGAACATTTCTTGCACATTATTTTAAAAGAAAGTGAGCGCATGCAAGGATTAATTGAAGATTTATTAGATTTGTCGAAGATCGAACAACAAGGATTTAAATTAAATATGGGAACCGTTGACATGAAGGGGCTGCTTGAAGATATTCATATGGTGCTTGATAATAAAGCAGGAGAAAAAGAAATCTCTTTACAAGTGAATGTATTAAAACGTGCCTCTGTTATTGGAGATCCAAGTCGTTTGAAACAAATCTTTATTAATTTAATTAATAACGCAATCGTATATACACCGGCTGGAGGCGTTGTTTCAGTAGAGTTAGCGGAAGATAAATATAATGCTTATATAAAAGTATCGGATACTGGGATTGGTATTAGTAAAGAGGAAATTCCGCGTATTTTTGAACGTTTCTACCGGGTGGATAAAGCAAGAAGTAGAAATACTGGTGGTACCGGCCTTGGATTGTCGATCGTAAAGCATTTAGTTGAGGCGCATCAAGGTACGATTACAGTAGATAGTGAAGTTGGAGAAGGGACAACGTTTACAGTTGTTTTACCGAAATCAGCAACTGAAAAATAGGATGAAGGATGTTTACAATATATTAACAATGGCTTAATTAAATATTAATAAAGCTCTGTTAATATAATACATGAAAACCCCTTCATCCAAGGAGTAATTTTGGACGAGAATAGTTAAGCTGTTCTCGTCACTTCCCTTTATGCCAATATAAGTCTGTTTTATATATGAAAGAAAATAGCCGTTATTTTTCTTCTCTCTATTAGTCATGTTAATATAGAGAGAGGAAAGGAACGGTTTTTTTCTGTGAAAAAAATCATTTCAAATTTGTATGGGGAGGTTTTAATTTTGGAAAAAAAGGTCGTATTAGTAGATGGTAATAATATCGCGTATCGTGCTTTCTTTGCACTACCGCTTTTAAATAACGACAAAGGTATACATACGAACGCAATTTACGGTTTTACAATGATGTTAATGAGAATATTAGAGGAAGAAAAGCCAACTCATATGTTAGTGGCGTTTGATGCAGGCAAAACAACGTTCCGTCATAAAACGTATAGTGAGTATAAAGGAGGGCGTCAAAAGACTCCACCTGAATTATCAGAGCAGTTCCCGTTTATTCGGGAGATGCTGGATGCGTTCAATGTACCGCGTTATGAATTAGAAAATTATGAAGCGGATGACATCATGGGAACGTTAGCGAAAGAAGCGAGTGAGCAAGGGGCAAGTGTAAAAGTTATTTCAGGAGATAAAGATTTACTTCAACTTGTTTCTGATAACACGCTTGTATGTATTCCGCGAAAAGGGATTACAGAAGTGGATGAATATACGAAAGAAGCTTTATTTGAAAAATACAGCTTATCACCAAAGCAAATTATCGATATGAAAGGTTTAATGGGAGACCAGTCAGATAATATACCGGGTGTACCAGGAGTTGGTGAAAAAACGGCAATTAAATTGTTAACACAGTTTGGAACGGTTGAAGCGGTGTATGAAAATATAGATCAAGTAAGTGGGAAGAAATTAAAAGAAAAACTGGAAGAAAATAAAGAACAAGCTCTTATGAGTAAGGATCTTGCAACTATTATTACAGATGCGCCGATTACAGTTCATGTGGATGATATGGCGTATAAAGGATATGAAGCAAGTGATGTCATTCCAATGTTCGAGAGTTTAGGATTTACATCTCTTTTAAATAAATTAGGCGTTACGCCAGAAGAAACTGCTCCAGCTGAATTAGATGATATTACATTTGATATTGTGGAAGAAGTTACAGAAGAAATGCTTCAGCAAGATAGTGCGCTTATCGTTGAAGTACAAGAAGATAACTATCATAAAGCAGACATTCAAGGTTTCGGTATTCAAAATGAAAATGGATGTTACTTTATTCAGACAGACATTGCTCTTAAGTCAGATGCTTTTAAAGAGTGGCTTGCAGATGGAGAAATGAGAAAGCATACATTTGATGCGAAGCGTGCAATCGTTGCACTGAAATGGAATGGGATAGATATGCAAGGGATTGACTTTGATCTATTAATCGCTGCTTATTTACTTGATCCAGCTGATACGGATAAAGACTTCCGTACTGTAGCGAAAATGAAAGAAACGCATGCTGTGAAATCTGATGAAGAAGTTTACGGAAAAGGTGCGAAGCGTGCTGTTCCAAAGTTAGAGGTAGTAGCGGAGCATGTGGCTCGTAAAGTGCATGTATTATATGATGTAAAGCAAACATTCGTTGAAGAGTTAAAGAAGAATGAGCAATATGAACTGTTTACAGAGTTAGAATTGCCGCTTGCACGTGTATTAGCTGATATGGAAGTAAAGGGTGTAAAAGTTGATACAGAGCGTCTTCGTAATATGGGAGAAGAACTTGCGGGTAGATTAAAGGAAATGGAACAGGAAATTTATAAGCTTGCGGGAACAGAATTTAATATTAATTCACCGAAGCAGCTTGGTGTTATTCTGTTTGAGAACTTAAACTTGCCGGTTATTAAAAAGACGAAAACAGGTTATTCTACGTCAGCTGATGTACTAGATAAGCTTATGAATCACCATGAAATTATTCCAAATATTTTACATTATCGTCAATTAGGAAAACTAAATTCAACTTACATTGAAGGTTTACTGAAAGTTGTACATGAAGATTCATCTAAAATTCATACTCGCTTTAATCAAGTGTTAACGCAAACAGGTCGATTAAGTTCAACGGATCCGAACTTGCAAAATATCCCGATTCGATTAGAAGAAGGAAGAAAGATTCGTCAGGCATTTGTTCCGTCAGAAGAAGGATGGATTATGTATGCGGCTGATTATTCACAAATCGAACTGCGTGTATTAGCTCATATTGCGAATGATAAAGGGCTAGTTGAAGCATTCCAACATGATATGGATATTCATACGAAAACAGCTATGGATGTATTTGGCGTTGAAAAAGATGAAGTAACTTCAAATATGAGACGACAAGCGAAAGCTGTTAACTTCGGAATTGTATATGGTATTAGTGATTATGGTCTTTCACAAAACTTAGGAATTACAAGAAAAGCAGCAGCGGAATTTATTGAAAAGTATTTAGAAAGTTTCCCTGGTGTACAAGAATACATGGAGGACATCGTAAAAGATGCGAAACAAAAAGGATATGTGGCTACATTATTAAATCGTCGCCGTTATATTCCAGAAATTACGAGTCGTAATTTCAATTTACGTAGCTTCGCTGAGCGTACAGCGATGAATACACCAATTCAAGGTACTGCCGCAGATATTATTAAAAAAGCGATGATTATTATGGCGGATCGTTTAGAAGAAGAAGGATTACAAGCACGTCTTCTTCTGCAAGTACACGATGAATTGATATTTGAAGCGCCAAAAGAAGAAATTGAAAAATTAGAGAAGCTTGTACCTGAAGTAATGGAGCATGCAATTGAACTCGCAGTTCCGCTGAAAGTTGATTATTCTTACGGTCCAACTTGGTACGACGCAAAATAAGGAAGTGATGAAATGCCTGAATTACCAGAGGTTGAAAATGTCAGACGGACACTTGAAAATCTTGTAACAGGAAAAACGATTGAAGATGTTATTGTTACTTATCCAAAAATAGTGAAACGACCAGATGATGCAGAAATTTTTAAAGAAATGCTAAAAGGCGAGAAGATTGAAAATATAAAGCGAAGGGGTAAGTTTTTGCTTCTATATGTAACAAATTATGTTATTGTTTCACATTTGCGTATGGAAGGTAAGTTTTTACTACATCAAGAGGATGAGCTGATCGATAAACATACGCACGTCCGTTTCTTATTTACAGATGGAACGGAATTACATTATAAAGATGTGAGAAAATTTGGTACGATGCATCTCTTTAAGAAAGGTGAAGAAATGAACCAAATGCCTCTTGCTGACTTAGGTCCGGAGCCATTTGATGCGGAATTGACAACGCAGTATTTACAAGAAAGATTGAAAAAGACGAATCGTAAAATAAAAGTTGTGCTATTGGACCAGCGTCTTTTAGTAGGGCTTGGAAATATATATGTAGATGAAGTTTTATTCCGTTCTCAAATTCATCCTGAACGAGAAGCGTCGTCTTTAACAGTAGAAGAAATTGAGCGAATTTATGAGGCTACCGTTACAACGCTAAGCGAAGCGGTGAAGCGTGGCGGAAGTACAATTCGAACGTATATCAACTCACAAGGGCAAATTGGTTCGTTCCAAGAACTCCTAAATGTATACGGAAAAAAAGGAGAACCGTGTGTAACTTGCGGTACGATATTAGAAAAAACAGTTGTTGGCGGGCGAGGAACGCATTACTGCCCAATTTGTCAGCCTAGAATATAGAAAAGAGATAACATCGGATAGGCATTTGTCATATACATACAGCAGAGCTATGTATAAGGGAGGAGCTTACCGATGTACCTTTATTTATCTCTTATTTTATTAGCTTTTACATTAAGCTTGGATAGCTGTAGTGTAGGGCTAACATATGGTTTAAGAAGCGTAAGAATTCCACTAAGATCAATTATAATTATCGGAATGTGTTCAGCGGCTGTTATGCTTGTTTCAATGGGAATTGGACATATGATCGCGAAAGTATTTTCACCTGTTATCGCAACGCGTATCGGTGGGCTTGTTCTTATTGGAATAGGGATTTGGGTATTATATCAATTTTTTCGAAGTGAGAAAAAAGAAGAACCGAAGCAAGAGGAGAAGGTCTGGAAATTAGAGATTGCCTCGCTAGGGCTAGTGATTCAAATTTTACGGAAACCGACTGTAGCAGATTTTGATAAATCAGGCACCATTTCTGCAGGAGAAGCATTGCTTCTTGGTATCGCTCTTTCTGTAGACTCATTTGGTGCCGGAATTGGTGCATCTTTATTAGGGTATACACCCGCTATGATGGCGATATTAGTTGCAATTATGAGTTCTTTGTTTTTATTTATTGGAATGAAACTTGGAACGGTTTTATCGAATATGAAGTGGTTACAAAAATTTACATTCCTGCCTGGAGTATTACTCATTATTATTGGAATTTGGAAAATGTAAGTATGGGCGTGGAACATTAGTTTCGCGCCTTTTATTATGAGGAGGATTATGATGACAGTAGTAATTGGATTAACAGGAGGCATTGCAAGCGGAAAAAGTACAGTATCTCAAATGTTTCGTGAACTGAGTATACCAGTGATTGATGCAGATATTATTGCACGAGAAGTTGTAGAGCGAGGAAAACCAGCATATAACAAAATAGTAGAAGTATTTGGAACGGAAGTGTTACAAGAAGATGGAGAACTAGATCGTCCAAAACTAGGAAGTGTCGTTTTCTATAATGAAGAAAAACGATTGCAGTTAAATAAAATTGTTCATCCTGCAGTACGTGAGGAAATGAATAGGCAAAAGGAAATGTACATAAAAGAAGGTATGCAAGCGGTTGTGTTAGATATTCCTCTCTTATTTGAAAGCAAATTAACAAGTCTCGTTGACCGCATTTTAGTTGTAGCGGTTAAGCCGCATACGCAATTAGAACGTTTGATGAAACGAAATAACTTTTCAGAAGAAGAAGCAACAGCTCGTATTCAATCTCAAATGCCGTTAGAAGAAAAAGTGAAAAATGCAGATGAAGTGATAAATAATGATGGCACAATTATGGGAACGAAAACACAATTGCAGGTAATTTTAAGGAATTGGAACATTATTGACTAAAAAATTGTGAAATTAATGAAAATGCTTAGTGACATATCTCCTTTTTGTGTTATACTATTATTGGGATTGGAGATAAATAGTATAACGCATTCAAGGGGGATAACATATTATGACTCGTGTGGCAATTAATGGATTTGGACGTATTGGGAGAATGGTATTTCGTCAAGCAATAAAAGAAAGCGCATTCGAAATTGTAGCAATCAATGCAAGCTATCCATCTGAAACGTTAGCACACTTAATTAAATATGATACAGTTCATGGCAAGTTTGACGGAACAGTAGAAGCATTTGAAGATCACTTATTAGTTGATGGAAAAATGATTCGCCTTTTAAACAACCGCGATCCAAAGGAATTGCCTTGGACAGATTTAGGTGTTGAAGTTGTAATTGAAGCAACTGGTAAATTTAATTCAAAAGAAAAAGCAATTCTTCACGTTGAAGCTGGAGCGAAAAAAGTTATTTTAACAGCGCCTGGTAAAAATGAAGATGTAACAATTGTAGTTGGTGTGAACGAAGACCAATTAGATATTACAAAACATACTGTTATTTCAAATGCATCTTGTACAACAAATTGTTTAGCGCCTGTTGTGAAGGTGTTAGATGAGCAGTTTGGAATTGAGAACGGTTTAATGACGACGGTTCACGCTTATACAAATGACCAAAAAAATATTGATAACCCACATAAAGATTTAAGAAGAGCACGTGCTTGCGGACAATCAATCATTCCGACAACGACAGGTGCTGCGAAAGCGCTAGCAAAAGTTCTTCCACATTTAAACGGAAAACTTCATGGTATGGCACTTCGTGTACCAACACCAAACGTGTCTCTTGTTGACTTGGTAGTAGATGTAAAACGCGATGTGACAGTAGAAGCTATTAACGATGCATTCAAAACTGTTGCAAACGGTGCTTTAAAAGGTATTGTAGAATTCAGCGAAGAGCCTTTAGTATCTATCGACTTTAATACAAATACACATTCAGCTATTATCGATGGTTTATCTACAATGGTAATGGGTGATCGTAAAGTGAAAGTACTTGCTTGGTATGATAACGAGTGGGGCTATTCTCGTCGTGTTGTAGATCTTGTAACGTTAGTTGTTGAAGAGTTAGCGAAACAAGAAAATGTGCAACACATTTAAGTGAATAAGGGAGGAGAGGGCAAGGCAATATTTGCCCTCTTTTTTTAATTTTTTCTGAAAAGGAAAAAATTATATAAGTATATTTTAAAAAGTGGACATACCACGAAACGTTGTGATTACTGCATTTGTGAATCGTTTATTTTTTTTAGGGAAAAGTAAAGAGGAAAATATGACAGAAAATCGAAAAAACTGTTGTTGCAAAATGAAAATAAACAAAGTATACTAACACTCGTAAACTTAAGAGCTGAGGTACGTAGTCACTACTTAAAGGGTTAGGACCTCTCTGGACTAACTTTCCCCCGTGGTAGTGGAGCAAGCCAAATTGCAAATTAGTTTTCAATTCGAACAGTTAGAATAAATTTACAAGGGGGAACTGTAGAATGGATACTATGGATACGATGGGTCGTCACGTAATCGCTGAACTTTGGGATTGCGATTTCGACAAGCTTAATGACATGCCGTATATTGAACAATTATTTGTGGATGCAGCACTAAGAGCTGGTGCTGAAGTGCGTGAGGTTGCTTTCCATAAATTTGCACCACAAGGTGTAAGTGGAGTAGTAATTATCTCAGAATCACATTTAACAATTCATAGCTTTCCGGAGCACGGTTACGCGAGTATTGATGTTTATACTTGTGGGGATCGTATTGATCCAAATGTTGCTGCAGAATATATTGCAGAAGGTTTAAACGCGAAAACGCGTGAGAGCATCGAGCTTCCTCGAGGCACTGGTAGCTTCGAAATTAAGCAGAGAGAAACAAAAGCTCTTTAAAAAAGAACATAATTGATTTAAAATGTAAAGAGGTGTATAATGCACCTCTTTTTTAGTTTATAAAAAAGGAAAAATATAACGTACTCGTTAGTTGAATAAATTGGATTCTTGCAAATGAGGTAGTGCTCTATATACCATCTTATTTTTAAGGATGAGATGATAAAGTGATGCGCTGAAACTTAAAGTGGTAAGAGAGTTAGAATGAGTTATATAATATTGTATATATATTTTAGGTGAAGTGAGTAGAGAAAAATAAAGAGTATAGTGTAAAGGAGTGAATGTATTGCGTTGTCCATCCTGTTCTCATAATGGTACAAGAGTGTTAGATTCGCGTCCGGTAGACGAGGGGCGCTCTATTCGAAGAAGGAGAGAGTGTGAAAGCTGCTTAAGTCGCTTTACGACCTTTGAAAGGGTAGAAGAGTCACCTCTTATCGTTGTAAAAAAAGAAGGCACACGAGAAGAGTTTAATAAAGAAAAGATTTTACGTGGTTTAATTAAAGCGTGTGAAAAAAGACCAGTATCTTTAAGACAATTAGAAGAAGTAACACAAAGCGTGGAACGTGAACTGCGTAATTTAGGTATATCAGAAGTGAAAAGTGATATGATTGGTGAAATTGTCATGGAAGAACTTCGCGATATTGATGATGTTGCTTACGTACGTTTTGCTTCTGTATATCGTCAATTTAAAGATTTAAATGTATTTATTGAAGAATTAAAAGATATACTGCAAAAAGAAAGAGAGTAGAAGTTGTATTTTATTCTCTTTACATACCGTAAGTAATAGGATAAGAGAGCTAGAAGCGCAAGCTAATAGCTCTTTTTCACTAAGAATTTATATAATGAAGATAGAACGAATGAAGTAGAGGATAGATTGGATGAGAGAAAGGAAAAGCAAGAATGGAAAAACAGTCATGGATGGAGCTATTGCCGATTGATCGTTATAAAGTAAGTGCGAAAGGGCTACTGCACAATTACGACCGAAAAGTGTTAACGATGTTGTATCAGCCGTTAATAGGTAGTAGAGCTTTTAGCTTATACATGACACTATGGGGAGAGCTAGAGCAAGATCGTGTATTTGGAAAAGAGAATACGCATCATTTCCTTATGGTGACTATGCAAATGCAACTTCCTGAAATATATGAAGAACGAGTAAAGTTAGAGGCAATTGGGCTATTGAAGGTATATATTAAGAAAGAAAAAGATATTCGAATGTTCATATATGAGTTGCAACCACCTTTATCTCCGAAGCAGTTTTTTGATGATATTGTTTTAAGTATCTTTTTATACAATCGATTGAGCCGGACAAAATATAATCAAGTAAAGCAATATTTCTTAGAAGAAGAATTTGATTTTGCTTCTTATGAAAATGTTACGCGTTCTTTCAATGATGTGTTTGGTTCGTTTAATCCAGGACAGCTTGAGCATGCGCAAGAAGACCTTCGTATTCCAAAAACGACAACTATGCCAAGTAACGAGAAAGGAGACGCTCCGAAAGTTTGGAATGATTTCTTTGATTTCTCTTTATTTGTAGATGGATTGTCCGCTCTTGTTCCTAAAAAGGCGATTACAGATCAAGTGAGAGACTGCGTTATAACACTTGCTTACGTGTATGGTGTAGATGTGTTATCGATGCAAAATATCGTTCTTGGTGCAGTGACAGAGATGCAAACAATTGATACGGAAAGGCTTAGAAAAGGAGCGCGCGATTGGTATCAATTTGAAAATGGTCAAGCATTACCGGTATTAAGTGAAAGAGTACAGCCTCATGCTGCACGTACGATGAAAGAGAAAGAGCCTTCATCGCAAGAGGAGATGCTAATAAAGCAGCTAGAGGAAATCTCGCCAAAACAACTATTGAAAGAGATTTCTGGTGGTGCAGAGGCAACGAAAGCGGACTTGCAGATCGTTGAAGATGTCATGATTAATCAAAAATTGACACCAGGAGTTGTGAATGTACTTATTTATTACGTTATGCTACGCTCAGATATGAAACTTGCGAAAACGTATGTCGAGAAGATTGCTGGGCATTGGGCACGTAAAAAGGTCGGTACAGTAGCGGACGCGATGGCGTTAGCGAAAGAAGAGAACCGTCAATATCAAGAGTGGGCTGAGACGAAGAAAAAAGGCCGTACGGCGAAGAAAACGGTGCGGAAAGAAATGGTGCCAGATTGGCTTAAGGAAGAAGAGCCGAAAGAACAAGAGAAAGAAACAGAGAAGAAAGATATAAGTGTAGAAAAAAATGCAAGTACGCTAGAAGATGAAAGAAAACGACTAGAAGAAGTGTTAAAAAAATATAAGCGTGATTAATAGAAGAGAATGAACGCTCTTTGAGGTGAGAAAATGGAGCATATTCAAAATTCGTTTGCAAAATTAATGGAAAATGAAAACTTTAAAAATAGATATGAAGTATTAAAGGCAGAAGTAATGGCGCATCCGCGTGTGAAAGAATTTATAGACGAACATAAGGGTGAAGTAACGACTTCTATGATTGAGCGCAGTCTTGTGAAGTTATATGAATATATTGGACAAAGTGTAGGTTGCGTGGATTGTCCGGATTTAGGTTCATGTAAAAATATGCTGCAAGGTTATGAGCCAAAGCTTGTTATTCAAGGGAAGATGATTGATATTCAATACGATCGCTGCGTTAGAAAAGTAGCGCATGACGAGAGAAAGAAATATGAAAAACTCGTTCAAAGTGTATATATGCCAACGGATATTTTGCAGGCAACTATGGAAAACTTAGACCCTTCTGATTTAAATGCACGTATCGATGCAATTGGTGCAGCGAATGAATTTTTAAGTACATATGAACCAGGTAAAAAAGCACAAGGTTTATATTTGTACGGTAAATTTGGTGTAGGAAAAACGTACCTTTTAGGAGCAATAGCGAACGAGCTTGCTCGAAAGAAAATAAGTTCGATGCTCGTATACTTCCCGGAATTTTTACGTGAAATTAAAAGTTCAATTCAAGATAATTCGATTGGTGAAAAGATTGATGCGGTTAAACGCGTACAAGTTTTAATGTTAGACGATATCGGGGCAGAAGCGATGTCAAGCTTTGTGCGTGACGATGTGCTTGGTGCAATCTTGCAATTCCGTATGTTAGAAAACTTACCGACGTTCTTTACGTCTAATTTTGATTTTAAACAACTGGAACACCATTTAACGTATACGCAGCGTGGTGAGGCTGAAGAAATGAAGGCAGCACGTATTATGGAACGAATTAAATATTTAGCGAAACCAATTCCAATTGGTGGGAAAAACCGTCGTCATAAGTAAAAGAGCAAGCTGAGAAGCTTGCTCTTTTGTATTATAGTGATATTTTCTTTTCAAATATGAGGTCGAAATATTCAGGTTGTCCAGAACTGCCAATCGTAGGGGCAACAATCTGTACGAACCTCCAGCCATCTCTAGCATGTTCTTGAATAATTTCTTGGTAGTCTTCAGCTGGTTTTGAGCGAGTGAACCCCCAATGTAATTCGACTTTTACGAATTTATATTCAAACATTCAGATACCCCCCTTTTATTGATAAGTAAAGTATACAATAAAAATTCATAGTAGCTTGTATCATTTTTTTCTCCCTCCCTTAATATATATAAAATTAGCAAGCCATATTGAGTGGATTTTCTAACGATAGGAAATGTGATTCTACTAAGAGTGAACTTCACGCGGGACGGACTCTTATAGGATTTGTAACGTATAGATACAGTCCTTTAGAGCGGGGATAAAAGGGGGGACAAAAGTGATTGAAATTTGCTTCGAAGAAAAAAATGATGCTATGCACGTATATAGACAATTGCTGAAAAGAGCGGAAGTGTTATATAAGGAAACGAGTGTGTATTTACAGGAACAAAAAGTGGTGATTCACATACCAGTACGTGAATCGAATTATATTGAAAAAATCTTATTGCCAGTAATGGTGTATTTCATTGTGAATGTGAAACAAAATGAGTGGATTTATACGATTTTAAAAGAAAAGTTTTTTTATGAAGAACAAGAAGAGTGTCATCAAATATTGCACATGGCACATGAGATTTTAAAGGGAAGAAGAAAAGGTGTAGCTCAGGATTTAACGCGTAACGCATTTGAGTCATATATTAAGTCTTCTTTAAATAATTGGCTTTGTGATCCGCTCTCATTCTCGTTTTCATCATATATCCGTTTTCGTCTTCGTACATATAGGGAAATGGTGGCTAAACTTGCGGAAGTGGCAATTGATGAATATAAGATGGAGCAAGAATACCAAATGTTCATTGAGACGCTTCGGCAACAAGTAAGTAGCCGTAAATCACGTTTGTCTTGCGTGCATCTTATTTTTGATGAAAGCTTTATCTTTTATGATGATAAAGGTAGACGTTTAAAACAGGAGAAGTTGGTCCAATATATAGATGAGGAATTATTAAAGCAAAATGATGTATATATTGATACGAAAGTAATTGCGCCGCTTCTTTCTATTTCGCCTAAAAAGATTTATTTATATACGAAAGAACAAGACCATAATATGATTATTACTTTGCGAAATGTGTTCCAAGAACGGGTCCAATTACATGGATTACATGATTTTGAGCGCAATGTGAAAAATTTAAAAAATAAAGGTAACGCCCTTGATTTTCTAAGTTTTTGAGCATATAATTACCTACATAAATGAAATATATTGAAATGTCATGATGAGGACATGAGTAGTTTTCTACGATTTTCAGAGAGGGAAGCCTTAGGGTGTGAGCTTCCTAGTACGGGATTATTACTTACCACCTCTAAACTTTAGCAGTGAACGGTTTTTCTAGTAATTGCTAACGGACAACACCGTTATGTTGAACTTGAGCAATTAACAATTATGTTAATTGGAACAAGGGTGGAACCACGAATTCAACACTCGTCCCTTTTTACGGGGTGAGTGTTTTTTATTTTGAGAAAAAGAGGAGTGACCAGTGATGGCAGATGTAGTTAAAATTACTTTCCCTGATGGAGCTGTGAAGGAGTTTCCAAAAGGCGTAACAACTGAAGAAATCGCAGCTTCTATTAGCCCAGGCTTAAAGAAAAAAGCTGTAGCTGGAAAATTAAACGATGAGATGATCGATCTTGTTACACCAATCGAAGAAGATGGTGCAGTTTCTATCATTACATTAGATTCTGAAGATGGCCTATATATTTTACGCCATTCAACAGCCCACCTTTTAGCACAAGCGTTAAAACGTTTATATAAAGATGTTAAGGTTGAGCTTGGCATTGGTCCAGTAATTGAAAATGGCTTCTACTACGATATTGATATGGAAGAAGCAATTACAGTTGAAGACTTCAAGAAAATCGAAAAAGAAATGCAAAAAATCGTGAACGAGAACTTAGAAATCGTTCGTCATGAAGTACCACGTGCAGAAGCAATTCGTCGCTTTGAAGAAATCGGCGATGAGTTAAAATTAGATTTAATTAACGATCTTCCAGAAGATGCAGTTATTTCAATCTATGAGCAAGGCGAATTCTTCGACCTTTGTCGTGGTGTTCACCTTCCATCTACAGGGAAAATTAAAGTGTTTAAATTATTAAGCGTTGCAGGTGCTTACTGGCGCGGTGATAGCAATAATAAAATGCTACAACGTATTTACGGTACTGCATTCGTTAAGAAAGCAGAATTAGATGAGCACTTACGTATGCTTGAAGAAGCGAAAGAGCGCGATCACCGTAAATTAGGTAAAGAATTAAAACTATTTACTAATAGCCAAAAAGTAGGACAAGGTTTACCACTTTGGTTACCAAAAGGTGCAACAATCCGCCGCATTATCGAGCGTTACATCGTTGATAAAGAAGCAAGCTTAGGCTATGATCACGTATATACTCCAGTACTAGGAAGCAGAGAGCTTTATGAAACTTCTGGTCACTGGAACCACTACCGTGATGGCATGTTCCCATCAATGGAAATGGATAACGAAGAATTAGTTCTTCGTCCAATGAACTGTCCTCATCATATGATGGTTTATAAAAATGATATTCACAGCTACCGTGAATTACCAATCCGTATTGCAGAACTTGGAACAATGCACCGTTATGAAATGTCAGGTGCGTTATCTGGATTACAACGTGTACGCGGAATGACTTTAAACGATGCGCACATTTTCGTTCGTCCAGATCAAATTAAAGAAGAGTTAAAACGTGTTGTAAACTTAACTCTAGAAGTGTACAAAGATTTCGGTTTAGAGAACTACTCATTCCGTCTATCTTACCGCGACCCAGCAGATACTAAAAAGTATTATGCGGATGATGAGATGTGGGAAAAAGCACAAGGTATGTTAAAAGAAGCTATGGATGAAATGGGTCTTGATTACTATGAAGCTGAAGGTGAAGCGGCATTCTACGGTCCAAAACTTGATGTTCAAGTTCGTACTGCTCTTGGAAAAGACGAAACACTTTCAACTGTACAATTAGACTTCTTACTTCCAGAACGCTTTGAATTATCATACGTTGGTGAAGACGGTAAACAACATCGTCCAGTTGTAATTCACCGTGGTGTTGTATCAACTATGGAACGTTTTGTAGCCTTCTTAATTGAAGAATACAAAGGTGCATTCCCAACATGGTTAGCTCCAGTTCAAGTACAAGTAATTCCAGTTTCTCCGCAAGTACATTTAGACTATGCGAAAAAAGTACAAGACGAATTGCGTCGTGCTGGTATCCGTGTTGAATTAGACACTCGTGAAGAGAAGATCGGTTACAAAATCCGTGAAGCACAAATGCAAAAAATTCCGTACATGCTTGTAGTAGGTGACAATGAAGTAACTGAAAACGGCGTAAACGTACGTAAATATGGTGAACAAAAATCAGAAACAATCGCATTAGATGCTTTTGTTGACATGATTAAAGTAGAAGGAAAACGATAAGAAAAAGCCGCGGTATACCGCGGCTTTTTTATGTAATATATTCGAGAGAAATTAGAAAAAATAACCATGTGACACTTATCATAAAAAAGTATTGCAAGTATGTTAGTTGTTTGTTACAATATTTCTTGTTGTTAGTAAAACACATCGCGTCTTCTTGACAGACGTCATGTCCTATGATAAACTCATCAAGGATAATAGAATATTGTTTTGTGGAACAAGTAGAAGCACCCGCTTCTCACCTGATGGACGCATTCGCAGTTAACAGGTAAATGTATTTCTTACTTAAGATTTTACAAGTGTGGGTGTCGTATGCCCGCACTTTTTTTGTTCGGGTTCTATGACTACAAAATATGTTCTGAGAAAACCTTGGAGGTGGCTTACTATTAGCAAGGATATGATGATTAACGAGCAAATTCGTGCACGTGAAGTACGTTTAGTTGGCGCAAATGGCGATCAACTTGGAATCAAGTCTCGTAATGACGCTTTAGACTTAGCTGCAAATCTTAATCTTGATTTAGTATTAGTTGCTCCAAATGCGAAACCGCCAGTATGCCGCATTATGGACTACGGTAAATTCCGCTTTGAGCAACAGAAGAAAGAAAAAGAGCAGCGCAAAAATCAAAAAGTAATTAGCATGAAAGAAGTTCGTTTAAGTCCAACAATTGATGAACACGACTTTAACACAAAACTTCGTAATGCTATCAAGTTTTTAGAGAAAGGCGACAAGGTTAAAGCGTCAATTCGCTTTAAAGGACGTGCCATTACTCATAAAGAAATCGGTCAACGTGTTTTAGATCGCTTCTCAGAAGCTTGTGCTGAAGTTAGTACAGTTGAATCTAAGCCTAAAATGGAAGGACGCAGTATGTTCTTAGTTTTAGCACCGAAAAACGATAAGTAATAGATAGAGGAGGAAATACCTATGCCTAAACAAAAAACTCATCGCGGCGCTGCAAAGCGTTTCAAAAAGACTGGATCAGGTAAACTGAAACGTTCTCACGCTTACACAAGCCATTTATTCGCTAACAAATCTACAAAAGCTAAACGTAAACTACGTAAAGCTGGTGTAGTAAGCGCTGGTGACTTCAAACGCATTCGTCAAATGCTTGACAACTTAAAATAAGTTCGGCTGATATATAGAACAATTAGGAGGTAATATTATGCCAAGAGTAAAAGGTGGTACAGTTACTCGTCAACGTCGTAAAAAAGTAATTAAATTAGCAAAAGGTTACTACGGTTCAAAAAATACATTATTCAAGGTTGCTAACCAACAGGTTATGAAATCTCTAATGTATGCATTCCGTGACCGCCGTCAAAAGAAACGTGACTTCCGTAAATTATGGATTACACGTATCAACGCAGCAGCTCGTATGAATGGTCTTTCTTACAGCCGCTTAATGCACGGTCTTAAAAATGCTGGCATCGAAGTTAACCGCAAGATGCTTGCTGACTTAGCTGTTCATGACGAAAAAGCTTTCGCTGAATTAGCAACAGTTGCAAAAAACAACATTAACTAATTAATTAGTTGAAACCTTAGAAGAATTTTCTTCTAAGGTTTTTTTATTTGTATTCAAATAGAAGTTAGAAGTGAAAGAAATTCTAAAGATTAACGACTATGTCGTTATCAATATGACAAAATCAATATAAAAGTTATAGCAGTATAGAAGAATATACATATGAAGTCAGGAGAATACTCCTGGCTTTTTTCAATTCTGCTCGTTTGGAAAGAAGAGTATCTTTCCTAGCCGAAACGACACTGCTATAATGGAAAGATGATATGGAACTTTCATCAGATGAACAATTTAAGAGCGATGACTGAAACGTATTTGTAAATTAAGGACAAGCTATTTTATAAAGAGTTAGATAGCTGACTTATTCATAAGAACTGAAACATAATAATGAACTTTGAGATGAAACAACATTGTTGCGTAAAATGCGATGTTGGAGGAGGACAATAGAATGGACTTACTACAACTATTTAAATTACAAAAAGAATTAGATGACCGTATTGCAAAAGAACATGACTTACAACCGAAAAAATTGTTAAAAGAAAAAATGTTAGCTCTTCTTGTAGAAATTGGAGAACTTGCAAATGAAACACGTTGTTTTAAATATTGGAGCAACAAACCAGCTTCGGAACGTGAAGTAATATTAGAAGAATACGTAGATGGTTTGCATTTTATTTTATCAATCGGAATTGATTTAGGTATTGATAAAAACTTCCTATTCTATAAATGTGCACAAACGAATAAAACACAAGTGGAAATTTTCTTAGACACATATGCGAAAGTAATTCGTTTTACAGATCAACCATCTATTACAAACTATATTGAATTATTTACGAGCTATCTTCGACTTGGACAAGCACTTGAATTTGAGCAAGAAGAGATTGAAAAAGCATATTTAGATAAAAATGAAGTAAATCATCAGCGTCAAACACAAGGATACTAATTTAATTTTTGAATATTTCAATTTAATTATTGTATAATGAATTGACTGAAGAAAAAGGAGGGTGTTGGCAATGACAAAATTAGACGCGACATTGACAATGCTAAAAGAATTAACGGACGCACGTGGTATTGCTGGTAACGAACGTGAACCACGTGAAGTAATGAAGAAATATATCGAGCCGTTTGCGGACGAACTTTCTACTGATAATTTAGGGAGTTTAGTTGCAAAAAAAGTAGGGGAAGAAAACGGCCCAAAAATTATGGTTGCAGGTCATTTGGATGAAGTTGGATTTATGATTACACAAATCGATGACAAAGGTTTCCTTCGCTTCCAAACGGTTGGTGGCTGGTGGTCACAAGTTATGCTTGCGCAACGCGTGACGATTGTAACGCGTAAAGGAGATGTAACAGGTGTAATTGGTTCAAAACCACCGCACATTTTACCTCCAGAAGCTCGTAAAAAGCCAGTTGAAATTAAAGACATGTTCATCGATATCGGTGCTTCTAGCCAAGAAGAAGCAATGGAGTGGGGCGTACGACCAGGAGATCAAGTTGTACCTTACTTTGAATTCCAAGTGATGAAGAATGAAAAAATGTTACTTGCAAAAGCATGGGATAACCGAATTGGTTGTGCAATTGCAATTGACGTATTAAAACAATTAAAAGATGAAAAGCATCCAAACGTTGTATACGGCGTTGGAACTGTACAAGAAGAAGTTGGTCTTCGTGGCGCAAAAACATCTGCGAATTATATTAAACCAGATATCGCGTTCGCAGTAGATGTTGGTATCGCTGGAGATACACCGGGTGTAACGTCAAAAGAAGCGCAAAGTAAAATGGGCGATGGACCACAAATCATTTTATATGATGCTTCTGTTATTGGACATACAGGTTTACGTGATTTCGTAGTTGATGTTGCTGATGAATTACAAATCCCGTATCAATATGATTCAGTAGCGGGCGGAGGAACGGATGCGGGTGCGATTCACATTGCTGTAAATGGTATTCCTTCTATGGCAATTACAATTGCAACGCGCTATATCCATTCTCATGCGGCAATGTTACACCGTGATGATTATGAAAATGCAGTGAAGTTAATTGTAGAAGTTATTAAACGTCTTGATAAAGAGGCTGTACATAACATTACATTTAATTAATAGAAAAAGCGAAGGAGATTCTCCTTCGCTTTTTTATGTTTTAAAAAGGCCGTTCTAATCCTGCTGCAGTATGAGCGCCTAAAATAATTAAACGAGTTAATTGCATCGCCATAAAATGCGGAGTATATATCATTCCTCTTTTTAACCATGACATAATCATTCCGATGTGAGCCCCTGTAACATAACTAATCAAAATATCACGAGGAACCATAAGATCTTCATCATCTGGTTGTGAAATAGACAAGCTTAATGTTAAATGCACTTGTATTGTTTTCATCATTTTATAAGAGTAGTTTCCGGCAGCTTTATCCCCAAGCATAACGTTATAAAAGTTTACATTTTCTGCGATATGTTCGAATAAAGCTAAAAATGTAGGGTGAGGTGAATCAAATGTAAGTTGAAAATCTTCTTTATTTCTATTTTTCGGTTTAATTACTTCTGCTAGCTTCTCTAACATTTCTTCAATACTTTTGTCTAATAGGTCATATTTATCATGGTAATGGCTATAAAATGTAGCGCGATTTACAGGAGCGCGTTCTGCGATATGTTGCACAGTTACATTTTCAAAGCCTTTTTCGCCTACTAAAGCGACAAAAGCATCCTGAATGAGTTGTCTCGTTCGCTTTACACGTGGATCATTTGTATTTTTAATAGACATTTTTCTTCTCCTCGTTTAATTTTCTATACTTAAACAACATATTGGTATTATATTGTTGTTTAAGCGACATTTCATACGTAAATTGTCGGTTGTAGATTCAAAATAATTATTTATAATTATAAACGATAGTCCTTCAGAAATCAGCACCGCTCGCAGGTAGATAAATTTCGATTTACGCTGCAGATGGTGTGATTTTTTTGTTAAAAGGTTAATATAATTAACAATTAAACAATCTAAACAATAAGGACATAAATAGTTTAGAAAAAAATTATATGCGATATAAGGAGAGGAATGCAATGAATCAGTTTCGAAGAATGGTAATTATCAACATTATCACATTAATTGTACTAGTTGGCGGCGGTATTGGCGGTTATTACTATTACAACCAAACGGAAAATTACTTAAAAACAGACAATGCAAAGATTGATGGGAAGGTAATTCCGGTTGCTTCACCAGTGGCAGGTAAACTAACTGACTGGAAAGCTGAAGTAGGAAAAAATTATAATGAGAACGATAAACTAGGCACTGTTACTGTAGCGGCAGCTAATGGAGAACAAACAGTAGATGTAACCATTCCACAAAATGCAACGGTTGTACAATCAAACGCAACAACAAATGCTTTCGTTGGAGCTGGTAGCCCGATTGCTTACGCATTCGATATGAACAATTTATGGGTAACAGCAAACATTGAAGAAACAGATGTTGATGATGTTCAAAAAGGTCAAGATGTAGATGTGTATGTAGATGCATACCCAGATACAACGTTAACAGGAAAAGTAGAACAAGTTGGCTTAACAACAGCGAATACATTCTCTATGTTGCCATCAAGCAACGCAACAGCGAACTATACGAAAGTAACACAAGTAGTACCAGTTAAAATTTCTTTAGATCATAGCAAATCAGTAAATATTGTTCCTGGCATGAATGTGACAGTTCGTATTCATAAGTAAGGGGGAGATGAGATGTCCTCAATTGTAATTGCAGGATATGCACTATTTTGTATAATCGTCTTCTTCCTTGTAAATCGTCTTTTACGAAAGAAAAAAACGAAAATGGGAGAAGAACAAGTCCCAGCCGTAAGTAAAATAGAAATAAGTAAAGTTGAAACAGAAGAGAAAGAAATTGAACGAAAGCAAGAATCGGAAATTTCTAATGTAGTTGAGTTAGAAACAGGAAAGCAAGAAGAAGTAAAACAAGAAAAAGAAGTGCCGAAAAAACAAATGTCTACGCCTGTAGAGAATGTGAACGTAAAAGCAGTTGTAGCTGTATTAATTCTCGGCATGTTCGTTTCTATTTTAAACCAAACAATTATTAACGTTGCATTACCTCCGTTAATGAATGAATTTAACGTATCAACTTCAACAGCACAATGGTTAATTACAGGCTTCATGCTTGTAAATGGTATTTTAGTACCGATTAGTGCATTTTTAGTTTCACGATTTACGTATCGTAAATTATTCGTAGCAGCAATGTTATTCTTTACGGTAGGATCTATCATTTGTGCTACTTCAGGAAACTTTACAATGATGATGACAGGTCGCGTAATTCAAGCAGTTGGTGCGGGTATTTTAATGCCGGTTGGTATGAATATCTTCATGACGTTATTCCCGCCTCATAAACGCGGAGCGGCGATGGGATTACTAGGTGTAGCAATGATTTTAGCACCAGCTATCGGACCAACTGTAACAGGTTGGGTAATTGAAAATTACAGCTGGAACTTAATGTTCTATGCGATGTTTATTATCGGTTTAATTATTACGTTCCTATCTTTAAAATTCTTTACACTAGCTCAGCCAGTGTCTAAAACGAAATTAGATATATTCGGTGTGGTTAGTTCAAGTATTGGACTAGGAAGCTTATTGTACGGATTTAGTGAAGCTGGAAATAATAGTTGGACTAGTGCAGAAGTTGTTATTTCACTTATCATTGGTGTAATTGGTTTAGCGTTATTTATTTGGAGAGAGTTAACAACGGACAATAAAATGCTTGATTTACAAGTATTTAAATATCCAGTATTTACTTTCACTTTAGTAATTAACGCAATCGTTACGATGGCATTATTCGGAGGTATGTTATTGCTTCCAGTATATCTGCAAAACATTCGTGGCTTTACGCCAATTGAATCTGGTTTACTACTTCTTCCAGGATCATTAATTATGGGGATCATGGGACCAGTAGCGGGTAAATTATTCGATAAATATGGCATTCGTCCATTAGCGATAATTGGATTGGCAATTACGACGTATGCGACATATGAATTTACAAAATTATCGATGGATACACCGTATAGCGTTATTATGACGGATTATATTATACGTTCAATTGGTATGTCATTCATTATGATGCCAATTATGACGGCTGGTATGAACGCGCTGCCGATGAAATTAATTTCTCACGGTACAGCAACGCAAAATACGTCAAGACAAGTAGCGGGTTCAATCGGAACAGCGATTTTAATTACACTTATGACGCAACAAACGACTGCTCACGTAGCAGATTACGGCAACATGTTAACAACATCAAACCCAATTTTAGTTGATAAAATACACGGCATGGGGCAAAGTTTAGCGGCCTTAGCTGGATCAGCTCAAGCAGGAGACGCGATGAGCACACAACTATTATATGGACAAATTTCAAAGCTATCTGCAATTAACGGTATTAACGATGCCTTCTTAATCGCAACGATACTAGCAGGTATCGCTTGGGTGTTATCGTTCTTCTTACCATCAGGCAATAAACCAAATAGAAAAGCAGGGAATTAAATTCCCTGCTTTTTTGTGTTCTTTATGCAGTTAAATATAAAAGCTGGTAACCAGCTACGGAGCACAGCCCTGTTATAAACAAAATTGTTCCCATAGCACGAATACTTGATATTTGTCTGCCGCTTATAATAGCTAATAGTCCAGCTAAAGAGAAGAGACCCCAATATAAAGTTCCTGAAATTGGAATCATCCCCTCTAAGTCTATTCCATAACCTATACAAATGATAGGAACAACGATAAGAGATATGCTAATTAAACCAGCTATAATAGTAAATGATTTACGACATTTCATACCAGCAATAATTAAAAAAATGCCGACGATGAATTCGCATAACATTAAAGTAAAAGCTAAAATCATCCAAATTAATATTCCGAACATTTCTGTATTACCTCCGATTTGTGGGTTTCGAAAAAAGTTATATATAGAATCAAACACCTACAGACATGAGTACCCAGAAGATAACCCCTAATATTCCAATGGTAAAAATAATGAATCCCATATTACGTATACTTTTAATTTTTGCTTGGAATCCACTTATCCCTGCTAATAATCCAGTTAAAGAAAATAGGGTCCAGTAAAGAGCAGTTGGAATGGGGAAGATTGTATCCATATTAATTCCTATACTTAAAAAAACAAAAGGTAGTGTGACAAAGGATAGGCTAAGTAGCCCCATTAAACCAACGAGTAATTTCCGATATTTAATTCCTGTTACTATTAAAAAAATACCACCAGCAATCCCGCATAGTAAGAGAAGTGGCGTGAAAAGCATCCAAATAACACTGAACATATGTAAACTCCTTTATATGAATTAAGTTATATTTTACTACATGAGGTTTATTTTGGATATTATTAATAAATATGTATAAATTGATAGAGATGAGAAGTGATCATAAGAATTAATAAAAGAGGTATCGTGAGGATACCTCTTTCTAATTCAAGAATGCCAACAAATTATTCATAATATGAAATAACATAGCTGGAATAATGGATTTTGTTTTTTTACATAAAATAGCCATTAATAATCCCATGAAGAAAGTAATGACCATTACGCCAAGTGAGTATGTATGAGCGATACCGAAGAAGAAGCTTGTTATAATCGCTGCAATCCAAAATGGAAAGCGTTCTGAGAAAAAGCGAAGTATAAAGCCACGGAAAATAAGCTCTTCAAAAATTGGTGTGAGTATTGCAAAGCCGAGAAGTAATAATATTTGATACTGCTTAAAGACATCTAAGTTTAGTGCGGAAGATTGCTGCTTTGTTGCGTCTTGGAATACATAATTTAACAAGATGTAATTGAGTAAAATGTTTATAGCGAAGAAAAGAAGTAAGTATACGTATGTACGCCATTCTCTCAGTGCTTTAAAGTTAAATGATTGTAGTAGTAATTTTTTTGCGGGTTCGAATTTAAAAATGAAGAATAACAACACGGCTAGCTGTAATACAATACTTGCAGTATTTACGATAGATTCATACAGGGCAATTTGTTTTTTATCTGTAAGACCGGCTGTATAAATTGTTAAGGGCATTGCGAGGAACACAGTAATAAGTCCGGTTCCGAAAAAAGCGAATACAACGGAGCTAATAAATTGTCCCCATGACATAGAGTATTTCTGTTCATTAGAAAGTTGTGTAGCGGGTTGCATATGTAGAATCACCTCTTTATATTTGTATATTTAATTATAAGGCATTTTGTTTTCAGGCGTAATATTTAAATATTACATATAAAGGTGTATTTTCCATAAAATAATAAAAGAGGTATCACCCTGTAGTGATGCCTCTTTCTCATTGATAACTATGTTCTATCTTGTTATTCAATTTTGCTTGCTCTATTTGCAATTCACGCTCTACCAATCGATCTAATTGCTGAATTGCTTTAAGTGCTTTTTCATAAGAAATTGTTCGATAATGATGCGCTCCGCCCGGTTCTTCATCTGCTTCGTCTGCCCATTTAATAATATTTTGAAGAGATGTTCTTTCAATTTCTTGTTCCACTAAGAAAGAATCTGTATGAAGAAGAATTGCAATAGAAATTTCTTTTGCTAGTTTTGGATGTTCTCCTAATCTAATAAGTAATTTATGTGCTCTTTCAGCACCTTTAATTGCGTGTATATCATTCTTTTTATATAAGTCATAATCCCATTCACCGCCTGTGTACCACGTATGATGTCCGATATCATGAAGGAAGCCAGCTTTTGTGGCAGCATCGACTGAGGCGTGATGCTTTTTGGCTAGGTGAAACGCATGGTAAGCGACAGCGATCGCGTGGACCATTCCAGAACGGTTTACGTATTTTTGTGTAATGTGGTGTTTAAAAATTTGTTCAAGCGTAATACGGTGCATAAAACATTCACTCCTTTTATCTTATGGTGTATATGAAGAAAAATCGATCGGTTTAAATGTATTTTGAACATTGTACTCCATCATAGTTCGTTAGTAAAGTAGAAATGTTTAGGAGAAGAAAAAATTTTTCTGCAAAAAAATCACCTTAGCTTATGCAAAGGTGATTTTCAAATTGCTTATTTTTTTAATCCTTGCTCTAGTGTTTCTAACATTTCGTGCTTTTCATTTTCATCAGCGTTTTTCCAAATGACTTCAAATAAAACGCCAAGACCTGGAAGCATTTTTTCTTCACCGCTTTGAATTGCATCGACGATTGTTTCTTGTAATTGATCTTGTGAATTTCCAGATACATTCGCTAATACGGCACCGCGTAAATTAAAACTCATTGCTTTCACCTCTTCTTCAGAATTGAAACTGACGTTAGTTTTTGTTCTTTTTTATGTAAATATGTATGAAAAATAGGCTATAATGATAAGACAAGAAGAGAGGGAAATACATATTATGAAAAACATTGATTCAGTACAAAATCCGCGTGTAAAGCAGTGGAAAAAGCTGCAAACGAAAAAAGAACGCGATAAAAAAGGTTTATTTTTTGTAGAAGGATTCCACTTAGTCGAGGAAGCTTTGAAGGCAGGAATTGTAACAGAACTTATCGTTTCAGATCAGACAGACCTTCCGAAAGATTGGACAGTTAATGATGTGGAAATGTATATCGTACCTGAGGCGATTGTCAAAATACTTCGTGAAACAGAAACGACACAAGGTGTATTTGCTGTTTGTGAGAAGCATGAGAAAGAAGTAGCTCTTACTGATGGGAAATTCCTTTTATTAGATGGCCTGCAAGACCCAGGTAATTTAGGAACAATTATTCGTACAGCTGATGCAGCTGGTATTCACGCCGTTGTGCTTGGAGAAGGTTGTGTTGATGTTTACAATAGTAAAGTACTCCGCTCTACACAAGGCTCTATTTTCCACTTACCAATTGTAAAAGGGAACTTAGAAGAATGGGTAGACAAGTTAAAAGAAAACAACGTTCCTGTATATGGAACAGCTCTTGAAAATGGAGTTCCGTATGGTGAAGTAACGCCGGCTGGCAGTTTTGCATTAATTGTAGGAAATGAAGGAAATGGCGTACGCCAAGAAATTCTTGCAAAAACGGATCAAAACTTGTATATTCCGATTTACGGCGGGGCAGAATCATTAAATGTTGCGGTTGCAGCAGGGATTTTAACGTATTATTTGCAAAGCCCGGTTGCGAACAAATAAAAAACTTCTTATAATAAGTTGAAGTACATTATATTAAAAGTTAAATAACGAAAAACGTTGATAGAGAAGAGTAACTTACAAAATCGCCATATAGGGAGAGAGTGCCGTAGACTGAAAGCATTCTTATGGTAGACGGAAGTGAATTCACCTCTGGAGTTGACGCCAGGACCATGTATATGTAAAGGCGTTCCGGTCAGAATTGATCGTTATAACTAATGAGTGGGCAGACTTGTTCTGTCAATTTAGGGTGGTACCGCGAATTTACCTCGTCCCTTTTTGGGAGCGAGGTTTTTTTATTTTTAAAATTAGGAGGGTTCCAAAATGGAAGCACGTTTAAAAGAGCTAAAGCAAAAAGCGTTAGAGCTTATTGAAGAAGCGAAAGAGCTAAAGGGCTTAAACGACGTACGCGTAGCGTATTTAGGAAAAAAAGGCCCAATTACAGAAGTATTACGCGGCATGGGAAAATTGTCAGCAGAAGAGCGTCCACGTATGGGAGCATTAGTAAATGAAGTGCGTGAAGCGATTCAAACGCGTTTAGATGACAAAATTAGTAACTTAGAAAAAGCAGTAATCGAAGCGAAATTAGCTACTGAAACAATCGATGTTACACTGCCAGGTCGTCCTATTGAAACAGGTTGTCACCATCCGTTAACAGCTGTTGTTGAGCAAATTGAAGATGTATTCATCGGTATGGGTTATGAAGTAGCTGAAGGAACAGAAGTAGAAAAAGACTACTACAACTTCGAAGCACTAAACTTACCGAAAGATCACCCAGCGCGTGATATGCAAGATACATTCTACATTACAGAAGAAACGTTACTACGTACACATACATCTTCTGTGCAAGCACGTACGATGGAAAATAATAAAGAAAAAGGCCCAATCAAAATTATTTGTCCTGGTAAAGTGTATCGCCGTGATGACGACGATGCGACGCATTCACATCAGTTCATGCAAATTGAAGGTCTTGTAATTGATAAAAACATTCGTATGAGTGACTTAAAAGGTACACTGCAAGTATTCGTGAAAAAGATGTTCGGTGAAGATCGTGAAATCCGTCTTCGTCCAAGTTTCTTCCCATTCACAGAGCCATCTGTAGAGATGGATATTTCTTGTATGATGTGTCATGGCAAAGGTTGCGGCACTTGTAAAGGAACTGGCTGGATTGAAATTCTAGGCGCAGGTATGGTTCACCCGAACGTACTTGAAATGGCTGGTTATGATTCAAAAGAATATCAAGGTTTCGCATTCGGTATGGGCGCAGAGCGTATCGCAATGTTGAAATACGGAGTAGATGACATTCGTCATTTCTATACAAATGATGTACGTTTCTTACAACAATTCAAACGAGCGTAAGGGAAGGAGAGGATAAATATGTTCGTATCATATCGTTGGTTACAAGAGTATGTAGATATTAAAGATGTAACAGCACAAGAACTAGCAGACAAAATCACGAAAAGTGGTATTGAAGTAGAAGGCGTTGAAGTATTAAATAAAGGTGTAAAAGGTGTTGTAGTTGGTCACGTATTAGAATGTGAAAAACACCCAGAAGCTGATAAATTAAGCAAATGCTTAATCGATATCGGTGAAGAAGAGCCAGTTCAAATTATTTGTGGAGCTGCTAACATTGCAAAAGGTTTAAAAGTACCAGTTGCAAAAGTTGGAGCTGTACTTCCTGGTAACTTCAAAATCAAAAAAGCAAAACTACGCGGTGAAGCTTCTCACGGTATGGTTTGTGCTCTTCAAGAGCTTGGTATTGATGGAAAGTTAGTTTCAAAAGAATACGCAGATGGTATCTTCATCTTCCCAAGTGACGCTGAAGTTGGTGCAGATGCACTTGAAATTTTAAACTTACACGATGAAGTACTTGAGCTTGGCTTAACACCAAACCGTGCAGATTGCTTAAACATGTTAGGTGTTGCTTACGAAGTAGCTGCTATTTATGGCCGCGAAGTAAAACTTCCAGCTATCGACTTACAAGAAACAGCAGAAAAAACTTCTGATTATATTTCTGTAAGCGTAGAAGCGAAAGAAGAAAACCCATTATACATTGCAAAAATGGTTAAAAACGTAAAGATTGGTCCGTCACCAATGTGGATGCAAACTCGTCTTATGGCAGCTGGCATTCGTCCAATTAGCAACGTAGTTGATATTACAAACTACATTTTAATGGAATACGGTCAACCGTTACATGCATTCGATTACGATAAATTAGGTTCAAAAGAAATCGTTGTTCGTCTTGCAAAAGAAGGCGAAAAAATTGAAACGTTAGATGATCAAGAGCGTACATTACAAAGCCACCATCTTGTAATTACAAACGGCACGAAAGCTTTAGCTGTTGCTGGTGTAATGGGCGGGGCGGATTCTGAAGTTACAAATGAGACAGTAAACGTTCTAATTGAGTCTGCATACTTTGCAGGTCAAACAGTACGTCGTACATCAAAAGACTTAGGTCTTCGTAGTGAATCAAGTGCACGTTTCGAAAAAGGAATCGATCCAACACGTACATTTGAAGCAATTCAACACGCAGCTGCTTTAATGGCGAAATATGCTGGCGGTGAAGCACTTGAAGGTGTAGTAGAAGCTGACAACTTACAAGTACAAGAGCGTACAGTATCTGTTACTGCTGAAAAAGTAAACCGTGTATTAGGTACAAATATTTCTGCGAGTGAAATGGGTACAATGTTCACAAACTTGAAATTCCCATTTACAGAAGTAGAAGGAACATTCCATGTAAATGTACCAGCACGTCGTCCTGATATTACAATTTCAGAAGACTTAGTAGAAGAAGTGGGCCGTCTATACGGTTATGACCACATTCCAGTTACATTACCTTCTGGAACGATGACTCGTGGTAAATTAACATCAGCACAAACGAAACGTCGTAAAGTACGCCGCTTCTTAGAGGGTGCTGGTTTATATGAAGCAATTACGTATTCATTAACAAGCGCTGACAAAGCGAAACAATATATGGTTGAGCCAAACGAAAAGGCGCCTGTAGGTCTTGCACTTCCAATGAGTGAAGAACGTAGCCAACTTCGTTTAAGCTTAGTACCGCAATTACTAGAAGCAGTTTCATACAATGTCGCTCGTAAAAACGACAGCGTTGCTTTATACGAAGTAGGTTCTATCTTCTTACCGACAGAAGAAGGAGAACTTCCGAAAGAAGAACAACATCTTGCAGGTGTTATGACAGGTCTTGCTCTTCACCATGCATGGCAAGGTGAGAAGAAAGTAGTAGACTTCTTCGTTGTGAAAGGTGTACTAGAAGGACTATTCGACGTGCTTGGCGTTTCAAATCAAATCACATATGCACCAGCAAAACGTGAAGGTATGCACCCAGGCCGTACAGCTGACATCGTATTAGATGGCGAAGTAATTGGTTTCATCGGTCAATTGCACCCAGAAGCAGAAAAACAATTAGATGTGAAAAATACATTCGTATTTGAATTATCTCTTGTAAAAGTATTCGGTGCAGACGCTGAGGAAACTTACTACTCAGCAATTCCACGTTTCCCATCTATGACACGTGACATGGCTGTTGTAGTAACAAAAGAAACAAAAGCTGGTGAAATGAAGCAAGTCATTGCTGAAGCTGGCGGAGAACTTCTGAAAGACGTAACACTATTCGACTTATACGAAGGTGAAAAAATGGAAGAAGGCAAGAAATCACTTGCATTCTCTATGACTTACTTCGATGCAGAACGTACATTAACAGACGAAGAAGTAACAGAAGCACATAACCGTGTACTAACAACGGTAGAAGAGAAATTCGGTGCGGAGTTACGTAAGTAATTAGAAAATTGCCGGATTCATTCCGGCAATTTTTTTATTGGATTGGTTGTCGGACGCTGTCGGTAAGTCGATATATTACAAAAATCGCTCATATATTTTCCGACACCTTGCATCTTTCTCTCGAATGTAGTACATTAATTTTAGTTTAACAAAATGAAAGACGATGATAAGGAAAAGTAGTATATACTATAATCCAAAGCGAGTCAGGGACGGTGAGAGCCTGATGAGGCGGTATATGTGAAGAACACCTTGGAGTTGCTAACCGAAATTGAATTTTGTATTCAAGAGTAGACTTAGACGGGAATCCGGCCTGTTACAAACCGGGAAGTATGTATTACATACGAGTTAAAGTTGGTCTTTATGACAAATTGGGTGGTACCGCGAAGTTTAACCTTTCGTCCCTTTATGGATGAAAGGTTTTTTTGTATTTAAATATATGAGCAAAGGAGAATTTCACTATGGAAAACACATTAGTAAAAAGTCTGTATAGAGATACAGAAAAGTATGCAGATCAAACAGTACAAGTATCAGGGTGGATTCGTAACTTACGTGATTCAAAAGCATTTGGTTTCATCGAATTAAACGACGGTAGCTTCTTTAAAAGCGTTCAAATCGTTTTCGATACAGAATTAGAGAACTTCAAAGAAATTGCAAAACTTCCACTTAGCTCTTCAGTTAAAGTAGAAGGTAAAGTAATTGCAACGCCGGGAGCGAAGCAACCATTTGAAATTAAAGCAGAAAAAATTGATATCGAGGGCTTATCAGATTCTGATTACCCACTTCAAAAGAAGCGTCATACGTTTGAATACTTACGTACAATCGCTCACTTACGTCCAAGAACAAATGCATTCTCTGCAACGTTCCGCGTACGTTCTATCGCAGCATTTGCGATTCACCAATTCTTCCAAGAGCGTGGATTTGTACATGTCCACACACCAATCATCACTGGTAGTGATACAGAAGGTGCTGGCGAAATGTTCCGCGTAACAACGCAAGATTTAAATAACCTACCAAAAGGTGAAGACGGAAAAGTTGATGAGTCAAAAGACTTCTTCGGTAAAGAAACAAACTTAACAGTAAGTGGACAGCTGAACGCTGAAGCTTATGCATTAGCATTCCGTGATGTATACACATTCGGACCTACATTCCGTGCAGAAAACTCAAACACAACTCGTCACGCTGCTGAGTTCTGGATGGTTGAGCCTGAGATTGCATTCGCTGAACTAGGTGACGTAATGAACCTTACAGAAGATATGCTGAAATATGCAATGAAATACGTATTAGAGCATGCACCAGAAGAAATGGAATTCTTCAACAGCTTCGTTGATAAAACAGTTCTAGAGCGCATGAACAACGTAATCAACTCTGACTTCGGTCGCATCACATATACAGAAGCAATTAAAGTGCTTCAAGAATCAGGTGCTGACTTCAAATACCCAGTAGAATGGGGAATTGACTTACAAACAGAGCACGAAAGATACTTATCAGAAGAAATCTTCAAACGCCCTGTATTCGTAACTGACTATCCGAAAGACATTAAAGCATTCTACATGCGTTTAAATGAAGACGGTAAAACAGTAGCTGCTACTGACCTTCTAGTCCCTGGCATCGGCGAATTAATCGGCGGAAGCCAACGTGAAGAAAGAATGGACGTTTTAGTAGACAGAATTAAAGAATTAGGTATGAACGAAGAGGACTACTGGTGGTACTTAGAACTTAGAAAATACGGCGGTACAAAACACGCTGGATTCGGTCTAGGTTTCGAGCGCTTCCTAATGTACATCACTGGTATGGCTAACATCCGTGACGTAATTCCATTCCCAAGAACTCCAGGTTCTTCTGAATTCTAAAATATGAAAAAAAGCGAGAGGATTTCCTCTCGCTTTTTATTTTACATATTGTATAGTTTATTCCCTCGTAGCAAAAAGTAACGCGAAGGGGTGAATATAAATGAGTAAAAAAGTGAAAAAAGATCATTCAAGATCGGGCCTAGGTTCTCCAGAAGTTGAAGGACAAGGAACGACGACACATGAAACAGGTTCTCATAAAGTATCTTCATCAAATAAGAAGCAGAAACGAAGCTAACATAACAAAGGAGAGTCTTAAGGGCTCTCCTTTGTTATGTGTTACATCTTATTATCGTTAATTTCTTTTGTAATCTTATTTATGTCTTTGTCTAATCGATCTAAATAGAAAAACCACAGTAAACTTATGAACACGTAATAGATGGCCATCACGCCAAGATTATCAGATATATTTTCGAATGTGGATTTAGTAGTGAAAAAAGCTCCCCAAATGATAGAAATAGTGAGGTAAGAAAGTGGGCCTACGAGGTGTACGAAAGCATATAGTACCTTTTTAACTTTTACAGCGTTCATATGAAAAACCTCCTTTTTCTAATCATACATTCAAGTTCTTCACAGAAGTGTTGTAGTTTTGCTGGATTATGTATTAACAAGCGTGCATCGTGTTTCCCAATAAATCTTCGAATCCGAAAGTTTAATAAGAAAGATCGACCATAACGCTCTATTAAATCGTTGAACGCTGGTTGTTCACTTAGTAGCTGAATGTTTTCTCTAATTTCGAACTGTCTTTCGTGTGGATCGCCTAGTAAAATATTTAGAATCATTTGTAGAAGTAGCAATGTAGATCTCCTCCTATGTTAGAATAATCCGTATATTATAATTATAACAAAACTATAAGGACAATAGTAGGATGAAACAAAAAACAGGAGTTTGTAGGCTCCTGTTTTTGTCGATACTATTTTAATAAGCGAAGCGCCTTCTCCGTATTAGCGAAATGCAGTTTCACAAACTCGGGTAATCGTTCTTTACCAAGCTTTTGAATTAATTTAGCAGCAGCGATATCAACTTGTTTACCAGCACCTTTCGGAAGTGGCATACCAGCTTTTTTACTTAGTTCGTCAAACTGTTTTACGAATGAGTAGCGAGCTAAAATAGAAGCAGCGGCTACTGCTAAATGGACGCTTTCACCTTTCGTAGCGAAATAAACATTTTCACGCTGTACCTGTTTTTGTTTTGCTAAATATTTATAGTATGTATCAGGTTGTGTGAATTGATCGATTAAGACGCCTTCAGGTTTTGTAGGTGCCATTTTCGCTAATAAGTTTGTAATAGCTTTATTATGTAGCAAGGCTTTTAACTTACCTTGGTTGTTTCCTTTATCAAATAGCTCGTTATATTTTTCATTATGAAGGACAAGAGAGCTGTAAGGAACAACGTGTAGAAGTTGTTTCGCAATGGCAGTAATTTGATCGTCATTTAAGTTTTTAGAGTCTTTTACACCAAGTTCTTTTAGTAGTGGAATTTGCTTCGCATCCACATATACAGCAACGACTGTCATCGGTCCAAAGAAATCTCCCGTACCAACTTCATCAGACCCTACAATAGACATTGTACTGATGGAAGTAGGCGGCGCATAACGATGGGAATCGACAGATTTTTTTACAGCTGTTTTTGGCGCGTGAGAGACAGTTTGCCAACGAGAAGCTTCTGCTTCAGCGCGGCCTCCTTGGAACATTACTTTTCCAGATTTATACGCTGTAATCGTGCAAGATGGCACCTTAGCCATAAAGATACCGCCTTGCGGAATTTTCGGGGTAAGCGAATGTTTATATTGTTGTTTCATGTCTTCAATTACTGTAGAATTTGTTTGAATTACGATAGAATTTGACATAATGGTCGCCCCTTTTTTTATATTGTTATTTTTATCATATCGGATTGTTCTTTCTGTTTCCATATTATGAAGGTTCATGGTATGATAAACTTTAGGATTCTGTACGTGATTGGAGGCCGGTGAGTTGTCACAACAAAAGGGAAAGAAAAGTCGAATTAATGTAGAAATCTATGGTCAGCAATATTCAGTTGTTGGCGATGAAAGTACAAGTCATATCCGCATGGTAGCAGCGATTGTGGATGATAAAATGCGCGAACTCAATGCCAAGAATCCTTCGCTTGACACGAGTAGACTAGCGGTATTGACGGCGGTAAACGTCATACACGATTACATAAAATTAAAAGAAGAACATGAGAAATTGAAAGAAAGTATGACAAAAAAAGGAATGGAATAACATGATTGATATTATTATCATTTTACTGCTTGTTATGGGATTTTTCCTCGGCTTACGCAGAGGGTTTATTCTGCAACTTGTGAAGTTAACAAGCTTTATTATCGCATACCTTGTTGCATACTGGTACTGTAAAGATTTAGCGCCAGCACTTGCGAAATTTATTCCGTATCCATTTGATAAAAACGTATCTGTTCCAGAATGGATTGATGCAAATAATATTGAGACAGTATTTTATCAAGCGCTTGCGTTTATCATATTGTTTATTATTACAAAAATAGCACTTTCATTACTTGGTAATTTGTTAAATATGTTTGCAGAAATACCGGTTTTAAAGCAAGTAAATGCGTTTGCGGGGGCAATCCTCGGATTTTTAGAAGTATATATTGTTTTGTTTGTCTTAATTATCATTGGAAACATTCTTCCGATTGAACAAGTACAAACACCATTACAAAAATCATCAATTAGCAAAATAATTGTAGACGATACACCGATTCTATCTGAAAAGGTGAAGGAACTATGGCAGACAGGTAGCAGAGTATAACTTCTCTTTTTTCGGAAAGAGAAGTTTTTTTCTATGAAAGAAAGGCGGGGCAATGATGAAAGTAAATAAAAAACAAGTTATCAAATTATTAGAGACAATCGGGCTTTTTATGGAACTAAAGGGTGCGAATCCATTTAAAATATCTGCATTTCGTAAAGCGGCAGCAGCATTAGAAAGTGACGATCGTAGTCTTTCTGAGATTGAAGACTTCACAAAGATTCCGGGCATCGGAAAAGGAACAGCAGCCGTTATTCAAGAATATATAGAATCGGGAACATCTGAAGTATTACAAGAACTTGAAAAAGAAGTACCGAGTAGCTTATTACCGTTATTAAAACTACCAGGTCTTGGTGGTAAAAAGGTGGCTAAGTTATATAAAGAGCTAGGCGTTATTGATATGGAGACGTTAAAAGCTGCTTGTGAGGAAAATAAAGTACAAGCTTTAGCTGGTTTCGGTAAGAAGACAGAAGAGAAAATATTAGAAGCAATCGATCAAGTAGGCTCTCGTCCAGAGCGTTTACCAATTGCGATGGTATTGCCTATTGCCGGGGAAATAGAGGAGAAATTGTCGAATATTGCTGAAGTAATTCGTTTCTCTCGCGCTGGTAGTTTGCGCCGTGTTCGTGAAACAGTGAAAGATTTAGATTTTATCATTGCAACGACAGAACCAGCAGCGGTACGTGAGCATTTACTACAATTCGATAATATGATTGAGGTAATCGCAAGTGGGGATACGAAAGTTTCTGTTCGTCTTCAATATGAATATGATATTTCAATCGATTTCCGCTTAGTAAAACCAGAAGAGTTTATTACAACACTTCACCATTTCACAGGATCAAAAGACCATAACGTGAAAATGCGTCAAATCGCAAAAGATAAAGGCGAGAAAATTAGTGAGTACGGTGTAGAGAACTTAGAAACAGGTGAAGTGAAAACATTTGAGACTGAAGAAGACTTCTTTGCTCATTTCGGTCTACCATTTATTCCGCCAGAAGTGCGTGAAGATGGAAAAGAAATTGAATTAATTAAAGAGTATCCGAACTTAATTCAGTTTTCCGATATACAAGGTGATTTACATATGCATACAACTTGGAGTGACGGTGCTTTTTCTATTGAAGAAATGGTACAAGCGTGCCGTGCTCGTGGATATAAGTTTATGGCGATTACTGATCACTCGCAATACTTAAAAGTAGCGAATGGTTTAACGAAAGAGCGTCTTCGTGAGCAAGCGAAAGAAATTGAACGTATGAATGAAAAGTATCCAGACATTACAATTTTACGCGGAATTGAAATGGACATTTTACCAGATGCCTCGCTTGATTTTGATGATGAAGTATTAGAAGAATTAGACTATGTCATTGGAGCGATTCACTCTAGCTTCTCACAAGACCGTGAAACGATTATGAAGCGTCTGCGTACTGCACTTGAGAATAAACATGTCACAATGATTGCTCATCCGACAGGACGTCTTCTCGGGCGCCGTGAGGGTTATGATGTAGATACAGATTTATTAATTGAACTCGCAAAAGAGACAAATACAGTTTTAGAATTAAATGCGAATCCGAACCGTCTAGATTTAAGCGCAAAATTATTAAAACAAGCACAAGATGCTGGTGTAAAAGTAGCGATTAATACAGATGCTCATACACTTGAAATGTTAGAAGATATGGAAACAGGTGTAGCAGCAGCACGTAAAGGTTGGATTCAAAAAGATAACGTGATTAACACATGGGATATTGAACGTTTATTAGACTATATTAAACGTAATAAGTAACACAAGGGGGACCTGCAACATGTTAGAAAGAACGTTGCGTGTATTAGAATACAATAAAGTAAAAGAACAATTACTTGAACATACAGCCTCTTCACTTGGCCGTGACAAAGTGAAGCATTTAGTGCCGAGCACTGATTTTGAAGAAATTGTAGAAATGCAAGATACAACGGATGAAGCAGCGAAAGTTATTCGTTTAAAAGGTAGTGCACCATTAGGTGGTATTACGGATATTCGCTCAAATGTGAAGCGTGCAAAAATTGGGAGTATGTTAAGTCCAAATGAATTACTTGATATTGCGAATACGATGTATGGTAGTCGTAATATGAAACGTTTCATTGAAGATATGGCTGATAACGGTGTCGAGCTTCCGATTTTAGAAACTCACGTCGCTCAAATTGTATCTTTATATGATTTAGAAAAGAAAATTACAAATTGTATCGGTGACGGCGGTGAAGTAGTGGATAGCGCAAGTGATAAACTGCGTGGGATTCGTACTCAAATTCGTACTGCGGAAAGCCGTATTCGTGAAAAGTTAGAAAATATGACGCGCTCTTCAAACGCGCAAAAGATGCTGTCTGACTCGATTGTAACGATTCGTAACGAACGTTACGTAATCCCAGTAAAACAAGAATACCGCGGCGTATATGGTGGTATTGTTCACGATCAATCAGCTTCTGGACAAACGTTATTTATTGAACCGCAAGTCATTGTAGAATTAAATAACGCACTGCAAGAAGCTCGTGTGAAAGAGAAACAAGAAGTCGAACGCATCTTATTGATGTTAACAGAAGAAGTGGCAGTAGAAGCTGATATCGTTTTATCAAACGTAGAAGTAGTTGCGAATCTTGATTTCATTTTTGCGAAAGCTTTTTATGCAAAGCGAATTAAAGCAACGAAACCAATCGTAAATAACGAGCGTTATATGGATTTAAGACAAGCTCGCCATCCGCTAATCGATCCAGAAATTATTGTGCCAAATAACATTATGTTAGGTAAAGATTTCACGACAATTGTTATTACAGGACCGAATACAGGTGGTAAAACAGTTACGCTGAAAACAGTTGGTATTTGTGTTTTAATGGCGCAATCTGGTCTTCACATTCCAGTAATGGATGAGTCAGAGATTTGTGTGTTTAAAAATATATTTGCTGATATCGGTGATGAGCAATCGATTGAACAAAGTTTAAGTACGTTCTCCTCACATATGGTGAACATCGTTGATATTTTAGAAAAAGCTGATTTTGAAAGCTTAGTTTTATTCGATGAATTAGGTGCTGGAACAGACCCACAAGAAGGTGCTGCACTAGCAATTTCGATTTTAGATGAAGTATGTAATCGCGGTGCTCGCGTTGTTGCAACGACGCATTATCCAGAATTAAAAGCGTACGGATATAACCGTGAGCAAGTTATTAATGCGAGTGTTGAGTTTGATGTAAATACATTAAGTCCAACTTATAAATTATTAATCGGTGTACCAGGCCGTAGTAATGCCTTTGAAATTTCGAAACGTCTTGGATTATCTGATCGCGTTATTGACCAAGCACGCAACCACATTAGTACAGATACGAATAAAATTGAAAATATGATTGCGAAGTTAGAAGAAAGCCAGAAGAACGCAGAGCGTGACTGGAACGAAGCAGAAGCACTTCGCAAACAATCTGAAAAACTTCATCGTGAATTACAACGTCAAATCATTGAATTTAACGAAGATCGCGATGAACGATTATTAAAAGCGCAAAAAGAAGGGGAAGAAAAAGTCGAAGCCGCAAAGAAAGAAGCAGAAGGCATTATTCAAGAACTTCGTCAATTGCGTAAAGCACAGCTTGCAAACGTGAAAGATCACGAGTTAATTGAAGCGAAGAGCCGTCTAGAAGGCGCAGCACCAGAGCTTGTTAAGAAACAAAAAGTAAACGTGAAAAACACTGCGCCGAAGCAACAGTTACGTGCAGGTGATGAAGTAAAAGTATTAACGTTCGGTCAAAAAGGTCAATTACTTGAAAAAGTAAGCGATACTGAGTGGAGCGTACAAATCGGTATTCTGAAGATGAAAGTAAAAGAATCTAACATGGAATACATTAACACACCGAAGCAAACAGAGAAAAAAGCAGTTGCAACGGTAAAAGGTAGAGACTATCACGTTTCATTAGAACTTGACCTTCGTGGTGAACGATTTGAAAATGCAATGGCGCGCGTTGAGAAATACTTAGACGATGCCCAGCTTGCAAGCTATCCTCGCGTATCAATTATTCACGGTAAGGGGACAGGAGCACTTCGCCAAGGTGTACAAGATTACTTGAAGAAGCATCGTGGTGTAAAAACCTTCCGTTACGGTGACATGGGCGAGGGAGGCCTAGGCGTAACAGTTGTCGAATTAAAATAGAAAACAACGAAACAAAGGGGAAACCATTATATGTTTATGGACAAACTTGCAAAAGTATTGTTAGCTTGTTGCGGAATGTTTTTGGTGATTGGGGTTATTTATTTAGTTGTTTTTGCGAAGTGAAAAAGCGTCAATCGTGGCAGAATGATATTGCCATAGATTGACGCTTTTAATATATGTGAAAAGGAATAGAACATGAAAATCAACCAATACATAAGCGAAGCAAAATCATGCTCCAGACGTGAAACAGATCGCCTCATTAAAGCTGGACGCGTGGCTATTAATGGTGAAATATGTACGCACGGTGCACTTGTGAGCGATGGTGATGTTGTAACGATTGATGGGCAAGTTATTGTAAAAGAAGAGAAAGAAAAGGTGTACATAGCCTTTCATAAACCAGTCGGAATTACTTGTACAGCAGCTGATCATATTGAAGATAATATTATTGATTATATCAATTATCCAGAGCGAATCTTTCCAGTTGGACGATTAGATAAAGCATCGGAAGGACTTATCTTATTAACGAATGACGGCGGCATTGCGAATCGAATTTTACATGGTGATCATGAGCACGAGAAGGAATATGTTGTCACAGTCGATAAACCTTTTACGGACTGGTTTATTGATGAGATGTCCAGCGGTGTAAAGATTAAAGATGGAATGACGAAGCCGTGCAAAGTGACAAGAGTCGATCAATCAACATTTCGTATTGTTTTAACGCAAGGAATGAACAGGCAAATTCGTAGAATGAGTCGAGCTTTCGGGTTTACTGTAATAAAGCTAAAGCGAGTACGCATTATGAATATAGAGCTAAATGAGCTTGAAGTTGGAAAGTGGCGGAGCGTTACGGCTGAAGAGTTAGAAATTTTAATAGGGCAGTTATAGGGAGGGAAAATTTTCTCCCTATATTTTTTTTGTCAGAAAAAATAAAACTATTGATTTTTTAAAAAATAGCCCATATAATAAAAAGCAACAAGTTTCGACAAGATATTTTATAAAAGTAATGATGAGGACATGAGTTGTATTTTACGATTCTCAGAGAGGGAAGCCTTAGGCTGTGAGCTTCCTAATACGAAAAGACAAGCTTACCACCTCTAAACTTCAAGAGTGAACTGCATACATGATGCATTGTAATTCTTGGCGGATAAAACCGTTATCAATTTACACGAGCTATAAAATGAGCGTATTTCGTTATAAATTCATTTTATTAGAATAAGGGTGGAACCACGATTTCAACACTCGTCCCTTTGTTAGGGACGGGTGTTTTTTGCGTTCTTTTACGGGGAAGTATGCTTGAAAGAGGATATGTAACGGATTTCAATTCAGAATATTTTGTTAATTCATCATTTTAGGAGGTTAGTAGAAATGAAATCATCTTTAAAGTTTTCAGAGATGTTTGCAATAAGTTTAATGTTATTTGCACTGTTTTTTGGTGCAGGTAATATGATTTTTCCACCAGCGTTAGGGCAAGGTGCTGGAACGGACGTATGGATCGCGCTGTTTGGTTTTATCGTAACAGGCGTTGGACTACCTTTATTAGGAGTAATTGTTATAGCTTTAAAGGGAGATATTAATGAGCTAGCAGGACGTGTACATCCTATATTCGCACTTGTTTTTATCACTGCAATTTATTTATGTTTAGGCGTATTCGTAAGTGTGCCGCGTACAGGAACAGTAGCTTATGAGATGAGTGTTGCACCGTTTTTACCAAGTGAGATAGCTGGTCAGTCATATCCACTTGTTATCTTTACACTTATTTTCTTTGCAGTCACTTTCTATTTAGCTTTAAATCCTTCGAAATTAGTGGGTCGTATTGGTAAAGTGCTAACTCCAATATTATTAGCTGTTATTGCAATTATCGTAGGTAAAGCACTTATTACACCAATTGGAGAATTTGGTGCACCGACAGAAGCGTATAGTGCTCCTCTCTTTAAAGGATTTATTGATGGATATTTAACTTTAGATGGACTTGCAGCACTGGTATTCGGAAATGTTGTAATTCATGCGTTAAAAGAAAAAGGCATTACAAATAAAAACAGTATTGCAAAAGTAACAATCTTTGCAGGATTTATTGCAGCGCTTGGTCTACTACTTGTGTATTTAGCACTTGCTTATCTTGGAGCTTCTAGTGTGTCACTTGGAATGGGCGCAAACGGAGGAATTATTTTAACAAATGTCGTGAATCATTTATTTGGTAGCTACGGAACTTTATTATTAGGGATCGCAATTACAGCAGCATGTTTGACAACTTCTGTAGGTATTGTTGCAGCTTGTGGTGATTACTTCTCTTCCTTATTACCAAAGCTTTCTTATCAAAAAGTCGTTTTCATTTTCTGTGTATTAGCATTTATGGTAGCAAACCTTGGGTTAACTCAGTTAAATGCATTAGCGTTACCAATCTTAATCGCAATTTATCCAATTGGAATCGTACTTATCGTATTATCACTTGTTGAAAACTACGTTCGTCTTCCATTAGCGATGTATGTGGGCGGGATTGTAGGAGCATTTGCAATAAGTTTCTTTGATGGATTACACAATGCAAACCTTCAAATTGCAGCGCTAGCACCTATTTTAGATAAGATTCCATTATATAGTGTAGGAATTGGTTGGTTAGTTCCAGGGATAATCGGTATAGGATTTGGTTATATAGTTTCTAAGTTTCAAAAGCAGGAAATTGCTGTAGAGAAATAGAGAAAAGAGACTTTCTATAACAGAAAGTCTCTTTTTTTGTAAAAAAAGCAGCATATAGAGAAATTCAGATATTAAAAATTTTATACGTAATATAGTTGACAAAAAATTTATGAGTAGGCTAAGATTGACTTAGTTGTGGAAATATTGGAAGGGAAGTGAGGGAAAAGGGGTTTCTATAACTATAGTGTTGTTATGGGAAGAGGTGAAAGAAGAGGAGAAGAGATAGTTTATTTTTTTGATTTTCATTGAGAATGATAATCAATAAATACGTTTTATCATTTTTTCTCAGTTTCTATGCCTTCGTATAAGGAATAGGGTGAGATATTATTTTTAACATTAAATGAGAATGATAATCAATAATACTTATGTTAGATAAAAGAATGCTAATTAAATAATAGGTAGAAGAGATTATTTTTTTCTTATAAATTGAGAATAATTATCATTTTCAAGAAGTGAAATAAAAGATAACCAAGGAGGAAACAAGAAAAATGAAAAAGGTTTCTGTATTACCCGCTTTTATTATAACGTTCGTATGTATGCTAGCTTTTCTTGTAATGCCATACGGGAATGCTTCAGCAAAACTAGCTGATGGTACTTACGATATTAATTACGTAATTCAAAAAGCGGAAAATGATTCAGCTTCAATGGCAAATGACTATTTTGAAAAGCCGGCAAAATTAATAGTGAAAAACGGTGAGATGAGAGTACAAGTTCCGATGAATCATAGTGCTTGGATTACAGAATTTAAAGCACCAGAGAATGGGAATTTTGTTGATGCGAAAGTTGTTAGTAAAGATGAATCGGCAGATAAAAGAACAGTAGAGTTTAAAGTAGATGATTTATCCAAACCGGCAGCTGTAAAAATTCATGTTGTTGTACCAAATGCAAACTATGACCACCACTACACAATTCGTTTTGCATTTGATGCAAATGTAAAAGCTGTAGGTGGCGATAACGGCGTAGCTGCTACAAAAAAAAATAATGATCAAGCGAAAACAGATACACAAGTAAAAGAAGAGAAAACAAAAGTAGAGAGTAAGGAAACAGCTAAAGAAGTGAACAAAGAAACAAAAAATGAAAATGGAAAAGCTGAAAAAACAGATAACCCAAAAACAGGCGATGAAGCACGTATTGGATTGTTTGCAGCGTTAATTCTTATTTCAGGTGCTTTCTTAATTCGTAAAGTGAAGTTGAGTAAATAAATCTTTTGAAGGGTGATGAATATATGTTTAAACAATTTAAAATGATTATTGCCGTATTTGCTGTTTTATTTACGTTTATCGCAACACTAGGTTTACAAGATGCAAAGGCTGCTACAAAACTAGCTGATGGAAAATATAATATTGCTTTTACTGTATGGAAAGGCGATAAAGATGAATCGTCTAGAATGAATAGTTATTTTGAAAGCCCAGCAACATTAACAGTTAAAAATGGAAAACAATACGTTTCATTTAAAGTGAAAGATAGTGCTTCTATTAAAAGTTTCCAAGTAGAAAAAGATGGTCAATTTGTAGAAACAACCGTGTTAAGTGAAAACAAAAAAGATAATACTAGAGTAGTAGAATTTGAAGTTGCTGACTTGTCAAAAAAACTAAATGGAAAGGTGAAAATTAATATTCCAATTATTAATTATAATGCTTCGTATGATATTCGCTTTGTATTTGATGGGAGCAGTATTAAATAATTTTCAAAAGGGAGAGTCGTTCCATTGAACAGGTATACAAAAATTATTGTTGCTATGTTTTTAATGATATTTACATTCGTATCAACATTACAACCACTTGCAGTTCAAGCAGCTACCAAGTTGGCTGACGGTGAATATTCAATTGGGTTCAAAGTTTTAAAAGATACATCAGATGAAGAATCGATGATGAATCAATATTCAGTAAGTCCGGGAACTTTAAAAGTGAAGGATGGGAAAAAGAAAGTATCCTTTACATTAACGAATAGTTCATGGATTACGAAGTTTGAAACAGAAAAAGCAGGTAAGCTAGTTGCGACAAATGTAATTAGTGAAGATAAAGAAAAAGATACAAGAGTAGTAGAATTTGATGTAGAAGATGTAGAGAAGGTATTAAATGCAAAAGTAAAAGTAGATATTGATTTTTTAAATTATCATCATGAGTACGACGTTCGTATTGCATTTGATCAAAATAGTATTACACCAATTCATGTGGAACAACCAAATGAAAAAGAGGACCCAGCTAATAAGCCAGATCCAAATGAAAAACCGGATCCAAGTCAGAAGCCCGACCAAAAGCCTGACCCAGATCAACAACCAAATTCTAACACAATTAAAGATGGTGCGTACAGCATTCCATTTAAAGTGTTAAAAGATCAAACAGATGAAGAATCTAAGATGAATACTTACATGGTAAATCCAGGAGTATTAAAAGTAGAAAACGGTAAGAAAAAAGCAATTGTAACATTAAAAAGTAGCTCATTAATTAAAAATTTTCAAACGGAAAAAGATGGCACATTTGTTGATGCAAAAGTAGTAAGTGAGGATACGGAAAAAGATACAAGAGTAGTAGAGTTTGAGGTAAACGATTTATCTAAAAAACTAAATACAAAAGTATTTATCGAAATGGCATCAAGAAATTATAAGCAAACGCATGATGTACAACTTTTATTTGAACAAGATAAACTTGAACAAATTAAAAATGAAGAGAAACAACCAGAAGTAGAAAAACCAGAAGCAGAAAAACCAGAAGTAGAAAAACCAGAAGTAGAAAAACCAGAAGCAGAAAAACCAGAAGTAGAAAAACCAGAAGCAGAAAAACCGGAAGTAGAAAAACCAGATGAAAATAAAAAATCAGATGAAAATAAAAAACCAGATGCTGAAACAATTAAAGATGGTGAATACAGCATCAATTTCAAAGCATTAAAAGATCAAACAGACGAAATTTCAATGATGAACACATATACAAAAAGTCCAGGTGTGCTAAAAGTAAAAGATGGTAAGAAGTATGTATCATTTACGTTAACGAACAGTTCTTGGATTACAAAATTTGAATTTGAGAAAAATGGTTCGTTTGTTGATGCACATGTAATAAGTGAAGATAAAAAAGCTGATACACGCGTAGTGGAAGTAGAAGTACCAGATTTATCAAAAAAGTTAAATGCAAAAGTAAAAGTAGATATCGATTCAATGAATTATCACCATTTTTACGATATTCAATTTGCATTTGATAAAGGTAGCATTAAGCCGTTAGATAGCCAAGGCGGAAACAACAACCAAGGCGGAAACAACAACCAAGGCGGAAACGACAACCAAGGCGGAAACAACAACCAAGGCGGAAACGACAACCAAGGTGGAAACAACAACCAAGATGAAAATAATAAACCGAGAGTAATAGTTGATTCGAAAAATTTAGTAGATGGCCAATATGATATTACATTTAAAGTATTAAAAGATAAAACAGATGAGATTTCAAAGATGCATGACTATGTTGTAAATCCAGCGAAATTAATCGTAAAAGATGGTAAAAAATATATTGAGATGACGCTGAAAAATAGTGCGTGGATTACGAAATTCCAAGCGGAAAACAATGAACTATTCGCTGATGCGAAAGTAGTAAGCGAAGATAAAAATGCAAATACGCGAGTAGTACAGTTTGAAGTAGAAGATCTATTTAAAAAATTAAACGCAAAAGTAAAGGTAGACATCGATGAGATGAACTACCATCATTTCTACGATGTACAAATTCAATTTGATACAAATAATATCGGCGCGTTAGGAACTCTTAAAGAGGAACCGAAAAATGAACCGAAAAATCCAGTGACTACACCGAAAGTAGATAATGTAAAAACAGTAGGTACTCCTGATTTTAATCGAAATGCAGATGGTCACAAGAAAAAAGAAGATACAAAAAATGATTCGAAAAAAGAGAAAAACTCAAAAACTGCAGATACAGCACAACTTGGTTTATATATGGTGTTACTGCTAGGTTCACTTGCTTTACTAGTTCGTAAATATAGAGCAGGTAGATTGTAATTTTTGGAGTCTTGATGCATATTCGCGTGCATCAAGACTTGTTTCATATTGTATGGAAAGGAGTGGTGATTGAGAGTGAAGAAAATTGCAAGTGTACTAATGGCTATCATTTTGTTAATGAGTATAGCCGGGTGCTCATCACCAAAAAAAGAATCAGCAAAGCAGGTAAAGAGTGAAAGTAAAGAGCGCGTCGTTGCAACAACAGTGGCTGTTACTGAAATTATGGATGCGTTAGAAGTAGATTTAGTCGGCGTTCCAACAAGTTCTAAAACTTTACCGAAGCGATATAAAGGTTTACCTGAAGTTGGGAATCCAATGAGTCCAGATATGGAAAAGGTAAAGTCATTAAAGCCTTCAGAAGTGTTATCTGTGACAACACTTGAATATGAATTAAAGCCAGTTTTTGATGGTGTGGGTATGAAAGCAAACTTTTTAGATTTAACGAGTTTGAAAAATATGCAAAGTTCTATTAGCGATTTAGGTAAGAAATATGGGCGTGAAAAACAGGCCGAAGCAGTAGTAACTAAATTAGATAAAAAGGTTGCTAGCATTCAAAAAGAAGTAAAAGGAAAGAAAGAACCGACAGTGCTTATTTTATTAGGTGTGCCGGGAAGTTATTTAGTAGCAACAGAGCATTCTTATATTGGAGATTTAGTGAAACAACTAGGTGGTAAAAATATTGTGCAAGGTGAACAAGTAGAATATTTAGCTTCTAATACAGAGTATTTAAAGAAAGCTGATCCAGATATTATTTTACGAGCAGCTCATGGTATGCCTGATGAAGTTGTAAAAATGTTTGATAAAGAATTTAAAACAAATGATATTTGGAAACACTTTGCTGCGGTTAAAAATAACCGTGTTTACGATTTAGAAGAGCGTTTATTTGGAACGACAGGTAATTTAGCAGCAATTGAAGCATTAGATGAATTGAAAAAAATGATGTATCCGTGATGCATTTTAATATAAAGGAAGAGTAGAATGAATAAAAAAACTTGGAGTTTCCTCATTGTTACTGCATTGCTTATTGTTATGACATCATTGTCAGCGATGAAAGGTAGTTTAGAAGTAGGTATTGTTGAACTTGTACAAGGGATATTTACAGGTGGAAATGAAGATGTTGAAGTCATTAAAGATTTACGTTTTCCGCGTATTATTATTGCGTTGTTCACTGGAGCGGCTCTCGCTGTTTCAGGTGTGCTTTTTCAAGCTGTTATGAAAAATCCACTCGCTGATGCTGGGGTAATCGGTATATCTTCAGGAGCAAGTTTTATGACACTTGTTATTATTACGTTGTTCCCGCAATTCTTTTTCTGGACACCCGTATTCGCCTTTTTAGGTGGTGCGCTTGCATGTTATCTCGTTTATTCGTTTTCATGGAAATCAGGATTAAGCCCGCTTCGCATTATTTTAATTGGTATTGCCATTAATGCAATGTTTACTGGATTAAATGAATCATTCGTTACGATTTGTGGATATTTTATTAAGAGTATTAAGCAAACGACGACTTCTAACATAACAATGAAGACGTGGGGCGATGTAGAAATAATGGTGACTTATGGAACGGTTGGTCTTATTCTTGCTCTGTTCGTAGGGGCTTGGTGTAACTTATTATCGCTACAAGATAAGACTGCGAAAAACTTAGGCTTGCACGTGACGAGAGTTCGTCTTATTATTTCTGCCATTGCAGTACTCTTAGCGGCAGTATCAACAGCGATTGCAGGTGTTATTGCTTTTGTAGGATTACTAGTTCCGCATATTTCAAGACAATTAGTCGGTTCAGACCATAAAGTATTAATTCCATTTTCTGCTCTTGCAGGGGCGTTATTAATTTTGACGGCAGATACGATTGGAAGGTTAATTGTGCCACCTAACGAAATTCCAGCAGCAACAATTATGGCGGTTATTGGTGGTCCATTCTTAATATTCTTGCTTAGAAAGAGTGATAAAGTTCATGGAAATTAAAAATGTAACCTTTTCATACGATAACGTAACAAATCGATTAAAGTCTGTTAGTAGTGAAATAGAAATTGGGAAAATTACAACAATCATTGGACCGAATGGATGTGGGAAATCAACATTACTTAGTGTCATGTCTAGAAACCACGCTCCTAGCAGTGGAGAAGTAATACTTGATGGGAAAGCGATTAGTGAATATAAACCGAAAGAGTTTGCTAGAAAACTAGCGGTTGTCCATCAACAAAATGAGGCTCCAGCAGATATTACAGTGGAAAAGCTAATAAGCTTCGGGCGTATGCCATATAAAAATATATTCTCTCCGCAAACAGATGAAGATAGAGAAGCGATTGAGCGTGCGCTAGTATGTACGAATTTACAAAGTAAGCGTGATAAGCCAATTTATGCTTTATCTGGTGGAGAGAGGCAGCGAGTTTGGATCGCAATGACATTAGCTCAAAATACACCAATGCTCTTCTTAGATGAGCCGACCACATATTTAGATATTTACTATCAGCTAGAAATATTAGAGTTAGTGAAAGAGTTAAATGAAGTGCATGGACTAACGATTGTAATGGTATTACATGATATTAATCAAGCCATTCGTTATAGCGACCATATTATCGTTATGAAAGATGGAGAAATCATTACGAAAGGTAATCCTAATGATGTAATAACAGAAGAAATGGTTAAAGCAATATATGGTGTAGATGTCATTGTAAAGCAGGATGAAGATACCGGATTGTACATGGTACCTATGGGAATCTAAAGGCTGAGCATAATCCGTTTTGAGGTGATAATTTGAATAGTAAGAAAGGACGGAAAAAGAATTCTTTTTTTCAACGCATACTTACAATTGTGTTTTTAGGAATCTTTTTCTATTCAATGTATGAGTTGGGCGGGATTTTCATGGATTATTATGAAAATCGTAAAGTAATGGCTGAGGCACAACATATTTATAAAAGAAGTCCAATGGAAGAAAAATCAGAAGATGGAGAGGTACGTAAACAGTTTCAGGATCTCCAGAAAATTAATCCAGAGATAGTCGGATGGATTACGATGGATGATACACTAATTAATTATCCAATCGTTCAAGCAAAAGATAATGATTACTATTTATTTCGTAATTATAAAGGTGAAGATATGAGAGCGGGAAGCATTTTTATGGACCATCGTAATGATGTGAAATCTCAAAATCGAAATACGATTTTATATGGCCATCGTATGAAAGACGGTTCTATGTTTGGTAGTTTAAAAAAGATGTTGGATGAAGACTTTTTTATGTCTCATCGTAAATTATATTACGATACATTATTTGAAGGATACGACGTGGAAGTTTTTTCAGTATACACGACAACAACGGACTTTTATTACATTGAAACGGATTTTGAAAATGATGCAGCATATACATCGTTCTTAAAGGAAATTCAAGAAAAATCACTGTACAAAACGGATACGGAATTGACGGCTAATGATGAAATCGTAACACTTTCTACTTGTGACTATGCGCTTGATCCAGAGGCTGGAAGGCTAGTTGTACACGCAAAATTAATAAAAAGAAATTAAAGAAAAAAGTATAGAATATGAGAAGTGATAGATAACGCTTCTCATATTCTATACTTTAAAAAAGGACTGTTTTTACTGTGCTGCAGCCATTGGCATACGTACAACTTTTACATCATAGTAAGCAATTTTATTATCAAGAATATATTCTGGCATTCCGCCTTGATGTGAGTGAGCATCTTTAAATGCAGCGCTCTTTGTCCAACCTTGGAAATCTTCTTTTGCATTCCAGCGAGTGCTAATTGTTACTTCATCATAATCAACTGTATTTTGCGTTAAAAGAACTTCTAGACCTAAAAAGCCTGGCATCGTTTCAACTTTACCTACTTTATTAAAACGCTCAATTAATTTATGTCCATTTCCCTTTGTAATTTTAGCTGTATTTGTAACAATAATCATGTTTATTCCTCCTATTAAATATAGCCTTTATTTTCGAGAACTCATATACATTAAATGATAATGAAAATCATTATCATTGTCAATGCTAAATGTGAAATATAAAAGTTTTTTATATTATATTGGACAGTAAGATTTCCAGTTCAAAATGTAGTAAATATGTGGCAGTTAAGCGAGAGAATGAGCGAGTTGTACTAGCAAAGCAATAATATGGTATAGTGAAACGAGGCTGTTTTTTCAGTCTCGTTTTTTAAATGCTTCCTGTAGAGAAAGCATGCAAATGGAAAGGAAGTTATTATATGCGATCAGAAGTAACTGTAAAAATAAAACCGAAATTTATAAAAGAAATTAAAAGTGGATATCCGCTTATTTTAAAAGATGCGATTCAAAATTTAAATGATGTTCAGGAAGAAGGAACAATCATTAAAGTAGTAGATGAGAAGAACCAATTTATCGGAAAAGGCTATTATGGAAAACAAAATAAAGGATACGGCTGGATTTTAACGAGAAAAGAGAGTGAACAAATTAATCAGTCTTTCTTTGAAAGTAAAATAAAATCTGCCTTACATAAACGAAAGCAATTTTACAAATCAAGTGATACGACAGCATTCCGCGCCCTAAACGGTGAAGGTGATGGTCTTGGAGGACTAATTATCGATTATTATGATGGCTACTACGTAGTAAGTTGGTATAGTGAAGGGATTTATACTTTCAGAGATGAGATTATAGCCGCTCTTCAAAAAGTAGCAAACTTTAAAGGTATTTATGAGAAAAAGCGTTTTGATACGAAAGGGAAATATATTGAGGGTGATGATTTCGTAGCAGGAGAGCGTGGTGAGTTCCCGCTTATCGTAAAAGAAAATGGTGTGAACTTTGCTGTTTATTTAAATGACGGAGCGATGGTTGGTGTATTTTTAGATCAGCGTAACGTTCGAAAACAAATTCGTGATAAGTATGCAAAGGGAAGAACCGTGTTAAATATGTTCTCTTATACAGGTGCTTTTTCTGTATTTGCAGCGCTTGGCGGAGCGAGCAAAACGACGAGTGTCGACCTTGCAAATCGTAGTTTAAGTAAAACGATTGAGCAGTTTAGTGTAAATGAAGTTGATTATGAAGCGCAAGATATTATTGTAGAAGATGTATTTCTTTACTTCAAATATGCAGCGAAGAAAAAAATGAAATTTGAGATGGTCGTACTTGATCCTCCAAGCTTTGCACGCTCAAAAAAATATACATTTAGTGCAGCAAAAGATTATAAAAATTTATTAAAAGAAACAATTGCTATTACAGAAAATAACGGTATTATCGTTGCTTCTACAAATTGTAGCGCATTCGATATGAAAAAGTTTAAAGGCTTTATCGATACAGCCTTTAAAGAAATGAATGGCAAATATAAAATATTAGAAGAACATTCTTTACCAGAAGATTTCCGTACCATTGATCAATTTAAAGAAGGAGACTATTTAAAAGTAGTTTTCATCGAGAAAATTAAAGGTTAATAAAGAAAAGGAGCTCGAGTTTACTTGAGCTCCTTTTCTTATTGAACGATATTTTGTACTCTACCGACTTGCCCGTCCTGCAATCGCACTTTAATGCCATGCGGATGGGAAGGGGAGTTTGTTAAAATATCTTTTACAATTCCACGTGTTAATTTGCCTGTTCGTTGATCTTGTTTTAATACAATATCAACTTCAAGACCGGGTGCTATATTAGAACGTTTTTGTCCGTTCATTTACACACCTGTACGTCTACGTTGGTTGTTTGTTTTCTTTGTTTGTTGGTTTTGTAATTTTTTTGTTTCTTGGCTTTGATTTTTGGCATTTTGACCATTACCGTTACCTTGCTTTTTCTTTGCAAGTTGTTCACGCATTAAATCAGCTAAGCTTACTTTTTTGTTTTCTGACATGATAAGTCTCCTTTATATAAAGTTAATTATGAACTATCGTAGTAAATTTCATCATATCATTGTTAGGGAAGGAAGGGAAGTTGGTTTGAAAATTCATATAATTCTTCACAGTATTCATTCGTTACGATACAATTAAAATGCTAATGTTTGTAAAAAAGGGGATAGACATATGTCGCATCATATTTTATTAGTTGAAGATGATATCTCAATTCAAGAGATGGTGGAAAAGTATTTAATAAAAGAGGGCTTTCAAGTAACAATTGCGTCTGATGGAGAAGAAGGCGTGAACACATATTTAAAAGGTTCATTTGATTTGATTATCCTTGATATTATGATGCCAAAGCTAGATGGCTTAGAGGTTGTACGAATCATTCGAGAAAAAAGTGCAGTTCCGATTTTAATGATGTCGGCAAAAGATACAGATGTTGATAAAGCTGTTGGATTAGGACTTGGAGCAGATGATTACATTTGTAAGCCATTTTCTATGATTGAATTAGCTGCACGTGTAAAGGCAGGTATTCGGAGGTCTACGAAATATTCGGCTACAGAATCAACAGAAGAAAAAATGATTCAAATTGGTGATTTAACAATCGATCCAATTAATTTTACGGTTGAAAAAAACGGGAAACCTCTCAAACTTACTTTAAAAGAATTTGAGATCTTAAAACTGTTCGTAAAAAATCAAAATCGTGTATTTACGAAAGCACAAATATACACGTTAGTTTGGAACGAAGAGTATTACGGTGACGATAACGTCATTAATGTTCATATGAGAAGATTGCGTGAGAAAATCGAAAGTGATCCATCTAATCCAGAATATATTAAAACGTTATGGGGCATCGGCTATAAGCTGGAAGTGATGTAATATGATCAATTTGTTAATAGGTATTATTTTTATATTGTTATGTGTTATTTATATGCAATATAAAATGAGAAAAAATAGTAGTAAAAATTTACGATACACATATGAAAAGTTAGAAAGTATTGTAAATGAAAAAACAGGCGAGACGTTACTCGTTATGACAGATGATCTAGAATTGCAAAAATTATTAGTGGCAATTAATCAATTATTAGATGCAAAACAGAAAACGAATGCAGATCATGCAAAAGTAGAAATTTCGATGAGAAAAATGCTTTCAAATATTTCGCATGACTTGAAAACACCACTAACAGTTATTCTTGGATATACAGAAATGTTAAATAAGGATAAAACGATGAATAAAGAAGAACAACAAATATTACTTGAGAAAGTGCATACGAAAACACTAGAAGTGATGGAGCTAATTCATAAGTTTTTTGATTTAGCGAAATTAGAATCTGGTGACAAAGCAATTGAAATGACAAAAGTAAATATGAATGAAGTTTGTCGCGAGAAGATTTTATCATTTTATGATTTAGTGACGACGAAAGGTTTTCAGGTTCATATTGATATACCAGAAAGAAATATATACGCACTTGGAAATGTGGAAGTATTAGGTAGGGTATTGAATAATTTAATATCAAATGCGATTACATATGGAGACGATGGAAAGGCACTCGGTATGACGTTAAGAGATGATGACACGAGCGTGTATATAGATATATGGGATACAGGAAAAGGAATTGATGAATCTCATATTGATAAAGTGTTTGAGCGTATGTACACACTTGAAGATTCAAGAAATAGATTGTACCAAGGAAGCGGTCTCGGATTAACGATTACGAAACGGCTTGTGGAAGCGATGGACGGAAAAATTCATCTTTCTAGTAAACCGTATGAAAAAACAATTTTTACAATTGTATTAAAAAAGATGCTGTTTTAGCTTGTAGAGAAGTAGATTCTACAAGCTTTTTTTCAGCGTAAGGAATTTGTAAGAAACGGGTAAGAAAAAAGAGATTTCCGTTGTCTATTATAGAAATATAGAGTATTGCGAAAGGGGAAAGTAACATGACATATATATTAAAAACAAATCAGTTAACGAAAGTGTTTAAAGGGAAAGAAGTTATTTCCAGTGTTAACATGCATGTGAAAAAAGGAGAGATATACGGTTTTTTAGGACCAAACGGTGCTGGTAAAACAACGATTATGAAAATGATTACAAATTTAATAAAACCGACGAGTGGTGATATTGAAATCTTCGGTGATAAATTAACAGATACATCTTATGAAGTATTAAAAAGAATGGGGACAATTATTGAATATCCAATCTTTTATGATAAATTAACGGCGAAAGAAAACTTAGACCTACATTGTGAATACATGGGCTACTACGATAAAAATGCAATTGACCATGCTTTACATTTAGTGAAACTACAAGGGGTAGATAATAAAAAAGTAAAAGATTTTTCATTAGGAATGAAACAACGACTCGGTATTGCAAGGGCAATCGTTACAAAGCCAGAATTGCTCATTTTAGATGAACCAATTAACGGTTTAGATCCAATTGGTATTAAAGAGTTACGAGACTTATTTAAAATGCTCTGCAAAGAATATGGCATTACATTATTAGTTTCTAGTCATATTTTAGGTGAGATGGAACTAATGGCCGATACAATTGGTGTGATTCAAAATGGAAAACTAATAAAAGAAGTTTCAATGAAGAGTATTAACGGAAAACAAACAGAGTATATTGAAATTACTGTTCCTGATGTGAAACGTGCAGCTTATATTTTAGAAGATAAACTTGGTATAAAAAATTACAAAATAATGAGCGGAAACATGATTCGGATTTATGAAGTGGCGGTGACACAGCAAGCCATTTCAAAAGCACTTATTATGAACGATGTGGAAATTGAAAGTATTAATAAAAAACATAGTTCCTTAGAAGAATATTTCTTAAATGTAATGGATGGAGAAGGTATTCATGCTTAATGGACTGTGGCTGAACCTGGTAAGTGGATTTATCGTAATGCTAATAAGTGGAATTTTATATTATAGAAAACCAGAGCGGAAATGGTTGTTCATTGTACTAGTGATAGGAATGTTAAGCTTCGTTACTGCTGGAATTAGAATGTTAGCAGCGTAGAGACAGGTATATAAAGAATGGAGGCGTAATTTATATGTTTAAATTAATGAAGCTCGAATGGAAGAAACATAAATTATCTCGTTACTTTAAAAGTGTAGCAATTTGTATTATAGCAATTTTTGCTGCAGTAAGCCTTATGGCATTGGGAATGAAAGCCGAGGAAGACATGCTCTTCTCTGACTTCACACAGAACATGGCTGCAGCAAATATTTTTATTAGGATAACATTCATTATTTTTAGTTCGGTCATTTTATCACGTTTAGTAATTGATGAGTATAAGAACAAAACGATGCAATTATCGTTTATGTACCCGCTGCAAAGGAAAATGCTAATGAGGGCGAAATTAACAATTGTTTTTTGTTTTTGTTTTGTGAGCACCATTATCGCTACTTTTATTATTAGTTTACTCGTATATTTTGTGAGTCCAATGATGGGACTGATTGAAACGCCAGCTACGATAGGTGAAATAATAGCTATCGTTCCAGATACTTTTATAAGTGCATTTATGATATCTGGTATAAGTTTAATTCCTTTATTTTTTGGAATGAGAAAGAAATCGACACCGACAACGATTACTTCGGCAGTAATAATTGGTATGCTGATTAGTGGTAACGTTGGTCCTGGAAACGATCAAGTAAGTATGTTTGATTTTATAGCTATCCCAATCGTGCTCTGTTTATTAGGGATTTTCATTAGTTATTTATCATTTCGTAAAATCGATAAGATTGATGTGGTGTGAAGCAAGCTTAAAACAACAACGAACTGGGGTATGAATGGTGAAAAAGATAATAGTAATTGCAATATTATTCATTACAATTGCTAGTGTAGTTTTTGGTATTAAGGTATTTCAGGGGAAAGATTTTAAGAAAGAAAAGTCTTTTGAGATAAATAATATAAAAGAAATAGAAGTAGATAATGAAAACTGGAATCTTGAATTTAAAAGTACAGACGCTAATAAAATAGTAATTTCTGCTCAAGGTGAACAAGCAGATAAAGAGATAGATCCCGTCAAAATAGAAAATGATGAAAATAAAATTGTGATTAAGCAAAAACAAAAGGTGAACAGATTTTTTTATGGTTTTACGTTTAGGAAGAAAAATAGTATATCTATAGCTATTCCGAAGAAAGAAATAGATAAAATTGTATTAAATAATAAATCGGGTGATGTGAAAATAAACGATATAGTAGTAAAAAGGATCGTGACAAAAGGCAAATCTGGAGATGGAATGATTACAGGACTATCGGCAGAGAAGGGTGAATTTACATCCGAAAGCGGAGATTTAATGTTAAAAGATAGTTCATTACAAGAAGTAAATATAACTTCCACTACTGGTGATAATTATGTAAAAAATGTAAAAAACGAAAATATGAACATCACTTCAACATCTGGGGAAGTATTACTGAAAGATATGACAGAAGGAAAATCATTATTTGTAGAAACAAAATCAGGGGATATTGGCGTACGGTATAAAGGTGTCCCGGCATCATTGAAGCTTATGGCTAAAAGTAATTCGACTGACGTAATAGTGGATTTAAAAGGACTTAAGAAAGATAAAAATACAGAAAAGATAAAAGAGGGAACTATTGGTGATGCAAAAAACGAAGTGAAGATTTTAAGTAAAACAGGGGTAATTTATATTGATTAAAGTTTAAATGAAAGGAGGAATATCATGCTACGTCTTATGAAGCTAGAATTGAAGAAGTTTAAGTTTGGATGGTATGTGAGGGGAGCAGTTATTGCAAATATCATTATACTGGCATTATTAATCTTTGTTAGTTTCATTGCACAAATAGAAGGAGATCCAGAAATAAGAGATCCGCAGATGATTTTGCTAATGGCTAGTACAGTAGTAAGAGCAACATTTATTATTTTTGGTAGTGTGTTAATCGCAAGGTTAATAATTGGCGAATATAAAAATAAAACAATACTACTCATGTTTTCTTATCCTATTAACCGAAAGAAAATGATGGCTAGTAAGTTGGCTATTACAGCGATAGTAACATTTATAACAGTTATTGTATCTAACATTTTAGTAGTAGGAATTTTCTTTGGGATAGATAGTTATTTTTCAATTCTTCCTCATTCATTCACAGTAGATCAATTGGTGCAAGAAGGAATAAAACTGGTTCCTTTAGCTATTGCAACTGCGGGAATGAGTTTAATCCCATTGTATTTCGGAATGCGTAAACGTTCAGTGCCAACTACAATTGTTTCATCTCTTATCGTTGTAGCAATTGCAATGAATAGCAACCCAGCGTTTCCTACAGCAACTTTACTTCCCCTTCAACTAGCACTCGCAGCAATTGGAGCTGTGATTGCATATTACGGAATTAAAAATATAGAGAAGGAAGATATAACTGTATGACAAGAATAAGAAAAAAGAGTTGGCGTTACACTAACTCTTTTTTGTATATGTATGCTTCGTTACTACTCTGTAAATTTGGAGTGTTTGCTTAAATACTCTTGAACTCCTGGAGAGATATTAAAGTTATTAGGACTTTTATATTCGATAGTAAAATCTCCGTCTCTACTTGTCTCAAAGGAGATGGCATAGCTATTCATTTTAGCATCGTAAGAAGTATTTTTGACTTCTGCATCTAGATTAAAATATTTTGTAATATATTCTTTTGAGTCCGTAATTGCTGCTTGTTTTCCCCAAGGGGTACCATAATAGGTGAAATAAAGAGATACACTAATAACTCCAATAAGGGAAGTTAGTAAAATAGTTCCCATAGCTATTTTTTTATTTTTTGTATTCAATTTGGTTACTCCTCTTCGTAATATGTATTCATTTTAACCTATATATTCCATAAAACAACCATTTTAAAAAATAGTTTCACATGAAACAAGTTACAGAAAAAGACAAGATATGTAAACACCTTGTCTTTTTTGTCATTACATTTTAGGAGCTACCATTCCAGCCGCAGCCCACTCTTCTTTTGCGGGGCCGTACACACCAGGAACTGTTAAGCCGGCTTGTCGCATTAAAACCGTCATTTGCCCGCGATGGTGATTTTGATGATTAATAAGTGTCATTAAAAATATAGAATTCGGCATAGGGCGACCAAAGAAGTCGTTAATAGTAGCTAAGTCTTTATCAGTCCATTTACTTTGAAGTGTTTCAACAAAAGCCGCGTTCACTTTACGGTACTCATCTGCAATTGTTTTTGCAGAAGTTGGAACAGGATAATCTTTCGTTTCTCCTTCAAACTTTAGCCCTGTGCCAGATAGTATAACAGGAATTGCCGTCACGATATGCCAAGCGACTCTTCCTAAAGTCCAATGTTCAGGTGCAATTTCTTGTGATAAAGATGCATCGGTTAATGAATCAAGCATTTTCTCAGTAGACTCTGCTTCGTATGTCCATGATTGTAAAAAGCCTTCAATTGTTTGGTACATAGTTATCCCTCCTATTTTTGTTCATAGATTAAATTCGTGAGAGATAATATAATCCCTGTTCCACAAGAAATAATTAATTAAGCATTGCTACAATATGAAAACAATTAGAAAATATTTGTAAAAGTGTCAGGAAACGAATGTGCTCATTCGTATATATAATGAATAAAGAATAGGATAAAGAGTGGTGATAAGGGTGAAGGATATAGAAATAGTAGAAGGTCTTCGGAAACAAGATATGTTAGCATTACATACAGCAATTGATCGATATGGAGATTTAATTTATAAGGTAGTTCATAGTATTTTAGATACTGCACAGAGTAAGGTGTTAGTGGATGAATGTGTTGACGATATTTTATTAATCGTTTGGTACAACATTAGTAGTTATGATGAAAATCGTGGGAAGTTTAGAAACTGGCTTATATCTGTCGCTAGGTTTAAGGCCATCGATTATAAACGAAAAAGTAATAAGTCTTATCAATTACAAGAGTTTCAGCAAGAAATATATGAAGATAGAAAAAATGTCAATTTAACAAAAGAAGAGCGAGATTATAATTTTTACGTTTTAATTAAAGAATTGAATGAAGAAGATAAGAAAATTTTTATAAAAAGGTATTTAGATGAATATAGCGTACAAGAAATAGCGCTTGAATTCGGTATGACACGAGATACGGTATATAGTAGGCTTTCAAGAGGGAGAAAGAAATTGAAGAAGCTGCTGGGGGGGAAAAGGAATGAATAAAGAAAAGTTACTTCAGGAATTAAATAACTTACAGTATAGCGATAATTGTGTAGATGATTATAGAAATGATGAGAAAATAGATAAAAAGAAAATAGATCGTACAAAAGAAGTTGTAACAAAAACAATTTTAATGAAACGTTGTTATGAGGTTGTACAAGAAGAGTTACAGGGAAGCGAAGAGATTTTATATAGTATGCTTGCCGAAAATCATCGTGTGAAAAATTGGCAGACAGGCACAGCAATGACATTAGGGATAGGCGTTCTTGCAATGAACTTCGGTATTAATAATGTGTTAATCGTTACAAATAAACGGTTGTATGTGTTTTTTATGGATCGTTATTATAATGAAGTTGATTTAAAAGTATGTGTATTGAATGAAGTAGCTTATATGAAAACAATATTAGACCGTAAAGGTGGAAGTGAGTTTCTGCATATAAAGTATAAAAATGATAACGAATACGTATTATTGGGAAATGCTGATGATTACAGAGAGTTATTTCAAATAGTAGGTAGGTTGAAAATAGCGAATGGAATAGAATTGAGATTACAAGATAAGAAATTAAAGAGAAAGTTAACTTTAAAACGAAGTGTGTTCAATATAATCATGTATTTACTTGTTATATATATTATGTACAAAGCCTATGTTAATTTTATGCCATAATAGGAAAAGACGGCTTCACATATATGAAGCCGTCTTTTAATTAACCTTCTTCCCACTCTTCCTCATCAACCATAAGAAATAAGGTGCTCCAAGTACAGCAACGACAAGACCAGAAGGAATTTCTTTCGGATATGCGATTGTACGTCCAAGTAAGTCAGCAACAGAAAGAAGGATTGCTCCAAATAGTGCTGAACAAACGAATAGTCTTTGATGATTCATACCAACAATAATTCTTGCTAAGTGAGGTGCGACAAGGCCTAAAAAGGCAATTGTACCGACAGCAGCGATATTTACTGATGCAAGTAGTGTCGCTAGCACAATCAGAGCAAGACGTGTTTTATTTACTGGTTGCCCAAGTCCAGTTGCTAAATCGTCTCCAAGTACGAGAACGTCAAGTTGTTTTATTAAGAAAAAGATAATGAATACAAGAATTAGAGATGGATATAGAATGATATTTTCTAAGTGATTCCATCCTCTTGCATACGTACTGCCAGATAACCATGTTAAAGCAGCGGCAACATTCAAATTGGCTCTAACGATAAAGATTTGAATAATTGCCGAGCCAAGTGCAGAAATACCAATTCCTATTAAAGCAAGGGCTGTTGGGCTAAATCCTGATTTCCATGAAAAGAAGAGGACAATTCCTACTGCAAGTAGTCCTCCGATAAATGCACCAATTGGTAGAAAGAAACCAGGAAGTGCAGGAAAGACATACATAATAGTTAAAGCACCAACACCAGCTCCCGATGAAATACCAATAATAGAAGGATCGGCAAGTGGATTTCGTAATATACCTTGGAAAACAAGCCCACTTATTGCAAGGCATGCGCCAGCAATAGCAGCCACGAGCATTCTTGGTAAACGAAGATTCATCATCATGTTTTTGTCAAATAGTGTTAATTGACCTGATATAACATTTGTAATACTTTCGATATAAGCGTTACTACCGATTGTAACACCAAGAGCAATCGTCACAATACAAAGTGTGATAGATATAATGATTACCTTTTTATAAGAGTAATAGCGGGAACTAGCTCCAGCTGCATTCGCACCGTTATCATTCATATATTGTTTCGACTTCATCATTCGGTACACTAAGTAAATAAGCCAAGGAGATCCAATCATTGCTGTGACTGCCCCAACAGGAAGTTCTGCACCGGTTGGATCTATTAATCTACCGACAACATCTGCTCCAAGTAATAATACTGCCCCCCATAAGAAAGAAGAGAGAAGAAGAGTAAAGTGTTGACGGTATCCGATAAGGCGCATTAAATGAGGCGCAACTAAGCCGACAAATCCAATTGGTCCAACAACAGTAACAATTACTGCTGTTAAAAAGATTGCAGCAATGAAGGCGATAAGACGTGTTACTGCTGTTTTTTCACCAAGAGAAACAGCAACATCATCACCAAGTAAGAGAATGTTGAGTTTACGAGACATAAATAGTAAAACTAGGAAAGAAATAATGATAAATGGAAAAGCAAATTGAACGCCATCCCAGTTATTTTGAATAAGAGAGCCAGCTCCCCATAAAAATAAACCAGCTGTTTCATTTTCATAGAAAAGCTGCATCGTTCCGGTAAAGGCAGAGAGCATTAATGTAACGACCATACCAGCTAATGCCATTCTAAGTGGGGTTCCCTTTTTTCCACCAGAAATACGGTATACAAATAAAGCAGTAATAGCGCCGCCGATAAATGTGAACAGAAGAGAATTAATTTGTAAACCTTTCGGTAAGAAAATTGTAGCCGCTACTAGAAAGAAATATGCGCCAGAGTGAATACCCATTGTACTGGATTCAGCAAGTGGATTTTTCGTTAACGTTTGTAAAATAACCCCTGATGCAGCAAGAGCGCCTCCAGCTAAAATGGCAATTACAGCTCTAGGTAATCGAAGCATGATTAAAGTTTGATGTTCTAGCGATTGGTTCGGTGAGATAAGAGCATCAATAATCATACTATAGGAAATGTTTGCTTGACCTTGTCCGATATGAATAAAGAAAAGGAGGAGCAAGAGAGCTGCTCCTCCTCCGAATACAAGACTTGCTCGAAGTGTGTGTTGTAAGCTATTCATCGTGTAATCACTTCTTCGCTGTCATTACATCTGCTACTTGTGTTGCTAAAGATGTTGCAGACTCAGGACCACCGAAAATCCAAGTATCGCCTTTTAATTTATACATTTTGTTTTCTTTTTTGAACTTTAATTCTTCCCAAGCAGGGTTGCCTTTTAGTTGCGTGTCAAAAATGTTATCTTCATCCGCTACAATGTAAATGAAGTTTGAATCTTGTACACTTTGTAATGATTCTACAGTTGTTTGTTTGAAACCATCTGGCTCAGATTTTCCTGCTTCAAAAGTATTTGTTAAACCTAATTTTTTTGTAACTTGTAAAGCTAAAGAATTGTCAGTTAAGATACGGAATGTTGGTACGTTTTTAGCAGTAAATGCTTGTGCCATTGCGATGTTTTTATCTTTTAAGTCTGCTTTCTCAATTTTTGCTTTTGCATCAGCGAATGCTTTATCCATATCAGCTAATACTTTTTTACCTTCTTCTTCTTTTCCAACTGCTTTTGAAATTTGTTTAAATGTTTCTGTCATTTCAGCAAAGTGATCGTTATTACTTGTTGATGGATCAAACATAACTGTTGGTGCAATTTGCTCTAATTCATTTTTAATTGCTTTACCACGGAATGAAGCTGTGATAATTAAGTCTGGTTTTAAACGGCTAATTTCTTCTAAGTTTGGTTGTTGACGTGTCCCTACATCTACAACATCTTTACTCGGTTTTGTTTTTGTATTTACCCATTTATTATAATTCTTAATGTCTGCCATCCCTACTGGCTGAACACCAAGTGCTAATAAGTCTTCTGAATATACCCACTCAAGTACAACTACTTTTTTCGCTGGTTTATCTAACTTCGTTTCCCCTTCAGCGTGTTTAATTGTTATAGCTTGATTTTTATTGTCCGCTTTTGTTTCTTTTTTCTCCTCTTTTTGCTGTCCGCATCCAACAGCGAATAAAAGAATCACTATGAAAATACTGAGAATTTTCTTCATCTTCTGCCCCCAAATTAAGTGTTTTTTGTAACTAGTACCGTAAGTGAAAATGGTTATCAATTACAACAACCAAATCATACTATGAGGATAAATTAAGTGTCAATATTTTTTTAAAATTTTGACTAAAAACAACAAATTATACAGATTTTTATATGTTATAGTCGCTATTTATGAAGAATAAGCCTCTTTACTAAAAAGATTGGCGAATGTGGAAAGTTTAAATGGGAACTTGGCTGTGTACGAAAGTGTAATGTGTATGGTTAATAATCTGTGGAGATGGGGCGAAAGTACAAGCAAAAGGAGTGAGAATAGCATGTAATAATTACTAGAATGTATAGAATAAACCTGTGTTTATCCCTAATAGGTAAAGTATTTCTTTGTTATTTAGATAGATTTTTTTAACTCGGTGATTGTACTTAAAAGATTGCATGTAAAGGAAGTGATCAACATGTCTTCATGGAGCAATAACGTAAATGGATATTGTGGGTGTAATAATCAAAATGGTGTACATGTTGATTCATGCTGTTTTAGTTGCGATGGGACAGTGCCTAAAGTTGGTCCAACCGGTCCGACGGGAGCAACAGGCTCAACCGGTCCGACGGGAGCGACAGGTCCAACGGGAGCGACAGGTTCAACGGGAGCGACAGGTTCAACGGGAGCGACAGGTTCAACGGGAGCGACAGGTTCAACAGGTCCAACGGGAGCGACAGGTTCAACAGGTCCAACGGGAGCGACAGGTTCAACAGGTCCAACGACAGGAGCGACAGGTTCAACAGGTCCAACGGGAGCGACAGGTTCAACAGGTCAACGGGAGCGACAGGTTCAACAGGCCCAACAGGAGCGACAGGTTCAACAGGCCCAACAGGAGCGATAGGTTCAACAGGCCCAACGGGAGCGACAGGTTCAACGGGAGCGACAGGTTCAACAGGTCCAACGGGAGCAACGGGTCCAACAGGAGCGACAGGTTCAACGGGAGCGACAGGAATAACAGGATCAACGGGTTCAACAGGTCCAACGGGAGCGACAGGAATAACAGGATCAACGGGTCCAACAGGAGCGACAGGAATAACAGGATCAACGGGTCCAACAGGAGCGACAGGCCCAACAGGAGCAACAGGCTCAACCGGAGCTACAGGTACAAGTATCACGGCGACATATGCATTTGCAAATAATACGTCAGGAACAGCGATATCAGTACTTCTAGGTGGAACGAATGTCCCGCTTCCGAATAATCAAAATATCGGTCCAGGTATTACGGTTTCCGGGGGAAATACAGTATTTACGGTTGCAAATGCTGGAAATTACTATATTTCATATTCGATTAATATAACGGCTTCATTATTAGTTAGTTCACGGATTACAATCAATGGAGCACCACTTGCCGGAACAATCAATTCTCCTGCTGTAGCGACTACATCATTTAGCGCAACAATCATTACAACTCTTGCAGCAGGAGATGCTATTAGCTTGCAATTATTTGGTTTGTTAGCTGTCGCAACATTATCAACAACTACTCCAGGAGCAGTGTTAACGATAATAAGATTAAGTTAAACTATAACTCTCTTACTCTTTTAAGATTAAGAGAGTTTCTACATATAATAAGAAGTTAATGAAGTAAAGCATAGTTATACAAAAGTCAGAATATTATGATTGTAACGCTATGGTGACTATAATATAATGAAAATAACCATCATGAATGAACATTCATTTATTTTTATGTATTTGAAGGGGGAATGAAGGTGGAAAAACCATGGTTGAAAAGTTATCCAGAGGAAATTCCGAGTACGATTTCTTATGATATTCAGCCGCTTCATAGATATGTAGAACAGATGGCTTCTCGCTACCCAGAAAAGAAAGCGCTTCACTTTTTAGGGAAGGATATTACGTTTTCGGACTTCCATGATAAGGTGAAGAGGTTTGCAAATTATCTTCAAAAGCTCGGTGTGGAAAAGGGTGATCGAGTTGCTATTATGTTGCCGAATTGTCCGCAAGCTGTAATTGGTTATTACGGTACATTACTTGCGGGAGGTATCGTAGTACAAACAAATCCACTGTATACAGAGAGAGAATTAGAATATCAGCTTCATGACTCGGGAGCGAAAGTAATTCTTTGTCTCGATTTAGTGTTTCCAAGAGTAACGAATGTTCAATCTGCTACAAAAATTGAGCATATTATCGTAACTCGCATTGCGGACTTTTTACCATTCCCTAAAAATCTATTGTATCCATTTGTGCAGAAAAAACAGTCAAATTTAGTTGTGAAAGTATCAGAGAGTGAAACGATTCATCTTTGGAATTCAGTAGAAAAAGAAGTGAATACGGATGTTGAGGAGCCTTGTGATCCTGAAAAAGATCTAGCTCTTTTACAGTACACAGGAGGAACAACCGGATTTCCGAAAGGCGTTATGTTAACGCATAAAAACCTCGTCTCTAACACGTTAATGGGAGTTCAATGGTTATATAATTGCAAAGAAGGAGAAGAAGTCGTTCTTGGGGTTCTTCCATTTTTCCACGTGTACGGCATGACGGCTGTTATGAATTTGAGTGTTATGCAAGGATACAAAATGGTCCTTATTCCAAAGTTTGATATGAAAATGGTTTTTGAAGCGATTAAGAAGCATAAAGTGACACTATTTCCAGGTGCACCAACTATTTATATCGCTCTTTTAAATAGCCCACTTTTAAAAGAATACGATATTTCTTCTATTCGTGCTTGTATTAGTGGATCAGCACCACTCCCAGTAGAAGTACAGGAAAAGTTCGAAACAGTTACAGGTGGTAAACTAGTAGAGGGATATGGTTTAACAGAATCCTCTCCGGTTACACATAGTAATTTTTTATGGGAAAAGCGAGTGCCAGGTAGCATTGGAGTTCCGTGGCCAGATACAGAAGCGATCATTATGTCACTTGAAACTGGTGAGGCATTACCGCCAGGAGAAATAGGGGAAATTGTAGTGAAAGGTCCTCAAATTATGAAAGGATACTGGAATAAGCCAGAGGAAACAGCGGCTGTATTGCAAGATGGCTGGCTCCATACAGGTGATGTTGGCTACATGGATGAAGATGGATTCTTCTATGTAAAAGATCGCAAGAAAGATATGATTGTCGCGAGTGGATTTAATGTGTATCCTCGTGAAGTTGAAGAAGTATTATATGAGCATGAAAAAGTGCAAGAAGTAGTGACAATTGGAGTTCCAGATCCGTACCGAGGAGAGACAGTTAAAGCATTTGTTGTGTTAAAAGAAGGTACGGAGTGCTCTGAGGAAGAATTAAATCAGTTTGCACGTAAATATTTAGCGGCTTATAAAGTGCCGAAAGTATATGAGTTTAGAGATGAATTGCCGAAAACGACAGTAGGGAAAATTTTGCGCCGTGTTCTAATAGATGAAGAGAAGAGAAAGAATGAGGATGAGCAAACGGGCTAAGGCCCTTTCTTTTTGAAAAAATAGGATTGACACTTTTCTAAATAGTCAGTATTATAAGAATATGAATGACTATTCATTCAGTCATCTTCTTGAAGGGGACAGTAAAGTGAAGAAAAATAGACCGAAATACAATCAAATTATTGATGCGGCAGTCATTGTGATTGCGGAGAATGGGTACCACCAAGCGCAAGTTTCTAAAATCGCAAAGCAAGCTGGGGTAGCTGATGGCACGATTTATTTATATTTTAAAAATAAAGAAGATATATTAATATCCTTATTCCAAGAGAAGATGGGAGAATTTGTCGAAACAATTCGTCAAAAAACAGCAGGAATTGAAAGCGCTGTATCGAAGTTATTCATGTTGGTAGAAACGCACTTCTTGCTGTTGTCGCAAAATGATCCTCTTGCTATCGTTACGCAATTAGAGCTGAGGCAGTCCAATCAAGACTTGCGCCTTAAAATAAATGAAGTATTAAAAGGCTACTTACAAGTTATGGATGAGATTTTAGAGACTGGTATAAAACAAGGTGAATTTCAAGCAGATTTAAATGTTCGCGTGGCAAGACAAATGATCTTTGGAACAGTGGATGAAGTTGTGACCAATTGGGTAATGAGCGATCATAAGTATGATCTGGTCGCACTTTCAAAAACGGTACACGGGCTACTTATTGCAGCTTGTGGTTATCGTCAATAATGGGAGGGATCATGTTGAAATTCCTATCTGTAAGAGTTGAAGATCATATCGCGGTGGCGACATTAAATCACGCACCAGCGAATGCGATGTCTTCACAAGTTATGCATGACGTTACTGAATTAATTGATCAAGTGGAAAAGGATGATAACATTCGTGTTGTTGTTATTCACGGTGAAGGACGTTTCTTCTCAGCGGGAGCAGATATTAAAGAATTTACATCTGTTACTGAAGCGAAACAAGCAACAGAATTAGCACAGCTTGGACAAGTTACGTTTGAGCGTGTTGAAAAATGTTCAAAACCAGTTATTGCGGCAATTCATGGAGCGGCACTGGGCGGCGGCCTTGAGTTTGCTATGTCTTGCCACATGCGCTTTGCAACTGAAAGTGCAAAACTTGGTTTACCTGAATTAACACTTGGATTAATTCCTGGCTTTGCAGGTACACAGCGCTTACCACGTTATGTTGGGAAAGCGAAAGCTTGTGAAATGATGTTAACAAGTACACCAATTACTGGTGCAGAAGCATTAAAGTGGGGACTTGTTAACGGATTGTTCTCTGAAGAATCTCTTTTAGATGATACGCTTAAAGTTGCAAAACAAATTGCTGGAAAAAGTCCAGCAACAACTCGTGCTGTACTAGAGTTATTGCAAACGACAAAATCGTCTCATTACTATGAAGGTGTACAACGTGAATCACAGATTTTTGGTGAAGTATTTACAAGTGAAGATGGAAGAGAAGGTGTAGCTGCATTTTTAGAAAAGCGTAAACCTTCATTTAGTGGCAGGTAGTTCAATTATTTTTTTAATATAAATTAACAGAAAATTAAAATTGATAGAATCTTTCTGAAAAACAAGGGGGTAAATGGAATGAACATCTACGTACTCATGAAACGAACATTTGATACAGAAGAAAAAATCGTAATTAAAAACGGTGCAATTTACGATGGCGAAGCGGAATTCATCATCAACCCTTACGATGAATATGCAATTGAAGAAGCAATTCAAGTAAGAGACGCACAAGGTGGAGAAGTTACAGTTGTAACAGTCGGTGGCGAAGATAGTGAGAAAGAACTTCGTACTGCATTAGCAATGGGCTGTGATAAAGCCGTATTAATTAATATTGAAGATGATGTAGAAAATGGTGACCAGTTCACGACAGCAAAAGTGCTTGCTGAATATTTAAAAGATAAAGATGCAGATTTAATTTTAGGTGGAAACGTTGCAATTGATGGTGCATCTGGACAAGTAGGACCACGCGTAGCTGAAGCGTTAAATATTCCATATGTAACGACAATTACAAAACTTGAAATTGACGGTACAAATGTGAAGATTGAGCGTGATGTTGAAGGTGATACAGAAGTGATTGCAACTTCATTACCAGTTTTAGTAACAGCACAGCAAGGTTTAAATGAACCGCGTTATCCATCGCTTCCAGGTATTATGAAAGCGAAGAAAAAGCCGCTAGAAGAATTAGAATTAGATGATTTAGATTTAGAAGAAGATGATGTGGAAGCAAAGACAAAAACAATTGAAATCTATTTGCCTCCTAAGAAAGATGCAGGAAAAGTGTTACAAGGCGAGCTGCAAGATCAAGTAAAAGAACTTGTATCGTTGCTCCATACAGAAGCGAAAGTAATCTAATAAAATACGAAATTATATATGCAGGAGGGAAAATCTATGGCTCGTAAAGTATTAGTAATGGGTGAAGTTCGTGATGGATCGCTACGTAACGTTTCTTTTGAAGCGGTAGCAGCAGCAAAAACAATTGCAGAAGGCGGTGAAGTAGTAGGTCTTCTAATTGGAGACAGCGTTGCCTCTTTTGCAAATGAATTGATTCATTACGGTGCAGATCGCGTTGTGACAGTTGAAAATGATAAATTAAAATCATATACATCTGATGGTTATGCACAAGCGTTTTTAGCTGTACATGCTGAAGAAAATCCAGAAGGTATTGTCTTTGGACATACAGCACTTGGCAAAGATTTATCACCAAAATTAGCAGCGAAGCTTGAAGCTGGTTTAATTTCTGACGTAACTGCTTTAGAGGTTGAAGGTGGAAATGTTATCTTCACTCGTCCAATTTACTCTGGTAAAGCATTCGAGAAGAAGATTGTAACAGACGGCATCTTATTTGCGACAGTGCGTCCAAATAACATTGCAACTCTGGAAAAAGATGAGTCTCGCAGCGGTGACGTATCTTCTATTACAGTTGATGTGAAAGATTTACGTACAATCATTCAAGATGTTGTCCGTAAAACGGCAGAAGGTGTGGATCTTTCTGAAGCGAAAGTTATTATCGCTGGTGGACGCGGTGTGAAGAGTGAAGAAGGCTTTAAACCATTAAAAGAGTTAGCTGACGTACTAGGCGGCGCTGTTGGGGCATCTCGTGGTGCTTGTGACGCTGAATACTGTGATTACTCATTACAAATTGGTCAAACTGGTAAAGTTGTTACCCCAGACTTATACATTGCATGTGGTATTTCTGGTGCGATTCAGCATTTAGCAGGTATGTCTAACTCAAAAATAATCGTTGCGATTAATAAAGATCCAGAAGCAAGTATCTTTAAAGTAGCTGACTACGGTATTGTCGGTGACTTATTCGAAGTTGTACCTCTTTTAACAGAAGAGTTTAAAAAGTTAAAAGTACATTCATGATTTTAGTACCCTTGAGTTCCAAGTGAAGTACCCCTATATATAGAAAAAGGTGAGAGATCCCCTGTCTCTCATCTTTTTAGTATTTAATCCGTATTTTTATATAGTATAAAGGAACATTTTTTTGTTACAATACATAACGATACATATTATTCGCCACGTATATAAGTTAATGATATACTCTTGGTAGAATATACTTGAAGGAGGAAATAAAATGGCAATTGTAAACGCAAATGACCAAAGCTTCGCAGCTGAAACTAGCGAAGGTGTTGTATTATTAGATTTCTGGGCACCTTGGTGTGGACCTTGTAAAATGATCGCTCCTGTATTAGAGGAAATCGATGCAGAACTAGGCGAAAAAGTAAAAGTAGTAAAAGTAGACGTTGATGAAAACCAAGAAACTGCTCGTCAATTCGAAGTAATGAGCATTCCAGCTCTTTTCGTATTAAAAGACGGTAAAGTAGTTGATCAAGCGTTAGGTTACAAACCGAAAGAAGCGTTAGTAGAATTAGTTTCTAAACACTTCTAAAAGAAAAAAAGCTACCATTTGGTAGCTTTTTTTATTTTCTTTTTTACAGTCTTTCCGTTACAATAAAAGAACGTATGTTGGGTGTTTGGGCATAGTATGTTTTCAAGGGAAAATAAAAATGCTAAGTATGTAGAAATGGAGGGAGACGAGTGCACGAACATTTGAAAGAGAAGTTGGCTATTTTACCAGATCAACCTGGTTGTTATTTGATGAAAGATAAGCAAGGAACGGTTATATATGTCGGAAAGGCAAAAGTGCTTAAAAATCGTGTGCGCTCGTACTTTACTGGTTCACATGATGGGAAAACACTGCGGCTTGTAGGAGAAATTGTTGATTTTGAATATATTGTAACTTCTTCGAATTTAGAAGCACTTATTTTAGAGTTAAATCTAATTAAAAAATATGATCCGAAATATAATATTCAATTAAAAGATGATAAAACATATCCTTTTATTAAAATTACAGCGGAGAAGCAACCTCGCTTACTCATTACTCGAAACGTAAAAAAAGATAAAGGGAAATATTTTGGTCCTTATCCAAATGCACAATCTGCTCATGAAACGAAAAAACTGCTAGATCGTATGTATCCACTTCGGAAATGCACGAATATGCCAGATAAAGTTTGTTTGTATTATCATATGGGTCAATGTTTAGCGCCTTGTGTGAAAGAAGTGACGGAAGAACAAAATAAAGAAATTGTAGATGAAATTATTAAGTTTTTAAATGGTGGACATAAAGAAGTTCGTTCAGAACTAGAAATAAAAATGTATGAGGCCTCAGAGAAACTAGAGTTTGAACGTGCAAAAGAGTTGCGTGATCAAATTGCTCATATTGATGCGATTATGGAAAAGCAAAAGATGATTATGAGTGACTTAGTGGATCGTGATGTGTTTGGATATGCAGTGGATAAAGGATGGATGTGTGTTCAAGTTTTCTTCGTTCGAAAAGGAAAGCTAATTGAACGTGATGTTTCTATGTTTCCAATTTACGATGAACCAGAAGAGGGTTTTTTAACGTTTATCGGCCAATTTTATGAAAACAGTAGTCATTTTAAGCCGAAGGAAATTGTCGTTCCAGGAAGTATAGACTCGGAATTAGTAGAGCGCTTTTTAGAAGTGGAAGCGACGCAGCCGAAACGTGGTAAGAAAAAAGACCTTGTAGAATTGGCAAATAAAAATGCGAAGATTGCTCTTGAAGAGAAGTTTTACTTAATTGAACGTGATGAAGAACGAACGATTAAAGCGGTAGATCATTTAGGGAAGCAGCTTGGGATTGAAACGCCATATCGTATTGAAGCGTTTGATAACTCAAATATTCAAGGAACAAATCCCGTTTCTGCAATGATTGCTTTTATCGATGGGAAACCGGCGAAGAAAGAGTATCGAAAATATAAAATTAAAACGGTTCAAGGACCAGATGATTATGAGTCTATGAGAGAAGTTGTGAGGCGCCGTTATACAAGGGCGCTTAAAGAAAATTCACCTTTACCTGATTTGATTATTATTGATGGAGGAAAAGGCCATCTAGCGGCTGCAAGTGATATTTTAGAGAATGAGCTCGGATTATATATTCCGATGGCAGGTCTTGTAAAAGATGATAAACATAAAACCTCCCATTTAATTATTGGGGATCCACCGGAACCTGTGATGCTTGAGAGAAATAGCCAAGAATTTTATTTATTGCAGCGTATTCAAGATGAGGTGCATCGATTTGCGATTACATTCCATCGTCAATTACACGGGAAATCTGTTATTCAATCAGCATTGGATGATATTCCAGGAATCGGTGATAAACGGAAAAAGGTATTGTTAAAACATTTTGGTTCATTAAAGAAGATGAAAGAAGCTTCTATAGAGGAATTTGTCGAAGCGGGTATGCCGAAAAATGTCGCGGAGACGATTTATACGTATTTAACAGATAAGAAGACGTTGTAGTTTACAACGTCTTCTGTTTTTTGGTATAATTTCTGAAGATTTAAAATAAATGCATCTGAATGAAAATACAAAAAAGTCAACTAAACTGATATGTCTAGTTGACTGTAGGTAATGCTTACACTTCAATGAGATCTTTTATATCCCATTTTACAAGAAATGTAATAGAGTCAGAACGTTTTTTCTTTTCTTCGTATGACTCTGCAACGACGTTCCGTTGCTTTTGGATTTGTTCAGCGATGAATCCGGCTTCTAGTTGATAAGAAGAATGTCGTTTTTGTTTTTGACGTTCTGCGATGAGTGTGCCTTTAAGTTGGAACTGCATTTCACGACGCTTATGTTCAACAATGCTTAAAGTGCCCCAGCCAGCCTTTTCAAAGAACTGAATGACTTCTTCAATTGTTTCTAGCGGATATTTTCTTGCAAGGTTTCTACCAGACCAGTATAAAATACCATCTAAATCGTTGCCGATTAAATCAGGTAGTAATTCTTCACGTAGCAATTCATAAGCGAAGGCGTTCAATGAAACATCTTCTAAAGATGTTGTATCGATTGTATTTTTACTCACAATATTCCCCTCTTTCTATAGGGATTATTATATAACATTTCACATTTATAAAAACAGATTTTTCTTTAGGAAAATCTGAATATATAAGAAGAAAAAAAGAATTGGCAAATTATATGCAAATTATGTATACGTTTTCTTGACGCTTCGACAAAAATAGGAGTAAAATGAACTTGGTATCAAATTATGCTGAAATATTTCGAATAATTTTTTCAGTTTTTCTTATGCCAATAGTGAAAAAACATTATTGTCATAAACTAATCTGAAAACAGCAGTCAAACATTCAAGGGGGGTAATGGGGACATGAAAGGCCGCGAGTATACGTTTCGTAAGTGGCACTCATTAATGGGGGTCATCCCGGTTGGTGTCTTTTTGACGCAACATTTAATTGTAAACAACTTTGCAACACGAGGAGCAGAGGCTTTTAACAAAGCTGCAGGCTTTATGGAGCTCCTTCCATTCCGGTATGCGCTAGAAATTTTCATCATCTTTTTACCGATACTGTACCATGCTATATATGGCTTATATATTGCATTTACAGCTAAGAACAATGCGGTTTCTTACGGTTATTTCCGTAACTGGATGTTCGTTTTCCAAAGAATTTCAGGTATCGTTACGCTGATCTTCATTTCTTGGCACGTCTGGGAAACTCGTATTCAAGCAATGTTAGGTAAAGAGGTAAACTATGATATGATGGCAGATATTTTAAACAATCCAGCTATGTTTGCATTCTACTTAGTTGGTGTTGTTTCAACAATTTTCCACTTTGCAAATGGACTATGGACATTCTGCATCAGCTGGGGAATTACAGTATCTCCACGTTCACAAAGAATCTCTACTTATGTAACATTAGCTATTTTCTTAGGTTTATCTTATGTAGGTGTGAGTGCATTATTAGCGTTCATCGATCCACAGCTAGCAAACCAGTAAGGAGTGGGAGAGCATGAAAGGGAAACTTATAGTAGTCGGCGGTGGCTTGGCTGGCTTAATGGCAACGATTAAAGCGGCAGAAGCAGGAGTAAATGTTGAACTGTTTTCTTTAGTACCAGTAAAACGTTCACATTCTGTATGTGCTCAGGGCGGAATTAACGGTGCCGTAAATACGAAAGGTGAAGGGGATTCTCCATGGATCCACTTTGACGATACAATTTATGGTGGGGACTTCTTAGCGAACCAACCACCAGTTAAAGCAATGTGTGAAGCAGCACCTGGTATCATTCATTTAATGGACCGTATGGGTGTTATGTTCAACCGTACGGAAGAAGGACTTCTTGATTTCCGTCGATTTGGTGGAACGCAACATCACCGTACAGCATTTGCTGGTGCAACAACTGGACAGCAATTACTTTACGCATTAGATGAGCAAGTACGTCGTCACGAAGTAGCAGGACTTGTAACGAAATATGAAGGTTGGGATTTCTTACGAGCTGTTGTTGATGATGAAGGTGTGTGCCGAGGAATCGTTGCACAAGACTTACAAACTATGGAGATTAGAAGTTTCGGAGCAGATGCCGTGATTATGGCAACAGGGGGCCCTGGTATCATTTTCGGAAAATCAACAAACTCCATTATCAATACAGGTACAGCAGCTTCTGCTGTATATCAACAAGGCGCATATTATGCAAACGGTGAGTTCATTCAAATTCACCCAACGGCAATTCCTGGAGACGATAAATTACGTCTTATGAGTGAATCTGCACGTGGTGAAGGTGGACGTGTTTGGACATATAAAGATGGTAAACCATGGTACTTCTTAGAAGAAAAATATCCGGCTTACGGAAACCTTGTACCTCGTGACATCGCAACGCGTGAAATCTTTGATGTTTGCGTAGAGCAAAAACTAGGTATTAACGGTGAAAACATGGTGTACTTAGATCTTTCTCATAAAGATCCAAAAGAACTAGATATTAAACTAGGTGGAATTATTGAAATCTATGAGAAATTTACAGGGGATGATCCTCGTAAACTACCGATGAAAATCTTCCCAGCTGTTCACTATTCAATGGGCGGACTATGGGTTGATTATAAACAGATGACAAATATTCCAGGTTTATTTGCAGCAGGTGAGTGTGATTATTCTATGCACGGTGGTAACCGTCTTGGTGCAAACTCACTATTATCAGCAATTTATGGTGGTATGGTAGCAGGACCAAACGCAATTGAGTATATGAAAGGTCTTTCTAAATCATCTGATGCTGTTTCATCTACTGTATATGAGCAAAATGAATTAATCGAAACAGAGAAATTTAACAATATTTTAACGATGGATGGTAACGAAAATGCGTATGTTCTTCATAAAGAGCTTGGAGAATGGATGACAGATAACGTTACAGTAGTTCGTGAAAATAAAAAATTATTAGAAACAGATGCGAAAATTGAAGAATTAATGGCTCGTTACAAACGTATTAACATTAACGATACAGCAAGATGGAGTAACCAAGGTGCTTCATTTACACGCCAACTTGCAAATATGTTTGAGTTAGCACGTGTTATTACAATTGGCGCATATAACCGTAATGAGAGCCGTGGGGCGCATTACAAACCTGAATTCCCAAATCGTGATGATGCAAACTTCTTAAAAACTACGATGGCAAAATTTGAGGGAGAAGGAAATGCACCAGCATTCCATTACGAGGACGTTGATATTTCGTTAATTAAACCACGTAAACGTGATTATTCTTCAAAACATGATGTAGCTGCTAAGGGTGAAGAGAAGGGGGATAAACAACATGTCTGAGAAAACAATCCGCCTCATCATTACGAGACAAGACGGGCCAGATGCGCAAGCGTTTGACCAAGAGTTTGAAATTCCATATCGTCCGAATATGAATATTATCTCAGCACTTATGGAAATCCGTCGTAATCCTGTTGATTCAAAAGGGAACCAAACAACTCCGATTGCATGGGATATGAACTGCTTAGAGGAAGTATGTGGTGCATGTTCGATGGTGATTAACGGAAAACCACGTCAATCATGTACGGCACTTATCGATCAATTAGAGCAACCAATTCGCTTAAAACCGATGAAGACATTCCCGGTTGTACGTGACTTGCAAGTTGATCGTAGTCGCATGTTTAATGCTCTAAAACGCGTTAAAGCGTGGATTCCAATTGATGGTACGTATGACCTAGGTCCAGGACCAAGAATGCCTGAGAAAAAGCGTCAATGGGCTTATGAGCTTTCAAAATGCATGACATGTGGTGTTTGCTTAGAATCATGTCCAAACGTAAACAGTAAGTCTGACTTTATTGGACCAGCACCGTTATCACAAGCTCGCTTATTCAACTCACATCCAACGGGTGAAATGCATAAAGCAGATCGCTTACGTGCAATTATGGGAGATGGAGGACTAGCAAACTGTGGTAACTCTCAAAACTGTGTGCAATCATGTCCGAAGGGTATTCCTTTAACAACTTCAATTGCGGCATTAAACCGTGATACAACAATTCAATCGTTCAAAGATTTCTTTGGTAGCGATAATAACTATTAATAAATATTGCCTCTTCATATCGAAGAGGCAATATTTATAACTTTATTTTTCTGTTTATTCTGTTTATTTAAAGGTGAAAAGGGGAGATAACAATGAAGAGGATTTCTTATATTGAAGACTTTGAGCAATGGGAAAGTGGTTTTTCGTTTTACAACCCTGTAAAGGTTCGTTTTGGTGAAGTAGATATGTTTGGACATGTAAATAATGTCGTTGCTTTTACTTATTTTGAAGAAGCTCGTATTGCGTTGTTTAAAGAACTTGGATTTATGCAAGAGTGGACACATGCATCATCAGAAACGATGATCGTTGTTGCGGATTTACAATGTAATTTTATTAAGCAAATATATTTTGATGAACAGCTGAAGGTGTATGTAAAGGCAGGATCGGTCGGGAATTCTTCTTTAGATTTACATTATATGGTGAAGAATGCAGCAGGAGAGGTTTGTTTAGTAGGTCGTGGAATGATGGTTCAAGCGTCGAAAAAAACAGGAAGAGGCGAACCATGGCCTGAAGAATGGAAGAAGAAATTACTACAATAATAGAGTGAAAGAAAAATAAGAGAGCAATTTGCTCTCTTATTTTTTGTCTTCCATCGCTTCTTCTAATGTTAAGTGATGTTTATATAGGTATGTAGCGTATGGATTACCAACGTAGCGTAAGTGCCATGGTTCATATGCATATTCTGTTGTATCTGTTTTATCTTCTAAGTAACGAATGACAAAGCCGAATTCATGAGCGTGTTCTGCGACCCATTTTCCTTCTGCTGTCTCCCCGAAGATAGGCTCTAATTGAAATTTAGCTGATTTTGAACTAATATCCATTGCTAAACCCGTTTGGTGTTCACTTGTACCAGGAATTGCGCTTACCGAATTAGCTTCGGCTTTTCCTTGGCGTCTAACGTATGTATCATGCAACGATTTTTGGCGTTTGTATGAACGATAACCAGATACAGCTGTAAGATCAAGCCCTTCTTTTTTCGCAGCTTTAAACATGTTTTCAAGTGCCTCTGCAGCATCTTTTCGCAGCAATGTTTTTTCTTTATCTTTTGGACTAATAAATGGTACATTTGGTCTCGTTAAGTCTTCAGGAATGTATCCATCTGGTAGTTTTCGATGTTTATTAATTAAGACAAGATTAGATTTTGGATTTGTTACCACTGAAAAGTCATTGTCTATTTTCTTTGCATTATGATCAGCTTTTGGAAAAGCAGGAATCTCTTCTTTTTTATGGTTATTATGCTTTTGACTTTCGACAGCTTTTGCTTCATTATGTAGTGGTGTTTTAGAACCAAAGTAAGCGAAAGATGTGATCCCGATTACAATAGTAGTGGCAGAAATAATTATTATCTTTTTCATGATGCCTTGTAATCACAGTCCCTTCTTAATAAAATGTGTAATGTTTTTTTTATTATAAATCTAGTTTGTTGGAAAAGGAATATAAGAGTCATAACGTAATAGAAATGCAAAGAAAATGTCAGAAAATGTGTGAATTTGTAGTATTTTTTTATATAATTCATTTCTTATCTTTCATGAAATGCATTTTTTATGTAATATATATACATAAGAAGATGTAGCGATTATCGAGAATAGAGAACTTCTTGTATAGACTGGGAGTGAATGGGAATGGATTTTGCAACAATTATTGGACTTATTTTAGGATTTGTAGCAGTGGTAGTAGGGATGGTCGTCAAGGGCGCTGACATAACAGCCTTATTAAATCCTGCCGCAGCATTAATTATTTTTATCGGTACATTTGCTGCAGTATGTATTGCATTTCCGATGAATCAACTAAAAAGGGTTCCAAAACTATTTAAAGTTCTTTTTGGTTCAAATAAAAAGGATTTAAGTTATGAACAGTTGCTAGAATTATTTGTTCATTGGACATCTGAAAGTAGAAAATACGGTATTTTGTCTTTAGAGCAACAATTAGACAAAATTCAAGATGAATTTCTTTTGCGCGGTATGAAATTTGTGATTGATGGCGTATCCGCAGAAGATTTGGAGCAGATTTTGGAATCTGAATTAGAGGCAATTGAAGAAAGACATGCAAAGGGAGCTGCTATTTTTTCACAAGCTGGTACGTATGCACCGACATTAGGAGTTTTAGGTGCTGTTATCGGTCTTGTAGCTGCGCTTGGTAACTTAACTGATATTGAAAAGTTAGGTCATGCTATTTCGGGTGCGTTTATTGCAACGATTTTTGGTATTTTTTCAGGTTATGTATTATGGCATCCATTTGCAAATAAGTTAAAGCAAAAATCTTCAGCTGAAATTGAGAAAAAACGTTTAATCATTGATTGTTTATTAATGTTACAAGAAGGTACATATCCGTTTATTATGAAGAACCGCATTTTAGGTGCACTTTCTGCAACTGAGCGTAAAAAGCTAGAAAAAGGAGCAGAAAAAAATGCGGAGTAAGAAAAATAGAAGAGGCAAAAAGAAAAAACATGATGAGCATATCGATGAAACATGGTTAATCCCATATTCTGATATGTTAACGTTGTTATTTGCATTGTTTATCGTTTTATTCGCAATGAGTAGTATAGATGCTGCGAAGTTTAAACAGATGGCAGTTGCTTTTCGAAGTGAATTAGCTGGGGGAACAGGTAACAAAGAATTTTTAAGTGATCAAAAGCCAAATGATGAAAAAGAATTATCAGCAAGTAGCCTTGAGGCAGAACAAACAAAAAAACAAGAAGAAGCTAGAGCTAAAGAAAAAAAAGAGATGGATGAATTGAAAGCATTACAAAAAAAGATTGATCAATATATTAATGAAAAACAATTATCCTCTTCTTTTCAAACTAAATTAACTGAAAAGGGATTAATGGTGACAATATTAGAAAATATACTGTTTGATTCGGGGAAAGCAGATGTGAAATTAGAATCTTTAGGGATTGCAAAAGAGATGTCTAGCTTACTTGTTTCAGCGTCACCTCGTGAAATTACAGTATCGGGTCATACGGATAATGTCCCTATTGCCAATGCGCAGTTTGCGTCGAATTGGGAATTAAGTACGCAGCGGGCAGTTAATTTTATGCAAGTATTACTGCAAAATAAAGAATTACAACCAGAAAAATTTAGTGCGATTGGATACGGAGAATACCGTTCAATTGCTCCAAACGATACACAAGAAGGAAAGGCAAAGAATAGACGTGTGGAAGTATTTATCTTGCCTTTAACAGAGAAAGTAAAATAAAAGAGGATGGCGAATGCCATCCTCTTTTATTTTACTTCAAATGATTTTAAGTTGTCGCGACGGATTTTATCTTTTTCTGCATCTGATTTTTTGAAATCATAATCATATAAAGCGCCTTCCCAATCGCCATACATTGGATTCGGGAAAATAATGAATTTCTCACCAAATTGTGCTTTTGAATCTGCTACTGTTTGGTTACGATCTTTTACAGATTTTCCATCAAAACCTGTGAAATCAGATAAGTTATCACCGAAGAATAAGACAATATCATGAGTTTGAGAAACGAGTTCACGGCGTTTTTCTTTTCCTTTTTCTTTCGGATCTTGTAGTAATATATGTTCTTTCGTTGCTTGAGGAGCACCTACACGCTCAAGATTTTTAATTGTCGCATCTAGTTGATTCGTTTTACGATTTGAGATGTAGTAAATATCTACACCTTTAGACTCTGTATATTTTAAGAAATCAATTGCGCCTGGAAGGGCTTCAGCCTCAGCTTTGTTAATCCAATCATCCCATTTGTAAGGATAGCCTTTGCCTGTTTTTACGCTCATTGCTTGATGAGGACTGTTATCTAAAACAGTTTCGTCTAAATCAAGCACGATAGCAGGTTTTTTCTCTGTCCCTTTTGCAAGAATTGCATCAAGCTTTAATTGACCAATGTTGTACCCTTGGTAGTAAAGTGCTTTCGTTTCACCGGCTGTTTGATACCATAAATCAGCCATTAATTGTTGTTCTGTTAATTTTACTTTCTCTTCTTTTGCCACTGTTTTCTCTGGTGTTCCTGAACATGCTACAAGTGATGTAGATAGAACCGCTACAGATAATAAAGTGGTAATGCCCCTCTTCATCTTCATATGTATCCTCCTTGATGTTAGAAAATCATTTTATATTATATATTAAAATATAATATTTTTATATGAACATTTGCATATTGTCTTTTGTATATATAGTAGTATGTCCTATATTAGAAAGATGAGCAAAATAATAATAGTTGTTTTGACAATTTTTATTGTCGTAATGACAATTATAATTGACAAAAAGAACTTTGTTATTTACAATTTTAACTAAATAGAACAAATGATGGATTAATGACGATGTTTACATATAAGAGGATGAAGCGTGGTGCTATATTTTGTCTTGAATAAACATAGTCTTTGAAAGAGAGTACGAATGATACTAAAGGGGAGGCTTTATACTTGAGTTTACAAATTCAAAACTTAACGAAACAATTTGGGGAATCAAAAGCAGTTAACGGTTTGCAAATTTTGTTACCAAAAGGTGAAGTACTAGGGTTACTTGGACGAAATGGTGCAGGGAAAACAACAACAATCAAAATGCTTCTCGGATTATTAACGCCTAATGAAGGTTCGATTACATGGGATGGAAAAGCATTTGGAAATAGTGGTGTAACAATTGGGTATTTACCAGAAGAAAGAGGTTTATATACAAAAAGTAGAGTAATAGATCAGCTGCGATATTTTGGTAGATTAGAAGGAATGTCGAAGAAAGAAGTAGATCATGCTATTGATCACTGGTTAGAGCGTTTAGCGATACCAGAATATAAATTTAAAACGGCTGGAGAGCTTTCAAAAGGGAATCAGCAAAAAATCCAATTAATTGCTGCTCTTCTTCATAATCCGGAACTTCTCATTTTAGATGAACCATTCAGCGGTCTTGATCCAGTTAATGCTGGGATGTTAGCTAGTATTATTGAAGAACAAGTACAGAGCGGAAAGACGATTATTTTATCAAGTCATCGTATGGAACAAGTAGAGGCTTTTTGCCAACATGTATGTATTTTGAAAAAAGGTGAAGCAGTCGTAAAAGGACAGCTAAGTGATATTAAGAAAGAATACGGTTTCCGTAATTTAACGATTGAAGATACAGTAGAGAATGAAAAGGAATTAGAAGCTATACATGTATCGTATGAAAAACAACAAGGCCTTCTTTATATGAAAGTACAAGACGATGCGGAAGCTCTCAAGATTTTGCAACAGTTGCAAGAGCAAGGTGTTAGCTTACGACAATTCAAAATGTTAGAGCCGACGTTAAACGAAATCTTTGTAGAGAGGGCGAAATAACGATGCGTAAATTTTCTCACGTATTTTCATTTTATTTTAGGGAAGCATTTTTATCTAAAAAATCATTAATTACGAGTGCGATTTTATTTTTAGTTGTGTTTGGGATTTTTGCATTTAATCATTTTACTTCAGGCGATGATAAAAATAAGGATAAAGATAAAATTGCAGTTGTAGTAGAGAGTTCCACATATAAAGTACAAAAAGATGAGCTAAATAAGCTATTGCCATCAGCAAAAATAACAATTGGTTCAAAGGATGATTTTGATAAACTGCATAAGCAAGTAGAAGAAGGCGATTTAGATGGTCTATTCCATGTGACGGAAAAGGATGGGGCTCCATCGATTACATATATGTATAATGGATTTCCAAGCCAAGCAACTTCTGCAATTATGGCAGGATATTTAAAGCAACAATATACGATGGTGACGATTGCCAAAAATAATGTTTCACCAGAAATTGCACAGCAATTACAAACAGAAATTCAAGTAAAGCAAGAAGCGATAAAAGATCGTACATCTTCTTTCGGAATTGCCTATTTCTTTACATTTGCTTTATATATGTTTATTGTAGCGTTCGGAAATACAATCGCAATGAATATTGCATCTGAAAAGGCGTCACGTGTAATGGAAGTAATGCTTCCGAAAGTGAAGCCTCTTACGATGATGTATGCGAAAATTTTAGCGGTTGTTTCAACGGCGTTATTGCAACTTGTCATATTGGCGTGTGGTTATCTTATTCCATATTTGTTAGGTTGGGTCGATTTAGAAAGTGCCTCACTACTTGGTATTCCAATTGACTTTACGAAATTAGATGCAAAGGTTATCAGCATGTTTCTTGTTTATTTCATTACGGGATATTTACTTTATGCGATGATGTATGCTGCTGCTGGAGCTGTCGTGTCTAAGACGGAGGATTTACAAGCTGTATCTTTCCCGGTAATGATTTTAATTATGGCTGCATTCTTTATTAGTATTAAATCATTAAGTGATCCGAATAGTACTATCGTCGTTGTAAGTTCTTACATTCCATTCTTTACACCGATGGTTACCTTCTCACGTATTGTAGCTGGTGAAGCAGGTATGCTAGAAATTACGATAACATTAGCAGTCTTATTGGCGACAATTGCGGTATTAAATGCTGTTACAAGCCGCATTTACGTAAACGGCGTAATGAATTACTCAGATAAAGTGAAATTTAAAGATTTAGCGAAATTTATAAAGCGTCAATAATGAGAGAAAAGCGTGATTTCTTATTGAAATCATGCTTTTTCTTTATGTATAAATTAAAAATAGTATATAATGATAAGAGTCGTCTTTTAATAGAATGAATAAAAAGGAGGGTGTGCAGATGGGGATTAGTAGTCGTTTTACAGTAGGTGTTCATATGCTGACATTACTTGCGATAGATCGAAACTCTCGCTGTACCTCTGAATGGATTGCCGGTAGTGTGAATACAAATCCAGTTGTGATTCGTCGCATTACAGGAATGTTGAAGAGAGCAGGACTTGTTGATGTACAAGCTGGTAAAGGTGGTACGACACTTGCTCGAGATTTAGAAGAAATTACATTACTTGATGTATATAAAGCAGTGGAAGTTGTAGAAGAAGGACAGCTATTTTCCTTCCATGAAAATCCCAACATTGAATGTCCAGTAGGAGCTAATATTCAATCAGTATTAGAAATTATTTTAATGCAAGCGCAAGAAGCGATGGAAAACGTACTTGCAAATGTAACGGTAGATCAATTAGTTACAAATTTAAAGTCTAAAATGAAAGAATAAAAAAAGCGAGCTTCCTCATAATGAGGGCTCGCCTTTTTTTATTCAGAAATATTGAAAATTCTATTTTTCAGTATTTAAAATGAATTTACCTACGATAGCTGCGAAGATACCACCAAGAATTGGTGCTACGATGAATACCCATAGTTGAGAAAGTGCTTCTCCACCAACAAATAAAGCTGGTGCGATACTACGAGCTGGGTTAACAGATGTTCCAGTTAACGGAATTCCTAATAAGTGAATTAAAACTAATGTGAAACCAATTACTAGTCCAGCTAAAGAAGAACTTCCTTTTTTACCTGTTACAGCAACGATAACTAAAATAAATACGAAAGTTAAAATGAACTCAACTAAAAATGCTCCAGATAAACCAAGAGTTCCGAAACCATTTTGTCCTAAATTATCTAAAGGTGTTTTAGCAGATTTTAAAATTGTTACTAACGTTGCAGTTCCTAATAGACCACCTAAAATTTGAGCTAATACATAATAACAAAGTTCCATAGCGTTCATTCGTTTGTTGATGAACATAGCTACTGATACTGCTGGGTTAATGTGACATCCAGAAATTGTTCCGATGCTATATGCCATAGCTACAATAGATAGACCGAAAGCCATAGCGATTCCTAATGTTCCAATTCCTTCAATTCCGCCGCCAGTGACAGCTACTCCAGTTCCGAATAATACAAGTACAAATGTACCAATAAATTCAGCGATTGCTTTTTTTAACATAATTTACCTCCTATTAATGCGCATGAAACGTATTATAACATAAGTTTTAGTATAAGCAGCCAATGAAATACTATTCTGATAAGGCGAAATAGGGGGACAATAAAAAAGAGTATGGTTCATCTCTATAGAACCATACCCTTTTTTTATGCTGATTTTTTCTGTTTAACGACTGGAACAGAACGGTTTAAAATACTATTTGCAACCATTCCTAATATGATAATAATCATTCCGATGAGAGAAAGTCCTCCAGGGAGTGAACCATTTAAGAAAATGATTTCTCCAAGTACGGTAAAGACCATCGTTCCAGCTTGTGTTGCTTCAACAGCTCCAAGTAGAGCGAGGTTATCTTTTGCTAAGTCAGTAGCAAAGAAAAATGTCATCGTTGCAATAACGCCGGAACATAATGCTAACAAAAATCCTTGAAGTATTTGGTTGGATGTTGGAATGCCAGTAGTAGAAAATCCGTATATACCAAGCAAGATTGTTATAGGAAGACTTCCAATTGCCATTCCTAATACACGTTGGAACGTATCAAGGCGTCCACCAACAAGCTCCATCATTTTTCGGTTACCGAACGGATATAAGAAAGCGGCTAATACGACAGGTAAAAAACCTGAAATGAACTGAGTCATTGTAATATGGCCTGCGGCAGTTGCTTGCATACAAATTACACCAAGTAAAATAAATAATGCAACATATAAGCTACGAAGTGGAATTTTTCCACGTACAAGTTTCGTACCTGATTTTGTTTCTATTTTCACGAAAAATAGTGGTGATAGTAGTAAACCAGCTAAAATCGTAACTTGCCAAGTTCCAGCAACGAGCCAAGCTGGAGAAAAGACAGCTGCGAAACTTAATAAAGAATAAAAACCAATACCGGCAACAGAACCCCATCCGATCCATGCCAATGGATGTTTTTTTAACTCTTCCCATAATCCCCTAAAGTTTTTGCGAAATAAAACGATAAGGAATAAAATAGGAAGAGCAAATAAAAAACGGAAGGAAGCTGTCCAAGCCCAGCTCGTTCCAGATACATTCATTGCTCTATTAATAATAAAGGTTGCAGAAAAAAAGGCCGATGATAAAAGACCTAATAAAATTGCGCGCATGAAGTATAACACTCCTTTCGAAAATAAATAATTATGTATAGTATGATATACTTTTAATTATTAAAAGTAAACTATTTTATACTTTAAGGTGGTTTTATATATGAAAGAAAATGAAGATATGCAAACGAAAGAAGTCATTCAACAAGTTGGACAGTTATTGAGACAAATTCGAAATGAACAGAAATTAAGTTTAGAAGAATTAGCTCATAAAACAGGAGTTAGTAAATTAACATTAGGAAAGATCGAAAGAGGGGAAACAAATCCGACACTAGCTGTCATTTGGAAAATAACGAAAGGGTTATCAATTCCTTTATCCAGATTAATGGTTGTTGGAGAACCTGTAGCTGTTGCGCGCTGTGGAGAAGGATTTGCAGTAGATGAAGGACAAGCGTGGCATTTAGAAACGATGTTCCGTTATACGAAAGAAACAGGGATGGAAATGCACCGTGCTTGTTTACGATCAAATAGTATATATGAGCCAGAAGCTCATCATGAAGGTGCGATTGAGCTTGTAACGGTAATGAAAGGGAAAGTGTCTATTCAAGTGGAGAATGATGTATACGAATTAAATGAGTTTGATTCCATTCAATTTGAAGCGAATAAGAAGCATATTTATAAAAATGAAGAAGAAGAAGTAGCGGTATTACATTTAACGATGAAATATTCTTCATGAAAAAATCACCTATAGGATTCTATAGGTGATTTCTCTTCTTAAGTATGTGAAATAATGCCGTTAGTACGAACGTGGCATAAGTAATAAACAAATGAAATAAACTAAAAATCCTGTCCCAAAACATAAAACAGCAATAACCCAAATGATACGAATAAGAGTAGAGCTAATATCAAAATATTCTCCTAAACCACCACATATACCAAATAGCATTTTATCAGTTTCGGATTTACATAACTTTTTTGACATATTCCAATCAACTCCTTTTTATATCAAACTGCATACTTTTATTCTATATGGAAATTTATGAGAAGACTATGGGGTTGTATTACATTTTTTTGTGAGAAGTGATCGTATTAATTGTCTTAATTTTCAGTGGATATTAAACTTGTAGTTATGAGGTGATTTTTAATAAAGGGTGGGGAAATAGAGATGACAGTATATTGGTTGACTAACGTAATGCTTGAATCAGGATATACATATGAAGAAGAGAGAATTTCACAAACAGAAACAGAATTATGCAGTTTACTTATTGAAGATGGTCGAATTAAAAAAATTATAAAAGGGATTGTTCAAGAGGAAGATATAGTAACTTTTGATGCTAAGAACTTATTAATGTTGCCAGCTTTCAAAGAGATGCACATTCACATTGATAAAACATATTATAGTGGCCCATGGAAAGCTTGTATGCCAGCAGAAAGTATTTTTACACGTTTTAATGAAGAAGAAAAAATTTTACCAAAGCAATTAGCGACTGCCCAAAATAGAGCGGAAAATATGCTAGAGTTACTACTGCAAAATGGTGCAACGAATATTAGAACGCATTGTAATGTCGATCCGATTATTGGGCTTGGTAATCTGGAGGCGACGTTAGCGGCATTAGAAACATATAAAAATCGAGTGTCTAGTAGAATTGTTGCGTTTCCGCAACATGGATTATTGCGCAGTGATTCTGTGCAACTCGTGAAAGATGCGATGCGTATGGGTGCTCATCTAGTCGGAGGAGTAGATCCAGCTACAGTAGATAATGACATTGAAAAGTCATTACATACAATTATGGATATCGCAGTAGAATTTAATGCGGATGTTGATATTCATTTGCACGATGCGAATAATCTTGGAACGTTTACGATGAAGAGATTGGCAAGTTTAACAGAAGAAGCAGGATGGCAAGGCCGTGTAACGATTAGTCATGCACTTGGACTTGGTGGTGTTACTGATAAAGAGGCTGAAGAAGTGGCAGAAAGACTCGCAAATGTAAATATTGATATTACTTCAACAGTGCCAATTGGTAAACAAGTAATCCCAATTCCGTTATTAGATAAAAAAGGTGTTAAGGTTGCATTAGGCAATGATAGCATTACAGATCATTGGTCACCGTTTGGAACAGGTGATATGCTTCAAAAGGCGAATCGATTAGCAGAGCGTTTTGGGTGGAGTGACGAAAGGTCTTTAGGAAAAGCACTCCGCTTTATTACAGGAGGAAAAGAAACGTTAAATAATGAAGGGAAGCGAGTATGGCCGAATGTAGGGGATGAAGCGAGCTTTGTTTTGACGAATGCGACATGCGCTGCTGAAGCAGTAGCGCGTCAAACAGAAAAACGTTTAGTCGTGTATAAAGGAAATATTGTTGTTGGAAGTTTAAATGAGGTGGAATTAAATAATCTTGTGTAGAAGAATCGTTTAAATATTTTGAGGAGGGTTCTAATGGTGAGTATAGAACTCTTCTTTTTTATTCTTACAATATATTTTTATAGGAAAGCTAGAAGGGATGAAAAAATTGGACAATCAACATAACCAAAATCATATTATGGGAACTTTGCAATGGTTTATATTTTTATTAGCAAATTCAATCGCACTACCAATTGTCGTTGGCGGATTATTTCATCTTACGACGGAAGAAATATTTTATTTAATGCAGCGTACGTTTTTTGTAGTTGGTATATCTTCTTTTTTACAAGGGTGGCTTGGGCATAGACTGCCAATTGCGGATGGGCCGGCTGGATCTTGGGTTGGTGTATTTACCGTACTTGCTTATGCAACGGCCGGACAGGATCAATTACATAGTACACTGCAAATTTTAGAATTAGGAATGATAATCTCCGGTGTTATTTTAATAGGATTAGGAGTAACTGGTTTTATAGGACGTATTTTATTTTTATTTACGCCGCTTGTGACAGGGACGTTTTTACTTTTATTATGTTTACAATTAAGTGGTGTATTTTTAAAAGGAATGTTAGGAATTACAGCTACTATTTCTCAAATCGACGGATTTACAGCAATGATCGCGTTTAGTATATTTCTGTTCGTTATTATACTATCTAATTTTGGAAAAGGCTTTGTCAAAAGTTATGCAGTTTTAATAGGATTAATTAGTGGGTGGATTATTTTTCTCATTGCAGGAAAAGTGACAATCCCATCTCAAGTAACTCATTTTGTGCAACTTCCACATATATTTGCTTGGGGACTTCCAAAATGGAATACTGGTATGGCTGTATCCAGTTTCGTTATGGTATGTATTTTAGTTTCGAATACGGTGGCAGCTATTATAGCAATTAATCAAGCAACTATTCATAAAGCGACTATTGAACAAAAACAGTTGAAAGATGGAACATGGGTTGGGGGGATTTCACATCTCATCTCTTCTGTATTTTCAACTGTAGGTGTCGTTCCGTTACCAGCAACGGCAGGATTTATACGTTTAACAAAACAAAAGTATATACGATCGTTCTTAATGGCATGTGCATTACTAGTCGTAATGTCTCTTTTTCCAAGTATTATTCGTTACTTAGCATCTTTACCATCAGCTGTTGCATCGGCTGTTTTAATGGCTTCGTTCGTACAGTTAATTGGAATTGGATTTAATAATATAAAACAAGTGCCGATGAGTGAAAGGAATGTAACGATCTTAGGCGTTGCAGTATTATTTGGCAGCGGCGTAATGTTTTTACCGTCTGGAGCACTCCAATCCTTGCCGTCTATTATGCAATATATATTCGGTAATGGTTTATTTGTAGGTACGGTTGTAAGTATATTGCTAGAACAAATATGGCGCGTTGGAAAGTAAGTGGATAAAAAGAGTGTACGCACTGTATAAAAGTCTAAAATAACATAGGAAATAAAGCCCATTTTTATTCACCACCTGCACATTTCGTTCATACAATATCTTGACTAAATAAACACCCAACTTACACATACACAGCTCTGGCTTAAGCAAGGAGGGTTATACCAGTTGAAGGAAAAAGCGTATCAATCTAAACCTTTACTCACAAAGAGAGAGAGAGAAGTATTTGAATTGCTGGTTCAAGATAAAACAACGAAGGAAATTGCAGGTGAACTTTTTATAAGTGAAAAGACAGTTCGCAACCATATCTCAAACGCAATGCAAAAGCTAGGGGTTAAAGGACGTTCACAAGCAGTTGTGGAGCTTCTTCGTATGGGAGAGCTCGAATTATAAGAAAGCAGCCGACTTTTATATAAAAGTCGGCTATTTTTTGTTTGCTTCACTTGCTATATGAATGATAAGAACACTCCATACATAAATAGGTAATAAGGAGGGGATATGTTGAAAAGGATACTGTTAGTTTCAACAAGTGCTCATGATATGAATGGACACCCGACTGGTTTGTGGCTGGAAGAGCTCGCAGCTCCTTATCATGTATTTAAAAAGGCTAAGTTTGATGTTGATATTGTGTCAATAAAAGGTGGGAGAGTACCTATAGATAGAGTGTCTATTCCGAATGGTATACCTCGCGAATTCAAGCATGTAGCTTCTTTATTGCAAAATACGAGGCCGATTTCAAATGTTCATTTTTCGGATTATGATGCGGTTTTATTTTGTGGTGGGCACGGGGCGATTGTAGATTTTCCAGGTAATCCATATGTAGCAAATTTGATTGAGAATATGTATAACAATAACCGGATTGTAGCGGCTGTTTGTCACGGAGTAAGCTCTTTAGTCGGTGTGAAAAATAAGGATGGCTCGTTTTTTGTTGCGGGTAAGCGTATAACAGGTTATACAAACGATGAAGAAAGAGCTGTACATTTAGAAAAGCGCGTTCCGTTTTTGTTAGAAAATAAGTTGAAAGAAGAAGGAGCTTTGTTTTATGTAGCCCCCAATTTTACGCCGCATGTAGTAGTAGATGGTCATTTAATTACAGGACAAAATCCACAGTCTAGCGTGGAAATAGGTAAGGCTATAAAAAGGGCTGTAAATAAATTATCGTCATTTTAATTTCTGCTCATTTCTTCTTATTAATGGGAATGTCTTCTTTTCAAAAAAAGATGGAGCAATGAATATGCACTTTATATAGAAGAAACCGACTTTCTTATAGAAGGTCGGTTATTTTTCTATCTTGCAAATTACGAAAAAAAGGAGCAAAATAAAAAAGGTCCTAGTCTATACATGGGCAAATGAAAATTTTCATACAGAAGCATTTGAAGTGAGCGAACTTAAAGTGTGTAAAATATAATGATAAACATAAAAGATGATGAATGAGAAAACGGGTGATGAAGTTGAATAGAGCAATCGGTGTTATCGATTCAGGAGTTGGCGGTTTAACAGTAGCGAAGGAATTAATTCGTCAATTGCCGAAAGAGCGTATCATATATTTAGGAGATACAGCACGTTGTCCTTATGGTCCACGTTCTCGAGAAGAAGTACGTCAATTTACGTGGGAAATGACGGAGCATTTACTAGATTTAAATATTAAAATGTTAGTTATTGCGTGTAATACAGCAACTGCAGTTGTATTAGAAGAGATGCAAAAACAATTACCAATTCCAGTAGTAGGAGTTATTCACCCAGGATCACGTACAGCTTTAAAAGTGACAAACACGTATCACGTTGGGATTATTGGAACGATTGGAACGGTGAAAAGTGGTGCATACGAAGAGGCGTTAAAGTCTATTAATAACCGTGTTATGGTAGAAAGTTTAGCTTGTCCACCTTTCGTTGAACTTGTAGAGAGTGGGAATTTCGAAAGTGAAATGGCGTATGAAGTTGTAAGAGAAACGCTGCAACCACTGAAAAGTACCGATATTGATACACTTATATTAGGTTGTACACATTATCCGATTTTAGGACCTGTTATTAAAAAAGTAATGGGAGATAAAGTGCAACTAATTAGTTCTGGTGATGAAACAGCACGTGAAGTAAGTACAATCTTATATCATAGTAAAATGTTGAATGAAGGAGAAGAACAAAGCGATCATCTCTTCTTAACAACAGGAAAAATAGGCTTGTTTAAAGAAATTGCATCAAAATGGTTTGGTCAACCGATTGAAAATGTGAAGCATATTCATTTAGAAAAAGAATAATAGTAGAATTTATATAAGTGAGCTCCTGAGAAATCAGGAGCTTTTGTTTTATCTTGCTATTTGCTGGGTAGTAAGCCCCTGCTGATTAAAGTTTCAATTTATAAGAGGCACAGCTTGTTCTAAAACGTGAAACAGCTCGTATACATAATAGTACAAACTTAGATTTTAGGGGGGAATGGCATGCCTAAATCCACTTTTAAATGGGTTGTTGGTGCTACTGTGAGCGCTGTTTTACTAACAGGGTGTGGCTTTATAAATCAAGAGAAAGCAACTGAACAAATTGATCCGCCAAAACAAGTTACGTATACAGAGGGTGGGAAGAAAGAAGTAGCTAAAAAAGATAAGCAAGGGCAAATGGTAAATAGAGAACTATACCTTGTTGATAAAAATGGTTATGTTGTACCACAAACGTTAGCTATACCTACTCCGAAAGCAAATGAGACTGTGAAGCAAACGTTAGAATACCTTGTGAAAGATGGACCGGTAACGAATTTATTACCAAATGGGTTTCGTGCAGTCATTCCGGCGAATACAACGATGACCTTAGATTTGAAAAAGGACGGAACGGCAGTTATTGATTTCTCTAAAGAAATGAAAAACTATGCGAAAGAAGAAGAGCGTCAAATCGTTGAATCTATAGCTTGGACGTTGACGCAATTTACAGAGATAAAACAAGTGCAGTTCCAAATAAATGGTGAGAAATTGGCAAAGATGCCGGTTGGTGGTACACCGCTTGGTGAAGGAGTGAGCCGTGCAAATGGTATTAACTTCGATGATGAACAAGTAGCAGATGTAACAAATACAAAACCAGTCACACTGTATTTTATGGCGCAAAATAATAATAAACAGCAATACTACGTACCAGTCACACGCCGCGTTGCGGAAGGTAAAGAAAATGACTATGCAGCAATTATAGATGAGCTTGTAAAAGGTCCGATCCATCAATCGCTCCTGAATGATTTTAATCCAGGCGTTAAGCTTATTACGAATCCGAAATTACAAGACGGAAATCTTACATTAAACTTTAATGAAAATATATTTGTAAACCCAGATAAAAATATGATTTCAAATTACGTATTGAAGTCGTTAGTTTTATCTTTAACAGAAAAGAAAGGTGTGAAAAATATTTCTATTGAAGTAAATGGAAAAGCAAATCTTATAGATGAAAAGGGCGGAAAGTTAATAAAACCTGTAGATCGTCCAGAAAACGTGAATACAGGTAGTTTTTAATCTTGAATAATTTGATATACTTAAGTAAGAAAGGAGAATTGCTTTTTGGGTTCTCCTTCTTTTATTGTATACATATCATACATTTAAATTTGGCTATACTAACGAGTAGTAATTAAGAGGAGGTTATTTTTATGCGAGTAGATGGTAGAGAGAAAACAGAATTACGCCATATACATATTCATACGAATTATTTAAAACATCCAGAGGGATCTGTATTAATTGAAGTTGGGGATACAAAGGTGATTTGCTCAGCAACAATTGAAGAGCGTGTACCACCGTTTATGCGTGGAGAAGGAAAAGGATGGGTAACAGCTGAATACGCGATGATTCCGCGTGCAACAGAACAACGTACGATTAGGGAGTCAAGCAAAGGGAAAGTAACAGGACGTACAATGGAAATTCAACGTCTAATTGGACGAGCATTACGTGCGGTAGTTGATTTAGAAGCGCTTGGCGAGAGAACAGTTTGGATTGACTGTGATGTCATCCAAGCAGATGGTGGAACGAGAACAGCTTCTATTACAGGTGCATATGTAGCGATGGTATTAGCTTTCGAGAAATTATTACAAGCAGAAAAAGTATCTAAAATTCCAGTAAAAGATTATTTAGCAGCAACGTCAGTAGGAATTGTTGAAGAGCAAGGTGTTGTTTTAGATTTAAACTATGCAGAAGATTCTAAAGCAGACGTTGATATGAACGTGATTATGACTGGAAAAGGCCAGTTTGTTGAGGTGCAAGGAAATGGAGAAGAAGCGACGTTTAGTAGAGCGCAGTTAAATGAACTACTTGATGCTGCGGAACAAGGCATTTTCCAACTGATTGATATGCAAAAAGAAGCTTTAGGTGACATCGTATCTCATATAGAGTAGAGGTGGAAAGTATGAAACAAGTTGTTGTAGCGACAAAAAATATGGGTAAAGTACGTGAGTTTGCTGAGTTATTTGAGAGATTTGATTTAGAAGTAAAATCATTACACGATTTTCCTCATATTGAAGAAGTCGAAGAAACTGGTGAAACATTTGAGGAAAATGCGATTTTAAAAGCGGATAGTCTGAGCAAACAGTTGAATGCAATTGTAATCGCAGATGATTCAGGTCTTATTGTAGATGCTTTAAATGGAAAGCCAGGCGTGTATTCAGCTCGTTTTGCTGGAGAGCCGAAAGATGATCAAGCGAATATTGATAAAGTGTTACAAGAATTAAATGAAATACCGTTTGATAAGCGTAAAGCTCGCTTCTACTGTGCATTAGCAGTAGCTTTCCCTGAAGGTGATAAAAAGCCTGTTATTGTAAACGGGACGTGTGAAGGATATATTTTAGAACAGCGCCGCGGAGAAAATGGCTTTGGATATGATCCGATTTTTTATGTGGAAGAATATAAAAAAGCGATGGCGGAACTAAGCTCAGATGAGAAAAATGCCATTAGCCACCGCGGACGTGCTCTTCGTAAATTAGAAGAAAAAATCCCGGAATGGTTTTTAGGAGAATAAGGGAGAGAGATTGATGAAAGCTTTAATCGTAAGCGATAGTCATAGCTCTGTGAAGGAATTACAGCAGTTAAAAGAGAAATATGAAGGGAAAGTAGATATCATGATTCATTGCGGTGATTCGGAGCTAACGCCTGCTCATGAAGAGTTGCAAGGTTTCCATGTTGTAAAAGGGAATTGTGATTATGCTAACTTTCAAGACGAAATCGTAACTGATGTAGATGGCATTCGTTTCTTAGTTGTGCACGGACATCGTCATAATGTGAAAATGACATTACAAACGCTAGCGTACCATGCTGAAGAAGTGGGAGCGCAAGTTGCATGCTTTGGACATTCTCACGTATTAGGTGCGGAATTAATCGAGGGCGTTTTATTTATTAATCCAGGCAGTATTTTATTACCACGTCAGCGTGTAGAAAAGACATTTGCTTTATTAGAAATGGATGAAAATCAAATGGAAGTTCGTTTTGAAACGTTAGACGGACAACTAGTTGAACAAGCAGTTTTTAAAAGAGGATAAGAAAATTTATCCTCTTTTAAAAAAGGTGTTGACTTTATGTGTGGTTATACATATAATAAATATTGTCGATAGGGCAACGGCGCTAACAAAGAAAAGAAAATAACATATGCGGGTGTAGTTTAGTGGTAAAACAAGAGCCTTCCAAGCTCTGGTCGAGAGTTCGATTCTCTTCACCCGCTCCATGTCCCAGTAGCTCAGCCGGATAGAGCATACGCCTTCTAAGCGTACGGTCGGGAGTTCGAATCTCTCCTGGGACGCTAAAAAAACCTTTGCGGTGACGTCAAAGTCCGCAATATATAAGCTCTCTAATTCGTAAGTTGAATCGTACAATGTGCGGTCGCTAACGAGTTAGGGGGCTTATTTTTTTATGTGACAAATTGTATTATAAAAAAATACACCCCCAATTGTTAGTTATGTCTAACAATTTTATTTTCAATTATGTAACTAATTGCATTCATTCTCCCTGTTAGTAATTTCTAATATTTGGAACAGTGAAATAACCATACATGGTATAATTTTCTTATAAAATGCTTTATAAAGAAGGAGGATCAATGCATGAGTTTAAATATGTATTTGGGAGAAGTACAAAGCCAAACTCATAGCATGAACGCTGTATGTTCCTCTACCATTCAAGGTATGGAACAAGCCATTCAGTCGATTGATGCTTTTACAAGCGATACTGTTCTACAAGGGCAAACTTACGATAGTGCAAAAGCATTCTTCGCAGAAACTTTTCGTCCTTTAGCACAAGGAATTATTTATTTATGTGAAGAATTAATCCGTCAGAATGATGCCTTTCCAAATCAATTTCAATCACAAGTCGCTTCCACAGATGTAGTTGAACAAGAACTGTTAGAACAAATTCGAGAGATTGACCGAATGATAGCAAGTACAGAAGCACTCAATCAAGCTATGCCAATCTCGGGCATGGACGCTATGGTAAATCTTTTTATTGAGATGCGGCGTAAAATTCAGGAAAAATTAGAACATCTATATGAATTTAATCGAACGTCTAGTAATAATTACGCAACAGCACTTCAACTAGCCGCTAGTATTGCAACAGGTCTTGCAGAAGTACAAAGTGGAAAAGGATTTAGTCCTGCAAGTGGTACATTTAGTACGAAAGAATTAAATATGGAGTGGGTGGCTTCTATTCAAGCGATTGCAGAAGATAGGAATCGTCAGGCTGATAATTCAATTGAAGAAGGTGCAATGTGTGGCAAACCAAAATCTGATTTAGAGAAAGCTTGGGATGGTCTTTATGATGGTGCAGGAAAAGGTGTTGGAGATGCTTGGGAAGGATTTAAAGCGTTAGGTGACGGTGAAACATGGTCAGACATGTGGGATGCAGTTGTCAACTACGAGGAAACTCTCCCTGCAATGTGGAATGCCTTTTCAGATTCTTTTATGGATGATGTTTGGCATGGTGATGTTGAAAGTGGCTTTCGTTGGGGTTCTTACCTTGTAACATCGGTCGGATTAGGATTCCTTGGAGGTAAAGGGTTGGATAAAGTTTCTACACTTGCTAGAGGAGCTAGATTCTCTAAAATAACTCAGATTACGCCACCACGTTTACAACCTGCTTTTGCAGGTGTTGGTCTAACTGGTGAAGCTATACTTAGTACATTACCACCATCGGGACGCTGGGGGAATTACTTAAGTGGTTATCTTATGTTTGCTAGACCTTCATGGAGGCAGTCTGAACTTGACGTAGGGAAAGAGAACCCCAACTATCGAGAACAAGTTATTTTTAAAGATGGCGAAGAGTTAGAGAAAAAAACAAAAGGTTCTTCTATTCCTGATTTATATAGTGAAGGGGTTAAACATGCAATCGAAGTGAAAAATTATGATGTGTCTACATCAGCTAAGAGAACGAGATTAGCGTATGTTATCGGGAAACAAGTGGAGGCGAGATTAAAAAACTTACCTGAAGGAACTACTCAATCAATAGTTGTTGACATTCGGGGACAAGAGATTGGTGCTAGAGAGATTTTAGAACTAAAGAAAAAGATTCTTGATAAAACAAATAATCAAGTAACAGTGGAAATTAAAAAACAATAATATAAAGGAGGGAATTGAAGATGACAGTAGGATTTGGCGTAGATGTTATTTTTTATGAAGTAGGTCATCCTGATTTGTTACACAGCTTTTTTTCAACAATGTCTTACCATACAGAACCTGAAGGGTGGGGGACAAAATATCCTTTACTTATGAAAGATTTGTACTTTGAAAAATTAAGTTGGGAAGATGTAAAAGAAGCGAGAGAAAATTTAAAAGAGATTCAAAGTGTATTACAAAAAAAGAAACCCGATGAAGTGGTATGGGATATTGAAGATTTAGAAAAGAGACCTCCTTGGGATGGGCAACAGCTTCCACCACAAGTGACAGATTTAACTACATATTATGCCACATCTAGAGGAGTTACCTATTTCGACCTGCTATTTCACGCATTTGATGATGCACAAGAAGTAGAAATAGATATTGTAATACGAAAAAGTTTAGCAGATAAAACACCTTAACTTTTACTGTTAGCATCTTAAACTGAAATAAGGTGATTGAATATGGCAACAGGATTTAAAGCAGATTTTCTATGGTATAGATTAGGTACATCGGATTTTGTACATTCATTTTTCTCAACTATTAGTTTTCATTTAGAAAAAGAAGGTTGGGGAACAAGATATCCACACTTAATGAAAGAACTATATAATGGAAGGTTAACACTCAAAAATATCCCAAAGGCGATTGAGGAAGCGAAAGAAGCTCGTGAAAAATTAAAACTATTCTCACCATCAGAAGTAGTGTGGGACATTGAAGATTTATCTAAGCAACCACCTTGGGGAGATAATATTTCAACAGATATAACAGACTTATCTAACTATTTCTACACAAGTGGCGGTAAAGACATGTTTGAAATGTTATTTAAGGCATGTAACGAAGCTCTAGAATTAGAAGTAGATTTAGAAATAGAGACATTATAACAGGAAAAAGCATGTGTTTTATAATTTTTTTGACTGCTTATGAAAAAGATTGCGTCGAGAAACTGTACTATAATTCAATTAGAAATTGATTATATGGGGTAGGGAATAGGTCAATTAATTGAAAAAGCATCATCTTGACGATAAGGTATATAATAAGGTAGAATTTTAACAAATGGTCAGTTGGCCGAAACAATGAACGATTCAACAAACGGATTATACTAGTGTTTATATATTTAGGTTAAAGACGGGTCGGGAGTTCGAATCTCTCCTGGGACGCTAAAAAAACCTTGTTATCTTTTGATAACAAGGTTTTTTGTTTGTCTACAAATTGATGTATGTGCAAGAGGTTAAAAAATATTATAACGGGATATATGATAATGAGTATATGCAACAGATTAAAGTGCATTAAAAAGAGCGCTTAAAAAAGCTCTTTGCTAGTCAGTTATATTATTTGTTTGTTCAGGCTCATCAAATGGTTTATGCACGTATTGAAAACCATATCCAGCTTCAACGAGAACCTCATCAACCTTTTCTAAAAATTCTTTGCCCCATTCAGTAAAAAGATATTTCCCCAATATCTTAATAACAAAACGATACCCTTTTACTTCAGGATACCTTTCGTAAACCTCGTCACTTTCTATAAAGCCCAAATACAAATTGATTTTTTCTTGCAGTAATTCAATATGTTTTTCCTCATCAGACCAGTCTAATTCATCAGCGATGACTAAATAGGCTATTTTTTCTTCTTTATTGTAGCCCATAAAATCAACTTTTTCTAATTCGTATAAAGACATAAGTACACCTCTTATCTATTGTTTTCTTCTAATTTCAACTTTAGTTGGAGGTATTTCCGTACCACCTACAAAAGGTGGTTTCCCTTTGCCTACAACTGTTGCGCCCTATTCCTCTTATTTAATTTAAAGAATCAATAGGTTTATGGTGGAACTCAAATCCATATCCAGATTCTCCTAACTGTTCACTTACAATATTATAAAACTTTTTACCGCTCTAGTACGATTGAGCAACCGTTATCGAAACTTATTCCTGTTAGTGTGTTACAATTAATAGAAGCGGAAAACGAGAATCTCCAATTGACTGGACCTGTGATTGGTTAGATGGTTTAAGAAGGTCGTATAAAAAAGGGAGATGGCGCAAAGATGGCGAGATCAAATGAGAATGATTTAACGGAGAAATTGGCAGAAGGTCACCGGAAATATGGTGATGGCAATTTTACAGTACAGAACATCGGTGATGAAACTAACCCGAATTGGACTGTCGTAAAAAATGTGAGGAAAGGATCGGCAGGCATTCGCGAAGGAGAAGATATATTAAGACTGCGATCAAAATATATAAAGTAGTAAGGAAATGGGCGGAGCGGGAGTTCGAATCTCTCCTGGGACGCTAAGAAAACCTTGTTATCTTCTGATAACAAGGTTTTTTGTTTGTTTTAAATTAGTTGTTAATAAACTTGTCAAAGACAAAACCATAATCTTTCACATTATATTGTTTCTTCGTATCAACAAGCCAGTTAAAGGCGATCTCGTTCATCTCTTTAAATTGCTCTGCTAAGTTTACTTGTGCGTTTGAAATACGGCTGAAAGCATTAGATGCCATATCTAAACTTTTGTGTGCATATTGTAATGTAATATCGTTGTCGTATGAAATTTCTTCGATTTTAAGTAAAGCCTTATATAAATCTTTTAATTCTTCAATATGTTTTTTATGAACATCAATTGAGTAATGCTCATCGCCCATTTGAAACTTAATTTCTACATCTAAATCAATCGTTCCGGCAGTTTCAAGTGCTACGTTTTTAATTTGATATTTGCTATAACTAAAGCGGCGTAGTGTACGTTTTTTACTTGTCGCACTTGTACCATCTAGATGGAGTAATCCTTTGTTTGTGAAGCAATATTCATCTGATTTCGATTTAATTAGAAAGTAAATTTTCTCTCCATCTTCATGCATTACGTAATCATCAGCATCGACTTTATCGTAATCTTTCGGTGTAATGACAGAACCTACATCGCTTAATCCTAAAACATCGGCAGCTACTTTTTTGAACATATATAATCCCCCTTGCAAAAAAATTCTTAATTGCACAAAAATATATTAACATGATTTTAACAAAGGGTGTTCTTTTAATGAGAAAATATTGGGAGGTAAGTTAAGAAAAGGAACGAATATTATTATAAAATATGTAAAAAGGTGCTGAGAAGAAGTGTACCATCATACAAAAACAAAAGGAGATTTAGCTGTTTTAAAGGCACAAGTTGATTTGTATGAAAAAGGATACATGATTTTAATGCCACAAACAGAGCATTCGCCGTTTGATCTTGTAGTGTATAAAGACGGGAGATTTAAAAGGGTACAAGTGAAATATAGAGAATTGAATGCAAGAGGGATACTAGAAGTTAGATTCCGATCTAGTTATTCTACGACAAGCGGAGTCACTACAAAAGAAGTGAATAAAGAAGAGATAGATGTGTATTGTGTATACTGTCCTCAAACAGATTTTTGTTATTATTTCAATCCAAAATTTTTTAGTAAATCTATTAGTTTAAGAGTGGATTCTCCGAAAAATAACAAAGAGAAAAAGTTAATTTTGCAAGTGATTATAAATAAATTCCGTGAAAGCACCTCAAGCGATATGAGGTGTTTTTCAATCTCTTTTTGAAATCTTACAATTCTGTAAGGTAACTGTAAGGTAGTTCGATGGTAAGAAATTGCTAATCTTTTATAATGAAGATAACAACGATAAAACGAGGAGGCAGAAATGATGAAAGGATTAGTTGTAACGGGCTTGACGGTTGCTTTTGGATTTGTAGCGTATGAGAAATTAACGTATGTAGTTGATGTTGTGAAACATTTGATTGCTTAGAGAAAACAGCCATGAGAGGGAAAGGGAATGAGTGAATGAATGGAATGGTTATTTGGAATTATAGGTACTTGTAGTGTAGTGTTATTGTTCTTTGTCCCAAGTGGTATACTTAGTTCGACAACAAGTTTGTTCTTCTTAAGTTTGTTTGCTTGTACGATGCTTATTATTATGTTTTTAATGAAGCGAAGTAAACCAATCTTCTGTTTTAGCATGATTGTTATGGCAATTATTGTTCTCCAAATTATTACCCTTGTAATATACCCCACAATTATAAAAGCTTTCCATTAATGATGAATCCTCTGCGTTTGTTGCTGGGGATTTTTACTTGTACAATTTTAATTTTTAGTAGAGATTTATTTGTATTGGAATGTAAAAATTAAATATTTTCATATTTCAAACAAATAGTTTTGGGATGTTGTGTTCTCATTACGCATTTGATATATTTACTTTGAACATAATTAAAATCAAGAAAAAGAGGCGGACGTATGGATAAAAAAGAAAATACGGTCGTATTGTTTCCGCAGCTATCAGAGCGCTATATTGATGAAGGTTTTTTAGCGCTGAAAGAGCGGAAGTTCGAAGATGCATTGCGCTGCTTTGAAATATTACGTCAGTATAATGCGGAAACGGAACAAACGGAATTAGCTTCAGTTATTTGTTTACTCGAATTAAAACGTATGGAAGAAGCGAAAGACAAATGTGAACAGTTGCTTAAAACAGGAGTTGTCTTATTTGGTGATATTCTTGAAACGTACGTGACTATTTTAGTTCAAACAAATGATTATGAAGGTGTTATTGAAACTGTTGAAAAGGTTTTACAAACGAAAGATATAATGCCTGATCAAAAGGAAAAATTAGCGCAGCTTGCTTTATTTGCAGAAGGTATGCTAAATGAGGGAGACGCATCGCTAGTGGATTCAAATTTTAAGTTGGATGAGTTTACTAATGAAATTTTTGGAGAAAACTTTGGACAGAAGCTAAGAGCGATTCAGCGACTTTCGTTAAAAGACTTAGATCTTGCATTACCTGTTTTAAAGAAATTTTTAATAGACGAAGAGCAACACCCCTATTTGAAAACTTCTATTTTGTATAAAATGATAGAAAGTCAGGTAGAAGAGGAAATAGAGGTAGAAAAGTTTGGGAATACGATTAAGGTAATTCCAGCATTTACAGGTCATAATGAGGAGCAATCCAATAACATTATACATAAATTATCAAGTCGACTAGAGCAAAATTATCCCGATATATTTGAAGCGATGGTTACATATTGGAAAGAATTGCAAATTAGCATTTTCCCATTCGCTCTATTAATGGATAAAGAAGAGATTTGGTCAGCTGTTTTAGAGAGAATTGGAAGAAAGCGTTTCGGATTGGCTATTGATGAAGAAGAGCTTATGGCAGCATACAATATCGAATTGGAAGAGTTTCATATTGCCTATCAATGGTTATTACGTGTTGAAAGAGAAGGATATTTGCCCGTATAATTATGAAAAAGAATCGTTCAGTTCTTGAAACGAGCATATTCTATGTTATAATATAAGGGTTGCAAAAGGCAGAAAACTGCCTGTTTGTAAGAGAAGAGAAGTGTAATTCTCTTACTTAATATGTTTCATATTATTCTCGAACAAAATATACCGTAGTTGTCTTCTGGGCAATTAGTAGATTGGAACATTATATCTGAAAGCTTTTGCTAGAGGATTATTTGTGTATTTGTTATTTCAAAAAAGAGATAATGAAGATCTTAATCTATAGAGGTATGTGCATACATTATTATAGTTGGAGGGAAAGAATAAATGTCTACAAAATGGGAAAAATTAGAAGGTAACGTTGGCGTTTTAACAATCGAAGTTGATGCTAAAGAAGTAAACAACTCTATCGACGCTGCGTTCAAAAAAGTAGTAAAAACAATTAACGTACCAGGTTTCCGTAAAGGAAAAATGCCTCGTCCATTATTCGAACAACGCTTTGGTATTGAATCTTTATACCAAGATGCTTTAGATATCATTTTACCAAAAGCATACGGTGAAGCGATTGAAGAAGCTGGTATCTTCCCAGTTGATCATCCTGAAATCGACATCGAGAAGTTCGAAAAAAATGCTAACCTTATCTTCACTGCAAAAGTTACAGTGAAACCTGAAGTTAAATTAGGTGAGTACAAAGGTTTAGCAGTAGAAAAAGTTGAAACAACTGTAACTGATGAAGATGTAGAGAACGAATTAAAATCTTTACAAGAGCGTCAAGCTGAACTAGTTGTTAAAGAAGAAGGAACTGTTGAAAACGGTGATACAGCTGTAATCGACTTCGAAGGTTTCGTTGATGGCGAAGCATTTGAAGGCGGAAAAGGCGAAAACTACTCTCTAGCAATCGGTTCTGGTACATTCATCCCAGGTTTCGAAGAGCAAGTAATCGGTCTTAAATCTGGTGAGTCTAAAGACGTTGAAGTATCATTCCCAGAAGAGTACCATGCTGCTGAATTAGCTGGCAAACCAGCAACATTCAAAGTAACAATTCATGAAATCAAAACAAAAGAACTTCCTGAGTTAAACGACGAGTTCGCTAAAGAAGCAGACGAAGCGGTTGCAACTCTTGATGAATTAAAAGCAAAACTTCGCACAAACTTAGAAGAAGGCAAAAAGCACGAAGCTGAGCACAAAGTACGTGACGAAGTAGTAGAATTAGCTGCTGCTAACGCTGAAATCGAAATTCCAGAAGCTATGATCAACACTGAGTTAGATCGTATGGTTCGTGAATTCGAGCAACGTTTAAGCCAACAAGGTATGAACCTTGAGCTTTACTACCAATTCACAGGTACTGACGCTGACAAATTAAAAGAGCAAATGAAAGAAGATGCACAAAAACGTGTAAGAATCAATCTTGTTCTTGAAGCTATCATTGAAGCTGAAAACATCGAAGTTACTGAAGAAGAAGTAACTGCAGAAGTTGAAAAAATGGCTGAAATGTACGGTATGCCAGTAGACGCTATCAAGCAAGCTCTTGGAAGCGTAGACGCTTTAGCTGAAGATCTTAAAGTGCGTAAAGCTGTAGACTTCTTAGTAGAAAACGCTGCATAATAAAATAACAAGGCACGATTAAAATCGTGCCTTGTTTTATAAATATAGAAATATATTTATAAAACTTTTCGATGGAGAAGGAAAAGTTCCTTTACAAGTCGAATATACATATTTCAAAAGTTTTAAAAATTTTTTATTTGTACATAACTAGTCATATTATTTGTATTTCTCGCCACGTAGTGACATAATATGTATTTACATACGATACATTTATCGTGTACATACGAAGGCAAGAGGTTAGCACTTTGTAAGGGGTGTGAAAATATGTTTAAATTTAATGATGAAAAAGGGCAATTAAAATGTTCTTTCTGTGGTAAAACACAAACGCAAGTTCGAAAGTTAGTGGCAGGTCCAGGTGTTTACATTTGTGACGAGTGTATCGAACTTTGTACTGAAATTGTACAAGAGGAGCTTGCGAAGGACGAAGAAGTAGAATTCAAAGATGTACCGAAACCGGTAGAAATTCGTGAAATCTTAGATGAGTATGTCATCGGGCAAGATAGCGCGAAAAAAGCACTAGCGGTAGCGGTATATAACCATTACAAACGCATTAATTCTAACAGCAAAATTGATGATGTAGAATTAGCGAAGAGTAATATCGCACTTATCGGGCCAACAGGTAGTGGTAAAACATTACTTGCACAAACGTTAGCGCGTATTCTAAATGTTCCATTTGCAATCGCGGACGCAACATCTTTAACAGAAGCTGGATATGTTGGTGAAGATGTAGAAAATATCTTACTAAAATTAATTCAAGCAGCTGATTATGATGTAGAGAAAGCGGAAAAAGGAATCATTTATATTGATGAGATTGATAAAGTGGCACGTAAGTCCGAAAATCCATCAATTACACGTGATGTATCTGGTGAAGGTGTGCAACAGGCACTTCTGAAAATTTTAGAAGGTACTGTAGCAAGCGTTCCACCTCAAGGTGGTCGTAAGCATCCGCACCAAGAGTTTATTCAAATTGATACAACGAACATCTTATTCATTTGTGGTGGAGCGTTTGATGGCATTGAGCCGATTATTAAACGTCGCCTTGGTGAAAAAGTAATTGGATTTGGTTCTGAGAAGAAAAATGCTGATGTAAATGAGAAGCATGTTTTATCTCACGTATTACCAGAGGATCTTTTAAGATTTGGTTTAATTCCAGAGTTTATCGGTCGTCTTCCAGTTATTGCGAACCTAGAGCCACTTGATGAAGATGCTCTTGTTGATATTTTAACGAAACCGAAAAATGCACTTGTTAAGCAATTCCAAAAACTATTGGAGCTTGACGATGTTGAGTTAGAGTTTGAAGAAGGTGCACTAATCGAAATTGCGAAAAAAGCAATTGAACGTAAAACGGGTGCTCGTGGACTTCGTTCTATTATTGAAGGCTTAATGCTTGATGTAATGTTCGAACTTCCATCTCGTAAAGATATCGAGAAGTGTATTCTTACAAAAGAAACAGTAGCTGATAATGAGCCGCCAAAACTGGTGTTACAAGACGGTACTGTACTTGATACAAAAACATCTGCATAATGCGAAAGGGAAACAGCAATTTTTATAATTGCTGTTTTTCTTTATGTTTAGCTACGTTCCTCCGCGGAAATACTAAGAGATAAAATATTGCGGGAGGAAATAAATAATGAGCTGGACAAATATATTTTTAGTTGTTCAACTTGTTTTTGGTGTAATTGTCGGATTGTATTTCTGGCATTTACTTCGAAATCAACGAACACAAAAAGTTTCAATTGATCGAGAATCGAAAAAAGAATTAGAACAACTTCGTAAAATGCGTGAGATTTCTTTAACAGAGCCGCTAGCAGAAAAGGTGCGTCCTACAACCTTTTTAGATATTGTAGGGCAAGAGGACGGGATTAAGTCGTTAAAAGCGGCTCTTTGTGGTCCGAATCCGCAACATGTAATCATATATGGCCCACCAGGTGTTGGGAAAACAGCGGCAGCACGTCTTGTATTAGAAGAAGCGAAACGAAATCCTAAATCTCCATTTCGTACGAATGCAACATTTATTGAACTTGATGCGACAACAGCTCGGTTTGATGAACGTGGTATCGCAGACCCTTTAATTGGTTCGGTGCATGATCCGATTTATCAAGGTGCTGGGGCGATGGGGCAAGCAGGTATTCCGCAACCGAAAAAAGGTGCTGTAACAGATGCACATGGTGGTATTTTGTTTATTGATGAGATTGGCGAGCTCCATCCGATTCAAATGAACAAAATGTTAAAGGTGTTAGAAGATCGAAAAGTATTTTTAGAAAGTGCGTACTATAGTGAAGAAAATACAATGATCCCAACATATATACATGATATTTTCCAAAAAGGCTTACCGGCAGATTTTCGCTTAGTTGGAGCAACGACACGTTCGCCAGAGGAAATTCCTCCTGCTATTCGGTCACGTTGCTTAGAAGTATTTTTCCGTGAATTAGATACGGAAGAAATTCAAAAAGTAGCGAAAAATGCCGCGGAAAAAGTGGAAATGCAAATAGGTGAAAATGGTATTGAAATGATTGGGATGTATGCAAGGAATGGACGAGAAGCGATTAATCTCGTGCAAATCTCTGCGGGTATGGCGATAAATGAAGAACGTTCTTTCATTAAGGATGAAGATATAGAGTGGGTTGTTCACTCAAGTCAGCTTACACCGAAATATGAAAAGCGCATTTATCCGATTCCAAGGATTGGTCTTGTAAATGGTCTTGCTGTATACGGACCAAATACAGGTGCGTTATTAGAAATTGAAGTAACAGCAATTCCGGCGAAAGATAAAGGATCGGTAAATGTTACCGGAATTGTGGAAGAAGAAAGTATTGGTAGTCAAACGAAATCTATTCGTCGTAAAAGTATGGCGAAAGGCTCTGTTGATAATGTATTAACAGTACTTCGTTCTTTAGATGTGTTGCCAGAAGGATATGATATACATATTAATTTTCCAGGTGGTATCCCAATTGATGGACCTTCTGCGGGAATCGCTATGGCAACAGGTGTATATTCTGCGGTGCACCGCACGTATGTAAATAATGAAGTAGCGATGACAGGGGAAATAAGTATACACGGAGAAGTAAAACCTATTGGTGGCGTGTACGCAAAAATAAAAGCTGCGAAAAAAGCGGGAGCTAAGAAAGTCATTATTCCTGCTGAAAATATGCAACCATTTTTGTATACGATCAAGGGAATTGAAATTATTCCTGTTCGTAAGTTAAAAGAAGTATTTGAGTTAACGTTTATGCAAGAAAATATGCATAGAGAGCTAGATGTACATACTCACGTAGACGAAACAGATGCACAATCTATGTAAAAATAAACAATAATAAAATTTGCCAGACTTCGTTTAAGTTTGTATGCTTAATCGGAGTCTTTTTCTTTTCGTGAGGTAGAAAAACAAGCTATTTACAATTGCGCGGAATCTCAGCAATTGCATCTAGGTGTATTGTAATATAAAATAGTTGAACAGGAGTTTAATTTATTATGGAGGTGCTATGTCTAGTATGAATACGAACGAAAGAATCGTGCCCCTCCTACCATTAAGAGGCGTTCTCGTATATCCAACGATGGTTTTGCATCTTGATGTAGGACGTGATAAATCGATACAAGCACTAGAGCAGGCGGCAATGGATGAAAATATCATCTTTTTAGCAATGCAAAAAGAAATGAATATCGATGATCCGAAAGAAGATGACATATATAGTGTAGGTACAGTGGCGAAAGTGAAGCAAATGTTAAAATTGCCGAACGGTACGCTTCGTGTCCTTGTGGAAGGTTTACATAGAGCAGAAGTAATAGAGTTTATCGAAGAAGAAAATGTAGTACAAGTGTCTATTAAAACGGTAACTGAAGAAGTAGAAGATGATTTAGAAGAGAAAGCTTTTATGCGTACGTTACTGGAGTATTTCGAACAATATATTAAAGTTTCGAAAAAAGTTTCAAATGAAACTTTTGCAACGGTAGCTGATGTGGAAGAACCAGGGAGATTAGCTGATTTAATTGCTTCTCACTTGCCGATTAAAACGAAGCAGAAACAAGAGATTTTAGAGATTGTATCTGTAAAAGAACGATTACAAACACTTATTTCAATTATTCAAGATGAACAAGAGTTACTTAGTCTAGAAAAGAAAATTGGGCAAAAAGTGAAACGTTCCATGGAGCGCACGCAAAAAGAATATTTCTTACGTGAGCAAATGAAGGCGATTCAAACTGAACTTGGCGACAAAGAAGGCAAGGGCGGAGAAGTAGAAGAACTTCGTGAGAAAATTGAACAGTCAGGAATGCCGGAAGAAACAATGAAGGCTGCCCTGAAAGAATTAGATCGTTATGAAAAGTTACCAGCAAGTTCTGCGGAGAGTGGTGTTATTCGCAATTATATTGATTGGTTATTAGCGCTTCCGTGGACAGAGGCAACAGAAGATATAATTGACCTTGCTCATTCGGAAGAGATTTTAAATAACGATCATTACGGTCTTGAAAAAGTGAAAGAGCGTGTACTTGAATATTTAGCTGTACAGAAGTTAACGAATTCATTAAAAGGACCTATCCTTTGTTTAGTAGGCCCTCCTGGGGTCGGCAAAACTTCGTTAGCGCGTTCAATTGCAACATCATTGAATCGTAACTTCGTCCGTGTATCTCTTGGTGGTGTGCGTGATGAATCTGAAATTCGTGGTCACCGTCGTACATATGTTGGAGCAATGCCAGGACGCATTATTCAAGGTATGAAAAAGGCGAAAACAGTTAATCCAGTCTTCTTATTAGATGAGATTGATAAAATGTCTAACGATTTTCGTGGAGATCCATCAGCGGCATTACTTGAAGTATTAGATCCAGAACAAAACCATAACTTCAGTGATCATTACATTGAAGAACCATATGATCTATCAAAAGTTATGTTTGTAGCAACTGCTAATACACTTTCAAGTATTCCAGGTCCATTACTTGACCGTATGGAAATCATTTCGATTGCTGGCTATACAGAACTTGAAAAAGTACACATTGCTCGTGAGCATTTGTTGCCGAAACAATTAAAAGAACATGGCTTACGAAAAGGTAATTTACAAGTGCGTGATGAAGCGCTGCTTGAGATTATTCGTTATTATACACGTGAGGCTGGTGTTCGTACGCTAGAGCGCCAAATTGCAAAAGTTTGCCGTAAAGTAGCGAAGATTATCGTTACAGCAGAACGTAAACGTATCGTTGTGACAGAGAAAAAGATTGTTGATTTACTTGGTAAACACATATTCCGTTATGGGCAAGCTGAAAAAACAGACCAAGTTGGTATGGCAACAGGTCTAGCTTACACAGCAGCAGGCGGCGATACACTTGCCATTGAAGTTTCTGTAGCGCCAGGAAAAGGGAAACTAATTTTAACAGGGAAACTTGGGGATGTTATGAAAGAATCAGCACAAGCTGCGTTTAGTTATATACGTTCTCGTGCAGAAGAGCTTCAAATCGATCCGAATTTCCATGAGAAAAATGATATTCATATTCACGTTCCAGAAGGAGCAGTTCCAAAAGACGGACCGTCAGCAGGTATTACGATGGCAACGGCACTTATTTCTGCGCTAACAGGTATTCCTGTAAGTAAAGAAGTGGGTATGACAGGTGAAATTACACTTCGTGGTCGTGTATTACCAATTGGTGGTTTAAAAGAAAAAACATTAAGTGCTCACCGCGCAGGCTTAACAAAAATTATTTTGCCAGCAGAAAACGAGAAAGATTTAGATGATATTCCAGAGAGCGTAAAAGAAAACCTTACGTTTGTGCTTGCATCTCATTTAGATGAAGTATTGGAGCACGCATTAGTAGGAGTGAAACAATGAAAGTAACAAAAGCAGATATTGTAATTAGTGCTGTTAAACCAGAACAATATCCAGACAGTGATTTACCAGAAATTGCATTAGCAGGTCGTTCAAATGTGGGGAAGTCTTCCTTTATAAATAAAATTTTAAATCGTAAAAAGTTAGTGCGTATTTCTTCTAAACCAGGAAAAACGCAAACGCTGAACTTTTTCTTAATCAATGAGATGATGCACTTTGTTGACGTTCCAGGTTATGGATATGCGAAAGTATCTAAATCCGAGCGCGCTGCATGGGGGAAAATGATTGAAACGTACTTTACAACGCGTGAGCAATTAGACGCAGCTGTATTAGTAGTTGATTTACGTCACCAACCAACAAGTGATGACGTGATGATGTATGATTTCCTAAAGCATTATGAAATCCCAACAATTATTATTGCGACGAAAGCCGATAAAATTCCAAAAGGGAAATGGCAAAAGCATTTAAAAGTTGTAAAAGAAACGCTTGCTGTTGAAATTGGCGATGAAATTGTTCTATTCTCTTCTGAAACAGGACTTGGAAAAGAAGAAGCGTGGAAAGCAATTCATAAATTTACAAAAACAAAAAACGCGTGACGAATGTCGCGCGTTTTTGTTTTGCTAAATTTTTTAGCGTACGTTTAATGTAACTTCAATATTTCCTCGTGTTGCTTTCGAGTAAGGACATACACCGTGAGCCGCTTCTACAAGTTCTTGTGCTTCGTTATGTGAAACGCCAGCCACATGTACATCAAGTACAGCAGATAGGCCGAAACCACCATCTGTATCTTTTCCGATAGAAACGTGAGCAGTTACTTCTGTACTTTCTACTTTCACACGTTTTGTACGAATGACAAGTTGTAATGCACTATCGAAACAAGCTGCATAACCAGCTGCAAATAGTTGTTCTGGATTTGTTGCTTCTCCGCCTGCACCACCTAGTGCTTTCGGCATTTTTACATCAAGATTTAATATGCCATCATCTGAAACTACTTTCCCATTTCTTCCACCTGTTGCTGTTACTGAAGCAGTATATATTTTATCCATATTTATTCCCCTTTTCCATCATTAATTGTTTTCATTGTGTCAATTAGTTTATTTAGCTGAATTAATAAAGAGCGATATTCTTGCTCTGTAATTCCTAAGTTTGTAGCCATCGTTGTCGGTAATGAACAAGCCTTTTCCTTTAAATCTTTGCCTTGTTCTGTTAATTCAATACAAACTTTTCGCTCGTCTTCTTTGGAACGAACACGTTTTACAAGTTTTAATGATTCCATGCGTTTTAACATAGGTGTTAACGTACCAGAATCTAAAAATAGACGTTCTCCAATTTCTTTTACTGTTAGTCCATCTTGCTCCCATAGTACGAGTAAAGTAATGTACTGGGGATACGTAATACCCATTTCTTCTAAATAAGGTCGATAAAAACGAGTAACCTCTCTAGAGCAGGCGTAAATAGAAAAACAAAGTTGGTTATCTAGATGCAAAGAGTCCTCTGTCATAAATAACTCCCTTCTAATTAAGTTGTTCACAATTTAATTTCGTAAAACCAATATAACGAAAAAGAAATACAATGTCAAATACATTGTATTGAGAAAGTCTTTGTTGCATTTTGGAACAATCATACATATTTTCCTTCATGATGAAAGAAGATAGGGAAGATGATGTTATAATTTATATGGAATAGTTTCCATCACTTGATTATGAGGGCTTTTTTTGGTAACGTACAAATAGAGTTATTAATTTATAATCATTATAAAGTAGAAGTTTTTTTATTAGTGTTACTGAATCTCCTTTATTACATACGGAGAATAATTAAAAAATAATCAGTTGTTCACACGATTGTCAGATTCATAAGAGGAAAGTTGTATTATGATAGTAGATAAAGTGATAAAACGGGTGAAGGGGGACATGCTGCGTGCATATTCTTGTTGTTAGTGTAAATTATCGAACAGCCCCTGTAGAATTTCGTGAGAAACTCACATTTCAGGCAGCAGAACTAGAGCGAGCGATGACTACATTACAAAATCAAAAGAGCGTGTTAGAGAATGTCATTGTATCAACTTGTAATCGCACTGAGATTTATGCTGTTGTCGATCAATTACACACGGGACGGTATTATATTAAGAAGTTTTTAGCTGATTGGTTTCAGCTTGAAATAGAAGAAGTCGCGCCATATTTAACTATTTTTGAACAAGATGGTGCAATAGATCATTTATTCCGCGTAACGTGCGGTTTAGATTCTATGGTAGTCGGAGAAACGCAGATTTTAGGTCAAATAAAAGATAGCTTTTTAGAAGCGCAACAAGTTAAAGCAACAGGCACAATTTTTAATGAATTGTTTAAGCAAGTCATTACATTAGCAAAACGTGCCCACTCAGAAACAACAATCGGGGAAAGTGCGATGTCTGTTAGTTATGCTGCTGTTGAGCTTGGAAAGAAAATATTTGGCGAGTTAACAGATTGTCATGTGCTTATTCTTGGTGCTGGTAAAATGGGCGAACTTGCACTGCAAAACTTATATGGAAGTGGTGCTCGTAAAGTAACAGTTATGAATAGGACGCTTTCGAAAGCAGAAGTAATGGCTGAGAAATATATGGGACATGCAAAATCGTTAAGCGAATTACAATGTGCATTATTAGAAGCAGATATTTTAATTAGTTCAACTGGTGCATCTGAGTATGTCATTACGAAAGAGATGATGACAAAGGTGGAGAAAATGCGCTGTGGTCGCCCTTTGTTTATGGTTGACATTGCAGTGCCACGTGATATTGATCCAGCGATTGATGAGCTAGAAGGTTCTTTCTTGTATGATATTGATGATTTACAAGGAGTAGTGGAGGCAAACCGTGCTGAGCGTTTGAAAGAAGCAGAGAAAATTCAATTTATGATTGAAGAGGAAATTGTTCTATTTAAAACGTGGTTAAGTACACTTGGTGTTGTTCCATTAATATCAGCTCTTCGTGATAAGGCACTTGCAATCCAAAGTGAAACGATGGTAAGCCTAGAGCGAAAAATACCAAACCTTAGTGATCGCGAGAAAAAAGTTATTAGTAAGCATACGAAAAGTATTATTAATCAATTATTAAAAGACCCAATTTTAGTAGCGAAAGAAATAGCTGCTGAAGAGGGAGCGAGCGAAAAATTAGCGTTATTTGCGAAGATTTTCGATTTAGAAACGGAAGACGTAGAGAATTGTGCGGAAGAAGTAGAACATAAAAAAGTGTGGACACCATCCGTTCCATCTTTATAATTTGGAAGGATGATCGGATGAGTTTTTTAAATAACAGTATTATTTATCATATTGCAATTATTTTATATGCTTGTAGCATTAGTTTATATTTTATAGATTATTTCCAAAGTAACCGAAAGGCGAACCGATTTGCTTTTTGGTTACTTTCGATTGTATGGGTCCTGCAGTCTATTTTTATGTTACTTAGGGCTACAGATTCAGAAACGAATCCTATTTTAACTTTATTATCAGGGATATATTTTTATGTTTGGTTATTGATTACGATGTCGTTAGTCATTAATCGATTTATGAGAATTGACTTTTTAGTCTTTTTTACAAATGTTGTTGCATTTGGCGTAAGCGCTTTTTCTATTTTTACACCGCTCGGAAAGATGTCGCCAGTACTTGCGGAACAATTAGTTTCAGAACTTGTATACGTGCATGTCGGTATGGCAATTATTTCTTACGCAACGTTTACTGTATCGTTCATTTTTTCTATTATGTACTTATTACAATATCGCCTATTAAAAAAGAAAAAATGGAATGCGAGATTAAGAAGATTAGGGAATTTACCGAAGCTAGAATCTATGTCTTACGGATTAAATTTATTTTCTGTTCCATTTTTCTTACTAGCAATTTTATTGGGATGTATATGGGGATATACAAAATTGGACAATTTCCATTGGTATGATACGAAAGTAATCGGATCTTTTGTCGTTCTATTTGTGTATTGCACAGGTTTATATTTACGAGCGGCAGATGTGTTGCAAGGTAAGAAAATTGTACAGTGGAATATCGGATCGTTTCTCGTAATGCTAGTAAACATTTTTCTATTAAGCAGTTTATCCAATTTCCACTTTTGGTATTTATAATGAGGAGAGAGAATTATGCGCAAAATTATTGTAGGATCACGAAAGAGTAAACTAGCATTAACGCAAACAAACTGGTTTATTGATCAGTTAAAAGCCCTAGGTCTACCATATGAATTTGAAGTGAAAGAAATTGTCACAAAAGGTGATGTTATTTTAGATGTTACTCTTTCAAAAGTAGGCGGCAAAGGCTTGTTTGTAAAAGAGATTGAACACGCGCTACTTACGAAAGAAATCGATATGGCTGTACATAGTATGAAAGATATGCCAGCCGTACTTCCAGAAGGTTTAATGATTGGCTGTACACCAAAGCGTGTTGACCCTCGTGATGCTTTTATCTCAAAAAATGGAGCATCGTTTAAAGAGTTAGCGGAAGGTGCTATTTTAGGTACGAGTAGTTTAAGACGTAGTGCACAGCTACTCGCTGCGAGACCAGATTTACAAGTGAAGTGGATTCGCGGGAATATCGATACACGTTTACGTAAATTAAAAGAAGAAGATTACGATGCGATTATTTTAGCGACAGCTGGATTACAAAGAATGGGCTGGGATGATGAAGTTATTACAGAACATTTAGATGAAACGTTATGTGTACCTGCTGTAGGACAAGGTGCATTAGCGATTGAGTGTCGTGAGGATGATAAGGATTTATTGCAGTTGTTAGCGCATATTAATGATGCGATAACAGAAAGAACAGTGGCGGCGGAGCGAGTATTTCTTCATAAACTTGAAGGTGGATGCCAAGTTCCAATCGCTGGATATGCAACCCTTACAGAAAACGATGCAATCGAATTAACAGCTCTTGTCGGCTCTATGGATGGCTCTGTTTTATTAAAAGAGACAGTAGTGGGTACTGATCCTGAGGAAGTAGGATTAGAGGCCGCGGACCGTTTAATTAAGCAAGGCGCCAAAGAACTCATTCTTGCTGCAAATAAGGAGCAACAATAAATATGAACGTTCTCGCTGGAAAAACGGTATTGATTACACGTGCCCAGCATCAAGCGAAACAAATGAGTGTAGCAGTGAAAGAAAAGAGCGGAATTCCATTGGAAATTCCGCTTTTGCGTATGGAAGGTATGTCTCATAGGCAAATTCAACATATTGAAGAGCAGCTACATTCATACGACTGGGTTATTTTTACGAGCAGAAATGGTGTAGCTTTTTTTCTAGATAGTTTAAAAAAGAAACTACCACTAACCATTAAAATCGCTGCGGTAGGTGTGAAAACAAAATTAGAGTTAGAAAAAAGGGGCTATCAAGTTCATTTTGTTCCGACTTCATTTGTTGCAGAAGCATTTGCAGAAGAGTTTCTAAAAGAATTAAGTGGAAATGAACGTATTTTATTTCCGAAAGGGAATTTAGCAAGAGAGGTAATTCCGGTTGCACTTCGGGAAATTGGTGTTTCTCTAGATGAGCTAACCGTATACGGTACGAAAGTGAATATAGAAAAAAAGCAAGAGCTTATAGCGGCATTGAAGTTAGGGAAAGTAGACATTATTACATTTACGAGCCCTTCAACTGTTACTAGTTTTGTTCGTTTACTTGAGGGTACAAACTGGAGAGAATGGACAAAAAAATGTACAATTGCTTGTATAGGACCTATTACGGAAAAAGAGGCAAGTCTTTATTTTCCGTCTGTTATTGTGCCGAAAGAGTACACTGTAGAAGCATTACTACAATATGTTTGTGAATCTATAAAATGAAAGAATGGGGATAGAAATCTATGAACTCTTTACAATTTAATCGTCATCGTCGTTTAAGACAAAGCGGGGGCATGCGTGCGCTTGTGCGTGAAACGTTTTTACATACGGAAGATTTTATTTACCCTATTTTTGTATTAGAAGGTGAAAATGTTCGTAATGAAGTTCCTTCTATGCCAGGCGTATATCAAATGTCTTTAGATTTATTGCAAGCTGAAATGCAAGAAGTTGTTGATTTAGGTATTCGTTCTGTTATTGTATTTGGTTTACCTGCTGAAAAGGATGAAGTTGGATCATCAGCATATTGTGATCATGGAATTGTACAACGTGCTATTCAGCAAATTAAAGGTGATTTCCCTGAGCTAGTAGTAGTTGCAGACACATGTTTATGTCAATTTACAAGCCATGGTCATTGCGGTGTAATTGAAGATGGTATTATTTTAAATGACGAGTCTCTTGCAGTTCTTGCGAAAACAGCTGTAAGTCAAGCGAAAGCAGGAGCGGACATTATTGCGCCATCAAACATGATGGACGGCTTTGTAACAGCAATTCGCCATGCATTAGACGAAAATGGTTTTGGACACGTGCCAGTTATGTCGTACGCTGTGAAATATTCATCAGCATTTTATGGACCATTCCGTGATGCTGCGCACGGTGCACCGCAATTTGGTGACCGTAAAACATATCAAATGGATCCGGCAAACCGTATGGAAGCATTCCGTGAAGCAGAATCAGATGTAATGGAAGGTGCAGATTTCTTAATCGTAAAACCAGCTCTTTCTTACTTAGATATCGTTCGTGATGTGAAAAACAACTTTAATTTACCAGTTGTCGCTTATAATGTAAGTGGTGAATATTCGATGATTAAAGCGGCAGCGCAAAATGGTTGGATTAATGAAAAAGAAGTTGTTCTTGAAAAATTAATTAGTATGAAACGTGCAGGAGCAGATTTAATTATTACGTATCATGCAAAAGATGCAGCAAGATGGTTACAAGAAGGAGGCGCTAAATAATGAAAAAGTTTGATAAGTCAATTGCAGCGTTTGAAGAGGCGCAAGACTTAATGCCTGGTGGCGTAAATAGCCCGGTTCGTGCCTTTAAGTCTGTTGGGATGAATCCGTTGTTTATGGAGCGTGGAAAAGGCTCTAAAGTATATGATATCGATGGGAATGAATACATCGACTACGTATTATCATGGGGTCCTTTAATTCATGGTCATGCAAATGATCGTGTTGTAGAAGCGTTAAAATCTGTTGCTGAAAGAGGTACAAGCTTCGGTGCACCAACAGAAATTGAAAATAAATTAGCAAAACTTGTTATTGAGCGCGTGCCATCAATTGAGATTGTGCGTATGGTTAACTCTGGAACGGAAGCAACAATGAGTGCACTACGTTTAGCTCGTGGTTATACAGGTCGTAATAAAATCTTGAAATTTATCGGTTGTTACCACGGTCATGGTGATTCGTTATTAATTAAAGCTGGTTCTGGTGTGGCGACTTTAGGTTTACCAGATAGTCCTGGTGTACCAGAAGGTGTAGCGAAAAATACGATTACAGTAGCTTATAACGATTTAGAAAGCGTAAAATACGCGTTTGAACAATTCGGTGATGATATTGCTTGTGTAATTGTAGAACCAGTAGCAGGAAATATGGGGGTTGTTCCTCCGCAGCCTGGATTTTTAGAAGGTCTTCGTGAAGTAACAGAACAAAACGGTGCATTGCTTATTTTTGATGAAGTAATGACAGGGTTCCGAGTAGCTTATAATTGTGGCCAAGGTTATTATGGCGTAACGCCTGATTTAACATGCTTAGGTAAAGTAATCGGTGGTGGTTTACCAGTAGGAGCATACGGTGGTAAAGCGGAAATTATGCGCCAAGTTGCGCCAAGCGGACCAATTTACCAAGCTGGTACTTTATCAGGTAACCCACTTGCAATGGCGGCAGGTTATGAAACGTTAGTACAGTTAACGCCAGAATCATATGTAGAATTTGAGCGTAAAGCTGAAATGTTAGAAGCTGGATTACGTAAAGCAGCTGAAAAACATGGCATTCCGCACCATATTAACCGTGCAGGCTCTATGATTGGTATTTTCTTTACAGATGAACCCGTTATTAATTACGATGCAGCAAAATCTTCAAACTTAGAATTCTTTGCGGCTTACTATCGTGAAATGGTAGAACAAGGTGTATTCTTACCACCATCTCAATTCGAAGGTTTATTCTTATCGACAGCACATAGTGATGCAGATATTGAAGCGACGATTGCAGCAGCTGAAATTGCAATGTCAAAATTAAAAGCGTAATGTATTAGAGAAAATCGCTCTCCATAAGGGGAGCGATTTTTTTTATTCATAAAGTAAGCTTTCCGCACATAAATCTGTAATGACATATAGTTTGGGAGGGGGAAAAGAAGTGGCTGCAGATCATTCATTACGATTTTCATTAAAAGAATCTGTGTGGTTCCAAAAAGGACAGGAAGTCGAAGAACTTTTGTCAATTTCGTTAGATCCAGACGTTGAGATAGAAGAGCTTGATCATGAAGTAATCGTGAGAGGACAATTAGATTTAACGGGAGAGTATGTTGCACGAAAAGATGATTCGGCGTATTCATTAAGAGAACTATCGCCAGCAAAGTCAATTGATTATGTAGAAACAAGAGAAGATGGGGTTAATGAACTTGTTCATTCCTTTCCACTTGAAATATCAATTCCGAGAAATCGAGTGAAAGTAATTGAAGAGCTATATGTATCAATCGAGGAATTTGATTATGAATTAAAGGAAAATGGTTGCTTACAATTATTAGCGGATATATCTATTACCGGTTTGTGTGATGAAGAGAGAGGCGAGGATGAAGTTGAAGAGGAAGAAACGGTGTATGCTGAGTTAGAAGAAGATTCAGCGCAAGAGGATGAAAATAGACCGGCGCCGCATGTAGAAGAACCGGCATATAAGGAATCAGATGAGTGGGAAGATTACGCATTTGAACCGTTCCAATTAGAGGAAAGAAAAGAGCAGGAATTAGAAGAAGAGAAAATAGAAGAACATGAATTTGTGGAACGTGAAGAGGAGCAAGAAACAACGCCGCAATTTGAACTGTTCGGACGAAAAGATTTCAAGAAAGAAAAAGCGAAAAAGCAGGAAGAACAAGAAGAAGAGTACTCACAGCGAGATGAAAATGCGCTTTATTTAACAAAACTATTTACGAAAGAACCGGAAGAAGAATTTACAAAGTTAAGAATGTATTTCGTGCAAGAAGGAGATACAATTGAATCTATTGCAGACCGTTATGAAACGTCTGTACAAAATTTATACCGTGTTAATCAAACAGAAGATATATTTTTAAATACGGGGCAAATTATTTATATTCCCGTTTCAAGGGTAAAGACGAAATAAGGAAGTGAGTGTTTTCACTCACTTCCTTTCTTAGAGGCTATGTTTTGAATAGAAAGGGTTATTCGTATGGATATTGAGTTGCGAAATCACTATGAACCTATCGTGAGGCAATATAGATTGGATACGCAGCATATGGAAGAGCACGGAAATGTAATGAAAATTTATACGAATCAAGGTCCATATGCACTCAAGAAAATAGAAGGCAGAAAGTTAGAGCGGAATAACTTTCTGCATCATATTCAATATTTGAAGGAGAAAGGTTTTTCAAATTATGTACCTATATATCATGCGACGGATGGAAGTTATATTTTAAGTGACGGGACGTATAATTATTATTTAATGCCTTGGTTAGAACGTGCAGAAGGAAACGGTGAGGACAATGATCAATACCATAAAATGTTTCAGACACTTGGAACGTTGCATCAAAAAACTGTGAAGGAAGAAACGTATACGGAAGAAGATTTAGAAAAACATTATACAAGTATATCCGATCGTTGGGAAAATGATGGTGAGATGTTAGAAGAGTTTCTCGTAGAATCTGAATCAAAATGGTATATGTCCCCGTTTGAATTGCAATATTGTACGTACTATCATCATGTAATGAGAGCGCGTGAATTTGCAACGAAGCAATTAAATGAGTGGAACGATGCGATGAAAGAAAAAGAGAAAACGCGTATTACTTTTGTGCATGGTAATGTGTCACTTAATCATTTTTTATTTGACTATGAGCGGAATGGCTATTTTATTAGTTTAGAAAAATCGAAGTTTGCAACGCCTGTGCAAGATATAGTAGGTTTTTATTCACGGTCTTTAAACACATATCCAATCGCAAGAAGTGATCGGTTTGAATGGTTTCAAATGTATCAAAAAAATTTCCCTTTTACGAAAGAAGAGCAACTACTTATGTTTGCGTATATGACGTATCCATCGCAATTTATTCGGCAAATCCAGTCCTATAAGAAAAGAAGAGATAATCGCAACGAGGAAAATGAACTGCGCGGAGTAAAGAGTTTGCAACAATCGCATTGGCTCGTTAGCAATATAGAATATTTCCTGTCACAATTACAAGCTGCCCAGCAAGGGAACGGATAAAGTAAAGGCATTCCCCGCTGATGATTAGCCTTCACCAATTGGGCGTTTACGGGCACCAGGGCTCCCATCTAACTTCTTTGCTTCAGCTGAGTTTTAAGGTGGAGGTCTTACTGCCCGCAAATAGCGGGGGAAAGAAGATAAGTAGAGGATTCTACTTATCTTCTTTTTTTGGCACGAAAAGCTGTAGTTTTAAATTTGTCTTGACGAATAAGGTTTCGTTTTTTACACTATTGTATATAATAATTAACAATCATATAAATGCCTTGAAGGGGAAGAGTATAACATGAAACGTCTTCAGAGAGGAGAATCATTAGCTGGGAGATTCTCTAGATAGTTATGTTAGAAGGTAGCCCTGGAGCATCTTTTCTGAACGGAATAGTTCTTATTAGGAAAAGACGGATTTGTCCGTTATCAAATTAAGAGTATAAGCAAATTATGAATTTGTTTGTAAATAAAGGTGGTACCGCGATGTCCCTCGTCCTTTTTGGATGAGGGACATTTTTTATTTTAAGGAGGGAAAATAATGTCAAACACGGAAAAGAATTTACCAACTAAATATGATCATATGTCCGTTGAAGAAGGCCTTTATCAATGGTGGCTTGAAGGCAAATATTTTGAAGCAACAGGAGACGAGAAGAAACAACCATATACAATTGTAATTCCACCTCCGAACGTAACTGGTAAGTTACACTTAGGTCATGCTTGGGATACAACTCTTCAAGATATTTTAACTCGTACGAAGCGTATGCAAGGATACGATGTGCTATGGCTTCCAGGAATGGACCATGCTGGTATTGCAACACAAGCAAAAGTAGAAGGAAAACTTCGTGAAGAAGGTATTTCACGTTACGATCTTGGCCGTGAAAAATTCCTTGAAAAAGCTTGGGAGTGGAAAGAAGAATACGCTTCTCACATTCGTCAACAATGGGGAAAAGTTGGTTTAGGACTAGACTATTCTCGTGAACGCTTCACATTAGACAAAGGTTTATCAGATGCGGTTAATAAAGTATTCGTTCAATTATACGAAAAAGGCTTAATTTACCGTGGTGAATATATCATCAACTGGGATCCAGCAACACGCACAGCTCTTTCTGATATTGAAGTAATTCATAAAGAAGTTCAAGGTGCATTCTACCATATGAACTATCCGTTAACAGATGGTTCTGGTCACATTCGTCTTGCGACAACTCGTCCAGAAACGATGCTGGGTGATACAGCAGTAGCAGTTCATCCCGAAGACGATCGTTACAAACATTTAATCGGAAAAACAGTTACACTTCCAATCGTAGGCCGTGAGATTCCGATTATTGCTGATGAGTACGTAGAAAAAGATTTCGGAACGGGCGTTGTAAAAATTACACCAGCTCATGACCCGAATGACTTTGAAGTAGGTAACCGTCATGACTTACCACGCATTTTAGTAATGAACGAAGATGGAACAATGAACGAAAAAGCTGGTAAGTATAACGGTATGGATCGTTTCGAATGCCGTAAAGAATTAGTGAAAGACTTACAAGAAGCTGGCGTATTAGTAGAAATCGAGCCACATATGCATTCAGTAGGTCATAGTGAGCGTAGCGGTGCAGTTGTTGAGCCTTATTTATCAACACAATGGTTCGTAAAAATGGCTCCACTTGCTGAAAAAGCAGTAGCGCTTCAACAAAAAGAAGAAGAAAAAGTAACGTTCGTACCAGAGCGTTTTGAAAACACATATTTACGCTGGATGGAAAATATTCATGACTGGTGTATTTCTCGTCAATTATGGTGGGGACACCGTATTCCAGCTTGGTACCATAAAGAAACTGGTGAAGTATACGTAGGTACAGAAGCACCAGCAGATATTGAAAGCTGGAATCAAGATAATGACGTACTTGATACATGGTTCAGTTCAGCGTTATGGCCATTTTCAACACTTGGTTGGCCAAATGAAGATTCAGCAGACTTCAAACGTTACTATTCAACAGATGCACTAGTAACGGGTTATGATATCATCTTCTTCTGGGTATCTCGTATGATTTTCCAAGGTTTAGAGTTTACAGGAGAGCGTCCATTTAAAGATGTATTAATTCACGGTTTAGTTCGTGATGAGCAAGGTCGTAAAATGAGTAAATCTCTTGGTAACGGTATTGATCCAATGGATGTTATCGAGAAGTACGGTGCAGATGCAATGCGTTTCTTCTTATCAACAGGAAGTGCACCAGGTCAAGATTTACGTTTCAGCATGGAAAAAGTAGAATCTACTTGGAACTTCATTAATAAAATTTGGAACGCATCACGTTTCGTATTAATGAACATGGATGATATGAAGTATGAAGAAATCGATTTAACTGGTGAAAAATCAGTAGCAGATAAGTGGATCTTAACTCGCTTAAACGAAACAATCGAAAGCGTAACACGTAACATGGATAAATATGAGTTCGGTGAAGCTGGTCGTTCATTATACAACTTCATTTGGGACGATTTCTGTGATTGGTATATTGAAATGGCGAAACTTCCACTATACGGTGAAGATGAAGCAGCTAAGAAAACAACTCGTTCTATTTTAGCTTACGTATTAGATCAAACAATGCGTCTATTACACCCATTCATGCCATTCGTAACAGAGAAAATTTGGCAACATTTACCGCATGAAGGCGAGTCTATTACAGTAGCTGCGTGGCCAACAGTTCGCGAAGATTTACAAGATACGGAAGCTGCGGCAGAAATGCACCTTCTAGTTGATATCATTCGCTCTGTTCGTAACATCCGTGCAGAAGTAAATACGCCAATGAGCAAAAAAGTTCAAATGCAAATTAAAGCAAAAGATGAGGCTGTACTTGCTCAACTTACGAAAAACAGCTCTTACATTGAGCGTTTCTGTAACCCAAGCGAATTAACAATTCAAACGGACTTACAAGCGCCAGAAAAAGCAATGACTGCAATCGTATCAGGTGCAGAGTTATTCTTACCGTTAGCTGATCTTATCAATCTTGATGAAGAGAGAGCTCGTCTTGAGAAAGAACTTGAGAAGTTCGATAAAGAAGTAGAACGTGTACAGAAGAAACTTTCTAACCAAGGTTTCGTAGCGAAAGCTCCTGCAGCGGTTATTGAAGGAGAGCGTGCGAAAGAGCAAGATTACCTAGAAAAACGCGAAGCAGTTCGTCAACGTCTAGCAGATCTTGAAAAGTAAAAATGTTTTTAGAGACTCACTATATTGGTGAGTCTCTTTTCTTTGCGTATAATAGAACTATGAAAGTTGTCTTTTGAAAGGGGAAAAACATACGTGATACATACATACGAAGAAGCGATAGGGTGGATCCATAGCCGATTGAAATTTGGAATTAAGCCAGGATTAGAAAGAATGAGATGGATGTTAGAAGAACTTGGAAATCCAGAGCGTCATATAAAATGTGTTCATCTTGCTGGTACAAATGGAAAAGGTTCAACGTTAACATATATGCGTTACATGTTAGAAGGCGCGAAATATAAGGTAGGAACGTTTACCTCTCCTTACATCGAATCATTTAATGAACGCATTAGTGTGAATGGAACACCAATTGCAGACGAAGAGATTACTGAACTTGTAAAGATGGTAAAACCAGTCGTGGAAAAACTAGATGAAACGGATTTAGGGGAAGCGACAGAGTTTGAAATTATTACTGTTATGGCGATTTGCTATTTCGGAAAATTCAATTTCTGTGATGTTGTTTTATTTGAAACAGGGCTTGGTGGACGTTTTGATTCTACCAATGTTATACACCCTGTTCTCACGATTATTACAAATATAGGTCACGATCATATGCATATTTTAGGAAATACACTAGGGGAAATTGCATATGAAAAGGCGGGGATTATTAAGTCTGGCGTGCCCGTAATTACTGGTGTACAAGATGAAGAAGCTTTGCAAGTCATTCAAAATGTTGCAAAGGAAAACCATGCAAACTTATACGAACTTGGCAAGCATTTTACAGCGTTACATAAACAGTCTAACGAAGATGGGGAACAGTTTGATTTTACTTGTCCTTTTTCCGCATTTGAAGATTTGCAAATCTCAATGAAAGGCATTCATCAAGTAGGAAATGCAGCGCTAGCACTTATGGCAGTAATGTATGTGAAAACATATTTATCATTTTTAATTGAGGAAGATGAGATAAGAACGGGATTACGGGAAGCATATTGGATTGGGCGCTTTGAAAAGCTGCAAAGTAACCCGGATATTATTATAGATGGTGCTCATAATCCAGAAGGTATCGAAAGCCTTGTGAAAACAGTAGAAGCACATTACAAAGATAAAAATGTAATAGTGTTATTTACTGCCCTTGGTGATAAACAATTACATAACATGGTAGGCCAATTAGAAACCATTGCAGATGAAATTATTTTTACAACATTCGCCTTTGATCGTGCTATTTCTGCTGACAAGCTTGCATCATATTCACAGAAAGAATCAAAATTAGTTTTTGAAAATTGGAAAGAGGCAATTGATACAAAAGTTGAAAGGATAGCAGAAAATGATGTTTTTATCATAACAGGTTCTCTTTATTTCATTTCTGAAGTACGAAAATATATTCGTGAGAAAAACTAGATAGTCTTTGCTATCTAGTTTTTTTGTTCTACAAATGAAGTCAAATGCATACATATAAGATAAATATATAGGGTTATTTGGCGAATTCCTCTGACAAATATCTCGTTTTTTTATGAAATGAATATGATATGATGCGGACAACGATAAGAGGTGAGGTGTGAGTGTATGGACAAGCAATCACGAACGATCTCAGTGAAAGTGAATGGAACAGAAGCGAAGTATGAGGAAAAAAAGAAAGATGAATTTGAATGGATGGTAGTAGAAAGTGAACGACTGAAAAATGTTGTTCCGTTTCAAAAAGCGAAATCAATGTCTGTGGAAAAATACCGAAAGAAGTGGAGTAATACATTAATTGTAATCGTTGCAACTGCAATCATTATCGGTACGGCGTTTGGAATGGGGATGCTTCATTTACTTACTGGACAAGGAACGACAGGAGGAAGTGAAGTGACAGCTTCAAGGCCGACTGGAAATGGAGAATCAAAGGTGGGTGGAACGGCAGAACAAACACTAGCACCGAAAGAAGAAAAACAAAAAGCACAGGCAGGAACGTCATTGGATCCGATGAAATTATTTTTTGTTCAAGGGGGGCTTTATTCTTCTGAAGAAAAGGGACAGGCAGCTCTTGAAGAATGGAAAGGCAATGGGGGCATTGGTGCTTTGAGACCGAGCGGTGATAAGTATGCAATAGTTGTTGGTATTGCTAGCGATGAACAGTCTATAAATCAATTAATGACTAAGTATAAAAATGATGGTGTCTCCGTTTTAAAAAAGAACTGGGATATAACAGATAAAGCATTGCTGAAAGATGATAAAGAAGTAGGAACATTTTTAACAAAAGTGCAGCCATTATACACTCATTTAGCAAAATATGCTTCTAGCTTACAAGTTGGTGGAAAAAGCAGCCCAAAAGATATAGAAGCAATTGAAAAAGAATGGAAAAAGGTTGAAAAAGAAGGGGAAAGTATGAAACGAGAAGAAGCAAAGAAACTGTATATGTATACGTCGGTAGCTGTACAAACAGTAAAAGATGGGAAGGTGGATAAGGAATCTTTGGCGAAATTAAATCAAGTTATTATTGATGGTTTACTCTCGTATGAAAAAATTGTTTCGTAGAAAGTGAAATGATAGGATAATAAAATGAGTAAGAAAGAAGTACATGTACTTCTTTCTTTTCTTTTGAATTTAGAGCAAAGTGCTTTCTCTATGACGGGAATATAATCGTATGCAATAAAGAAGTTTTATTTTAGTTAGAGAAATTAATATTTCTTTCATTTGTGGGCAAACTATTCCTTTGATACGATTAATATAAATTGTTCTGCTTCATGTGAGAAAGGAAGGAGAAAATATGAGAAAAATAATTTTAGCTTCAGGATCACCTCGGAGGAAGGAATTACTTGAGTTAGCTAGTGTGCCATTTGAAATCGTTGTAAGTGAAGTAGAGGAAACAATTGGTGCATATTCATCGCCTTCTGATATTGTAATGTCGCTTGCCTTGCAAAAAGCATCAGCGGTGGCAGAAAATAATAGTGATTACATTGTGTTAGGTGCAGATACAATTGTTACATATGAGTCGCGTATTCTTGGTAAGCCTTCTAATGAGGATGAGGCGAAAGAGATGTTACAATTACTATCAGGGAAAACACATGAAGTGTATACAGGTGTTGCGATTATAGCAAAAGAAAAAACGGTTACTTTTTATGAGCGTACAGAAGTTACATTTTGGGAGTTAACAGAAGAGGAAATTGATACATACGTCGCGTCGAAAGAACCTCTTGATAAAGCCGGTAGTTATGGGATTCAAGGTAAAGGATCTATTTTCGTTCAAAATATTCAAGGGGACTACTATAGTGTAGTTGGCTTACCAATTGCACGTCTCGTTCGGGAATTAAAACAATTTGATATTGATGTAACCCATGCGTAAAATTGCATGGGGTTTTCTTTGAGAGAACAAATAAAGGGGTGGAGAGATGAACGGTATTCGTGATGTTGTAAGAGAAGAACAGCCACGGGAGCGTTTATTGTTAGAAGGTGCTGGAAGTTTATCAAATCGAGAGCTTCTCGCAGTGTTACTCAGAACAGGTTCTAAAGAAGAAACAGTTTTAAAGTTGTCAGATAAAATTTTACACCAATTTGATGGCTTACGTATGTTGAAAGATGCAACATTAGAAGAGCTAATTAGTATACATGGTATTGGGATTTCAAAGGCATCGCAACTTATGGCAGCCTTTGAACTAGGCAGAAGAATGGTACGTTTAGAATATCAAAATAGATATAGTATTCGAAGTCCAGAAGATTGTGCGAAATACATGATGGAAGAAATGCGTTTTTTACAACAAGAGCATTTTGTTTGTTTATATTTAAATACAAAAAATCAAGTTATACATAGGCAAACGATCTTTATTGGAAGTTTAAACACGTCAATTGTACACCCGAGGGAAGTTTTTAAAGAAGCCTTCCGTCGTGCAGCAGCCTCTATCATATGTCTTCATAACCATCCCTCAGGAGATCCCACGCCGAGCCGTGAAGATATTGAAGTAACCAAACGCTTAGTAGAATGCGGCCAGATTATCGGAATTGAAGTGCTTGATCATATTATAATAGGTGACCATAAATTCGTGAGTTTAAAGGAAAAAGGTCATATTTAAGACTATGCTTTTTACTTATTTTGTTTTATAATGTGATTTATGAGTTTTTTGTAGAAATTTATCTACAAAAAGGATAAAGATATAAAAAACGTACTGTTTTTATAATATAAATTAAGAAAAAATGAGTCCGTGAAAACAAGAAAGGAAGATAAATAATATGTTTGGATTTGGTGGATTTACTCGCGATCTTGGAATAGACTTAGGAACTGCGAACACGCTTGTATATGTAAAAGGAAAAGGTGTAGTTTTACGTGAACCTTCAGTAGTGGCGTTACAAACTGATACGAAACAAATCGTTGCTGTAGGTAGCGACGCAAAACAAATGATTGGTCGTACACCAGGGAACGTTGTGGCACTTCGCCCGATGAAAGACGGTGTAATTGCTGATTACGAAACAACTGCAACAATGATGAAATATTACATTCAACAAGCTCAAAAATCAAACGGTTTCTTCTCACGTAAGCCGTATGTAATGGTATGTGTACCATCTGGTATTACAGCTGTAGAAAGACGTGCAGTAATCGATGCGACTCGTCAAGCGGGTGCTCGTGATGCTTATCCTATCGAAGAGCCATTTGCAGCAGCAATTGGTGCAAACTTACCTGTTTGGGAACCAACTGGTAGTATGGTTGTTGATATCGGTGGTGGTACAACAGAAGTTGCAATTATTTCTCTAGGTGGTATTGTAACAAGCCAGTCAGTCCGTGTTGCTGGTGATGATATGGACGATTCAATCATTCAGTACATTAAGAAAAGCTATAACTTAATGATCGGTGAAAGAACAGCTGAAGCATTAAAATTAGAAATTGGTTCTGCAGGCGAGCCAGAAGGTATCGAGCCTATGGAAATTCGCGGTCGTGATTTAGTAAGTGGTTTACCAAAAACAGTACTAATTCAGCCAGAAGAAATTGCAGATGCATTAAAAGATACAGTAGATGCGATTGTAGAATCAGTTAAAAATACGTTAGAAAAAACTCCACCTGAATTAGCGGCTGATATTATGGACCGCGGTATCGTATTAACAGGTGGCGGGGCATTACTACGTAATTTAGATAAAGTAATTAGTGAAGAAACGAAAATGCCAGTTCTTGTTGCAGAAGATCCATTAGATTGCGTAGCAATTGGAACAGGTAAAGCATTAGACAATATCGATCTTTTCAAAACTGCTGCTCGATAATATTGCAAAATAAAAATCAGTGAAATTAAGAGGGTGTGAACGTGCCACAGTTTTTCTTAAACAAAAGATTAATTGTTTTGTTGGTTAGTATTATTCTTCTCGTGGCATTGATTGGAATCTCATTGAAAGAACGGAACAGTTTAACATGGCCAGAGCAGTTTGTTAAAGATACTGTCGGTGTTGTAGAACGTGTATTCCAAAAGCCAGCGAAATACGTAGCTGGATTCTTCGAAAATGTAGAGGATGTAAAGCGCACGTATGAAGAGAATAAAGAATTAAAAGCAAAATTAGATAATTATGCAGGTCTATCAGGGAAAGTAAAACAATTAGAAGATGATAACAAGAAGCTACAAGAGCTAACGGGTAAAAAAGAGTTAAATAGCGGGTATACTGAAATTCCAGCTACTGTTGTTTCTCGTAATCCAGATAAATGGTACGATTTAATTGGAATTGATAAAGGGGCACAGCAAGGAATTAAAAAAGATATGGCTGTAGTAACTTCACAAGGGTTAGTTGGAAGAGTGAAAAGTGTATCTCAGTTTACATCATCAGTAGAATTACTAAGTTCTATGAGCCGAACAAATCGCGTTTCTGCTATTGTACAAGGGCAAGAGAAAATCTTTGGATTGATTGAAGGTTATGACAAAGAAAAGCAATTACTTCTTTTCACAAAGATTGGCTCTGATGCACCGGTAGATAAAGATCAACTAGTTGTAACATCTGGACTGGGTGATATTTTCCCGAAAGGTCTTGTAATTGGAAAAATCGTTGAAGTTCAGCCGGATGCATATGGCTTAACAAAAACAGCTTATGTAAAACCTGCCGCTGATTTAAATGACGTAGAGCATATTACGGTTGCTAAACGTGCAACACCTTCAGCGCCATTAGAATAGGAGGAGAAGAAGAGATGATGAAGATATTAAAAAGAGCAGCTCTTCCTCTTTTGCTCCTTTTTGTGTTTCTATTTGAAAATATGTTTGCTACTGTTGTTCCAACGGATGTGTTTTGGAAAGACAGCATAGCAGCACCGCATTTCTTTATAATCGTCTTATGTTTTATTACAGTGTATTATAGTCCGGTCCAAGGGATTTATTACGGACTATTATTTGGCTTCTTATTTGATACCGTATACACAGAACTTGTCGGGATATATATTTTTGCTTATCCGATTTTAGCTTATTTAGTATATAGTGTGATGAAAGTACTACAATTGAATTTATTTATTGTTGTTTCTATCATATTAGCTAGTGTTGTAGCACTAGAGTATTATGTGTATGGATTCTTAACTTTATTAGGACGTACTCATATGCCAGCGTATGTCTTTTTCACAGATCGTCTCCTTTCTACTTTATTGTTAAATGCTATTTTCTTATTGATAGTTTGTTTCCCACTGAGACGATATATAGTGCGTCTTTCAAAAGCGATGGAAGAAAAAGAAAAAAGGATTTTCTAATTTTATGTCGAATTGAATCGGTGGGGTGAACTTTAGTGGAAGAAAAAAAGCAACAAAATGTAACGATAAAAGGGACAAAAGATGGGATAACGCTTCATTTAGATGATTGTTGTTCATTCTCAGAATTATTGGTGGAATTAGACGAAAAACTTTCTACACATTACTACGATGGTGATGGACGCTCTTTAATTGAAGTGCATGTGAAAGTAGGAAATCGTTATTTAACAGAAGTCCAACAAGAAGAGATTCGTACGTTAATTCGTAATAAAAAGAATCTTGTTGTGGATTCAATTGAAAGTGATGTTATCACTAAAGCAGAAGCAATAGCTTGGAAAGAAGAAACAGAAATTGTCCCTATTTCCAAAATTGTTCGCTCTGGACAAGTTTTACATGTAAAAGGAAATTTGTTGTTAATTGGAGATGTTAATCCAGGCGGAACGGTTATCGCTGGGGGGAATATTTTTGTCGTAGGATCATTAAGAGGAATTGCACATGCTGGGTATTATGGGGATTCGGATGCTGTAATCGCTGCATCTGTTATGAACCCGATGCAACTTCGAATTAGTGATTTGGCAATGCGGGCTCCGGAAGAGAAAGAAGACGGAGCGGAGGCGGCAGAATGTGCGTATATTAATGAGAACAATCACATTGTTGTCGATCGCCTGCAACTTCTCACTCATCTTAGACCTAATTTAACAAAGTTAGAAAGGGGAATTGTATAGCTGTGGGAGAGGCAATAGTAATTACATCTGGAAAAGGCGGAGTAGGTAAAACTACTACATCTGCGAACATTGGTACGGCCCTAGCGTTATCTGGAAAGAAAGTGTGCTTAATTGACACAGATATCGGTCTTCGAAATTTAGACGTAGTAATGGGGCTGGAAAATCGTATTGTATTTGATCTTGTTGATGTCGTTGAAGGGCGTTGCCGTTTACCTCAGGCTCTTATTAAAGACAAACGTTTTGATGATCTTTATTTATTACCTGCAGCACAAACGAGTGATAAATCAGCGGTAACACCTGAACAAATGGATGAATTAATACAAGTATTACGTCAAGATTATGATTACATATTAATCGATTGTCCTGCGGGGATTGAGCAGGGATTTAAAAATGCGGTAGCTGGTGCGGATAAAGCAATCGTTGTTACGACTCCAGAAGTATCCTCAATGCGCGATGCGGATCGTATTATTGGGCTTTTAGAAAAAGAGGATATTGAACCACCGAAACTTGTTATTAATCGTGTGCGTAGTCATATGCTTCATGAACAGGATATGTTAGATGTTGATGAAATTGTACGTACATTGTCAATCGAGCTTCTTGGTGTTGTCGAGGATGACGATGAAGTTATTCGAGCTACAAATACAGGTGAACCTGTGGCGTTGCAACCAAGCGGAAAAGCAGCGTTGGCTTATCGTAATATTGCAAGACGCTTGTTAGGTGAGAATGTACCATTACAAGCATTTGAACAAGAAAAGGTATCGGTATTTGCAAAGGTGAAAAACTTCTTTGGAATCCGTTAAGAGCACTTCGCACATATGCGAAGTGCTTTCTTTTTTCTTCACACGAATATCTTTCTTTCTTAGCTCATACATATGTACAAACTGTATACAACTGTTTCTAATGAAATTAGCTTAACGAAAGAAAGGAGACAGTATGAAGAATAGACGCGTAGAAGAAATTAAAAAGCGGATTGCAAAAAGGAAGGCCGAGCAAGAAAGGATGGAGGAAGAGCAGTATTTTAACGGAGGGAATTTTGATAGTGAAGCGGTATTTATTGAAGATGGAGAAAAGGAAATGCATCCTTTATTTCGAAAGGAAGTCTTTTTCTTCAAAGTTTTATTATCAGCAATATTAGTTCTTTCGGTTGCTATTTTATATAAGAATGCTCCTTCTTCATTCAATGGAGCTAAAGCTGTTACAGAAAAAGTGATGAAAGAGGAATTTCAGTTTGCTACTGTAGCGAAATGGTACGAAAAGCAATTTGGAAAACCGCTCGTATTCTATTCGCCGAACGAGAAAAAAGAAGGAAGTATTCAGCAAAAAGATTATGCAATTCCTGCTTCTGGAAAGGTAATGCAAGGGTTTCAAAAAAATGGCCAAGGTGTATTTGTCCAAACAGCTACAAATGCAAAAGTGGAGTCAGTAAATGAAGGGTTAGTTGTTTTTGCAGGCAAGAAAGAGGAACTTGGAAATACAGTTCAAATTCAACATGCAGATGGTACGGAGTCATGGTATGCAAACTTAAACGATATGTCAGTGAAATTATATGATTACGTTTCAAAGAAACAAAAAATTGGAACGGTGAGTAATGATACAAATGATAAAAATGGAAAGTTTTATTTCGCGATAAAAAAGAATGAAAAATTTATTGATCCGATCCAGGTGATATCATTTGATTAAATATAGGGACGTTTTAACGAAAATTTCCGTGCATCCATTATTTTGGGTTATTATTGTCATTGGTATTTTTACTGCGCGTTTTAAAGAGTTACTACTGTTATTTTGTATTGTTCTTATTCATGAACTTGGGCATGCTTTTGCAGCAGCACACTATAATTGGCGTATAAAAAGAATTCAGCTTTTGCCGTTTGGTGGCGTTGCCGAGCTTGAGGAACATGGTAATAAGTCATTGAAAGAGGAACTTGTTGTCGTAATTGCAGGACCGATTCAACATGTTTGGATGATGCTGGTAGGTTACATGTTGTTCGAAGCCGGTTGGCTGAATACAGATTTATATTATTTCTTTATGTGGAATAATATAATTATTTTAGCATTTAATTTACTCCCTATTTGGCCGTTAGATGGCGGGAAAGTATTGTTTAATGTATTATCATATCGTTTCCCTTATTTACAAGCACATGAAAAGATGATGCAATTGTCATGTGTTTTTTTTGGTGTAATATTAGGATGGCAGTTACTCTGGAATAGTAACAATATTATGATGTGGGTACTACTCATATTTTTAGCAGTGTCATTATATCAAGAGTGGAAACAAAGACGGTATGCATTTATGCGTTTTTTATTAGAACGTTATTATGGAAACAAAAGAGGAATCGAAAAGATTGCACCTATTGAAGTGCAAACGGAAGATCGTTTATATACGATCTTCACAAAATTTCGTAGAGGATATAAGCATTCTATTATCGTCCGTGGAAAATATAAAGAGCATTACACATTGGATGAAAATGAATTGCTCTATGCATATTTTACTGAAAAACGAACAACTTCATCAGTTGAAGAATTAATCGGTTAGTGTTGACGATAGCACTAACCTTTTATTATTGTAAAAGTAAAGAAGATTATAAAGTGAGGAAATAATTTTGAAAACGTTATATGTGAATTACGCTGGTTCGGAAAAGCGCGTTGCAATTGAAGAGAAGAAAAAAATTGTTGAGTTTTTATGGAAACGTAATGAAGAGCAAGAGATTGTTGGGCATATTTATGTTGGACGTGTCGTAAGAACAATTGCTGGAATGAATGCAGCTTTTGTAAACATCGGTTTAGAAAAACATGCTTACCTTTCATACGATGATGTACCATCTTCTTATCGTATACATGAAGGGCAAGCGATACTCGTACAAGTTGCGAAAGAGGCAATTGATACGAAAGGGCCTAAATTGACAGCGAATATAGAATTTACCGGGAAATATGTCGTTTATATGCCGTTTGGTGAGATGCGCGCTGTTTCTCGAAAAATAAAAAATAATAAAAGAAGACAACAATTACTCCAAATTGAAATAGAGGGAACGGGGGGATACATTTTCCGTTCTGCTTCTGAAAAAGGAGCAATTGAAGAAATACAAGCTGAAATGCAAGAGTTACAACAGTTGTATGAAGAGTTAAAAAGAAAAGAGGGCCAAGGAAAGGCGCCGTTATTACTTCATCGACCGGCGACCTTTTTAGATCGTGTATTTCAAGAGAACCCAATTGAAACCATTGAAAAAGTAGTTGTAGATACAAGAAGTATAGTAAAAGAATTAGAAGACAAAATTGGAAAAGAAAAAGTATCTTTTTATAATGAAAAGTCTTCGATGTTTAACCATTTTGGAATAGAGCGTGAAATTGAGAAAGCACTTCAAAAAATTGTTTGGCTTTCAAATGGTGCTTATTTAATTGTAGAACAAATGGAGACGATGACTGTAATTGATGTGAATACGGGCAAGTTTACGGGAAAACAAAATTTACAAGATACAGTACTTCGCACAAATGAGATGGCAGCTGAAGAAATTGCACGCCAATTAAGAATTCGTGATATTGGTGGTATGATATTAATTGATTTTATTAATATGAAAAAAAGAGAAGATAAAGAAAAGGTAAGAGAATGTCTCATAGCTGCTATGCAAGATGACCGCACATATACAAGGGTGCTCGGCTTTACGGAGCTAGGGATTTTGGAAATGACACGTAAACGTAAAAAGCATTCTTTACGAGACGTATTATTAAAAGAGTGTGTACCTTGCAAAGCGACGGGTTATGTGATGTCGCATGAAACAATTGCGTATGAGTTAGAGAGAGAACTAATCACATATGGCAATATAGAAGATGAAGCGGTATTAATCGCTGCGCCTAAAGAACTGCAAAAACAGTTTTTGCAAAAAGAATTACAAAAAAATATTCCATTTGAAATTTATTTCAAAGATGATAATATCGAAAAGTATGCTATCGTTCGTTTTGGAAGTAAAAAAGAAATTGTAGAGCGGAAAAAATAGTTAGCAGAACATTTATTGACAACCGTCTATGATTCATGATAACATCTTTATGTTATAGTTTATAGCACCTAAACGGCTATATGCTACAACCGCACAAGACAGGTTCCCTAAAGGCATTTATGTCTACCTCGTTTTTGGCGAGTCTTAGTAATTAAGAGGAGGTGCAAGTATGTACGCAATTATCGAAACAGGTGGAAAACAAATTAAAGTTGAAGCTGGTCAAGCAATCTACATTGAAAAATTAGATGTTGAAGCTGGTGAAACTGTTACTTTTGACAAAGTTCTTTTCGTTGGTGGCGAAAACGTTAAAGTTGGTAGCCCAGTTGTAGAAGGTGCAACAGTTACTGCGAAAGTTGAAAAACAAGGTCGCGCTAAGAAAATTATCGTTTTCAAATACAAAGCGAAAAAGAACAATCGTAAGAAACAAGGTCATCGTCAACCTTACACTAAGCTAGTTGTTGAAGCTATCAACGCTTAATTCTGGTTAACATGATTAAAATTACGATAAGTCGCACGAAATTAGGAAGTATCCAATCATTTAAAATGACTGGACATGCCGATTATGCGCCACATGGACAAGACCTTGTCTGTGCTGGAACTACAGCGGTTGTGTTTGGTTCTATAAATGCAGTGGAAGAACTTTGTAATGTGCAAGCAACTATTGAACTCGGAAGTGATGGCGGATTCTTAACGTATGAATTGCCTAATGATTTAGACGTTCATACAGCAGAAAAAGCACAAACACTTTTAGAAGGATTAGTTGTTTCGCTTAAGACGATCGAACTTGATTACGGAAAGTATATCCGTTTAATAGAAAAAGTGCAGGAGGTGTAACGTATGTTAAGATTAGATCTTCAGTTTTTCGCATCTAAGAAAGGTGTAGGTAGTACAAAGAACGGTCGTGACTCTCAGTCAAAACGTCTTGGTGCTAAACGCGCAGATGGTCAAACGGTTACAGGTGGTTCAATTCTTTACCGTCAACGCGGTACAAAAATTTATCCAGGTGTTAACGTTGGTCGTGGTGGCGATGACACTTTATACGCGAAAGTTGACGGCGTAGTACGCTTTGAGCGTCTTGGTCGTGACCGCAAACAAGTGAGCGTATATCCTGTTGCTCAAGAAGCATAAGAACTCACGGAAAACTCTAACCTGAGTGCAGGTTAGAGTTTTTCTATATTAAGGGGTATCTAAATGAATGAAAAATGGACAATTATAGATGCATTGCGCCATTCAAGGCATGATTGGCTCAATCGTATGCAGATGGTGAAAGGAAACCTTTCCCTTGGAAAAGTGGAAGAAATTCATAGTCTCATCGATCGTTTTGTCCAAGAAGCGAGACAAGAATCCAATCTGATGGGGCTATCAATGCCTTTATTTTCAGAGTGGATTTTAACATATAATTGGAAACAGCAGCCGTGCTTATTGGAGTACGAAGTATTAGGGAAATTACATAACTTATCTCACTTAGATGAGACTGTATGTACATGGACGAATCAATTTTTCTCGATGCTTCAGCATAGTTTAGACGTATATGTTGAAAATTATGTTTGTATCACAATTGAATGTGACGCGGATAATGCTCGTTTCTTTTTTGATTTTCGTGGTAAGCTAACGAGTGTAGAAGAACTACAGAATTGGCTTGCGACCCAAAACAATAAATGGTATTCCATTTCTTATACAGTGCGAGACGAAGAAGTCTCAGTTATATTACAACCAATTGAAAAAAGTGTGGTGAAATAATGTTTGTAGATCAGGTCAAGATATATGTAAAAGGCGGCGACGGTGGTAATGGTATGGTTGCGTATCGTCGTGAGAAGTATGTACCAAAAGGTGGCCCAGCAGGTGGCGACGGTGGTAAAGGTGCAGATGTTGTTTTCGTAGTTGAGGAAGGCTTACGTACATTAATGGACTTCCGCTACCAACGTCATTTCAAAGCTGATCGCGGTCAGCACGGAATGAGTAAAGGTCAGCACGGACGTAAGTCTGAAGATTTACTTGTAAAGGTTCCACCAGGAACAGTAGTAAAAGATGAAAAAACTGGTCAAATTCTTGCCGATTTAGTAACGCATGGACAAACTGCTGTAATTGCAAAAGGTGGCCGCGGTGGCCGTGGTAACTCACGTTTCGCAACAGCTACGAACCCAGCGCCAGAAATCGCTGAGAACGGGGAACCAGGTCAAGAGCGTGATGTTATTCTAGAACTTAAAGTACTAGCAGACGTTGGACTTGTTGGATTCCCAAGTGTAGGTAAATCTACATTATTATCTGTTGTATCATCAGCGCGTCCGAAAATTGCAGAGTATCATTTCACAACAATCGTTCCAAATCTTGGTGTTGTTGAAACGGGTGATAACCGCAGCTTCGTTATGGCTGACCTTCCAGGACTAATTGAAGGCGCACATGCTGGCGTCGGACTTGGACACCAATTCTTACGTCATATTGAGCGTACACGTGTAATCGTGCATGTTATTGATATGTCTGGTTTAGAAGGCCGTGATCCATATGAAGATTACGTAACGATTAATAATGAATTAAAAGAATACAATCTTCGCTTAACTGAGCGTCCACAAGTTGTTGTTGCAAACAAAATGGATATGCCAGATGCAGAAGAAAACTTACAAGCATTTAAAGAGAAAGTGGGAGACGAAGTAAAAATCTTCCCAATCTCAGCTGTAACAAGACAAGGTGTTCGTGACTTACTGTTTGAAGTAGCGAACTTAATAGAAACAACACCAGAATTCCCAATACATGAAGTTGCGGATGAGTCTGATACAAGTGTAATGTACAAATTTGATACTGAAGGTGTTAAATTTGAAATTACACGTGAAAGTGATGGCACGTTTGTTATCTCTGGTTACGATATCGAGAAAACATTCAAGATGACAGACTTCTCACGTGATGAATCTATACGTCGTTTCGCTCGTCAAATGCGCGGAATGGGTATTGATGAAGCGCTTCGTGCACGTGGTGCGAAAGACGGAGATATTGTAAAAATTCTTGAATATGAATTTGAATTTATCGATTAAGACTGCCGAAATACGGCAGTCTTTTTTTATATCGTAAAAATCGGATTTATATAGGAAAAAATCCCCACTAATTAAATTTTCAATTTATAATAAAAAGGGAGTGGTTTTAGAAGAATTTTTTATGGGGAGAAAACGAGCATGTATAAAATATTAATTGTAGAAGATGATGAGAAAATCGCGGGAATATTGGAAGAGCATTTAGAAAGGTATGGCTATCAATCATTTAGAGCAAGTGATTTACGTCAAATAAAAGATGAGTTTGTAAAAGTGAATCCTCATCTCGTGTTACTTGATATTAATTTACCGTACTTTGACGGCTTTTATTGGTGTCGTCAAATTCGTACTGTATCGAATGCGCCAATTATTTTTGTTTCTGCAAGAACAGGAGAAATGGATCAAGTAATGGCGATTGAAAATGGCGGTGATGATTATATTACGAAGCCATTCCATTTAGATGTCGTAATGGCAAAGGTGAAGAGTGCACTTCGCCGTGGTTACGGAGAGTATGCTTCTGCTGCTGAGAGTGATTGTTTAGGTGTAAATGGACTGTTGTTATTCCCGTCTCAGCATATTGTTGAGTGGCAGGGACAACAAACTGAACTGACAAAAAATGAATTTTACTTATTAGAGTGTTTAATGAAACAGGTGAATCAATATGTAACGCGCGAAGAACTGTTAGAAGCTCTATGGGATGAAGTAGCATTTGTGGATGATAATACATTAACCGTAAATGTAAAACGTGTAAGGAAGAAACTAGAGGAGTTAGGCATTAAAAATGCAATTGTAACGAAACGTGGATATGGTTATGCGCTTCTTACGGAGTGGGGCGAAGGGCATGAAGGTTAAAAATTATCTCATGGACCGCTTTTCTTTAATTCTTTCTTATATTGTTAGCCTTTGTTTATTTGGGCTCGTTTTACAGTTGCAAAGTCTTTTGGAAAAGAAATCCATTGATTGGAGTACGTGGTTATATGGACTTTTATTAGGAACAGTTGTGTTTACTGTATACCTCATTTACGATTACCGAAAACGGAGTGTGTTTTTAAAGAGAATCGAAAAGTATGTTACTGGTGGAAATACATTACATGACTCTTTACTTATTGATGAATCTTATACATCAGAGCAAGAAATGGTCGTTGAATCTTTTACGTTATTAAGACAGCAATATATGAATGAAGTTCATAAACAGCATACGAAAGAGCAACAACAAATGATATTTATGAACCAATGGATTCACCAAATGAAAACACCAGTATCTGTTATTGAATTATTGTTGCAGAAGTTTGGCAAAGAGCATCGTGAGGCAAGAGCAACAGTTGAAAGTATTCGTGAAGAAAATAACCGTATACTAAATGGTTTAGATTTAGCGTTACATATGGCAAGACTAGAGCAGTTTGCGAAAGATTATAAGGTAGAAGTAGTAAATGTTATAGATGTCGTGCGAGGTATTATTAATGAAAATCGAAAATCCTTCATTCAATCGTCTGTATTTCCGAAAGTGATGTTTGAAGAAGATACTTGTATGGTTGCATCTGATAGAAAATGGCTGAGTATTGCTATAGGTCAAATTGTTGTAAACGCAATCAAGTATACAAAAATTTCAGCGGCAGAGAAAAAAGAAATTCAATTTCAAATTGAAGAGAAAAATCAAAAGGTGTTATTACATATTAAGGACAATGGAATTGGTATTCCAGAGCAAGACGTAAAGCGCATATTTGATCCATTTTTTACGGGAATAAATGGACGTAAAACGAGAGAAGCGACTGGGATGGGCTTATATATTACGAAGGAAATTTGTGATAATTTACATCATGGAATGTATGTCCAATCGGCTGAAGGAGAAGGGACAACATTCACGTTCCAATTTGCAAAAGATGAAGAATATCATACATTGATGAGAAAAATGACAAAACTGTAAGATAACAAAACGTTTTGTAAGGGAAATCACTCGTTTCTTTTTCTTATTTTTCTTATAGTAAATGTAAGAAGAAAACACATAGGGGGATTAGAAATGAGTGTACTTGAAGTAAAAGGCTTAACGAAGGTGTACCAATCAAAAGGTTCAGTAGCGACGACTGCTTTAAACGATATAAATTTTAAAATAGAAGAAGGCGAATTTGTAGGGATTATGGGCCCTTCAGGAAGCGGAAAAACGACGCTTTTAAATTTATTAGCAACAATTGATAAGCAAACTTCAGGTCATGTGCTTGTAAATGGTGAAGAAATTAATCAAATGCGTGCTGCAAAATTAGCGGAGTTTCGCCGTACACATTTAGGATTCATCTTCCAAGATTTTAACTTACTTGATACGTTATCCATTAAAGAAAACATTATTTTACCACTTGTAATGGCGAAGAAATCTGTAAATGAAATCGATGCGAAAGTACTGGAAATTGCAAAGTTTTTAAACATCGAAGAAATTTTAAATAAAAAAGTATACGAAGTATCTGGGGGACAACAACAACGTGCAGCAGCAGCGAGAGCAATCATTCATGAACCGACGTTAATTTTAGCAGATGAGCCAACTGGAAACTTAGACTCAAAGTCAGCGAAATCGCTAATGGGAGCCCTGCAAGATTTACACGAGCAAAAGAAAGTAACGATTGCAATGGTTACGCACGATCCAGTAGCGGCTAGTTATTGTGAACGTATCCTTTTCATACGCGATGGAGAAATTTTCTCGGAAATACATAAAGGAAGAACGAAACAAGCCTTTTTCCAAGAAATTCTGGACGTACTTGCGATGCTAGGAGGAGAATATCATGAACTTTCGCCAGCTCGCGCTTAATAACGTAAAAGGAAATTGGCGTAACTATAAAGCGTTTCTTATAAGTAGTTGTTTATCGATTGTCGTATTTTTTATGTATGCTTCTTTTATTTATCATCCAGATGTCGTAAGCGGTAATATTAGTATGAGAAAGATGATCACAAAAGGATTAGAATCGATGAATTATATTGTGGTCATCTTCTCGGCACTCTTTATTTTATATGCAAATTCAACGTTTTTACGAGCAAGAAAAAAAGAGTTTGGTCTACTAACATTAATAGGCGGAACGAAATCGCAGCTCGGCCGAATGATTATATTAGAGCAACTGATGTTAGGTAGTATTGCAATTGTAGTTGGTATTGGGGTTGGAATGCTTTGTTCAAAATTATTTTTCCAAGCGTTAAGCGTATTATTAAAAATAGATAAGACACTTCCACTTGTTTGGAATAGTAAAGCAGTTCTTATTACAGCTGGTGTATACTTTATTCTATTTTTAATCCTATCATTGTTTAGTGTTTGGACAGTAGGACGCTTGCAAATTATTGATTTATTAAGAGAGGCAAGAAAGCAAAAAGTAGAGCCATTTGCATTTACATGGTTATGTGTAGTTGGTATAGGATGTATTATTGTTGCATATGTACTTAGCTTCCAAGTAACGTTTCTGAATTTCCTCATCCTCTTTTTACCGGTGGTAGGACTGACAATTGGCGGAACGTATTTACTATTTACACAAGGTAGTACAGTTGTATTAAAAGCATTACAAAAAAGAAAGCAATCTTTCTATACGTATCCAAATATGTTTGTTCTTAGCAACCTTATTTATAAAATGAAAGATAATGCTCGTTTTCTATTTGTAATTTCTATTATTACGGCGATTGTATCCTCGGCAGTTGGCACGCTTTACGTATATTTTGAAAATTTGAGTGCGAAAACGGTAGAACTTACACCACATGCTATTTCATATGAGGAAAAGGGGTTAAATACATATAGCCTTATTAATGAAGAAAAGGTACAGGAGCTTGTGAAGAGACACGGGTTTGAAGATGCACGAAAAGTAACCTACGTTAAACTACCAGCAACACAGAAAATAACGTTGTTTAATAGTGAACATGAAGTACCGATGACGATTATTTCAGAAAAAGAATATAATGCGGAAGTGCGTAAACAAAAGAGAGAGCAACCTTCAGAAATTCATAATGCAATGGGTAGTGCAACGATGGTTATGGTTGATATGTCAAATGAACTGATGAAGATAGACCGTACGAAACCGTATGAATTTACAATTAACGGACAAAAGCAGTCTGTTCAATTAAATGCCTCAACGCAGTATTCTGTTTTTAATGATAGTGAATATCTCGTTGTAAATGAACAAGATTTTGAGAAATATGCAAAACTCGTACCAGATGAAGAAAAGACGAAATATTATGGTTATTATATTGAGGATTGGAAAAGTACAGAAGATCTTGTATTAGATTTGAAAAATGAAATTGCACCAGAAAAGCAAGGAGAATTGAGAAATTCAGTGTTTGCGTATAAGGATATAAGAGAAGGTGGAGCAATTACAATGTTCATCGGTTTCTTCGTAGCGGTACTGTTCTTCTTCTTCGCTTGTAGTATGACATACTTTAAATGGTTTAACGATAAAGAACAAGATCGTATTCAATTTAAATCGTTAAAGAGAATCGGTATGACAGATAAAGAAATTCGCAAAATTGCGATTCGACAAATGGGAGTTATCTTCTTTATCCCAATTTTAATCGGTTCCATTCATAGTGGAGTTGCTCTTCATACGTTAGGAAAAATGCTTTATATTGATTTGTGGAAATCAGGCACGCTTGTAATTGGAGCATACATTTTAGCTTCTGCCATTTACTTTATGATCGCACAAAGAGGATATTTAAAACACGTAAAAAGCTAGGGGAACCTCTAGCTTTTTGCCTATGTAGTAAGTTACAGGAGGACGATAGATGAAAATTCGGCAACTAGCGCTGCAAAATATAAAAGGAAATTGGCGTAATTATAAAGTGTTTTTCTTAAGTAGTTGTTTTGCAATATTTGCTTCTTACGCATATATGTCTGTCATTGTGCATCCATATATGCAAGAGACGATGTGGTATCAAAACGTACGCTGGGGACTTATCATATGTAATGTTATAATCATTTCTTTTTTCGTCATATTTATTTTGTACTCTACTTCTATTTTCATAGAAGCACGTAAGAAAGAATTAGGGTTATATATGTTAATGGGAGCAACGAAGTCTAACGTAATAGGAGTGATTATGACCGAGCAAATTTTAATCGGGGTCTTCGCGAATATTTTCGGTATTGGGCTTGGTATGATATTTTTAAAACTCTTTTTTATGGTATTTAGTATGTTACTGGGGCTTCCGAAAGAACTCCCTGTCATATTTGACGTAAGGGCGATTGGTGTAACATTTATTACATATATGGTCGTTTTTATTTTGTTATCTTTTATAAGTGCTTTACGTATATGGAATATAAAAATCATTCGGTTGTTGAAAGAATTTCGAACAGATAAAAAAGAGAAGAAAACATCAAAGTGGCTCTGTTTATTCGGCTTTGCTTGTTTAGTGGGCGGATATGCGTTGGCGCTACAAGTGACGATGGCTACGATAGTGATATACTTTTTCCCTGTGTCTATACTTGTCTTTTTTGGAACGTACTTTTCTTTTACACATGGAGCTACCCAAGTGTTAGAAATGATAAAGCGAAATAAAAAGATTATGTATACATATCCGTATTTATTTATAGTGAATCAATTGTCACATCGAATGAAGGAAAATGGTCGCTTTTTCTTTCTGATGTCTATGGCAACGACGTTTGTAGTTACAGCAACAGGTACGGTGTTCTTATATTTTTCTAGCATGCAAGATATGTGGCGAACTGGAGGGGTACACTCGTTTTCGTACATAGAAAAAGGTATTTCTACTCATGAAGTCTTTGAGGAAGGTGCGGTTGAAAAATTACTGCATCAATATGAGTATGACGATTTTCAATATATGAGTTTTGTTGGAGTGTATGCATCCTTTCAGTCTAGTAAAGGAGAAACAACAATAGTACCGCTTATAAAAGAAAGTGAATATAACCAAGAAGCAAGGAAACAAAAACAGAAAACGTATCGTCCTAAAAAAGGTACAGTGACACTCGTTTATTATAATAAATACAATAATTCGAATGTATATAATCAAAAAGAGATTCAATTGCAAGTAATGAATCAACCATATCAATTCGTATTTAACGGTCAGAAAGAAGGGGTTCAATTTAACCATCATCCTTCGTACATTAATGGTCTGTTCTTCGTTATGAATGATGAAGATTTTGATAGTATAGCAAATCAGGTTCCTGATTCTGAAAAAATGATATATAGAGGCTACACATTACCAAATATCGAAAAGACGAAGAAATTAAATGAAGATTTACGGAAACATATGAAACAAGATAATAATGCATTTCGAAGCAATATGGAGTTGTATGTAAATATGAAAGAAGGCGGCGATATTACTCTATTTGTAGGCTCATTTATTAGTATATTATTCTTTCTTACTTCATGTAGTATCGTTTATTTTAAATGGTTCCATAATATTGCATCGGACCGAAAGCAGTATGGTGTACTCTCTAAACTTGGAATGACGAAGGATGAAGTATGGAAAATTTCTCGTTGGCAATTATGTATGCTATTTTTTGCGCCAATTATAGTAGGGAGTATGCACAGTGCAGTTGCGTTATATACGTTTCATAATACGCTTTTTATGGATGGATCATTAAGAAAAGTAGGTTTGTTCATTCTGTTTTATATCGCAGCATGTATCATTTATTTCTTCTTCGCTCAAAGAGAATATAAGAAACATTTAGACTAGCGAATGCTAGTCTTTTTTTAATATTCGAAATTTACATAGAAGAATATAAAAAAGTATGGTATAACAGTAAGAAAACGAAAAAGAGGGGAAAAAACGATGATTCGAGTAGGATATTTAGGACCAGAAGCAACATTTACAAATATGGCGGTGAGTCGTTTTTTTCCGGAAGCAGAGCATGTGCCGTATCGAACGATTCCAGATTGTATAGATGCAGCTGCAAATGAAAATGTAGACTTCGCAGTTGTACCGTTAGAAAATGCAATAGAAGGTTCAGTGAATATAACGGTTGATTACCTTGTACATGAGCAGCCGCTTTCCATTGTAGGAGAAATTACAGTACCAATTCAGCAGCATTTACTTGTACATCCGCAGTATGCAGAAGTGTGGGGTGAAGTATATGCAGTGCATTCTCATCCGCATGCCATTGCACAGTGCCATAAATTTTTAAATGAAGAATTAAAAGGAGTAACTGTTCGAGATATGACATCCACAAGTGCTGCTGCGCAATATGTGAAAGAACATCCTGAAGAGAAAGTTGCTGCTATTGCAAATGAAGCAGCTGCAGAAAAATACGGATTAACAATTGTGAGGCGTAGTATTCATACGCATAAAAATAATCACACACGTTTCCTAGTACTCCATAAGAAAAAGAAAGCAGTACTCCCGAATAACGGAGAGAATCGCGGAGAGAAAACGACGCTTATGATAACGTTACCTGCAGATTATGCAGGTGCCCTATATCAAGTGTTATCAGCTTTCGCATGGAGAAAATTAAACTTATCAAAAATCGAATCGCGTCCGATGAAAACAGGTCTTGGAAATTACTTTTTCTTAATCGATGTCGATAAAGCATATGATGACGTATTATTGCCAGGCGTAACGATGGAACTTGAAGCACTCGGTTTTTCTGTTACTGTGTTGGGAAGTTATTCTTCTTATTGGTTGTAGAGGGGAGCTGTTGTTAAACTTGATTGAAATGAAAAGCTGTTTTTCGGTTTGAGGCAGAGTAAGCTATCGATTCTATTGAAGTAAGTGATTAATTAAGCTAGCAAAATAAAGAAGCCGTCCTAAAAGATATTTAGGACGGCTTTCTGTTAGGAATAGGTAACTCTTTTGTCGTGTTTTTAGTACGCATCATTACAACTATTATAATAGTAGGATTCATCATTGTTCGAATTACTGCAGCAAATACAATTCGTTTGTTGTATTAATAGATTGAGTGTAGATGGAGCTACAGTATCTGAGAAAGTAATACTCTCAACATCTTCTACTAAAAATGTTTTAATATCTCCTGGTGTTAAGGTAAATGTAAGTGGAGAGCGATGGTTTAATCTTGCAATTGTTAATCTAATCGTTGTTGCAAATGCAGGACTGAAACTAAATTTAATAAGTGTCTTATTATGATTTTTAGTGAAGTTTTCAAATACAGTTCGAGGAATTCCAGTTGTTATATCAAGATCTTGAGGGGTATTTCCCGTGCCGAAAATAGTATAGTTCTGTATAAAACAGTTATTTGAATCTGAATTTGAAGAATTACATGGACGATCATTTTTCTTATAATATTTTTTTCCATTTTTTAAGAAGTAATCCGCCATAATTAATCACTCCCTTCACATATAAGAATTAAAGGTTGTCCATATATAATATGAAATATATTTTTATATGTTTGGACGTGAAGGAAGAGAAAATAAAAAGAGTCCATCTGGTATGATGGACTCAATACTGTTTTACCTGGTGTGATTCTTTATTTTAACTTCGCAAGACGATCTTCTAACTGACCACGCCAAATATCAGCTAGTTCTGGAACGGCAAGAATTTTTTCAATGCCATCTTTATCTTTTCTATTATGAAAATAAATTTCGTTAGAGAACAAAACAGAAACATTGCTCGGTTGACGTTCTAGTAATGTAATTTTAGAATCTTTACGTACAGTACCTTCTTGAAGAACGCGGCATAGGTAGCCTGTAAATCCAGTTGCTACAATGCGTGGCAGTATGCCAGGGATGCCAAGACGTTTTGAAATTGTGCTACAAGGTACTCTTGATTGTGTCACTTGAATGATTGTTTCACCTAGTTGATATGTATCTCCGATGCAAACATCACGCTCTAACATATTTGTTACGGTAATGTTTTCGCCAAATGTGGAAGCTGGAAGCGTAGTTTGAAATTCCTCTTCCCATAGTGCGTAATGCTCGTGTGGGTACACACAAACAGCACGATCAGGACCGCCGTGATGTTTTAAATCCGCTACATCATCACCACGAAATCCGTCTTTTGAGAGAAAGGCCTCTTCTGTAGGGTTTTTACATATACCTGTTATCATTTCTTTATCTTCGCCATATTTCATTTGTTTCGGTTTGCCAATGCTAAAGTGAACGAGTTCAATTCCCATATTTGATCTCCTTTACGATTGATTACAATATTATAGCATTAAAAAAGCACAGAGAATGATAAAAACTCTGTGCCTTACATTAATAAACCAGAAATCCTGCTTTATCTAACGCCTCACAAGCAGCATCTAACTTTTCTTTAGAATCTGCCTCAATTGTATGTAAGTGAATACCATCTGTTAGTTGTGAAAGATAGGAAGCATTTGTGTTTTCGATTTTTTGTAAATATTGCTCTACATCAAAGCGATTGCTTACCATGATGGATGCTGTTAAGTCACCGTATACAGGATGCTCAACTTTTACATCTTTAATCGTAACGCCGTGGTCAACAAGCATTGTAAGTTCTTGACGTACTTCTGCTGGTTTGTGCTGGCATACGATTACGCGTTCAAAAGCTTGTTGTTTCTCTTGTGGTTTTAAATATAAATAGCCTTGGGCAGTCGCAATAATTGGTTCGTTTCGTGCTTTAAGCAAGGAAATATCTTGCACGATAACTTGCCTACTTACGTTTGTCTTCTTCGATAGTTCATTCCCAGATAACGGCTCATTTGCAGCGAGAAGCCACTGAAGGATAAGCTGTCGTCTTTCTTCACCTAAAATCTTTTTTTGGTCATTTTGTTTCATTATGATTTAACACCTCTATAAAATTGATTTCCAATTGTGTGTAGTGCATGAATAGTAGTATCAATTTGATCTTTCGTTGTTTGTTGTCCGAAAGAGAAGCGGACATATTGTTTGGCCTCTTCATACGTTTTTCCAATTGCAAGCATAGTTTTCGAAGGTTCTTGTTTACCGACTTGGCAAGCACTTCCGGTGGAAATGGCGATACCATGGCGATTACATTCTAGCATAGTATATTGACCTTCTATTCCTTTTATTGTAACCCCAACAATATGTGGTAAACAAGAAGTAGAATGACCTTCTACTTCAATTTCTAGCGGAAGTGTTTGTATTTGCCCTAAAAAGTAGGAGCGTAACTCTTTAAAACGTAAACTTTCTTCCCATTGAGTTTTTAATATATTTTCAGCAGCTGTTAAAAAAGATGCGATGCCGGGAACATTCACTGTACCTGGACGAAATCCTTTTTCGTGAGAAGTTCCCGGAAATACTTGCTCCCAGCGAGATTGCGGATTTATGTAGCAAGCGCCGACACCTTTTGGTCCGTATATTTTATGTGCTGAAACAGAAAGACTATCAATGCCCATCTCAAAAACATGGATAGGCAGTTTACCAAACGTTTGCACACAATCTGTATGAAATAAAACATTATATTTTTTTAAAAGTGCCCCGATTTCTGTAATGTTTTGAACGGTTCCGATTTCAGAGTTTCCATGCTGTATACTTGCTAGCGCAGTATCTTCTGTAATAGCTGCCTCTAAATCTACTAAACAAAGGAGTCCGCTTTTATCAACAGGAATTTCAGTGATCGTATAGCCTTTTGATTTTAGAGATTGAAAATAACTTCGAATGGATGCATGTTCCATAGGTGTCGTAATAATATGCTTCTTAGTTCGGGCATTTAGAAGTGATTGAATCGCAAGATAGTTTGATTCCGATCCGCCACTTGTGAAAAATACTCCTTGTTCTTTTCCTCCAATCATTTCCGCAAATGTTTTTCGGCAAACTTGTAATAAAGAAGCAGCTGTTCCTCCAATATCATGTAAACTTTGTTCATTTCCGAAGTATTGCGACGCTGCTTTCATATATGTTTGTAACGCTTCCTCGCTCATAGGTGTAGTAGCTGCATAGTCAAGATATATCATCATGTAAGTTCCTCTCTCTAGTAAGAGTTACAGTTCTTTTACTTTTTAAATGGTAGTGAAAATAAGAATTATAAAAAAACTCTTGTCATTATTTTAAAACTATGTAAATATAGGTGTCAAGACAGTTGAAAAGTGTAAAGTAGGAGGCAACAATTATGCCAAGTGCAGATGTCTTAATTATTGGAAGTGGTGTTGCGGCACTTCGTGTTGCAAAAGAGATTTGTCACGAAAAGAATGTGATTATTATCACAAAGGAGACGAAACGTAATAATAATACACATTTAGCTCAAGGTGGAATTGCCGCAGCGGTAGCTACATATGACAATCCTAATGATCATTTTGAAGATACATTAGTAGCAGGGTGTCATTATAACAATGAAGAAGTGGTCCGTTATTTAGTCGAGGAGGGACCGAAAGAAATTAATAACCTTATTGAAAGAGGAATGAAATTTGATGGAGATGAAACAGGTCCTCATCTTGGAAAAGAAGGAGCGCATCGAAAACGTCGTATTTTACATGCAGGTGGCGATGCAACAGGAAAGAATTTATTAGAGCATCTTATTCAAGAAGTAGCTCCATACGTTACGGTAGTGGAACAGGAAATGGTGCTCGATTTTATTATAGAAAAAGATAAATGTGTTGGGGCTTTAACTCGCAACAATAAAGGAGAATTGAAACGTTACAATGCAGATTGTACGGTGTTAGCTTCAGGCGGTATTGGCGGTTTATACGCCTTTACTTCTAATGATGAGACGATTACAGGCGACGGACTTGCAATGGTGTACCGTGCAGGCGGAGAGCTTGTAGATTTAGAGTTTATACAATTTCATCCGACGATGTTATACGCGGGTGGGCGTTGTTCCGGCCTCGTGTCCGAAGCTGTTCGCGGAGAAGGAGCTGTCCTTATAAATGGAAAAGGGCAGCGTTTTATGATGGATATACATTCCGAACAGGATCTAGCACCTCGTGATGTAGTCGCACGGGCTATTCATGAACAGCTACTTGCGGGTGAAAAAGTGTACTTAAACATCGAAATGATTCAAAACTTTGAACAACGCTTTCCGACCGTGTCATCGATATGTAAAACAAATGGAGTCGATATAAATAAAAAACTTATTCCAGTCGTGCCTGGTACTCATTTTCACATGGGCGGCGTGAAAACGAACTGTGATGGAGAGACGTCTATTCCGAACTTATACGCAGTCGGTGAAGTAGCTTGTAACGGAGTTCATGGTGCAAATAGATTAGCGAGTAATTCATTATTAGAAGGTCTTGTGTTTGGAAAAAGAATCGGACGACACATTTTATCTAGAGAGACAAAAGAAAAGGTGAACATGCTAGCTGAAAAGGAAGAAAAGTTTATCGTTCTGAATCATTTACCGACGAAAGAAGAAATACAAAAATGCATGATGAAATATGTTGGGATTGTGCGAACAGAGCAAAGTTTATCTTATGCGAAGAGATGGTTTAGTAAGTATGGTGTTCGAAATATGATATTACAACATGATGTTCTTACGAATGAAGAGATAACGCTTATTAATATGTTAACGGTTTGTGAGCTTATAGTTGTGTCAGCCTTGCAAAGAGAAGAAAGTATTGGCGGGCATTACCGGAGTGATTATCCAGATAGAAATATAGGAAAGAAAGAGATTGTTCGAGTAAAGAGAAAACTACAACTTGTGTGATGAGGGGAAGAGGGGCTTTATGAACACGATAAAAGTTAAAGAAGCATTAAACCGATTTTTTTTAGAAGATATAGGAGAAAGAGATGTAACATCTCAGCTTATTTTTCCAGATAACTTGCTTTCGAAAGGAACGTTTCTTGCGAAGGATACAGGGGTCTTTGCAGGATGTTTAGTAATTGAATCAGGATTTAAATTAATTGATGAGAGAATTGAAATAGAGCTTCATAAAAAAGATGGGGATCTTGTAGAAAAAGGAGAAATTATTGCAACAGTGCAAGGTCCAATCGCATCGTTATTAACAGCAGAGCGCGTTATATTAAACGTTATTCAGCGTATGAGTGGAATAGCGACGATGACGCGTAAAGCGGTTCTTGCTTTAGATAGTAGTCATACTCGCATTTGTGATACGCGAAAAACGATGCCAGGACTACGTATGTTTGATAAGTATGCAGTCGTGTGCGGCGGTGGATTTAATCATCGCTTCGGTTTATATGATGGTGTCATGATTAAAGACAATCATATTGCTTTTGCTGGTTCTATTACAAAAGCTGTTACATCAGTAAAAGAAAAGTTAGGACATATGGTGAAGGTAGAAGTGGAAACAGAAACTGAGGAACAGGTGAGAGAGGCTGTCGCTACTGGTGCGGATATTATTATGTTCGATAATCGTACGCCAGATGAAATCCGGGAGTTTTCAAAGATTGTACCAAGTGCCATCGTTACGGAAGCTTCAGGGGGCATCACAATTGAAGATTTATCGAAATACGGAAAAACAGGGGTAGATTATATTTCACTTGGAGCGTTAACACATTCAGTGAAAGCACTTGATATTAGTTTCAATATTGAAGAGTAAGGAAAGTGGCTTAGAGGGGGAGAAACGTATATGAGTATTTTAGAAAAAGTACAGCCGATTGAAACGATGTTACCAGAGCGTTATTACACAATGTCAACGGAAGATATGGAAAAGCGTGTTCGTGAAATTAAAGAGAAAATGGGGAAAATGTTATTCATTCCAGGGCATCATTATCAAAAAGATGAAGTGGTACAATTTTCAGATGCAGCAGGGGATTCACTTCAACTTGCGCAAGTTGCAGCGAGCAATAAAGACGCAAAATACATTGTGTTTTGCGGGGTACACTTTATGGCGGAAACAGCAGATATGTTGACGACAGATGATCAAGTTGTCATCTTACCAGATATGCGTGCAGGTTGTTCGATGGCGGATATGGCAGATATTGAACAAACAGAAAGAGCATGGACAGAGCTCACTAAATTATTTGGAGATACGATGATTCCGTTAACATATGTGAACTCTACAGCTGCAATTAAAGCGTTTTGTGGTCGTAACGGAGGAGCAACAGTAACTTCTTCTAATGCAAAGCAAATGGTATCTTGGGCGTTTACTCAAAAAGAACGTCTCGTCTTTTTACCAGACCAACATTTAGGGAGAAATACAGCGTACGATCTAGGTATCCCGTTAGATAAAATGGCAGTATGGGACCCGCACACAGATTCATTAGAGTACGATGGGGATATAGAAGAAATTCAAGTGATTTTATGGAAAGGACATTGTTCTGTTCATCAAAATTTTACAGTGAAGAATATTGAGAGTGTACGAAAAAATCATTCTAATATGAATATTATTGTACATCCAGAATGTTGCTATGAAGTTGTAGCTGCTTCAGATTATGCAGGCTCAACGAAATATATTATTGATATGATTGAATCAGCGCCATCTGGTAGCAAATGGGCGATTGGTACAGAAATGAATTTAGTGAATCGAATTATTCAGCAACATCCAGATAAAGAAATTGTTTCGCTTAATCCATTTATGTGTCCGTGCTTAACGATGAATCGAATAGATCTGCCTCACTTATTATGGACACTTGAAACGATAGAAAGAGGAGAAGAAATTAACGTTATTAGCGTAGACAAACAAGTAACGGCAGAAGCAGTTCTTGCATTAAATCGTATGTTAGAGCGTGTGTAAAGCAACGGTATTCCCGTTGCTTTTTTTCATACATATAATCATAATGAGAACGAAATGGGCATACATTGTTTTGAAGAAATCATTGTGGTTCTTTATGCTTATTCCACTTCGAATGATATTGAAAATCGAAGAAGTGATAAAAGTAAAAAGAAGTTAATGTTATTTAGAAAGAGTTACTTCATGAGATTTGTTACTTATAGATAAGTTATACAGGAGGGGGAAAATTTGAAAATTCATATCGTGCAAAAAGGGGATACCCTTTGGAAAATTGCGAAAAAGTACGGAGTGGATTTTGACACGTTGAAAAAAACAAATACACAACTTAGTAATCCAGATTTAATCATGCCAGGTATGAAAATTAAAGTGCCATCAAAGAGTGTTCACATGAAACAACAGGCTGGAGCAGGTTCAGCGCCTCCAAAGCAATACGTAAAAGAAGTGCAGCAAAAAGAATTTGCAGCAACACCAACTCCGCTTGGAATAGAAGATGAGGAAGAAGTTACGTATCAATCAGCACCAATTACACAGCAGCCAGCTATGCAACAAACACAAAAAGAAGTGCAAATAAAACCGCAGAAAGAGATGCAAGTAAAGCCACAAAAAGAAGTACAGGTGAAACCACAGAAGGAGATGCAGGTAAAGCCGCAAAAAGAGGTGCAAAAAGAACAGCCAATTCAAAAAGAAAAACCAGTTGAAAAACCGTCTGTTATTCAAAAACCACCTGTGATAGAAAAACAAAAACCGGCGGAAAAAGAAAACACGAAGTTTTCGGTAAATGTATTACCGCAGCCGCCACAACCACCAATAAAACCGAAAAAAGAATATAAAATTTCAGATGTAATAAAAAAAGGAAGCGAGTTAATTGCTCCTCAAATTAGTAAAATGAAACCTAACAATATCATTTCTCCGCAAACGAAAAAAAATAATATAATATCGCCGCAAGTGAAGAAAGAGAATGTAGGGAATATAGTGTCACCACAAGTGAAAAAAGAGAATGTAGGGAATATAGTGTCACCACAAGTGAAAAAAGAGAATGTAGGGAATATAGTGTCACCACAAGTGAAAAAAGAAAATGTAGGAAATATAGTGTCGCCGCAAGTGAAAAAAGAAAATGTAGGAAATATAGTGTCGCCACAAGTGAAAAAAGAAAATGTAGGAAATATAGTGTCACCACAAGTGAAGAAAGAAAACGTAGGGAATATAGTATCGCCAAATGTATCGAAAGAAAATGTAGTTATTCCACAAGTCATACCGCCAAATATTCAAATGCCGAATATAATGCCAATTATGGATAACAATCAACCACCGAATATAATGCCAATTATGGATAACAATCAACCACCGAATATAATGCCAATTATGGATAACAATCAAATGCCGAATATGATGCCAATTATGGATAACAATCAAATGCCGAATATGATGCCAATTATGGATAACAATCAAATGCCGAATATAATGCCGATTATGGATAATAACCAAATGCCGAATATGATGCCAATCATGGATAACAATCAAATGCCGAATATAATGCCAATTATGGATAACAATCAAATGCCGAATATGATGCCGATTATGGATAACAATCAACCACCAAATATGATGCCCTATCAAATGCCGTATCAACAGCCCATGATGCCGCCGAATCCGTATTATCAACAACCAAATCCATATCAAATGCCATATCAGCAAGGAGCGCCGTTTGGACCGCAACATACGTCTATGCCAAACCAGAATATGATGCCAATGGATAATAACATGCCGCCGCTTGTGCAGGGTGAGGAAGATTGTGGATGCGGAGGAGAAAGTAGACTATATAGTCCACAACCAGGCGGTCCGCAATATGCGAATCCTTTATATTATCAACCAACTCAGTCTGCATATGCACCACAGCCAGGAACGATGTATTATCAACCAGATCCACCAAATGTATTTGGAGAGCCCGTTTCAGAAGAAGAGGACGAAGAAGAAGTTTAAAAAGGCGGGAGTATTCCCGCCTTTTTTGCATTCTTGTTGATTAAGAAAATGCAGTTTTTTTATGAAGTGCTAGAAAATTCCCAGTGAAATATTAACAGTGTAAAAACCTTCTCTGTTACTCATCATAAGAGGGAGCTTTTCAGTAGAGAAGCTCATTCTAACAGAGGGGGTTTTTGTATTGAATACGAAAGTAAAAGTGATTGCTGCTTCTTTGTTAGTTACTAGTGCATTAGCTGCATGTGGTACACCAAAAAACAATGCAATGGATGGACGTAACTACAATTACGAGCGTACATCTTATAATGATACACACCAGTATCGTGATAATGTGACGCGTAATGATCGTTATACAGATTATGTAACATATAGAAATGGTCGTAACGATACAGGATACAATTATTACCGTGATGTAAATTACAATGGACAAATTGCTAATCCGCATCCAACTCGTAATATTACAATGAACAATTCATACATTAACAATGATGGTAAAACAGCTGAAAGAATAACAAATCGTGTGAAACGTATGAATAACGTAGACCGTGTGTCTACAGTTGTATATGGAAACGATGTAGCGATTGCGGTAAAACCACGTAACACAGTGACAAATGAAACGGCGATGGCGAACGAAATTCGTCAAGCTGTTGCAAATGAAGTTGGAAACAGAAACGTATATGTTTCTGTAAGAAATGATATGTTTACTCGTGTCGATGCAATGAGTACGCGTCTACGTAACGGTACAGTTACAAACGATTTTAATCGTGATATAGGAAATATGTTCAGAGACATTCGTTACGGTTTAACTGGTACAGTGCGATAGCAAAACAAAAGAGGAAGGGGGAGCCCTTCCTCTTTATTCATCTTCGTCTTGTAAACGACGTTTTTTAATGAAATAACTAACGGAATAAGAACCTAAAAAGCATATGAAGAGAATACCACCTGTTAAAATAGCTTCAAATAGGGGGCTTTCTGGACTGAAAATGATATAAATAATAGCCATAACGATTCCTACAATAAGAGAGCGTAAAACAATTTTGTAATAAGGAGTTAATTTTATCTCCTTTTCACTTTCTTCTACATCAATTGAAACACTTAACTGTAAATAACTAAGGATCATACTCGTAAGAATAAATACTAGCCATAATGGAGATTTCGTAATTTGATCTATTCCTTCAGTGAATCCGATATAGCCTAAAATACCGATTATACCAAGTGATTGAAAAAGAAAAGCAATACGTACGTTTTTTAACGTTTGCAGAATGAGACGTTCATCCTTTATTTTTTTCACACTACCCATCTCCTGTTTATTATAATTTCGCTGTTACATTAATTGTAACATATATATTACATTTATCAATTTATAATTTACATATAATTTGTTTAGATGAAAGAGGAAATAAAATATTTTTATAAACATGTTGCACTTATACTTTATTAATGTTATATTAGCAAAGCGATGAGCTAATTTACGTAAGACGAGAGATATGCTTAAGTGCTAAACACGCGAATGTGGTCGCCTGGTCTCTCGCCGTAAACGCATCAAGACGCCTGCTTTGCAGGCGTCTTTCATTTTATATAAAAGTAAATGATACATGCAGATGAGGTGAATCCTTATCTGCATTTTTTATATTTTCGAAAGAAATGTAATATGGATAAAACCCCCATTTCCGGAAAAACTACTAATGAAAGTATGATCTTGCCTAAAAGAGGTGAACGGAAATGAAATGGATACTGATTGCGATGCAAGCTTTCGTTATGATGTTTTGTTTCGTTTATGAAACGAATGTGAAGGCGGAAGGGCCAGTACCAAAAGTAACGAAAAAAGAACCTGAGGTTACAATTTTATTAGAGCGTATGTATGTTGATGGCGAAGTAAGCGAAGAAATACTTACAGAAAAAGTGACGGATTTAGAAAAGTTTTTACAGCAGTATAAAGAATGGCAGCTCGTTGATCGTGATGATGTACAAATTGTATTGCAAAAGAAAGTTGATGATATTTCTCCGTTATTGAAAACGAGCGGGTATTTTGGTGTTTCAGAGGAAGGGATATTACAAATTTTCAAAGGTGTGCCAAAAAATGATAATGCGATCCATTCTTTCTTTCAAATTGATATGAAAAAGCTTGAGAGCTATGAACGTGCGAAATTGAAACGTGGCATTCGTATTAAATCAAAAGAAGGTTTTGTGAAGACGATTGAAAAAATGAAGCAATACGCAGTTCAAAGTAAGAAAAAAAGCAGCTCATGGTGAGCTGCTTTTTTTCTTATTTATTTTTAGCTAAAATTTCTTTTGCGATTTCATCAATTAGCATATCTTTTCCGATTGGATTGAATGCTTTCGTATTGAAGACTTCATTTGATACTTCATATACGTGATTATTTTTAACTGCTTTATTGTCTTTCCAAACGGCACTGTTTTTGTAGTCTTCGTAAACTTTATCAGCTTCGCCGCCGAAGTTTACAATAAACATTTGGTCAGGCTGGAATGCAACTAGACCTTCTAGTGATACTTGCGCCATCGTTTGTTTTAAATCCGTACCTTTTGTTGCTGGAAGTTTTAAGTCATTAAAGATGATGTCACCGTATCCGAAGCTACCGTATACACGGAAGTTTTGTGGTGTAACTGCAACGAACATAAAGTTCTCATCTTTTGTTTTCTCTTTAATTTTTTTAGATAAAGAGTCTGCTTTCTTATCGTAGTCTGCAATCCATTTGTCTGCTTTCTTCTCTTCGTCAAATAGCTTACCTACTTCTTTAAACTTACCACGCCAGTCTTCTAAGTTTGTTTCTAGAACAACTGTAGGTGCAACCTTTTCTAGTTGATCATAAATTTTTAATTGACGGTTGTTTAAAATAATTAAGTCTGGTTTTAAAGCAGTAACAGCTTCTAAATCAACTTTAGGTGCCCAGTACCAACCTACTGCTTTTACTCCATCTAACTTGTCTGTTAAGTGATTTTGGATTTTATCTTTATATGTATTTGCTGTACCAACAGGTTTATGTCCAAGAAGTAATAGTTCTTCTGTTGATCCAGATAAGTCAACAATTCTCTTTGGATTTACTGGAATTGTAGCTTCACCTTTAGCATGTTTTACAACTTTTGTTTTCGGTTGTTCTTTTGCTTTCGATTCTTCTTTTTGAGAAGAACAGCCAACGATAGAAAGAACAACAAGCATAATAGTAAATAAAATAAATAGCTTACGTTTCATCCTGATGTAACCCCTTTAATTAGTATTGATAATCATTATCGACTTCTGTATATTAAGGTGCTTTAACCTTTCTGTCAATGGAAAATAACAGAAGTTTCAAGTGGAGAACATTTGTTGGGGCAGTCTCGCTTTTCTATCATTAAATATGTTAAAATGGAATACATGATTTAAGAGGGAGAGATCGTATTTTGTTTGAATATGTTACAGGTTACGTGGAGTATGTAGGGCCGGAATATGTCGTAATTGATCATAATGGAATTGGTTATCAAATTTTCACACCAAATCCGTATGTATTTCAAAGAAGTAAGCAAGAAATCCGTGTCTATACATATCATTATGTGAGAGAAGATATTATGGCACTTTACGGTTTTAAAACACGTGAAGAGCGTTTATTATTTACAAAGTTGTTAGGCGTGTCTGGCATTGGGCCAAAAGGCGCTCTTGCAATTTTAGCTTCTGGTCAAACAGGACAGGTCGTTCAAGCGATTGAGCATGAAGATGAGAAGTTTTTAGTGAAATTCCCAGGCGTCGGAAAGAAAACAGCACGCCAAATGATTTTAGATTTAAAAGGAAAACTAGCAGATGTCGTACCAGATGCATTTGTTGATTTATTCTCAGACACAGAACGTTTTGATGAGAATAAAGGTTCATCAGCTGAGCTTGATGAGGCACTGGAAGCTCTGCGCGCACTTGGATACGCAGAACGCGAAGTTTCTCGTGTTGTACCAGAGTTATTAAAAGAAGCATTAACGACGGATCAGTATATTAAAAAGGCACTTAGTCTTTTACTAAATGGTAAGAGGTGAGTATAATGGACGAACGTCTCCTTTCAGGGGAATCTGCATATGAAGATGCGGATTTAGAATATTCATTACGGCCACAGACGCTCCGTCAGTATATTGGCCAAGATAAAGCGAAACATAATTTAGAAGTATTTATTGAAGCGGCGAAAATGCGTGAAGAAACGTTAGATCACGTGCTTTTATATGGACCACCAGGTCTTGGTAAAACGACGCTTGCGAATATTATTGCCAATGAGATGGGCGTTAATGTTAGAACAACTTCAGGTCCCGCAATTGAAAGACCAGGAGATTTAGCTGCTGTATTAACAGCGCTTCAGCCAGGTGATGTATTATTTATTGATGAAATTCATCGTTTGCATAGATCAATTGAAGAAGTATTGTATCCTGCGATGGAAGACTTTTGCCTTGATATTGTAATTGGAAAAGGGCCCTCAGCACGTTCTGTACGCCTAGATTTACCGCCATTTACATTAGTTGGAGCAACAACACGTGCTGGAGCATTATCGGCACCGCTTCGTGACCGCTTCGGTGTACTTTCAAGGTTAGAGTACTACACAGTAGATCAGCTTTCTGCGATTGTTGAACGTACAGCAGAAGTATTTGAAGTTGAAATCGATTCGTTAGCTGCATTAGAAATTGCAAGACGTGCTCGTGGTACACCTCGTATTGCGAATCGTCTTTTAAGACGTGTACGTGATTTCGCACAAGTTCGTGGTAATGGAACGGTTACGATGGAAATTACACAAATGGCATTAGAGCTACTGCAAGTAGATAAATTAGGTCTAGATCATATTGATCATAAATTACTGCTTGGTATTATTGAGAAATTCCGTGGCGGTCCAGTTGGATTAGAAACGGTTTCAGCAACAATTGGAGAAGAATCTCATACGATTGAAGATGTGTATGAGCCGTATTTATTACAAATTGGCTTTTTACAACGAACGCCGAGGGGCCGAATTGTAACGCCGCTTGCGTATGAACATTTCGGAATGGAGATACCAAAAGTATGACGGAGATGCCAAAGCTGCTTATTACAGCCGGGATCTTACTCATCGTTGTTGGATTAGCTTGGAAGTTCATTGGAAGGCTTCCAGGCGATATTTTTGTGAAAAAAGGAAACGTTACCTTTTATTTTCCTATCATTACATGTATTGTGTTAAGTATTGTATTATCTTTTATTATGTATATAATAAATCGATTTAAATAAGAAATAGGTGGATATAGCTATGGATATAAATCTGTTTGATTTTCATTTACCAGAAGAACTTATTGCACAAGTCCCGTTAGAAGAGCGTGAAACATCAAGATTAATGGTGTTAGACCGTGAAACAGGTGATATTGAGCATAAGCATTTTACGGATATTCTTTCTTACTTACATGAGGGGGATTGCTTAGTTTTAAATGAAACGAAAGTTATGCCTGCTCGTTTGCACGGTGTGAAAGAAGATACAGGCGCGCACATTGAAGTACTTCTTTTAAAACAAGAAGAAGGTGATAAGTGGGAAACGCTTGTAAAGCCAGCGAAACGTGTAAAAGAAGGAACTGTTATCTCTTTTGGCGAAGGGAAATTAAAAGCAACTTGCACAGGAACTGCAGATCAAGGTGGACGTCAGCTTGAATTTTCATATGACGGCATCTTCTATGAAATTTTAGATGAACTTGGGGAAATGCCACTTCCTCCATATATTAAAGAGACGCTAGAAGATCGCGATCGCTATCAAACAGTATATGCGAAAGAAATCGGTTCAGCAGCAGCGCCGACTGCGGGACTTCACTTTACAGAAGAGTTACTTGAGAAGTTAAAGCTAAAAGGCGTTCAGTTAGCATTCATTACACTTCACGTAGGACTTGGAACATTTAGACCAGTTTCTGCAGACACGATTGAAGAACACCATATGCACGCAGAATATTATCATATGTCTGAAGAGACAGCGGCATTATTAAATCATGTGAAAGAGAATGGTGGACGTATTATTACTGTAGGTACGACATCAACTCGTACGTTAGAAACAATTGCAACAGATCATGAAGGTAAGCTTTGCGCCGCTTCTGGATGGACAGATATTTTCATGTATCCGGGATATGAATTTAAAGCAATTGATGGTTTAATTACAAACTTCCATTTACCGAAATCAACATTAATTATGCTTGTAAGTGCATTTGCAAATAGAGATAATGTACTTCATGCTTATAATGAAGCAGTAAAAGAAAAATATCGTTTCTTTAGCTTCGGTGATGCAATGTTCGTTGCATCTCACGCTAAAATGAGAAACAAATAAAAGGAGTAAGTTATGACAGCAATTCGTTATGAATTTATTAAGACATGTAAACAAACGGGTGCCCGTTTAGGTCGTGTGCATACGCCGCACGGTTCATTTGATACACCAACATTTATGCCAGTTGGTACACTTGCAACAGTTAAGACAATGTCACCAGAAGAATTAAAAGCAATGGATTCTGGCATTATTTTAAGTAATACGTATCATTTATGGCTACGTCCAGGTCATGAAATTATTCGTGAAGCAGGCGGTTTGCATAAATTTATGAACTGGGATCGTGCAATCTTAACAGATTCTGGTGGTTTCCAAGTATTCAGTTTAAGTGACTTCCGTCGTATTGAAGAGGAAGGCGTTCATTTCCGTAATCACTTAAATGGAGATAAATTATTCTTATCACCAGAAAAAGCGATGGAAATCCAAAATGCATTAGGTTCAGATATTATGATGGCATTTGATGAGTGTCCACCATTCCCAGCTACTTTTGAATATATGAAGAAATCTGTAGAGCGTACGAGCCGCTGGGCAGAACGTTGCTTAAAAGCGCATGAACGTCCGCAAGATCAAGGCTTATTCGGTATTGTACAGGGGGGAGAGTACGAAGAGCTTCGTCGTCAAAGTGCGAAAGATCTTGTTTCAATGGACTTCCCTGGTTACGCTGTAGGTGGTTTATCTGTAGGTGAACCGAAAGATATTATGAACCGTGTACTTGAGTTTACAACACCACTTCTTCCAGATAATAAGCCTCGTTACTTAATGGGGGTAGGTTCTCCTGACTCGTTAATCGATGGCGCAATTCGTGGTATTGATATGTTTGACTGCGTACTTCCAACTCGTATCGCTCGAAATGGTACATGTATGACAAGTGAAGGTCGCCTCGTTGTAAAAAATGCGAAATTCGCAAGAGACTTCGGTCCGCTTGATCCAAACTGTGATTGCTACACATGTAAAAACTACTCTCGTGCGTACATTCGTCACTTAATGAAATGTGATGAAACGTTCGGAATTCGTTTAACGTCTTATCACAACCTTCATTTTCTGTTAAACTTAATGGAGCAGGTGAGACAAGCTATTCGTGAAGACCGTCTTGGCGATTTCCGCGAAGAGTTCTTTGAACAGTATGGCTTTAATAAACCGAATGCTAAAAACTTCTAATACATAATTTAAAAGGAGGAACAAAAGATGAATGCAGGTATGATGAATATCGTTATGATCGTTGCGATGTTTGCGATTTTCTATTTCTTATTAATTCGCCCGCAACAAAAACGTCAAAAAGCAGTTGCTCAAATGCAAAGTGAGTTAGCAAAAGGTGATGCTATCGTAACAATCGGTGGTTTACACGGTACAATCGAATCAGTAGATGAGACGAAAATTGTTATTAAATCTGGTGGTTCACACTTAACTTTCGATCGCAATGCGATTCGTGAAGTTGTGAAAAACTAATTTGGAAGGCCCTGCATAAAATATGCAGGGCCTTTTTTAGTTACTTTGCTTTGACATATTTACACCGAAAATACCACCGAGTGTACTCGCCCCCATTAATGCTAATTGATAAAGTAATTGTGAGTTCGATAAAGTTTGAGAAAAGCCTAAATAGTTAACTAGAAAAACGAGTATAGTGAACGTGAGACCTGTTGTGAGACCTACTAGCCATCCTTTCCCTTGAGCTTTTTTACCAGCAATAAAACCAGACATAAGCATAGATAAAAGAGCGAGTATAAAAATAGTAACGGCTAATGTCCCTTCGTTTATATTCGTAAACTTTAATAAAAGAGCCATAATCATGCTAGTAAGAGATGCGAGAATTAATAGTGTAATAATACCGAAGCCGATTGCAGTGGATAATTTTTTCGTTCCATCCATTTATACATTCCCCCTTTTTAATACAAGCATATTTTTCTTTTGTCTAAGTTAGACTAGTTTCTTTTTTATAGGGGAGTCTATACGTAAAAAAGGAGATGTAGAAATGGAATGGATATCAATAATTGGACGGACAATGCTTTTATATATCATCATCTTAATTATTTTTCGTCTTATGGGTAAACGTGAGATAGGAGAACTAAGTGTATTAGATTTAGTCGTATTTATTATGCTTGGAGAAATGGCCGTAGTGGCAATTGAAAATACCGATAAATCACTTTGGCATCAATTAGTTCCGATGACTTTTCTTATGTGCATCCAAATTATTTTGTCAGTCATTTCCCTAAAGTATCAACGCTTTCGGCATTTAATAGAAGGTGAGCCGGCTATTCTTGTAAACGCGGGAAAGATTGATGAAAAGAAGATGAGAAAGCAACGTTATAATATAGATGATTTAATGATGCAATTAAGGGAACAAGGAGTTGGAGATATTCGGGATGTAGAATATGCTATTTTGGAACCGTCTGGGAAGTTATCTGTCTTTCAAAAACAAAAAAATAAACAAGATACATTGCAGTTTACGCTTCCTCTTATTATTGATGGAGAAATTCAATCTAGTCATTTACAAATGATTGAACATACAGATGAATGGCTTATTGAGAAATTAAAAAACTTAGGTTATAACGATGTAACACAAATTTTATACTGTAGTTTTCAAAACGGAAAATTTTTTGTTGATGTAAAAGAAAATTAGAGATTTATCCTTTGAAAGAGTAAGAATGATTAGTTTAACTAATAATCAGTGGAGATTACCCCACTGATTAAAGTTTCAACTTATTTCAAAAATGAAAGTTTACGAATGATAGGGAGACGACTTAACTCTTCTTTTCGAATGAGTTTGAAAGTGAAGAGAAGTACGATATAAACAATTGTTGTTAAAGTGATTTCCCATAATGTTTGTATGCCAAGGGCATGAGAGAAAATAATATATTTATGAAGATAAAAACCGAAGGCGCCCGCGATACCGATGGCAAGTCCGCCGAAAATATAGTCTTTTGCGTAAATGGTAAATGTAATCTTTTTTAAAACAGTAGCGTAGTGAAGAAATGTTACTGTTACAATATTTGCAGCAATAGCGAGAGCAACCCCCATCATTTGAAATTCTGGCCTTGATGCTAGTACAAAAATAACGATTAATTTCACGATGGCACCAATAAATGTATTCATCATTGCAGCTCTTGCTAAGTTTAAAGCTTGCAAAACAGAGGTAAGTGGACTTTGGAAATAATGAAATAAAAAGCAAGGCGCAAGAAGTTGAATGAATGCTGTTGCGCTGTCTGATCCATACATAAGAGTTAAAACAGGAGAAGCGAATACGTATAATATAACGACAGACCATCCGCCGGTAATTAATGAAATTCGAAGTGCTTGTTGTAAACGGTGCTCTACTAATTTATGTTGTCTTTTTGCCATTGCTTCACTAATAGAAGGAACGAGCGCTGTAGAGAGAGCGTATGTAATAAAGGCGGGTAGTGATAGGAGCGGGAATGCATAACCGTTTAATATACCGTATTGCTGGGTTGCAATAGAAGCAGCGACACCAGCGATTGCTAAGCTTTGCATAACGACAATAGGTTCAAAAAAATAGGAAACGGAGCCGATTAAACGACTTCCTGTAGTTGGAAGGGCAATATCCATCAGAGAATAAAATGTTCCTTTGCTTTCCTTTACAGTAGTGAAAAATCCAGAGCGTATTGATAAATGTTTTTCTCGCTGAAATAACGTGAGTAAAAATAATAAGGATGCAACTTCACCGAGAACAGCTGATAACATAGCGCCGGCTGCAGCGTATTCTATGCCGTAAGGTAAAAATAATTGAATGCATATAGCGATAATGGTAATGCGGACGACTTGTTCTAGAACTTGCGCATAAGCGCTAGGTTTCATGTTTTGTTTCCCTTGAAAGTAACCACGCAAAACAGAAGAAACAGCAATAACAGGAACAACGGGCAAAATGGCCATTAATGGATAGTACGTTCTTTCGTCGGTTAATAATGTTTTTGCTAAAATAGGTGTGAGGAACATAATTCCGATTGTTAAAATGATACTAATAACGGATGTAACAGCTAGTGATACGGTTAATATTTTTTTAACTCTTTGTTTATCGTTCACAGCTTCCGCTTCTGCTACAAATTTTGCGATTGCGACAGGAAGACCAATTTGTGTCAATGTAATTGCTAAAATGAATGTAGGAACGGCCATCATATAAAGACCAACGCCTTCTTCTCCCAAAATACGTGCCATTACTATGCGGTTGATAAAGCCGAGTATTTTTGTAATAAAGCCGGCTATCATTAAAATAAATGCGCCTTTTAAAAAGCTTTGTCTCGTCATGTTCTTCTCCTACCTTCTCAAAATCAATGGAATGATTTACAATAATTTATATGCACGTACGAGACAAGAATGACAAGCATTTAAGAGAGTGAAGTATGATAGTGCTCTTGAAAGTAGTTATTGCTGTCCATTAGAGCGGGAATAAAAGCGACTTTTCGTGCGAAATAAGAAGGAGATGTTATAGATGTTAGATAGAGAGGCTTTGGTAGAATCATACCGCGGACAGTTACAAGTCGTTTTAGAAAGTAAAGTAGAAGAGTTTCAAATGTTCGGCTACGACAGAGTGACAGATGATGACATTTGGAAGTTTCTTAAAGTGAAAAAGTGGAAGAAGATAGACAGCGATGTTAGATTGTATGAATTAGTTAATGACGTATTAACAGTAAGTGCTAATGAATATATGACATATTTAACTGTTGAAGCATATCAAGCGCCACTTTGGTCATTTGATGAATATGAAAATAAATAACCGACTGCAATTGGTTTGTTCTTCCTTTTGCAGTATAATGATAGGTATTGATAATCAGGAAATAATTATGTCTAAGATCATATATAAAGGAGGTAGTGAAGAGAGAAAACAAATAATGAAAGTGCAGGTATCGTGAAAACGTACCGGCACAGCTAGTGATGAGCTAGCAAAATTATAGAAAGGAAGTCTACTAACTAGACGTATGCACACGTGTAAAAGTGAATCGTAAGAGATTTATTTAAAGTGTTAGTAGCGGAAAGAGGGTACATATGGCAAAGCGTGGTACGAGAATTGCCGCCTTTTTCCTCATCGTTTTATTAATCGGTGGAGTAATTGGTGCGGCAGGAAAAGACATAGCAAAAGGAATTAGTCTAGGACTAGACCTTCGCGGTGGTTTTGAAATTCTGTATGAAGTAAAACCAGCCAAAAAAGGTGACAAAATCGATCGAGACGTACTTGTAAGTACAGTAGGTGCTCTTGAGAATCGTGTCAATGTTCTCGGTGTAAGTGAGCCGAACATTCAAATCGAAGGGCAAGATCGAATTCGTGTACAGCTTGCTGGTGTACAAGATCAGCAAAAAGCACGTGAAATGTTATCAACACAAGCGAAATTAACATTCCGTGATGTAGATGATAATCTTCTTATGGACGGAACGGATTTAAAAGGCGGCGGAGCGAAGCAAACATTTGATGAGCAAGGCCGTGCGAGCGTAGGTCTTACACTAAAGAGCGCTGAAAAATTCCGTGAAGTAACTGAAAAAATTTCAAAAATGCCACCACCAACGAATTTAATGGTAATTTGGCTTGATTTTGAAGAAGGAAAAGATTCGTACAAAGCAGAATCTGCAAAACCGAATCCGAAGTTCTTATCAGCAGCAACAGTAAACCAAGTATTTAACCAAGCTGAAGTATCTATCGTAGGTGGAAACTTCACAGTTGAAAGTGCGAAACAACTTTCATCTTTATTAAATGCAGGTGCACTTCCTGTTGATTTAAAAGAAATGTATTCAACATCTGTTGGAGCGAAGTTTGGTCAACAAGCGTTAGAGCAAACGATTTTCGCTAGTGCGATTGGTATCGCTCTTATTTTCTTATTTATGCTTGTATTCTACCGTTTACCAGGACTTGTAGCGGTTATTATGTTAGGTTTATACATTTTCGTTACGTTACTTGTCTTTAACTGGATGCATGCAGTTCTTACGCTGCCGGGTATTGCGGCGTTAGTGCTCGGGGTAGGTATCGCTGTTGATGCGAATATTATTACGTACGAGAGACTGAAAGAAGAGCTGAAAATTGGTAAGTCAATGATGTCAGCATTCCGTGCTGGTAACCATCGTTCATTAGCAACGATTTTAGATGCGAACATTACAACACTTGCAGCAGCTGGTGTGTTATTCGTTTACGGTAATAGTTCCGTAAAAGGGTTCGCAACAAGTTTAATCGTAAGTATTTTAGTCGGTTTCATTACGAACGTATTCGGTACTCGTTTCTTACTAAGTTTACTAGTAAAGAGCCGTTACTTCGATAAAAAACCAGGATACTTTGGTGTGAAGCAAAAGGATATTATTCCATTAACAAAAGGTGTAGTACATCCACCAACGAAATTTGATCGTATTAATTTCGTAAATGTCGGTCATAAATTCCTTATCTTCTCGATTGTAGTTGTAATTGCAGGTGCAATTATCTTGCCAATTTTCAAATTGAATCTTGGTATTGACTTTGCGAGTGGTACACGTATCGACTTGCAATCAAAACAAGCAGTTACTGTGTCTGATGTTCATAAAGATTTTAAAGAGTTGAACATTGATGTGAAGGAAGAAAATATTGTACCGACTGGAGATGACAATAAAGGATTCGCAGTTCGTACATTAGGTGTTCTATCAAAAGATGAAATTGCAAAAACAAAAACATTCTTCCACGATAAATATGGTACAGATCCAAACGTAAGTACAGTTTCACCAACAATCGGGAAAGAAATTGCACGAAATGCATTTATCGCAGTATTAATCGCTTCTGCGGTTATCATTTTATACGTAAGTATTCGATTCCGATTTACGTACGCATTATCTGCAGTACTTGCATTATTACATGATGCGTTCGTTATGATTGTTATATTTAGTATTTTCCAATTAGAGGTAGACTTAACGTTTATCGCTGCAGTGTTAACAATCATCGGTTATTCTATTAATGATTCAATCGTTACATTTGATAGAAACCGTGAATTATACAAACAGAAAAAACGAGTTCGCGATATAAAAGACTTAGAAGAAATCGTAAATGCAAGTATTCGCCAAACGCTTGGTCGTTCGATTAACACCGTATTAACAGTGTTATTCCCAGTAATTGCACTGCTTATCTTCGGTAGTGAGTCACTACGTAACTTCTCGTTTGCGTTACTAGTTGGATTAGTTGTAGGTACGTATTCTTCTGTTTTCGTTGCTTCTCAAATTTGGTTAATGCTTGAAAACCGTCGTTTGAAAAAGGGCAAAAACAAGAAAAAGGTTGAGAAAGTAGAATCTGAACCGCAAGTATAGAAAAGATGATGTCTCTTTATGAGGCATCTCTTTTTTCGTTTGTGGATACAATAAGATAGCAACTTTTTAACAGAAAGAAGATGGAAGAAAGTGGTGGTATTATCGCTGTTTTTGTTAAAATAAAAAGATAGGTTAAGAAAAGAAGGGATTTTAATGATGGAAAAAGATGAACGTTTTAAACAGGCTGAGTTTGGTGCTATTGTCGGAATCGTTGGTAATATTATATTAGCGATTGTAAAGGCGGTAATTGGTTATATTGGGAACAGTAAAGCACTGTTAGCGGATGCGGTGCATTCTGCATCAGATGTAATTGGTTCGCTAGCTGTACTTTTTGGATTGCGAGCGGCAAAGCAGCCACCTGATGAGGATCATCCATATGGTCATGGTAAAGCGGAATCGATTTCGGCGATTATTGTTGCGGTATTATTATTTATTGTGGGACTTGAAATCGCGATTTCGTCTATAAAAGCTTTTTCGCAAGAACTAGAACCGCCGAAAGGAATTACGATATTTGCTGTTGTTCTTTCAATCGTCGTGAAAGAAGGAATGTTTCAATATAAATTCCGATTAGGGAAAAGAGTAAACAGTGATGCAATTATTGCAAATGCATATGAGCACCGTTCGGATGTATTTTCTTCAATTGCAGCTTTAATCGGTATTTGTGCAGCTATAATCGGTGGTAAGCTTGGTATAGACTGGCTCGTATATGCTGATCCGATTGCAGGATTAGTTGTTTCACTTCTTGTTGTAAAAATGGCATGGAGCATTGGAGCGGAAGCAATTCATGCAACGCTTGACCATGTTCTTCATGAGGAGGAGGTTATTCCGCTTAGAGAAGCAGTTCTTCAAGTAGATGGTGTGAAAAAAATTGGTTCTTTATATGCACGGGAGCATGGTCATTATGTTATTGTCGATATTAAAGTGTCTGTAGATCCATACATTACCGTAGAAGAAGGACACCGTATTGGAAAACATGTGAAAGAAATACTTATGAAACAAGATAATGTACAAAATGTATTCGTACATATAAATCCGTATTCTCCAAATTAAACATCATTAACATTTTAGTATATAGATATTGCATCGTAGTTTGCATTATATTGTCACCCCTTAATCTGTCTTGTATAATGAACAGGTTAAGGGGTGATTTCGTGTTACAACCGAAGACGCGTTGGAAAGAAAAAGAATATAATGACGAGCGAGTGAGTGAATTAGCAAGTAAATTACAGTTATCGCCACTTGTCGTTTCATTATTCCTCGGTAGAGGACTAGATACAGAAGATAAGATTTTAGATTTTTTAAATACAGAAAATCAAGAATTTCATGATCCATTTTTATTAGAAGGAATGGATAGAACGGTAGAACGTGTAAATAAGGCCATTCAAAATGGAGAGCAAATATTAATATTTGGTGATTACGATGCGGACGGAGTAAGTAGTACGACGGTTTTATATCTTGCTCTTCAAGAATTAGGTGCAGAAGTAGAATTTTACATTCCAAATCGTTTTACAGAAGGGTATGGACCGAACGAAGAAGCGTTTCGTTGGGCGCATAGCGCAGGGTTCTCACTGATTATTACGGTCGACACTGGCATCGCAGCAGTACATGAAGCGAATGTAGCGAAGGAGCTTGGAATAGATCTAATTATTACAGATCACCATGAGCCACCGCCAGAATTGCCAGAAGCACTTGCGATTATACATCCGAAATTAGAAGGTGGCGTATATCCGTTTCACTATTTAGCTGGTGTAGGTGTTGCGTTTAAAGTTGCGCATGCACTATTAGGCCGTGTACCAGAACATTTATTAGAGATTGCAGTAATCGGTACAGTAGCCGATTTAGTATCACTTCATGGTGAAAATAGGTTGCTAGTGAAACGTGGTTTAAAACATATGCGTATGACGAGAAATATTGGTTTGAAGGCATTGTTTAAAGTTGCTAACGTTTCGCAAAGTGAAATTACAGAAGAGAGTATTGGCTTCTCAATTGCACCGCGTATTAATGCGGTCGGGCGTTTAGAAGATGCAGCGCCGGCTGTACACCTTTTATTATCAGATGATCCAGAGGAAGCGAAAGAGCTAGCTGAAGAAATTGATGAGCTGAACAAACTGCGAAAAGATATTGTAAAGCAAATTACAGAAGAGGCTATCGCTGAAGTTGAAAATAACTTCCCGCCAGAAGAAAACAAAGTATTAGTACTTGCAAAAGAAGGTTGGAACCCAGGGGTAATTGGAATTGTTGCTTCTAAATTAGTTGAACGTTTTTATCGTCCGACGATTGTATTAAGCATCGATCCTATAAAAGAAACAGCAAAAGGCTCAGCACGTAGTATTGCAGGATTTGATTTGTTTGCAAACTTATCAGATTGTAGAGAGTTATTGCCACACTTCGGAGGGCATCCGATGGCAGCGGGAATGACGCTACATATGAATGATGTAGATGAATTACGTCGCCGATTAAATGAACAAGCAGATGCGATTTTAACAGAAGAAGATTTTATTCCAATTACAGCAGTTGATGTTTTTTGCAAAGTAGAGGATGTAACGCTAGCGGCAATTGAAGATATGCAAAAACTAGCCCCGTTTGGTATTGGAAATCCGAAACCACGTATTGCAGTAAAAGATGCAGAGTTAGAAAGCATTCGCGCAATCGGATCAGATGGCTCTCATTTAAAAATGGCTCTTCGTGATGGACAAGCAACACTGGATACAATTGGATTTGGTTTTGGTGCATATGCGAAAGAAATCTCTCCAGTTGCAAAGGTATCTGTAATAGGAGAAGCATCCATCAATGAATGGAATAATTTTAAGAAGCCACAACTAATGGTACAAGATATTGCTGTAGAGGCGTGGCAATTATTTGATTGGCGTAGTATGCGTAATGCAGAAGCAAATTTAGCAGAACTTCCGAAAGAAAAAATAACAATGGTGTATTTTTCTGAAGAGGTATTGAATAAATTTTCTTTAGAGAGCTATAAAGAAAAGCTCATGCATGCTTCAGAAGTAACGCATTTAGATGATCAATATATTGTGTTACTTGATTTACCAAAAGGAACCGATGAATTACGTGAGTTATTTAAAGTAGGATTCCCAGCGCGAATTTATACGCTATTTTATCAAGAGAATAACCACTTATTTAGTACAGTTCCTACGAGAGAACACTTTAAATGGTATTATTCTTTCTTAAACCAAAAAACACCATTTTCTTTAAGACAATATGGAGAACAACTATGTCGTCATAAAGGTTGGTCAAAAGATACAGTAAATTTCATGACACAGGTGTTTTTTGAGTTAGAATTTGTTACAATAAAAGATGGCGTCATTTTTATGGCAGACAAAAAACAAAAGCGTGATTTAATTGAATCGAACACATATCGTGAGAAAATGAACCACTTACAATTAGAAAAAGAATTGGTTTATAGCACATATCAGCAACTATATACATGGTTTGAAACGATTCGTAATCATAAAGAAGTAGAACAGTTAGGGTAAAGGATTTGTATTTACAAACCTTTTAGATCTGAGGAGGATTCAGAAATATGGATTTCAAGCAACATATCGCAATTGTACCGGATTATCCGAAAGAAGGTATTGTGTTTAAAGACATTACACCTTTAATGAATGACGGTAAAGCATACAAAGCAGCAACAGATGCAATCGTTGAATACGCAAAAGAAAGAGATATCGATGTTGTAGTAGGACCAGAAGCTCGTGGTTTCATTATCGGTTGCCCAGTTTCTTATGCGTTAGAAGTAGGATTTGCGCCAGTTCGTAAATTAGGAAAATTACCACGTGAAGTAATTACAGTTGACTACGGTAAAGAATATGGTAAAGATGTTTTAACAATCCATAAAGATGCAATTAAGCCAGGTCAACGCGTATTAATTACAGATGACCTATTAGCTACAGGTGGAACTATCGAAGCGACAATTAAGCTAGTTGAAGAACTTGGCGGAGTTGTAGCAGGGATTGCATTCTTAGTAGAGCTTACTTACTTAGATGGTCGTAAAATGTTAGATGGTTACGATGTATTAGTATTAGAAAAATACTAATCACTATATAGGTAAAACTACGGTGATAAAAAGTACCCGTGAATCTCTTGGAGAGGAGCGGGTACTTTTGTATAATTGAACAAAAAATCATGGTGAAATGTCAGTAAAATCTTTTCCTTTTCACAATTCACAATCATTGGGTTATAATGATAGAATATAATTTATTCTATTAAATAAAGATAAAGTCAATTTTCAATAAAAGGTGATTCGATGGCAAATGAGCAGGTACTAACAGCTGAACAGGTACTCGAGAAAGCAAGTCAATATTTAGTGGATGAAGATATTGAGCTAGTAGCACGTGCCTATGAATATGCACGCGATGCGCATAGCGAACAATACAGAAAATCGGGTGAACCGTATATTATTCATCCAATTCAAGTTGCAGGTATTTTAGTTGATTTACACATGGATCCAGCTACGGTATCAGCAGGTTTCTTACATGATGTAGTGGAAGATACAGAGATTACGTTAGAAGATATTGAACGGGAATTTAACAAAGAAATTGCTATGCTTGTTGATGGTGTTACGAAGCTTGGGAAGATCAAATATAAATCTCACGAACAACAACAAGCAGAAAACCATCGCAAAATGTTTATTGCAATGGCTCAAGATATTCGAGTTATTTTAATTAAACTAGCTGATCGTCTTCATAACATGCGTACATTGAAACATTTGCCTCAAGAGAAGCAGCGTCGCATAGCGAATGAAACGCTAGAAATCTTTGCACCTTTAGCACATAGACTCGGAATTAGTACTATTAAATGGGAGCTAGAGGATACGTCACTTCGCTATTTAAATCCACAACAATATTATCGTATTGTAAATTTAATGAAGCGTAAACGTGCAGAACGTGAAGAATATTTAGACGAAGTAATGACTGGTATTCGTGAGAAATTAAAAGAAGTTGCAATTCAACCTGAGATCTCTGGAAGACCGAAACATATTTACAGTATTTATCGTAAAATGGCACTGCAAAATAAACAGTTCAATGAAATTTATGATTTATTAGCTGTACGTGTCGTTGTAAATAGTATTAAAGATTGTTATGCAGTGCTTGGAATTATTCATACGTGCTGGAAGCCGATGCCAGGTCGTTTTAAAGATTATATTGCAATGCCAAAAGCAAATCTATATCAATCTCTTCATACGACTGTAATTGGACCGAAAGGTGATCCGCTTGAAGTGCAAATTCGTACGAAAGAAATGCACGAAATTGCAGAATTCGGGATCGCGGCACACTGGGCATACAAAGAAGGAAAAACAGCAGAAACAACAGGTACATTAGAGAAGAAACTCACGTGGTTCCGTCAAATATTAGAATGGCAAAATGAAACTTCTAATGCAGAAGAATTTATGGAGTCATTAAAAATTGATTTATTCTCTGACATGGTATTCGTCTTTACACCGAAAGGCGATGTAATGGAATTACCACTTGGATCGGTTCCAATTGATTTCGCGTATCGTGTCCATTCGGAAATTGGGAATAAAACAATTGGTGCAAAAGTAAACGGGAAAATGGTGACGCTGGATTATAAATTAAAAACAGGCGATATCATTGAAATTTTAACGTCGAAACATTCATATGGCCCAAGTCAAGATTGGGTAAAACTTGCTCAAACATCTCATGCGAAAAATAAAATTCGTCAATTCTTTAAGAAACAACGTAGAGACGAAAATATTGAAAAAGGCCGTGAACTTGTTGAAAAGGAAGTACGTGGTCTAGAGTATGAGATGAAAGAAGTATTAGCGCCTGATAACTTAAAACGCGTCGCTGAGAAATTTAACTTTGCAAATGAAGAAGATATGTTTGCAGCAGTTGGATATAGCGGAATTACAGCTTCGCAAATTGTTACGCGACTAACGGACAAGTTCCGCAAGCAACGCGAAGAAGAAGAAATTGTTGAAGTTAAAGAAGTTCGTAAACCGATGAAAATTCGAAAATGGGATTCTGGTGTAAAGGTAAGCGGTGCTGATAATTTATTAATCCGTTTATCGAAATGCTGTAACCCAGTTCCGGGTGATGATATCGTTGGGTATATTACCAAAGGCCGAGGTGTATCGATTCACCGCCGTGATTGTGTAAATGTTCATACAGAAGAAGCGATAGAACGTTTATTAGAAGTTGAGTGGGAAGGTAGCCCTGAAAAAGAAATAGAGTATAACGTTGATATTGAAATTTCAGGTTACGATCGCCGCGGTTTATTAAATGAAGTACTGCAAGCTGTTACAGAGACGAAAACATACATTTCAGCTGTTTCTGGTAGAAGTGACCGTAATAAGATGGCAACAATTAATATGTCAATCTCGATTCGTAACTTACAACACTTGAAAAAAGTAGTAGAACGCATTAAACGCGTTCCAGAAATTTATGCAGTACGACGCATGATGCATTAATAGGGAGTGTAGAAAGATGAGAGTTGTTTTACAACGATCAAAGAAAGCGTCTGTCACAGTAGACGGTGAGATCGTAGGACAAATTCCGTTCGGTTTAACATTACTAGTTGGCATTACGCACGAAGATACAGAAAAAGATGCAACTTACATTGCGGAAAAAATTGCAAACTTACGTATTTTTGAAGATGAGAGCGGAAAGATGAATCATTCTGTACTTGATGTAGAAGGACAAGTTCTATCTATTTCGCAATTCACATTATACGGAGATTGCCGCAAGGGAAGACGTCCAAACTTTATGGATGCTGCGAAACCTGATTATGCAGAGCGTTTATACGATTTCTTTAATGAAGAAGTTCGTAAACAAGGATTACATGTGGAAACAGGGAAGTTCGGAGCAATGATGGATGTTTCTTTAATCAATGATGGTCCGGTGACCTTAATTGTAGAAAGTAAATAGTGTTGATAAAAAAGAGAGGGTTATATAATCCTCTCTTTTTTATACATTGTTGTATGTTTTGTTCATTTATTTGGAATCAATAGCAGTTTCGGTTATGTATAACTCTCCCATCAATATGGAACAATAAAAAGTAAAACATCCATATTGAATGTGAGGGATATACGTATGCGTATGAATGAAAAAGGGCATTCTGTTACAAATGGTGCAAATCAACTATTTAACGTGAATTTTCATGATTTTATTTCAAAAGAGCAAAACAATACTTCAATGGAGCTTGCTTCCGAGTTTGGGATTTCTCTTCAAGATGTAAAGCGTTTAAAGAAGCAGATTGAACGTTCTTAGAGCACTTGACAATCCTACTTAACAAACGTATAGTAATTTTATATTTACATATGAATATAACCGTTGATAGAGAAGAGTAAATGAGACACACATGGAAAGAGAAGGAATGTCTTAGGCTGAAAACATTTCTGCATGATGACTGATTGAATGACACTCTAGAGGTTTCAACTTGAACGGCATATACGCTTAGTAGGGATGAACGCACATTTAAGCGTTATTAAAAAAGTGGAAGCATACGTGCTTCAATTAGGGTGGCACCACGGGTATAATACTCTCGTCCCTACTGTTTAAACAGTAGAGGCGGGAGTTTTTTTATTTTTATTAAGATTAAAACAATTTGAGGAGGAACTGAATATGTCTATTCAAATCCCACGCGGAACGCAAGATATTCTTCCAGGCACTGTTGAGTTATGGCAGTATATCGAAGGGCAAGCACGCGAAATTTGCCGTCGTTACAATTATAAAGAAATTCGTACACCAATTTTTGAGCACACTGAGCTATTTTTACGCGGTGTTGGTGATACGACAGATATCGTACAAAAAGAAATGTACTCATTCCAAGATCGTGGAGAGCGCAGCTTAACATTACGTCCAGAAGGTACTGCACCTGTTGTACGTTCTTACGTTGAAAATAAAATGTTTGGTGATGCAACACAACCAACGAAATTATACTATATCGGTCAAATGTTCCGTTATGAAAGACCACAAGCAGGTCGCTATCGTCAATTCGTACAATTCGGTATCGAAGCAATCGGCAGTAATGACCCTGCAATTGATGCAGAAGTAATTGCACTTGCTGTTGAATTTTACCGCGGCATGGGCTTAAAAAATATTAAAGTTGTATTAAACAGTTTAGGTGACGCAGCGAGCCGTCAAGCGCACCGTGATGCATTAATCGCACACTTTGAGCCACGTATCGGCGAATTCTGTTCTGACTGTCAATCTCGCTTAGAAAAGAACCCACTTCGAATTTTAGACTGTAAGAAGGACCGTAACCATGAATTAATGGGAACAGCACCATCTATTACAGAATACTTAAACGAAGATTCAGCAATATACTACGACAAAGTTCAAGAACTATTAACGATGATGGATGTTCCGTTTGAAAAAGATCCGAACTTAGTGCGTGGTTTAGACTACTACCAACACACTGTTTTTGAAATTATGAGTGAGGCAGAAGGTTTCGGTGCGATCACTACATTAAGCGGTGGTGGCCGTTATAACGGACTTGTACAAGAAATCGGTGGACCAGAAATGCCAGGTATCGGTTTTGCAATGAGTATTGAACGTTTAATTATGGCGCTAAAAGCTGAAAACATCGAATTACCACTTGAACATAGTATTGATTGTTACGTTGTGGCGCTTGGCGAAAAAGCGAAAGACCATGCTGCAAAAGTTGCGTTCGATCTTCGTAAAGCTGGATTGTCAGTTGAAAAAGATTATTTAGATCGTAAAATGAAAGCACAATTTAAATCAGCAGATCGTCTAAAGGCGAAATTTGTAGCTGTATTAGGAGAAGATGAGCTAGATAAAGGCATCATTAACTTAAAAGATATGGCAACAGGTGAACAAGAAGAAGTAGCGTTAGATGTATTTGCTTCATACGTAGCAGAGAAATTAATATAGGGGGAACTTACAGTGGCTGAAAGAACACATGCATGTGGAAAAGTAACAGTAGAAGCTGTTGGACAAACAGTTCAATTAAAAGGTTGGGTACAAAAACGCCGTGACTTAGGTGGATTAATCTTTATCGACTTACGTGACCGTACAGGTATCGTGCAAGTTGTATTTAACCCAGAAACATCAAAAGAAGCGTTAGAAGTAGCAGAAACAATTCGTAGCGAATACGTATTACACGTAGAAGGTACAGTTGTTGAACGTGGTGAAGGCGCAATTAATGACAATATGGCAACTGGTCGTATTGAAGTACAAGCAACAAAAGTAAATGTACTAAATGCAGCGAAAACAACGCCAATCATCATTGCTGATGATACAGATGCATCAGAAGATGTGCGTTTAAAATATCGTTATTTAGACTTACGTCGCCCAGTAATGTTTAACACATTCAAAATGCGTCATGACGTAACGAAAACAATTCGTAACTTCTTAGACACAGAAGAGTTCTTAGAAGTAGAAACACCAATTTTAACGAAAAGCACGCCAGAAGGAGCTCGTGACTATTTAGTACCAAGTCGTGTGCATGATGGTGAATTCTATGCACTACCACAGTCACCACAGTTATTTAAACAGCTTCTTATGGTCGGCGGATTTGAGCGTTACTATCAAGTAGCACGTTGTTTCCGTGATGAAGATTTACGTGCGGATCGTCAACCGGAATTCACGCAAATTGATATCGAAGCTTCATTCTTAACACAAGATGAAATTTTAGATATGATGGAGCGTATGATGACGAAAGTTATGAAGGATGCAAAAGGTGTAGAAGTTAGTGCACCATTCCCTCGTATGAAATATGCTGATGCAATGGCTCGCTACGGTTCTGATAAGCCAGATACACGCTTTGAAATGGAACTAACAGACTTATCTGAGTTTGCAGCAGGTTGTGGCTTTAAAGTGTTTACAAGTGCTGTAGAAAGCGGCGGACAAGTAAAAGCAATCAATGCAAAAGGTGCTGCAAGTAAATATTCTCGTAAAGACATCGATGCATTAACTGAATTCGTGAAAGTATACGGTGCAAAAGGTCTAGCTTGGCTTAAAGTTGAAGAAGACGGTTTAAAAGGACCGATTGCAAAATTCTTCGGTGAAGAAGATGCAAATGTGTTAATGAGCACATTAGAAGCTACTGCTGGCGACTTATTACTATTCGTAGCAGATAAGAAGAGCGTTGTTGCAGATAGCTTAGGCGCACTTCGTTTACGTCTAGGTAAAGAGCTTGAGTTAATTGATGAAAGTAAATTTAATTTCCTATGGGTAACGGATTGGCCACTTCTTGAGTACGATGAAGATGCAGATCGTTACTTCGCAGCTCACCACCCATTCACAATGCCATTCCGTGAAGACGTTGAGTTACTAGAAACAGCACCAGAAAAAGCACGTGCACAAGCATATGACCTTGTATTAAACGGTTATGAGCTTGGTGGTGGATCACTTCGTATTTACGAGCGTGACGTACAAGAAAAAATGTTCAAAGCACTTGGATTCTCACAAGAAGAAGCGCAAGAGCAATTCGGATTCTTATTAGAAGCATTCGAATACGGTACACCACCACACGGCGGTATTGCATTAGGTTTAGATCGTCTTGTTATGCTGCTTGCAGGCCGTACGAACCTTCGTGATACAATTGCATTCCCGAAAACAGCAAGCGCAAGCTGCTTATTAACAGAAGCTCCAAGCCCAGTTGCAGAAGCACAGCTTGAAGAGTTAAACTTAAAATTAAGCTTAAAAGAAGAGAAGTAAGAATAGGGTCTAGATGGTTATACTAATACCATCTAGACTTTTTTTGAGAGGTTGTTTAAAAAGTCCGGTTTAGATAACTGTCGCATCTCATCGTTGCTTCGCCAGTTCGGTGCTCGAGTAGTATTTCTACACTGCGCTCCTCCTGGCTTCAGCGCCTCGATCTGCTCGGTTCTCTAAATCCTCCTTTTTAAACGTGTATTGAAAGGAAGTAAAAAAAGACCGGTTTACACTATGTTTTCATTATCGAAATATGTATTTTTAGGAATTCTATAACTTTTTCTATACAAATAGTCGGAAAAACGCTAGAATACATGGTAGACCATTTTTGTAATAGGAGTGTAGAGCTGAATGTTACATCAATTTTCACGTAATGAATTAGCCTTCGGTAAAGAAGGACTTGAAATATTAAAAAATAGTACAGTCGGTATTTTAGGAATTGGCGGCGTAGGCTCTTTTGCAGCTGAAGCGTTAGCACGTTCTGGCGTTGGACGTCTTGTATTAGTTGATAAAGACGTTGTAGATATTACAAACGTAAACCGTCAAATTCACGCTTTAGTATCTACTGTAGGACGTTCAAAAGTAGAATTAATGAAAGAGCGTATCGCAGACATTAACCCAGAGTGTGAAGTAATTGGACTTGAAATGTTTTATACAGATGAAACATATGAAGAGTTCTTTAAGCACGGTTTAGATTTCGTAGTGGATGCATCTGATACGATTACGTTCAAAATCCATTTAATTAAACAATGTTTACGTCGTAAAATTAAAATTATCTCATGTATGGGTGCAGCAAATAAAATGGATCCAACTCGTTTCCGTATTGCGGACATTTCTAAAACACATACAGATCCAATTGCGAAAGTCATTCGTACGAAGCTTCGTAAAGAGGGTATTAAAAAAGGTGTAAAAGTTGTCTTCTCTGACGAAAACCCAATCGTAATTCGTGAAGAGGTACGTAAAGAAATCGTACCAGACGAAAATGCAAAAATTCGTAAAGCGAAATTACCGCCTTCATCAAATGCATTCGTACCATCTGTGGCAGGCTTAATCATGGCAAGTCACGTTGTACGTGAACGTATTAAAAACGTTGAAGTGAAGCGTGTAGGGCAAGAATAAAAAGAAAGCATATATCCGTCAAGGGTATATGCTTTTTCTATTATGTTTTAAAGAATTGCAGATATTTGCAATACTAATAATTCGAATGTAAGTAATCCTAATAAAGAATAATCGTATTTATCCGACTTATAGGCGGAAATCTTTTTTAAACTCTTAATGGTAAAAAGACCTAATATTAGAACGAGAATACCGAGTGTTATTTTGAAGACTATTAATGAAATAGCAACCATCGCCCTTAAAATGTATATGTTTATAATAACATTTTAGTAAAAAATATCTAATCTATACCGAGAGTTTTCTTGTGTGATAGGGAGGGATATTTCTTGTCGAATCATCGATATATTAAAAAAATCGTTGATATATTTTGAGTTACGATAGATATATTTGAAAAATCGTCGGTGTAATTTCATTTACCGACACATACATATATACTCTCCACCAAAGAAACAAACAGGGATGTCACTTAGTCAAAAAAGTGACATCCCTGTTTTTAATTCTCTGCAGAATAAATAATATCTAAATTTCCATTTTGATCTGTTTTGAAAATCGGGGCAATTTGCTCTTCTTGCTCTTCGACTGAAACAAGTTTTCGAGCACGATCCATAATTCGAACAAGCATCGCGTAATCTTCTTCGATTGCTTGTTGTTTTTTTGTGAGTACCGCTAATTTCGTTTCAAGTTCATGATTCGTTTTTTGCAGAGAAGTGAGCTGAGCTTGTAATACATCATTTTCAGTTTGCAACTTTGCGAGTGAAGGGTTATTATGCTCCAAGTTTTGCAAAAATGAGATGACATTTTGCATCGTAAGTTCTTGTTTACTTGGCGTAATATCTTCAGAAAACTCAGCATCGATTACGAGTTGTTTCGTTTTCGTGAACTGATTTTTTTCTATTTTAGCTTCAGAGCGCTTTAATTCTTTACGTTGTTTCTTCGCAAGCTGCACAGCATCTTCGTAATTCGGCCTTACTTCAGCATTCCATCTAAAGCCGCAAGCTGCTGAAGTCCGGTTCAACGTATCGCCGACTTCATCAAATGCTTTTATTTGTGTACTTCCGCTGCGAATATGTCGTAAAACAGTTTCTGCTAAAAGGAGATCATCTTCTTTTGTCCATGCATCTTGACGTGTTTTCATAAGCGAAGCCTCCATAATGGTGACGTTTTCGTTTATGTTACCCTTTATTTTTCGTTTTATTCGAAGTTTGTAATCTTTCATAAACAGTAGAAAGGGCTTGCTCAAATTTCCCTGTCGTTTTCGGTTTATAATATTGCTTGTTTTTTATTTTATCAGGTAAGTATTGTTGCCTTACCCAGCCATTTGGATGGTCGTGTGGATATAAATATCCAATGCCTCTTCCAAGTGATTCTGCGCCTTTGTAATGACTATCTTTTAAATGGCTTGGAATGTCACCTGTTTGACCGTTGCGTAAATCGTGTAATGCAGCATCAAGTGCTTTATAAGCTGAATTTGATTTTGGTGATAAGCATAGCTCGATAACGGCATTTGCAAGTGGGATGCGTGCTTCTGGGAATCCAACTCGTTCAGCTGATTCAATTGCAGCTAGTGTACGTGGTCCAGCTTGTGGGCTAGCAAGTCCAATATCTTCATAAGCCATAATAAGAAGGCGTCTGCCAATACTTTGTAAATCACCTGCTTCAATAAGGCGTGCTAAATAATGGAGCGCTGCATTTACATCACTTCCGCGCACTGATTTTTGAAATGCTGATAATACGTCATAATGAGCATCGCCGCCTTTGTCGTGAACGAAGCTCTTCTTTTGTAAGCATTCTTCCGCAATCTCGAGTGTGATTTCAGCCGCTTGATCGTCTGTAGTAAAGCTAGATAATACAGCAAGCTCAAGTGCGTTATAAGCGGAACGCATATCACCACCAGAGGCATTTGCAAAGTGATGTAGTGCTTCATCTGTTACCGTTACAGCATATTCTCCAAGGCCTTTTTCTTTATCTTCTAAAGCTCTTTTTAACCCAATTAAAATATCATCTTCTGTTAGTGCGTGTAATTCGAAAATTTGACACCTGCTTCGAATAGCGGAGTTTATTGCATGGAATGGATTACTTGTCGTTGCACCAATTAAAGTAAGAAGTCCGCTTTCTAAGTGAGGTAATAGAAAGTCTTGCTTTGCTTTATCTAGACGGTGAACTTCATCTAAAATTAAAACGAGGTGTCGATGCATCTTCGCTTCTTGCACGACAACTTCCATATCTTTTTTATTGTGAGTAACAGCGTTCAATAGACGAAACGGGGTACCGGTACTTCCAGCAATTGCACTGGCAATGGATGTTTTTCCTGTACCTGGAGGACCGTATAAAATCATAGATTGAAAATGATTGGCTTGGACCATTCGCCATAAAATCTTTCCTTCACCAACTAAATGTTGTTGCCCAATAATTTCTTGAATATTTGTAGGGCGCATTCGATGTGCGAGTGGTTGTTTCATTTGGACCGTCTCCCTTAATATATAATCTCGTTCTATCGTATCATTTTTTTCTACGAAATTTGAAATAGGATGCTGTTTTATGGGAAAAATGAAGGATAATATTTTCATTTTTCTTTCAATTGTAATAATTTCCGAGTTTTTCAATGTGATTTTATGTTATCATTTTGATACACAAGTTGAAATTTCTTATAATACTATATTATGCTATAATTTCATAGGATTTTAAATTGTGTTCTTTTTATAAATAAGATATAACCAATAGAAGTGAAAATTTGAAAAGAGGTGCAAAATAGATGAAAATTTCAACGAAAGGCCGCTATGGCTTAACAATTATGATTGATCTTGCAAAAAAGTTTGGTGAAGGTCCGATTTCATTAAAATCAATTGCGCAGGCGCATGACTTATCTGAGCATTACTTAGAGCAATTAATTTCACCACTTCGTAACGCTCGTCTTGTAAAGAGTACGCGCGGGGCATATGGCGGATATGTATTATCTGATCAACCGGCTAACATTACAGCTGGGGATGTAATCCGTGTATTAGAGGGACCGATTAGTGTTGTAGAAATGATAGAAGAAGAAGAGCCAGCGCAGCGCCAGTTATGGATGCGTGTTCGTGATGCGGTGCAAGAAGTGTTAGATAGTACAACGTTAGAAGATTTAGTACGTTATGAGGAAGAAAATCACGGGGGCTATATGTTTTACATTTAATTCCTTGTGAAACGATTTGGAAAGAAGGAGATTTAATGGAACGCATTTACTTAGATCATGCTGCGACATCTCCGACTCACCCAGAAGTGGTCGAAAAGATGATTCCATATATGACAGAAATATTCGGGAACCCGTCTAGTATTCACTTTTATGGACGTCAAACTCGTCACACAGTAGATGAGGCGAGAAGAGTGTGTGCACGCAGCATTCATGCGAATCCGAATGAAATTATATTTACGAGCGGTGGTACAGAAGCTGATAATTTAGCGCTTATCGGTGTAGCACGTGCGAACCGTCATAAAGGTAACCACATTATAACGACGCAAATTGAACATCATGCGATTTTGCATACGTGCGAATTGTTAGAGCGTGAAGGGTTTGAAGTGACATATTTACCTGTCGATGAAACCGGGCGCATTCAAGTTTCTGACATACAAAAGGCATTAACAGAAGAGACGATTCTTGTATCTGTTATGTTTGGGAATAATGAAGTAGGGACGATGCAACCGATTGTGGAAATAGGAAAGCTGTTAAAAGAGCATCAAGCGTATTTCCATACAGATGCGGTACAAGCTTACGGTTTAGTAGAAATTAATGTGAAAGAGTTTGGTATTGATTTATTATCAATTTCAGCTCATAAAATTAACGGGCCAAAAGGTGTAGGTTTCTTATACGCTGGTGCAAATGTGAAATTTGAACCGTTATTAATAGGCGGAGAGCAAGAAAGAAAACGCCGTGCTGGTACGGAAAATGTGCCTAGTATTGCTGGGCTTCAGTATGCAATTCTTATAGCTGAAAAAACTCGTGAGCAAAAAAATGCCCAATATGAAGAGTTTAAAGATATAATGGTATCTGTCTTCAAAAATGAAGGCATTACTTTCGAGGTAAACGGAAACTTAGAACATCGCTTACCGCATGTACTTAATGTAAGTTTTACAGGAATGAACATTGAACCTTTCCTTGTGAACTTAGACTTAGCTGGCATTGCAGTATCAAGTGGTTCTGCTTGTACAGCTGGTTCGATTGATCCATCACATGTATTAGTAGCGATGTTTGGAAAAGACTCCGATCAAATACGTTCATCCGTACGCTTTAGTTTTGGACTTGGAAATACGAAAGAGCAAATTGAAAAAGCGGCGTACGAAACAGTGAAAATCGTGAAGCGATTAACACAAAATTAGCATGGGAGGTGACATGATGAACAAACTACCTCACGAAACACGCGTTGTCATCGGAATGTCCGGTGGCGTCGATTCATCTGTAGCAGCACTTTTATTAAAAGAGCAAGGTTATGATGTAATCGGAATTTTTATGAAAAACTGGGATGATACAGATGAGAATGGTGTCTGCACAGCAACAGAAGATTACAATGATGTAATTGAAGTGTGTAACCAAATTGGTATTCCGTATTATGCAGTAAACTTTGAAAAACAATACTGGGATAAAGTATTTACGTACTTCTTAGATGAGTACCGAGCTGGTCGTACACCAAACCCAGATGTAATGTGTAATAAAGAAATTAAATTTAAAGCATTTTTAGAGCATGCAATTGCGCTTGGTGCGGATTATGTGGCAACAGGCCATTATGCACGCGTTGCTTATATGGACGGCGAATATAAAATGCTTCGCGGTGTTGATGACAATAAAGATCAAACATATTTCTTAAATCAATTAAGCCAAGAGCAATTATCAAAAACAATGTTCCCGTTAGGTGAATTAAAGAAACCGCAAATTCGTGAAATGGCGAAAGAAGCTGGCTTAGCGACAGCGGCGAAAAAAGATAGTACAGGTATTTGCTTCATTGGTGAGCGTAACTTTAAAGATTTCTTAAGTAACTACTTACCGGCACAACCAGGTGTAATGCAAACATTATCTGGTGAAGTGAAAGGGAAGCATGACGGTTTAATGTATTATACAATTGGACAACGTCATGGCCTTGGAATTGGTGGTAATGGTGATCCATGGTTTGCTGTTGGGAAAAATCTAAAAGAAAACATTTTATATGTTGATCAAGGATTCCATAACGAACTTCTATATGGTGATGAAGTTATTGCTACGAATGTAGGATGGGTAAGTAACAAAGAAAAAGAAACAGAATTTAAGTGCACGGCGAAATTCCGTTATCGTCAAGAAGACAATAAAGTAACGGTTCAAATCGTTGATGAAAATACAGTTCGTATTCTTTGTGATGAGCCAATTCGTGCAATTACACCAGGACAAGCAGTCGTTTTCTATGATGGAGATGAGTGCTTAGGCGGTGCTACAATTGATGAAGTGTACCGTAGTGGTAAGAAATTGGATTATTTAGGATAAATGAGAAGCCTCTGCCGATTAGCGGTTAGAGGTTTCTTTTACATAAAGCGAATTTTCGTTCGCTTGGAAAATACATTCTTTGTTATAATTTGTTGTAGAGGTGAAGGACATGTCAAACAAACTTGAAACAGGTATTCAATATATGCAAGAAGGAAACTGGGAAGAAGCAGCTAAAAATTTTACAGAAGCAATCGAAGAAAATCCGAAAGATGCGCTTGGGTACATTAATTTTGCAAATTTATTAGACGTATTAGGTGATAGCGAGCGAGCGATTTTATTTTATAAACGTGCACTAGAGTTAGATGATAAATCTGCAGCAGCCTATTATGGTTTAGGAAATGTATATTATGGCCAAGAGCAATTTACTGAAGCGAAAGCTGTATTTGAACAAGCAATGCAAGCTGGATTACAATCAGCTGATGTAACATTTATGTTAGGTATCACACATGTACAGCTTGGAAATGATCGTCTTGCACTACCATTCTTACAAAGAGCAACAGAATTAGATGAAAACGATGTAGAAGCTGTATTCCAGTGCGGACTTTGCTTCGCGCGACTAGAACACGTTCAAGAGGCGAAACCTTATTTTGAAAAGGTATTAGAAATGGATGAGGAGCATGCAGATGCGTATTACAATTTAGGTGTTGCGTACGTATTTGAGGAAAATAATGAGAAGGCTCTCGCTTTATTTAAGAAAGCAACTGAAATTCAGCCAGATCACTTTTTAGCGGGTAATGGCGTTCGTTTATTAGAGCAAGAAGCTGAATAAGATAAAAATATAGTTTAATGGGTAGTTATCCCTCATCTAAAAAGGTGGGGGATGTACTGCTCATTAAAGTGAAAATACCGGAAAGGAGAGGAAAAATGGGAAATCAACATGCAATGGATTTGTTTGAGGAAGAGAAAAAGTTTATAAAAGCGCAAGTTCTTCATACCATTTTCCACAACGAAGAAAACCTCTATTCCGTTGTCAGTATGAAAGTCATTGAAACGAATGAAACGTATGACGAAAAGAAAGTAATGATAAACGGTCATTTTCCCCGCATGCATGAAGATGAAGTGTTTACATTGACAGGTCATTTTAAGGACCATCCAAAGTATGGAAAACAATATATGGTTGAAACATTTAAAAAAGAATTGCCGCAAACAAAAGCAGGTATGGTGCAATATTTAGCGAGTGATTTATTTAAAGGGATAGGAAAGCGTACAGCTGAAAAAATTGTGGACCATCTCGGAGAACATGCTATTTCTAAAATTATGGATGACCCTGAGGCATTAAATGGTGTTGTTAATAAACAAAAGGCTCAGGAAATATATGAGACAATTGTTGAACATCAAGGGCTAGAGAAAGTAATGAGCTTTTTAAATGGCTACGGTTTTGGAACGAAACTTTCTATTAAGATTTACCAGCAATATAAAGAGATGACATTAGAAGTGATTCGTAATAATCCGTATCAACTTATCGAAGAAGTGGACGGGATTGGTTTTGGAAGAGCGGATGATATAGGGCGTGCGTTAGGGATATCGGGTAATCATGACGACCGTGTACGCGCAGGATGTTTTTACACATTAGAGAATGTCTCATTACAACTTGGTCACGTTTATATGAGGAAAGATCAACTTGTAAGAGAAACGATGTCACTTTTAAACAATCAAGAAGGAAGAGTGACTGAGGAAGATATTATAGGTTGTATTGAAACGATGCAAAGTGAAGGGAAAGTCATCATAGAAGAAGAACGAGTGTATTTAGCAACGTTATTCTACTCTGAGAAAGGTGTTGTAAAGTCTATTCGCAGGCTTATGAATCAAGAAGAAACACCTTCATTTCCAGAAGCAGAAGTGTTAAAAACGTTAGGTGAAATTGAAGAACAACTGAACGTACAATATGCACCGTTTCAGCAAGAAGCAATTCAAACGGCACTTCATAAACCGATGATGTTATTGACAGGTGGACCAGGAACAGGGAAAACAACAGTTATTAAAGGGATTGTTGAAATGTATGCATCACTACACGGGTTATCGTTAAATCCGAATGAATACAGTGATGATAATCCATTTCCAATACTATTAACAGCTCCAACAGGAAGAGCAGCGAAGCGAATGAGTGAATCGACAGGACTTCCAGCTTGCACAATTCACCGTTTACTTGGTTGGACGCCAGAAGGATCTTTCCAGCGTAATGAAACGGATCCTGTCCAAGGTAAGCTCCTTATTATCGATGAATTTTCAATGGTTGATATTTGGCTTGCAAATCAGCTATTTAAGTCGTTGCCGACGAACATTCAAGTTATCGTTGTAGGTGATGAAGATCAGTTGCCATCTGTAGGACCTGGACAAGTATTAAAAGATTTATTAAATGCAGGCGCAGTTCCGACAGTGAAGCTTACTGAAATTTATCGTCAAGCGGAAGGCTCATCAGTGATTCAACTTGCCCATGCGATAAAAAATGGAACTCTACCACCAGATTTAGCACAAAATCAAAAAGATCGTTCATTTATCGGCTGTACAGGATCTCAAATTGTTGAGGTTGTGAAAAAAGTTTGTGAAAATGCTAAAACAAAAGGCTTTAGCGCAAGAGATGTACAAGTATTAGCACCGATGTACCGCGGGCCTGCTGGTATTAATGTATTAAACGAAGCGCTGCAACAAGTATTTAATCCGAAGAGGGAAAAGAGTAAAGAAATTGCTTACGGTGATGTTGTGTACCGAAGAGGCGATAAAGTACTGCAACTCGTGAATCAGCCGGAGAGCCAAGTGTTTAATGGTGATATTGGGGAAATTGTTTCGGTGTTTTATGCGAAAGAAAACGTTGAGCAACAAGATATGATTATCGTTTCATTTGACGGAATTGAGGTAACGTATACGAAGCCCGATTTAAATCAAATTACGCATGCATATTGTTGTTCCATTCATAAATCACAAGGTAGTGAATTTCCGATTGTTATTATGCCAATCGTGAAAAGTTACAACCGTATGTTACGTCGTAATTTAATTTACACGGGCATTACAAGAAGTAAGAAGTTCCTTATTATTTGCGGAGAGGAAGCAGCTTTCCAATCTGGTGTAAATCGCCTTGATGATGCAATGCGTCAAACAACCTTAGCTAGTCGCTTGCAAGAATCACAAGGAGAAGTACAGATGGTCACAGTTAATGGCGAGGAAATGGACGTGGAAAACATTTCACCGTATGATTTCATGTAACAAGGTGAAATTATATAGTGAAACTTTCAAACGCATAGCGTTGAAAGGCTCCAGTAAAATGTATAAATGAATGCAGTTTGGACATAATGGCGAATAGAATCTGGGAGACTGTAAGGAGATGAAAGCCATATGTTTATTTGTCCAAATTGCAAAGGGAAAGACATTGGAAAAATAGGTGTCAACCAATTTTATTGCTGGAATTGTTATATCGAATTATCGGTTTCAAAGGGGAAAATCCATACGCATCAAGTTGAGGAAGATGGTTCACTAAGCTCTCTTGATGATTTATTTGATGAGAATGAAAGAACGATCGGATAACGAAAAGGGGGATTTACTTTGAATCTACGCAATTCATTAATCGCATTAGGTGTTGGAGCTGCAGCATATCAATATGCTCGTAAGCAAGATGTATTTTCAAAACGCAATATGAAAAAAGCACGTAAGATGATTAAGTCTTACTTATAATCATTTCGATAAAGTGAAAAACTCCCTTGTAGACAAGGGAGTTTTTTTATGCACTCATATGCAAATAAAAAAGTCCGATCTCTGAGAAAAGATAAGATAGACCGTAGCAGCCAACGCCAAGTATTCCATACTGCCATAATTGCTTCGCTTTTTCTTTACGTGAGGAATGAATAAAGAACCCCTTCCAAATACCGAACCCGATACAAATCCATTCAAGAATCATAAAAAGTGCTGATAATCCAAGCATAAACAAAACCATAATTAGCCCTCCTGATTATATTAATTCATGCTGTATTCTCAGGGGTGGTTGTCCTTGTTATGTTATTTATATGTACGTCTTTAAAAAACAGTATGGTCCGTATGAAAAGATTTTAAAAGTTTCGCACATAACCTACCCCATTTATTTTCAAAATAAAGGTGGAGGAGGTTTTTCATGTGAAGAATCTTAAAATCATTTGGATATATCGTTTAGGATTATTGTTACTTGTTTTTCTTTGTCTGCTCGTCTTTTTAAAAATTAAGCCGCTATGGGCACCGATTATTTTTGTATTTAAAGTAGCGATTACGCCGTTTCTTATCGCGTGTTTTATTGCGTATTTATTGCACCCTTTAATTGAAAAAATTCATAAGGAAGGGATGCCCCGTACACTTGCCATTTTGCTCATTTATATCCTTTTCTTTGGCGGAATTGGTTATGGGATTTATAAAGGAACACCAGTCGTTATTAAGCAGTTACAAGAGATTAATGAACAATTTCCGCAGTTTACAAAAATGTACGATTCGTGGATGGATGGCGTTACAGAACAAACGGCGAATTTCCCTTCGTTCATTCATGAAAAGGTGAAACAACTTTTTGTGGGTGTGGAAACGAAGATTCAAGCGCTTTTAAATAAAGTGATGAGTACAGCTCGTGGTGTACTCGATTCATTGCTCATTATTTTCTTAATACCGTTCATTGTATTTTACATATTAAAAGATTATGGTGAGTTTTATCATATCTTTTGGAAACTAGTCCCAAGTAAATGGCGAGGTACGGGGCAAATGCTTGCGAAAGAAATTGATAAATCACTTGGAAGTTATATTCGAGGACAGTTATTTGTTTGTTTAGTATTAGGGGGAGTATCAGCTCTTTCTTTTTGGTTTATCGGTATGAAATATCCATTATTGCTTGGCATTATTATTGGGGTAACGGATATAATCCCGTACTTCGGTCCTATTTTAGGAGCAATCCCGACGTTAATGATTGCAGCAACAGTATCAACGAGTTTACTTATTAAGGCGGGGATCACAATTGCGATTTTGCAATTTGTGGAGAGTAACATTTTATCGCCTTACATCGTTGGTAAGTCACTTCGTATGCATCCCGTTATTATTATGCTTGCCTTACTAGTTGGGGGAGAGGTAGCTGGGATTGTAGGATTGCTAATATCGGTTCCGATTTTAGCAGTTATTCGCACTGTCATTGTTCATGTGAGACCTCTCTTGAAAAAAGAAGATGTGTAAGTATAGAAGCCCTCTATGTAAGAAATAGAGGGCTAATCATATATTTATTTATTTAGAAAGCTGCTCGTGTATCTTTTGAACGAGGGAGCTCACATCATTTGTTTGAATATGTTTTATTTTTTTCCATTCGTTATCATACATAAATACAATTTGATTGTTGAAAAGACGCTTTTGTTCTTTTAGATTAGAAATTTTTGCGAAAGAGTACTCTTCAAATATTGGATTCTTACTTATATCTGGCCCATAAAAGAATAGCCTTTTGTTCGTTAAAATTAGCAATCCTGGCCTTGCGACGGAACGATAAATAAATATGTCTAATGAACATGCTGCGTAAAATAATATCGTTTCGTCAGTCGCTAATATGTTTTTAGCTTTGCTAAGTAAGGTTGTCATTGTGATCGCTCCTTTATTTTATTAACAATAATTTAATTATAACAAAAAAAGTAATATTTAGAAATTTTTATAAATTATTCTTATAAGGAGATTCCGATTTATTAATAAATGCATACTATATGAAAAGGCTGTTAAGAATGAATAGTAGAATACTTATGATTAATAAGTAATTAATCCAATATAAATGATTATCTACATTGACAAACTTAAGAGAATTCTATTATATTTAGTCATATAATACATTAAATCAATGACGGAACAAGTACGTTACAGTCCATTTATAGAGAGAAGCTTCCATATGGCTGAAAGAAGCTTTAAATGAAGGGTAACAGAAAGCTAATCCTGAGAGCAGCTAATCACTGCCGTCTTGCCACGTTACGGCACCATGAGGTGATGAATTGATTGTTATTGTAATCAATTCATAATTAGGGTGGTATCGCGAGTTAACTCTCGTCCCTTTTATAGGGACGGGAGTTTTTTATATTTAAGGAGGAAAATACAATGAAACAACTAACAGGCGCACAAATTCGTCAAATGTTTTTAGACTTTTTCCAAGAAAAAGGACATGCAGTAGAACCTAGTGCATCACTAGTTCCGCATGAAGATCCATCTCTGTTATGGATTAACAGTGGTGTAGCGACATTAAAAAAATATTTTGATGGACGTGTAATCCCGCAAAATCCACGTATTACAAATGCCCAAAAATCAATTCGTACAAACGATATTGAAAACGTAGGGAAAACAGCTCGCCACCATACATTCTTTGAAATGTTAGGAAACTTCTCAATCGGTGATTACTTTAAAGAAGAAGCAATTACTTGGGCTTGGGAATTCTTAACGAGCGACAAATGGATCGGATTCGATAAAGAATTACTATCAGTTACAATCCATCCAGAAGATGAAGAAGCATTCACAATTTGGAATGAGAAAATGGGCGTTCCCAAAGAGCGTATTATCCGCTTAGAAGAAAACTTCTGGGATATCGGTGAAGGCCCAAGTGGACCGAATACAGAGATTTTCTATGACCGCGGAGAAGCTTACGGTAATGACTTTAGTGACCCAGAATTATATCCAGGCGGAGAAAACGAACGTTACTTAGAAGTATGGAACCTTGTATTCTCTCAATTTAACCATAATCCAGACGGTTCATATACACCACTTCCTAAGAAAAACATTGATACAGGGATGGGTCTAGAGCGTATGACATCTATCGTTCAAGATGTGCCTACAAACTTTGATACAGACCTATTCATGCCGATGATTGGTGCAACAGAAACAATTTCTGGTGAAAAATATCGTAATGGCGATTTAGAAAAAGATATGGCATTCAAAGTAATTGCTGACCATATCCGTACAGTAACATTCGCTGTTGGTGACGGTGCTCTTCCATCTAACGAAGGCCGTGGTTATGTATTACGTCGTTTATTACGCCGCGCTGTTCGTTATTCGAAGAAATTAAACATCAACCGTCCATTTATGTTTGAATTAGTACCGGTTGTTGGAGAAGTAATGAAAGACTTCTATCCAGAAGTACTTGAAAAGAAAGATTTCATTGCGAAAGTTGTGAAGAACGAAGAAGAGCGTTTCCATGAAACACTTCATGATGGTGAAGCGATTTTAGCTGAAGTAATTGCAAAAGCAAAAGAAGAAAAAACAACTGTTATTTCTGGAGTAGATGCGTTCCGTCTATATGACACATACGGTTTCCCAATTGAATTAACAGAAGAATATGCAGAAGAAGCTGGCATGACAGTTGATCATGAAGGTTTTGAAAATGAAATGGAAAAACAACGTGAGCGTGCACGTGCTGCTCGTCAAGACGTTGATTCTATGCAAGTTCAAGGTGGTGTCCTTGGAGAAATTAAAGTAGCGAGCGAATTCGTTGGTTACGGTACAGTTGCAACAGAAAGTAACGTTGTTGCACTTGTGAAAAACGGCGAATACACAGACAGCTTACAAGCTGGTGAAGAAGGACAGTTAATTCTTGATGTAACACCATTCTATGCTGAGAGCGGTGGACAAATTGCAGACCGTGGTTACCTTCTTGCAGATGGTGTGAAAGTTCTTGTAAAAGACGTACAAAAAGCACCAAACGGCCAAAACTTGCATAAAGTTGTTGTTGAAGAAGGAACATTAACGAAAGATGCGGCTGTAAAAGCTATTATCGATACGAAAAATCGTAGTAGCGTTGTAAAAAATCATACAGCAACTCATTTACTACACCAAGCATTAAAAGACGTACTTGGAACACACGTTAACCAAGCAGGTTCTCTTGTAACTTCTGAACGTCTACGCTTTGACTTCTCTCACTTCGGTCAAGTACAAGCTGACGAATTAGAAAAAATTGAGCGTATGGTAAACGAGAAAATTTGGGAAAGTATTGATGTTGAGATTTCTCAAAAAGCAATTGAAGAAGCGAAAGAAATGGGCGCAATGGCATTATTCGGTGAAAAATACGGAGATGTTGTACGCGTTGTACAAGTTGGCGATTACAGCTTAGAGCTTTGTGGTGGTTGTCACGTTGATAATACAGCTTCTATCGGTATTTTCAAAATCGTTGCTGAATCTGGTATCGGTGCAGGAACTCGTCGTATTGAAGCAGTAACTGGTAAGTCTGCATACGAATTAATGAACGATCAAGTAGGTTTATTAAAAGAAGCAGCAGGAAAAATGAAAACAAATCCGAAAGATATTTTAACAAGAGTTGATGGTCTATTTGCTGAAGTGAAACAACTGCAAAAAGAAAATGAATCTCTTGCTGCGAAATTAAGCAATATCGAAGCTGGAAACTTAACTGATTCTGTAATGACAGTTGATGGGGTGAATGTATTAGCAGCGAAAGTAAATGTTGCAGATATGAACAACTTACGTACGATGATGGATGACTTGAAAAATAAATTAGAGTCAGCAGTTGTTGTATTAGCGTCTGTTAATGACGATAAAGTAAACATCCTAGCAGGTGTAACGAAAGACTTAATTAGCCAAGGTTACCATGCTGGTAAACTTGTGAAAGAAGTAGCTTCTCGTTGCGGCGGTGGCGGTGGCGGCCGTCCTGATATGGCACAAGCAGGGGGTAAAAACCCAGCTCAAGTCGAAGAAGCTTTAGCATTTGTACAAGAGTACGTTAAATCTGTTTCAAAATAAAGAGATAGTAGTGTACAATGGTAGGGAGAGGAGAAGTTCTTCTCCCTATACTTACTATATAAGTGAGGTGCTTGAAATGGACGGTTTTGATAAAACAATGAAGTTTAGCATTCAAGATGAAAAACAGAGTGTCCATGTAAATGATGTACTTTTAACTGTGTATGATGCACTTCAAGAAAAAGGCTATAATCCGATTAACCAAATCGTCGGTTATTTATTAAGTGGAGACCCAGCATACATACCTCGCCATAAAGATGCACGTAGCATCATTCGCAAGCTTGAACGTGATGAGTTAATTGAAGAGCTTGTGAAGTCTTACTTGAAACATCATCGTGAGGAGTAGTTTATGCGGATATTAGGTTTAGATGTAGGTACAAAAACAGTCGGAGTTGCAATTAGCGACGAAATGGGCTGGACAGCACAAGGATTAGAAACAATTAAGATTAACGAAGAACGAGGTCACTTTGGTTTTGATCGTATTTCTGAGTTAGTAAAGCAGTACAATGTGGACAAGATAGTAGTAGGTTTACCTAAAAATATGAATGGTACAATTGGCCCGCGTGGTGAAGCGTGCCAACAATTTGCAGAAAACCTACGAGAGCTGTTACAATTAGACGTTGTAATGTGGGACGAGCGTTTGTCAACAATGGCAGCGGAACGTCTGCTCATTTCAGCCGATGTAAGCCGTAAGAAGCGAAAGCAAGTAATTGATAAGATGGCTGCAGTCGTAATCTTACAAGGATTTTTAGATAGTAAATAAGAGGTGACCAAAATGGAAGAAAATCAAATTACAATTGTAGACGAAAAAGGTAACGAACATTTATGTGAAATTATTTTCACTTTTGACGCTGAAAAATTTGGAAAAAAATCATACGTAGTCTTCTCTCCAATCGGTGAAGTAGACGAAGATGGAGACCAAATTTATGATGCAATGGCTTATGAGCAAAATGAAGAAGAGGGCGGAACTTTACTTCCAATCGAATCTGAAGAAGAGTGGGAAATGGTACAAGAAATGTTCAACACTCTAGCTGATGAGCAAGAAGCTGAATAATAAGTACTGAAAAGATGGACGACATACAGTCCATCTTTTTTTTGTATTTATATGTAAAATGAAAGATTTTTTGTCGAAACTGTGTAAGTCTTTGTAGTATAATGAGACGGATTGTAGAAAAATAAAGTGTCAATTAAAAAAGATAAGTGAATTTTTTGCGTTTTTACATCGTGCTGTATAGAAAGGTGTACATACGGTCTACAATTAAGTAAGGAGGAAATGTTTTGATAGAGAATCAAGTGAAAAAGAAGCGTAGACGTATCTTTTTATTTTCGATTATTGCACTGCTTTTAGTTTGTGGTTCAGTCTATGCGTATATTTCATCCGCATTAGGACCAGTTGATAGCGGGAATAAAAAAGAGATTGAAGTAGAAATTCCGAAAGGATCATCTACAAGTAAAATTGGAGAAATTTTAGAAGAAAAAGGTGCTGTGAAAAACGGTACAGTTTTTAGTTTTTATACAAAGGCTAAATCGAAAAGTCTACAAGCAGGTACATATTTATTAAACCCTTCAATGAGTGCTGAAGATGTGATCGAACAAATGTCATCTGGCAATGTGCATCGTCCAGCTCTTTATAAAGTGACGATTAAAGAAGGGGCGCAAGTAACTGAAATTGCAGAAACGATTGCGACAGAACTAAAGTGGAATAAAGATGATGTTACGCGTCAATTAAACGATAAAGCATTTATTCAAAAAATGCAGCAAAAGTATCCGAAGTTATTAACGGATAAAATCTTTGATAGCAATATTAAATACCCATTAGAAGGTTATTTATATCCTGCAACGTATTCGTTTTATAAGAAAGATACGACGTTAGAAGAAATTGTAATTCCAATGCTTGAGAAAACAAATGCAATCATTGTTCAAAATGAGGCGACAATGAAAGCGAAGAATTGGGATGTTCATCAACTTTTAACATTATCTTCACTTATTGAAGAAGAGGCAACTGGTTTTACAGATCGTCAAAAGATCTCTAGTGTCTTTTATAATCGTTTAGCAAAAGGTATGCCGCTTCAAACGGATCCAACGGTATTATATGCACTTGGAAAGCATAAACAACGTGTATTATACGAAGATTTAAAGGTCAACTCACCGTACAATACGTATGTTGTAAAAGGATTGCCGGTAGGGCCAATCGCAAACTCTGGTAAACATTCAGTAGAAGCTGCGTTAGAACCTGCGCAAACAGATTATTATTATTTCTTAGCTGCACCAAGTGGTGAAGTGTACTATGCGAAAACATTAGAAGAGCATAATGCATTAAAGCAAAAATACATTACGAAAAAACAGTGAAATGGGGAGGGATAGCGAAAAAAGTCGCACATCCCTCTTTTTTGTGGTAAAATATATCGGGTTAAAAACTGGCAGAAGAATCGTTTTTAATATCAAAACGGGACGTACAAGCTAAGGGTAAAGCTGGCTTGTATTTTTATTGCATTCTATGTGTGAAAAGACGTCATAGAGGCACTTCTCCATGTAAATAAGGAGGACCATTTATGGAGGATGCAGTTAACGAGTACCTATTATCATTTATTGATCCGAAAGATAAATTAATTCTTGAAATGGAAGAATATGCAACAGAAAATCATGTGCCGATTATGGATCGACTTGGAATGGAATTTATGCTGCAATTTTTACGTTTAATTGGACCGAAAAGCATTTTAGAACTTGGAACAGCAATCGGTTATTCTAGTATTCGTATGATGCAAGCTATTCCAAATTCACGTATTGTGACAGTTGAGCGCAATCGTGAGCGATATGAAAAAGCACTTGAATATATAGAACGTTCCCCAGTAACAGATCGTATTTCAGTTATTTACGGTGATGCGTTAGAGACAGGTGAACAAGTAAAAGAACACGGGACATTTGACGTTATTTTTATTGATGCAGCAAAAGGACAGTATCGTCGCTTTTTTGACTTATATGAACCGTTATTAAATCCTGGTGGCGTAATTATTTCAGATAATGTTATGTACCACGGTCTTGTAACGACAAAAGAGAAAATTGAAAACAGACGTACACGTGGTTTAATCCGTCGTATTAAGACGTACAATGAGTGGCTTATGAACCATGAAGGATATGATACAACGATTTTCCCAATTGGTGATGGAGTAGCTGTTAGTAAAAAGAGAGGGTGACCAAGGTATGAAGAAACCTGAATTGTTAGTAACGCCAAGAGCGGTGGCGGATATCGAACAACTTGCGAAAGCAGGAGCAGATGCGGTAATGATCGGTGAGCAAAAGTTTGGTTTACGTTTAGCAGGGGAGTTTTCACGTGAAGATGTAAAACAAGCTGTGAAGATTGCACATGAAAATGGTGTGAAAGTATACGTAGCCATGAACGCTATGTTCCACAACGATAAAGTAGAAGAATTAACAGATTACGTTTCATTTTTAAACGAAGTAAATGTAGATGCAATTGTTTTCGGAGATCCAGCGGTATTAATGGCTGTTCGTGAAGTAGCACCAAATATGCAGTTGCACTGGAATACAGAAACGACAGCAACAAACTGGTTCACTTGTAATTACTGGGGACAAAGAGGATCAAAGCGTGCTGTATTAGCTCGTGAGCTTAGCTTAGATGAAATTGTTGATTTAAAAGAAAATGCTGAAGTGGAACTGGAAGTACAAATTCACGGTATGACTTGTATGTTCCAATCGAAGCGTTCATTAGTAGGAAACTACTTTGAGTATCAAGGACGTAATCTTGACATTGAAAAGAAAAAATATGAAGAGAATATGTTCTTATATGACCCAGAGCGTAACAATAAATATCCAATTTATGAAGATGAAAATGGTACTCACATTATGAGTCCGAACGACATTTGTTTCATCGATGAATTAGAGGAACTAATCGATGCTGAAGTTGATAGCTTAAAAATCGACGGTGTACTAAAAAGCTCTGAATATATTATTGAAGTAACGAAGAAATATCGTCAAGCGATTGATTTATGCGTAGAAGATCGTGATGCATATTATGACGTGAAAGATGGTCTATATAAAGAAATAGAAGAAATGCAACCAGTAAATCGTCCGTTAGATACAGGATTCTTCTTTAAAGAAACGGTTTACTAAACGAGGAGGGTGTAGGAAATGACTGTACAAGAAATTTCACGAGTGATCGATGGCAAACGTGTTATTGTGAAGAAACCTGAACTGTTAATCCCTGCGGGTAACTTAGAAAAATTAAAAGTAGCTATCCATTACGGGGCAGATGCTGTATATTTAGGTGGACAAGAATTTGGTCTTCGTTCGAATGCAGGTAACTTTACGCTAGAAGAAATGGCAGAAGGCGTTGAGTTTGCAAAGAAGTATGGAGCAAAAATATACGTAACAACAAATATCTTTGCACATAATGAAAATATGGACGGGCTAGAGGAATATTTAAAAGGGATTGAAAAAGCTGGCGTAACGGGAATTATCGTTGCTGATCCACTTATCATTGAGACTTGTAAACGCGTAGCGCCTTCTGTTGAGGTGCATTTAAGCACACAGCAATCACTATCCAACTGGAAAGCAGCACAGTATTGGAAAGAAGAAGGTTTACATCGCCTTGTATTAGCTCGTGAAGCAAGCTATGAAGAAATGAAAGAAATTAAAGAAAAAGTGGATATTGAAATTGAAGCATTCGTCCATGGTGCAATGTGTATCGCATATTCAGGAAGATGTACATTAAGTAACCATATGACAGCGCGTGATTCTAATCGTGGTGGTTGTTGCCAATCTTGCCGCTGGGATTATGATTTAGTTCAAACAGTATCACAACATAAAGATGCAAAAGAGCTTCCTCTATTCCAAGAAGGAGATGCTCACTTTGCGATGAGTCCAAAAGATTTAAATTTAATTTTATCAATTCCAAAAATGATTGAAATCGGAATCGATAGCTTAAAGGTAGAAGGACGTATGAAATCAATCCATTACGTAGCGACTGTAGCAACTGTATATCGTAAAGTAATTGATGCGTATTGTGCGGATCCAGATAACTTTGAGTTTAAACAAGAATGGTTAGATGAGCTTGATAAATGTGCAAATCGTGATACAGCTCCTGCATTCTTTGAAGGGGTTCCAGGACATCAAGAGCAAATGTTTGGAAATCATAGTAAGAAAACAACGTATGATTTTGCTGGTTTAGTGTTAGATTATAATGAAGAAACGGGCATCGTAACGATTGAGCAACGTAATCATTTCAAACCAGGACATGAAGTGGAGTTCTTTGGACCAGAAATAGAAAACTTTACGCAAACGGTGGAGAAAATTTGGGATGAGGATGGAAACGAATTAGATGCAGCGAGACATCCGTTGCAAATCGTGAAATTCAAAGTGGATCAACGAGTGTATGTGAATAATATGATGCGCAAAAGCATACTTCAATAAGAAAGAGTGATAGTCGAATGGGGACGAATAAGCCTGTTGTAATTGGAATTGCTGGTGGTTCGGGATCAGGTAAAACGAGTGTAACGAAAGCGATTTTTGACCATTTTAAAGGTCATTCTATTTTAATCTTAGAGCAAGATTATTATTACAAAGATCAAAGCCATTTACCAATGGAAGAGCGTTTAAAAACAAATTATGATCATCCGCTTGCGTTTGATAATGATCTGTTAATTGAACATTTGCAGCAGTTGCTTGCATATGAGCAAATTGATAAGCCTGTATATGACTATACATTGCATACGCGTTCAGAAGAAATTATTCCGGTTGAGCCGAAAGATGTAATTATTTTAGAAGGAATTCTTATTTTAGAAGACCCACGTCTTTGCGAGTTAATGGACATTAAATTATTCGTTGATACGGATGCTGACCTTCGTATTCTGCGCCGCATGCAACGTGATATTAAAGAGCGCGGTCGTACGATGGATTCAGTTATTGATCAGTACGTAAATGTTGTACGTCCAATGCACAATCAATTTATTGAGCCTTCTAAGAAATTTGCGGATATTATTATCCCTGAAGGTGGACAAAACCACGTTGCAATTGATATTATGGTGACAAAAATTGCAACAATTCTTGAACAAAAAGTAAATTTGTAATAGCATAGTAAAAGATATACGGTAGGAAGGGATTTTTTCCCTTCCTATCGAATACAATGAAACATGCAACCTCATCTATATATAGGTGAGGGCATATTTATATCAACTTTCCATACATATCTTCTTTATATAAAGAAGAATTGGAAATACGGGGTTGTATGTGACAACTCCGCTAGTGCAAGGGTACTAGAAACCTCCGCTAACAATGGAAGCGGAGGAGTTTTCATATGGAACTCCTCTTTTTTTCGGGGGATTGGTATATAAAAGGAGTGGAAAATATGTCAACAGAAAAAACATACCCTATGACGCAAGAGGGTAAGCAAAAACTAGAGAACGAACTTGAGCAATTAAAAACAGTAAGACGTAAAGAAGTAGTAGAACGTATTAAAATCGCACGTAGCTTCGGGGATCTTTCTGAGAACTCTGAGTACGATGCAGCGAAAGATGAGCAAGCGTTCGTAGAAGGACGTATTACACAATTAGAAAATATGATTCGTAACGCAGTTATCATTAAAGATACTGGCGAAGTATCTACTGTTGTTACATTAGGTAAAACAGTAACATTTAAAGAATTACCAAACGGAGATGAAGAAGCGTATACAATCGTAGGTAGCGCGGAAGCTGATCCATTCGAAGGAAGAATTTCTAACGATTCTCCAATCGCAAAAAGCTTATTAGGTAAGCAAATTGGTGAGAAAGTAACAATCCAAACACCAGGCGGAGAAATGCAAGTAGAGATTGTCTCTGTAAAATAAAAAAAAGATTCTCCTATCGGGAGAATCTTTTTTTATCCCGCTATTTGCCAGACAGTAAGACCACCATCTCAAAATTCAGCGGAAGCAAAGAAGTTAGGTGGGCATCGGACTGCTCGTAAACGCCCGCTTGGTGAGGGCTAATTAAAGTTTCTTTTTATCTGTAGAATAGAAAAATTTGTGTAAACCTTAGAGTGATTCGACAAAAAATGTCAAAAAAACATTTTAAGCTTTGATATCATAATTAGAGACCATAGTTTTTAAAAGGGAAAAGGGGCTAATTATGAAACATAAAATCTTTACAGGATTGGTTTGTAGTATCTCTATATTAGGACTTGCTGCATGCGGAACGAATGAAGAAACTACATCATCAAAGGGAGAAAAAGTAAAGCAAGAAGAAAAAAAGGATATTAAAGCAACTGAGAGTTCAAAAGCCTTAGAAAATCCACAAGATAAAAAGGAATTTAATGATTTTGATGTAGCGTATCAATTAGCAATTGTCATGAAAATATTTCAAGATGTAACGATTAAGTATGATTACGCAATTGGGAATCCAGATTATTTATTGCGAGATTCGATGGATCAAAAAACAATAGATGATATGAAGAATATGTTACAAGAACAGGCGAAGAATAATGATAAAATTTTAAAAGATGAAGTGAATCAAGCATATACATATTTAAAACAATCGAAAGTAAGTAATAAAGATGATATTCAAAAAATAATAGATGCACAAAATAATTATTTACATATTGTAGATAAGATGATTACTTGTATTGATTCTGTAACAGTTGAGAATGCAAAAGAAAAAAGAAATGAAATGGATAATCTTAGTAAGGATTATTTAAAAATAGCGGCTAATGTAACAACCACTGTAATTGAAGTTGCTAAAAACACTGGAGTGAATGAAACTGAATTTAGATCGCTTCTTATGAAATTTTTAGAGAAGCCAAAGAAACAATAATAGCCTTATATAATATCTGTTTTTGTTTTGGAGATTGTATAAATAAAATAGTACCTCGTCTAAACTACAATAGACGAGGTGTTTTTTATGAAAATAAAACGGAGAATTACAATTGTTTTAATTTGTTTTATGTGCGTTATGTTTGTATTGCTTTGTCGTTTAATCCAAATTCAAATTATAGATACAGAATCATTTACTGATCGCAAAATAAATTTAATTGAAAAAAGTGTTACGCAACGCACACAATCCATTACAGTAGACGATGGACGTGGGCAGTTTATAGATCGTAATGGTAAAAAAATAGGTGAGGAAAAATATCCTGTTTTAATTATTTTTCCATTTTTACAAATAAAAAATGACATGTTAGAGAAAATCGCGCATATCATTGGTGTGTCGAGACAAGAGATTAGAAGACAAATGAAAAATAATAAAAATGCATTTACACTACAAGGAGAAACTGCTCCATTTCGAGTGACACGAGAGCAGATGGAGAAGGTAAATGAATTACATGTATTAGGTATTGTAGCAGCTGAAGTGCGATTAAAACAAACTGGAGAGATAAATCATTTAATTGGTGATGTAGGGGAGAACGAAAGGGAGTTTCAAAAGCGATATGGAGAATTGAAAAGAATCTCAAAACAAACGCCGATAGGTATTTCAGGATTACAGCAATCATTTGATGAATTTCTATTGACTGATGGAGAGGCAAAAGTATTATATCAAGTAGATCGGCAAGGAGAACCAATTTTCGGAAAGCAAGCGAAATACACTTCACCAGGAAATCCATTTTATCCAGTTAGGATTCAAACTACTTTACATAAAGAGTTGCAGCAAAAAGCAGAAGAAGTGATTGAAGCGAACGAAATAAAGAAGGGGGGACTAGTATTACTAGATGTAAAGACAAATGAAATATTAGCGATGGCTAGTAAGCCGTCTTTACAAGTAAGGGATGAGAATTTATATAAAACTACACTTGAAAATCAAATGTTAACGCCACATTTTCCAGGCTCTGTTTTTAAAACAGTAGTTGCAGCTGCAGTCATTGATCAAAAAGTAAATTTGTTTAATCGGACATTTAACTGTAATAAAGATTTATATGGTGAAAACGACCCGCAAGTTAGGATGGGTACACTTAACTTTAAAGAGAGCTTTGCTAGGAGTTGTAACAGGACATTTTCCGAGTTAGGTAACGAGCTATTACAAAAGGATAAGACGGTGCTAGAAACATACGTAGCAGCTTTAGGAGCAAATGAAAAGGTTGGATGGAAAGGTTCTGTATTTCATACACCTCATTTTGAGCAAATGCCAGAAGAAAAGGGTACTACTATTTGGGGGAATGAAGAAAATAAAAATAGTAAAAAAGCGGTAGAACAAACAGCAATTGGACAGAAAGATGTACGTATATCACCTCTAGCAATTGCAAATATGATGGCGACGATTGCGAGGAATGGAGAAAAGATGGAAGTGAAAGCAGTTGAAAAAATAGTATATAAAAATGGAGCGGATTTTTTTACATTTGAGAGCCATACGTTAAATGGAAAACAGCTTTCGTATGAAACAGTGAAAACATTACAAGAGTTATTAAGAGGCGTTGTAACAAGGGAGAAAGGAACAGGAACGGCATTCCGTTCGTTGCCACTAAGTGTCGCTGGAAAATCCGGGACAGCGCAAACAGGGAAAGGGACGAGGGTGAATCGCTGGTTTGCAGGTTATTTTCCGTATGAGAATCCAAGATATGCTTTAGTTGTTGTTGATCTAGAGACTGATAGCAAAGTGAATAAAGTTACACCTATTTTTAAAGATATGGTAGGAGCAATCTATCAATTGGAGAATGAAAAGTAATCTTGCAATTTATAGTGAAATGTCTTCATTTCATGAAAATATCATTGTAAATGTTCAACCTTTCTAGATTTAATGTTACAATAGCAATTAGGAAAAACTGCATGGAGGTTTGGAGAATGGCAGGAGGATCAAGATTCCAACAGAAACAACAAAAACGTCGTCAAAACGGTGTTTTAAATATTGCAATCGCTATTGTATTACTATTAGTAGCTATTGTAGCATATCAATTGTTCGTTCCTAGTACGAAAGAGCAAGCATCTTCTACTGATAAGAAAGTCTCTCAACAAACAACAAAGAATGAGAAAGCTGGAAAATCAGAAGATAAAGAATCTGCTAAGAAAAAAGAAAAAGAACAAGAGCAAGCAGAAGCCAAGAAAAAAGCTGAAGAAGAGAAGCTAAAGGCTGAAGAAGAACAGAAAAAAGCTGAAGAAGAAGCGAAAGCTAACGAGAAAGTATCAGCTGAGAAAACTGTATCTAAGGCAAAAGAGGCGTATACAAAACCTTCTTGGAAAGCTGTAGGAACAGAACAAGGTTCATCACCAGCGATGACGTTTAAACAGGGTTCATCAGATTGGAATGAGATGCAAAGTGCAATTGCTGCAGGTGTTGAAGTACCGAAAGAGCAATTAGTATTCCATTTTGTTGGAAGAGACAAAACTGGAAAGAGTAAAGCTTATGGTGATGTTCAAGATAAGCAAAGTGGGAAAAGATATTATGTAAATATTGATTGGGTAGACAATGAGGGCTGGAAACCAGTACTTGTTCAAACTCTAAACTAAAAAAGAGAGGCTCCTTAGGAGCTTCTCTTTTTTGTTAACGCAATTTCTTTAATTTAAAATGAACAACCGCGCTATAATACGGTCTTTTGCTTTCAGGATCCATAACCATCTGATGTGAGATGTGATGAACTTCAAGCATAAGTGCTTTATTATTATCAATTTGTTCACTAATTTTTCGTTCTAAAGAAGCTAAGTCTCCCGCTTCAAAAAACTCTACTTTATCTTCTAACATTTCAAAGGTAAATGACATGAAGACGGCCCCTCTCCTATGTAATCAACTATAGTGTAACAAAGAAAAGAAGGAAATACCATGTACATTTCAATTGACATTTTTAGAAAGAGGGAATATCATACTGATAAAACCGATAAGAAAAAGGGGAATTTTTATGGGTACAGAATTTAATGGTTTATTTGATGAGTGGGCTCATACGTACGACTCATTTGTACAAGGCGAAGATATACAATATAAAGAAGTTTTCGCCCATTATGAGGACATTCTAGAGGATGTAGTTAACAAGTCATTTGGTAATGTATTAGAATTTGGTGTCGGTACAGGTAATTTAACAGATAAATTATTACTTGCTGGCCGCACAGTTTACGGTATAGAACCGTCGCGTGAAATGCGCATGATTGCAAAAGAGAAATTGCCAAAAGAATTTTCAATTACAGACGGTGATTTTCTTTCGTTTGAAGTTCCAAATTCAATTGATACCATTGTAAGCACCTATGCATTTCATCATTTAACAGATGATGAAAAAAATGTAGCGATTGCGAAGTATAGTCAATTGCTAAACAAAGGTGGTAAAATAGTGTTTGCTGATACGATATTTGCAGATCAAGATGCATATGATAAAACTGTTGAAACAGCAAAACAAAGAGGTTTCCACCAGTTAGCAAACGATTTGCAAACGGAATACTATACACGTATTCCAGTTATGCAGACTATTTTTGAAAACAATGGCTTCCATGTAACGTTCACGAGATTAAATCATTTCGTTTGGGTAATGGAGGCAACTAAGCAATAGAAAGAGGGATTAGATTGAGAATTGCTGTAATTGGAGCAATGGAAGAAGAAGTACGTATTTTACGTGACAAATTAGAACAAGCAGAGACAGAAACAGTTGCAGGTTGTGAATTTACGAAAGGGCTATTAGCAGGGCATGAAGTAATCTTGTTAAAGTCTGGTATTGGTAAAGTAAACGCAGCGATGTCAACGACAATTTTATTAGAAAAATATAAGCCTGAAAAAGTAATTAATACTGGTTCAGCTGGTGGATTCCATCATTCTCTAAACGTAGGTGATGTAGTTATTTCCACTGAAGTTCGTCACCATGACGTAGATGTAACAGCATTTAACTATGAATATGGTCAAGTACCAGGAATGCCGCCTGGATTTAAAGCTGATGAGGCGTTAGTTGCATTAGCTGAGAAATGTATGCAGGCTGAAGAAAATATTCAAGTTGTAAAAGGTATGATTGCAACAGGTGATTCATTTATGAGTGATCCGAACCGCGTTGCAGCCATCCGTGATAAATTTGAAAATCTTTATGCGGTAGAAATGGAAGCAGCAGCAGTTGCACAAGTATGCCACCAATATGAAATTCCGTTTGTTATCATTCGCGCACTTTCTGATATTGCTGGTAAAGAATCAAATGTTTCATTTGATCAGTTTTTAGATCAAGCAGCTCTTCACTCTACAAACTTTATTGTAAAAGTGTTAGAAGAGTTAAAGTAATGTAACAAAAAGGCAACTGTCTCATATAAAGAAAATACATACAGTTGCCTTTTCTTTATTGGCAAACAAGGGGGAGAACACGATGAATGTATATCGTGGAGTTCATGAGTTAATTGGTCATACACCAATTGTAGAAATTACTCGTTTTTCACTTCCGAAAGGGGTCCGTTTATTTGCAAAGCTTGAATTTTATAACCCAGGCGGAAGCGTTAAGGATCGTTTAGGAAGAGAATTAATCGAAGATGCGCTAGAAAAAGGGCTTGTTACCCAGGGTGGAACAATTATTGAACCGACTGCTGGGAATACTGGTATTGGACTGGCACTTGCAGCATTAGAACATGATTTACGTGTTATCGTTTGTGTACCAGAGAAATTTAGTATTGAAAAACAAGAATTAATGAAAGCACTAGGTGCAACGGTCGTGCATACACCGACTGAGGAAGGAATGACCGGTGCAATTGCTAAAGCAAAAGAGTTAGTAAATGAACTACCGAATTCATATTCTCCAAGTCAGTTCGCAAATGAGGCAAATCCTCGTGCATATTTTAAAACATTAGGACCTGAACTGTGGGACGCATTGAATGGAGAGATTAACATATTTGTTGCTGGAGCAGGAACTGGCGGTACGTTTATGGGGACTGCATCTTATTTGAAAGAAAAAAATATAGATATTAAAACAGTGATTGTAGAGCCAGAAGGATCTATTTTAAATGGTGGTAAGGCTGGTTCACATGAGACCGAAGGAATTGGACTGGAATTTATCCCGCCATTTTTGAAGACATCTTATTTTGATGAAATTCATACGATTTCTGATCGAGATGCATTTTTACGAGTGAAAGAATTAGCCCAAAAAGAAGGACTTCTCGTTGGGAGCTCTTCAGGAGCAGCATTTCATGCGAGCTTACTGGAGGCAGAGAAGGCAGCACCAGGTACAAATATTGTAACCATTTTTCCTGATAGCAGTGAGCGCTATTTAAGTAAAGACATATACAAAGGATGGGAATAAAAAATGAGAGCAAAGACAAAGTTAATTCATGGTATTCGCATAGGAGAACCTTCAACTGGATCTGTAAACGTACCGATTTATCAAACAAGTACGTACAAACAAGAAGCAGTTGGTAAGCATCAAGGATATGAATATTCACGTACAGGTAACCCAACACGTGCAGCTTTAGAAGAAATGATTGCTGTATTAGAAAATGGGCATGCTGGATTTGCATTTGGTTCAGGAATGGCTGCTATTACAGCGACAATTATGTTGTTCTCAAAAGGTGACCACGTAATTTTAACAGATGATGTTTATGGCGGAACATACCGCGTTATTACGAAAGTATTAAACCGTTTCGGTATTGAGCATACATTTGTAGATACAACAAACTTAGAGGAAGTTGAAGAAGCGATTCGTCCAAATACGAAAGCAATTTATGTGGAAACACCAACGAATCCACTACTAAAAATTACTGATATTAAGAAAATATCTACTCTTGCTAAAGAGAAAGACTTATTAACAATTATTGATAACACATTCATGACGCCATATTGGCAGTCGCCGATTTCTTTAGGAGCAGATATTGTTCTTCATAGTGCAACGAAATATTTAGGAGGTCATAGTGACGTAGTTGCAGGTTTAGTAGTTGTAAATAGTCCACAACTAGCAGAAGATCTTCACTTTGTACAAAACTCAACAGGAGGTATTCTTGGGCCACAAGATAGCTTCTTACTACTTCGCGGTTTAAAAACATTAGGAATTCGTATGGAAGAACATGAAACGAATTCACGCGCTATTGCTGAGTTCTTAAATAATCATCCAAAAGTAAATAAAGTATATTACCCAGGTCTTGAATCACATCAAAACCACGAATTAGCAACAGAACAAGCAAACGGATTTGGTGCTATTATCTCATTTGATGTAGATAGTGAAGAGACATTAAATAAAGTACTTGAGAAACTACAATACTTTACACTTGCTGAAAGCTTAGGAGCGGTAGAAAGTTTAATTTCTATTCCATCTCAAATGACACATGCATCAATCCCAGCCGATCGCCGCAAAGGATTAGGAATTACAGATACATTAATTCGTATTTCTGTCGGTATTGAAGATGGTGAAGATTTAATTGAAGATTTAGCACAAGCGCTAGCATAATAAAAAATGCACTGCTCTATATTAGCAGTGCATTTTTTTATTACATCATTTGTGAAACATTTCACAAAATAGACATACACAAACGAAATGATTTCATGTATATTGAATTCAGGAAATGTTACTCACGAACAAACTTGTGAAACTTTTCACAAACAATGAAATTCATGTAGGAAAGCATCTCTATTTTTTTGTGTTAATTGGGACTTATTTTGACCTATAGGGACATATAAGGACCGTGATAGTAGAATAGGAGGAAATTCACATGGTAGTCAAAGAGAAAGTTGTAAATGAAATGCAGGAAGTAAAAAAGATGATTGATACGCTAGTAAATAATGGTCAACAAGCTTTACAAGCATTAGAAAGTTTTACACAAGAGGAAATTGACAACATTGTTCATGAAATGGCATTAGCAGGTGTTGATCAACATATGCCGCTAGCAAAATTGGCAGTTGAAGAAACTGGCCGTGGTGTATATGAAGACAAATGCATTAAAAATATTTTTGCCACTGAATATATTTGGCATAGTATAAAGCAAGATAAAACGGTAGGGATTATTCACGAAGATCCTCATGAAGAAATAATAGAAATCGCGGAACCTGTCGGTGTAGTAGCTGGGGTAACGCCAGTAACGAATCCAACGTCGACAACAATGTTTAAAGCGTTAATTGCGATAAAAACAAGAAATCCAATTATTTTCGCATTTCATCCTTCCGCACAAAAATGTTCTGTGGCAGCAGCGAAAACCGTATATGATGCAGCGATGAAAGCTGGTGCACCAAAACACTGTATTCAATGGATTGAAAGACCGTCTGTTGAAGCGACGAAACAATTGATGAACCATGATGGTGTAGCACTCGTTCTAGCAACTGGAGGCGCTGGTATGGTGAAATCAGCTTACTCTACTGGAAAACCAGCGTTAGGCGTTGGTCCTGGTAATGTACCGTGTTATATAGAAAAATCAGCACATGTAAAACGAGCTGTTAATGATTTAATTTTATCGAAAACATTTGATAACGGTATGATTTGTGCATCGGAACAAGCAATCATTGTCGATAAAGAAATTTATGATGATGTTAAAACAGAAATGATTGAAAACAATTGTTACTTTGTAACAGAAGAAGAAAGAAAAAAATTAGAAAAGCTCGTTATAAATGAAAATACATGTGCAGTAAATAGTGATATTGTAGGGAAATCAGCACAGTATATTGCCGATTTAGTTGGGATCACTGTTCCTGAACATACAAAAATGCTTGTAGCTGAAATTCAAGGTATCGGAGCAGCATATCCGTTATCTCGTGAGAAACTGAGTCCAGTATTAGCTTGTGTGAAGGCGAATTCATTAGAAGAAGGATTTACATATTGCAAAGAAATGTTGAACCTCGGTGGTTTAGGACATTCAGCAGTTATCCATTCTACAAATAAAGATGTGCAAAAGCAATTTGGGTTACGTATGAAAGCTTGCCGTCTCATTGTAAATGCACCTTCATCACAAGGTGGAATAGGGGATATATATAATGGATTTATTCCATCACTTACACTTGGTTGTGGTTCATACGGAAAGAATTCAGTTTCCCAAAATGTAACAGCGACTCATTTATTAAATATAAAAAGGCTGGCAAATAGAAAAAAGAATATGCAGTGGTTCAAACTGCCACCAAAAATTTATTTTGAAAAACATGCTACAGCTTATTTAGCAAATATGCCTAACATTTCACGTGCATTTATTGTAACGGACCCCGGAATGGTTGAACATGGCTATGTCGATACAGTCGCGCACTATTTAAACAAGAATGCAAATGATGTGAAAGTTGAAGTTTTCTTTGAGGTCGAACCAGATCCATCAGATGAAACTGTTTTCAAAGGTGCGGAAATGATGAAAAGCTTTAAGCCAGATGTAATTATCGCACTTGGTGGTGGTTCAGCTATGGATGCAGCAAAAGGAATGTGGTTATTCTATGAGCATCCAGAAACGACATTCTATGGTATTAAACAGAAATTTTTAGATATAAGAAAACGTACATGTAAATATCCGGAATTAGGAAATAAGGCGCAGTTTGTTGCGATTCCAACGACATCAGGAACGGGATCAGAAGTGACACCATTTGCGGTTATTACAGATAAGAAAAATAATATAAAGTATCCGCTCGCAGATTATGAATTAACACCAGATGTAGCAATTGTTGATCCACAATTTGTAATGACAGTACCACCACATGTAACAGCAGATACTGGTATGGATGTTTTAACACATGCAATTGAGGCGTATGTGTCTGTTATGGCAAATGACTATACAGATGGATTAGCATTAAAAGCCATTGATCTCGTATTCAAATATTTACCGAGAGCATATAAAGATGGAAATGATGAAGAAGCAAGAGAAAAAATGCATAACGCTTCTGCAATTGCAGGGATGGCATTCGCAAACGCTTTCCTCGGTATTAATCACAGCTTAGCACATAAGATTGGACCAGAATTCCATATTCCGCACGGACGCGCAAATGCCATTCTAATGCCGCACGTAGTCCGCTATAATGCTATTAAGCCAAGAAAACACGCATTGTTCCCAAAATATGAGCACTTTGTGGCAGATGAAAGATATGCACATATAGCGAGAATGCTCGGTCTTCCAGCAAGTTCGGCAGCAGAAGGGGTGGAATCACTCGTCCAAGCAATTATTGAGCTTGGAAAAAGCTTAAATATTAATATGAGTATTGCGGGACAAGGAGTCGATAAAGAGCAATTTGAAGAGGTTGTTGGAGTATTAGCAGAAAGAGCTTTTGAAGATCAATGTACAACTGCTAATCCAAAGTTACCGCTTATTTCAGAGCTGAAAGAAATTTATATGGAAGCATATAAAGGTGAATAATGATAAAAAAAGAGCCGCAGTAAAAGCGGCTCTTTTTTTTATTGGAAAATATCTCCCAGAATGGCTGTATTTACTGGTCTTTCAGTTTCATAGAATATGATACAGTGAAATGGAGGAGTGAGAATATAATGAAAGAATTAAAAGGAAAAATAGAAGATTATACTCGGTTTGGACAAATGCTTCTCGCTGTAAGTACATTGTTAATGGTTGGCTTATTGATTCCGAGTGGAGCAAAAGAGACAATCCAATTTTTTGTTATGATGGGGAGCATCGTTATATTTTTAAGCTTATCGTTCTTTTTCTTTCAGCGTGTGAAAGTGATGCGTGACCAGCTAGAGGAAAATGAATGTGAATAATATTGTTAACTAGAGCGCAGCGAAAAGAAAAAATCTTTTTGTCGCGCTTTTTGTTTTTTGTAGGAAAATATATGCGTTTCGTGTTGACAATGATAATCCTTATCAATTAAAGTAGAATAGTAGTTAATGATTATCATTATCAATTAGAGGTGAAGAAATGAAAAAATCTATTACGCTATTTACAGCGATTTTATCTATTTTTTTCTTGTTAATAGGTTGCAGTGCCAAAGGGGACGAAAAAGCGTCTGCAACCAAAACAGAAAAAGGAAAAGAGAAAATCGAAATTACCGACCTATCAGGAAGAAAGGTAACATTCGATAAAGTGCCAGAAAGTTTTGCAACATTAAGTATGGGGGACATGGATATTATTCATGCTTTAGGTGGAAAAATAGTAGGTCGCCCGGATACGAAATTAACTCTTCCGGATGAGCTAAAGAAAGCACAAGTAATTGGGAATGCACATCAACCGAATTTTGAGCAAATTGTTAGTTTAAAGCCCGATGTACTTGTTGCTAACAATGGATTCCAAAAGAATGTGCCAACGGTTGAAGGACAAGGAACGCAAGTTATCATTTCTTCTGCGAATTCTGTACAAGATATTCAAAAGAATATTGAATTATATGGAACGGTAATGAAGAAAGAAGATAAAGCAAAAGAAATTATTCAAAAAATGAATGATCAAATGAAGAAATATGAGAAAAAGAGCGATGTGAAAGCATTGCTAGTGTATGGCGCACCAGGAACTTATTTAGCGGCATTACCAACATCTTTATCAGGTGATATTTTAGAAAAAACAGGCGGAAAAAATATTGCTTCTGATTTTCCAGAAACGAAAGAATATCCGCAATATGCACAGCTAAGTGTAGAACGTATTATTGAGGCGAATCCAGATGTGATTTATTTAATTACACACGGAGATCCAAAAAGTGTGAAAAAAGCATTCGAAGGCGAAATGATGAAAAATGAAGCGTGGAAAAATTTAGAGGCAGTAAAACAAAACCGCGTAGTTATTTTGCCACCTGATTTATTTGGATCTAATCCTGGTACAAAAGTTACAGAAGCAATGGACTTTATGTATAAAAGTATACAAGATGTAAGGAAATGATACGTATGGAAAGTAGTGAAGTAGTAAGAGAAAAGGAACATCCTTTTGCGAAAAAAAGATGGATAATAGCAGTTACTTTAGTTGTATTAACAATCCTAGGTCTCTTTTACGGTCTTTTCGCAGGAAGTTTATCCTTTTCTGTACGAGATATTCTAACGGGTATACAAGATGAAGGTTCGACAGTTCATCGAATTGTATGGGATCTTCGCATACCGAGAGTGCTCATTGGGTTTATAGTAGGAACATGTTTAGCTGCATCTGGTACACTGCTACAAGGAGTTATGAGAAACCCTCTTGCAGATCCTGGTATTATCGGAGTTTCATCTGGGGCAGGCCTTGTAGCAATTGTCATCATGATTTTATTCCCACAGCATCTAGCTTTTTTACCACTAGGGGCGTTTTTAGGAGCTTTCATAACAGCGATGGTTATTTATGCTTTATCATGGCAAAAAGGGGCACCACCTTCAAGAATCGTCTTAGTAGGGGTGTCGATCAATGCATTAATTGGTGCAGCAACGTCAGCATTAATGTTATTACATAGTGACAAAGTACAATCGGTGTTACCGTGGCTAGCGGGTGGTATTGGTGGTGTAAGTTGGGCACATTTAAATATGATTATTTATTATGCAATATTCGCCATTATATTAGCTTTCTTTGGTATTAAGCATATTCGAGTGTTAATGCTTGGAGATGAAATGGCAAAGTTATTAGGACATAACGTGGAAAAAAGTCGGTTTTATTTAATCGTAGTAAGTACATTATTAGCTGGAATTGCAGTAAGTGTGTCTGGTCTGATTGGATTTGTCGGTCTTGTCGTACCACATATGCTACGTTTATTAGTTGGAAATGATTATAGATATTTGCTACCTTTATCATGCCTTGGCGGCGGGGTATTACTTGTTTTTGCGGATGCAATAGCTCGAAGTTGGTTTGACCCAATCGAATTGCCTGTTGGTATTTTACTGTCCTTCTTAGGTGGTCCGTTCTTCTTATATTTAATTCATAGAGGAGGAAAACAAAGTGATTTCCGTTAACAAAGTGTTTTACGCACACTCTGAAAGATTTCAAATGCAAAATATGAATGTACATATTAAGGCTGGAGAAATCGTTAGTTTAATTGGTCCGAATGGATCGGGAAAATCTACTTTGCTTCGTTTAATAGCAAGGCTACTGAAACAAAGCGAAGGGGACATCATTTTAGATGGGAAAAATATTCATATGATGAAGAGTGCTGATGTAGCGAAGCAATTAGCAATGTTACCACAAATGCATGATCATCAATTAGATTTAACAGTGAAAGAACTAATTGAGTTCGGAAGAGGTCCACATAAATCATGGAGTAGCCACTTAAATAAAGAAGATGAAGAAATTGTTGATTGGGCATTGTCTGTTACAAATCTTGAAGGGTGTGAATATCGTCTTTTACATTCTTTATCAGGAGGAGAACGGCAACGTGCTTGGATTGCGATGACGCTAGCGCAACGTACAAATGTCTTATTATTGGATGAACCAACAACCTTTTTAGATATCGTTCACCAGTTGGAAGTAATGGAACTTGTGAAACGATTAAATGAGGAGTTTGGAATGACAATTATAATGGTTTTACATGACATTAACCAAGCTGCTCAATATAGCGATCGTTTACTTGTATTAAAGCGAGGGAAAATTCAGTATGATGGTATACCAGAAGAAGTACTATGCCATGAAATGTTTCAACATATATTTGGCATAGATGTAGATATTTTTCAGGGAAGTGACAAGCCTTTTTTTACACCGAAACGAATTTCTAAAAGGGGAGAAGAGCGATGCAAACAGAAGAGCGTATTACCATTGAATTAGTAAGAAAATTTGTTATGGCAGCTCACGGGGATTTAGAGAAAGTACAAGAGCTATTGGTTGAATCACCAAGCTTACTTCACGCCTCTTATAATTGGGGTGGATCAGATTGGGAAAGTGCGTTAGGCGCATCGGCACATGTAGGTCGTAAAGATATTGCTCTTTATTTACTAGAAAAGGGTGCTCGGATGGATATTTTTGCAGCAGCTATGCTTGGTGAATTAGAAGTTGTACAAGCTATTTTAGTAGCTCAACCAGAAGCATTGCGCGCATCTGGTCCTCATGGTATTTCTCTTCTTCAACATGCACGAATGGGTGGAGAGAAATCTAAGCGTGTATATGATTATTTAGCAATACTATCTTAATGAACGAAGGAAGTTCTTATGTGCGGTAAACTTTTCACTTGAAACAATTGGAAAGTTTACCGCCCGTTAGAACGGGATAAGTATCTAGTATATTTGAAAATCCTACACCCCCCTCAATTGTAGTTTTCTTTATGCTAGTTATGATATGGATGCAGTGGACAATATTTGTCTACTGCTTTTTTTGTTTCTATAAGATTGAATATTCTGTGTTATGTAGTTGATTCATTTATAATAAATGGTAACATTTATTGTGCATACAAAATATGATTGTGAAATTAAGAAGAAATTAGTAGAAAGGAGTGAAGGAATGTTTCATACAGACCGTTTACAAATTCGTAAATATACAATGGATGATTTACAGTTCTACGCTTCACTATGGGGAAACGAAAAAGTAATGCGCTATATTGGAAATGGGAATTTAAAAACATATATGCAATGTAAAAAAAGTTTGGAAGAGTGGGTAATTCCTAGCTATAAAAACGGCCTCGGTTTATTTGTATTAATTGAAAAGGAAACGGGGATACGGATTGGTCATGCAGGATTAGTAAAGCAGCAGATAGATGGAAAAGAGGAAATTGAAATTGGTTATTGGTTATTACCTCAGTATTGGGGAAAAGGCTATGCGAAAGAAGCAGCGGCAGCATTTCGAGACTATGGCTTCCAAGCGTTACGAATGAATAAATTGATTTCTCTTATTAATCCGGACCACCCCGCCTCAATCTTTGTCGCTAGAAAAACGGGGCTTAGTTATGAGAAAACAACTTCATTTCATGGGATGGATGTTCTCGTTTATTCCATTAGGCGCGTTGGATGAAAAAAGGTTAATTGCATTTTTTGAAGAATGGTATATAAAAATAAAGGGGGGGATTACATGTACATTTATCATAATGGACTTATTATTCGTGAGGGAACGAATGGTGTACCTGCATATGCAATTAAGACTTTATTTGAAGATGCCGGTTGGAGCAATGATAATATCCCTTCTTGGCAAATTGAAAAATTCACGATAGCATTTGAAAATTCAACATGGGCATTCACAATCTGGGATGAAGAAGAGATGATTGCCATGGTTAGAGTCATTTCTGATGGAATCATGGTCGCGAACATAGTAAATTTAGTTGTGAAATGTGAATATAGAGGGAAGGGATTAGGTAAGAAACTTGTCGCTCTTTGTTTGCAAAAGCTACCACATGGTGACTGGTTTGCACATACTTCTGCGAACAATTTTGATTTTTATAGAAGCTGTGGATTTGAAGTTAGAGAGCTATCGAGAAATGGAACATGTGCGTATTATGGATATCAAGTCGCCAAAAGAGATGGTCACCGATAAATGAATGGCAAGTAAAAAAGTATAGCGAGGTAATTTTGAGACTTTTGATAATAGAGAATGGATTGAGGCTCGTTTTATGATAAAATAAAAGAAAATTCTGTTTATTTCTAGGGGGATAAAAATGAGTATAAAAGTTGGGGATGTATTTAAATATGAAAGAAGATTTACTGAGGAAGAGGTTTTTGAATTTGCAAATATTACCGGTGATAAAGGTAGACACCATGTGGAATACGATGAAGATGGAAGATTAATGGTTCATGGTTTATTGACTGCTAGCATTGGGACGAAAGTGGGAGAAGAGTTACATTACATAGCAAGAGAATTAGTAAGTGAGTTTATTAGACCAGTGTTCACAGGAGATACGATCACTTGTGAACTAACTTTAACAAATGTTGAGCAAATGGAAGGCTATAAAAAAGTTTCAATCGAGTCAGTTTATCGCAATCAGCATGAAAAGACTGTACTAGTTGGGACAAGTTATGGAATTATAAGGGGATAAAAAAGAAGCCTGTTTAACAGGCTTCTTTTTTATTATTTAGTAAACACGTTTTCGATTTTCTGCATAACTAGAGATGAGTAATAATGCAGTTTCTTCTCCTATATTACGAACAATATGAGGAACACATGCATTCCATGAGAAAGAATCACCTTCTTCTACAATTGCAATATCTTCACCGTGCTGAACTTCTAGTTTTCCGCGTAATACAAGGTGACATTCTTCCCCTTCATGGGCATTTGGTGAGTTTTCTTTCGGGAATCCAGTAGGGATTTCTACTAAAGATAGGCGAAGGCCCCCTTGCTCCGCAACATGTTCAATTCTTTGCTCATCTTTGCCGTATACACTGTATTTCCGTTCTTCTTTTTTGACAATTTTTAATCGATCTTTTTGCTCTAACAATAAATAGGGAAGGGGAACGTTTAAAAAATTGGAGATCGTTTCTAAAGTTGAGATAGATGGTGATGTTTTATTATTTTCAACCTGACTCATAAATCCTTTAGAAAGACCTGTTCCCTCACAAATTTGTGCGATTGTTATGCCCCTACGTTGACGAATTTCACGTATTGCAGAACCAATATTCATAAAATCAAGCTCCTTTTTGTAAACAACTATTTGTATCATAGCAAAAAAAATATATTTTTTCCCAGTGAAAATGAATTGACGAATAAAAAAAATTAGTGTATGTTTTGTAATGTGAATAAAAGTTTTATATAATAAAACTATAAAGGAGAGAAAGAAATGAATCAACATATTGGTAACTTAATTATTCGTATCGTGTTAGGGGTAACATTCTTCATGCACGGTTTAACAAAATTCCAATCAGGAATTGACAATATTGCAGGGTGGTTTACAAGCATTGGTTTACCAGGAGGACTTGCATACGGTGTAGCAACATTTGAATTAGTTGGAGGCCTATTATTAATTCTAGGTTTAGGTGTAAGATATATTGGATTATTATTTGCACTTGTTATGGTTGGAGCAATCGTAAAAGTGAAATGGTCAGCTGGTTTATTGGGAGATGGAAAAAATCCTGGTTTCGAATTAGAACTTGCATTATTAGCAATGGGTGCATACTTATTTGTTGCAAAAGCTGATGGTTTTGTAGATAATTTCTTAAAAGAAAAAATGTCAAAGAAGAAATAATTTAAATGGGGGAGGCTAACAAGATGAGTTTTCAACTTCATCCCAATACAACACTTGATGTTGTTCATTTATACGTATCTAATGTAAAGAAATCACTAGAGTTTTATACGGAAGTACTAAGTATGAAGGTGCTAAAAGAAGAAAAAGCAGTCGTTACATTTGGGAATGAAAATGATGAACCACTTCTTATCATTGAAGAAAAGAAAGAAGCTTTTCCGAAGCAAAGAGGAAGAACAGGGTTATATCATTACGCAATTTTATTACCAAGTAGGCAGGATTTAGCGAATGTTCTTCGTCATCTTGTAGAAATGGTATATCCACTACATGGCGGGGCCGATCATTACTTTAGTGAAGCTCTTTATTTAGCTGATCCAGATGGAAACGGGATTGAAATTTATCATGATCGACAAAAAGAAGTTTGGCGTGATGAGAATGGAGAGCTCCCATTTGTTAGTAACCCGTTAGCTGGTGAAGAATTATTGCAGCAAGGAAGTACATGGAGTGGATTTCCAGCTGGTACTGTGATGGGGCATATTCATTTCCATGTAGCTGATTTAGAGGAAGCGAAACGTTTCTATGTTGATGGTCTTGGTTTTGAAGTAACGATCCCAGCTCGTAATGGAGCGTTGTTCGTATCAGCAGGTGGCTATCATCACCATATCGGTTTAAATACATGGCAAGGTGAAGGGGTACCACCGCAAATGCCAGGTTCTGTTGGTTTGAAATATTTCACAATTGTACTAGCGGATGAAAAACAAAAAGAACAAGTATGTGAAAGCTTAAAAAATATTGGCAAGATTGCTACGTACAAAGATGGAATATTACAAGTCGAGGATCCATTTGGACATTGTATCCATTTCAAAATAAAAGGAGAAGCCTAAAAAGGCTTCTCTTTTTTATTTTCTTATAATTGCATTTTCGTTTTGTAAAAATAGTTCATCAAATTGTTTTGCAAGCTCAAAATCTAGTTTCGTTAAACCTTTTGCATTCCAAGATGACAAAGTAATAATAACTGCTTTATACTGGATAAGGATAAATGGATGGTGATTATGTTCTTCTGATAGTTTGGCGGCTTCAGAGACAAATTCGACTCCTTTTAAGTAGTCGGAAAACATATATTTTCGTTCAATCCATTTCTCATCTTTTACCATCCATTTATCTACCTTCAATAATTCCTCGTGAACTTCTTCTTCAGTTAATCTTAGCATCATTTTTCACATCCTTTATTGGAAGTAACGCAAGACCATTGTTAATAAGGCGTGTTACAGCTTCGTCAGTTGTGAAAGTAGAAAGTTGATGTAGTAATGCTGCAGATGTTTCATGCCCTTTGTTATGCTCTAAAAGTAACTCTAATACTTCAAGGCGCAGCAACCATTCTTTCGCATAAAATTTATTTAATACTTCTTGAATTGCTACTAATTGATCGATATGCGCGTCGTGTAAAATCCCCTCACTTCGAATATCTCGAACTGTTTGATACATACGCTCGAGTTCATTCAGTACAAGCGGAGCAGGAATTTCTTGAACTTCTTCATCCATTGGGAAAAATGCTGCTGCATCTGCGGCACCTGGGAATACTGAAGTGATTTGTGAGCCAACAGCCATATCAAATGCGCCCCATGAAGCATCAAATAAAACGCGGGCGTTATAAGTAACTGTGCAATCGATAAAGGAAATAAGAGCAATTTTCTTATCGTTTTTCACAATATCTGTTACTGTTCCTTTTACATGAATACCACTTGCAAAAGTAAACTCAGCGATAGTTCCAATTGTAATTCCTAATGATTGTAGTTGTTCGTCTGTACAATTTTCTAATGCAATATTTTCAGTAAGTAATCCAATCGGTGTTCCAAATCCGTCACTGTGTACAGAAGTAGAATGATTCGCTAACTGTTTATTATGAAGCGCTAATGCCGTTGGCGAATTTGTTCGCATGTAAATTAATTCACCTGCATCGTTTTCAATTGTCTCGCTAAATGTACCTGTGATTTGTAATCCGCTATTTAGCTCAGCTGTTGCATAGTTCTCAGAGCGAATTGCTTTTTCTAAACCTTCTTTTCCACCTGTTTTAAAGGCCATTGTTTTAGAAAATGTTTCAAGCGCATCTGTTAATTCTTCAAAGGACTTGCAAACGAATAGTTGTGGTTGCATTTTTGTTACGTCATAAGTTGTCCCTGTACATGCTTCGATAGAAAATGGAACTTTTTCTACAGCGTCTGTTAAGCAATGTTTGCTTTCGCCAACAGAAGAAAGGAGACCAGCACCATATATTTTTGGATCATCTATATTTCCAATCAATCCATATTCTACTGTCCACCAGAAAAGACGTGAAATTTGTTCAGCTTCTGATAAACCAGAAACTAAGTTTTGTTTTTCGATTACAGCATTTTCAGCAGCCTTAACTTCATCAGGAGTAGAAGTAGGACTTTCTTTTACTATCGTTAATGTACGAACAGCTTCAAATGCATCATGTTCTTCTTTTGTAGAGAAAGCTTTTGCACCAATTTGCCCAAAACGTTTCACATATTTTGCATATGTAGGATCAAGTAAAATCGGTGCGTGTCCTGCGGCTTCGTGTACGATATCTGGAGCTGGTGTGTACTCGATATTTTCTACTTTCCGAATATCTGTTGCGATTGGTAGTAATCCGTGTCCTTGGAAATCGAAGAATGCTACACCGGGAATAAGTCCGTCAATCGTTACAGCGCCCCAGCCACTTGGTGCCAAACACTCATTCATTTCTTCTACTTTTGGAATTGAATCTATATTAATACCAGATGATTGTAGTCCGTTCACATAGGCTGGATGAGCAACGTCTTTTAAGAAACTATGATTTTGTCTCATAATATAACGCCACACAGCGTGATTCACCGGTGTGTATTGATCATAATGTTGTGTGGATACGAATGGTTTTAAATGCGATGGGATTTCTGTTTTCTTTGTCATTTAGACATCCTCCTTTTTTTTCAATAAAATTGAATATCGATTTCGTATAGCTTGTATCACCTCCTTTCATTTTTGTAAGCGCTTATAAAATTTTATCATAAGATTCGGAATTATTTAACATATGTTTCTGTGAGAAATAGAAAAAGCCCCTATCGGAAAATCCGATAGGGGCGAAAGAATCGCGGTACCACCCTATTTGTAAGAGAAAATATACTTACATCTCAATTAATGATAACGGAAAAATTCCGTCTTTTCCTTCATGCATAAAAGCACTACGAAAAAGAAGCTCCAGAATTGTAATTCATACTTATATATGTGCTAATTTCCACCGACCATTAGCTCTCTGTAACAGGGATATAAGATACTACTGCGATTCTTTCAACGCGTATATATGAAATTGTGTAAGAGGATGGATGCAAAAAAGTCCCTATCGGAAAATCCGATAGGGACGATAAAAATCGCGGTACCACCCTATTTGTAAACAACTAATTGTTTACCACTCACTTTACGATAACGGAAAGATCCGTCTTTCTCTTCATGCCATAAAAAGCATTACGGGAAAGAAGCTCCAGAATTGTAATTCACGCTTGTATATGTACTGATTCGCACCAACCATCAGTTCTCTGAGACAGTGATATAAGTCGCTACTAGCATTCCTTCAAAGCCGATATATAATTCGTTCAACTAAACTATGTTTTGTATTATAAAACTATATTAAAAAAATTGTCAACAAAAATTTTTTATCCCGTGTTAATGAGCAGTAAAATTCCTACCTCAAAATTCAGTGGAAGTAAAGAAGTAAAGAAGTAAGATGGGAGCCTAACTGCTCGTGAACCCCCGATTGGTGAAGGCTAATAATCAGTGGGGATGAACGAAATCTCCACTGATTAAAATTTCACTTTATTTCACTTCTAAATTAACAGTTAAATTAGAGGTATTGCCAGCTGCATCAGTTGCTACAATGTGAATAGTATTTTTTCCTTCGTGTAATTGAGTGCGATCGAAATAAATGTCATAGCTTTTCTCCCAAGGGTTCAGGAATGCCTGTTCCCATACACCATTTCCGTTAATTTCATATTGCATTCTCACTGGAATACCAGGTGCTATCCAACCAGATTCTGACATCCAATCTAGTAGAATATCATCAACTTTTCCTCTAATTACAAGATTTTCTTGGTCAACCTCGTGTGTTAACTTAGGTGCAGTTCGATCAAGAAATACAGCAGCTGTTTGCTTTGTTTCTCCGCCAGAATTAGAAGCAACTGCTTCAATTTGATATAGCCCGTCAGTTAAAGGAGTGCCATCTGCTTTTGTACCATTCCATTTGAAAGGTTTATACCCAGGAGTTGCATTTTTAGCTTGATGGATAATCCCTTGATACGTTACATGTTCTTTCGTAACTAAATTTGCATGCAATGTGATATCATCCACAGGCGCAACTAAATAGTAGTTGATGAGATTATCATCTAGTACGTGGTCGCCATTTGGGCTAAAAGTAGAATTAATAATTTCAAGTCCATCGATACGTTTATAATCTTTAGGATCGATACTAAATGTGAATGGAATTCGAATTTCTTCTTTTGCCCCTTGTTCTTTTACATATACATTTCCAGTATATACACCTTGTTGTAGTGAGTTATCTACAGTGATAGTAAATGGTTTTTCGGTACTACTATTCGGTTGTATGCTAATCGATGAAGGGACAGAAGCTTTTACTTTTGTTTTTGTGTTTGCATCTAGTAATTCCACACGAGTTGAAAAACTTTTCTTTTTACTAGAAAGGTTTTGTAATGTAACATTTTGCGTCAGTTTTACTTTTCCGCTATTGGGCTTAATAAGACCGAAGCTGACATTGTTAGGTTTTACTAATATATTTGTTTGAGCTGCTTTCGGAATGTTAATTAAACCAGATCCTTGTGCCATAACAGGGTATGTATTTTCATTGACATCATGTAATGTTTTGGCATTGTTGGCAAGAGCCGCTTTCAATTGTTCTGTCGTCCAATCAGGATGCATTTGACGCAAGAGGGCAACCGCTCCAGCTACTTGCGGAGCAGCCATACTTGTTCCGTTATGCGATTCATAGCCGCCTCGCGGTACTGTACTAGTAATTTGTACTCCAGGTGCAACAACATCAGGCTTTATTAGCCAACTTCCTTGTGATGGTCCTCTTGAACTAAAGTTACCGATAAGTTCTGTTTGCTTTGGTTGTCCAATTTTTATGTTTTTCTTTCGTTTTGTAATTAAAGTTTTTAATTCTTCCCCATTTGTATTTGATAATTGCGTTACTGGGACAGCTAGATGTTCACGTGAAAAATATTCCGGCATCATATTAATTTCTTTTTCGCTAGAGATTAATAACACACCAAGTGCACCAGCTTGCTTCGCTTGTTCTGCTTTTACTAATGTACTAGAAGTACCTTGTAAAATAAGTGCGAATTTCCCTTTTACATCTTGTTTTGCATAATCACTTGGATTGCCATAACCAACATATACAAGAGGGGAATCATTTCCTATTGGAAAATCGGATTTTGATAACGGTAACCCTTGATATGTTTTGCTGGAACCAGCTACTTGGAATGTTGGAAACGGGATAGAAACCGTAGATGCTCCAACAGAAATGACACTACTTGCGTTACCGGGAGCATCAACAGACCAAGGTTTTGGTCCGTCATTTCCATTTGAAACGACAGCAGTAACACCAAGTTTCGCTGCTCGTTCTAACGTTAATGTTACAGGCTGATCAGGTACATTTAAATCCTGCCCAAGGGAGAGGTTTAACACATCCGCACCATCTTGAATCGCTCGCTCAATCCCTTGGATAATATCATCTGTTGTACCAGTTCCACCGTCATTCATTACACGATAGGCTAGAATAGAAGCGTTTGGAGCAACGCCTTTAATTTTTCCGTTACCTGCAATAATTCCAGCTACATGAGTACCATGTACGTTACCATCCATTGGATCGTTATCTTCATCAACCGTGTCATATCCACCGATATAATTTGCCTTTAAGTCAGGGTGTGTATAGTCTACGCCAGAGTCGATAATGGCTACTTTCATGCCTTTTCCATCAAGCGGTTTGCCAGATGGATCTTTTAAATTCCACGCTTCAGGTGCACCAATTGTCGGTCCACCGATATTTGGTGCTTCTTCGTTAGTAGCACTTTTTGATGTTTCATGCAATTTATATGTTAAGTTCGGATAGACTGCTTTTACTTCAGGTAAAGAGGCAAGAGAGGTAATTTGATCTCCAGGAACTGAAATAGAGAATCCGGAAAATAACGTATTATACACTTCTTTAATTTTTGCACCAGGTGCTTTTTCTTTTATTTTCTTAGTCGTATTTTCTTGTGCTTTTTTTAGCTCAGCATGATAAGACTGCGCATTACTATTTTGGAAATCTGGAGCATGCTGAATATTACTTTGAGCAGCGAGAGGTGCGTGTTGCAATTCTACAATTACTGATATTTCTTTTGTTGTTTTCGTTTCAACATTTTGAGCAATTTTATGTTCTCCCCACTGTTCAATCGTTGTTTTTAATTGTGGACTAAATTGCTTTTCCTTTTGTAGTGATTCAGCATGAGCGCTTAAAGCTCCAAAACTAGAAAAGACAAGCGCCATGCTTAATAGTGTAGATGTAGTTTTTTTCATTGATACTCCCCCTAATAAAAGTGCTAATATTCAGAAATAAAATCTTGCATTTTAGTTAAAAATTATAAATATAAATGTTGGATAAACTATACTTTCGACATAATTCATACCAATCCTCTATGAATTGAAAATTTCTTGGGAAATTTTTTCTGATTATGTCGAATCGATATTTTTCACATATTGTAGGGAGAAAGTGAGGAATGCTATGAGGGAAATGGAGTGATGGTATGAAAAGGCTAATAGTAAGTGGTAGTGTAGTGTTGTTTATGTTTTTATTTTCTATCACTATTACTAGTGCAGAAAATAATAGTGTGAAAGTTGCTTTTATTCGTCATCATAACCTTTGGATTAAAGTTGATGGGAAAGAAATACAGATTACAAAAGGAGAGTACATAACAGGGCCGAAGTGGTCATATGATGGGGAGTGGCTAGCATATGTAAAAGGGAAGAAACAAAGTATTCTTGAGTTATATCGGATGAAAGATGGAAAGAAAGTTACGCCGTTTCACTCAGAAGCATCAAATTATCAATGGTCACCAACAGAAAATATAATTGCATTTATATTTACAGGTACATTAAATACATTTGATGTAGAAAAAAAGAATGCAGATTTTGAAAATGTATCGGCTGGTGTAGGGGATTATGCATGGTACCCCGATGGAAAGAACTTTCTTGTATCCTCTGAAGCGCACTTACTTCCAACAGGATGGACAGGTGCTCAGCTATATGAAGTGCAAAAAGATGCACATATGAATCCTCACAAAATGAAGCATTTGTATGCATTGCCAAATGAACATGATGATTTCCTAGCGCTAGTAGCAAGTGGCTTTAAGTGGTCACCAGACCAAAAGTGGATTTCATTTTTAGCAGTACCGACAGCTTCATGGTCAGCTGATAGTAATACGCTTTGCTTAGTTCGTGCAGATGGCAGTCGGTTTGAAAAAGTAGATCAAATGTTATTAAACGCACAATGGTTTCAATGGGCACCATCAAAAAATATATTAGCTTATATTGAAGGGAGCGGAAGAGTTGCATTAGAAAATAAGCATTTAAAAGTAAAGGAATTGCCAGCACTTCAGCAGAACATATTTACGCCGAAAGGATATGTTGATTGGGATTTTGTATGGAAGAACGATAGAGTAATTATCGTTTCACGAGCAAAAGAGGCAGGGATAGAAACTCCACCAGAAAAAAGGCCACTACCATCTTTGTATGAGGTCGATAGTACAAGTAATGCACAGCATCAAATCACAAAGAAAACGAACAAGCAAGGGGATTACCACCCGATCTTCATGAAGAAGAGTAATCAATTAATTTGGATACGTTCAGACCGTAAGAAAGCGGATGTATGGCTTGTTCATAAAGATGGGAAACAGGAAAAGAAGTGGATTGAAAATATAGATGTACCAGCGTGGTATTATGAGAAATGGAATTGGGAAAATGTCATCTCGGTGAAATAACAATAAAAAACTGCCTAAAAGATCATTTTAGGCAGTTTTTTATTGTTATTTATGCGTTTTATTTGGCTTTTTTTTCGCTGGGTTTCCGTTCCCTTGGCGCTTTCTATTTTGTTCATCTTTTGCTTGTTTTTCATGCAGTGTATCTAAAAAGTCATTCGAGTTACTCATTTTTCTATCGCTCCTTTCATTTCGTCCTAATTACTATAACCATTTAGGAGGATAATCATGAGTTAGAAGTTAGGCACTTAATTTTCTTCGATAATGTAAGTAAAATATTCCATACATAACAAATAGCATGAGTAAAACTTGTAACTCTACATTTTCCTTTAAAATAGCTGCGATAGGGTCTGGTAAGTACGGTGATTTATCGTTTGTGCTTAAACCTAACCATTTATTTAAGAGGCTAATGGTACAAAACATAAAAACACCGGACCAGCTTGCCGCAATTGCTTTTTGTTTAATTTTTGTTTCACGTTCATCATCTGTAATCCAAGGATTAGCAGTTTTATCACTACTAAAGAAGCCGTTTATATATCCCCATACAATCATTCCAATAAAGACAATTATCCATTTCATATATGTAATTCTCCTTTCGGTGTAAAAAGTATTTTACATGTGATATTGTAATATTTTACAAAGATTAGTGTCAAACCTTTTTTACATATCGTTTTTTATACAGCAGGAATAAAGAATGCAATAGGGAAGAAATATGTGTGAGGATTTTATAGTAAGAGGAGGCTGAATATGAAAATCGTTTTTGTTCGGCATGGTGAAGGTGAACATACAACGGATTTACCAGAAAGTTTACAAGTGTTTGACCCACCATTGACGAGAGTAGGAAAGGCTCAAGCTAAATTACTTCAACTTGATGTACCATTGCAAGAAACGGATATATTAATTGTTAGCCCTACACTTAGAACTTTGCAAACGGCGACAATATGGAGTGCGAAAGTTGCTTGTCAAAAAATCGTCCATCCATATGTATCCCCGCGTATTTTTCCTTATCGAGAAGGAGCGAAAACATTACCGTGCGATTATATAGTAGATCAGGGAATGATAACAAAGTTATTTCCGCATTTTTCGATAGAGAAAAGCTCAAATAATCAGTTATGGAAGGAAGGTATAAACACTATTTCAGAGAATAGTTTTCAGCAAATAGTAAATGAATTTCTTCTTTGGTGTTATGAACTGGGTGCTGAAAGAATTTGCATTGTATCTCACGATGGAACAATTACAGCATATAGGCAATATTTACAGAAAGTCGTTTTAACTAGATCAGATTTTTTGAAAGAAACGGGCATATATGAAATGGATTTATCCCATAAAATTCTGATTGATAAGGGCTGATTATAGGATGGGGGTTGTATGTTGAATATTGCATTAGTAGTTGGTTTTAATTCGGATTTAGAGGCGCAATCAATCCGAGCATCTCTTGAATATTTTGGTGCAAGGGTTGTGACATATTGGATTGGTAGACCGAAAGATTTTGTGGAAGTTCTTTCTGGAAAGAACTTATTTAACGATATTAATTATATTATTTTTTGCTTTCATGGTGAAGAAGGGAAGTTTGTCATGGAAGAGTTAGGCGAAGAAGTATATGAACAAGATGAACCGAGAGGGTATTTTGGTACAGAAGAAATTTATAAATATGCAAAATTGCATAATACACATATTGTAAATAGCGGGTGCACGTTAGGGGAGAAAAATCTAGCAAAATCTTTTTTACATAGTGGGGCGAAATCATATATTGGATCGATTGATTATGTAGATGGAAATGCAGCACTTATGTTTACTATACGCTTATTTTATGGGGTTATTAACCATGGGAAAACGTTAGAAGAAGCGTTTCAAGAAGCGAGTTTAATTGATGAGGAGACACATACATTTCGATTCTATAATTAGTGTGAAACACGTTTATTCTATATTCGAATAAACGTGTTTCACATTTAACTCACATTTTTTTTACATTTTTTCAATGAAAATGATTATCACTTGTGGTATGATATGTTCAAGTTTTTACAGGTAATAAAAGTTACTATATAAACATTAGTTTTTAATGTTTCATACGCATGTCACAGATTATTCATAATTAACATTTGAAAAATAAGTAACTAATGTTATTATATTATCTGTAACTAACTTAATTACAACTTTAGGAGGAAGATATGGTTATTCAATTTTTAAGAGAAAACAAAGCAGTTTCTTTTGTATTAGCAGTAATTCGAGTATATCTTGGTTACACATGGTTAATGGCAGGAATCGGTAAACTACAAGGAAAAGGATTCGATGCAACAGGTTATTTGCAAGGGGCAATTGAAAAATCTAAAGGTGCACAACCGGCTGTTCAATCTTGGTGGGCATCATTCTTACAAGAATTTGCAATTCCAAATGTAGATTTGTTTAATACACTTGTAACATGGGGAGAAATTTTAGTCGGAATTGGTTTAATTGTAGGCTGTTTAACAAAAACAGCGGTCTTTTTTGGCCTTGTAATGAACTTTTCCTATATGTTTAGTGGGTCAATTGGTGTGAACCCTGAGATGGTTATCTTATCTATGTTTGTTCTTGTTTCCGGTATGAACGCTGGGAAATTTGGAATGGATGGCTTCGTTATCCCGAAAGTATTAGGATCAAAAACTCAAAAACGCCAAAAGCAAGCTGCTTAATATATGAAAACGGGTATCTCAAAATGAGATACCCGTTTATGTTATTTTTCAACTTTGATCGGATTGTTCTTAAAGAAATCTTTTACATACCCGACAAATTCTTGTGGTTCTTGGCGAAATGGTGCATGATAACCTTTTTCAATAATATGTAAAGTGCTATTTTTTAAGAATTGATGATACGTTTCTCCTTCTTTCCAGGATACGCTACTATCATTTCTGCCCCATATAATTAAAGTTGGCTGTTTTATTTCATTTGCATTAATTTTAAGACGTCTAGGCCATAATTTCATTTTATTATAATGCTCTTCATCATTACGTTTGAATTTCACTTTGCTTTCATCATAATCTGTAATAGAAGAAACGGCATTTAAATCAGTCGACAATTGTGGTTTTGGTGAGCCTTGTTTATTAACGAATGTATGAGGGCCACCTGTAGCATCAGTTAAAATAAGGTGAGTAACTGCTTCAGGATATAAATATGTTAAATTTAGAGAAATTTCTCCCCCCATGGAATGCCCCAGTATTGCGAATGAATCATACCCAAGTTTTTTCATTAATTTATAATACAAATTTGCATGAGTTGGAAAAGAATAATAAAAATCCATTGGCTTAGATGAGCGCCCGAATCCTAAAGCATCTACAGAAATAATTGTATGATCTTTTGCTAAATCGGAATAAATCTTTTGAAAACCATCTGATGACCCTCCAAAGCCATGAATCATAAGTAAAGGTGGTTTTTCATTACCAATCTTTTTAAAGTAAATGGTTTGACCATCTATTTCTACCATTTTTTCCTCGGTAGCTAGTTTCGCTGTAATTGTATTTTTAACTTGTTTTACTTGTTCTACTGGCTTTTCTGCTGCACTACATCCTACTAATAGTGTAAGAGTAAGACAACCTACCATAAAATAGCTAAATCGCTTCAATTAGGTGTCTCCTTTCTAACATAACGCTGTATCTATCATAGCAAATAGCATATTACGATTTCCAGGAAGTTGGCTACCATTTTTTATCATAAGAGGTGAAAGGAGCGTTTCTTGGAAATTTTCTGTTTGAAGAAATTTACGGAATGTAAATTGTGAGTGTGGGACATCAATTCGTACTATACCATTCCAACATTCACATATCTTTTTTAATAATTGAATAGCATCTTCTTCTTGCTTGGCGATAAGTGGATTGATACATAATATATTGCCCTTTTGTATGCATAATGAAAAAGCTTCTATACAGTTATTTCTTTCAATTTTAAAAGAGTGTACGGCCCTTGGTAATAGCAAAGAGTAAAGTAGAGAACGATTCATACCAGTTGCAATTTGATCCAGAGAAGTAAGAGATATAAGGTCTTCTTCTTGTACTTGTTGTAAGTGAGAAGGGTACGTCTTAATAGTTTGCTTTTCAAAACGATGAATCGTTGTTGCTGTTTGAAATCCGCATGATGTGTATAGAGGTTCGCCAGCTTTTGTCGCAATAAGTGCAGTGGGTTGTTTTGGATGAATTTGTTCCAAGCAATGATTTAGCAACATGCGCCCTATTCCGCGTCCTTGAAAATTAGGGTGAACGATTAACATACCAATGGAAGCGAAGTTACTTGTAAAGGGAAATACTCCTCCAGTCGCAATGAGTTTGTTTTCATGAATGTAACCTACAAGTGTGCCGATAGAAAGATACATTTCGAATTGTTTTTTCATAAAAATTTCATCGTGTAACCATCCAACAGATTTGCAAAGATTAAGTAATTCAAAAATAAAAGACTCATTTAGCTTTACTATTTTCATAAAGGCTCACCGCATTTCTATTTATTTTCATAAACATAGAGTCAAAATGTAAAAAAAGAGATTTACGTTAAATGAAATCCAACTTGTTTATATTTAAATTGTAAAGGGCGGAATGATTGATACAAAAAGACAAACTTATACAAATTATAACTGATATTTACATAAGTTAACAAAAAATTTACATACAGCTAATTTTCTCTTAATAGTCTTCCATTAAATTTGATAGTGGGAAATGAATAACCTAATTAGGGGGACAAGACAGTGAAAAAGTTTGTGAAAAAAGCATGGCCATTTGCAGTTGTGGCATCATTAGCAGTTACTTCGGTAGCAACATGGAATTTTACTCGTTCTAGTGAGGTTAATGCAGATGAGAACGGAAGCAATGCAAAGATTAAAAATGTTATCGTATTAATTGGGGATGGTATGGGCCCTTCATATATGACGGCTCACCGTTATATGAAAGATAATCCAAAAACCTTTGAAATGGAATCTACAGAATTTGATAAGCATCTTGTAGGAACACAAAAAACATACCCAGAAGATGAACATGAAAATATTACAGACTCTGCATCGGCAGCAACAGCTATGTCAGCAGGAATTAAAACATATAATGCTGCAATTGCAGTTGATAATGATAAAGCGGAAGTGAAAACAGTTCTTGAGCAAGCGAAAGAAAAAGGGAAATCAACGGGACTCGTTGCAACTTCTGAAATTACACATGCAACACCAGCTGCTTTCGGTGCGCATGACATTAGCCGTAAAAATATGGACGCAATTGCAAATGATTATTTTGATGAGAAAATTAAAGGGAAGCATAAGGTAGATGTTATGCTTGGCGGCGGCGTAAAGAACTTTGTTAGAAAAGATCGTAATCTTACAGAAGAGTTTAAGAAATCTGGTTATAGCTATGTAACGGATCGAGATCAATTGTTAAATGATAAAAATGATCAAATTCTTGGTTTATTTGCACCAGGTGGATTAGATAAAACGATTGACCGCAATGAGAAAACACCTTCATTAGAAGAAATGACTAATGCAGCAATTGAGCGTTTGAACAAAAATAAAAATGGTTTCTTCTTAATGGTGGAAGGAAGTCAAATCGACTGGGCTGGACATGATAATGATATTGTTGGTGCAATGAGTGAAATGGAAGACTTCGAAAAAGCTTTCAAAGCAGCGATTGAGTTTGCAAAAAAAGATAAAAATACGTTAGTTGTTGCAACGGCAGATCACGCTACTGGTGGCTTATCTTTAGGTGCCAATGGCGAGTATAACTTTAAAGTAGATCCAATTAAAGCTGCAAAACGCACACCAGACTTTATGGCAAATGAGATTGCAAAAGGTGCAAATGTAGAAGAAACATTGAAAAAGTATATTGATTTACAATTAACTCCAGAAGAAATTCAAGCTGTAAATGATATAGCTCCGTCAAAAGATGTAACAAAGATTGATAATGCAATTGAAGATATTTTCAATAAGCGCTCGGTTACAGGCTGGACAACAGGTGGACATACAGGGGAAGATGTGAACGTGTATGCATTTGGTCCAGGTAAATACTTGTTCTCTGGCGTTCAAGAGAATACAAATATAGCGAAACGTGTCTTTGATATTGTTGGCGGTGGCGATCCGAATAAAGGAAGACGCTAATTAAGAGCGAAAGTGAGGCGGAATGCCTCACTTTTCTTTTTAGGAGTTGGGAATATGGGAAAAATATTTAGAAAATTAAGGTTACTTTTAGTGTTTGTAGTACTACTAGTTGGATGTCAACAAGAAGAGAATAATGTAGCACAAAAATCTACTACTAAAAAAACTGAGGAAAAGGTACAAATAACAAAAGAAGAAGAGAGATCTATTCAAGATGTTATTCATACATTTGTGCGAACGACGAATGAAAAAAATCTTGCAGAACATATGGAGTTATTTTCAAAGAAGATGCCTAGTGCTGAAGACTTAAAAACACAAAAAGAAGCCGCATTTCAAAAGGGAAATAAGAAAATTGAATTGGAACATATAGATATGAAAGTTAGTAAAGTAGGGTATGTTATTGTTGAAACGAAAGAAAAGGAAGTAGACGACAGTATTACTCTTCAAAAGAAAGTACAGTATGCTCTTGGAAAAGAAGAGGAGAAATGGAAGATTGAAGAGGTTCGAACGATAGAGAAAAAATAATGTGAAACTTTAATAAGTGTGGAGTCGTACTTCCCAAAAATGATAGAAAAAAGGTTCTCATTGGCGAGAACCTTTTTTATAGTGGTAGCATAATTTGATTTGAGCATGCCTCAATATCATCAATATCTTGACGAATAGTGGCCATTTTATTATCCAGATCTTCAGCTTTCATTGCTGCATCATGTAGTTCATCTTTTAAATACTCCGGTATTTTCCCTTCATATTTATAATAAAGTTTGTGTTCTAAACTTGCCCAAAAGTCCATTGCCAGTGTACGTAACTGAATTTCTGCAAATACATCTTTTGTACCAGAATTTAGTGATAAAGGGTATTTAATGATCATGTGTAAACTTTTATATCCGTTTCGTTTTGGGTTAGCGATATAATCTTTTACTTCTATGACTTCCATATCTTCGCGTTTTTGAATGACTTCTTTCAAATGATAGATATCTTCTACGAAGCAACATGTAATACGAATACCAATAATATCTTGTAAATGTGTTTGAGCATTTTCAACTGTTGGTAATAAGCTTTTGCGCTCTAGTTTTTTAATAATACTTTCAGGTTGTTTTAGTCTTGTTTTTATATGTTCAAACGGGTTGTAATCCTCTAGAAATTGAGCTTCCCGGTTCATAATTTCAAATTTAGTTTTTAACTCTTCTAAAGCAAATGTATATGGTAATACAAAAGCTTTCCAGTAGTTAACTGTTGATTGATTATATTCCATTTATATACACACCTTTTCCTATTTGCAAGTGAGGTCGTTATTATACTAAATACCAAATCATATAAGCGCAAGCAGCAAATGATGAGATCATAAAGCGATATTTAGTTTTCATACTTTCAACTCCTTTCGAGTAAGATTTTATATAAATAAACGTGATTGTTAATAAGTTCACTATGTACAGTTTCTATAGTAATAGATTCGTGTGAATTTCGTATGAACTAATTGTTTCAGCTTTTTGTCTTTTTTGCTGTTAATCATAATTATTATTCGATTTAAAGTATTTTTATTTGATTTATCTATTTGGATAAATTAATGTATATTTAAATTTACAGTTATCGAGGAGGATATATGGTGAACTTTAAAGAATTAGCAATTGCTAGACGTTCTGCAATGAAATTTATACAAGGTATAGAAATCTCTGATGAGGATTTTAAAAAAATATTTGAGTTAACTAAGCTTTCTCCATCTTGCTATAATTTGCAGCACACACATTATGTTGTAATTCGTGATCAAGAGCGAAAAGAAAGATTAAAAGAATTAGCTTTTGGTCAATATAAAGTATCGAGTGCATCAGCGGTAGTGCTCGTTTGTGGTGATAAAAAAGCATACCAAAATGTTGAAAATATTTACTTCGGTATGAAAGTTTTAAAAATGATTGATGAATGTGAATATGAAGATACAATTAGGCAAACGAAAGGTTTATATGAAGGAAAAGGAGAGCGTTTCATGGAGGATGAAGCGATTAGAAATGCTTCGTTAAGCGCGATGACTTTTATGTACGCAGCTAAATATTATGGCTATGATACATGTCCAATGATTGGTTTCGATGAAAAAGCAGTACAAAGTGAATTGAAGATGCCGGAGCATATAGTACCTGTTTTAATGATTACGATAGGAAAAAGTGATACGACTAAAACTCGTCCACGAGGATATCGAAAGCCGATTAGTGAGTTTGTTACATACGAATCGTTTTAATAAAGTGAAACTTTTAATCAGTGGGGGTCTTACTGCCCGTTAATACGGGAGAAAATTTATTTAACTATAAAAACAAGGGGATTCTAAATGGAATCTTCTTGTTTTTGCAATTGACAAATAGAATGAAGTTTTATAATATATAAATCGTAATCATTACGTTTTAGTTGCGATCTTTGAAAGAAAGGAGAAATAAATATGCGTGTAAATATTACATTAGCTTGTACGGAGTGCGGCGATCGTAATTACATTTCTAAAAAAAATAAACGAAACAATCCAGAACGCATCGAACTAAAAAAATATTGTCCACGGTTAAAGCGAGTAACGTTACATCGTGAAACGAAGTAGAAGACTAGAGATATCTCTAGTCTTTTTTGTTAATAAATTTTAGTTTTCTTTGTTATAATTACCTTAAATTGTAAGATTGAGGAGGAGAATAATGAATCAAAAAGATAAAGAGAGAAAAGAGCGAGTGGCTCATATTATTGATATTCCAGGTGATTATAGGCTTGTTGTAGATGATCAAGAAGGGGTTGATGACCCGTATCATTTATTGTGGTGGGCACATAAAGATGATGAGGAGAAACAGATACAAATTACATTAAATAGACATACTGGTAATTTAATTGAATTTAGGATAGATGATGAAAATTCTTTTTCAAGTGGCAAGGAAGCGATAGAGGAGAAGAAGGCAAGAGAGATTGCAAATGCGTTCTTGAAAAAATATACAAAAGAAGGATATGAATTCTATACATATGTAACGGTTAAGGACGACAGGCGCGGTTGGAAAGAAGTAAATTATATGCAAGAAGTGAATAGCTATCCATTGCCGAATACAGGGTGCGTTGTGCGAGTGCACCCTTCAGGTAATGTTGTGCATTTTCATTACAATGGACAAAAAGCTATAGAGAAAAAACCGTTATGGCCAAGTGAAATTGTTGAGGAGAATATCGTTTTAGAAAATTTGAAAGCTAGACAAGATATGAGACTTGTATTTGTAGATTTAACATACTCTTCATGTGAGTATGAAAGCGGGGAAGAAGTAAAAGGGTACCATCTTGTATATGAACCAGAGCCTAGTCATGCGTTTATTGATGCAAGTACAGGTAAAGATTTATTTGGACCAGATCATTATAAATTACCTTCGGCTGTAGCTGTTGAAAAATCGAAAAAAGGTAACGAACGAGGTGACGTATTCGAATTATTTGACTGGAATAAAGAAGGTTTTACAAAAGTAGATGAGACAGAAAATGATGATGAAATAAGGATGAAATTTGTTCCGAAAGAGGAATTACAAAAACAGAAAGAAGAAAAGGATCCATATTTAATGAATGAATTCTTTAAAAAGCATTTACCGATGTTGAAATATAATAATTTAGTTAGCGTTAAAATTGATAAATTAACCAATGAATTAACTGGTTTTATAAAACTGACAGATGATAAAGAAGTAAAGCAAATACTGTCTAGAGAGGAATGTTTACAAAAAGCACTTCAATTTTTAGAACGAGTTATTCCAGATATCACACAATATCTGCGTCTTTGGGAGGAACGTGAAGAAGCAGAAGATGGGATTGAAAGATTTATCTTTTCTGTATATATAAATGATATTCCGGCAGAGTATAACCAATTTATGATTAACATCAATGCAGAAAATGGTGCTGTTATGCACTACTCGGGGGAGTCTAGCAACTTTATTAAAGAATTGCTCACATATGAAATAACACCAAAAGTAACTAAAGAAAAAGCGTTAGAAATATACAGAGAGGCTATCCGAGTTAAATTAGAATGGTTTTTAGATCATGATGCAGAGGAAACGAAATACAAACTACTTTACAAACAAACGACAGATGAAAAACATAAAGAACCTTTTAATTGTAGGCGGGAAATTCGTTATATTGATGCCCAAGCGGGGAGAAAGATTTGGAGTAAGTAAAATAAAAAGAGTTATTTTTCAAAGAAAATAACTCTTTTTATTTTTATACTTTGCCTGTTCGTTTTTCAAAAGTAAATGTGATAGGAAGATTGGAATGAGAACTATCACTTTTAAATATTACTTTCCATTCTTTAGTATGGGCTTTAATTTCAAAATTAAGAAGATTCATCGCTCTACGTTTATCTATTTCTAAAAACATATTATGAATCTCTGGTTCTTGCTGTAAATTAAGAGCCTTTAGTGTGACTGTAAATGTGAAAAAATTCTGCCCTTCATATACTACTTTTGATATTTTTGTTTTTTGTTTATTTAACAGCACATAAAAACGGTCTGATGGAGTTAATTGTACAGAGTCATCAGTAATTTCATTCTCGCTATTATGAAGTTCAACTAAGTAAGATGTACTATGGGAAGAATCTTTTTTGCTTGTAATCTGTAATTCAGTAGGAATCATCGGTATTTCATAAAAATCATTCCTTATTATGTTGTTGTAATCCTCTGAAAATTTACGAACTTCTTTTGGAAAAGAGTCTTCTTGTGTACTTAAAAAAGTTTTGTTTTGCTTTGGAATTTTTTTACTAAAATTTAATGTTTCTTTAAAGTAATAATTGGATCCAGTTAAAAATAAACAACTACAGATTAATAAAAAAATTCGATACGGATTTTGAAAGTGAAAGAATAATAGTATACATGTAATAATTCCAATTACATAGAAAATAAAGATAAGTAGTTCTAGTTTTGAGTGAAAGGAGAAACCATAGTTATGAAAAAATTTTATTCCAGTTATAATTTGAGCTCCAAAAAATAAAGAAATTCCAAATTGAAAAAATAATAAATCAGGCCCTCTTTTAATAACAAAAGTAATGAACGAAATGAAAAGTAAAAACACCCCTAAATAAATTGTTACATTTAATAATCGTTCTAATGTAATCATGAATAGTGTCCCCTTTAATAGCATATTCATATATAAATAACAATTTTATTTAATTATAATATAACGATAAAATATTTTAAATGTTAGAAGTGTTGAGTTTTATAAATAAACTGTACAGACACAAACAACCTCACGCCCACATACACATAATAAAGACCACTATTTTGGCGGAGGTGAAAGGTTTGAGTCTATTCGCCGCAATTGGATATATGGTTCGAGAAGTGTTTGTCTTTGTTTCTTATGTGAAGAACAATGCGTTCCCGCAGCCGTTATCATCAGATGATGAGAGAAAGTACTTAGAGTTAATGGAGCAAGGTGATGCTCAAGCGAGAAATCTTTTAATTGAACATAATTTACGGCTTGTAGCTCATATCGTTAAAAAATTTGAGAACACAGGAGAAGATGCAGAAGATTTAATTTCAATTGGTACGATCGGGCTCATTAAAGCGATCGAGAGCTATTCTGCAGGAAAGGGAACGAAGCTTGCGACGTATGCAGCACGCTGTATTGAAAATGAAATTTTGATGCATTTACGTGTACTAAAGAAAACGAAAAAAGATGTTTCACTTCATGATCCGATCGGGCAAGATAAAGAGGGCAATGAAATATCGCTTATTGATATATTAAAATCAGAGTCTGAAGATGTAATTGATATGATTCAGCTTAGTATGGAGTTAGAAAAAATTAAAGAGTATATCGATATTTTAGACGAAAGAGAAAAAGAAGTGATTGTGAAACGTTTTGGACTTGGGCTAGATAAGGAGAAAACACAGCGGGAAATCGCTAAGGCGCTTGGTATTTCTAGAAGCTACGTATCACGGATTGAAAAGCGTGCTTTAATGAAAATGTTCCACGAGTTTGTAAGGGCAGAGAAAGAGAAAAAAGCGAAAGAGTAAAGTGTATTAGAAGCAGCCATATTTAAAATGGGCTGCTTTTCTTATTGTAAATAAGAAAAGAAAACGCGTTATGCTAAGAAGAAATACATGTTCACTGTTGAAAATGACGGATTCTATCTGTAATATTAGAAGGTGCTAAATAATTTAAGAATAATACCATACTTAGTTTTCTGTATATATAATAAGGCTGCTTTATATGATATGTGGGAATAAGAACCAATTTTACATATGATATAGAAAGAAAAGAAGGGAAAACTAAAGTTATAGACTGATTAGGGGGTTTCGCAATTTGCGACGTACATTATATCGACTTATGATAGAACTTACAAATGGTCGCTTTACTTCTTATATATTACGTAAATTTGCACAATCTCGTTTGAGCTCTATCATTATTCCATCGTACGCGAAAGTTTTTCAAATTAATCAAGATGAGATGGAAAAGGGTTTGAAGGAATATAGAACATTGCATGAATTATTTACGCGTAAGCTAAAAGAAGGAAAGCGTAGTATTGATACAGATGCATCGAGTATCGTTAGTCCTGTTGATGGTGTTTTTGCAGATCATGGTCCTATTGAGGATGCAAAAACATTTGATATTAAAGGAAAGCGCTATTCAATTGTGGATATGCTAGGTAATGAAGAACGTGCAACGCGATATGCAGGCGGTACATATATGGTAATTTATTTGAGTCCAAGTCATTATCATCGCATTCATAGTCCGCTTTCTGGTTCTGTGACTGAAAGATTTGTACTCGGTAGAAAATCATATCCGGTAAATGCAGCTGGTATGGAATACGGGAAAGAACCACTGTCAAAAAATTATCGTTCTGTTACAGAAGTAAGCAGTGATGGCGAGCATATGGCTCTTGTAAAAGTAGGTGCTATGTTTGTTAATAGTATCGAGCTTTTGCATGAGAGAGACACTGTTCAAAAAGGTGAAGAAATGGCATACTTTACATTTGGTTCAACAGTTGTGTTATTGTTTGAAAAAGATATGATAGAAGTAGTGCAGGAATTAAAGAGTGGACAAGAGCTTCGTCTTGGTGAAAAAATAGCTACTCGCTTAGCTCATAAATAAAGAAAAGCTTTTATAACCGTAAGTAAGAGTTATGGGCAAAGATACTTAATGATGAAATCCCCTAGATGGGAGTACTTGTTTATTCGAGAGCCATCGTAGATGGCTCTTTTTACAAGGCATCTAATAATTTATCCTGTAACTGTTTGATTGGTAAGGGCTGATTAAACTTTCACTTTATATGTAATCAAGATGATTTGACAAGCTTGTCCTCTAATGAGCGTCTAATGATTTCTTGTTTTATAAGTAAAATGAAGTCGGGATTTAATTTTAGTTCTTTTGCTTTATAATAAGACTCAGTGAGTAACTCAGTGGATAACTGTTCCATATGTTTTGTTTTCAAGGTGAGTCACCTCCTAATAATATAAGGATTGATTCGTTGATGCATTTAATGTACCAAAAAAATATGACAGTCACAAACGAGTGGTTATCCACATAACTAGGTGGATAAAGTGTGTATAGTTTGTTAGTAAATTCCAAATTAACTGAAAAATTAATGTGGAAAATGTGTACAATTTTATCCACAGGTTATATATCGAAAAATGTTGTCGAAAAATTTTATGAAAAATCCTCAAAGAGGTGAAAGAAATTGAAACTATTTTTACCAAATGAATATGTGAAAAATGTATATCATGTTCAACCAGAAGATTTAAAAAAACGTGGGATTAAAGGCGTTATTACTGACTTAGATAACACTTTAATTGAATGGGATCGTCCCAATGCAACGCCACAACTTGAAAAATGGTTCTTGGAAATGAAAGAGCAAGGCATTCAAGTAACGGTCGTTTCAAATAATAATGAGCAACGTGTGAAAGATTTTGCTGATCCATTAGGTATTCCATTTATTCATAGTGCACGTAAACCATTTGTTCGCGCATTTAAGCGTGCGATACAAGAGATGCGTTTGCAGCCAGATGAAGTTGTAGTAATTGGAGACCAGTTACTGACTGACGTGCTTGGTGGAAACCGAGTAGGCCTTCATACAATTTTAGTTGTACCGGTAGCACAAACGGACGGATTAGTAACGCGCTTTAATCGAAAAATTGAACGAAGAATTATGAAAAATATGAAGAAAAAAGGTTTAATTAACTGGGAGGAATAAAGTTTGACTGAAACAATTAAATGTATTGGTTGCGGTGTAGAAATTCAAACAGAAAATAAAAACGAAGTGGGGTATGCTCCTGCCTCATCTTTAGAGAAAGAACAAGTCATTTGTCAACGTTGTTTTCGCCTGAAGCATTACAATGAAATTCAAGATGTATCGTTAACAGATGATGACTTCCTACGCATTTTAAATGGAATTGGAAAATCAGATGCATTAGTAGTCAAAATTGTAGATATTTTTGATTTTAATGGTAGCTGGTTACCTGGCTTACATCGTTTCGTAGGGAATAATAAAGTATTACTTGTTGGAAATAAAGCTGATTTAATTCCAAAGTCAGTAAAACATGATAAAGTAAAACATTGGATGCGCTATAGTGCAAAGCAGCTAGGATTAAAACCAGAAGATGTCTTTTTAATTAGTGCAGCGAAGGGACAAGGAATTGCTGAACTAGCAGATGCTATTGAGTATTATCGCGGCGGCAAAGATGTTTATGTTGTTGGATGTACGAATGTAGGGAAATCGACATTTATTAATCGTATGATTAAAGAATTTAGTGATGAGACTGAAAATGTAATTACAACATCTCATTTCCCGGGAACAACACTGGATTTAATTGATATTCCATTGGACGAAGAGTCTTCTTTATATGATACGCCAGGTATTATTAACCACCACCAAATGGCTCATTATGTTGGAAAGCAAAGCTTAAAGCTTATTACACCAACAAAAGAAATTAAGCCGATGGTATTCCAATTAAATGAAGAACAAACGTTATTCTTTAGTGGATTGGCACGTTTTGATTATGTAAGTGGTGGTCGTCGTGCATTTACTTGTCACTTCTCGAATCGCTTAACAATCCATCGTACAAAGCTTGAGAAAGCAGATGAATTATATAAAAATCATGCCGGGGATTTACTAAGCCCACCAACGCCAGAAGAATTAGCAAATATGCCTGAGCTAGTGAAATACGAATTTAATATTCGTGAACCTAAAACGGATGTTGTATTCTCTGGATTAGGATGGGTTACTGTGAACGAACCAGGAGCAAAAATTGTTGCACACGTACCAAAAGGAGTAAGTGTTTCACTACGTAAATCTTTAATTTAATATGGAGAGGGATTTATGAAACAATTATATGGTGTAATCGGAAATCCAATTGGACATTCATTATCACCCGTTATGCATAACGATGCATTTGAACACTTGAATATGGATGCCCATTATCATGCGTTCCTTGTTGAAGAGGAATTGCTAGGGGAAGCAGTAAGAGGTTTAAAAGCATTAGGTATTTCAGGATTTAATGTAACAACTCCGCACAAGGTTGCTATTATGGAGTATTTGGATGAGATTGACCCATTGGCAAGGAAAATCGGTGCAGTAAATACAGTGGTTCATAAGGATGGAAGATTAATTGGCTATAACACAGACGGGATTGGTTTTGTTCGAGCGCTGCAGTCAATTAGTAATGAACCACTTCAAGGGAAACGTATTTTGTTACTTGGTTCAGGTGGTGCTAGCCGAGCTATTTATTTTTCTCTTGCTGATGTAGGTGTAAAAGAGATTGATGTAGCCAATCGTACAGTAGATAAGGCGAAGGAACTTATTGCTGCACGTACGGCCGATGTTAATTCTGTTGCTTTGTCGTTAGAAAAAGCGACAGAAGAACAAGGAAATTATGATATTATCATTCAGACGACAACGATAGGTATGCATCCGCACGTAGAATATACGCCATTACAAATTTGTTCGTTAAAAAAAGGAACGATTGTATCAGATATAATTTATAATCCATTTGAAACGAAAATTTTATGTGAGGCAAAAGAGCAAGGTGCAATCATTCAAAATGGTATTGATATGTTTGTTTATCAAGGAGCACTTGCATTTGAAATGTGGACAGGACGCACGCCAAATATCGAGAGAATGAAACAATTAGTTATAGAAAAGCTTGGAGGCTAACATATATGTTAACAGGAAAACAAAAAAGATTTTTACGTGCACAAGCACATCATTTAACACCAATTTTTCAAGTAGGAAAAGGCGGAGTAAATGAAAATATGATTAAACAAATTGCAGATACTTTAGAAGCTCGTGAGTTATTTAAAGTAAGTGTATTACAAAACTGTGAATTTGATCGCCGTGAGGTTGCGGAAGAACTTGCAAAAGGTGCACGTGCTGAAATCGTTCAAGTAATTGGAAGCACAATCGTTTTATACAAAGAATCAAGAGAAAATAAACAAATTAAGCTTCCTCGATAAAAAGATTAGCATGCGCTATTTTTATCGCTGATGCGTAATGATGTAGAGAGCGAAACCAATTGAACTTTTATTAATAGCAACTCTCTTCATTCCTAACCGAGGAGAGTTGCTGTATATAAAAGGAAGGGGCGTTTCTTTTGAGGAAAATTGGCATCATTGGCGGTACATTTGATCCGCCTCACTATGGACATTTGCTAATTGCAAATGAAGTATATCACGCTTTGAACTTGGAAGAAGTATGGTTCTTGCCAAACCAGATTCCGCCACATAAACAAGGGCGGAATATTACAAGTGTAGAAAGTCGTTTACATATGTTGGAGCTCGCGACTGAGGCAGAAGAACACTTTTCTATTTGTTTAGAAGAGCTAAGTAGGAAGGGCCCATCTTATACGTATGACACTATGTTACAATTGACGAAGAAGTATCCGGATGTGCAGTTTCACTTTATTATTGGTGGGGATATGGTTGAATATTTACCGAAGTGGTATAACATTGAAGCTTTACTTAATCTTGTAACGTTTGTTGGAGTTGCAAGACCTGGGTATACATTGCATACACCATATAAGATTACTACAGTGGAAATTCCGGAATTTGCAGTTTCTTCATCCTTATTACGTGAGAGATATAAAGAGAAGAAAACGTGTAAATATTTACTTCCTGAAAAAGTACAGGTATATATCGAGAGGAATGGGTTGTATGAATCGTGAGAATGCACTGCATATTGTCAAACAACAAATGCATGAAAAACGTTATATACACACAATTGGTGTAATGGAGACAGCGATTGAGCTTGCTAAGTTATACGGTGTGGACGAGAAAAAAGCAGAGATGGCAGCTATATTCCATGATTATGCGAAATGTAGAGCAATTTCAGAAATGGAAGAGATTATTAAACGTGAAGATTTGCCGAAAGATTTACTTTGCTATAACAAAGAGTTATGGCATGCACCTGTTGGGGCATACTTAGTAGAAAAAGAAGTAGGCATTACGGATTCTGAAATTTTGCAAGCTATTACATATCATACAAGTGGTCATGAGAATATGACGATGTTAGATAAAGTGATTTATGTAGCTGATTACATTGAACCTGGGCGAAAGTTTCCAGGAGTGGAAGAGGCTCGTAAACTCGCATATACGGATATAAATCAAGCCCTATTATTTGCGTTAAAGAGAACAATTCAATTTTTAATGGAAAAAGATCAGACGATTTATCCATTAACATTCCAAACATACAATGCAGTTATCAAGGAGGAAATGAGTAAATGAACGATAAAGAATTATTAGTATTAGCGGCAAAAGCAGCTGATGATAAGAGAGCAGAAGATATGGTTGTCCTAAATATGCAAGGTATTTCACCAATTGCAGATTATTTCATTATTTGTCACGGAAATTCAGATAAACAAGTGCAAGCAATTGCACGTGAAATTAAATCAAAAGCACATGAGTTCCAAATCGACGTACAACGTATGGAAGGGTTTGACGAAGCACATTGGGTATTAGTTGATCTTGGAGATGTAGTTGCTCATGTATTCCATAAAGATGAGCGTAATCACTATAATTTAGAGCGTCTATGGGGCGATGTGCCACGTGAAGATATTACAGAAGAGTTAGGCCAATGAAATACGAACAATTTGCATTGTTGTACGACGAACTAATGAATGATGTCCCTTATGATAAATGGGTGGAATTTACAGAGGGAAGTTTACAGCAGGCAGGTATGAAAGAGGCAAAAATTCTTGATGTAGCATGCGGTACAGGTAATGTAACCCTGCCGCTTGTGCAAAAGGGTTACGATTTAATAGGTGTCGATCTTTCAGAAGAAATGTTAACAGTCGCTCAGCAAAAACTAGGCGGAGAAGGGCATTTTATTCCTTTTTACCAACAAGATATGCGCGAGCTTGATGTTCCGGGTGAGTTTGACTGTGTAACGATTTTTTGTGATTCATTAAATTATGTATTGCAAGAAGATGGAGTACAAGAAACATTTAGAAGAGTATTTCACCATTTACGTCAAGATGGTTTGTTTTTATTTGATGTACACTCTTTATATAAAATACATCATGTATTTCAAAATGAAACGTATACAGTGAATGGAGAAGAAATATCTCTTATTTGGAATTGCTTCCCTGGTGAAGAATCAAATAGTGTAGAGCATGATTTAACATTCTTTGTTCAAGATCCAGAAGAAGATGTGTACCATCGGTTTGACGAATGTCACGTGCAACGTGCATATCAAGTGGAAGAGTTAACGAAATGGCTTGAAGAAGCAGGCTTTACAGTGCTTCGTGTAACAGGTGATTTTGAGCGACTTGAAGTTACAGAACAAACAGAGCGTATTTTCTTCATGGCGAAGAAAAACGGATAAAAACAAAAGCAACCGAGAAGGTTGCTTTTGTTTTATAAAGAAGATGTATTTTTAGTTCTAGCATAATCTAAAGATCGTATGCGTAAAGTGTGGGAATAGTAGTTGAAGTGAAAATGTATTGTAAAAAAGTAAGTATTTATAAAAAGGATTTGGAATGAAAATGACGTATTTATTATGTGTGTTTATTGAATTGCTGATCAACGCATTCTAAATCTTCATCAAATTTTTCATGTGTTCGCTCGATTAACTTATGGAACATATCTCCAACGTGTTCTTCTAAAACCCGAATGCCTTCCCCAGTAACGCCGCCTTTCACGCAAACCTTTTCTTGTAAGGTAGGTAATGTGAAGATTTCTTTTTCAAGTAATTTCCCCATCCCCACGACCATTTCACTTACTAAAGTAGTAGCCTCTTCGTGTGTAATATTTGTTTTATCTACAGCAGCGTTAATGAAGCATTGTAGTAAATAACTAAAGAAAGCAGGACCGCAACTTGCTATATCAGATGAAACGCGCGTTATATCTTCTTTTATTACAAGAGGTGTAGAAATGTTTTTGAATAGACGAAGTAGTTTTTGTTGCCATTCTTCAGAGCAATTATCTCCAAATGTAAATAGTGAGGCGCCAGAGAGCGCGCGATTTGTGATACTTGGAATGATACGCGCGACGTGGCAAGGTACGAGAGTCTCTAATTGTGATGGAGATATTGGACTTGTAATAGAAACTAAGCACGTTTCATCAGAAAAATGTTCAGCGTATTTTTTTAGGATAGGGTATATATCTATCGGCTTAACACAAATAAAAATAAGTTGTGATTGTTCGATTACTTCCGGGATTGTTTTTGCTATCTGAACAGAAGGGTATTTTTCTTTTATATGATATGCTTTTGCAGGCGTCCGATTAATGATTGTAAGGCAAGAAGGTTTGACAGCACGGGTTTCTAAAAATGCATCGATTAGTATATTTCCCATGTTTCCTGTCCCTATAATTCCTATGTTCAAAGTTTCATCCCTCCTTCGTAACAGCTTTCTCCTAAACAATATGAATGATGTTATAAATTTATGATTAGAGGTGTAAAATGATGTGGGATTTTCCGAAAAAGTGGTTAGGTTTAGTAGCTATTATTGGAACTTTACTTTTTCTTGTTTTTTGGAAAACGAATCAGAGTGTAGAACGAACGCCTATTACAATGAATGTACAAGAGAAGGAGATAGAAAAAAAGGGTAAACCGAAAATATCGGATACAAAGGAACAGAAAAGAACAATTATAATTGATGTGAAAGGAGCGGTTAGTAAAGAAGGGGTATATGAAATGAAGGAAGGAGATCGCGTAAAGGATGCGGTTCAAAAGGCTGGTGGTTTTTTATCAGAAGTAGATATGAAAAAAGTAAATTTAGCACAAATTGTACAAGATCAAATGCTTCTTTATATACCGAGTAAAAATGAGTCAGAACAAGGGGTGCTTACTTCTTCTAAGGAAGATGGCAAGATTCGAATAAATACAGCGGCGAAAGAACAACTAGAAAAAATTACAGGGATTGGCTCTCGAAAGGCAGAAAGTATTTTGAAATATCGAGAAGAACATGGTCCGTTTCAGAAAATAGAAGATTTATTAGAGATTGATGGGATTGGTGCGAAGTCTCTTGAAAAGATAAAAGATCAAATTATTATTCCGTAAAAGATTGACGAAGTTTTTCTTCTTTCGCTACACTACAAGTAGACAAAAAAGTAGGTGAAAAATATGGAACGAATTTCATGGGATCAATATTTTATGACGCAAAGCCATCTACTATCTTTGCGTAGTACATGTACAAGGCTTGCGGTAGGAGCGACAATCGTTCGCGATAAACGAATTATTGCTGGTGGGTATAATGGTTCAATTAAAGGTGGCGTACATTGTATAGATGATGGTTGTTACGTAATCGATAATCATTGTGTTCGGACAATTCATGCCGAAATGAATGCTTTATTACAATGTGCCAAGTTTGGTGCGAAAACAGAGGAAGCAGAAATTTACGTTACGCATTTCCCTTGTTTACAATGTTGTAAGGCGATTATTCAAAGTGGTATTACAGCGGTTTATTATGCACAGGATTATAAAAATCATCCATACGCCATAGAGTTATTTGAACAAGCGAACGTAACAGTGAAGCACGTTCCGCTAGAATATGATATTGCTGCATTAGAGGAGCAAAAACGTTATACAGAGTTGAAAGAATTATTTGCGTCTTTAGAAAAAGATAATTTATCAATGGAAGAATTACAGCATGTATTCACGAAAGCAAAAATGATGCTATAAGGAGTGAGTATAAGTTGCAGGAACAATGGGGGTATGTTGCAATCTCGTTTATAATAGGGGTTGCAATTGCTTTTTCCTCGTCACTTTTATTGATAGTTTTTTGCCTCTTTTTAAATGTTTTCTTCTGTTTATATCGCACTTCGCGTAAAACCTTCATTTTTTGTATTGTAGCGTGCTTTAGTAGCGCTATATACACTTCCTATGTTCAAACGTGGAATAAGCCTCTAGGGGAGTCCTATGGAGTTACAAGAGGGGTTATACAAAATACACCGCTTGTTAATGGGGATCGCCTATCTTTTCAATTTGAAGATCAGAATAAAAATATAGTGCAGTTAAGTTATAGAATCAAATCAGTCTTGGAAAAGAAAAAAATGCAACAATTATACGCAGGGATATCATGTGTATTCGAGGGTGAGAGGAAAGAACCGGAAACAGCTCGGAATTTTCATGGTTTTAATTACCGTGATTATTTATACAAACAACATATTCATTTCACATTTGAGGCTACATATATTTCTGAATGCTATAAAACATCACTGTCGCTCACGCAATGGATTCTTCTTTTGAGGCAACAAGCAATCTCGAAAGTTACAGAAATGTTTCCAGAGCAATCAGGTGCTTTTATGAATGCATTACTATTTGGTGATAGACAACAAATGACGTTTGAAGTGGAAGAGCAATATCAACAATTTGGTCTTGTACATTTGTTAGCAATTTCAGGTTCGCACATTGTATTGTTAATGGTGATAGTATATTTTATTTTGCTAAGAAGCGGTGTGACAAGGGAGGTAGCAACAATTTGCCTTATCGTTTGTATTCCTTTGTATATGGTTTTAGCAGGGGCGTCACCCTCTGTTATAAGAGCTTCTATAACAGGAGTTTTGATGTTGATTGCTTTTATGTGCTCGATTCGTTTATCTAGTTTAGATGCTTTAAGTGTAACAGCTATATGTATGCTTATATATGACCCTTATCTTGTTTTTAATATTGGATTTCAGTTTTCATTTGTAGGTAGCTTCGCTTTACTTTTGTCTGCTCCGTTATTGTTAGGGAGTAGCAACGGAGTAATCCGAAATTCTATTTATATTTCTATCATTTCACAGCTCGTTAGTACTCCGATTTTGTTATATCACTTTGGTTATTTTTCTCCATATAGCAGTCTCCTCAATCTCTTATACGTTCCGTTTTTATCTATCATTGTATTACCATGTAGCATTATTATTTTACTGTGTATGCCAATTGTCCCGTTTCTCGCAAAAGGATTTGCGGATGTATTATCAATAGGCTTGAGTATGTCTAATGATTTTCTAAGTTATTGTGAAAGTTTACCATTTACCCAGCTTATCTTCGGGGAAACGCCCTTCAATCTTGTAGCTGTATATTGCGCGAGTATTGTCAGTATATTGATGGTTTGGGAACGGAGAGCGCCGAAAAAAATAGTTTGTATAGTTGCGAGTGTATTTCTTTTTATTAGCACATGTCATTATATATATCCATATTTTAGAGGAAGCGGAAGTGTAACATTTATTGATGTTGGACAAGGTGATGCAATATTAATTCGCCTTCCGTATGATAAAGGGATTTATCTTATTGATACAGGTGGAACGCTTCGTGTGAATAAGGAAGAATGGCAACAAAAAAAGCATGAATTTTCTGTTGGAAATGATGTTTTAATACCCTTTTTACAAAAAGAAGGTATTAAAACAATTGATAAATTAATCGTAACGCATGGAGATGCAGATCATATAGGTGCTGCGCAAGAATTATTATCATATATACCTGTAAAAGAAGTGGTATTTGGTCGAAAGGGAAAAGATGCAGTATTAGAAAAAGTAGTAAAGAAACGGGCATTAGAAAAGGAAATGAAAATAACTGAAGTGGGGGAAGGGGAGAGTTGGAGTGTAAATGAAGCGGAATTTTTCGTTTTAGCTCCAAAAGGAAAAGAAAAAAGCGAAAATAACGCTTCAATTGTAATATGGGCAAAATTTGGAGGGTTGAAGTGGCTATTTACAGGCGATTTGGAAGAAGAAGGGGAAAAGATTTTAGTAGAGGCATATCCAGATTTACAAGTGGATGTTTTAAAAGTTGCTCATCATGGGAGTAATACGTCATCTATAGAGCCTTTTTTGAACGTCATACAGCCTCGTGTAGCGATTATATCTGTTGGTAAGCAGAATAGGTATGGACACCCGCATAAAGAAGTGATAGAGCGTTTTGAGAAGATGGGGAGTGCGATATGGCGCACGGACAAGCAAGGTGCTATTTCCTATGTTTTTAAAGGGGAAAATGGAACCTTTAAAAGTAAAATCACATATGATAAAACACATAATAGATGAAAAAGAGAAGACTGCCATGAAGTGGCAGTCTTTAAGAACCGATAAATTTAATAACAGTTGCAATGATGAAAAGTGTTGCGAAAAAACCAAATGAGACGATAAATCCTACCCCTGAATCAATAGCGTCATTGCGTTTACTTTGAACGTTTTGTTCAAAATCATTCATTTAGAATCCCTCCCCAACATTCCACTTTAGTATAAAATATTGTCAGAAAAAAATCTACAATTTCCATATGAAGAGAAAACGAGCTTTTTTGTTACTTGTAAATCATGAAGTAATGTGAGTTTTTCGTTTCCAAGCATGTTAACAGTTGGCACTTATACTCAAATTTTTATTGCGAATAATAAAGGGAAGGTGATTACCGCACACCAATAAGAAACCCGGGGCTTATTGCGTGGCGTTTAATATAAATAAAGGGACGGGTTATAAAGCCTGTTCCTTTGTACTTGTAAAACAACAGCTAGGGCATTAGTATAAATATATATTGCCAAGTTAGGGAGTAGGAAAAAGTATGAGTGATATACATAAAAAAATTAAAAAGAAACAGTTTGCTCCGTTATATTTAATATATGGAACGGAAGCTTTTTTTATAAATGAAACGATAAAGCTTATTACGACAGAAGCACTTGAAGAAGAAGATCGAGAGTTTAATGTTGTGACATACGATTTAGAAGAAGCGTATTTAGAAGATGTGGTTGAGGATGCGCGTACGCTTCCTTTCTTCGGAGAACGGAAAGTACTGTTAATAAAATCACCGCTATTTTTGACTTCGCAAAAAGAAAAGTTAGAGCAAAATATAAAAATTTTAGAAGAATACATTGGTGAACCTTCTCCATTTTCTATTCTTGTTTTTGTTGCGCCTTACGAAAAACTTGATGAGCGAAAAAAAATTACAAAACTATTAAAGAAAACAGCAGATGTAGTAGAAGCGAATGCGATGCAAGTACAGGATGTTCAGAAGTGGATTGTTGCTCGTGCAGATGAAGTGCATGTGCATATTGATAACGCGGCTGTTAGTTTGTTGCTAGAGCTTGTGGGAAGTAATGTAACGATGTTGGCGAAGGAAATGGACAAGTTAACGTTATACGTTGGTATGGGCGGAGAGATTACGACGAAACTTGTTGCAGAGCTTGTGCCAAAATCAGTTGAGCAAAATGTATTTGCTTTGACAGAAAAAGTGGTGAAAAAAGATATTGCAGGTGCAATGCAAATTTTGGATGGATTATTTACGCAGCAGGAAGAGCCGATTAAATTGCTTGCGTTATTAGTGAGTCAATTCCGCTTGTTGTATCAAGTGAAAGAGCTACAGCAACGTGGTTATGGACAAAATCAAATTGCGTCTCATATTGGTGTACATCCGTATCGTGTAAAGTTAGCAATGAATCAAACGAAGTTTTTCTCTTTTGAAGAATTAAAAAAAGTGATTATAGAATTAGCGGAAGCTGATTATAGTATGAAGACGGGAAAGATGGATAAGAAGCTTGTGCTCGAATTTTTCTTAATGCGATTAAATCATATGTGATGACACAAAAAAGTTCATGTATTTAGTGCATGAACTTTTTTGTATATAAAAAAACGATCCAAATGGATCGTTTTTTAAACGCCTTACGCGTTTACTTGTTTCGCTAAGCGAGATTTTTGACGAGCTGCAGCGTTTTGGTGGATAAGACCTTTACGAGCTGCTTTGTCAAGTTTTTTAGAAGCAGTTTTGAAAGCTTCTTTAGCATTTTCAAGATCGTTATTAGTAACTAAAGCTTCTACAGTTTTAACAGCAGAACGCATGTCAGACTTGATAGAAGCGTTATGTGCACGACGCTCTTCGCTAAGTTTAGCGCGTTTGATAGCAGATTTGATGTTTGCCATACTTTTCACCTCCCTGGTGCAATCGAATGACTCGATTCTTACATAGAACAAGTGATATTCTATCAAACGGTGAAGAGAATTGCAATAGTATATCCATGAAATTTCACGTAAAGGAAAGAATGACCTTATATAACTTTGGGAAATCTAACGATATTTACTATGAATTACGGAGGAGATACGATGAAAGAACCATTAGATTTAAGTAAATATAGCATTAGAACTGACCTTGCTGTAGAAGCTCATCAAATGTTGCAAGAAAGCCAAGAAGAACAAAAAGGGATACAGGGAGTTATTGTAAAAGAGAGAGAAGAAGAAGGTACTATAATTACAAAAGTAACGATTGATGAAGCTGCCTCTGAAGCGATGGGGAAAAAACCTGGAAATTATTTAACACTTGAAGTACAAGGGATACGTCAGCAAGATACAGAACTTCAACAAAAAGTGGAGCGTATTTTTGCAAAAGAATTTTCTTGTTTCTTAGAAGAGGTTGGAGTTACAAAAGAAGCAAGCTGTTTAATTGTAGGTCTTGGGAATTGGAATGTAACACCAGATGCTCTTGGACCGATAGTTGTAGAAAATGTATTAGTAACGAGACATTTGTTTCAATTGCAGCCTGAAAGTGTAGAAGAAGGATTTAGGCCTGTTAGTGCAATTCGGCCGGGGGTAATGGGGATTACAGGAATCGAAACGAGCGATGTTATTTATGGAATTATTGAGAAGACGAACCCGGACTTTGTAATTGCAATTGATGCATTAGCTGCCCGTTCTATTGAACGAGTAAATAGCACGATACAAATTTCTGATACTGGAATCCATCCTGGATCAGGGGTTGGGAATAAACGTAAAGAACTAAGTAAAGACACATTAGGTATCCCTGTTATCGCAATTGGTGTTCCGACTGTGGTCGATGCTGTTTCGATTACAAGTGATACGATTGATTTTATTTTGAAACATTTTGGTCGAGAGATGAAAGAAGGAAATAAACCTTCACGATCTTTGTTACCAGCGGGATTTTCATTTGGAGAAAAGAAAAAATTAACAGAAGAAGATATGCCGGATGAAAAGAGCAGAAATATGTTTTTAGGTGCTGTTGGTACGTTGGAAGAAGAAGAAAAAAGAAGGCTGATTTATGAAGTGCTATCTCCTCTTGGTCATAATTTAATGGTAACCCCAAAAGAAGTAGATACTTTTATTGAGGATATGGCGAATGTAATAGCGAGTGGTTTAAATGCAGCGCTACATCATCAAATTGATCAAGATAATACGGGAGCATATACACATTGAGGGGAACGAATGATTATGGTTTGAGTCGCTTTGCGCTTTTGTGTATATGTAGTGTAGCTTTATGTTTACTTATGATGATAGCAGGAGTGGCACTTGCTAATCATGGTTTGAAAAGTATGAAAGGCTATCAGCAATTGTCATATGAACAAATAGCTCATATGACAGGGACAGAAAGTACAGGTGCTGAATCAGAAATTTTGGGTAGCTCGTTTTCGGCCTCAGAAAAACAACAGCAATTAGAACGTTTAAGAAGTTTTAATGTTGTAGAAGGAATTGGGATGGCGGTAGCAAGTGTAGCTTATGAAATGACGAAGTTCGGGACGGATATAGTTGTTGGGAAAATAAAAGAAATTTTTAGCTAAGAGTAACATGGGAGGCGGTTGTTTTACTGATTTGTAGGACAGCCGTTTTAAAATTTGAAAAGGGTTTGTCTCTTATGGTTTATTCGCATAAGATATAGATAGAATGATTTGTATCGTAAGCAGCACGAGTTTTCATTGAATCTTTGTTGCTCTATTGATATAATCAGTGCTAGTGTATATTGGCGAGACTATTAGGAGTTGAGAACATAGATGAATAAAGAAGAAAGAGCAAAAAGACAGTCCAAAATTCGTAATTTCTCTATTATTGCTCATATTGACCACGGAAAATCAACGTTAGCAGACCGTATTTTAGAGAAAACAAACGCGTTAACACAACGCGAAATGAAAGCTCAGTTGCTTGACTCTATGGATTTAGAGCGTGAGCGTGGTATTACAATCAAATTAAACGCAGTACAATTAAACTATAAAGCAAAAGATGGTGAAGAGTATATTCTTCATTTAATTGATACACCAGGACATGTCGACTTTACGTACGAAGTATCTCGTAGTTTAGCGGCTTGTGAAGGCGCGATTCTTGTAGTAGATGCAGCGCAAGGTATTGAAGCGCAAACGTTAGCAAACGTATACTTAGCGCTTGATAACAATTTGGAAATTTTACCAGTTATTAATAAAATCGACTTACCAAGTGCGGATCCAGAACGTGTACGTCAAGAGGTAGAAGATGTAATTGGTTTAGATGCATCAGAAGCGGTACTTGCTTCTGCGAAAGCTGGAATTGGTATTGAAGAAATTTTAGAACAAATTGTTGAAAAAGTACCAGCTCCGTCGGGTGATTCAGAAGAGCCATTACAATGTATGATTTTCGACTCTTTATATGATCCGTACCGCGGTGTAATTGCTTATATCCGTGTTGTAAATGGAACAGTAAAAGTTGGCGATAAAGTACGTATGATGGCAACGGGTAAAGAATTTGAAGTAACAGAAGTAGGTGTATTTACACCGAAAACTACGCAACGTGAGGAGTTAACAGTAGGTGATGTAGGTTTCTTAGCAGCATCGATTAAAAATGTTGGTGACACACGTGTTGGTGATACGATTACACATGCGAAACGTCCAGCTGCAGAGCCGTTAGCAGGTTACCGTAAGTTAAACCCGATGGTATTCTGTGGTCTGTATCCAATTGACTCTGCTCGTTATAACGATTTACGTGATGCATTAGAAAAATTAGAGTTAAACGATTCTGCTCTTGAGTTTGAACCAGAAACATCTCAAGCGCTAGGATTTGGTTTCCGTTGTGGTTTCTTAGGGCTTCTTCACATGGAAATCATTCAAGAACGTATTGAACGTGAATTTAAGATTGACTTAATTACAACAGCGCCAAGCGTTATTTATAAAGTTTATTTAACTAACGGTGAAGATGTTATTGTTGATAACCCATCTAATATGCCAGATCCACAGTCTATTGATCGTGTAGAAGAGCCGTTTGTGAAGGCTTCAATTATGGTTCCGAATGACTATGTTGGAGCTGTAATGGAGATTTGCCAAGGTAAACGTGGAACGTTTATTGATATGCAATATTTAGATGAAACGCGTGTTACATTAACATATGAAATCCCGTTATCAGAAATCGTATATGACTTCTTCGATCAATTGAAATCAAATACGAAAGGGTATGCATCATTTGACTACGAGTTAATTGGCTATAAACCATCTAAACTTGTGAAAATGGATATTCTTTTAAATAATGAACAAGTGGATGCTTTATCATTTATCGTACACCGTGATTCAGCGTATGACCGTGGTAAAGTAATTGTAGAGAAATTAAAAGAATTAATTCCGAGACAACAGTTTGAAGTGCCAATTCAGGCGACTATCGGAAATAAAGTTGTAGCACGTTCTACAATTAAAGCGATGCGTAAAAACGTACTTGCAAAATGTTACGGCGGTGACATTTCTCGTAAGCGTAAACTTCTTGATAAGCAAAAAGAAGGTAAAAAACGTATGAAGTCTGTTGGTTCTGTAGAAGTACCGCAAGAGGCATTTATGGCTGTACTGAAAATGGATGACAACTAATATTTGAAATAAAAAAGAAGTCGTTTGTGCGGCTTCTTTTTTCTGTATAATTACTTTTTAGACATCTGAGCAGCTCTCATTTACAATAATGAGAGAGCTTTTTAGTTCATATAGAGTTAGGAGATTGTTAATGTCCGAAAATATTCGAAAAGATATTCAAGATAAAATACAAAATGGTAATTTTAATTGTGAAAAGGAATTGACGCTTTCTATTATTAGTGGAAAGTGGAAAGTTGTGATACTGTGGCATCTTGGTGTGGAAGGGCCACATCGTTTCAGTGAATTACAACGGTTATTCCCAAGCATTTCTCATAAAGTTTTGTCGAACCAATTAAAAGAGTTAATGGAAGATGGAATTGTTGATCGGACAGTATATCCCGAAATTCCTCCTCGCGTTGAGTATTATATGACGGAACTAGGCATGTCACTTTTACCGATCGTTGAAATGATGTATGATTGGGGAAAAATGCGAATGGAACAAATTCGTAATACGTTAGAGAAGTAGAGAACCCTCCGGAGTGCGGAGGTTTTCTTTTTAGAAAGGTAGGAGTTATATTTGGTACAAGCTGCATATATTCATATTCCGTTTTGTCAGCACATTTGTCACTATTGTGATTTTAATAAAGTGTTTATTGAACGCCAACCGGTTGATCAATATTTAGATTATTTAGAGAAGGAAATAATAAATACGGTTCAAAAAGTTCCGTTTGATAGTATAAAAACGATTTTTGTGGGCGGGGGAACTCCGACAGCGTTAAATATGGAACAGACAAAAAAATTACTCGAGATTATTAATCGTCATTTGCGTCCGTTCGCCCCAAATTGTGAATTAACATTTGAAGCGAATCCAGGAGATCTGCCGAAAGAGAAGTTGAATGTACTGCTAGAAGGTGGAGTGAATCGAATTAGTTTTGGTGTGCAAACGTTCCGTGATGAACTGCTTGAGAAAATCGGGCGCAAGCATACGAGGGAAGATGCATTCCTCGCGATTCGAGAAGCACAGGAAGTAGGATTTGAAAATATTAATGTAGATATTATTTATGCTTTGCCAGGACAGACGATAGAAGATGTAAAAGAAACATTAGATATTGCTTTTACGCTTGGTGTACAACATTTCTCTGCATATTCATTAATTGTGGAACCTAAAACAGTGTTTTATAACTTAATGAACAAAGGGAAATTGCGTCTTCCGGGTGAAGACCATGAAGCGAAAATGTATGAAATAGTAATGGATGAAATGGAGAAACACGGTTATAACCAGTATGAAATTAGTAATTTCTCAAAAGGTGACAATAAAAGTAGACATAATCTCACATACTGGAATAATGAAGAGTATTATGGATTTGGAGCTGGAGCTCATAGTTATGTGAACGGGGAACGTATTCAAAATGTAGGTCCGCTGAAGCAATATTTTAATAAAATTGATGAAACAGGATTTCCGTATTTAGATGTTCACAAAGTGACGGAGAAAGAAAGAATGGAAGAAGAGCTGTTCTTAGGGCTTCGAAAAACAAAAGGTGTTTCTAAAACGGCGTTCCGCAATAAATTTAATGTAGAGATGGATCAAGTTTTCGCGAAGCAGTTACAAAGTAACCAAGAGCAGGGATTGCTTGAAGAGGAAGATGGACATGTGCGTTTAACGCGAAAAGGAAAATTATTAGGGAATGAAGTATTCCAATCATTTTTGATTGACTAATTAAATGTTCCATAGGCGTGAAAAAGTTTCATTATTTCGTGACGTTTCCGTTGACAATTGAATGTCAATTTTGGTAAGTTATTAATAGATTTAGCACTCAAAGACAAAGAGTGCTAACAGAGGTGATGATGAGATGCTTACGGAACGTCAGCTCTTAATTTTACAAACAATTATTGATGACTTTATTGGATCAGCGCAGCCCGTTGGGTCTAGAACGTTGGCTAAAAAAGATGAAATTACATTTAGTTCAGCTACTATTCGAAATGAAATGGCGGACTTAGAAGAATTAGGTTTTATTGAAAAAACGCACAGTTCTTCTGGACGTGTTCCTTCTGAGAAAGGCTACCGATTTTATGTAGACCATCTTTTAGCACCGCAAAACTTACCGAACGCTGAAATTGTACAAATTAAAGATTTATTTGCTGAAAGAATTTTTGAAGCGGAAAAAATTGCACAACAATCTGCTCAAATTTTATCAGAACTTACGAATTATACGGCCATTGTTCTTGGACCGAAGTTAAGTACAAATAAACTTAAAAATGTACAAATTGTGCCGCTTGATCGTCAAACTGCTGTCGCTATTATTGTAACCGATACAGGGCATGTACAAAGTAAAACGATTACCGTTCCGGAATCTGTTGATTTATCAGATTTAGAAAAAATGGTTAATATTTTAAATGAAAAGCTATCTGGCGTACCGATGGAAGAACTTCATAATAAAATCTTTAAGGAGATTGTTACAGTTTTACGTGGGTATGTTCATAATTACGATAGTGCAATAAAAATGTTGGATGGTACATTTCAAGTTCCGTTATCGGAAAAGATATACTTTGGAGGAAAAGCAAATATGCTTTCGCAGCCAGAGTTCCATGACATTCAAAAGGTTAGATCTTTACTTACCATGATTGATAATGAAGCCGAATTTTATGACATTTTGCGTCATAAACAAGTCGGGATTCAAGTGAAAATTGGTAGGGAAAACTCTTCGACGGCTATGGAGGATTGTAGTTTAATTTCTGCAACATATTCGATCGGCGAAGAGCAACTTGGAACAATTGCTATTTTAGGTCCTACGAGAATGCAATATTCTCGTGTAATTAGTTTGTTACAGTTATTTACGAGACAATTTACTGATGGACTTAAAAAGTAAATGAGAGTAATACATTCGCTCAAGTGATGAAATTTTCATTGCTGTGTGTAATATATAATGCTTAGGTAATCATGCTATGCATGATACCTAATACCTTTTAAGGAGGTGAATATTGTGGAAGAGCGTAACGAACAAGTGGTAGAAGAAGTAAAAGAAGCGCAAGTTGAAGAAGCTGTCACGCCAGAAAACAGTGAAGAAACTGTAGAAGAAAAAAGTGAGGCTGCTCTTTTACAAGAAAAAGTAGATGAGCTACAAGCGAAACTAACGGAAACGGAAGGTCGCACATTACGTCTACAAGCTGATTTTGAAAATTATAAGCGCCGTGTCCAAATGGATAAACAGGCTGCTGAAAAATATAGAGCACAAAGTCTAGTTTCAGACATCTTGCCAGCTCTTGATAATTTTGAAAGAGCAATGCAAGTGGAAGCGACTGATGAGCAAACGAAATCCTTGTTACAAGGTATGGAAATGGTGCATCGTCAATTGTTAGAAGCGCTGACTAAAGAAGGTGTGGAAGTGATTGAAGCTGTTGGTAAACAGTTTGATCCTAATGAACACCAAGCTATTATGCAAGTGGAAGATAGTGAATTTGAATCAAACGCGGTTGTGGAAGAATTCCAAAAAGGTTATAAACTAAAAGACCGTGTGATTCGCCCATCAATGGTAAAAGTAAATCAATAATTTACATAAAACTAGGAGGATTCGCCATGAGTAAAATTATCGGTATTGACTTAGGTACAACAAACTCTTGTGTAGCTGTTATGGAAGGTGGAGAACCAAAGGTTATCCCAAATCCAGAAGGAAACCGTACAACACCTTCTGTTGTAGCTTTCAAAAATGAAGAACGTCAAGTTGGGGAAGTTGCAAAGCGCCAAGCAATTACAAACCCAAATACAATCATGTCTGTTAAACGTCATATGGGTACAGACTACAAAGTAGAAGTTGAAGGTAAAGAGTATACACCTCAAGAAATTTCTGCAATCATTTTACAAAACTTAAAAGCTTCTGCTGAAGCATACTTAGGTGAAACAGTAACGAAAGCTGTTATTACAGTACCTGCATACTTCAACGATGCAGAGCGTCAAGCAACGAAAGATGCTGGTCGTATCGCTGGTTTAGAAGTTGAGCGTATCATTAACGAGCCAACAGCAGCAGCACTTGCTTACGGTTTAGAAAAACAAGACGAAGAACAAAAAATCTTAGTATATGACTTAGGTGGCGGTACATTTGACGTATCTATCCTTGAGTTAGCAGACGGTACATTCGAAGTTATTTCAACTGCTGGTGACAACCGTCTTGGTGGCGATGACTTTGACCAAGTTATCATCGATCACTTAGTAGCTGAGTTCAAAAAAGAAAATAACATTGATTTAAGCCAAGATAAAATGGCGCTTCAACGCTTGAAAGATGCAGCTGAAAAAGCGAAAAAAGATCTTTCTGGTGTAACACAAACTCAAATTTCATTACCATTCATTAGTGCTGGAGCTGCTGGTCCATTACACTTAGAATTAACGTTAACAAGAGCGAAATTCGAAGAGCTTTCAGCAGGTCTTGTTGAAAGAACATTAGAGCCAACTCGTCGTGCATTAAAAGACGCTGGTTTTGCTCCAAGCGAATTAGATAAAGTTATTCTTGTTGGTGGATCTACTCGTATCCCAGCTGTACAAGAAGCTATTAAACGTGAAACTGGTAAAGAGCCATATAAAGGTGTAAACCCTGATGAAGTTGTAGCATTAGGTGCTGCAGTTCAAGGTGGCGTACTTACTGGTGATGTAGAAGGCGTTCTATTATTAGACGTAACTCCACTTTCTTTAGGTATTGAAACTATGGGTGGCGTGTTCACGAAATTAATCGAGCGTAACACTACAATTCCAACAAGTAAGTCACAAGTATTCTCGACAGCTGCTGATAATCAACCAGCAGTAGACATTCACGTATTACAAGGTGAGCGTCCAATGTCGGCTGACAACAAAACGTTAGGTCGTTTCCAATTAACTGACCTTCCACCAGCACCACGTGGTATTCCACAAATCGAAGTAACATTCGATATTGATGCGAACGGTATCGTTAACGTACGTGCGAAAGACTTAGGAACAAGCAAAGAGCAAGCTATTACAATCCAATCTTCTTCAGGTCTTTCTGATGAAGAAGTAGAACGTATGGTACAAGAAGCGGAAGCAAATGCTGACGCTGACCAAAAACGTAAGGAAGAAGTTGAACTTCGTAACGAAGCTGACCAACTTGTATTCCAAACAGACAAAGTTGTAAAAGATTTAGAAGGTAAAGTAGATGCAGCTGAAGTTGCAAAAGCAACAGAAGCGAAAGAAGCATTACAAGCTGCAATTGAGAAAAACGAGCTTGAAGAAATTCGTGCGAAAAAAGATGCTTTACAAGAAATCGTACAACAATTAACTGTTAAATTATACGAGCAAGCTCAAGCAGCTGCTGGTCAAGCAGAAGGTGCGCAAGGTGCACAAGACGCTGGCGCAAAGAAAGACAATGTAGTTGACGCTGAGTTTGAAGAAGTAAAAGAAGACAAGTAATTCAACTGTAAACATAATAAGTAAGATGACAAAAAGTCAAAGTCAAGCGTGCCTTGACTTTGGCTTTTTTCACGAATGAGAAGCGATGTGTGAGGATCTTAAGTTTTTCGCTTTGCATACTGTAAGTGAGGAAACTTTGTTGCAAAGCACTTTCTTTCGGTGTTAAAATTACGTTTATGTGAAAGATTCGGGGGTTGTAAATTTATGAGTAAACGAGACTATTATGAGGTCCTTGGACTTAGCAAGGGCGCTTCAACAGATGAAATTAAAAAAGCGTATCGTCGTTTGGCTAAAAAATACCATCCAGACGTAAGCAAAGAAGAAAATGCAATTGAAAAGTTTAAAGAAGTACAAGAAGCATACGAAGTGTTAAGTGATGATCAAAAGCGTGCACAGTACGATCAATTTGGTCATGCTGGTGCAAATCAAGGATTCGGTGGATTTGGCGGCGGAGGAGACTTCGGCGGTGGCTTCGGTTTTGAAGATATATTTAGTTCTTTCTTCGGCGGTGGCGGTGGCAGACGTCGTGATCCAAATGCTCCGCGCCAAGGTGCTGACTTACAATATCAAGTCACTTTAGATTTTGAAGAAGCTATTTTTGGTAAGGAATTAAATGTGGAAATTCCAGTAGAAGATCCATGTGATACTTGTAAAGGTAGTGGAGCAAAACCAGGAACTTCAAAAGAAACATGTAAACATTGTTCAGGCTCTGGTCAAGTGAGTGTAGAACAAAACACGCCGTTTGGTCGTATCGTAAACCGTCAAGCTTGTGGTCATTGTTCAGGAACTGGACAAATTATTAAAGAAAAATGTACGACATGTCACGGTTCAGGTAAAGTTCGTAAACGTAAAAAAATCAATGTTAAAATTCCAGCGGGTATCGATAATGGTCAACAAATTCGTGTGTCTGGAAAAGGTGAAGCCGGCGTAAATGGCGGACCAGCAGGAGACTTATATGTTGTCGTTCATGTAAGAAATCATGAATTCTTCGAGCGTGAAGGAGATCACATTATTTGCGAAATGCCATTAACATTTGCGCAAATGGCGCTTGGTGATGAAGTGGAAGTTCCTACTGTTCATGGTAAAGTGAAGCTGAAAATTCCAGCAGGAACACAAACTGGAACAGAATTCCGCTTAAAAGGAAAAGGTGCTCCGAACGTACGTGGATACGGCCAAGGAGATCAATATGTAGTCGTTCGTGTTGTTGTACCGACGAAATTGACTTCGCAGCAAAAAGATTTATTACGTGAATTTGCAGGACAAGAAGAGCAGGATGATAGTTTATTCGGAAAGCTTAAACGTGCTTTCAAAGGGGAATAATGGAAATAAAAAATGGAGTTGGTAAATTGTGAAATGGTCAGAAATTAGTATTCATACAACAGAAGAAGCAGTAGAAGCTGTCTCTCATATTTTACATGAAGCTGGTGCTAGCGGAGTTGCGATTGAGGATCCAGCGGAGTTAACGAAAGAGCGCGAGCAACAATATGGTGAAATTTATGCATTGAACCCAGATGAATATCCGGCGGAAGGTGTATTAATAAAAGCGTATTTCCCGCAAACGGATTCTTTACATGAAACGATTGCAGGTGTAAAATCATCTATTGATGTGCTTCCATCTTACGACATCGAAATTGGTACTGGAAATATTACCGTTAACGAAGTCAATGAAGAAGATTGGGCTACTGCTTGGAAAAAATATTACCATCCAGTACAAATTTCTGATACATTCACAATCGTACCGACTTGGGAAGAATATACACCATCTTCTCCTGATGAAAAAATCATTGAATTAGATCCGGGTATGGCGTTTGGTACAGGAACTCATCCAACAACAACGATGTGTATCCGTGCTTTAGAAAAAACAGTACAGCCAGGTGACACTATTATTGATGTAGGAACAGGTTCTGGTGTACTTAGTATTGCGGCTGCAAAATTAGGTGCGTCTTCTGTTCAAGCATATGATTTAGATCCGGTTGCGGTTGAAAGTGCAGAAATGAATGTACGTTTAAATAAAACAGATGATATCGTGTCTGTTGGACAAAATAGTCTTTTAGAAGGTATTGAAGGTCCTGTTGATTTAATCGTAGCTAACTTATTAGCAGAGATTATTCTATTATTCCCTGAAGATGCAGCAAGAGTTGTGAAGTCAGGTGGATTATTTATTACATCGGGCATTATTGCTGCGAAGGAAAAAGTAATTTCTGAGGCGTTAGAACAAGCTGGATTTACAATTGAAGAAGTGTTACGAATGGAAGATTGGGTAGCAATTATTGCACGAAATGCGTAATATAGATTTTAGTCTATAATGAAAAGGGGAGTCTCTCACTATAAGGTGAGAGACTTGCCGTTTGTTATATGAAAAATGATAACGTTTCGTTCTTTTCGTAAGTGTTGACTTACGAAAGGAACGAAACTCTACTAAGGTGATTATATGCAACGTTATTTTGTAGAAGAGAAATATGTAAATGAGACAAGTATTCGGATTGTAGGTGATGACGTACATCATATCGCAAGAGTGATGCGTATGTCAGCTGGTGATCATATTTATTGCTGTGTAAACGGAAAAACAGCAGTATGTTCAATTGATGAAATTACCAGTGAATTTATTAATACGGCTATTGTAGAATGGGTAGAGGCGTCAAGTGAACTTCCTGTTTTCGTGACGATTGCAAGTGGACTGCCAAAAGGAGACAAGCTAGAGTTAATTTTTCAAAAAGGAACTGAGCTTGGGGCAGCTGCATTCTTACCATTTCAAGCATCTCGCTCTATCGTAAAATGGGATGCGAAAAAAGCTGATAAAAAAGTTGAGCGTTTAAGAAAAATTGTGAAAGAAGCTGCGGAACAATCACATAGAAGTGAAATTCCAGAAGTACATGCTCCGGCATCATTTAAGCAATTGCTTTCAATGAGTGGTGAGTATGATGTTTGTCTTGTTGCTTACGAAGAGGAAGCAAAACAAGGTGAGAAATCTAATTTTGCGAAAGCTTTAACGACAATGAAACCAGGTCAAAAGCTATTGATTGTATTTGGCCCAGAAGGCGGTTTAGCTGAGGAAGAGATTACAGCGCTTCGTGAACATAAATTTGTACCATGTAGTTTAGGACCAAGAATTTTAAGAACAGAAACGGCGCCGTTATACGCGTTAAGTGCTGCTTCGTATCATTTTGAATTGATGGGGTGATGATCAATGTCAACTGTTGCGTTCCATACGTTAGGTTGTAAAGTAAACCACTATGAAACAGAAGCCATTTGGCAATTGTTTAAACAAGGTGGTTATGAAAGAACAGAATATGAAAAGAAAGCTGATGTATATGTTATTAACACATGTACAGTAACGAATACTGGGGACAAAAAAAGCCGTCAAGTAATCAGACGTGCTGTGCGTCAAAATCCAGATGCAGTTATTTGCGTAACGGGATGTTATGCACAAACATCTCCAGCTGAAATTATGGCGATTCCGGGTGTAGATATTGTAGTTGGTACACAGGATCGTGAAAAGATGTTAGGTTACATCGAAGAATTCCGTAAAGAGCGTCAACCAATTAATGCTGTCCGTAATATTATGAAAACACGTGTGTACGAAGAACTTGATGTACCTTATTTCACGGATCGTACACGTGCGTCTTTAAAAATACAAGAGGGTTGCAATAACTTCTGTACATTCTGTATCATTCCTTGGGCGCGTGGTTTAATGCGTTCTCGTGATGGAAAAGAAGTTATTAAACAAGCACAACAATTAGTGGATGCAGGCTATAAAGAAATCGTATTAACGGGTATTCATACAGGTGGATACGGCGAAGACATAAAAGATTATAACTTAGCTGGATTACTTCGTGATATGGAAGCGGAAGTAGACGGATTAAAACGTCTTCGTATTTCTTCTATTGAAGCGAGTCAAATTTCAGATGAAGTAATTGAAGTGTTAGATAAATCTGAAGTAGTTGTACGCCACTTGCATATTCCGTTGCAATCTGGTTCTAATACTGTATTAAAACGTATGCGTCGTAAATATACGATGGAGTTCTTCCAAGAGCGTTTAGATCGTTTGAAAGAAGCGTTACCAGGCCTTGCGATTACATCTGACGTAATCGTTGGTTTCCCAGGTGAAACAGAAGAAGAATTCATGGAAACATACAATTTCATTAAAGAGAACCGCTTCTCTGAGTTACATGTGTTCCCTTACTCAAAACGTACAGGAACACCTGCAGCACGCATGGAAGATCAAGTTCCTGAAGATGTGAAGAACGATCGTGTTCATCGTTTAATTGAGCTATCTAATCAATTAGCGAAAGAGTACGCATCAGCGTTTGAAGGTGAAGTGCTTGAAATCATTCCGGAAGAGCAATTTAAAGAGGGCGACCGTGAAGGGTTATATGTAGGGTATACAGATAACTACTTAAAAATTGTATTTGAAGGATCAGAAGAATTAATTGGTAAGCTAGTGAAAGTGAAAATTACGAAAGCTGGTTATCCATATAACGAAGCGCAATTTGTTCGTGTTCTTGAAGATGATGTAAAAAAAGAATCAGCTAGCGCATAAAAAGAGCGTGCAACCGGAAACGGTTTGCATGCTTTCTTTATTTGAAGCGCTTAAGTACTATAAGGTGGGGAGGCGTTTCATGCATCCCTGTATGAAAAAAGATGAAATGATAAAAATATAGTTGTCTTCATCAGTAAAGGATACTAGCTATTTGCATAACTTTTGAAAAGGAAATGCTTCTATTCTTCTTTTATTCTGCCAAATAGTTGACCTGAAGTGATAAAATGTATTATAATCGTAAAAGACATGCTGAAGAAGTGTTTCTTTTTGCATGCTGAAGTTAGTATGTAAGTGTGATGTTTCGGAGGGAGGGAAAGAGAATGTCAAAAACAGTCGTTCGTAAAAACGAGTCTTTGGAGGATGCACTTCGCCGTTTTAAAAGATCGGTTTCTAAAACTGGTACACTTGCTGAAGCAAGAAAGCGCGAGTTTTATGAAAAACCAAGTGTAAAACGTAAGAAGAAATCTGAAGCGGCAAGAAAGCGTAAATTCTAAGAGAGGGTGTAAGTTATGAGTCTTCTCGGTCGTTTAAACGATGATATGAAACAAGCGATGAAGAATAAACAAAAAGAAAAATTAACCGTTATTCGTATGGTTAAGGCTGCTTTACAAAATGAAGGTATTAAACTGCAACATACTCTTACTGAAGAAGAGGAAATAACAGTTTTAGCTCGTGAAGTAAAACAGTATAAGGACTCCCTCCTTGAATTTAAAAAAGCTGGTCGTGAAGACCTTGTTAATAAACTGCAAAGTGAAATTCAGATTTTAAGCGCATATTTGCCAGAGCAATTAACTGAAGAAGAACTAGTTGATGTAATCAAGCAAGTTATTTCTGAAGTTGGTGCGACTTCTAAAGCAGATATGGGTAAGGTGATGACTGCTGTTATGCCGAAAGTAAAAGGTAAAACAGACGGATCACTTGTGAATAAGCTGGTTATCCAGCTATTAGCGTAAAAAAACGTCTCATTTCGTATGAGACGTTTTTTTATTGTTCTTATTAAGGAAACGCTATATTGCTTAAAAAGGGTTTCTGTAAGTGATAGAAACCCCTCTAGTTAAAGTTTCAATTTATTATTTCCTTGTATAATTCCGATTCTACACCTGTTCTTACTTCCTTGACTAAAACTTCTTTCGCAAATAAAAGCTAAGTACCGAACCTTCTGAAACTCAGATTGAAGTTTTATAGCTTGCTCTTCAGCATAATCCTCAAAGGTAATGAAAGAGATTCTAACTATTTTAGATTTTGCATCAGTTGCATAAAATGGCCGGATATTACTGTCGGTAACTTGTTTTATAACATTCAAAATTTCTTGACCAAAGCCAATTTCCTTTCGTATTTCCTCATTTATTAATTCATTTTTTAATGAACCCTAATATTTTTTGAAATTCATATAACAACCATCTATAAAATATTCTTACTTAAAACGTAACATTCAGAGTGGAGAAATTTTCTTTTTTTGATTTTATCCCTCATTAACGGGCAGCTCGATTGGTGAGGGTTGATTAAAGTTTCACTTTATCTCATTTGTCCAATAAATGACAACTACTTATTCTATGGTCAGTATGTCACGTCCAGAACGAATTGTAACAGTTTTTTTCAAGTTTCCAACTTCTCGCTAGGCTTAATTTCTTAATGTAACTTGTACTGATATCCTGTAGGGGCGCATATTCTTGTATTAATACTTCTATTATTAAAGGTAACATCCTCTAATCCATCATTGTCCTGACAAATATGATTTCATATAGCGACTGTTTTAATTAACATGATATGAACTCTTACAGAATATAGTTATGTTAGTGAAGTCGTTATAACACGATAGGCGCTTGTGAAGAAATACATATATATGGGATGAGAGGGGGTCTTTCGAGATGAAGAAATTAGAACAAATGAAAAATTGGTTGACAAAACAAGTAGACCTACCAGTGGATGTATTAATGGATCTACCTCGGATTACTCTTGTTGGGCAAATACATATTTATATAGAAAATCATCGGGGGTTATTAGTGTTTTCAGATAAAGAAGTGCGATTGCTTTTAAAACACGGTCAATTATTAATTAAAGGACAATCCTTTGTTATTAAAACGATTCTTCCAGAAGAGCTTTTACTCGAAGGGATAATTGAGCAAGTAACATTTTTAGAAAATGAAAAAAAAGGTGATTGAAGTGAAACTTCCATTTGTGAAGTTTTTCTTCTTTATCCTGTAAAAGTTCCGTTGATAGAGACGGATTACAGTTTTACTCGGTTTCATTTTAGTACGAGCTATTTTAATGCTTCAAATAAAAAAGTAGTATATCTACTTTTAGAAAGGTAGTGAAGGTGGTAAATGAAAAATAAATGGTTTATAAAGTGGCTTGGATATGTAAAAGTGCGAATTGAAGGTAGAGGAGCGGAACGGTTTGTTAATGAATGTGTACGGAGGAATTTATTAGTTTGGGATGTTAAAAAGATAGCTGATGAAACGTTAGTTTTTTGTATATTGTTACGCGATGTGAAAAAAATAAAACCAATTTATAGAAAAAATGAATGTAAATTATATTTTATTGGACGTTATGGTTTTCCTTTTTGGAATAAGCGTTTAATTAAAAATAGTGGATTTTTAATTGGTTTTTTAATTTTCTTTTTTGGTGTGATTGCAATGTCAAATATGGTTTGGAAAATTGAAATTACAGGAGCAAAACCTGAAACAGAATATATATTGATGAAAGAATTGGATAAAATGGGTATTAAAAAAGGGAAACTACAATTTCAAATGCCGAATGTAGAAGATGTACAACGCCATTTGACAGATAATATTAATGCCATTACTTGGGCGGGACTAGAAGTAAGAGGAACGACGTATCATTTTAAAATTGTTGAAAAAAACGAACCGAAGAAAGAAAAGGAACAAAGGCCGCAAAATTTAGTAGCAAAAAAAGAAGCGATTATTACAAAGACGTTCGTAGAAGTTGGAAAGCCGGTTGTACTGAAAAATGATCATGTAGAAAAAGGGCAGATTCTCGTATCAGGAATATATGGTAATGAGGAAAGTCCGACGATTGTTTCAGCGAAAGGTATTGTGTATGGCGAAACGTGGTATACATCTAAGGTGGATGTCCCGTTAAAGACGCAATTCCAAGTGTATACTGGTAACGTATACAATGAACATTTTCTTAAATTTTGGGATACGAAAATAAAAATATGGGGATTTCAGCATGATAAGTATAAACGCTCTCGTACTGAAAGTGTAAAGCATGATGTGAAATTATTTGGTTTTACACTGCCGATTGCATATGAAAAAGATGTTGTGAGAGAAGAGGAAGAAGCGAATCGAGAATATACAGAAAAGCAAGCGCTGAAAGTAGCGAAAGAGATGGCCGAAAAAGAACTAAAGAAAAAATTGGATGAACATGCTATGATTGTAAGTGATAAGATTTTGAGTAAAGAGGTTGAGGCGGGTCAACTAAAGGTCACATTGCATTATACTGTGGTTGAAAATATTGCAGAGCCACAACCAATATCCGAATCCGATATTCAAGGAGACTGAGTAATGGCAGAACAATTAGTAGAAATGAACCAACAATTGGAAAATACTAACGAAGCAATCGCTCTTTTTGGAGTCAATGATGCACATTTAAAAGTAATTGAACGAGAACTGAATGTATCGATCGTAACTAGAGGAGAAACTGTTCATGTATCTGGGGCAGTTGAAACGGTGACACTCGTAGAAAAAATCTTACAGCAATTACTTGTTGTAATTCGTAAAAGTATATCAATTTCAGAGAGAGATGTTGCGTATGCAATTCAGCTTGCACAACAAGGGAAAATTGCTCAATTTGAAGAGTTATATGAAGAAGAAATTTTCAAGACTGCAAAAGGTAAATCCATTCGTGTAAAAACAATGGGGCAAAGACGATATATTCATGCGATGAAGAAGAATGATATTGTCTTTGGGATAGGGCCTGCAGGAACTGGAAAAACATACTTAGCTGTAGTAATGGCTGTGAGGGCTTTAAAACAAGGGTATGTAAAGAAAATTATTTTAACAAGACCTGCTGTAGAAGCTGGAGAAAATTTAGGTTTTTTACCAGGGGATTTGAAAGAGAAGGTAGATCCATACTTACGCCCATTATATGATGCCTTACATGATATTCTTGGACAAGAATATACGCAGCGTATGATGGAGCGAGGAGTAATTGAAATCGCGCCGCTTGCTTATATGAGGGGGCGTACGCTTGATGATTCATTTGTTATTTTAGATGAGGCTCAAAATACAACGGGTGCTCAAATAAAAATGTTTTTAACAAGATTAGGTTTTAGTTCTAAAATGGTTATTACAGGGGACCCTTCACAAGTAGACTTGCCAAAAGGGGTAAAATCAGGGCTATCTATAGCTGCTAATATTTTATCTGGTGTATCAGGTCTGTCATTTATTACATTAGAACAAACGGACGTTGTGAGACATCCATTGGTGCAACGTATTATTGAGGCATATGATAAAATGGAATGATCCTATTTGTCAGGATCATTTCTTTTTGTATGATAAGGTTGGCGAACGTCATATTTTTTACTATCATGAAAGATAAGGAAAATAAACTATAGGTACTAGTGTATAAAATGTTGCCTCAAAGTATCGTTTGGTAGAAGAAATGAAAGCTATAAATAGTTTCACTTTATTTCTGGAGAGGAGAAGGTATTGAAATCATGTCAAGATCTCAAGAAATTTCTAAGTGGTTTCGTAATTTACAACATTCGAAAAAACTAAGTTGGATTTCTTACGTTGTATTAGGAGCAGTGCTGTTTTTTGCGCTTATGAATAATGTAAAACCAGAGCAATTAGATGTTAATATGTATTCTATTGCGAAAAAGACAATCCATTCTCCTATAAAAATTGAAGATAAAGTTACAACGGATAAAAAGAAAAAAGAAGCCGCTACAAAAGTTGAAGATCAATATACATATAAAAGTGAGTATAAACAAAACAAAGTTGATATTGTGAATGACGTCTTTGCTAAAGTGGATGAAGTGGTGCAAGAGATTAAAGCTGTTGGACCGGATGATCAAAAAAAGATGACTGATGCTGAGAAAGTGGAGAAGTTAAAAAAGAAACTACCCGCTGACTTAACGAAAGAATTATCTGATTCAAACTTACTAAGTTTGATTAATGCAGATTCGAGCCAATTAGTATTAGCGAAAGATGCTGCGGTCACAGCAATTAATAGTATCATGACTGAGCATATTAAAATGGACGAATTGAAAGATGCGAAAGAACGATATGTAAGTGAGATGAATAGTGTTAATGTTGATAATGGTTTAAAAGAGTCGATTAAGGCGCTAGGAAGATATGCAATTTCAGCGAACTATTTTTATGACCCGATCTTAACGAAAGAGAAGAGAAAAGCAGAGGAAGATTTAGTTCCACCTGTTTATATTCTTCAAGGACAAGTTCTTGTTAGAGAAGGTGAAACAATTTCAAGTGATGTGTATAATCAGTTGAAATTAGTTGGTTTGTTAGAAAAAGGGAACGGCTTTCAACCTTATGTTGGATTAGCGGTACTCATTGGTGTGTTACTATACTTTATGCATAAACAATTTGAATTATTTTTAAAGAGAAAAAGAGAAGATAGACCGTATGTTTTAGCGTATATTACAATTTTGTCTATCACAATTGTCTTAATGAAAATCATTAGTTTGTTTCAAAAACTTGAATACGCGGGGATTGCATATGTTGTCCCAGTTGCGATGGGAACAATACTTGTAAAACTAATGATTGGTGATCGATTTGTCTTTTTAACGAGTATGATTTTTTCTGTATGCGGAAGTATTATGTTTAATGAAGGAGTAACGAGTACATTAAATTATAGTGTAGGGATTTACGTATTGTTAAGTTCATTATCGGTTAGTATTTTCTTGCGAGAAAAAAATCGTCGTACAATGATTTTACAAGCTGGTATACTCGTTTCTGTATTAAATGTAGTCGTATTGGCGGCGCTCTTATTATTACGTAATGGGAATTTTTCGCCTCTTGAAATTGGTACGCAATTATTAATGGCTTCGCTTTCAGGGATTATATCATCCGTTTTGGCTATGGGGATTTTACCATATTTAGAAAGTGGACTTGGAATCGTATCAAGTATGAAGCTTATGGAACTATCAAGCCCAAATCATCCGCTTTTACGCAGAATTTTGTTAGAAGCGCCAGGGACATATCATCATAGTGTAATGGTAGCGAATCTTTCTGAGGCTGCTTGTGAAGCAGTCGGGGCAAATGGTGTATTAGCGCGTGTAGGGGCATATTATCATGATGTAGGAAAAACAGTACAACCGCAATTTTTTATTGAAAACCAAATGGGAATTGAAAATCCGCATGATAAATTAGATCCTGTAACGAGTAAAGATATTATAATTGCTCACGTAACGGATGGAGTAAGAATGCTCGAAGAATATCATATTCCACAAGAAATTATTGATATCGCTGGGCAACATCACGGTACAACGTTACTGAAATATTTTTATTATAAAGCTATTAAAGAAGATAAAGAAAAATATACAGAAGAGATGTTCCGTTATCCAGGTTCAAAAGCAACTTCGAAAGAATCGGCAATTGTTGGTATTGCTGATAGTGTAGAAGCTGCGGTACGTTCTATGAATCACCCAACGCCAGAACAAATTAATAATTTGGTGCAAAGTATTATTAAAGATCGACTACAAGACGGTCAATTTAGTGAATGTGATTTGACGTTTAAGGAACTACAAATCGTTGGAAAAACGTTGTGTGAAACGTTAAATGGTATTTTCCATTCGCGTATTACATATCCGGAACTTCCGGAAGAAAAGGAGAAAGAATGAGTTTGTTAATTGATTTTATTGATGAAACAGAAGAAGTAAAAGAAGCGTATATGAGTTTAATTCGTGAAGTGTTAGAAAAAGCAGCTCAAATGGAAAATATCGAGGATGGTGCGGAGGTATCGGTGACATTTGTAGATAATGAGCGCATTAGAGAAATTAATCGTGATTACCGAGATAAAGATCAACCTACAGATGTAATATCCTTTGCCATGGAAGAAATGGGAGAAGGAGAAATGGAGATTGTTGGTGCAGAGATGCCGCGCATGTTAGGTGATCTTATTATCTCTATTCCAAGGGCGAAAGAGCAAGCTGAAGAGTACGGACATTCTTTCGATCGTGAACTTGGATTTTTGGCGTTACATGGCTTTTTACATTTACTTGGTTATGATCACATGACAGAAGAAGATGAAAAAGAAATGTTCGGAAGACAAAAAGAAATTTTAGAAGCTTTTGGATTAGGACGATGAAAAAAGGAAAACTTATAGATAGTTTTGGATATGCTATAGCTGGTATATTCTTTTGTTTTCGTCATGAACGAAATATGAAAATCCATTATTTAGCCGCAGTCATTGTTATATGCTGCGGCTTTTATTTCCATATTACGAGAACAGAGTGGATGATATTACTTATTGTAATAGGTAGTGTAATGAGTTTAGAAATGGTAAATACGGCTGTGGAAAAAACAGTAGATTTAGCGACTGCCGATATTCATCCATTTGCAAAAATTGCAAAGGATGTTGCGGCAGGAGCGGTTTTATTGTTTGCAATTATAGCTGTTATAATTGGTGCTATTATCTTTTTACCGTATATGGTATAGTTGCATTCCGAAGCTTTTATTAAGCTTTGGAAGTGCCGTAAGGGCCTTTAATGAGAGAGTGTACCTCTTCATAGCTGTGAACAGGAAGGATGCGGGAATATGAATAGTAAACAATTAATTCTAGAAGCAATCGAAGCACGTAAACAAGCGTACGTACCATATTCTAAATTTCAAGTAGGTGCAGCATTATTAACGCGCGGTGGAAAAGTATATCGTGGATGTAATGTTGAGAATGCATCATATGGCTTATGTAATTGTGCTGAAAGAACAGCTTTATTTAAGGCGGTTTCTGAAGGAGATAAAGAATTTGTAGCCATTGCGGTTGTAGCAGATACAAAGCGCCCAGTACCTCCTTGTGGAGCATGTCGACAAGTTATGGTAGAATTATGTAAACAGGATACGAAAGTATACTTAACAAATTTACATGGTGACGTTCAGGAGACGACAGTCGGAGAATTGTTACCAGGAGCATTTTTAGCGGAGGATTTACATGAATAGAAAAGGTTATAAATCAGGTTTTGTCTCTATTATTGGCAGACCGAATGTTGGAAAATCTACATTTTTAAACCGTATTATCGGTCAAAAAATTGCTATTATGAGTGACAAGCCACAAACGACTCGTAATAAAATTCAAGGCGTATATACAGAAAATGATTCACAAGTAATTTTCATTGATACACCAGGAATACATAAACCTAAACATAAACTAGGCGACTTCATGGTGAAGATGGCGCAAACGACATTAAAAGAAGTTGATATCGTTCTGTTTATGGTTAATGCTGTCGAAGGCTTTGGTCGTGGTGAAGAATTCATCATCGAGAAGTTAAAAGAAACGAAACAACCAGTATTTTTAGTTATTAATAAAATTGACCAACTTCATCCAGAGCAATTACTAGAGTTAATTGATCAATATCGTAAACTACATGAGTTTGCAGAAATTGTACCAATTTCTGCGTTAGACGGTAATAATGTGGACGCTTTAATTGGAACAATTAAAAAGTATTTACCAGAAGGACCACAATACTATCCAGATAATCAAGTAACGGATCATCCGGAGAGATTTATTATTGCAGAGCTTATTCGTGAGAAAGTACTACATTTAACACGTGAAGAAGTGCCGCATTCTGTGGCTGTTGTTATCGATGCGATTCAAAAGCGTGAGGGCGGGGCAGTTTATATAAATGCAACGATTGTTGTTGAACGTGCATCACAAAAAGGGATCATCATCGGAAAACAAGGGAAAATGTTAAAAGAAGTTGGTAAGCGAGCTCGTTTTGATATTGAAGCGCTACTTGGTTCTAAAGTATTTTTAGAAGTATGGGTAAAAGTGCAAAAAGATTGGCGTAATAAAATGTCTCAGCTTCGTGACCTAGGTTTCCGCGAGGATGAGTACTAAAATAGAGTCAAGCTGTAATCAGTGGATGGTTGGTTCATCCACTGATTATTGGTTTTTATGAACTTTGATAAATTAGGAAAAATTTTTCTCACATGAAAATGGACAAAATGGGTCAATTTAATAACAACAAAGGAAATTGGTTTATAGGCTACGCTTATTGAGAAAGGTGGATTCTTATGCTAGATTTTACCTGGAAGTTTTTCTCCAAAACAGGAAGCATTGAAACGTACTTGCTTTTGAAAGAAATGGAAAAAGACGTAAACGATGAGATGGATCAACATGAAGAGGAGCTAGCGCATCTAGACTCTCCAATTTCTTGACCCGTTTTGTTCAAACCTTGGATGGTGACGAACATGTTTCAAAAAGTTGAGGGCATCGTTATCCGTACGACAGATTACGGAGAAACGAACAAGATTGTTACAATATTCTCAAGAGAACTTGGTAAGGTAAGTGCAATGGCAAGAGGGGCAAAAAAACCGAAAAGCCGATTAGCATCTGTGTCGCAATTAATGACACATGGCCAGTTTCTTATTCAAATGGGATCTGGGCTTGGAACATTGCAACAAGGCGAGATTATTTCAACTATGAAAGAAATTCGCGAGGATATATTTTTAACTGCTTATGCATCATTTATTGTTGAATTAACTGATAAAGCAACAGAAGATAAAAAACATAATCCGTATTTATTTGAAATGTTATATCAAACGTTGCATTATATGTGTGAGGGTGTTGATCCAGAAGTATTATCATTAATTTATCAAACGAAAATGCTTCCGGTATTAGGGATGCGCCCGTACTTTGATACATGTGCGATTTGTCATCAAGAAACAGACTTTGTCGCCTTCTCCGTTAGGGAAGGCGGTTTTCTGTGCTCACGTCATGCGGAGCAAGACCCGTATCGTATACCGGTAGGAGAAGCTGTTCATAAATTATTACGTCTTTTCTTCCATTTCGATTTACATAGGCTCGGAAATGTATCGGTAAAGGATAGCACAAAAAAACAAATGCGTTTAGTATTGAATACATATTATGATGAATATTGCGGAATTTATTTGAAATCAAGACGTTTTTTAGAACAACTTGATAAGTTTCAAATATAATTTTGGGCCGTATACGGTCCTTTTTACATACTTTCTTTTTCGAATAGCATATTTAGTATATAATATTTAAGAGATAGTATAACTTTTTTCGTTGTGCATTAAAGGTGGTGATTATCATAGAGCTGAATAAACGGCAAGAACATATAATTCAGATTGTAAAAGATCACGGTCCTATTACAGGGGAATCAATTGCAGCGCAATTGGGTCTAACACGTGCGACGCTAAGACCAGACTTAGCAATTTTAACGATGGCTGGTTATTTAGAAGCACGTCCACGCGTAGGTTATTTTTATACGGGTAAAACTGGGGGGCAGTTATTATCTGAAGCTGTTAAGAAAATTAAAGTACAAGATTATCAATCTAGACCGGTTGTAATTGATAAAAATGTTTCCGTATACGATGCAATTTGTACGATGTTTTTAGAGGACGTTGGTACATTGTTCGTTGTAGATCAGATGACTCTATTAGTTGGTGTTGTGTCTCGTAAAGATTTATTAAGAGCGAGCTTAGGAAAGCAGGATTTAACCTCTCTTCCGGTTAATATTATCATGACAAGGATGCCAAACATTGCGATGTGTCGTAGAGAGGATTCTTTATATGATATTGCGATGGAATTAATAGAAAGACAGATTGATGCAATGCCAGTTGTAAAAGATACGAAACAAGGTTTAGAAGTGATTGGGCGAATTACAAAAACAAATATTACACGTGCGTTTGTAAATTTAGTAAATAACGAATAAGTGTAATTTGTTTAAAGTGAGGTAATGTAATGGATAATAAAATCGTATATGTCGTATCTGACTCTGTAGGGGAAACGGCTGATTTGGTTGTTCGAGCAGCAATGGGGCAATTCCCGTTTGCTCCTGATATTAGACGTGTACCGTATGTAGAAGATACAGGGACATTAAAAGAAGTGATTTCGATTGCTAAGAGTAATCAAGCACTTATATGTTTTACGTTAGTTAAGCCTGATATGCGCAAATATTTAGTAACAGAGGCTGCAAAAGAAGGGGTAGAGGCATACGATATTATCGGCCCTCTTATTGATCAAATTGAAGAAATTACGGGGCAAGTGCCGAGATGTGAGCCAGGCGTTGTCCGTAGGTTAGATGAAGAATACTTTAAAAAGATTGAAGCGATTGAGTTTGCTGTGAAGTATGATGACGGCAGAGATGCACGAGGTATTTTAAAAGCGGATATCGTGTTGATTGGTGTTTCGCGTACATCAAAAACACCACTTTCCCAATATTTAGCTCATAACAAACGCTTGAAAGTTGCGAATGTACCACTCGTGCCAGAAGTTGACCCACCTGAAGAACTATATCAAGTGGCAAAAGAAAAATGTTTCGGTTTGAAAATTACGCCAGATAAGTTAAATCATATTCGAAAAGAACGATTAAAATCACTTGGATTAAGTGATGGAGCAACATATGCAAATATTAATCGTATTCAAGAAGAAATTGATCACTTTGAGGAAGTAATTAGTAAAATAAATTGTCAAGTAATCGATGTATCGAATAAAGCAATTGAAGAAACAGCAAATATTATTGTGAATGCAGTGCAAAACCAAAAAATGTTTTAGCACATTTACCAAAGGTGAATGTGCTTTTTTCGCTCGTGTGAAATATGATACCTATGGATTTTGTAATAGATTGTAGTGTAATGGTTATACTTATACTCCTTTGTCTTTTAGTATATTCAAGGTGTGAGTTTGTCATCCTGAAATGTAAGATGAAAAAATAAAGGGATATGTAGCGTAGTTGAAGAAAATATATTATAATAAAAAATTGTGATAAAAACCTATATTTTACGTTTAGACTTTAATTTTTCAGAATAAACTAGGGATAGGATTTACGAAAAAGACATGTAATTACGTTAAATCGACAAAATCTATACAAGAAAACGCACATTATGGAAGGATTCACAGAAGGGATGTAGAATACAGAAATATGCAAAGCATCGACAACATATTAGTTGGTGTAGATGTATATCCCGTGAAGGCTGAAATTGTGCAAGTTGGAGCGGAATTTCATGTCGGAATTTTGTTTGTCGCATCATATGCTCATCCTTTAAGGAAATAGCAAAGCCATTGGATCTTTGTAGATACTGAACAAAATGGAGTTGATCGTTATATGGATCAACATGAAAAAGTTACAAATCTCAAGATCAAACAGTATATGTGGCTTGCTACTCTTCTTATAAAAAGGTGTATATGTATTGTTTCTAAGAGATACATTTGTAACAGATGAGCAAATGTATACAATTTTATATAGCAAGTATGTATATGCGATTTATGCAGATAAAGGACCTATAGGAAAGGTTTAAAATCGTTTATACAATGTAATCGGCAACACTTTCTAACAAGTTTAGAAAAATATTGTCGAATTATAAAGGAATTTTTTAATTTATATCGAATACAAAATACGACACGGAGATGGAGTTATGGGGAACAGAATTCCCGAAGAAGTTGTTGAACAGATTCGGACATCATCCGATATTGTAGAAGTCATTGGTGAATACGTTCAACTTAGAAAACAGGGGCGTAACTATTTCGGCCTTTGTCCATTTCATGGTGAGAATTCTCCTTCATTCTCTGTTTCATCTGATAAGCAAATTTTTCATTGCTTCGGATGTGGAGAAGGTGGAAATGTATTTTCCTTTCTAATGAAAATGGAAGGACTGGCTTTTACCGAGGCTGTTCAAAAGCTAGGCGAAAGAAATGGAATTGCGGTTGCAGAGTATACATCAGGGCAAGGACAACAAGAAGACATATCTGATGACACTGTCATCATGCAACAAGCTCATGAATTATTGAAAAAGTATTATCATCATTTATTAGTAAATACGGAAGAGGGAAATGAAGCACTTTCATATTTATTAAACCGTGGTATTACGAAAGAGATGATTGAGAAGTTTGAAATTGGTTATGCATCACCTGCCTGGGATGCAGCGACGAAAATTTTACAAAAAAGAGGTTTATCGCTGTCTAGTATGGAACAAGCTGGCCTTCTAATAAGAAGTGAGAAGGATGGTAGTCATTATGATCGCTTCCGTGGAAGAGTTATGTTCCCGATTTATACGTTACAAGGTAAGGTGATAGCGTTTAGTGGAAGGGCGTTAGGAGATGACACTCCGAAATATTTAAATAGCCCTGAAACACCGATTTTTCACAAAAGTAAATTGTTGTATAACTTCCACCAAGCAAGACCGTTTATTAGAAAACGTGGGCAAGTGGTTCTTTTTGAAGGATATGCCGATGTACTAGCTGCGGTAAAAAGTGGTGTGGAAGAAGCTGTTGCGACAATGGGAACAGCTTTAACTGAAGAACAAGCAAAACTTCTGCGACGTAACGTTGAAACTGTTGTTCTTTGCTATGATGGTGATAAAGCAGGGCGAGAAGCGACGATGAAAGCAGGGCAATTATTGCTAAAAGTTGGTTGCCAAGTGAAAGTCACATCCTTGCCAGATAAGCTTGATCCTGATGAATATGTGCAACAATATGGGACTACTGCTTTTGAAAATCTTGTGAAATCAAGTGTGAGTTTTGTTGGTTTTAAAATAAATTATTTGCGTTTAGGGAAAAATTTGCAAGATGAGTCTGGCAAAGAAGAATATGTGAAAAGTGTTTTAAAAGAGTTATCGTTGTTACAAGATGCGATGCAGGCAGAGTCATATTTGAAGTCATTATCGCAAGAATTTTCGTATTCAATGGAAACACTTTTGAATCAATTGCACCAATATCGCAAAGAACAAAAGGTACAGCAAAAACAAATAAAGCAGGTTGCTAAACCGTCTCAAGTCGTTCAAACAAAACCGAAGTTAACAGGTTTTGAAAGAGCGGAAAGAGAAATTATTTACCATATGTTGCAAAGTGCAGAAGTAGCTGTTCGTATGGAATCCCATATAGAAGATTTTCATACAGAAGAACATAAAGGGATTTTATATGAACTATACGCATATTATGAAAAGGGAAATGAACCTTCAGTCGGAACATTTTTAAGTTGGCTCTCTGATGAAAAGTTGAAAAATATTATCACTGATATTTCGACGGATGAATTTATTAATCCAGAATACACAGAAGAAGTGTTGCAAGGCCATTTGGAGACGCTTAGACGGCATCAGGAAAAACTTGAAAAGATGGAGATCATCTTTAAAGTGAAACAAATGGAAAAAACAGATCCTGTAGAGGCTGCTAAATATTATGTAGCATATTTACAAAATCAAAAAGCGAGAAAATAGCTTTTTTGATAAAGTTTTAGTATAATGAATGTTTGTATCTCGCGTAAGGAGGGGAACAGATGGCTGACAAACCAGCTCGTTCTAAACAAATTGAAACTGAAATGACCCTTGAGCAAGTGAAAGAACAACTCACTGAGCTCGGAAAAAAACGTGGCGTTCTTACATATGAAGAGATTGCAGAACGCATGAATGGATTTGAAATTGAATCCGATCAAATGGATGAATACTATGAATATTTAGGTGAACAAGGCATTGACTTAGTTGGTGATAATGACAACGAAGAAGGCCCTAATAATCGCCAAATTACAAAAACAGAAGAAGAGTTTGACCTCAATGATTTAAGTGTACCACCTGGGGTTAAAATCAACGATCCTGTTCGTATGTATTTAAAAGAAATTGGTCGTGTAGACTTACTATCTGCAGAAGAAGAAATTCGACTTGCAACGCGTATTGAAGAAGGCGATGAAGAAGCGAAACGTCGTCTTGCAGAAGCAAACTTACGTCTTGTAGTAAGTATTGCAAAGCGCTATGTAGGCCGTGGCATGCTTTTCCTAGACTTAATTCAAGAAGGTAATATGGGTCTAATTAAAGCTGTTGAAAAGTTCGATTATCGTAAAGGTTTCAAATTTAGTACGTATGCAACTTGGTGGATTCGCCAAGCTATTACACGTGCCATTGCAGACCAAGCACGAACAATTCGTATTCCAGTTCATATGGTTGAAACGATTAATAAGTTAATTCGTGTACAACGTCAATTATTACAAGATTTAGGTCGTGAACCATCTCCTGAAGAGATTGGTGAAGAAATGGATCTTGCTCCAGAAAAAGTACGTGAAATCTTAAAAATTGCACAGGAGCCAGTTTCTCTTGAAACACCAATTGGTGAAGAAGATGACTCCCATTTAGGTGACTTTATTGAAGACCAAGAAGCAACATCGCCTGCGGACCATGCGGCCTATGAATTGCTAAAAGAACAATTAGAAGATGTGTTAGATACGCTAACAGATCGTGAAGAAAATGTTCTACGTCTTCGTTTCGGTTTAGATGATGGACGAACTCGTACGCTTGAAGAAGTTGGGAAAGTATTCGGCGTAACGAGAGAGCGTATTCGTCAAATTGAAGCAAAAGCACTTCGCAAATTAAGACATCCAAGCCGTAGTAAGCGTCTTAAGGATTTCTTAGAATAGGTTATTTTTTAAGTTTACTTCACCTTTGTGAAGTAAACTTTTTTATTTTGTTAATTTTTGTTAAAATTTAGCTATCGGCAACGATTACAATTTCTTGTAATTTATTTTACAGAATTGTCTTTTGATTTGCAAATGCTCATTTTTCGATTTTTCGATTAATTTTGTTTATTATATACAAAATTATATGTAGAAAAGCGAAAAATATGATGAGAAACGTTAATAATTATCGAAATAATAAGCGATATGACAATAAAAAACAATAAACTGAATTTATGGAATATTTTTAACAAGTGGTAGTTTACTCTTTTCTGATAGAGCGTTTTCAAGTACAATGGAAATGACTGAATCATCTAACTATTTAGGGGTATAGAGGGGGGAGAAGAGATATGAAACGTAATCCGCTGATTCCGTTCGCTCTTATTGCAGCATTGGGTATTATCGTTATGTTTGTATTTTCATTTCAGGGGCTAAATAAATCTAAAGAGTTAGCTGATGCAAAAAATGGCGGGAAGCCAGCACAAACAGCATCAAAGCCAGAGGATATTGTGAAGCAAAGCTGTACGAGCTGCCATGGTGATCAGTTACAAGGGGCAGTTGGACCTAACTTACAAAAAATTGGTGGGAAACTTTCAAAGGATGAAATTAAAGAAATTCTTTCGAAAGGAAAAGGCAATATGCCTGCCAATATAGTTCCAGCTGATCAAGCCGCTAAAGTAGCTGATTGGTTATCGAAGAAAAAATAAAGTTCCGTATGACAAGCCTTTTGCTTATGCAAAGGGCTTGTTTTTCTATATTTTCTAAAATACGATGAATGATAGAGCGGTGAATTGTTGTTATGGGCTTGCAACAACTACTATAAATTCATTATCATGGAGACAGACAGACTGACAAGAGAAGGAGTAATGGAAATACATGAATGAAGTAAAGCTTTCAAAACGATTAGAAGAAGTTGTACGTGAAATACCAGTAGGATCTACAGTTGCTGATATTGGATCGGATCATGCGTATTTACCGTGTTATACAATTATAAATAATATTGCTACAAAAGCAGTTGCAGGAGAGGTTGTAGATGGACCATTTCGCTCTGCGCAAGCAACTGTAGCTGAAAGTGGTTTACAAGATAAAGTAGATGTGCGTAAAGGGAATGGATTAGCTGTTATCGCGCCAGGAGAAGTAGATGTAATTACGGTTGCCGGAATGGGCGGAGCGTTAATTCGTGACATTTTAGAAAGTGGTAAAGAGAAATTAGAAGGTGTAACACGTTTAATTTTACAGCCTAATATTGCAGTGCATCATATTCGTGAATGGTTTATTGAGAATGGTTGGGAGCTTATCCATGAAAAAATCGTAAAAGAAGATGGGAAAATTTACGAAATTTTAGTAGGGGAGCGCGGAAATGTTGTAGCGCCTTACTCTGAAAATAAACAAGCTGAATTGTTTATGGGACCATTTTTAATAACAGAAAAAAGTGAAGCCTTCGTTGAAAAATGGGAAGGAGAATTAAAAAACTTCCAAAATATTTTAAAACAGTTAGAACGTGCGGCTGATTCTGAAGAAACAAAAGCGAAGCGTGGGGAAGTAGAAGCGAAAATGAAAATGATAGGGGAGGTTTTATCATGAGTAAAATTCCAAACGGCCATGAAATTATTTCTTTATTTGAAAGTATGTATCCGAAGCATTTGGCAATGGAAGGAGATAAGATTGGTCTGCAGATTGGAGCGCTTAATAAACCCGTGCAGCACGTATTGATTGCGCTAGATGTAACGGAAGAAGTTGTGGATGAAGCAATTCAATTAGGGGCAAATGTCATTATTGCTCATCATCCTTTAATTTTTAACCCGTTAAAAGCGATTCATACAGATAAGGTGTATGGGAAAATTATTGAAAAGTGTATTAAAAATGATATTGCAATCTATGCAGCGCATACAAATGTGGATGTTGCTAAGGGCGGGGTAAACGATTTACTTGCTGAGGCGTTAGGATTGCAAAATACAGAAGTTCTAGCACCGACATATGCAGAAGAAATGAAAAAAGTTGTTGTGTTTGTGCCAGTCACTCATGCAGAAGAAGTAAGGAAAGCATTAGGAGACGCAGGTGCTGGTCATATCGGTAATTATAGCCACTGTACGTTTAGTAGCGAGGGTACAGGCACATTTGTACCTCAAGAGGGGACAAATCCTTATATCGGGGAAACTGGACAGTTAGAACGTGTAGAAGAAGTGCGAATCGAAACGATTATTCCAGCTTCATTACAGCGGAAAGTGATTAAAGCAATGATAACGGCGCATCCGTATGAAGAAGTAGCATACGATGTGTATCCGCTTGATAATAAAGGTGAAACGTTAGGCCTAGGAAAAATAGGATACTTACAAGAAGAAATGACGCTTGGTCAATTTGCAGAACATGTGAAACAATCATTAGACGTGAATGGCGCAAGAGTTGTCGGTAAGTTAGATGATAAAGTGCGTAAAGTAGCTGTACTTGGTGGAGATGGTAATAAATATATAAACCAAGCGAAATTTAAAGGAGCAGATGTATATGTAACTGGTGACATCTACTATCATGTTGCTCATGATGCGATGATGCTCGGTTTAAATATAGTTGACCCAGGACATAATGTTGAAAAAGTAATGAAACAAGGTGTGCAAAAGCAATTACAAGAAAAAGTGGATGCAAAGAAACTCAATGTACACATTCATGCTTCGCAGTTACATACAGATCCATTTATATTTGTATAAGAAAAATAAAAACCGTTGCTCATGTAAGCAACGGTTTTTATTATTGTTCTTTTTTCACTTTCACGCGAGGTAATATTTTTTGTAACGGTACTTTTCGAACTCTTTCCCATGTAGCGGGATTCATTGGGTCATATTGCTCTAAGAACGCGATAACTTCTTTTGTAATCGGCGTTGGAGTAGAAGCACCTGCTGTAACAGCTACGTTTTCTACACCTTGTAGCCACTCTAATTGAATTTCGCTTACATCAGCAACTCGATATGCTTTTGTACCCGCGATTTCTTGTGATACTTGTGCTAAGCGATTTGAATTGTTACTTTTCGGATCACCAACAACAATTGTTAAGTCTGCAACATCAGCTTGTTTAGCGACAGCTTCTTGGCGAACTTGAGTAGCTAAACAAATTTCTTTATGGAATTCTGCTGTTGGGAATTTTTTTTGAATGTCCTCCATTAAATGTTGAACATCCCATTGACTCATCGTTGTTTGATTCGTTACTAAAATTTTATCTGTTGGAATTTCTAATGTTTTTAAATCATCGGCTCTTTCGATAAGGTGAACGATGTCAGGTGCAATACCAACTGCGCCTTCTGGCTCTGGATGATTTTTTTTACCGATATAAATGACATGATACCCTTCCGCTTTCTTAGCTTCGATAAGGTCATGCGTTTTGGTAACATCTGGGCAAGTGGCATCGATTGTTGTTAAACCTTTTTCTTTTGCGCGTTGTTTAACTTCTGGAGAAACACCGTGTGCTGTGAAAATAACAGTACCAGAATCAATTTTATCTAAAATTTCTAAGCGACTTGGACCGTCTAATGTGATGATTCCATCTTCTTCAAAAGCGTCTGTAACATGTTTATTGTGAACAATCATACCTAAAATATAAATGGGTCTCGGCAATGATTTATCTAATGCAGCGTTACGTGCAATTACCATTGCATCGACAACACCGTAGCAATAACCACGAGGGGAAATTTTAACAATTTTCATATGAGTAATCCTCTCCTTCTAAACAAGGGATACTTTTGTGCATAGTCTTTTACATTATAAAGGAGGAGTGGATAGAAAACAAAGGATTGTTACACATATAGTTTTGGTTTTGTTGCTGTTTGTTGAACTGGTTCTTTCGGTAACTCTTTTTCTATTACAGGTTCAATCACTATTTTCTTTCGTTTTCGTTTCTTTTTTTGAGGTGCAGGAGGCGGACTTTCTACCTCAACTGGCTCTGTTACATTTTCCGTTTGATTTTCTTCCGTACTTTTTCCAGAGGTGAGGATTTTAACAATGCTTGGTAGACTACGCATAATAGGACCATACTGTTCGACGACAGGACCTACAGATTGAACGACTTGGGATACTTTTTCGATGTTGTTTATCATATTAGTAGGATTCGAAATTAAGTTCGAAAAGAAACTGCCGATGCCACTGCTTGCTGTTGTGGCAGCTGTAGTTGCGCCGCCGCGCGTTTCATTTGATTCATACATTTGAGGCGGTATCATTTGCTCAGGATGTTGCTGCATGTATGGTTGATATTGTGGATGTTGCTGCTGATATTGTTGCTGGTATTGCTGCTGATATTGCTGTTGATATTGTGGCGGCGGTGGTGGTTGCTGATGCATCATCAGTTGCCCTTCCATTTGTCGGTAAGGTGGAACCATTTGCATAAAAGGCTCGGTTGGATCGTGTTTTTTAAAAAGCTTAGCAAGAAAACCTTTCTTTTTTTGTGCCATTGGTGGTAGTTGTGGAATTGGATATGGTGTATAAGGTTGCTGCCCTGGATTCGGATACATTTGCCTTGTAGGGGATTTCGGAAACATGTGAGAAATCCTCCTTTCTTCAGTTAGGTATATACACATACAATATGCAATAAAAGGGAAGAAGGTTAGTTTTTGAAGTGAAAACCTAAACTAAAGATGGATTTTACTTGTAGATTTCGATATAATGTAGACTTGACTGATTTGTGCGCGCAGTAGAAATTTTAGAAAGAAGGTGTAACTTATGACACAACAAACTTTTACACAGTATGATTTTAAACCATTTTTAATAGATGCAGTTCGTGAACTACGCTTTACAGAGCCGACAGGAATTCAGCAGAAAATTTTCCCGGTCGTGAAAAAAGGTGTAAGTGTAATTGGACAATCCCAAACAGGTTCTGGGAAAACACATGCATACTTACTTCCTACATTAAACAGAATTAATGCAAGTCGTGAAGAAGTACAACTTGTTATTACAGCGCCTACTCGTGAGTTAGCACAACAAATTTACGAAGAAATCGTGAAATTAACAAAGTTTTGTGCGGAAGACCAAATGATTACAGCACGTTGTTTAATTGGTGGAACTGATAAACAACGCTCAATTGAAAAGTTGAAAAAACAACCTCATATCGTAGTTGGAACACCAGGACGTATTAAAGATTTAGTAGAAGAGCAAGCATTATTTGTTCATAAAGCAAATACGATTATTGTCGATGAAGCAGACTTAATGCTTGATATGGGATTCATTCATGATGTAGATAAAATTGCAGCACGCATGCCTAAAAACTTGCAAATGTTAGTTTTCTCTGCAACAATTCCTCAAAAACTAAAACCGTTTCTGAAGAAGTATATGGAGAATCCAGAGCATATTCATATCAATCCAAAACAAGTTGCAGCTGGAAACATTGAACACTATTTAGTGCCTTCTAAACATCGTAATAAAATTGATTTAGTGCATAAAATGCTACTTCAATTTAAACCGTATTTAGCAGTTGTTTTCACGAATACGAAAAAGATGGCAGACCAAGTTGCTGATGGATTAATGGAACGTGGCTTAAAAGTTGGACGAATTCACGGGGATTTATCACCACGTGATCGTAAAAAAATGATGAAACAAATTCGTGACCTTGAATTCCAATATATTGTTGCGACTGATTTAGCAGCACGTGGTATTGATATTGAAGGGATTAGCCATGTTATTAACTATGAGCTACCATCAGATTTAGATTTCTTCGTTCACCGCGTTGGAAGAACAGCACGTGCGGGGCATTCTGGTATTGCAGTGACGATATATGATCCAGCAAACGAAGAAGCGTTAGATAGTTTAGAAAAACAACGTCATATTGAGTTCAAGCATGTAGATTTACGCGGAGATGAGTGGGCCGATTTAGGTGAGCGTCGTCGTCGTAAGAGCCGTAAAAAACCAAATGACGAACTTGATGTTATGGCAACGAAAGTTATTAAAAAACCAAAAAAAGTAAAACCAAACTATAAACGTAAACTTGCAACAGAACGTGACAAAGTGAAGAAAAAATATGGCAATAAAAAAAGATAAGGGGTTTCCCTTATCTTTTTTTTATCCCGCTATTTGTGGGAGGTGTAATCAATATGGATAGAAAAGTATTGATTAAAGTTTCACTTAATCCAGCTAATTTAAATGAAAAGTATAGTCTGTATAAATAGTCATATAAATTTGTGTAGTGCATCTTTTGTGAACAAACAATTCACTACATATTTCTACAAATTATGCTATCATTATATCTATTGTATATTGAAGAGGTGATTGTATGTTAAAGATTGGATCTCATGTTTCCATGAGTGGTAAGAAAATGTTATTAGCAGCAAGTGAAGAGGCTGTTTCATACGGTGCAACAACGTTTATGATTTATACAGGTGCACCGCAAAATACACGAAGAAAACCAATTGAAGAATTGAACATAGAAGCAGGAAGAAAACATATGGAGCTGAACGGAATTGAGGAAATTATCGTCCATGCGCCGTATATTATTAATGTTGGGAATACGACGAAGCCAGAAACATTCCAATTAGGAGTAGACTTTCTTCGCATGGAAATTGAAAGAACATCGGCATTAGGTGTAGCGAAACAAATTGTTCTTCACCCAGGAGCGCACGTTGGTGCTGGAGCAGATGCTGGTATTCAACAAATTATTAAAGGGCTTAATGAAGTATTAACGCCAGAACAGACGGTTAACATTGCGTTAGAGACGATGGCAGGAAAAGGAACAGAATGCGGTCGTAGCTTTGAAGAAATTGCAAAAATTATTGATGGTGTAAAATATAATGAAAAGCTATCTGTATGCTTCGATACATGTCATACGCATGATGCAGGATATGATATTGTAAATGACTTTGACGGCGTATTAAACGAATTTGATAAGATCGTTGGTATAGATCGTTTACAAGTACTTCATATTAATGATAGTAAAAATGTACGCGGAGCAGGAAAAGACCGTCATGAAAACATTGGATTTGGTCACATTGGGTATAAAGCATTGCATCACATTGTACATCATCCACAGTTAATGCATGTACCAAAAATTCTTGAAACACCGTATGTAGGGGAAGATAAAAAAGATAAGAAGCCACCATACAAATTGGAAATTGAAATGCTGAAAAACGGCACTTTTGATGAAGGACTTCTTGAAAAAATTAAAGCGCAATAAGGAGGGGGAAATCCCCTCCTTATTTTAGTAGTTGCTGAAATAATGTATTTACTTGTTGGGCAGTGGCAGGGGAAGTTACTTTTGCGATTTGTTTTAAGAGCTCTAGTCGCTCGTTGTTATCGTAAATATTAATATTTTTACCCTTCATAAGTAAAACGATTTGATCAGCTTGTGCGGCTGTAATGGGAACTTCATATTCTTTGCTATATTTTAATAACTCTTTTGTAGAAATATGATTTAATTTTTTATTAACAATTTGTTTAATGAGGTTCATCTTATTATCCTCCTTCACGCGTTCTTCTATCGAAATATATGAGCATATAGCTTGTACATATTCGTATGGAGTTTCTTTTTTCATGAGGAAAAGAAGCGTATGTTATAATATAAGGACAAAACTACAGAAAAAGAGTAAAGGGAGGACTTATGGAGCAAAAGCAACATCGAAAAGAAAGTGTTATTCATCTCATTTATCGTTTAGTTATGATTATTTTTGGAGCAGCATGCGCGGCGGTAGCAATTGAACTATTTTTAATGCCAAATAAAATTATTGATGGTGGAATTATTGGTATTTCTCTTATATTAGATTATCTTACTCCTAACATTTGGTGGTTAAGTTTTTCTACTTTAGTCGTTGTTCTCAATATCCCATTTATGTATTCCGGTTATAAGCAAATTGGAAAAACATTTATGTTATCTTCGACATTTGGTATTGTAGCGTTAGCTTTCATTGAGTCAACGTTACATGCGGTACCACCATTTACAACAGAACCTATTTTAGCGACAGTGTTTGGTGGTCTTATTTTAGGTCTTGGTGTAGGACTTGTAATTCGTCATGGTGGATCGCTAGATGGAACTGAAATTATGGGGATTTTATTAACGAAGAAATTACCATTCTCTGTTGGTGAATTCGTAATGTTTGTGAACTTATTTATTTTTGCATGGGCAGCATTTGTGTTTGGTGTGGAACAAGCGATGTATTCTGTTATGACGTACTATATCGCATTTAAAACGATCGATACAGTAATTCAAGGGCTAGATGAAACGAAGGCGGTTTTAATTGTATCTGATCAATATGAGGAAGTATCAAACGCGATTTTGCATCGTCTTGGCCGTGGAACTACAAAGCTTGTAGCGAAAGGTGGTTACACGGATAAAGAAAAAGAAGTTATTTATGCAGTTGTAACGCGTCTAGAAGTGACGAAGTTAAAATCAATTGTGCATGAAATTGATGAAAATGCGTTTGTTACGATTATGAGCACGCAAGAGACAAATGGTGGTAAGTTTAAATCGGCTATTCACTAAAAAGTTTATAGGAATATTTTTCGAAAGCAGAGAATTTTTCTCTGCTTTTTGTTATAATAGTAAGGTTTCTTGAAAAAATAGATATATTTTAGGCAGATTGGTTTACAACTATAATAAGCTGTACTATAATTCAAATAGATATAAATCGGAATCATTCTGAATTAAAATAGGTGAGATGCTATGAATAATATATTAGAAATTGAAGGTTTAACATTCCGATACGAAGATCGGAATGTGTTAGAAAATATTAATTTGCAAGTTCCGAAGGGAGCTTTTTTAGGTTTAGTGGGACCGAATGGTTCAGGTAAATCAACTCTACTTAAGTGTTTATTAGGTGTTTTAAAGCCAAAAGAAGGAAGCATTCGCGTGTTTGGCGTTGATAGTAAGAAGTTTAAGGAATGGAACAAAGTTGGTTATGTATCCCAAAAGGCAAATAGTTTCAATTCTGGTTTTCCAGCAACTGTTTCTGAAGTTGTGTCAATGGGACTTGTTTCGAAAAAAGGGCTTTTTCGCTTTTTCACAAAAGAGGATAAGAAAAAGGTAGAAAAAGCAATTGCTGATGTAGGGATGAGTGAGTTTCAAGGTCGTAACATTGGAGAGCTTTCTGGTGGACAGCAACAGCGTGTATTTATTGCTCGTGCGCTCGTTAGTGATCCTGAATTGCTTATTTTGGACGAGCCTACTGTTGGAATCGATGTAAAAAATGTGGAAAGTTTTTACGAAATATTAGAGGATTTAAACAAAAGGCTCGGGATCACATTAATTCTTGTTACTCATGATATGGGAGCTGTTACTGAAAAAGTAACACATGTTGCATGCCTAAACCAACATCTACATTTCCATGGAAATGTAGAGAAGTTCCGAGAGTTAGAAGATGCAGAAATGTCCGTCTTATATGGACATCATGTTCATCGTTTAGAACACGAACATGAGCATCACGGGAGGATATAATGATACAAGATTTTTTACAATATGACTTTTTACGTAATTCTTTATACGCAGGTATTTTAATTGGACTTGTTGCACCGCTAATTGGTGTGTTTGTTGTTATTCGTCGTTTATCTCTTATTGCGGATGCATTAAGTCACGTGACGTTATCGGGTATTGCAGCAAGTTTATTACTTGAAAAAACCATTTTTACAGGTGGGTTTTTAAACCCCTTATATATGGGGATGATTTTCTCGATTGGTGGAGCGCTACTAATCGAAAAGTTACGAACTGTATATAAGCACTATCAAGAATTAGCAATTCCAATTATCCTTTCGGCAGGGATGGGGGTTGGAGTTATTTTCATTTCACTTGCAAATGGATTTAACACAGACTTATTTAGTTATTTATTTGGTAGTGTCAGTGCTGTAACAAGTACAGATTTAATTATTATTGGGATTGTAGCAATTGTTGTTGTTGCGACAATTATTTTATTATATAAAGAGCTGTTTCTATTATCATTCGATGAGGAATACGCAGTATCAACTGGTTTAAGAGCGAAATGGATTCACTTTATTTTCATTATATTAGTTGCTCTTGTCATTGCAGTATCAATGCGTGTAGTGGGGGTTCTTCTTGTATCATCATTAATGACGTTACCAGTTGCAGCAAGTATTCGTATTGCTAAAGGATTTAAACAAACAATTTTCTTTTCCATTTTATTCGGTGAAATTGCAGTAATTGGTGGAATGTTTGCTTCGTATCAACTTGATCTAGCGCCAGGTGGTACAATTGTTATGATAGCAGTTCTTATTTTAATCGGTGCGATTTTATGGAAGAAGAAAAAAACTGCATAAAGTAGGGATAGGTATGAATCTAACAGAAGCTTTACGCCTAATGAAAGAAAAAGGATACAAACATACTGGAAAAAGAGAAGAGATGCTCAGATTATTTGCAGCACATAATCGTTATTTAACTGCGAAAGACGTTTTAGAGCATATGAAGGACGATTATCCAGGACTTAGTTTTGATACGATTTATCGTAACTTAACAGTTTTTGCTGAGATTGGTGTTTTAGAACAAACGGAATTAAATGGTGAAAAACATTTTCGTTTTATTTGTTCTATTATGGAACATCATCATCATTTTATTTGTTTGGATTGTGGGGGAACGAAAGAGATTACTTCCTGCCCAATGGATTTTATGAATAAAGATTTTACCGGTTATGAAGTAACGGGTCATAAGTTTGAAATATATGGTCGTTGTCCAAAATGTGCAAAGTAAAAGCTCGTCGGTTAAACTGACGAGCTTTTTTACGTAGAAAAGAAGGTTGCTCACAAATATTGTGGCAACCTTCTTTTTATTGTTCTTGTGTCTCTTTTTCTTTTTCTCGCTCAGCAGCCATTTCAGCAGCAATTACGTCGATCTCTTTTTTCAGTTCTTCTACCATTGTTTCTTCTGGTACTTTACGAACGACTTGCCCTTTACGGAATAATAATCCCTCTCCACGTGCACCGGCAATACCGATATCAGCTTCACGAGCTTCACCAGGGCCATTTACAGCGCAACCAAGTACTGCAACTTTAATTGGTACTTGAAGTGTAGAGATGTATTCTTCCACTTCGTTAGCGATGCTAATTAAATCGATTTCAATACGACCACAAGTTGGACAAGAGATAAGTGTTGCTGCGTTAGACGCAAGACCGAATGATTTTAATAGTTCACGAGCAACTTTTACTTCTTCAACTGGATCAGCACTTAATGAAATACGTAGTGTATTTCCGATACCTTTATTTAAGATTGCTCCAAGACCAGCAGCACTTTTTACAGTTCCGGCAAACAATGTTCCGGACTCTGTAATACCTAAATGTAATGGATAATCAAAAGCACGAGCAGCTTTCTCGTATGCTTCAATTGCTAAGTTAACATCAGAGGCTTTCATAGATACGATAATATCGTGGAAATCTAAGTCCTCTAAAATTTTAATATGATGTAGCGCACTCTCAACCATACCATCTGCAGTTGGGTACCCGTACTTTTCTAAAATGTGACGCTCTAATGAACCAGCGTTTACACCAATACGGATTGGAATACCGCGCTCTTTTGCTGCATTTACAACAGCTTCTACTTTATGGCGACGACCAATGTTACCTGGATTGATACGTACTTTATCAATGCCGCCTTCAATTGCTTTTAAAGCAAGGCGATAATCAAAATGAATATCAGCAACAAGTGGAATGTTGATTTGTTTTTTTATATCAGCAATAGCATCTGCTGCGCGTTCATCTGGAACGGCAACGCGGACGACTTGACAGCCGGCTTCTTCCAAACGCTTAATTTCAGCAACTGTTGCTTCAACATCATGTGTTTTTGTTGTTGTCATACTTTGTATAATTAATTCATTATTACCGCCGATTGTTAAATTACCGACTTTAACTGGACGTGTTTTTGTACGATGAGTCATTTCATTCACGAATAGATCGCTCTCCTTATAAAAGAAGTTTCTTATTTAGTCCCTCATATCAATGATAGTATACGTGATATAGGGCTATAGAAACCGAAGTACTCGGTTTCACTTTTACTATTGTATCAGCGCCTTTATGTAATTGACAAGGATTAAGTGATAGCTTATTGATATAAGGGGAATTTATAAGACTTTCCAATTTGTATTTTTGTAGCAGATGTACTTTTGTTTAATTGTTTAAAGTCGTCAATGACTTTTTCTATGGAAGGAATTTTTTTCTTGTTAATTTGTTCTGTAATAGAAAGAACTGTCTCACCAGTTTTTACTTCAATTGTTTTATAAGATACATCCGTTTCTTTTTCTGTTTTGTTCTCTTTATTTTGTTGACTGTCTGTGTTTTCTTTTTTAATCGTTTGAGCAGCAGTTGTTTTTTTATATGAACTTAACATCGGTAAAGTACCGATTTTTATATCGTAATAAAATATATAACCGAGAACAAGCACGAATAGGAATATACCTAATCTCTTCATATTCTTCACTCCTTTGCTAGGAATATATGCTTGTCCAAAAAAAAAATGCCTATTTAGGCATTTTTTTCGTTCTTATTTTTCTTTTGGTTTTGGAACTTCTTTAATCGTTAAGTACAGAACAATTAAAACAACTGCGATATAGATGAATGTTGATCCAGGTACGACAATCTTACATGCATCCATAATCATAAAGAAGATTGTTGGGATTGTGTAGCTGTATGCAGTTAGTGTCCAAACTTGTTTATAGGATAGTTTACGTTGACCGCTCATAGCAGAACCGATGAACGCAAGTAAAGTCACGCCTACAAAAGTGATGAATAATTGGAATAGGTACACTAAGAATCCAATAACAAATAATAAAATCGGATAAATATTATCGAATAAAGAAATAAATTCTTGTAGATCTTTTTTCTCAAGAGATGCACCTAACAAATCGTTATAAGAATACGTTTGTGTTTGACCATTTCCCATAGAGACTACTTTATCTTTTAAAACAAATAAACCTGTTTTATTTTGATATTTTTCTAGGTCTGTTGAATTTGGATCAAATACGAAAAGTGCATTTCCTTCTTCTTTTTCAATAGGTTGATCAATATCGGCTTTTAGTTCGCCATTTTCAATTTTAAAATCAGGTAAATCTTTATCGATGACTTGATTTACCATGCTTACACCATCTTGGATAAAACTACCGTACAAAAAAGTTCTTGGAATAGTAGTAATTAAGCAAAGTAGCATAATATACAAAATGGTTTTACCGATTTTTTGAAAACGGAATAGCGCCATATCTTTAGGCGAGTATATGCTTTTTACGAATTGGGTAAATATGGACATAGATTCACTTCCTTTATGTATGTATAAAATCATTGTAACGTAGTAATCTAGAGAATCTCAAGATATATTATATTTACATATAGTGGAGATAACTAAATTTCTTTTTATTAACTTTCTTCTTTTAAATAAGAAAAATACAATTGACACTTTTCTTTTCTATATGGTAAATTTATCTTACCTTTCTTAAAGGGCATATCCGATAGGAATTCCTTTATTTGATATGTTGTTACATACATAATTGTGGACCCTTAGCTCAGCTGGTTAGAGCAGACGGCTCATAACCGTCCGGTCGTAGGTTCGAGTCCTACAGGGTCCATATCCATTTCGCATGTTTATTATGTTAGCAGGAAGCTTCCTTGTAGAAGGAAGCTTTTTTTACGGAATATATGAGCATTTTAATTGAAAAGAAGTGGGAATTTTGCTACTTTAATGATAGCAAGACAATGTGATTTATTTGTTTGCACCCTATGGCAATTAGGGTAGAATGAAGTTGTATGTCACTTAAGTGGCAATACATAAACTGGGAGGAATATAACAATGGCAAAACACGAATTACCAAATTTACCTTATGCGTATGATGCTTTAGAGCCTCACTTTGACAAAGAAACAATGAACATCCATCATACAAAACATCACAACACGTACATTACAAACTTAAACGCTGCTTTAGAAGGTCATGCAGAATTAGCTGACAAAAGCGTAGAAGAATTAGTTGCAAACTTAAACGAAGTACCAGAAGCAATCCGTACAGCAGTACGTAACAATGGTGGCGGACATGCTAACCATACATTCTTCTGGACAATCCTATCTCCAAACGGCGGAGGACAACCTGTAGGTGAACTTGCAACTGCAATTGAAGCAAAATTCGGTAGCTTCGATGCATTCAAAGAAGAATTCGCAAAAGCTGGCGCAACTCGCTTCGGTTCTGGTTGGGCTTGGTTAGTAGTAAACAATGGTGAGTTAGAAGTAACAAGCACTCCAAACCAAGATTCTCCTTTAACTGAAGGTAAAACGCCAGTTATCGGTTTAGATGTTTGGGAGCATGCTTACTACTTAAACTACCAAAACCGTCGTCCAGACTACATCGGTGCATTCTGGAACGTTGTAGATTGGAACGCTGCTGAAAAACGTTACCAAGAAGCAAAATAATCGTAATAAATATAGAAAAAGCTAGGGGAGAGCCCCTAGCTTTTTTCTATGCTTTCCTTTTACATAATTGGGCTTGTCTTTGGAAGACTAGAACATGAAGTAAAGGAGAGTTGTGTATGAAATGGAAACATATAATTGGTGACGTTGAAGTGAATCGGGATTTAGTGTTATTGCTCCTTATAGGAGGTTTATACACGCTCGCAATTTCTTTATCGAATACGTTTGTAAATATTTATTTATGGAAACAAACACAAAATTATGTGAATCTTGGCTTGTATAATTTAGCCAGCGTGGTATTACAGCCTCTCACATTTCTTGTAGGGGGGAAATTAGCGAAACGTATCGATCGCTCGATTTTATTACGAATAGGGGTAGGAACGCTCGCAATTTTTTTTATCGTTGTCTTAGTAGCAGGAAAAAGTGCTTCTCAGTATATTTTATTAATGGGGGCTCTTTTAGGAGTAGGATACGGTTTTTACTGGTTGGCTTTTAACTTATTGACATTTGAAATTACGGAACCAGAAACAAGAGATTTCTTTAATGGGTTTCTTGGACTTCTTACATCCTTCTCTGGAATGATCGGACCAATAGCAGCAGGATACACAATTTCACGTATGGAGAAATGGAGTGGTTATACTGTTATATTCTTTCTTTCATTAGTTCTATTTGCAATTGCTGTCGTCTTAAGCTTCTTTTTATCTAAAAGAGAATGTGAAGGGCGTTATGAAATCGTGCAAGTATTGAAAGAACGACGGATTGATAAAAATTGGGGAAAGATTACACGAGCTCATTTTTTCCAAGGATTGAGAGAAGGAACGTTTATTTTTGTCATTTCAGTATATGTTTATTTAGCAACTAATAGTGAGTTCGCATTAGGGAAATACAGTTTAGTGAACTCTGCTGTATCCTTTGTATGTTATTACTTAGTTGCTCGTATGTTAAAGAAGGAGTGGCGAAAAAAAGCAATTTTACTTGGAGGCATTATTTTATATGCTGTCGTCTTTTTAGTTATTTTCAATGTTACATACACGAAATTACTTATTTATGCGGCATGTATTGCAATTGCATATCCTATTTTACTTGTTCCGTACGGATCAATGACATATGACGTAATTGGTAGAGCAAAAAATGCGAGAGAATGGCGTGTGGAATATGTCGTTGTTCGGGAGCTGTGGTTAAACGCCGGAAGAATCTGTTCCATTTTAAGTTTTTTATGTGCTGTACTATTCTTTCCACCTGAAAAAAGTTTACCTTACTTATTATGTATTTTAGGTGCTGGACATTTTCTTATTTATTTTGCAGTTAAAAATGTCAAATATGATGAGGGAAATGCGAGTAAAACAAGTGTTGTAACGCAAGGGAACGCGCAAAACCAAACTGAACCAGAAGGTTAACTTCTCGTTTGTTTTATGCTAGAATAGAAAAAGATGTAAGACAGCAGTGAGGACACCTGTATGAAGGTGTCCCTTTCACATTACATAGCTGTTGGTAGAGGGGGTTTGTATGAGCAAGAAGCAGAAGCAAAATAAGAAAAAGACCCACGTTCCTTTTCGATTAAACGTGTTGTTTTTCTGCGTGTTTTTAATGTTCTCCGCGGTTATTGTAAGGCTCGGATATGTACAAATTGTTCGCGGTGAAGAATATAAGAATGAAGTGGAGAAGAAAGAAAACTCAACGATAAGTAATCCTGTACCGCGTGGGAAAATATTTGACCGTTATGGGCGACCTGTAGTAGATAATGCAGCCGTTCGTACTATTACATTTACAAAAATGAAAGGATCAACTGCAGAAGATCGCTTAGAAACAGCGAAAAAGCTAGCAGATTTGATTGAAGTACCGACAGATAAATTAACAGATCGTGATAAAAAAGATTATTGGCTTGCTATGCATAAAGAGGAAGCTAAAGAAAAAGTTACGAATAAAGATCGTCAAGAGTTTAAAGATAAAAAAATTGATGATAAAGAATTAGACGAGCGTCAGCGAAGTCGTGTAACAGAAGAAGAGATTAATCAATTATCCGCAAAAGATCTAGAAATACTCGCGATTAAGAGTAAGATGGACGGCGGATATGCAATGACACCTCAAGTTATTAAAAAGGATGCTACAGAAAAGGAATATTCGATTATTAGTGAAAACCTAGCAGCATTACCAGGTGTAGATACGAATGTTGATTGGGAGCGAAAATATACGTACGATGATTTATTCCGAAGTGTACTTGGTGGGGTGTCGACATCTGATGAAGGCTTACCGAGAGAAAGACTAGATTACTATCTTGTTCGTGATTATAATCGAAATGACCGAGTAGGAAAAAGTTATCTTGAACAACAGTATGAAGATAGCCTGCACGGTACGAAAGCAGAAGTTAGAAATGTTACAGATAAAAACGGTAATATTTTAGAAACGATTAATGTATCAAAAGGACAAAGTGGTAATGACCTGAACTTAACAATTGATATGGAATTACAAAAGCGCGTGGAAGATATTCTTGCGAAGAATTTAATGAGGTTTAAAGGAAGCGAACCTCTTTTAGATCGCGCATTTGTTGTAATGATGAACCCAAAAAATGGTGAAGTTTTATCTATGGCGGGGAAACAATTAGTTAACGAAGATGGCCAAACGAAAGTAAATGACTTTGCATTAGGTACCATGACAAGTTCTTATCCGATGGGATCAACTGTAAAAGGTGCAACAGTACTTACTGGATATCAAACTGGTGCGATTCAACCAGGGGCAGTACAATTGGATGAACCAATTAAATTAAAAGGTACACCTACGAAGTCGTCTTGGAAAACGATGGGATACATTAATGACCTTACAGCTTTAAAAATGTCTTCTAACGTTTATATGTTTAAAACAGCGATGAATATCGCCGGTGTTCCATATGTGAGAGGTGGTACGTTAGATATACCTCAAAAAGCATTTGATACGATGCGTTATTATTTCGGACAGTTTGGACTTGGTGTAAAAACAGGAATTGATTTACCGAATGAATCTGCTGGTCAGATGGGTAAGAGTAGTCAACCAGGTTTCTTACTAGATTTATCAATTGGACAGTATGATACGTATACACCGCTTCAATTAGCGCAATATATTTCGACGATTGCCAATGGTGGATATCGTATGCAACCACAAGTTGTAAAAGAAATTCGTCAACCGGCAGTGAAACCAGATGAAGTTGGGAAAGTTGTTCAATCTATGGAACCGAAAGTATTAAATCGTATTGATATGCCGGAATCGCAAATTAAACGTGTTCAAGAAGGATTTAGACAAGTGTATAATGATTCAGGTGGTACAGCTACAAAGTACTTTACAGGTGCAAAATATAAAGCTGCTGGGAAAACTGGTACAGCTCAAACTGTGTATGGTGGAGATAAAGAGATTGGTAGAAATGCAAAAGGTGAACGTGTGGAAACATATAACTTAACATTAGTAGGTTATGCGCCACTTGAAGATCCAGAAGTAGCATTCTCTGTTGTCGTTCCATGGGTACATGATGATAAGACTGGTATTAATGGATATATTGGTCGTGAAATTATGGACGCTTACTTTGATTTGAAAAACAAAGAAGTAAATGGTGAAGCTCCAAAAGATGATAAAGACAATAAAAATAAAGAGCAAGATGATGAATAAAAAAGTTGTAAAAAAGCACACTATCTGAAAAGATAGTGTGCTTTTTTTTATGGTTTATGCATATCGTGTAATAAATGTGGACAAGTATACAACATTGAAAAAACGCGGCCGTATAAATGATACTTGTATATGATGGGATAGGAGATAACTGTTTTATAGGGAAATCATCAGAGGAAATGAATAGCTACTACTGAATTAAAATTGTATCGTATGTTGATTTTTGTGGAACTTTACAAAACTTTTACAAACAATTAAAACCGAATTAATAGTTTAGCAGTATTCTTATATCTGTAATCCTGTTATTTCCGGTTACTTCTAGGAGGAAGAACACGTGAAATGGATGCGTACACCGATTAAGATTTTCGTATTATCAATATGGTTCCTCTGTTTTGAAATGTCTACTGCATTTGCTTTAAATGATACGGGAGAAGTGAGAGTTGATGGATCCTCAACGGTTTTTCCTATTATAGAAGCAGTAGCGGAGGAATATACAAAGGTGCATCCAGACGTGAAAATTTCCATCAGTATTTCTGGAACTGGGGGAGGATTTAATCGTTTCAGTAAAGGAGAAGTAGATATAAATAATGCTTCGAGAGTAATGAAACAAGTCGAGAAAAATGAAATGAAGAAAAACTCTATTCAGTTCACACCTTTTGAGGTTGCTAACGACGGTCTTACGATTGTTGTGAATCGCCATAATACATGGATAGACGATATGTCAGTAGACGAGTTACGACTACTTTGGAGTGAAGATGGAAGAGAGAAGCGATGGTCACAAATTCATTCAACATGGCCACGTGAACAAGTGAAGTTTTATGCACCAGGCGTAGACTCTGGTACGTATGATTATTTTCAAAATGTCATCTTACAAAATCATCGCATTGTAAAAAAAGTCTCTTTGTCTGAAGATGATCAAGTTATTATGCAAGGGGTAATGAATGATAAACATGCCATTGCTTTTGTAGGATATGCTTATTATATGGCTAATCGAGATAAGGTGAAAGCAATAAAAGTAAATGGTGTATTTCCGACGAAAGAGACCATTCAATCAGGTAAGTATAAGCCGTTATCTAGGCCGCTACTTGCTTATGTGAATAATGCATCTATCCGAAATAAAATGAATGTAGCAAACTATGTTGAGTTTATGATTCAGCATGTCGGTAACCTCGCTGAAGAGGTCGGGTATGTAAAATTACGAAAAGAAAAATACAATGAACAGCTGCGTATGTTAACAGAAATAAAAAGGTAATGTCGGGGTGGAAAGGGGTTTTCATCTTTGGCTCATAATGACAAAAGTCAAATTACATTTTCTGTACAACATTTGATTGAAAGAAATATAAAGCAAAGAAAAAAAACGCAGCGAATCAATCGAATAGTGCCTTTATTACTAAAAATAATTGCTAGCGTTTCTATTGTGACGACACTTGGAATTGTTTTTACGCTCTCTAATGAAACAATCATGTTTTTTCAAAAAATATCATTATACTCCTTTTTGACGGAGAAAGAATGGTTACCATTTTTTGAAGATCCTAAATTCGGTATATTACCACTTATATGTGGAACGTTCCTTGTAACAGCAATTGCTATGTTTGTAGCAATTCCTATCGGTTTAGCGTGTGCCGTATTTTTAAGCGAATATGCTTCAAATGGTGCACGGAAAATATTAAAGCCGATGTTAGAGCTATTAGCAGGTATCCCGACAATTGTATATGGTTTTTTTGCATTAACAATTGTTACGCCGCTTTTACAAAGGCTTATACCAGATTTACAGTTTTTTAATGCGATTAGTCCAGGAATCGTTATCGGATTTATGATGATGCCTACAGTTGCATCTCTATCTGAAGACGCGATGAGAGCTGTGGCGAAAGGGACGAAAGAAGCTTCATTAGCACTCGGAGCGACGCGGTTTGAAATGGTAAAACAAGTGGTGTTTCCGTCCGCTTTTACAGGGATTATGGCAGCGATTATATTAGCGGCTTCTCGTGCAATTGGTGAAACGATGATTGTTGTAATTGCAGCAGGATCCACACCGAATGTATCGCTTGATCCAACACATTCTATTCAAACGTTAACAGCCTATATTGTGCAAGTAAGTTTAGGTGATGCTCCGCATGGAACGATTACGTATTACAGCATGTATGCTGTAGGTGCAACGTTATTTTTGTTTACTTTTATTATGAACATCATTTCGCAGTCTATTATGCGCCGTTTTAGGAGGATGACATAATATGCGAATGTTGAATCATAAAAAAATACAAAAAAACATGGCATCACGCTTTTTAAAAGATCGAATTTACAAATTGTTATTTTATATAGCAATTTTATTTTCAATGGTAATTTTGTTTTTGTTACTTTTTCAAATTGTTGAAAAAGGTATAAGTTATCTTTCAATAAATTTCTTTACAAATTTCGCTTCACGTAATCCGAAAGAAGCTGGTATTGCTGCAGCTTTGTCAGGGACAATATTATTTATGAGTATTGTTATACCTGTTTCTTTTATATTTGGAGTTGGAACAGCGCTTTATTTAGAGCAATATGCGAAGGAATCTCTATTTAAAAAAATAATAGAGATTAATAATCAAACGTTAGCAGGAGTACCATCCGTTGTATTTGGATTGCTTGGTTTAACTATTTTTGTATATGCTCTTCATTTAGGAGAGAGTATAGTTGCAGCAGCACTGACGATGAGTTTACTCGTTTTACCAACAGTTGTTGTGGCGAGTCAAGAAGCAATTCGATCAGTACCAAGTGTATTATTAGAGGGTTCTTACGGATTAGGTGCTACGAAGTGGCAAACGATGTATCAAATTGTATTGCCATATGCTTTCCCAGGGATTATAACGGGCTGTACGTTAGCGATATCAAGAGCAATTGGAGAAGCTGCACCACTATTAGTTATTGGGGCACTTGCGTTTGCAAATTATGTTCCATTTAGTATGTTTGATAGATTTACAGTTCTACCAATTCAAATTTTTAATTGGATGAGTAGGCCACAAGAAGAATTTCAGTATGTAGCAGCAGCTGGGATGATTGTTTTGTTAGGTTTGTTGCTATTTATTAATATATTTGTTTTATGGTTACGAAATCGAAAATAAGTTGGAAGTGGATGAAAGGGGAATTCAAATGGTAGCAACAGTAGTAAATGTACAGGTGAAAAACGAAGAGAAAATCGAGACTACGCCAAAGAAGGTAGTATTTGATACGAAAAACTTAAATTTATGGTATGGGGAAGACCATGCTTTAAAAGATATCAATTTAAGTATTCATGAGAATAAAGTTACAGCCATTATCGGTCCAAGTGGCTGTGGTAAATCAACTTATTTAAAAACATTAAATCGCATGGTAGAGTTAGTACCGATCGTTCGAACTACAGGTGTAATTGAGTATAGAGAACGCAATATATTTGATAAATCATATCCAGTTGAAGAATTAAGAACACATGTAGGAATGGTGTTCCAAAAGCCAAATCCATTTCCAAAATCTATTTATGAGAATGTAGCATACGGTCCAAAAATCCATGGTATTCGTGACAAAAAGACATTAGATGAAATTGTTGAAAAAAGTTTACGTGGAGCAGCGATTTGGGATGAGTTAAAAGATCGTTTGCACGATAATGCATACGGTTTATCTGGTGGACAGCAACAGCGTCTATGCATCGCGCGCTGCTTAGCTATTGAGCCAGACGTTATTTTAATGGATGAGCCAACATCGGCATTAGATCCAATTTCAACATTAAAAGTAGAAGAATTAATTCAAGAGCTAAAGAAAGATTTTAGTATTGTTATCGTAACGCATAATATGCAACAAGCAGCGCGTATTTCAGACAAAACAGCTTTCTTCTTAAGCGGGGAAGTTGTGGAGTATACAGATACAAACAAATTATTTACGACTCCTTCAGATAAGCGTACAGAAGATTATATTACAGGTCGATTTGGTTGATATCGTTTCAAAGCTAAGAGCAAATGCCCTCTTAACAGAGGGCATTTCTTATTTTATCTTACTGTTAATAGAGAAGTAATACTTCTCCTTATCTTAAGGTTTATTACAAGCATAAAAGCCCGATTGATGAGGGTTGATTAAAGTTTCACTTTTATATAATGGCACATAATATTGAGGGGGAAGAAAAATGGTAAGAGAACAGTTTCAAGGTGATTTAAAAGCGTTACAGCAAAAGGTGATCGAGCTTGGAGAATTAGCAAATGCGGCTTTATTGATTGCTATGGAAGGTCTGCATACAAGGGATGTAGAGAAAGCGTTAGAGGTCATTGATGGTGATTACCGCATGGATAATTTAGAAGAGGAAATAAACGATCTTGCGCTTATGCTCATTACGAAGCAGCAACCTGTAGCAAGTGACTTAAGAAGGATTTTTATTTCAATTAAAACAGCGACAGATTTAGAGCGTATTGCAGATCATGCTGTTAATATTGCAAAGGCTACAATTCGTCTTGGGGAAAAAGAAGTGGCTGTTAGTTTGCACAACCTGGATGAAATGTTTGCGGTTGCAAATGAGATGTTGCATTTAGCGTTAGAAGCATATGAACAAGAAAATTTAACTTTTGCGAAACAAATTGCTGAAATGGATGATTCCGTTGATGAAATATATGGAAAAGCAATTCGTGAGTTTATATCTTCGGTTCCGGAACAACCAGAAGCAATTACGCAAATTACACAATTATCATTTGTCGCGAGATATATTGAGCGTGTAGCAGATCATATTACAAATATTGCTGAAAATGTCTTTTATTTAGTAAAAGGAAAGCATTATTTATTGAATGAGTAGGAATTAAAGTAGGTGATGGGAAATCACCTGCTTTTTTTAGTCAAAACATGACAAAAAAAGCTCGTTGTTTCCTTTAGTTTATGATGATAAGATGTATCATAATGTAATGGAAAAATTAGTATATATGTTGGTCGTTAATAAGTATTATTTAACAATTAATAGTAAGCGCTTTCCTGTTGTTTGAAATGTACGTTTTTATAGGTGAGAAATTTAATTATATGGTCTTCTAAATGAGGATTTGTTTAACTAATCAAGTTTATGCTGCTAGTTCATGTGGGATAGGGAATATACATATGGTATATGGAGTTACTGAACATTATATAAGTGGAGGCTGAAGTATATGAAGGGGGTTATTTTAGCTGGAGGAAAAGGAAGACGCCTTAGACCATTAACATGTAATACTCCAAAGCCGATGTTACCATTATTAGAAAAACCAGTTTTAGAATATAATATTGAGTTATTACGTCAGCATGGTATTCGTGAAATTGCAATTACTGTTCAATATATGAGTACGACCATTAAGCAATATTTTGGTGACGGTAGTAAATGGGGAGTTAACTTGTATTATTTTGAAGACTCTCCTCCGCTTGGCACAGCAGGGAGTATTAAACAAGCAGAACAATTTTTAGATGAAACATTTGTTGTGATAAGCGGGGATGCATTAACTGACTTTCAATTATCAGAAGGAATTAGGTTTCATGAACAAAAGAAAAGAATGGTAACAATGTTTGTGAAAGAAGTAGAAAATCCACTCTCATTTGGTTTGGTTGTAATGAATAAAGACCAGGAGGTTACACGATATATAGAAAAGCCGGGCTGGAATGAGGTAGTATCTAATGTTGTGAATACAGGCATATATATTATGGAGCCAGAAATCTTTTCTTACATACCGCCTAGACAATTTTTTGATTTCAGTCATGATGTGTTTCCGTTATTGGCAAACAAAAATGTATTATTCGCATATTTGTCAGAAGGTTATTGGTTAGATATCGGCACATTTAATCAATATCGACAAGCACAATTTGATTTGTTAACGAAAAAGTTACAAGTACCTATTCCTTATACGGAAGTATTACCGATGGTATGGATGGGAGAAGGGGTGACGATTGGTAAAGGGACGAAAATTCATGGCCCCTCTTTTATTGGAGAAGGAGTAAAGATTGGTACAGGAGCTGTAATTGAGCCATATTCTATTATTGGGAAAAATAGTATCGTTTCAAGTTATTCTCATCTTCAAAAAAGTATTGTTTTTGCGAATGCCCACATTGGGAAGTATTGTGAACTATTAGAAACGACAATAGGAGAGCGTACAATAGTTGAAGATGATGTTACACTGTTTCAAAAAAGCGTTGTAGCGGATCACTGTCATATCGGGAGAAGTACGGTAATTAAGCAAAAAGGAAAAGTATGGCCTTATAAGGCGATTGATAGTCATTCGATAGTAGGAGCGGCTGGTATTCAAGAGAGTGAAATGAGTGCAGGGTGGTTACAAAAAAGCCGCATTGTAGGAAGAGGGAATGTTGAAATTACTCCTCAGTTTATCGTAAAGATTGCGATGGCGTATGGTTCTCTTTTTACAAAAGGAGAAAGTATATTAATTGGAAGTCAAGAAAATATAGAAACAACCTCTTATAAAAATTTATTTTTACATGCTATTCATGGTATAGGGATTCATACGATGGAATGTAAAGAAATGAACGAGTCACTTTTTCAATATAGTGTTCATCATTTGCAATGTGCAGGTGGTGTTTTCATTCAAGTGGAGAATGAGAATGAGATTGTTATAAAGTTATACGGTCAAGCTGGCATGCCGTTAACGTATAAGCAGCAAAAAGAGATAGAACAAGTATATATGTCCGAATTGTTTTATTACGTGCATGAGAAAGAAATGGGGCGTAATAAGCTCGCTCATGTTTCTATGAATGAGTATATAGAAGTTATATTGGAGCATATTGATATCGAGAAAATACAGATGCAGAAGTTTCATCTTCTTATTAATAAGAGAAATGATACGTTGCAACATTTACTCATGCTCTTTCTGCAAAGACTTGGTTGTACAGTTACATGGATTTATGCAAGCGAACAAAAAGATCATGTGAAAGCTTTGATGAAATCAAGTAAAGCGAATATGGCTCTTATGTTTTCTGAGCAAGGAAATCATTTCGAGTTATACGATAAACATAGTAATATTTACCAGGGGACAGATTTGGAAGAGGTAGATATTCCAGATTTCTTACTCGAATCGACAGGAAATATTTACCCAATGTCTTTGAAGTTAGGAGAATGTTATCTTCTATTTTATACGCAGGATGAAAGAAAGTCGTTTCAAGTAAGGTGGAAGCGAGATATTTTATATCGGATTGGAAAATTATTTGAGCTAATAGCATTGCAAGGAAAAACGTTCCTCAGCATAGTAGAGCAATCACCTCCGCTCTATTTACTTTATGATGAAGTGGTATGTTCATGGAATGAAAAAGGGGAAATTATGAGGAAATTATTGGATGATATAGAAAGGAAGGGAGAAGGTATATTTGAAGGAGTACAGTTCAAATATACTGAAAAAGAGTGGTCTTATATCGTTTCTGACACAAAACAACCAAAATTTTTGGTGTATTCACATGCTAGAAACCCAGTAATAGCAAGGGAAAACATGAAAAATCTTATAGAAAAAATTAGACAATATCAAAAGGTGTAGAATTTTTATTCTAAAAGTGGTATTATAGTATAGTCTGATTTAAGTTATTAGTACTGGAGGGAAATAAGAATGCGTGTGAATATTACTCTAGCATGTACAGAATGCGGAGATCGTAACTATATCTCAAAGAAAAATAAACGTAACAACGCTGAGCGTATCGAGCTTAAAAAGTATTGCAAGCGTGACAAGAAGTCTACGTTACACCGTGAAACAAAGTAAGCAGTAGGAATATTTTCCTACTGTTTCTTTTTTTATTCGATTCTTATGTTAAAAGTGATACACTATCAGCATAGAGTAAAGTGTCACTGTAAGGGGGAGAATGTGTGAAAGCAGAGAAAGTGCGTTTACGTAAACAAATAATAGAACACATGAATTCTTTATCAGAAGAACAGTATACAACTTTATCAGAACAGATTGCATTTTCGTTGTATGCGCAAAAAGAGTGGGTTGAAGCTAAAACAATTGGAATTACTCTTTCAATGGAAAATGAAGTGAATACATATCCTATTATTGAAAAAGCTTGGGAAGAAGGAAAGAAAGTTGTAGTTCCTAAGTGTAATAAAGGAACAAGAACGATGTCCTTCCGGCAAATTAATAATTTTGATCAATTAGAAACGGTGTATATGAATTTACGTGAACCGATTCCCGGGCTTACGGAAGAAGTGAATATGGATGAAATTGATCTTCAAATTGTCCCAGGCGTAGCTTATACAGAACGAGGAGAGCGAATTGGGTACGGCGGTGGCTATTATGATCGTTATCTCGTGTATTATAAAGGGAAAACGCTATCATTAGCGTATGATTTTCAAATGGTAAAACACATTCCGGTAGAGCCATTTGATAAAAACATAGAAAAAATTATTACAGAAAAAGGAACAATGCTTACAAATAAGCTTGTATAGACAAATAAAAATTGACGAGACTTTTTCTTCTTGATTATAATAAAATATGTGAACGTTTTCTTATTATAATTTTTTATAGTAAGTGAGCATAGAGGGTGATGAAATGGTATCCATTTATGATATTCAGCAATTGCTAAAGAAATTTGGTACGATTATTTATACGGGAGATCGAATTGCAGATTTACAATTAATGCAAGATGAATTGCGTGAATTAAATCAATCACAGCTAATCGATCCACAAGACTATCAAACAGCTTTATTTTTATTGAAGCAAGAAATTCAAAAAGAGCTAAATAAGAATTAGATAAAGGTAGGTAAGCAACATGGAAGAGAAATGGTTAGTTGGTGTTGACCTTGGTGGTACAACGATTAAATTAGCATTTATTAATGTATACGGTGAAATTTTACATAAGTGGGAAATCCCTACGAATACAGGTGAGCAAGGAAAACATATTACACTTGATGTTGCGAAAGCAATTGATAAAAAGCTAGAAGAATTAGGCGAATTGAAGAGCAAGTTAATTGGTATTGGTATGGGAGCTCCTGGTCCTGTACATGTGGCGTCTGGAATGATTTATGAAGCGGTTAATTTAGGGTGGAAAAACTATCCGCTAAAAGATTTATTAGAAGTAGAAACAGGATTACCTGTTGTTATTGATAATGATGCAAACTTAGCAGCGCTTGGTGAAATGTGGAAAGGTGCTGGTGAAGGTGCAAAAGATTTAATCTGTATGACACTTGGTACGGGCGTTGGTGGTGGTGTAATCGCCAATGGTGAGATTGTACACGGCGTGAGTGGTGCTGCTGGTGAGATTGGACATATTACAGTCGTTACAGAAAATGCTTTCCCATGTAATTGCGGAAAGTCTGGTTGCTTAGAAACAGTAGCATCTGCGACAGGTATTGTACGTGTTGCTATGCAAAAAATACAAGAGACTAATAAAGAGAGCATGTTGCGTTCTATGTTAGCTGAAGAAGGACGTATTACATCAAAAGATGTCTTTGAAGCACTTGGACAAGGTGATGAATTAGCAGGTGAAGTAGTAGAAAAAGTAGCTTCTTATTTAGGATTAGCTGTAGCGAACCTTTCTAGTACATTGAACCCAGAGAAAATTGTTATTGGTGGAGGCGTGTCTAAAGCTGGAGATGCGCTATTAGAACCAATTCAACGCTATTTCGAGCAATATGCTTTCTCACGTGCTGTAAAGAGCACGAAGTTAGCTATTGCAACACTTGGTAATGATGCAGGTGTTATCGGAGGAGCTTGGCTTGTAAAAAAGCACAAATACGAAGCGAAGATGATATAAGTTGTGAAATATGAAAAGAGGAAGGGGGGAACCCTTCCTCTTTTTTGTGTGAAATCTCGATGAAGAATAAAGTGTAAACGAATTAAGCTGCTGGTGGATACCCGTTATATAGAACAGTCATGATCGTAAACCATCCGAAAACGAGTACAGTTGCAATTGCAAAGCCGCTCGCGAAAAAGTTTTTTTCACGAAGTGTTCTAAGCGTAGCAAATACAGCTAACAGAGTGACAAGTGTAAAAATAATAACAAGGCCCATACAATATCCTCCTCTGTCTACCCATTTCTTATTATGAGTTTTTGGAATATTTACTCTTTTATATTGTACATGTTTTAAAAATGATTGTCGAGATAGCATCCTTTCTTTTCCTCAGAGAAAGAAATGTTGTATCATTAAAAGTAAGTTTAATAACTGGAGGAGATTTTCATATGAAATGGATACAAATGCCGTTAGGCCCATTACAAACAAATGCTTATATTTTAATGAACGATCAAAAAGAGTGCATTATCTTTGACCCTGGTCATGAAGGTGAAAAGCTCGTTACATATGTACAAGAAGAACAATTAAAACCATTAGCTGTTTTATTAACACATGCTCACTTTGATCATATCGGTGCTGTTGATGCGGTAAGAGACACTTTTCATATTCCTGTGTACGTACATAAAGAAGAAGCAGATTGGTTAGGAGATGCAACTGTAAACGGCTCTCAAATTTTTATGATGAACCGCAGTATTACAGCAAAACCAGCGGATCATATTATTGATGCAGAAGGTACATTAACAATTGGATCATTTAATTTTGAAATTTTTGAGACACCAGGACATTCTCCAGGAAGTATTTCTTATTATAGTAAAGAGGCGAATGCTGTATTCTCAGGAGATGTATTGTTCCAAATGAGCATTGGAAGAACAGATTTACCTGGTGGAAGTTTCGCTGAATTAATTGGAAGTATTGAAGAGAAATTATTTGTATTACCAGATGAAACAGCGGTTTTATGTGGACATGGTCCAGAAACAAGCATTGGCTTTGAAAAAGAAAATAATCCGTTTTTACAATAAGGAGTCATTATGGGAATGGAGCTCATTTTAAGAGAATGGATGGGGAAAGAAAAGGATTATTCAATTTCATATAGTACGTATATGAACCTTGTATTGTATACAGAAGGTCATGGATATTATATGAAAGAACGTGAAAAGATTGGAAGACAAGGGGATTTTTTTACAAGTAGCAACGTATCCTCTGTGTTTGCAAAAACTTTTGCTAAACTTTTTATTCGTCTTGTTGAAAATGGTGAAGTTGCTCCGAATATTTGTGAAATTGGCGGAGGAACAGGGAAGTTTGCCTATGATGTTTTACAAGAATGGAAGCAATTATCTCCAAAAACCTTTATTGATTTAAACTATTCAATGATTGAAGTGAGCCCCTTTCATAGAAAATTACAGCAGGAGCACCTTGGCTCATTTTCTAATGTATCGTACTATACCTCCTATAGTGAAATGGGAGATTCTTTCGAGGGAATTCTTTTTTCGAATGAGTTGTTTGATGCATTTCCTGTTGAAATAATTGAGAAAAGAAATGGTATGTTGTATGAAGTACGTATTACATATACAGAGGAAGGAAGCCTTTCAGAAGTATGTAGACCGTTAGATAAAAGAATTGGTCGCTATTTATTGAAATATAATATTCATATTGCTGAAGGGCAACGTTTTGAAGTACCAATTGTGATGGAGGAGTATATAAAAGAAATTGCGAAATGGTTTCAAAAAGGTATATGTATTACAGTTGATTACGGATACACAAAAGAAGAATGGATGCATCCAGCACACCGTGAAGGAAGTTTGCGAGGGTATTATCAGCATAAGCTAATACGTAACCCACTAGCGCATCCAGGTGAAATGGATCTTACTACTCATATTCATTGGGACGAGCTAAAGGAGATGTTTAGTATGCAAGGAATGAATGCAGTATGGCATAAGAAACAATCTGAGTTCTTGTTAGCTGCAGGGATATTAGAACAGCTTACGAGCCATCAAGATACGAATCCTTTTTCTGAAACGCAAAAACAAAATCGAGCTGTTCGTTCTATGATTTTGAATGGAGGAGTAGGGAGTGCATTTGATGTTGTTATACATACAAAAGATATGCAACATTTACATTTGGATCGGTATGTAACAATATAAAAAACAAGACACAGTATATACTGTGTCTTGTTTTTTAATACGACTTATGTAGTATTATATATTTCCTCTCATGATATATATTTATATTAAAGATATGAGATGAAAAATATAGAATACGTTCTTTTTCTTCGATTATTAGTCCCTAACCTAATAATACGCGAACGAGTTGAATGATTGTTTCATTCTCTACTTTGTAATAAATTTCTAATCCTTTTCTTTCACTAGAAACGATTTTAGCGCTTTTTAATTTTGCTAAATGCTGTGAAATTGTAGATTGTGGCATGTTTAAGCCAGTATACATTGTAGAAACGTTGCTTGGACCGCGCTCGATTAATCCTTTTACGATACATAAACGAACAGGATGAGCTAGCACTTTTAATAATTCTGCATTACTTTCATATAGTTCTAATTCTTTTTGAAAGGTTTCTAACATGTTCTTTTCCACCTCCGTGTGAGCTATTATACCATACTATACATACCAAAAATTTAAAGAAAAGAAAATAGTTGTTGCAGAAAAAAAGTCCTAAAGTAAAGAAATTGTAAGAAAAGAGACCCTGATGTAAATAAAATAGGTAAATTAGCATGTTTTTGTAAAATGACATTTTTGGGTGAAAATTTCGATGCGTTTTAAAAATTGAAAGATATAGATATATTTGTAACACAATTTTATCATGATTTTCTTATTCTTTCAAATGAATATACGAAATTTTTAAAATAATATGACAAAGGAATTATAATGATATATATAGAATATAAAACAGGTTAAAAGAAAAGAAGCTGAATGTAATTCGCTTCTTTATGGTGATAATGAAATATTTGATTACGGCTGATAAATCTTAGGATGATCAATTCATTAGTCATTTATTCTAAAATTCATCTTTTAGCAACGTTAAAAATCTGTGATTCCATATGTTCTCATAAAAATCAATTGTCTCTTTTGCGGACATAAAAGGATTATTCAACGTAGAGGTTGTTTTCTGTACCATAAAGTTTTCGTATCCTAGTCCGTGGGCAAACTTAATCGTAGCATCCATACAGTACTCTGTTTGGGCGCCACAAAATTCAATGCAATTTACAGATAATCGATCTAAAATTTCTTTTAAGTTTGTTTTATAAAATGAATTTGCATGTGTTTTTCTTACAAAAAAATCTTGTTCTTGAACATCTAGATCGGTATGAATAGCCCAAAGTTCTTTCTCGGGTACTAAATCATCATCACAATGTTGAACAAAAAGGATTGGTTTATTTAATTTTCTGTATGAATAAATTCTTTTATTTACTTTTGTTAGTAAGTTCTGTAAATCAAATAAATGCTCCTCGCTATAACATACGCCATTTTGTAAATCGATAACGATTAAAATATCTGAACAAGTATCCATTATTTTCACCCCTTTTTATTTCTTAATATATCAATTAATCCATTATTTAGAAATAGATGATATACTTTTATTTTTTTATGGACTATAAGAAAAGAAGAAATTCAAATGAATATAACTAAAACGCAGAAAAAGAAGATATGAAAACCTAATCTCATATCTTCTTTTTCTCTATGCATTTACAGGTTCTTCTACATAAGAAAGGGCATTTTCAAAATCGGATATTAAATCGTTAACATTTTCAAGACCGACTGATAACCGAAGTAATGAATTAGAGATTCCTCTTTCATCACGAGCTTCTTGCGACAGTGCTGCATGTGACATTTTTGCTGGATAAGAAAGAATTGACTCTACAGCTCCTAAACTAACTGCAAAAACAGGTAATCTTACTTTTGATAAAAATTGGCGGAGTGCATCTTCTGACTGCAAAGTAAACGATAAGACCGCTCCAGCTGATGTTGCTTGAGATTGTTGAATATCAAATCCGAGATGTGTTTGTAATCCCGGATAATAGACATTTTGTACTTTAGCATGCTCTTGTAAATAATGTGCAATTTTATTCGCATTTTTAGCTGAATGCTCGAGGCGTACATGCAATGTTTTTAGACCGCGAAGTACGAGAGAACAATCTTGAGGTCCTAAAATAGCACCGAATGCATTTTGTAAAAATCCAAGCTTTTGAGCGAGTTCTGCATCCTTTACTACTGCTAATCCGGCAGTAACATCACTATGACCAGCAATAAATTTTGTAGCACTATGAAGAACGACATCAGCTCCAAGTTCAAGTGGTTTTTGGAATAGTGGTGTCAAAAATGTATTATCAACAAAAGTAAGAGCGCCAATAGATTTTGCGAGTTTAGAAACCTCGCGAATATCTGTCACTTTTAAAAGTGGATTAGAAGGTGTTTCTACATAAAAGAGCTTTGTATTTGGTTTCATGTTTTGTTTTATTTCTTCTAAATTGGTCATATCAACAAATGTATGTGAAACACCGTAACGGGAGAGTACCTCAGTTATCACTCGGTAAGTGCCTCCGTACACATCTTCTGAAATGAGTACGTGATCACCTTGTGAAAGAAGGAGGAATGCAGTGGAAATCGCTGCAATGCCTGATGCAAAGGCGAATCCTTTTGTTCCGCCTTCTAATAAAGCAATGATATCTTCAAGAGCTTCACGAGTTGGATTTCCTGACCTGCTATAGTCATATTTTCCTAACGTATCTACATCAAACTGGTGAAAAGTTGATGTGTTATAAATAGGAACGTTCACAGCGCCTGTTTGCGAGTCATGTTTATATTGGTTGTGTAGTAAGAGTGTATCTATAGAATAGCTCATATTCTTACACCTTCTTTTACGAGTTTAATGGCTTGCTTTAAGTCTTGAATTAAATCGTTACTATTTTCAATGCCAACTGAGAATCGAAGAAGACGATTGCATACGCCGTTTGCTGTTCTAATTTCTTCAGGAATATCAGCATGTGTTTGCGTTGCTGGATAAGTCATTAAACTTTCTACACCACCAAGACTTTCGGCAAATGTAATTAAGGATAAAGATTGTAAGAATGGATTAATCCAAGCTTCATCTTTAAGGCGGAATGAAATCATGCCGCCTCTTCCTGGATAAAATACATCTGTTACCCCGTCTTCATCGCTTAAATACGCAACAACTGCTTTCGCATTTTCTTCATGTTGTCTCATGCGAAGCGCTAACGTTTTCATACCGCGAATTAATAACCATGAGTCAAATGGGCTTAAAACTGCACCTGATGCATTATGATAATGAGCGATTTCCTCGCAAAGTTCCTTTCCTTTTGCAACGACAAGCCCGCTTAGTACATCGTTATGTCCCCCTAAATATTTCGTTGCGCTATGAAGTACAATGTCAGCACCTTCTGTTAATGGTTGCTGTATATAAGGTGTGTAGAATGTGTTGTCTACAATAAGAAGTAGTCCGTGCCTTTTCGCTACAGTTGCGACAGCAGCAATATCAGTAACTTGCATTAATGGATTAGTTGGAGTTTCTATGAAAATAGCCTTCGTTTCAGTTGTGATAGCTTGCTCAATTTGTTTAATAGACTGTGTATTTACGTATCTACATCGAACATTCCACTTTTTTTCATGCTCAGAAAATAATCGATACGTTCCCCCGTATAAATCTTCAGATACAATAAGTTCGTCTCCAGAGCGGAATAGAGAAAGGACGAGGAGAACAGCCGCCATCCCTGAACTACAGGCATAACCTTGTTCGCCATATTCTAAGTCTGCAATCGCCTGTTCTAAAAGACCGCGAGTTGGATTGCCAGTTCGTGAATAGTCAAAGCCAGTAGATTTACCAATTCCTTCGTGACGATAAGCGGTTGAGAAATAAACTGGTGGATTAACCGTTCCAGTTGTAGTTTCACTACGATTTCCGATTTGTGCTAGTTTGGTTTCGATTGTTGACATGTGAAAATTCCTCCTTTTTAAATTGAAACATTAAGTGAATATAAAATAAAAAAAGCCTTCTAAGAAGAAGGCTTTCGGTTTGAATAGAGTCTTCTTCTCATCTGTCAAATCTTTCACAATTTGCTGGAATTAGCACCTTATTAACAAAATGTTAATGGTTGCTGAGGCGTCACAGGGCCAGTCCCTCTACCTCTCTAGATAAGAATGTTCGTATGAAATTTTTATTATGTTTTTAACTTTACAATAAAAGATAATTGAATTGCAACTTTATTTTAAATAATTTTTATTTTTCCGCAAGTGTCATTGACTTTTACTTTTGTGCATGCTAAATTTATTAAAAAATTAACAAACATTGTTAAAAGGGGAACGCATTTCCTTTTAGCTACATAAATAAAATAATAAAGACAACTCTTATTGAGAGCGGTGGAGGGAAAGGCCCTGTGAAACCCGGCAACCTTCAAACGAAATGTTTGAAACGGTGCTAATACCTGCAAAACGAATGTTTTGCATAATAAGAGGAGGAACAATTATGTCCCCCTCTTCAAAGTGAAGAGGGGGTTTTTATATTGATAGAAATGAGGGAGATTCGTGAAATTACTAGATTTATTATCAAAAGGAATTGTAATAGGTGATGGTGCGGTTGGAACGTTATTGCATTCACATGGTTTGCAAAGTAGCTTTGAAGAATTGAACGTATCTGATCCAGATCTAATTATATCCATTCATAAACAATATGTAGCTGCTGGAGCAGATGTAATTCAAACGAATACGTATGGAGCAAATGAGGCGAAATTACGTATGTATGGTTTAGAAAATCAAGTTACAAAAATTAATAGAGCGGCAGTGAAATTGGCGAAAGCATCTGTGACAGATAAAAATGCAATTTTAGGAACAATTGGTGGTATGAAACATATCGGAGCTGTTACAACGACTGATATGGAAAGGGAGTTTATGTTACTTGAACAGGCGGGGGCTTTACTAGAAGAACAGGTTGATGGATTACTATTAGAAACTTTTTATGATGAATTTGAATTACTTCATGCTGTTAAAGTGTTGCGTAAGCAAACGAATATTCCGATTGTTGCGCAATTAGCGTTACATGAAGCAGGTACGACTCAAAATGGAAATGATGTCAATGAAATATTAAAGCAGTTTATAGATTACGGTGCAAATGTTGTTGGATTGAATTGTCAACTGGGGCCGCTTCATATGACGGAAGCTTTCAAAATGATATCGATTCCGCAAAATGGCTATTTATCAGCATACCCAAATGCAGGTCTCCCGAATTATGTAGAGGGACGTTACGTATATGAGGGAAGCCCAGCTTATTTTGAAGTGATGACACCGAAATTTATTGAGCAAGGTATTCGGTTATTGGGTGGCTGTTGTGGTACGACTCCAGAACATATTCAAAGTATGAAGCGCGCTGTTGCGAATATTACCCCTGTAATAGAAAAAGAAACGATTCAAAGGCCAAAAGTCGTTCATACGCATGAGAAACGTTCGAAGGCTCACGTCACTCTAGCAGAGAAAGCAAAAAAACAAACGACAGTTGTAGTGGAATTAGATCCACCGAAAACGTTAGATACACAGCGTTTTTTTGAAGGAGCAAGAGCGTTAAAAAGAGCGGGAGCAGATGCTATTACTCTAGCAGATAATTCATTAGCATCGCCTCGTGTCTCTAATATGGCGATGGGTGCGTTATTAACGAAGCATGATATCCCAGTATTGACGCATTTAACGTGTAGAGATCATAACGTCATTGGACTACAATCTCATTTGTTAGGTTTATCGGCGTTAGGGATGGAAGAAGTGTTAGCTTTAACTGGTGATCCAGCGCGCGTTGGTGATTTTCCCGGTGCCACTTCTGTATATGATTTATCCTCTATTGAGCTTATTAAAATGATTAAAGAAATGAACGATGGACGTTCAATTTTAGGGAAATCAATTGGACCGGCGACAAGGTTTTCTGTAGGCGGCGCATTTAATCCTCACGTGAGGCACTTAAAAGCAGCGGTTAAGCGAATGGAACGAAAAATAGATGCTGGAGCGGAGTATTTTTTAACTCAGCCAATTTACGATATCAAGTTAATTGAAGAAGTGTATGAAGCGACAAAGCATTTGGAACAACCTATTTTTATTGGAATTATGCCGTTAGTAAGTAAGCGGAATGCAGATTTTCTTCATTTTGAGGTGCCGGGTATTACTCTTCCTGAAGAAATAAGAGAGAGAATGGATGGACATGAAACGAAAGAGGCAGCAATTGAGGAAGGGATTCGCATTTCACAAGAATTGATCGATGCGGCGATGAAATATTTTAATGGTATTTATCTTATTACACCATTTTTAAAGTATGAAATTACAGAACATCTTGTTAAATATGTAAGAGAAAAGCAAGAAGTGAAAGAAGGTATTAATTGATGAAGTGTATAGAAGAAAAATTGAAAAATAGCATTTTAATATTAGATGGTGCAATGGGGACAATGATTCAGCAAGAGGATTTAACTGCTGAAGATTTCGGAGGAGAAGAGTACGAGGGCTGTAATGAATATTTAGTGGAAACAAGACCAGACGTTATTTTAAAGATTCATAAAGCTTATATTGAAGCTGGAGCGGATATTATTGAAACAAATACATTTGGGGCAACGAATATTGTACTAAGTGATTATGAGCTGTCTCATTTAGATGAAGAACTAAATGAAAAGGCAGCACTTTTGGCGAAGCAAGCTGTTAAAGAAAGCGGGAATGAAGTATATGTTGCGGGAGCGATGGGACCAACAACGAAAGCAATTAGTGTTACTGGTGGTGTGACTTTTGAAGAATTGATTGAGGCTTATACAAGGCAGGCACGAGGATTATTAAAAGGAGAAGTTGATGTATTACTCGTTGAGACGAGTCAAGATATGCGTAACGTGAAAGCAGCTTATATTGGAATTCAAGCTGCTTTTGAAGAACTGAAAAAAACGGTTCCTATTATGATTTCAGGTACGATTGAGCCAATGGGAACGACTCTGGCTGGGCAAACAATTGAAGCTTTTTATTTATCAGTAGAACATATGAAACCATTATCTGTTGGGTTAAACTGTGCGACTGGTCCGGAGTTTATGAGGGACCATATTCGTTCACTATCTGATTTATCGGAGTGTTACATTTCTTGTTATCCAAATGCAGGTCTTCCTGATGAAGATGGACATTACCATGAATCTCCATCTTCTCTTGCTGAAAAGGTGAAGCGATTTGCTGAAGAAGGGTGGGTTAATATTATTGGTGGTTGTTGTGGAACGACACCAGAACATATAAAAGCAATGAAATCCGCGCTAGCATCTCTTAAGCCTCGTGACCATGATGAGAGAGAAGGACATGGAATTAGTGGATTAGAAGCACTGCAATATGATGAGTCTATGAGACCGTTATTTGTAGGTGAAAGAACGAATGTTATTGGGTCACGTAAATTTAAACGATTAGTAGCAGAAGGGAAATTTGAAGAGGCTGCTGAAGTGGCAAGAGCGCAAGTGAAGAAAAATGCTCATATTATTGATATTTGTATGGCAGATCCTGATCGCGATGAAATAGAAGATATGGAAAACTTCTTAGCAGAAGTTACGAAAGTTTTAAAAGTACCGATTATGATTGATTCAACAGATGAAAATGTGATGGAGCGAGCTCTTACTTATATTCAAGGAAAAGCTGTTATTAATTCAATTAATTTAGAAGATGGAGAAGAACGATTTAAAAAAGTGACACCGCTTCTTCAGAAGTATGGTGCTGCTATAGTTGTAGGAACAATTGATGAAGACGGTATGGCGGTTAGTGCGGAGCGAAAGATAGAAATTGCGAAAAGAAGCTATGAATTACTTACAAAGAAGTATGGGATACGCCCGTCAGATATTATTTTTGATGCACTTGTGTTTCCGGTAGGGACAGGTGATGAAGAATATATTGGTTCAGCGGCAGCGACTATAGAAGGAATTCGCCTTATTAAAGAAGCGTTACCAGAGTGTTTAACGATTTTAGGGGTAAGTAACATATCATTTGGTTTACCACCGGCTGGACGTGAAGTATTAAATTCAGTCTTTTTATATCATGCTACGAAAGCAGGGTTAGATTACGCGATTGTGAATACGGAAAAATTAGAACGCTATGCGTCGATTCCAGAGGAAGAAAAACGCCTTGCAGATGCATTACTGTTTGAAACGACGAAAGAGACGTTAGAAGAATTTACAAACTTTTACCGAGTTGCTAAAAAGAAAGATATCGTTGTGCAAGAAACGTTAACGCTTGATGAAAGACTAGCAAATTATATTGTAGAAGGTACGAAACAAGGATTACACGAGGATTTAAGTCTTGCACTTGAAGAAGGAAGAAAACCTCTTGATATTATTAACGGTCCGCTTATGACAGGGATGGATGAGGTAGGACGACTATTTAATAATAATGAACTTATTGTTGCTGAAGTATTGCAAAGTGCCGAAAGTATGAAAGCTGCTGTAAGCTATTTAGAGCCACATATGGAATCTAGTGATAGTGCGAAAAAAGGGAAAGTATTATTAGCAACTGTAAAAGGTGACGTGCATGATATTGGGAAAAATCTCGTTGAAATTATTTTAGCAAATAACGGATATGAGATTATTAATTTAGGAATTAATGTACGTTCGGATCGAATTGTTCAAGAAGTACAAGAAAAGAAGCCGGATATTATAGGCCTTTCAGGTTTATTAGTAAAATCAGCGCAACAAATGGTAACGACTGCTGAAGATTTAAAAGCAGCAAATATTGATGTTCCCATTGTTGTAGGTGGTGCAGCGTTAACGAGAAAGTTTACAGATAATCGGATTTCACCATCATATAAAGGGCTCGTTTGTTATGCGAGTGATGCGATGACGGGGCTCGATATTATTAATAAGCTTCAAAAAGAAGAAGAGCGTGAGAAGATGAAACAGGATAAAAAAGAACGTCATCTTCATATCGTAAAAAAAGAGGAGAAGAAAGTAGAAATTCCAGCAGTAATTGAGCCATTACCGAAGGCTGAAGTTATCGTGCCTGATTCAACAAAACGAATTGTATTACGCGATATTCCGGCCCTTCATCTCGCTCCATTTTTAAATAGACAAATGCTACTTGGGCATCACCTTGGATTAAAAGGAAATGTGAAGAAGCTTTTGAAAGAGGGAGATAAGAGAGCACATGAATTAAATGATTTAATAGATGAATTATTGCAGGAAGGACAATCTTGGTTAAAGCCGAAAGCAGTGTATCAATTTTTCCCAGCGCAAAGCGACGGACAAAACATTGTAATATATGATCCAGAAGATCATACGCGTGTTATAGAGCGTTTCACATTCCCTAGACAAGGAAAGGCTCCCTATCGTACTTTAGGTGATTATTTGCGCCCAATAGGAGATGAGATGGACTATGTTGCTTTCTTATCTGTTACGGTTGGGGAAGGAGTTCGGGACATTGCTGAAGAGTGGAAGGCGAAAGGTGATTACTTACGTAGTCATGCCATTCAATCGTTAGCGCTTGAATTAGCGGAAGGACTTGCTGAAAAAACACATATGCTCATTCGTGACCGCTGGGGCATTCCGGACTCACCTGAACTGACGATGGAAGAACGTTTCCGTACGAAATATAGAGGAATACGAGTGTCATTTGGTTATCCGGCGTGTCCAGAACTTGCAGATCAAGAAAAGCTATTTCGCTTAATTCATCCAGAGGAAATAGGTATTTCATTAACAGAAGGATTCATGATGGAGCCAGAAGCGTCCGTAACGGCTATGGTATTTTCTCACCCTGAGGCAAGATATTTTAGTATTATAGTCTAGAAGGGGGAGACGTATGAAGAAAATAGTCTTTACAGGTGGCGGTTCGGCAGGACATGTAACACCTAATTTAGCCATTATCCCATATTTACAGGAAGACAACTGGGATATCTCTTATATTGGTTCTCATCAAGGTATTGAGAAAACGATTATAGAAAAGGAAGGCATTCCCTACTATAGTATTTCGAGTGGAAAGCTACGTCGTTATTTTGATTTGAAAAATATAAAAGATCCTTTTCTTGTAATGAAGGGTGTTATGGATGCGTATGTAAGGATTCGAAAACTAAAACCAGATGTAATTTTTTCAAAAGGCGGTTTCGTATCTGTACCAGTCGTAATTGGAGGATGGCTTAATAGAGTACCAGTTTTATTACATGAATCTGATATGACACCAGGACTAGCAAATAAAATTGCGCTTCGTTTCGCTTCGAAAATATTTGTTACATTTGAAGAAGCAGCGAAACATTTACCGAAAGAAAAAGTAATATATACGGGATCTCCTGTACGTGAAGAAGTGCTGAAGGGAAATCGTGAAAAAGGTTTAGCGTTTTTAGGTTTTTCACGTAAAAAGCCAGTTATTACGATTATGGGAGGCAGCTTGGGCGCGAAAAAAATTAATGATACGGCTCGAGAAGCATTACCAGAACTTCTTAAAAAATATCAAATTGTTCACCTTTGCGGAAAAGGTAACCTTGATGAAAGTTTACAAAATAAAGAAGGATATAGACAATTTGAATATGTACATGGAGAACTGCCAGATATATTAGCGGTAACAGATTTTGTTATTTCACGCGCGGGCTCCAACGCAATTTTTGAATTTTTAACATTACAAAAGCCGATGGTTTTAATTCCATTATCGAAATTTGCAAGCCGTGGAGATCAAATATTAAATGCAGAGTCCTTTGAAAGGCAAGGGTATGCCTCCGTATTATATGAAGAAGATGTAACTGTAAAATCTCTTATAAAGTATGTCGAAGAATTGAATCAAAATAATGAAAAGTATAAAACAGCACTAAAAAAATATAATGGAAAAGAAGCAATTAAAACAATCATTCAAAATATTTCAGAGGCATGATGAAACAATCATGCCTCTTTTAGTAGGGTGAAAGATTCCAAGAATTGATATTTTTATGTTACAATAAAGTGAAACTTTAATCAGTTGGGTTCATCCTACATCTAACTTCTTTACTGTTACTGAATTTTGAGGAGGGAGTCTTACTGCCCTCAAATAGCGGGATAACAAATGGGTTAATAGGGAAATTCCAATTAATGAGGCGTGAAAATACGAATGGATTAGGAGTGACTGTGTTGGAGCTAAGTCTCTATGAAAATACTGCACTTATTATATGCTTTGTGTTGTACGTTGGTAGTGTTATTGTTTATATTTCAAGGAAATTTTCGCAAGAAAGAGAGCTTGAAAAGTCAGAGATAACAGCTGAACTAGAAATGTTAGCTGATGAAAGTTATAAAAAACAAAAAATAAAAGAAGACCATGAAGCATCCCATCATTTAAACGCAAATAAGTTTTAAAGATGGGGATTTTTTTTGAAGTTGTTCTTTATTATAGCTATAACAAATAACGCTAAAAAGGAGTTTCCCCATACACAATGAAGGAGTGTATATAAATGAATTTTTATATCGCCTCAGGTTTCCAAAATAAACATCTTGTACATTCCGTAGCAAATGAACTGAAACATGCAGGATGGCACCATACATATGATTGGACCAAAAATGAAAGAGCAGCGAATGAAGAACAATTAAGAGAAATTGGTCAGGCAGAACGAAATGCTGTAAAAGAAGCGGATGTATTTTTACTTATATTAGATGGCGGAAACGGGAGCCATACAGAGTTTGGAATGGCGATTGTACTAGAGAAAACGATATATGTATATCATGCAGGAAACCCGCTCCAAACAACGTTCTATCACTTGCCAGAAATAAATAATTTTGAAGGAGATGTAGCTGAGTTTGCATCTTTTGTTATGAATCATGTGAAATAATAGTAACTACCTAAAAGGTTATAAAAGTAATCTTTTGGGTACAGTGATGATAAGAAACGTATATAAAGGAGTACATAATATGAAATTAGAAAATGGATGGGAAACGAGCTTTTTAGAAGTCGTACAAAATAGTGAATTTAAGAAAGAGGCACTTCTTAGTCAATTGCTTTGTCAGGATAGTGAAGAAGTAGAAGAGCTTGTGGATGATTACGGCTACGAAGAACTTGTTGAACGTGAACATGATGATGAGTTAGCTGAAATCTTAGGAGAAGAACTTTTTAGTGAGATAGAACGCCAAGTATTCTTATCTTCAAACCCAGAAGAAAAACTTATTTCATTCGTCAATGGATTAGGTTTTCATGTGCTAGATTGGATCGTTCTTCTTGAAACAGAATTTGGCATTGATAGTGCAAACTTTACATCAGATGCTGTGAAGGTGTTAGAAAAGCGTTTCAGACAGTTTCCATACATAGAGGACAAGACAATTTTTGATATGACATTTGGAGAATCGATGGATGTATTAGAATCTGTTACAGGATTACAACTAAAGGAAAAGATGAACGTATAATGAAAAAAGAACGTGATTGGATCACGTTCTTTTTTTACATAATAATAATTTTATCATCTAGTTTTGTCTGCCCGGTAAGAAGTGCGTTTAAATATTCCACTTTTCTTATACAAGCTTGTATATGTCTTTCAATCTCTTGTAACTCTGCTTGGTGATGCGTTTCAATTGGATGAATTTGTACGTTGAATTTTTCAAATTGACTACTATATGTTATTTCTGCATAGCCGCTCATAATATCGGTTTCGTTATGAAATAAAAATTGCTTCGTTTTGTCACAGAATGATACATCCTGAAAGCCATATACTTTTAATGCTTCAATTACTTTTTTAATCATTTTTGTATTCATTTTTTAACCCTCTTTACGAAGTTCTACTTATATATTATAACATAAAAAATTACATAGAAAGCGCTTCCAAGTGTATTTTATTATAAACTTTACGTTTCAATCACAAAAATGAAACAAAGAAAAAATAATTGTAAAGAAGGAAGGACTCTTTTATTGTTTCGTCATATATATAGAGAAATAGTGCAATGAAAGGAAATTTTCCGAGGTGGAGATCGTATTTCCAATTTGAGCGCAGTAAAAGAGGTGAGAATTTTGAACTTTGATATTGTAGGACAAAAAGCATATATAAAAGATGGACCGCATCGGAACCGAATTGGAATTGTAAAGAAAAACGAGACAAAATTAGCATCGCAGTTTGCTATTGTAATTGGAGAACAAATCATTGATGTAGAGCTAAAGGATATCGTGTTAGTTGGAGTAGACGTAGGACAATTTCATAAATGGTGCGAACAAAATGGTTATTTGTGAAAAGGACGGGCTGTGAGATAATGAAATATATTTGAGGAAAGAGGATATGTTATTATATTCTCTTTTTCTATGTTTAAGGAGGCGAAAATGAAATATAAAGAACAGGAGTTTACGTTGGAGTTAAAAGAGAACATTCAATGTATGGAGAAGGAAATAGAGCGAATATCACTTAAACTGCATAAAGAGTATGCGCATTTATACATAGAAAAACACATGGAATTAGATATGGGATTTGCAAGAGAAAAAGAGAATCCCTTTGAGGTGGGTTATTATTCATCAGTTGCCATAGCTATATTAGATGAAGAAAAAGAGATGATTGAATTTCACTATATTCCAATTTGGAAATGCGAAAGAATCTTTTTAGGAATGTCAATTCAATCAAACATTTTTGGGAGTAAGAAAGTAGGGGAACTTGTTGATGAATCTTGTTATGAGATTGAGGAGGAGTTAAAAGAGCAACTAGAAGAATACTTGGAGTAAGAATTCTCAAGATAAAATCTATAAAGAGGGAACGGAATAAAAAAGACGCTAACAATTGTATGTTAGCGTCTTTTTTTCATTATGAAGCAATTTCACCAGTTTTTGTATCATCTTGATTGTACGTATCTTGATCTAATTCACCAAGCCATTTACTTGAAATAAGACCTGCTGTCATAGAACCACTTACGTTAAGAGCTGTACGCCCCATATCGATTAATGGCTCAACCGAGATAACTAGAGCAACAATACCGATTGGTAAGTTCATTGTAGATAGTACGATTAAAGCTGCGAATGTTGCGCCGCCACCAACTCCGGCAACACCGAATGAGCTAATAGCGATAACAGCGATTAAAGTTAAAATAAATTGTGGTTGTAATGGATCAATTCCTACAGTTGGAGCGACCATCATTGCAAGCATTGCTGGATAAATACCTGCGCAACCGTTTTGTCCGATAGATACCCCAAATGAAGCTGCGAAGTTTGCAATTCCTTCGGAAATACCAAGCTTTTCTTTTTGAGCTTCAATATTTAATGGCATCGCACCAGCACTAGAGCGAGATGTGAATGCAAAAGTTAGTACAGGGAACACTTTTTTCAAATATTGAATTGGATTTAAACCAGACAATGCAATTAATAATAAGTGAATGATAAACATTACGATAAGTGCTACGTAAGAGGCTAACACGAAGTTACCAAGTTTTAAAATAGCATTTATATCGCTACCAGCAACTGTTTTTGCCATAAGAGCTAATACGCCGTATGGAGTAAGGCGTAAAATTAATGTTACCATACGCATTACGATTGCATATACAGCATCAAGCATTTTCTTAAATAGTTCTGCTTGTTCTGGATATTTTCTTTTTACACCTATAAAGGCAATGCCGATAAAGGCTGCAAATATTACGACAGAAATTGTTGATGTTGGACGAGCGCCTGTTAAATCAAGAAACGGATTTGTAGGCAATAGCTCTAATAATTTATCTGGAATTGTTGTCTTTTCAATAGAAGTAAATCTTTCTTCAACTAGTTTCAGACGAGCAGATTCTGCATCACCTTGTTGTAGGCCTGTTGCAGATACATCAAATCCTGCACTTGCAGCGATACCGACAGCTGCAGCGATTCCTGTAGTAAGAATTAAAATTCCGATAATAAGACCACTAATTTTACCAAGGTTTTTCGTTAACTGTAATTTTGTAAATGCTGAAATAATAGATACTAAAATAAGTGGCATAACGATCATTTGAAGTAATTTCACATAACCGTTACCGATTAAGCCAAACCAAGTATTTGATTCAATAATTACTTTAGAAGTTGGCTCATAAATAAATTGTAATATAAGACCGAATATAATTCCGACTCCTAAAGCAGTAAATACACGTTTATTAAAAGATACATGCTTACGTTGCATATAATATAATATGCCAACTAAAATGAGCATGACTGCAACGTTAATTCCGACAAGCAGTGTATTCATGTTGATTCCCCCTAATTCCAATCTGTTATATAGAATATAAGGTAATAAAACCTATAAGTCAACTAGGAAATTCCGGAATTAAAAAAAGATGGCAAAATGCCATCTTTTAATGTCCAGCCCCAGGGACAAGTAAAAACGTCGTGTAGTATGTAAATCCTATGAAGAAAACAGTTAAATATGCCCCAAATACGTATATATACATACGCTCTGTTAATTTTAAATAGCTTAAAAGTACGAAGAAACCTGTTTGTCCTAAAAATAGTAGTGCGGTCTGTTGCATATCCCCTACGTAAAACATAACCGAGAAAATTCCAGTCCAAAAGCCGAGAACGCGAAACATGCGCTCCATGCCATCTCCCTCCTTTTCTAAAAAAAGTAAACCTCACCTCATTATAGTTTATTTTTCTTACTATTGTAAATATTCATTCATATAAAAAGAAGCCAATTATTATTGGCTTCTTTTTATATGAGAAATTAAATTGTTAGTTTATAATTACAAGATTTACATCCATCTAATAGACTATCATTTCGAGTTAATTCCATGTTAGGGAATAGGATTTCAAAAATTCCTTTCATCATATCTCCGTGCATGTTACAAATTTCAGTTGGATGATGAACAGCAACTTCTTTAAATGGACAATTGTGTACATCATAGAAAATTTTTGTTCCATCTGCACTTAATTCAAATGCAGGTGATAAGCCAGCTGTTGAGAAAGCTTCTTTTGCAATTTGAACTTTTTGTTCCACTGTTAAAGCATCTTCACTCACATTTAAACGTTGCATATGTTGTTGCATTAATTCAGCTCCGAATTGTTTTCCTGTTTCGTATAGCGCTTTCTCACCAGCAGCGCCAAGGCTAAGTAAAGAATTAAATGCGATTCTTGCTAACAATTGATAATCACGGAATGGAAATTGTAATTGGATAACATCTTCAGATAAGACATACAATCTGCTCGGTCTTCCGCCTTTTCCAGTTTTCTTCGTTTCCGATTTTAGCATATGAACATCTTCTAATTTAGATAAATGTAAACGCGCTACGTTTGGATGAATATCGAATTCATCTGCAATTTCTTGTACCGTTACGTAACTATGTTTTTGCGAAATATATTTATAAATGTAATAACGAGTTGGGTCAGATAATACACCTGTAATTTTTAAAGCTTGTTCCATGAGGATCTCCACCTTTATCACTTTATCCAAGATAATAACATTATAATACAGATAAACATTATTATAGGTAATTTCAGACAATAATTCGGAAATTGTTCATAATTTCACAAACATATTTTTCCTTTTTACTCTATTGAAAATACAAAAGTCCAAATTTTTATTGTGCATGTTTTCATGCTATATACATAGTGAGGAGGGAAAAGTGATGAATGGGATTGAAATTTTTGCGAATACAATTTTAAAAGAAGCGTGTAGGGTACAAGCGTCAGATTTACATATTGTGCCCCGGCAGAAGGATGTAGCAGTGCAACTACGTATAGGAAAAGATTTAATGACGAGCCAGTGTATTGAAAAGGAGTTTGGAGAAAAACTTGTCTCACATTTCAAATTTTTAGCATCTATGGACATAGGAGAGAAACGGAAGCCACAGAATGGTTCGTTGTATTTGCAAATTGATGGACAAGAAGTGTATTTACGCCTTTCAACACTTCCAACAGTATATCAAGAAAGTCTCGTTATTCGCCTTCATTTACAAGCATCTGTTCAGCCCTTATCACATCTTTCGTTATTTCCAAGTACGGCAGCAAAACTACTCTCGTTTTTACGATATTCACAGGGGCTACTCGTGTTTACTGGACCGACTGGATCTGGGAAGACGACGACAATGTATGCATTATTAGAAGTAATTAGAAGAAAGAAAACACGTCGCATCATTACACTTGAAGATCCTGTTGAAAAAAGAAGTGACGATGTATTACAAATTCAAATAAATGAAAAAGCGGGTCTCACATATGAAACAGGATTAAAGGCTATTTTACGTCATGATCCAGATATTATTTTAGTCGGTGAAATCCGGGATGAGGAAACAGCAAAAATAGCTATAAGAGCAAGTTTGACAGGACATTTAGTAATGACAACGCTGCATACGAATGATGCGAAAGGAGCAATCATTCGTTTCATGGATTATGGTATAACGAGGCAAGAGATCGAACAGTCTTTATTGGCTGTAGCTGCACAGCGACTTGTCGAATTGAAGTGTCCGTTTTGCAGAGGAAAGTGCTCAACTTTATGTAAATCAATGAGGCAAGTAAGGCAAGCAAGCATTTATGAGCTACTATATGGACATGAGTTAAAACAAGCACTTAAAGAAGCAGATGGAGAATGTGTTACTTACAAACATGAGACTTTAGAATCGTCAATACGAAAAGGATATGCTTTAGGTTTTTTAGAAGAAGATGTTTATGTTTAAGAAAACTTGGAGTTTAAGTGATCAAGTAGTATTGTTGAAACGTTTAGGAGAATTATTAGAAAAAGGCTACTCTCTTTTACAAGCATTAGAATTTTTACAGTTTCAATTACCTGTAGAAAAGAAAGTACAATTGCAGCGCATGATTGAGGGGTTAAAAGATGGGGAAAGTCTACACGATTCTTTTCATCAGTTAAAGTTTCATCAGGACATGTTAAGTTATCTATTTTATGCCGAGCAACATGGTGATATTTCTTTTGCTTTGCAACAAGGAAGTGCACTTCTTTATAAGAAAGATAAGTATAGGAGAGACATGATGAAAATAATGCAGTATCCTATGTTCTTGATGTTTTTTCTACTAATCATGCTTTTTATTTTTAACCTCATTTTATTACCTCAGGTTGAAATGGTTTATAGTTCGTTCGGTTCTAATACACCACTACTTACAGAACAAATTTTAAGTGCAATAAAACTGCTACCATACATTATTTTAACCGCTATTTTAACTGTTATTATTGGATGTAGTTTATACATGTTGTATTTTAGGAAACTTCCACATATTAGACAGGTAAAAATCATGCTTCGTATTCCTCTCATCAAAACATTTCTTATTTTAAAGCATTCACATTATTTTGCTACTCAGTTGAGTGGTTTATTAAATGGTGGACTATCAGTATGCGAAGCTTTAACAATAATGATGGAGCAAAGATATCATCCGTTCTTTCAATATGAAGCGAATCGGATTGAAAGACAATTAATTGGAGGAGAACAGTTACAATCTATCATTGCTAAAAGTGGGTATTACGAGAAAGAACTTTCTTATGTTATTACGCATGGACAAGCAAATGGCAATTTAGGGATTGAATTAGGTGACTATAGCGATCTTATTATGGAAAAGATGGAACGAAAAATTAAACATATGTTAGTTATCATTCAGCCTATTTTATTTACATGTATTGGAGGAATCGTTGTCCTTATGTATTTAGCGATGATTATGCCGATGTTTCAAATGATGAATTCTATTTAGGGGGCATTTGTATGCAGAATGAGGAAGGATTTACTCTGTTAGAGATGCTATTAGTAATGGTTGTCATAACTATATTATTACTATTAATTATTCCAAATGTAGTTACACAGCGTTCATCGGTCCAAGGAAAAGGGTGTGCAGCTTACATGAAATCTATAGAAGCGCAAATACAAGTATATCAATTACAACATAATAAAATTCCATCGTTAAAAGAACTGGCAGATGAAAAGTATATTACAACTGATAAGTGTCCGAATGGCGAATCTATTCATATATCAGATGATGGCACAGTATCAATTAGGGCATTGTGAAACAACAAGGGTTTACTTTTTTAGAAATGTTACTCGTTTTATTTGTTATTTCTGTATTAAGTATAGTTACGTATTTTAGTGTTCATTCCTTATACGAGCGACAAAAAGTTGAACAATTTTTGAGACAGTTTTCAAATGATATTTTGTATATGCAGCAATTAGCGATAAACCGTCAAAAGCACTACACATTACGTTGGCATAAAGATAGAAATATGTATGCTATAAAAGAGTCAGGTACAAAGTATTATATCGTTAAGCGAGAGTATGAAGAAGATATACAAATTGATTTGCATACGTTTCCAAATCCGATGACATATAATCCAAGTGGAAATATTAATAGAGGTGGTACGATTATAATTTCGTATAGAAATTATAAATATGAAATTGTATTTCAGCTTGGAAGAGGGAGATTTACGTATCGTGAAATGTCAAAAAGGATCCATAATGGCTGAAATGATTGTATCGTTAAGTGTTTTAATGATGGCTGTATCGTTACTACTACCGCAAACAGTATTAGTTATGCAAGAAAGAAAAAATATACAAATTCGTTATAAGGCAACTGGATTATTAAAAAAAGAAGCAGCTATATATATGTATGGAAATGAAGAAAAGCGAATAATAGAAAAGAATATAAATGGAATTGTGTATTACACATATTGGGGAGGAAATGAAGTTTGTACCATGTGGAAAGATGTGAAAGACAGAATGATGGAACAATGCTTTTATGTAGGAGAAAAAATAAATTAGAATTTGGTTTTTCATTAATAGAAATGATTGTATGTCTGTTTCTATTATCAATATTTTTTTTGCTCTTTCCCCGCCTACATTTCATTGAAATGGAAAATAAACAGTCGAAAGGGTTAAATGATTGGGAGTGGGATGTGTATTTAGGGCAAATGCAATTGGAGTTTCGTGAAGTATCATCTGGAGAACAGCTAGCATTTGAAAATGGAGAAAGTATTTTACAATTCCGATCGCGTAATGGGAGTGAAGTATCGTATGAAAAAGAGAATAGTCGTCTTATAAGAAAGGTAAATAGGCGCGGGAGGGAAGTTGTTTTACAAAATATTGGAACGGTTTCTTACAAACTAACACCTCATGTACTCATTATAAATGTGAAAGATACTAGTGGGAAAATATATGAAGGTGTAGTTATGCGATATAGCGAAATAGGAATAAACGTATGAGAAAGCAAAAGGGATTTACAATGCCTGGAACGATTATCTTTCTTATTTTATTAACTTCTTTTTTTATATACGAAACAAATATGTTGTTTACAGATAAAAATTTTTATATAGGAATAGAACAAAAATTTTTATTGGATGAATTACTTAACCGATCTATTACAGATATAAAAAAAGACTTACAGCAAAAAGAAAAAGAAGATACATTTTTCTTTCAGTATGAAAAGGGAGAAGCGAGTGGAAATTATGTCTTTGAAAATGATTTAATTCTCGTTGCTTTGCAGTGTACACTCAAACAGGAAGCTTTCTATACGGTGAGTTTTCGGTATAGAAAAAAGGATGGGAAAATAGTCGATTGGATAGAAGGATAATATGTAAAATATATATATAGATAAACCAGGATTTCCTATTGTAAATTGAATTGATTTTTTAGAAGAAATGGATAAATATAATGATTAAAAGTTTAAATTTTCTCAAAAAAGAGAAAGGTAGAAAGAATATGATATATTCATGCTATCCAATCATTATTTTTAGGGAGAATAGGGAAATGACAAACAACAATCAAATAGGTGAAAATAAGGAACAAACTATTTTTGATCATAAAGGAAATACGATTATGACAGAAGATAGAGAAATACACATTATTTCAAAATTCGAAGAACCTCTTATTGTCGTATTAGCAAATGTACTAAGTGATGAAGAATGTGACGAATTGATTGAAATGTCTAAAAATAAAATGGAGCGTTCTAAAATTGGTTCATCACGTGATGTAAATGATATTCGAACAAGTAGCGGTGCATTTTTGGAAGACAATGAACTTACTTCAAAGATTGAAAAACGAATTTCATCTATCATGAATGTTCCGGTGGCGCACGGAGAAGGATTGCACATTTTAAATTATGAAGTGGATCAACAATATAAAGCACACTATGATTATTTTGCGGAACATAGTAGATCAGCTGCTAACAATCGTATTAGTACGCTTGTAATGTATTTAAATGATGTAGAAGAAGGCGGAGAAACGTACTTCCCAAAATTAAATCTTTCTGTACACCCTAGAAAGGGAATGGCAGTATACTTTGAGTATTTTTATCAAGATCAATCACTAAACGAGCTTACGTTACACGGAGGGGCACCTGTAACGAAAGGCGAGAAATGGATTGCAACGCAGTGGGTGAGAAGAGGTACTTATAAGTAAAAGCGAGTGTTACGTTTTGTTCTTTATAGTATAAGAACAAAACGTTTTTTTATTAAACAAAGTAGCATCTTTCGTTATAATAACAATTAATAAATGACGATTGAGAGGACAAGAAATGAAATCTATATACATAACCGGCTACATGGGAGCAGGGAAAACAACAATTGGAAAAGCGTTAAGTAAAGAACTTCAAATGGATGTTGTAGATACTGATCAAAAAATCGAAGAGAAGCAAGAGAAGGCAATTCGAAAAATTTTTGCCGAAGAAGGCGAAATGGCTTTTCGGGAATATGAAAGCGAAATGTTACGTGCGCTACCAATCCATAATGTTATTATTACAACTGGTGGGGGAATTATTGAACGAGCGGAAAATCGCAAGTGGATGAAAGAGAACGGAACTGTCGTGTATTTATATTGTGATCCGCATGTAATTGCAGAAAGGCTTCGGGAAGATACGACACGTCCACTATTTCAAAAGAAAGATATAGATGCATTCGTAAAGAAATTTGAATCACGCCGAGCTTATTATGAAGAGGCTCATATTCATATCGATACGACAAATAAGTCTGTAAAGCAAATTATGAATGAATTAAAGGAAAAGATTAATGTATAAAAAAGTGGACATACTAATCAAGTAGAGGTGATGATAATATGTCTACTAATGATTATGTTCGCTTTGTGACGCAGCAGTTTGTGTCGTATATGGATGCTCCAAAAGAAGATCGAAAACAAAAGAAAGAACAACGCCGTGCTGAAAAAGAGCCATTTATGAATAAGTGGTTTGGTGTTATGCCGCTGAGTGCTGCTTTGTTTTACCGAAATGTAAAAAGTAAAAGAAAAAAATCAAGTTAAATTTTAGTCATATGTTTAGCAAACCAAAAATCCCCTAGTGTCTTATTACACTAGGGGATTTTTATTTACTGCACGGATTCTTGTTCTTCCGTAACGGCATGTATTTTATTGTTCACCCATACGAATCCTATTCCGATACAAATAGAAATGCCCCAGCCGACAGCGGTCATAATCGCTCTCATTTCACCATAGCCATCTACACCAAAAACAGAGATGAAATAAATTTTTAAAAAGCTTTTTAATATAAATTGCAGTCCGAAAAATAACGTTAAATATTGCAGTGCTGGATATATACGACTATCACGATAAAGCTCACGACTTTTATCGCGGTCATGGCCTTGCAGCGCTGCAATATCCGCAGCGAAATATAACATAAGTGGTTTTTTTATGAAAATTGTACAGATGACGATAATACCGAGTACGATGTGATAATATGCATCATTCCACAACATTCGTTCAGCTGACCCAGATAATAAATCTACCGTTGTATTAGAAATGAGTGTAATTAAAATAAAGAACCCTGTCACGTTAAACTGTTTTTCTTTTTTAAAGGTATACAGTGTATAAATAATCCCCGGCACAGAGGAAAGTAACATCGCGTAATAAGGATCGATATAAGGTTTTGCAAATTTCCAAATGAGGAATGGGATTACGAGATAAAAGACAAGATCTAATATAGCTTTTTTATTTTGATTCATACAAAGCCTCCTTAAGTCATACATATATTTTATAATATAATTTCTGAAAATTGTATAAGGTTTAATGGGAAAAGAAAAAATATATCAATTTTCGAGGGGTTAGTAGATTGAAAAAAATTGCCCCTAGCGTAGTAAGTTTTTTTAGTATATAATAAAGGAAACGCTTTCATTTTGATTTGTTCACAAAATGGACGGAAAATCACATATTTACTATCGATATGTTGCTTTATAATGAAACTAATTAAATATACATGCATACAATATTGTGAAATAAATAACATAAATAATCTATATAAATGTAAACGTTATCAAAAGAGAGAGGTGGAGACAATGAGTAAATTTTTCTTCAATCATAATCCAGCAACAGTAGAGGATGGAAGGCTTGTTAAATATGCTGAAATTATTTATGGAGAAGGTGGCCGTTCTGTATTAGAAAATTTAATGGTGAAGGCATCTATCAGATTGCGTGATCGTTATCCGAATAAATCTGACGAGCAGATCTCGAACCTAGTAAATAAAGGCATCCATGATATGTTTCAAAAATATGTGAGCGAGTAAGAGTGGCCAATGGCTGCTCTTATTTTTTTGTATAAGGATTGTAACTCTAGCTGAAAATAAACATGTATTCTGAAAAACGTAAAAAGGAGTGGGAAAGATGAGCAATGGAATTGGACGTTCGAAAGAAAATCTTCCAACTGATGCAAATCATGTGAGCGCGAAGGATCGTGCGTATCAAAAACGCATGGCAAAGCAAAAACAACAAGAGCGTAATGAGGATAGAGAGTAACTCGAAATAAAGCTCCTTCTAAAGCAGAAGGAGCTTTATTTTGATAGAAAATGATTCGCGGTAACATAAAAGAGTCCACCGTTAATAATTTGCACTGTAATACGTGGTTCATACTGTTCTTGCAGAGCTTGTTTTTCAATTTCATAGCTCTCAGGAAGTTCGTCACTTTCTTCATAAAAACGGTTTAAAAGGTCTAAATCATGATTCCAACGCACTCTTGCTTCTTTTGCCCACGTATGGTCATCTTCTGCAATTATATTTTTTAAAGCGTCTTCTATACGTTGTAAACCACTTTGCGGTTTAATGATGGGCGAGAGCGTAAAACAAAAATCAGGTATTTTTGGTGTAAGTTTAATGTTTGTTAATGTTTCATGGAAGTTTGCTATCATTGTTCCAGAAATGAGATGAATACCAATCGAGTGAAGGATATCTTTTTTTCGATCACATTGATAGGAAACTTTTATATTAATACCGAGCCAAGGGTGGAGCGGTGTATGTGTTGCCCCATTATGTCTTACATCCTCATATAAACGTATGTATGAGCCTAATTCTTTTGTCGTTTGGAAAATTTGATGTAGACGTGGTGAACCGTAGTGAATAAGCTCACCATCATTTTCTTCATTTTCTGGATTTGTAATAAGAGTAAGGCGCATCGGATTCGGTACGCCTCCCGTTTTCTCAAGATAGTGCCAATAAAAAGGGCGATTCATTAATAGTTTATCCATCTCAATTGTTAACTGTACATCTAATAAATGAGGAGAACGTTCTAAAATTTCACAGTTATTCGCCTCAAAGAAATTGTATAAGTAATTATGAATTTCATGTTGCTGCATAGCCTTGCACCTCAGCTTCATTTCGTTTCGCAAAGTCGATAATAGATGTTAAGTTTTCCATCTTAATTCTAATTTCACCTTCGCTTTTTGATTGCGCGAAAATTTCTTGAATGTGCGCGTCGATGTTTTTCATATTAATTCTCGTTAAAATTTCATCGAGTTCACCGATAACACGCTCGAATAAGTTGATTTTTTCATATAACAGTTTCAGAATATGTTCTTCAACAGTATGCTTTGTAGCTAAGTTATAAATATGAACATCATTTTTTTGACCGAGACGGTGAATACGTCCGATTCTTTGCTCAAGACGCATTGGATTCCATGGCAAATCATAATTGATCATATGGCTACAAAACTGTAAGTTAATCCCTTCACCACCAGCTTCAGTTGCAATTAATACTTGTGCGTGGTTTTGGAAAAGCTCCTTCATCCAATCTTTCTTCCCGCGTTTAAACCCGCCGCGGAATGGAACGGAAGAAATACCATGTTGTTGTAAAAACCATTGTAAGTACATTTGTGACGCTCGATATTCTGTGAAGATAACGACTTTATCGTCAATTTCTTTTATAAGCTCAAGAGCTTTATTTGCTTTTGAGTTGAAAGGAATATGATTAATTTTGTCCATTAGCACATCGATATGTGGATCTTTTATATAATGTTCGTTTTCTTTCTGTCTTTTTTCTACATGCTTTTTCAATGAATAGTAAACAGCCTCACGACTACTACACGCTTCCCGTTTTAAAGTTAACGATGAGAAAGCAGATGTGAAGGCGTCTTGTCCTCGCCAATTCTCGATATCATTATATAGAGCTTGTTCTTGTTCATTAAACTCAACAAAAATTGTACGTACATGTCTCTTCGGCCAATCGATACCGGTATTATGTCGTCTATTTCGCACCATTACTTTATTAATGAGAGCTTTTAAGTCTTCATCTGATTCGGCTGAGCGATTTTTGGAAGCGTAATATTCTTCAAAGTTGGATTGATTGCCTAAATGTCCTGGTTTTAATAAAGAAACAAGGTTAAAAATTTCATCAATCTTATTTTGAACAGGAGTAGCGGTTAGTAATAAACAAAACTTCTTTTTTAATCGTTGTGCAAATTCATAGTTTTTTGTTTTATTATTTTTCAGTTTATGTGCTTCATCGATAATAATAAGGTCATATTCCAAGTTCAACACGATATCGCGATGTGGTGAACGTTTCGCAGTATCAATTGATGATACGATTACGTCAGCTTGTTCCCATGAGTAGCTTTTCTTTTGTGCTACAGCGGGAATGAAAAACTTTGTATTCAGTTCGTATGCCCATTGTGATACGAGAGAAGCTGGGACAAGTATAAGTACCTTTTTCACAAGCCCGCGGACCATGTATTCTTTCAAAATAAGTCCAGCTTCGATTGTTTTTCCAAGGCCTACTTCATCTGCTAGAATCGCTTTACCGTTCATTTGTTCAATCACATTTTGAGCGACTTCTAATTGATGCGGAAGCGGTGTGAAATGGGATAAATGTTTCGGTGCTTGTAGTCCATCAAAAGTAGGAACAAGTAACGATTTTTCTGTTTCATAAGCTAAGTGATATAAATCCCAGTTTGTCCAAGGACCATCTTCGTCAATTCTATTTAAAAAATTGTTTTGCCATGTCCGATCTACGGAAATATCGACATTCATTACAACTCTCCCACCTTTTATAAACTAAAGTAATTATTTTTTAATGTATGATGATTTGCCTTAAAAGAAGGCAAAATTATCGTTATTAAAGGCTATATGATAGACAATAATAAAGTATTAAATCTCAAAAGCTGTATTTATTGTGTTTTAACATAAAAAATTCTAAATTATTTTTTATGCTAGAATATTGATGAAATATAGCGAATGATGTTAGGATAATGGTGTGAAATGTGTGGAATCTTTCGTATTTTATCCAAGAAAGTGATTTTTTATTTACGCTTTCATAAAAAAATATAATGAGATTCCGTATATCCTATCTTTTCAGAATGAAAATGTTTAGAAAAGGGAAGCAACTTTTATTGATTTGTCAAAGCATAAGGGGGAGAGAGCATGATTACATTACAACGTACACCGTTATTTGATGTATACGCGAAGTATGGTGGGAAAACAATCGACTTCGGTGGTTGGGAATTACCAGTTCAATTTTCAAGCATTAAAGAAGAACACGAAGCTGTACGTACAGCTGCAGGTTTGTTCGATGTATCTCATATGGGAGAAGTTGAAGTAAAAGGTGTAGATAGTTTAGCATTTTTACAACGTGTTGTTACAAATGACGTATCTACCTTAAAGGTAGGGGGCGCACAATATACAGCTATGTGCTACGAAAATGGTGGTACAGTAGATGATTTATTAATCTACAAACGTGGTGAAGAAGACTATTTATTAGTAATCAATGCATCAAATATCGAGAAAGATTACGAATGGCTAGCAAGTCATGTAATTGGCGATGCGACAGTAGTCAATGTTTCTAGTGAAGTTGCACAGCTTGCAATTCAAGGACCAAAAGCAGAAGGCATTTTACAAAAAGTTGTGTCAGAAGATTTGAAAGAAATTAAGTTCTTTAAATTTAAAAACGATATTCTTGTAGATGGAATTCCAGCACTTGTATCTCGTACAGGTTACACAGGTGAAGATGGATTCGAAATTTACTGTAAGAGTGAAGATGCTGCAAAACTTTGGGAGAAACTTCTTGAAGTTGGAGCAGAAGAGGGCTTAAAAGCATGTGGTTTAGGTGCTCGTGATACACTTCGATTCGAAGCAACATTACCACTTTATGGACAAGAATTATCAAAAGATATTACACCGATTGAGGCTGGAATTGGCTTTGCGGTAAAAACAAATAAAGAAGCAGACTTCTTTGGAAAAGCAACGTTAAAAGAGCAAAAAGAAAACGGTGCGCCTCGTAAATTAGTCGGCATCGAAGTAATCGAACGTGGAATTCCTCGTACGCATTACCCTGTATTTATTGGTGAAGAAAAAATTGGGGAAGTAACGAGTGGTACACAATCTCCAACGTTAAAGAAAAGCATTGGTTTAGCACTAATTGATGTAAAATACGCAGCAGTTGATACAGAAGTAGAAATTGAAATTCGTAATAAACGCGTCAAAGCAGTAGTTGTTCCAACACCATTTTACAAACGTTCAAAGTAACGGGGAGAGGGGTAGATTTCATGTTGCATCGTTATCTTCCAATGACAGAAGAAGACAAAAAAGAAATGTTACAAACGATCGGCGTTCAAACGATCGATGAATTATTCTCTGATATTCCAGAGAGTGTTCGTTTTAAAGGGGATTTAAAAATTAAAGAAGCAAAATCAGAGCCAGAGCTTTTAAAAGAGCTATCTCAAATGGCTAGTAAAAATGCTAACTTAAAAGAATACGCTTCTTTCTTAGGAGCAGGCGTATACGATCATTATGCTCCAGTAATTGTAGATCATGTTATTTCTCGCTCAGAATTTTATACAGCTTACACACCATACCAACCGGAAATTTCACAAGGGGAATTACAAGCAATCTTTGAATTCCAAACAATGATTTGTGAATTAACAGGAATGGATGTAGCAAACTCTTCTATGTACGACGGGGGGACAGCTTTAGCTGAAGCGGCAATGTTAGCAGCTGGTCATACTCGCAAAAAGAAAATTCTTGTATCTAGCGCGGTTCATCCAGAATCAAGAGCAGTGCTTGAAACGTATGCAAAAGGTCAAAATCTTGAAGTTGTTGAAATTAATCATAAAGATGGTGTAACAGATTTAGACGTATTACAAAGTGAAGTAGATGATACAGTTGCTTGTGTAATCGTTCAATATCCAAACTTCTTCGGACAAGTTGAAAAATTAGCTGATATTGAAAAAATCGTTCATCAACAAAAATCATTATTTATCGTTTCTTCAAATCCATTATCATTAGGCGCATTAACACCACCAGGGAAATTTGGTGCTGATATTGTAATCGGTGATGCACAACCATTCGGTATTCCAACGCAGTTTGGTGGACCGCACTGTGGTTACTTTGCAACAACGAAAGCATTTATGCGTAAAATTCCAGGACGTCTTGTTGGACAAACTGTAGACTCAGATGGTAAACGTGGATTTGTATTAACGTTACAAGCACGTGAACAGCATATTCGTCGTGATAAAGCGACATCTAACATTTGTTCAAACCAAGCGTTAAATGCATTAGCAGCTTCTGTTGCAATGACGGCACTTGGCAAACAAGGTGTGAAAGAAATGGCACGTCAAAACATTTCTAAAGCACAATATGCCAAACGTCAATTTGAAGCGAAAGGCTTCACAGTAACATTTGCTGGACCATTCTTCAATGAGTTTGTTGTAGATTGCAAACGTCCAGTGAAAGAAGTAAACGATGCATTATTACAAAAGAATATTATCGGCGGTTACGATCTAGGCCGTGATTATAAAGAGCATGAAAACCATATGCTTGTAGCAGTAACTGAGCTTCGTACAAAAGAGGAAATTGACACACTTGTAAACGAAATGGGGGCTATCCAATGAAGAACCAAGACCAAGCACTTATCTTTGAAGTGAGTAAAGAAGGACGCATAGGATATAGCTTACCCAAATTAGATGTAGAAGAAGTGAAACTAGAAGATGTGTTTGAGAGCGATTATATTCGAGTAGAAGATGCAGAGCTACCAGAAGTATCTGAACTTGATATTATGCGCCACTATACAGCACTTTCAAACCGTAACCACGGTGTGGATTCTGGATTCTATCCACTTGGATCTTGTACGATGAAATATAATCCGAAAATTAATGAGAGTGTAGCTCGTTTCGCAGGATTTGCAAATATTCATCCGTTGCAAGATGAAAAGACAGTACAAGGTGCAATGGAATTAATGTACGACTTACAAGAGCATTTAATTGAAATTACAGGTATGGATACTGTTACTTTACAACCAGCAGCTGGTGCACACGGAGAATGGACAGGTTTAATGTTAATTCGTGCATACCATGAAGCGAATGGTGACTTTAACCGTACGAAAGTAATTGTGCCTGACTCTGCTCACGGAACGAACCCAGCATCTGCAACTGTAGCTGGTTTTGAAACAATTACAGTAAAATCAAATGAAAATGGCCTTGTTGACTTAGAAGACTTAAAACGTGTTGTAAACGAAGAAACAGCAGCACTTATGTTAACAAATCCTAATACATTAGGTCTATTCGAAGAAAATATTTTAGAAATGGCAGAAATCGTCCATAATGCAGGCGGTAAATTATACTATGATGGTGCAAACTTAAATGCGGTATTAAGCCAAGCACGCCCAGGAGATATGGGATTTGACGTTGTGCATTTAAACCTTCATAAAACATTTACAGGTCCTCACGGCGGTGGTGGCCCAGGTTCTGGTCCAGTAGGTGTGAAAGCTGATTTAATTCCGTACTTACCAAAACCGATTTTAGAGAAAACCGAAAATGGTTATCACTTCAACTACGACCGTCCAGAAGCAATTGGTCGTGTGAAACCATTCTATGGTAACTTCGGAATTAACGTTCGTGCATACACGTATATTCGCTCTATGGGTCCAGATGGATTGCGTGCAGTAACTGAGTATGCGGTATTAAATGCGAACTATATGATGAGAAGATTAGCGCCATTCTACGATCTTCCATTCGATAGACATTGTAAACATGAATTTGTATTATCAGGTCGTCGTCAAAAGAAACTTGGTGTACGTACATTAGATATTGCAAAACGTCTGCTTGATTTCGGTTATCATCCACCAACAATTTACTTCCCATTAAATGTGGAAGAATGTATTATGATTGAGCCGACAGAAACAGAATCAAAAGAAACATTAGATGGTTTCATTGATAAGATGATTCAAATCGCTAAAGAAGTAGAAGAAAATCCAGAAGTTGTACAAGAAGCACCGCATACGACAGTCATTAAACGTTTAGATGAAACGATGGCTGCACGTAAACCAGTTTTACGTTATGCGAAGCCAGCTCCTGTACAAGTTTGATTAAAATAACAAAGGAAGAATTCGCTGAGGCGGGTTCTTTTTTTGTATGGATAATTTGTCCCGCATTAACGGACAGTAAACTCCCAACTCAAAACTTAGCTGGTGCAAAGAAGCCAGGTGGGAGATAAACTGTCCGTAAATGCCCGATTGGTTCAACTAATAATCAGTGGGGATGAACAAAAATCCCCACTGATTAAAGTTTCACTTTATGCAGAAATAGTGAAGAAAATGTTAAAAAAATATGTTTTTTGTTTCCTAATGGTGTAAAGGTGTAGTTTTATAGGTAGTTTTGTTGAAAAAGTCGGTTTGATAAAAGTATTTATTTTTGTTAGAATTTTATTGAAATTAAGAAGATGTGATGAGGCAAAGATTACTCATTTTTATGTATATGTGAAAAAACGAACAAGACGGGGGTGAAATTTTGGGATATCGATGTTATAGAATGGTATACCATTTAGAAAATGGAGAAACAATTAAAGATGTAAAAGAATTTTGCTATCGAGACCAAGGAAAAGTGTTAGAAAGAGTAGCAAATCGTGTAATGGATAATAGAGAAGTGACGGCGATTGATAAACAAGGAACAATCATTTCAATAGCATGTGAGGACATTGTAAAGGTGGAACTTGATTACATAACAGAAAGTTAACCTTGAGTCATATCGAATTATTCGATAAAATAAACTGTTGAATGGTGAAGTGAGAAGAGAGGAGTTTATCATGGGTAGTACAAGACACTTTTATATGTTTATCTTAGCGTTTGTTCTTGTTGTGGCATTAACGATTTACTTAATCGTTGACAGCAGCTGGTACAACACAGTTCATCCGGCATTCCTTCTGTTTATGTATATAGGAATTGCAGTAGTAAGTTTCGGAATGAGAGACGAGATGTTAGATCGCTTTGAAAAGTGATACATATACGAAAGACCAACAGGAAAATGTTGGTCTTTTTTTCTTGCCAAAAATAGGATAGTGTGTATATACTGTATATATAAGGTATACACAGTATATACACAAACTGGAGGAAAACATGAATATTATTATTTCGAATTCTTCCCAAGACCCTATTTATGTGCAAATAAGAAAACAATTAAGCCAGCTTATTTTAAATGGCGGTTTAAAGGGTGGAGATCAATTACCGTCTATTCGTAGCTTAGCGAAGGAATTACAAATTAGTGTCATTACAACGAAGCGTGCATACGAGGAGCTTGAAAAAGAAGGATATATAGAAACTGTTGCTGGGAAGGGGACTTATGTTTCACGTAAAAATAATGAACTATTAAAAGAACAAAGGCTTCGCCTATTGGAAAGTAAAGCGGAAGAGATTGTGAATGAAAGTAAAGCGTTGCAGCTTTCACTTGAAGAATTACAGCAGATGATTGCGTTTTTATATAAGGGGGAATGAGAGAGATGTTAGAGTTAAAAAACGTTTGTAAAAGTTATGAAGGTTTCGCAGTGAAAAATATAAGTTTTACGTTACCACGCGGATATATTATGGGGTTTGTCGGACCGAATGGGGCCGGGAAAAGTACGACGATCAAAATGATTATGAATTTAATTAAAAAAGATAACGGAGATATAAAAATTTTTGGCAAGGACAATAAGAAAGCTGAAAAGGAAATAAAACAAAATATCGGCTTTGTATATGATGAAAATCATTATTACGAAGATTTAACGTGTGAACAAATGAAGCGTATTATTGCACCGTTATATAAAAAGTGGGACGAAGAGCAGTATCAATCGTATATGCATAGATTACAAGTTCCAAAGTATAAAAAAATTAAAGAATTATCAAAAGGAATGAAAATGAAATTTGCGATTGCAATCGCACTTTCGCACCACGCAGAGTTTATTATTATGGACGAACCGACAGCAGGGTTAGATCCAGTTGTTCGAAGTGAATTACTTGATATGTTGCAAGAAATTGTAATGGAAGATGAAGTATCCGTATTATTCTCAACGCACATTACAACAGATTTAGAGCGCATTGCAGATTATGTTACGTTCATCAATGATGGAGAAATTATATTTACTGGTGAAAAAGAAGACTTAATGGAGAACTACGTAATCGTAAAAGGAAGTAATGATTTATTAGACCGAGAAGGAAAAGAACTATTTGTTGGATTACGAAAAAATAAGTTTGGTTTTGAAGGTTTAGCGAAGGATAAACAAGGAATTATCGATTGGTTTGGAAATGAGGTTGTACTAGAAAAGCCTACATTAGATGACATTATCGTTTACACTGCGAAAGGGAGAGGTGCCTATGCGTCAGCTAATCTATAAAGATTTGTTCTTTTTTCGGGTTATGTGGTTAGTGTATTTTATTATGCCTCTTGTTTTCTTTGGATTAGATCCAGATGGTGAATTGTTATTTCCAATGAGTTGCTTACTCATAACGATATCATCTTCTATGATACTAATAGCGATGGATGAAAAAAATAAAAGTGATGTTATTATAAATAGTTTACCTGTTGGACGAAAGGATATCATTATTGCTAGATATATTTCGGGTGTAATATTTATTGTAGGTGGCATGATTTCTACTACGCTAGTTGTTTTTCTTATAAGAGGTATCGCTGTCATTGGTGATATTGGAGCTTATCATCCCAATTTGTATATTGAAATTCCTTGGTATGTAGTAGTCAGAGGTGCTGTATATTCTTTAGTTTATATTACAGCATTATTCCCGAGTTATTATGGGACAAAATCAAAAGTAGTACGTGGAATATTTACAGGTGGAGCCGCTGGAATAGGTGTTATTGTTGGAATGTTTATTGGTGACGGAGAAAGTGCTACGGCATCATTCATTAATTGGATTATGAATCCATTACATTTTGGCATATTTATAGTTGGATTAATCACACTAGCTAGTGTCTATATCGTTTCTATGCTTCTTACAATTAAAATTTATGAAACGCGTGATTTATAGAGAGGAGAATTCATATGCAACAGTTGATTTTGAAGGAGTTTTTTTTACAGAAGAAGATGTTTCCTTTCTATTTTTTAATCCCTATTTTATCTATTTTTAAGAATTCCGTCGAACCAATGGGGATTGCAATAGGAGTATTTATAACATGTAGTACGATTATATATATTTCTTTTTATTATGACGAGAAAAGTAAAGCAGAAAAAGTATTAGTGAGTTTGCCTATAACGAGAAAAGAGATAATTATAGCTAAATATATTTCAAGCACATTATTTATTATGGCTGGTTTGAGTGTAACTTTTATAGTCGTAATATTAGGGAATATTTTATTGAACAGAGATATAGTTATGCCCGGATATGCAATATTTTCAGCAATAGTAGCAACTTTGATTTATTGTGCAGTAACGATACCGACTAATTACATTGGGGGATATAAAGTTATTACTGTCTTGAATTTGATTATGCTTTTTCCTTTAATGGGTATGATTGGTCTTATGTGCAATATTTTTGGTGATAAAACAATTATGTTAAAAGTACTTCACTCTCAAGAGGCTACACAAGCAATGGGTGTTCTTAGTATCGGAGTATTAGTGAGTATATTCGTATCCATGTTCCTCTCAATGAAAATGTTTCAGGAGGCAGAGTTATAGAAGGGACATTTTCATATTAGGAGGTGTAATACATGATCAAGCAACTAATTTTAAAAGATTTCATCATTCAATGGAAATTTTTAATTTGGTACATACTGTATCCTGTTTTCTTTTATATGGCCTTAACAGATACGGAAAATTTATTCATCATTATGTCAGTAATTATTACAATTGGGGCAACAGTAAAAACATTTGAAGCAGATAGTAAAAATGAGAGTGAAGTTATAGTAAATAGTTTACCAATATTGAGAAAACAAATTGTGTATGCGAAATATATAGTAGCAATAATTATTCTTTTTATAAGTGTAACGGTCGGTTGTTTCACGATAGGAATGAAGAGCGAGGTTAACTTATTTGAATTTATTGAAACGACAATGGTTGCTAGTATTAGCTTTATTTTAGTGTATTTAAGCTTTGTTCTACCAATATCTTTTTGGTTAGGATATAAAAAAACTATTCTTATTACAATAGTAATATTCATGGCGCCGATTGTTATTTTAGAAACTTTGTTTCAAATCAACTTGGAACAAATTCAATTATATAACAGCATGTTATTCGTTAGTTCAATATGCATGTTCATAATATCTATCTTTGTTTCAGTAAAAATATATAAAAAAAGAGAATTTTAAAAGGTGCCTTAAAAAAAGGCACCTTCTTCAATAACGACAATACGAGAGCAGTAGTTTATAAAAAGAAACGCTATTTGGTACATCTTTTGGAGTATGTAATATAAAGCTGAAAACGATGATGAGAATAAGAAATAGGAAAAATAAAAATAGGATTTGCTTATGTATAGAATTTTGCATATTATCCACTCCTTTTTTAGGGTAGTATGTCCAAAAGAAAGGAGTGTATGAAAAATTTTAGGAGGGGAGAATGATGAACAAAAGAAAATGGTTATATAGAATAGGAATATTTTTATTTTCAATCGGTCTCATATTAGCAAATGTTTACTCGAATATACCACCGTTATTTCCAAGTTTACATAAAGGGGGTAGTATAAATATTGCCATAGTTGGTCTGTTTTGTCTTATCACATCTAACTTCTACAGAAAGTCTGAATGAATATAAAAAAGGACAGTTACTCTTTTTCAGAAGTACTGTCCTTTTTAAATAACTTATTCCATAGTTTGGCGATACTCCATATAATGACGATTGCAATGGAGGCGATAATAGACCAAACAATCGATATAATTTCAAGTGTCATGTTAGGAAGGAATGTGAGAATGGATAATACTTTATGAAACAATGATTCTATTATATGAAAACTTATTTGTAATAGAATGACGATACAAAGTGTGATCCATGCTAATATTTTCTTTCCTTGTTCTTTCCACATGACATTCACCTCACGTTAGCTTAATAGTTTTAAGCCAACAGCGCCGCATAAAATGCAGCTTAAGAAAGCAAGACGACGCCAATCCGCTGATTCTCGGAAAATAAGGATGCCTAGAAGTGCGCTTCCGGCAGTTCCAATTCCAGTCCAAATCGCGTAAGCAGTTCCCATCGGTAATGTGTTCATCGCAAGAGATAAGAAGAAGAAGCTTACGCCGAAGTTAGCGATCAAGATAACTTTTGGTGCCCAGCCTTTCTTTTCAGTGGCTACTTTCATAAAGAGTACACCAATAATTTCACAAATACCAGCTAGAATTAAAAATACCCAAGCCATTTTATGCAGCCTCCTTCGCTTCTTTTTCTTCTGTTACTCGTTTTAAACCAATTACTCCGAAGAAGATTAAACCGATTAATAAAACTTTTACGATAGAGAAAGGTTCTCCGAAAACGAAAATCTCAGTAAGAACGATTCCACCAGCTCCAATACCTGTAAAGACTGCGTATACAGTGCCGACAGGTAAATCTTTATAAGCTCTAAATAATAAGACGAAACTAATTGTAATTAATAGAGCAACACCAGCCCATTCAAGTGGTGCTTCCGCGTGTTTTAATCCAATCACCCAAAAGATTTCAATAATACCAGCTAAGATTACATAAATCCATGCCATTTGTCATTTCTCCTTCCTACCAGTCGTTAGGTAAAGGGCTTAAAAACGACGCATTGCAAAGGAGCAATCCGTCAGTTTGAAAGGCCTCGCCAAAATACTTGCCAAGAGGCGTTTAAACGAGTCTCAAAGCGATTTAAACCTGCGAATAGTAGTTCAACCATAAGTCCGTCCAGTAAGCATAGGAAAGCTTCTAGAGCGTCTTTCACTTCAATGTTATGCAGTTCACTTTGCTCGTTTGCCTGTTTAAATATAGGGAATAAAAGTTTTCCGACGTTTTCAATGTGCGCATTCGCTTTTTCGATAATTTGTTCGCGAAATGCATCAGGCGGAAAATAAGAAGTTCGTAACCAAAACATTGATTCTTCACTTTCACCAAATCGTTTTGCGTAGCCCTTTAGTAATTGTAAGAGCAATTCTTCAGTAGACGAATTTGAAAATTTTTCGATATCGTCAGTGAAGCTTTGTAAATCTTTTTGAAGAGCGGATTCTAAGCATATAAAATATAGCTCTTCTTTTCCTTTAAAGTGTGCGTAAATCGATGGCTTTTTAATCCCAACTTCTTGAGCAATATTTGCTAATGAAGTTCCTTCGTAGCCGTAGCGTGCGAAATGAGAAAGTGCTACAGCTTTAATGCGGTTTGCTGTCATTTTTATCCCCTACCTACCGTTCGTTAGGTTCATTATATGAGATGGAAAATATAAAGTCAATAGGTGAAGAGCTGAAAAAGAGCGTTATAGGTAACGCTCTTTTTAGACAGTCTCTCGCTCAATTAAATGGAATGAAAGCTCTTTTGCACTGCCGACAATTTGCTCGCTTTGAATCTGCTTATGAAATAAAGAAAAAGCATGTGAGCCCATTGCGAGACCGGGATGTTCAATTGTGGAAATTTCTAATGCCTTTGAAATTTCATGATTATCAAATCCAAGGATAGCAAGGTCTTCAGGTACTCGAATACCATGTTTTCGAGCCTCTGTTAATAAACCAGCTGCAACTTGATCGTTCGCTGTGAAAATAGCAGTTGGACGATTTGTCATATTTAAAATACGATGGAGTATTTGTGCTCCGTCCTGCATTGTATAGCATTGGTGGAAAATCCATTCAGGATGCAACGTTTTCCCTTCGTTACGAAGTGTATCGGCGAACGCTTTTTCTCGCTCTATGGAATTTACACTTGTTTTTCTTGCTAAACAAATTCCGATTTTTTCATGGCCTCTACTTAGTAAATAGGCAGTACCGAGACGGAAACCTTCATAATGATTTACGTAGATGGATGAAATGAGGGGATGCTTCATTTTTTCACATGAAATAATAGGGGCAAATTTTGCAAAAGGTTCGATTTGTTCCCAAGAGCTCGTTCGGGAGCAAATAATCATCCCATCAAATTGTTTCATTTTCATCATTTCAAGAACACGAATTTCTTCAATGCTATCGTAGTTCGTTTGACATAAATTAATGTGATAGCCAGCAGCTAACGCTTCGTTTCCGATTCCTTCAATAATGGTACTGAAGTAGGGGAGGTTAATGAAAGGAAGCATAACGCCAATTGTATATGTTTTCCCTCTTATTAAATGGACAGCATTTATATTTTTTGCGTAGTTTAATTCTTCAACAGCATCTAGAACACGCTTACGCTTTTCTTCTTTTACGTAAGGGTGATTATTCAGGACACGAGAAACAGTTGATATCGATACACCAGCAGTTTTAGCAATTTGTTTTATATTGGCCATATGTATCACCTCTTTCCCTTATTATAAAGGGAAAATAATAAGAAAGAAAAAATCTTGACCTGAAAAGCTTTTCACAAACTATGGTATTAATAAGACTTCTTTTTATTCGCGTAACCTTTTCACTTGGGCGTAAGAATGATAGGGGTCTTTTTTGTTTGCAAAAAGTGTTGTCAAAATGTGTGAGAATAACGTGGAAAGTTTTCAAAGGTGGAGTTTGGTGACAAAGCGAATATGAAGAGAATATCAACGCTTCGTTCGTTAAGAGAGCGGTATGAAAGGGCGGAAACAAATTGAAAAAAAGAATCATTTGTTTCGTGTTTTCTAGTTTCATGCTTAGTTCGTGTTCATTTCAACAAACGATGCAAGAAGAAAAACACTTTGTGGGAACAACAGGAGGAGCTATGGATCGTGTTACGGATCCTATTCCGCTAAAGGAACTCCCAAAATATTTTCCGGTGAAGTTTAAAGTTCCAACGTTTTTACCGTACGACATTACAAGTGATGTGAAGGGGGAAGTAAGAACGCTTGGGAAAAAGAACACTGTCTTAACGATTAAATATAAACAGAAGGAGTCAGGTAGAAATGAGTATATTGAGTTAAATGTCGCGAACTTTCCTTATAGTTTTCCGGATCTTGTGGAAGAGAAGCGATTTCAAGAACAAATGAAACTGAATAATGGAACGTCTGCTTATTTTAAAAATAAAGATGATTATGAACGTGGTGACGAATTTGCTACGCTTATATGGAAAGAGAAAGGAATTGAATATCAACTGCTGTATCGGAATGTAGAAGAGAACGATGAAAAGGTAATCAAGCAGAATTTATTATACATTGCGAATAAGATGAAATGAAAAAACTAGCTGATTTATTCAGCTAGTTTTTTGTATGTTATTATTTCTTTTTAATTTTGCCTGTCCAAGATTTAAATCCACCTTGTAATTGGTAGAAATCTTTGTAGCCTTGTTTTTTTAAGTATTGCGCTGCACGACCTGTACGGAATCCGCTTTGGCAATATAAGTAAACAGGTTGATCTTTACGAAGTTCTTTATGGCGAAGGCGAATTTGTGATAACGGAATGTTACGTGCACCTAAAATATGCCCTGCGTTATATTCGTCTGCTTCACGAATATCGATAAGCTGTGCTTTACGGTAGCCAGCGCGAAATTCTTCTTCTGTAAGAGTTTTAATTAATTTTTTCTGATAGAAGTACATCCATACAGTGTAGCCGATAAATGCTACGATTACGGCTAATAAAATAATCCAAGTTGTTGACACGATTCTATCGCTCCCTTTTTTCTTATCCTACTTTCAATATTATAATGCCCATATGTATTTATGCAACAGATTCATTTGCATATAAGAAGAAATTTCGTATTCTTTCACAAATTTTGTCGAATTTGGTAGACTAGAGAATGTGAAAAATAATTGGTTATATGAGGTGCAGGATGGGAAAAGAAAAATGGTGTTATATTAACTCTGGTCAATGTTCACCGGCATTTAATATGGCGTTAGATGAATGTTTATTAAATTGGCAAAGTGACAAGAAAATGCCACCAACAATTCGTTTTTATGAATGGGAAGTACCAACATTAACAGTTGGATATTTTCAACGTGTTGAAAAAGATATTAATATGGATGTAGTTAACGAAAAGAAATATGGATTCGTTCGTCGTCAAACAGGCGGCAGGGGTGTACTACATGACAAAGAGTTAACGTATAGTGTTATTGTGTCTGAAGATCATCCGAATATGCCGAAAACAGTTACAGAAGCGTATCGTGTTATTTCGCAAGGTTTATTAGATGGTTTTAAGGCATTAGGGTTAGAAGCCTATTATGCAGTTCCAAAAACAGAAGCAGATCGTGAAAATTTAAAAAATCCACGTTCAGGCGTATGTTTTGATGCACCATCTTGGTATGAAATTGTAGTGGAAGGACGAAAAATTGCTGGTAGTGCTCAAACACGTCAAAAAGGTGTTATTTTACAGCATGGATCGATTCCATTAGAAATTGATTTAGATGAACTATATGATCTATTTTTATTCCCAAATGAACGTGTGAAGGAACGTATGAAGAGTATGTTCTCTTCTAAAGCAGTAGCAATTAATGAATTAACAGACCGTACATTTACGATAGAGCAGTTAATTAAAGCGTTTGAAGTTGGCTTTGAAAAAGGATTAGATGTAGAACTTGTTCCATATGAATTAACAGAAGAACAGTTACATGAAGTTCAAACGTTAGCGAAAGAAAAGTATGAAAGTAATGAGTGGAATTATAAAAAATAAGAGATGGCGATAGCCACCTCTTATTTTTTTATAGTAAATTAAGTACTTTTTCTACTTTGATTCCTTTATCTTGTAAAGAACGAAGGCGACTTACAACGTCCATAATTTCTTTGTCAAATGTAACGCTAATACCTTGGCTTTGTAGTTCTTCTTTTAAGCTTTCAATAGAATCATCTATGTCGATGCCAAGCTCGTAATCTTGACAAACTTCAATTGTCTTTTTCACGAGTTTAACATAATTTTCTTGTAGTTTTGAATTTGTTTCAGTCAAAGCAGGCTGCTTCGGTTTTGCAGGAGCAACCGGTGCTGTCTCTTGCTTTGTAACTGGAGTAGGGACTGCTTTTTTCACAGGCGTTGGAGTAACTAGTTCTACAGCTGCTTCTACGCTTACTGGCTTCGGTGTCGGTACTGGAGTAGGCTTAGCCATAGCAGGTGTTTCCACACGCGTAACAGGCTTAGGAGCAGGTGTAATTGCTTTTGGAGCTTCTACAACTACTTCTTTTTTCGGTGCTGCTTCTACCTGTGTTTCTTCTTGCTCGGCAGCTTCTTTATTTTCTTTACTCCACATAACGCGTTCAATTTCTAGAGAAACATTGTTTTTGTTCATCGCTGTTAATGTAACTTTACCAACTTCAGCGTTTCCAGTGAAATCAACAATTTTATAAATAACACTCTTGTTCCAATCCACGTTTCCGCTCAAAAATAATTCTTCGTTACATTTCGGCGTTAAGCCCTCGATTTTAATTTCTGCGTTTACACCGTTTTCACTATATACCATAATTAGCGAAGCATTTACATCTTCGTCTGCTAACATTAGTTCACGTACCATTTTGCCGGTGCGTACTTGCGTTTTCTTCTTAACTGACATCTAATTTCTCCTCTCAAAAATTCAGTAATAATAAAAAAATCGTATAACGAAAAATAATTGCTCACGAAGATTTATGATACCGATAATAAAAGCATCACGTCAACAATTAACTTTAATTATTTTGCATTTTTCTTATTTTCTTTATGAAATTTTTCAATTTGTAAAATTAGACAGAAGAAAAAACAGCCTTTTGAAGGGCTGTTAAAAATTTGATTTTTTGTATAGTAGTTTATATAAAATAAAAAATAAGATTGCGATTAAGGCGTTTTGCCAAAAGGTTAGATGATAAATGAGATAAGGTTGCTTTTGAAAATAAATATTTAAGAATACAGCGGAACAAAATGGAGTAGCAAATGCGAATCCAAATAGAATTTTTCTTTTCCAATTCATTTTCTGATCAAAGGAGTAACGCTTTAATAAATATAAAATAAATAATATACCTAGTATAATTATTGAAACAGACAAAGTAGTTCCAAGGATGCTAAAAGGCGGACTTGATAATGTATTATTTTTTTCAAAGAGAAACATAAAAAATGAAATAATTGCATTTATGCCAAACTGTATAGCAAGGAGTAAACTAATAACAAAACCAATTAAAGAAGTTTTTTCTAATTTTGTTTGGGCGGGTAAAGCAGCTATAAGTTCATCGCAGTAAGATTGTAAATCATTTCCGAAAATGTCATAAGCATTTTTATTTTCAGCTTGTGCTTCGATAAGGTGGTCTAATATTTCTAACAAAAGTTCTTCCACTTGATGTTCGGTACATTAGATAACCGAAGATATACTAGCATATCACCATAAGCAATTTCGTTTTCGGAAGTTAGAAGCTCACGTTTTTTATTATTCAATTCAATCATGTCTTGTGCATTCATCCCTATCACTCCCCTTGTAATAATAAGTTGTTTACGGTCGTTGAAACCATCCCCCAGCTTTGTTTAAATTCTTCAAGCTGTTCTAATCCTTTATCGGTTACGTGATAATATTTTCGCTTTGGACCGAGTGAGGAAGCTTTTAATGTTCCTTCAATCAACTTTTCTTTTTGCATACGTAACAATAATGGATATATGCTTCCTTCGCTTACAAATGTAAATCCGTGTTTATTTAATTTTGTACTCAGTTCATATCCGTACACTTCTTCTTGTGAAATGATGTATAGGATGCACCCTTCGAGCACGCCTTTTAACATTTGGCTGTGCATGATTTCACCACCTTTTATTCAGGTAACTTGCGTTGCAAGGTAGCTGGCATCCAAATTATAACATTCAGTAACTTGCAACGCAAGTTACTGGGGTGGAAAACTTTAATGTCCCCCATACTAACGAGAGGGCGAAAAGCATATGAGACCATTTATGCCAAAGCTCGTTTACTTTGAACGAAAGGCACTTGAATATCCACTTGGTTTTATAGTTGCGCCAATTTAAATGCATGAAGAATGGGAAGAAGGAACCGTAAACTATTTGAGCGACAAAGATATGACGATACCAAATTTAACGTTTGAATTGATTCAGCATCGTTTTCCAAAACCATCGGAAAATATGTATATAAAAAGGATGATGCAGCAGTATTAAAAGAAACGATAAGAGGTTATATAAATGAGTTTTTTCCTAATGCAGAAATACAATATTTTACTTAAGGGGGGTCTGTATGCAAATACAGATTCTTTTTTGTTTTATATATTTAGGCTCGTTTTCAACTTGTCACGTTATTCTTTCTGGTGTATCATTTTATTGATTGCTTCGTACGGAATAAGCAAAATGAACTTGGATGGAGGAAACCGATGCCTACCCCTAGTATGGAAGATTATATTGAACAAATTTATTTGTTGATTGATGAAAAGGGTTACGCCCGCGTATCTGATATTGCTGAAGCGCTTAGTGTACATCCATCCTCTGTAACAAAAATGGTGCAAAAATTAGACAAAGATGAATATCTAATTTATGAAAAATATAGAGGGCTTGTATTAACAACAAAAGGTAAAAAAATCGGAGAACGTCTCGTATATCGTCATGACTTGCTAGAGCAATTTATGCGTATTATCGGTGTGGATGAAAGTAAAATTTACAATGATGTAGAAGGAATTGAACATCATTTAAGTTGGGAAGCAATTGATCGCATTGGTGATTTAGTGGAATACTTTGAACAAGATGCAGTCCGAGTGGAAACACTTCGTGGTGTTCAAAGAGCAAATGAAGAGAAAAGTAATTAAGGGGAACGTATGGCGTTTCCTTTTTTATTTCAATTCGAAAAGGATGGGAGAATTATGAAAGCAATTATTTTTGATTTTGATGGATTAATTGTGGACACAGAAACGATATGGTTTCACTCTTTCAGAGATGCTGTTCGTGAATACGGCGGGGAACTACCTTTAGAGGAATTTGCGAAATGTATTGGAACAACAGATGAGGTACTTTATACATATTTAAATGATCAATTAAAAGAGAAGTTTAACAAAAGTGCATTAAAAGAAAAAGTGGCAACTTTACATAAAGAGAAAATGAGAATACCAGAAGCTCGTGACGGGGTAAAAGAATATTTAGAAGAAGCGAAAGAAATGGGATTGAAAATCGCACTGGCTTCTAGTTCGTCTAGAGAATGGGTTATTCATTTTTTAGAAGAGCTACAGATTCGAGAATATTTTGAAGTGATTAAAACGAGAGAAGATGTTGAGAAGGTAAAACCAGATCCAGCTCTTTATCGAGTTGCAATAGAAGAATTAGGAATTAAGCCGTCTGAAGCTGTTGTATTTGAAGATTCATTAAATGGATTGAGAGCAGCGGTTGCAGCGGGATTAACGTGCGTTGTTGTACCTAATGATGTGACACGGAATTTACCATTTGAAAATCATCATCTTCGAATTGAAAGTATGAGAGAGAAAAGTTTAAAAGAAGTGCTTCAAAGTATAAAAAAAGACCGTATTTCCTAAAAGGAAGCACGGTCTTTCTTTTTGCTTTTTTTGCCTTCAATGACAGTTAAATGAGACTGTTTTCTTTTTCGTTTCAAAGTGGGAGAATTCCCTTTTTTGCTTTTGTCATTAGAAGTATTTGACTTAAAGAAAGAATTGCCTAGGGGTGCTACATTTTGTTTCCCATGTTTGCGGTTCGATTGTTTTGCCGCACGCTTATATGAGCTTTGTGAATTTGCAGAACCATTGGAATTTGTAAACATCTTGTATAGCAAGTAAAAGATACCGACAACAAGTAACATGTACCCGATATTTCTTAATACACCCATGGGATTTGTAATAACAGATGAAACAAGGCCGAATATTGCCAATCCGATAATAAGCACAAATATAGCGAAAGTAAACGAACGACCGTTCATAAGGGACACCTCCTAAAAACGTATATTAAAATTAGTATATTAACGATGAGGAAAGGAGTTGAACACCATTTTTAAATAATTATTGTTTGTTCTCTAAACGTAATAATTCTTCAAACGATGCAATTGCTATTTCCACTTGATCATCTGTTGGTTCTTTCGTTGTTAATAGTTGTAGCCATAATCCAGGATATCCAAGTACGCGTAATACAGGAATATCTCGTAATCGATTTGTAAATTGCAATACTTCAAAAGAAATACCAAGTACAACTGGAATTAATAAAATTCGGTTTATAACTCGTGCCCAAAGAGGATCTGTAGGGACTAGGAAATAAACGAACATTCCAATAATGACTGTAAATATAATAAAGCTACTGCCGCATCTATAATGGAGACGAGTTTGCTTTTGAACGTTTTCTACAGTCAGAGGAAGGTTATTCTCGTAAGCATTGATTACCTTATGCTCTGCACCGTGATACTGAAATACCCGCTTAATAAGTGGGGTTAAAGAAATAAAGTATATATAGCTCAATAATAGCATGAGCTTAATGACACTTTCGACAATAATTTGCCCAGTATGAGATGGGAAAATCGGTCTCGTTAATTCAGCTAATAGTGCAGGAACTGCTGTGAAAATGACTTTACCGAATATAAAAGATAAAACGCCAACAGCTGCAACTCCTAATACCATCGTTAATTTTGATTGTTCTTCTTTTTTATTTGCAATTTGTTCATCATCTTCTGGGTGGACGTCAAATCGTTCTGAAGCGAAGTTTAAATGTTTTGCTCCATTCGCACTTGCATCCACAATAGCGGCAATCCCTCGTAAAAATGGAATTTTTTTTAGGGTAGATAGTACTTTATTACGAACGCGTGGTAATCGATAAAATTCAATCGATTTATCTTTACGACGAACCGCTGTAACAGTATATTCTCTACCGCCAAACATAACTCCTTCTATGACCGCTTGCCCGCCATATATTTGTTTTGACTCTTCTGTCATGTTAACACCAACCTGTATTTGTTTCTCTCTTATGTAGAAAAAGAGGCAATTGTCATACTGGGTTCTGTCGTTTTGAAATAAGACAATCACCGAGTTTCCTTTATTTTATCGGCAAATACAAGTAGATGACAAGGGAAAATGTTATGAGAGTCGGACATTTCTTATTCTTTTTATAGACAAATTTCGCAGGATTTAAACATGCTTCAAAATAGTTTCGGGCATACTATTGAGCGGAGGTGTCGATGTGAGTCAAGAACAATTAGGAACAAGGAATTTTGTGCAGATTGGTTTGTTTGGTGGAATCTTTTGGGGCGGGATATGGTATTTCCTTCATATATTTTCATTCACGGAGGCGGGCCCGAATTATTTCCTTTTACCATTTGCGTTTGGAAGTTGGAAAGAGGGTGTATGGGGCAATGTGTTCGGAATAGTGTGTATGGGACTTCTTTCAATTTTAATTGCCTTTTTGTATAAAGCATTTTTTGCAAAGTTTGAAGGGATTATAGCGGGAATTATTTATGGGCTATTTTGGTGGGCACTACTGTTTTTGGGGATGGGTTTAATGGCTCCTGTTATTAAAAGTGCGCTCCATTTACCAAAAGAGACAATTGTGACGACAATATGTATTTTTATATTGTATGGTGTGTTTATAGCATATTCTGTTTCTTACGCAGTAAATAGCAATAAAGCAGAACAAGAAGGGTAAGAGAAGACGAACTATTCAAATAAGTAACTCCTATGTTAAAATATTGTATAGATATTTAATATTAAGGAGTTTTAAGAATATGAAAAAGTTACTCCTCGTAAACGGTCCTAACCTAAATCGCCTCGGTGTTCGTGAGGTAAATGTATATGGAAAGGGCACGCTAACGACACTTGAAGCAGATATGAAGCAAGAAGCAGAAACAATGGGAGTGGAGTTAGAATGTTTCCAATCGAATCATGAAGGTGCCATTATCGACATTATTCATGAAGCGGAAGATATATATGAAGGGATCATTTTAAATCCGGGAGCATTTACGCATTATAGCTATGCGATTCGTGATGCCATTGCGAGCATTTCGATTCCTGTTATTGAAGTACATATTTCTAACATTCATCAGCGTGAATCGTTCCGTCATGAATCTGTGACGGCAGCTGTTTGTGCAGGTCAAATTGTAGGATTTGGTTTTTATGGCTATAAGTTAGCGTTATTTGCATTAATGGAGAAATTGAGGGAGGCATAAAGTAATGGAGAAAATTGAAAGATTACGAAGTGCATTTGATGAGGCTGGTATTGACGGTATTTTGTTAACAAATGAACATAGTCGTAGATATATGGCTAACTTCACAGGAACAGCAGGCGTTGTTCTTATTTCAAAAGATCGTGCTCAATTTATTACAGATTTCCGTTACGTCGAGCAGGCAAGTAAACAAGCGGTTGGATATGAGGTTGTACAGCACGCAGGATTGATCATTGATGAAGTGGCAAAGCAAGTGAAAGAGCTTGGAATTCAAAAGCTTGGTTTTGAGCAAGATACTCTTACATATAGTTCTTATTCAGTGCATAAGGAAGCGATTGATGCTGAATTTATCCCGACTTCTGGACTTGTAGAAAAGTTACGCTTGATAAAGACTGATTCAGAGATTAAGATATTAAAGGAAGCTGCACAGATTGCAGATGCTGCCTTTGAGCATATTCTATCATTCATTCGCCCGGGAGTATCTGAAATTGAAGTGTCAAATGAACTTGAATTTTTCATGAGAAAACAAGGAGCAACATCTTCTTCGTTTGATATTATCGTTGCTTCAGGTCTTCGTTCGGCATTACCGCACGGCGTGGCATCTGAAAAAGTGATAGAAACAGGAGATTTCGTTACATTAGACTTCGGCGCTTATTACAAAGGATATTGCTCTGATATTACTCGTACGATTGCAGTCGGTGAACCATCTGATAAATTAAAAGAAATTTATAATATCGTTTTAGAAGCACAACTACGTGGTGTGAACGGTATTAAAGCTGGTTTAACAGGTCGCGAGGCTGATGCGCTAACGCGTGACTACATAACGGAAAAAGGATATGGTGAATACTTTGGACACTCTACTGGTCATGGAATAGGTCTTGAAATCCATGAAGCACCAGGTTTAGCATTCCGTTCTCATACAGTACTTGAACCAGGTATGGCTGTAACAGTAGAACCAGGTATTTATATTCCAGGTATTGGCGGCGTACGTATTGAAGATGATATCATTGTGACAAGTGAAGGTAATGAAGTAATTACGAAATCACCAAAAGAACTTATTATTTTGTAATACACAGGAGGATTTTTTTACATGATTTCAGTAAACGATTTTCGTACAGGTTTAACAATTTCAGTGGACAATGCCCTTTGGCAAGTACTTGATTTCCAACACGTAAAGCCAGGTAAAGGTGCTGCATTCGTTCGTTCTAAACTACGTAATCTTCGCACAGGTTCTGTTCAAGAGAAAACATTCCGTGCAGGTGAGAAAGTAGAAAAAGCACACATCGAAAACCGTCGTATGCAATACTTATACGCAAGCGGTGAGGCTCACGTATTTATGGATAACGGAACTTATGAGCAAATCGAACTTGGTGAAAAACAAATCGAGCGCGAGCTTAAATTCCTAAAAGAAAACATGGAAGTAGCAATCATGACTTACCAAGGCGAAGTACTTGGTGTTGAACTTCCAAACACAGTTGAATTACAAGTTACAGAAACAGAGCCTGGTATTAAAGGTGATACTGCTTCTAACGTAACAAAACCAGCTACATTGGAAACTGGTCTTGTTGTACAAGTACCAATCTTCATTAACGAAGGCGAAATGCTTATCATCAACACTGGTGAAGGTAAATACGTTTCTCGTGCATAGTAAAAAAGCACTCGTGATAATTCACGAGTGCTTTTTTATAGGAAATAGGGTAGATAGTAAATAGCTGTTATTATAAAACTGACTAAAACAAGTGAAAGAGTACCCATAATAGATGGAGTCAAAACAATTTGAAATGGTTTTATTTCGCCAGTCTCAACGCCAGTTAATGTTTTACTTATTGCGTGATCTGTAATGTTATTTCTATGGTTACTCATAATAATTAACCACATAATTGCAAATATTGCTAAACTACCAAGGAAAAAGGTCTCTATAAATGACCAACCGACCAATAATGAAAAAAGATAAATAAGAGCTAATTCTACTACAACGGTTAAACTAACTTTCAATGCCTTCATATTTTTCCCCCTCATTCTGTAATTTCAACCAGTTTAAAAAATTTTCACGTGACACGACATGCAGAGAGCAAGGTGACTTTACTTCTTTCTCTAGTGCAGCGTGTTCGTCTGGAAACTTGTTTTCCACATGCAATGAAATATAAGGTAGTTTTTCTTGTGCTTTTAAAGAGCGGATATTATTTGTTTTAGCACCAGCAAATACGTAGGAAAGTTGTAAGTCTAAAAAGGCGATTTTAAAGATTTCTTTTTTAGCAGCCTCGTTATAGCCTTTTCCCCAGTACGGATAGCCGAGCCAACTACCAATGTGAGATTGCTTTTTCTCATTATTAATATGTTTAAGTGTGGTGAGGCCAATTATTTCATTTTCTTCATTCACAATCATTCTCGATAAGGATTTCTTTTGACGCTCTTCGTCTATTGCGAAAAGAAGAAATGTTTTCGTGTCTTCGATGTTTTCTACCGTTATCCCCAATGCATTTTTTATATGTGGATCACTTGATAGCTCGAAAATCACATTTGTATAGCATAAATCTAGTGGTAATAAAGTGACGTGCTGCATGTTTTAAACCTCTTTTAAACTAAATATACCATAATATACCATGAAATAATATGAATATTCAGATTGTAATTCGGAATTTAGAGAAAAATTATGTTTTTACTTCTGAAATAGACAACCTCTGCATATGGTTGTACAAATATATTCTTTTTTAGAATACGAAGTTAGTAACTGTTACGGGAGAAGGTGGAAGAATGAAACAGTGGCTAGCGGCAATGGAAACATCCGTGCTTGTTATGGGGGCACTTCGATTATTTTCAGGTAGTGCGGAGATATTTGCTGCTTTGCTTATGCTTTATGTGAATGATGCGAAGAAAGCGTTGTTTATAAATGGTATGTTGGCGTTTGTTGGACCTACCGTATTAATTTTAACAATGACAATTGGGATAGCGAGTGTAGCAAGTGAAATTTCTTTCTTGAAGCTCTTTTTTCTAGCGCTTGGAATTTGCTGTATTTTTATCGCATTACTGAAATAGTAAGTCGAGTATAGTGGGGAGAAGCCGATGAAAGAGGTATTAGAAGTTTTACCAAAAACGATGAAGTACTTAATTGAAGAATGTAAGCAATACGATGCTTTAGAGGAAATTCGTGTTCGAATTGGAAGGCCGCTAGAGTGTATTGCACACGGAAAGGTGTTTTTTTATGACTATATCACTACTGCAGAGGATGCTATTTACTTATTGAATAAGTTAAGTCAATTCTCAATTTATACGATGGAAGAGGAATTAAAACGTGGGTATGTGACGCTTCGCGGAGGGCATAGAATCGGGTTAGCAGGAAAAGTCATTACAGAAAAAAGCGCAGTGAAAATGATTCGTGATGTCTCTTCCTTTAATATTCGTATTGCTCGTCAAAAAATAGGGATTGCTGAACCGCTTTTGCCATATTTGTATGAAAAAAGGTGGTTAAACACGATGGTAATTGGCCCTCCCCAAACGGGAAAAACGACACTCTTAAGAGATGTAGCACGTTGCATGAGTCAAGGGGTAAGTGCTTCGGAAATTCCTTCCTGTAAAGTGGGGATCGTTGATGAACGGTCAGAAATTGCTGGTTGTGTGAAAGGGATCCCGCAATATGATTTTGGTACCCGAGTCGATGTGTTAGACGCATGTCCAAAGGCAGAAGGAATGATGATGATGATTCGTTCTATGAGTCCTGATATTTTGATCGTAGATGAAATTGGCCGTAAAGAAGATAGTGAAGCAATTATGGAGGCAGTGCATGCAGGTGTCCAGCTTTTTATAAGCGCACACGGATTTTCCTATGAGGATGTTGTGAGACGTCCATCGCTCAAGGCAGTGCTAGAGCTTGGTATATTTGATAGGTTTGTGGAGTTGTCAAAAGCGAGGGGTCCAGGAACGGTTATGCAGGTGAAAGATAAATATGGAAAACCAGTGTTATCAAATAGAAAGGCTGAGGGCGTATGGTGAAAATATTTGGTGCAGTGTTAATCGTTGCGGTCAGCACCTTTTTCGGGTTTTCGTACGCTAAAAGATACAGTGAGAGACCGAGGCAACTTAGGTTATTAAAATCAGCACTTCAATCATTAGAGGCAGAAATTATGTATGGACACACACCTTTATCTGAGGCTGCCGAGCGATTAGTTAAACAAATGCCAAAGCCATTAAATTGGATATTTCAAAGTTTCGCTAAAAAACTAGAAAGTGGAGAACAAACAGTAAGGGAAGCTTGGATAGATAGTTTGAAAGAGAATTGGAAGTTGACGGCTTTTCAACAAACCGAGTATGAAATACTGCAGCAATTTGGTGAAACGCTCGGGCAACATGATCGTGAATCACAACAAAAACATATTCGCTTATGTATTACACATTTGGAGAGAGAAGAAGAGGAAGCGAAAGCTTTACAACTGCAATACGAAAAAATGATTAAGAGCTTAGGGGTACTAGCAGGGCTACTTATTGTAATTTTACTGCTATAGGGGGGAGAAAGGCGATGTCCATTGATGTTGGATTAATATTTCAAATCGCCGGAATCGGCATTGTTTTAGCTTTCATTCATACTGTACTAAAAGAATTGAAGCGTGAGGATATTGCAAATTGGGTTATCCTTGTCGGTTTTGTCGTCATTTTATTTCATGTTGCATTTTTAATTAATACGCTATTCGACAAGATTAAAAGTGTCTTTCTCTTCCAGTAAAGGAGGCGGTTCGAATCGAAATTATACAAATTGTCGGATTAGGCCTCGTTGCTACGTTTTTAGCTGCTGTTTTGAACCAGCATAAATCTAGTATTACATCTTTATTTATTGTGTTCGTAGGTAGCGTGATGTTTCTTATTTTAATCGATCAAATTCATTCTATTTTACAAATGATTGAGAGAGTAGCGAGTGAAGCGAAAGTTAGCAACGTCTACGTGGAAACGTTACTAAAAATTATTGGAATTGCTTATATTGCCGAGTTTGGAGCTCAAATTACAAAAGATGCTGGTCAAGGTGCCATCGCTTCGAAAATTGAACTTGCTGGGAAAATCTTAATTCTCGTTATGGCAATTCCTATTTTGACGGTTGTAATTGAAACTATTCTCGGATTTTTACCGACGGGATAAGGGGGAGTGAATGTTGAGGAGGTTTGGAGCTAAGCTGCTATTTGCTTGCTTCCTTTTCTTTTCTTTACCGGTTGTTGTACAAGCTTCTCCTGTAGAAACAAACGTCGTTGATCAACAATTGGATAAGCTCGGAATTGAAGATGTGAAGCAATTTTGGGACGGGCTTGTTACAAAATATGGTGGCTATTTGCCAGAGAGTCAAAAAGGGAGTTTTATGGAGTTTGTAAAGGGAGAAAAAGAATTCTCTCTAAAAGAGTGGATGATAGGGTTATTAAAATATTTATTTCATGAGCTTGCAGCTAATGGAAAACTGCTTGGCACACTCATTATGCTCACAATCTTTAGTGCATTGTTGCAATCACTGCAATCCGCTTTTTCAAAAAGTAGTGTAAGTAAAATTGCTGATGCTGTTGTATATATGGTACTTATTATTTTTGCTTTAAATAGTTTTTATGTCGTTATGACATATGCAAGAGAAACGATACAAACAATGGTAGATTTCATATTAGCGCTATTGCCAATTTTATTGGCGCTTATAACGACTGGTGGCGGGGTTGTATCTGTATCTTTCTTTCATCCGATTATCATTTTCTTAATGAATACAAGCGTGCTTCTTATGAATTATATCGTTCTACCGCTTTTATTACTGGCAACGATATTAAGTATTGTAAGTACAATGAGTGATCAATATAAAGTTACAAAATTGTCCAAGCTTCTGCAAAACGTTAGCGTTGGGATTATCGGTATCTTCTTAACGATTTTTTTAGGGGTATTATCTGTACAAGGAACAGCGACAGCCGTTGCTGATGGCATAGCTGTGAAAACTGCTAAATTTGTAACAGGAAACTTCATTCCAGTAGTTGGAAGAATGTTTACGGAAGCGGCAGATACTGTTATTAGCGCATCAGGATTATTGAAAAACACAGTCGGAATTATTGGGCTCGTCATTTTATGCTTAATTGTTGCTTTTCCTGCGATTCAAATTTTCTGTATTGCATTTATTTATAAATTCGCAGCAGCAGTATTACAACCGGTTGGCGGCGGAGCAATTATTCAATGTTTAGACATTATTGGAAGAAGCATCATTTACGTATTTGCTTGCTTAGCTATCGTATCATTTATGTTCTTTTTAAGTATTACAATTATTATTGCTGCGGGGAATATTACACTTATGATGCGGTAGGAGGTGAAGAGTATGCAATTTGTTACAGAGTGGATCAGAAATATTATCGTTTTTTTGCTCTTAGCGACAATGCTTCATCTTATTCTTCCAAATTCGAATTTGCAAAAATACGTTAAATTTGTTGTAAGTCTTTTGTTAGTCGTATTAATTTTAACACCCCTTTTTAAACTATTGCAGACAGATGTAAATGAAGTAATTGCAAATTTTAATAAAGAAAAGTACGTAGCAGAAGGATCTGTAAAAAATTCAATAGATTCGAAGAAAAAAGAAATACAAGCTCTAACACGTGCATATAGTTTAGAAGAGATGGCTACCAAAATGAAAAAAGAAGTAGGAAAAGAGTTTGAGAAAAAGTATGGTATGACTGTCTCTGAAATACAAATAGTCGCAGCAGAAAATATAGAAGAAGTAAAGTCAGCGAAAGATATTCAATCTGTTGTTGTGACGTTGAAAGAAAAAGAACGTAGTAAAAATGATGCAATCGAAACAGTAAAGCCAATTGAAATTAACACGAAAGAGCCTCCAAAAAAAGTGGAAGAAACGAATGGAGAAATGAAAGATTTCTTTTCAAGCAGGTGGCAACTAGAGGGTAAACAAATCCAAGTTCAAGTGGAAGGGAGGACAGGTAGAGTAAATGGACAATAAAGATAAAAATTCGAAGTTCTCATTTTTCCGAAACTTATTGAATGGGGATCAAAAAGAAAGCAACGAGAAGGGTAAAAAGGTAACACCTAAGTTTTTACTTGTCCTACTCATACTTGGAATTTTGCTTATGTTTTCTAGTAGTCTCTTTTCAAGTAAAAAAGAAGAAGTACCTGTATTTAAAGAACAAAAAACTCAAAACCAAGAAAAAGACGTACCAACTTTCGGACAAAAAAGTAATGATAGTATGTCAAATGTAGAAAAATATGAAAAAGCGTATGAACAAGAATTAAAAACTGCTTTAGAAGAAATAGCAGGAGTAAAAGACGTAACGATTAAAGTGAATTTAGATTCATCTGAAGAAAAAATTTTAGAAAAAAATACAGTGAAACGCTCACAAACAACAGGTGAAACAGATAAAACAGGCGGTAAGAGAGAAGTAGAGGACGAGTCTCTTGATGAAAAGACTGTCATTATACGTGAAGGGGATAAAGAAACTCCTGTTGTTTTACGAACAGAGAAGCCGAAAGTACGTGGTGTTCTTGTAGTAGCAAAGGGAGTGGATAATATACAAGTTAAAGCAATGGTAAAAGAAGCTGTGATAAGGCTGCTAGATGTACCGGCCCATCGCGTTTCAGTTTCACCGAAAAATTGATAGGGAGGAAATAAAGTGTTAAAAAAACAAACAGTTTGGTTATTAACGATGTTAAGTTTAGTTGTTGTACTATCTGTGTATTACGTGACAACTCCTGACAAAATGAATACAGCATCGCCAGCAACAGGTGAAAAGATTGGACAAGAAAAACAAGGTACTGATAAAGCAGTAACAAACGAAGCGCCTAAAGAAACTCCGAAAAAAGAAAATACAAGCAAAGAAACAACAAATAAAGAAACAGACAAAAAAGAAAATGCAAAAAAAGAAACAAGTAAAAAAGAGGGCAATGTATCAGTTCAATCAAGTGATGAGAATTTCACAGCTTTACGTATGCAAATGGAAGATCAGCGTAGTGAACAAAAAGCAAAATTACAAGAAGTGATGAGTTCAACAAAAGCTTCAGCAACAGAAAAGAATAAAGCGAAAGAAAATTTTGATGCCATTACGACAATGGAAACGAAGCAAGAATTACTTGAGACAGTAATTAAATCTCAAGGAGGATATCCAGATGCTCTTGTAAGAGCTGATGGTACTGATATTAGAGTAACGGTTAAAGCGGCAAAACATTCACAGAAAGAAGCAAATAAAATTATTCAACTTGTAAGAAGTGAAGGCGGATCAAAAGATGTAGGTGTGAAATTTGATCCACCAGCGAAATAAGTAAAACCTTAATCCGTAGGGATTTCCCTACGGATTATTATCTTTTACTAAGCAAAGGGTATGCAAATAGTAAAATAGAGTATGTAAGTAAACGTGTGTATAGAAAAAAGCTATCATTTTCGATAGCTTTTTTCTATTTCGTCTTTGTAATTATTTTTACTATGTTCAACTCGGAATGGAGAAACACGTTGTGAGTAAAAGATTAATGGTTCATGGTACTGATGATTACTTTTTCCGGATTTGACGTGGATGCAAAGAACGCATGCCCAAACGATTACGGCAGGTAAAAAGAGAATGAGCCATATCATATTTCCACACCTCGACACAATATATTTTCTACACTTTGAACATACTATTCTTATATGAAGGAATGATGAATGGCGTGTAAACAAAAAAATAATATTTGGTAAAAATATGTTGTTGACTATAGATGTGTGAAGAGTGTAGAGGGGATGGCATGTTTGCTGTGTAACGTTTTGAAAAAGTAGTGAATGTTTTTTAAGAAGTGGTCTTGCCAATTTCGTGTGAAACTTGGTATTATTACTAGGTATTAATTTTTTGTTGGAATAATATTTTTACAGGAGTTTCGATTTATTATAAAGAAATATAAATTGGAATGTTTAAAAAATTTATCGTAAGATGGAAATAGTAAATATTTCTATTAGTTAATGAAATATATTTTCTAATAGAATACATCGTATTTTTACAGTCAATCTAGTTTTCGTGACGAGAATCTGTAAAAACGGGACAAACAAGAGTATGGGAGTGGATTTTACATGTTTAAAATTCAAGAAGTTCGCGAATTAATTAAATTAATTGATAGCTCTAATATTGATGAATTTGAATACAAAAAAGACGGTACAACAATCAAAATGAAAAAGCGTGGTAATGAAGTTGTTGCTGTGCAAGCACCTGCAGCAAAACAAGCTATGCAACCAGTAGCGCCTGTTGAAGTTGAAACGAAAGTAGCAGCAGCACAAGCAGAAGCGCCAAAACAAGAAGAGAAGAAGGTTGTTCAAAATGAAAACCTACATAAAATCACATCACCGATGGTAGGTACATTCTATTCTTCTTCTTCGCCTGATACACCTCCATATGTAAGTGTTGGGGATAGAGTATCGAAAGATTCTATCGTATGTATTGTCGAGGCTATGAAGTTATTTAACGAAATTGATGCTGATGTAGAGGGCGAAATTGTTGAAATTCTTGTTAATAACGGACAGCTTGTTGAGTATGGACAACCGCTATTTCTTGTAAAAGCGTAATAAGGGAGTCTTTGTGATGATAAAAAAAGTATTAATAGCCAATCGTGGGGAAATTGCTGTACGAATTATTCGTGCTTGTAAAGAAATGGATATTGAAACAGTTGCAATTTATTCAGAAGCAGATAAAGAGTCACTTCACGTACAGATTGCAGACGAGGCGTATTGTGTAGGACCAACGATTTCGAAAGAAAGCTATTTAAATTTGACAAACATTATTAGCGTTGCGAAGTTAACAGGCTGCGATGCTATTCATCCGGGATACGGATTTTTAGCAGAGAATGCAGATTTCGCAGAGTTATGCCGTGAATGTAACTTGATTTTTATCGGTCCAAGTCCAGAAGCTATTTCAAAGATGGGCACAAAAGACGTTGCTCGTGATACAATGAAAGAAGCAGGGGTTCCGATTGTACCAGGTTCACAAGGGATTATTAAAAATACCGAAGAAGCGATCGAGCTTGCTAATCAAATTGGATATCCAGTTATTATTAAAGCGACTGCAGGTGGCGGTGGAAAAGGTATTCGTGTTGCACGCCATGAAGAAGAGCTTATAAAAGGAATTCAAATTACACAGCAAGAAGCTAGTACCGCTTTTGGGAACCCTGGTGTATACTTAGAAAAGTACGTTGAAGATTTCCGCCATGTTGAGATTCAAATAATGGCAGATACACACGGAAATGCCATTCATTTAGGAGAGCGTGATTGTACAATTCAGCGCCGTTTGCAAAAACTATTAGAAGAAAGTCCATCACCTGCACTTGATGAAGATATTCGCAAGCAGATGGGTGAAGCGGCAGTTAAAGCGGCGGTAGCGGTTGATTATACAGGTGCTGGTACGGTTGAGTTTATTTATGAATATAAAACGAAAACCTTTTATTTCATGGAGATGAATACGAGAATTCAGGTTGAGCATCCGGTTACTGAAATGGTAACGGGAATGGACTTAATTAAAGAGCAAATTCTTGTTGCTTCAGGAGAAAAGTTATCGTTACAGCAAGAAGAAGTACAATTTAATGGTTGGGCAATTGAATGTCGAATTAATGCGGAAAACCCTGCCAAAAAATTTATGCCATCTCCAGGTAAAGTAGAAATGTACTTACCACCAGGAGGATTTGGTATTCGCGTCGATTCAGCTGTATATCCGGGATATTCAATCCCACCTTTCTATGATTCGATGGTTGCTAAATTAATTGTTCACGGAAAAACACGTGAAGAGGCAATTGCAAAAATGAAGCGCGCACTTAGTGAATTTGTCATTGAAGGCGTACATACAACAATCCCGTTCCATTTGCAATTGCTAGATCATCCTGATTTTGTAAAAGGTGAGTTTAATACGAAATTTTTGGAAGAGCATGAACTTGTGACGCAGTGATACATTAAAGGAGGTTTTTTTCATGGCTGAACATATGTTAGATATGGGTCAAGATACAACTCTTGGTAAAGTAGAAATTGCACCAGAAGTAATTGAAGTAATTGCAGGTATTGCAGCTGCTGAAGTAGAAGGTGTAGCGGCAATGCGCGGTAATTTTGCTACAGATGTTGTTGAGAAGTTAGGTAAGAAAAATCATGGTAAAGGTGTAAAGGTTGAATTAGCAAACGAAGATATTATCGTTGACCTTTATGTTGTAATGTATTTTGGTGTAGCAATTCCAGTTGTTGCACAAAAGATTCAAGACAATATTCGCCAAGCACTCTTTACAATGACAGGACTTGAGCCAAAAGAAGTGAATGTTCACATCGTTGGCGTAACATTCGAAACACAAAAAACAGAAATCGAACCAGTGTAAGAATGAAAAGGTGCCTAGTAACATAGGCATCTTTTTTATCGTTTCATTTCTTCACAAATTACAACCCTCTAATTATTATACTATTTCAAAAAATAAGAAATAAACAAGAAAATGTGTCGTTTTTCCAAAAAACGTACATTGTGATAAGATATGGAACTTGAAGTTAATCTTTTTATTATTTTTCAGCCTTGTAACCCGTGTGTGAAACGATAAATTGTGTTATTATCATTGTATTATAAGGTTGGAAAATCAATGAAAACTGTAAGAGTAAGTGAATTGACGGCTTATAAATTATAATAATATAACAAAGTATAAGGAAAGACTTGAAGCATAAAGGAGAGTTACAATGAAACGTAGGACGGCTAGAGAAAGAGCAATGCAAGCATTATACCAAATGGATATTACAGGTGAATTAGAACCGAAAGTAGCAGTGGAAAACACGCTGGATGAAGGCGAAGAAACAAATGAGTTTCTAGAGTCACTTGTAGTAGGTTTTGTAGAAAATAAAGAAGCAATCGATGAAGCGATTCGTCAAAACTTAAAAAAGTGGAAGCTTGAGCGTATTAGTATTGTTGATCGCAGTATTTTACGTGTAGCTGTGTATGAAATGAAGTACATGGAAGAAATTCCACACAACGTAACAATTAACGAAGCAATTGAAATTGCAAAAACATTTGGGGATGAGGAATCTCGTCGTTTTATTAACGGCGTTTTATCTAATATAAAAGATACACTGTAAATTCTTTAAGGGGGAATCTTAAAATGGTAGCAGTAATCATCAAAGGAAATGAAGTTGCGGAGAAAAAACGAGCACAATTAACAGAAGAAGTTGTGAAGTTGAAAGAGCAAGGTATTGTACCAGGATTAGCAGTTATTTTAGTTGGAGAAGATCCAGCATCTCGTTCTTATGTGAAAGGAAAAGAAAAAGGCTGTGAACAAGTAGGGATTTACTCAGAGCTAATTGAACTTCCTGAAACAATTACTGAGGAACGTTTGCTTGCTGAAATCGATCGCTTAAATGGAGATGACCGTATTAATGGCATATTAGTGCAATTACCTTTACCAAAACATATTGAAGAAAAAGCTATCATTGAAAGAATTTCACCAGAAAAGGATGTAGACGGATTTCACCCAATCAGCGTGGGACGTATGATGACGGGACAAGATACATTCCTTCCATGTACACCGCATGGTATTGTAGAATTAGTAAAAGAAACAAATCTTGATATTTCTGGAAAACATGTAGTAGTAATTGGAAGAAGTAATATTGTCGGTAAACCAGTGGGACAATTGTTTTTAAATGAAAATGCCACTGTAACATATTGTCATTCTAAGACGCAAAATATGAAAGAGTTATCGAAGTTAGCTGATATTTTAATCGTAGCTGTTGGACGACCTAAAATGATAACAGCGGATTATATTAAAGAAGGAGCGGTTGTAATTGACGTTGGTGTTAACCGTTTAGAAACAGGAAAACTTTGTGGTGATGTTGACTTTGACAACGTGTTAGATGTTGCGGGTTACATTACACCTGTGCCAAAGGGTGTTGGTCCAATGACAATCACAATGCTTCTTCATAATACTGTTGAATCTGCCAAACGTGCAGGTGTCGTTTGTAAATAATTTGAGTCGGCTATGAGGAGAGAGAAATGGAGAAGCAATATTTAACCGTTACAGCGTTAACACGCTATATAAAAACAAAAATAGAATATGATCCGCATTTGCAGTCTGTTTGGTTAAAAGGTGAAATTTCCAACTTTAAAAATCATAGCCGTGGCCACATGTATTTTACATTGAAAGATGAAAATGCAAGAATCGCAGCGGTTATGTTTGCGGGCCATAATCGTAATATTAAATTCAAACCTGAAAATGGGATGAAGGTACTCGTGAAAGGGAAAATCTCTGTTTACGAGGCGAGTGGTTCTTATCAAATTTATATTCAAGACATGCAGCCTGACGGAGTCGGGAATTTACATTTAGCGTACGAACAGTTAAAAGTTCGTTTAGAAGAAGAAGGACTTTTTTCTCAAGTTTATAAAAAAGCGATTCCTCCTTACGCTAAAACAATAGGTGTGATTACGTCGCCAACAGGAGCAGCGATTCGTGATATTATAACAACGATTAAACGTCGTTATCCAATTGGGAATGTTATTGTATTTCCGGTACTTGTACAAGGGGAGTCAGCGGCTCCCTCGATTGTACAAGCGATTCGTACAGCGAATGAAATGGGAGAGATAGATGTACTAATCGTTGGTCGTGGTGGAGGTTCTATTGAGGAATTATGGGCTTTCAATGAGGAAATGGTTGCAAGAGCAATCTTTAAGAGTGAAATTCCTATTATTTCGGCAGTAGGCCATGAAACGGATTTTACAATCGCAGATTTTGTTGCAGATTTACGCGCGCCAACACCGACTGCAGCAGCTGAGCTGGCAGCACCTAACATTATAGAGTTACAAGAAAAGGTATTACAAAGAACTTTGAGATTGCAAAGAGCAATGAGAGAGTTAGTACATAAAAAAGAAGAAAAACTACAAGTGTTGCAAAAATCGTATGCGTTCCGTTATCCAAGACAAGTATATGAGCAAAAGGAAGAGCAATTAGATAGAGCGCTAGAACAGCTTGTTTTAGCGAAAGAGCGCTATATTGATAAAAAGGTGAATCAGTTAAAGCAACTTTCATTTTATTTAGAGAAGCACCACCCATCTCAAAAAATTATGCAAACGAAGGTAGCTGTTGAAACGTTGCAAAAGCAATTACAACGTGAAATGCAAACGTTACTTCAAACGAAAGAATTTGCCTTTGTAAGAGCTGCTCAAAAACTTGAAGCGTTAAGTCCGCTTAAAGTAATGATGAGAGGGTACGGGCTTGTATATGATGAAGAGAAGCAAGTGTTAAAAAGTGTGAAAGATGTAAGCCTTGGAGATGCTGTTTCAGTTCAATTACAAGATGGAATACTAGATTGTAGCGTATCAGGCATAGAGGAGCGTGAATTGAATAATGGAAAATAAATTAAGCTTTGAAGAGGCAATTTCGCAACTTGAGCATCTTGTTTCTAAGCTAGAACAAGGTGACGTACCTTTAGAAGAAGCGATTTCTTATTTTAAAGAAGGTATGGAATTATCTAAGCTTTGTGATGAGAAGCTGAAGAATGTACAAGAACAAATGGCAGTTATTCTTGGGGAAGATGGAGAGCTTGAACCGTTTACTGCTTTAGGAGATGAAGCATAGTGACGATTGCTTTTGATACTTTTTTGAAAGAAAGTAAAACTTTCGTAGAAGAAAAACTTGTAAGCTATGCAAATGAATTACAATGTCCAAATGTACTTCGTGAAGCGATGGCATATTCTTTGGAAGCGGGTGGAAAACGTCTCCGCCCGTTACTTTTGTTTGCAACATTACAAGCGTTTGGGAAAGAAAGAAATCTTGGAGTAGGTGCAGCTTGTGCTCTTGAAATGATTCATACATATTCATTAGTTCATGATGATTTACCTTGTATGGATGATGATGATTTAAGAAGAGGAAAGCCCACAAATCACAAAGTATTTGGTGAAGCGATGGCAGTTTTAGCAGGAGATGGCTTATTGACGTATGCTTTTCAAGTTATTATGGCATATGAGCAAAAAGAAATTTCTGCCGAAAAAAAAGTAAGACTTGTACTTGAACTTGCAAAAGCAGCAGGACCAGAAGGAATGGTTGGCGGACAAGTGGCAGATATGGAAGCTGAAGGGAAACGCCTTACGATTGATGAATTGGAGTACATCCATAAACATAAGACCGGAAAACTGCTTGAATTTGCTGTACTTGCGGGTGCGATACTTTCTGATGCGACAGAAGAGCAAGAAGAAAAGTTGCTTACGTTTGCCAAATATATCGGTCTAGCTTTCCAAATTCGAGATGATATTTTAGATGTCGAAGGAACTGAAGAAGAGATTGGAAAACCGATTGGTAGCGATCTTTCTAATGAAAAGAGCACATATACAACGTTGTTTACTGTAGATAGAGCAAAAGATATTTTAGAAGAAACAATTGCAGAAGCAAAAGGTGCGATTAGTTCCTTGCAATTACAAGATGAATATTTACTATCTATTTGTGATTTGATTGCAAAACGTAATAACTAATATAACAGCGTTTTCATTTGTTGAGTCATTCATCATTTTATGATATAAATGTAGGAAAAGGTTTTTCTTTTCTTGTTATTGGCAAAAATATATGTAGATTACATTGCCGTTATCACTTCGTGTTAGCGGCTATTTTTTTCATCGCCTAAAGAAATATGGTTTATAATAGGATTAGGGCGCAATAGACTGGTTAATAGCGGGACAAGACGAAAAATAGAAAAGAGAATTTCTTGTTTTGTGTAAATGTTTTTTATAATATTTGACATGTTGACAGATTATGAAATGAAAGTGAGTGATCCATGTGGATCTAACGCAAATTCAAAACCCTAGTTTTTTGAAAGATATGTCTATCAGTGAACTAGAGGGATTGAGTGAGGATATTCGTAAGTTTTTAATTGAAGAGCTCTCTCAAACAGGTGGACATATTGCACCTAATTTAGGTGTAGTAGAACTCACAATTGCTCTGCACAAATTATTTGATAGCCCGCAAGATAAATTTTTATGGGATGTAGGACATCAATCCTATGTACATAAAATTTTAACTGGACGTGCGAAAGAGTTTGGTACATTAAGGCAATATCAAGGTCTATGTGGTTTCCCGAAACGTTGCGAGAGTGAGCACGATGTATGGGAAACTGGTCATAGCTCGACTTCGTTATCGGCTGCAATGGGAATGGCTCTGGCACGTGATTTAAAGAAAACGAAAGAATATGTTATACCAATTATTGGAGATGGTGCTTTAACAGGCGGAATGGCTTTAGAGGCATTGAACCATATTGGACATGAAAAAACAGACATGATTGTTATTTTGAATGATAATGAAATGTCAATTGCACCAAACGTTGGTGCGCTTCATAATGTGCTCGGTCGTTTACGTACCGCAGGAAAATATCACTGGGTAAAAGATGAATTAGAGTATATATTAAAGAAAATCCCAGCAGTTGGCGGGAAAGTGGCTGCGACAGCAGAGAAAATAAAAGATAGTCTTAAATATTTACTAGTATCTGGTGTCTTTTTCGAAGAGTTAGGCTTTACATATTTAGGTCCAGTCGATGGGCATGATTATGAAAAGTTATTCGAAACGTTGCAATATGCAAAGAAAACAAAAGGCCCAGTGCTTGTTCACGTTATTACGAAAAAAGGAAAAGGTTATAAACCGGCTGAGAGTGACGTTATTGGAACTTGGCATGGAACAGGACCTTATAAAATTGAATCAGGTGACTTCGTTAAGCCGAAAGAAGTTGCACCAGCATGGAGTGCTGTCGTTAGTGAAACAGTACTTAAGCTAGCGAGAGCGGATGAGCGTATCGTAGCAATTACACCTGCAATGCCTGTTGGATCAAAACTTGAGAAATTCCAAAAAGAATTCCCAGATCGTATGATTGATGTAGGTATTGCAGAACAGCATGCTACAACAATGGCAGCAGGTATGGCAACGCAAGGAATGAAGCCATTCTTAGCAATTTATTCAACATTTTTACAAAGAGCATATGACCAAGTTGTTCATGATATATGCCGCCAAAATTTAAATGTTTTCATCGGAATAGATCGCTCGGGATTAGTAGGAGCAGATGGTGAAACGCATCAAGGCGTATTTGATATCTCATTCTTACGTCACTTGCCGAATATGGTGCTTATGATGCCGAAAGATGAAAATGAAGGGCAACATTTAGTTTATACGGCGATGCAATATGAAGATGGACCAATCGCATTGCGTTATGCTCGCGGTAATGGACTTGGCGTTCATATGGATAAAGAATTAAAGGCGATTCCAATTGGTACGTGGGAGACGTTAAAAGAGGGTACACAAGCAGCTATTTTAACGTTTGGTACGACAATACCAATGGCAATGGAAGCAGCTGAGCGTCTTGAAAAAGCTGGGGTTTCAGTGAAAGTAGTGAATGCTCGCTTTATTAAACCAATGGATGAAGCATATTTACATGATCTTCTAGGAAAGAATATACCGATTTTAACGATTGAAGAAGCTTGTTTAATCGGTGGTTTTGGAACAGGAGTAGTTGAATTTGCATCTGAAAATGGTTACCATAGTGCATTAGTTGAACGAATGGGTATTCCAGACCGCTTCATAGAGCACGGAAGTGTAACAAAATTATTAGAAGAAATTGGTTTAACGACAGATGCTGTTATAGACCGTATTCATACAATGATTCCATCAAAACAAAAAAGGGCGTAACAAATGAGCGTAAAAAAAGAAAGAGTAGATGTACTATTAGTAGAGCGAGGACTTATAGAAACGCGTGAGAAAGCAAAGCGCGCCATTATGGCCGGACTCGTATATGCAAATGAGATGAGACTTGATAAGCCAGGAGAGAAAATCTCGCAAGATACTGAGATTACGGTGAAGGGACAAGTTATGCCGTATGTAAGTCGTGGTGGTTATAAACTTGAAAAGGCATTAGAGACATTTCATCTTGATTTACAAGATAAAGTTATGATAGATATTGGTTCATCAACTGGTGGCTTTACAGATTGCGCGCTTCAAAATGGAGCGAAATTATCTTATGCATTAGATGTAGGATACAATCAACTAGCGTGGAAATTACGTCAAGATGAGCGTGTTGTTGTAATGGAACGAACAAACTTCCGTTACGTGACACCAGCAGACTTAGAACGTGGTTTACCTCAATTTGCAAGTATTGATGTTTCATTTATATCATTAAAGCTTATACTGCCAGTTTTAAAAACAATGCTTATGCCTAACGGAGATGTAGCAGCGTTAATTAAACCGCAGTTTGAAGCTGGAAGAGAGCAAGTTGGGAAAAAAGGTATCGTTCGCGATAGAAAAGTACATGAAGCTGTTGTAGAAATGATTGTCGAGTTTGCTTTAAAAGAAGGCTATGATGTGGAAGGTTTAACATTCTCACCAATTACGGGTGGGGATGGTAATATTGAATTTTTAATTCATCTGAAATGGCATGGTGAACGTGAGAATGGCGAAAATCATTCTCCGATTTCTATAGAGCAAGTTGTTACAGAAGCGCATGACGTTCTAAAACAAAAAGGGAAAGGGGAATAACATATGTTGTTCCTCTTTTTGCTGTAATTGTATAATGATTGTAAAAACAATTGTGTACAAGAAACGAATTATAAGTTAACATAAATAAGTGAAGTATACCAATGTTTAAACTATGGTAAGAGATAGTGTGAGGTGCAAATGTATGAACAAAGGTCAGCGCCATATTAAAATCAGGGAAATTATTGCAAACAAAGAAATTGAAACACAAGATGAATTAGTTGATATTTTACGTAATGAGGGATTTAATGTAACGCAAGCAACAGTATCGCGCGATATTAAAGAACTGCACTTAGTGAAGGTGCCATTACATGATGGGCGCTATAAATATAGCTTGCCAGCAGATCAACGATTTAACCCGTTACAAAAATTAAAACGAAATCTAGTGGATTCATTTGTAAAATTAGACACGGCAGGACATATGCTTGTGCTAAAAACATTGCCTGGTAACGCTCATTCACTTGGAGCACTTATTGATCATTTAGAGTGGGATGAGATCATCGGAACCATCTGTGGTGATGATACTTGCTTAATTATTTGCCGTACACCTGACGATACAGGTGTTGTCTCTGATCGTTTCTTAAATATGTTGTAACAAAAAATCTTGTTTGCTTTCCATCGTAAAGTGGAAAGTGAACAAGATATTTTTATTGGTTAAAAATATGAATTTTCAATTGTAATATAATATTTTGTTTGCATAAAGTTAAAAAATAGATGGATTGACCCGTAAAACAAATGTTTGGTACAATGAAGCGGGTTAGAAGAGTATATACATACAAATATATAGCATGATTATTTGAATGAAGAACTGAGAAAATCCTTTAGTAAGGGATTATTTTATAACGAGGTGAATGGGGCATTGTTATCGGAATTATCGATTAGAAACTTTGCTATTATTGAAGCATTAAATATTTCTTTTCAAAAAGGTTTAACGGTTTTAAGCGGTGAAACAGGGGCCGGAAAATCGATTATTATTGATGCAATTAGTTTACTTGTAGGTGGCCGTGGGTCAGCAGAATTTGTTCGATATGGAACAGAAAAGGCTGAGATTGAAGGGCTATTTTATGTTGAAGATGAGAAGCATCCATGTATTGAAAAGGCAGAAGAGTTAGATATAGAAATAGAAGATGGTATGATTATTTTAAAGCGTGATATTGCTGCGAACGGGAAGAGTGTATGTCGTGTAAATGGGAAGCTTGTTACACTTAGCATATTAAAAGAAATTGGGAAAACACTTGTTGATATTCATGGACAGCACGAAACGCAAGATTTAATGAATGAAGAACGACATCTGTTTATGCTTGATCACTTTGATGGGGATCGAATCGTTAAACAATTAGACATATATCAAAACGTATACGCTGACTATGAAAAATTAAAAAAACAATTGAAATCGTTAAGTGAAAATGAGCAACAAATGGCACATCGCTTAGATTTAATTCAATTTCAGCACGAGGAAATTCGCAAGGCGGATTTAAAGATGGATGAAGAAAATGAATTAACTGAGGAACGATTGCAAATTTCTAATTTTGAAAAGATTTATAAAGCGTTAGGTGATGCATATCGTTCTTTAAGTGCCGACGGACAAGGATTAGATAATGTAAGAAGTGCAATGGGGCAAATGGAAAGTATTACACATTTAGATGAAGTGTATCAAGAGAATCATGATTCAATTGCAAATAGCTATTACTTATTAGAAGAGGTTGCCTATCAACTGAGGGAAAAGCTCGATATGATGGAATATGATCCAAATCGTTTAGATGAAATCGAAACACGTTTGAATGAAATTCGTATGCTAAAGAGAAAATATGGAAATAATGTAGAAGAGATTTTAGCGTATGCTGATAAAATTGAACAGGAAATTTTTACGATTGAAAATAAAGACGTTCATATTGAAACGACGAAGAAACAGTTGAAGGAATTAGAAAGTGTTATTATGAAAGAAGCAACGTTGTTAAGTAATATGCGTCATGAGCTTGCAGAACACCTTACAAATGCAATTCATCAGGAATTAAAAGAATTATATATGGAAAAAACGAAATTTGAAGTGAGAATTATGAAGAGAGAAGGAAATGCAGAAGAGCCCCTTGTGGAAGGTGCGCCGGTAAGACTTACGGCGGATGGTTACGATCATGTGGAATTTTATATTTCAACGAACCCAGGAGAGCCGCTAAAACCACTTTCAAAGGTTGCTTCTGGCGGAGAGTTATCTCGTATCATTTTAGCTTTAAAAAGCATTTTTTCTAAGCATCAAGGGGTTGCATCTGTTATTTTTGATGAAGTGGATACGGGTGTAAGTGGCCGGGTCGCACAGGCTATTGCGGAAAAAATTTATCGAGTATCAGTAAACTCGCAAGTACTTTGTATTACGCACTTACCTCAAGTAGCTTCAATGGCGGATTCACATTTATTTATTCGAAAACAAGTAGCGAATGATCGGACAATTACATCAGTTACTGTTTTAACTATGGAGGATAAAGTAACAGAAATAGCTCGAATGATTTCTGGTGTGGAAATCACAGATTTAACGACAGAGCATGCGAAAGAATTACTTACGCAAGCGCATCATTTTAAACAGACAGCAGAGGCTATCCAGTAATGGATAGCTTTTTTTCTCAAATGACGATTTCTTAATTCTTCCGGTTATAAATAAAGCACTGCAAGGAGAGATTAAAAAGTGAAGCCAAGAGGCTGAATGTGGGGTAGGAGCGAGGAGAGTGAACAAGTTGAAATTAGAAAAATTTCGAAAAATAATAGGTCTTTGTCTCCTTGTTTCTTTAGTTTTTATTGGATGTTTTAAACCGCTTCGAACGTTTATTTCATCACCGAAACAACTTGTTGTTTTTGAAGGACAACAATCAGAAATATCATCATTACCAGTTTTCAAAGCTTCATCCACAAATCGTCATGTATTTACAGTGAGTTCGAATGAACAAAAACAAGGACTTATGGTAAATTCTCATCAAAATGGTGAAGCTGATATGGTATTTCAGCTTGCTGGTTTTCCAGTGAAAAAAGTAAATGTGAAAGTGTTAAAAGATTTTAAAGTGATTCCAGGTGGACAATCAATTGGTGTGAAATTAAATACAAAAGGTGTACTTGTTGTAGGCCATCATTTAATTCAAACTGAAAAAGGTAAAATATCTCCTGGTGAAACAGCAGGTGTACAAATTGGAGATATGATTACTGAAATTAATGGTAAAACAATTGAAAGAATGAGTGATGTAGCACCGTTTATTCATAATAGTGGAGAAACAGGTGAACCGCTTAATCTTGTATTGTTAAGAGATGGAAAATATATTCGTACGAAGCTAACTCCACAAAAAGACAACGGTGAATCGTCTTATCGAATTGGCTTGTATATCCGTGATTCGGCAGCTGGAATTGGAACGATGACATTTGTTCATCCAGATTCTATGAAATATGGGGCACTTGGTCATGTTATTTCTGATAATGATACGAAAAAGCCGATTCAAGTCGAAGATGGACAAATTATGCGCTCGACAGTTACATCAATTGAAAGAGGTAGTCATGGGAATCCAGGGGAGAAATTAGCAAGATTCTCACCAGACCGTGAAGTGATTGGCAATATTACAATTAATAGTCCATATGGTATTTTTGGAAAATTAAATACGAATATGAAAAACGGTATAATGGATAAAGCAATGCCTATCGCATTATCTCATCAAGTAAAAGAAGGACCGGCAAAAATATTAACAGTTATTGATCAAGATAAAGTAGAAGCGTTTGATATTGAAGTTGTTAGTACAGTGCAGCAAAAATTCCCAGCCACAAAGGGTATGGTAATAAAAGTAACAGATAAACGTCTATTAGCGAAAACGGGCGGTATCGTACAAGGAATGAGCGGAAGTCCAATTGTACAAAATGGAAAAGTAATTGGTGCTGTTACACATGTATTTGTAAATGATCCAACATCAGGATATGGTGTTCATATTGAATGGATGTTACATCAAGCTGGAATTAATATTTATGATCAAGAGAAAAAAGCGAGCTAATATATATTATTAGCTCGCTTTTTCTGTTGAAAAATTCGTTGAAATTTTGTAAAAGCTCCGCAAGAGGTGTTTTTTGTTGTAAAATAAAAGGAAAGGGTTGAACGTTTCGTTGTATTTCTATGATGGAATGTGTTGCGAAAGGGAATAAATGAACGATAAACATATTTTTTTGTGATTTTATCGGAAAGTAAGAAACTTTAAAAGGGAATTTTCACACAATTGTCGAACAATTCATGTAGCCTAGAAGGATACACATGTCGGAGAATCGATTCGGTAAGGGAGGAAAAGCTGTGGAGAAAATTAAAGTATGTCTTGTGGATGATAATAAAGAACTAGTATCAATGTTAGAGAGCTATGTAGCCGCTCAAGATGATATGGAAGTAATCGGTACTGCTTATAATGGTCAAGAGTGTTTAAACTTATTAACAGATAAGCAACCTGATGTACTCGTTTTAGACATTATTATGCCACACTTAGATGGTTTAGCTGTATTGGAGAAAATGCGACATATTGAAAGGTTAAAACAGCCTAGCGTAATTATGTTGACAGCATTTGGCCAAGAAGATGTGACGAAAAAAGCAGTTGACTTAGGTGCCTCGTATTTCATATTAAAACCATTTGATATGGAGAATTTAACGAGTCATATTCGTCAAGTGAGTGGTAAAGCAAACACTATGATTAAGCGTCCACTACCATCATTCCGATCAGCCACAACAGTAGATGGAAAACCGAAAAACTTAGATGCGAGTATTACGAGTATCATTCATGAAATTGGTGTACCCGCTCATATTAAAGGATATATGTATTTACGAGAAGCAATCTCCATGGTATACAATGATATCGAATTATTAGGATCGATTACGAAAGTATTGTATCCAGATATCGCAAAGAAATATAATACAACAGCAAGCCGTGTGGAGCGCGCAATTCGTCACGCAATTGAAGTAGCTTGGAGCCGTGGGAATATTGATTCTATTTCGTCCTTATTCGGTTATACAGTATCCATGTCAAAAGCAAAACCTACGAATTCTGAGTTTATCGCAATGGTTGCGGATAAGCTGAGACTTGAACATAAAGCTAGTTGAGAGTAAAAGTAGTAAGGGATTTAAGCTTTAGTAAAGCTTAATAATTCTTGAAATTGATACTCGATATCAAATTTAAAACCAATGAACTTTTTATTTAAAGACCAATGAATGTTATAATTCGTTGGTCTTTTTATTTTGTTGAGAAAAAGAGATTATTTGATAGTATGGAAAATAAAACCTATTTTTAGTAATATTACATGTAAGTGAGTTTTTTATAAGGCAATAAAATAGATATAGATAGGGAGAAGGGGAATGGAAAATAAAATTTCAACTTGGCTAGGAATAGTAGCAGCTATGGGAGTTCTTGCTATTGCAGTTACATTTGGAATGTTAGAACTTGCAGATAATCCCGTAGATAAAGAAGTGAGTGCTCAAATAGATAAAAAAGAAGACCAAACAATAGTAGGTAGAGAGGTAGATGGGGTCTTTGTTGATGTGTATGTTACTGAAAATTCTACTGAAAGCGAAGTCATTACAGCCATGCATCGCATGACTCATCAAAAAGTGGTGGCAGAACGAAAATTGGGCTCTATCCCAATGATTCAAAGTAATACTAAAAAATTAAAAGAAATTATAAATAAGAGTAGCTTTGCGAAGAAAAATGAACTTTTAGCAATTGCTGATAGATGGGCGAAAAAAGATTTTAGTAAAATTGTAGAAGATCACAATTATTTCTCAGATGCTCAAGAAGATAGCGTTTGTAAAGCAACTAGAGCAATGGATGCGTTAGAAGAGCAACATTATATTTTAACTACATTCGGGGAGGAAAAAGCGAAAGAACTATACGAATCAGGGGATGCTCCGCACGTTCAATAAAAACAATATAAAGGGCTTCTAGTTTTTTTATGATCGTGTTTTTAGGACGCAATGGGGACTTATAAATAAATGGTCTGCTTTCTTTATGACGTGTAACAAAAAAGAAAAGATGTGATTCATTATTAAATGATGAAGGAACGGCTAAATCACATCGTAGTACATCTGTTAAAGGATTTTAGTAGGAAAGGCATCCGTGATATAATAGAAAATAATAAAAAGTCCTGCAAAACAGGACTGTATTATTCTTCGTCTTTATTTTGTTTTTCTAATTCAACTAGTTTTTGAATTAAAATGTGCTGCGGCATATGCATGAGTTGTTCAAGTGGAACACCTAGTACTTTTGATAAGCGGACTGCAGTATCTGGAGAGATTTGTAATGGTCTCATAGAAGTACCTCCTTTTTCGTATAGTATAGCATAAGATTGGGGGAGTGAGGATGACTCTTATATTTGCACATCGTGGTGCGGCTGGAACGTACCCAGAAAATACAATGATTTCATTTGAAGCAGCTGAGTCTTTTAGAGCGGATGGAATTGAACTTGATGTTCAATTAACGAAAGATGGAAAAGTTGTCGTCATTCACGATGAAACGGTGGACCGGACAACAAATGGAAAAGGTGCGGTTCGGAATTATGTATATGAGGACTTATGCAAGTTAGATGCAAGTTATAAATTTGGTGATAAAGTAGGTTTTTGTAAAATACCACTTTTAGAAGAGGTATTAGAATGGCTTGAACAAACGAGTTTGCTACTTAATATTGAACTTAAAAATAATAAAATTCCATACAGAGGTTTAGAGGAAGAAGTTATAACGCTTGTACGGAAATTTAGTCTAGAGGATCGTGTTATATTTTCTTCGTTTAATCACTACAGTATGAAACGGTGCCATATGATGGCCCCTGATATTCAAACAGCAATTTTATATCGCGAAGGTTTGCATAGTCCGTGGGCATACGCGAAAAAAATGGGGGCTACAGCAGTACATCCGAATTATCGTTATCTTCAAGATGCAATTGCCGAACTAACGATGGAAAGTGGTGTAGAAGTTCGCCCTTATACAATTAATGAAGAAACGCTTATGCGTAAATATTTTGATATGAATATATCGGCGATTATTACTGATTACCCTGAAACGGCAAGAACGTTATTGCCAATAAAAAAATGAGACCGCGTGTAACGGTCTCATTTTTTTATTTATAAATAGTGGGGTATTCCTATCTTCTAAAGCGAGCTTGTACTTTATTTCGTTTGCGATCTCGGTGCAAGACGAAGCCACCAAAGATATAAAACCCGAGCGCGAAGCAGAGAGCGCCGATTAAAAATTGTAACCACAGTATAGAAATTGGTGGAAATAGAATCCCGAATACAGTATCTCTCATTAACTTTATGCCAAACACAGCTAATGAAATAGGGATGAGTGCTAATAGTAGAGCAACGTAACGCTGCATACATAACGCTCCTTTTCAGATTATTTCGTATATTTTAATGATGTTATACGGAAAGGGGGTTTGTCAAGAGGGTGCTGAACGAGTAAGATAAGGGTGTGAAAAAATTTGCAGAGTTACTTCGAGAGGAAGTGTAATATATGAAACAAAAAGTATTAATTGTTGGTGCAGGTGAAGGCGGGAGCGCGCTGCTGAATCTGTTACAAAGTTCGAATATATTTCAAATTATAGGGATTATTGATATAAATCCGTTGGCAAAAGGACTACAAATTGCTAAGGAATACGGGATTGCAATTGGAGAAAGTGTAACTCCATTTCTTTCTATGCATATCGATGTAATATTTGATATGACAGGTGAAGATGATGTACATAAAGTTTTATTAGAAAAAAAGAAAAAAGACACTCTTCTTATACCAGGTGATATCGCAAAAATTGTTACAGGATTAGCGCATGAGAAGGAAGGGCTAATTGGGCGGTTAGAGGAACAGACGCAACAAGGAGAATTAATTTTAAATTCTACACATGACGGCATGATTGTAATTGATCGAGAGGGACAAGTTCGTCTTTTTAATAAAAGTGCAGAGCGTATTATCGGATATAAAAAAGAAGAGGCGATAGGAAAGTATATTTTAGAAGTCATTCCAACTAGTAAATTACTTCGCATTATACGTACGAAACAAATAGAAGTAAATTATGAACTGACATTAGAGAATGGAAAGAAAATTATTACAACGCGTATTCCAATATTAAAAGAAGGAGGAGAGGTACAAGGGGCATTTGCAATTTTTAAAGATATAACAGAAGTTGTAGATCTTGCGGAAGAAGTTACAGACTTAAAAGAAATTCAAACACTATTAGAGGCAATTATTAACTCATCTGAAGAAGCGATTTCGGTTGTGGATGAAAAAGGAAGAGGTTTAGTCATTAACCCAGCATATACGAAATTAACGGGTTTAACAGAAGAAGATATTATTGGGAAGCCTGCTACAACTGATATTGTAGAAGGCGAAAGTATGCATATGAAAGTACTTCGAACGCGTCGTGCGGTGCGCGGAATACATATGAAGATTGGGCAAAAAAAGCGAGATGTAATTGTAAACGTAGCACCAGTTATTGTGGATGGAATATTGAAAGGAAGCGTCGGCGTTATCCGTGACGTGTCGGAAATTCAAAAATTAACAAATGAATTGAATAGAGCAAGGCAAATTATTCGTACATTAGAAGCGAAATATTCATTTGATGATATTGTCGGAAATTCAGATGAAACAACGGCAGCTATCGAACAGGCGAAGCTAGGAGCGAATACACCAGCAACAGTACTGTTACGCGGGGAATCTGGGACTGGTAAAGAATTGTTTGCACATGCAATCCATAATGGAAGTAATCGAAAATACAATAAGTTCGTCCGTGTAAACTGTGCGGCCATTTCGGAGACGTTGTTAGAAAGTGAATTATTTGGTTATGAGGAAGGGGCGTTTTCTGGAGCGAAAAGAGGCGGGAAACGTGGGTTCTTTGAGGAGGCGAATAACGGTAGTATTTTTTTAGATGAAATAGGGGAGTTGTCTGCAAATACACAAGCGAAACTCCTTCGTGTATTGCAGGAAAAAGAAATTGTAAAAGTTGGTGGAACGAAAGCGATACCTATTAATGTTCGAGTAATTGCAGCGACACATGTGAATTTAGAAAAGGCTATTCTAGAAGGGAAGTTTAGGGAGGATTTATATTATCGATTAAATAAAATTCCAATTCAAATTCCATCTCTTCGTCAACGTAAAGGAGATATACCGACAATTGCGGACAGATTGATTCAAAAAATTAATCAAGATTACGGTCGTAATGTAGAAGGGCTCACTGATTCAGCCGTTTTATATTTACAATCATACGAATGGCCAGGAAATGTGAGGGAACTTGAAAATATTTTGGGGAGAGCTATTATCTTTATGAATTATAACGAGACCTATATTGATGTACACCATTTACCGCCATTACATAACGAAGAGCAGGTGGAGTCAAAGCAATCTCATTTATTACCTGAATTAGAAGAAAAGCCACTTGAACATTTAGTGACAGAGTTTGAAGGGAATATTATTTATGAATATTTGGAGAGATTTGATGGGAATAAAACACAAACTGCAAAAGCGTTAGGAATTTCCGTTCGAAATTTATATTACAAGCTAGAAAAGTATGACCATGCAAAAAATAGCATGCAATAAATTGCGTACCGTGCAATTTATTGCATGGTATACAAAAAGCGACAAAATAAGACAGAATCTTTCGTTATTTTCCAAAGTATTGATTTTACTGCATTTTGAATGCGTTTTCATTATTGGTAAGACCACTTTTAAAAGTTGGCACGGTATTTGCTTTATAAATAGACGAGGGACGACGGAAAGGGTTGATTACAAAATATGAAGTTAGAATACTTAATTGATCAAGCAGCAGGAAAGCCTAAAAAAACTGTGGCTGTAGCAGTAGCTGAAGATCATGAAGTAATTGAAGCTGTAGCGAAAGCAATTAAATTACAGCTAGCTCAATTTCGTCTATATGGAAATCAAGAAAAAATAATGGGGATGCTACAAGAACATGGTTTACAAACTTCAGAACATGTTGAAGTGATTGCAGCAATGTCTAGTGCTGAAGCTGCAGAACTTTCTGTTAAAGCTGTGAGAAATGGTGAAGCAGATGTGCTTATGAAGGGGAACATCCCAACAGCGAATATTTTGAAGGCTGTGTTAAACAAAGAGTGGGGCCTACGTAAAGGTAGCGTACTTTCACATGTAGCAGCATTTGAAGTTCAAAATTACGACCGTCTTATTTTCGTTACAGATGCAGCGATGAACATCGCACCTGACGTAACACAAAAAGCTGCTATTATACAAAATACTGTAGAAGTTGCCCAGGCAATAGGAATCGACTTGCCCAAAGTGGCACCAATCGCAGCAGTAGAAGTTGTGAATCCAGCGATGCAGGCGACAATTGATGCAGCGATGTTAACACAAATGAATCGCCGCGGACAAATTAAAGATTGTATCGTTGATGGACCACTTGCTTTAGATAATGCAGTATCACAAATTGCAGCAGAACATAAAGGCATAGTAAGTGATGTAGCAGGTAAGGCAGATATTTTACTCGTCCCAACGATTGAAGCTGGAAATGTGCTATATAAATCACTCGTATACTTTGCGGATGCAAAAGTAGGAGCAATGATTGCTGGCGCAAAAGCACCGATTGTTTTAACATCTCGTGCTGATTCAGCAGAAACAAAAGTATATTCATTAGCATTGGCAGTTGCGACTGCTTCAAAATAAACCAAAAAGGGTAAAACATTAGGGGGAAACGACAATGACATTAGAAATCTTCGAATACTTAGAAAAATATGATTATGAGCAAGTAGTATTTTGTCAAGATAAAGAATCTGGTTTAAAAGCAATTATTGCAATTCATGATACAACACTTGGACCGGCTCTTGGTGGAACAAGAATGTGGACATATGATTCTGAAGAAGCGGCGATTGAAGATGCATTGCGTCTTGCAAAAGGGATGACATACAAAAACGCAGCAGCTGGTTTAAACTTAGGTGGTGCGAAAACAGTAATTATCGGTGATCCTCGTAAAGATAAGAGCGAAGCAATGTTCCGTGCACTAGGACGTTATATCCAAGGACTAAACGGACGTTACATTACAGCTGAAGATGTTGGTACAACAGTAGATGATATGGATATTATCCATGAAGAAACTGACTTTGTAACAGGTATCTCACCATCATTCGGTTCTTCTGGTAACCCATCTCCAGTAACTGCATACGGTGTTTACCGTGGTATGAAAGCAGCTGCAAAAGAAGCTTTCGGTACTGACAATTTAGAAGGAAAAGTAATTGCTGTTCAAGGCGTTGGTAACGTAGCATATCACCTATGCAAACATTTACACGCTGAAGGAGCAAAATTAATCGTTACAGATATTAATAAAGAAGCTGTACAACGTGCTGTAGAAGAATTCGGTGCATCAGCAGTTGAACCAAATGAAATTTATGGTGTTGAATGCGATATTTACGCACCATGTGCATTAGGCGCAACAGTTAATGATGAAACTATTCCACAACTTAAAGCAAAAGTAATCGCAGGTTCTGCAAATAACCAATTAAAAGAAAATCGTCACGGTGACATCATTCATGAAATGGGTATTGTATACGCACCAGATTATGTAATTAATGCAGGTGGCGTAATTAACGTAGCAGACGAATTATATGGATACAATAGAGAACGTGCACTAAAACGTGTTGAGTCTATTTATGACACAATTGCAAAAGTAATCGAAATTTCAAAACGCGATGGCATAGCAACTTATGTAGCGGCAGATCGTCTAGCTGAAGAGCGCATTGCAAGCTTGAAAAATTCTCGTAGCACTTACTTACGCAACGGTCACGATATTATTAGCCGTCGCTAATCATTCATATATAACTTTTACAAAAGGCGTGGTTACCTCTTATGAGGTTTCCACTTCCTTTTGAATTTATTAGTGGAGGTAGCAACATTGTCTGTAAATCGAATTCTTGTTATTAACCCAGGTAGTACATCCACAAAAATTGGTGTTTTTGATAATGAAAGACCCGTTTTAGAAGAAACGATTCGTCATGACGTAGAACAGATTGGGAAATACAAGCGAATTATCGACCAATATGAGTTTCGAAAAGAAACGATTTTAGAAGTTCTACATTCTCATGGTATTAACATTTCAAAATTAAACGCTGTTTGTGGACGTGGTGGATTACTTCGTCCAATCGAAGGCGGTACGTATACAGTAAACGATGCGATGTTAGAAGATTTAAAAAATGGGTTTAGCGGTCATCACGCTTCAAACCTTGGAGGCATTTTAGCATATGAAATTGCTTCTGGATTAAACATTCCTGCATTTATTGTGGATCCTGTCGTTGTAGATGAGATGGAGCCAGTTGCTCGTATAAGTGGTATTGCTGGTATGGAACGTAAAAGTATCTTCCATGCATTAAATCAAAAAGCAGTTGCTCGTAAAGTAGCCGAACAGTTAAACCACAAATATGAGGATTTAAATTTATTAGTTACACATATGGGCGGTGGTATTACAGTTGGTGCTCATAAAAAAGGAAGAGTAATCGATGTGAATAACGGTTTAAACGGAGAAGGACCATTTAGTCCAGAGCGTGCTGGTACAGTGCCAGTAGGGCAACTAGTAGAAATGTGTTTCTCTGGTGAGTATTACCGAGATGAAATGATTAAAAAGCTTGTCGGACAAGGTGGACTTGTAAGTTTAATCGGTACAAATGATGCGATTAAAGTAGAGAAAATGGTTGAAAAAGGTGATCCTGAAGCAACTCTTATTTATAAAGCAATGGCATATCAAGTTGCAAAAGAGATTGGCGGAGCTAGCGCTGTACTTCACGGGAAAATCGATGCAATCGTATTAACTGGTGGACTGGCATACAGTAAAATTCTTGTCGATGAAATAAAAGAGCGAGTGGACTGGATTGCAGATGTTATCGTACATCCAGGCGAAGATGAGTTAGAAGCGTTAGCAGAAGGAGCACTTCGTGTATTACGTGAAGAAGAAGCTCCAAAAGAATACGTTGTACGTGAAAAAGAAACGGTAGCTAGGGGTTGAGATAATGGCAAAAGAATATGATTTAGTCATCGTTGGCGGCGGTACTGGTGGATATGTTGCTGCAATTCGTGCATCACAACTAGGGTTAAAAACTGCACTAGTCGAAAAAGAAAATCTTGGTGGTACTTGTTTACACAAAGGATGTATCCCTAGTAAAGCTCTTTTACGTAGTGCGGAAGTATATGCAACTGCTAAAAAAAGCGAAGAGTTCGGAGTTATTGCAAGCAATGTAGAACTAAACTTTGCGAAAGTACAAGAGCGTAAAGAGAAGATTGTAACGCAGCTTCATAAAGGCGTTCAACACTTAATGAAACAAGGTAAAATTGATGTGTTTGAAGGTATTGGCCGTATTCTTGGCCCATCTATTTTCTCTCCGATGCCAGGGACAATTTCAGTTGAACTTGCAAGTGGAGAAGAGAATGAAATGTTAATTCCAAAAAATGTACTTATTGCAACAGGTTCTCGTCCAAATTCATTACCAGGTTTAGAATTAGACGGAGAGTACGTAATGTCTTCAGATCATGCCCTAAAAATGGAAACGCTTCCTAGTTCAATTATTATCGTTGGTGGCGGTGTAATCGGTATTGAGTGGGCATCTATGCTTGCTGACTTCGGTGTAGAAGTTACAGTATTAGAGTATGCAAAAACAATATTACCACTAGAAGATCAAGACGTTTCAAAAGAAATGCAACGTCTATTTAAGAAAAAAGGTATTAAAGTGGTAACTGGTGCAAAAGTATTACCAGAAACATTGGTAAAAGATAATGGAGTAACAATCCAAGCTGAACACAACGGTGAAAATAAAGAATTTAAAGCAGAAAAAATGCTTGTATCTGTAGGAAGACAAGCGAATACGCAAAATATTGGCTTAGAGAACACAGATATCGTTGTGGAAAAAGGATACATTCAAACAAATGAGTTTTATCAAACGAAAGAATCGCATATTTACGCAATTGGAGATGTAATCGGTGGCCTGCAACTTGCTCATGTTGCTTCTCATGAAGGAATTGCTGCAGTAGAACATATTGCAGGGAAAGAAGTTACACCAATTGATTACTCTATGGTATCAAAATGCGTATATAGCAGTCCAGAAGTTGCTTCTGTCGGTTTAACAGAACAAGAAGCGAAAGAAAAAGGCTATAAGTTAAAAGTAGGTAAGTTCTCATTCCGCGCAATCGGAAAAGCACTTGTATACGGAGAATCAGATGGTTTCGTAAAACTTGTAGTTGATGAAGAGACAAATGACATTCTTGGTGTTCATATGATTGGACCACATGTAACAGATATGATTTCTGAAGCGGGTCTTGCAAGAGTACTTGATGCAACACCTTGGGAAGTAGCACATACAATTCATCCGCATCCATCATTATCTGAGGCGATTGGTGAAGCAGCACTTGCTGTAGATGGAAGAGCGTTACACGCATAAAAATGTGGATTTAGGAGGTTATGAAAAATGGCAGAAGTAAAAGAAAAGCGCCATGAAGAGCTTGGCTTAAGTGATGAGCAAGTATTAGAAATGTTCCGTACGATGTTACTTGCACGTAAAATTGACGAACGTATGTGGTTATTAAACCGCGCTGGTAAAATTCCATTCGTAATTTCTTGTCAAGGACAAGAGGCTGCACAAGTTGGAGCGGCGTTCGCTCTTGATAGAGAGAAAGATTATGCATTACCATACTACCGGGATATGGGTGTTGTACTAGCATTTGGTATGACAGCTAAAGAGCTTATGTTGTCTGCTTTTGCGAAAGCTGGAGATCCAAACTCTGGTGGTCGTCAAATGCCTGGTCACTTCGGTCAAAAGAAAAATCGTATTGTTACAGGTTCATCTCCAGTAACAACACAAGTACCACATGCAGTTGGTATTGCACTAGCTGGAAAAATGGAGAAGAAAGATTTAGTAACGTTCGTTACATTTGGAGAAGGTTCTTCAAACCAAGGTGACTTCCATGAAGGGGCAAACTTTGCTGGTGTACACAAACTACCTGTTATTTTTATGTGTGAAAATAACAAATATGCAATCTCTATTCCAGTTGAAAAACAATTAGCATGTAAAAACGTATCAGATCGTGCGATTGGTTACGGTATGCCTGGATATACAATAGACGGAAACGATCCACTTGCAGTATATAAAGCTGTAAAAGAAGCAGCAGATCGCGGTCGTCGTGGTGAAGGACCAACTTTAATTGAAACAGTATCATATCGTTTAACAGCACATTCTAGTGACGATGATGATCGTGTTTATCGTGATAAAGAAGAAGTAGAAGAAGCAAAGAAAAAAGATTCAATTATAACATTCGCAGCTTATTTAAAAGAAGCTGGTGTGTTAACTGAGGAATCCGAAAAACAAATGTTAGACGAAATTATGCATATCGTAAATGAAGCAACAGAATATGCAGAAAATGCTCCGTATGCAGCACCTGAAGATGCATTGAAGCACGTATACGCAGAATAGGGGGGAACGTTTCATGGCTGTAATGTCTTATATTGATGCTATTACATTAGCAATGCGCGAAGAAATGGAACGCGATGAGAAAGTATTCGTTTTAGGAGAAGATGTTGGTAAAAAAGGTGGCGTGTTTAAAGCGACACACGGTTTGTATGATCAATTTGGTGAAGATCGTGCGCTTGATGCACCGCTTGCAGAATCTGCAATTGCTGGGGTAGCAATTGGTGCAGCAATGTATGGTATGCGTCCAATCGCTGAAATGCAGTTTGCTGATTTCATCATGCCAGCAGTAAACCAAATTGTTTCTGAGGCAGCAAAAATTCGTTATCGTTCTAATAATGATTGGACTTGTCCAGTTACAATCCGTGCACCATTTGGCGGGGGTGTTCACGGTGCATTGTATCATTCACAATCTGTAGAAGCGATGTTTGCAAACCAACCAGGTTTAAAAATCGTTATCCCTTCTACACCATATGATGCAAAAGGCTTATTAAAAGCAGCCATTCGTGATGAAGATCCAGTATTATTCTTTGAACATAAACGTGCATATCGTTTAATTAAAGGTGAAGTACCGGAGGATGACTACGTATTACCAATCGGAAAAGCAGATGTAAAACGTGAAGGTGATGATATTACAGTTATCACGTACGGATTATGTGTTCATTTTGCTCTTCAAGCGGCTGAAAAGTTAGCACAAGATGGCATCTCTGCACACATTCTTGATTTACGTACTGTATATCCATTAGATAAAGAAGCAATCATTGAAGCAGCTTCTAAAACAGGTAAAGTTCTTCTTGTAACAGAAGACAATAAAGAAGGAAGCATTATGAGTGAAGTGGCAGCAATTATCGCTGAAAACTGTCTATTTGATTTAGATGCGCCAATCGCACGTCTTGCAGGTCCAGACGTTCCAGCAATGCCATATGCACCAACAATGGAAAAATTCTTTATGGTAAATCCAGATAAAGTTGAAAAAGCAATGCGTGAACTTGCGGAATTTTAATCGGGGGGACTATACATGGCTGTAGAAAATATTACAATGCCTCAGCTCGGGGAGAGCGTTACAGAGGGCACAATTAGTAAATGGCTCGTTAATGTTGGCGATCACGTAAATAAGTATGATCCGCTTGCAGAAGTAATGACTGATAAAGTAAATGCTGAAGTACCATCTTCTTTCACGGGTGTTGTGAAAGAGTTAATCGCTGGTGAAGGTGATACGTTAGCTGTAGGTGAAGTAGTTTGTGTTATTCAAGTAGAAGGCGCAGATGAAGTAGCAGCAACAGCTGTTGAGGAAAAAACAAAAGAAGAATCAAAGGCAGAAGTAGCTACGTCTGAAAAAGCACCGAAAGTAAAACAACCAACTGATGGAAAACCACGTTTTTCACCAGCTGTGTTAAAGCTTGCAGGTGAGCATAACGTTGATTTAGATCTAGTAGAAGGTACGGGAGCAAACGGCCGTATCACTCGTAAAGATATTTTAAAGCTAGTGGAATCTGGAAATATCCCACAAGCAGGTGCGGCGAAGAAAGAGGAAGCTGTAGCGGCAGTAGTAGAAGCTCGCCCAGAAGCACCAAAAACAGCACCAGTAGCGCAAAAAGTAGAAGCTGCGAAACCAGTTTCTGTACCTACAATGCCTGGAGATATCGAAATTCCAGTAACAGGTGTGCGTAAAGCAATCGCAGCAAACATGTTACGTAGTAAACACGAAGCACCACATGCTTGGATGATGATTGAAGTAGATGTGACAAACCTTGTGTCATACCGTAACTCAATTAAAGGTGACTTTAAGAAGCGTGAAGGCTTTAACTTAACGTTCTTTGCTTTCTTCGTAAAAGCAGTAGCACAAGCGTTAAAAGAGTATCCTCAAATTAATTCAATGTGGGCTGGCGATAAAATTGTTCAGAAGAAAGATATTAACCTTTCTATCGCTGTTGCAACAGAGGAAGAACTATTTGTACCAGTAATTAAGCAAGCGGACGAGAAAACAATTAAAGGTATCGCTCGTGAAATTACAGAACTTGCAGGAAAAGTACGTACGAAATCGTTAAAAGCAGACGAAATGCAAGGTGGAACATTTACAATTAATAACACAGGATCATTCGGTTCTGTTCAATCTATGGGTATTATTAATTACCCGCAAGCAGCTATTTTACAAGTTGAATCAATTGTAAAACGCCCAGTAATTATGGATAATGGAATGTTCGGTGCTCGTGATATGGTTAACTTATGTTTATCACTTGATCACCGAGTACTTGATGGTTTAATTTGTGGTAAGTTCTTAGGACGTGTTAAAGAAATTTTAGAAAACATGTCAGAAAACAATACATCTGTATATTAATAAAAAGCTCGCTTATGCGAGCTTTTTATTATCTTATTTCTTCATCTACATCCTACTATATGTATAAATATCTTTCCCAGTAATCTTACAATAAACGATTATGTATTAGGAATTTACGAAAATACATTGCTGATATATGGTATATGGATATAAAATAAGAAAAGAATAATTTTTTTGGCAAATCTTACTGACGAAACTGTAGTATAATATATTGTATTGTATGAAAAAGAGAGTTATTCTATATAAGTGTTTTATAGATAATGTGTAATCAGTCGTCAAAACATGAAGAATGTTGACTCCTGGTTTTTTATTTTTGCCGTAACAATGTTTCAGGAGGATGTCATGAAAAGAAGTACCGAGTTTCTAAAAAGTTTAGATGTAAAATTAATTTTAATTTTGTGTGCACTATGTGTGACGAGTATAGCTGCTATATATAGCAGTCAGCAAACGGGACAGTATGGAGCTGCAAACTTTGCTATGAAACAAGGTGTTAACTACATAATTGGGGTTGTATTGTTACTTCTTGTTGCAAGCATCGACTTAGATCAATTGCAAAAATTATCTTGGCCACTTTATATTGCCGGGTTTGGTTCACTTATTCTTTTGAAAATACTACCGGTTTCCACCTTCACACCTGAAAAATTAGGTGCAAAAAGATGGTTCGTTTTTCCAGTACTTGGACAAATTCAGCCGTCGGAGTTTTTCAAAATTGCATTGCTTCTTGTAGTAGCAAGCATAGCTGTGAAACATAATGCGCAGTATATGGCGAGGACATTCCAAACGGATTTAAAATTAGTAGGTAAAATTATGCTAGTTTCTCTTCCGCCTATGGCTGTTGTATATAGCCAACCGGATACAGGTATGGTGTTCTTATATGCTGCTGCTATTGCATGTATTTTATTTATGTCAGGTATTCAAAAGAAATTGATAGCATTATGTACAGTTATTCCGTTGACCATATTATCTGCTTTAATATTTATTTTCTTTAAGTATCCAGATTTTTTCTATAATAAGTTAGTTACTTTACTAAAACCTCACCAACAGTCGCGTATTGTAGGTTGGTTAAATCCATTTGAAAATGCAGATCAAGGTTATCAAACACAACAATCGATTTTAGCTGTAGGTAGTGGAGGAATGGAAGGTAAAGGATACGGTGGAGGAAGCGTCTATATCCCAGAGAAGCATACTGACTTTATTTTCGCTACAATTGCCGAAGAAGGTGGATTTATCGTAGCAGCCTTAGTTGTCTTCTTGTTCCTATTACTACTATATCGAACAATTATTATTGGTTATTCCGCTGATAATTTATTTGGTACATTATTATGCGCTGGATCAATCGGTATATTAACAGTTCAAATATTCCAAAACATCGGTATGATCGTTGGATTAATGCCTGTAAAAGGTATTGCATTACCTTTCTTATCGTATGGGGGAAGTTCCTTATTCTCAAATATGATTATGATGGGGCTCATATTATCGGTACGGAAAACTTATAAAAAATATATGTTTTCAGTTAAGTAAAAAAAGCTGGTTCGTTTTTAAACGAACCAGCTTTTTTTACATATATGCTCATAAACGTTGCAAACTAAACAGGATAGCAGTTTGAGACGGGTAAGGAGTGCAAAGTGATGCATATGCATATTTTTGAAGGAGCACGACATCTTTCTACTAGTGAATGGGTTATTCGGGCTATTATAGCATACATATTTTTAATATTAGTTGCGAAAGCGATGGGGCAAAGGTCTATCGCACAACTTCGTTTTTTAGATGTTGTATTAGTGTTATTGCTTGGTGGGAATATTTCTAACGCATTGTCTGATGAAAAAGTAGGGTTACTGGGATCGATGATTACAACGTTCATACTTGTTGTACTTCATATTATAAGCTCAGTGTTAATGCTGAAATGGGATAGATGGAGACGCTTTTTAGAGCCTGCACCTATTATTCTTATACACAATGGTTCCATTGATTTTAGCAATTTGAAAAAGGCGAGAATTACCTTGGAATATTTGTTTTCGGAACTTCGTATGCGAAATGTGAGCGATATTCAAACGATTAAATTAGCGTTATGGGAAGCAAACGGTGTCGTTTCTATATTTCGGTATCCAGAATATGAAGCAGTTTCGCGGCTTGATCTTAAAGTGGCGGGAAAAAAATCTCCAGTTTCTTTTGTATTAGTAAAGGATGGGAGGATACAGAAAGATGTTCTTGCATTATTAGGAAAAACAGAAGCGTGGGCGAGAGAATTTCTAGAGGAGAGTACAGAAGTCGAATCTATTATGTTAGCTACAGTAGATGAATCACATAAAATAAATATTTTGTTAAAAAAATGAAAAATATACGCATTTTGTCGTTTCGTACATATGATACAATAGTGTGGACAACGAAAAAGGAGGCGATACGGTGGGATATGTAGAAGAATTACGAAAAATAGTTGGTCATCGCCCTTTAATTTTAGTTGGTGCTGTTGTACTCGTTATAAATGAAAATGGATATGTTTTATTGCAGCAGCGGACAGAGCCGTACGGAAAATGGGGGCTACCTGGCGGGCTAATGGAGCTTAGTGAATCACCAGAAGAAACAGCTTATCGTGAAGTATATGAAGAGACAGGAATAAAAGTGAAGAACTTGCGACTAATCAATGTATTTTCTGGAGCGAACTACTTTACAAAATTAGAAAACGGTGATGAATTTCAATCTGTAACAACCGCCTATTATACGGATGAATACGAAGGGGATTTTGTTATGAATAAAGAAGAAGCAGTTCAGCTTAAATTCTTTTCAGTAACAGAACTACCTGACTATATTGTAGGATCGCATAAAAAAATGATTGCTGAATATATGAAGATTATGGAAAAAAAGATATAATAATAGTGAAAGAAATACAAAAACACAGCTCTGGTTGGTAGTCCAGACGCATGATTTCATGTCAGTAACCTTCCCCTCCGGGATGTCCCGTATTTCTAATCTTTTAAAGGAGGGGCTGTCAATGGATTTGACAGTATATCACGATGGCCAATTTTTTGTTGGAATCATTACATGTAAAGAAAAAGGGAAATTGTATGGGGCGAGGTATATTTTTGGGGCGGAACCGTCAGATGAAGAAGTGCTTATGTTTGTGAATGGTTCACTTTTAGAGCATTTTCAGCACTTTGCAAAATGTGGTGTAGAAGTTAAAGAAAAACAGCGTCCTAAAAACATAAAGCGTATCATACGACAAGCAGCAAAAGAAACAACTATTAAACGTTTTACTAAGGCGCAAGAGGCGATTAGTTTATCTTATGAATTGCATAAACAAGAAAAGAAACTGCAGTCTAAAGAGAAGCGAGAAGCTGAAAAAGAAAGAAGACGTTTAATGAAAGTACAAAAAGCAAAGCAAAAATATCGTGGTCATTAAAGAAAAGGTGTTAGAGCAAGAGCTCTAACACCTTTTCTATACTTAAATACAAGTAAACTTACTTGTATTTCATAAACATTAACTGGTAAGATACAAATAGGTAGTTTTAGAGGAGGGAAAAGAGTGATTAATTTTAACTTTTTTATGAATGATGTTGTCCGCCAAGCGCGTGAAGAGATTGTCTCTGCTGGATATACAGAATTGACGACGCCAGAAGCGGTAGAAGAAGCGTTTAAAAGAAATGGAACAACACTTGTAATGGTAAACTCTGTATGTGGTTGTGCAGGTGGTATTGCTCGTCCTGCTGCTGCGCATTCCGTACATTATGATAAACGTCCTAACCACCTTGTAACGGTGTTTGCAGGTCAAGATAAAGAAGCGACAGCAAGAGCGCGTGAATATTTCGAAGGGTACCCACCTTCTTCTCCATCATTTGCTTTATTAAAAGATGGAAAAATTGTAACGATGGTAGAGCGTCATGAAATTGAAGGTCATGAACCGATGCAAGTTATTGCGAAATTACAATCGTATTTCGAAGAGAATTGTGAAGAACTATAAAAAATAAGAGAAAAGGCGGCACGTCCACAATCAAGTGGATGTGCCGCCTTTTTTATTTATTATTAAAATTTCTGAGATATGCATAGTTATGTTATTTTATGCATCATTTTATACATAACAAACAGCATTTGTATTGTTATATTATTTATTTTTATTTTATATATTGCATAAAAATAAAAGTGCTGATACAATACAAACATCGAATAAATATTCTATTAAACTTTTAAATATACATTATTAGGGGGAAGAAAGATGAAGAAGTTAGTATCAATATCGTTTGCACTTATTTTAATTGTAAGTATATTCAGCGCTTGTAGTAATGGGGAATCGAAAGAAACAAAAGGAAATAAAAAAGTACTCGTAATGGGAACTTCAGCAGATTATAAACCTTATGAATATGTAGATGCGTCAAAGAGCGATGAAATTATTGGCTTTGATGTTGATGTTGCTAAATATATCGGAAAAGAACTTGGGTATGAAGTGAAAGTGAAAGATATGGATTTTGGTGGTTTATTAGCATCTCTTAGTTCAGGAAAAGTTGATTTCGTAATGGCAGGTATGACGCCAACTGCAGAGCGTAAAAATAATGTTGATTTTACAGATATTTATTTTGTTGCGAAAAATATGGTCGTTTCTAAAAAGGATTCTAACATTAAATCTGTAGAGGATTTAAAAGGGAAAAAAGTAGGGGTACAAACAGGGTCTATTCAAGAAGAGAAAGCTGCAGAATTTAAAAAACAAGTAGATTTCCAAGTTGAGGGACGTGACCGTATACCAGAAATCGTACAAGAAATTAAAGCTGGTCGTTTTGACGCTGCAATTATAGAAGATACAGTTGCTAAAAATTATTTAGAGAAAATGAAAGATTTACAAGGAATTGAAATTAAAGAAGCACCAGAAGAAGTTGGAGCAGCAATTGCCCTTCCGAAAAACAGTGATAAAACAGCTGAATTTAATAAAGTAATTAAAAAAATGCAAGAAAATGGAGAAATGGATAAATTAGTGAAGAAATGGTTTGGCAGCGGAAAATAAGCTGCTTTTCACTTTTCTGTGAGGGGAATGAAAAGAATGAACTTAGATTTTTCGGCGATTACGCCTTCGATACCATATATACTAAAAGGTTTAGAAGTTACTTTGAAAATTGTAGCAGTATCAGCTTTAGCAGGATTTATTTTAGGAACGCTATTAGCACTTTGTAAAATTGCTAGAATACGAGCATTAAATATAGCAGCAGATTTTTATACATCAATTTTTCGTGGTACACCCCTTGTATTGCAATTAATGATTATTTATTTCGGCGTCCCACAAATAATTGGTTATGAAATACCAGCATTTTTAGCTGCTGTACTTGCATTTAGCTTAAATTCAGGTGCATACATGTCAGAAGTAATTCGTGCTGGTATTCAAGCGGTTGATAAAGGACAAACAGAAGCAGCAATGGCTTTAGGGATACCGTACGGAAAAATGATGAGAAATATTATTTTCCCTCAAGCATTAAAAAATATATTACCAGCGCTTGTGAACGAATTTGCGACACTTACGAAAGAATCGGCTGTAGTAACAGTAATAGGCGCGACTGATTTAATGCGTCGTGCTTACATTGTAGGCGGTGAGACATTTAAATATCTTGAACCATTACTTTTTGTTGGACTGATTTATTATATGTTAGTCATTATTCTTACATTAGTCGGGAAGGCAATTGAAGGGAGAATGAAGAAAAGTGATTAAAATTGAAAACCTTCATAAATCATTTGGTAAAAACGAAGTATTAAAAGGAATTACAACAACAATTGAAAAAGGGGAAGTAGTCGCAATTATAGGGCCTTCTGGATCAGGAAAATCAACATTTTTACGTTGTATGAATATGTTAGAAGCACCAACGGATGGTCACATTTGGATTGGGACGGAAGAAGTAACGAATCCGAAAACGAATGTTATGCATGTTCGTGAAAATGTCGGTATGGTATTTCAACATTTTCACTTATTTCCTCATATGACTGTATTAGAAAATATTACGTATGCTCCTATCAATGTAAAAGGGGTAACGAAGCAAGAAGCTGAAAAGAAAGCTGAGAAACTTTTAGAAAAGGTTGGATTAGTAGATAAAAAAGATACGTATCCAAATCGTCTTTCGGGAGGACAAAAGCAACGTGTAGCAATTGCAAGAGCGTTAGCGATGGAACCGGAAGTTATGTTATTTGATGAACCGACATCGGCGCTAGATCCAGAGATGGTGAAAGAAGTGTTAGAAGTTATGAAATCGTTAGTTACGACAGGAATGACGATGGCTATCGTTACACATGAAATGGGCTTTGCAAAAGAAGTGGCAGATCGTGTTCTTTTCTTGGACGGAGGAAAGCTTGTAGAAGATAGTGCGCCAGAAGAATTTTTTGCAGCGCCGAAAAGTGAACGTGCGCAACAATTTTTACAAAAAATATTGTAATATGAAAAGGTTATGTGAATAATAAGTAGAAAAGGATGACATTGTGTCATCCTTTTTTTATACTAGCTGTAAATACGTTTATACATATAGGAGTAATGATATGTTTAAAATTGGATATCGTACAGTAAAAACAGCAATAGGGACAGGTGCGGCAGTTTTTATTGCTCAGTTATTAGGGTTAGAATTTTATAGTTCAGCAGGCATTTTAGTTATTTTATGTGTACAAAATACGAAGCGCAAATCACTTCAAGTGTCGTTACATCGTTTTCTAGCGTGTGTATTATCAATGGCATTCGCGTTTTGTATTTTTGAAACGATTGGCTATACACCACTTGCAATTAGCATATTGTTACTTACATTTATTCCGACTGCAGTAATGCTTAAAATTCAAGAAGGTATTGTCACGAGTTCAGTTATTGTTATGCATCTATATTCATTGAAGCAAATTACATGGCTTATAGTTGGAAATGAAATTGCTATATTAACGATAGGGATTAGCGTGGCGTTATTAGTAAATATGTATATGCCGAGTAGTGAAAATAAGCTAAAAGAGTATCAGGATAAAATAGAGAATAATTTTAAAACGATTTTGTTTGAAATGGTTGTGTATTTACGAAATCGAGAAAGTAGTTGGAGTGGAGCAGAACTCATTGAAACCGAGAATATGTTAAATGAAGCAAGAGATTTATCGTTTAAAAAACTTGAGAATGCATTTATGCGAGAAGATGATTATTACTATCGTTATTTTAATATGCGTATGCAACAATTCGAAATTTTAGAGCGAATGATACCACTAGCAGCTTCTTTATCGTGGACATATGAACAAGCTGACATGATTGCAGATGTTGTTGAAAACATTGGTAATGCTATTAGCCCTGAGAGTACTGGCGTTATTTCCTTAAGGCAGCTTCAAGAAATGAGGGGATTATTTAGAGACATGCCATTGCCAGCTACACGCGAAGAATTTGAGATACGTGCGAAACTTGTTCAACTTGTGTATGAAATGGAACAATATTTACTCATTAAAAGTCGCTTTAAGGGAAAGGATAATATAAAAGAACTTATATAGAAGGTAGGAATTATCTATGCCGTATCTTCTCTCTATCATATTATGTCTTTCTTTATCGCCGATTTGGCCTCTTGGGGATAATCCACGTGCCGGAGATACTTTTATTATTGTAAATAAAGCAACGAATAAATTAGCTTACATTGACGATGGAAAGATTCAAAAGGTTTTTCCAGTAGCGACAGGGAAAACGAATGAATTAACTCCAGAAGGAAATTTTGATGTTGTAATGAAAGCAAAGGATCCGTATTACATTGCGAAGGATATTCCAGGTGGATCGCCAAAAAATCCACTTGGGTCAAGGTGGATTGGATTTAATGCAAGAGGAACTGATGGAAGTAAATATGGAATACATGGAACAAACCAACCGAGTTCAATTGGAAAGTATATTTCACAAGGGTGTATAAGAATGAAGAAAAACGATGTGGAATATTTGTTTGATCGCATTCCAATTGGAACGAAAGTATGGATTGTGAAATCGAAAAAATCATTTCAGCAATTGGCAAAAGAAAAAGGAGCCGTTGCATATGAAAAAGCCAACGAAAAGGTTGGCTTTTTCTATTATAATAAGTTGTCTTGACATGTGTACATAACCGTGCGTTAATGAGAGTATAGAAAGATAAAATTAGATAAAGGGGTTGCTCATATGTACTTGAATCCAAAACTTTCGTATATGCAGTTTTTTATGGGATTTCTATTTGTTATTACATTCATATTGGCAACTTTTAATATATGTTCTTATCTTGTAGCGATTGTATGTATGGCATTACTTAATCTCACTTTTGTTATTGGGGCATTTCAGCAGAAACAATATACAAGTTTTGTAATAGCGCTTGTAATGTCATTTTCCTTTAGTATTGTAGCGATTGTGTTTTATATAAAATAAACCATCTCGATGTCGAGATGGTTTATTTTGTTATGTGTAAAAAGTAAAAAAAGGACGAACACATCGCCCTTTTTACCAAAACATACTCGCGCCAGCAAGTAATGTTGTTACAAGCATAGAAATTAGCATCACATAAACCATAACTTTTTGAGCTTTTTTATGCATCGTTATACCTCCTTGCAAATCAGTACAATTTCATTGTAACGAGAAATGAAATTATGGACAAGGGGAGAGTGAGGACAAAATTCGGGAGGGGATTGCAAAATATAACAGGAAATTTGAGAGTGTGTAGAGAATATAGTAAAAGGGTATATTGTTAATTTTTAGTTGGGCAAGCTGAAGAATGGAGATACGATGATGAAAATATACGAAACAGATCGTTTATACTTAAGGGAAATTGATGAGTCGTATGCTGAAACAGTTCTTCAATATTACGACAGAAATCGTGAATTTTTAAAAGCTTGGGAAGAGTATAGACCGGATGATTTTTTTACGCTAGATTATCAAAAGAAAAAGTTGCAAAAGGATAGAAAAGAGTTCGAAGAAGGGAAAATCATCAGACTATGGATTTTTAAAAAGGGTGATGATACGAAAATAATTGGGTGTATTTCATTTAATTTAATCGTTCGTGGCATTTATCAATCTTGTGTACTCAGTTATAAATTAGATAAAGCAGAGTTAAACAAAGGGTATACGACAGAAGCGCTTAGAAAAGCAATTCAAGTTGCTTTTGGGGAATTTCAGTTACATCGTATAGAAGCTCCGATTATGCCTCGTAATTTAGCATCTATACAAGTAGTAACGAAGATAGGTTTTCAATATGAAGGCGTGTCTAGGAAGATGTTAATGGTAAATGGCGTGTGGGAAGATCATATGCGCTGGGTATTGTTAAATGAGTAATAGAAAGCAGATGGTTATCTAGACATGTAAACCATCTGTTTTTTGTCTTGTATTTCGAAACTTTTGCGAAATTCTGTTATAATTAATAGTGTTACATACATAATGGTAGTGCAGGAGGCGCAGTCTTATGATTAATCAAGAACGTTTAGTAAATGAATTTATGGAATTAGTACAAGTAGATTCTGAAACGAAATTTGAAGCAGAAATCTGCAAAGTATTAACGAAGAAATTCACAGATTTAGGTGTAGAAGTATTTGAAGATGACACAATGGCTGTAACTGGTCATGGTGCAGGTAACTTAATTTGTACTTTACCAGCAACAAAAGATGGTGTTGATACAATTTACTTTACTTCTCATATGGATACAGTAGTTCCTGGTAATGGAATTAAGCCTTCTATTAAAGATGGATATATCGTATCAGATGGTACAACAATTTTAGGTGCGGATGATAAAGCTGGATTAGCATCAATGTTCGAAGCAATCCGTGTTTTAAAAGAGAAAAATATCCCTCATGGTAAAATTGAATTTATTATTACAGTCGGAGAAGAATCAGGTCTTGTTGGTGCAAAAGCATTAGACCGTGAGCGTATTACAGCGAAATATGGCTACGCATTAGATAGCGATGGAAAAGTTGGTGAAATCGTTGTTGCAGCTCCAACACAAGCGAAAGTGAACGCAATTATTCGCGGAAAAACAGCTCACGCTGGTGTAGCGCCGGAGAAAGGTGTATCTGCAATTACTATCGCAGCGAAAGCAATTGCGAAGATGCCACTTGGTCGCATTGACTCTGAAACGACTGCAAATATTGGACGTTTTGAAGGTGGTACACAAACGAATATCGTTTGCGATCATGTACAAATCTTTGCAGAAGCTCGTTCTTTAATCAATGAGAAAATGGAAGCACAAGTTGCGAAAATGAAAGAAGCATTTGAAACAACTGCAAAAGAAATGGGCGGGCATGCAGACGTTGAAGTAAACGTTATGTACCCAGGATTTAAATTTGCTGATGGCGATCACGTTGTAGAAGTTGCAAAACGTGCAGCTGAAAAAATTGGTCGTACACCTTCTCTTCACCAAAGTGGTGGCGGAAGTGATGCAAACGTAATTGCAGGACATGGTATCCCAACAGTTAACTTAGCAGTTGGTTATGAAGAAATTCATACAACAAACGAGAAGATTCCTGTTGAAGAATTAGCAAAAACAGCAGAATTAGTTGTTGCAATTATTGAAGAAGTAGCGAAGTAATGAAATAGAAAAAGCGTGTAAATCAATTGTGATTTACACGCTTTTTATTTTGATTCGATTGCTTTGACAAGACGTATAAGCCAATATAAGAAAACCTATGGAAGTATATACGTTGTTGCTACATGTACTAGACGAAGGAATAATCCTAACGTATTCATATTGAAAATCGGAAGTAGTAAATAATTAATTGCAATGATTAATATAACTACAAGGAATGTATAGTTGAGTTTATCCCGCTATTTGCCGGACAGTAAGCTCCCTACCTCAAAATTCTGCGAAAGTAAAGAAGTTAAGTGGGGGCCCTGCTGCCCGCAAAAACCCGATTGGTGAGGCTGATTAAAGTTTCACTTTATTAGCTGATCTCATCATAATCAGACCCTTTCACATATATATCGATTATAAAAAAGAACAAGTAATTATTATAACTATTGTGCAAAATTTGATATAATGAAAGAACGAACGTTCTGATTAGGGAGTGAGTACTATGCGAGAAATGTATCCGAAAAATGGTCGTGTTATTTTACATGTAGATATGAATTGCTTTTTCGCATCTGTTGAAATTGCTCATGATCCATCATTACAAGGAAAGCCATTAGCGGTTGCTGGAAATGAAAAAGAGAGAAAAGGAATTATTATAACATGTAGTTATGAGGCGAGAGAATACGGAATACGTACGACGATGCCCCTTTGGGAAGCGAAAAGGTTATGCCCGCAATTAGTTGTAAGGCGTCCTAATTTCACATTATATCGCGAAGCTTCATTTCAAATGTTTCAAGTCCTTTCCCGTTTTACAGAAAAGATACAACCAGTCTCAATAGATGAAGGATATTTAGATATTACAGATTGCTACGCACTTGGTTCGCCTCTTGAAATAGCAAAGATGATTCAACAAGCACTATTAACAGAGTTGCAGCTTCCGTGTAGTATCGGAATTGCTCCAAATCTTTTCCTAGCAAAAACAGCTTCTGATATGAAAAAACCTCTCGGTATTACCGTACTTCGAAAACGTGATATTCCAGAAATGATTTGGACACTTCCAGTTGAAGCAATGCATGGGATTGGAGAAAAAACAGCTGAAAAATTAAATGAAATTCATATACATACAATTGAACAGTTAGCGAAGGGAGACGAGCATATCATTCGCGCTAAAATTGGGAAGCACGGTATTGATTTACAAAAGCGTGCAAAAGGTACGGATGATAGGGAAGTGGATCCGAGTCAAATGGGCCAACATAAAAGTGTCGGTAACTCGATGACTTTTTCAAAGGATATGGATGAAGAGAAAGAATTGCTTGATATGTTAGAACGTTTATCAAAATCAGTGAGTAAAAGATTACAAAAGCGAACCCTTGTCAGCTATAATATTCAAATTATGATTAAATACCATGATAGGCGAACAGTAACACGGAGTAAGCAATTGAAAAATGCAATTTGGGAAGAACGCGATATTTTTCAAGCAGCATCCCGTTTATGGAAGCAACATTGGGATGGTGATTCCGTTCGTTTACTAGGTGTTACAGCTACTGAAATAGAGTGGAAGACAGAATCGGTGAAACAATTAGATTTGTTTTCATTTGAAGAGGATGCGAAAAAAGAACCACTACTTGCTGTCATTGATCAAATTAATGATAAGTATGGAACACCGATTTTACAACGAGGTAGTCAACTACTACGTAAGCAAGAGAAGTCGTTTCAACAAAAGTTAGAAAATAAATTTATGTAGAAGGTGTCATGAAGTAGTAAAATCATGACACCTTTCCTATTATACAGGTACCAAGTGATACGAGAGCATTTGTCCGTAACCCAGCCATTCGGTGTCTCCATTGTCTTTCCATTCCAATGCAAGCTCCTACAATAATTGCGATAACTAATCTGAATACAATGTCGTACCATACCATCATGGTCACCTCCATATATAAATATGTGTTATGTTTTTTAGAATGAGCGGGGAATACCCACTCATTCTTATTTTTACAACCAGCTATGAAACTTTTTAATATAAAGCTTTTTTAGGAACTGTGTTAAAAAAGCGTAGCCTAATAGTATTCCTACTAACCAAGGGAAGTAGTTAAGTGGCAATGCTTGCAAACCAACGGCTGCACCAAGTGGTGAGAATGGAATATAAATCCCGATTGCCATAATAAGAGCGGTTAATAAAACGACTGGTGTTGATGCAGTGCTTTGAATAAATGGAATCTTTTGTGTTCTTATCATGTGAACAATTAAAGTTTGTGTTAACAATCCAACGACAAACCAACCGGACTGGAATAATGATTGCTCGCTCGGTGTATTTGCACCAAATACATTCCACATGACTACGTATGTGATAATATCAAATACGGAACTAATTGGGCCGATAGAAATAATGAAGCTTCGTAAGTTTGCAGTATCCCATTTTCGTGGTTTTTCTAGAAACTCTTTATCCATTTTGTCCCATGGAATAGAAAGTTGTGAAATATCATAAAGTAAGTTTTGAATTAAAAGATGAATGGCAAGCATCGGTAAAAAAGGAATGAAAGCACTTGCTACTAACACGCTAAACACATTACCGAAGTTAGAGCTAGCTGTCATCTTAATATATTTTAAAATATTTCCGAATGTAGTACGTCCTTCTAAAATACCTGCTTCTAATATAGTTAAACTTTTTTCGAGTAGAATAATATCGGAAGCTTCTTTCGCAATATCAGTAGCAGTATTAACAGATATTCCGACATCAGCTTCACGTAATGCTACAGCATCGTTAATGCCGTCTCCCATGTAACCTACAGTGTGTCCATTTCCTTGTAATGCGTGTATAATACGAGATTTTTGCATTGGATTAAGCTTCGCAAATACAGTCGTTTCTTCAGCAAGTTTTGCTAATGCTTTATCTGGTAAAGAATCAATCTCGTAACCGAGGATTGGTTCGCCGATATCTAATCCAACTTCTTTACAAACCTTTCTTGTAACAATTTCGTTATCGCCAGTTAAAATTTTCACTTGTACACCATGTTTTTGTAATGCTTGAATTGCAGCTGCTGCAGATGGTTTCGGTGGATCTAAAAAGCCGATATATCCACTGAGAATCATATCAGTTTCGTCTTTTACTGCGTACTCTGTATCATTTATTCTTCTATCTTTTTTATAAGCCACAGCAATAACTCGCATACCTTCACTATTTAGTGTCTCACTTAGTTTTTTGACATTTGAACGTATTTCCTCGGTGAGTGGAACGATTTTTTCATCCACTTCAGTGTAGTTACAAATTGATAAAATTTCTTCTACGGCACCTTTACAAACCATTGTATGTTCACCTGAAATATCCTTTACGATAACTGACATACGCCGGCGGGCGAAATCGAATGGAATTTCATCTAGCTTTTGAAAAGCTGATGGATTAAATTTATTGTTTTCCTCTGTATGCTTAATAACAGCTTTATCTATTAAATTTTTCAATCCAGTTTGATAGAAACTATTTAAATAGGCAAATTGCAAGACGCGATTGCATTCATTTCCCTTGGGATCTAAGTGACGAACAAGGACCACTTTATCTTCTGTTAAAGTTCCGGTTTTATCTGTACAAAGAATGTTCATAGCACCTAAGTTTTGAATAGAATTTAGCTGTTTTACAATTACTTTTTGTTTAGACATGTTAACGGCACCTTTAGCTAAATTAGCAGTTACAATCATTGGTAACATTTCAGGTGTAAGGCCAACAGCGACGGCAATAGCGAAGAAGAAAGCTTCTTGCCAATCTCCTTTTGTGAATCCATTAATGAGAAGGACAATAGGTGCCATAATAAGCATGAATGTAATTAAGAGCCAGCTTACTTTGTTTACACCTTTATCAAAGCTTGTTTCTACACGCTTTCCAATTACCTTATTTGCTAAAGAGCCGAAATACGTATCGGTACTTGTTGAGATGACAACAGCTTTTGCGCTACCACTTACAATATTTGTTCCCATGAAGCAAAGGTTTTCCATATCGAGTGGATTGTAATTTTTTTTCATGTTTTTCGGTAAGATATGCTTATTTTCTGTATGGTAGCAGTGTTCGTATTTTTCTACAGGAAGTGCTTCCCCTGTCAAAGAAGATTGATTAACAAATAAATCTTTAGCGGATACAACACGCACATCAGCTGGAACGATATCACCAGCTGAAAGGGAAATAATATCGCCAGGTACAAGTTCCTCAATTGGAATTTCTGTTGTGTAATTTCGGTTTAAATTCTTTACATTTTTTGTTTCATGTACAAATCCATTTATTCTAAATACGCTCGCAGTTGTTCGAACCATAGCTTTTAACTTATCGGCAGCTTTTTGAGAACGAAATTCTTGGGAAAACCGAATCGTTGCACTAAGTAGGACCATTACAGATACGACAATCGTTCCTTGCATATCATCTGTGAAAAAGGAGAGTGCTCCAAGAGCTAATAAAACGAAAATAAATGGATTTTTAAATGCCAATAGAAATTGAATGTACCACGGCGCCATTTTATTATGAGCTATTTCATTCGGACCATATAAAGAAAGTCTACGAGACGCTTCTTGTTTAGATAATCCACCTTGTGTTGTTTCTAAAAGTTTTAACGCAGAGCTTACATCTTGTGTTGCAACCTCCACTAATAATTCGTTATTTGTTTGCATGCTATCTTGCTCATAAGCATGCTTTGTTTCTTGTCTTTGTAAATTAAACATCGGTAGTTCCTCCTCTGTCATGAAGGAGGAAACAATCTGTTACCTAACTATTTGAAATGGTGAGGAACAGTTTCTTTCCTACCTACATGATGAAATATGAATGTAAAACGTATGGGTATCTGGGCCGAATCATCAATTGCCAACTGTTCCTCACCTCCGTACAATTTAGTAGTTTCTGAATATGCTATGTTTGTTTCATAGTAAGGTGCATATAGACGTAAAAAGACCTTTACTCAAAACGAGTAAAGGTCTGAATTCGCAGTTAAAAGAGTCCACAACAAAGACTGTTAGTAGACATAAATAAAAACAGTTTTTGTGTATGACAAAATACATGCACTTCTCCCTCGTTGAGTTTTAGCACTGTATAGCATAGGTACTGAAACCAGCTACGTTAAAAAAGGCCTTCATTCCGACCTTTCCTGTTGACCCATTGGCGTCTCTCGACATTTTTGGGCAGCAGCGTTTCTCTATACAGGAGCCTCACCTAACAGAGACCATATTCAATTACATGTTGAATGTTAGCAATGGAAAATCGTAGTGTCAATATCTTTTTTATCTGTGTTTTTAAAATATTAAACGGATTTATAATAGATATGTGGGATGAAATGCATGATATTGATTATGAATAATATGGAAAAATATTTTTATAAAAGGGGAATTTGTAATGGGACCACAAAATTTTATTATAAATATTGAGAATCAAAAATGGTTGTTTAATGAGCATGAAGATTTATGTTCTCATGGAGAAATATATTTAAATGTGGCTGGAACGATTATTACGCAGACAGGTATGGATGAGGAATGGGGAATAAGTGAATCAGCTTTAGCTTTGTTACGAACTTTAGATAAAGAATATATTTGTGATATTGAAAATGAAGCGGGGCTTATTTTGCACGGATGTGGCACTATGCTAATGTTAGGATGCCCAATTTCAATTCATTGGACTATAAATCATATAGGTGAAAACGTGATTTTAAAGGACTTTGTCAAAGTTATTTCTACTAATCAAAAGGCTATATACTATGAAGGACTTCATATAGAATTGAATGAAAATGAATATAGAAAACAAATTGTTTCTTTTGCACTACAAGCAAAAGAATTATTTAATAAATCAAGTGAAAAGATAATTTCAAATGAGTTTGAGCGAAGTATGTATACCGACTTTTGGACGGAATATGATCATTTGTTAAATAAGTATAAATAAAAAAGCACTGTAACCAGTGCTTTTTTATTATAGATTACGAGATTGTAGGGTTTTCAAAAATAACAATTTCTGAACTGTTTGTAGTTGAAACACGTTGGGCGTAATATGTTAAAGCTGAAGAAATATATGCTGGTAACGTATCATTTGTATGTGATGTTGTATATTCATGGATTAATTCCTTTAAAGTTGTCCATTCTAATTGTGCTGGGTGATCAGACACGAAAGAACTTACCCAGCGATCAAATGAAGATGAAAAATCAGTTTGTAAACGAAATACTTCTTTCATAATAAAACGCTCCCTTAAAATGTAGTATAATCATTTTACCATAAAACACGAACAATGGCTAAATTTTTTAAGTATAACGTTCGTGTTATATAGTTGTCTAGATGATTGGTTATGTAAATTCAATTTGCCATTTGAAATAACATTCCGTAAGATGAGAGATAGAGTATATTTAGAGCTGGAGGAAAGAAAGTGGAATTTGTATTTTTAGGAACTGGTGCAGGTGTTCCTTCAAAAGGAAGGAACGTTTCAGCAATTGCTTTACAATTGTTAGAAGAACGAGGACAAACTTGGTTATTTGATTGTGGCGAGGCCACGCAACATCAAATATTACATACATCTGTACGTCCGCGCCGCATTGAAAAAATATTTATTACGCATTTACATGGCGATCATATTTTTGGATTGCCTGGTTTATTAGGTAGCCGTTCATTTCAAGGAGGAACTACGCCTTTAACGGTGTATGGACCGAAAGGAATTAAACAATTTATTGAAGTGGCATTATCGGTAAGTACGACACATGTGAAATATCCACTTGAAGTTGTGGAGATAACAGAAGAAGGTACCGTATTTGAAGATAATGAATTTTATGTAGAAACGAAAAGATTGTCACACGGTATAGAATGTTTTGGATATCGTATTGTAGAGAAAGATATACAAGGTGCTCTTTTAGTTGATAAGTTGCTTGAGATGGGTGTGAAACCAGGTCCAATCTTTAAACGTTTAAAAGATGGTGAAGCAGTTGAATTAGAGGATGGCACGATATTAAATGGAAATGAGTTTATCGGCCCACCTCAAAAAGGGAGAATTATTACTATCTTAGGTGATACGCGATATTGCGAAGCGAGTAGGGAGCTTGCGCAAGATGCAGATGTACTTGTCCATGAAGCGACTTTCGCAGCAGAAGATGAGCAACAAGCGTATGATTATTTTCATTCTACATCTAAGCAAGCTGCGAGCATTGCACTTCAGGCAAATGCGAAGCGACTAATATTAACTCACATTAGTTCTCGCTATCAAGGAGATACATATAAGGAATTATTGAAAGAGGCTAGAGAGTTGTTTTCTAATACAGAAATAGCGACGGATTTGAAATCATTCCCAGTAGAAAAATGATAATTTTATAAAAAATGGTAACGGCGGGTTACCATTTTTTTATGTCTAAAAAAATTTAAAAATAAAACTGTTATTATTTTATACTTATACTTGGATGATACAGAAAATTAGGATGGTTTGAATATATAGGATAAAAATACGAAATAATGATTATTTAGAAAAACTGTTATATAAGTCAGATGACATACAAGTGATACAAATAGCAGAAATGGACTTTTATTCAGAACTTTTAAAATTCAACAAAAGTAAGCGTTTTATAAAAAACAAGCTATAATGAGGGCAGATTATAATTTATGATAAGTCACATGTATTTTAGTCATTATCGTAACAAGTGAAGTTGACTAAATCATGAGAGAGTAACACGAGAATTATAATAGGAAAGATATTACTATTATTTGTCATAAGTCTTTTTCACTTTTTAGCTAAACGATATGATTAGCGAGTGTATCTATTGCAAGTTCCTTAGTAGAAGCTTTTTATTAATAAGGTGGTGGAGATTTAATTGGTACACCACTCTTTAAAAGAGTTCAGAACATCAGCAGGTAGTCTAGGCGGAATAGCGGGTGCAAATTTAGTTGCATTAGCAATGGTTATATCACTTGTTTATGCTATGCTTGTAATGGCTTCTGTGTTAAACTTTGGATTGCTACCAGACTTTATTGTGGATTATCTTGTATCATTTTTAAATGAAAATAATGCTAAGATTCTTATGTATTATGATAACTGGTATTATTTCAGGTTATATTGGATTACTTTTATTCAAAAACTATCCAATTCGTATAGCAGAACAAATTTGTGGTACAACTGGAAAAGCGACAGATGTAGCAGCTTAATAGAATAGTAGAATAAATTTTTTTCATAGAGGTTTAGGGGGAGTTATGATGAAGTATCGCTCAGTATTTGATATTATCGGTCCAGTTATGATTGGACCATCAAGTTCACATACAGCAGGCGCAGCAAGAATGGGGCAAGTTGCTCGCCAGCTGTTTCGTCATGAACCAGAAAGAGTAAGCATTTCGTTATATGGATCATTTGCAAAGACGTATCGTGGGCATGGTACGGATGTAGCGCTAATAGGTGGGATATTAGGATTTGAAACAGATGACTTACGTATTCCAGAGGCGCTAGAAATAGCAAAAGAGCGCGAAATTGAAGTGGAATTCATTGAAGAAGATGCCAATGCACCTCACCCAAATACAGCGAGAATTCGTTTGTATAAAGGTGAAGATGAAATTGAAGTTGTTGCTTGCTCAATTGGTGGCGGTAAAATTGAAGTTGTAGAATTAAACGGATTCGATCTTCAATTATCAGGCACGAGCCCAGCACTACTTATTGTAAATAACGATCGCTTCGGTGCTATTGCAGCGGTAGCTTCAATCCTTGCGAAACATGAGATTAACATTAGTACAATGAGTGTATCTCGTAAAGAAAAAGGAAGAAGAGCGCTTATGGTCATTGAAACAGATGAATTATTAGCAGATGAAGTAATTGAAGAAATAAAAGCGCAACAAAATATTTGTCAAGTAACTATTATGGAATAATTGCAGGGGGGACACACCATGTTTCGGAACGCAGCGGAACTAGTGGCGCAAGCTAAAGAACAAAATGTAAAAATCGCAGAAATTATGATTCAATGTGAAATGAAAACAAGAAGTATTTCACGTGAAGAAGTAATTGCTGGTATGGAAAAGAACTTGGTCGTGATGGAGCAAGCAGTAGAACGTGGTATTCGCGGCGTGAAATCACCAACTGGTTTAACTGGTGGAGATGCTGTAAAAGTTCAAGCGTATATGAAGAGTGGAAAAGGCTTATCTGGGGATACGATTTTGGATGCAGTAAGCAAAGCTGTTGCAACAAATGAAGTAAACTCAGCGATGGGAATTATTTGTGCAACACCAACAGCAGGGTCTGCTGGAACAGTGCCAGGTGTACTATTTGCACTAAGAGAAAAATTGCAGCCTACACGTGAAGAAATGATTGAATTCTTATTTACAGCAGGAGCTTTCGGTATGGTTGTTGCGAATAACGCTTGTATTTCTGGTGCGGCAGGAGGATGCCAAGCTGAAGTTGGTTCAGCAAGTGGAATGGCGGCTGCAGCTGCAGTTGAGATGGCTGGTGGAACACAAGATCAAGCAGCTACAGCGATGGCAATTTCATTAAAGAACATGCTTGGTTTAGTGTGTGATCCTGTTGCAGGACTTGTAGAAGTACCTTGTGTAAAACGTAATGCAGCAGGAGCTGCAAATGCGATGATCTCAGCAGATTTAGCATTAGCTGGTGTAACGAGTACAATTCCATGTGATGAAGTAATTGAGGCAATGTTTAGAATCGGACAAACGATGCCAGTAGCACTTCGTGAAACAGCAGAAGGTGGACTTGCAGCAACGCCGACTGGTCGTCGCCTGCAAGAAGAGATTTTTGGGAAGAACAATAACTAAGTGTAATTATAAAAAAAGGAGCTCAAATAAACTTGAGCTCCTTTTTCTATTTTTCTTTTGTTAGTTGTTCTAATGTTTTTCCAAGATTATGTGATCGTTTCGTTGCCTGTGTAATACAAGAAATAAGTGCTTGTTGAAATTTATGTTCTTGTAATACTTCAATACCTGCTTCGGTAGTTCCACCAGGAGAAGTAATTTCCTTTCGCAAAATAGAAGGGTGTTTGTCACTTGCTTTTAGCATTTCAGCAGCACCAATCATCGTTTGAAGAATAAGTGATTTTGCAACATCTTCTTTTAAACCAATTTTTGTTGCAGCTTCTTCCATAGCTTCCACTACGTAATAAATATAAGCAGGTCCACTTCCGGATAATGCAGTGACAGCATGCATATCTTCTTCCTCTACAACAGAGACGAGACCAATCGTTTCAAATAAAGATGTTGCAGTGCGAATATGTTCCGCTGTTGCATGTTTTGAAGGGGAGATAGCGGTAGCTGATTTTAAAATGGCTGCGGATGTATTTGGCATTGCACGAATAATTGGAACGTCTTTTTGAAGTAGTTTTCTAATTGAGTGAGTAGAAACACCTGCTAGTAATGAAATAATAAGCACGTTATTATTTATGTATTCTTTAAAAGGGGTAAGTGCCTCTGCAACATCCTTTGGTTTCATTGCTAGAAAAAGAATATTTGCATCAGTAAGTAATTCTTTTTTATTATGAGTACCTTTGACACCGTATTTTTTATGTAGCTCTTGTAATCTTGTCTCGTTAGAACGATTACTTACAGTAATTTGTTCACCTTTAACAACATTTGCATGTAACAAGCCACCAATAATAGCTTCGGCAATGGAGCCTGCACCGAGAAAGGAAATGTTTTGAATAGACATGATGTTCCTCCTTTAATTTTGGTTAGAAATTCTTATAAATGTACATACATTCGTTTTTTTATAGGAAACACCTCTTTTTATCTGAAAATAATGACAAATATATATAGAAGTTGTAAACTGAAGAAGTATTCATTTTTGAACCGGAAAGAGACAGGGGGGCTAAGCATGACGGCGATTCACCGAATGGAGATTCCTGTACCATTTGCAGTGGAAACTGTGAATGTGTTTTTAGTTGAGGGGGAGACATTAACATTAATTGATACAGGGACGAATACAGAAGAGGCAAGGAATGCGTTAGAAAGTCAATTAGGTGCATTAGGACATACGCTAGAAGATATTGAAACAGTAGTCATTACGCATCATCATGCAGATCATTGTGGACTTTTAAATATATTTTCTGAGAAGACGAATATTATTGGACATCCTTGGAATGAGCCTTGGATCACACAAAATCCAGAATTTTTAAAGCGGTATCATGAATTTTTTAGAGAGACGGCCTTACAGTTTGGTGTGCCAGCAGCATTTTTGAAAGACGAGTCGTTATTGACGACGAGGACACTTAAATATTCTTGTAATAGATCGTTAACGCATACTGTGAGAGAAGGAGATCGTATTGATTCTTTGCCTGGATTTATAGTACTTGAAACACCAGGTCATGCTTCTACTCATATTTCTTTATATAGAGAATCTGATGGAATATTAATTGGTGGAGATGCTCTCATCAGTCATATTTCTTCGAATCCAATACTAGAACCACCATATGAAGGGCAAACAGAACGGGCACGCCCATTACTACAATATAATCAAACATTACAGCGTTTAAGCGAAATGAATATTTCACGCATTTTATCAGGGCATGGGGAAGATGTTCTAAATGTGAAACAACTTATTGAAACGAGATTACAAAAGCAAGAAACACGTGCTTTTAAAGTGCTTGAGTTATTAAAGGAAAAACCAATGACAGCATTTGAAGTATGTGTAAAACTATTTCCGGTATTATATAAAGAACAATTACCACTTACTATTTCAGAAACGGTTGGACAATTGGACTATTTAGCATATAATCAACAAGTGATGATTGATGAGTCATCGCAACAATTGATTTATTATGCAAAGTAGGTGACAGCAATGACAGGACGTTTACAAAATAAAGTAATCGTCATTACAGGTGCTTCTAGTGGGATTGGTGAGCAAGTTGCAATGCAAGTTGCAGCACAGGGAGCGACTCCAGTATTAATGGCTCGAACAGAAGAGAAACTACAAGCGTTAGTAGACAAAATTAAAGAAACTTATAATACGCCTTGCTATTATTATGTATTAGATGTAAGTGAAGAGATGGAAGTACAGTCTGTTTTTTCAAAGGTATTACAAGAAGTGGGACGTATTGATATATTAGTAAACAATGCGGGATTTGGTATTTTTAAAACGTTTGAAGATGCGTCAATGGATGAAGTGAAAGATATGTTCCAAGTAAATGTATTTGGATTAGTAGCATGTACGAAAGCGGTACTACCTTATATGGTAAACAAGAACGAAGGACATATTATTAATATTGCTTCCCTTGCCGGAAAAATTGCAACTCCGAAATCAAGTGCGTATGCAGCAACGAAACATGCTGTATTAGGATTTACGAATAGTTTACGCATGGAATTAGCGAATACAGATATTTATGTTACAGCAATTAATCCAGGTCCGATAGATACAAACTTTTTTGAAATAGCGGATCAATCTGGTACATATGTAAAGAATATGGGACGTTACATGTTAAAACCAACATACGTAGCAGAACAAATCGTAAAGTCGATGCACATGAAAAAACGTGAAGTAAACTTACCGAAGTGGATGGGAATTGGCCCGAAACTTTATGCTTTATTCCCAGGTTTATTTGAACGTGTAGCAGGTAAATCATTAAGTAAAAAATAGGAGATTTCCACATGGAAATCTCCTATTTTTTATTGTTTTCCAGTCACATAATCATAAACAATATCCTCAATCTCCTCGTATAAATCAATTTCAATATTTGAATGAGTCACCGTTTGAATATGTTTCACTAGCATTTCCTGATCTTCTTTTGATATTGGACTGCATTGATATTGCTGAAAACTTTTTATAATCATTTTCTCAATTAATTTTTCGTTCATATTTTTTCCCGCCTGTATGTACGTATGTATTGTTTTATTGTACTTGAAGTGAAATGAAAAAACTACCACGCACTACTTTTGTATAAAAATTCGGTTTTGTATATTATTTTTCTAGTAAAATTAAGTTTTTTAAGTTTGTAAAATTTATAAATATTTAATTGACTCTATAAATATACAATATTATAATCATACTTAATTTAAAGAATCGATTTGAGGAGGAACTTATGAAAGTCGCAATTATTGGAGCCACTGGATATGGGGGTATTGAGTTAATTCGTTTATTAGAACAACATCCATATTTTTCTATAGCATCTCTTCATTCTTTTTCACAAGTTGGTGAGTGTATAACAAATGTATATCCGCATCTTCGAAATGTTCTCGTTCATACGTTACAAGAAATTGATGTGGAGACAATAGGGAAAGAAGCAGAAATCGTATTTCTAGCAACACCAGCAGGAGTATCGGCGGAGTTAACTCCCAAGTTATTAGCAGAAGGTTTAAAAGTAATTGACCTATCTGGAGACTTTCGTATGATAGATCCTTCGTCATATGAACTGTGGTATAAAAGGCCAGCAGCGAAAGAAGAAATTCTTAGAAAAGCAGTGTATGGGTTAAGTGAATGGAAAAGGACTGAGATTCAAAAGGCAAATTTAATTGCAAACCCAGGATGTTTTGCTACAGCCACATTGCTAGCGATAGCGCCGTTAGTACGTAGTAGCATGATTGAAGAAGATTCAATTATTATTGATGCGAAATCAGGGGTATCAGGAGCAGGTAAAACACCAACAACAATGACTCATTTTCCTGAGCTATACGATAACTTACACATCTATAAAGTAAACCAGCATCAGCACGTTCCAGAGATTGAGCAAATGCTTACAGAATGGAATAGTGAATCACAGCCAATTACATTTAGCACACATTTAATACCGATATCACGAGGAATCATGATTACACTTTATGCAAAAGTAAAACAAAAGATGGAAATAAAGCAACTTCAAAAATTGTATGAAGAAACGTATGAACAATCGCCTTTCATCCGAATTTGTAAGCAAGGGAAATTTCCAAGTCCAAAAGAAGTGAGAGGCTCAAATTATTGCGATATTGGCATAGCTTACGATGAAAGAACAGAAAGAGTTACGGTCGTTTCTGTTATAGACAATATGATGAAAGGCGCGGCTGGGCAAGCGATTCAAAATGCAAACATAATAGCGGGACTAGAAGAGACAACAGGTTTACAACATATGCCGCTTTATCTATAAGGGGGACATGATGATTAAAGTAGCGTCTATTACAAAATTAGAAAATGGTTCAATTGTAACGCCGAAAGGCTTTTCGGCAATTGGTACTGCAAATGGTCTGAAAAAGGAGAAAAAGGATTTAGGTGCCATCGTTTGTGACGTACCAGCATCATGTGCCGCTGTGTATACAACGAATCAAATACAAGCAGCTCCTTTGCAAGTAACGAAGGATAGTATAACGGCAGAAGGGAAGTTACAAGCAATTATCGTTAATAGTGGAAATGCAAATGCTTGTACTGGAATGCAAGGATTACAAGACGCATACGAGATGCGCGCATTAGGGGCGGAACATTTTGGGATGAAAGAAAATTACGTTGCTGTAGCTTCAACAGGTGTAATTGGTGTTCCACTGCCGATGGATATAATCCGAAAGGGAGTTGCAACTCTTATACCGACGAAGGAAGAAAGTGAAGCATATTCTTTTTCTGAAGCAATTTTAACGACGGATCTCATAACGAAAGAAACTTGCTATGAAATGATTATTGATGGGAAGAAAGTGGCGATTGCGGGTGTTGCAAAAGGTTCAGGGATGATTCATCCGAATATGGCAACGATGCTTAGTTTTATTACGACAGATGCTCATATAGAGCATGACGTATTGCAAACAGCATTATCCCAAATTACGAATCATACATTTAATCAAATTACGGTGGATGGAGATACTTCTACGAATGATATGGTCATCGTTATGGCAAGTGGATTATCAGAAACAAGGCCGATAAATATGGAACATACAGATTGGGAAACTTTCGTATGTGCTTTACAGAAGGTATGTGAAGATTTAGCAAAGAAAATTGCGCAAGATGGTGAAGGCGCTACAAAGTTAATAGAAGTAAATGTGCTAGGAGCTCAAACGAATGAAGAGGCAAAAAAAATTGCAAAGCAAATAGTCGGTTCGAGTCTTGTGAAAACAGCAATACATGGTGAAGATCCAAACTGGGGGCGAATTATTAGCAGTATTGGACAAAGTGAAGTAGCTATTAATCCGAATACAATTGACATTACTCTTCAATCTATATTGGTATTAAAAAATAGTGAGCCTCAAACATTTTCTGAAGAAGAAATGAAAGAGAGATTACAAGAAGATGAAATAGTCATTAATGTGTACTTACACTTAGGAGAAGAGACAGGATCAGCTTGGGGCTGTGACTTAAGCTATGAATATGTGAAAATAAACGCTTGTTATCGTACATAAGGAGAGAGAAGATGAGCGAATATATTGTAGTGAAATGCGGCGGTAGTATGTTGAATCAATTAAAAGCTGTGTTTTTTGAATGTATAAAGAAATTACAACAGAAGTATAAAGTAGTGATTGTTCATGGTGGTGGGCCAGAAATTGATGCCAAATTAAAAGATTGTAACATCAACGTAGAAAAAAGAGATGGATTACGCGTAACACCAAGAGAAGTTATGGATGTTGTTCAAATGGTGCTATGCGGAAGTACGAATAAAAAACTCGTAATGAATTTACAAAAGCATAATTTACTTGCGGTAGGTTGTTCAGGATGTGACGGCAATTTACTTCAAGTTCAACCTGTCAGTGAAGAGATAGGATATGTGGGGGAAGTAAGTTATGTAGAAACAGCCTTATTAAAAGGATTAATAAATATGGAGTATATTCCTGTTATTGCTCCAATCGGGGTAAATGGTAATGAAGTTTATAACATAAATGCGGACAATGCTGCAGCTGGGATTGCGGCTGCGTTAGGGGCAAAAGAGCTTATTTTTATTACGGATGTAGATGGAATATTACATGAAGGGAATTTGGTAAAGGAAACGGATGAATCTGAAATTGCTACTTTTATAGAAACAGGTGTTATTACAGGTGGGATGATTCCGAAAGTACAGGCGGCACTAGCATCATTAAAAATGGGAGTGCAAAAGATAAGTATTGTGAATGGTACAAAAGATTTTACTGAGGTTACGGGAGAGTGTATTGGAACGACGGTAACGAAAGGTGTGAGTATTGCATGACGAGTCATCTTTTTCAAACGTATGGCAGAAGAACTATTGAGTTTGTAAAGGGAACTGGAACGAAAGTTATTGATAATAACGGTAAGGAATATTTAGATTTCACATCAGGAATTGGCGTATGTAATTTAGGACATTGTCACCCTACTGTTCTCAAAGGTGTACAAGAGCAACTTGATGATATATGGCATATATCTAACCTGTTTACAAACAGCTTGCAAGAAGAAGTTGCGTCATTATTAACAGAAAATAGAGCATTAGATTATGTGTTTTTCTGTAATAGTGGGGCAGAGGCAAATGAAGCAGCTTTAAAGTTAGCACGTAAGCATACTGGAAAATCTCTCGTCGTAACATGCCAGCAGTCTTTTCACGGTAGAACATTTGGAACGATGAGTGCAACGGGCCAAGATAAGGTAAAAGAAGGATTTGGTCCATTACTTCCATCTTTTTTACATATCCCTTTTAACGATATTAAAGCATTAGAGGAAGTAATGAATGAAGAAGTTGCGGCGGTAATGGTAGAAGTTGTTCAAGGAGAGGGAGGAGTAATACCTGCTGATCTATCTTTTTTGAAAGAGATTGAAACATTATGTAATAAGTTCGGTTCCTTATTTATTATAGACGAAGTACAAACGGGGATAGGAAGAACTGGGACACTATTCGCTTATGAACAAGTGGGAATAGAGCCTGATATCGTTACCGTTGCAAAGGCGCTTGGGAATGGGATTCCTGTCGGAGCGATGATTGGCCGGAAAGAGCTCGGAGCGTCGTTTACTGCAGGATCACACGGTTCAACTTTTGGCGGGAATTACATCGCGATGGCTGCAGCGAAAGAAGTATTGCAAGTAAGTAAAAAACCATCGTTTTTAAAAGAAGTACAAGAAAAAGGCGAGTACGTATTAGAGAAGTTGCAAGAGGAATTACAGCATGTCGAATGTATTCAAAATATACGTGGTAAGGGGCTTATGATTGGGATTGAGTGTAAGCATGAAGTTGCAAGTTTTATAGAACAACTAGAAAACGAAGGACTTATCGTATTACAAGCAGGTCCTAATGTGATAAGACTATTACCGCCACTCATTGTCACGAATGAAGAGTTAGAACAGGCAGTATATATAATAAAAAAAGTAGTTTGTACAAAAAACGTATCAATCATATAAGGGGGAAGTTTCATGTCAACTGTACAAGTACCGAAATTAAATACGAAAGATCTTTTAACGCTAGAAGAATTAACGAAAGAAGAAATTATTTCTTTAATTGAGTTCGCTATATATTTAAAAAAGAATAAGCAAGAGCCTTTATTACAAGGCAAAATATTAGGGCTTATTTTTGATAAGCATTCCACTCGTACTCGTGTATCTTTTGAAGCGGGAATGGTACAACTCGGGGGACATGGTATGTTTTTAAGTGGGAAAGAGATGCAAATGGGAAGAGGAGAAAGCGTTTCAGATACTGCAAAAGTATTATCGCAGTATATTGACGGGATCATGATACGTACATTCTCACACGCGGATGTAGAAGAGCTTGCAAAAGAATCGAGTATTCCTGTTATTAACGGTTTAACGGATGATCATCATCCTTGTCAAGCATTGGCAGACCTTATGACGATATACGAAGAAACAAATACATTTAAAGGAATAAAATTGGCTTACGTAGGTGACGGCAATAATGTGTGTCATTCATTGTTGCTAGCGAGTGCAAAAGTTGGAATGCATATGACTGTTGCAACGCCTGTAGGATATGAACCGAATGAAGAGATTGTAAAAAAAGCGTTAGCAATTGCCAAGGAAACAGGAGCTGAAATTGAAGTTTTGCATAATCCTGAATTAGCGGTGAATGAAGCAGATTTCATTTATACTGACGTTTGGATGAGCATGGGGCAAGAGGGCGAAGAAGAGAAATATTCTTTATTTCAACCTTACCAAATCAATAACGAACTTGTTAAGCATGCGAAGCAAACATATCGTTTCTTACACTGTTTACCTGCCCATCGTGAAGAAGAAGTAACAGGAGAAATTATAGATGGACCGCAGTCTATCGTCTTTGAGCAAGCTGGTAATCGATTGCATGCTCAAAAAGCGTTATTAGTGAGTTTATTTAAAAATGTAGAAGAGCCTTCCTAAAAGGGAGGTTTTTTTATATTAAAATGTCATATGTATATTTAGTTAACCATTTCGATATCATTTATAATAAAAGAGAAAACTAAATTTGTTTTTCAGAGTGTGTAAGGACATACTACATATAAAAATATAGTTAAAGAGATGATGAGGGTGAAAACAACTAAGAAAACATATTCGTTTTTTCAGCGGATGTGGAGAATATTAAAGTTTCAATATTATAAGTTGCTTCGATCGCCAGAAGGCGCAAAGAAAGTATCGTTAGGGTTTGCTATAGGATTCGGCTTAGAAATGTTAGTCATTTATACGGCATCGCTCGTATATGTAATATTTTATCCAATCGTCAGGTTAGCAAAGGGATCTTTTCCTGCGGCAGTTATTGGCAATATTATTGGGAAAATATCGTTTCTCCCAGTATTTTTATTTCCGCTTGCGTATGCGCTAGGAAAAATGATTTATCCATTTCATGTACAGAAAATTCATCATGAACCATTTACGATATCGGACTTGTTTTCAAGTCACATTTTTACGATATTAAAGAGCTTATTACAAAGTGAAGTGTATGTATTAATTGGAATGACGATTTTAGGAGTTGTGTTTGGTCTCATTTCATATTTCGTTGTGCATTATTTATACGAAAAGAACCGTAAGTTACGCTTGAAGAAAAGGAAGAAACGAGTGAGAGAACCACTTGTACAATTATAAACAATGTCACATTCATTTTCTCCTTTGAATATGTTTAAGAAAAAGGAGGAGAGGATAATGTATTATTATTACGTACCTCAAGTATATCCATATGTAAATTATTATCCGGTTTATGATACGAGTAGACAACACGAATTATATCGGCAACAACAATTACAGCAATTATCACAAATACCACAATTACCAACACAACAGCCTACACAGGAAAAAAAACCATATTTAACAACATGGCCATATTCCAATGTATACTATGGTAACTATTACGAATCATAAAGCTGCTTCTATTTAGAAGCAGCTTTATACGTTTGTTTTCAAAATTAAATTTTGAATGGTTTGAAGAGAATGAATGAGCTTTTCGCGCTCTTCCTCAGATAATGTTTGGAAATTTTCTTTTAGTTTGTCTAAAATGAATTGCTGATACTGATTTACTAATAATTTCCCTTCAGCTGTTAGGGAAATTAAAATGACCCGTCGATCTTTTTCGCTATAATGACGCTCTATTAGTTCTTCTTGAATAAGTTTGTTTAATAGAGGTGTCATGTTAGGCCGTGAAATCGCTAGCCGCTTGCCGATTTCGGAAACTGCTAATGTGCCGTTTTCATGCAAAAGCAGTAATACTTGTGTATGTGATGGCGGCATATGTCTTTGAGAAGAAAATTCTCCAGGAAGCATAAATTTGCGATAAAAAAGAGGCACTAGCGAAAGAAGATGATCAACAATACGTTCCCACTCGCGTGATTCCATATAAAGGCCCCCTTCCACTATCATTGTAACAAAAAAGACATGTTATAAAAATAGAATTGTTTCATGGTCGCTTTAATATTTGTAGGATAACACTTGCTTTGTAAATGTATTGGCAATAATTGCATAGCCGTTATCATTTGGGTGTACTTGGTCAAATAATAACTCTTTTTTATCATTCGATATTAATTTGCGAATTGGTAAAACGATAGATGGTTGATTTGCTTTGGAAATGGAATAAACAGATTCATTCCAGCCATCTAAAAACATATCTGCATAACTTGCGATGGAGTCATCGAGTTGTAACGGGTTATAGAGTTCTGAGAGAATGAGTAAAGCGTCCGGATTTTGATCTCGAACTGTCTTTACAATACTTTTTATATCCGCTTCAAAATGGGCTTTTTCTTTATTTAACATTTTTATACCATCTATAACACCAACATCACGATTTAAACGAAATAAATTATTTCCTCCAATATTAATTGTAATTATATTTGCTGCTCTAATTTTTTCCTTTACATCTTCTGATTGAACTTTTTTAGCGAGACGATCTGTTGTAAGACCGTTTACCCCAAGGTTTTCTACTGTAATTGGTTTGTGAATTTGTGCTTCTATTTGCTTAGAAGCTAATTCAGCAAATCCACCTTGTGTCGATCCATATCCTTTAGCGAGTGAATCACCTAATACAAGATGATAAAAAGATTCGTTTGTTTGCTTATCAATCCAATTTGGGGCAGATGTTTTTTCTGTTTTTTCTTCAGATTCATTTTGTTTTGTCTCGTCGTTCTTTTCAAAATAAGAATAAGAAATGATCAGAAGGAGGAGACAAACAATTGTTAAGATGACTTTTTTCATAAATTCATCCTCCTTGTAATTGGTAATTGTATCATATTCAGCAGTATTAGCAATGTAAGGGCATATTATATGTTTATGAAAAGTTTATAATAACTTTACAGAAAATTTGTTGAAGTTTGTCAAAAAATATTGACGATAGGAAAGAACTTTATATATGATAATGTCAGATAAGGTGAAACTTTAATTAGTGGGAGCTTTATTTCCTATTAATTGTTAGTCTTCATCAATCGGGCGTTTAAGGGGACTACTCGTTAGCGCAGGATGAAATGAAAATTGTGTCTCTAATAGAAGAAAAAAGGTATGTGGTTAGAGACAGATAGGGATTCATTTCATTATTTCTGGTAATTGTATAAGGGGGATTTTTTGTGAAAAAGTCAAAAAAAATGCTGGCTGGAGCAACTCTTGCTATTGGTGTTATAGCGCCGCAAGTATTGCCAGCAACAGCTCATGCAGATGAGAACACTGGGGAGAGTACAGTTAACTTACGAATTCTAGAAACATCAGATATTCACGTTAACTTAATGAATTACGATTATTATCAAACGAAAACAGATAATAAAGTAGGTCTCGTGCAAACTGCAACACTCGTTAATAAAGCACGTGAAGAAGCGAAAAACTCTGTCCTATTTGATGATGGAGATGCATTACAAGGGACACCGCTTGGAGATTATGTAGCAAATAAAATAAAAGATCCGAAGAATCCTGTGGATCCTAGTTATACACATCCATTATATCGTGTAATGAATTTAATGAAGTATGACGTCATCTCTCTTGGGAATCATGAATTTAACTACGGTTTAGATTATTTAAAAAAAGTGATTAAAAAAACGGATTTCCCGGTTATTAACTCGAATGTCTATATAGATGACCATGATGGTAATGATGAGAATGACGAGCATTACTTTGATAGATATCATATTTTAGAGAAAGAAGTAGTGGATGAAGCAGGCCAAAAACAAATAGTGAAAATTGGTGTAATGGGATTTGTTCCACCACAAATCATGAACTGGGATAAAGCGAACTTAGAAGGAAAAGTAAAAGCAAAAGATATTGTGCAAACAGCGAAAAAATTAGTTCCGGAAATGAAGGCGCAAGGTGCGGATATTATAGTTGCACTAGCGCATTCAGGTGTTGATAAGAGTGGATACAACGAAGGAATGGAAAATTCATCGTTTTATTTAGCGACAGAAGTTCCTGGCGTAGATGCAGTATTAATGGGACATTCACATACTGAAGTGAAGGATGTATTTAATGGTGTTCCAGTTGTAATGCCTGGTGTCTTTGGAAGTAACTTAGGTATTATTGATATGCAATTGAAAAAGGTAAACGGAAAATGGGAAGTACAAAAAGATCAATCTAAGCCACAACTTCGCCCGATTGCTAATAGTAAAGGTACCCCATTAGTAGAATCTGATCAAAAATTAGTTAATGAAATTAAAGATGAGCATCAAGCGACAATCGACTATGTAAATACACCTGTAGGTAAAACGAAAGCACCAATTAATAGTTATTTTTCATTAGTACAAGATGATCCTTCCGTACAAATTGTGACAAATGCGCAAAAATGGTATGTAGAACAAGAACTTAAAAAACCAGAGTACGAAGAGATTAAAGATATTCCGGTTTTATCTGCAGGCGCACCATTTAAAGCAGGTGGCCGAAACGGTGCTACATATTATACGGATATTCCAGCTGGAACGTTAGCAATTAAAAACGTTGCGGATTTATACGTGTATCCAAATACGTTATATGCTGTAAAAGTAAATGGGGCACAAGTGAAAGAATGGCTTGAAATGTCTGCAGGTCAGTTTAATCAAATTGATCCAAAGAAAACAGAAGAACAGCCGTTAGTAAATATAGGCTATCCTACATATAACTTTGATATTTTAGATGGCTTAAAATACGAAATTGATGTAACACAACCAGCGAAATACGATAAAGATGGAAAAGTTGTAAATGCAAATACGAATCGTATTGTAAATATGACATATGAAGGTAAGCCAGTAGCTGATGATCAAAAGTTCATCGTCGCTACAAATAACTATCGTGGAAGTAGTCAAACGTTCCCAGGTGTAAGTGAAGGGGAAGTTGTATACCAATCACAAGATGAAACACGTCAAATCATTGTGAAGTATATGCAAAAAATAAAAAATATTGATCCAGCAGCTGATCAAAATTGGACGTTTAAACCGATTGTTGCAGATAAATTAAATACAACATTTGATTCTTCACCAAATGCACAAAAGTATATAAAGAAAGATGGGAACATATCATATGTTGGACCATCTGAAAATGAATTTGCTAAATATGCAATTGATATAACGAAGAAGAATGATGATAAAGAAACTGGTGAAGGAAATCCAACGACACCGCCAACAGGTGGGGGAGAAAATCCAACAACACCGCCAACAGGTAATGGAGAAAACCCAACACCACCAACAGAAGAAGGTAATAATGGTAATGAACCAAAACAAGATGGAAACAATACTGGATCTGGACAAACTACAACAGATGATCAAAATACAAAAGAAACAACAACAACTGTAAGTGAAAATAAAGAAGCTGAAAAAGATGAACGTGATTTACCGAAAACAGGTGCAAGTATTGCTTCTACAATTGGAGCTGGTCTTGCGTTTGTTGGAGCGGGATTACTTATGTTATTTAGAAAAAAGAAAGCGAATAGATAGTAGAGAAATATAAAAAGGATTACCGATTTGGTAATCCTTTTTGTTATATTATGAAACTGGTACTGCTTTTTCTTTTTTCCATGAAAGACCGAATCCAGTAAAGCCGACGATAATGGTTACGACTGGACACGCTAAACAGAAGATTGCGTATGGCAGGTAATCGAATGTTGGAACGCTAAGAACGTTTGTTAAGAATACGCCACTTACACCCCATGGTACGAGTGGATTAATTACTGTACCAGCATCTTCTAATACTCGTGATAAATTACGACGTTCTAAACCGACTTCATCGTATTTATTAGCAAATGCTTGTCCTGTTAAAACGATGGATAAGTACTGCTCACCAAGTAAGAAGTTTACACCAATTGCAGTTGAAGCAGTAGAAATAATTAAGCGTGTACTAGTTTTTACGAAGCTAGAGATAATATTCATCAGCTGCGCTATAATACCCATTCCTTGTAATAATCCTCCCATACAAAGAGCTAGAAAAATAAGAGCAATTGACATCATCATACTTTGCAGGCCACCGCGAGATAATAAGCTATCAATATCTTTGATACCAGTTTTAGAAACGTAACCGTCTTGCATAATTTTAATTAAATCAGCTAAAGAAGTGCTAGGTTTAAAAATAAAGAGAATAATAATTCCTACCACAATTCCTGCAAGTAATGTTGGAACTGCGGGTACCTTTTTAAATGCGAATAGGAACAGTAATAAAATAGGAATCAGTGTAACGATAGAAATCGTTGCATTTTTTTCTAATGTGTTAATAAATGCTGAGAAATCAACGTTTCCATCAGATCCGCTTCCTAAAATGAAAAATGCGATAAAAGCAATAATGAAAGCTGGCACTGTTGTCCAAAGCATGTTACGAATATGTTCAAATAAATCTACACCCGTTACAGCAGGCGCTAAGTTTGTTGTATCAGATAAAGGAGACATTTTATCTCCGAAGAATGCCCCAGAAATAATTGCCCCAGCAATTAGAGCTGGATCGTATCCAAGGGCAGTACCCATTCCCATAAAGGCAAGTCCTACAGTTGCAGCAGTTGTAAAAGCACTACCGATACTCGTTCCAACAATTGCACAAACAACAAAAACAGTTGGAACGAAAATTTTTGGAGATACAAGTTGGAAGCCGTATACCATTAAAGTCGGAATAGTTCCAGCTGCGATCCAAACGCTAATTAATACGCCTACAAGTAAGAAAATAAATATAGATGGAATACCAGCTGAAATACTACTAATCATCCCTTTCTCCATAGTAGACCAAGAGATTCTCTTCAAGAATCCAAATGCTAATAAAAGAACGATACCAAATAAAATTGGGATGTGTGGTGAAACTTCTAATTGAATAACACTAAAACCAATACAGAAAAAGATAAAAATTGTTAAAAGAACAGACTCAATTTTTGAAACCATTGTTTTCCCCTCCTAAGTAATATGAAATAGCTCTTTTTTATATAAAATTCGCCAATATTGTATATTTCCTTCTAAAATTTAGAATTTTGTGACAAATTACCGGTAATTGTTTGTTCTTCTATATGATACGGAAAAGATTGGATAAAAAAACGTCCCTGCATATAATTATGCAGGGACGAAGAAATCGCGGTACCACCCTAGCTTGTGAAATGAATGTATCACAAAATAAAGGGTCATATGATATGCGCTTATAAAATAAAAAACGCCCCTGCAATATATGCAGGGACGAAAAATTCGCGGTACCACCCTAAATTGTGAAACAGTGTCGTTTCACCACTCTTTAGACATAACGGTCTATAACCGTCTTTCACTACTCCTCACGTTTCGTAAAAGAAGCTCCAGGGGGTAATTCATAATTCGCTCTGTACTGGTTCGCACCGACCACCAGCTCTCTGAAATCAGAAATCGAAATACTACTAAATCCTATCAACGCCGATTCATATGATGTTAGTTAAATTTTTATCATATTTTCATCTTACATGTCAATAAAAATATTAAATGTTTTTTTAGGGAAATAAAGGATAATTGTTTTTAATGCTGTAAAAATGTACGTTATAATGAATTTGAAAGGGGGAGGAAAGAGTGAAGAAAAAAATAATTCTTTTTACCACTTTATTAGTTATTGGAGGAAGTACTGGAATTTACACAGCTTTTGCGGCTGAATCAGAGCAGCTGAAACAAAAGCAAATACAACAATCAGAAGTGAAGAAAGTAAAAGAAATAGAAGAGAAGAAATCAATGGAAAAAGCAGCAGAGAAAATAGGAGTTTCTACAGAGGGAAAAACAAAAGAAGAGGTTACGAAAGAAGTAAATACCGCTAGGTTTGAGAAGCGTCATGATTTATTAATTGAGCACGCTAAGCAACTTGGAATTGATACAGAGGGGAAAAAAGATGAAGAAATTATTTTAGAAATTGGAAAGATACAGCATGGAAAGTAGAACAACTTATCGTATGATAAGTTGTTCTTTTTTAAGAACTATTTGATTTTAAAATAATTGACAGTCATTCGGATTTAATGTTAACTATATTTATAAATAAGTTAACATTAGGGGTGACAATTGTGACAATAAATAGTAAAACGATTGAAAAATCATCTTATACATATGAAGAATTAGCAGAGAAAAATAAAGCTTACGTATGGCACCCATTTACACAAATGAAAGATTATTTAGAAGAAGATCCTGTCATTATTGAACGTGGAGAGGGAAGAAAGCTATACGATGTAAATGGTAATGAATATTGGGATGGTGTTTCATCTATATGGTTAAATGTTCACGGACATCAAGTACCGGAATTAGATGAAGCAATTCGTGAGCAATTAAATAAAATTGCTCATTCTACTATGTTAGGACTTGCTAACGTTCCATCTATTTTATTAGCAGAAAAAATTATTGAGGTTGTACCAGATGGATTGAAGAAGGTATTCTATTCTGATTCAGGTTCTACCGCTGTTGAAATTGCAATTAAGATGGCTTTCCAATATTGGCAGCATAAAGGGAAACGAAAGAAACAAAGATTCGTTACATTAAAAGAAGCATATCACGGTGATACAATTGGAGCTGTTTCGGTAGGAGCAATAGACTTGTTTCACCAAGTGTATAGTTCGCTCTTATTTGATGCGATTAAAATGCCGTATCCATATACATATCGTTCTCCTTACGGAAATAATAGGGAGGAAATTGTAAAAAGCCATTTAGAAGAAATGGAAGAATTGTTGAAAGAAAAGCATGAAGAAGTAGCTGCCATCATTGTGGAGCCATTAATGCAAGGTGCTGGCGGGATGATTACAATGCCAAAAGGATATTTAAAAGGACTGCGCGATTTATGTACTAAGTACAATGTATTATTTATTACAGATGAGGTAGCGACTGGATTTGGGCGTACAGGGAAAATGTTTGCGTGTGAACATGAAAATGTGACGCCAGACATTTTAACTGCTGGGAAAGGTTTAACAGGTGGATATTTACCAATTGCAGTTACGGTAACGACGGATGAAATATATAATGCCTTCTTAGGAGAATATGAAGAACAAAAAACATTTTTCCATGGACATAGCTACACAGGCAATCCGTTAGGGTGTGCCGTAGCAATCGCGAATTTAGAGCTATACGAAAAAACAAATTTAATAGAAGAAGTGGCACATAAAACGGATTATGTGGCAGCGCAATTAGAAAAGCTCTTTGCGTATAAACATGTAGGTGATATTCGTCAGTGCGGATTAATGGTTGGTATTGAGCTTGTGAAGAATAAGGAAACGAAAGAAGCGTTTGACTGGACAGAAAGAGTCGGTGTTCAAGTATGTAAACGCGCAAGAGAGCTGGGTATGATCTTGCGACCGCTCGGTAATACGATTGTATTTATGCCACCTCTTGCTTCTACAATTGAGGAGATTGATGATATGTTACGTATTTTGTATAAAGCAATCTCGGATGTTACGGAGGGAGAATAATGCGCGGTTTTTTTATAACAGCAACAGATACTGAAGTGGGGAAAACTGTCGTTGCCGGTGCATTAGCCGGTGTATTTAGAGAATTGGGATATAACATCGGAGTATATAAACCGTTGCAAAGTGGGCATGTTGCATCAAACCCTGAGGGAGATGCGGCAAGGTTAAAAGCATTATCAGGTGTGCCGACACAAGAAAATGAAATTTGCCCTTATTCTATTGAAGCACCACTTGCTCCGAGACTTGCCATGAAAAGAGCTGGAAGAGTAGTAAAGTTAAAAGAAATTACTGATTACTATAATGAACTATTAAAAGAGTTTAATAGCTTATTTGTAGAAGGGGCAGGTGGGCTTGCTGTCCCATATACAGAAGATGCTTTAGTAATTGATTTTGCAAAAGAATTACAGTTGCCTCTTATTGTAGTAGCTCGTCCTACATTAGGAACAGTAAATCATACAGTGTTAACGATTGCTTATGCAAAGGCGCATGACTTAACCGTAGCGGGTGTCATTTTATCAGGTTGCAAAGAATGTGAAATGGAAAGAGTGCAAGAAAATAAAGAGATGATTGAAGAGCTGAGCGGGGTACCAGTTTTAGGATTATTACCATTCTTTGAAGGTGAGTTTACGAAAGAAGAAGTATTAGAATCTGCAAAAGAACATATTATGATTTCAAAATTAGAGGAGTTTATCCAAAATGAATCAAACGTGGCGGGCGCACCTTCAATGTAAATTACAACAATTACATGAGCAAGGGCAGTATCGTGATTTGCATGTAACAGAGAAGGCAGAAGAGACTTGGCTTATTCGAGATAAAAAAAGGATGTTAAATTTAGCGTCAAATAATTATTTAGGGTTAGCTGGAGATGAAAGGTTAAAAGAAGCTGCTATTGCCTGTACAAAAAGATATGGAACTGGAGCGACTGCCTCTCGTCTCGTTGTAGGAAATCATCCATTATATGAAGAGGTTGAGAGAAGCATATGTGACTGGAAAGGTACTGAAAGAGCTTTAATTGTAAATAGTGGGTATACGGCAAATATAGGTGCCATATCTTCTTTGGCCTCTCGGCACGATATTGTTTTTAGTGACAAGTTAAATCACGCAAGTATTGTTGATGGAATCATATTAAGCGGGGCAGAGCATAAAAGGTATCGTCATAATGATTTGGATCATTTAGAGAAGCTGTTGAAAATGGCTTCGCCTGAAAGCAGAAAATTAATCGTAACAGATACCGTTTTTAGTATGGATGGTGATACTGCGTATTTGAGAGATTTAGTACAGCTGAAAGAGAAATACGGGGCAATCATTATAGTCGATGAAGCACATGCGAGTGGAATATATGGAATCGGCGGAGCTGGGTTATCTCATATTGAAAAAAATCTTGCTCAAAAAATTGATATACATATGGGGACGTTTAGCAAGGCTTTAGGGTGTTATGGTGCGTATTTGACAGGTGATGAAATTTATATAGAGTATTTACAAAATATGATGAGAAGCTTTATTTTTACTACAGCTTTACCACCAAGTACGTTAGGAGCAGTGCAAAAAGCAATTGAAATTGTAAAAGAAGATAACGAAAGAAGAGAGAACCTTATAGCAAACGGAGAATACTTCAGAACTAAATTAAGGGATGCTGGTTTTGATATTGGGAATAGTTCAACTCATATTGTACCGATTGTAGTCGGTTCAAATGAACATGCTTTACGATTTAGTAAAAGGTTGCAAGAGGCAGGGATTGCGGCCATTGCAATTCGTCCGCCAACTGTGCCGGTTCATAGTTCTCGAATTCGCTTTGCAGTTACATCGCAACATACAATAGCTGATTTAAAATGGGCTATTGACCGAATTATTCACATTGCGAAAGAAGAGGAGATTTTCGTATGAACGAGCTAAAGATTATTTTTATCCCCGGATGGGGAATGGAAGAGAATATTTGGGATTTAGTACTTCCGTATTTTAAAGGATATCCTGTTGAATGCGTAGATTGGCGTAATGTGAAAGAACGAAGTGAATTTGCGGAACGAATTATAGATGTAGCGCATAACGACAACGTAATTTTAGTTGGATGGTCACTAGGAGCGTTAGCAGCAGTTGAAGCTTATAAAAAGATTCAGGCAAAAGGCATCGTATTAATTGGTGGGACTGCTAAATTTACAAATACGAGCGACTATAGTAATGGATGGAATGCTTTGCATGTAGAACGGCTGAAAAGGAATTTGGCGAGAAGGAGAGAGGATACGCTCAAGCGGTTTTATGAAAATATGTTTACGAAAGATGAGCTAAAAGGGAATAAAAACTTTGAAGACATTGTAGACCGTTTTAAAGGTGATTCTATTCAGTCTTTACAACTAGGTTTGGATTATTTAATAGAAACAGATATGAGAGAAGAACTAAAAGAAATTAAAGTACCTATACTACTTATTCACGGAGAACAGGATGTAATATGCCCATTGTCTGCGGCACGTAGTATGACGGAGAATAGCAGCAGCGAGCTGAAAGTAGTAAGTGAAGCAGGGCATGCATTATGTGTAACGAATTTTGAATATTGTGCAAATGAGATGATTCAATTTGTAGAGGGGATACGACATGATCAACAAAACGTTACTACAAAAACGGTTTAATGGGGCAGCCGTATCTTACGATCGATATGCAAATGTACAAAAAAAGATGGCACATTCATTACTTTCAATCTTAAAGGAACGATATAGTGAAACGGCATCAATACGTATTTTAGAACTGGGATGCGGGACGGGGTATGTAACAGAGCAATTATCAAAGTTATTTCCGAAAGCACATATTACAGCAGTTGATTTTGCTGAAAGTATGATTGCGATTGCGCAAACTAAACAAAATGTAAAAAATGTAACGTTTCACTGTGAAGATATTGAGAGATTACGATTAGAAGAATCATATGATGTCATTATTTCAAATGCCACATTTCAATGGCTAAATGATTTAAAACAAGTGATAAGAAATTTATTTCATCATCTATCTATAGATGGAATATTACTCTTTTCAACGTTTGGACAGGAAACATTTCAAGAATTGCATGCTTCGTTCCAGCGGGCGAAAGAAGAAAAAAATATACAAAATGAAACATCGATTGGGCAACGTTTTTATTCGAAAAATCAGTTGCGCCATATATGTGAGATAGAAACAGGGGATGTACATGTTTCTGAAACATGTTACATAGAGAGATTTACAGAAGTTAGGGAGTTTCTACATTCTATTCGAAAAGTAGGAGCGACCAATAGTAATGAAGAATCCTATTGTCAAAGTCCCTCACTCTTTCGTGCGATGCTTCGCATATACGAAAGAGACTTCACGGAAAATGAAGGGATAATGGCAACGTATCATGCTTTATTTATACACATAACAAAAGAGGGGAAGAGATGAAATGAAACAAGTACAAACAAAAAGGGATTGGAAAAAACTTGCATACGACGTAGTGGAAGAAAAGATGATTACGAAAGAAGATGCAATAGCGATATTAGAAGCTGATGATACAGAAGTTTTAGAAATTATGAATGCAGCTTACATTATTCGCCATCATCACTTTGGTAAGAAAGTAAAATTGAATATGATTATTAATACGAAATCTGGATTATGTCCTGAAGATTGTGGATATTGCTCACAGTCTATTATTTCAGAAGCACCAATTGATAAATATGCATGGTTAACGCAGGAGAAGATTGTAGAAGGGGCACATGAAGCAATACGCCGTAAAGCAGGTACATATTGTATTGTAGCGTCTGGTCGTCGTCCAACGGATAAAGAGGTAAATCACGTAATTGGAGCAGTTAAGGAAATTCGTGAAACGACAGACTTGAAGATTTGTTGTTGTTTAGGTTTCTTAAATGAAGATCAAGCAGGACGTTTAGCGGAAGCAGGCGTGCACCGTTATAATCACAACTTAAATACACATGCAAATAATTACGATAGTATTTGTTCAACTCATACGTATGATGATCGTGTTGATACAGTTCAAAAAGCAAAACAAGCTGGTATTTCACCATGCTCTGGAGCAATTTTTGGCATGGGAGAAACAATTGAAGAGCGTGCTGAAATTGCATTTGAATTACAACGTATAGATGCAGATTCTATCCCTTGTAATTTCCTTGTTGCTGTAAAGGGGACACCTCTTGAAGGGCAAAAAGAGTTAACGCCAGTAGAATGTTTAAAAGTACTTGCAATGATGCGTTTTGTAAACCCAACAAAAGAAATTCGTATTTCAGGAGGACGTGAAATCAATTTACGTTCTGTACAGCCAATCGGTTTATTTGCAGCAAATTCTATTTTTGTCGGGGACTACTTAACGACAGCTGGACAAGAGCCGACTGCGGACTGGGGTATGATTGCAGATTTAGGATTTGAGATTGAAGAATGTGCATTATAAGATAGATGAAAAAGCAAACTTGTAAAAGGGTTTGCTTTTTTTGTAAATAAAATGTAATAAATAGTTGTGAACGCTTGATATTATTGGTTTTTGAGCGAAAAAAAGAATTTTTGTGGACGAATTTTCCAAGCCCTAGTTGTACATAGTAAATATGTAATTTATATTGGGTTGGAGGATTTTACATGTACAAATACATATTAGCGATTATGACTTGTTTAATTTTAATAAAAGCAATAAGTTCTGATCCAGTTAAGGCTGCTGAAAATCCTGAACAAAAAGAGATGCAACAAAGAATCGAACAACACTTTCGAACGAAAGCTGAACATTTTGGATTGAAAACGGAAGGAAAAGATTTAAAGGAAGTTAGAAAAGAAATTACTATTATAGAAGAAGCGAAAAAAAGAGAGAATGTATGGAGAACAGCACAAGCTCTTCATATAAAAACAGAAGGAAAAACGATGAATGAATTAATAAAAGATGTACAAAAAAAGGTGAAAAAATAAAAAGAGGCCGCAGCCTCTTTTTTTTATGCCCATTGTTTTGATAAGTGAGCCATTTCAATTGCAGCAACAGCTGATTCATATCCTTTATTACCAGCTTTCGTACCTGCGCGTTCAATCGCTTGTTCAATTGTTTCTGTCGTTAATACGCCGAAAATAACTGGGATGTCCATTTGTAGTGATAAAGACGCAACACCTTTTGCTACCTCATTACAAACGTAATCGTAGTGTGTTGTAGCACCTCGGATTACAGTACCTAATGTAATAACAGCATCATACTTTCCGCTACTAGCCATCTTTTTAGCGATTAAAGGAATTTCAAATGCACCAGGAACCCAAGCAACATCAATATCACTTTCTTCTACACCGTGACGCTTTAATCCGTCTAAAGCTCCGCCAAGTAACTTACTTGTAATAAATTCGTTAAAACGTCCAACAACAACTCCAACTTTTAATCCTGTACCAACTAAATGACCTTCGAATACCATAATAAATCTCTCCTTTAATTATAAGTTTAGTAAGTGTCCTAATTTATTTACTTTCGTTTGTAAATACGATTTATTTTCTTCTTTTGCCGGCATTTGCAACGGTACACGCTCGACTACTTCTAAATCGTAACCTTGTAAGCCAGCAATTTTTCTTGGGTTATTCGTTAATAATCGTAAGCTTTGTAAACCTAAATCTTTTAATATTTGAGCACCGATACCGTAATCACGAAGATCAGCAGGGAAGCCGAGTTTTTCATTTGCTTCTACAGTATCGAATCCTTCTTCTTGTAATTTATAAGCGCGAAGCTTATTAAGAAGCCCAATGCCTCTTCCTTCTTGTCTCATATAAAGAAGAACACCTTTTCCTTCACGCTCAATTTGAGCAAGTGCTGCATGGAGTTGTGGTCCGCAATCGCAGCGATGTGAACCGAATACATCTCCTGTTAAGCATTCAGAATGGACACGTACAAGTACCGGTTCACCTGTTGAAATATCACCTTTTACAAGTGCGATATGTTCTTTCGTATCTAATGAGTTAGAATAGCCAATTGCGTGGAAAGTACCGAAATCTGTAGGTAATGTAATTTCCACTTCTCTCGTCACAAGTGTTTCATGATGGCGGCGATAAGCAATTAAATCTTCTATTGTAATCATTTTTATATCAAATTGTTTTGCACATTCTATTAAATCAGGTACACGTGCCATCGTGCCGTCCTCATTTATAATTTCGCAAATAACTCCAGCTGGTTCGGCACCGCATAGCTTTGCTAAATCAACAGCAGCTTCTGTATGACCTGCACGACGCAGGACACCGCCTTCTTTCGCAATTAATGGAAAGATATGTCCAGGTCGATTGAAATCAGCGCCTTTTGATGCGGGGTTTAACAATTCTTGTATCGTAGTTGCACGTTCGTGAGCGCTAATCCCTGTTGTTGTAGAAACATGGTCAATGCTCACTGTAAACGCAGTATGATGTGAATCTGTATTATGAGATACCATTGGTTCTAATTGTAGACGTTCTGCGTACCCTGCTGTAATCGGTACACAAACGAGACCACGGCCATGTGTAATCATAAAATTAATTGTTTCTGGTGTAATGTACTCTGCTAAAGCAATAAAATCGCCTTCATTTTCTCGGTTTTCATCATCACATACGATAACGACTTTACCTTGTTTTAAATCTTCTAGAGCTTCTTCAATACGATGAAACATTGTGCTTCCCCCTTATAGAAATCCGTTTTCTTGTAAAAAGCTTTCAGTCATTGAACCTACTCGTTTTGTAGGTTTAGTAATAAAGCGTTCGATATATTTACCAATCATGTCACACTCAATGTTTACGATATCTCCGGCATTTTTTTCTCCAATGACAGACTCGCTTACTGTGTGCGGGATGAGTGAAATCGTTATGGAAGATTCGTCTATATCAAATATCGTTAAACTCGTTCCATCAACAGCAATGGACCCTTTCTGCAAACAATAGCGCAGCAGTTCATCAGAAATTGCTATTTTGTAATAGACGGCATTGTAATGTTGTTTTTTATTTAAAATCGTTCCGATGCCATCAATATGTCCTGAAACGAAATGTCCACCGAATCGTCCATTTGCAGCCATTGCTCGCTCTAAATTTACTTTAGAGTGCGGTTTAAGCATGCGAAGTGATGTCGACTGCATCGTTTCAGGCATTGCATCAACTGTAAATGAAGTAGTTGTAAAGCTTGTTACAGTTAAGCAAATACCGTTAACCGCGATACTATCACCTAAGTGAACATCTGATAAAATTTTGTTTGCATGAATCGTTAATTTCATCGCTTCTCCACTTTGTTGCATGTTTGCTATCGTTCCTAATTCTTCTACAATTCCTGTAAACATTCCGTCACCTCGTTTCGGGCATTCGCAACGATTTTTATATCATCACCAATTTGTTTCATCTCTTGAATTTTCAAGGAAAGCGCATCTTGTAATTTTGAAAAACCATTTCCTCCAAATAAAGTAGGAGCATCTTTCCCACCAATTAATTTCGGGCTTATATAGGTTACAATTTCATTAAAATTGTTTGTTTTTAAGAAACTTGCATGAATCGATTGGCCACCTTCAACGAATAGAGAAAGAATTTGTTTCTCTCCAAGAAAGGAAAGAAGGTCCTCGATTTCTATATACTTCGTTTCCATTTGGAATATAGCTATATTTTTAGATTCATAAGAAGATATCTTCTCTTTCTTTACATCCCTACCGACAATAATCCATGTTGGTGCTAAACCATCTGTTATGACATGAGAAGATGGTGGCGTTCGTAAATGGGTATCTAAAATAACGCGAATAGGATGTTTCCCACCATTTGGAATTCTTGTTGTTAAATGAGGATTATCAGCTATAACTGTATTTACTCCAACAAGAATTGCATCATGTGTATGGCGATATTGGTGAACATCAGCACGTGCTTGTTCACCTGTAATCCACTTACTTTCACCAGTTACAGTTGCTGTCTTTCCATCTAAGCTCATCGCTGTTTTGATTGTTACAAAAGGGCGTTTCGTTTTCATGTAGTGAAAAAAGTAGCGATTTAATAAAACTGCTTCTGCTTCAAGAACACCGGTAGTTACTTCAATTTTAGCTTCCTCTAATCTTCTTTTTCCGGTACCAGAAACGAGCGGATTACAATCGAGAGTAGCAATTACAACACGCTTAACTCCTTTTTCGATGAGCAATTCACAACAAGGTGGTGTTTTTCCAAAGTGGCTACACGGTTCCAGTGTTACATAAACGGTAGCGTCTTTGGCGTTCTGACCAGCCATTTGAAGGGCATGAACTTCTGCGTGTTCTTCACCAGCTCGTAAATGAGCCCCCATACCAACGATGTTTCCATCTTTTACAACAACAGCACCAACCATAGGATTTGGACTTGTTTGTCCTGATGTTCCTTCTGCTAACTGCAGGGCAATCCTCATATATTCTTGATCTGTCATTTTCTTCACCTCTCCAAAAAAAATCAAAAAACCCCAAGGATTTAATATCCTTGGGGTTTGGGAGACGTGATTTCTAGAAATATAGTTTGAATACGAAAGCATAGGAAAGAAACCTAACGATAATTGATATTTCTGCATAAGGAAAAAACCTAGCAAAATATCGAATTTTTAAACGCTAGTTGTCTCTTTTTATTTCAGTATAAAAAATAAGTATAGAAAATTAAACATATATAAAGAATCAAAATGAATCTTTAAAAATATGCATACTGAAATAAAAGTGTATTCACTATATAAAAAACTAGAAACATATCCTTCTCCCATCCAGACTATACTGTCGGCCCTAGAGTTTCACTAGATCCACCGTTTTCGAGTTGAAAACGGGTCACGGACTTAGAAGTTTTCACTTCATCACCGCCGGTTGGGAATTTCACCCGACCCCGAAGGATGCTGTTTGCTCAAATTATAGCACAAAAAAAATAAAAGGCTAGTAAAAAATATTCGAATGTGAAGAATTGTGTGAAAATATATGCAGGCTGGAATGGAAATAAAAGTATTAGAAATGTTGTAAAGAGAAGGGATATAACGGAGTTGCTAAAAAGAAAAAACATGCACAAAAAAATGTGCATGTCACATGTAAAATTATTCTGCCTCTGGTGCTCTAACAACAGACTCGAATTTACCTTTATGCGAAGCGTCGCAATAAGGCATATTTTTTGATAAACCACAACGGCATAAAGAAAATGCCGGTTTTGCTGGGAATACATTCCCTTGTGAGTCGACTAATTCCACGTCCCCTGTAACGCGAAAAGAGCCATTATCATTTACTTTAATTTGTACTTTTGCCAACGTTATCCCTCCTTCCCAAACGCTTAATTTCATCATATAATCAAGGGAAGTGCTTGGCAATATAAAGTGAAACTTTAATTAGTGGGGGAGGCATCCCCCACTAATTATTAGTTGAACCAATCGGGCTTTTAGGGGCAGTTAATCTCCCACCTAACTTCTTTGTTTCAGCCGAATTTTGAGGTGGGAGTTTTACTGCCCGCAAATAGCGGGGAAAAAGAGCACTTTGTTTGAGAAAGAAGAGAGTGTTATAATAGTTTTCATAACTGACTAGAGTAAGGTGACGAGAGATGGATAAACAATTACATACATTACGAAACATTGCAAATGAGCGCACGTGGGCATCATTTTTGAATGATAATCATCCATATAGTTTGTTGCATTGGTCCATTGCAGGTGTAGGGCAAGAGGCAAAGGATGTTTGGTTACTGCAAGATGAAGTAACATTTCAAACGACAGAATTCCCAACGTTAGATGATGCAATGCAATGGATTTCTGAAAATATGGAACAAGTTACAGACGTTTTAGCGCAATAAAAAACAGGCTTATGCAAGCCTGTTTTTTGTTTCTTTCACATATGTGTTTAAAAATTGATCGACGGCTGCTTCGTACTCTTCTTTATTTTCGTTATAAGAGCAAGCGTGTGCACCGTGTTCTGCAATATAAAGTTGCTTATTATTTTCTTTCGCTTCATATAACGCTTTTGTCATATCAGCTAAAATATAGTCGTCATCTTTACTATGAATAAAGAGAACGGGATTGTTAATGTTTTTTATACAATCGATTGGTGAAACTTCACGAATTGTATAACCGTCACGAACTTTCAAAAATGCGTTTGCTAAAGGTAATAAAGGCCATTTTGGTAAATGGAATTCAACCTTTAAACGGTGCTGTAATTGTCCGTGAAAATCAGAGAAAGGACAATCTGCAATATAGAAATCAGCACCATCTTCTACAAGTCCTGCGTATTGAAGAAGTGTTGCAGCTCCCATAGATTCACCATGAATACCAAGTGTAATATTGGTGCCAAAACGGTTTTTTAGCCAGTCAACTACGGATTTTAAATCATGTTTTTCATAGTATCCATAGCTTGTTGTTTTTCCGCCAGTTTTACCATGACGACGATGATCGTAAATGAGGACGTTATATCCCCTTTTTAAGAATAAGTTTGCATATTTTACAGAGTTTATTTTATTTACAGTTACACCGTGGCAAAAAACCATAAACTTATTGGTGGAATGACCAGCAGGAATGTAATATCCGTGAAGGTCGTATCCGAATTGTGAAGGGATATGAATTTCTTCTTTATGAAGAGCATCAAAATCCTCTATACGAAAATGTTTTTTCGTTTCTCTTTCGAGTACTTCTTCCTCTGTTTTTTTCTTTAAGTACATCACTTTATTTGTAAAGAAAATCCCAAGCGCAGTTATTGCACCTAGTATAGTAAACAATGCTGCAAAAAAACGTTTCATACTTTACCTGATCCTCCAAATACCGTTACATGTGATACACTTATATTGTATCACAATGATATAAAAGGGGAGAAATAGGAAATGCTGCATATACAAAAAATTACGCCAGCGATGAAAGAAACAATCCGAATGTTCATGTGTGAGAATTGGGGAAGTTCATTGATGGTTTCACGTGGTAAGGGACATCAGTTAGAAGAGTTGCCAGGATTTGTTGCGCTCTCAGATGACAGAATAATCGGAATTATAACGTATGAAGTGACCGGAAATATGTGCGAAATTGTATCGCTAGATAGCTTTGAAGAAAGAAAAGGAATAGGGACGAAACTTGTGGATTGTGTATTACAAGTTGCAGAAGAAGAACGGTGCAGACAGGTTTGGCTTATTACAACTAATGATAATATGAATGCGTTACGATTTTACCAAAAACGTAATTTTGTAATGACTAATTTATATGTGAATGCGGTAGAGGAGGCACGAAAAATAAAGAAAGAAATTCCACGTATTGGATATGATAATATCCCAATTTTACATGAAATTCAGTTGGAGTATCGTTTAGTGAAGTGATGTAACAATTTTCAGAAATGTGAGTTATTAATCTTGACGGATAGTGTAATTTAGGATACCGTAAAATTGTAATCTATTACCATATTAAGGGGTGACGATGTGGCAACTATACGTGATGTTGCAAAATTGGCAGGTGTTTCAGTCGCAACCGTTTCACGAGTTATTAATGAAAAAGGATACGTTCATGAGGACACAGTAAAACAAGTAAAGGAAGCAATTGAAGAATTACGTTATAGGCCAAACAGTGCAGCGAAGCCACTATTTAAAGAGAATTCAACGATAATTGCATTACTTGTAGATAATTTATGTAACCAATCAAACATCACTTTGCTACATTGTATTGAGGAAATAGCATATAAAGAAGGTTATCAAATCATTATTTGTAATATAGAGAATAAAGATAGATACATACATATGCTGAAGCAAAATAACATTGCAGGTGTTATTTTGACAAGAGCAGTTTTTAAAAGTGTAGGAGAAATTCCATTTCCGTTTGTTGTGATTGATGAGCAACAATTACATGGAAATTATTATGAAAGTGGACAGAGAGCTGTTTCTTTATTAAAAGAGAAAGGGTGTCACTTTCTTGCATATTTCGGTGAGGGAGAAGAAAGTGAAGAAATGGAAGATCATATAGCAGGGTTTTTAGACGCTGTTTGGGATGAAGGAATCTCTTATCGAGAAGAATGTGTACAAGGGTATACAAATAAACAATTTATTACATTATTGCAAAACAATCCATATATAGATGGAATTGTAGCCTCAAGTGATCAGATTGCTATTGAGTTAATTCGGTCAGCGAGATTTCTAAATATACATATACCAGATAAATTAAAAATTGTTGGACCGAATGGGAGCATAGAGTGTGAATGGATAGGTTCATCACCACCGACAATTGAAAGCTGTGTCAAAGATAACGGAAAAGTAGCTTTTCAACAATTAAAAGGAAAAATGAAAAAGTAAAAGGTGCGTTTTATACGCACCTTTTTATAATGTAATTGCGGCAATAAAGCCAAATATAAGTAACGGTATATTGTAATGTAGAAAAGTGGGTACACATGTATCCCATATATGATGGTGCTGACCATCAGCATTTAAACCGGATGTTGGTCCAAGGGTACTATCCGATGCTGGAGATCCTGCGTCACCTAGCGCTCCGGCTGTACCGATAATAGCAATTGTGGCCATTGGACTAAATCCAAGCTGAATGCAAAGAGGTACAAAAATGGTTGTTAAGATAGGGATGGTTGAAAAGGATGAACCAATTCCCATCGTAACGAGAAGTCCAATAACGAGCATAAGAAATGCAGCGAGTGGTTTGTTATTTCCAATTATATGTGCACTCGTTTGCACTAGAGATTCAACATGTCCTGTTTTTCGAAGAACAGCGCCGAATCCGGCGGCAGCAATCATAACAAAGCCAATAAAGGACATCATACGCATTCCGCTTGTTAATATCGCATCTGCTTCTTTAAGTGGTAGACTGCCACTAACTGATAAGACGATAATACCTGCTAAAGCACCGAAAATCATTGATTCTGTTGTTAATTGAACAGTTAATGTAGCAATGATAGATAATAACCCGAAAGTAATACTACGTTTTGTATAGGGAACGATTTCATTTTCGGTAGTATGAATTTGTTCTGTTTCATACGTACGAGGTTTTCGGTACGTAATGAATACTGCTACACATAATCCAATAATCATACCGATTGCTGGAATAGTCATTGCTTTTGGAATAAGTGTGACATCAAATGTAAGGCCGCTTTGCGCAGCGTTGGTTTGCAATACGTCATGATAAATTTTTCCGAACCCTGCAGGGATCCACATATAAGGAGTAATCAATCCAAATGTAATAATACATGTGACAAGTCTGCGATCCACTTTCAGCTCATTTAATACTTTTAAAAGTGCTGGAATTAAGATGGGGATGAAAGCAATGTGAACAGGAATCACATTTTGCGAGAAACAAGCCATCGTTAAGATAATGAATAAAATAAGTATTTTAGAATAAACTTGTTTTTTCGTGTCTTGTTCATTGCCAATCCATTTTAATGCAGTTTGAATCATAGCATCTGGAAGTCCTGTTTTGGAAAGGGAAATAGCGAAACCACCAAGCATTGCATAACTTAAAGCGATTGGAGCACTGTTTCCAAGACCAGTTGTAAAAGTGTTAATCGTTTCTGAAATACCGAGTCCGCCGATAATTCCGCCTGTTAAAGCTCCAACAATGATGGCGACAATGACCTGGACACGTAACAAACTAAGCAATAGCATAATTGCTACTGCGACGAGTACAGCGTTCATAATAAATGTAATCTCCCTAAATTTTTATTCTGTTAAGACAAGTAAATATGAAACATTTTGCTATGTTTATACATACTTGCGACATATTATTATAAAATGTTTTCTATGAAATGTAAAAGAGCCTTTTGTTACTAATGCTGAAAAGCTAGCTCTTGTTTAATTGATTGCAAAGAATTAGCGAATAATTCTGGTTCTTCTAAATCAGGAGAATGTGCTGAATTTGGGAACCAAATCATCTTTTTTATAGGCGCTTCAATAATATCGCAATATTCCTGAACGAGTGCATAAGGAGTTTGATAATCATAGCGACCAGAACAAAAATAAACTGGAATAGATAAACTTGAGATAGAAGAAAAGAAATCGATTGTCAGCATTTCTTCCCATAAAACGCCAGATTTTAAATTTCCTGCGAGAAACTTGAACCAATCTAATAGCGTATACTCAGGAGAAAAGAAACCTTTTCGTATGAAAGAAAAGGAAGATCCGTTTTGGATTGCGCCTCCAAATGTGCCAAGCCACTTTCTTTGAATAATGAGACGTCTCGTATCTAAAAATGGTGGTTTGCCTAATTTTAAAAGGGAAGCTAATGCCTTTTTATGATCATGTTTTTTTGCAGAATGAATTAAATGTTGATATAGCAATTCTTCATTTTGTTTCATATGTACAATTTGCCCAATACCGATGTAAGCCTCGATATACTTTGGATATTGATGTGCTATGTTAAGCCCAATAATACTTCCCCAAGAATGACCAGCGAGAAATAGTTTTTGTTTGTTGAACCTTTTAAGTACATATTGAATCACTTCTTTTGCATCGGAAACGAATTGTTCGATTGTGAAATTTGCTCCGAAATCTTTCAGTGAAAAGGATTTACCAGCCCCGCGCTGATCCCAATTAATAACAATAAATTGCTTCTCTAATTCTTTTTGAAAATGGCGAATAAATCCGATTTGTGCCATCCCAGGTCCGCCGTGACAGCATAATAAAATAGGTTGCTCTACGTTTTGTCCACGCATAAGGAGAGTTTGTTTTCGATTATTAATCATAACGCTTTCTATCGTAGCGATACTATTAGGAATGAGTTGTTTGTTTTCATTATAGAACTGAGGGGTGTAGCTACGAAAAAGCATATTGAAAACCTCCTTTTGTGAAATCGTATGAATCGCACAGGCTATTCATTTTGCATATACTGTTAGAAAATCATTGTAACATACCATACTAGTGTCATTTCAACACGGGAGGAGGGAAATTGTGACGATTGGAGAAATTATAGATGGTTTAAATAGACGTGAATCCATCGCTATTATAGCAAAACGTCTTGAAATAAGCCCGTATACATTATCGAAGAAATTAAGATTGATTGGATACGAATATGATGGAGAGCAGAAGAAACGTATTTTTGTAGGAGATGGAGAAGAACCACGTCACTTACAACTCCAAGAAGCGACCGCCCTTCAATATGAGAAAACAGATTATCAATTATTAATTTATGAGCAATTACAAAGTATTTATGAGTTATTAAGAAAAAGAGAAGAAGTAATTGCACCAATTGTGAGTAAAAGTACAGAGAAAAAGAGACGAACTTTTTCTATTAATACAGAAATATTAGCAAGATTGGACCTTATATCAGAATCGAAAGGAATTCAAAAATCTAAACTTGTAGAAGAAGCGTTGCAACAATTTTTACAGCAATATGAAGTTGACAAAACATCACATTTTGATAACTAAAGAAAAGGATACTATGTTCATTGGAAGAACGAGTATCCTTTTTATGATGTATATTACGTATAAAATAGAGGATCAGTACAAATCCTTTATGGTGTGAAAAATGAAATTTATTATTAGAGAAACACTTAATTTACTTTTTGAATTCTTCCATCAATAACTGGCTGAATTGGTTCTTTTAATTGTTTTACGTAATCGACTAACGCTTCAAAGTCGTTTGGACCAGTTTCTGCATTTGTACCATTTTTAAATGATACAAATCCGTCACCGCCAGAAGCTAAGAAGGCATTTGCAACTACGCTATACGTTGTAGATGGAGATAATTCTTCTCCGTTTGTTAAACGTATATTTGTAATTTTTTCACCGTTTGGTTTATTTGCATCCCACGTATATTGAATACCTGAAATTTGAAGCATTCTTGTTGTTCCTTTTTGCCATTGCTGATTTAAAATATCGCGAATGTCTTGACCTGTTAAATCTACTTTAATCAATTGATTTCCAAAAGGTTGAATGCCGTATAACTCACCCCACGTAATATCACCAGCATCTAAGTCATTACGAATGCCACCAGGATTCATGAGGGCAATTTGAGTTTGCATCGTTTGACGCTGAGCATCGGCAACTAAATTTCCAAGAGTGGACTCACCAGCATCATTTTGTTTACGGTCGATAGGTGCTGTAGATTTTCCGACCACTTCATTTACAAGTGGTGCGATTTTTTCTTTATATTGATCTAGTTTTTTCTTTACTTGTTTATCAGGTTCTACACCTTCATGATACGTTGTAACAACTTCAGCTTTTTTCTTTACAATATCCTTTGTTTTACGATCAATTGTTACATCCACGTCTGAGAAAGCCGTTCCGTATGAATTTGCTTGGACAATTAGTTTATTATTTACTGTACCATTTACATACGTATGACTATGTCCACCGAAAATAACATCAACTTCTGGGTCTGTTTCATTTGCAATTCGAGTAAGATCGCCATTTGTTACTCCAGACTCATCGGTTGTTCCACCGACATGAGCAAGAACGACGATAGATTTAACGCCGAGACGTTTTAATTGTTGTGTTGATTTATTAATTGCTTCTACTTCATCAGTAATTTGTACATTTTTAAGCATCGTAGGCATAACGACATTTGGTGTATCAGTTGTAACAACCCCAATGAATCCTACAGGAACACCATCTACCATTTTTACAGTAAACGGTGGTAAAAATAAGCGGCCAGTTGATTTGTTGTAGAAGTTAGCAGCTACATAGGGGAAGTTAGCTCCTTTGAAATTTCCTGTTTTTTCATGATATCCACCGTAAATGAGGCGTTGCATTTCATCAATACCTTCATCAAATTCATGGTTTCCGATTGTACCAACATCAAATTTTAAGTCATTTAAAAATTCAATTGTCGGTTCATCTTGTAATAATGCTGAAACTGGTGGACTAGCTCCGACGATATCACCAGCATGTACGAGAAGTGTATTAGGGTTTTGTTTTTTATGTTCTTTTAAATAAGTAGCTAAGTAATCAGCGCCACCAGCTTCTTTATTATTGATTTTTTTAACAGTATCTAGTTGTCCATGGAAATCATTAATACCAAGCATTTGTACGTCTATGTAGCGGTTTTGTTCAGCTGGATTCTGAGATGGGGGAGCGGCAAATACGCTTGAAAAAGTAATGGTGCTTAAAACAGCAACGGCAGGAATAATTTTTTTCCACATAATATAATTCTCCTTTTTTTATAATCTGACATCATACGACATAATTTTAATAGATTCATAGGATTATAGCTACATAAAAATTTAGTCTTTTCGAAAAATTAACATATTTACAAAAAGTGAATAATAGAGTAAAGACCCTTTTTTATTGTCGATTTCATCGTGTATCTACTATAATGGAGAAAAAAGTAAAAGGTGAGTAGCATGAAGAAAAAGAAACAAAGACAAATACAAAGACAATCACAAGTGAATCAACCAAAGAAAGAAACACTTACATTAGGCGATCAATTAAATGATTCACTCATGCAACAATTAAAGAGTAAGAAGATAGAGTTGCAAGTGAGGGAAGAGGAAAAAGAGGCAGCTGAACTGGAAAGAAAGCGCCAAGAACAAAAAGAACGTGAAAAGAATAAATCATTTGAAGAACTGCTAAGTGAAAGTAACCTTACTTGGAAAGACTTTAAATAATAAAAAATGATCAGTGAAATACCACTGATCATTTTTTGACGAGCTTGTAAGAAAAGGGGAGTTAGAATGAGAAAAATTGTCGTTGTTCCACATGAAAACCATTGGAGTGAAAAATTTCAAATGGAGGCTAAAAGATTAAAATCAGCGATGCCAGAAACGGTAAAAATTCATCATATTGGAAGTACGTCAGTTCCTGGACTGGCAGCTAAACCTATTATTGATATGATCATGGAAGTAGAAAATATCGAAAGAGTAGATGGGTGGAATGAACGATTTATAGAGCTTGGTTACATCGTAAAAGGGGAAAATGGTATTTCAAGACGCCGATATTTTATTCATGGAACTGAAGAAAAACGTTCGTATCATTTACACGTGTTTGAAAAAGGAAATCCAGAGATAGTAAGGCATTTAGCATTTCGTGATTATATGATGGCTCATTGTGAAGAAGCAGAGGCATATGCAACCTTAAAGAAAGAATTAGCCGAAAAGTATACATATGATGGCGCGTTATATACGGAAGGAAAAAATGAGTTTGTGCGCAATGTGGATGAAAAAGCGAAAGAATGGAGAAAAAATAACGTGAATGAATGAATTCACGTTATTTTTTAACTATATAAAAGTGTTATGTAAACTGTACGTATGTTTTGACTTTTGGGATGAATCTTGTTGAAATAAAGTTGTGGCTTATAAAAAATGTAACAATGAAAGGGAGACGACTGTGCATATTCCAACAACTACACTTCATAATGGCGTGAAAATGCCGATGATTGGTCTAGGCGTATATAAAGCGAAAGAAGGAGACGAAGTAAAGCAAGCAGTAAAAACAGCGTTAGAAGTTGGATACCGTTCGATTGATACAGCAACTGTATATGAAAATGAAAGCGGTGTCGGAGAGGCGATACGTGAATCAGGAATTCCAAGAGAAGATCTATTTATTACAACAAAAGTATGGAACGACGATCAAGGATATGAGGAGACACTCGAGGCATTTGAAAAGAGTTTGAAAAAATTACAAATGGACTATGTAGATTTATATTTAATACATTGGCCGGTAAGAGGGAAGTATGTTGATACGTACCGAGCTTTGGAAAAATTGTATGAAGAAGGTAAAGTGCGCGCGATTGGTGTTTCTAATTTTCATAAACATCATTTAGAACTATTATTACCAAATTGCAAAGTGAAGCCGATGGTAAACCAAGTGGAACTTCATCCGATGTTGACGCAATTTGAGTTGCGCAATTATTGTCAAGATGAGCAAATTCAAATGGAAGCATGGAGTCCGTTAATGAGGGGCGGAGAAGTATTCCAGCATCCAATCATTCAGGCTATTGCTAACAAATATGAAAAAACACCTGCACAAGTTATATTAAGGTGGGATATTCAAAGCGGGATTGTTACAATTCCTAAATCTGTTACACCATCTCGTATTAAAGAAAACTTTACTATTTTTGATTTTGCACTAACTGAAGAAGAGATACGTCAAATTAACACGTTGAATCGTGATTTACATGTAGGAACGAATCCTGATAAATATGATACGTTATAAAAAAGACTGTCTCCTAATACTGGAGACAGTCTTCTATTTATCGGTAATTCGATATTTTTAACGATGCAAAGCATATGTGTCATATTTAACAATCTTTTGAAGTTGTATATATTCTTCTTTCGTTAAAGGTAACTGTTGGCTAGCTCGTATATTTTCCTGTAATTGTTGAAGCGAGCTTGCACCAGGTATAACAGCTGCAACAGTCTTATTATGTAAGCAATATTGAATAGCTGTTCCTGTTAAAGAGCGTTCTCCAATCGTTTCTTTTACACTCGCTAGAGTTGTATGTAATTCATCGTAAGAATAAGAGAGATAATCCTTTTCCTTTACTCTTTCTATTTTTCTTGCATTGTTGTCAGTTAAAATTCCTTTTGCAAGTGGCCCGCGGGCAATGACGCTAATTTGGTGTTCATTCAGAAGGGGGAACCATTCTTCTGGACGACGATTTAAAAGGCTATATTCCATTAGTACACTAACGATGTTTGAGCGTTTTGCATACTCACGAACGACATTTGGGCGTATAGAAGAAATACCGTAATGGCGAATAATACCTTCCTTTTTCAATTCTTCAAAAGCTTCAATTGTTTCATCTATTGGATCTTCAATCGTTCCGCCATGAAGTTGGTAAAGGTCAATATAATCAGTTTGAAGTCTACGTAAACTTTCCTTTACTTCAGTCTTTATGTAAGCTTTAGAAGGATCCCAAGACCAGCCATTTTTTTCTTCTGTCCAACGATTTCCAACCTTCGTTGTAAGTACAATTTGGTCTCTTCTTCCCTTCAAGGCTTTTCCAACAAATTCTTCATTTAATCCGTAATCATATAAATCTGCTGTATCAAAAAAATTAATTCCTAAATCGATCGCTTCATCGATAATATGCATAGCTTCTGTTTCAGATGTACCGAGAGACATACAGCCAAGGCCCATTTCTGTAACAAACAAATCTGAGTTTCCTAATTGACGTTTTTTCATAGGTCAACCTCCTTACCTTTATTGTACGAGAGGGAAAAGAGGTTGACAAACGTTTACTTTTCGCTGCGCATTAACTGCCCGTAAAAACATGATTAATGTTTCACTTTATTTGCTGTAATCCACTCTTGTACAGTTGTATACTCTTTGCTATATTGCTTTAGCTTATGGCGAATTTGCCATGCTTTTCCGACTAAAGTGACGCGATTTGGTAAAATATAAACTTTCATTTCTATCACGCTCCTTTCAATGTGGTAAAATGTATGAGGAAAGAATAGGAAATAGAACAGGGAGATGAAGTAGTGTGAGTAATCTTGCAGAGAGAACAGTAAAAACTGAGCCGATTTTTGATGGTAGAGTTATAAAAGTTCGTGTTGATGATGTAGTATTACCAAATGGAGCAATGAGTAAACGTGAAATTGTAAATCACCCTGGTGCAGTTGCTATTATTGCTATTACTGATGAGGGGAAAATTGTGCTTGTTGAGCAGTATCGTAAAGCACTTGAAAAGGCGATTATAGAAATTCCGGCTGGCAAGTTAGAACCTGGTGAAAAACCTGAGGTAACAGCAGTTCGTGAATTAGAAGAGGAAACAGGATATGTATGCGAAAATATGGAGCTCATTACTTCTTTCTATACATCTCCAGGATTCGCAGATGAAATTTTATATGTATATAAAGCGACAGGTTTGACAAAAAAAGAAAATAAAGCTGAGTTAGATGAAGATGAGTTTGTGGAATTAATGGAAGTATCGTTAGAAGAAGCGATTACTCTTATGAAAGATCTTCGTATTCATGATGCGAAGACGATGTTTGCAGTACAATATTTACAACTACAAAAATAAACACTCGCCAAAGGCGAGTGTTTTTTAATTGATTTTTGCATATACACGTGCATCACGTAAGCTACCATCTGGTGCTAGGAAATCATTTTCCATTGTACCTTCTAGAATGAATTCTAGACGTTCTGCTAAGCTACATGCATTTATATTTGTTGCATCAGTACGAATTTCAATTCTTCTAGCGCCTAGTTTATCAAAGGCGAACTGAATTGCACCTTTAACAGCTTCGGTCATATAGCCTTGTTTTGTATAGGCACTATGTAGCCAGAAGTGAAGTGAAAACTTTGGAATATCCCAGTTTTCAGGCTTTAGTGTAATTGCTCCGATGAATGTACCAGATACTTTATCGTATAAGTGAAAATCAAGTGTTTCACGAAGTAAAAACTGTCCGTGAGCTTCGCGAACAATTTCTTCAGCACTCTCTTCTGTTTCAGCGTTAATTGGTATCCACGGTACTAAGTCTTCTAGAGAAGCTTGGATTGCTTCATATACTTCTGCACCATCACCTGGAAATGGTTTACGAACTTGCAAGCGTTCAGTTTGAAATAATGTTGGAAAATCTAATAATAATGGTTTCAAGAGAAATCCCTCCTATTCTCTACTTTTTAGTTTAGCAAAGTAGAGCGGAATTTCAATGTTAATTCGTCATACTTTTTTCTTTCTTTCATACATTTTTAATAAGAGTGTGAACGGAGGGAAGAAAAATGTGGCGAAAAAATTGGCAAGACCGTGTAATGTCTCACATACAGGAAAACTCTTCATTATATATATTTAACGCTGTTTTATTATTGATGGGAGTAATATTCGGAGCCATTCTGGTGAATAGTTTACAAATCAATCAAAAACAAGATTTATCATTTTATTTACAACGTTTTTTTGGACAAGTCTCTAAAGGAGAATTTGCTATTGCGGGCGAAATGTTTCGAGAAAGTTACTTTTCGCAATTAAAATACATCGGGTTTATTTGGATTTTAGGGATTTCAATTATTGGATTACCACTTATTTTTATTTTATTATTTGTAAAAGGAGTTGTCGTTGGATTTACAGTTGGTTTTTTAGTAAGTCAGCATGGATGGAATGGACTATTATTAGCATTTGTATCTGTTTTGCCACAAAATTTAATTATCATTCCAGTCTTTCTCGTTATGACAACTATTGCTGCAAGTTTTTCTTTACGGATGATTAGGCATCAATTTATTAGAAAAATAACCGAGCCACTATTACCATTATTAATCCGTTATACATGCTTCTTTCTCGTAATTGGAGTAGTGTTAGCACTTGCTTCTAGTGTGGAGGCTTACGCATCACCAGTTTTAATGAAAGAAGTCGTTGAGGCTATTAATAAAAAATAAATACTTTTTGAGAATAATTATCAATTTGTTTTTATTGTTTTTTCTTTTGACAGAAGCCCTTCTTCTGATATAATGGTGTAAGAGTGGCGAGGAGGGAGTAGTACCGAATGGAAGAAAGAATTGAACGAATTAAGAAGCAATTACATGCAGCGAGCTACAAATTAACACCGCAACGTGAAGCAACAGTTCGTGTGCTGCTAGAAAATGAAGAAGATCATTTAAGCGCAGAAGATGTTTACCTCCTTGTAAAAGAAAAGTCGCCAGAGATCGGATTAGCAACCGTCTATCGAACTTTAGAACTATTATCTGAGTTAAAAGTTGTCGATAAGATTAACTTCGGAGACGGTGTTTCACGCTATGACTTACGCCAAGAAGGTGCGCAGCGTTTCCACCATCATTTGATTTGTACACAATGTGGTGCTGTACAAGAAATACAAGAAGATTTACTTGGTGAAGTGGAAAGGAAAGTAGAACGAGACTGGAGCTTTAAGGTGAAAGATCATCGTTTAACATTCCATGGGATTTGTAAAAATTGTCAAGAAAATGAAACGGATGAAAAATAACCTTTTCCTATTTATCTAGGAAGAGGTTTTTTATTTGAATAAGGTATAAATTGGTGAAAGCTTGGCATATGTTGTAATAACTTATATTTTGGAGGAATTTACAATGCGCCGAGCTTTAAAATTAACTTTTGATGGAATAAAAGTATTTTTATTATTTACAAGTTGTACGATTTTGTTTTATTTCGCTATACTATGGATAAATGAAGAATATGAAAGCTATCATCGTTATGAAAAACCTAAAGAAGAGACTGTAGAAAAAGTATCAGGGAATGAAGAACCGGCAAAGGATGCTTTCGTAAATAGAATGATGTTTTTCTATGAAAATGGGGAGTAGTGTAGAGTGGAAGATCAATTAAAAGATTTTATTCATTATATGGTTGTCGAAAAAGGATTAGCAAAGAATACAGTAGTATCTTATGAACGGGATTTAAAAAGCTACGTAAAGTATTTGCAAAATGTGGAACAGACGAAAACTTTTCATGAAGTGACCCGTTTACACATTGTTAACTTTTTGCAGTATTTAAAAGAGAACGGAAAATCTTCGAAAACATTGGCGCGTCATATCGCATCAATTCGTTCGTTCCACCAATTTTTACTTCGTGAACGAGCGGTAGAACACGACCCATCCGTACATATTGAAACGCCACAAGGGGAACGGAAATTACCAAAAGTATTATCAGTTGATGAAGTAGAGGCGTTACTTCAAACACCAAAAATGACAAGTGCTTTTGGGATTCGTGATAAGGCGATGCTAGAGTTACTGTATGCGACAGGACTTCGTGTTTCAGAATTGATTGCACTCAATTTAGAAGATGTACATTTAACAATGGGATTTGTTCGTTGCATAGGGAAAGGGAATAAAGAAAGAATTATTCCACTAGGAAGTTTAGCAACGGAAGCGATTCAAAAGTATATTGAAAAAGGAAGAAGAGAATTAATGGGGAAAAAAGTAGTAGATGCACTCTTTTTAAACCATCATGGTAATCGATTATCAAGACAAGGATTTTGGAAAATATTAAAACGATTAGCGAAAGAAGCAAATATTGAAAAAGAGCTTACACCTCATACGTTGCGTCATTCGTTTGCTACGCACTTATTAGAAAATGGAGCAGATTTACGTGCTGTACAAGAAATGCTTGGACATGCAGATATTTCAACGACGCAAATCTATACGCACGTTTCAAAAACTAGATTAAAAGATGTATATAAACAGTTTCATCCGAGAGCATAGTTACTATGCTCTTTTTTTCATAGATTAAGAGGGGAAGAGCGTTTCACAGAAACTTCACAAACATTTCGTATATTGTTTTCAGCAGAAGACTGGAATATTACAATGTATTTCCTCTATACTAAATAAAGTATAAAGGAGGAAATGATGATGAAAAAACTGATTATAACTTTATTTATCGCGATGCTAGCGTTGGCTGGCTGTAATACAAACAAAGAAGAACCGAAAAAAGAACAGAAACTTGAAGCTGTAAAAGTAGCAGTACAAACAAATCCGAAAGAAATTAAACCAGGTGAAAAAACAGAAGTACAAGCACTTGTTACACAAGGGAAAGAAAAAGTAACGGATGCCGATGATGTAAAGTTTGAAATTTGGAAAGATGGCGACGAAAAACACGAGATGTTAGATGGTAAGCATAAAGGAAAAGGTGTTTATGCAGTAGAGAAAACATTCGAAACGGATGGAGTATACCATATTATCGCTCACACAAATGCACGTGAAATGCACGTTATGCCAGAAGTAAAAGTTGCTGTAGGAAATGCGAAAGTAGAAGATGCAAAAAAAGAAAATAGTGATCACAGTGCAGGACATGGAGATCATAAAAGTGACACAATGATCCATCTTATGGCTGGAGACATAAAGGCAAATGCTGAATCTACAATGAAAGTTCATTTAAAACAAAAAGAAGAAGCCCTAACTGGTGCTGAAGTACAACTAGAGATTTGGAAAGATGGTGTTGAAAAACACGAATTTATTCCAGCGAAAGAAGGGAATAAAGGAGAGTATGAAACAAAACATACTTTCAAAGAGAACGGTGCTTACAAAGTGAAAGTACATGTAAGAAAAGGCGAATTGCATGAACATAAAGAAGAAACAATAGAAGTAAAATAAAAAGTAGCTCTTTAGAGCTACTTTTTATTTTTAATATGAAGAAATAAATCATAAAAAAATTAGCACTTCGTTGCAGAATGGATTACAATAGAAGTGTGAAGAAAATGAGAAATTCTACGAAAATGTATTAAAAAGAAAGCGTAAACATGTTATGATATCAGTATCAGATGTCTGACATCTGACTTAGAAAAAACTAGAAATGTTTTTGAATCGTTTCAAGTAAACGAAATAGGTTAGAAAATGATTTAAAGAAGTACTGTTTGACAATGAGAATTCTTTTGGATAACAGTTTCACTTTATAGCGTTTTGAACATACTACAAGAAGTAGAACTGAACTTATAGGAGGTCGCAGTTATGAATAAATATAAACGTATATTCCTAGTCGTAATGGACTCTGTGGGAATCGGTGAAGCACCAGATGCTGAGCAATTTGGAGATTTAGGATCTGACACAATTGGTCACATTGCTGAACATATGAATGGGTTACAAATGCCTAACATGGTGAAATTAGGTCTTGGTAACATTCGAGAAATGAAAGGTATCTCTAAAGTAGAGAAACCACTTGGATATTACACAAAAATGCAAGAGAAATCTACTGGTAAAGATACAATGACAGGTCACTGGGAAATCATGGGCCTTTACATTGATACACCATTCCAAGTGTTCCCGGAAGGATTCCCGAAAGAATTACTTGATGAATTAGAAGAAAAAACAGGCCGTAAAATTATCGGTAATAAGCCAGCTTCAGGAACTGAGATTCTTGATGAACTTGGTCAAGAGCAAATGGAAACAGGCTCTTTAATCGTTTATACTTCTGCTGATAGCGTATTACAAATTGCAGCACACGAAGAAGTAGTGCCACTTGATGAGTTATATAAAATCTGTAAAATTGCACGTGAATTAACATTAGATGAGAAATACATGGTAGGTCGTGTTATTGCTCGTCCATTCGTTGGTGAACCTGGAAACTTTACACGTACACCAAACCGTCATGACTATGCACTAAAACCATTCGGCCGTACAGTAATGAATGAATTAAAAGATAGTGACTACGATGTAATTGCTATCGGTAAAATCTCTGATATTTATGATGGCGAAGGGGTAACGGAATCACTTCGTACGAAGTCTAACATGGATGGAATGGATAAGCTTGTAGATACATTAAATATGGACTTTACAGGTCTTAGCTTCTTAAACTTAGTTGACTTTGATGCATTATTCGGCCACCGCCGTGATCCACAAGGATACGGAGAAGCTCTGCAAGAATATGATGCACGTCTTCCAGAAGTATTCGCAAAACTAAAAGAAGATGATTTATTATTAATTACAGCAGACCACGGTAATGATCCAATTCACCCTGGTACTGACCACACACGTGAATATGTACCATTATTAGCATATAGCCCAAGCATGAAAGAAGGCGGACAAGAGTTACCACTTCGTCAAACATTTGCTGATATTGGTGCAACAGTAGCAGAAAACTTCGGTGTGAAAATGCCAGAATACGGAAAAAGCTTCTTAAACGAGCTAAAGAAATAGGGGGATAAACAAATGAATCGTGAACTTATTACAAAATCAGCTTCATACTTAAAAGAGAAATTTCAAGAGACACCACAAGTAGGACTAATCCTTGGATCAGGACTAGGTGTATTAGCAGACGAAATTGAGAACGCAGTAACAGTACCTTACAGTGAAATCCCTGAGTTCCCAGTATCAACTGTAGAAGGTCATGCAGGTCAACTAGTATTCGGTACACTTCAAGGTGTAACAGTAGTAGCAATGCAAGGACGTTTCCACTTCTATGAAGGATACGACATGCAAAAAGTAACATTCCCAGTTCGTGTTATGAAAGAACTAGGTGTAGAAACAGTTGTTGTAACAAACGCAGCTGGTGGTGTAAATACATCATTTGAGCCAGGCGATCTTATGTTAATCTCAGACCACATTAACTTCATGGGTACGAATCCATTAATCGGACCAAATGATTCTGAAATGGGCGTACGTTTCCCTGATATGTCTACGTCATATACGGTAGAACTTCGCGAAATGGCGAAACAAGTTGCAGCAGACTTAAATATTAAAGTACAAGAAGGTGTATACGTAGGAATGACAGGTCCTGTATATGAAACACCTGCTGAAATTCGTATGCTTCGTACACTTGGCGGAGATGCAGTTGGTATGTCAACAGTACCTGAAGTAATTGTAGCGCGTCATGCTGGTATGAAAGTATTAGGTATTTCTTGTATTTCAAATATGGCAGCTGGTATTTTAGATCAGCCACTTCACCACGATGAAGTAATTGAAACGACAGAACGTGTTAAAGCGAACTTCTTAGCATTAGTAAAAGCAATCGTAAAACAAATGAAGGGGTGACCTCACAATGAGAATGGTGGATCTAATTGCAAAAAAACGTGACGGACATGCATTAACGACAGAAGAAATTAACTTTATTGTTGAAGGATATACAAATGGTGATATTCCTGATTATCAAGTAAGTTCACTTGCAATGGCAATTTTCTTCCAAGATATGAACGATCAAGAGCGTGCTGATTTAACGATGGCAATGGTAAATAGCGGTGATACAATCGACTTATCAGCTATTGAAGGTGTAAAAGTAGATAAGCATTCAACAGGTGGTGTTGGTGATACAACGACACTTGTATTAGGTCCATTAGTAGCTGCTTTAGATGTACCAGTAGCGAAAATGTCTGGACGCGGTTTAGGACATACTGGTGGTACAATTGATAAATTAGAAGCAGTCCCAGGATTCCATGTGGAAATTGAAAACGATGAATTCATGCGTCTTGTAAATGAAAACAAAATCGCAGTTATCGGCCAAAGTGGTAACTTAACACCTGCTGATAAAAAGTTATATGCACTTCGTGATGTAACAGCAACAGTAAACTCAATTCCGCTTATTGCAAGTTCGATTATGAGTAAAAAAATTGCTGCTGGTGCAGATGCAATTGTTCTTGATGTAAAAACTGGAGCAGGTGCATTTATGAAAACGGATGAAGATGCAAAACGTTTAGCAGAAGCAATGGTACGTATCGGTAATAACGTTGGTCGTAACACGATGGCAGTTATTTCGGATATGAGTCAACCACTTGGTGAAGCTATTGGTAACGCACTAGAAGTACAAGAAGCAATTGATACATTACAAGGTAAAGGGCCGAAAGATTTAGAAGAGTTATGTTTAACACTTGGAAGTCAAATGGTGTACCTTGCTGGACAAGCTTCATCTTTAGAAGATGCACGTGAAAAGCTAATTGAAGTAATGAACAACGGAAAAGCGCTAGAATCATTTAAAACGTTCTTATCAGCGCAAGGCGGCGACGCATCTGTTGTTGATGATCCTTCTAAATTGCCACAAGCACAATTTAAAATTGAAGTGGAAGCGAAAGAAGACGGATATGTATCAGAAATCGTTGCAGACGAAATCGGAACAGCAGCAATGCTTTTAGGAGCAGGACGTGCAACGAAAGAGTCTGAAATTGATTTAGCAGTTGGTCTAATGCTGCGCAAAAAAGTAGGCGATAGCGTGAAGCAAGGTGAATCCCTTGTTACAATTTACGCAAACCGCGAAAATGTTGAAGATGTAAAAGCGAAAATTTATGAGAACATGAAGATCTCTAAAGAACATGTAGATGCACCAACTTTAGTACACAGTATCGTAACGAAGTAATAAAAAAAGCTGAGGAGATTTCTCCTTGGCTTTTTTTACTATTTTTTGTTTATAATAATAATGGGTGAAATTATGATTAGAATTTGTGCAGTAACAAAAACAGATGAAGTATTATATGATGTTTCGCTAGAAGAAACAAAGAAAGACCATATTGTATGGTATTGGCTAGATTTATATAAGCCAACGAAAGAAGAGTATACATATATTCTGCAAGACCATTTTAAGTTCCATCCCCTTGCAATTGAAGACTGTATAGAATATGTACAGAGGCCAAAAGTTGATTTTTATGATGGATATAACTTTTTAGTTCTTCATGCATTTGGGGAAGATGGACTAGAACCGCACGAAATCGATTTATTTATTAGTGATCGTTATATTGTTTCTTTCCACTTTTCTCATAACAATGCAATCGAAAGAGTATGGAAAACACTTGGAGAAAAGAAGCGTATTAAAAATAGTCCTTTACACGTAGCTCATACAATTATCGACCAAATTGTAGATGACTATTTTGCGCCTGTATATTACATTGAGGATCATTTAAATGCAATTGATGATAATTTAACGGGGGAGACAGCAGGAAGTGTATTAGAAGAGGTATTTGATATACGTGCAGATTTATCAAAGCTAAGGCGTACAATTATTCCGATGCGTGATTTATTATATCGTATTTTAAATTCGACTCGTTTTTACGGTATAAGCGATCATGAAATTTACTTTAAAGATATACATGATCATTTGCTTAAACTAACAGAAATGATTGAGGCAAGCCGAGAGTTAACAGCAGATATTCGGGATAGTTATTTTTCATTAAACTCACATCATATGAATAACATTATGAAAACATTAACTGTATTCTCGACTATTTTCATGCCATTAACATTTATTGCGGGAGTATATGGAATGAACTTTACGCATATGCCAGAGCTTGGTGGACAATATAGTTATTTTATTTGTCTACTTATTATGGCACTAATTGGCGGCGGAATGATGGCCTGGTTTTATAAAAAAGGATGGTTTAAGTAAAAAAAACACCGAGGATTTCCTCGGTGTTTTTTTAACCAATAGCATGTAATACAAACATAGCTAAGAATAAGCATGTAATGATATACATAGATGGTGCGACTTCTTTACGCTTTCCAAGAGCAACTTTTAAGATAGGGTAAGCAATAAATCCGAACGCAATGCCATCAGCGATACTATATGTGAGCGGGATCATAACGATAATTAAGAATGCTGGAAATCCTTCTGAAAAATCATTCAGAGGAATTTGTTGAATGCTTGTAATCATCAGACCGCCAATAATAATTAAGATGGGTGCAATGGCACTATCAGGAATTAATTTGACAAATGGAAGAGCAAACAGTGATGCAAAAAATAGCAACCCAGTAACGATAGACGTCAGACCTGTCTTACCACCTGCAGTAATACCTGCGGCACTTTCTACTGTTGAAACGGTAGGACTTGTGCCAAATAGACCACATGTCATTGCTGAAATTGCATTGGCTTGGTAAGCACGTGGGAATTTACGATCATCTTCTAATAAACCGTGCAGAAGTCCCATGTTCTCAAAAATAAGCACCATGCTTAAAGAGAATGTTGCAATCCAAAATGGTAAGGAAGAAAGTTTCCCAAATGACATAGCTCCAAACACATCACCGTAATTGGCGAATGAGAATGAACTATTTCCCACTTGACTAGTATCCACAAGACCAAATAGCCAGGCGATACCAGTTCCTATTGCAATCGTCCATAAAAAGTTTCCACGTACGTTACGAATAAATAATACAAGTGCAATGATAAGAGTAAGTAATGTCGCAAGAACGACAGGATTACTTAATTTCCCCATTGCCACAGCAGTATTTGGGTTCGAAACGACTAAACCACCTTTTTGCAATCCGATAAACGCTAAAAATAATCCGATGCCGACAGTAATCGCTTCCTTTAATGACTTTGGAATTGATACTGATAGCACGCGAGCGATTGGTGTAAAAGCGGCAATTGCAAAAATAATACCAGAGATAAAGACAGCAGCCAATGCTTCTTGCCAAGTTAGTCCAAGCGTATGCACAGCTGTGTACGTGAAGAATGCATTTACACCCATACCCGGGACAAGAATAGCAGGTGCATTTGCCCAAAATGCCATGAGTAGACATCCGACAAATGAACTAAAAACAGTTGCTAAAATTCCAGCTTCAAGAGGAATGCCAGCATCTGATAAGATTGACGCATTTACAATCATAATATATACGATTGTGAAAAATGACGTAACTCCAGCTAAAACTTCTTGTTTTGGTGATGTTTCGTGTAAACCTAATTTAAATGTTCTTTCAAGTATTCCTTTCATGTTAAACCTTCTTTTTCATATCCCTCTCCCACCCGTGATATCTCTTTTGTAAGAGCTCACCGTTCTTTATTATATCAGAACATCATGTTTTTACAACAAGTAAAATGATAACGTTTACTTGTAAAGAGAATTCGTTATAAATACGTAAAAATAGCCCGTATGGATGAAATGATTTCTAATTCACCCGATTGAATGGGCGGGGCTGCTTGCGCATGTAAAGTAGCATAAGACGTAACCTCCCGTGGTAATTGGGCAGATTCTTCAACGAATGAGAGGGGAACAGGATTAATATTTAAATTATATGTACTCGCAATAGCACGAGCTTTTTCTACTGCTTGGTGCAGAGCTTGAATGAGAGCTTGCTCATAATATTTATTTGGATGAGATACTCGGAAACGTAAACCTTTTGCTACATTTGCGCCATTTGAAACGGCTATATCATATACTTCCCCAGCTTTTTGTACATTTAAAACGGTAATTTCATACAAATGCTCCACACGGTATCCTTGTAGCAATGCTTTATCATTTACATATTCGTATTGAGGAGTAATCGTATAAGAAATCGTTTCTATATCTTTATCGGCAATACCAAGCTGTTTAAGTGCATCCAGCAATTGTTTGGACTGCACTGCATTTTCTTCTTGAGCCTGTTTTACATTTTTATCATCTGTTCGAATGCCAAGCGTTAATATGACAACATTCGGTTTTGCTTTGACAACGCCTTCGCCTTGTACAGTAATAGTAGCTTCTTTACCAGTATTAGCTGTGCGTACGTTGTGTAAATAAGGATTCATTCCACCCTGCATTTTCCATCACCATCCTTTTTATATGTATATGTGTGAACAAAAAAGAAATTTATATGAAAAAAGTTACATAAATGAGAATGTTGAGGAAAGAAAGCATGTACAACATAGGTATTTATAGATTATAATATGTGTAAATATGATAAAAAAGGGACGAGGCTATTGAACGAAAAAAGAGAAACGCTGATTTTAGATTTATCTGCATCATTTCGAAAAATGATACGTTTATTACAAAATGATATTAATACACGTTTTGCAGAACATATGCCATATAATGAATTTTCTGTATTACGTGCGTTATTTTTAAAGAGTCCACAGATGGCTTCGCAAATTGCGAGTGAAGTAAACGTAACCTCCAGTCATATTACAGCTGTTACAGATCGTCTCGTACGAAAAGGATTAGTAGAAAGAAAACGTTCTAATTCAGATCGTCGAATCGTGTACTTAGAAATTACAGAGCACGGAAGAGAAGTAACTGAAAAACTTGAAGCTGTGCGTAAAGAATATTATAAAGAGAGATTTAAAGGTTGGAGCGACCAAGAAATAGAAATGGTCTTAGAACTATTTGGCCGCGTATTATAATAAATGAGGATAGGAAGCGAAAGCATTCCTATCCTTTTTCTTTTGAATAAAAATATTTTGAAACTCCGATACTTTAATTAAAAGATCGGAGGAAAGATTATGAAATATATTGCTGCACTTACCATTTTATTTGTTGGTTTTTTCTATTTTCAAACATTTACGTACGCAGATACGCCTATCCAAGTGGTACGAAAAGAAGTGAAGTACATTGAAACCGATAATACAGTCTTATATTCGAAATTATGGGTTCGTTCTATGCAAAACGCAGTATTATTCCACCATAGCGATAATATTCGTAATCAGGACACATTACGTAATGTAACAAGTTCATCGCTTGTTAAAGCGAAACAACTACCTTTTCAGAAAGCGGCCCTCTATATACCGAGATTATCGCAATACGTATCAAAAGCAGGAAAAGAAAACATTCAAGTATACTACATTGCGATTCACTATAATGTGAAAAAAGAAAATGCATATCAACTAGATGGCATGAACTATTTTCTACAAGTATTTGTGAAAGAGCGTGGGGAATGGAAAATTGCTGAAAGTGTAGTTGCACCGACAGAGCAAATTGTGCAAAATGGTGATGGATTTGGGATGAAAGAAGAGATGGTGTATGGGGATAGGAGAGAGAATGTGAAATAACCTCTTTATTTAGATAGGGACATATATAATAAAAAGCATTGCTCTTGTGCAATGCCTTTTTATTTAGTTCATATAAGAGTTAAATAATTCATAACATCTTTCTTTTGTCAGCTTCTATTAATGCCATTGTTCCGTTTTTATAGTTTCACATCTATAATGCTTTTTGAAACATGTATTCATCACCTTAATGTATGTTTATTTCCCTCCAAAAGCAAACTTCAATTTTAATAGACGTGTAAAAATGAAGTAACTTATGATAGCGAATAGGAAAAATCCAACATAATAAGACAGAAGTGCATCTCGTCCACCTAATATTCTACCGCCAAGCAGTCCGAAGCATAGAACAGTGCAAATCATGAACCATTTTTGCAAGTTAGGAAACAATAGTATTTTTCCGTTTTGTTCGTTTGGTGTACGTGTGTATAGAAAGGTTGCCATTGATAAAAAGATAATGATGTAAGCAGATGGTGTTAATAGTGTCCAAGGAGAAGGTACAAAAGTATGCTCCATTGGATTGTCCTGTGGTACACTAGAAAGTTTATTGCCATAGTTATCAAATGTTTCTATCGGGTGGTAATCATAAGTAATAGAAAAAGATTCTAATGGTGAAATGATATCTATATGTTGCAAGTACTCATGAGTACGTTGCTCTATTTCTCCCATTGCATCTAAAGACCATTGTGTATGGGAATAAATGAATCCGGAAATTAACAATCCAAAACCGTATGGTAAAAATAATAGAATGATAGCTAAACTACTTTGAGAGAATATATGTCCAGTAATGGTTCCGATAAATAAGGTGAATGTATAAATAGCGATAAGTACAACCGTAGCATATAGAAAGTAACTATAGAACGGAGTAAAGATTTGATACTCATTGTGAAACGACATGTTCTTTATTCCGTACATGCTAAGCCAGCAAACAATTTGCACTGTAATAATATTCAAAACACCAAGCCACCATTTTGTTAAAAAAATATCTTTTCGTTTAAAAGGCATTGAGAAGAGAAAATCAGTTGATTGATTGTTACGTTCCCACCCAATTAAAAGACAAGCAAGTGCAATAAGAGTAACTCCTTGAAAGAGGACGGCACCATCAGATGCGTGAAAATAGTAGGAGTAGTAATATGCATAGTCATCAAACTTCATTTTTGATTGTTTTAGCTGCATTTGCGCTTCTTGATAATATTTATAAGGTAGTTGATATAAACTAATTAACCAAAATAATAGAATTATATATTTTCCTTGCTTCCATTGCCTTATCCATAAAGCTTTATGAAACATGCGAATCCTCCTCAAACGTTGTGATAAAAATATCTTCGAGCGACATGGCTAATTCTTCAATGAGCAGTGGCTGTTCTTTATGAAACTTTTCTAATGTAGCTGCCACATTTCCTTCGATTAAGATTGTATATACTTTTCCTGTTTGATTTAATATTTTAATATTGCTTAAGTTTTCTAGTTTTTGAGGTAGTGAACGTTCATAAGCAACTTGTATTTTAGCAAATCGTGATTTTGCATCGTCTAGTGATGTAATAGACGAGATAGTATGGCCTTTTAATATAATAATTGTATCTGCAATTTGTTCTACTTCATCTAAATGGTGAGTGGAGATGAAAATGGTAATCTCTTTTTCTGCAACTTCTCCAACGAGAAACTGTAAAATTTTCCTTTTCACGATAGGATCAAGTCCATTTGTCGGTTCATCTAAAATGATATATTCTGCCTTTGTAGAAACGGCTAAAATGATGGCGAGCAGTGCTTTCATTCCTTTTGAATAACTACGAATTCGTTTATTTGGTAAGTTGAAATGTTCTAGTAGTTCATAGAAATATGGTTCATCAAATGCTGTATAAACTGATTTATAAAACTTCACGATTTCTTTTACTGTATAACCGTTCAGCATGTTAGTAGAATCCGGAACATATACGATTTTTTGTTTCGTTTCAGGATTTTTATGGATGTCGATATCCTCATATGTAACAGTTCCCTCGTCTGGGTCTAAAATACCGACCATCGTTCGCAATAAAGTTGTTTTTCCCGCGCCATTTCTTCCGAGTAATCCGATGATACTCCCTCTTTGCAATGTAAAAGAAACATCGTCTAAAATTGTTTGATTATCAATTGTTTTCTTCAAGCTTGTCACTTTCAACATCCGTATTCCCTCCAATCTCTTTATAGTATGAATCTATCCAATCATGAATTTTATCTTTCGTAATACCAAGATAAGAGGCTTCTAATAGTAATTGATGAAATTGCTTTTCAACCATAGCGATTTTCCTTTCGTCTAATGTTGGGGTAATCGATTGGGATACAAATGTTCCTTTTCCTCGTAACGTTTCAATAATTCCTTGTCGCTCTAACTCTTGATACGCTTTACTCACTGTATTTGGATTTATAACGAGTAAAGAAGCGAGTTCGCGTACAGAAGGAAGTTTATCACTTGGAGCCAACATGTTTTTCAATACGAGTTCTTTTATATTTTGAACAATTTGTTCCCATATCGGAGTGTTGCTTCTTGGGTCAAGTTGAATATGCAAGAGCAATGTCTCCTTCCTCATATGTATTAAGTGTACTACTGTGTGCAATACACTTAATACAATATAGGGGACGAATGTATTTGTCAACTGAAAATTTTAGAAAAATTTGGTATTAAAAAAAGGTAAATTGGAAAAAATAGGTCTGATATAGAATGGAGGGTTAGTCATGAAGCGAGTTTTTGGAATACTTGTTTGTTTCATGTTATTGCTTTCTGGAACTTCAGTGAGTTTCGCACAATCTGAGAAAACGAAGCAGGAGAAAACAGAAGAAACAACACCGAAGTTAGCGGAACAAGCGTCGTCAGCAATCGTAATTGAGCAAGATACAGGTAAAGTTTTATTTGATAAAAACCCAAATGAAAAATTACCACCTGCTAGTATGACAAAGATTATGACAATGCTTTTAATTATGGAACAAGTTGAAAAAGGAAAACTAAAACTGACCGATAAAGTTAGAGCGAGCGAACATGCAGCTTCAATGGGTGGATCGCAAATCTTTTTAGAACCTGGGGAAGAGATGACTGTAAACGAGATGTTAAAGGGTATTGCAATTGCATCTGGAAATGACGCATCTGTTGCAGTAGCCGAGCATATCGCAGGTTCAGAAGAAGGATTTGTAAATATGATGAACAAAAAGGCGAAAGATCTAGGGCTGAAAAATACACATTTTCAAAACCCAACAGGTCTTCCGGCCAAAGACCATTATTCGACAGCAAATGATATGGCTATAATGGCGAGAGAATTGATGAAGTATCCACTTATTCGTAAATACACAGGTAAGTACGAAGATTATTTACGTGAAGATACGGATAAAAAGTTTTGGCTCGTTAATACGAATAAGCTAGTACGTTTTTATCCTGGCGTAGATGGAGTAAAAACAGGTTTTACGACAGAAGCGAAATATTGTTTAACAGCATCGGCTGAAAAAAATGGCATGCGTGTCATTTCAGTTGTCATGGGAGCACCAACATCAAAAGAACGGAACAACCAAGTGACGAAGCTTCTTGACTACGCATTTGGTCAATATATGACAAAGAAATTGTATACGCGCGGCGAAAAAATTAAGACAGTTCAAGTAGGGAAAGGGAAAAAAGAAAAAGTAGATTTAGTTGCATCAGATAATGTTTCTCTTCTTATGAAGAAGGGCGAGAATATGGACAAGGTAAAACAAGAAGTAATTGCTGAAAAGAAAGTAAAAGCACCGATTAAAAAAGGTGACGCGCTTGGTACACTTGTTATTAAAAAAGATAAAGATGTTTTATTAAAACAAACAATTGTAGCAAAAGAAGATGTTGCTGCAGCGAGCTGGTGGGAGTTATTTAAAAGAAGTTTTGGGATGTTTTCAACATCAAAATAGCGGCAAATATTTTGCCGCTTTTCTATTCGTATGTAAGTGAATAATGCTGAAAGGTTTCACTTTATGACGAAATAGTTCTTCTTTTGTCAGCAGGAAGGATTCTTATTTTGTATCACGAAAATCTTTATGTATGTGAATAAGTAAAGTTTGAGCATAAGGAGGAAATCGTGTGAGTCTTTCCATGCAATTAGAAGTAAAACGTGACGTCCTATGTGTGAGACTAGAGGGTGAATTAGATCATCATACGGCTGAAGAGTTGCGAACGAAAGTAACAGATATGATTGAGACACATGGTGTTCATCATATTGTTTTGAGCCTAGAGAACTTATCTTTTATGGATAGTTCTGGTCTAGGTGTTATATTAGGCCGATATAAACACGTAAAGGGATTAGGTGGAGAAATGGTTGTTTGTGCAATTTCACCGCCTGTTAAGCGTTTATTTGAAATGTCGGGCTTATTCAAAATCGTTCGCTTAGAAGAAAGTGAAGCGCACGCGCTCGCGACGTTGGGGGTGGCATAGATGAGAAATGAAATGAACCTTCAATTTTCAGCATTAAGTCAAAATGAATCGTTCGCTCGCGTTACAGTAGCGGCTTTCATTGCACAACTAGATCCAACGATGGAAGAATTAACGGAGATTAAAACAGTTGTGTCAGAAGCGGTTACAAATGCAATTATTCATGGATACGAAGGAAATGCAGAAGGTATTGTTTATATTTCTGTAATTTTGGAAGAAGCAATGGTGAAACTCACGATTCGAGATGAAGGGATTGGAATCTTTAACTTAGATGAAGCGAGACAACCCCTTTTTACAACTAAACCTGAATTAGAGCGTTCCGGAATGGGATTTACTATCATGGAAAATTTTATGGATGAAGTAGAAGTTATTTCAAACGAATCTTTCGGGACAACAATCCATTTGACAAAATACTTATCAAATAGTAACGCTCTATGCAATTAAGGAGAATAGCCTATGGACATAGAGGTCAAAAATGAGAAGAAGAAACCTCAGTTAAAGGACCACGAGCTAAAAGCGTTAATTCAAAAAAGTCAAGATGGAGATCAACAAGCGAGAGATACAATCGTTCAAAGTAATATGCGCCTCGTTTGGTCGGTTGTACAGCGGTTTCTTAATCGAGGATACGAACCAGACGACCTATTTCAAATTGGATGTATTGGGCTCTTGAAATCGGTAGATAAATTTGATTTATCTTTCGACGTGAAATTTTCAACATATGCAGTTCCAATGATTATTGGTGAAATACAACGTTTCTTACGTGATGATGGATCAGTGAAAGTTAGTAGGTCTTTAAAAGAAACAGGAAACAAAATTCGAAAGATGAGAGATGAGCTTTCGAAAGAATTCGGAAGGGCTCCAACGATTAATGAAGTGGCAGAGGCACTAGAACTAACGCCAGAGGAAGTTGTTCTAGCACAAGAAGCGAGCCGGGCCCCTTCGTCTATACATGAAACTGTATATGAAAACGATGGAGATCCAATCACTATTTTAGATCAAATTGCAGATCAATCTGAAACGAAATGGTTCGATAAAATTGCTTTAAAAGAAGCGATTAGAGAACTAGATGAACGAGAGCGCTTAATTGTATACTTGCGTTACTATAAAGATCAAACACAGTCAGAAGTAGCAGAGCGCATAGGCATTTCGCAAGTACAAGTTTCAAGACTTGAAAAGAAAATATTAAAACAGATGAAAGATCGAATAGACGAATAATTGTCTATTCGATTTTTTTATGCCGTTAATAGGAGAGAGATGTTAATTTTCGTAAAAATTAACAGAATTTATTGATAATTTAGTCAATTTAAAATATAATCCAAGTATGAACTTGTCATAAAGGGGGAAGGAAACATGGAAACGAGGCAACAATGGGGAACGAGAGCTGGATTTATTTTTGCAGCGGTCGGATCTGCCGTTGGATTAGGAAACATATGGCGTTTTCCTTATACAGCGTATGAAAATGGAGGAGGAGCATTCTTTTTACCGTACTTATTTGCATTATTAACGACTGGTATTTCATTGTTAGCGTTTGAGTTTGCCCTTGGTCATCGTCATCGTGGTTCAGCACCACTTACATTTTTCCGTATTAGCCCGCGTGCCGAATTTATTGGATGGTGGCAAATGTGCGTAACATTTATCGTTTCAACATATTATGCAGTGATTATTGCTTGGTCTATATCGTATACATACTTTGCAATTACTGGAGCATGGGGAAAAGACACGCAATCATTTTTATTTAAAGAGTACTTACATGTTGCAGATAAGCCAGGGCAATTTGGAGGACTTGTACCGGAAGTATTAATTCCATTAGCTCTCGTTTGGATTATTGTACTTGGCGTTGCATTTAAAGGAGTTAAAAAAGGAATAGAAGTTGTTAACCGTATATTTATTCCTTTATTAGTTGTTATGTTCCTTATTATCGTCGTTCGTGCAGTGACGATGGAAGGTGCTATGCAAGGACTAGATGCATTCTTTAAACCAGATTGGAGTCGTATTTTTGATGGGAAAGTATGGCTTGCTGCTTATGGTCAAATATTCTTTAGTTTATCTTTAGCATTTGGAATTATGATTACGTATTCTAGTTATTTACCGAAAACCTCGGATACAACAAATAATGCCTTTATTACTGGATTTGCAAACTCAGGATTTGAATTATTAGCAGGTATTGGGGTCTTTGCAGCTCTTGGATTTATGGCGAATAATATGGGAGTACCGGTTGATAAAGTAGCAAGTGCTGGCGTTGGGCTTGCGTTCGTAGTATTTCCGCAAATTATTAATGAATTGCCGATGTCACCGTTGTTTGGTGTATTATTTTTCTTATCGCTAACGGTTGCTGGAATCACATCACTTATTTCACTCGCGGAAGTATGTTTTGCCGCTGTATCTGAAAAATTCAGTTTAAGTCGGGAAAAAACCATTGGAATTATGGGAACCCTTCTCGTGTTAGTTTCTCTTGTATTTGCAACACGTGGTGGGCTTATGTTCTTAGATGTTGTCGACTATTTCGCTAATAATTTCGGATTAATTACAATTGCACTTGCGGAAGTAGTGACGATAGGGCTCATTTTACGTCGTTTACCAGTTTATCAAAATCATGCAAACTTTGTATCTGATATTAAATTAGGAACGTTTTGGAGAGTGAGTTTACTCGTTATTACTCCGCTTATGTTAGGGTATATGCTAATTGATGGTACAATCCAAAATATTAAAAAGAATTATGGAGATTATCCGACTGAGTTTGTTGTAACGTATGGTTGGTCGATAGCAGCAGCCTTCCTTATTGTTGCGCTAATTATTAGTCTAAAGAAATGGAATGCACAAATACATTCGGATTCTGCCAAGCTTGAAAAAGAATGGAAAGATCGAGGTGTTTCATAATGAGTGGATCAGCAATTATGATGATGGTTATTGGAATAGTAGTCATTTGGGGAGGGCTTGCATTAAGTATTGCAAACTTATTTAAGAAAAAGGCATAAGTAAAAAACATCTGTACCGAAATGGTGCAGATGTTTTTTTATGAAAAAATTGTATTAGAAAAAAATTCAATAACCATACTACAACTACGAGGAAGAGTGAAGGGGTGAATGAAAGTTGGAACAAACGATTTATATTAAAATGCGCAATCGTTTAAAAGTTTCTCCTACTTATGAAGTAAAGCTGGGCGATGTTGCTCAACTTGCCGGAGATTCTTCCGTAGTTGAGTTGTTACAAAATGAGATAGTTTACAAAATAACAGCGCATGATAAGACGCATGTTGTAATTGATGTTATGAAAGTAATTGAGATTATTCAACAGAAAGCATCTCATGTACAAATTAATTTACTCGGTTCTGGACAAACTCTTGTTGAAATTATATACGAAAAAAAGAAGGCGCACCCAATTTTTTTCGGGCTTGTATGGCTGTTACTGTTCATTGGAGCCGCCCTTGCGATCATTTATTTCCATGAAGATGTAAGTATGCAACAAGTACATCAACGGTTATATTACATGATTACTGGAGAATTTAATGCGCAACCACTTTTATTTCAAATTCCTTATTCTTTAGGTCTTGGCTTAGGGATGGTTTTATTCTTTAATCATGTATTTCAAAAGCGAATTAATGAAGAGCCAAGTCCGCTAGAAGTTGAGATGTTTCAATACCAACAGTCACTTGATCAGTATGTAATCGTTAATGAAAACAAGGATAATATGAAACAACTTACCGATGATTGAGTCTGGATTTGTTATTTTAATTGGTTTAGCTGGAGGGATTGCGGTAGGTAGCGGATATGTCGCATTTTTAGCTGTACTTGGTATAATCCCCCGTTTAGCCCAATTAACGAGAAGTGGAAAGCATATTCAATATTTTGAGTGGGCAGTCATTGCAGGTACTTTAACAGGGGCTTGGTGCAGTTTGAAAAACATTACATTTCAAACGTCGCAATATTGGCTCGTTATATTAGGGATATTTTGTGGCACGTTCATTGGAATGCTTGCTGCAGCATTAACAGAGGTGTTAAATGTTCTACCTATTTTAGCGAAACGAGTAGGGGTAGAGGGGAAGATTATTGTTTTACTCGTTGCTCTTGTACTTGGGAAAGTAATAGGATCGTTGTTTCACTGGATTTATTTCGTAAAGTAGGAGGCAGTATATAAATGACAAGTCAGAAATTGAAGGATGATTACATAAATAAAGTGAAGGAGTATCATCCAAAGCCAAACTATTTGCTAAATTGTATTAAAGCATTTCTTGTAGGTGGACTCATTTGCACAGTTGGAGAAGTATTGATGAAATTTTATATACATTATTTTCACTTCAGTGAACAAGAGGCAGGAAACCCAACTGTTGCAACCCTTGTTTTATTATCCGCGATTTTAACAGGGTGTGGTGTATATGATAAAATCGGTCAATTTGCTGGAGCAGGATCAGCGGTACCGGTAACAGGATTTGCAAATTCTATGGCGAGCGCTGCCTTAGAACATAAGAGCGAAGGGGTTGTTCTAGGGATTGCTACAAATATGTTTAAACTGGCAGGAAGTGTGATTGTATTTGGGGTTGTTGGTGCATATATCATTGGGTTAATAAGGTATACCTTTAAAATTTTTATGTCTTAAAGGAGGGGCTAGTATGAGGTTGACCGGAAAACAAACGTGGGTATTTCAAAATGATATATATGTGAATGCAACGGGTACTGCTGTCGGTCCGAAAGAAGCTGAGGGCCCTCTTGGGAAAAAATTTGATATTTCATATGATGACTTGCATTGTGGAGAAGAAAATTGGGAGCTCGCCGAACGAAGATTAATGTCAGACTCAATTCAACAAGCAGTGCAAAAAGGGAATATAAAAACATCGCAAATTGATTTCTTTTTAGCGGGAGATTTATTAAATCAAACAGTGACAGCAAATTATGTTGCGCGTAAGTGGGGCATTCCTTTTTTAGGAATGTTTAGCGCTTGTGCAACGTCTATGGAGACTTTAGCAGTTGGCTCAGCTTTTATAGACGGTGGATTTGCAAATCGTGTCTTAGCTACAGTAAGCAGTCATAATGCAACGGCTGAAAGACAATTTCGCTATCCAACAGAGTACGGTGGGCAAAAACCAGGGACAGCAAATTCAACTGTGACTGGTGCAGGATCTATATTAATTAGCAATGAAAAAAGTGCAATTAAAATTACGTCAGCTACTATCGGAAAAGTGCAAGATTTAGGAATTACAAATCCTTTGGATATGGGGGCAGCGATGGCTCCAGCAGCAGCTCATACAATTCAACAACATTTTGAAGATTTAAGAAGAAGTGCCGATGATTATGATTTGATTGTTACGGGTGATTTATCAGCTGTTGGGACGCCGATTGCGAAACAACTTTTACTTGAGGAAGGTTATGATCTTGGGCATATATACAATGATTGTGGATTGATGATTTATGAATCAAGTCAAGAAGAAGTGTTTGCAGGTGGTAGTGGTTGCGCTTGTTCAGCAGTTGTTACGTATGGCCATTTATTACACGAGATGCAAAAAGGGAATTTACAACGAATTTTTGTCGTTGCGACTGGTGCATTATTAAGCCCGATGATGATGCAACAGAAGGAAACGATTCCAACAATTGCACATGGTGTCGTATTTGAGAGAGTTAAAGGAGAGTGAATTGTGGATTTTATATATGCATTTCTTGTAGGTGGATCTATTTGTTTAATTGGGCAACTATTGTTAGATTTCGTAAAGTTAACACCAGCTCATTTAATGGCAACTTTTGTAGTCATCGGAGCAATTTTAGATGGATTTGGATTGTACGATAAACTAATAAAATTTGCAGGTGCTGGAGCGACAGTCCCTATTACAAGTTTTGGACATTCACTATTGCACGGAGCAATGCATGCAGCAGAAAAACATGGATATTTAGGAATTGGTATTGGCATGTTTAGTTTAACGTCTGCGGGCATTTCCGCAGCGATATTGTTTTCATTTTTTATAGCACTTATATGTAAACCGAAAGGATAAATCAAATGAGACGAAGGGTTGTTTTGGTCACAGATGGAGATGAATATGCAAAGCGGACAATTGAGCTTTTAACGAAGGAATTTGGGGGAAGGTGTATTTCAGCATCACAAAGTAATCCAACCAAATTGACAGGGAAAAAAGTTGTTGAGCTTATTATGCAAACGCCATATGACCCTGTATTTGTCATGTTTGATGACAGTGGATTTATTGGAGAAGGATCTGGTGAAAAGGCATTAAAATATGTGGCTACCCATAAACAAATTGATGTGCTCGGTATTTTAGCAGTAGCGTCTAATACGCATCATTGGGAATGGGCACGTGTAGATGTAAGTGTAGATCGGAACGGGAATTTAACCGAATACGGTGTTGATAAATTTGGACTTCCAGATGGTGAAATTGGCAGGATTAGCGGAGATACAATATATTGTTTAGACGATTTAAATGTTCCTGTCATTGTTGGAGTCGGTGACATTGGTAAGATGTGTGGAAATGATGAATGGGAGAGGGGATCACCTATTACGAAGAAAGCAATTCAATTAATTTTGGAAAGGAGTGGTTTTTATGACGAAGCCTAAAAAAGTGGATATCCCTATATCAACTTTCATAAGTGACAATGAAAATTATTTAAAGCAGACAGTTGGACTAGGCGTTACATACGATGTCGGCATTCGTAAATTTCAAATTTTGAATAAAGAAATTGGTGTGTTATTTGTAAACGGACTTTGTGATACAAATTATATTATCCCTATTTTAGAAGAAGCGGTGGATACAAATGAGATAAGGGATGTAGAAGAAGATACAGTGAAGCTTTTAGAGAATCGCTTAATCCATCAACAAGTAAGTAAAGTGAAAACGATGGATGAGGTAATGCTCCAAGTATTATCAGGACTGATCGTGATATTTGTGGAAGGTGAAACGGAAGCGTTCGCGATCGATGTTCGTAGTTATCCAGGGCGAACACCGACAGAACCGGATACCGAAAAGGTAGTACGAGGTGCGAGGGATGGATTTGTTGAAAATATCGTTGTAAATACAGCGTTAATTCGTAGGAGAATTCGAGATCCACGTCTTCGAAATGAAATGGTTCGAGTAGGAGATAGATCGCAAACGGATATTTGTATTACATACGTTCAAGATGTTGCAAATCCAGATTTAGTAAAGATTATAAAACAAGAATTAAATAACATCGATGTAGATGGAATTACGATGGCGGATAAAACAGTAGAAGAATTTGTTGTAAAGCAAAGCTATAACCCATTCCCACTTATTCGATATACAGAAAGGCCAGATGTAGCAGCAAATCATCTACTAGAAGGACATGTGTTAGTACTTGTTGACACATCGCCAAGTGCTATGATTACACCGACAACATATTTTCATCATTTACAGCACGCGGAAGAGTTTAGACAAAATCCAGCTGTCGGTACATTTTTACGCTGGGTGCGCTTTTTAGGTGTTATATTCTCGTTATTTTTATTACCATTTTGGTTAGTGTTTGTATTTGATCCAACTCTTTTGCCAGCAAATCTTGCTTTTATTGGACCGACTAAGATGACGCATTTACCAATTTTATTACAGGTGTTAATGGCAGAGGTCGGACTTGAGTTTTTAAGGATGGCAGCCATTCATACTCCAACGCCGTTATCGTCTGCAGCAGGGTTAATTTCCGCTATATTAATTGGTCAAATTGCAATTGATGTAGGTTTGTTTGTGCCAGAAGTAATTTTGTATGTAGCAGTTTCGATGGTTGGTGCATATGCAACACCGAGTTATGAACTAGGATTAGGGAATAAGGTTGGGAAATTGTTTGTTATTATTTTAACAGGTCTCTTCCATGAGATGGGATTTGTAATTGGTATGACGATATTAATTTTATTTTTAACGTCTATAAAAAGTTTACAAACACCTTATTTATGGCCGTTTTTACCATTTGATTGGGGCGCGTTAACAAAAATTTTACTCCGTCCAACGATGTCTAGTTTAAAAGTACGACCAAGTATTGTAAGACCTCAAAATGTAAAAAGACAAAAATAAACGGGATTATACACCCGTTTATTTTTTTTAGCAAAAATTTATTATTTTTTAACAAAAATCAAACATTTTTTGTGTACACTTAGAGTAGATATTGTGTATGAAAGGGGAAGAGGACATGATTAAATTATTTGTAAGTGATTTAGATGACACGCTCGTTTACGATGTGAATCATATGCAAAAAGAAGATGAACGTGCGCTGTGTTGGTTAGCTGAGAAAGGGACAAATATTTGTTTTGCCTCTGGCCGCTTTACACACAGAATTGATGAAGTTGTAAAAAGGTTTGCATTCCCATATTACACAACTGGCTTAAATGGAGCGACAATGTTACTTCCAGATGGAAATTTATTTCATGAATCGAGTTTTGAAAATGTGGTTGCCCAGGAAATATATCGATATATACATAAAAAAGGACTAGCGGATATTGTTTGTGCAAATGAGCAGCGATATACAAAAAGGAAGAATGAACATCACCATAATTTTGAAGCATATATGGGCGTGCATATCGCTGAAATTGAAGCGTTAGAAGAAGAGTTTGGTAAGACTGTACACCCTGCAAAATTGTTTATTTTTGGAGAAGAAGAGAAAATTGTGACGTTAGATCAAGAGCTACGAGATACGTTTCAAGGCGAAGCGGAAGTTTTTATATCAGGTAAACGCTATGTTGATATTATGCCAAGAGGCGTGAGTAAGGGGAGTGCTCTAAAGCGACTAATGGATCATTTGCAAATTGAAGCAAATGAAGTTGCTTGTATTGGAGATTCTTTCAATGATATTTCTATGTTTGAAGTAACCCCGCATTCATTTACTCTTCATCATGCCCATCCATATGTAAAGGAGAAAGCAAATCATATAGTGCGTTCGGTTGAAGAGGCTGTTATGAAATTACCGTTACTTGTATAAAAAAGAAGCCCGTCATTGGCGGGCTTCTTTTTTACTTGAATAAAGATTTAACAAAATCAATGATACTTGAGAAGAAATCTTTCACTTTATCTAGAAAACTTTGCCCTTCTTCAGATCCTAAAAAGGCAGAAACATGTTCTTTTGCTTTGTTTAATTGACTACCAACTTGATTCCAATCGATATTAAGATTCTTCATTTTATCAAATAACGATACTAAGTTATCTAACTGTTCATCTGTTAATGTAATGCCGAGTTGATCAGCAATTTTTTTAATTAATGAACGTAAATCTTCTGTTGTTTTTGGCTGTTCTTTTGCAATTTCTTCTTTAATTTTTGCAACAAGTTGAACTGCTTTTTCTTCACCAATTTTATCACCAAGCTGGGCTGTTTGTACCATTTCTTCATTCGCTACTTTTTTAACTTCTTCAGGAATTTGTTTATTGGACGCAGTTTCGTATGCTTTCATTAATCCAGTTAAAGCTGCAGTTCCTGAAACTTTAAAAGGTGCAGTAATTTGAATTTCTGCATCTTTTACACCTGCTGTAATCAAAGCGTTAGTGTACATTGCATCTGTTACCCAGTTAATGTTCTTTGATCGTACAATAAGACCAGATCCTGGTTTTGTGTATGTAATCATAGAAGAAGAAATTGCTCTCGTACCAATTTGTGCTTTTGGAACAATGCCTTCTAGAAATTTATGTTCTTCCGCATTAGATACAGTGATAATTGTAGCATCTTTTGGTGCTTTCATTTCTTTTAACAGATCTTGTTTTTGTTGTTCGGATAAGTTCTCTCCTAATGTAACAATTGATTCTCCCTCGATGATGTCTGCAAATGAAGCTGTTGGCATCATAAATACCGTTACAGCTAATAGCAGAGCTAATAATTTCGTTTTCACGAAAAATCGCTCCCTTTCTCTTTCTAAAATTTTCGGGCAACAAAGTTATTATAGTATATATTTCTTATTTGTCACCTAGCTTTTTCCACATTTCAAAAAAGAAGTATCTAGATTGTCGGATTCTTTTTGTTTCTAGTCATGAATGTGGTAATATAGTGCTGAGATAATTGAAAGGAGACATATACGTATGAAAACTTTAGGATACATATTAATGGAAAACGGTGAAAAAATCGACTTGGAATTTTTCCCAGAAGAAGCACCGAAAACAGTAGAAAACTTTAAAAAATTAGCAGAGCAAGGATTTTATGACGGTGTGACATTCCACCGTGTTATTCCTGGCTTCGTAAGCCAAGGTGGAGACCCAACAGGTACAGGTGCAGGTGGCCCAGGTTACTCTATTCCATGTGAAACTGATGGAAACCCTCATAGACACCTTGTAGGATCACTTTCTATGGCTCACGCTGGCCGTAACACAGGCGGTAGCCAATTCTTTATCGTTCATGAGCCACAGCCGCATTTAGATGGTGTTCATACTGTATTTGGTAAAGCAACAAGCGGTATTGAAACAGTATTAAAAATGCGTCAAGGCGATGTAATGAAAGAAGTTAAAGTTTGGGAAGAATAAGGTAAGGAAAAAGAGAGCTTTTGCTCTCTTTTTTATTTTTAATGAGATTGAGTACTTCTTCTACAGCTCATCATACAAGTAGTATTGTTGCTAAAATATATTGCTTGTGAGAACAAACCTTTAACCAATTACATAGAATACATTACATTATATGTTTCAATAAATATTTTTTGTTATATTAATTTTGCTAGAATTGTGCTGCTTTAGGGTAACTATGAATGAAGTGCTGTTGAATGATATGTTTCTTTCCATTCCATATAAAATTTTCTTTTTTTAACTCTATTTATTAAAGGAATAGTGCTGAAACATAGATTTGACTTTCTTCTTTTCGCTTTGTATGATTATCAAGTTGTTTTAGACTCTTCTCACTCTGTTGAAAATATTGTAAAATGAATGTGATATGAAAAGAGTGATTGAGGGGATTACTAGTTTGTAACTTTTGTAAGAAGGGATAAGGGTTATGTTAATTCGTTTTAAAAAAAGTTATGAAAAAATTGCAATGGGGCTTCTTTCGTTTATGCCAACTGAAAAAGATGTGAAAACATTACAATTGACAATGAAAGAATATGAAGCAAAAGATGATTGGCAATTGTATTTGTGGAAAGAAAATGAAGATTTTGTTGGAATAATGGGGATTGTAAAAAAAGAGAATCAAGTATTAGAAATTCAGCATTTGAGTGTGAACCCGTCTCACCGTCATGTGGGGATTGGGACGAAGATGGTTCAAGAGTTAAAGAGTAAATTTCTTGAGTTTACAATTTGCGGAAATGAGCAAACGGCAAGTTTTTGCGAAAAATGTAAAGGGCTAGAACAAAATATACATTCGTGAAAGCAGAGATAAGTAGTTTATTATCTCTGCTTTCTTTTTTGTAATTGTTCGTTTCGTTCAGTAATGACCTCTGTGCGATCACGCAAAGTGTGCTTGTTTATAATATATTCACCTGGGATAGCATTCAAGTCTTTCCAAGAGAGGTTTTGTTTTTGACATAACTCTATGCACTGCTTCTCTAACGATGGATCTGATAAGGGTAAAAATAAAGGTACAAAACGTTCTTTTTTATGGATAGATTGCAATCTGTCATTGAGCAAGGAAAGAAGTTGTACTTGATTAATTCCTAAACGTTGTAAAGGCACACCGCTTTTTTCTAAAATTGTGATTGCGCTTTTCATCATTTTTGTGGAACCATTCCAATTAGCACGTCTTTGGTGGTATAAAGAAACTGCAATTTGAATGAGACCAACTAAGTAATGATCACGATTACCTCTTGGTTTTGTTTTCCAATACTCTTCTAGTATTTCGTGGCATTCAAAATAGTCATAATCTCCATGGAAATGAATTAAAAATTGTATGTATTCGGTAGGATACATGTTTTCTCGCTCCTATCTAACGGTTATACATATAAGTGTATCATAGAAATATGAACAATAAACGACTAGGAGGTTTCCCCCTAGCCGTTATTGTTCATATTAGCAGAAGCAAGCTGCTCCTACAATAATTAGCAAAATAAACAGTACAACAAGTAATGCGAACCCACCGCTAAAACCACAATCAACGTGACCCATAGTTTTTTGACCTCCTACATTGTTCTTACTACACTGTTATCATATGAAGTGGTGGGCATGATGACATAGGCATCGGTCTATTTTTAATTAAATTTCTTAAAAAGGTTGGATAGAACATGAGTATGCTCTATACTTATGTTGTTATAGAAAAAATGTGGTGGGATGCTTTGTGCAATATAATTTTAAAGTAGAGGCTTTTGAAGGGCCGTTAGATCTATTGTTACATTTAATACATCGTTATGAAATTGATATATATAATATTCCTGTAGCAGATATTACAGAGCAATATTTATCTTATGTGCATACGATGAAAGAACTTCAATTAGATGTTGCAAGTGAGTATTTAGTAATGGCTGCAACGTTATTACAAATTAAAAGTAAGATGTTGTTGCCGAAACATGAAGAAGATGTACTTGATAACGGTGATGATTTTATAGATGATCCTCGTCAAGAATTGATGGAGAGGTTAATTGAATATAAGAAATATAAGCAAGTTGCTACTGAGTTAAAAGAAAGAGAACAAGAAAGAGCACAGCTATATACACGTCCACCAATTGACTTTACATCGTTGCAACAAGAAGAGGAGACAAGCTTACCTCTTGATGTTACGTTATATGATATGCTAGCAGCATTTCAAAAATTAATGCGCCGTAAAAAGGCAAAAAAACCTGTAACAACACGTATTACTCGTCAAGAAATACCAATTGAACAGCGAATGACTGATATTTTAAAGCAGTTAAAAATAAAGGGTGGTCGCCAAAGTTTTTATGATTTGTTTGTTGATGATGAACGTGAAATAATGGTTGTAACATTTTTAGCAGTTCTGGAACTTATGAAAAATCAACAAATCATAATTGAGCAAGAACATAATTTTGATGAAATTTTCGTATCAAGCTCTAATAAATCTGCATAGAGCAAGTATGTGAAAATGGGATAGAAACATTTTATCTCATGCTATGTTTTTATGTATCGTTTGGAACAAGAGAAAAAATATTGAACCGAACGCATTAATTGTGATTCGGTTTTTTTGATGTGTATTTTTATGAGAAAATAGAAGGAAGGAGCTCGTGAAATGGATAGGAAAGAACAAAAGTCAATTATTGAAGGCCTTTTATTTGTTTCTGGTGATGAAGGGATTTATCCAGAACAAATAGCGAAAGTTCTTGAAATTGAAATGAATGAAGTAATAAATATTTTAGAAGAAATGCAACAAGAATGTGAAGGTGCAAACCGTGGTTTGCAAATTGTACAGTATGCAAAAGTATATCGTTTTGCTACAAAGAAAGAACATGCTTCATATTATCAAAAATTAATAGATACACCAACAGCTGCTTCACTCTCACAAGCTGCCCTCGAAACTTTAGCGATTGTTGCATATCGCCAACCAATCACAAGGACTGAAATGGAAGAGATTAGAGGAGTTAAAACTGATAAGGCGTTACAAACGTTGGTTTCACATTTACTTATAAAAGAAATGGGAAGAGCAGAAGGACCAGGGCGTCCTATTTTATACGGAACAACAAAAGAATTTTTGGACACATTTGGATTGAAAACATTAGATGATTTACCACTGCTTTCTGAAGAGAATGAACAAATGAATGAAGCAGATTTATTCTTCGGTTCCTTACAAGAGATATCGAAATAAAAGCTTAGCATTTTGCTAAGCTTTTTTTGTATATCAATTATTTACAGTGCCATACTAAATGAAAAAAGGAGACGAGTTATGAGAGGTATGCGGATTATTTTATTATTAGTTTCTGTTTTATTATGTTTTTCTTTAAATAGCGCATCAGCTAAAAGGTATATGATGTCCATTCATACTACGTCTCCTTTACATATGCATCGGCAACATCTTAGTAAAATGAAAGTGAGCTTTTTAAAAGTGGGGCAAGGTGACGCAACACTTATTATAATGCCAAATGGACAAACAATGTTAATTGATGGAGGACCTTATGAAGCAGGAGAGGTTATTATTCAGAAATTAATTGAGAAAGGGATTAATCATTTAGATGTAATTGTCAGTACGCATCCCGATATGGATCACATAGGGGGGTTAATTCCAATTGTAGAGCAAATGCCGGTATCGCTTATATTAGATAGCGGAAAAACATATAGTTCTCTTACTTATCATACGTATCGGAATAATATTAAAAAAAGAGGGATACCTTTCGTTTCAGTAAAGGAAGGACAATATATACCGCTGGATCCACATGTTTCTATACAAGTATTAAACAACGGGAAATCAAAAGATGAAAATAATGAATCATCAATTGTTTTAAAGGTGCGATATGGAAAAGCGGATTTTTTATTAATGGGTGACGCGGATGTACGGACAGAACATGAAATATTAAAACAATTTGATGTCCATGCAGATGTGTTAAAAGTGGGGCATCACGGCTCATATACTTCAACAAGTGAAACGTTTATAAAAAAAGTGGAACCGCAGTTTGCTATTTTGTCGTACGGGAGTAGTAATCCGTATGGACATCCTCACCAAAGTGTAGTGAAACGCTTAAAAAGGCACGGTATAATGGTATATAGAACGAATAAACGTACAGTAGAAATGGAAACAGATGGTGAACATATTATGTTAGAGTCTAGCGGGTTAATGCCATTATTGAAGTGATTTCTAGATTAGGGGGCGATACTGTCCCTTTTTGGAAAAATGAATAATATATATTATAATTATAAGAGACGTAAGAAATTTCCTTTTCTGTTGAATAAAAAGGAAATTTCATTAGAATGTATAGACAACTACTCGTGCGTATATTAAGATGGAACTAGGCGAATAAGGTAATAATAACAAGTAGGTAATTCATGGGAAAGGATCGATGAAAATGAAAACGCAAATTGTCATCAATGCCAAAATTTACACAGGTCAAGAAATAGTGGAAAACGGATTTATTCGTTACGCAGAAACCATTAAAGAAATTGGTTTGATGGCTCAATATGTACCACAAGAAAATGAAACTGTTTTTGATGCTACAGGGAAGATTGTAATTCCAGGTATGATCGATGTTCATATTCATGGTGGATACGATATTGATGCGATGGATGCAAATAGCGATGGGTTAGTAACTCTAGGTAAAGAAATGTTAAAAGAAGGGGTTACAACTTACTTCCCAACAACAATGACACAAGCTCCAGAGGCAATTGAAGCAGCGTTAACTGCTGCAAAAGAAGCAAAAGAAAAAGGAGCGCATTTCGAATATATTCACTTAGAAGGACCTTATGTTTCAAAGAAACGTGCAGGTGCACAACCACTTGAACATATCGTTCCTGCAAATATTGAGCAATTTAAACAATGGCAAGAAGCAAGTGGGAATTTAATTAAATTAGTAACATATGCACCAGAAGAAGAGGGAGCGTTAGAGTTTGAACAATATCTTGCTGAAACTGGTGTAGTTGGCACAATGGGGCATACAGATGCAATTGATGCGCAACTAAAAAATAGAAAGATTACACATGCGACACATTTATACAATCAAATGCGTGGATTACATCACCGTGAACCAGGAGTTGTTGGTCATGTGTTATTAAATCCAGATGTAATGGTTGAAGTAATTACAGATGGCATTCATATTCACCCTGATATGGTGAAATTAGCATATAAGTTAAAAGGACCAAAAAAAGTAAGTGTTATCACTGACGCAATGCGTGCAAAGGGTCTTGAAGATGGATTATATGAGCTTGGCGGACAGCCAGTACATGTAAAAGATGGTAGTGCTCGATTAGAAGATGGAACGTTAGCTGGTAGTATTTTAAAAATGGATCAAGCTTTCCGAAATGTAATTGAATTTACAGGTTGTTCAATCGAAGATGCAGTACTGATGACATCAGTTAACCAAGCAGAAGAGTTTGGATTAAATAATAAAGGTGCATTAGCGGTAGGAAAAGATGCAGACTTTGTTGTGATGAATGAAGATTTACATGTATATGATACGGTTCGTTTAGGAATTCATATGAAGGAAGGGAAGTAATTAAATGAATATTCTTGTTGTAAAAACGCCAGAAGAACTAGCAGAAGCAGGTTATAAATTAATTGAAGAAGTTGTAAAAACAAAAGAAAATCCAACGTTAGGAATGGCTACAGGAAGCTCTCCATTAGGTATTTATGCAGAAATGCGAAAAAATAAACTTGATACAAGCCGTGTAACCACTGTAAACTTAGATGAGTACGTAAATTTACCACATGAAGATAAAAACAGCTATCATTATTTCATGCAAGAACAGTTGTTTGATCATCTTCCATTTAAACAAACTTATGTACCAAACGGGATGGCAAGTGATTTAGAGGAAGAGTGCAAACGTTACGAGAGCATTCTAGCTGCTAACCCAGTTGACCTACAGATTCTTGGAATCGGTGAAAACGGTCACATCGGATTTAATGAGCCAGGAACACCGTTTAATTCTCCAACAAACATTGTTGAATTAACAGAATCTACACGCCAAGCAAACCTTCGCTTCTTCGAAAAAGAAGAAGATGTGCCAACTCATGCGATTACAATGGGAATTGGAAGCATTATGAAAGCGAAACAAGTTCTACTAGTTGCTATGGGTTCTAAAAAGGCAGAAGCTGTTAAAGAATTATTGCAAGGTGAATATAGTGAAGAGTGTCCGGCTACAGTTTTACAACGTCATCCGAATGTAACCGTAATCGCTGATCAAGAAGCTCTATCTTTATGCAGTGAGGCGATTGCTGATGAACATCGACAAGTATTCACCATTTCCGATCTATTATCAGATTCAAGAGTGGGTGAAACAGCTAATTGAGGACGGCGAATGGAAGCCGGGAGATAAAATCCCATCTGAGAATGAACTTTGTGATAAGTTCGAAGTGAGTCGAATGACAATCAGACAGGCGATTAATAATTTAGTGGAACAAGGCTATTTATATCGGAAGCGTGGAATTGGAACATTTGTCCAACTTCCGAAAGTGGAACAAAAATTGCAAGGAATGACGGGATTCACAGAAGACATGATTTCTCGTGGGATGAACCCAAGTAGTCAATTACTTAGTTTCCGCCTAGTTCCAGCTACTGCAAAAATAGCAGACCGGTTGAGAATACAGGAGGGGGAATCGGTTTATGAAGTGAGGCGTATTCGCTTAGCTGATGATGAACCGATTGCTTTTGAGACGACATATTTGTCGCCAGCTCTTGTAAAAGATATTAACGAAGAGATATTGCAACAATCTTTATATGAACATTTAGAGAAAAAACTGGGCTTTAAACTTGTTAGCGCTACTCAGTCAATTGAAGCTTCCGTTGCGACGGAAAATGAAGCTGAACATCTGCATATTCCTAAAAAGGCGCCTGTACTTGTAATGCGTCAATGGTCATATTCAGAAGGTGAGGTACCGCTAGAGTACGTGAAATGTATTTATCGTGGAGATCGTTATAAATTTATTACGAATATCGCACGTAACAAATAGTATATTTCAGTTTGTGAAGTACAGTGGAATTGAAAATGGTTAACATGTAAAGAAATAAAAATACGACTCATCCTTATAAGGAATGAGTCGTATTTTTATTATGAGCAATTACGTGGTTAACAGCATCTTTGACGTGATTTACTACATAGTGAGCGTGATTTTTTACTGCATCATCTGCTTGTGACATAGCAAAACTGTGAGGAGTTAAAGAAAACATAGGAATATCATTGTAAGAATCCCCTATACAAGCAATTTCCTCAGGTTTTATTTGAAACTCATTTAATAAAACAGAAATGGCAGAGCCTTTACTAACATTCGGTGGCATTACATCTAAACATTGTTCTGCTGAGATGAAAGTACTAACTTTCCCGTGGAATTTTTCATCAATTTTTTTCTGAAGGAGTTGTAAGTTCTCCTTTGTTCCACCGACAGAAATTTTATTTGGGAAAATTGTATCATCAATCTTCTGTAGTAAGTTTGGTTCTTCAACAGAAGTCATAGTTACTTGTTGTTCAAGTTCTTGAATAAAAGGTGTTTTCTCTTCAATGTAATAATTATGCTCATCACTTACATAACGGAAATAAGGATCTTCATTCGTCATAGCTAACAAATCGGGAAGTATGCTGGAATCAAAAGTTGCAGATAATAGTTGTTTATTTTCATGTGTATATACAAAAACACCATTTACACTAATGCGATGAAAATTTGTATTTACAGCTTTCATTAAGTCTGCAATTTCATTATCAAGTCTTCCGGAAGCGAAGCAAAGAATAACATTTTGTTCGGCAAGGCTGCGTAGTGCCGCAACATCTTGTTCATCAATAAGACCTCCGTGTTGCATCATTGTACCATCGATATCACTTACAAACATTTTAATCATGCTGTTATCTCCTTTCTATGTACAGTTGCTCTTACATTATACGCATCATATATAAACATGTCTAAAAAATGAATTTTTATTAAATGGCAGATGTTTTACATTGACGACAAAGAAGAATATTCTGTAACATGAAAGTAGGCTATTTAAGTACGAGGGTGGTGTTATATGAATAATTATCTAGAAATTAAAAAAGTTTTAAATAATAATGTCATCATTGCTAGCCATCCTGAACATGAGGAAGTAGTAGTGATTGGAAAAGGAATTGGATTTGGGAAAAAAGCGAAAGATGTATTGGAGCAAGAACAAATCGAAAAAATGTTTGTCTTAAAAAATGAACGTGATCGTGAACAATATAAATTATTAGTGCCGCATATTAGTGAAAAATTGATTGAATTGATGAACGATATTATGCTGTACATTCAAGGAAAAGCGAAATCTCCACTAAATGAACATATTCATATTGCGTTAACGGATCATATTTCATTTGCGATTAAAAGGTTAAAACAAGGACTTACAATTGATAACCCTTTTTTAGTTGAAACAAAAATGCTCTATCCAGAGGAATATGAAATTGCGGAAGGTGTTGTACAACTTTTAAATTCTCGTTTGCAAATTACATTGCCAGAAGGAGAAATTGGTTTTATTGCACTTCACATTTACAGTTCGCTTACAAATTCTGATTTATCTTCAGTTAATCAAAACTCCCGTCTCATTGCACAACTTGTATCTTTAATTGAGACAAACTTACAAATTACATTAGACCAAGAGAGCATTCATTATTTACGCCTTATTCGTCATCTTCAATATGCTATTGAGAGGGTGAAAAAAGGAGAAAAAGTAGAAGAATCGCAAAGTTTTGCTGATTTATTAAAGGCGGAGTATCCAGTTTGCTATAACTTGGCTTGGAAGCTAGTTAAGGTCATGCAAAAAGAGTTGCAACTACCTGTATATGAAGCTGAAAGTATTTATTTAACGATGCACTTGCAACGCTTAGTGAAGGCAGAGCATGTGTAAAAAGTCATATATTTTTGTCTAAAATGAAAACGTTAAAAAAAATGATTGAATCGCTTACAATAGTTATGTATAATAACTATTGCAAAGTTATACAAATTTCGACAAACACATTAAGGTGAGTAACGAAAACGTTTGCCTTAATTATAGTGAACTTATACGTAAACCTATTTTTGACACGTGTTACTGATTCGATCAGGCATGAGTGGAGAAAAGTAAGGAATGTAAGCTAGAGAAAGGGATATACTACCCTTTGTATAGCTATCGTTCTATCTTTTTTTCCTCATGTCTTTTTGGCGTTTGTCGGAAGGTATCAATATAGATAAGAGAGGAAGGGTTTCCATGTTTAAGAAGATCTTTGGTGTTCTTCAAAAAGTCGGAAAAGCGTTAATGCTTCCAGTAGCGATTTTACCGGCGGCAGGTATTTTACTTGGATTTGGTAATGCATTTCAAAATCCACAGTTAACAAATGTTATTCCTGCTTTAAAAGCAGATTGGTTCGTAATGGTTGCAAAAATTATGGAACAATCTGGTGATATTATTTTCGCTAACCTTGCATTATTATTCGCAGTTGGGGTAGCGATTGGTTTAGCTGGTGGAGACGGAGTAGCTGGTTTAGCAGCATTCGTCGGCTACTTAATTATGAACAAAACGATGAGTGTGTTCTTAGAAGTAGATAAGCTAGTGAAAGTAACAAGTTCTGGAGCAGACCCAGTAAAAATTGGATTTGCAGATCCAGCATATGCAAACGTATTAGGTATTCCAACGCTACAAACAGGAGTATTTGGTGGTATTATCGTCGGTATAGTAGCGGCATATTGCTATAATAAATACTTCAACATTGAATTACCATCATACTTAGGTTTCTTTGCAGGTAAGCGCTTCGTACCGATCGCAACTGCAACATTCTCTTTAATAGTAGGTATTATCATGTGCTTCATTTGGCCATACATTCAAGGTGGCTTAAACACGTTCTCACATCAAATGATTGATGCAAATAGAACAATCGCAGCATTTATATTCGGTTTAATTGAACGTTCATTAATTCCATTTGGATTACATCACATTTTCTATTCACCGTTCTGGTTCGAATTCGGTCAGTATACAAATGCAGCTGGCGAATTAATCCGTGGTGACCAAAAAATCTTTATGGCACAGTTAAAAGACGGTGTAGAATTAACAGCAGGTACATTTACAACTGGTAAGTATCCGTTCATGATGTTTGGTCTTCCAGCAGCAGCTTTAGCAATGTACCATGAAGCACGTCCAGAAAATAAAAAATTAGCAGCAGGTATTTTAGGTTCTGCAGCATTAACATCTTTCTTAACAGGTATTACAGAGCCACTTGAATTTTCATTCTTATTCGTAGCGCCAGTATTATTCGGAATTCACGCTGTATTTGCTGGTCTATCATTTATGACAATGCAAATTTTAGGTGTTAAAATTGGTATGACATTCTCTGGTGGTTTAATTGACTTCCTATTATTCGGTGTATTACCAGGCCGTACAGCATGGTGGTGGGTAATTATTGTTGGTCTTGTACTAGCAGTTATTTACTACTTCGGATTCCGCTTTGCAATTCGCAAATGGAATCTAAAAACACCTGGTCGTGAAGTGGCAAATGCAAATGACGGCGCAGGAAAAGCAGAAGCAGGCGAACTTCCTCGTGAAGTATTAGTAGCACTTGGTGGTAAAGAAAACATTGCTTCTTTAGATGCTTGTATTACTCGTTTACGTGTTCAAGTTAACGAACAAAAGAATGTAAACAAAGACCGCTTAAAAGAACTTGGAGCAGCTGGTGTACTTGAAGTTGGAAATAACATTCAAGCTATTTTCGGGCCGAAGTCTGACACATTAAAATCACAAATTCATGATATTATGTCAGGTCGTACACCTCATGTTGAAAAAGAAGAACCTGTAAAAGTGGAAGAAACTCCTCAAAAAGTTGATGAAAATGAAACAATTGTATCACCAATCGAAGGAAAAATCTTACCAATTACAGAAGTACCTGACCAAGTATTCTCAGGAAAAATGATGGGAGACGGATTTGCAATTGAACCAACTGAAGGAACAGTAGTTTCTCCAGTGAACGGTGAGATTGTCAATGTATTCCCTACAAAACATGCGATTGGCATTCAATCTGAAGGCGGAAAAGAAATTTTAATCCACTTCGGTATTGATACTGTAAAATTAAATGGTGAAGGTTTTGAAGCGCTTGTAGCACAAGGCGACAAGGTGAAACAAGGCCAACCATTATTAAAAGTAGATCTTGCATTTGTAAAAGAAAATGCACCATCTATCATTACACCAATTGTCTTTACAAACTTACAACAAGGGCAACAAGTCGAATTGAAAAAAGATGGAAATGTTAAGAAGGGCGAAACCGCTATTATTGACATTCAGTAGGAATTTGACGCAAAATGTTTATAATTATAATAGGCGATGTGGTTGACCGAACATCGCCTATTATATACAATAGATGGTGTAGTACTCACGTCTATACAACTAAAAAATACTGTAATTTAAAGGAGATAAATTATCATGGAAAAAATCTTTAAAGTAACTAGCGACTCAGGAATTCATGCTCGTCCAGCAACTCTACTTGTAAACACTGCAAGCAAATTCGGTTCTGACATTAACTTAGAGTATAACGGAAAGAACGTTAACTTAAAATCAATTATGGGCGTTATGTCTTTAGGCATTCAACAAAACGCAGAAATTAAAATCACTGCAAATGGTGATGATGCAGCTCAAGCACTAGCAGCTATCGAAGAAACTATGAAAAACGAAGGATTAGGAGAATAATGACTCTTAACATTCAAGGGATCGCTGCATCAAGTGGGATTGCTATTGCAAAGGCTTTCAGACTTGAAAATCCTGAATTTAACATCGAAAAGAAATCAATTACAAACGAAGCTGCAGAAATTGCACGCTTAGACGCTGCGCTTGAGAAAGCAAAAACTGAATTAGAAGCTATTAAGGACCACGCATTTGCTGAACTAGGTGCTGACAAAGCTGCGATCTTTGAAGCACATTTATTAGTGTTAAATGATCCAGAACTAGTAAACCTAGTAAAAGATAAAGTAAATAGCGAAAAAGTAAATGCTGAATTTGCAATGGATGAAGTTGCATCAATGTTTATTTCTATGTTTGAAAACATGGATAACGAATATATGAAAGAACGTGCTGCGGACATTCGTGACGTAACAAAACGCGTTCTTGCACATTTACTAGGAATTAACTTCTCAAATCCTGGTACAATTTCTGAAGAGGTAATCATCATTGCTGAAGATTTAACACCATCTGATACAGCTCAGTTAAACCGTAAGTATGCAAAAGGTTTCACTACTGATATCGGTGGACGTACATCTCACTCTGCAATTATGGCTCGTTCTATGGAAATTCCAGCTGTTGTTGGTACGAAAGTTGTTATGGAGAAAATCCAAAACGGCGATATCGTTATCATTGACGGTTTAGATGGAGAAGTAATTGTAAACCCATCAGAAGAAACTCTTCGTTCGTTTGAAGAAAAGAAAGCGAAATTTGAAGAGCAAAAAGCTGAATGGGCTAAATTAAAAGACCAAGCCACTGTAACAAGTGACGGACATCACGTTGAGCTTGTTGCAAATATCGGAACACCACATGATGTACAAGGTATTATCGATAATGGCGGAGAAGGCGTTGGCTTATACCGTACAGAATTCTTATACATGGGCCGTGACAATCTTCCAACAGAAGAAGAGCAGTTCGAAGCGTATAAAGCAGTTCTTGAAGGTGTAAAAGAAGGTCAACCAGTCGTTGTTCGTACACTTGACATCGGTGGAGATAAAGAGCTTCCATACTTACATTTACCAAAAGAAATGAACCCATTCTTAGGATACCGTGCAATTCGCTTATGTCTTGATGAGCAAGATGTGTTCCGTACACAACTTCGTGCATTACTTCGTGCTAGCGTATACGGTAACTTAAAAATTATGTTCCCAATGATTGCAACTCTTGATGAGTTCCGTCAAGCGAAAGCGATTTTATTAGAAGAGAAAGCGAAACTTGTAGAAGCGGGTACAACTGTTTCTGATTCTATTGAAGTTGGTATGATGGTTGAAATCCCAGCTTCAGCAGTATTAGCAGATCAATTCGCGAAAGAAGTTGACTTCTTCTCTATCGGAACAAATGATTTAATCCAATACACAATGGCTGCAGACCGTATGAACGAACAAGTATCTTACTTATACCAACCATATAACCCATCTATTTTACGTCTTGTAAAAATGGTTATCGATGCTGCTCATAAAGAAGGCAAATGGGCTGGTATGTGTGGTGAGATGGCGGGCGATTCACTTGCTATCCCATTATTATTAGGATTAGGTTTAGATGAGTTCAGTATGAGTGCAACATCTATTCTTCCTGCAAGAACACAGCTAAGCAAGTTGTCAAAAGCAGAAATGGAAACATTAGCAGAAAAAGCATTAATGATGTCAACTGCTGAAGAAGTTGTTGAACTAGTTAAAAGCATATAAACAATAAAAAAACCTGAGCCGATTTGAAATCGGTCTCAGGTTTTTTCTATGAGAAAAGTAAATCTTATTTGCTTACTATTGAGGATAAGAGACAGAATTAGATAGCGATTGCAACGATATCAGTTGGGCATACACGTAAAATACCAGTAAAAGTATTTCGATTTTGATTGTTCTTATCGTCTTTATTGTTATCTTTGTCGTCTTTGTTATTACGAGCTAAAGCAGAGAAAAGAGCAACACCGTTAGCGAAACCTTCAAAAATTACATTATTGAAAGTGCCATTACCTCTAATGCTTAAAAGAGAAAGCTCTGTTCCAACTGAAATGCTAGCAAGTACGTTACATACAGCTGGTTGTTGTGGTCTAACTACTTCTCTCTCTTTCTCGCGATGTTCGCGATGGTCACACTCTCTTTCACGATGATGACAGTCTCTAAAGTTATCACAGCATCCAAATGATCCAAACATAATCCTCATCACCCCCTTCACACTTATAATCTATGTAAGTTCGGTAGTTAGTGACTGGACAGAGAGTGGAATTTTTTCTAGGGGATTTTCTCATTTTAAATGACTAGCTGGGTGTTTAGTATGGAATGATGTTTAAAATAGGGGGAATATAACAAAAAAATGTAAAAACCACCGAAATAAATGAAATGGGTAGCCTTTACACTTTTTTACTTTTATATAAAACGATGATATATACAGGAAGAGCTAGGAGTAGTGGCACAATGGATCGTGCAGTATGTTTTTCTGATTCTAATTGGAATGCTTCTTCTTTTGGAAATTGTAAAATGGAGATGTTTGCGGCATCACCAATAAAATATAGAAGCAGTACAGTTACTATGTAACATAAAAGTGCGATAAAGCTTCCGTATGAACTCAATGAAAATCCCTCTCTTGTTATCTATTTGTTATCATTGTATCACAATTGTAACAAAAATACACGGGTATATTTCAACACCTTAACAAAATTCGACACGAAACGTCACGTTTATTTATGAGGAGGGAATAGAATATACTTTTCCATAAGTATAAATGTCGAATGATTTGTAGTAATATTACAAAAGTATGACAGGAAATAAAAAAACGAAGGCAACGTAGTTACCTTCGTTTTTTATTATTTTGCCCACTCACTCACTTGCTCTACGCTCATGCGAGGTGCAGGGTGGCCTTTTAAAGTTGATTCACCAATTGTAATAAGCATAATTGGAACGTAACGAGATGAAACGTTAAATTCGTCTGTCAGTGCTTGTGGATTGAAGCCACCAATAGCACAAGTATCCCAACCAGTTGCTTTAGCTGCAAGCATAAGTTGCATTGCTGCTAAAGATGCATTTGAAAAGGCAGCATCTCTTGGGAATTGTTCACGAGCATATGCAGATTCAATATTTTTAGCTAAGCGTTCTTTTGCTTCTTCTTTCATAAATCCTTGTTCTACAATTGGACCATATACCGGCTCAACATTTTTATAAGCTTCTAAATCGCCTAAAATAGCGACTACTGCAGAAGCATCAAGAATTTGTTGTTGGTTATAAGCTATTGGGTGTAATCGTTTTTGTACATCTTCACCTTGAAAAACAAGGAATTTCCAGTGTTGTAAGTTCCAAGCGGAAGGTGCTTGTGCTGCGGCTTTTAAAATCTCATGTAATTCTGTAGATGAGATTTCTTTATTTGGGTTGAATGCACGTGTAGATGTGCGTTCATATAGAACATCAAAAAAGTTGTCGTTTGTCATTGTATATCCTCCAAATTGTATATCGAATTATTTTCAAAAAAATAATATACACTACTTACATTTTGTAAGTTATCGAATTTAAGAATATAATATCTTTATTTTAATTGTCAAGTTTTAAAAATTAGCTAGGGCATTCATACAAACGATACAATTCCTACAATCATACACTAAAAAAGGAATTTATAGAGTGAAAAGCGAAGATAACATTCTCAATTAGCTTGTTAATATGTGTCTCTCACAAATTAAAGTTTATTGGAGACCAGTCTTTTAAAAAAATTTGTGAGGAATTCAGTAGAACAAGATATATGAAGTGAGTGAAGACTAGTGATGAACATACTACATTTTTTATTAGAGAATACGGTTTTCCAAAATGTGTTACAAGATCTGCAGTTAAATGTCCTTTATATAGAAAATGGATGTAAGCATCAACAAACGGTAGAAAATATCCATCCAAAATGTATGTTTATAGCAAATAGTTTTGAAGAGGGCGAACTATTATTTCAAAGAACGAAACCACACATTATCATTACGTATGTAACAGATTATTCTCAAATAAAATATATAAAGAATATGTATACTCCGCACAGTACATTCATTGTCATTTGGGATCAACAAATAACAAAAGAATTCACAGATGTACTTGCATTAGGAATACGTAATATTGTAATAGCTCCTGTAACTCCGCAAGCAGTGTTAGAGGAAGTGAATAAGAGTTTGTATCAACTTTCTTTAGTAAGGCAAGTTAGTTTGCAGCAGGAATTGCTTCAAACGATGTTTGATTTTCAAAATGATCTATTATTTATAGTAGAAGATGATGAAATAGTTGATTGTAATACAAATTTTTTAGCTTTTTTCGGATATGAAAATTTGTTTGCCTATCGTGAGCAACATTTAGTATTTGCTGAACATTTTATTAGAGAAAATGGATACTACTCGACGACGCATGATATAACATGGCTAGACGATACTTTATCTAGTGGTAGAAGAATTAAGATGTTAAATTATGAAGGGGCAGTATCTACTTTTCTATTACGTGCGACACCATTGCCAGAAGATTTATCAAGATTTATTGTAAAGTGCACGGAAATTACAGAATTAGATGAAACCTATCAAGAACAAGAAAGACTTGCTATGATAGATTCATTGACAGAGATTTATAATCGTTTAAAGTTTCAACAAATACTAGAGGTAGAATGGGAAAAGGTAATACGTAGTGATGAGAAAATAGCAATCATTTTATTTGATATAGATAATTTTAAAACAGTTAATGACACATATGGTCATGATTTTGGCGATTTAGCATTAATACAACTTGCAGAGCTTATGAAATCTAAAGTGGAGCAGCAACATGTATTTGCAAGATGGGGAGGAGAAGAATTCATTATATTAGTGACAAATACAGTAGAAAAGGAAGCATTTCAAGTTGCGGAGTCATTACGATTCTTCATTGAAACAAAGCAATTTACTGGAATTTCGAAGTTAACAGCTAGCTTTGGAGTTGCGTTATATGAACAAGGAACTGCAAGAGAAGAATTAATGCAACGAGCGGACATTGCATTATATGAAGCGAAAAAAAATGGAAAGAATCAAGTATGTGTGTATAGAAAAGAAAAAATGTAATTTTTCGCAACAAATTGTTGCGATTTTTTTTTATTGTTTGATAATAGAATAGGGGGGGACAATTTTTAGCGAAGGAATTATGGAGGATCAATATGATAAAAAAAGTAATGGTGGTGGCTTCACTGTCTGCTATAGTTGGCGGCGGAGTATACTATTTTCTTGTTAGCCCCAATATAAAGGAAAACACTGTATTAACAACTAAAGTGAATCCTACTATTGAATCGGAAGTACAAGGGAATATAGAAGAAAAAGAAGAGCAACAAATTGATTATGCTAGTATATCTCAAAAATTAGATCAATATTTAGTCGGAAAGCAATTTAATGGAACAGTTTTGGTAACAGATAAAGAGCATGTTATATTGAATAAAGGATATGGGTATGCTGATGTTCAAAATAAAATAGAAAATACGCCTCAAACAAAATATCGTATCGGTTCTATTACGAAAACAGTTGTTGCCACATCTATTTTACAGTTGCAAGAACAAGGTAAATTGAATATTCAAGATAATGTAAATAAATATATTCCTTCATTTCCGGAGAATAAAAATATTACGCTATATCATTTATTAACGCATACCTCTGGTTTACCTGAACATGCGAAAGGAAATGTGAATGCGGCTTCCCGCTTACAATTAATTAATTGGATTGGACGTCAAAATTTAGAATTTCCTGCAGGAACAGGTTGGAGATATACAGATTATAATTATATGGTTCTTGCTTATATAATAGAACATATCTCCAAAAAACCATTAGGAGATTACATAAAAGAAAACATATTTTTAAAAGTAGATATGCATGAATCCGGTATGGGAAATATGGTACCTGGAGATAAAAATTTTGCAAAGGGTTATGTGAAAAAAAATCAAGAGCTTGTACCAGCGCAGAAGTTAGGCATGGATTGGCTATATGGTTGTGGTGAGATGTATACGACAGTTGGAGATATGAAGAAGTTAGACGAAGCTATTATAAATGGAAAACTTCTTTCTGAACAAAGTATACAAGCAATGTTTTCGCCTTCAGCAGAACGGAAATATGCATTTAGTTTTTATATATATCCAGATTATTTTCATAATCATGGTGTATTATCTGGTTGGAACACTTTCAATAATTTTAATAAAGAAAAAGGAATTTTTGTTATGTTATTTTCAAATGTGAAAAATAGTATGGATGATGACTTTAATAAAGAGTTCCGAAAGATGGTAAATGATTTATTAGAACAAAGGGGATGAGAAAATGGAACATAAAACTGTATCAATAGGTTTCATTGGTATTGGCGTAATGGGAAAAAGTATGGTTTATCACTTAATGCAAGATGGTCATAAAGTATATGTATATAATAGAACGAAAGCAAAAACAGATTCTTTAGTGCAAGCTGGTGCACATTGGTGTGATACGCCAAAAGAGTTAGTGAAGCAAGTTGATATTGTAATGACAATGGTTGGATATCCACATGATGTAGAAGAAGTGTATTTTGGTATAGAAGGAATTATAGAACATGCAAAAGAAGGTACGATAGCAATTGACTTTACGACATCTACACCTACTTTAGCAAAACGTATTAATGAAGTTGCAAAAAGCAAAAAAATATATACGTTAGATGCACCTGTCTCAGGAGGAGATGTTGGCGCGAAAGAAGCAAAACTCGCAATTATGGTAGGTGGAGAGAAAGAAATATATGATAGATGCTTACCTTTACTTGAAAAGTTAGGAACAAACATTCAATTACAAGGACCAGCTGGGAGTGGACAACATACAAAAATGTGTAATCAAATTGCCATTGCTTCCAATATGATTGGAGTATGTGAAGCTGTTGCTTACGCGAAGAAGGCTGGACTGAATCCAGATAAAGTGTTAGAGAGTATTTCAACAGGGGCAGCAGGTAGCTGGTCATTAAGTAATTTAGCTCCTCGAATGTTAAAAGGAGACTTTGAGCCAGGATTTTATGTAAAGCATTTTATGAAAGATATGAAAATTGCTTTAGAGGAAGCAGAAAAATTACAATTACCAGTCCCAGGCTTAAGTTTGGCGAAAGAATTGTATGAAGAGTTAATTAAGGATGGCGAAGAAAATAGTGGAACACAAGTATTATATAAAAAATATATAAGGGGGTAAACGAGGTGGACCTTCAAAAGTTTGATGAGATGATTGATACTGTACAGCGAGCTACTTGTATGCAAATTAATGAAAGACAAAAAGAAGCTTTTAAACAAAAATATGATTTTGAACCAGAATTTGAATATGGAAGAGATGAGAAGGGGCATTATGTAATTCGAACCTCAAAAAAGATGTTAGAAGAAATGGAGTTTTATTTAGCATTGAAATATGATCGTGATGGAGTGGATCTTTATATGCAAGCTGAGATTGACGGCATATTTCATGTATCTGTTAGCTATGGTGAAGATGCCCTACATTTACAAGAATTGTTTCAATTTCTAGAAGAAAATAAATAAAAGTCCTCAAATGAGGACTTTTATTTATTTAGTCATCTTTAATTTTTATAATTATAAGTTAGAAGCCCGGCGGCATCGTTCAATCGGGAACGGGATAATTTGTGCGATGTGATTAGGGCCAAATTGTTTTGTACGAGCATGGCGTATTATATAAAAAGCACACAGAATTGAAACAGGAATAGCGCCGAATAAACCAAACAATAAAGCGCTTACACAAGATGCGACAAATCCTAAAACACCAATTTCTAACTCTTCCATAATAGCTCCTAAAATAACAGGAAATGCTCCACATGTAACTCCAAGTATAAGTGCGATAAGTAAGCTCATGATTATCCCCCTCTGTTTGCGATATTATTTTCCTTCTTAATTAATTGTAGTATATCACATATAAAACAGAATTTTCAGAAAAAATTCAATAAATGTTCAAAAAATGTTCGGAAAATGCACTTGAAAAATCAAGGTGTTAAATTTGTGATGAAATAGTACTTTCAAGTAAATAAAAAATCAGGCTTATTTCAAAATGAAATAAGCCTGTTCCATAGGAGGATGTATATATGTAGAGTGAATAAAAGTTTGGAAAAGGGGGTCCAAGTCCTTTTATTCAACTAACTACCTTAATAGATTGGAACCCAGCCTTCAGTTGTCACAAAAATACGAATAGCTACAACTTGGCGATCATCTTGCAAGGTAAAATAATGTCTTGCATTTTCAGGAACAGATATTAAATCGCCTGGCTCAAGTTCAACATCAAAGAATTTCCCATCTTTACCTTCAATAGCGAAAATGCCATGACCACTGACGATAAAGCGAACTTCGTCATCTGTATGATGGTGTTCCTTTTGGAAATTAATTAATAATTCGTCAAGGTTAGGGGTGCTATTTGAAAGTGAAATTACATCATGTGCTTTATAACCACGGCGTGCTGAAACATCAGCGATTTCTTTTGAAAACACAGCTAATATTTCAGCTTTGTTTTCATCTGTTAACGAATAATTTTCATTTAAATGAGTAGGAAGTTTAGAAATATTCCATTTCTCATATAAAACGCCTTCCTCTTGTAGAAATTTAGATACTTCCACTTCATTTTCAATACGAGTATTTACTTCATGAATACGAATTTGCGCCATTAGAAACGCCTCCTTGAATTGATAATAGTTTTATATGAAATTGGAATAAAAACTCATAAGCTTCTAATCTCTTCTTTGCATCAAAGCTATCTCGGCCCCATACGGTAATACCGTGGTTACGGATTAATACTGCACCCGAATCTCCTTGTATATGCTTTCGGAAGTTTTCTCCAAGTGTTGGGATATGGGCATGGTTTTCGATAATAGGAATGTGAATGGTTGCATCTTCTTCCCAAATATCGAGAGCTTTAATAATTTCTTGATTTTGAAGGATGACTGCATCACTATATAAATTTGTGATGACATTATTATCGGTTGTATGAACATGAAGTACGCAACCGGCATTCGTATTGTTATAAATGTGTGTATGCAATATTGTTTCTGCTGAAGGGCGTAATTCAGTCTCTAAAACGGGAACTCCTACATGATCTACTAATAGAAAATCATCTGGAGTGGTTTTTGTTTTATCTTTACCGCTTGCTGTAATAAGAAAAGTAAGTGGTTCATGACTAACCTTTATAGAAATATTACCACTTGTTGCTGGGAACCAATTTCGTGTTGTTAACTCTTTTTTTATCTCGCTTAAGTCATACCATTGACGAAAAAGTTGTTTCATGCCTTCACCTCCAACAAAAGTTTTAATTCAGCTTGCACATCTTGAAATGTTTCAAACGGTGTATAAGCAATATGATTTTCTTCACACTTTGTAATAAGAAAATCGCGAGCGAATACTTTATCAGCTTGTTTCGCGGCTTGTAAATCAGTAATAGAATCTCCAATTACAATATGAAAGTCATTTGTATCACTTAATTTACGGATTAATGATGATTTACATAATCCGCAATGATTTTGACAATGATCATCACAAGAATGAGGCCATTTAACTGTAATAAACTCTGCTGAAAAGTCTGTTTCATTACAATAAATTTGCTCTTTTGGAATGATTCCTTGTAAGAGTGGATAGACGAAGAAATCCATTCCACCTGATATCACGTAAAAAGAAATGTTATTTTCCTTTACGAATTGTATAAACTCATGAAAACCACTACGGATTTCAGCAGTTTCTATTAAAAATTGAATAATATCATCGTGCAGATTAGTAGGTATTAATTGAAATAATTGAGAAACACCTTCTTGAATGAATAGTTCTTGTGATAAAATTTTATTCTTTACTTCTTCGGCTTCTGGTGGTGCGAATTTTTCCATAATGGACATAATGTTATCATTATTTGTAATCGTGCCATCGAAATCACAAAATACTTGAATACTCATAATTTCACCTCATAAGAGGGATTTCCCCATATTTGTAATGCACTATGCAAATTTATGTCGTCTACTTCATGGAGTGGTTTATTTTGTAACGTAGCATCAATTGCAGTACGGAAAGCTTTACCGCCGCCTTGCGCTCCATTTGGATGTCCGTGTATCCCGCCGCCAGCATTAATAACAACATCTTTACCGAAATCTCGTACAATAAAGGGAACGAAACCAGGATGAATACCAGCAGACGGAACAGAAAAGCTCTTCTTGAAAAATGCATCGTCTTCAGTTAAATATTTTGAGATAGCAAGAGCCTCTTCTTTTTCTAGCGCAACACTTCCGTATGGAGATGGGAATAATGAAAAGTCAGCCCCAGCATAATGTAGTAGCTTTCCAAGTAATAATGGAGATGAAACTCCATATAACTTGGATGCTGAATAAGCACCGCTTACAGCAGGATGTGCCATAATAGGAACTGGGATTTCATCATCTTCTGCAAGTGATTGTAGTACATCTAGTCCGTAAGCAAATACGTTGAATAATAGAATATCAGCTCCAGCTTGCACTGCACGTTTAGCATTTTCTTTTAAATCAAAAGTTCGTCCTGTTAAATTTACGGCATATAACGTTTTATGACCGTATGTTTCGTAGACAGATTGTAAAACTTCTTTTCCAGATACAATGCGTTTCGTAAGTGGTGTTAATGCATTTTCAAATAATATTTCATCATCTTTTACTATATCTACACCACCAATTGCTTGATCGCGTAATTGCGTTTTTAAATACCCAATGTTTCGTCCAATCATTCCTTTAAAAATACTCATTAAAAGGGGACGATCATGCACTTGTAAAAGATTTCGAATACCATCTATCCCGAATTTTGGACCAGGAAAATGTTTTTTTAACTCGTCTGAAAAAGTTAAGTCAATTAGTTTTACTTCGCCATCAAGTGATAGCTTTCCAAATGTAGTCGTTAAAATCGCTGGTAAATCTGGACTGAAGTTTAATAGCGGATATTCGATTTTAATAATTCCGCGTTTTACTTTTTTACGTAAATACGAATTGGTATGTTCATGTTCAGCTAATTCCTCAACATGAATGACGTTGCCTTTATGCTGCTTTAATTGTTCTTGCAATAAGTGTGGCAAATGAGTCCAAGAGCCAATTGTTAAACCGAGTGCAATTTGCTCAGCTTTTTTTTCTAAGTTATGTGAATCATCATGGATTAAATACGTCGCTATAATTCCGCTCATTGTTATAACCTCCTAGTTAAATAAAAAAACCTCTCAGCTAAGGAGAGGTTTTTTTACAACCAGCTCCTTATCTGTCAGCGTAATGCTGCGAGAATTAGCACCGTGTCTACAATTGTAGATCGGTTGCCGGGTTTCGTCGGGCTCGTCCCTCCACCTGCTCTTGATAAGAAGTATTTAGAAATGTTTAAAATTTTAAGATAACTGAATTTTGTCAGATATTTTTCGTGTTGTCAATTACATTTTGAAAAAATTTAATTTACCAATTCGATTAATGGCTTCTCGTAATCTATCTTCTGCATGCAAGAGACCAACACGGACATACCCTTCCCCATGCTCACCAAATCCAACACCAGGAGCAACTGCGACATGTGCTTTTTCTAGTAAAATATCAGAAAATTGCTCAGAGGTATATCCTTTTGGAACGGGAAGCCATGCAAAGAATGATCCTGTTGGAATGTCTACATTCCAACCAATTGAGTGACAGGCTGAAATAAGAGCGTTTCTTCGAGATTCGTAACTATTTACAAGGTCTATTACGCAAGACTGTGAACTTAATAGCGCTTCTCGAGCAGCATCTTGAACTGCACCGAATATACTAACATACATATGATCTTGTAATAGGTTAATTGTTTCAATCACACTTTCATTCCCTACAGCAAAAGCGATGCGCCAGCCAGCCATATTGAAAGTTTTTGATAATGTGTAAATTTCAATTCCTATATCTTTCGCACCATCTGCTTGCAAGAAACTAACAGGTTTTTGACCATCAAATCCGATAGCGCCATAAGCAAAATCGTGAACAACTAATATATTATGTTTATTAGCAAAGTGAATGGTTTCATCAAAAAAATCTTTTGATGCAGTAGCACCGGTAGGATTATTTGGATAGTTTAAAAACATTAATTTTGCACGCTCTGCAATAGAGTCATCAATGTTCGTATAATCTGGTAAAAAGTTATTTTCTGCAATAAGCGGCATTGTTTCAAAGTGTGCTTTTGCTAAAGCAACCCCGGATAAATAATCTGGATAACCTGGATCCGGAACGAGAATCGTATCACCAGGATTTGTAAAACAAATCGGTAATTCTACTAGTCCAGCCTTCCCGCCAAACAAAATAGCAACTTCAGTTTTTGGGTTTAATTCGACGCCGTATTCACGTTTATAGAATGTAGCCACGGCTTCCTTTAAGCTTTCATGTCCGCGAAATGGCGGATATTTATGATGAATGGTCTTTTCGGCAGCATCTTGTAAAGCTTTTACGATATGCTGCGGTGTTGGTTGATCTGGATTACCTTGACCTAGATTAATAACATCGTGACCAGCTGCAACGACTTTGTTAACTTTTGCAACAAGTGAAGCGAAAAATTGTGTTGGCAATGATGTTACTATCTCAGAAGGTTGAAATAATTTCATACTTTCCACCTCTTTTGAAAGTTGTTACAATTCTAGTGACAAATGATATAATCTTTCCAGTATTTTGTAAAGAGAAAAATAAGAATGGGGCTGAAAAAATGAAAGTCGCATGTATTCAAATGGATATTGTTTTTGGAAATGTAGAAAAAAATATTGAGAATGCTAAAAATAAAATAAGCGAAGCTATGAAGGAAAGGCCAGATGTTATCGTCTTACCAGAACTATGGACAACAGGATATGATTTAACGAGACTTTCTGAAATTGCAGATAGGGATGGAGTAGAAACGAAAGAAAAGTTAATAGAATGGGCGAAGCAATATGATGTACATATTGTTGGTGGGTCCATAGCGAAGCAAACGGATCAAGGCGTTACAAATACGATGTATGTTGTAAATAATGAAGGACAGCTAGTCAACGAATATAGTAAAGTACATTTATTTCAGCTTATGGATGAACATAAATATTTAATAGCTGGTAATGGTACGGGCGAATTTAAGCTAGATGATGTTGAATGCGCTGGAACAATTTGTTATGACATTCGTTTTCCAGAGTGGATGCGTGTCCATACTGCTAAAGGGGCAAAATTATTATTTGTTGTAGCTGAATGGCCATTAGTTCGTTTAGCACATTGGCGTTTGCTATTGCAAGCAAGAGCAGTTGAAAATCAATGTTATGTTGTTGCGTGTAATAGAGCAGGAAAGGATTCGAATAATGTATTTGCAGGTCATTCTTTAATTGTGGATCCTTGGGGTGAAGTTGTAGTAGAGGCGAATGAAGAGGAATCAATTTTATTTGGAGAGCTTGTATTCGAGAAAATTAAAGAAGTACGTAAAGGAATTCCAGTTTTTGCGGATCGCCGTCCAGAATTATACAAATAAAATGTTGACAAGTGATTTTTATTCTTGGTATAGTCTTCAACATAAAGTTAAAAATTCAAAAAATTATACAACTCTTATCAAGAGCAGGTGGAGGGATTTGGCCCGATGAAGCCCAGCAACCGACCGTAATACCATTGTGAAATGGGGCGTTTATTACGCCAAAAGGCACGGTGCTAATTCCAGCAGAAAGTAAAACTTTCTGGCAGATAAGAGGGGAGAAGATAAACTTCAAACCTCTTTCTTAGTGGAAAGAGGTTTTTCTATGTTAGAAAAACCTCTGAATTTAAAAAGGGGGAGAAGACGATGGGATATTATTCATTAACAGAAATAACAGCTGTACAATATGCGAAAGATCATGGCTATTTTGAAGAGAAGGCAAATGTCATTTGTCATGAAATTGGAGATGGAAACTTAAATTACGTGTTCAAATTAGATGATGGAGAGAAATCCATTATAATAAAACAAGCACTGCCTTATGCTAAAGTAGTTGGTGAAAGCTGGCCATTGTCTATAAAAAGAGCAACGATTGAAAGCAAGGCACTGCAAATTTTTGCGCAGTATGTACCGGATTATGTTCCAGTAGTGTACAGTCATGATGAAGAGTTAGCGATAACGGTAATAGAAGACTTATCAAGACTAACAATTACAAGAAAAGGATTAATAGACGGAGAAGAATATCCGCTTTTATCCCAGCATATTGGTCGTTTTCTAGCACATGTTTTATTTTACACTTCAGATTTTGGTTTACAGTCAGAAGAGAAGAGGGTACTAGAAGGTGCCTTTGTAAATCCGGACCTTTGTAAAATTACAGAGGATTTAGTGTTTACAGATCCATTTGGACATTATGATACAAATGATTATGAGCCAGATTTACAGCTCGTGGTTGATGAACTTTGGAGTGATAAAACTTTAAAACTAAAAGTAGCACAATATAAATATAAGTTCTTAACAAGAAAAGAAACTCTTATTCATGGTGATTTACATACTGGTAGTATTTTTTCGTCACCTTCTGAAACGAAAGTGATTGATCCAGAATTTGCGACATATGGCCCATTTGGATTTGACATAGGTCAATTTATTGCAAATCTATTATTAAATGCTTTATCTAGAGAAGAAGAAAAGAGAAGTGTACTATTTTTTCATATAGAAAAGACGTGGAGTTATTTTGTAGAGACTTTTACAAAGTTATGGATTGGGGGAGGTGTAGAAGCATATACGAAAGAAAAACAATGGTTACCAATTATTTTGCAAAATATCTTTACTGATGCTGTTGGATTTGCCGGATGTGAACTAATTCGTAGAACAATTGGTTTAGCTCATGTAGCAGATTTAGATGAAATAGAAAATAAAGAAACAAGAATTCAAGCTAAGAAACAAGCGCTATCCTTAGGAAAAGAACTAATAAAATATGAATCTAAAAGTGCTGATATTCAACTGTTTCGAACATTATTTCAACAGACAGTTTCAAGGGGTGTAAAAGCATGAGTACAATCGTTACTGTTCCGAGATCTGTAAGTTGGAAAGGTGATGCAATTGCGGTATTAAATCAAACGAAATTGCCACATAGCACAGAATACAAAACATTAACGACTATTGAAGAGGTTTGGAAAAGTATCATAATGTTAGAAGTACGCGGAGCGCCTGCAATTGGAATTGTAGCTGCATTTGGCTTGGCGCTTGCAGCGAAAAAATATAATACTTTACATATCGAAGAATTTCAAAAGAAGTTTAATAGAGACTGTAACTATTTAGGGACATCACGCCCAACGGCAGTAAATTTATTTTGGGCAATTGATCGTATGAGAGAATCTATTCGAGAGATTACTACAATAAAAGAAGCACAAAAAATATTAGAAGAAGAAGCGCTTCGTATTCAACAGGAAGATGAAGAGGTGTGTCGAAATATTGGGGAATATGCGTTAACATGTTTTAAAGATGGCGATAATATTTTAACAATCTGTAACGCTGGAAGTATTGCAACTGCCAGATATGGAACTGCATTAGCTCCCTTTTATATTGGAAAAGAGAAAGGTGTGCGTTTACATGCATATGCGTGTGAAACGAGGCCAGTTTTACAAGGTGGTCGCTTAACGACGTGGGAATTGAAGCAAGCAAATATTGATGTGACCCTTATTACAGATAATACTGCAGCTCATGCTATTCAAACGAAAGAAATAAACGCGATTATTGTGGGAGCGGATCGAATTGTCGCAAATGGAGATACAGCCAATAAAATAGGGACAATGAATTTAGCTATTTTAGCAAAGCACTTTAATATCCCATTTTACGTTGCTGCTCCACTGTCAACATTTGATGTTACGAAAGAAACTGGAGCCGAAATTATTATTGAAGAAAGAGATGAAACAGAAGTTACAAAAATCTTTGGAAAACAAGTAGCACCAATTGGAACGGATGTTTATAATCCAGCATTTGACATAACGCCGAATGAATTAATTACAGGAATTATTACTGAGAAAGGGATTTTACGTGGAGATTATAAAAAAGAAATTCTGACATTATTTGAAAGACAAGCTGAAATTTAATAGCTTGTTTTTTTATGCCTAAATGCAGTGTTTTCTCTTACTTATATAATGAAAGGAGGGAAAGAGGATGGAAGAGTGGATTAAGATGATAGGTAATGTAGGGTTTCCGATTGTTGTAACATTATATTTACTCCACCGTATTGAAAGTAAATTAGAGGGGGTAATTGTTGCAATTGAGAAGCTCCCGCGGCAATTACTAAAGTACGAAGATCCTCGGGATAAAAAATAAAGTTTGCTCTTCTTGAGCAAACTTTATTTTTATTGAGCGGTATAACCCCCATCTATAACAACAGCTTGTCCCGTTATACCTTTAGCTTTTTCACTCGCTAAAAACATCGCATAATCAGCGATTTCTTGTACTTGTAATAAGCGCTTTTGTGGGACGAGTGGATAAATAACATCTTCTAAAACATTTTCAAGTGGTACATTTCGTGTAGTAGCTAAGTCTTGTAGTTGATTACGTACAAGAGGGGTATCGACATAACCAGGGCAAAGGGCATTAACAGTAATACCATGCGTAGCACCTTCTAAAGCAGCAACTTTTGTTAATCCAATTACGCCATGTTTTGCACTATTGTAGGCAGCTTTTCCAGCAAATCCGACAAGGCCGTTAATAGAAGCGACATTAATAATACGACCATATTTTTGTTGTTTCATAATCGGAAAGGCATGCTTAATTGCGATAAACGGAGCAATTTGCATAATTTGAATTAGTAGCTCGAACTTTTCAGTTGGAAAGTCTTCAATGGGTGAAACGTGTTGCATTCCTGCGTTGTTAATTAATATATGTAATGAAGCGAAATGATCAACTGTTTGAGAAATTGCTGCTGTAATTTCCTCTTCAGATGTAACGTCACATTTTAAACCGATAGCTTGAAAACCTTCATTTTGTAATTGTTCAGCAGCTTCTTTTGCACGTTCTTCAAGCCGATCGGTAATCACAACTTTTGCACCTTCTTTTGCAAAAGCCTTTCCCATTTCATAACCAATGCCACTTGCAGCACCTGTTAAAAAGACAACTCGATTTGTAACCATGATGAAAAACATCCCTTCATAATAAAGTTTTCATAGTGCTCTATTTAGAGAAGCTATAATGAAATTCCTGCAAACATTTGGAAAAAATATCGTTAGCTATCTTGTTTTGCAAAATAGTCTTTGCTATACTATTTTGTAAAGCAAGATACTTACGCTTATCTATCTTGTAAAGCAAGATAGTAGGAGGATTTGAATTATGTCGACAAGTCAAATGCTGAAAGGGATTTTAGAAGGATGCTTACTTGCTATTATTTCTGAAGGCGAAATATACGGTTATGAAATGAGTGAAAAGCTAGCGAAGTATGGTTTTACAATGGCGAGTGAGGGGAGTATTTATCCGTTATTAATACGAATGCAAAAAGAAGGACTAATAACAAGCGTAATGAAGGAATCTCCATCTGGTCCAAAGCGAAAATATTATACATTAACAGAAAAAGGCGAGGAAGCACTTGATGAATTTATGGATCGCTGGGAAGCGATGCAAAGTAGTGTAGAGCGTCTACTGGTAGGGAAGGGGAGAAAAAAATAATGCTATCAAGAGAAGCACGAAAGTTTTTGTTAGATATGAGATTATTTTTGACGGCAAAGAGTGTAAAAGAAAGTGATATTGAAAACTTTTTAGAAGATGCAGAGTTGCATTTAATAGAAGGTGAGAGTGAGGGGAAGAGTGTAGAAGATATTTTCGGAAGCTCCCCGAAAGAATATGCGCATGAACTTGTAAAGGTAATGGAAAAGGATAGACGGGAAACGTGGAAGCAAATTGGTTTTACAGTAATGAATATCGTATCGTTTTGGATTATTGCTTCTATCTTAATAGTGAATAATGGAATGTTACAGATTTCACTTATTCAGTGTATCGGTTATAGTTTTTCATTTATTTTAGTTGTTATAGGTCCTAATTTTCTACTTCGCAAAATGACCTTCGTAACAAGCTTTACAAAAACATGGTTTTCTATGTGGTCTTTAGTTATGATTGCTCCAATGTTTTTATTAGGAGTTGTTACGATATTAGATGTGATATATCCGACAAAAATGCTCACATTCACCGAAGTGCAAAGTTATATAGTGTCTGGTGGGATTTTTATCATCACAGTAACTATAAATATATATTTTGAAGGATGGTTTAAAAATTTATATTTAATCATTCCACTTTCAATTATGTTAGTGTTTAAAACATTTACAACGGAAGATCTTATGCCAATGCTATTTCAAATTATATGTTTATACGGAAGTTTATTTATTTTAATTTTTGTTGAAATTATGATGAAGACGAATAGAAGAGAAATGGTTAAATAAGGGAGGAGTTATAATGAAGATTTCTAAAGAAGGTGAAAAGTTTTTAATTGATACGAAAGTATATTTAATAACAAAAGGGATTAAAGAAGAAGATGTGGACGCTTTTCTAGAAGATGCAGAGCTTCATTTAATAGAAGGTGAAAAAAAGGGAAAGACAGTAAGTGACATATTTGGTGACTCACCAAAAGAGTATGCGGAAGAATTAGCGAAAGAGATGGAGAAGGATAAAAGCGGGAGCATAAAAAGTATTTTAGGGATGATTATTGGTATTGGTGGATATTGGTTACTGACAAATATTTTATTTGGAAGCCCCGATCAACAATTTACGTTAACAAATGTACAGTTAATTGGTTATCCTATCGTTTTAATCATTACGATTATTGGAACGATTGTTGCATTTAGAATGTCTTCTTTTAAAAGTAAATTAGTAGAATTTGGAATGATTTATGTAATAGTAATGGTTCCTATTTTATTATTGGTGTTATTGATGTTTATGAATAAATGGTATGGGACACCTGTATTGCAATTGGCGACAATGCAAACATATATATTAGCAGCAATTATCTTTTTATTACTTCTTATTGGTGAAGTATATGTTCTTGGCTGGATGGGTGTTTTTGTACTAATTGTTCCTCTTATGATTATGTTCTTATTTAAGGACTTAGAAGAAAGTAATGTATTTTGGGGAATTGCAAAGGTCTTACTTATGTATGGAAGTATATATGGATTAATGAAATGGTCTTTAAAAATTGAAGAAAGAAAAAGTATGAACTAGAAATTCAATAAAAAGCGGCTGCTCTGGATATACCAAAAATTATTTCCAAAGAAATATTATATAGGGATTTTTAGAGGGATTACATTTACATTTAGTTGTCTATTTTTATTTCTAGCAGCCGGGATTTGTTTTGTTGATTGGAATAAGTTGTTTTAAACAGTAACATGAGGGTTACTGTTTTTTTCTTTGTAATAAAGAGCTTTGTAAAGAGAGCGCTTTTTGTTCTGCTGTTAATAAGGAATGAATATGAACGTTTTCTGGACGAGGGACTATCGGATACATAAGATTTGTTGGAGAAGGGTGGTGCTCCGAGCCGGTTGGAGAATGAGGATCTGCATGAGTAAGTTTTCCGTGAACACGTCTTGTAAATAAAATATGACCGATTTCGTGAGCGAGCGTATATATATTTTTCATAGGAGCAGCCGAATTTGTTAAAACGATATAGCCAGTAAGTTGCTGTTGTTTTGCTAAAGAATAAGCGCAGGCAATTACTGCTGTTTCTTTGAAATAATCACTGCCAATATAACAAATATAAAGGTCGCATTCAGGAGCTTCATCTACACATGTTTGGAAAAAGGATGCCAGCTTTTCTTGACTTTGAATGGAATTTTTATAACTGATTTCACGGTCAAAAAAACGGAAAAGTTCATTTAATACAATTACTTCTTGAATTTGAAATGTAATGGGGTGCCAAATTGATTCTGCAACAGCTAAATCTTTTGCGATGCGGTCATCAGAAATATCGGCGCCGGGAGTAATACAAATACATATATTGACGTATGGATCCATAAGGAACACCTCAAATGAAAAAAAGTTCTTCCTATAATATATGTGGGAAAAAGATGTCATGTATGGATAAACGCCTTCTTTATTGAATATATAGATGACAAGTCGAAAAAATTTCATAGTTCTATAACATGGTGTGATCATCTTTTTGATATAGTAAAGAAAAGGGGGAGAATATATGTATACATTAAAAATCGTTTCAGACAGAGAAGCTCTTTATCAATTTGCAAGTTATGTAAGAGTTGTGCAAGGGGTTGAAGATGTATATGTAGAGGTGGGAGAACCTTTATATGAACATCCGTTGATGAAGTTTTATGTACATATTAAGCTGAAAGAAACATATGAGCAGCATAAAGCGTTACAAGAAATAGCAAGATTAGTAGAATTAGGGCGATTTACATACGTCCATTATCGTAATGATGAAATTGAAGAAGCTTTTGAAGCTGTAAAATATGAAAGTTTTAAGAAATAGAAATGGGAAAAAAGGAAGCGGAAACTTCCTTTTTTTTCTTGGAAATTACATCAACAAAAGGAGAAAAATTTTGTTATGATAAGGGAGGGTGAGGAAAGGAGAGTTTACATATTGGGGTATATTGAAGAGTTACGCAAAGTCGTTGGGACAAGGCCACTTATTCTCGTTGGGTCAGCAATCATTATATTAAATGATAATCAAGAAGTATTGCTTCAATATCGTTCAGATACATATGATTGGGGTGTACCTGGCGGCGCGATGGAATTAGGAGAAACGACAGAAGAAACTGCTCGCCGAGAATTATTCGAAGAGACGGGGTTACAAGCAAAAATAATGCAATTTCTTGGTGTTCTATCAGGAAAGGAAGTATATTTCCGTTATCCTAATGGAGATGAAATTTTTAATGTCATTCATCTGTATCAAGGGCATCATGTGAGTGGGGAATTAAAGCTCGATCATGAAGGATTGAAGCTTCAATATTTTCCGGTAGATAAGTTACCCAAATTGAATGAAACGACAGAGAAAATTTTACAAAAATTTTTATATGCATTGACAGAATAGAAGGTTAATTCCTTCTATTTTTATTATATTAAATATTTTGATTTTTTAGTATGTTTATAGTATGATAGTTATAGATATACATCTTATGGAATTTCACCTAAAAACTGACTAGGGTACATAAGAGAGGGGCAAGTGCAAAATGCATAATGTTGTTATTACAGCTGCAGTTCGTTCGCCAATTGGAACTTTTGGGGGAGCGCTAAAAAATGTAACGCCAGTAGAATTAGCTGTTCCTGTACTTCAGGAAGCTGTAAAACGAGGCGGGGTAGAACCACACGAAGTTGATGAAGTGATTTTAGGTCATTGTATTCAAAGAACTGATGAAGCAAATACGGCAAGAACAGCTGCATTAGCGGCAGGATTTCCTGACACAGTTACAGGGTATACAATCCAACGCCAATGTTCTTCAGGTATGCAAGCAATTATGTCAGCTGCAATGCAAATTCAATTAGGTGTAAGTGATGTTGTTATTGCAGGTGGAGTAGAAGCAATGAGTTCAAGCCCTTATGCATTGAAACAACACCGCTGGGGACAACGTCTACAGCACGGAGAAATTCGTGATACGGTGTGGGAAGTGTTAGAAGATCCGATTCATCATATTATGATGGGGGAAACAGCGGAAAATTTAGTTGAACAATATGAAATTACAAGAGAGGAACAAGATGAAGTTGCTCTTCGAAGTCATACATTGGCACTGAAGGCAATCGAGTCTGGATACTTTGACGATCAAATTGTTCCTATTAAAATAAAAGAACGTAGAAAAGAAGTAGTATTTTCAAAGGATGAACATCCACGTGCTGATATTACAGCAGAAAAATTAGCTGGATTAAAACCAGCTTTCCGTAAAGATGGTTCAGTAACTGCAGGTAATGCATCTGGCCTGAATGACGGAAGCGCGGTTCTAGTATTAATGAGCGAAGAAAAAGCGAAAGAAAAAGGCTTACAACCGTTAGCTAGAATTGTTGGATATTCAGTAGCTGGAGTAGATCCAAAAGTTATGGGTATTGGACCAGCACCAGCAATTCGTAAAGGTTTAGAAAAAGTAGATTGGTCATTGGAAGATGCAGATTTACTTGAAATTAATGAAGCTTTCGCGGCTCAATATTTGGCTGTAGAGAAAGAGTTAGCCTTAGACCGTGAAAAAGTGAACGTAAACGGTAGTGGCGTAGGACTTGGGCATCCAATTGGTTGTACAGGGGCTCGTATTACAGTAAGTTTAATTCACGAATTAAAAAGACGTGGGTTAGAAAAAGGAATTGCCTCTTTATGCGTCGGTGGCGGTATCGGGGTTGCCTTATTTATAGAAGCACTATAAAAAAGAAGCAGCTATTGCTGCTTCTTTTTTTACGATTCAAATAGATGATGAAATAATCGATCACGATTTTCAAAGAAAAGTTTCGTCGTTTGGTAATGCTCAGTTTCTTCTAATGTGGATTCGTGAATCCCTTCTTGTGTTAAAGAATATATAGTGGATTCAGGGTAGGCCATTAAAATAGGAGAATGCGTCGCAATAACAAATTGTGAACCTTGTTCCGCTAGCTCATGCATTCGAATGAGCATGGAAAGTTGTCTCATTGGTGATAAAGCTGCCTCAGGCTCATCTAAAATGTATAAACCTTGTCCTGAAAAACGGTTCATAAATAAGGAAAAGAATGATTCGCCGTGAGATTGTTCGTGTAGTGAAACGCCGCCGTAAGATTTTATAGCATCTATTTCATCAATATAAGAAGCAACGTTATAAAATGATTCAGCGCGAAGAAAGAAACCGTCGTTTGGTGTATTGAAACTTTTGGAAATTCGAAGGTATTCATGTAAAGATGAATGTGAATCGTTAGTGCTAAAGCGGAAATTCTTCGTTCCACCTTCTGCATTAAAGCCTAACGCAATTGCAATTCCTTCAAGTAATGTTGATTTACCTGTTCCGTTTTCTCCAATAATGAATGTTACATTTGGATGGAAAGCTAGTGATTGTAATGTTCGAATAGCGGGTAAGCAGTAAGGATATGCGGAAAAACTAGGGATATTTTCTTTTTTTAATGTGACATTTTGTAAAAAAGGTACGTCAATCAATATATAAACCTCAATTCATAAAGGATTTTGATTCTAAAAAGGCGGCAAATACAAGTGTTAATGACACCTGAATCCCTTCCTTATTTTCTGAATATTTTATGTGGATTATATCATTTAAACTATCATATTCCAATGTGAAAATAAATATTGCATGAAGATCCATTCTCTCGTTATGATATATGGTATTCTATTGAAAATGTGAGAAGGAGTTAAAGTATGCCGTTTACATTTGCACATCCAGCAGCAGTTCTTCCTTTTGCGAAAAAGCATTCTAAACATATTTCAGTAACGGCTCTTATATTAGGTAGTATGGCGCCTGACTTTGAATATTTTTTACACTTTAGACCGTATGGTGTAATTGGGCATACGTGGCTTGGATTCTTATATTTGAATTTACCACTTGTCTTCTTGTTAGCATACATATATCATTACATTTTAAAAAAGCCTTTTATAATGCATTTACCTAAACCGTTTGCTGGGTATTATACATATGTAGTAGACAAGCGGTGGGGGCTTCATACATGGAAGAATCTTTTTGTATTTTGTTATTCAGCATTATTCGGTATGTTAACGCATGTTGTTTGGGATGCATTCACTCATAAGACAGGCTATTTTGTTATGAAAATACCATTATTACAAAGAGAATGGTACGGTATCTCTGTTTATAAATACATGCAACATGGAAGTACATGTATTGGTGTTCTATTATTAGTATACGTTTTATGGAAGTATAGAAATGAAATGGGTAAAGATCTTATTTTAGCTTCGGAAAAAAGAAAGTATTGGGTTTCAGTAATTGTTGTAGCAACTATTATATTTATCATGCACGCGTTCCTAGATCCCTATTTTCATATTTTCCAAATTGGAGGTATAATAGTATCTGGACTGACAAGTTCATTTTGTGGACTTGTCATTGTTTCTATAGTTTACAAAGCCAGGGACTAATTTTATATTCATGAATGATAGCGTTAGGAGAAATGAAATGATGAAAGCATGGAAAAGTATTTTTGTTTTATGTAGTTTTCTTCTTATGTTAAGTGGTTGCTTCCATCAAGAAGAAAAGAAAGCTGAACCAAAGAAGAAAGAATCTATTCCTGAAACAAAAGAATATGGTGGGCGTGAGCTGAAAAAAGTAGGACAAAAAGTGAAAGAAACAGGATGGGGTACTTTCAAGTTAGAGCAGATGCATTCTGTGAATCAAACATTTGAAGTAGCGCCAATGAAAATTCACGTACAAGATGTGAAAGTAATTTCTTTATCACAGATGAGTGAAAAGGCAAAAAAAACATTGAAAGTATACACGGCACTAACTCCTGAAGAAGTAAAACGGAGATTAGGGGATAAAGTAAGCCAAGAAGATGCAGAATTATATGCATCGCTAAGTGGAACAGAGATTAGTAATACAATTCGTTACGTTGAGATTACATATAAAGTGGAGAATAGCGGAAATAAAAATATGCAATTTTTCTCTATGAATGATGTTATGATTAATGGTAAGCAACATTTTAAAGTAGCCACTCAAAACTTTTTATATGACGAAGATACGTTAGTTGGTACAAAAAATGTATCAAGAGAAGACTATAAGCCTGGTGAAACAAGAGATGGTATTATTGGTTTAATACTTGACGATGGAAAAGACAAGGTAAAGGATATTCAGTTTACAACTGATGATTTACTTGCAGGGGATTCAGAAACACAAGATGTTGTAAAAGAGCCACAAACGTTTAACATCTCACTAAAATAATGTAAGACAAAACAGTCAGCATTCAAATATTATGCTGACTGTTTTTTTATTTCTTTTATGTATGAATCTACATTTTGAAAAGGCACCTTAATTTTAAACGCATCTTTTTGTTCATTAAATTGCTTTTCATTGTAGGGACCGAAACGTTTATTGTGCTTTACGTCAATAATCCAATAATGTTCACTTTTTTTATTTGCAATTGCTGCGTCAGGGTTATTCGGATCTGATTTTTCCTCGGTTTGTTTTGCAATAATGTATTTATCATCCCAAGCAATGTCTGTAATTTTTGCAGGGATGTATTGTGTGGCATATACAGCATCTGGCGAGGGGAAAAGTTCAAATGCATTTCCAGAAGTACGTATGAGTTCGTATTCATCGTTAACCGTATAAGTTAAGTGACCTGTGTTTCCTGCACAACCAGTTAATAGGAAGGCGACGAATAGGATTATCCATTTTTTCAATATGGGAACCTCCTTTATAATGCTATTGTAACAAATTGTACAAGAAAAGTAAGAGAAACGCTAGTTTACAATGTTTTTTAGAAGTGGTACGATGAGACGGGTAAAGAAGGATATGAAGGAGTCGACATAAAATGAAGTTAAAGATGCATCGTCCAGCGCTTGTAATGAATCGCATAGGTGCTTCCCTAATTGACATGTTTTTAATCTCGGTTATGTATGGTGCAGTAGTAGCTGTTATGACCGGAAACTATAGTGCTATGTTTAAGCGCTTTAATATAAGCTTAGGTGATTTTAGATATGATTTCGCAGTAGTTTTTATATTAATGGCGATATATTTTATTGTGTTACCCTTTATTTGGAACGGTGTTACACTTGGAAAAAAGGTAACGAGAATAAAATTAATTTCATTGAAGAGTGAAAAGCTAACGTTGCAAACATTAATTATAAGATTTTTTGTAGTGTTATTACCGAACGTATTGCTATTAGGAATTCCATTAATATGTAATATATATATGATGTTGTTCCGCAAAGATAATTGTGGTTTTCAGGATTTAATTACAAAAACGAAAGTAATAAGTCTTGTATAATGAAAAAAAGACCTTTTTATACATAAAATAAGAAGGTCTTTTTTTGTTATACAAATACCATTTATGTAATAATATCATTTTTATTTTTAATAGATTGAAAATTTAGAAAATGTTATAATGATTAAAATAATATCTTTATATAATAAGGGGGAGATTAAAATGACTGGAGGTAGTGTAATCTTTTGGGGGATTTTAATTTTCATCGGTTTAGTTTTCGATCAGCGTAATAGTAAGAAAAAAGAAGGATAAAAAGTAAACGTTTACAAATGAAATAGCAATTTTTCTTGCTTGCAGATTAATCTTATAAAGGAGTATACTGAATGACGGTAAGACTTATAGAAGGGGTAATGAAAATGAAGCTTGCAGGAAAAGTTGCTATCGTAACTGGCGGTGGCATCGGTATTGGACGTAATACAGCTCTTTTGTTGGCTAAACAAGGCGCAAAAGTTATTGTGACGGACATTGATCAAGAGAGTGGACAAGCAACAGTGGAGGAAATTATGAATCTAGGCGGAGAGGCACTTTTTGTATCCTATGATATGGGAAAGCAAGGAGATTGGCAACGCGTTATTAGCATTACTTTGAATGCATTCAGTCGCATTGATATGCTTTTTCAAAATGCAGGTTTATATAAAATAGATTCTATTTTTTCTCGCCAACAAGAGAACGATTCCAATGTACTTTGTATTAATGACGTTTGGATAGAGATAAAACAATTAACGTCATCTTTTATGAAACAGCAAGAAGAAGTGGTGCTTAGTGATTTACCGATTTTCGGTATTATTAGCACGAAAGGACAATCATTTCATACAGTAGAAGCCCTAGTATAATAATGAAAACCGCCCTCAATATATGTGGACGGTTTTTTGTATGTGTATAGTAAAGATAAATTTTTTAGCGAATACGTTGTTCAGTTTGGTTATCAAAGAAATGCGCTTTATTCATATCAAATGCTAATTTAATTTGGTCACCAGGTGAAAACGTATGTCTTGCATCTACACGTGCCGCAAAATCTTGATTCCCAAGTTTCATATATAAAATGGATTCAGCACCTAATAACTCAGCGACTTCAATTTTTGTTGTGAAGGCAGTAGATTGTGAAGCTTCTAAAAATAGTAGTTCATCATGAATGTCCTCTGGACGAATACCTAAAACAATTTCCTTATTTACATAGCCTTGTTCACGTAGCATCTTCATTTTTCCTTCAGATACTTTAATTTTTATAGTATTGTCTATAACGAAATCGGTTTCAGTCAATTTACCACGGAAGAAGTTCATAGCTGGTGAGCCGATAAATCCACCCACGAAAATGTTTTCTGGTGTTTCATATACTTCTTTTGGAGTTCCAATTTGTTGAATTTTTCCATCCTTCATAACGACAAGACGCGAAGCCATAGTCATTGCTTCTGTTTGATCATGTGTTACATAAATTGTTGTTGTTCCAAGACGATGATGTAGCTTAGAAATTTCTGAGCGCATTGCAACACGGAGTTTAGCATCTAAGTTTGATAATGGTTCATCCATTAAGAAAACTTTTGCATCTCGAACGATTGCTCTACCTAAAGCAACACGTTGGCGCTGTCCACCTGATAATGCTTTCGGTTTTCTATCTAAATATTGTTCAAGTCCTAAAATTTTTGCTGCATCTTTCACACGACGATCGATTTCATCTTTTGGTATTTTTCGAAGTTTTAATCCAAATGCCATATTATCATATACACTCATATGTGGATAAAGAGCGTAGTTTTGGAATACCATAGCGATATCTCGATCTTTTGGAGGAACATCATTCATTAGTTTACCATCAATTGAAAACTCGCCTTTTGAAATATCTTCAAGTCCAGCTACCATTCGTAATGTTGTAGATTTTCCGCATCCAGAAGGACCGACAAATACAATAAATTCTTTATCTTGAATGTGTAAATTAAAATCAGTTACAGCTGTTACGTTATTATCATATATTTTATAAATGTTTTCTAATTTAAGTTCTGCCATGGTATTTCCCCCTAGAAATAATTATGCAAACGTTTTCTTTGAGTTCATTATAAACGAATAGATTCAAAAAATAAATAAAAAAATAAAACGTTTTCATTTATTGGAGATTTATTAGTGGTTTTCATATGTTTTCTTAGAAAAAGAACAATAAAAATTGTAAGCGCTATTTTAAATTGAGATAGAATCTGTTATCATTCATTAATGAAAACGTTTGCGCCTTAAAAAAGAGAAAAATGAATGATGAATGAAATGGGGTAGCATAATGGAAAAACAATGGTGGAAAGAAAGTGTAGTATATCAAATTTATCCTCGTAGCTTTATGGATAGTAATGGTGATGGTATAGGAGATCTTCAAGGGATTATTTCAAAGCTAGATTACTTAAAAGAGTTAGGGATTGATGTGATTTGGTTATCACCAGTCTATGAATCTCCAAATGATGATAATGGTTATGATATAAGCGATTATTGTAAAATTATGAACGAGTTCGGAACAATGGAAGATTGGGATGAGCTATTACATGAAATGCATGAACGTAATATGAAACTTATGATGGACTTAGTTGTTAATCATACTTCGGATGAACATAATTGGTTTATTGAATCACGTAAATCAAAAGATAATAAATATAGAGATTACTATATATGGCGCCCTGGAAAAGAAGGAAAAGAGCCGAATAACTGGGGAGCAGCGTTTAGTGGATCAGCATGGCAGTATGATGAAATGACAGATGAATATTATTTACATCTGTTTTCTAAAAAACAGCCAGATTTAAATTGGGATAATGAAAAGGTAAGACAAGATGTTTATGAAATGATGAAGTTTTGGTTAGAAAAAGGAATTGATGGCTTCCGTATGGATGTTATTAATTTTATTTCTAAAGAAGAGGGATTACCAGCTGTTGAAACAGAAGAAGAGGGGTATGTTTCAGGTCATAAGCATTTTATGAACGGTCCAAACATTCATAAATATTTACATGAAATGAATGAGGAAGTATTATCGCATTATGATATTATGACGGTTGGTGAAATGCCTGGTGTAACGACAGAAGAAGCGAAATTGTATACTGGAGAAGAACGAAAAGAGTTGCAAATGGTATTCCAATTTGAACATATGGATTTAGATTCAGGAGAAGGTGGAAAGTGGGATGTAAAACCATGCTCACTTCTTACTTTAAAAGAGAATTTAACAAAGTGGCAAAAAGCATTAGAGCATACCGGATGGAATAGCCTTTATTGGAATAATCATGATCAGCCTCGCGTTGTATCTCGTTTTGGTAATGATGGAATGTATCGCATTGAATCAGCAAAAATGTTAGCGACAGTTCTTCATATGATGAAAGGAACGCCATATATTTATCAAGGAGAGGAAATTGGAATGACGAACGTTCGATTCCAATCAATTGATGAATATCGAGATATTGAAACGTTAAATATGTATAAAGAAAAAGTGATAGACCATGGTGAAGATATAGAAAAAGTAATGGAATCTATTTATATAAAGGGTCGTGATAATGCTAGAACTCCGATGCAGTGGAATGATCAGAATCACGCTGGATTTACAAAAGGTGAACCTTGGATTACTGTAAATCCTAACTATAAAGAGATTAATGTGAAACAAGCAATCCAAGATGAAGGTTCAATTTTTTATTACTATAAGAAATTAATTGAACTACGCAAAAATAATGAAATAGTTGTGTATGGATCATATGATTTAATATTAGATAATGACCCTTCTATTTTTGCTTATGTAAGAACATATGGAGATGAAAAACTACTTGTCATTGCAAACTTTACTGCGGATGAAAGTGTATTTGAAATGCCTAAGGATATTAGTTATAGTGAATCAGAGTTATTTATACACAATTACGATGTAGAAATCGGATCAATAGATAACATTCCATTACGTCCGTATGAAGCGATAGTGTTCAAATTGAAATAAGAAAAAGCCTTATGCCATTTCAAACTTGGCATAAGGCTTTTTTGGATTACCATTTTAATATGGAGAATCCATATGGAGGAAGTGTAACTTGTAATACACTTGCTTCCGCTGAAAATTCTTCGTTTGTATAAATGTTAATTATTTTCTTACCAGTAACATGAAGAGGGAGTGAAACTGTAACTTCACTATTAGTAGGGTTTAAAACGAAAAAGATAGTTTCATCCTCATATGTTTTCGTATAAGAAATATAATTATGTTCATCATTTGCTTCGATGAATTGAAAAGTACCATGTCCTCCAAATGCTTTATGTTGTTTACGTAATAAAATCAATGTTTGTATATGGGTAAATAATGCATGATCTTGTTCCTTAGTATCCCAAATCATACATTTACGGCAATCAGGGTCCATGCCGCCATCCATACCAATTTCATCCCCGTAATAAATACAAGGAGAGCCGATGAAAGAAAGATGGAATACATAGAGCAATTTCAACTTATTTTTATCTCCGTTGCATGTTGTTAAAATTCTTGGAGTATCATGGCTGTCTAATAAATGAAATGCTGCTTCATTTACATTCATAGAGTAGGAATGTAGAGATTCTGTAATTTGCTTCATGAATTCACTTGCTTTAATGGAATCGTTAGCAAAGTAAGAAAGTAGAGCATTTGTAACAGGATAGCTCATGACAGCATCAAATTGATCGCCTTGTAGCCACGGAAGGGCATCGTGCCAAATTTCTCCCAAAATATATACTTCAGGATTTAGTGTCTTTATTTCAGTTCGGAATTCTCTCCAAAAGTTGTGATCGACTTCATTGGCGACATCAAGGCGCCAGCCATCTATATTGAATTCTCGTACCCAATAACGTCCTACTTCAAGTAAGTATTCTTTTACATCTGGATGAGCTGTATTTAATTTAGGCATATACGGTGTAAAGGCGAAAGTATCATAATTTGGAAGTGGTTCGGTTATAATCGGAAATTCATGAATGTGGAACCACTCTTTATATGCGGACTTCTCACCATTCTCTAGTACGTCTTGAAATTTCTCGAAAAAGTATCCACTATGATTAAACACAGCATCGAGCATTACTTTTATACCGTGCTTATGACATTCTTCAACGAGCTCTTTAAAAGTTTCTTTCGTCCCAAATTGTGGGTCAATTTCCATATAGTCAATTGTGTCATATTTATGGTTTGAATGAGCTTTGAAAATAGGTGTGAAATATATTCCGGAAATGCCAAGCTTAACAAGGTAATCAAGGTTTTGAATAACACCAGAAAAATCTCCGCCGAAAAAATTAGTTGGAGTTGGATTCGCACTTCCCCAAGGAAGGGTGTTTTCTGGATTCAGCGTACTATCGCCATTAGCGAATCGCTCAGGGAAAATCTGATACCAAATGGTGTCTTTAATCCAAGGTGGTGCTTTGAATACATCATCTGCATGAATAAATGGAAAACAGAAAAAGTTACCAACATCATCATTTGGAATGCTAGAAAAGAATCCTCGCTCTGCATAAATAAGAGTGTCTGTTTCAGATTTTAATTCAAACCCATAACGTAAGCGCTTAAATTTTGGTTCGATTGCAATGGACCAATAATCAAATAATGCAGTAGAACCCGTTTTTTTCATGGGTGTACTTGCTGATATCCATTTCCCGTCTTTCCATTCGTAAGGATCACCGTAAATAAGATCGGTGCTTTGAATATCATCTCTCTTAGTACGTACTCGGATGTGAATTGTTTGTTCATCATAAGCGTATGCATAATTATCTTTCGGCCTATGATAAATGGCTTCTTTAAACATATAGAAAATCCCCCTTCAATATCTCTATACATAGTATTCCCTTAAGTGTAATAATAAAGCCTGTATTGCAAACGATTGCCTTTCTCGTAGCTTTAATATTGCTTATAAGAGTAGTATTCATTTTATATAAAGTCAATGTATAAAGAGTATAATGACATAATTTTTAAATTAATATTTGCAAAATGAATAAAAGAATGTATAATGATAGACAAATAGCGCAAACGTTTTCATGGATTGAGATATTGTTTGCGCTTCAATTAAACTATTAAATGCAAACGTTTTCAGTTACTGAGGTACATAGACAATTTAGGGAGGTTTTTGGGATGAAGAAAGCATTATCATTATTAACGGTTTCAGCATTATCTATTGGTATGTTATCTGCATGTGGACCGAAAGATTCAGGGAAAAAAGAGGAAAGTAAAGCGAAAAAAGACTATGATCTTCTTGTTTGGGAAGATGATAAAAAAGGTGTTGGGTTAGAACCAGCAGTGAAAAGCTTTGAGGAAAAATATAAAGTAAAAGTAAAAGTTGTTGAAATGCAAATGACAGATCAAGTGAAGAAGTTACGCCTTGATGGGCCAGCGGGGACTGGACCAGATGTTGTAACATTGCCACACGATCAAATCGGAAATGCAGTAACAGAAGGTTTACTTTCTGAAGTGAAAGCAGATGATGCTGTAAAGAGTAAATTTACTAATTCATCAATAGAAGCACAGACATATAACGGAAAATTATATGGTTTACCAAAAGCAATTGAGACACCAGTCTTTATTTACAATAAAAAACTAATGCCAAAAGCGCCAGAAACGATGGACGAGCTGTTTAACTTCTCAAAAGAATTTACGAAAGATGGCAAGTACGGATTTTTAGCATTAGGAGATAACTTCTACTTTGCTAATGCATTCATGGCAGGTATGGGCGGTTATGTATTTGGTGAAAAAGATGGAAAGCCAAATGCAAGTGATGTTGGATTAAATAATAGCGGAGCAGTACAAGGTGCTGAATATCTTCAAAAATGGTACAAGGAAAAATTATTCCCAAAAGGTATTATCGGTGAATCAGGTGGGCCTGCTGCTGATGGACTATTCAATGAAGGAAAAGCAGCTTCTATCATGAATGGCCCATGGGCGTTCCAAGCAATGGAAAAGAACGGGATTGATTATGGCGTTGCTCCAATGCCGAAATTACCAAATGGTCAACCAATGAAAACGTTTGTTGGGGTTAAAGGATGGCATGTAACAAGTTTCTCTAAACAAAATGATTTAGCTACAAAATTCACTGAGTGGGTAACAAATGAAGAAAACGCAAAAATTCGATTTGAGAAAACAAAAGAGATTCCTCCAGTAAAATCAGTAATGGAAGATCCAATTATTAAAGATAACGAAGCTGCAAAAGCAGTTGCAACGCAATCTGAAAATGGAATTCCAATGCCAAACATTCCAGAAATGCAAGAAGTTTGGAAACCAGCTGGAGATGCGCTTCAATTAGTTGTTACAGATAAAGAGGCACCAAAAGCGGCGCTTGATAGTGCAGTGAAACAAATTAAAGGTAATATTGAGGCAAATCATAACAAGAAAAAATAAGGTGAAATTCGTGCCTCTAATATGAGAGGCACGAATTCTCTCCCTTCCATGTAGGAAGAAAAGAGGGGGAAGGAACATGCAAACATCTATGGAACCAGCAAATGGGTTAAACCATTCAAAGCATAGGAAAATGGCAACCATGTTATCAATCATTCCAGGCGTGGGCCAAATGTATAATAAACAATTTGTAAAAGGTCTTATTTTTCTAGTATTAACAGGTTCATTTATTGTAGCCTTTGCTGATTTATTAAATATGGGATTATGGGGTATTGTAACGCTTGGTACAGAAGTTCCACGTGACCATTCTGTCTTTCTATTAGTAGAAGGAATCTTGGCTCTTATCGTTATCGCTTTTGGGCTCGGCATATATGCATTTAACTTATATGATGCATACCAAAATGGAAAGAAACGTGATATTGGAACACCGTTAAATTCTGTAAAAGAGCAATACCGTAATTTGTTAGATCAAGGTTTTCCTTATTTAATGGTTTCACCAGGTTTTCTACTACTTATCTTTGTGGTCGTATTTCCAATCATCTTCGTAATTTTAATTGGATTTACAAACTATGATTTATATCATTCTCCTCCAGCTAAATTAGTAGATTGGGTGGGCTTTAAAAACTTTATTGATATTTTCACTTTACCGATGTGGAGAGAGACATTTGTAAGTGTATTCTCTTGGACTGTTATTTGGACATTCGTTGCAACAACATTACAAGTTGCACTTGGTATTTTCTTAGCGATTATCGTAAATCAGCCCGGTATTAAAGGAAAGGCGATTATTCGAACAATCTTCATTTTACCGTGGGCGGTTCCAGCATTCGTATCTATTCTTGTTTTCTCTGGTATGTTTAATGAAACATTCGGAGCGATTAACAATCAAGTATTAGCTTTATTCGGAATTGAAAAGATTGCTTGGATGACAGATCCATTTTGGGCGAAGATTGCTTTAATTATGATTCAAACGTGGCTTGGGTTCCCGTTTATCTTTGCGATGACAACAGGTATACTGCAATCGATTCCGGGAGAATTATATGAAGCGGCTACAGTAGATGGAGCGACAGCTTGGCAACAGTTTCGTAAAATTACATTGCCACTAGTGTTATACGCAACAGCGCCAATATTAATTACGCAATATACGTTTAACTTTAATAACTTTAGTATCATCTATCTATTCAACGGTGGAGGTCCTGCTGTAGCTGGACAAGACGCAGGTGGAACGGATATTTTAATTTCATGGATTTATAAGTTAACGATGACTTCAGCGCAGTACGGAAAAGCAGCAGCTCTTACAATGATATTATCGTTAATCGTTATTACAGTTGCGTTATGGCAATTTAAGAGAACAAAATCATTCCAAGAAGAGGATATGATGTAAATGAATATTAAAAGACAGAAGATGTTACGTCTCTCATTAAGTTATTTAGTTATTTTCGTAATGTGTGCCATCATTTTCTATCCGTTATTATGGATTATTGGCTCATCGTTTAATCCGGGTGATAGTTTATCTGGATCAAGTATTATTCCACAAAATGCAACGTTAGATCATTATCGTAAGTTATTAGATCTAGAGAATAGTAATTACTTACTATGGTATAAAAACACATTAAAAGTAAGTGTTTTAACGATGATTTTCTCAGTGTTAGCAATTAGTTTTACCGCTTATGCATTTTCGAGATATCGTTTTGTTGGAAGAAAAAATGGTTTATTAACATTTTTAATTCTGCAAATGATTCCAAACTTTGCAGCGTTAATTGCTCTATACGTATTAGCTCAATTAACAGGATTAATTGATACACACCTTGCATTAATTTTAATTTATGTAGGCGGGGCCATTCCGATGAATACATGGCTTATGAAAGGGTATTTTGATACGATTCCGAAAGAACTGGATGAATCAGCTCGTATGGATGGAGCAGGACATTTTCGTATTTTTTGGCAAATCATTATGCCACTTGCAAAGCCAATCGTAGCGGTTGTAGCGCTATTTACTTTCATTGGTCCATTTACAGATTTCATTTTAGCGAGTATTATTTTGCGAACACCAGAAAATTATACTTTAGCAGTTGGATTATATGAAATGGTTGCGAAGAAATTCGGTAATGAATTTACAACGTTTGCAGCGGGTTCTGTGCTAATTGCGATCCCAATTTCAATTTTATTCCTATCACTACAAAAATACTTTATTTCTGGTTTAACAGCTGGAGGTACAAAAGGATGAAAAATGGGACATTACGTCCCATTTTTCTTTTCATCTCCCTATAAATAAGTTTATAGGGAGATGAAAAGAGATTTGACATCACATGTGAAAAGAAGTGAAATAAATAGTATATTATAGTATAGGAAAAAATAGCTATATCCCTTACAATACATGAAGAGGGAGAATAGGATTAGTTTTGCAAGATATAAGAAATGAAAGTTTATGACTTGCAATGAGTGCGAGATAAAATATATGAAAAATGGCAGAGAAATGAGAGGAGGGGGATTTTTATGACAGTTACAATTAAAGATGTGGCGAAGCAAGCGAATGTTGCACCATCAACAGTTTCTCGTGTAATTGCTGATAATCCAAGTATAAGTGAAAAGACAAAGCGCCGTGTTAGGAAAGTGATGAGTGAATTAGGGTATCATCCCAATTTAAATGCGAGAAATCTTGCGAACCAAACGACGAAAACACTTGGTCTTGTTATGCCAAGTTCTGCAAGTAAAGCTTTTCAAAATCCATTTTTCCCAGAAGTTATAAGAGGGATTAGTTCATTTGCACACGTAGAAGGTTATGCGCTTTACATGTCGACAGGTGAAACGGAAGAAGAAATTTTTAATGGTGTCGTAAAGATGGTACAGGGACGCCAAATTGGTGGCATTATTCTTTTATATTCAAGGGAGAATGATCGGATTATTCAATATTTACATGAACAAAATTTCCCGTTTGTTTTAATAGGAAAACCATATGATCGAAAAGATGAAATTACATATGTAGATAATGACAATTATACAGCTGCAAGAGAAGTGGCAGAATATTTAATTTCATTAGGGCATAAGCAAATCGCGTTCATTGGTGGTGGATCAGATTTACTTGTAACGAGAGATCGTTTAGCTGGTATGAGTGATGCCTTGAAATTAGCAGACATTGTATTACCAAAAGAATATATTTTACATTTTGATTTTTCGAGGGAAAGTGGTCAACAAGCTGTTGAGGAATTAATGGGACTGCAGCAACCGCCGACGGCAATTATGGCAACGGATGACTTAATTGGACTTGGTGTGTTAAGTGCTCTTTCTAAAAAAGGATTCATTGTACCCAAAGATGTTTCTATTGTAAGCTTTAATAATGCTTTATTATCAGAAATTGCGAGCCCGCCACTTTCGACAGTTGATGTGAATATTTATCAGCTAGGATATGAGGCAGCAAAAGCTTTAGTTGATAAAGTAGAGAATGCAGAATCCACTGCAAAGTGTATCATTATTCCTCATAAATTACTAAAACGTCAAACTTGTGATCATTATGCATAAAAAAAGCTAAGAGTTTAACTCTTAGCTTTTTTTATTAGAAAGGCTTCTAATCGGTCGCAGCCTTCTTTTAAAGTTTCAATACTATATGCATAGGACAAGCGGAGGTAGCCTTCACCGTATTCAGAGAATGCTGTTCCAGGAACTACAGCTAGTCCAGCTTCTTTGACAAGATCAAGTGCAAAATCAAATGATGAAGATGTCAAATGACCAACATATGGGAATAAGTAAAATGCACCTGTTGGCTTTTCAACTGTTAATCCCATTTGAGTGAGTCTATTATATACGTAATCACGGCGTTTTTTATATTGGTGGCGCATCATTTTGGGTGCGTCTTTAGCCGCTGTTAATGCTTCAATTGCAGCGTATTGAGCGATTGAAGTAGCACACGTTACATTGTATTGATGAACTTTTAATATGTGTCCTGCTAAATAGCTTGGTGCAAATAAAAGTCCAACACGCCAGCCAGTCATAGAATGTGATTTAGATAAACCGTTAATGACAATTGTCTTTTCACGCATTTCTGGGAAATGAGCGATAGATGTATGCTTTTGTTCATACACAAGCTCGCTATAAATTTCATCTGAAAGGACGAAAATATTTTTATCTTTTAAAACATCTACAATATCTTTTAATTCTTCTGTGGATAAAGTTACACCAGTTGGGTTAGAAGGATATGGTAGTACGATACATCTTGTTTTTTCTGTAATAGCATTTTTTAGCGCGTCAGCTGTTAAACGGAATCCAGTTTCACGAACATCTACAAAAATGGGCGTTGCACCGCATAATCGAATAATAGGTTCGTAACCTGGATAAATAGGAGCAGGTAAAATTACTTCTGTTCCTGGCTCTAAAATCGTTCGGAATGCAACATCAATTGCTTCGCTAGCACCAATTGTAACGATGGTTTCGTTTTCAGGTGAGTAATGTAAATCGTAGTTATCTTTTACGAAGTTACAAGCTGCCTTACGTAATTCTAGTAAACCAGCGTTATGTGTATAGCTTGTATAGTTTTCTGTAATAGCCCGTTTTGCCGCTTCTTTTACGAGAGAAGGTGTAGGGAAATCGGGTTGTCCGATTGTTAAAGAAATCAAATTATCATAGTTTTGAATCATGTTAGAGAATTGACGGATTCCAGAAATTTGGATATCCTTCACTCTAGGGTTAATGAATTGTTCCATTGTATCTCCCTTTCTTCCGTTTGAAAATTAAGTTCATTTTATCATATTTTCTATGATTGCGCTTTGTATATGTAATTTAGAAAGAGAGAGAAAAGAGAAAAAAAGTCGCTATAAGCGACTTTTTAATATCCGTATTCCCAATCTATTTCATCTTCATTCCAGAGTACAGAGGATACCTTGCCAAGGTGAACAACTGATTCGTTCACAGCACATGTACAATCTTCATCTCCTGCTTTATGCTGTAACTCTTCATATACTGATTTTTCAACATTTTCTAGAACAACCAAATTTTCTTCTTTTAAAACAAGCGTAGTACCCGCCATATTTATCTTCCTCCTACTAAAGTAATGATCACTTATTTGTAAACATAGATAGTATGGATTATATGCTGTATTTTGCTATAGTTGTCCGTCTAAAAAAGTATTTTTATATTTTCTTTGTAATCCGTATTCATTGTATACTGCACGAGGGAAATTTGGTACAGGGTTTACAATCATTTCGAAAATCTGTAACAATTATTATGAGTTGTTAACAAAGAATTAACAAATATGTTAAGAAAAATCAAAATTTTAAAACAAATACACCTATAAAATGATATAATCATATCAAAATACATATAGGGGATGAGAGGTTATGGAGCTTATCCGTGATTTGTTGATTCAAATTGCCATCATAATTTTGCCACTATTTTTATATGAAGCGATTCGTTTAAATCGCTATCAAGAAATGCCTCCGAAGCCAAATCGTTACTTTATTATGTTTTTATCTAGCGTTACGCTCGTTCTCTCCATGACATATTCTATTTGTTTTGGCAATGTGTGCGGGTATAACTTTCACCCAATTCCAATAGTCAGTGGGTTTTTATATGGTGGGATTGTTGGTTTAATCCCAGCGGTTATTTTTGTTGCATATGAATGGTTACTAAAGGGAATGAGCTTTCTTCCGGTTGTAGAAGTAATATTTCTATTAATAGTTCCGCTATTTTTATCAAAGAAATGGTCTCTTTTTTCAAGGGATAAGAAATTAATTTTAGCATTTATGATTTCATCATTTTATGTGCTTGTTTCTTTAGTATTAGGCATGATTAATGTTCTTTTGGAAACAGGATTTACACCGTATATTTCGCAAATATATAGCGGATTTATATTTGCCTCGCTTATCATGGTCATGACAATGGTATTTCAGGTGTATTTAACTGAATATTTAAATGAAAATGCATTGCTACGTACAGAGATGCAAAAATCAGAAAAGCTTAATATTGTAAGTGAGTTAGCAGCAAGTGTGGCACATGAAGTTCGAAATCCACTAACTGTTGTTCGTGGGTTTATCCAATTACTAGAAAGTACGGAAGATGTGAAGAATAAGGATTATATGAGTCTCGTATTAGCTGAATTGGATCGGGCGGAACAAATTATTTCAGATTACTTAAATTTAGCAAGGCCGCAAATTGAGAAAAAAGAACACATTTGTTTATCAGCCCAATTAATAGAAATGACCACTCTCATGTCGTCATTTGCAGCGATGCAAGGTGTGTATTTACAAGTTGAAATTTCAGAAAGTCTTTATACGATTGGTGATAAGACAAAATTGAAGCAAGCTATTATGAATGTTGTTAAAAATGGTATTGAAGCAATTCAAGGAAATAAAGGATATTTAAAAGTAACAGCTATTCAAAAAGACGAAACAATCATAATAAGAGTTAAAGATAGTGGTGTTGGTATGACGAAAGAACAGTTAGCAAGGCTTGGGCAACCATATTATTCTTTAAAAGAAAAAGGGACAGGATTAGGGCTTATGGTAACATTTAGTATTTTACAAGCGCATAATGGTACATTGGAATATAAGAGTGAAAGTGGAAAAGGCACTGAAGCAATTATTATATTACCAGCTGTACAAAATAAGGAATAAAAGTTACCGATGGAAGGTAACTTTTTATTTTATATTGTTTATTCATTTGTTTTTTCTTGTTTTGCTCGGCTAAATAAACTTTTAAATGATTGAAAGAAGCTTTGCTCTTTTGAGGCAGCAACCATTCTTTTTGTTTCTTGAATTTCTCGAATAACTTGCATAAGCTGTGCATCACGGTTACTGTCCTTGTTATAAATTTGACTAACAAGTTTATTCATTTTTTCTTCCTGTTTGGATTCTCGTTTATACATATGATTCATTAATAAGTCCATCTTTTCTTTTTGCAGTGCATCTGTTTGAGCGGCGTGATCGACTAACTCTTGAAGCATTTTTTCTTGAGAGCCTTCTTTTACATAAACTTGTTGCATCAATTCGTCTAGTTTCTCATCCTTTAAACGATTTTGTGTAATTAGAGTAGAATTTTGATGAATAATTGCTTCATTTAATTGAGCTAGCATTTCAAGTTTTAACATGAACTCCTCAAAGTTACGCCCATCTTCTTTTTCTTTCGTTTGTATCTCTTGCTTATCTTGTATAACTGGTACAGGCGGGGCCTCTTTTTCTTTTAAAATAATCGGTATCGTTTCTGAAATATCTTCTTGTAATGTAGCAGCTCTTTCGTGTATAGATTTCAATAGTTTTAAATCATCAAGTTTATAAATACGAGCATCAGCTGTTTTGGAAATCATATAACCATGTTCCTCTAACAGCTGACTATATTTGCGAACTATATGTTTTGGGATGCCTGTTTTATTCGTGACATCTTTCGTTTTATAGGTAGCTTCCATCATATTTCCTCCCCAAAAAGTATCGTATATATCATTTCAATCTTTTATGAGGACTTCCTTTGAAAAAGAATGTCGGAAGGCTATTAGTTTTCTACAGCATTAGTGAAAAAATGAAAATTTTTGGCGGAATGGCAAGGAATAACTAAAATAATGTCTGAAAACATATACAGGAGAAGTTTGTTATAATAACGGAGGAAAAGAAACTGGTAGAAACATGGAGGTATACATGAAGCAATTAAAAGGTATTATCATTTCAATTATCGCAATTCTGTCTATTTTAGTGGCAGTTTATGAAGTACTTGTGCCAGAGGAAACAAGTGTAAAGAAAACAAATACGTATGATCAAGTGTTAGAATTTCCGAAAGAACGTTATCCAGAGACCGGAAAACATATTACGGATGCTATAAAAGAAGGGCATTCAGAAGTTTGTACAATCGATCGTGGTGGTGCTGCAGATAGAAGGAAATTGTCGTTAGCACCATATCCATCAAAAAAAGGGTATGATCGTGATGAATGGCCAATGGCGATGTGCAAGGAAGGCGGAAAAGGAGCACATATTGAATATATAAGTCCGGCGGATAACCGCGGAGCAGGCTCTTGGGTAGGGAATAAGTTAGATAAATATCCAGATGGTACGCGAGTAAAATTTGAAGTGAAGTAGTAGTTGTACATTTCATAATGAAGGAGAAGGGGAACTATGGAGTTAACGATTTCTTATTCGCAATTAATGTTGATGAACTATGACGGTGAGCAGCCTTATGTAGACTGGACTGATGAAGATTTTGAAAGAGGTTATGCTAAGGCAGATGGAACTGTTATTTTTGAAGCACTTTCAGATTATACTTGTGAAGTGAAAGTGACCCCAGGGAAACATATTGAAAAAGAAGAAGTAGTTAGAACGATTACGGTTCCTTTTACAGTTGAAAATGAAAGTATCGTTATAACGAGTATTCTTTCTAATAAATTTCAAATACCTATTCCAAATGGTGAGTATACAGTTGTCTTACAAGCAATTCCTCTTGAAGAGCCAACGGATGATGAATTATATAAAATACAATACGAATTCTTTTTTGAAAGTAAAGAATAAAAAATGGGTTATCCTGAGAAAAGGATAACCCATTTTTGTTATGCGTTTGTTTTTAAAAGGGAACGAGCATCTTTCGCTGCTTGCACCATATGTTCTAAAGCTGGAATAACTTCTTCTGTTCTTCTCGTTTTTAAACCACAATCAGGATTAATCCAGAAATATTTAGGATCACATACTTCTAAAGATTGTTCTACGATCTTATACATTTCATCTTTACTCGGTACACGTGGGCTATGAATATCATATACACCTAGGCCGATGCCTTTTTCATATGTTGTATGTTTTAAAGTATCAATAAATTCTCCGTGACTTCTTGATGTTTCGATAGAAATTACATCTGCATCTAATGCGCGAATCGCGTCAACAATATCTTCGAAGTTACTGTAACACATATGAGTATGAATTTGTGTTTCATTTGCTACAGAAGAAGTTGCTAAAAGGAAGGATTGTACTGCCCATGTAATATAAGCATCCCAATCTTTTTCTTTTAGTGGCATTCCTTCACGAAGTGCGGGCTCATCGACTTGGATTACTCTAATTCCGGAAGATTCAAGTAGTTCAATTTCGTGACGAAGAGCTAGTGCAATTTGATACGAAACTTCTTTTCTTGGAATATCATTTCGAACGAAGGACCAATTTAAAATTGTAACAGGTCCGGTTAACATTCCTTTTACAACTTTCTCTGTTAAGCTTTGTGCATAAACTGTTTCCTTAATAGTCATGCCGTTAATAAAGGCTACATCACCATAAATAACAGGTGGTTTTACGCAGCGGGAACCGTAAGATTGTACCCAACCGTTTTTAGTGAATGAGAAACCAGCAAGGCGCTCACCAAAATATTCGACCATGTCAGTTCTTTCAAATTCACCATGTACAAGTACATCAAGCCCAATTTCTTCTTGGTAACGAATCCACTTTTCTGTCTCTTTTTCAATAAATTGTTCGTATTGTTCATTTGAAATAACACCGTTACGCCATTCTTTTCGCGTTTGACGAACTTCAGTTGTTTGCGGGAAGCTACCAATGGTCGTTGTTGGTAATAGCGGTAACTCCAGGGCAACTTGTTGTAATTCGTATCGTTTTTCAAATGGAAGAGGGCGTGAAAAATCTTCTTCTTTTAGTGCTGTTCGTGCTGCTTTGACATCTTCTCGGTTACGAGCAGCAGATGACCGAATTGTATGATGTACGTTTCGATATGTTTCCAGCTCATTATTAATGCTTTCTGTACCTTGAGTGAGAGCGGAATGAATAAGAACTAGCTCTTCTAATTTTTGATTTGCAAATGCTAACGCATCAAACAGCTCAGTCGATAAGTGAGTTTCTTCTGTTTTATCGATTGGTGTATGCAATAAGCTACAAGAAGGTTGAACGATGATATCTTTCGTTTGGACTTGTTTTTGTAACGTTGTAAATAACGCAAGTACTTCATCAAGGTCAGCTCTCCAAATGTTACGGCCGTCTATACAACCGACAGCTAAAGTTTTATCAGCTGGGAATCCATATTTTGAAATAGCATTTAAATTACCTTCTTTACCATGAATGAAATCTAATCCAATACCGGATACCGGGAATGTAATAATTTCTTCATAGTTTTCTTCTACGCTATCAAAATATGTTTGTAAAAGAAGAGTCGCATTTGGAACTTCTTTACGAATAGCTTCATAAATTTCTTTTGCTTGTTGAACTTCTTCTTTCGTTAAAGAAGCGAAAATCGGTTCATCAACTTGAATGGCTTGTGCCCCAGCTGCATGTAGTTCTGAAAGCAGTTGTACGTAAGGTGCAACTAACTGTTTTAAAATGGTGGGAAATTGTTGTTGTGTATAGCCTTTAGCTAATTTTAAGAAAGTATATGGTCCTAAAATAACAGGCTTTCCATCTACTCCTAATTCTTGTTTTGCCTCTTCGTATAAGCGAAGTGGACGATTATCTTTTAAAGAGATTTGTAATCCCTCTTCATATTCAGGAACGATATAGTGATAGTTTGTGTTAAACCATTTTGTCATTTCGGAAGCTACGTGATCTTTAGAGCCACGCGCCATTGCGAAATATACATCAAGGTAAGATGTAAACTCAGAAAAGCGTGATGGAATAAATCCTAGCATATAGGCAGTATCCAAAACGTGATCATAATATGTAAAGTCGCCAATTGGAATGAGTTCAATCCCTTTTTCTTGCTGTACTTTTACGTGTTGAAGGCGAATTTCTTTCATTGTTGTTAAAAATTGTTCTTCATCGATTTTATTGGACCAAAATGCTTCCAATGTTTTTTTCCACTCTCGTTGTAGTCCGATACGTGGATAACCTAAGTTACTTGTTTGAATTGCCATTTTAAATTCCTCCCTAATTGAAAGTAAGCATTTCCGTTTACTAGGAAATACCTATAACAAAAAGTACAAAGGCATAGAAAATAAGCCTTCCTTTTTGTTTTAACACCTCATCATCATCCGTGAATCTATCAGTGTTGTTAAAACAGGCAGGTCTCCTGACTTATGCTTCATATAATTTCTTTCACCTTCCCGTTTTCACAGTGGTACTAAAAAGAAATCTCAGCATTTACAGTGGCGGGACCGTGTTGGAGTTTCACCAAGCTTCCCTTTTAAACACGAAACGAAACTTTCGTGTACCTATTTTCCTTTTGAAAGGAATTTAACAAGCGATATGATATTGAAACAAATTCTAACACAATTTTTGGAATTTTGTCTACTGTTTTGAAATAAGAAAATTCTAAAGTTTTTTATTTCTTATTATTCTGAGTTTTTATTCTGAAGTAATTAATAATAGTACAGTATAAAAAGAGAAATTGAGCTATGAAAGAAGTAGGGATGTCTTCTTTCATAGCTCAATTTTCATCTATAGCAACTTCTGAAAGTCGGCCTGCTATAGCATCTTTAAGGAGAGTGTTTAGCCATTGTAATTCAACTGTAATATGCTCAATTACACTTTGCAAAATATATAGTTGTGCACGTGGAACCTTTCCTTTATTACAATCATATATCGTTTGCATAGTATGTAAATATTGAAGAGTATCGTTTTTCTTTTTTTCTAAAATAGGAACTAATTCGTGATCATTGCTAAAGTGAGCGAAAGATAAGGCTGAATAAATAGGTTTATATATTTGGTTTTTGGCTTCGAATTGTTTTAATAGTAAAGTGTGGAATAGTTTTTTGCCTTCTTCTGTTATATGAAAAATCGTTTTGTCAGGTCGATTTGTGTCTCTAATTACATTTGTAATATGAATTGCGCCTTGCTTTTCTAATTGCTCGAAGGCGTAATAAAGTGATCCTTTAGCATATTTAATGTAACAATCCATTTGTCGTTCTTTCATAATATGCTGCACTTCATATGGATGTTTATCTCCTTCGAGTAGCAAGCCGAGAATGACTAATTTCATGCTCATGCTGTCTCAACTCCTGTATATAAAAACTTTATCCAGTAAGATCCCCACCCAAAAATTCAGCGGAAGCAAAGAAGTTAGGTGGGGATTAACTGCCCGTAAAAGCCCGATTGGTGAGGGCTAATAATCAGTGGGGGATGAACACCCCCCACTGATTAAAGTTTCACTTTATACATATTATAAACGGCATATCCTTTTTCATAAAGGAATATGCCGCTTCTTTTTTATATTAACTAACTTGCTTTTGTTTTTCTTTCTTTTTAGGGCCTGTAAAGAGGCGTTCATTTCCCATAAGTAAAATACAAATAATACTTAGTACAGCCGGGATGAGTGCCCAGAAGAATGTATTCGCAATAGATGTAGCGAGAGCTTCTTTAATACCCGCTAATACTTCAGCAGGAATTTTTGCGGTAGCGCCTGGTGATAATAAGAAACTTGTGTCTCCGCCTTTTGGAGCTAACTTTGCTAGTTCAGGTGGGAATACAGAGTTTAGTTTATCTGTAAAAATATGATTTTGAATTGTACCGAAAATCGTTACACCAAGAGTCATACCGAGTGATCGGAAGAATGAGTTTGTTGATGTCGCCGAACCACGGTCCCGCATTTCCAACTTGTGAATAGAAGACATACTTAATACTGAGAATGAGAAGCCAACACCAAGCCCAGCGAGAATCATAAATAGTGTTACGAGTAAACGAGGTGTGTCCATTGTTAAAGTACTTAATAAATAAATACCAAGAACGAAGAAGACACCAGATACCATCATAATGTTACGATAGCTTGTTCGAGAAGCTAATTGTCCTCCTGTTTGACTTCCAATTACAGAACCAACCATCATTGGTGTTAAAATTAATCCAGCATTAGAGGCGGAACCTCCAAGAACGCCTTGAATGAAGATTGGAATATAAACTGTACAGATAATAAAAGCGGCACCATAGAAAAAGGCAACTCCTTGGCTAGCTGCGAATAAAGGTTTTTTAAATAGATGGAACGAAATAATAGGCTCGGTTGCTTTTCGTTCTACAAAGAAGAAAATAATAAGTGTAATAAATACTGTTGTAAATAAGCCAATAATTACAGTGGAATTCCAGGCATATTCTTTACCACCAAGTTCTAATGCGAACATTAAGCAAACGATACTTATGACAAGTGTAATAGCACCAGCCCAATCAATTTTTTGTTTTCTAAATTCTAGAGACTCACTGTAGTATTTAGTAATGAAGAAAAAGGAGATAAGTCCTAATGGAATATTAATATAGAAGACCCAATGCCAACTTATGTAGTCAGTAATATAAGCACCTAATAAAGGACCGAATACACTAGATGTCCCGAAAACAGCACCAAATAGCCCTGTCATCTTCCCGCGTTTTTCTGGTGGGAAGATATCATACATAATTGTGAAGGCGATAGGCATAAGGGCACCACCACCGATACCTTGAATAGCTCTATAAATACTTAATTGCTCAATACTTGAAGCTGTTCCGCAAAGAGCAGAACCGAATAAGAAAAGAATGAGGCCCCCAATATAAAAACGTTTCCGCCCGTACATATCAGAAAGTTTCCCGAAGATAGGCATCCCTGCCATTGTTGCTACCATATAAGCTGATGTGACCCAAACAAACTTATCAAATCCTCCTAGGTCTCCAACGATTGTTGCCATTGCGGTTGCAACGATTGTATTATCCATTGCGGCCATTAATATACCAAGCAGTAAACCAGCAACAACAAATTTTGTCTTGTTGGCGTCTTTTTTTAATGGTTGAGTTTCCAAATATAACCCTCCTTTAGAAATAAGTAAACTATATTAAGTTTTGAGTGCAGTGGATAAAAAATTTTAATGTATAGTTGATTTTAATTTCTTTTCCATAAGTGCACTGATATGCCATAAAGAATATTATAGTCAAATTTGACTATAAGGCAAACTTTTTCTTCCGTCAAAATATTCTTTCGTATGAGTAGAGAACGAGTGAGCCATACTGAATATTGCTATAAAGGAAATGAAGTAAATTGTAAAAAAATTTCATAAAGAACACCTTCTGTTAATAGATGAAAAATGGTTTTTTCTTCATATTGTCGAATAGGATAAAAGGAAGAGAAATATTAAAGATTGCTTGTAGCAAGCTTTAGTAATTTGGGGAATTCATTGTGTGTATGTTACATCTGAAATGAGGTGAATATATATTATGAAAATATGGGGACGAATTTCGGATACAGGAAAGTATTCAATACCGCTACAACCAGTATTGTGGATTGACGGATCGAAAAAGGAAAACGAATTTCCTCAAGTAGCCGTTACATTACAAATTGGTAGTATGTATACAGAACAATTTTCGTATGAATTGACCTACGATGTAAACGACATACTTATTATGCGAATTGAAGTGGAAAATAAAGGGGTAGAAATGATTTCGAGAGTCGTTGTAAGTCATATGATTCGAGATTACTTTGCTTATATTCCTAATTCTTTAAAAGTTGATAGGGGGATAAGTGAGTTTTTATTCCAGCTTGTTAGATGGCGAATTGATGAATTGTTACCGAATGAGAAGGTGGAACTACGTTGTAAAATAAAAGCTAATAAAGATAAAGCTCTTAAACAAACATTCTTTCAGGCTACATATACATTTCAAGATAAAGAGATATCATATGGCCCACTGCAAACAAATGAAGTTGTTGTGCGTCAATGATAAAAAGGAACCTGTACAAAAGGTTCCTTTTTTAGTGAAGGTTGTGTTTTTTGAGTATTTTTTTTTGCTCCATTCCTTTTTTTCCTACATAGTTATTTTTGTAGCCAAAGTATAGAATAAATAAAAATGAAACAACATTAACAATAGCGTCGATTTGATCGTTTGTAATAAAGTGTATGCCGAAAGAGGTAAATAATAATTTTAATGATAATAGAAAACCAGCTAGTAAACGCATAGCATCTGATAGATTCTCTTTTTGTAGCATATAGATTACTCCTTTCTATAAAAGTTATATTATATATATATGAAATAGAGTAGAAAAGGTATACAAGCTTAAGCAGAAATGTACATTGCATATGTACATTTTTTATTTTGTAGAAAAACATTATTGATATAGAAACATATATTGGTATAAAAGGGGGGAAAGTATGAAACATAAAGGGAAAATTAGTGGATTATTGCTTGGCAATACTGTGGCAGTTACAGAATGGATTGCACTTCAGGATGTAATTGCAAAACTGGATTCACGATCATTTTATACCGTCTTTATTATTTATATATTGCAAATGATACTAAGTTATTATTTTGGACATTGGTACGATAAAAGAGCGAACGAGCGTATGGGTATGGAAGTAGGAGGAATGGCAAGCAATGATTTTGTTGTTGATTTTTTTGGGAAAGTAGCTGCTTTATCTGAAAGAGATTCTCGTAATATTACAGTGTACATTCTTTCTGTAAAAGAATGGGAAGGATTAAAAGACACGTTGCAAGAAAAAAAGTTGGGAGTGTTAGTACAAAAATTAGAGAGTACCATTGTAAAGACAATTCGGAAGGGCGATGTTGTTACAAAGTGGGATGAAAATAAGTACGTTATTGTAGCAATTGATAATGGTCATGAAACATCAACAATAACAAAACGATTAATGAAAAATATTGAAAGTGAAATAGAAGGTGATTTACTCAGTGTCACTCTTTTATTTGGAGCAGCTAGCTATCCAGTAGAAGGAAAAACGTTTGAAGAACTGTTGAGAAAGTCGCAAAATCAATTGTACCAGTATAGAAATTTGCAAGAAAATGAGTGAAGCTTTGATTTGAAGATATATGATAGGAAGATGTTTTATTTGTAACATTTTTTTGACTTTTATTACAAAAAAACGCCACGTTTGTAATAAAAGTCTTTAAAAATATATGAAATAAGCATATAATTATGATGGTAGTGTCAATGCAATTTGCACAGTGTGTTTTATTTTAAAAGTGTAGAGGAAAGCAAGCTCTACACTTTTCCTTTTTAGGAAATGAAAAGAATATTTGTAAGTTGTTGCGAGATATTGATTGTACTGTGTAAAATGAACAAAGAGATTAATTGATAGAAAGCTGGAAAGGGAATGATAGACGTGAGAGCGGAGCGATCACCTTTTATCAGGTGAACTATTATAGTCTTATTAAGACTGAGGTGAAATTCCGTGGACATTAAAGTAATACATAGTGTGAACAGGCCTTAAAAAACACGAAGTAGTATACTTAAAGATGGATATGGAATTGCTAAATAATTCAAAAAGAATAATGTAATATCAAGTAATAATTTGTACAAACAATATTAATGATCTTCGTAAAAAAGATGCGAGTGTATAGAACAATTACATATTTTATAACTTTTTTATATTACACGATGGTCGTTTATAAGTAGGAGGAAGAGATGTTGAAATATAGTAAATTAGCAATTGTAACTGCATTATCAATGATTTTATTAGCCGGTTGTTTCGGTCCGAAACCAGAAGAAGAATTATATGTAGCGTTTGAAAACGCTGCTAAACAAGAAAAAACAATGTTTGAAGATGCAAAAAAACTTGAGACTTTAGAGAAAGAAGGACAAGAATTATATAACCAGATTGTTCAAGAAGGAAAAGATAATAATCAAACCGTTAAAGAAAAACTGAATCAAGCAGTGAAAAATACAACTGAACGAGAAAAAGTGCTTGCAAAAGAAAAAGAAGTTTTAAATAAAGCGCAAGAAGAAGTGAAGTCAGCTGATAAGTATGTGAAGAAAATTGAAGATAAGAAATTGAAAGATCAAGCTGATAAAGTGAAAAGCACGTATGAGAAACGACACGATTCATTTAATAAAATGTATGACAGCTATGACAAATCTTTAAAACAAGAAAAAGAGTTATATACAATGTTACAAGATAAAGGTACTAAATTAAAAGATATTAGTGAAAAAGTAAAAGTAGTAAATCAATCTTATAAGGATATTGAGTCAGAAAAAGATAAATTTAATGAATTCACAAAGTCTTATAATACAGAAAAAGTAGCTTTTTATAAACAAGCAAATATTAAAATTAAAGAAGAGAAAAAATAAAACAGTTTGGCCTACACTTGGCCAAACTGTTTTATTTTTTTGTATAAGTACGACTATACCATGGAACAGGTTCACTTAATTTTTTTTCTTGTTTTAATGCTTCAGGACCAATATAATCTTGAATTGTTTTTTTTGCCACTGTTAAAGATAAGGTTGTTTTCGGATTTCGATAGGAGGATTCAAGATGACCAAGATGCGGTAGAATTCGAAAATCTTCTTTCGTAGGAGGGATGTGGAAAAAATAATCGCCTAAACGTATAAGGACATCAGATTGTTGTTGGCTAAAACGTGGGTTTCTAGAAAAATGTAATCCTTCTTTAATTGCTTTTTTTTCAGCAATCAAACGTTCTAAAGCTGTCTTTTTTAACCAGTATAAATATTTAGGATTAGTAGCTGCTTTAGCATGACGATTCACAACGAAAATAGATTGAGCTAGTCGATTAATAGAATGTTGGTTTTGTAATTGAGATTGTGGTTGTGAAGGTTTCATATTGAATCTCCTTTCAATTTTTCATTATTATACCATAAATAAAATAGGTATTTATTATACGCAAAAAGTGATTGTATATATTTTCAATATTAAAGCAATATTGTTACAAAAAACAACTATTTTGTATAATAGTAATAGAATATGTTTTTGAAATTTGATAATGAAAGAGTGAGAAGTTTGAAAGAAATATTAAAACAACAGTATGCCATTATAGATATTGGATCTAATACAATGCGTTTAGTTATTTATGAAAAGCAAAATGGAGGTTTTTATAAAGAGATTGAAAATACGAAAGTTGTTGCTAGGTTAAGGAATTACTTAATTGATGGTGTGTTGAATGAAGAGGGAATAGAAGTATTATTACAGACATTATTTCAATTTCAAGAAAGTACAAGATTCCATCAGTTGCATCATGTACTTTGTGTTGCAACAGCAACAATTAGACAGTCGGAGAATCAAGAGGAAATTAAAAAGCTTGTTGAAGGACAAACGGACTTTACGCTTAGAGTATTATCAGAGTATGAGGAAGCGCGTTACGGATACTTGGCGGTTATGAATTCTACATCGTTTTCAGAAGGAATAACGGTAGATATTGGTGGGGGAAGTACGGAAGTTACATACTTTAGAAATAGAGAGATTTTAGAGTACCATAGTTTTCCTTTTGGGGCACTTTCTTTAAAGCAACAATTTATTAAAGGTGATATTCCTACTAAAGATGAGTTAGAGGGAATGCAACAGTATTTAGAGTTTCAACTTCGAACGTTACCATGGTTAATCAATAAGAAATTGCCTCTTATTGCAATTGGTGGTAGTGCTAGGAACTTAGTAAAAATCCATCAAAATTTAATATGTTATCCTATAGCAGGATTACATTTATACAAGATGAAAGAAGAAGATATTGAAAGTGTAAAAGATGAATTGGAAAGATTGTCGTTCATAGAACTTCAGAAATTGGAAGGATTGGCAAAAGATCGAGCAGATACGATTATTCCAGCGGTTGAAGTATTTCATACACTTGTTAATGTTATAGAGGCACCGGCATTTGTATTAAGTAGAAAAGGGTTAAGAGAAGGTGTTTTCTATGAAGAGTTGACAAAAGATTTGGGGATTTCATATTATCCGAACGTAGTTGAAGAAAGTCTGCATTTACTATCACATGAATACGAAATGGACATGGAATTTGTTATTCAACTTATTAAACATGGAAGACTAATTTGCAAACAACTTGAGGAAATAGGGCTTATTTCTATGTCAGTAAAAGACTGGGAAGTGTTCCATCAAGCAGCGAAAGTGTTTAATATAGGCAAATATATAGACGAAGAAGCGAGCCGTTTACATACGTTTTATTTATTAGCGAATAAGACAATTGATGGCATGATGCATAAAGATCGAGTAAGGCTAGCGCTTATTGCATCGTATAAATCAAAAATGTTATTTAAACAACATTTATCTCCATTTGAAGGTTGGTTTGATAAAAGCGAACAAAAAAAAATCCGCCTGTTAGGAGCTGTTTTACAATTTTCAGCTACTTTAAATGCAAGGCAACGATCGCTTATTGATACCATATCTATAACAGAAAGCGAAGAAGGATTAACGTTTAAAGCTTTATGTGAACAATCGGCATTAGCGGAAAAAGTGCAAGCTGAAAAACAAAAAAAACAGTTAGAAAGAGTATTAAAAACGAATATTAACTTGTCATTTGAACTAAAATATTAGGTTGTACGGATGTCTTTACAAAAAAATTACACTTTATAATATTGTAATTTGCTAAAATAAAAGTAAGTAAATTATAGTAAAAAAGTTTCAAGGGGAAGTGTGAAGAGAATGGAATTATTGAAGGGGAATGCAGTAAATTTAAATGATACAGCTTATTACAATAATCGAGAGTTAAGTTGGTTAGCATTTAATGAACGTGTCTTACAAGAAGCGCAAGATGCAAATAATCCACTTTTGGAAAGATTGAAATTTATTAGTATTTTTAGTTCGAATTTAGATGAATTTTTTATGGTACGTGTAGCGGGATTAAAGGATCAAGTGAGTGCTGGATTTAATCAGCCAGAAAATAAAGCTGGCTTAACACCAAAAAAGCAATTAAATAAAATTGCGATAAAAGCCCATGCACTAATGACAGTACAATATGATACATTTAAAAATTATGTATTACCAGCACTTGAGTTAGAGGGAATTGAACGTTTAACATTCAATGATTTGACGAAAGAGCAGCGAGAATTTATAGAAGAGTATTTTGATGAGCAAATTTTTCCGGTGTTAACTCCTGTAGCTATTGATGCATATCGCCCATTTCCAATGTTATTAAACAAAAGTTTGAATTTGGCTACTCTTTTATATGATGAGAAGCAAGCGGAAGAAGAAAACAGGACGAAGTTAGGAATTGTGCAAGTTCCTTCATTACTTGAGCGCTTCATAATTTTACCGAGCGAAGGGCAAAAGCATAAATTTATTTTATTAGAAGACGTAATTAGTAGCTTTACTCATAAATTATTTACGGGATATACAGTATCATCTGTTACTCGTTTCCGTATTACACGCAATGCAGATTTAACGATTCATGAAGAAGGTGCGAGAGATTTATTAAAGGTAATTGAAAAAGAATTAAAAAAGCGTAAGTGGGGGGCTGCTGTTCGTTTAGAAGTTGGGAAAGAACACATTGATGAAAGAGTATTAGCGTTATTATATGAGGTTCTGGAAGTAAAAGATGAAGATGTATATATAATGGATGGTCCATTAGATTTAACATGTTTGTTTTCTTTATATAAAAAACTAGCTCCTTTATATGAACATCTTGTATATCCGGCTCTTATTCCGCAACCACCTCAAGATTTAGGTGATGAAGAAGATGTATTTGAAAAAGCAATTGAGCATGATATTTTATTACATCATCCTTTTGAATCATTTCAGCCGGTAGTTGATTTTGTCCGTGATGCGGCGGACGATCCGAATGTACTTGCGATTAAACAAACGTTATATCGTGTAAGTGGTGATTCACCGATTATTCAGGCGTTAAAGATAGCGGCTGAAAAGGGAAAACAAGTGACAGTATTAGTTGAATTAAAGGCAAGATTTGATGAAGAAAACAATGTTCATTGGGCTAAAGAATTGGAACAGGCAGGCTGTCATGTTATTTACGGTGTAAGTCACTTGAAAACACATAGTAAAATTACGTTAGTTGTAAGAAGAAAAAACGGAAAAATCGAAAGGTTCGTACATCTTGGAACTGGAAACTATAATGATGCAACAGCGAAGTTATATACTGATTTTGGATATATTACATCAAGAAAAGACTTTGGGGTTGATGCAACCAATTTCTTTAATTATTTAAGTGGTTATACAACAAAGCCACATTTTCATCATTTATCGGTTGCTCCATTTGATATAAGAGAGCAATTTATAGATTTAATAGATGAAGAAATCCGTTATCATAGGCAATATGGAAATGGATATATTATCGCTAAGATGAATTCATTAACAGATAAACCATTAATTAAAAAAATGTACGAAGCATCACAAGCTGGAGTAAAGGTAGAGCTCATTGTTCGAGGGACATGTTGCCTACGACCTGGCATTCCAAATGTAAGTGAAAATATTCGTGTAGTTAGTGTTGTTGGAAGATATTTAGAACATAGCCGTATTTATTATTTCCATCATAATGGGGAGGAGAAAATATATTTATCTTCAGCTGATTTGATGACGCGAAATATGGAGAAGCGAGTGGAAATATCTTTCCCAATATTAGATATTGAAATGAAGGCACGAATTAAGGCGATTTTACAGCTTACATTAGCTGATAATGTGAAAACACGTGAACAAAATAAAGATGGTGATTACTATTATGTTATTAATAGTAGTACAGAAGAAATTGATAGCCAAGTGAAGTTGTTTAAGATGGCATATCAAAATACAGACGCTGAATAATGAAAAAAGTAAAAACCTCTTATGTCAATAAGAGGTTTTTACTTTTTTCTACTCATATGCTCCAAAAATGGAAGGATGAGTAGAAACAATAGTTTTATTATAAGTGTGTAATGAGATGGCTCGTTGAGAGAATAATATTTGAAAGAATCGTTATTTTAACTTAGTAATAGTATGGTTGCTGACATGGTCCACCGTAACAAGGATAAGGTGCTGGCGGCGGGAAAGGTGTTGGATAAGGTGGATAAAATGGTCGAGGGCCGAAAGCTAATGCTCCGCCGAGCAATCCACCAGCAATTCCAGCTAGAAAGGGAACGCCAAAAAACGGGAAGAAGCGTGAGTCGCCTACTGGACCAATAGGTGCTGAACGGACTGGAATTGGTTGATAATATGGATACATGAACATACCTCCTTTATTGGACTCACTTTTATCATATGGTAAACAAAACGTGGATGAGCGCGTACAAGAAAGGATATGTAAGAAAATAGGCGAATTATTACGAATGTTGGAGTGTGAAAATTGTGATTTCAGGTTTTGACATAAAACGAAATGGGACACGTGTTCTTCCCAGGCCTCGATTGACATAGAGAGTTAAATCCTGAATTGTATAGAAGCCTTCAATATAGTCTTTGGCGAGTGAAGGTGTAATAATAGCTCCTAAAAAAGGAATTTGTACTTGTCCGCCGTGACTATGACCAGAAAGTTGCAAGTTGATTGGATATCTAGAAACTTTGGGCGCGATATCTGGTTCGTGAACAAGAACAATGTTATAAGTACTTTGCCGTGCATGCTCTAATGTTTTCTCTATTTTTGGTTTGCCTAGTAGTATATCATCGAGACCGAAAATAGAAATTTCGCTATTATCCATTAGACGAATTCTTTTTTCACTATTGAGCAATAGCTCAAATCCTGATTCATGCATGATGTGCTCATAGTATTCAGTTCCATATCCACCGTGATCATGGTTACCATAAATAGCGAATTTACCAAAGGGGGCTTGTATATTTTTTAAAATGGATGCAACGAAAGGAGTGTCAGTATACGTTTGATAATTATCAATGAGATCTCCGGTAAAAAGGACAATATCTGGATTTACAGCATTAATTTTAGAAACAACTTTAGATAAATGTTGAAGCGAGAAATAGTATCCGAGATGTAAATCGCTGAATTGAAGAATTTTCATACCATGAAAACTTTTTGGGATGAGTTGTGATTTTAATGTGTGCTGTGTAAAAGAAATGAAATGGGGCTCTATATATTTAGCATAGTAGTATCCGATGCTACTGGTTATAAATGAATAGAGACAAGTACGCATACCAATTTTTAAAAAATTTCTTCTTGTAATGTGCTTCATAAAAATATGAGTATACCTCAATGTTTTCATTCCATTTATAGGCTACTCAAATCTCCTTTCAGTTTATTTAAAATATACTTTACATAATAAAAAGTAGTATAGATTACGAAAAAAAATGAATAAAAAGAAAGTTCTTTACGCTAAAATATCAGAAAAGTTTAAAAATATAAAGATTTCTATTAAATAAAGTGATAAAATGAATGTGTATTCATTTTTTGGAGGGGATGTATGTGAAAGAAAAGGTAGTTATTATAACAGGTGGATCGAGTGGAATGGGAAAAGGAATGGCGACTCGTTTTGTAAAAGAAGGGGCACGAGTTGTTATTACAGGACGTACAAAGGAAAAACTAGAGGAAACAAAGTTGGAAATTGAACAATTTCCAGGGCAAGTATTACCTGTACAAATGGATGTAAGAAATACGGATGACATTCAGAAAATGATTGAACAGATTGATGAGAAGTTTGGTAGAATTGATGTTTTAATAAATAATGCAGCTGGAAACTTTATTTGTCCAGCAGAAGATTTATCTGTGAATGGCTGGAATTCAGTCATTAATATTGTATTAAACGGTACGTTTTACTGTAGTCATGCTGTCGGAAAATATTGGATTGAAAAAGGTATAAAAGGGAATATCATTAACATGGTAGCAACATATGCATGGGATGCAGGTCCAGGAGTGATTCATTCGGCTGCAGCGAAGGCAGGAGTATTAGCAATGACGAAGACGCTCGCTGTTGAGTGGGGACGTAAATATGGAATACGAGTTAACGCTATCGCGCCAGGACCAATTGAACGTACGGGCGGTGCTGATAAATTATGGATTTCAGAAGAAATGGCTAAACGTACGATACAAAGTGTTCCGCTTGGAAGGTTGGGTACGCCAGAAGAAATCGCTGGCCTAGCTTATTATTTATGTTCAGATGAAGCTGCGTACATAAATGGAACTTGCATGACAATGGATGGAGGACAACATTTACATCAATATCCATTTTAAAAGGGATAAAAAAATGAATGTTTGATTCATTTTTCTACGGTTAAATGTGACGGAATTGTGACATATGAAAGAAAAGTGTTTACAAGAGGTCATATATACGTTATATTTAAGACCTCTTTTTTCTTCATAGTAGAATTGCTAATTCCCCTTAGCATTTTACCCCTCTAATCCCTTCAGGAAAACTGAAGGGATTTTTTATTATTTTTCCGTAAATATCATGTTATAATTTTTGAAAAGTAAAGGGAGGGAAGCACGTTGATAGATGCATTAGATGTAATGAGTAACTTGGATAAAGTCCTTCCTTATTATCAAGCTATTTTTAGTGCTGATGAGCATACTGTAATTGGATACGAAGTAGTAGGACGTATTCAAACAGAAGAGGGCATACAAAGTTTAGCTTCTTTCTTTCACGATGATTCGATTCCAAGTGAATTTCAACTGGAAGCGGATAATATTATAGTAGAAAAAGCTTTAAATCGTTATTTAGAAAGCGATCAAAAATTATTATTATTTATACATCGGAATGCTAATGTATTAATGAATGATAATGATGAAAGCTTGCTTCAACTTTTATTGAGGTATGAAGAACAAGGTTTAAATTTAAAACAAATTGTTTTAGAGATTACAGAGCATGAATGTAAAGAAGATATAGAGCAATTTAATCATTTGCTTATGTATTATCGTACATATGGTATTCAAATTTCGATTAATAAAGTCGGAACGGGCACAAGTAATTTAGAGCGTATTAGCGTGTTAGCACCTGATATTTTAAAAGTAGATTTAACGAACTTAAGGCAAACAGCACTTTTACAATCTTATCAAGATATTTTATATTCTTTATCATTACTTGCTAGAAGAATTGGTGCAACTTTGTTATATGAAGAAATAGATGCTTTTTATCAACTGCAATATGCTTGGAAGAACGGTGGAAGATATTATCAAGGTAATTATTTGAAAGAATGTTTACCTGATTTTATTGAAACGAATGTTTTGAAAGAGCGACTGGGTAATGAATGTCATCAGTTTATTCAGCATGAAAAGAAGAAGTTACAAAAAATTTATAATTTAACAGAGATGTTACGCGATCGCATTGGCGATGTTTTATCAAAACAAAAAAAGAATGAAGATATAAATGATTGGTTATTACAATTTAGTCAAAGTGTATCACAGTGTAGTTTTCGTATATTTATTTGTAATGAAGATGGTTTCCAACAATCAGGAAATGTTATGAAAAAAGATGGAGAATGGATTGTGATGCCGGATTATTATATGAAGAACTGGAGTTGGCGCCCGTATTTTCTCGAGAATATCATGAAAATGCGTTTTGAGAATAAGGCGAGGCTTTCAGATTTATATGCAGATATTGAAACGGGAGAAATGGTACGAACATTTTCTTTCCCGATTGATGATGACAACTTTTTATTTATAGATTTATCTTATGAATATTTATATGAAGAAGATGTTTTATTTTAATGCACGAAGGAATTCGTGCATTTTTTGTTTGTTTTTATCATAAATTGGTAATAGTGAAAATGGTGATGAAAATGCTGTCTATCGTTGTAAAGATTTTACGAACGAAATCTGTCCTTTCTTTGCATAATCATTGTTACAATGAATACTACAAAGACAAGTTCTTTTAAAAGGAAGGTGAAAAAATGAGGAAATATGGAATATGGCTTGTTCTATTTGTATGTGTTGCCTTTCTAGTTGGTTATAGTGTTACGACTGTTTTAGGAAAAGAGGAAGTGGAAGTCGATCGGAAAGAAGTATTTACAACGATACAAAAAGGCTATGAAACACAGTTTTCAATTCGTGGGAAGCATTTGCCGATGAATAAGATGATAGAGACGTTATCACCGTATTTTACAGATAATTTCCTTCAAGTATTTACAGATGAAAATAGCAGAAGTGATAAACAAAGTGGTGAATATTTACTTCCGGCAAAAGAAGCACCGTTTTCTTTTAATTCAGAAACGAAAATGTCGTATGATGAAGAACATAAAAATTTATATGTATATGAGCGGACAAAAAGTGGACAGTATCAAATTGTAACATTGAAAAGGGATCAAGATAAATGGAAATTAGCAGGATATCATGAAAGTCAGGAACTTTTAACTGAAATAAAAAGGTTGCAACAATTATAAAGTGAAATTTTTAATCAGTGAGAGGGATTACTCTTCCATCTAACTTCTTTGCTGTAGCTAAATTTTGGGTGGGAGTTTTACTACCTACAAATAGCGGGATAAGAATAGGAATAGGTATTTACCTATTCCTATTCTATATTGAGTAGTTGTTGTAACTTTTCAATTTGAAACCCTGCAACTACTTCGCCATCAATTACGACTGTTGGAGTTGAATAAGAATCATAGTCGTATAAAAGACGATTGCGAGCAGCAGCGTCTTTTTTTACGTCAAATTCTTCATATGCAACGTTATTATGCTTCAAAAATTCTTTCACAATAACACATGGCGGACAATCGGGTTGTGTATAAACCTCAATTTTTTTCATTGTTATTCCTCCTTTTTTCTGTTTTTTATTATATTCTTCCAGTATAAAAACCGCAATAAAGAAGGGGAAATATGTTCTTTCTGTTTTTTCCTTCGCATTTCGACAAATTTTTAGTTGAGTTTCTGGCCAATAACCTTTATCCTAGAGTGTGGAACATTTTTTCTGTTATGGCGGATAGAATGAGTATAGCTGTAAAACCTATTGGTAGGAAGATTAGAGAAAGGAGAGATTTCATGTCTCTACTCCAAGGAATTTTAACTCGACTTGTTAGTCTACAAGAACAAGCTGAAAGCGGTGAAGTAGCACAACGCTATTTTGAAGTGAACGGTGAGCGCAAATGTAGCGTGAAATTTTTCGATAAAAGTGAAATGTATGAGTTAGAAGTGTATCAACAAGGTGAAAAACCTCAAGTGTATCAATTCGATAATATCGACATGGTTGCAATTGAGATTTACGATATCATTTCTTGATACATATAAAAAAGGTACTGCCATGTGGCAGTACCTTTTTTAGTTCTATTACTTTCTAGCGGAATGTATAGAAGTTTTTTATTTTTCCTACAATGGTATTAAAATGAAATTTTAATCCGTGCAAGTTTGCTTATCCATGTGGAAAATTAGTCCCGTCAACTGGGTGAATATGTGAAGCTAAACTTCTCACAATCGCTGGGTTCTGCAAATAGCCGGGAGAAATATAACTAGGAGGTTATCGTATGGAACGTTTACCAGTTGTGATTTGTCCTAATTGTCAAAGTTCTGCTGAGATTATTCATGTATTAACGGCTCAATCTAATCAAAATGTAATTTATACGTGCCAAGTTTGTCACTTTGTAATTCGAAATATTGAAACGAATAAAGGATAGGAAGTTATAATTTTAGTTTTTGTCCCATACAATGAGAATACGAAAAGTCTGTCTAATTGAAAGGACGTGACTCTGTGGACGGTGCACATAAATTTTACAATGTTTCAGAGAGACATTTAAATTTTGATACGGTCTTTAACCGTATTTGTAGTTTCATTGAAAAGGATCCGCGAAATTTATATCGATTATCCATTGGGACAGACTCGCAAGCGCATCAAAAGGATACGAGGTTTATTACAGCAATCCATATTCATCGTGTTGGAAAAGGTGCCTGGGGCTGTTTACACCACAGATCAGTAAAAGATAAGCCGGCAACCTTACGTGAGAAAATATATTTAGAAACGCAGTTTAGTCAAGAAATCGCATGTCTATTTACGCCTACTCATATACAAACAATATGGGAGTTATTGCATCCTTATGCTCAAGATGGGGCTGGATTCATAATGGAAATTCATTTAGACATTGGGAATGATGGTTTAACAAAAGAATTTATTTTAGATATGACAGAAAAAATTCGAGCAATGGGATTAACTGCAAAAATTAAGCCGGATGCTTATGCGGCGTTTAGCTATGCAAATCGATATACGAAATGATTTTTTTGTATGTGTACGATTGCTACATATCTTTTAATAAAAACTGAATATTACATCTATTAAATAGGTTGAATTTTTTATATAATAAGAGTAACGATGCGAGTGTAAGGAGAGGGGTATATGCAAAGGGAAGTTGTTTTAACAAAGGAAGAAGAAAGTTTATTACTAGATATTTTATTTCAGCAAAATTATGCAAGTGAAATTTTAGCTGTGGAACTTACAGATATTGAGAATGGTTTGAAACAGACAGATGTGATGCAATATAAAAAAATCACAAGGTTATTTTACAGATTAAAAAATAAAGGGTATTAAGCGCTACCGGAATGGTAGTCTTTTTTTTGTGCTGTATGCTAAAATAGCTGTGTGATTGTATTTTTATTGAAATAAATTTAGGACAAAATAATAATATGAAAACGCTGTCATAAAATGTGAATAGAGTTGTGAACATAAGCAGGAAAAAAGGAAAATGGGGGATGTAATATGATTAGTATTCCGAAAGACGAATTTCAACAAATTCTTGTGAAGGATTTAATGATTTCATCGGAAAAAGTAGCTCATGTCCAAATTGGAAATAGTTTAGAACATGCTTTACTCGTTCTTGTGAAATCTGGATATTCGGCGATACCTGTCTTAGATCCAATGTATAAACTACATGGTTTGATTAGTACTGCCATGATATTAGATGGTATGTTAGGATTAGAGCGTATTGAGTTTGAAAGACTCGATGATATGAAAGTAGAGCAGGTGATGAAGGAAGATATACCTGTTCTTAAATTAGACGATTCATTTGCAAAAGCTTTAGAAATGACAATTGATCATCCTTTTATTTGCGCTGTTAATGAAGAAGGCTATTTTGAGGGGATTTTAACACGTCGGGCTATTTTAAAATTGTTGAATAAGAAAGTAAGGCAATATAATCGATAACGTGAGAAAAGTGACTTCATAGAAACGAAGAAGTCACTTTTTTTCGTGCATATCACTTGTGTATGTATTATATTTAAAAAGACATAAAACATAAGGAAAGTTTGCGCTGGACAATTGTATTTTCTGAATGAAAGCATTCGGCTAAATTAAGGATGAAAAGCTTATTAAAATAAGGTGTATGGAAGCTAAGGAAAGAGGGAGAAAGTTGCAAATTGATGATTTTCAAATGATGGTTGTGTTAGCTCAGGAATCAAATATGAGAAAAGCGGCGGAACGTTTATTTGTTTCCCAACCTGCGCTGAGTCAACGATTACAATCTATGGAGAAACAATGGGGAATGAAGTTTTTTATTCGCTCACAAAAAGGATTGACAATTACACCTGAAGGGGAAAAAGTAGCAAATTATGCTAAAGAAATGTTGCAAAGGGAAGAAGATATAAAAAGTGAGCTAGCTGTTTTTAGAACGGAAACTCATGGAACGTTAAAAATAGCTGTTGCGTCAGTTATTGGTCAATATTGGCTCCCTCCTGTTTTGAAAAAGTTTGTGCATAAATATCCTTCTGTAAAGATATCGCTGTTTACTGGATGGAGTAGTGAAGTGCAAAAGCAGTTTTATGAAGGAGACGTTCATGTTGCTATACTGAGGGGCACACAAGAATATAAAGGTCAGAAACAACAATTATTTGAAGATGAACTGTATTTAGTTGATAAAGAAATAAAAGATATTTCGATGTTAAAAGAAACAAATAGGCCGTTCATTCAATTTAAAAGTGACTCTACTTATTATGGACAAATACAAAATTGGTGGTATGGTTTATTTTCTAATCCGCCTAAGCGAACAATTGTAGTTGACCAAATTGAAACATGTAAACAACTTGTTTTAAATGGTATAGGTTATGCCCTTTTACCTTCTACTGTTTTAAAGGAAGTACAGGAAAATATGTATAAAACACCTGTTCAACTGACGAGAGAAACATGGTTGTTAACAAGTGACTCGGCAAGGCAGTTGAAGCAAGTGCAAGCATTTTTAGAAATTATAGAAGAAATTCAAAGGGAAAAATAAGATTATTATCTTGCTACTCGCTCTTTCGTTTGGTAGAGTAACATTATAAATGGATTTAGGAGGCAACAAGAATGAAAATGATGGATGCTAACGAAATTATTTCGTTTATTCAAAAAAGTGAAAAGAAAACTCCTGTAAAGGTATACATAAAAGGGGATTTAAAAGAAGTAACATTCCCTGAAACAGTACAAGCATTTGTGAATAAAAAATCAGGTGTATTATTCGGAGAATGGTCTGAAATTAAGACAATTCTTGATGAGAATAATAAGCACATCGTTGACTACGTTGTAGAAAACGATCGTCGTAATTCTGCAATCCCAATGCTTGATTTAAAAGGTATTAAAGCTCGCATCGAGCCAGGTGCTATTATTCGTGACCATGTTGAAATTGGTGACAACGCTGTAATTATGATGAATGCAACAATTAACATTGGTGCTGTAATTGGTGAAGGTTCTATGATCGACATGAATGCAGTACTTGGTGGACGTGCAACAGTCGGTAAAAACTGTCACGTAGGTGCAGGTGCTGTACTTGCAGGTGTTATTGAGCCACCTTCTGCAAAACCAGTTATCGTTGAAGATGATGTAGTAATCGGTGCAAACGTAGTTGTTTTAGAGGGTGTTACAGTAGGTAAAGGTGCAGTTGTAGCAGCGGGAGCTGTTGTAACAGAAGATGTGCCTCCATACACAGTTGTTGCAGGTACTCCAGCACGTGTAATTAAAGAAATTGATGAGAAGACAAAAGCAAAAACAGAAATTAAACAAGAGCTTCGTCAATTAAACCCAGAGAAATAAAAAGTAAAAAAAGCGTAAGAGCGTAAAAGGGCTCTTACGCTTTTTATAGATAGAGGTGCAAAAATGACAGTAAGCAAATTTGTCCAAATTCGTAGAGATCTACATAGAATTCCAGAAATCGGATTTAAGGAATGGAAAACACAACAGTATATTTTAGATTATATAGGAACACTTTCTCATGAATTTGTGGAAGTGAAGACATGGAAAACGGGTGTAATCGTTAAAGTAAATGGAAAAAATCCCGAAAAAATAATAGGTTATCGTGCAGATATAGACGGTTTACCAATTACAGAGGAAACTGGATACGAGTTTGCTTCTATTCATGAGGGGATGATGCATGCATGTGGCCATGATGTACATACAACAATCGGTTTAGGCCTTCTAACGAAAGTTGTGAGCGAAAGAATAGATGATGACCTTGTATTTCTATTCCAGCCAGCAGAAGAAGGACCAGGCGGTGCTCTTCCTATGTTAGAAAGTGAAGAGTTAAAAGAATGGAAACCAAATATAATTCTTGGTCTTCATATTGCACCAGAATACGCTGTAGGTACAATTGCAACGAAAGAAGGACTGTTATTTGCCAATACTTCAGAATTATATATTGATTTAAAAGGGAAAGGTGGCCATGCTGCCTATCCGCATACTGCAAATGACATGATTGTTGCAGCGAGTCACCTTGTTACACAGCTTCAATCCGTTATTAGTCGCAATGTAAATCCTCTTGATAGTGCAGTAATTACAATCGGGAAAATTACAGGTGGTACGGTCCAAAATATTATTGCAGAAAAATCTCGTTTAGAAGGAACGATTCGAACATTATCAGTGGAATCAATGAAGCGTGTGAAAAGCAGAATTGAGGCAATTGTTGCAGGTATCGAAGCTTCTTTCCAGTGTGAGTCGATTATAGATTACGGAGCAATGTATCATCAAGTATATAACCATGAAGAGTTAACGAGAGAGTTTATGCAATTTGTACATAAACAAACTGATATGAATGTTATTACATGTACTGAGGCAATGACAGGTGAAGATTTTGGTTATATGCTTCGAGAAATCCCTGGATTTATGTTTTGGCTTGGAGTAAATTCAGAATATGGTTTACATCATGCAAAATTAAAACCAGACGAAGAAGTGATTGAAAAGGCAATTACATTTTTAAGCCAATATGTAAAGTGGAAAGGGAATAGAAAATAAAACTTCCGCTTTCTTGAAGGTTCCAAAAAACTTTTTGTTCTGAGGTGTAAGTAACGCTCGTATAGATTGATTTTAGACATTTACATACAAATGGAAGAATTAAAGTTAATTGTACTGTTTTAATAATGAGCAGGGGGTTTAGCCACTGCTCATTATTAATTATTTGACTAACTTATATATATTTACTTTTAGTATGAAAAGTGTGTAAAATCAATGTGAAACATAGAAAAAAGGGTGGGGAATTACGTGCAAATTAGCAGTGCGATTTTATGTTTCGTCTTATATGCGTATGTTATTATTGCGGCGGTTTATTTTGGGATAAGTTTTTATGCCTATCGTCTAGTAGATAATAATGAATATGACGAAACATACAAATGGGTGAAGAGATATTTATCACCTGTACTAGAAATTATGAATGGGTTTGTGCTCTTTTTATTTATTGGATTAATTGCTTTCTCAACGAGTTTAGTAGGGAATAAAACTACGTTATTTGTATTGGGTATCATTATTTTTATGTTGTTAGGAATAAGGATTGGTAATACGGTCTTTTGGAATGAAAGAAAAGTAGATGGTTGGACGGGAATGTTAATTCCGTGCATGTTAGCTGCAATCGTGACAAATATAGAGCATGAATATTATCAATTACATTTTTGGCTTATTATCGTTTTAACAATTCTTTCTGTTTTGTATATAAGCACAGTAGTACTAACATATATTGCACATGAAAAAGGAGATGTTAAAGGTACTCGTTTCTTTAGAGGACGGGCATTATTTTGGAGTGTGCCGACGATGGCAGTTATCGCGCTTATTGCGATATTAGTAAATGGATATCAATTTTCTAATTGGCAACTATTTTTAGAAAATTGGTGGATCTTTATCGTTTCGTTTATTGCTTTTTTAGGTGCAACGCATTATTTATTCCATCAACATCATTACATATGGGCGTTGTTATTTGCATTCATACAGCTTCTATTTGCCTTTTTTGGTCAAGAAACATTATTATTCGTTTTTGAAACATTTAGTTCTTTTGGAAATATATTTGTATTTGCTATGCTACTTGTTGGTATCGCTTTTTACTTGCAACAATATTTTTATATACAAAAACAAAAATAAGAGCTAATTACAGTTTTTGTGACGCATATAAAGTGTGTTACACTGAAAATAAATAGTACTTGAAGTTATTGGAGGAATTCTTGTGGGTGAGAAAGAAAAAGAATTTGCTGTCATTGGACTTGGTCGCTTTGGTGGAAGTATTTGCCGAGAACTAGCTCAATTAGGTATGGAAGTAATGGCAATCGATTCAGATGAGGATAAAATTAATGAATTTGCAAATATAGCTTCGCATGCTGTAATTGCAGATTCAACAGATGAGATGGTATTAAAAAGCCTTGGTATTCGAAATTTTGATCACGTAGTCGTTGCTATTGGAGATAATTTAAATTCAAGTATTTTAACGACTTTGATTTTGAAAGAGTTGGGTGTAAAAAATATTACTGTAAAAGCTCAAAATGATTATCATGAAAAAGTGTTAAGTAAAATAGGTGCAGATCATATTGTGCATCCAGAACGTGATATGGGAAAAAGGATTGCTAATAATATTGCATCAAGCAATGTGCTAGACTACCTTGAGCTTTCAGATGAGCATAGTATTGTAGAGATTATTGCGAATAAAAAAATTGATGGGCACTCTTTAATTGAATTAGATATTCGTGCGAAGTTTGGATTGAATATTGTAGCAATTAAACGAGGCAAAGAAGTTATCGTATCCCCTCGAGCTACGGAGAATATTCAAGCAGGAGATATATTAATTGTCATTGGTCATGACGATGAAGTGGATCGATTTAAACACTTTTTAAGATAAGAGAAAAGGACAATGCCTTCATGGCATTGTCCTTTTTCTTATATTTCCATAATGATTGGTAAAATCATTGGACGACGTTTCGTTTTTTCATATAGGAATGGGGCTAATGTGTCTGTAATTTCATTTTTAATTTCAGACCATTGTGTTGTTTTACGCTCCATTACTTTTTCTAAATGAGTTGTAATTAATGTTTGTGCATCATTGATTAAATCGCTGCTTTCACGCATGTAAACGAAACCGCGTGAGATGATATCAGGTCCTGCTGCAACTTTAAATTCTTTCATATCAATGCTTACAACTACAATTACAAGTCCTTCTTCAGAAAGGATACGACGATCGCGTAATACGATATTGCCAATATCTCCAATACCGTTTCCATCAATGTAGACCGAACCAGATGGGATTTTTCCAGCTACGCTAGCTTCATCCGAACGTAAAGCAAGAACATCGCCATTATCCATAATGAAGCAATTTTCTTCAGGGATGCCACAATCATTTGCTATGTTCATGTGCATACGCTGCATACGATATTCACCATGAATTGGCATGAAGTACTTCGGTTTAATTAGACGTAACATTAACTTTTGTTCTTCTTGTCCACCGTGTCCACTTGTATGGATATTTGAAAGTTTCCCGTGAATTACATCAGCGCCAGCGCGGTACAACATGTTAATTGTACGACTTACGCTAATTGTATTTCCTGGAATTGGTGAAGAAGAGAAAACAACTGTATCTCCAGGAATAATTTGAATTTGGCGGTGTGTACCGTTTGCAATACGTGAAAGTGCTGCCATCGGTTCACCTTGACTACCTGTACATAAAATAACAACTTTATTAGCTGGTAATCGGTTTAGTTGAGATGCATCTATGAACGTATCTTTCGGGCAACGAATATAACCAAGGTTTTGTCCGATTTCAATCGCTGCTTCCATACTTCGACCAAACACAGCTACTTTACGGTTGTTTTCAACAGCAGCTTCAACAACTTGTTGTAAGCGGTGGATATTTGATGCAAAGGTTGCGAATATAATCCGTCCTTCTACTTTACGGAAAATGTCTTGAATGCTATCACCAACGCGACGCTCAGACATAGTAAAGTTTGGAACTTCACTGTTCGTACTATCAGATAATAGACATAGTACGCCATCTTTACCGATTTCAGCCATTTTTGTTAAATCAGCTGGTTCACCAACTGGTGTGAAGTCAAATTTGAAGTCACCTGTATGAACAACTTGACCTTGAGGTGTTTTCACAACAACGCCGTACGAATCTGGAATACTGTGAGTTGTACGGAAGAAGGATACAGACGTTTTTTTGAATTTAATAACGTCATCTTCTTGAATCTCGTAAAGTTTTGCTTTACGAAGTAAGCCGTGTTCTTCTAATTTGTTTTTGATGAGTGCAATTGCTAATTTTCCGCCGTAAATCGGAATGTTCACTTGACGTAATAGGTAAGGGATTCCGCCGATATGATCTTCGTGACCATGTGTAATGAATAACCCTTTAATTTTATCTTCGTTTCGCACAAAATAAGTGTAGTCTGGTATTACATAATCGATTCCGAGAAGTTCGTCCTCTGGAAACTTAATTCCAGCATCAATTATAATAATTTCATCTTGAAATTGAACAGCGTATGTATTTTTACCGATTTCACCAAGCCCACCGAGAGCAAATACAGCAACTTGGTCGTTTTTTAGAAATTTCATATCGCTATACGATTTCCGCTAATGTTAAATCAGCGTTTTCTTTTTCATATTCAAGATGAGCGCCAGTAACAGACTGAACAAACTCGATATTATATGCGAACTTATTTAATTTTGTACGAACATCCTTTTCAGACGTAGCCTCTAAATATAAAACTTTTGTATTTTCACGTACTGGAACCTCAGTTAATTTTTCTTGATAAAATACTTTAAAAATCATTTGGAAAACCTCTCCTTGTCTATGTTTTGCATTATCTGTTACTTATTATAAAGCAAACAGTCACGATTTTCATGTTTTTTCGAATGAGAATGAAGAAAAAGCCCGAAATGGGCACAATTTAAGCGATTGTCTTTTTACGGACTAGACCGTTTAAATAACGCTTGAGCTTTTTCTTCAGCTTCTTCAGCATGATTACTCCTTCCTTTCCTTATTTTAAACATGCCTATTACTAGTGAAAACTCTATCTCTGATATAAGAGATAGGACAAAAGTGAAGGGTGAATCTTGTCCTTTCCCATACAGTGAAAGTTATTCTATAGTAACGATTAGTAGCCGTTAGTTATAGGTATAGTATGAGGAAGAATGGAAAAGAAAATTCATCCGAACAAGTATCCACATGTTTTACTAATATATATATGCAAAGTTTATAAATAAGGTCAGAAAGGGAACGCTTTCTTCACAGATGTTTAATATGTTATACTTTTTTTTAGAATTTGAAAAGTGATATTCAAAATAGGAATATAGAGTGCCAGAAAGGATTTTGACAAATGAATGATAAAATTGTCTTTTTTGATATTGATGGAACATTATTAGATCATGATAAAAAAATTCCGCAATCTACACGAGATGCAGTAAAACAGTTACAAGAAAAAGGTGTACATGTAGCAATTGCGACAGGCCGCGCGCCATTTATGTTCGAAGATATTCGTAAGGAACTTGATATACATAATTATGTTAGTTTTAATGGGCAATATGTTGTCTTTGAAGATGAGGTAATATTTAATAATCCGTTAAATCCAGATGCTTTACATAGGTTTACTCAGTTTGCAAAACAAGAAGGATATCCACTTGTATATCTTGACCATCAAGATATGAGAGCATCAGTGGAATATCATGATTATGTGAAAGAAGGCTTTGGAAGCTTAAACTTTGAGCATCCAACATATGAGCCTAATTTTTATGAGGAACGTAATATTTATCAAACACTACTTTTTTGTGAAGTAAATGAAGAGGAAAAGTTTATTAATCATTATCCAGATTTTCATTTTATTCGTTGGCATGCATATTCAATGGATATCATTCCGAATGGTGGTTCTAAGGCAAAAGGAATTGAGAAATACATTGAAAAGTTAGGTTTTAATCGTGACCAAGTGTATGCATTTGGAGATGGCTTAAATGATTTAGAAATGATCGAAGCCGTTGGCACAGGTATTGTGATGGGAAATGGCCATGAAGACTTGAAAAAACTTGCAAATCATGTGACAAAGGATGTTAATGAAGACGGTATATATCATGGACTAAAGTGGGCTGGATTGTTATAAGTGAATATGGAACCCATTTCATAATAAAGAGGCGGAAGATTAACTTCCGCCTCTTTATTATTATCGCTCTAGAGGTTTGGAATCATCAGGAGCGGCAAAAGGATTTTCTTTATTGATATGGTCATAGAACATAACGCCATTTAAATGGTCAATCTCGTGCTGGAATACGATTGCTGGTAAACCTTTTAAACGTAATTTTACTTCTTCTCCGTTAATAGAAGTTGCTTTTACTGTAATTCTTGTATAACGAGGAACATAACCAGGTACTTCGCGGTCTACAGATAGACAGCCTTCACCACCCTGTAAATATGTACGTTCAACAGAATGGCTAATGATTTTTGGATTGAATAATGCATGGCTATATAATGTACCATCCGCATCGGTTACATGAACTGCAATCATTTTTTTTGAAACACCGATTTGCGGAGCCGCTAATCCGATTCCAGGGCGTAAACTATATTTTTCAGCCATTTCAGGATCTTGGCTATTTATTACGAATTCAATCATTTCTTTTAAGGTAGTTGTATCTTCTTCGCTTGCCGGTAATGACACCTCTTCTGCAACGTTGCGCAAAATAGGATCTCCTTCGCGAATAACATCTTTCATTGTAAGCATATGTAATCTCTCCTTTCCTCTTTAGTCTACCAAAGGAGATGGAAAAAGTCATCGGCAAGAAAGGGAAGGCATTTTGGAAATCGTTCTATTATAGAGTAGGTTATGTATGTGATAAACAGAAAAAGACGGCAAAGCCGTCTTTTTCTTTCCATAGTTGTTTCGTTTTACATTAGCGAATGCAAGCAGCACCAACGATAATTAAAAGAATAAACAACACAACGATTAAGGCGAAGCCGCGTCCAGACCCGCCACAAGAACCGCCATAACCGTAGGAAGGATATGAACAAGTTGGATAGCAATATGAGTATCCGTACATGAGATGACCTCCTTTATTATTTCCCGCTAATACTGCGGTTACTATAATGTATGGAAGAGAGGGTAGAAATGTATAGGTATTTACCTAAAAAAGGAAGAGTAGTTTGTATATTTTTGTTACGAAGAGAGAAAAACTAAAGAGAATTAAATCGTTTACATATTATTCTAAGAGAAAAAATAAGTGAAAAAGGGAATAATATAACAGTAGGTCAATGCTTACTAATACAGATGTAAAAAATAAAAACACGTTTGTGTAGTAGAAACCTGCATATTATTTATAAAAAAACGTATTCAAAGTAATTGACATCGTAATTAGAATAGTTGTAAACTAAAAAACGTGATCAAGATTGTATTAATATGTTTCTGAAAAAACATTAGTACAGATTGTTAGGTACACAAAATTATTCTCAACCGACATATAAACATGTTGGTTTACATCGTTGCGCTTTTTAAACTGGAAAATAGCCAGTGAAAGCGTTTCAGAATATGGTTCAAGAGAGGAAGAGGTGAACGGAATGGGTACTAAAACAAAAAAGACCCTATTTAATGTTGATGAGCAAATGAAAGCTATCGCAGCTCAATTTGAAACATTACAAATTTTAAATGAAAACGGTGAAGTTGTGAATGAAGCAGCTATGCCTGAATTATCTGATGACCAATTAAAAGAATTAATGCGTCGTATGGTGTATACTCGCGTATTAGATCAACGTTCTATTTCTTTAAACCGTCAAGGACGTTTAGGTTTCTACGCACCTACAGCTGGACAAGAAGCTTCTCAATTAGCAAGTCATTTCGCACTTGAAGCAGAAGACTTCATCTTACCAGGATACCGTGATGTACCACAATTAGTATGGCACGGATTACCATTATACCAAGCATTCTTATTCTCTCGTGGACACTTCATGGGTAACCAAATGCCTGAGAATGTAAATGCATTAGCTCCACAGATCATTATCGGTGCGCAAATCATCCAAACTGCTGGTGTTGCGTTAGGTATGAAACTACGTGGTAAAAAATCTGTTGCAATTACTTACACTGGTGACGGTGGTGCTTCACAAGGTGACTTCTACGAAGGTATGAACTTTGCAGGTGCATTCAAAGCTCCAGCAATCTTCGTTGTTCAAAACAACCGTTATGCAATCTCTACTCCAGTAGAAAAGCAATCTGCAGCTAAAACTGTAGCACAAAAAGCAGTAGCAGCAGGTATTTACGGAATTCAAGTAGACGGTATGGATCCATTAGCTGTATACGCAGCAACTGCTTTCGCTCGTGAGCGCGCAGTAAATGGCGAAGGCCCTACTTTAATCGAGACTTTAACATTCCGTTACGGTCCACATACAATGGCTGGTGATGACCCAACTCGTTACCGTACAAAAGATATCGAAAACGAATGGGAACAAAAAGACCCAATCGTACGCTTCCGTAAGTTCTTAGAAGCTAAAGGACTATGGTCTCAAGAAGTTGAAGAGACAGTAATCGAAGAAGCAAAAGAAGATATCAAACAAGCAATTGCTAAGGCTGACCAAGCTCCAAAACAAAAAGTAACTGATTTAATGGAAATCATGTACGAAAAAATGCCTTACAACTTAGCTGAACAATATGAAATCTACAAAGAAAAGGAGTCGAAGTAAGCCATGGCTCAAATGACAATGATTCAAGCAATCACTGATGCTTTACGCGTTGAAATGAAAAATGACCCTAACGTACTTGTATTTGGTGAAGACGTTGGTGTAAACGGCGGTGTATTCCGTGCTACTGAAGGTTTACAAGCTGAATTTGGTGAAGATCGTGTAATGGATACTCCACTTGCAGAGTCTGGTATTGGTGGACTTGCAGTTGGTCTTGCACTTGAAGGATTCCGTCCAGTTCCAGAAATCCAATTCTTCGGTTTCGTTTATGAAGTAATGGATTCAATTTCTGGTCAATTAGCTCGTATGCGTTACCGTTCTGGTGGACGTTGGACTGCTCCAGTAACAGTTCGTTCTCCATTCGGTGGTGGTGTTCATACTCCTGAACTACATGCTGATAGCTTAGAAGGATTAGTGGCTCAACAACCTGGTCTAAAAGTTGTTATTCCATCTACTCCATACGATGCTAAAGGTCTTTTAATCTCTGCGATTCGTGACAACGATCCAGTTATCTACTTAGAGCATATGAAATTGTACCGTTCATTCCGTCAAGAGGTACCAGAAGGTGATTACACAATTGATTTAGGTAAAGCTGATATCAAACGTGAAGGTACAGATGTATCAGTTATCGCTTACGGTGCTATGGTTCACGCTGCATTAAAAGCTGCTGAAGAACTTGAAAAAGAAGGTATCTCTTTAGAGGTTGTTGACTTACGTACAGTTCAACCATTAGATATCGAAACAATCATCGCTTCTGTTGAAAAAACAGGTCGCGTAGTTGTAGTTCAAGAAGCTCAAAAACAAGCTGGTATTGCAGCTAACGTTGTAGCGGAAATTAACGACCGTGCAATCTTAAACTTAGAAGCTCCAGTTGTACGTGTTGCAGCTGCTGATACAGTATTCCCATTCTCTCAAGCAGAGAGCGTATGGTTACCAAACCACAAAGATATTGTTGAAGCTGTAAACAAAGTAATGAACTTCTAATTTTTAGCTTTTCATGTGCAAAAGAAATCAGCACATGCTGGTTTCTTTTGTACATATTCCATAATAATGAAATGAATCAGGGGGCTGAATTCCGTGGCATTTGAATTTAAACTACCAGATATCGGTGAAGGTATCCACGAAGGTGAAATCGTAAAATGGTTTATTAAACCAGGCGATGAAGTAAACGAAGACGATGTACTTCTTGAAGTACAAAATGATAAAGCAGTAGTAGAAATCCCTTCTCCTGTTAAAGGTAAAGTACTTGAAGTACTTGTAGAAGAAGGAACAGTTGCAATCGTAGGAGATACATTAATTAAATTTGATGCTCCTGGATACGAAAACCTTAAATTTAAAGGTGACGATCATGATGAAGCTCCAAAAGCTGAAGAAGCAGCAGTAGAAGCTCCAGCAGCGGAAGCTACTCCAGCAGCAACTGCAGAAGTAGTAAATGAGCGCGTAATCGCTATGCCATCTGTTCGTAAATACGCTCGTGAAAAAGGTGTAGACATTCATAAAGTAGCTGGTACTGGTAAGAATGGCCGTATCGTAAAAGCTGACATCGATGCATTTGCAAATGGTGGACAAACTGTAGCAGCAACTGAGGCTCCAGCAGCAGTAGAAGCTACTCCAGCAGCAGCGAAAGAAGAAGCACCAAAAGCACAACCAATCCCAGCTGGTGAATATCCAGAAACTCGTGAGAAAATGAGTGGTATCCGTAAAGCGATTGCGAAAGCAATGGTTAACTCTAAACACACAGCTCCTCACGTAACATTAATGGACGAAGTAGATGTAACAGAACTTGTTGCTCACCGTAAGAAGTTCAAAGCAGTAGCAGCTGACAAAGGTATTAAATTAACTTACCTTCCGTACGTTGTTAAAGCTTTAACATCTGCATTACGTGAATACCCAATGTTAAACACTTCTTTAGACGATGCATCTCAAGAAGTAGTTCATAAACATTACTTCAACATCGGTATCGCAGCTGATACAGACAAAGGTCTATTAGTACCAGTTGTTAAAGATACAGATCGTAAGTCTATCTTCACAATCTCTAACGAGATCAATGATCTTGCTGGTAAAGCACGTGAAGGTCGTCTAGCTCCAGCTGAAATGAAAGGTGCTTCTTGCACAATTACAAACATTGGTTCTGCAGGTGGACAATGGTTCACTCCAGTTATCAACCACCCAGAAGTAGCAATCCTTGGTATCGGCCGTATCGCTGAAAAACCAGTTGTGAAAAACGGTGAGATCGTTGCAGCTCCAGTATTAGCATTATCTCTAAGCTTTGACCATCGTTTAATTGACGGTGCAACTGCTCAAAAAGCGTTAAACCAAATTAAACGTCTATTGAATGACCCACAATTATTAGTAATGGAGGCGTAATAACAATGGTAGTAGGAGATTTCCCAATTGAATTAGATACAGTCGTTGTTGGTGCAGGTCCTGGTGGATACGTTGCGGCAATTCGTGCAGCACAATTAGGTCAAAAGGTAGCAATCATTGAAAAAGCTAACCTTGGTGGCGTATGCTTAAACGTTGGATGTATTCCTTCAAAAGCGTTAATCAATGCAGGTCATCGTTATGAGAATGCAATGCATTCTGATGACATGGGTATTACTGCAGAAAACGTAAAAGTTGACTTTACAAAAGTTCAAGAATGGAAAAATGGCGTAGTTAAGAAATTAACTGGCGGTGTTGAAGGCCTTCTTAAAGGTAACAAAGTTGAAATCATTCGCGGTGAAGCTTACTTCGTAGATGCTAATACATTACGCGTTATGACTGAAGATGCAGCTCAAACTTATACGTTTAAAAATGCTGTTCTTGCAACTGGTTCTACACCAATCGAAATTCCAGGATTCAAATACTCTAAACGTGTTATCAACTCTACAGGTGCTTTAAGCTTACCTGAAATTCCTAAAAAACTTGTTGTAATCGGCGGCGGTTACATCGGTATGGAATTAGGTACTGCATATGCTAACTTCGGTACAGAAGTTACTGTAGTAGAAGCTGGCGACGAAATCTTAGCTGGTTTCGAAAAAGCTATGAGCTCTGTTGTTAAACGTGCTCTACAGAAAAAAGGTAACGTAAATATCCATACAAAAGCTATGGCTAAAGGCGTTGAAGAAACAGAAACTGGCGTAAAAGTTAGCTTTGAAGTTAAAGGTGAAATCCAAACTGTAGAAGCAGATTACGTATTAGTAACTGTAGGTCGTCGTCCAAACACTCAAGAAATCGGTCTTGAGCAAGTTGGAGTTAAAATGACTGACCGCGGCATCATCGAAATCGATGAGCAATGTCGTACAAATGTACCAAACATCTATGCAATCGGTGATATCGTTCCTGGACCACCATTAGCTCACAAAGCTTCTTACGAAGGTAAAGTAGCTGTAGAAGCAATTAGTGGCCATGCATCAGCTATCGATTACATCGGAATTCCTGCAGTATGCTTCACTGATCCAGAACTAGCATCTGTTGGTTACACTAAAAAACAAGCTGAAGAAGCTGGAATGACTGTAACTGTATCTAAGTTCCCATTCGCTGCTAACGGTCGTGCATTATCATTAAACAGCACTGACGGTTTCCTACAACTTGTAACACGTAAAGAAGATGGTCTTCTTGTAGGTGCTCAAGTTGCAGGTGCAGGTGCTTCTGATATTATTTCTGAGATTGGTTTAGCTATCGAAGCTGGAATGACAGCTGAAGATATCGCTCAAACAATCCATGCTCACCCAACATTAGGTGAAATCACAATGGAAGCAGCTGAAGTTGCTCTTGGAATGCCAATTCACATTGTAAAATAATTTAAGTAATGTAAATAGCCCTTCTCTTATTGTAAGAGAGGGGCTATTTTTATTTTCATCAAATGACTTGCAAGGTCTTTAAACGTACTTGTCGAATGAATATATAATACTTTAACAAATGATTCAGGCTTAACTTACTTCAAAGGTAATATATATCATCCTATAATATGTAATTGATTCAAACTTAACCCCATATATTAATAAAATAGAGCATGTCAAAGGAGAAGGTTCCATGAAAATATTACATGTTATATTTTATCATTTACTACTATGGAGTGGCTTTTCCACTGTATTAACATTATCGAATGGTGATAAGTTTCATTATAAAGTTATTCTTTTTTTCGTATTTCTATATTTAGCCTATGTAATAGCATATTTTGTATTGCACGTAAGAAAGCAAGCTTTATTTCTTACATGTTCGAATTGTATATTATTTTTAATCATATTATCTATTTTTTAAATTAGCGTTTATAAAAATACATTGTTCTTCCATTAAATAATTGTAACTCTCCTTCTAATTTCTTCGCTAAAAAACGGCAAAATTCATTTGCTTTCCCTTTGTCACCAAATGTTGCATTAGGTGGTAAAGAAACTTGGATGAAAGATTGTTCATTTTCTATACCAACACCAATATAAATTGAGTCATACCGGTCGTGAGTGGATTGAAGTTTTAATGTTGTTGTAGATGTATCTAAAATTTCATAAGGAAAAGCGGTATTTGTATACGTGTAATTAATTTGGGCACCAGTTTTAGAAGTAACTGTTTTATAATAATGAAAAAGTTGTTTTATATCATCTATTGAAACTGATTGTTGGTTGGATTTCGGTACAAGCGTAATAAAGGCGTGTTGCATATAAGTTCCCCCTAGCTTAGTAGAATACTATCATTCTACATCCTACTGAATTTTTTGACAATTAAAAGGAGTATGACATGTTTTGTTTAATATACTATTAATGAAACGTGATGTAGAAAGGTGGAAACCAATGTTTGAAAAATTGTATGATGAGCATGAAAGTGTGAAGGTACGATTTTTAGGGTTTATGACACATGATACACGTTATGATTTTGGTGTTATTTATACAAATATGTTTTTTGGAAAGCCGCTCATTGTTTGTATGCAAACAGGAAGGTCTACTTTACTCGGACGAGATGATGTAGAGAATGTTCAATATATACAGGAGATTTTTAAATTAGGATCAGAAGAGGAAGCAAAGGAGTTAGCTCAGTTTTTCAAATTTCTAGTTCCGTCAACTTCTTTACATGCGGAATATGAAGAATAATTATTTTGAAACAGTCGTACTTATAAATATGGCTGTTTTTTATTTGAATATCGCATACTAATTTAAATTAAAAATATTTAATGTGTTATACTGAAAACCTATTGACGTAAAAAGTATAACATATTAAAATAAAGACAGAAAGTTAAGCGGTTACAAAAAGTTTTTGGGATTATAAACTTAGGGGGAAATGAAAAATGGGAACAATCGTATGTCAAGATTGTGAAGGTACAATTGCACACTTCGAAGATGAGAAAGTAACGGTACTTTACGGGAAATGTGGATCTTGCGGATGTGATCACACAGAGCATACAAAAGCCCAATAATTGATAGGAAATGGACAGCTAAAAGTTTTTAGGACCATAAACTTAGGGGGAAATGAAAAATGGGAACAATCGTATGCCAAGTATGTGAAGGAACAATCGGACATTTTGAAGATGAGAAAACGACGGTACTTTACGGAAAATGTGGAACAAATTGTGACTGTGCTAGAAAAGATAATGCGAAAGCTTAATGATAAATAAATAGATTACTATTAAAACTCAGGGGGAAATGAAAATGGGAACAATCGTATGCCAAGTATGTGAAGGAACAATTGGACATTTTGAAGATGAAAAATCAACAGTACTATACGGGAAATGTGGATCTCATTGCGAATGTGACCATAAAGAACATACAAAAGCTTAATAATAAGAAAAAGCGCCTACATGTGTAGGCGCTTTTTTAATAAATTGTAGTTGTATGACCAACTGTTGCAACGATTGCATCATCTCTAATTGGAATAAAACTTATGGATGTCTGTGGTGTACTAGAAGAAGCGTATTGGCTCATTATACGGCTATCGATACGGGTAATAGTATCAGTCAAGAAAGCTGAAATAAAAGCGTAAGGGACTCTTCGTTCATTTAATGAATAAATAATTTCTTCTTTTGTTTTTACACCCACGCCATGTCCGTAAAAAAAGAAATTTCCTAAATAGATTGTGTTTTCTCCTTGCCACTCAATCGTAGCTGGATTCACTTGTGGGTTTTTAAAGTAAACGAGGTCACCTGGAACAAGATCGCCACCGTTTTTTGTTATGAGCCTTAGATCTTGATCGTAGTCCCATGTATAAAGTAAAAGGTTTGCAAATAGACGATTGAAAGTTTCTTCCTCATACAATGATAGTAAAGCTTTATAAAAAATAATGATCATAGCGGTTGCGCATTCAGTTCCATATAGTTTTCCGTTTTTGAAAATATCCTGTATGGCAATAGAAGGTGGTATGTTTGGAAGAAGCTCGAATCCTCCAAGAGACGTTCTTTTCCAATACTGGGGGTTGCAAAAGGATTGTTGAAATGTACGAAACTGAAATCCACTTTGAAAAAGCTCTAGTGCAGAGATAATAATATTAACTCGTAAATTGAGATCAAAGCTGAGTTCATCAGCTGTTCGGAAGGAATAAACTTCTTGATTTCCTGCCATTATTGATAAAATTTGTTGTTTCTCTGCTGCAAATGGCTCATATTCATTTGTAATATAAGGATGTACAATAGAACGGCCTATTACAATCATAATAGTATCCCCACCTATACGTTACATTCTTAAGTATCGTATGAAGAAAAGGAAAAAAGGTGAAAAAAAAGCCTATCAACTGATAGGCTTGTACTCTTTAATAACACGTAATGTTTGTAATGTCATATCTTCAGGACCTTGTACAGGTAAACCTGCTTCTAAGTTTTTACGAATATACTCTAAGTTTTCTTGTGTAATAATTTCCCCCGGAGTAAAGATTGGAATCCCTGGCGGATAAACCATAACAAAATCAGCTATAATACGACCCGCTGCATTTTCAAATGGAATGACTTCTGTTTCCGAATAAAAAGCATCTCGAGGAGAAAGTGCTAGCACTGGAATTTCTGGAATCTCTACTTGTACTTGAACACCTTTATCTGCCCTATTTCTAAATGTTGCTGCTAAATCGTGTAAAGCTGCAATAAGTGTATTTGTATCACTTTCTGTATCTCCCAAAGTGATAAGACATAGTATGTTGTATAGATCTGAGAGTTCTACTTCAATGTTATATTGCTCTCTAAGCCATACTTCAGCTTGGTGGCCGGTAATACCTAAATCTTTTACAGATACAATTATCTTTGTAGGATCATAGTTAAAGGTAGCATCTGTACCTAACATTTCTTTTCCAGGACAGTAAAGATGCTCAATAGAATTTATAGCATCACGAACATGTTCAGCTAATTGTATTGTTTGTTCTATGAGTGCTGTTCCTTCTGTAGCAAGACGTTTTCTCGCAACATCAAGGGATGCTAACAAGATGTAAGAAGTTGATGTAGTCGTAAGCATGCTAATAATAGATTGGACATGCTTTACATTCACTAAGCCTTCTTTCACATTAAGAATAGAACTTTGAGTTAAAGAGCCTCCTAATTTGTGAACACTTGTTGCTGCCATATCTGCACCAGCTTGCATCGCTGACATGGGTAATTCATCGTGAAAATGAATATGAACACCATGAGCCTCGTCGACTAGTACAGGGATGTCATAAGAATGTGCTAATTGTACAATCTGTTCTAAGTCTGCAGCAAACCCAAAGTACGTTGGGTTAATAACAAGTAAGCCCTTTGCATCTGAGTGCTCTTCAAGTGCTTTTTTGACAGATTGAATTGTGATTCCATGAGAAATACCGAGCTTCGGATCGATTTCAGGATGCATGAAAATCGGTTTTGCGCCTGAGAAAATAATAGCTGACATTACTGACTTATGCACGTTTCGTGGTACTAGGATTTTGTCACCAGGACCGCAAACGCTCATCACCATTGTCATAATAGCACCACTTGTACCTTGAATAGAAAAGAAAGTATGATCTGCACCGAATGCAACGGCTGCTAAATCCTGTGCTTCTTTAATCATACCTTTGGGATGATGTAAATCATCGAGTGGCGCAATATTAATTAAATCAATTGCTAATGCATTATGCCCAATAAATTCGCGAAATGTAGGATCCATGCCCTGTCCTTTTTTATGACCAGGAATATGGAATTGAATTGGATTTCGCTTACTGTGCTCAACTAAAGCGGTAAACAATGGTGTTTCGTATTGGGACAATCTATACACCCCTTCTTCTTCATAATATTTAGTGTAATTTGTTTTATATAATCCTGCTCTAAAAAAGTTTAGTCTTTTTAGAATAAGGCTTGTTTTTCTGCCATTCAAAAAATCGTTTTTGAGATGGTAGCTTCACTTTACTTTCTATAAAACAAAAGCATTATATCACCAATAATTATAGATGTATAGAAAAAAATGTTTTTAAGGTGAGTATGTTTAATAGTTAGCCTCAATTAATGAATAGAGGAAGACAATTCCATTAAAATGAATAAATAGTGTATAATGCAGAGTGGCTATAATGAAGAATAAAATATTCTCTTTAAGATAGCATAATGAAACAAGAAGAAATGATAAATGAGGTGCGAAATGGAATATCAATATCCGTTAGATTATGATTGGTCAAATGAGGAAATGGTTACAATTGTTAAGTTTTATGAAGCGATTGAGAAAGCTTATGAAAAAGGGATTATAAGAGAAGAATTAATGGGTTTATATCGTCGTTTTAAAGAGATTGTTCCATCGAAAGCAGAAGAAAAGAAAATTGATAAAGAATTTGAAGAAGTAAGTGGATACTCTATATATCGTGCTATTCAAAGGGCAAAAGAAGTCGAAGAACAAAAGCTTGTAAAAATGTAAAAAATATTTTGAAAAATAAAAACTGAAGTGATATAATGTGATAACAACTAAAAACGGACAATATAAATTGTCCGTTTTCTACTATCGATTACAAAGTGCATATAAAGGAAGGAGTGATTGCATCGTAGATTCAATCTTAGCAAGGAATTGTTCGTTGGTCATTGCTGAAAACTCCTCTGGTGATATATGAATACCAACTAATAATTCTGCTTTTTTTACAGTAGCTAATCGTTCAATCATCTTTTGTAAGTCTTCAGTTTCAAGTGTTTTATGTAATTTCACACTTGGTTTAGTATGGTCAATGGACCAAACGAAGTCATTTGGAATATTTGTTTTTAAATCATTTAAATGTTCTAAGAAGGCATGAGCCGTCTCAACTTTTTGTGGACACTCATAGATTAAACCAAAGTATATGAAGGCATGAGTACCCCATAAGCCGATTTGGAAATGCGGTAGCATTTTATATCCTCGTTTATTTGTTGAAAAAGCAACCCAAGTATCGTTTGGTGGATTGACTTTGCGGCGTGCGTGTTTTGCAACATGATAAAAAAAGTTCTCATCAGTTTGTTTGGATAAGTATTCTGCAAATTGTTCCCCTAAAGCTTCTAGCTTAGGATGAATGTTCGTTTTAATTGCACTCATTCGTTCTTCGAGACCATCAACTGTAAAGACATCAAAATCAGTTGACTTGAATGTTTGTATTGTCATGATTGTTCCTCCAACTCCTATTTTGCTTTTATTTTAGCATAGCTTGTACTATTCATAAAAAAAACAGCACAAAAAAATTTAAATAAAAAAATATAATTTTGTTGCATAGATGATTTATCCAACATAGTATAGTATAAAACAAAAAATCAGAAAATTGAATTAATTCTAGTCCGAGGGCAGACGAATATTGGGAGGAGGCAAATAATATGAGACAGGTGATTAATGCGTTAAAGAGAACAGATGCTGAAAAGAGAATACCGGTGCTACGTTTGGAGCTAGATTATGAATTAGCAACTTTATATGATGCGATGATGGAAGATGACAAACAGAAAAAAGAAGAGTGTGTACAAAAGTTAGAAGTGTTAAGACTTGAAATGATTCGTTTAGAAGCGTAATAATAGTATATGTATAAAAAATTAGTTGGTGCGAACCTTATAAAGGGTTCGTTTTTTCTGTGAACAGTATAGATCGGAGTGTTTAAACATGCAAGAAGTATGGAAAGACATTGATGCACACGCCAAACGGTGGATTCGGGATGCAGGAGAGCATTTAATGGCATCAATGAAAAAAGCACTTATTATAGAAACAAAATCAAATGCAGCTGACTTAGTTACAAATATGGACCGAGAGATAGAACAGTTTTTAATTGGGAAAATTAAAGAAACATTCCCGAATCATAATATTTTAGGAGAAGAGGGTTATGGAGACGAGATAACGTCTTCTGACGGGGTTGTTTGGTTAATTGATCCAATTGACGGCACGATGAACTTTGTTCATCAAAAAAGAAATTTTGCGATTTCAATTGGGATTTATGAGAACGGTATCGGAAAGATTGGACTTATATATGATCCAGTGCATGATGAACTATATCATGCAGTCAAGGGATCTGGAGCTTTTTGTAATGATATATCAATTCCTCCATTGAAAAAAGGAACTGTAGAGCAAGGTATTGTAGCTTTAAATGCGATATGGCTTACAGATAATCCATTGCTTAATATGGAAAGTATGATGGCACTTGTTAAGAAAGCAAGGGGCACAAGATCATATGGCTGTGCAGCGTTAGAGATGGTATACGTTGCAACAGGAAGAATAGATGCATATGTAACGCCGAGATTATCACCATGGGATTTTGGCGGAGGACAGATAATTGTAGAAGAAGTTGGAGGTAAGGTGACGACATTCTCTGGAGCGCCACTTTCTATCATAGAGAAGAGCAGTGTGTTAGTTGCAAAACCAGGAGTGTATGAAGAAGTGTTATCGTTTATATGAGAGCAACAAAAAAAGTAAGAGGCTGTGTATAAGCTTCTTACTTTTTAGCGTTATTGTGATTTGCGCATTTTTCTTTTTGTTACAAAACCGTATCCAACTGTAACAAATGTGCCGATAATGCAAATAATAATACCGATTGGACTATTTTCAGCAATCATAATGCCGATACCGATTAAGAAAATAACACCGATAATTGCAGTTAATAAAAAGCGATATTGAATGTGTTCCATTTCTTCACCCTCCAATCTCATTTTACTTTCACAAAAGTAAGAATACAACTATATTTTCATTCTTGCTTTTATTTTAATTGCTATTGTATCCCCTTCGCTCTTATAATAGAGAAGGATTAAAAAGACATTAGGAGTTGGACATGTTGAAAAAACGACAAGATTTACGTAATATAGCAATTATTGCCCACGTTGACCATGGTAAAACAACACTTGTTGACCAGTTATTACGTCAAGCGGGGACTTTCCGTGCGAACGAACACGTTGAAGAACGCGCAATGGATTCAAATGATCTAGAAAGAGAACGCGGTATTACAATTTTAGCGAAAAATACAGCGATTCACTATGAAGATAAAAGAATTAACATTTTAGATACACCTGGTCACGCTGACTTCGGTGGAGAAGTAGAACGTATCATGAAAATGGTTGATGGTGTTTTACTTGTTGTTGATGCATATGAAGGTTGTATGCCACAAACACGATTTGTTTTAAAGAAAGCTCTTGAGCAAAACTTAACTCCAATCGTAGTTGTAAACAAAATTGACCGTGACTTCGCTCGTCCAGATGAAGTAGTTGATGAAGTAATCGACTTATTCATTGAGCTTGGTGCAAACGAAGATCAATTAGAGTTCCCAGTTGTATTTGCATCAGCAATGAACGGAACAGCAAGCTTAGATTCAAACCCAGCAAATCAAGAAGAGAATATGAAATCATTATTCGATACAATTATCGAACATATTCCAGCACCAATTGATAACAGCGAAGAGCCACTTCAATTCCAAGTAGCACTTCTTGATTACAACGACTACGTTGGACGTATTGGAGTTGGTCGTGTATTCCGCGGTACAATGAAAGTAGGACAACAAGTTGCTTTAATGAAAGTTGATGGAAGTGTAAAACAATTCCGTGTAACAAAATTATTTGGTTACATTGGATTAAAACGTCAAGAAATTGAAGAAGCAAAAGCTGGTGACTTAGTAGCTGTTTCTGGTATGGAAGACATCAACGTTGGTGAAACAGTATGTCCAGTTGAGCATGAAGATGCGTTACCATTATTACGTATTGATGAGCCAACACTACAAATGACGTTCCTTGTAAATAACAGCCCATTTGCAGGTCGTGAAGGTAAATACATTACATCTCGTAAAATTGAAGAGCGTCTTCGTTCACAATTAGAAACAGATGTAAGTTTACGTGTAGATAATACAGATTCTCCTGATGCGTGGATCGTATCTGGACGTGGGGAACTACATTTATCTATCTTAATTGAAAACATGCGTCGTGAAGGTTATGAATTACAAGTATCTAAGCCAGAAGTAATCATTAAAGAAGTTGATGGCGTAAGATGTGAGCCTGTAGAGCGTGTACAAATCGATGTACCTGAAGAATACACTGGTTCTATTATGGAATCTATGGGTGCACGTAAAGGTGAAATGTTAGATATGGTGAATAACGGAAACGGTCAAGTTCGCCTTACTTTCATGGTTCCAGCACGTGGTTTAATTGGTTACACAACAGAATTCTTAACATTAACTCGTGGTTACGGTATTTTAAACCATACATTCGATTGCTACCAACCAGTACACGCTGGACAAGTTGGTGGACGTCGTCAAGGTGTTCTAGTTTCACTTGAAACAGGAAAAGCATCACAATACGGTATTATGCAAGTTGAAGACCGTGGTGTAATCTTCGTTGAACCAGGTACAGAAGTATATGCTGGTATGATTGTAGGAGAACACACTCGTGAGAACGACTTAACAGTTAACGTTGTGAAAATGAAACAACAAACTAACATTCGTTCTGCGACGAAAGATCAAACTTCAACAATGAAGAAACCACGCCTAATGACTTTAGAAGAATCATTAGAGTACTTAAACGATGACGAGTTCTGTGAAGTAACTCCAGAATCAATTCGTCTACGTAAAAAGATTCTTGATAAGAGTGAGCGCGAAAGAGCTGCTAAGAAAAAGAAATCTGTTGAAGCGTAAAAATAAAAAAACAACGCCCTTTATAAAGGGCGTTGTTTTTTTATTTTGTTTATTTTTTAGAATATTTACTCATTTTTGTGGACAGTATTTTTTTTGCGAGTTACTCTTGTATTAAGTGTATAAAGAAAATTGCATTTTACTGCTAGGGGGGAAGAGTGTGTTAGAAAGGATGTCTTTTTTTGCAAAATTGTGTAAGGTAGATGAAAATCCAGAGTTAGGAATGTGGTTACTTTATGGGACGATTATTATATTAAGTGCTCTCGTTTATAATTTAGGGTTTGCTAGAAAGTTGTCTGTACTAAAAAATATTGTGATATACATATCATTAGCAATTGGATGCACAGTATTAACCTTTTTTGCTGTGTTTTTACCTGTTGGAGAAGGACTTGTTGTAGCGGCAATTGTACTTGGAATTTATAGATTGCGTTTGCGTCAAGCGAAACAACAAAAAGCAGGATAAGGAAGGGGAGTTTTCATGCGTTCAGTACAAGATGCACTATATAATTGGTTAACAATTAAAACAGTTGCGGAAGCACGTCCAGATGATAGTGCTGCAAAAGAAACATATTTGTTATTTCAAAATATGATATATGAAGAACATAAATTAAGAAATGTGGAAGTCGAAAAGAACGAGGAAATGTATTTAATTACATATGAAATGAATGGAGAACGGAAATCTGCAAGGTTTCCGTTAGAAGCCATTGATTGTTTTTTGGATCAGATGAATCGTGAACCAGAAAAACATAAATAAGTCCTTATCTATATGAGTAAGGACTTATTTACATTTTACCAATCATCTTCGATTTTTTTATCACGATATAATCGGAAATTACCACTTGCATGACGTTCCATTGTACGCTCTGCAATTCGTTCCGAACATTCCATGCACATATATGTATGAATAGGGCGATTACGCAGTTTTTTTGCCATAGGATTTTCATCATCTAACATATCTTTTTTATCACAAATCATACATTTGACTCTCATTTCGTCACCTCAATACGAATTCTATCAGTATAAGTATATCATGGAAGTATAATGTTTTTGAATAATAGCGGGAAAAAATAATATTTTCGCAATTCAAAAAATAAGTTATGATAAGGATATACCAAGTATGTTTGGAGGTGAAAATATGGCGAATGTAGTAGAGCCTACCTTAACAGAGGATTTAGTACAAACGTTGCGTAAAGAGTGTATTGTTATGATAGCAACGACAGATTTCGAAAAGCAAGTTCCTAACGTAAGTGCTATTTCTTGGGTGTATGCAGTGAGTAAAACTAGTATTCGATTTGCAGTAGATCAACGTTCACGTATTGTGGAAAATATACGGCATAATACAGGTGTGGTATTGACTATAATGGCGAATGAATCCGTATTTTCTATAAGTGGTGCAGGTGAAATTTTGACAGATAGAATGGAAGGTATTTCTCTAAAATTAACTGTAATAGAAGTAAATGTGCAAGAAGTGCGTGATGTTATGTTTTATGGAGCGAAACTTGCAATTGAACCAACATATGAAAAAACATATGATCTTCGGGCAGCGAAAAAGCTGGATAATGAAGTGTTAGTAGGGATAAGAGAATTATAAAGATGCTAAATAGGAAATTCGTTTATTCACTTTTGTAATCGGTTATTGTGATTTAACGTTAATAATTATAATAAAAAGTAATATATTGAATAGAAATGAATAAAGAATAAATAAAAGGTTTAATGACTATGATTTTCGATTCTACCTCGTTTACACGGTACATATAATTATAACAATGGTTCGTCCATATTGTATGGATGAAACCCTTGTTCTACAAATTTAAAAGTGGAGTCAGGGGGTAACAGGTTGGATAAAATTTATGTGTTAGATACGAATGTACTTTTGCAGGATCCTTTATCTATTTTTTCATTTGAAACCAATGAAGTAGTGATTCCAGCAGTTGTATTAGAAGAGGTTGATTCGAAAAAACGTTATATGGATGAAGTAGGACGAAACGCTCGTTATGTATCTAAGTTAATAGATAAATTTCGTGAAATAGGAAAGCTGCATGAAAGTATCCCGCTAGAAAACGGCGGAACATTTCGTATTGAATTGAACCATCGTTCATTTGTGCAACTACAAGATATTTTTGTAGAAAAAACAAATGATAATCGAATTTTAGCTGTAGCAAAAAATCTATCTTTAGAAGAACAGGAAAAAGAGGACGGGAAGTCTGTTATTTTAGTAAGTAAAGATGTACTAGTAAGAGTAAAAGCTGATGCAATTGGTTTGAAGGCTGAAGATTATTTAAGTGATCGCGTAATTGAAGTAGAAAATATATATTCTGGTTTTTTAGAAGGATATATATCAAAAGAACAATTGGATTATTTTTATGAGAAAGGTGAATTGCCTCTATCTGAAATTGCGAATCATCCTTTTTATCCAAATCAATTTGTAGTGATGAAAGATGCATTAGGGGGCTCTAGTTCTGCTCTTGGCATTGTGGATCACTTAGGTAAGAAGGTAAAGAAACTTATTTTTCACAATGAACAAGTGTGGGGGATACGACCACGAAACGTGCAGCAAATTATGGGATTAGAATTGTTGCTTCGTGAAGATATTCCGCTTGTAACGTTAACGGGGAAAGCCGGCACAGGAAAAACGTTACTTGCGTTAGCTTCGGGACTTATGCAAACAGAAGACTTAGGGTTATATAAAAAATTACTTGTGGCAAGACCAATTGTTCCAGTTGGAAAAGATATCGGTTATTTACCAGGAGAAAAAGAAGAAAAGTTAAGACCATGGATGCAGCCAATTTTTGATAACCTAGAGTATTTATTTAATACGAAAAAGCCAGGAGAGTTAGATGCTATTTTAGCTGGAATGGGTTCGATTGAAGTAGAGGCCCTTACTTATATACGCGGGAGAAGTATTCCAGATCAGTTCATTATCATTGACGAAGCACAAAATTTAACAAAGCATGAAGTGAAGACGATATTAACTAGGGTAGGGGAAAAGAGTAAGATTGTATTGATGGGAGATCCTCAGCAAATTGATCACCCATATTTAGATGAATATAATAATGGCTTAACGTATGTTGTAGAGAAGTTTAAAGAACAGCGTATTAGTGGTCATGTGAAGTTTGTTAAAGGGGAGCGATCTAATTTAGCTCAACTAGCAGCAGATTTATTGTAAAAAGGAGTGAGCTTAAGCTCACTCCTTTTCTTTAAAAAATTGTAAATTTACGGATGTTACGGATTGGATTTTGTTGATTAGATCCATCATTGAAATAGAGATGAACAGGCCCGTCTTCTTTTAATGGTTTTCCTTCTTTTGAAAAGCCTAGTATAGCATTTTTGACAGTTTCTAATGGAAGTGTCATTGTATGATCTACCGTTTCAATTTCAACTTGCGTAGCGTCTTCTAAAATTTCAGCGTTAGCAAGGAATGGATGAAATGGTATACCAAATGTTCCAGTAATCAGCTGTTCTTTTTTATATTTCTTCACACTTTGTTGTATTGGAGGAAAAGCGGCACCATCACGGATTTCGCGATCCCAATGTTCTGAAGTGTTTTTTAAATAAGTTTCTAGTTCAGACGTGTTTTCTCTAGCTTCATCAAAGTAAGTTGTCAAATCTACTTTTCGATCATCAAAGATCCAAACAGTTGGATCAATAGTGATTGGAAAACGTACTTTTCCGTTAATAAATAAAATTTCGCTCATTGTTGTTCCCCCATTTGTGTTATACTCCCACTTTTCAGTATAATAGTATTAGACACTGTTGTCACAAAAAATGTTTCTATTGCAATTTATTAAAACTATCGCTAATATTAATAGATAGGATAGAGGAGAGTAGGACGGAAACGGAGGGAATCAATTTGGCGTCTGAGACAGTAGCAAATCATCAGGAAAAGGCACTAGCCCTTCTACAAGCGGATGCAGAGAAGATTTTAAGACTTATTAAGGTGCAAATGGACCATCTTACAATGCCGCAATGTCCATTATATGAAGAAGTGTTAGACACACAAATGTTTGGACTATCCCGCGAGGTCGATTTTGCAGTTCGCCTTGGTCTTATTGCAGAAGAACAAGGGAAAGCAATGTTAGGTGAGCTCGAACGTGAGTTATCTGCACTTCATGAAGCATTTACAAACAAACAACAATAACGGGTTCAAATAAGGGGGCTCAAACTAAATTAGTTTGAGCTTTTTATTTGTATAATAAAGCAGGAAGAATCAATGTACATATGGAATACAACAATAATTAAATTGAAACAGAAAGAGGAAATGAAATGAAAAAAGTATGGAAATCAATGGATTATTCATTGTTACTTCCTCTTGTTATTTTATGTGTGCTGGGGGTAATAATGGTATATAGTTCGAGTTCCATTGTTGCGATTTCGAGATTTGATAAACCAGCAAATTTCTTTTTTAAAAGACAATTAATTACTTTAGTTGTTGGGACAATGGTATTAATAATTATTGCTACTATCCCATATAAAGTTTGGAGAAAACGAATTTTTTTGTTGGGGAGTTACGGTGCTAGTGTTGCCTTATTAGCTGCAGCTGCCTTTTTCACTAAGAAAGTAAACGGTGCAAACGGGTGGATATTTGGAATACAGCCTGCAGAATTTGTTAAGATAACAGTTATTCTCGTCTTAGCTCATTTTTTTGCGAAAAGACAAGAAACGAATACACCTGTTTTCAAAGGGTCAGGTCCAGTACTTATTGGTGTTGGAATAATCATGTTTTTAATATTAAAGCAAAATGATTTAGGTACTGATTTGTTAATTGCAGGAACAGTAGGAATTATGTTTCTTTGTTCGGGAGTACAGGTTAACTTATGGATTAAACGAATTGCTTTAACTTCTATAGTATGGATTCCGGCACTATATCTTCTTGGTAATTATGCATTAAATCCATATCAAAAGGCACGTTTTTCTGTTTTCCTTGATCCGTTTAATGATCCTCAAAAGGATGGGTTTCAATTAGTGAATTCATTTATTGGAATCGCTTCTGGAGGGCTTAATGGTAGAGGATTAGGGAATAGTGTACAAAAATATGGTTATTTACCAGAACCGCAAACGGATTTTATAATGGCAATTATATCTGAAGAACTTGGTTTTATAGGTGTAGCTATCATTTTAATCTGTTTATTACTTATTATTATTCGGTCATTTAGAGTTGCGCAAAAGTGTACAGATCCATTTGGAAGTTTAATAGCTATCGGAATTGCAAGCTTGTTTGGAGTTCAAACGTTTATCAATGTCGGTGGTATGTCTGGAGTAATACCACTTACAGGAGTACCATTACCGTTTGTTAGTTACGGCGGAAGTTCTTTATTAGCTAATCTACTTGCAATGGGAATACTACTCAATATTGCTAGTCACGTGAAACGACAAGAGAAACAACAGAATGGTGTAATGAAAGAAAGAGAACAAAATGGACCACATCTTGTAGTTGTAAAATAAAAACACATTGTGCTTTAGAGCATGATGTGTTTTTTATTTTTAAATATGATGTACTAATTTCTCTTTCAGCTAAAAGATATATCACATTAAGTTAAATGTGATATACAATTAAGTTGTTATGAAAGGAAGAGGTATGCTATACTATTTTTGTGAAACAAATTGCACAGAAAACTTATCATTTGTTAGAAAATAAGGTATGATGGATAAAAATAAAGTGAAGCTTTCTAAGTATAATATAATGTGGAAAGTGAAGAACTTCACGCTTTTTAAGGTGTGTGTATATTTTATCTCTAGAGTGGTAGGAAAGTAGAGGGGGAAAATCATGACAAAGCTGCAACGTATTCAAAAAGTATTGGTAGCTAACCGTGGAGAGATTGCAATTCGTGTGTTTCGAGCTTGTTCGGAACTTGGATTAAAAACAGTTGCAATCTATTCTAAAGAGGATAGTGGTTCTTATCATCGCTATAAAGCCGATGAGTCCTATTTAGTTGGGGAAGGAAAAAAACCAATTGATGCTTATCTAGATATTGAAGGCATTATTGAGATTGCAAAAAGTAATCATGTAGATGCAATCCACCCTGGATATGGTTTCTTGTCAGAAAATATTCAATTCGCTAAACGTTGTGAAGAAGAAGGAATTATCTTTATCGGTCCGAAAAGTAAGCATTTAGATATGTTTGGAGATAAAGTGAAAGCAAGAACACAAGCGCAGCTAGCACAAATTCCAGTTATACCTGGTAGTGATGGTCCAGTAAATTCATTAGAAGAAGTCGAAAAATTTGCTGAAAAGTATGATTACCCGATTATTATTAAAGCATCCCTTGGGGGTGGCGGTCGTGGTATGCGTATTGTGCGTACTAGTGAGGAATTAGGAGAATCATATAATCGAGCGAAATCAGAAGCGAAAGCAGCTTTTGGTAATGATGAAGTTTACGTCGAAAAATTTGTTGAAAAACCTAAACATATAGAAGTACAAATTTTAGCAGATGAAGAAGGCAATGTTGTTCATTTATACGAGCGTGACTGTTCTGTACAACGTCGTCATCAAAAAGTTGTAGAAATTGCACCGAGTGTATCACTTTCAGATGATCTGCGTCAGCGTATTTGTGATGCTGCTGTGAAGTTAACGAAAAATGTAAACTATTTAAATGCAGGAACAGTAGAATTCCTTGTAAAAGATGATGAGTTTTACTTTATTGAAGTAAATCCACGTGTTCAAGTAGAACATACGATTACAGAAATGATTACGGGAGTAGATATTGTTCAATCACAAATTTTAATAGCGGATGGACATTCATTACATAGCAAAATGGTAGGTGTTCCGAAGCAAGAGGAAGTAGTTGTACATGGATTTGCAATTCAATCTCGTGTAACAACTGAAGATCCGCTAAATAATTTTATGCCGGATACAGGAAAAATTATGGCGTATCGATCAGGTGGTGGTTTTGGTGTGCGTCTTGATACAGGAAATAGCTTCCAAGGTGCAGTTATTACACCGTACTACGATTCTTTACTTGTAAAAGTTACAACTTGGGCACTTACTTTTGAGCAAGCTGCTGCAAAAATGGAACGTAACTTAAAAGAATTCCGTATTCGTGGTATTAAAACAAATATTCCATTCCTAGAGAATGTAGTAAAGCATAAAAACTTCTTATCAGGAGAATATGATACTTCATTTATCGATGCGTCACCTGAATTGTTCTTGTTCCCGAAACGTAAAGACCGTGGAACGAAAATGTTAAATTACATTGGTACAGTAACAGTAAATGGTTTCCCAGGAGTAGGGAAAAAAGAAAAACCAATATTCCCAGATGCTCGTATTCCATGTTTAAAACATTCAGAGCCAATCCAAAATGGAACGAAACAAATTTTGGACGAGCGTGGAGCGGACGGATTAGTAAAATGGGTACAGGATCAAAAACGTGTACTTTTAACGGATACAACATTCCGTGATGCACACCAGTCATTACTTGCAACTCGTATTCGTACAAAAGATTTACATCAAATTGCGGAGCCAACAGCGAGAATGTTACCGAACCTATTCTCAGCGGAAATGTGGGGCGGTGCAACGTTTGATGTTGCGTATCGTTTCTTAAAAGAAGATCCATGGGAACGATTACTAGATCTTCGTGAAAAAATGCCGAACGTGTTATTCCAAATGTTACTTCGTTCTTCAAACGCAGTTGGATACAAAAACTATCCAGATAATTTAATTCAAAAATTTGTGGAATGTTCTGCTCAAGCAGGCATTGATGTATTCCGTATTTTTGATAGCTTAAACTGGGTGGAAGGCATGAGAGTTGCAATTGACGCTGTACGAGATACTGGTAAAATTGCAGAAGCAACAATGTGCTACACAGGGGATATTCATGATCCACTGCGTAGTAAATATGATTTAAATTACTATAAAAATTTAGCAAAAGAGTTAGAAGCATCAGGAGCTCACATTTTAGGTATTAAAGATATGGCGGGCTTACTAAAACCAAATGCAGCATATGATTTAGTTTCTGCATTAAAAGAGACAGTGTCGATTCCAATTCATCTGCACACGCACGATACGAGTGGAAATGGTATATTAACGTATACGAAGGCAATTGAAGCGGGTGTTGATATCGTCGATGTAGCAGTGAGTTCTATGGCTGGTCAAACGTCACAACCAAGTGCGAACACGCTATACTATGCGTTAGGCGGAAACGAAAGACAACCAGATGTTAATATAGATTCTTTAGAAAAACTATCTCATTATTGGGAAGATGTACGCAAATACTATGCACCGTTTGAAAGTGGTATGAATGCGCCTCATACAGAGGTGTATATGCATGAAATGCCGGGTGGGCAGTATAGTAATCTTCAGCAACAAGCGAAGGCGGTTGGTTTAGGAGATCGATTCGATGAAGTGAAAGTAATGTACCGCCGTGTGAATGACATGTTTGGAGATATTGTAAAAGTAACGCCATCATCAAAAGTTGTTGGTGATATGGCATTATTTATGGTTCAAAACCATCTGACAGAACAAGATGTTTTAGAGCGTGGACATGCTATGGACTTCCCAGGGTCTGTTGTTGAAATGTTCTCTGGTGATTTAGGTCAACCGTACGGTGGTTTCCCGAAAGAATTACAAAAGATTATTTTAAAAGGGAAAGAGCCATTAACAGTAAGACCAGGTGAATTACTAGAGCCAGTAGATTTCGAAGCGTTAAAAGAAGAATTATTCCATAAACTTGGACGCGAAGTAACGATTTTTGATGTAGTGGCATATGCTTTATATCCAAAAGTATTTATGGATTATGAAAAAGTTGCTGAGCTTTATGGAAATGTATCTGTACTTGATACACCGACGTTCTTCTATGGTATGAGACTAGGTGAAGAAATTGATGTAGAAATTGAACAGGGTAAAACATTGATGGTTAAACTAGTATCAATTGGAGAACCTCAGCCGGATGGAAACCGCGTTCTTTACTTGGAATTTAACGGTCAACCACGTGAAATTATCGTGAAAGACGAGAGTGTAAAAGCAACAGTTGCACAACGTGTGAAAGGGAACCGTGAGAATCCAAATCATATTAGTGCAACGATGCCAGGAACGGTAATTAAAGTAGTTGTAAAAGAAGGCGACGAAGTGAAAAAAGGCGATTCTATGGCAATTACAGAAGCGATGAAAATGGAAACGACAGTTCAAGCGCCGTTCAATGGTAAAGTGAAGAAAGTATATGTTAACGATGGTGATGCAATTCAAACGGGTGATTTACTTATTGAATTAGATCACTAAAATAAGAAAAGAGCTGTGTAAATACAGCTCTTTTTTATTGCAAAAAATCCCTTGCCGAATTGGCAAGGGATTTTAGTTTTAAATTATTTTGTTTGTTTAGAAGTTGATTTGGCTTCTTTTGCATTCACTTTACTTCTTGTTCCTAGCATAACTAAATAGCATAGTACGGCAAACAAGCAAGAAATGAATAGAGAATGTAACAATGCCATCGCTAAACTAGCGTTTGTAAATACAACTAAAACTCCTACTACAGCTTGAAGTGTAACAAGGATAAATGAAATAATCCATCCCCAATATACTACAGGTTGCTGCTTGTAATGGCGAATAGCGAGAATCATCGCGTATAGTATCCAGGCGAAAATTAACATCGCTGCAACTCTATGGCCCATTTGAACCCATTCATGTAGTTGAGTTGGCATAGGTCTGTTTTTGCTACATAAAGGAAAGTCTGGACAGGCTAAGCTAGCTCGTTCGTGACGTACTAAAGCACCTGTGTAGACGACGATATAACTGTAAATTGTTACACCATAAATATGAAATTTCATTTTTTTGTCCATAATAAGTGAACGTGCATCAAATTTTTGGTCAATTTCAAAGATAAGACACGTTAATAAGATGACAGAAGCAAATGAAATTAAGGAAATACCGAAATGGATAGCAAGTACAGCTGGCATTTGTCCCCAAACAACTGCTGCTGCTCCCATTAATGCTTGTGCAACTAAAAATACGAAGGATAAAATTGCTAACGTTTTTGTTTCACGCACATGTTTATAATATTTCCAGGACAAAATACAAAGTAGAGTGACAAGAATTCCAGCTGATCCTGATGTTAATCGGTGGCTAAGTTCAATAATAGTTTCCATTGATAAATTAGATGGAACAAATTCACCGTTACAAAGTGGCCATGATTTACCACAACCTTGACCAGAACCTGTTTTTGTAACTAAAGCGCCTCCTAATAAAACTATTAATAAATCAAGGCTTGTAATGACTGCTAACCATTTAATAAAGCGTTGCAATCTCTTTCACCATCTTTCTGCTATGAAGTTATTGCGAAATATTTTCATTCCATTATGTATAGAATAAAACGCGCTAGTTCCTATGATATATAAAAAATAATAAAATAGCAAAGAAATGGAGGGGGAAGGAAAGGGAGAGAAAATAGGTGTAAAAACAGGGTTCGCAAGGAAAATTTTGGGTGAAAAATAGGCTATTTTGAAAAGAAATGGGGAGAATACGTGTTAAATAGGACAAAATAGTTTATTATAGAAGGTAACATCATGTTATGATAAGGACAAGTCAGAATGAAGTTTTTTATATTCGACACAAAAAGTTCATGTTTTCTTCACAAAATGTTCGGGAAATATGATTTAATATATTGGAGTATGGGCGTAGATTAGTAGTAGAATGGGTTAACAATGTTTCTACTGTAATAATATTGCTATATAGAAGCGAATTATTTCATTTGAAATATGCGCAAAAAGAAAGATGAAAGTTTTAAGAGGGGGTTAGAGTGATGAACCATGCAACAAGTGAGCTGCATGATGAGTCCGCTGTTACAAGTGTACCGGAAACAACTCGGTTACAAGATTTAAAAGCACTCGTTAAAATGGGGATTGTAAACTCAAATACACTTACTGTATTTACAGGATTTTGGTTGGCATTACACTTTAATGGATTAAGTGTAATGGACAATCTGGATAAGTTATTCTTTACAATCGTTGGTTCTGGATTAGTTATGGCAGGGGTATGTTGTTTAAACAACTACATTGATCGAGACATCGATCCATTAATGGAAAGAACAAAGACCCGTCCAACGGTTACTGGAAAGTATAAACCAGGATTTGCACTTACATTTGGACTAGTCATATTACTTCTTGGTTTTGTATTTTTATTATTAACAACACCAATGGCAGTCTTAATGGGATTTATTGGTGCTTTCACATATGTTGTTCTATATAGTTTATGGACAAAGAGAAAGTATACACTAAATACTGTTGTAGGGAGTATATCTGGTGCAGTTCCTCCTTTAATTGGATGGGCAGCAATCGATCCATCTTTAGGCCATCCAATTGCTTGGATGTTATTTTTAATTATGTTTATTTGGCAAATCCCACATTTCCTTGCATTAGCAATGAAACGTGTTGATGAATATCGAAATGCAGGAATTCCAATGCTTCCTGTAGTTCATGGATTTGAAATTACGAAACGCCAAATTATGATTTGGACAGTATGTTTATTACCACTACCATTTTATATGAGTGGACTAGGGATAACATTTATGGTAATTGCAACACTGCTTAACATCGGATGGATCGTTTTAGGATTTTATGGCTTCCGTAAGAAAGATGACATCAAATGGTCCGTGCAAATGTTTGTTTATTCCCTAAATTATTTAACAATCTTATTTGTATCAATGATTGTAGTTACATTCTTCTAAGACAACGACATAATTGGATTTCTTTACGTTGAGATTTACTTTACTTAACTATAAAGTACAATCTAATTCACAAGGAAAGTGGGGGTTGTTTGTATGAAGAAACAGTGGCGACTGCTTTCGTTCGTTTCACTGCTGGCTTTACTGTTAGGGGGATGCGGTAAAGCCTTTCAATCTACTTTAATTCCGCAAGGAGAAGTAGCAAAAATGCAATATGATTTACTTCTACTGGCAAGTGCAATCATGGTAGGAGTAGTACTAGTAGTTACTATTATTTTCTTATATGTAATTGTGCGTTTCCGACAAAAGAGAGGTCAGGAAGATTATATTCCAGAGCAAGTTGAAGGGAATCACAAGCTAGAAATTATATGGACAGTTATTCCGATTATTCTTTTACTAATCTTAGCTGTTCCAACAGTTACATATACATTCAAACTTGCTGATGTAAGTGCGATGGAGAAAAAGAATATTGATAAAGATACTATCGTTGTTGATGTAACAGCGAATCTTTATTGGTGGGAATTTTCTTATAAATCAGAAAAGATAGTAACTTCGCAAGATTTGGTCATCCCCACAGGTAAGAAAGTGTATTTAAATTTGAAGGGTGCCGATATTAAACACTCATTTTGGGTTCCATCTTTAGCAGGGAAAATGGATACAAATACAGACAATGTGAACAAAATGTGGTTAAAGGCAGATAAGTCGGGCACTTATAATGGTTTTTGTACAGAATTTTGCGGCCCATCACATTCTTTAATGCAATTTAAAGTGAAAGCTTTAGATGAAAGCGAGTACAAAAAATGGCTTGCTGATATGAAGAAGATTGATGGGAAGAAAGAAGTAGCTTCAACAAAGGCGCAAGAGGGCCAAGAAATATTTAATAAAAGCTGTATTGGTTGTCACGCAGTTGGATCTAATGATAGTAGACCACCTTCCGCTCGTATTGCACCAAACTTAGCAAACTTTGCGGATCGCGATATGGTTGCCGGTATTGCCGAAAACAATGAAGAAAACTTAAAAAAATGGCTGAAAGATCCTGAAAATATGAAGCCAGGAAACAAAATGACTGGCAAATATGGCAACTTAACGGATGATCAAATTGATGCATTAAATGCATACTTACAAACGTTAAAAGTTGAAAAGTAAAGAGGGACTATTCGCGAAGGGGAGGTTGAAAACGTGAGTTCTGTAGCAAAAAAACAGGGGATGGGTGCTGTCATATGGGATTATTTAACGACAGTAGACCATAAAAAGATTGCCATTCTCTATTTAATTGCAGGTGGATTGTTTTTTGTAATAGGCGGAATAGAAGCTCTATTTATTCGCCTTCAATTAGCGATTCCTAACAACGCTTTTCTTGTTGGGGATGCTTATAATCAAGTATTAACGATGCACGGTACAACAATGATTTTCCTCGCAGCTATGCCACTCGTGTTTGCATTTATGAACGCCGCTGTACCACTTCAAATTGGTGCACGTGATGTAGCGTTCCCGTTTTTGAATTCACTCGGATTTTGGTTATTTTTCTTTGGTGGAGTATTTTTAAATTTAAGTTGGTTTTTAGGTGGAGCACCTGATGCAGGATGGACATCTTATGCATCTTTAGCTTTAGCCTCTAAAGGGCATGGTGTTGATTTCTATGTACTCGGCTTGCAAATCTCAGGTATTGGTACATTAATTGGAGGAATTAACTTCCTTGTAACCATTATTAATATGCGCGCTCCAGGAATGACGTATATGCGTATGCCGATGTTTACATGGACAACATTTGTAACATCTTCGCTTATATTATTCGCTTTTCCGCCGTTAACTGTAGGATTAGGACTTTTAATGTTAGATCGTTTATTTGGAACAAGTTTCTTTAATCCGGCATTGGGCGGGAATACAATTATATGGGAGCATTTATTCTGGATTTTCGGTCATCCAGAAGTATACATTCTTATACTCCCAGCTTTCGGAATATTCTCAGAAATCTTCGCAACATTTTCGAAAAAACGATTGTTTGGTTATTCATCGATGGTGTTTGCGACTGTATTAATTGGATTTTTAGGATTTATGGTATGGGCGCACCATATGTTTACTGTTGGACTTGGTCCAGTTGCTAATGCTATTTTCTCAGTTGCAACAATGGCGATTGCGGTTCCGACTGGTATCAAAATATTCAACTGGCTCTTTACAATGTGGGGCGGAAGTATTCGTTTTACTACACCAATGATGTGGGCAGTAGCTTTCATTCCATCATTCGTAATGGGTGGAGTTACAGGGGTTATGCTAGCATCTGCACCAGCTGATTATCAATTTCATGATAACTATTTCGTAGTAGCACATTTTCATTATGTAATCGTTGGCGGTGTTGTATTTGGTTTACTTGCAGGAGCTCATTATTATTGGCCACTGATGTTTAATAAAGTATTAAATGAAACATTAGGAAAGATAACGTTTTGGCTATTCTTTATCGGCTTCCATTTAACTTTCTTTATTCAGCATTTCCTTGGCTTGATTGGTATGCCACGCCGTTACTACACATATCTTGAAGGGCAAGGGTTGGAAATGGGGAATATGATTAGTTCCATCGGAGCGGTGTTTATGGCCCTTGGAACGATTGTTCTTCTATTCAATGTAATTAAAACAACAGTATCAAAAGAAAAAGCTGGTCGTGATCCGTGGGATGCACGTACATTAGAATGGACAATGCCAGCACCGACACCAGAATATAACTTTAAACAATTACCATTTGTTCGCGGATTAGATCCGTTTTGGATTGAAAAACGTGAAGGTAATAAAGAGATGACAGCAGCGGAACCAGTTGGTGATATTCATATGCCAAATCCTTCGTTTTCACCATTTGTTATTTCTTTCGGATTGTTTATAGCGGCATTTGGTGCGATGTATATGCAGGGCGGAAAAGATAAGTTCTGGTTATTAGTAGCAATTATTGGTTTAATCATTACATTTGGCGCAATGTTCCTACGTTCAGTAATTGATGATCATGGGTATCATATTCATAAAGAAGATTTAGAGGATAAGGGGGGCAAGGCATAATGCATGTAGATGAAAAGTTAACGAATGAAACATTTCCAGCAGAGCCTGAAAAAGCAACCCTTGAAGGGAAAAATAAGTTTGTCGGTTTTTGGTTATTTCTTGGAGGCGAAACAGTGTTGTTCGCTTCCTTATTCGGCACATATTTAGCGTTAAAGAATTCTACAAATGGTGGACCAACATCTCAAGAGATGTTCCAAATGCCACTCGTTTTCATTATGACGATGCTTTTATTAACGAGTAGCTTAACGAGTGTATATGCGATGTATCACATGAAAAACTTTAACTTTAAGAAAATGCAGCTTTGGTTACTAGTAACAGTATTGCTAGGTTTAGGGTTTTTAGGATTTGAGATATATGAGTTTTATCATTATACACATGAATTTAAGCATACTATGAGAAGTAGTGCGTTTGGCTCTGCGTTTTATGCTCTTGTTGGTACACATGGACTCCACGTATTGTTTGGGTTATGTTGGATTTTAACATTAATCTTTAGAAATGCGAAGAGAGGTCTAAATTTATACAATGCACCGAAGTTTTATGTTGCATCGATTTATTGGCACTTTATTGACGTAGTTTGGGTGTTTATTTTCACTGTAGTATATTTAATGGGAATGGTGGGATAAACAATGGCGATAAAGCAAACGAATAATCCTAAAGTTGATCTTGTTTATCGGAAGAGAAAAAGTGCGGAGGAAATGAGGCATCAAGTTATTACGTTTGCATTAATGATTTTTTTAACATTAGTTGCATTTGTAGCAGTGGCGTATCCAAAAACTTTTAGTCCGATTTTCTCTGTACCGTTTATTTTACTATTAGCAGTGGTACAAGTAATTTTTCAATTGTATTATTTTATGCATATGAGTCATAAAGGACATGAAGCAGCAAGTTTCTTTCTTTACTCTGGTCTGCTAATAGGGTTAATTACAATTTTAGCTTTTATGACAATCGTGTGGATTTGAAAAGTGAAAAATAAGGGAGCTTGTGTTGTCACAGCTCCCTCTTCATATTATGAGATAACCTTACGAAGGTAGGTGTGAAAATGAGTAACTTGTGGATATTTGGTTTTCAGGCTTTATGGAGTCCAATCTTTTTATTATTTATGCTTTCAATTCTTATTGGGTACTTCTTAATTATTGGGCCATATAGAATGCGATTTGAAAATGCGACGAAGGTAAGTAAGAAGCAAATTTTTTATTTTACGACTGGTATTGTTCTTTTGTATTTTGTAAAGGGAGGACCTATTGATTTAATTGGCCATATTATATTTAGTGCTCATATGTTTGAAATGGCAGTCATGTATATTGCAGTTCCACCGTTACTGTTGCTTGGTATACCAATTTGGTTATATCGTTACATTACTTCTTTTAAGTTCGTTCAAATTATATTAAAGGCATTTGCTAAACCACTTATTGCGTTGTTTGTATTTAACGGCCTGTTTTCTTTTTATCATTTACCAGTTGTTTTTGATACAGTAAAACAAAGTCAAATAGCTCATCCTATTTGTCTCGCTATATTGTTTTTTACAGCAATCATGATGTGGTGGCCGATGTTAAATCCATTACCAGAATATCAAACGTTAAGTGATATAAAGAAACTTGGTTATATGTTTGCTAACGGCATATTATTAACGCCTGCTTGTGCGTTAATCATTTTTGCGACAGCGCCGTTATTTGCAACGTATACGGATCCGGCTGCTTGGATGAAAGCGATGGAACTATGTGTACCAGCGGGCACTTTATCAGATTTAAATATAACGGGACCAGAATTTTTGCACTGGATGCCAGTCGTACAAGACCAGCAAACTGGTGGTATTATAATGAAAATTGTCCAGGAAATAGTATACGGTACAATTATAGGCTATGTATTCTTTAGATGGGCACGTAGAGAACGTGAAAAGGATAAGGAGCAGTTGCAACAATTGCCGCCGTATTTGCAGACTAAGTAAAAAAGTGTATGGGATTCCATGCGCTTTTTCTTTTTTAGTTTTAGCTACCTTTAAAAAAGATTGAATTTTCTAACTTTTTATGTTAAGTTAGTGTAGGCGTGTACTAAAAGTGGAGATAAAATTTACTACTAGCTTTCATGCGTAATAATTCCATATGTAGTGCAAGTTTTTTAGAGAGTTACAAATATATATTGTTATCTTTAATAAACACGAACTATTTTAAGGGGGAGTTTAAATGGGTAGTAGTGGAAGTATGGTAAAGCCGATTAGTGGTTTTTTGACAGCACTAATTCAATATCCAGTACCAGTAGTAGAATCGCGTGCAGACATTGATAAACAAATTCAACAAATCATAAAAACAATTCATTCGACCAAATCAGGTTACCCTGGTTTAGAATTGATAGTATTTCCTGAATATAGTACACAAGGGCTCAATACAAAAAAATGGACTACAGAAGAATTTTTATGCACAGTGCCTGGGCCAGAAACAGACTTATTTGCTGAGGCATGTAAAGAATCTAAAGTATATGGTGTTTTTTCAATAATGGAGAAAAATCCTGATGGTGGAGAGCCATATAATACAGCAGTTATTATTGATCCACAAGGTGAAATGATTTTGAAGTATCGTAAGCTAAATCCTTGGGTGCCAGTCGAGCCTTGGAAAGCTGGAGATTTAGGCTTACCTGTTTGTGATGGACCTGGAGGAAGTAAATTAGCTGTTTGTATTTGTCATGATGGCATGTTCCCTGAAGTAGCTCGTGAAGCGGCCTATAAAGGTGCAAATGTCTTAATTCGTATTTCTGGATATAGTACACAAGTTAGTGAACAATGGATGCTAACCAATCGCTCAAATGCATGGCAAAATTTAATGTATACATTGTCGGTAAACTTAGCGGGTTATGATGGTGTATTTTATTACTTTGGTGAAGGACAAGTATGTAACTTTGATGGGACTACTTTAGTACAGGGTCATCGAAATCCGTGGGAGATTGTTACTGCTGAAGTATATCCAGAACTAGCAGATCAGGCTAGATTAGGATGGGGATTGGAAAATAATATATATAATCTAGGTTCAAGAGGATATGTAGCAACTCCTGGTGGGGTGAAAGAAAATCCATATACGTTTGTAAAAGATTTAGCTGAAGGTAAATATAAGGTTCCTTGGGAAGATGAGATTAAAGTAAAAGATGGATCTATTTATGGATATCCAGTAAAAAAAACGATTCATTCTTAGGGAAGGGAAATAAAACAAGCGCATCATATTGATGCGCTTGTTTTTGTTAATCAATAATTTGAAATTCTTTTAACTCTTTTTCGACATTTTGTAGGAGTTGTTCGCTTTTTTGAAGTACATTCGTTGGGAAAGTCTCATCATCACCATATTCAACGCCGTGAGGATAATAATGTTTTCCTAATAAGGGGGGAAGTAGTTTTACTTCAGCGTGTCTACTGCCGATGTCACCTTCAACAGCAACTCCTTGCACTCGTAAATAATAAACATCCTTTAATATTTCAAATTTATAATCGTATGTAACTCGTTCATAATCCCACTGTCCGGCAAGTACGAAGTGGTTGTTTTCCATGATTTCAGTTAAAAGAGTTAATTCAACGACGGCTCCATTAAATTTCGTATTTGTAAATTGCATATAATACCTCCTTTTTTAATGTTACACCATTATTTTTATAATAGTATGAATAATAAGAAAGTGCAATTCATATTGAGAGAAAAGGGATAATCCAGACTTTTTTCACAAAAATATGATATAGTGAAAAGAGTACGGTACACACAAAAAGAAAGAAAAGGATTTGTGTATATCTCAATTTTATGTTTTGTTCAGGAGGTATATCGTTTGAAGAAATTATTGCGTATCGTAATGATTACATTTTTAATTTTAGCTGTTGATTTATACGGGAAATTACTCGTTTCACAATATATATTAACCCCATCTCAATCAAAGCAAGAAAATAAAATTGTGAAAAAGAAAAAGCAAATTAAGGAAGACTCCTCAGACACTGTTTTAAATATGATTGGTGAAGACTCTGAAAACTTATTAGCGAAGTGGGGAGAACCCTCTCGAATAGAGCCATCTGCATACGGATATGAATGGTGGGTATACAACCAGGATTTAACTCAGTATGTTCAATTTGGAGTTTCTGAACGTAAAGTTGTAACGGCATACGCAGCTGGTGAACAAGTTAAGGTTCCACCTTATTATATAAATGAAAAATATGAAGAAGTATATAAAAAAAGTCCGCTTTCGCATGAAATTTCATTAAAAAGAGGGAAAAATAGTTATCAATTTGAGCTATCTGATACCGAAGTCATGGAACAACCGTTAATACCTGTAGAAGATGGATGGGCGCAATTGTATTTTGATCAATTTACACATGAGCTTGTTGGTGTTCGTTATATGGATGATGAAACTTTATTACGCCAAAGACCGTATCAGCTCGTTTATTCAGGTGAATTAATAGCAGAACAACCATTGACTCCAGAAAAAATAAAACAAGTAGAAAATGGGAATATGCAACAAATTTTTGATTTAACAAATATCATTCGAAGTCGTCATAAATTACCGTTATTAACATGGGATCAGGAAACAGCAGATGTTGCTGTTGGTCACAGTAAAGATATGAAAGACAATAATTATTTTTCTCATGACTCACCTACATTAGGTACACTAGGAGATCGTTTGCAGCGCGGGAAAGTAGGATTTCAACTTGCTGGTGAGAACATAGCGGCGCAACATAGTGATGGAATTGCGGCAGTGCAAGGTTGGTTAAATAGTGAGGGGCATAGAAAGAATTTATTAAATGAACAATTTACAGGATTAGGTGTTGGTGTATACGATAAATTTTATACACAAAACTTTATTCGAAAATAAAGCGAAACTGTAAGCGGTGGGGTGTCACATTACCAAATTAGTTACTTCGTATTCACTGAATTGTAGGTGGGAATCTGACCGTATGCAAATAGCAGAAAAAAAGGTGCATGAATCGTCTAAAAATAGGCGAACCATGCGCCTTTTTTTTCTTACTATATAGTAGATATACATGGAGAGGTGAGGATTATGCCAACAACAAAAGGACCGTTACATCCATCGATTCAACAGTTTAAAGAATTTGTAAACCATCACCCTAAAATGGTTCATGAGGTTAGAAGTGGTCATAAAACATGGCAACAATTTTATGAAGAATGGTACTTACTTGGTGAAGAAGATCCAATATGGGCAACTTATAGACCGGATGGAGCGCCTGCGTTTTCTTCGGTAAAAGAAAATAAAAAAGAAAAAGATAATCGAACTGAAGAGGAAAAAACTGCTGATGTGATGGGGCAAATGCTTTCTTTTTTTAAAAAGTTGGACGTGGAACAAATGCAGAACCATTTAGCCAATGTGACGAGTGCAATTGGGAGCGTGCAACAAGTTATTCAGCAATTTCAAGGTAACCGTACGCAGCAAGAGCAAAGTACTTCAGAAAATAACCCGTTTTTCTTTCAAAAGGATTAGGGGGAAAGATGATGAGAGCAGAAATTATGGAGTTTATAAAGGCTGATGAGGATTTATCTCGCTATATTAGAGAGCAACCGTACTGGTATAGAAAATTAACACGAAATCCTGAAGAAAAAGAGGCTTTTGAGTTAGCGGCGATGCAACATTTCAAAAAAACGATACCAGATAAAGTGGAAAAGTTTCAAAATCAATTGGCCGTTGCTTCGATCATGATTGATATGTTTCAGTATATGAAGCAACAAAATGCAACCTAATTGGAAGTGAAAAATATGTCCGTCATGCAGAACTTTTGTTACAATAGAAGTTGATTATTTAAAAAGGAGTTGCAGCATGACGGAAATTTGTTTAGTACGACATGGACAAACTGATTGGAATTTTCAAGAAATTATTCAGGGGCGAGAAGATATTCCGCTTAATGAAGTTGGTAAGAAGCAAGCGAGTCAAAGTGCAGCTGCTTTACAAGAAGAAACGTGGGATATCATTATAAGTAGCCCGTTAATTAGAGCGCAAGAAACGGCTAATGAAATCGCAACGGCAGTTGGATTACAATCGATTTTATTAGATGAGCGATTTGTTGAACGGAATTTTGGAGAAGCTTCAGGGAAGCCGGTTGCGGCTGTTAGAGAGTTGATTGCTGAGGGTAAAGTAGAAGGTATGGAGCGAGATGAAGAGATTGTAGTTCGTTGCTTTGCTGCTTTAGAAGATGTTGCGACAACTCATTTTGGCAAACGTATTATTATTGTTGCTCACTCACACGCGATAAAAGCGATTTTACATGCCATTGAACCAGATGAAATTACATTTAAGACACCATTAAAAAATGCGTGTATTAGTTATGTGAAACAAAATAGTGGAAAATGGGATGTTCTTAAATATAATATAGCGGAACATATTAATGTATAAGTGTGTACGGATATAGTGTAAAAATAGTTACGTTATATCTTTCTTTTGAGTAAGTCACTTCAATTAGTAGTTCTAATCTAAATGTGGTATGATGGATACTCGGAGGTGTCTCTCATGATTGTAGCGACGCTAGAAAGCGTATTAATATTAGATAAGGCAGAGCAGCTTGCAAAAGCGATTATCTGTTCAGATATAGCAGAAGATTATCGTAAGTATTATAGAGAATTACATGAAGATATGGAACTTCAGACGCTAATTCAGCAATTTACAGCGATGAAAGAACGGTATGAGGAAGTACAGCGTTTTGGAAAATACCATCCTGACTATACTACCGTGTCGATGAAAATGAGAGAATTAAAGCGTTCTGTGGACTTACATGATAAGGTTGCAGCTTTTAAAAGAGCAGAAACTGCTTTGCAGAAGTTATTAGACGAAGTTAGTGTAGCAATCGGTTCGGAAGTGTCTTCTTCCATTAAAGTGCCAACAGGAAATCCATTCTTTGATGCTGGTGGCTGTGGTGGAGGTTGTGGTACTGGCGGAGGTTGTGGTTGTAAAAAAACGGGGTGATGTACCCCGTTTTTTAGAAGTTGGAAGAAAACGTATACAGAGTTTGTCCTGTAATGTTATAAATTTCTGATTGGTTTTCATAGAATATAAAATATATGTTTTTAAAAGGAGAAGATGGAGAAGATTATGTTCGGGCAACGACAAAGTATGATTGTTTATTTACATTCATTGAAACATGCCAAGATTTTAAGGAAATATGGTAACATACATTACATATCAAAACGATTAAAATATGCTGTAGTATATTGTGATATGGAACAAATTGAGCATATGATGCATAAGTTGAACAAACTTCCTTTTGTGAAAAAGATAGAACAGTCGTATCGCCCGTATTTAAAAACGGAATTTGAAAATTCCCGTCCTGATCGAGCAAAAGAATACGATTATAGCTAATAGAAAAAATCCCCTGCTAAATTTAGCCGGGGATTTTTCACTTGAAATAACACGTTATTTCATCGGAGGAATGAAATTGTTCATTCGTAAAATACCAATTAAATGATTAAAAAATAGTTCTTTTTCTGGGAAAGTTGTAGATGGTTTTACAGTAAAGGTAGCCACTTTTTTTCCGAGTTGTTCTGCCGTTTCTTCAAATAAAATGACACGTTTACTTTTTTTATTTTCAAATACAGGAATGCCTTCACGACATATGTATAATGGTTGGAAATCACCAGTAGTAGTTGGTTTTAATATTACAACAAGCGAACACACTTTTTTATCGTTTTTTATCGTTTCAAATTGTAACATATGTGCTATACGTTCTTGATTTGTTTTGGCAATTTCAAGTAATTCATATAAATCAGAGTAGCCTTCTCCAAGTTCTATAAAGCGTTGAATCATATCTTTTCCTCCTCTTTCTTTTACTGTACCATTTCACTTTTTAAATGAAAAGCACACAAAGAAAAAAAACCCTGCATAGCAGGGTCCTTCTTATACTAGCATGTACTAGTAAGAAGGCAAAGGGAGAGGAGAAACCGGAGGAAGAACTTATGGGGAAACGTAAGTCTTCTCCGCGGTTGGCAACAACATCGAAGGTGATGTTGTTATAATTATTTATGTCCAATCTAAATGAAGATATACATAATGAAATTAAATTTTATGTTGGGCTTTTTATTTTTCTTTTTTTTATTTTGTGATAGGATAAAAAAGATAAAGTGGAACTAATATACATATTGGGTTCATATTAGTGAATGATGAGATGAATACATAAAAATAACGAGAGGTTATTTGAGGCCGAGTTTTTCTATAGTTAGGTGAATGTGGTTTGTTAACTGTTACCGAAGTGGGAATGGCTTTCTATAATCGCTCGATAGATTGAAATAAAGGTAGTGACAACAGATGAGAGTAGTTTCAGGAAAATGTAAAGGACACCCACTTAAAGCGGTTCCTGGTAATACAACACGTCCAACGACAGATAAAGTAAAAGAATCTATTTTTAATATGATAGGTCCTTATTTTGATGGTGGTATCGCCCTTGATTTATTTGGTGGTAGTGGTGGTCTTGGAATTGAGGCTTTGAGCAGAGGGATCGATAAAGTAATTTTTGTTGATCGGGATAGTAAAGCAATAAAAGTAATTCATCAAAATTTAGAAAGTTGTAGAGTACAGGAACAAGCTGAAGTATATCGAAATGATGCTGAACGTGCAGTAAAGGCGTTAATAAAACGTGAAATGTCATTCGATCTTATATTAATAGATCCTCCATATAAAGAGCAAAAAATTGTATCTTTAATTAGTGTAATGGATCAACATGGATTGCTACATAGTGATGGATTAATTATGGCAGAGCATGGTAATGATGTAGTTTTACCTAATTCAATAGGAAGGCTTGTAAAAGTACGAGCTGAGAATTATGGGATTACTGCAATATCGATTTATAAGTATGAAGGTGAGGGGACAGAATGACAAGTATAGCTATTTCTTCAGGAAGTTTTGATCCAATTACCCTTGGGCATCTGGATATTATTAAAAGGGGAGCAAAAGTATTTGATGAGGTGTACGTAGTCGTTTTAAACAATTCATCAAAAAAACCATTCTTTTCAGTTGAAGAGCGATTAGAACTAATTCGAGAAGCGACAAAGGATATCCCGAATGTAAAGGTAGATTCGCATAGTGGGCTATTAGTAGAGTATGCAAAAATGCGTAATGCAAATGCAATATTACGTGGTTTACGAGCAGTTTCTGATTTTGAATATGAGATGCAAATTACTTCTATGAATCGAAAATTAGATGAAAATATTGAAACATTTTTTATTATGACAAACAACCAATATTCATTTTTAAGCTCGAGTATTGTAAAAGAAGTTGCGAGGTATGGAGGAAGTGTAGTAGATCTTGTACCTCCTATTGTAGAGCGTGCTTTAAAAGAAAAGTTTCAAACCCCGTTAAAGTGAACGGGGTTTTTCTTTATATGTGCGCAAAAATAATAAAATAACATATAAGTATAGACAAAATAATGTAAAAATTGGTCCATAATGTATAAAAGATGTCCAAAGTTCATGTAGTATAGAAGGATGCTCGGATAAAAATACAGGAATATCTTTTGGCATAGGTGAGAAAGAACTCACTTTCTCATAAAATGGTGTCCAAAATACAAATGTAAAAATAGGGGCAAGAATACTTTGAATAATTCGTGCGAAAAAATAGGGTTTAAATCGGATATCTGTTTCAGCTAATATGCTAGCAACTTGTGCCTGAATAGAAAGACCGCTAAATGCTAAAATGAAGCTTGTTACCATAGCTTGTTGTAAGAGTGGTGTTTCATTTATTTGACTAATCATTTGGCTTCCGAGTGTCATTTCGAAAATACCTGATAATATAGGTATACTAAAATCTGTACTTAGTTGGAAGAATGATAAAATATGTTGCATAATAAAAGAAAGAGCTGCTGTAATGTGGAATACAGTAATCATTTTATTTAACACAGAGAATAAAATAATAAATCCGCCAATCATAAGTAATGTTTGAATAGAAGAAACAATGGCATCCCCAAGTAATTTACCAATTGGTCTTTTTTCTTGTAAGCGTGTCTCGTGAAGAATTAAAAAAGGGTTTTGAAAGCGACGTTTTTTTGTAGTGTGTGTATTATTTTTGTAAGCGGTATTATCGCCGTAAAAACGCATAATTAATCCGACAGCAAAGTTACTGAAATAATGGGCAGCGGCTAATATAATTCCTAATTTCGGATTATTAAAAAAACCGATAGACACAGCACCGAAAATAAAAAGTGGATTGGAAGAATTTGTGAAAGAAACGAGGCGCTCCGCTTCAATCTGAGTTAAAAGATTGCTTTTTCGTAGTCTAGCGCTTAATTTGGCGCCTGCAGGGAAACCAGAAGCCATTCCCATCGCCCAAACAAATCCGCCTATCCCTGGAACGCGAAAAAGTGGGCGCATGAGTGGTTCTAATATAACGCCAATAAATTTTACAACACCGATACTAATTAGAAGTTCCGCAATGATGAAAAACGGTAGTAGTGAAGGGAATACAACTTCCCACCATATATTTAACCCGCGAATAGAAGCTTGCAAAGCGGCTTGGGGGTGGAGTACAAGAGAAAAGGTTAAAAATAGCGTTGATATGGTAAGGAAAGCGGTTTTCCATTTTTCATACATGTAAGTAAATCCCCCTTTGTCCCAAAAAACGTTCATTTCAGTATACGTGGATACGTAGTGAATTTAGACCATAAGTATGAAAAAGGAATGAAAAAAATTAAAGGGTGAGAAAAATGAAAGAACCAAAGATTGGTTTAGCACTTGGGTCTGGAGGAGCGAAAGGGTTTGCTCATATTGGTGTAATAAAGGTTTTAAGGGAAGCCGGTATCCCTATTCACATGATTGCAGGAAGTAGTATGGGGGCGCTAATAGGTACGTTTTATGCGGCAAGTAGTAACGTTGAAAGATTGTATAAATTGGCATCTGTTTTTAAGCGGAAGTATTATTTAGATTTCACGGTACCGAAAATGGGATTTATTGCTGGAAAACGTGTCAAAGATATGATTAAAATGTTTACATATAATAAAAATTTAGAAGAGTTAGATATCCCGACGGCTGTTGTGGCTACTGACATATTGAAGGGGGAAAAAGTGGTTTTTACAAGTGGGCCAGTTGCAGATGCGGTGAGGGCTAGCATATCTGTTCCTGGAGTGTTTGTACCAGAAAAAATAGATGGAAGATTATTAGTGGATGGTGGAGTCATTGATCGCATCCCAGTATCGGTTGTGAAAGAGTTAGGGGCCGATATTGTTATCGCTGTTGATGTATCTCCAATTAAGGTGAATGGCGATGTTACGTCCATTTATGACGTAATTATGCAAAGTATTGAAATTATGCAGCATGAGCTTGTAATGAATCGGCAAATTGCATCGGATTTAATGATGCGACCAGCTGTAGAGCAATTTAGTTCACGTGCTTTTACAAACATTGAAGACATTATTCGAGTTGGAGAAGTAGAAGCAGAAAAACATGTTTCAAATATTTATTTATTAATTGAGCAGTGGAAGGAGAAACATAATGTTTAAGCGTTTTCGGTTTATATATGCAATCTTAATAGGGGTTATATTGGCGATGTTACTTGTTTACGTGCGTTTACCGTATTATGTAACAAAACCAGGAATGGCTGCCAAATTAGAGCCTTATGTTCAAGTTGAGGGTGGAACGAAAGAATCTGGTGATTTTATGCTTGTTACGGTTTCAATGGGACCAGCAAATGTGGTGAATTTAATAGCGGCACAGTTTAATAAATATACACATATTTCGAAAGCGGAAGAAATATTGCAAAAAGGTGAGAGTGATGAAGAATATCAATTTCGCCAAAATTATGCGATGAAAGATTCGCAAAATGCAGCAATTTATAATGCATATAAACGTGCAAATCGCTCAGTATCTTTTGAAAATAAAGGTGTATTAGTTGCTGGTGTGGCAAAAGGAATGCCGTCAGAAGGAAAGCTTAAGCTTGGTGATGTTATTATAGCTGTTGACGGAAAAATATTTGAAAAGACGGAGCAATTTATTGAATATATGACAGGGAAAAAAGAAAACGATGCTGTAAGTATTGAGTACATGAGAAATGGAAAACAATTGAAAGAGAATTTAAATGTAAAGACGATTCCTAATGGGAATGGACGTGTCGGTATAGGTGTTTCTATCGTTACGGAAAGAGAATTAGTGGTCGATCCGAAAGTGAAAATTAATTCTCATGAAATTGGTGGACCATCCGCAGGTTTAATGTTCACATTAGAAATATATAATCAACTTGTGGAAGAAGACTTAACGAAAGGACATGAAATAGCTGGAACAGGTACAATTAATGAAAAAGGAGAAGTGGGCCCAATTGGTGGTATAAATCAAAAAGTGGTGGCTGCTAGCGATGCCGGGGCTGAAGTGTTCTTTGCGCCAAATGAAAAAGGTGCGGAGAAATCGAACTATAAAGATGCACTTGAGACTGCAAAGGATATTAAAACAAAAATGAAAATTGTACCAGTAGATACGCTGGATGATGCGTTAATATATTTAGAAAAGATGGATAAGGAAAAAACCTCTCTGAAATAGAGAGGTTTTTTATAGGAATTTTGTAGTTGTTTCATCATAGCGAATAGGATGGTGTGTTATATCCTGTTTTAATAGTTGTGTGCGTAACGGTTCGTGCATGATGGAGAAATATACAGAGTTTGCTTTTTTCTCTATATCTAAAGCGGCATGGTCGAATGTTTTTGTATGAGTAAGGATTGGAAGTTCGATTTTTTTCTTGTTTTTTGAAAGGTAAGTTTGTCCTTTTTGTGACATGCCTAGCAGGCGAATATATGGTGCGTGTTGTTCTATATTTGCGCTACGTATTTCCTCTTTTGTTGTGTTTGTTAAAATGTGTGTACAAGCTCTTTGTAATCTAGTCCATGTATAACGTTTTGTTTTTAATGCTTCCATGAATGAATAGAAGGAGGAACTGTTTTGTATTTTTGATAAAATACGATGCTCTAAACCTTCTTCTATTTCATATATATGTCGTAAGTCCCCTGGAGACATCGTCATGAGTCTATATTTAAAAAATGAAAAGTATTGTTCCCAATTATGTAATATCCCGTAGTTTTGTTTGTAATTTGCTAAAAGCGAAGTGGTTGCCTGTGGGAGAAAAGGTTTAATTGTTGTAAATGATCCTTCTTCGCTAAAGAGTTGTTTTCGGATGCTTGTTGCGCTTGCAATATGTTGGTCATTAAATGTTTCATCATGATAATGAGAGGCAAATCTTTTTATAGTTTGAGCTTGTATAGAGCTATTTTGTGACAGAATTGCTTTCATATATTGGAAGCCTAAAATATTATTTGGTTGTGACATATCTATGTTTTTTTCAGATGTTAAAATGTGTGAGAAAGCATCCGATGTTGCTTTTGCATAACTATTACCAGCGTCCATGAATTGTTTTACAAGGTAGTTAAAAGTCTCTTCTTCGTTTTTTTGTACGGAGATGGTATTATAAAAATTTTCGATTTGTCCATCCTCACTACCGAAACAAATTTCAGAAACACGTAGGGCATTTAAAATGGAAATAGCACCATTTGCGAAGGTTTCAGCCTTTTGTGTTGCAAAGACGTATGGAAGCTCTACAACAAGGTCTACGCCGTTTGCTAAGGCCATTTTAGTGCGATACCATTTGGAAATGAGTGCGGGCTCACCACGCTGTAAAAAAGGACCACTCATAACGGCAATTATTATATCAGATTGTGTTAACTTTTTTGTCTGTTGCACATGATAAAGATGACCGTTATGAAAAGGGTTATATTCAACAACAATACCACCAGCTTTTATGGTAATCTCTCCTTTCGATGTAGCATCTTTTTGAAAAACGTGATACTCTATATATTATTTACTATGATGACTTCATTATAGTGTAAAGAAAAAACATTGACAAATATAAAATGGCTAGCTATAATTTTGTTTGTTGCCTTGAGGTGATATGATATGAAATGGTCCATCCATCAATTGAATAAATTGAGAAATAAAGGATTGACATTGGATGAGATGGTAGATGTAAGTGAGCTAAAAGAGGTCGAGAAAGATATTCGTGAAATTAATCCTGTTCATGTAACGGGAAGAGTTGATTTTGGCTCCGGTAAGTTTACGTTTCATCTACATATAACTGGAAGCATGGTTTTACCATGTTCTCGCTCTTTAGTAGATGTGACATTACCATTTGACATTAAAACAACTGAGGTGTTCCAAACTTCACAAGAAGAATTTGAAACTGAAGCTGAAATTCATTCTTTAGAAGGAGAAGTACTTGACTTACTGCCCGTAATCAAGGAAAATATACTTTTGGAGATTCCAATGCAAATTTTCAGTGATGATGTTTCTGGTGGAGCACCGACGCAAGGTCAAGACTGGCAAGTGATTTCGGAAGAAGACAAAGAAAAGACTGTTGATCCAAGATTGGCAGGACTTGCAAAGTTTTTTGACAAATAATCGGAAGACTGGTTCAGGCCTTCATATGAAAATAACTATTTCTTTTAAGGAGGTGGGAAGAATGGCTGTACCTTTTAGAAGAACTTCTAAAACAGTAAAAAGAAAGCGTCGTACGCATTTCAAATTATCAGTACCTGGTATGGTAGAGTGCCCAAGCTGTGGTGAAGCGAAATTAGCTCACCGTGTATGTAAAGCATGCGGTACTTACAAAGGTAAAGAAGTAATCAGCAAGTAATTGCGGGAAAATAAACGCAGAAGATATCTTCTGCGTTTATTTTTTTTGTCTTAATCTTTAGTTGTTGTATTCTATCTTTTCTAGTAACTGCATATGCTTAATAAAAAATGCATAGGGAGGACTAGAGAGATGGCGACAACAAGACAAGATGCTTGGACTGATGATGAAGATTTGCTTCTGGCAGAAGTAGTACTCCGGCATATTCGAGAAGGTGGAACACAACTTTCTGCCTTTAAGGAAGTGGGGAAAAATTTATCTCGTACACCAGCAGCATGTGGGTTTAGATGGAATTCTTACGTAAGAAAGCAATATAAAGAACGTATTGAGGAAGCAAAGCAACTTCGTAAAGTAGAAAATTATGAAGTGAAAGAGACAAAGGTGTTAGAACCTACGTCAATTACGTTGAATGATGTTATTGATTTCTTGCAAAATTATAAAGATGAAAACTCTTTAACAGTGTTGCAACAACAAGTTGAATCATTACAAACAGAAAGAGAGCGTCTTCTGGAGCGATTATCAGTATATGAAGAAGAGTATAGAACACTACTTGATTATATCGATCAAAAAAGAAGTGTAATGGTAGCGGAAAGAAACAATGCTCGCTCGAATGAGAAGTTAGAGAAGCTTAAGAAATAAAAAACAGCTGTTATACAGCTGTTTTTTATTTCTTAAGCCGATTCTTCGTTTGTAACCGCATTCAAATTTGCTTCTGGCTGCCAAATATAAAAATCTCCATCAGTTACTGATACGGGGTTGAAATTTAATTTATCCCAAAAACCAGCTGAATGAATACGTGCTATCGTTTTAATAGGAAATTGCATTTGTTTCGCATGATTTACAAGCATTTGCCCGAATCCTTGTTTTTGAAAAGTTGGTAATACTTCAAGTTTATAAAGTTCTAGGTAGGGACCTGTAATTTCGAATGGTTCTCCGCCGTTTCTTTTCATATATAGACTCATACGTGCGATTAGTGATCCGCCATAATAAATACCGTAAAATGGAGATTCACTGTCGTTTTCAATAATGTTTGCTTGCAATTCTTCCAGCATAGATAGTTCCTGGGCTCCGCACCCTTTAAATTTTTTGAATTCATCTAACGTTTTATAATTGATGAGCAAGCGCTCAACTTTTGGGAATCCCATTACATCACATCCTTTTCTTGTCTCGTTGAATGCAGAAAAGTAAAAATATTTATAATAATAGTATAACTCATTTTTTTATTTTTATGAAGAAGATAGTATATTTCTTTTTTTATTTTTTTTGAGGATTTGCTAAACTAAGAGTAGAAGCGTATTAATAGGTGGTACATACATAGTGAAAAATGAGAGTATATTTGTTGGGCAGAGGACAGCGGAATTATAGGGCGTGCTCAGGTGCTTTAAAAAGATATAAAGGGGGGAAGGCAAGGGCACTTAGTGTGAATTCCTTGTGTGAAAATGAAAATTGGAATTGTCGGACCAGGTGCTATTGGTCTATTGTATACATTTTATTTACAAAAAAATAACCAAGATGTTACGTTGTTTACAAGAACAGCTAAGCAAGCTGAAGAATTAAATGAAATAGGTGTAACTTGTATTAGAGATGGAAGATGTGAAACAGTATATCCATCTGTTTTACCGATAGAAAGTATGGTAGCGCAAAATTTAGATTATATATTTATTGCTGTGAAGCAATATCATATAGATGACGTACTACCGTTTGTGGAAGGGGCATCATCATTAATCTTTTTGCAAAACGGAATGTCGCATCTTCAAAAGATGCTGAACATAGGGAGTAAAAATATAGCTGTTGGTATTGTAGAACATGGTGCGAAAAAAGAGGGAGGGCATATCGTTCATCATACTGGGATAGGGGTAACAAAATTTGGAGTGGTTTGTGGTCAATCTATACATTTTAAAAAAATATTCAATTATTTTCCTGTTGCTTATTTTCCAGTTCAAATAGAAACGGATTGGGAAGAGATTATGCATAAAAAATTAGTAGTAAATGTATGTATCAATCCGTTGACAGCACTATTGGGAGTTAAGAATGGTGAATTAATCACGAATCGTTTTTTTTATCAAATGATGGAGCAAGTGTTTCAGGAGGCAGCATTTCTTATTAGAGGAGAAAAAGAAATGGTATGGCAAATGGTACGAAATGTGTGTGAAGGAACGTCTCGTAATACATCTTCTATGCTAGCGGATGTAAGAGCGAGTAGACAGACGGAAATTAATGCGATTGTTGGATATGTATTAGAAGAAGCTAAGAAACAGCAACGACCAGTTCCGACACTTCAATTTTTGTTCGATGCAATAAAAGGTTTAGAAACAAGAGTATAAGTGTTATTCTTTGCTTTTACGTGAAACATTGACTACAATGTGGATTGGTGAGAGAACTGGATACGAAAGGAAGAATTATATGGAGATAAAAGAAATCTCTGTTCCGCAACAAGGTATTGTAGCGGACTATATGAACGGTAAAAAAGAGATACAGTCATGTTTTGATTATATGTTAACAGAAGATGCTTTTAAACAACGTTTACATGATTTGCGTGAAAGGGAGTTTTTCCGCCAAGATTTAGTAGCGCATTTATTAGAATATAATACAAAATTACAAGCGGGAGAATCTACACTTCAAAATGTAAAAGCGCTTGGAGATGAAAATACATATGTTGTTATAGCTGGACAACAAGCGGGGTTATTAACTGGACCGCTTTATACAATTCATAAAGTTATTTCAATTTTACAGCTTGCAAAGGAAAAGGAAGAAAGTTTAGGAGTTAAAGTTGTCCCTGTCTTCTGGATTGCGGGTGAAGACCATGATATGGATGAGATTAATCATACTTTTGTAGCGAAAAATAAAAAGATGAAAAAAACTATTTTTTATGACCGTAATCCGAAAAAGGCAAGTGCTTCTGAGTCTGAACTTTCTGTTGAAGATTGTAGAAATTGGATTGAAGAGATTTTTAAAACATACCCAGAAACAAATTTTACAAAAGATGTATTAAAATTTGTTGATGATGCTTTGAAAAAATCGAATACGTATGTAGATTTCTTTGCTCATCTTATTACGAAAATCTTTGCTAATTCTGGTTTAATCCTTGTTGATTCACATCATCCTGAATTAAGAAAGTTAGAAATTCCATTTTTCAAGCGAATTATAAGTAAGTATAAAGAGGTACAAAAGGGCCTTCGTAATCAGCAGGAAGTAATTAAAGAACTAGGATACAAACCGATTATTGAAACGAAGTCTCATGCAGTGCATATATTCATGGAAATAGATAATGAACGAGTATTGCTTGAAGAGCATCAAGGGAAGTTTGTTGGAAAGGATGGGGCGCATTCCTTTTCATACGAAGAGTTGATTGAAGAGATGGAGAGAAATCCGGCACGTTTTAGTAATAATGTTGTAACACGTCCTCTTATGCAAGAGTATGTATTTCCTACGCTCGCATTTATTGGAGGTCCAGGGGAATTAGCTTATTGGAGTGAATTACAACAAGTATTCCATACTGTCGGTTTTCAAATGCCACCTGTCGTTCCTCGTCTTACAATTACTTATGTGGAGAGAGATATAGCGACAGATTTATTCGATCTGCAATTGAGAGAAATTGATCCGTTTTTAAATGATGTCGATAAACTGCGTGAAAACTGGTTGTCTAATCAAATAGAGGAACCGATTGATGATCATTTTGAAAAGGCGAAAAAAGAAATTGCCGATATTCATACATCTTTACAGCAATTTGTAAAGAAAATAGAGCCAGGGTTAGGTGCGTTTGCAGGGAAAAACGAATTGAAAATTAATGAACAAATTGAACTGTTGGAAAGAATGTTGAAAAGAAATGTTGAGAAAAAGTATGAGGTTCAGCTAAATAAATTCCGCCGTATACAATTCGCACTTCGTCCATTAGGTGCACCGCAAGAACGTGTGTGGAATGTATGTTATTATTTAAATCAGTTTGGTTTGGATTTCGTTGATCGTGTAATGGAAAACCCTTTTTCTTGGGACGGAAAACATCATGTTATAAAACTATAAAATCTTGCTCTTTGGAGCAGGATTTTATTTTTATTCCGTTGAATTTACTGTGAAGTGATTTTTTTCTGAATTATCAATCAAAAAATGTTAGATATGGCAATTGTGTTGGATACTTAAATATATGACAAAATAGCACAAAATGTAAACGTATTATTCGCTTTTTCGACAGTTTTTTATTTAAATTCCCGCAAAAGATGATAAAATTTAGTATATAATAAAAGAAAATAGCGATTTGTATAGTATGTTGCCTTTGTTGGTAAGTTAAATGAGTCGTTCTTTCGTATTATTTCATTCTCTAAGCGTGAAATATGTGTTTAGAGGAAGGGATACATTCAACATAATTAATTGGAAAAAGAGTAGGTGCAACAATGTTTAAACACGTAACAGTGCTTTTAAAGGAAACAGTAGACGGCTTAGATATAAAGCCAGATGGTACATATGTAGATTGTACACTGGGGGGAGGAGGACATAGTTCTTATTTATTATCCCAATTAACTGAAGGTGGAAAATTAATAGCGTTTGATCAAGATGAGATAGCGATTCAAAACGCGAAAGAAAAGTTCTCTTCATACGGTGAACAGTTTATAACAGTAAAGAGTAACTTCCGTTATTTAGCTGAAAAACTGCAGGAAATAGGTATAACAGAAGTAGATGGCATTTTATTTGATTTAGGTGTTTCATCCCCACAATTAGATACACCAGAACGAGGCTTTAGTTATCATCATGATGCACCGCTAGATATGCGGATGGATCAAGATGCCCCATTAACAGCGTATGATGTTGTAAATAGCTGGTCATATGAACAACTTGTAAGGATTTTCTTCCAATACGGTGAAGAGAAATTTTCAAAACAAATTGCAAGAAAAATTGAAGCTTATCGTGAGAATAAAGCTATTGAAACGACAGGAGAATTAGTAGAGCTAATTAAAGAAGGTATTCCGGCTCCAGCTCGTAGAACGGGTGGGCATCCTGCTAAGCGAGTGTTTCAGGCAATTCGTATAGCTGTAAATGATGAATTAAAAGTATTTGAAGAAGCATTGGAATCTGCTATTGAGATGGTTAAGCCAGGTGGAAGGGTTAGTGTTATAACATTCCATTCATTAGAAGATCGTATTTGTAAAACAACGTTTAAGCGAAATAGTACAACGCCACAATTGCCGCCAGGATTACCGATTATTCCTGATGAATTTAAGCCGAAATTAAAGCTTATTACAAGAAAACCGATTTTACCTTCTGATATAGAGCTAGAAGAAAATAATCGTGCGCGTTCTGCGAAGTTGAGAATCGCTGAAAAACGATAAAAGGGAGAGAGAGGTATGACTAATTTAGCTGTAAAGTACAAACAACAAGCGCAAGAAGAGGTGCAAATTCAAACGCCCCCACAGCAGATGGCTAAGCCGAAGGTTAAAGCAAAAATTACAAGAATCGAAAAACTGTTGTATGTAGCGTTTATTGGCTTTTTATTGTATGCCTGTGTCGCGTTTATTGGAAATAAAGCAGGCCTTTATCAAGTTAATGTAGAAGCAGCGACGATAGAAGAAAAAATTGTACAGCAGCAAAAAGAAAATCAAGAATTACAAGCTGAAGTAGAGAAGTTAAGTCGCTATGAACGAATCGCTGAAGTTGCAAAAAAACACGGGCTAGAAATTAATGCGAATAATGTGAAAGGCCTCAAATAAGGCAATAGGTGTGAAGGAACGATGAAGAAGAATATGACTAAATTTCATACCAATAAGGGAGCAGGTTATTTTATGATATTTTTCCTCCTGCTCTTTTTGCTGTTATTAGCCCGATTTTTTTACATACAATCAACAGGAACAGTTCATAATCAGGATTTAGATGCACTTGCTAAACAAAAGCATAGTAAAAAAGGAGTTCTTGAAGCGAACCGAGGAACCATTTATGATCAAAACGGTCATGTGTTAGCGCAAGATGCAAACTCTTACAAAATGGTAGCTGCACTAAAAGGTGCTAACTCAGTTGAGAATAAAGAAGATACTGCAAAGAAAATTGCAGGAGTACTTGGAAAAGGCGAAGAGGATATTTTAGCTTCTTTAAATAAGGAAGGTAGAAGTCAAGTCGAATTTGGAACGTTAGGCAAGGATTTGACGAAAGAAAAGAAGGAACAAATAGAAGCGTTGAAGTTGCCGGGAATATCTTTTATTACAGAAAATGCAAGGGTGTATCCAAACGGTGATTTTGCATCTTACGTTATAGGTCATGCAAAACCAAATGAGAATGGAACCTCGGTAGGTCAATTTGGCATAGAGAAAAGCTTGGATAAATACTTAAGTGCTTCGAACGGAGAAGTAGCGTATACAGGTGATCGTAAAGGTGTGTCCCTTGATGGTGGAAAAGTTAATGTAAAGGCACCTAAAAATGGAGATAACGCGTATTTAACAATTGATCAACGTGTCCAAAGTTATTTAGAAGACGCGATGAAAGCAGCAAGTAAGCAATATGAGCCAGAAAGTTTAATAGGGATTGTTGCAGATCCGAAAACTGGGAAAATATTAGCGATGTCTACTAAACCTAGTTATGACCCTAATGATCGTCAAATTAAATATTTCTTCAATGATGCAATTGCCAATGCATTTGAACCTGGATCAACAATGAAAATTTTCACGTTAGCGGCAGCCATTAATGAAGGTGTGTACAAAGGGCAAGATTATTATCAGTCCGGGACATATCAAGTCGGAAATAGGAAAATAAAAGATCATAACGGTGGTGCTGGTTGGGGCTCTATCACGTTTGATGAAGGGGTAGAGCGTTCTTCAAACGTAGCGTTTGCAATTTTAGGAGATCAAAAACTTGGTCCAGAACGTTTCCGAAAATATATTCATAGTTTTGGATTAGATGAAAAAACGAACATTGATTTATCAGGTGAAGGATCGAATACAATTTTATTTGATCAGCAAATACAACAAGTGACAACAGCTTTTGGACAAGGTTCCACTGTAACACCAATTCAGCTTGTACAAGCTGCAACGGCCATTGCAAATGATGGGAAAATGATGAAACCTTATGCAATTGATAAAATTGTAGATCCGATAACAGACAAAGTAAAATTAGAACATAAGCCAGAAGAAGTAGGAAAACCTGTTACAAAGGAAACAGCAGCGCAAGTAAGACAATTATTAGAACGTGTTGTTACATCTCCGAAAGGTACAGGGACAGCTTATAAAATTGATGGATATTCAGTTGGTGGTAAAACAGGTACAGCGCAAATTCCGGATGGAAAAGGCGGCTATATGACAGGGAGACAGAATTATATATTCTCATTCTTAGGTATGGCACCAATGGACGATCCACAACTTGTTGTGTATGTAGCTGTTAAACAGCCGAAATTAAAAGATGATGAGAACGGTGCACAACCGTTAGCTGATATTTTTAAATATGTAACAAAAAATAGTTTAGAGTATTTAAAGATTAAGCCAAATGAAGTGAAAGATCCGAAAAAACATCTGAAAGAACAACAAACTACTGTTCCGGATGTAAATGGTAAAACGATGGCTGAAGCGGGGAAAGCGATTGATAAAGCAAAACTTCGTCCAATCGTACTAGGTGAAGGGAAAGTACAGCAACAAGTACCAAAAGCGACTGAACAAACATTAAAAGGCGACCGAGTCTTCTTGGTAGGAGATAAGCCTACAATGCCAAATATACAAGGATGGGCACTGCGTGATGTTATGAATTTAGCGAAGACATTACAGCTTAACTTGAAACCTTCTGGTACAGGATACGTAACAGAACAAAGTGTGGCGGAAGGAACATTATTACAACCTGGTACAGAATTAGGTGTCACACTCGTACCGCCACTCGAACCACAGCAAGAAGCAGAAAAGCCGTAATGGTAAAAGAGAATAAGTTCTAATTAAATAAGTACAAGCATATATTGGAACAAGCTAGGCGTAAGGGAGGCTTGTTCCGATATGCGTGTATCAAATGTAACAGTTAGAAAACGACTTATTTTTATACTTATATCAGGTATACTTATTTTCACGATTATCGATATTCGTCTTGGATATGTGCAATTTTTTCTTGGGAATATGTTAACGGATCGTGCGAAAGATTCATGGAGTCGTAATATTACTTTTGAACCCGAACGTGGGAAAATTTTAGACCGAAATGGTGTGGAACTTGCCACGAATAAAAGTGCTCCAACTGTCTTTGTTGTACCGAGGCAAATTGAAAAACCAGCAGAGACTGCAGAGAAGTTAGCTGCAGTATTAGGTGTGGAAAAAGATGAGATTTATAAAAGGATTACAAAAAAAGAATCGATTGTAAGGTTAGATAAAGGCGGAAGGAAAATATCACATGACAAAGCGAAAGAAGTACGAGGATTAAGTCTGAAGGGCGTGTATATCGCAGAGGATTCTATCCGGTACTATCCATTTGGAAACTTTTTATCACATGTATTAGGTTTTGCAGGTAGCGATAACCAAGGTCTTATGGGACTAGAAAAATATTATGATAAAGAGCTAAATGGGGACAAAGGTCATGTGCGTTTTTTTGCAGATGCGAAAGGACAAAGGATGCCTAATGTTGGTGATGATTTCAAAAAGCCAGAAGCCGGTTTAAATTTAGGATTAACAATCGATGCGCGTATTACAAGGATTATGGAAAGAGAAATGAATATCGCGGAGTCAACTTATAATCCTGACGGTATGATTGCGATTGCGATGAACCCTAAAAATGGTGAAGTTTTAGGGATGTCTAGTCGACCGAGTTTTGACCCAGCGGATTTTCAAAGTGTCTCTCCAGAAGTGTATAACAGAAATCTACCTGTATGGAGTACGTATGAGCCTGGTTCAACATTTAAGATCATTACATTAGCTGCAGCATTGAATGAAAATTTAGTAGACTTAGAGAAGGATACGTTTTATGATGATGGAGCAGCTGAAGTAGGTGGAGCTAGATTGAAATGCTGGAAAGCAGGAGGTCATGGCAGTCAAACGTTTTTAGAAGTCGTTCAAAACTCATGTAACCCGGGATTTATTGAACTTGGTGATCGCCTTGGTAAAGACCGATTATTTAAATACATTCGTAATTTTGGTTTTGGGCAGAAGACTGGAATTGACTTGCAAGGTGAAGGCAGTGGGATTTTATTTAATTTAGATAAAGTTGGTCCAGTAGAGCAAGCAACAACTTCATTCGGCCAAGGGGTTTCTGTTACACCGATTCAACAAGTAGCAGCTGTAGCGGCGGCTGTAAATGGTGGAACATTGTATCAGCCGTATATAGCTAAGGAGTTTATTGATCCGAAAAATAATCAAGTTGTTAGTAAAAAGACACCTGTTGAGAAAAGAAAAGTTATTTCCAAGGAAACTTCAGAAAAAGTTCGTTATGCATTAGAGAATGTTGTAGCGAAAGGTTCTGGTAAAGGTGCTTATATTGATGGATATCGTGTAGGTGGAAAAACGGGTACTGCTCAAAAGGTGAAAGATGGTAAATATTTAGAGAATAATTATATAGTATCTTTTATCGGATTTGCTCCAGCGGATGATCCAGAGATTGTTGTGTATGTTGCTGTTGATAATCCAAAAGGGGTTACACAGTTTGGTGGAGTGGTAGCAGCTCCAATTGTCGGGAATATTCTTCGAGATGCGCTTCCTGTTATGGGAGTGAAACCGAGAAAAGAACAAGTTGAGAAAGAATATAAATGGGGCGATACACCAACTGTGGAAGTTCCGAATTTAATTGGAATGAAAAAGAAAGACTTACAAACACAACTCGTCGATTTGAAGCTTGATATAAGTGGAGATGGAGAGAAAGTAATTAAACAATCACCAGAAGCGGGAGCTAAAGTAAAAGAAGGCTCAAAAATTAGAATTTACTTCGGGAATTAAAGGTAACATAGTACGTTTTATGGTACAATTGGTGGAAGTGAGTTCTTTATAGAACAGTTACTTAATTTGAGACAGTAAGTGTCTCATTCATAAATAGGTCAGTAGCACTTACCTCCTTATATAGGAGGTAATGTGTTGCTTACTAAAAAAGATAAATAAACAATGTAGAGAGGGTTTAGTGAAATGAAGTTGCATACACTTGTATCATGTTTGCATGATTTTCCAGTTGTTCCAAAAGAAAATCCAGAAATCACATCTATAGAAGCTGATTCACGTAAAGTGAAAGAGGGAAGCTTATTTGTATGTATGAAAGGATATACGGTTGATAGCCATGATTTTGCTAAGCAAGCAGCGGCACAAGGAGCGGCTGCTATTGTTGCGGAAAGACCAATTGATGTTGACGTTCCAGTTGTACTTGTGAAAAATACTTTTCGTTCGTTAGCGGTTTTAGCTGATTATTTTTATGGTCAACCGACACACAAGTTACATTTAATCGGAATTACAGGTACAAATGGAAAGACAACAACATCGCATATTATGGATGAGATTATGCGAGCACATGGTCATAAAACAGGGCTAATTGGAACGATTAATATGAAAATCGGTGATGAAACATTTGAGGTGAAAAATACAACACCAGATGCACTAACACTTCAACAGACGTTTTCAAAAATGGTTGAACAAGGTGTGGACAGCACGGTAATGGAAGTTTCGTCACATGCGTTAGATCTTGGTCGTGTACACGGATGTGATTACGATGTAGCGGTATTTACGAATTTAACACAAGATCATTTAGACTATCATCAAACGATGGAAGAATATAAACATGCAAAAGGGTTACTATTTGCACAGCTTGGCAATAGTTATAATCATAATGGCGAAAAGTACGCTGTGCTGAATAGCGATGATAATGTAACAGAAGAGTATATGAGAAGTACTGCAGCAACAGTTGTAACATATGGTATTGATACAACAAGTGACATTATGGCAAAAAATATCGTTATGACGAGTGGCGGGACTACATTTACGCTTGTCACACCATATGAAAGTGTAAATGTTACGATGAAATTAATAGGTAAATTTAATGTATATAACGTACTTGCAGCAACAGCAGCAGGACTTGTTTCGGGTGTGAAATTAGAAACAATCATTGCTGTTATAAAAGAACTAGCTGGGGTTCCAGGGCGTTTTGAAGTTGTTGATGGAGGACAAAATTATACAGTTATTGTTGATTACGCACATACGCCGGATAGTTTAGAAAATGTATTAAAAACTGCAAAACAATTTGCAAAAGGTGATGTGTATTGTATCGTTGGTTGTGGCGGCGATAGGGACCGAACGAAGAGACCGATAATGGCAAGTGTTGCAACAAAATATGCAACTCATGCAATTTACACATCAGATAATCCAAGAAGTGAAGATCCAGCGGCTATTTTAGATGATATGGTACATGGTGCAAGTGGGAAAAATTATGAAGTGATTATTGATAGAAAAGAAGCGATACACCATGCAATCACTAAAGCGAAAGCAGATGATATCATTATTATTGCTGGTAAGGGTCATGAAACGTATCAAATTATTGGTAAAGAAGTTCATCATTTTGATGATCGTGAAGTTGCTAAAGAAGCAATTAAAGGGCGTTTAAGCAACGAAGAGTAACAACGTGAGAGGAGGACTACATGTGCTTGAGCAAGGTTTATTAGTAACGGCTGGGGTAGCATTCTTAATTTCTGTTGCCCTTTCGCCATTGTTTATTCCATTTTTAAGAAAATTAAAGTTCGGACAGAGTATTCGTGATGAAGGACCAAAGTCACATCAAAAAAAATCAGGGACACCAACAATGGGTGGTATCGTCATATACGTATCTATGATGGTAACTTCACTTATTATGGCGATTAAGTTTAATTATTTAGGTGCAGAGGTTTCGTTATTACTATTAGTGACGTTTGGTTACGGATTGATTGGATTTTTAGATGACTACATAAAGGTAGTTAAGAAGAGAAATCTTGGTTTAACATCAAAACAAAAATTAGTAGGTCAGCTTGTTATTGCTATTGCATTCTTTTTAATTGGAAAAGGGCAAGCGTTCCACACATACATCATGATTCCGGGAACGGATGTTAAGTTTGAATTAGGTTGGGCGTATTTTGTACTTGTACTATTTATGCTTATTGGTGGATCAAATGCAGTTAACTTAACTGACGGTTTAGATGGTTTATTATCAGGAACAGCTGCTATTGCATTTGGAGCATTTAGTATTATTGCTGTGGCACAAGAGCAATTTGGAGTAGCGATATTTTGTATGGCAGTTGTAGGAGCTGTACTTGGATTTTTAGTATTCAATGCGAATCCAGCAAAAGTGTTTATGGGAGATACAGGTTCATTAGCTTTAGGTGGAGCCATTGCAGCTGTAGCGATTTTATTAAAACAAGAATTGCTACTTGTAATTATTGGCGGAGTATTCGTAATGGAAACTTTATCGGTTATCATTCAGGTCATTTCATTTAAAACAACAGGAAAACGTGTCTTTAAAATGAGTCCATTACACCATCATTATGAATTATGTGGTTGGTCAGAGTGGCGTGTTGTTGTGACGTTTTGGTCTGCAGGATTTTTATTAGCTGTGTTAGGAATTTATATCGGGGTGTGGATGTAATTGAAAACTGTAACTGAATTTCAAAATAAGAATATTCTTGTATTAGGCATTGCAAAAAGTGGTTATGCAGCAGCTACATTGTTACAAAAGTTAGGGGCAAATGTTATTGTAAATGACGGAAAGCCTTTAGCAGAGAATGTACTTGCTGCAGAATTACAAGCAAAAGGAATGGACGTTGTATGCGGTGGTCATCCTTTAGAATTATTAGAGAGAAATATTTCTCTTGTAGTAAAAAATCCAGGAATCCCGTATTCTAATCCAATATTAGTTGCTGCGAAAGAAAAGCAAATTCCAATTGTTACGGAAGTTGAATTAGCATATCGTATTTCAGAAGCACCATTTGTTGGGATTACGGGGTCTAACGGTAAAACGACGACGACAATGCTGACATTTGAAATGCTAAAAGAAGGACAAAAGCATCCTGTAATTGCAGGGAACATTGGAACTGTAGCGTGTGAAGTAGCACAGGGTGCAAAAGAAAATGAAGTTGTAGTTACAGAACTTTCATCGTTTCAATTGATGGGAGTAGAATTGTTCCAACCTAAAATTGCTGCGTTTTTAAATTTATTTGAGGCCCACTTAGATTATCATGGGACGAAGAAAGAATATGGTTTAGCGAAAGCAAATATTTTTAAAAACCAAACAGAAAATGATTATAGTGTAATAAATGCGGATGATGCAGATGTGATGGCTTTGTCTGCGTATTCTAAAGGTCAAAAAATCCTGTTTTCGACAACGAAAGAAATTGAAGATGGCGCGTGTATAAAAGATAACGCTCTTTATTTCAAAGGTGAAAAAGTTGTTGAAGTAAGCGATATCGTTTTACCTGGTCAACATAATTTAGAAAATATTTTAGCTGCGATGAGTATTGCGAAATTATTAGGTACTTCTAATGAAGCAATTACGGTCGTGTTAAAACGTTTTACGGGTGTAAAACATCGTTTAGAATATGTAACAACGATTAACAACCGTAAGTTTTATAATGATTCAAAAGCAACGAATATGTTAGCGACTGAGAAAGCACTATCTGCGTTTACACAACCGATTGTGTTACTAGCAGGTGGGCTTGATCGCGGAAATGAATTCGATGATTTAATTCCGTATTTCAAAAATGTAAAAGCGATTGTAACATTTGGACAAACAGCTCCTAAACTAGTAAGAGCGGCAGAAAAAGCGGGATTAGATATAATTGAAAGTGCCGATACTTTGGATGAAGCAGTGGTGAAGGCTTATGCTCATTCTAAAGATGGCGATGTTGTTCTTCTTTCTCCAGCGTGTGCAAGCTGGGATCAATTTAAAACATTTGAAGAAAGAGGAGACATTTTTATACAAGCTGTGCATAAACTTATATAAAGTAAATCAAAACATCAGTAGGCTAACACCTACTGATGTTTTGTTACATAGGGCAAAAGGTTCTGCCTAAAGAGGTGGTGTTTGTGGGTAATGAAGAAAACGCCTGATTTTATTCTCATCATCGTAACACTTTCATTGTTGACAATCGGAATGATTATGGTTTATAGTGCGAGTGCAGTTTGGGCCTCTTATAAAATGGGGGACTCATTCTTTTTTGCAAAAAGACAATTACTGTTTGCGGGTCTTGGTGTAGTAGCTATGTTTTTTATTATGAAAATTGATTATTGGGTGTGGCGTACGTATTCAAAAGTGATTTTGCTAGTTTGCTTCATTCTTCTTATTCTCGTTCTTATTCCTGGAGTAGGTCTTGTTCGAGGAGGAGCACGAAGTTGGATTGGAATCGGAGCATTTTCGATTCAACCGTCAGAATTTATGAAGTTTGCGATGATTATTTTCTTGGCAAAGTTTTTAGCAGAACGGCAAAAATTGATTACATCTTTTAAACGTGGTTTATTACCGGCTCTTAGTTTTGTTTTTCTTGCTTTTGGGATGATTATGTTACAGCCAGACCTTGGGACAGGAACGGTAATGGTTGGGACATGTATCATTATGATATTCATTTCGGGAGCGAGAGTCTTTCACTTTGCAATGTTTGGTTTGATTGGTGTAGCAGGATTTGTAGGGTTAATTGCATCAGCACCGTATCGAATGAAACGCATTACATCATATTTAGATCCGTGGTCAGATCCGCTCGGGAGTGGATTTCAAATTATCCAATCATTACTTGCAATTGGACCTGGTGGATTATTTGGGCTTGGACTTGGACAAAGTAGACAAAAATTTCTTTATTTACCTGAACCGCAAACTGACTTTATATTTGCAATCTTATCCGAGGAATTAGGTTTTATTGGTGGTTCATTTGTGTTATTATTATTTAGTCTATTATTATGGCGCGGGATTCGTATCGCATTAGGAGCGCCAGATTTATATGGTACGTTTTTAGCAGTAGGTATTGTGGCGATGATTGCGATTCAAGTAATGATTAATGTTGGTGTTGTAACAGGACTGATGCCTGTTACGGGTATTACCTTGCCGTTTTTAAGTTATGGTGGATCAAGTTTGACATTAATGTTAATGGCAGTAGGTGTATTATTAAATATAAGTCGCCATTCTCGCTACTAAACCCTGTTTATAAGACAGGGTTTTTCGTATGTGTGTAAAAATGCAATATGTATATAGAAATAAGTATAATGGAAATAAGAAAAGAGAAGCGGAGGAGTTAGTAGTGCGTGTATTAGTGAGTGGTGGGGGTACTGGTGGTCATATTTATCCAGCTCTTGCTTTAATTAGAGAAATAAAAAAGTTAAATCCAGAAGCGAGATTTTTATATATTGGTACGGAAAATGGACTAGAGAGTACAATCGTTCCAAAAGCAGGTATACCATTTCAATCTATTGTTATAAGTGGATTTAAACGAAAAATATCATTAGATAATGTGAAAACAGTAATGCGTTTTCTAAAAGGTGTACAGGATAGTAAACGATACATTCGTCGTTTTAATCCGGATATCGTAATTGGAACGGGTGGATATGTATGTGGACCAGTTGTATACGCTGCAGCCAAACTAGGTATTCCAACTATTGTACATGAACAAAATAGTGTACCAGGTGTAACGAACAAGTTTTTAAGCCGTTATGTTGATAAAGTTGCTGTTTGTTTTGAAGCAGCTATAGAGCATTTTCCAGAGTCAAAAGTGGTAATGACAGGTAATCCAAGAGCATCAGAGGTAATGGATCAAAATGGAATGAAGGGGAAACGTTCAGTTGGGCTTTCTCTTCCTAAAAAGTCTGTACTTATATTTGGTGGAAGTCGTGGGGCTAGACCGATTAACGATGCCTTCGTTGAAGCAATTGAACAGTTTGGGAACAAAAGCTACGAAATACTATATGTAACGGGTGAAGTACATTATGATAAAGTGATGGAAGCCGTGAAGCAAAAAGGAAACCCAAGCAATGTTATTATTAAGCCGTTCATTCATAATATGCCAGAGGTACTAACTGGTGTAGACCTTGTTGTTTCAAGGGCTGGGGCAACAACACTTGCAGAATTAACAGCGTTAGGAAAACCAAGTGTGTTAATACCGAGTCCGTATGTAACAAATAATCATCAGGAAAAGAATGCACGTTCAGTTGTTGATAAAGGAGCGGCAAAAATGTTACTTGAAAAAGATTTAACAGCTGAAACGCTTATTCGTGATATTGATGAGATTTTATTGAATGCACAAACATTACAAAATATGAAGCTAGCGGCTAAGCAACTAGGTATTCCAGATGCAGCAAATAAGCTGTATGAAGTAATGAATAAGCTTGTAAAAAAATAAAGTGAGGCTTTAATCAGTGGGGAGTGATTCTCTCTCGTTGATTATTATCTTTCACTAATAGGATGTTTACTGACATCCTGATTCCGCCTAATTTCTTTGTTATCGCCGAATTTTGATTTAGGAGCTGTACTGCCCGTAAATAGAGGGATAACGTTAGGTGAACGCCCTGCATATTATTGTCATAAGGAGACTTAATATGGGGGAGATTGTCTATGGAACAATTAGTAAATGAGCTTATAGAAGCAGACGTTGGTCGTGTTTTAGTTAACGAGCCGTTAGCACGTTATACAACTATGAAAATAGGTGGACCAGCGGATATTTTAATTGTGCCAAAGCATGTAGCCGGTATTGAAAAAACATTACAGTTAGTAAAGCAATACAAAACGAAGTGGACTGTAATTGGTCGCGGTTCAAACCTTCTTGTATCTGATCAAGGCATAGAAGGTGTTGTTATTCGTTTAGGAGAAGGATTAGATCACTTAGAGGTCGAAAAACATAAGGTAAGAGTTGGTAGTGGATATCCTCTTATTAAATTGTCAACTTTACTTAGTCGTCAAGGGTTAGCTGGATTGGAGTTTGCGAGCGGTATTCCAGGAAGTGTCGGTGGTGCAGTATATATGAATGCAGGTGCACATAAATCGGATATATCGAGTGTATTATCGAAGGCTCTCATTCTGTTTGAAGACGGTACAATTGACTGGTTAACAAATAAAGAACTGGAGTTTTCTTATCGGGCATCTGTATTGCAAACGAAACGTCCTGGTATTGTTTTAGAGGCGGTGTTTCAATTACAGGCGGGAAAACGTGAAGAAATTGTACGTAGTATGCAAAATAATAAAGATTACCGCCGTGAAACGCAACCATGGAATCACCCGTGTGCAGGAAGTGTATTTCGGAATCCAATCCCACATTTTGCAGGAGATTTAGTAGAAAAAGCAGGGCTTCGTGGTTATAGGATTGGTGGAGCTCAAATTTCTGAAATGCATGGCAATTTTATTGTTAATACCGGGGGAGCTTCAGCGCAAGATGTATTGTCTTTAATTGAATTAATAAAACATACAATTAAGGATAAATTTGATGTAGATATGCACACAGAAGTAGAAATCATTGGAAGATAACGGTTATTCGTTCCGCTCATTATCATTTATGTTATAATAAGAAGATAAGAACGGCATGAGGAACATGCCGTTCTTTATGTTACATAGGGGGATCGTACATGAATAATAGTAAAGTGATTAAACTACAAGATCGTGTACCAAAATTGAAAAATCAAAAGAAAAAAAACAAAAAAAATGTTAATCATCGATTGATTTTATACATATCAATTTTATTTTTATTAGTGCTCTTTTTAATTTATTTTCGGTCTCCGCTTAGTAATATAAAAAAGATTAGTGTGTTTGGAAATCACTATATGACGGATGAGCAAGTAATGAAGGATTCAGGCGTGACATATGATACAAGTTATTTCCGAGTGACAGCACATAAAGCTGAAGAAAACTTAACGAAGCGAAAAGAAATTAAAGCAGTAAATGTAAAAAAACGTTTTCCAAACAAGATTGATATTCATATCGAAGAATATTTAACGATTGGTTATATAAATAAAGAGGGAAAATTACAACCGTTATTAGAAAATGGAAAAACGCTTGATGTACTACCTAATGGAAAACTTCCTGTTGCAGCACCGATTTTTGAACCTTTTAAAGAAGAGAAAATGAAGGAGTTAATCGCTGAACTAGAAAAATTAACACCAGCTATTTTAAAATCTATTTCGGAGATTCGCTATTCACCAACGAATGCGAATGAAGATCATCTTACTTTATATATGAATGAAGGTTATGAAGTGAGCACTACGATTCAAAATTTCGCAAAACGTATGGAAGCCTATCCACTTATTTTAAAAACAATTGAGCCAGGTAAGAAGGTATTAATTGACTTAGAAGTAGGTGCATATACGAAAGAATTAGGTGCGGAAGAAAAAAAAGAATAGAATGGTAGTTTTCGTTGCTTATAGCAGAAAAAACGAAACGAATGTTCTATTATATGTATACGAATTTAGAAGAATGGTTCATTTGATGAAAAATATGTAAAAATTCTTAGATTCATACTAGTATTGGTACAAGTTTCACTTTTCTATGAGTACATCTTAGTGTAGACTTATACTTGGCGGTAAACTTTACACTCGAAATAGAATTATTTCAAGATAAGCAGTTATTCATAGTTTACTGCGATATTCTTAATTGAATGCTAAATAAAAATAAGAAAAATATAGGGTTAAAAAAGGGAAACGTATAAAGACGTTGAATATTTTTCTTATAAATAGTAAAGTTGCGATTGTTGTTCCATATATTGAGTTGTATGGTATAAATAAAGAAGGAGGTGCCAAAGAATGAACAGCAATGAAATATATGTTAGTCTTGACATCGGTACATCCAATGTTAAAGTCATCATTGGTGAAATGGTTAATGACAGCTTAAACATTATTGGTGTTGGAAATGTAAAATCAAATGGTTTAAAGAAGGGATCGATAGTTGATATAGACGAGACTGTTCGATCAATTAAAAAAGCAATTGAACAAGCTGAGCGCATGGTGGGAATCCACATTGAGCAAGTTGTAGTAGGTGTCAATGCAAACCAGGTACAGCTACTTCCTTGTCACGGAGTAGTCGCTGTTTCAAATGAAGATCGTGAAATCGGGAATGAAGATGTCTTACGCGTTCTAGATGCAGCACAAGTTGTGTCAATTGCTCCAGAACGTGAGTTTATTGATGTGGTACCTCGACAGTTCATCGTAGACGGTCTTGACGAGATTAACGATCCACGCGGGATGATCGGTGTAAGATTAGAAATGGAAGGTACACTTATTACAGGCTCGAGAACTTTACTACATAACCTACTTCGTTGTGTAGAAAAAGCAGGTCTTGAAATTGTTGATATTTGTCTTCAACCTTTAGCGGCTGCAACAGTTGCTATATCTTCAGATGAAAAAAATAGAGGAGTAGCCCTTGTTGATATGGGGGGAGGATCTACAACTTTATCTATTTTTAAAGATGGAGAGTTACAAGCGACGAGCGTATTACCATTAGGTGGAGACCATATAACGAAAGATATTGCGATTGGGTTGAAAACTTCAACAGAAAATGCAGATCAAATTAAGTTGAAATATGGACATGCTTTTTATGATACAGCATCTGAAGAAGAGATGTTTACGGTTCCTATTATGGGAAGTGATCAAACAGAACAATATTCTCAGTTGGAATTATCGGATATAATAGAGGCTCGTGTAGAGGAAATTTTAATGTTTGTTCAAGATGAAGTGCGTAAGTTAGGAGTAAAGCAAGTGGCTTCTGGTTATGTACTAACTGGCGGAATTGCTTCTATGCCAGGTGTTCTTGATCTTGCATATGATATTTTACATGAAAATGTTCGTGTAGCAACTCCTGATTATATTGGTGTGCGTGAGCCTCAATATACAAGTGGAGTTGGATTAATTAAACATTCTTATCAAAAAGCTAAATTACGTGGGAAAAATGTGCAGGAAAAGCAAGAGCATTTTGAACCAGTACCAGCACCAGCACCAACGCCGGTACAACAGCAACCCGCGAAACAAAAAACTCGTAATCAAAACAATAATAATCAAAATGATGACCGCATGATGTCAAAAGTAAAACGTGTATTCCGTTATTTATGGGATTAAAATTGGACACGAAAAATGAGGTTCTAGGGGGATTTCGACATGTTAGAGTTTGATACTACTCAAGATCAATTAGCGAATATAAAAGTTATCGGTGTCGGCGGTGGCGGAAACAATGCTGTAAACCGTATGATTGAACACGGTGTACAAGGTGTAGACTTTATCGCTGTGAACACTGATGCACAAGCATTAAATCTATCAAAAGCTGAAACAAAAATGCAAATTGGTGGAAAATTAACGCGTGGACTTGGTGCAGGCGCAAACCCTGAAGTAGGGAAAAAAGCTGCAGAAGAAAGTAAAGAACAGATCCAAGAAGCACTTCGTGGTGCGGATATGGTCTTCGTAACTGCCGGTATGGGCGGTGGAACTGGAACTGGTGCAGCTCCAGTTGTTGCTCAAGTTGCAAAAGAATTAGGTGCTTTAACAGTTGGTGTTGTAACACGTCCATTTACTTTTGAAGGACGTAAGCGTGCGACGCAAGCAGCATCTGGTATTGCAGCATTTAAAGAAAATGTAGATACTCTTATTGTAATTCCAAACGATCGCTTATTAGAGATTGTTGATAAAAATACGCCAATGTTAGAAGCATTCCGTGAAGCTGATAACGTATTACGTCAAGGTGTTCAAGGTATTTCGGATTTAATTGCAACGCCAGGTTTAATTAACTTAGACTTTGCAGACGTAAAGACAATTATGTCTAATAGAGGTTCTGCTTTAATGGGTATTGGTTCTGGTAACGGGGAAAATCGTGCTGCAGAAGCTGCGAAAAAAGCGATTTCTAGTCCATTACTAGAAACATCTATTGATGGAGCTCAAGGTGTTATCATGAACATTACGGGTGGCGCTAACTTAAGCTTATATGAAGTACAAGAAGCGGCAGATATTGTAGCTTCAGCTTCAGATCCAGAAGTAAATATGATCTTCGGTTCTGTTATTAACGAAGGATTAAAAGATGATATCGTTGTAACTGTAATTGCAACTGGTTTTGATGATAGCATTGCAACTCAACCACCAAAACCAATTATTCGTCCGAATGCGAACCACACGCAACAACAGCAACAACCAGTAGCTCAACCTTCAAAACAACGTGAAGTAAAACGTGAAATGAAGCGTGAAGAGCCAGTTGTACATGAGCGTCATTCAGATTCAGATGATATCGATATTCCAGCATTTTTACGTAACCGTCGTAGACGATAAAAAAAGGAGCTTTCATGCTCCTTTTTTGTTTTTTAAATGGAAAAGACCTGCTAAGCAGGTCTTTTTTTTATTTGGTATATTTTGTTGGTGAAAATAAGAGTATATCATTCTATGAATTTGTACTTTTATTTTTTACCGACAGATTATGTCTAGAAATCACAAAATAACAAAAAAACACCTCCGCAAATTGACACACTTTCCTATTGGATATGCATTATACTAGTCTCAACTTGAAAAAAGAGGTGAATTGTTTGGTTGTTTACGCCGACGTTGTTTGGTTGTTAAACGCCTGCATTGATTTTCTTTTGCTTTTATTAACAGCTACCGTGTTAAAAAAGAAAATCAAAAAATGGAGGCTTGTGTTAGGGGCATTTATAGGTTCAACTATTGTTATTTTTGCCTTTACTCCTTTTGCTTCTATGATGACACATCCAATTATGAAACTACTGTACTCATTACTTATTGTGTATACAGCATTTGGGTTTACAACATTTAGAAATTATGCACAAACTGTTTTTACTTTTTACTTTGTAACCTTTATGGTTGGCGGAGGATTAATTGGAACTCATTTCTTTTTGCAAACGAATGAAATGGTAAATGGATTGGTTCAATCTCAGTCAATTTCTTACGGTGATCCAATTAGTTGGTTATTTGTTATTTTTGGTTTTCCAGTAATTTATTATTTTTCTAAAAAGCGTATTGAAAGCGTAGAGGTCACGAAAATACACTATGATCAAATTGTGAAAGTAAAAATTCAATTAGCAGAAGAAGAACTAGAACTGGCAGGTCTTATTGACAGTGGGAACCAACTTTATGACCCATTAACAAAAACACCCGTTATGATTATGCATGTTTCATCATTAGAACATTGCTTACCATCTTGGTTAACAGAACAAATTTATTCCAAAACAGAAATTCCTCAAATACCAGAAAATGATTCTGGTTGGGCGACAAAATTACGCTTAATTCCTTTCCGTGCAGTAGGAGTAGAGAGTCAATTTTTGTGGGCAATTAAGCCTGACAGTGTGCAAGTTGACCATGAAGGTAGTTCTATTGTTGTAAACAAAGTATTAATTGGATTAAATACACAACAGCTGTCTACTAATGGGGAGTATCAATGTATTGTGCATCCAAAAATGTTAATTTCGCAAAAAATGGTAATCGCTTAATAATGAGAGGCGGGATAATATGATGAAATTAAAATTTTATTTAGTATACCTTTGGTATAAAGTATTGCTGAAATTAGGAATTAAGACCGATGAAATTTATTATATTGGTGGAAGTGAAGCGTTGCCACCACCGTTAACAAAAGAAGAAGAGGAAGTTCTTTTGAATAAATTGCCAAAAGGAGATCAGGCAGCAAGGTCATTACTTATTGAACGTAACTTAAGGCTCGTTGTATATATAGCAAGAAAGTTTGAAAATACAGGGATAAATATTGAAGATTTGATTAGTATCGGAACAATCGGCCTTATTAAAGCGGTAAATACATTTAATCCAGAAAAGAAAATAAAATTAGCAACATATGCATCGCGTTGTATAGAAAATGAAATTTTAATGCATTTACGTCGAAATAACAAAAATCGTTCGGAAGTTTCTTTTGATGAACCACTAAACATTGATTGGGATGGGAATGAACTGTTATTGTCTGACGTGTTAGGTACAGATGATGATATTATTACAAAAGATTTAGAAGCTACTGTAGATCGTCACCTTTTAATGAAAGCATTACACCAATTAAATGATCGTGAAAAACAAATTATGGAACTTCGGTTTGGGCTTGCTGGAGGAGAGGAAAAGACGCAAAAAGATGTGGCTGATATGCTTGGGATTTCACAGTCATACATTTCGCGTTTAGAAAAAAGAATTATAAAAAGATTACGAAAAGAATTTAATAAAATGGTGTAAAGAATAAGACCAGCCGTTATGTAGGCTGGTCTTATTCTATTTAGTTGTATTAGGAAAGATAATTTAAATAACAAATCGTGAAAAAACCACATGCATAAAATCCCCTTCAAAGGAAATACTTTACACTGTACAGCAACTCCCGATAGGAGGGAACACTTTGACGAGAAACAAAGTAGAAATTTGCGGTGTTGATACAGCTAAACTTCCAGTATTAAAAAATGAAGAGATGCGTAAATTATTTCGTGAAATGCAAAGTGGAGAGATAAGCGCAAGAGAAAAATTAGTGAATGGAAACTTACGTCTTGTACTGAGCGTCATCCAAAGATTTAATAACAGAGGAGAATATGTTGACGATTTATTTCAAGTTGGTTGCATCGGACTTATGAAATCAATTGATAATTTTGATTTAGGCCAAAATGTAAAATTTTCAACGTATGCTGTGCCGATGATTATTGGGGAAATACGCAGATATTTGCGTGATAATAATCCGATTCGCGTATCGCGCTCATTGCGAGATATTGCGTATAAAGCTTTGCAAGTAAGAGAAAAGTTGATTGCAGAAAATTCAAAAGAACCAACAGCAATGGATATTGCAAAAGTGCTAGAAGTAACTCATGAAGAGATAGTATTTGCTTTAGATGCAATTCAAGATCCAGTCTCATTATTTGAACCGATTTATAATGATGGGGGAGATCCTATCTTTGTTATGGATCAGTTAAGTGATGAAAAACAAAAGGACGAGCAGTGGGTTGAAGAATTAGCATTGAAAGAAGGAATGAAGCGTTTAAATGATAGAGAGAAAATGATTATTAGAAAACGTTTCTTCCAAGGAAAGACACAGATGGAAGTTGCAGAAGAAATTGGGATTTCCCAAGCGCAAGTATCACGTTTAGAGAAGTCAGCCATTAAACAAATGAATAAAACGATTCAAGGATAAGGTCTCACCAATTATGGTGAGACCTTTTTATATGTAATATGGTTTGTGCTCATAGTAGGGGATTAGTGTTCATATAATTTCGTATAGGTGGCTTCCTGTAAATATGAGAAACAGTTTCCAATTTGTCATATAAGGGAGAGGATGAAAATGGTGATACGAATTTCAGAGTTACAGATGAAGGATGTTATAAATATTTCAGATGGAAAAAGGATTGGGAATATTGGAGATATTGAAATTGATATGAACACAGGGAAAATTTGTTCTGTTATTATTTCCAAACAGACACGTATGCTAGGTATTTTTGGAAAAGATGTTGAGATTGTAATTCCTTGGAAGGAAATTGTGAAAATTGGGGAAGATGTCATACTTGTAAGAGTAAATCCTGTTAATTCTGTAACAGAATCAATACAAACACCGACAATTTCATAAAGAATATTACAAATTCCTCTTTTTTTTCTGTTAGGATTATGAAAAAATAAAAGTATGGTAAAATAGACAGGAAGTACCATGCTTTTTTCTGTTATTTTAATTAAAAGGAGCCGCTTTATTATGAGAGAACCATTTAAATATGTGGACGGTATACTGTATTTACAAGCGTGGAAAGAACTTGGAAACATTACTGCTGGATTTACGACAAAAGATGGTGGGATAAGTACGGGCTCCTTTCATGCGATGAATTTAGGATTACATGTGAATGATATCGTGGAGAACGTTCATGAAAACAGACGCATTTTAGCAAATAAGTTACAAAAACCATTAGAAAACTGGATTTGCTCTGAACAAGTTCATGCTCATCATGTTGAAAAAGTAGGGCAACAGGAAAAGGGAAGTGGTGTCTATTCATATGAGGACGGCATTTCAAAAACAGATGGCATTTATACGAGCAATGAAGATGTTCTGTTAACGTCTTGTTACGCGGATTGTGTTCCGCTCTATTTTTATGCACCATCACATGGTATGATAGGACTTGCGCATGCTGGATGGAAAGGTACTGTACAAGAGATTGCAAAGGAAATGATTCAAAAGTGGAATGCAGAAGGTATTTCAAGTGATGAAATTCATGTTGCAATTGGGCCGTCGATCGGATCTTGTTGTTATGTTGTGGATGATCGTGTATTAACAGCAGCACAGGAAGTAGTTAGGGGTGCTGTTCCTCATCAAAAAATTTCTGACGGGCAGTACGCAATTAATTTAAAAGAAATTAATCGTATATTATGTGTACAAGCAGGCATAAAAGAAGAGCATATTGTAATGTCATCTCTTTGTACAAGCTGTGAAGAGCAACTATTTTTCTCTCATCGTCGTGATCAAGGTAAGACAGGAAGAATGTTGAGTTTCATAGGTTTTAAGGAGGAAGAAAGCAAGTGACAGTACAAGAAAATTTAGTAATTGTAAACGAAGCTATTAAAGAATCTTGCGCTCGAGCTGGACGTTCGTTGCAAGATATTAAACTTGTTGCAGTTACAAAAACTGTAGGGATTGAAAAAACAAACGAAGTAATTGAAGCTGGAGTTATCGATTTAGGTGAAAATAGAAATGAAGGTTTCTTACAGAAATACGAGCATTTCGGTTCAAAAGTTAATTGGCACTTTATTGGCTCATTACAAACGAGAAAAGTAAAAGAAATCATTAATGAAATTGATTATTTACATTCGTTAGATCGTCTTTCACTGGCGAAAGAAATTCAGAAACGTGCTGATAAGAAAGTGAAATGCTTTATTCAAGTGAAAACCTCATCTGAAGAATCGAAGCAAGGATTGGCAATAGAAGAGGTTGTTTCTTTTATTCAAAGTTTGCAAGAATTCGATAAAATTGAAGTGGTTGGACTAATGACGATGGCTCCATTTACAGAAGAAGAGGAAGAAATCAGACGCTGTTTTAAGGAATTACGTATGCTGCAAACAGAGGTGCAGGAGCTAGAGTTATTACATGCGCCATGTAAAGAATTATCAATGGGAATGTCCAACGATTACAAGATTGCAATTGAAGAAGGGGCTACATATATTCGTTTGGGAACGATTTTAGTAGGAAAAGCGTAAAAGGAAGGAGAATCTTATTATGAGTTGGTCAAAAGTAAAATACTTCTTTTTTGATACACCGGAAGAAAAAGAAGCAGCTCAATATGGTTATGAAAAGGAGCAAACAGACATGAAAAAGCAGCAAGATCCACCAGAACAACAAGACGTTACGTTTCCGAAAGCGCAACCGAAGCAAAATGTTGTGAGTATTGAAACAGCAAAACAATCTTCAAAAGTTGTTTTATTAGAACCACGCACATATTCGGAAGCACAAGGGATTGCGGACCACTTAAAAGGTAGACGAGCTGTTGTAATTAATTTGCAGAGAATGTCTACTGATCAAGCGGTACGTATCGTTGACTTTTTAAGTGGTACTGTATACGCTATAGGCGGGGACATTCAAAAAATAGGGCCGAAAACATTTATGTGTACACCTGAAAATGTAGATATTGTTGGTGCGATTTCAGAGTTATTCGGTGAAGAAGAAGAAACAAATATAAAGAGGTGGTAATACGCCATGACAACAGTTTTTATAGTGTTAAGTTATGCTATCGAGATTTACTCGTGGGCACTTATTATTTACATTCTCCTATCATGGTTTCCTGGTGCGAAGGAATCATCTTTTGGAGAGTTCCTGGCACGTATTTGTGAACCGTATTTAGAACCGTTCCGCCGCTTTATTCCGCCGCTTGGAATGATTGATATTTCTCCAATCGTTGCGATCTTTGCGTTGAAACTTGCTAAAACTGGTTTGTTCAGTTTATTAAGCTATTTCTTATAGTAAGAAGGTAAATACATGAGCATCTACGAACATTTTAGGCCTGATGAGGAGGTCTTTGTGGATAAAGTGCTAGAGTGGAAGCGAGCGGCGGAGTACCATCAAGTGAAGTTAACGGATTTTCTCGATCCTAGGCAACAACAAATTGTTTCTATGGTAATAGGACAAGGTGATGTTGCTGTGCAATTTGGTGGTGCAACGCCTAATGCAGAGCGTAAAAGAGCACTTATTTATCCAGACTATCTAGAATTAAATGAAGAAGAATTTCAAGTAGAAGTATTAGAAATTGACTATCCTTCCAAGTTTTATACGCTAGAACATAGGCAAATATTAGGTACATTTATGTCTCTTGGTTTAACAAGAGAAAAATGTGGTGATATTTTGCTGCAAGAAAATCGTGCCCAAATTGTAGTTGCGAAAGAAATTGTATCGTATATTGAGATGAACTTACAATCAATAGGGAAAGTAAAAGTCTCTTTAGCGTCAGTGCATGGAGAACAAATTCTACAGATACATGAAACGTGGGGAGAGAAATCTGGAACGGTTTCTTCACTTCGTTTAGATGTTATGTTAGCTGAAATGTTACATTTATCTAGACAGAAAGTACAACCTTTCATAAAAAATGGTTTAGTAAAAGTCAATTGGAAAACAGTGGAGCAAACTTCTTATGAATGTTATCCAGGAGATGTTTTTTCTGTTAGAGGATATGGCCGAAGTAAATTATTTTCTGTAGAAGGTAGAACAAAACGCGACAAATGGAGAATTTTGTATGGTATACTAAAATGATTGGTTTTTTAGAAGGAAATCCTCCTATTTTGTCGAAGAAAAGATATAATTGAAAGAGGAAATTTAGATAACTACTTGGAGGTGGCGTTGTGCCGTTAACACCATTAGATATTCATAACAAAGAATTTGGTCGCGGATTCCGTGGCTATGATGAAGATCAAGTAAATGAGTTTCTTGATCAAATTATCAAAGATTATGAATTGGTCATTCGTGAGAAAAAAGCTTTAGAAGAAAAAGTTGCGCAGTTAGAAGGGAAGTTAGATCATTTCTCTAATATTGAAGATACGTTAAACAAATCTATCGTTGTTGCACAAGAAGCAGCGGAAGAAGTAAAACGTAATGCGCAAAAAGAAGCGAAATTAATTGTGCGTGAAGCTGAAAAGAATGCTGATCGTATTATTAACGAAGCATTAGTAAAATCAAGAAAAGTTGCTTTTGATATTGAAGAGCTAAAGAAACAAGCGAAAGTATTCCGAACTCGTTTCCGTATGTTATTAGAAACACAGCTTGAGATGTTAAACAACGATGATTGGGATAAACTAATTGAATTAGAAGACGAAGTAGATGAACTGTTGAAAAAAGAAGAAACAGTGTAAGCTTGACGTTTTTCTCATTATTACATATAATTTTAAACAACATATTTATTAAGAAAAACGAAGATAGGGATAAGTACCTTTTCAAACCTTATATAGCGAACTGAGGATGGTGTAAGCTCAGGATAAGGAGATAGTGGGAATATCACCCTGGAGTTCCGCGCTGAACAAATAGAGTAAGCGTAGGCGTGTATTCGCGTTAAGAATATAAAGAGGATTCTATACATATGTATATGATCTACTAGGGTGGTACCGCGGGAGACTTTCTCGTCCCTTTTTGGGATGAGAAGGTCTCTTTTTTATTCCGTTTTTTAAGTATTTCTTTTATACATGTAAGGAGGAATTGAGCATGGAGTACAAAAATACATTACTGATGCCAAAAACTGAGTTCCCAATGCGTGGGAATTTACCAAAACGTGAGCCTGCAATGCAAGAAAAATGGGCTGAAATGAATATTTACGAAAAAGTACAAGAACATACAAAAGGTCGTCCTTTATTTGTATTGCATGATGGACCTCCATATGCGAATGGTGACATTCATATGGGACATGCATTAAATAAAGTATTAAAAGACTTTATTGTTCGTTATAAATCAATGAGTGGTTTTAGTGCGCCATATGTTCCAGGATGGGATACGCACGGTTTACCAATTGAACAAGCTTTAACAAATAAAGGTGTAAAACGTAAAGAAATGACAGTTGCTGAGTTCCGTAAGTTATGTGCAGAGTATGCATATGAACAAGTAGAACGTCAACGTGAACAATTTAAGCGTCTAGGTGTACGTGCAGATTGGGATAATCCATATATTACTTTAGAGCCAGCTTATGAAGCACAACAAATTAAAGTGTTTGGTGACATGGCGAAAAAAGGTTATATCTATAAAGGTCAAAAACCAGTTTACTGGTCTCCAACGAGTGAATCTGCTTTAGCGGAAGCTGAAATTGAATATCAAGATAAAAAATCAGCATCTATTTACGTAGCATTCCCTGTAAAAGATGGAAAGAACGTATTAGAAGGTGATGAAAAGTACATCATTTGGACAACAACACCTTGGACATTACCTGCAAACTTAGGTATTTCTGTTCATCCAGAGCTTGAATATAGCATTGTAAAAGTAAATGATGAGAAATATATCATTGCTTCTGAGCTGTTTGAGACAGTTGCAAAAACGTTAGAGTGGGAAAATGCTGAAGTTGTGAAAACAGTAAAAGGTAGCGAACTTGAGTATACAGTTGCAAAACATCCATTCTACAATCGTGATTCATTAGTTATGCTAGGAGATCACGTAACAACAGATGCAGGTACAGGTTGTGTTCATACAGCACCAGGACACGGGGAAGATGACTTCGTTGTTGGTAAAAAGTATGGATTAGAAGTACTTTGCCCAGTCGATGATAAAGGTGTATTAACAAATGAGGCACCTGGATTTGAAGGCTTATTCTATGATAAAGCTAACAAACCAATTACAGAAAAATTAGAAGAAGTAGGCGCGTTACTGAAACTAACATTCATTACACATTCATACCCACATGATTGGAGAACGAAAAAACCAATTATTTTCCGTGCGACAGCACAGTGGTTTGCATCTATTGAAGCATTCCGTAAAGAATTAATAGAAGCTGTAGCAGAAACAAAATGGGTACCAGCATGGGGAGAAACTCGTCTTCATAATATGGTTCGTGACCGTGGTGACTGGTGTATTTCTCGTCAGCGTGCATGGGGTGTGCCAATTCCGGTATTCTATGCTGAGAATGGTGATCCAATTATTACGGATGAAACAATTAACCATGTAGCAGATTTATTCCGTGAACACGGTTCTAACGTATGGTTCGAGCGTGAAGCGAAAGATCTATTACCAGAAGGATTTACACATCCAGGTAGCCCAAATGGCGAATTCCGTAAAGAAACAGACATCATGGATGTATGGTTCGATTCAGGTTCTTCTCACCAAGCGGTATTAGAAGAGCGCGAAGATTTACAGCGTCCAGCTGATTTATATTTAGAAGGATCTGACCAGTATCGTGGTTGGTTTAACTCTTCATTATCAACAGCAGTTGCTGTAACAGGTAAAGCTCCATATAAAGGCGTACTAAGCCACGGTTTCGTACTAGATGGTGAAGGACGTAAAATGAGTAAGTCGATTGGAAACATCGTCGTACCGAAGAAAATCATGGATCAATTAGGCGGAGACATTTTACGCTTATGGGTATCTTCTGTTGACTATCAATCTGACGTACGTATTTCAGATGATATTTTAAAACAAGTAGCAGAAGTGTATCGTAAAATCCGTAACACATTCCGTTTCTTATTAGGAAACTTAGACGACTTTAAGCCAAGTGAAAATGCAGTAGCTGTAGCTGAACTTCGTGAAGTAGATCGTTACATGTTAGTAAAATTAAATGACTTAATTACAAAAGTTAAAGAAGCATATGAGACATACGACTTCGCTGCTGTGTATCATGCAATTCATAACTTCTGTACAATTGATTTAAGTTCATTCTACTTAGACTTTGCAAAAGACATTTTATACATTGAAGGTGCAAACCACGAAGATCGTCGTGCAATTCAAACTGTATTATATGATGTTCTTGTTGCGTTAACGAAACTTGTAACACCAATCTTACCGCACACAGCTGATGAAGTATGGCCATATATTCCAGGCGTAACAGAAGAAAGTGTACAATTAACTGATATGCCAGAAGCTGTACAATTAGATGACGCGGAAGCGTTAAAAACAAAATGGGATGCATTTATGACATTACGTGATGACGTGTTAAAAGCACTAGAAGTAGCTCGTAATGAAAAAGTAATCGGTAAGTCATTAAATGCAAGCATTACGCTATATCCAACTGCAGAAATGAAAGCTATGTTAGAGTCTATTAGCGAAGACTTAAAGCAATTATTCATCGTTTCTGAGTATAAACTTGGTGGTATGATGGATGAAGCGCCAGCAGATGCACCGAAGTATGAACATACAGCGGTTGTTGTTGTTCAAGCAACTGGTGAAACATGTGAACGTTGTTGGGTAGTTTCAGAAACAATTGGTAAAGATGCTGAACATGAAACATTATGTGAGCGTTGTGCAACAGTTGTTAAAGAAAACTATGTAAAATAATAAAAAACTGACTGCTATTGATGCGGTCAGTTTTTTTGTTGATGGCATATCAAGATCACTTTCAGACTCTTTCCTGTGAAGGAAAAATGTGTGTGAGGTAAGCAAATAAATTTCGGACACACTAACTGTACATTACAGCTAGGAGGAATGTACACGTGAATGAAATTTACATGGAAATAAAAGAAGAATTGCAATTGATGAGAAAAGAGTTGCAAGAGAGACTAGCTAAAGAAGTAATGCACAAATATGATGTCGAGTTCAGCCAAGAGCTTGGATATGAAATTAAGGAAGAGATAAAGAAAAAATTGCTATTACATGATATAAAAGAGGATTTAAAGGATGTAGAACGCGCATTATTTAAAATGGAAATAGACATGTATGGTATTTGTGAAGAGACAGGGAGATTAATTTCGACAAAGCAAATGAAGACAATGCCGACTGCCCGTACGATTCATGAATTCTTCTACGAAAAGGTAAATGTATGAATACGCACAACGATATTATATTACCTTTTTTAAATTTATTTTATTCTTCTATAAAGGTTCATTGTGAAAAGGTAGCAGCTATGCTAAAATTTTGAGGTACACTGTCTTTGTGGGGGAAATGAAAATGATATATTATGTAATAGCGTTATTCGTCATTGCTATCGATCAAATATCGAAGTGGTTAATTGTAAAGAACATGGAATTGGGTACGAGTATTCCGATTATCGACAATGTATTATACATAACATCACATCGAAATAGAGGCGCTGCTTGGGGTATTTTAGAAAATAAAATGTGGTTCTTCTACATTATTACAGTTGTTTTTGTAGTGTTTATTGTATTTTATATGAAAAAGTATGCGAAAACAGACAAGCTTCTAGGTATTTCGTTAAGCCTAATTTTGGGCGGGGCAATTGGTAACTTTATTGATCGTGTATTTAGACAAGAAGTAGTGGATTTCATTCACGTGTATATTTTCTCGTACAACTATCCAGTATTCAATATAGCTGATTCAGCATTATGTATTGGTGTTGTATTAATTATTATTCAAACATTATTAGAAGGCAAGAAAGCGAAGGAGTAATTGAATGAGTGAAGTAGTACAAGTAACAGTTGCAGCAGAGCAAAAAAACGAGCGAATTGATAAATTCGTTGCAGGGATAAATAACGAATGGTCACGTACGCAAGTGCAGCAATGGATTAAAGGTGACGTTGTGACAGTAAACGGAAAAGCGGTAAAAGGGAATTATAAAGTAAAAGAAGAAGATGAAATTACAGTAACAATTCCTGAACCAGAAGAGTTAGATATTCAACCAGAGGATTTAAATTTAGAAATTTATTATGAAGATGCAGATGTGCTTGTTGTAAATAAGCCACGTGGTATGGTTGTACATCCAGCACCAGGGCATACAAGTGGTACACTTGTAAACGGCCTTATGCACCATTGTACAGACTTATCAGGCATTAACGGTGTAATGCGCCCAGGTATCGTGCATCGTATTGATAAAGATACATCTGGACTATTAATGGTTGCTAAAAATGATATGGCACATGAATCGCTTGTAAATCAGCTTGTAGCAAAAACAGTAACGAGACGTTACAAAGCGATTGTACACGGTGTGATTCCGCATGATAAGGGAACGATTGATGCTCCGATTGCTCGTGATAAGAAAGAGCGTCAAAGTATGACAGTTGATGAAAATGGTAAGAACGCTGTTACGCACTTCCAAGTGTTAGAACGCTTTAAAGACTTTACGCTTGTAGAATGTCGCTTAGAAACGGGACGTACGCACCAAATTCGTGTTCATATGAAATATATTGGCTATCCACTTGCAGGAGATCCGAAGTATGGTCCGAAGAAAACGTTAGATATGAATGGACAAGCACTTCATGCGGGTATTTTAGGCTTTGATCATCCTCGTACTGGTGAATATATTCAGTTTGAGGCACCGATTCCAGAAGTGTTTGAAGACGTATTAAATATTTTACGAAAATAGTATTGACAAATCATAAGAAAACTGAGATACTGACAACAGTTAAATAATGATCCTTTAACACAGCCCCGTGAGGTTGAGAAGGTAACGGTTTGAAATACTTAGGGTATGTTGTACCCTTTTTTCAAAAGTCCTCTCGCACACGCTGAGAGGACTTTTTTTATACCATTACTCTCACGCAAGAAAAAAGCTTGGAGGTGTAGAGCATGCAAGAGAAAGCTGTCGTTTTAGATGACCAAATGATTCGCCGCGCTTTAACACGAATTAGTCATGAAATCGTGGAACGAAATAAAGGTGTCGATAATTGTGTTCTTGTCGGAATTAAAACTCGTGGAATTTTTATTGCACAACGTTTGGCAGAACGAATTGGTCAAATTGAAGGAAAAGAAATGGAAGTTGGAGAGTTAGACATTACGTTATATCGTGATGATTTAACACTACAATCGAAAAATAAAGAACCACTTGTAAAAGGTTCTGATATCCCTGTAGATATTACGAAGAAGAAAGTTATCCTTGTGGATGACGTATTATATACAGGAAGAACAGTTCGAGCAGCAATGGATGCTCTTATGGATTTAGGTAGACCATCTCAAATCCAATTGGCGGTTCTTGTTGATAGAGGTCATCGCGAATTACCAATTCGCGCTGATTATGTAGGGAAGAACATTCCAACATCAAGTGAAGAGCGTATCGAAGTTGATTTGCAAGAGACAGATCAACAAGATCGAGTAAGCATATACGATAAGTAAAGCCCTTTTAAATGTAGTCCTGTGAGGCTGCCAAAGGGTCTTGGCTTTCATATGTCAAATTTGGCATACGAAAGTGTAGGACTCTTTGTGCACAGGCACAAAGAGTTTTTTTATTGCAAAGATTTAAACTGAAGGAGGATGTAACAATGGAACAAAAGCCAGTGTTAGACGTTAATGAAGTACCGAAACCGGGAAAATGGTTATTTTTAAGTATACAACATTTGTTCGCGATGTTTGGATCAACAGTGCTTGTTCCGTTTTTAACAGGATTGAATCCATCAGTAGCATTAATATCAAGTGGATTAGGAACGTTAGCGTTCCTTCTTATAACGAAAGGTCAAGTACCTGCCTATCTAGGATCATCATTCGCCTTTATCGCACCGATTATAACAGCGAAAACGGCAGGTGGACCGGGAGCAGCAATGCTTGGTGGTTTGCTAGCAGGACTTGTGTACATCTTAATCTCACTCGGAATTAAGAAGTCAGGATCAGAGTGGATTATGAAATTACTTCCGCCAATCGTAGTTGGTCCAGTAGTAATGGTAATCGGTCTAGCTTTAGCACATACAGCAGTTAACATGGCGATGAACGGTGCGGATGGCAAATATAGCTTTACACACTTTTCAGTAGCGTTAGTAACGTTAGCAATTACAATTATCTGCTCGATATTCGGGAGAGGGTTTTTCAGTATCATACCAGTGTTACTAGGGATTGTCGGCGGATATATCTTCGCTTACTTCCAAGGGCTAGTAGACTTAAAGCCGGTAGCTGAGGCAAAATGGTTTGTTATACCAGATTTCACAGTACCATTTGTAACATATACGCCGGAGTTTTCGTGGAAGATTGTACTCCTGATGGTACCAGTTGCACTAGTAACAATTTCAGAGCATATCGGACATCAAATTGTACTTGGAAATGTTATTAAAAGAGATTTAATTGAAAAACCAGGTTTACACCGTTCAATCTTCGGTGATGGGGTAGCGACATTAATCGCGTCACTAATCGGTGGACCGCCGAATACGACGTATGGTGAAAACATCGGTGTGCTAGCAATTACGAGAGCATACAGTGTATACTTATTCATCGGTTCAGCAGTGTTTGCAATCATATTCGGGTTTATCGGTAAGATTTCTGCACTGATTCATTCGATCCCAACACCAGTTATGGGTGGTGTATCAATCCTACTATTCGGTGTAATCGCATCAAGCGGATTACGCATGATGGTAGATGATAAAACAGACCTAAGTGACAAACGAAACTTAATGATTGCATCAGTGATACTAGTGATTGGTATTGGCGGAGCGGTACTTCACGTAGGAGAATCGTTCCAAGTAGAAGGAATGGCACTAGCAGCAATTGTAGGTGTACTATTAAATCTACTACTACCAGAAACGAAACAAATAAAACAATCTAAGCAAATTGCTTCATAATAATAACCTTTTAATTCAGTCCTGTGAGACCGAAAAGGGTGGCTTCTTTCTTGCACCCTAGTCTCACATGACTAGGGTATTTTTATACAAAGGTTGTTATAAATATACGAAAGTGGTAACATAAAAATTAGAAAGATGAGGGATGACGATGAGCCATTTGTTAACGATGAGTGAATTATCGGAAGTAGAAATTTCAGAAATCCTAAAAGACGCAGAAGATTTTGCGAATGGAAAAGAAAGCAAAACGACAGAGCAAACTTTTGTTGCGAACTTGTTCTTTGAGAATAGTACGAGAACGAGATTTAGCTTTGAGGTTGCTGAGAAGAGATTAGGACTTGATGTTTTAAACTTTTCAGCTGATGCATCTAGCGTACAAAAAGGAGAAACTTTATACGATACGATAAGAACATTAGAATCAATCGGAACAAAAGCGGTAATCGTCCGCCATGAGCAAGATCGCTACTTCGATGAACTAAAAGATCAGGTGAATATCCCAATCTTAAATGCTGGAGATGGATGTGGAAACCACCCAACGCAGTGCCTACTCGATCTCCTTACAATTAAACAAGAGTTTGGAAGATTTGAAGGATTAAAGATTGCGATAGTAGGAGATGTTCGTCATAGCAGAGTAGCGCGTTCGAATGCAGAAGCATTAACGAAACTAGGTGCAACAATCTACTTTGCAAGTCCAGAAGAGTGGAAAGATGAAGACAACACATTTGGAACATACAAACCATTAGATGAACTTGTTCCAGAAGTGGATGTAATGATGTTACTTCGTGTACAACATGAGCGTCATGATCATTATGAAACAGACATTATGAAAGAGTATCATGAGAAACACGGATTAACAGTGGAAAGAGAAAAGCGTATGAAAGAAGGAAGCATTATTATGCATCCAGCTCCTGTAAACCGTGATGTTGAAATTGCAAGTGAACTTGTTGAGTGTGAGCGTTCACGCATATTTAAACAAATGGAAAATGGAGTTTACGTAAGAATGGCTGTACTAAAACGCGCCTTACCAAATGTATTAGGAGGAATGAAACATGAATTACTTGTTTAAAAATGGTCGTTATATGAATGAAGAAGGAAAAATCGTAGCAACGGATCTTCTCGTACAAGACGGTAAAATCGCTAAGGTAGCAGAAAATATTACGGCAGATAATGCTGAAGTAATCGATGTGAACGGAAAGTTAATCGCACCTGGATTAGTAGATGTACACGTACATCTTCGTGAACCAGGTGGTGAACATAAAGAAACAATTGAAACAGGTACACTAGCAGCGGCAAAAGGTGGATTCACTACAATTTGCGCAATGCCAAATACACGTCCGGTACCAGATTGCAGAGAACATATGGAAGACTTGCAAAAACGTATTGAAGAAAAAGCTCATGTTAACGTACTACCATACGGAGCAATTACAGTACGTCAAGCTGGTTCTGAAATGACAGATTTCGAAACATTAAAAGAACTTGGAGCATTTGCTTTCACAGATGACGGCGTAGGCGTACAAGATGCGAGCATGATGTTAGCGGCTATGAAACGTGCAGCAAAATTAGATATGGCAGTAGTTGCGCACTGTGAAGAGAATACGCTTATTAATAAAGGTTGTGTACATGAAGGGAAGTTTTCTGAGAAACACGGATTAAACGGTATCCCATCAGTATGTGAATCTGTACATATTGCAAGGGATATACTGCTTGCTGAAGCAGCAGATTGCCACTATCACGTATGTCATGTAAGTACGAAAGGTTCGGTACGTGTAATCCGTGATGCGAAACGCGCTGGAATTAAAGTAACAGCAGAAGTAACACCGCATCACCTAGTGTTATGTGAAGATGATATCCCATCAGCTGATCCTAACTTTAAAATGAACCCACCGCTTCGTGGAAAAGAAGACCATGCAGCATTAATTGAAGGTTTATTAGATGGAACGATCGATATGATTGCAACTGACCATGCACCGCATACAGCGGAAGAGAAAGCACAAGGAATTGAAAGAGCACCGTTTGGAATTACTGGTTTTGAAACAGCATTCCCACTTCTATACACAAACCTTGTGAAAAAAGGAATTATTACATTAGAACAATTAATTCAATTCTTAACAGAAAAGCCAGCTGATACATTCGGCTTAGAAGCAGGTCGCCTGAAAGAAGGTAGAACAGCTGATATTACAATCATTGATTTAGAACAAGAAGAAGAGATTGACCCAACAACATTCTTATCAAAAGGAAAAAATACACCATTCGCAGGTTGGAAATGCCAAGGATGGCCGGTAATGACAATCGTTGGTGGTAAGATCGCATGGCAAAAGGAGAGTGCATTAGTATGAAAAGACAACTTATCTTAGAAGATGGAACAGTATTAATTGGAACAGGTTTCGGAGGCGAAATCGAAAAGTCAGGTGAGGTTGTATTTACAACAGGAATGACTGGATATCAAGAAACATTATCTGATCCATCATATTGCGGTCAAATCGTAACATTCACGTACCCATTAATCGGAAACTACGGCATTAACCGTGACGATTTTGAATCCATTCACCCATCTGTAAATGGTTTAATCGTAAACGAAATTTGTGATCATCCATCAAACTTCCGTAATGAAATTTCGTTAAATGATTACTTGAACGAAAGAAATATCCCAGGATTAGCAGGGATTGATACGAGAAAATTAACGAGAAAAATTCGTCAATACGGTACATTACGCGGACGCCTTTGTAATATGGATGCAGATGTAGAGTACATTGTAAGTCAATTAAAAGCGACAGTATTTACAGATCATGTAAAACGCGTATCAACGAAAGATCCATACCCAAGCCCAGGTCGTGGTCACCGAGTTGTACTAGTAGACTTCGGTATGAAACATGGTATTTTACGAGAATTAAATAAGCGTGACTGTGATGTAATTGTAGTTCCTTACAACACAACAGCAGAAGAAATTTTACGCCTTAGCCCAGATGGAATTATGTTAAGTAATGGACCTGGAGATCCGAAAGATGTACCAGAAGCAATTGAAATGTTAAAAGACATTATCGGTAAAGTTCCTTTATTCGGAATTTGCCTAGGACATCAATTGTTCGCTCTAGCATCAGGTGCAAATACAAGTAAGTTGAAATTTGGTCACCGTGGTTTAAACCATCCAGTAAAAAATCTTGCAACTGGAAAAGTAGCAATTACATCTCAAAACCACGGATACGCAGTAGAAGAAGAATCAGTTGAAAATACAGATCTTGAAATTACACATGTTGCTTTAAACGATGGAACGGTAGAAGGTCTTCGTCATAAGAAGTTCCCAGCATTTACAGTACAATACCATCCAGAAGCTTCAGCGGGACCAGAAGATGCAAATGATTTATTCGAAGATTTCTTAACAATGATTGAAAACTTCAAGAAAGAAGGGGAAGAGTTATGCCAAAACGCCTAGACATTAACACAATTTTAGTAATCGGATCAGGACCAATTGTAATTGGGCAAGCAGCGGAGTTTGACTACTCTGGTACACAAGCTTGTCAATCTCTTAAAGAGGAAGGTTACAAAGTAATCCTTGTTAACTCTAACCCAGCAACAATTATGACGGATACTGCAACAGCAGATAAAGTATACATCGAGCCATTAACATTAGAATTCGTAAGCCGTATTATTCGTAAAGAACGTCCTGATGCAATCCTACCAACATTAGGTGGTCAAACAGGTTTAAACATGGCTGTTGAACTTGCAAAATCAGGCGTACTCGACGAGTGCGGAGTTGAAATTTTAGGAACAAAATTATCAGCAATCGAGCAAGCGGAAGATCGTGATTTATTCCGTACATTAATGCAAGATTTAAATGAACCAACACCACCAAGTGAAATTATTCATAACCTTGATGAAGCATATGGATTTGTAAACGAAATTGGTTATCCAGTAATCGTTCGACCAGCGTTCACATTAGGAGGAACGGGCGGCGGAATTTGCCATAACGAAGAAGAGCTAATTGAAATCGTAACAAGTGGTTTAAAACATAGTCCAGTAACACAATGTTTATTAGAGAAAAGTATTGCTGGCTGTAAGGAAATTGAATATGAAGTAATGCGTGATTCAAATGATAACGCGATTGTAGTATGTAACATGGAAAACATCGATCCAGTTGGTGTTCACACAGGTGATTCGATTGTAGTAGCACCGAGCCAAACGCTAAGCGACCGTGAATATCAAATGTTACGTAACACTTCATTACGAATTATTCGTGCACTAGGAATTGAAGGCGGATGTAACGTTCAGCTTGCGCTTGATCCATATAGCTTCCAATACTATGTAATTGAAGTAAATCCACGTGTAAGTCGTTCATCTGCACTAGCATCTAAAGCAACTGGATATCCAATTGCGAAATTAGCAGCAAAAATTGCAGTCGGCTTAACGTTAGATGAAATCGTAAACCCAGTAACACAAAAAACTTACGCTTGTTTCGAGCCAGCGTTAGACTATGTTGTTTCAAAAATTCCACGTTGGCCGTTTGATAAGTTTGAATCAGCGAACAGAACGCTTGGAACACAAATGAAAGCAACTGGTGAAGTTATGTCAATCGGACGTAACTTAGAAGAATCATTACTAAAAGCAGTTCGTTCTTTAGAGCTTGGCATTTATCACTTAGAATTAGAGCACTTAAAAGAACTTGATAAAGAAACGATGAAAAAACGTATCATTAAAGCGGATGATGAACGACTGTTTATTGTAGCAGAAGCAATTCGCCAAGGTGTAACGAAAGAAGAAATCAATGAATGGTGTGAAATGGACTTCTTCTTCTTACAAAAAGTTGAAAACATCGTAAATATGGAACGTGAAGTAAAAGCGAACGTAGGAAATATGGAAGTACTACAAACTGCAAAAGAAATGGGCTTCAGCGATCACTACATTGCAGCAGCTTGGAACAAAACGGAGCGCGAAATTTACGATATGCGTAAAGAAAATAATATGATGCCAGTATTCAAAATGGTAGATACTTGTGCGGCAGAGTTTGAATCTGCAACGCCATATTACTACAGCACATATGCGGACGAAAATGAATCGATTGTAACAGATCGTAAGAGTGTAGTAGTTCTAGGATCTGGTCCGATCCGCATTGGTCAAGGTGTTGAGTTTGACTACGCAACAGTTCACTCAGTATGGGCAATTAAAGAAGCTGGATATGAGGCAATCATTGTTAATAACAACCCAGAAACAGTTTCAACAGACTTCAGTATTTCTGACAAATTATACTTTGAACCATTAACGATTGAAGATGTAATGCACATTATCGATTTAGAAAAACCAGAAGGTGTTATCGTTCAGTTCGGTGGACAAACGGCAATTAACTTAGCTGCTAAATTAGAAGCTCACGGTGTGAAAATCTTAGGAACATCACTTGAAGATTTAGACCGCGCAGAAGATCGTGATAAGTTTGAAGCAGCGCTAACACAACTTGGTATCCCGCAACCAGTTGGTAAAACAGCAACGACTGTAGAGCAAGCAGTAGCAATCGCTGACAAAATTGGTTACCCAGTATTAGTAAGACCATCTTACGTACTAGGTGGACGCGCGATGGAAATCGTATATCGTCAAGAAGAACTGCTGCACTACATGAAAAATGCGGTTAAAGTTCACGCAGATCACCCAGTATTAATCGATCGTTACATGGTTGGTAAAGAAATTGAAGTAGATGCAATTTCAGATGGTGAGAATGTATTCATTCCGGGTATTATGGAACATATTGAACGCGCTGGAGTTCACTCTGGTGACTCAATCGGAGTATATCCACCGCAAAGCTTATCTGCAAAACTAAAAGAACAAATTATTGAACATACAATTGCACTTGGAAAAGGTTTAAACATTGTTGGATTACTAAACATTCAGTTTGTAGTATTCAAAGATGAAGTGTATGTAATCGAAGTAAATCCACGTGCGAGCCGTACAGTACCATTCTTAAGTAAAATTACAGGCGTACCGATGGCGAATGTTGCAACGAAAGTTATTTTAGGGCAAGACCTAGTAGAGCAAGGATACGGAACTGGTTATCACCCAGAAGAGAAAGAAGTATATGTAAAGGCTCCGGTATTCTCATTCGCAAAACTACGCTCAGTTGATACAACATTAGGACCTGAAATGAAATCAACAGGGGAAGTAATGGGTAAAGACTTAACGCTTGAAAAAGCATTATACAAAGGATTAGTTGCTTCTGGAATTAACATCCCAACGCACGGATCAGTAATCATTACTGTAGCGGATAAAGATAAAGAAGAGGCAATGGAAATTGCAAAACGTTTCCACGAAATCGGTTATAACTTATTAGCAACAGCTGGAACAGCACAGTCGTTAGCTGAGCAAAATATTCCAGTGCAAGTTGTAAACAAAATTGATTCTGAAGACTACAACTTACTAGATATTATCCGTCAAGGAAAAGCACAGTTTGTAATCAATACGCTAACGAAAGGCAAACAACCAGCGCGTGATGGTTTCCGCATTCGCCGTGAATCAGTAGAAAATGGTGTGGCTTGCTTAACATCACTTGATACAACGAGAGCAATCTTACGAGTACTAGAATCTATGACATTCTCAGCTCATTCAATGAAAGAAATTACGCAAACAAAGCGTCACGAGGTGGTACATGCATGATGCAAAAGCAAAATATGATTGTCGTTAACCAAAAAGAAATCGCAAAAAACATTTACGAATTAGTGCTTCAAGGAACGTTAGTACAGCAAATGAACGAACCAGGGCAGTTTGTACACATTAAGGTAGCAGAGGGCATTGCGCCCCTTCTGCGCCGCCCGATTAGTATTTGTAATGTAAATCAAGAGAAGAACGAATTTACAATGCTATATCGTGCAGAAGGACAAGGGACAAAAACATTAGCAACTAGAAAACAAGGTGAAATGGTAGACGTACTAGGACCGCTAGGACATGGTTTTCCTGTAGAAGAAGCAGAAGCTGGTCAAACAGCTTTACTAGTAGGCGGGGGAATTGGTGTACCACCACTTTATGAATTATCACAGCGCCTCGTTGCAAAAGGGGTACGCGTAATTCACATCCTAGGTTTTCAAACGAAAGATGTAGTTTTCTATGAAGAAAAATTTGCAGAACTTGGTGATACGTACGTTGCAACAGTAGACGGTACACACGGTACAAAAGGATTTGTCACAGATGTAATTGATAATTACGGAATTGACTTTGATATTCTTTATTCATGTGGTCCGTTAGCGATGCTTCGTGCATTAGAAGGACGTTACAAAGAGAAAAAAGCCTATATTTCATTAGAAGAACGTATGGGCTGTGGTATTGGAGCTTGTTTCGCATGTGTATGCCACTTACAAGAAGATCCAAGTGGACATTCTTACAAGAAGGTGTGTAGCGACGGACCAGTATTTCCAATCGGGGAGGTTGTACTATGAACAGATTGCAAGTTGAATTACCAGGATTATCGTTAAAAAATCCAATTATACCGGCATCTGGATGCTTTGGGTTTGGTCGTGAATATGCACAGTTTTACGATTTAAGTGTACTAGGATCAATCATGATTAAAGCGACGACAGAACAACCACGTTATGGAAATCCAACGCCTCGTGTTGCTGAAACACCAGGCGGCATGCTAAATGCAATCGGACTTCAAAACCCGGGATTAGACAAAGTAATGAATTCGGAATTACCATGGTTAGAACAATTTGACCTTCCAATTATTGCGAACGTTGCAGGCTCACAAGCTGAGGATTACGTAGCGGTTGCGAAGGAAATTTCTAAAGCGCCTAATGTCCATGCACTAGAATTAAACATTTCTTGTCCGAACGTAAAAACAGGTGGTATCGCCTTTGGTACAAATCCTGAAATTGCTGCTGATTTAACGAAGCGAGTAAAAGAGGTTTCTGAAGTACCTGTATACGTGAAGTTGTCACCGAACGTGGCAAACATTGTGGAAATTGCAAAAGCGATTGAAAATGCAGGTGCAGATGGTTTAACGATGATTAATACATTGCTTGGTATGCGTCTAGATTTAAAAACAGCTAAACCAATTTTAGCAAACCGTACAGGTGGATTATCAGGTCCTGCGATTAAGCCAGTAGCAATTCGTATGGTACATGAAGTAAGCCAAGCGGTAAACATTCCGATTATCGGAATGGGTGGTATTGAGACAGCGGAAGATGTAATTGAATTCTTCTACGCTGGCGCAAGCGCAGTTGCAGTAGGTACAGCGAACTTTATTGATCCGTTCGTATGTCCGACAATTATTGAAGAGTTACCAGCATTACTAGATGAATTAGGATTTGATCACATTTCGGAATGTCAAGGAAGGAGCTGGAAGCAAACATGTCACAGTCGTTAATCGTTGCATTAGATTTTCCAGGGAAACAAGATGTAGAACAATTCTTGCGCCACTTTGAAGGGGAAAAGTTATTTGTCAAAGTTGGTATGGAGTTATTTTACAAAGAAGGCCCTGCGATTATTACGTACTTAAAAGAAAAAGGACATAAGATTTTTCTAGATTTAAAACTTCATGATATTCCGAATACAGTAAAAAGCGCTATGCGTAGCCTAGCTAGTCTAGATGTTGATATGGTAAATGTTCATGCTGCTGGGGGAAGCAGTATGATGAAAGCTGCGATTGAGGGATTAGAGGAAGGTAAGCAAGAAGGAAAAGAGAGACCGATTTGTATTGCAGTTACACAACTAACAAGCACTTCGGAAGCTATGATGAAAAAAGAGATCGGCATTGAGAAAACGTTAGAAGAAGCGGTTGCTCATTATGCAAAACTAACGAAAGAAAGTGGACTTGATGGCGTTGTTTGTTCAACACTTGAAGTTCCAAAATTACGTGAAGTATGCGGAAATGAATTTGTAACAGTAACACCGGGGATTCGTCTTGCAAGCGATGATGTAAATGACCAGGTGCGCGTAGCAACACCGAAACGTGCGAGGGAACTTGGCTCAAGCTACATCGTAGTTGGACGTAGTATTACAAAAGCAGAAAATCCGCTTGAAGCGTATAAAACAGTAAAACAACAGTGGGAAGGTGTAACAGTATGAAAAAAGAAATCGCATCGCATTTATTAGAAATTGGAGCAGTATTTTTACAACCGAACGATCCATTCACATGGTCTTCAGGTATGAAATCACCAATTTATTGTGATAACCGTTTAACTTTATCTTATCCAAAAGTACGTCAAGCGATTGCAGCTGGATTAGAAGAGTTAATTAAAGAGCACTTCCCAACTGTAGAAGTTATTGCAGGAACAGCAACTGCTGGTATTGCGCACGCTGCATGGGTAAGCGATCGTATGGATTTACCAATGTGCTACGTACGTAGTAAAGCAAAAGGTCACGGTAAAGGGAACCAAATCGAAGGAAAAGCTGAAAAAGGTCAAAAAGTAGTAGTAGTAGAGGACCTAATTTCAACTGGCGGTAGTGCAATTACATGTGTAGAAGCACTTCGCGAAGCTGGCTGTGAAGTATTAGGGATCGTATCAATCTTCACATACGAGCTAGAAGCAGGAAAAGAAAAGTTAGAAGCAGCGAACGTAGCATCATATTCTTTAAGTGATTACAGTGCATTAACTGAAGTTGCAGCAGAAAAAGGTATGATTGGACAAGCTGAAACGAAGAAATTACAAGAGTGGCGTAAAAATCCAGCTAACGAAGCTTGGATCACAGCGTAACACGAAAAAAGACGACCGCGGGGGAACGCGGTCGTCTTTTATATCATTGTTAAAACTTCAAGTAAAGTTCCATCAATATCAAAGAAAATCATATTACAATCTCCTTAATTACTTAGCGCTTTCTGCAAGCTCATATCCTCTTACAAACAATAAAGTCATATAAGAAACAATAAATGAGAAGATGCTGTACATGCCAACCCAAAAGAAAAATTTTGGAGTAAAGGCGATAACACCTATTATTAAAAAACTAGCAAACGTTACAATCGGCATTACGTAATACGTTTTCGTCTTGCGCGTTCCAATAACAGAAACGATAAAGATAAGTAATGGACAAATTAATAAGACGAAAATCAATTCATTCATAGGTATGTCCCCTTTTCTAATTGCAGTAATCTGTTTCTCGTAAACGTTTTGAAATAATTACTCTCCTAATATAATTTCGCTAAGTAATAACGAATCCCTCTTGAAAACTGATAATTCATGATGAATTTTACAAGCAAAAAACGTAAGCAAGAGAACACTTGCTTACGTTATAGGATAAACATCGCAACGATCGTGGTGACAATTAAACCGATAACAACCGGTAAAAAGTTTCGGCGTGCAAGTTCAAATGGATCGACTTTACAAATCGCAGCAGCAGGAATAAGTGCCCAAGGAATTAACGTCCCGCCCCCGGTCCATATAGCCGCAATTTGTCCGAGTGCTGTTAATGTAGCTGTTCCATGACCTAAAGCTGTTCCGAAAAGGTTTGCAATGGAACCAGCAAGCGATATACCGGAAAAACCAGATCCATCTAAGCCTGTTATGACACCAACGATAGTTAATGTTCCCGCCGATACATATTGGTTTAAAGGAACCGTTTGAGATAAGGCAATCCCTAAGTCGTTAATGATTCCATGTGAACCTTTCGGTAAATAGTCTCCGATAATTTTTACAAAGCCGCTATCTCCTAAATAAAAGAGTGCAGCAATTGGAATAACTGGGCCGAAAATTTTAAATCCAAATTGGAGCCCTTCTATAAAATAATCGGTCGTTTTAGTCAGCCCAGTTCCTTTGTAGGCGATGAGTGAAATGATGATAATCATAATAACAGTTGTTCCGCCGATAAGTGCAGTTGCGTCGCTTCCTTGTAGTTTAAATTGAATCATGCAAAGGATATCAATGATATATACGATAGGGATACATATAGCGAGCCATTTCTTTGTGCGAGGAGATAATGAAGTGAGCGTTTTAGAAGACTCAGTTGATGGAATAGATTCTTGTATAGATAAGCCTGTATGAAATTCTCTTCGTAAGAAGAAAAAAGCGACGGAAGTTGTTACAATGCCCATAACGATAACGAGTGGAATACTTGCAGATACGACGCTGGAAACAGGGAGACCAGCCGCGTCTGCAGTTAATTTCGATGCACCTTGAATAACGAAGTCACCAGATAAGGCAATGCCGTGTCCAAATAAGTTCATAGCAATTGCAACCCCAATTGGAGGAAGGCCGACACGTACAGCAACCGGTAATAAAATAGCTCCCATTAAGGCGACAGCTGGAGAAGGCCAAAAGAAGAAAGAAATGGTCATCATTAAAAGGCCGATAATCCAGTAGGCGAGTGTAGGTGTACGAATCATTTTTGTAAATGGTGAAATCATCGTATCATTTATGCCAGTATGAACGAGTAAATTGCTCATTGATACGATAATGGAGATGATTAATATAGTTGGTAATAGCTCAGTAATGGCGTAAATGAAACTTTGAAAAATCCCACTAATGGCAAGAGGGATAGAACTTGTTGCAGTTAATGCTAATAAAAAGATAAAAACGATACAAATGATAGTCGTATCTTTTCGGAGAATAAAAAAGGTAATAATAGTGAGTAAACAAATAATGTAGAGAGCGTGTAATAGCGTTAATTCAACTCCCATAACATTCACATCCTTTAGGCATTCGTGTAGTTTATTGTATGAAAGCAGTGAAAGTATGTGAGTATAGGAAAAAGAAAAAAGTGAAATTTCATGTACTGTAATGATAAGAATAAAAAATGGATGATACAATACAATTAATCCTAAAAATGGGATTTGAGGAGAAGGGGAATGGGGAAGTACGAATGAGAGAAAAAATAGGATATTATGGTGTGCTAGTTTGTTTACTATTATCAGTTATTTCAGGACAATTTCTTAACAGTGAATGGGTACCAGTTATATTATGTATAGGAGTATTGATTTTTGCTCCTATGTATCGCTGGAATGAATGGAAAGCATATAGTCGAAAAAAGAAAATGGTTTTCAGCATCGAATTTGTCATTATAATCAGCACAATTCCGTTTTTGTTATGGAATGGAAAGGAAATGAGATAATAGATGGAATTGTAATGTTTCAAGGGTGGTTGTTTATTGCGAAAATGCTATATTTAATATGCATTTTAATGTTGGTAGTGGTAGTCACTAAAATAGTAAACGAAAAGCTATTCGTTAATGAATAAAAGGAAATGCCACCTTATTCGGTGGCATTTTTTTCTATGATTTCAACAAGGAATAACAATTAGTTCCCGATTTGATTTTGTAATAACTTCATATCCGTCTTTCGTGATAACGATATCATCTTCAATTCTACAGCCGCCCCAGTTTGGTATGTAAATACCAGGTTCAACGGTAACGACCATACCTTCTTCTAAAGTAGCTTTACTTTCTTGGGATAAGCGAAGAGGTTCATGTATTTCTAACCCAAGACCATGACCAGTAGAGTGTCCAAAATATTGACCATATCCATGCTCAGTAATGTAATCTCTCGTTATATCATCGATACTTTTCGCAGTTTCTCCAGGCTTAATCGCTTCAGTCCCACGTTTTAACGCTTCTCGTACAACATTGTATATTTTTTTGAATTCTTCCGATGGTTCCCCGATTGCTACAGTACGTGTTATATCGGAACAATATCCGTCGTAAAGTGCACCGAAGTCTAATGTAACGATATCGCCTCGTTCGATTATTTTATTTGATGCAACTCCATGGGGAAGTGAAGAACGAACGCCTGAAGCTACAATGATTTGGAAGGAAGAAGATGTAGCCCCTTTTTTTCGCATGAAAAATTCTAATTCATCTCGAACGTCAGTCTCGCTTATTCCAGGCTTTAGAAATGTAACAATATGGTGAAATGCTTGATCAGCGATCGTAGCTGCGATTTTCATTGTTTCTATTTCAGATGTGTCTTTAATAAGGCGAATATTTTCAATGATCTCACATACTGGAACCATTTCTGTATGTATATATTTTTGTAGTTTCTTAAATTGTTGCAAAGTCATATTATTGTCTTCTATACCAAGTTTTTGAATGTTTAATTTTGATACTTGATTTGCAACTTCTTCTTCTAAATTTCCTTTATCCATAATAATTTCTGCTGCTTTTATTTCCGTTTTTGCTTGATCTACGTAACGGAAATCGGTAATAAAAATAGCTTTATGCGCAGAAATTAAGACAACGCCTGCGCTACCTGTAAAGCTTGTTGCGTATTGACGGTTTTCTTTCTTTGTAATAAGTAACCCGTCGATTCCGTAATTATGTAGTTGTTTTTGGATGTTAGTTATTCTTATATTCATTTTAATTCCTCCTTTTTACATTAATAAAGCAAGAATTGTGCCAATATATTTATTTAGAATAAAAGAGAAGAGGGTAGCTGTGTGTCAAAAAAACTAGACGGATGTAAAATAAATATATATAAAATTTTTACAGTAAGTTTTTATGTGAATGAACAATAATGTAAACTTGCAAACAAAATCTTTTTAATTTAAATATTATATTTTTTGTATAAATAAATTAAAAAAATTGGTATAATAAGGGATTGTTACGTTTTTTTGTAGGTAAAGAGATGTAACGAAAAAATTGGGTTAAGGAATGTGAATGTATGAAGAAATTAAGTAAAGTAATGTCATTTTGTTTGGCCGCTAGTATGCTTGTTATAACGGGGTGTGAAACAAGTGAAAACAAAGTTCAAGTGAATAAAATGATTGACCAGCTTGATGAAGCGCCAGAAGTGACAGAAAAAGAAGCAAAAAAGATTGTAAGAAAGAATGTAGATGGAATAGCAAACGCGTTTAGTGAGATGGAAAAAGAAAATGGATGGAGCCGAAATAATCCTGGGGATTTAGAGACAGTTAAAAAAGGAGTTAAGGGATTAGTTTCAGAAAAGTTTGTAGAGAATCAGCTTCCTGAATTGCTTAATAACTTTAATAGATCGAGAGAGACTGATATGTTACCATTCCCAAATTATTTTCAATCTGAAATAAGATTTTCTTCTTCACAAGATAAAGAAAATTTAACGGTACATACATTAAGTTTAGAAGATGAAATAGGTCATGCGGCCCAAGAATGGGAATTTCATTTGGTGTATAAAGAAGGGGAATGGTTAATGGATAAATGGTCATTCGTTTTTCCTGAAGATTTAAAACTTACAAAAGAAGAAGCAAATAGAATTTTACAAATGCCAGACGATAAGAATGTGTCATTTGTAAGTGAAGAAAATAGTGGCGATAAGAAATATATATTCAAAGATAGTAACGGATTAATTACTGTAAATGCGAAAACATCTCTTATTTCATACAATGTAGATGAAAATAGGTATGAAAAAGTAACGAAAGAAAGAAATATTCAAGAAACAGAACAAGTACAGAGAAAGGATTCCAGTGCGTATACAGGCTCAAAAGACGAGAAACAATCGCAAAAAGAATCTTCTTCAAAGATAGATAGAGCAAATGTTTTAAGCGAATTAGCTGCTATAGATAAACAAGAAAAACATACGAATGCTATGTCAACCAATGATATAGTAAATGAAATAGAAGGAAATTATGAACTGTGGGATAATAAACTAAATGAAATTTACAGTACATTAAAAAGTACGATGTCAGCTGATGCGTTCCAGTCGTTAAAAACGAAACAAATTGCGTGGGTTAAAGAAAAAGAAAGTAAAGTTAAAGCAATTGGTACTGATACAAATAACGGAACGATGAGGCGTATCGAAGCCTCAGAAGAGAAATATAAGATGACAAAAGCAAGGTGTTATGAATTAGTAAATGGGTATATGAATTAGTGTGAACGAATATAAAAAAATGCGTTGCTTATAAGCAACGCATTTTTTTATTTACGCTTTTAATTTCATTACAATATCAACATCTGGTGTTACATATACGGTTTGCTGATTGTCGTACGTAACAAAACCAAGTTTTGCACCACTCGGTTTTTTGACATGGCGTATTTTGGTGAAATCAACAGGTACAGAGCTAGACTCTTTCGCTTTACTGTAATAGGCAGCAATTTTGGCAGCTTCTAGTAAAGTTTCTTCAGCAGGCTCTAAAGAACGAATGACAACGTGAGAGCCAGGTATGTCTTTCGTATGTAACCAAATTTCATCACGGCGGGCAAACTTCGTTGTTAAATAATCATTTTGTTTATTGTTTTTACCAACGAAAATCTCTGTGCCATCACTTGCTACATATTTATCTAATACTGGTTTAGTAGGCTTTTTCTTTGCGTTTTTCGTTTTACGATTGCGCACATAACCTTCTTCAGCTAATTCCTCACGAATTTCTTCAATATCTTTTGAAGAAGCAGCTTCCATTTGTTGAAGTAAGCTATCAAAATAAAGAATTTCTTCATTTGTTTTTTCGATTTGTTCTTCTACAACAACAACTGAATTTTTTGCTTTTTGATACTTTTGGAAATAGCGTTGTGCATTTTCAGATGGTGTTTTTAAAGGATCTAATGTAATTTTTACAGTTCCACCATTCTCATCGTAATAATTAACGACCTCAATATCTTTATCGCCCTTTTTTAAAGCGTACATATTGGCTGTAAGTAGCTCTCCAAATAGTTGATATTTATCTGCTTTTCCAGCATCTTGCAGTGTTTTTTCGAGTTTAATGAGTTTTTTCTCGTTTTTATTTTTTTCGTTTTGCATAAAGCGTTCTAAATCATGAGCTTGTTGTTTTACACGATCACGTTCTGCTTTGCCAAAGAAGAAACGATCTAACAATTCGCTCACTGATGAGAATGTTTTTTCTTCTCCTTGCAAGTGTGTAAGAGGGAAAAGATAAAAGAATTCTTTTCCCTTTGCAGTAATCATTGTAGGTGTATATGCATGAGATAGTAATGGTGTTTGTATAGAGAAAAATGCTTCTGATAATGCTTTCTCGTTTACCATACCGGCTTTCTTTACTACTTCTTTTGCAAATAATGGGGATATTCCCATGAAAGCACCGACGAGTTGTTTATCCATATTTCCAGATAGAAAGTCTAGCGGTCTAATAAAATCATCTGCAGTTTCAATTTGCAGAGGATTGATTTTATGTTGGGCTGGTGGCGCGACGTACTCAGCACCAGCATATACAGTTCGGTGACGGTTTACGGCTAATGAAACGTGTTTTAAGCTATCTAAAATCACGTTTGTTTTCGTATCTAATAAGATAATGTTACTATGTCGTCCCATTATTTCAATTACTAATGTTTTTAATGATTCGTCTCCGATTTCATTACGACTGCGAACTGTAATTTGAATAATGCGTTCTAAGTCGATTTGTTCAATTTTTTCAATAAATCCACCTTCTAAATGTTTGCGAAGAAGCATACAGAACATCGGCGGTATTGCTGGCGAATCGTAGTTTTGATTCGTTAAGTGCATACGCGCATATGTAGGATGAGATGAAAGAATTAGTTTTTGGTTCTTTCCATTCGCTCGAATATGTAATAAAATCTCGTATTTTGAAGGTTGATATATTTTGGAAATTCTTCCTGTGTAAAGAGAATTTTCAATTTCATGTGTAATCGCTCTTGTAAATAATCCATCGAATGCCATAAATGAACACTCCTTTCTAACTAAATGTTAATTATAGCATTTTTTTGGACGAGGCTGAATAAGCTTTCAATAGAGTATGTCTGGAATCAGGAGGTCGATAGCAGGATGAACTGGTATGGAATGCGAGCACATGAAGTGGAAGAAAGAACGAATACGAATGTAAAGGTTGGACTTACAGAGAAAGAAGCAGAAGGGCGAGTAAAGAAATTTGGTACTAATGAATTAGAAGAAGCAAAAAGGCCTTCTGCACTAATGGTATTTTTAGCACAGTTTAAAGATTTCATGGTACTCGTTTTGTTTGGAGCAACAATTGTTTCTGCGTTTTTAGGTGAATACATTGATTCTATTGCTATTGTTGCCATTGTTATTATCAATGGTATTCTCGGCTTTTTTCAAGAAAGAAAAGCTGAAAAATCATTGGAAGCTTTAAAGGAACTAGCCGCTCCGCAAGTTACTGTAATGCGGAATGGAAAGTGGGTAAAAGCACCATCTAAAGCACTTGTTTTAGGGGATATTATTAAGTTTTCCAGTGGTGATCGTATTGGGGCTGATGTGCGTCTTGTTGAGGCATCAAGTTTATATATTGAAGAGTCTGCTTTGACAGGGGAGTCCGTACCTGTACAAAAGAAGGTAGAAGCATTGCAAGGGCAAGATGTTGCAATTGGGGATCAAAAAAATATGGCTTTTATGGGGACAATGATTACGCGAGGATCTGGTACAGGAGTTGTTGTAGCAACTGGTATGAATACAGCGATGGGGCAAATTGCAAATATGTTGCAAAATGCAGAGCAAATGGAAACGCCACTGCAAAGAAGGTTAGAACAGCTCGGAAAAATATTAATTATTGTAGCTCTTATTTTGACAGCGCTCGTTGTATTGGCTGGTGTGTATCAAGGGAATGAAGTATATCATATGTTTTTAGCTGGCGTATCGCTAGCTGTTGCGGCTATTCCAGAAGGATTGCCAGCAATTGTTACAGTAGCTTTATCACTTGGTGTACAGCGTATGATAAAAAAGAGAGCAATTGTAAGGAAGTTACCGGCCGTAGAAACGTTAGGCTGCGCTTCTGTTATATGCTCTGATAAAACGGGAACAATGACGCAAAACAAAATGATGGTAACACATATGTGGTCAGGCGGAGAATTGTGGAAAGTGACAGGGCAAGGATATGAACCTAATGGCTCTTTTATGAAAGGTGAAAAAGAAGTGAATCCAGCTAAGACAAAATCACTTTATCAGCTACTTACATTTGGTTCACTATGTAACAATGCAAATATTATTCAAAAGAAAAAGGCGTACGTATTAGATGGAGATCCGACAGAGGGAGCGCTTGTAGCTGCAGCAATGAAAGCCGGGATAACACGTGAGGCATTAAAAGGGAAATTTGAAATTATTCGTGAATTCCCCTTTGATTCAACTCGAAAAATGATGAGTGTTATTGTACGAGATCGAGAGGGGAAAAAGTTTATTGTTACGAAAGGAGCACCGGATGTTCTTTTGCAACTGAGTCAAACAATCTTATGGGGGGATAAGCAGCAGCCGTTAAGTGAGCTATATAGAAAAGAAGTACAGGCGGCTATTCATAGCTTAGGTAGTCAAGCGCTTCGAACAATTGCAGTTGCGTTTAAACCTTTAAAAGTCACGGATTCTATTGAACATGAAAGAGACGTTGAAAAAGATTTTATGTTGGTTGGAATACAAGGTATGATTGACCCGCCAAGGCCAGAAGTGGCGCAGGCGGTAAAAGAGTGTAAAGAAGCTGGTATTCGAACAGTAATGATTACAGGTGATCATAAAGTGACAGCAATGGCGATTGCTGAACAATTAGGAGTTTTACCACCAGATGGACGCGTTGTTGAAGGAGTAGAACTCGCGAATATGGATGTGGAGGAATTAGAAAATGTTGTAGAAGATACGTATGTATTCGCTCGTGTATCACCTGAGCATAAATTGAAAATTGTTAAGGCACTGCAAAATCAAGGACATATAGTAGCGATGACAGGTGATGGAGTGAACGATGCTCCAGCGATAAAAACAGCGGATATTGGGATAGCGATGGGAATTACAGGGACAGATGTTGCGAAAGAAGCCTCTTCACTTGTTTTACTAGACGATAATTTTGCTACAATTAAATCAGCAATTAAAGAAGGAAGAAATATATATGAGAACATACGTAAGTTCATTCGCTACTTATTGGCGTCAAATGTTGGAGAAATTTTAGTTATGTTATTTGCGATGTTACTTGCATTACCACTGCCGATGGTTCCTATTCAAATTTTATGGGTGAACTTAGTTACTGATGGTTTACCAGCGATGGCATTAGGTTTGGATAAGGCTGAAGGAGATGTGATGAAGAGAACACCGCGTCACCCGAAAGAAGGGGTATTCGCTAGAGGGCTTGCGTGGAAAATAATAAGTCGAGGGTTTTTAATTGGGGCAGTGACGTTAGTGGCGTTTATTATTGCGTATAACCAACATCCAAATGAACTGAAATATGCACAAACTGTAGCGTTCGCGACGTTGGTACTTGCTCAGCTTATTCATGTATTTGATTGTCGTAGTGAGCATTCTGTCTTTCACCGTAATCCATTTGGGAACGTGTATTTAGTAGGGGCGGTTATTATTTCGTTACTACTCATGCTAGTGGTTATATATTATCCACCGTTACAACCAATCTTTAGCACAATGCCGATACAAGCAAGAGATTGGTTATTAATTGGAGGTTTGTCATCAATTCCGACTTTCTTACTAGTAGGTTCTTTATTAACAGGGAAAAAGGCTAAGAAGAAAAAGCCGATATTATATAAGAAGGGATTAAACTTGAAATAGTCAATGTTATGAAAATGTGATATAATTTACAGAAGGTAGTAGAGCCTTGTCTCTATTACCTTTTTCATTGAGTTATTTTATGGCTTGGATGTGATAAAAATGATTTCTAGTATGACAGGGTTTGGAAGATCGAAAGTAGAAAGTGATACTTTTCAAATTACAGTAGAAATGAAATCGGTGAACCACCGTTTTTTAGAGATGAGTATTCGACTTCCTAAGCAAATGATGGTATTTGAGGACAAAATTCGTAAAATAATTGCACAGCAAGTTCGACGTGGACGCATTGAAGTGTCTATTAGTATAGCGGGTGAAGGACTTGTTGAAAGAAAATTAAGTGTGAATTGGTCACTTCTTGAGCAGTACCAATCGATGATGGAAGATATAAAAGGGAAATTTCAATTACAAGATTCTATTACACTTCAGCAATTAATGGCAATGCCAGAAGTAACAGCAATTGAAGAAATAGAAAATGTAAATGAACATTTTGAGAACAGTTTATATGAGGCTGTTCGTCAAGCTGCTCATATGTTGAAAACGATGAGAGATGGCGAAGGAGAACGATTACATAAAGATATAGCGTATCGTTTACAAGAGATTAGCAATTGTGTAAATGCAATTATTCCACATGCACCAATTGTTACACAAAAATATCGTGAACGATTAGAAAATCGCTTAAAAGAATTACATAATCAAGATCTAGATGAACAAAGATTGCTAACAGAAGTCGCAATCTTTGCAGAGCGTTGTGATATTCATGAAGAGTTAGTTCGTTTGCAAAGTCATTTAGAGCAATTTCGTGAAACATTGCAGATTGAAGAGCCTGTTGGAAGGAAAATGGATTTCATCGTGCAAGAGATGCATAGAGAAATTAATACGATTGGTTCTAAGGCAAATGACTTAACAATTTCAAAATATGTTGTAGAAATGAAAAATAACCTTGAAAAAATTCGTGAACAAGTACAAAATATTGAGTAGCTTTCAAAAAATATATAAAGTTATACGTGGTGGAGAAATCGGATAGACTTACTAGGAGGCGCAAACTATGGCCATGCGGTTTTTAAATATTGGATACGGAAATATTGTATCTGCTCATCGAATTATTGCTATTGTAAGTCCGGAGTCAGCTCCTATTAAACGAACAGTACAAGAAGCACGCGAACATAATGCTTTGCTTGATGCTACGTATGGGAGAAAAACAAGGGCGGTTATTGTTATGGATGATGGGCATGTTGTATTAAGTCCAATTCAACCAGAGACGATTGCACATCGTTTGAATAATAAAGAAGATTTAAGTGAGGAAGGGTAGGTTTTACATATTTATGAGAAGTAGAAGAGGATTGCTCATCGTTCTTTCAGGGCCTTCTGGGGTTGGAAAAGGGACGGTTCGTAAAGAGCTGTTTAGCCATGAGGATACACGTTTTCAGTACTCTATTTCAGTAACGACACGTAAGCCGCGTGAAGGTGAAGTAGATGGTGTGGATTATTTCTTTAAAGAAAGAGAAGAATTCGAGGAAATGATTCGTAATGAAAAATTACTTGAGTGGGCTGAGTTCGTAGGTAATTATTACGGAACACCGATTGACTATGTTGAAAAAACATTACAAGAAGGAAAAGATGTATTCTTAGAAATTGAAGTGCAAGGAGCAATTCAAGTTAAGAAAGCTTTCCCAGAAGGTGTATTTATTTTCTTAGCACCTCCAAGTTTATCTGAACTAAAAAGCCGTATTGTCGGACGTGGTACAGAGACTGAAGATGTTATTGAAAATCGTTTAACTGTAGCGAAAGAAGAAATCGAGATGATGGACGCTTACGACTATGTAGTAGAAAACGATCAAGTTGAATTAGCTTGTGATAGAATTAAAGCAATTGTGGTTGGCGAACATTGCCGCCGCGAAAGGGTAGCAAAATATTATAAAGAAATGACGGAGGGTCTATAATTATGTTAAATCCATCAATTGACTCATTACTACAAAAAATCGATTCTAAGTACACATTAGTAACAGTAGCTGCAAAACGCGCGCGTGAAATGCAACTTGCTAATAACTGTGTTGTAGAAAAACCTGTTTCTCATAAATGTGTAGGTAAAGCATTAGAAGAAATCGATGCAGAAGCATTAAGCTACGTACCAAGTGAAGATAAAGTAGCTGAATAAGCCTTTGCCTTCGACAAAATAAAACATAGACTTTATAATTTTCTATGTAACGGTAACAACCTATTTACAAGTAGGTTGTTATTTTTTTACGAAAGGAATGAAATATTGGTACTGACGAGCTGAGAATTCTATTTCAGTATTATAAGTTTGAAAAAGAAAGAGGACGAGTCATATGCTAAAAGGGAAAAAGATACTTCTATGTGTAACAGGAGGCATTGCGGTTTTTAAAGCAGCTGCGTTAACGAGTAAATTGACACAATCTGGCGCGATTGTAAAAGTAATGATGAGTGAGTCGGCAATGAAGTTTGTTACGCCTCTTACATTCCAAGCGCTTTCTCGCCATGATGTATATACGGATACATTTGATGAGAAAGACTCAGCTGTTATTGCTCATATTGATGTAGCAGATTGGGCGGATGTTGTACTTGTCGCACCTGCTACTGCCAATTGTATTGGAAAGTTAGCTGGTGGTATTGCAGATGATATGATTACAACTACTTTGTTAGCTACTACAGCTCCGGTATGGATTGCGCCTGCTATGAATGTGCATATGTATGAAAATAAAATAGTTCAAAAAAATATGATGACATTGAAAACGCTAGGATATACATTTATTGAGCCTGGGGAAGGCTTTTTAGCATGTGGATATGTAGCGAAGGGACGACTAGAAGAACCTGAAGCAATTATCGCACGGTTAGAGGAAGCTTTCTCAGAACACAAACCATTGCAGGGCAAAAGAATATTAATAACTGCTGGCCCAACACGTGAAAAGGTTGATCCAGTTCGTTTTATGACAAATTTTTCTTCTGGAAAAATGGGGTATGCGATTGCGGAAGTGGCAGCGAATTTAGGCGCTGATGTTATACTCGTTTCAGGACCGACAGCATTAAATCCACCGTTACATGTAACGACAGTGCAAGTGGAATCTGCACAAGATATGTTAGAAGTGGTTCTTCAACATTATCAAAACGTAGACGTTGTCATTAAAACAGCAGCAGTTGCAGATTATCGTCCGAAATATGTTCATGAGAATAAAATGAAAAAGCAAAATGGTGATGCTGTCATTGAACTTGAAAGAACGGTGGATATTTTAAAAACGTTAGGTCAGAAAAAGGATAAACAGTTACTTATCGGTTTTGCTGCTGAAACGACAAATGTAGAGGAATATGCAACGAAAAAACTACGTGAGAAAAATGCAGATATGATTGTCGCGAATGATGTAAAAGCGCAAGGAGCTGGATTTGGCACGGATACGAATATTGTAACAATGTATAGAAAAGATGGAAAAGTTATTGAGTTGCCACTTTTAATGAAAAAAGAGGTAGCTCGTGAAATATTGAAGCAAATTGAAATGATGTTAGAAGATGATCGTTTATGAAATTTGCAAGTGTCATTGTTGATGTACCTGCCCGTCAGACAGATCGACCATTTGATTACATTATCCCTAAAAAATGGGAAGATATTGTACAGACAGGAATGCGTGTAGTAGTTCCGTTTGGCCCAAGAAAATTGCAAGGTTTTATTATTGGGATTAAAGATTCGGTGGATGTAGAAAGTAAGAAGTTAAAGACAATCCATGAAATATTAGATGTAACACCGGTTTTAAATGATGAATTATTAAAGCTTGGATATTGGCTTACAAGTGAAACGTTATGCTACATGATTTCAGCTTTTCAAGTGATGCTTCCAACTGCGATAAAAGCAACGTATAAAAAACGTCTACAACTTTGTAAACAGGAAGAAATAGCACCTGAAATACTATATTTATTTCAGGATAAAGAAGCAATTGATTTTGAAGTAATCGAGCAACAGCCACATTTATACCGAGCTATTCAACAAGAAATTAAAAATGGTACGGTTGAAGTCGTTTATCAAGTGAAAGATAAAGTACAAAAGAAGAAGCAAAGAGTGGTTCAGCCGGAGTTGCCAGAAGATAAATTGGAATTAGCGGCATTTGAACTGAAAAGTAAAAAACAACAAGATGTACTTTATTATTTTGTGGAAAATTATAAAAGTGCACCGTTGAAAGTAATTACAGAAGAGTTACAAATAACAGATGCTCCAATAAAAGCACTTGTTAAAAAGGGATTCATTTCAGAAAAGTATGTGGAAGTATACCGAAATCCGTATGACGATGATGATTTTGAACAAACAAAACCATTTCCACTTACGGAGGAACAAAAACAAGTTATTACACCGATTTTATCATCAATTACAAATGAAACTTATAATCCATTTTTACTATATGGTGTTACAGGAAGTGGAAAGACAGAAGTATATTTACAATCTATAGCAGCAGTGCTCAAGAAAGGAAAAGAAGCTATCGTTCTTGTTCCTGAAATTGCACTAACGCCCCAAATGGTGGATCGTTTTAAAGGTAGGTTTGGCTCACAAGTTGCAGTTCTTCATAGTGCGTTGTCTGTTGGAGAAAAGTATGACGAGTGGCGTAAGATTTTAAGAAAAGAAGTGAAAGTTGTAGTTGGTGCGCGTTCAGCTGTTTTTGCGCCTTTTGAGAATTTAGGGATTATTATTATTGATGAAGAGCATGAATCAAGTTACAAACAAGAAGATAATCCGAGGTATCATGCAAGAGATGTAGCTGTCTGGAGAGGACAATATCATAAATGTCCTATCGTTCTTGGTAGTGCGACACCAACACTTGAATCGTTTGCAAGGGCGAAAAAAGGTGTTTATGAACTATTAACAATGGAAAAACGTATGAATGAACAAGCTTTACCAACGGTAGAGATTGTTGACATGCGAGAAGAACTTCGTGACGGGAATCGATCAATGTTTTCTAAGGCGCTGCATGAAAAAATAGCAGATCGATTAGAAAAGAAAGAACAAATGGTACTCTTTTTAAATAGAAGAGGTCATTCTACATTTGTTATGTGCCGTGATTGTGGGTATGTTGTTCAATGTCCGCATTGTGATATTTCATTGACATATCATAAAATGAATCATCGTTTAAAATGTCATTATTGTAGTTACGAAGAGAATATGCCAACTGAGTGTCCAGCTTGTCAAAGTACATACATTCGTTTCTTTGGTACAGGTACACAAAAGGTAGAAGAAGAAATTACAAAACTATTTCCAGAGGCACGAGTCATTCGAATGGATGTAGATACGACAAGTCGAAAAGGAATGCATGAAAAATTATTAAAGGCGTTCGGGGAAGAAAAAGCAGATATATTACTCGGAACACAAATGATTGCTAAAGGATTAGATTTTCCGAAAGTAACGCTCGTTGGGGTTTTAACTGCAGATACGATGCTTCACTTACCTGATTTTCGGGCGAGTGAAAAGACATATCAGCTATTGACGCAAGTAAGTGGACGAGCAGGTAGACATGAATTGCCAGGGGAAGTTGTGATTCAAACGTATACGCCAGAACATTACAGTATAGAGTTAGCGAAGAACCAACAATATGATGTGTTTTTTGACCAAGAAATGCAAATGAGACGAACAAGACAATATCCCCCATATTACTATGTTGTACTCGTAACTGTATCTCATCCTGAATTATTAAAAGCGGTACAAGTGACGGAAAAAATTGCCTCGTATTTACGAACGCATTGCTCACAGCAAACAATGGTGCTAGGACCAGTTGCTTCAGCGATTCCAAGGATAAAAGATAGATATCGTTATCAATGCATGATAAAATACAAACGGGAACCAAACTTAAAGAACGTGCTCAAAATGGTAAATGAACATTATCAAGCAGAAATGCAAAAAGAGCTACAAATCTCAATTGATTTTAATCCAACAATGTTAATGTAGCGGAGGGAAATATGGCAGTTTTAGAAATAATAAAGCATCCAAATGAAGTGTTAGAAACACCATGCGAAAGAGTAATTAACTTTGATAAAAAGTTAGTGAAATTGTTGAAAGATATGCATGAAACAATGTTAATTGCGGACGGAGTCGGTTTAGCTGCGCCTCAAGTAGGTGTAAGCTTGCAAGTAGCGGTTGTTGATGTCGATGATGATACTGGGAAAATCGAGTTAATCAATCCATCAATATTAGAAAAACGTGGTGAACAAGTAGGTCCCGAAGGCTGTTTAAGCTTCCCGGGACTTTATGGTGAAGTAGAACGTGCCGATTATATTAAAGTAAGAGCACAAAATCGCCGTGGGAAAGTATTCTTATTAGAAGCGGAAGGATTTTTAGCGCGTGCAATTCAACATGAAATCGATCATTTACACGGTGTTTTATTTACATCGAAAGTGACAAGATATTATGAAGAAAACGAACTAGAATAGGTGTTAAAAGGAGCGGTTTTTAAATGATAAAAGTAGTGTTTATGGGAACACCGGACTTTTCAGTGCCGGTGCTTCGTCGTCTTATTGAAGATGGCTATGAGGTAGTAGGTGTTGTGACGCAACCTGATCGTCCAGTAGGTAGAAAAAAAGTATTAACACCTACACCTGTTAAAGTTGAAGCGGAAAAACATGGTATCCCTGTGTTACAGCCGTTAAAAATTCGTGAAAAAGATGAATATGAAAAAGTATTGGCATTAGAGCCAGATTTAATTGTAACAGCTGCATTTGGGCAGATTGTACCAAATGAAATTTTAGAAGCACCGAAGTATGGATGTATTAATGTTCACGCTTCTTTACTTCCTCAACTTCGTGGTGGTGCACCAATTCATTATGCAATTATGGAAGGTAAAGAAAAAACAGGTATTACAATTATGTATATGGTAGAAAAATTGGATGCTGGTGATATCTTAACGCAAGTGGAAGTTGAAATTGAAGAGCGTGAAACGACAGGCTCATTATTTGATAAATTAAGTGAAGCAGGAGCACACCTTCTATCTAAAACAGTACCTTTATTAATCCAAGGTAAGTTAGAACCGATTAAACAAAACGAAGAAGAAGTAACGTTTGCGTACAATATAAAACGTGAGCAAGAGAAAATTGATTGGACAAAAACAGGTGAAGAAGTATACAATCACATTCGCGGATTGAATCCATGGCCAGTTGCTTATACAACTTTAGCAGGACAAGTTGTTAAAGTATGGTGGGGAGAAAAAGTGCCTATAACTGAACCGGCTGAAGCAGGTACAATTGTTGCAATCGAAGAAGATGGTTTTGTTGTAGCAACGAGTAATGAAACAGGTGTTAAAATTACTGAATTGCAACCTTCTGGTAAAAAGCGTATGAGTTGTTCACAATTTTTACGTGGAACAAAACCTGAAATTGGAACGAAGTTAGGAGAAAATGCATGAGACAAAATGTTCGTGAATTAGCTCTTGATGGTTTAATTCAAGTGGAAAAAAGTGGTGCATATAGCAACTTACTTTTAAATAATCTAATTGAAAAAAGTGCAATTGATAGAAAAGATATTGGTTTATTAACTGAAATTGTATATGGAACGATTCAACGTCGTGACACATTAGATTATTATTTACAGCCTTTTCTAAAAAAGAAGGTTGAGGCGTGGGTAAGAGTATTGCTTCGCTTATCTTTATATCAAATGATTTATTTAGACCGAGTGCCAGAAAGAGCGGCTATTCATGAAGCGGTTGAGATTGCAAAGCGTCGCGGGCATAAAGGAATTGCTGGTATGGTGAACGGTGTATTACGTTCGATTCAGAGAGAAGGTGTACCTTCTGTAGATGAAATCAAGGATCCAGTAGAACGTCTTGCAATTACAACAAGTCATCCAGTTTGGCTTGTCCAAGAGTGGACTTCAGAATACGGTTTAGAAACTGCAGAAAAAATGTGCGAAGTAAACATGTTACCACCTGTACCAACAGCGCGTGTGAATGTTGATAAGGTAACGGTAGAAGAAGCGATTGAGTTGTTGGCAAGTGAAGGTATAGAAGCAAAACGTGGTGACTTATCAGATGATGCAATTCAGATTGAAAGAGGAAATGTAGCGCATACAGAAGCGTTTAAAAAAGGATTTCTTTCTATTCAAGATGAAAGTTCTATGCTTGTAGCACGCGCTTTAGAACCGAATACGGGAGATGCAGTTCTTGATAGTTGTGCTGCTCCAGGCGGAAAAACAACGCATATCGCGGAACGATTAAAGGGAACTGGTAAGGTCATGTCCCTTGATTTACATGCACACAAAGTACGTTTAATTAAACAGCAAGCAGAGCGACTTGGTCTAGAAAATGTCGAAACTAAAGCGCTAGATGCTAGAAAAGTGCAAGAACACTTTGCGAATGAAACGTTTGATAAAATATTGGTAGATGCACCGTGTTCTGGATTTGGTGTAATTAGACGTAAACCTGATATTAAGTTAGGAAAAGATAAAGGCGATAGTGAAAGATTATCGACGATTCAAATTGCAATACTAGAAAAAATAGCACCATTATTAAAACAAGGCGGTCGTCTTGTTTATAGTACGTGCACAATTGAGAAAATAGAAAATGAACAAGTAATAGAGAAATTTTTACAAGAACATCCTGAATTTGAATGGGATACTACGCTTAAAGAGCGTATGCCAGAAAAATTAACTCCGTATATTGATGAAGGTCAAGTACAAATTTTACCGCATTATTTTGCGACGGATGGCTTTTATATTGCTTGTTTAAGGAAGAAGGTGTAGCATCATGGAAACGACTGTAAGAAAACAAAAGAAAAATTTAGAAACGAAGAAACCATCAATTTACTCTTTACAACTTCATGAAATGCAAGATTGGTTAAAGGAACAAGGAGAACCGAAGTTCCGTGCTGGACAAATTTTTGATTGGTTATATAAAAAACGTGTAAAAAATTATGAGGATATGTCAAACCTTTCTAAAGGATTGCGTGATAAATTGTCGAATTCCTTTGATATTACTACTTTAAACACGTTAGTAAAACAAACGTCTTCGGATGGAACAATTAAATTCTTATTCCAATTATATGACGGATATTCTATTGAAACGGTATTAATGCGACACGAATATGGAAATTCCATTTGTGTAACAACGCAAGTTGGTTGTCGTATTGGGTGTACGTTCTGTGCTTCGACACTTGGTGGATTAAAGCGAAACCTAGAAGCTGGAGAAATCGTAGCGCAAGTAGTAGAAGTTCAGCGCGCGCTTGATGAAACAGAAGAACGTGTAAGTTCTCTTGTTGTTATGGGGATTGGAGAACCATTTGATAACTATGATAATTTAATGGGATTTTTACGCATCATTAACCATGAAAAAGGACTTCATATTGGTGCGAGACATATGACTGTTTCGACGAGTGGAATTATCCCGAAAATTTATAAGTTTGCTGAAGAAGATCTACAAATTAATTTTGCGATTTCATTGCATGCTCCAAACTCAGAATTACGTTCAAAATTAATGCCGATTAACCGTGCTTATAAATTACCAGATTTAATGGAAGCTATTAAATACTATGTAAATAGAACAGGGCGTCGTATTACTTTTGAATATGGATTATTTGGAGGAGAAAATGACCAAGTAGAGCATGCTGAAGAGCTTGCTGCGCTCTTAAAAGGTGTAAAATGTCATGTGAACTTGATTCCGGTAAACTACGTACCTGAACGTGATTATGTACGTACGCCACGTGAACAAATTTTCTTGTTCGAGAAAACGTTAAAAGATCGTGGAGTAAATGTAACGATTCGCCGTGAACAAGGTCATGATATTGATGCAGCCTGCGGTCAGTTGCGTGCGAAGGAGCGCAAAGAAGAGACGAGGTGACGAGATGAAAGCCGTATTTCTATCGGATAAAGGAAAAGTTCGTCAACATAATGAAGATAGTGCAGGAGTTTTTCACAATTTAGATGGAAATGTATTAGCGGTAGTAGCAGATGGAATGGGAGGTCATCGAGCTGGTGATGTAGCTAGCTCGATGGCCATTCAATTATTCCATGATTATTGGAAGCAAACACATAATATGAATGAGCCGAAAAAAGTAGAACAATGGTTACATACTAGTGTTGGGATTATTAATGAGCGTATATATGAATACGCTCAGCAAAATGCAGAATGTAATGGTATGGGAACAACGCTTATAATAGCTGTTTGTACACCAAGCTTTGTGACAATAGGGCATATAGGAGATAGTCGTTGCTATATGGTATCAGAAGGAGAAATGACGCTAGTAACGGAAGATCATTCGCTTGTAAATGAGCTTGTGAAACATGGTGAAATTTCAAAGGAAGACGCAGAGTATCATCCGAAAAAGAATGTGTTATTAAGAGCATTAGGAACAGAAGAAAAAGTTGGGTTAGATGTTAAAACGTTGGTGATTGAGGAAGATGATCAATTACTTCTTTGCTCTGATGGGTTATCAAACAAAGTTTCTATTGATGATATGCGACAAATTTTACAGTTAAATGAACAGCTTGAAGGTAAAGGGCAGTGTCTCATTCAATTGGCAAATGATCGCGGTGGAGAAGATAATATCACACTTGTTCTTATTGATTATGCGGGTTCGACAAACGAAAGTAGGTGAAGTGCAACGTGCTGATTGGAAAACGCTTAAATGACCGTTATAAGCTGCTGAAAATGATTGGTGGTGGCGGAATGGCCAATGTATATTTAGCTCATGATGATATACTTGGCCGAGATGTAGCGGTAAAAATATTAAGACTCGACTACTCAAATAACGAAGAGTTTATTAAACGTTTCCATCGAGAAGCGCAGTCTGTTACAACGTTGTCGCATCCAAATATTGTGAATATGTATGATGTCGGAGAAGAAGATGGTATATACTATCTTGTTATGGAATATGTACCAGGGCAAACATTGAAGCAATACATAATTGAGCGAGGGATGTTACCTATAGGAGAAGCTCTTGATATTATGGAGCAGTTAACATCCGCTATGGCACATGCCCATCATTTTGAAATTGTGCATCGTGATATAAAGCCGCACAATATTTTAATTCGAGCTGATGGAATAATAAAAGTAACAGATTTTGGAATTGCGACAGCTACAAGTGCAACAACAATTACACATACAAATTCAGTGCTCGGTTCAGTCCATTATTTATCACCAGAACAGGCACGTGGCGGGATAGCAAATAAACAATCAGATATCTATTCTCTTGGGATAGTTATGTTTGAATTGTTAACAGGAAGACAACCGTTTTCTGGCGAATCTGCTGTTGCCATAGCTTTAAAACATTTACAAAGTGAAATCCCATCACCAAAAAGATGGAATGAAAATATTCCGCAAAGTGTTGAAAATATTATATTAAAGGCAACTGCAAAAGATCCGTTTCACCGATATCAATCTGCCAATGCGATGAAGCGAGATATTGAAACTGCGCTATATCCAGAGAGGATAAATGAGCAACCATTTTACATACCGGAAGATATGGAAGCGACGAAAGCGATTCCGATTATTCAACAAGAACAATTATTTGAAAATGTAAGTGATGAAACGATTGTTTTAAAAGGGAGTAAGGTGGAAGAACCGATAAGAGCAGAAGCAGCTGAGTTAGATAAGAAGAAAAAACGGAGTAACAAGTGGCTTAAAGTTTTAATTTCAACATTTTTATTTTTAGCAATAGGAATAACATTAGCACTTACGGTTATTCCAGGATTATTTATTCCGAAAGATGTGAAAGTTCCTGATGTGGCTGGTATGAAATACACGACAGCTGTAAATACATTAGTAGAAAAGGGCTTTGAGGTGACGGAGCCTAATATTGTATATACAGATGATGTTGAAGTTGGGGATGTAATAAAAACGGACCCTGTAGCAGGAAGAGTCGTAAAAGAAAACGCTAAAATTACTATCTATCAATCAGGTGGAAAAAAGAAAAGTAAGATGGCAAATTTCACAGGTCAAAACTTTGAGAGTGTAAAAGCTGAGTTAGAAGAAAAATATAAACAAGTTACGGTAAATTATATTGAAAATGATAAGCCGAAAGGTGAAATTGTAGAACAAATTCCGACGCCTGATCAGATGGTTATAGAAGCGGAGCAAGAACTGAAAATCTGGGTAAGTAAAGGGCCTTATCAAATTAGACCAGGTGACTTTTCGGGGTGGACTGAAAATAGTGTAACTGGTTATTTGAATGAGAGAAAACTAACGTCAGATATAAAACGAGAGTATTCAGATACAGTCGAAAAAGGACTTGTAATTTCGCAATTTCCAAAACCAGGTACACCATTAAAAGAGGGAGATAAAGTAACTATTATTATCTCTGATGGTCAAAAGCCTAAAGTGACTAAAACGGTAAAAGTGGACAATATCTCTATCCCATATGAGCCTGCTGTAACAGGTGAAAAAAAGCCGCAAACAATAGAAATTTATAAAGAAGACATGCAGCAAAAAATGGATAGACCGGTTGAAACGAGAACAATTACTGAATCAGCGACTATTTCTTTAGAATTTGTAATTCAAGAAGGTTCAAAGGGACACTATAAAATTGTACGGGATGGAGTAACGATTATTGATAAAGAAGTACCATATCCAACTCAATAATAGTGAAAGTCTACTTATTATTATTGCCTGTTATGCTGTCTACAAAGTGGACGGTATAGCAGGCAAAAATATATGATTCAAAAAGCTAGTAAAGTGATGCAGCTGTAAATATTTTTTTGCATTTAATGGGAAATTCAATGTATATTAGCGAAAGTATATATGGTAGGTTTTGAAATCGTTATTTGGAAAATTTAAATCCATTCATTTTTAAATTCAGCATCACCTTATACAAAAAAAGGAGAATTCTATGCCAGAAGGAAAAATTATAAAAGCTTTAAGTGGGTTTTATTACGTGCAGCATGAAGAAGGGGTTACGCAATGTCGTGGGCGAGGTGTATTTAGAAAAAATAAAATTACACCACTTGTAGGAGACCAAGTTGTTTTTCAGGCAGATAATCCAACTGAAGGTTATGTGCTTGAAGTGTTTGATCGAAAAAATGAACTTGTTAGACCTCCTATTGCTAATGTCGATCAAGCGATCCTTGTGTTCTCTGCAGTAGAACCAGATTTTAATCCTGGACTGTTAGATCGATTTTTAGTGCTGATTGAATATCATAACATTAAGCCAATTATTTGTATTAGCAAGATGGATTTAGTAGATGAAAAGATGAAAGCAACTGTTGAAGCTTATGCGAATGATTATCGTGAGATGGGTTATGATGTTTTATTTACTTCTATTAATACGTCAGAAAGTATTGATATATTAAAACCATACTTAGAAAATTGTGTTTCTGTCGTTGCGGGTCAATCTGGTGTTGGGAAATCTTCAATGCTTAATGTGCTACGTCCAGAATTAGAGCTGAAAACAAATGATATTTCCTCCCATTTAGGACGCGGGAAGCATACGACAAGACACGTAGAATTAATTGCAATTGGGAGTGGACTAGTAGCAGATACACCGGGTTTTAGTTCACTAGATTTCATTGATATAGAAGTAGAAGATCTTACATATTGTTTTCCAGAGTTGAAAGAAGCGAGCCAATACTGTAAATTTAGAGGGTGTACACATCTTTCTGAACCGAAATGTGCGGTGAAAGCTGCGGTTGAAGAAGGGAAGATTACAGAATATCGCTATAAGAACTATAAACAATTCGTAGAAGAAATTAGAGAGAGAAAGCCGAGGTATTAGTTATGATTAAAATTGCACCATCGATTTTATCAGCAGATTTTTCAAAATTAGGGGAAGAGATTAAAGATGTAGAAAAGGGCGGAGCGGATTACATTCACGTTGACGTAATGGATGGACATTTCGTACCAAATATTACGATTGGACCGTTAATTGTAGAAGCAATCCGTCCGATTACATCATTACCATTAGATGTACATTTAATGATTGAAAATCCTGATAACTATATCCCGACTTTCGCACAAGCGGGAGCGGATATTATTACTGTTCACGTAGAGGCGTGTCCGCATCTACATCGTACAATTCAGTTAATTAAATCTCATGGTATTAAAGCGGGCGTTGTATTAAATCCACATACGCCAGTTTCAGTGATTGAGCATGTATTAGAAGATATAGATATGGTATTACTTATGACAGTAAACCCTGGATTTGGTGGACAGAAGTTTATCCATTCTGTATTACCGAAAATTAAACAAGTTGCAGACATGGTGAAAGAGCGCAATCTAGAAGTAGAAATTGAAGTTGATGGTGGTGTAAATGCTGAAACAGCAAGACTTTGTGTGGAAGCAGGAGCAAATGTACTTGTAGCTGGGTCAGCAGTATACAATCAAAAAGACCGCGGTGAAGCAATTCGCGTAATTCGTGGGTAGTGATGAACTTTTATCCTAGTAAGGTATTTATAGGATAGGATAAAAATATGTAAAAAGGCAATCTACCGAATGGCAGATTGCCTTTTTACAATGGAAGGAGAAGAAAAAATGATTATTCATATTTTGGCAGGAGGACCTTCGGAATATTGCGCAGATTTTGCTCGATACGAGAATGAGGAAGTAGTGTGGGCAGCGGTTGATAGGGGAGTATACCGTCTATTAAAGAAAGGGATTATCCCGGCTGTTGCGTTTGGAGATTACGATTCAGTTACTGAAGAAGAATTAGTATGGATGGGACAGCAAACGAACGAATTACATATTGTTCCGCGGGAAAAAGATCAAACGGATTTAGAAATTGCAATCAACTGGGCATTAGAACAGAAGCCGGCACTAATTCGTATTTTTGGTGCTACTGGTGGAAGGCTTGATCACGGTTTGGCAAATATACAGATGCTTTTAAAAGGGTTAGAAGTAGAGATAGAAATGTGTATTGTGGACAATAAAAATGAAATAACAGTTAAAAAAATGGGTACACATATAATTGAAGAAAATAAAAATTTTCCTTATGTATCTTTTGTACCAGTTACTGAAATAGTGGAAGGGATTACATTGTTTGGTTTTAAGTACCCTCTTACTAATAAAACAATAGAGTGGGGATCAACACTTTGTATTAGTAACGAACTCGTTGAGGAAAAAGGTACTTTTTCATTTACTTCTGGCATATTAATGTTGATAAGAAGCACTGATTGAAGAAACAATTTTGCTCCTTACATCATATAGTGACCAAGTGGAGTAATGGGGATTAGGAGGGAAACCATGAGATTTTATACAATTAAGTTACCTAAATTTCTTGGTGGAATAGTTCGTGCAATGTTAAATACCTTCAAAAAAGATTAAAAAAAGCACCTATCACCGGTGCTTTTTCCATTGTTATAGTAAAAAAAGAGCCTATCGGCTCTTTTTTTTATTATTAAACACGTTCGATTTTGCCAGATTTTAATGCTCTAGCAGAAACGTAAACACGTTGAACTTTTCCGTCGATGCGTACGCGAACTTTTTGAAGGTTAGCGCCCCACTTACGTTTTGTAGCGTTCATTGCGTGAGAACGAGAGTTACCAGAACGAGCTTTTCTTCCAGTAATAGCACAAACACGAGCCATTTATATTTCCCTCCCTTGATACCTTACCATACGTAATTTTTCAATGTTAGTCTTTTATGCGATGCTAAAAACACTACTATAATTTAACACAACTAAAAAGAGAATGCAACACCGTAGAAAAAAGAAATCAAGAAAATTTACTTGACACTATATGTCAATGAAGAAAAGTTGAAATCCATAAAAATTGCTTGACATATTATAGTGGTACATGTTGTATAATAACAATGGACTATTTTGCTCATCATAAAAAAGTGTAATTTAAAACATAAAATATGAGAGTGAAAAGAAAGAACGATGGAATTTTCTTTAAAAAGATTATATGATAGTAACTAAAGTAGTCTAGCTCACTTTCACCATTTATGAAGGGGGAAACGAGATGTCAATTGAAATTAAAACGAAGTACGGTCAAATTGATATTAGTACAGATGTAATTGCAACAATTGCTGGAGGTGCCGCGGTAGATTGCTACGGTATCGTAGGTATGGCATCAAAAAATCAGTTAAAAGATGGATTAACAGACATTTTACGAAAAGAAAACTTCACTAGAGGTGTTATTGTTCGTAAAGATGAAGATGAAGTACATATTGATATGTATATTATTGTGAGCTATGGTACGAAAATTTCAGAAGTGGCACATAATGTGCAGACGAAAGTGAAATATACATTAGATCAAACTGTAGGACTAGCAGTAGATTCTGTAAACATCTACGTACAAGGAGTTAAAGTAATAAACTTGTAATGTGCATTAAGGAGGAAAATCTGTGTCAATTCAAAAAATTGATGGAAAACGTTTATCACAAATGATCATGCAAGGAGCGAATAATTTAACAAACAATGTTCAGCTTGTTGATGCATTAAACGTATTTCCAGTTCCAGATGGCGATACCGGTACAAACATGAACTTATCTATGACTTCAGGTGCGCGTGAAGTGAAAGCAAACCCTTCACAGCATGCTGGTAAAGTCGGCGTAAGTTTAGCCAAAGGATTATTAATGGGAGCTCGTGGTAACTCTGGAGTTATTTTATCTCAGTTGTTCCGTGGTTTCTCTAAATCCATTGAACAAAAAGAAGAATTAACAACAGTTGATTTTGCTGCAGCACTAGAAGCTGGAGTAGAGGCGGCTTATAAAGCGGTTATGAAACCGATTGAAGGAACGATTTTAACGGTTGCAAGAGAAACGGGTAAATATGCAGTAACAGTTGCGAAAAAACAGCGCGACTTTGTTTTGTTTATGGAAGACGTTGTGAAAGAAGCAAACGCATCGTTAAATCGTACGCCAGATTTATTACCTGTATTAAAACAAGTTGGCGTTGTAGATAGCGGTGGTAAAGGTCTTGTAGTGGTATACGAAGGATTTTTAGCTGACTTAAAAGGAGAAACGATTTCTTCTGATGCACCGACGCAACCATCTATGAATGAAATGGTACGCGCAGAACATCACCGTAGTGTACAAAGCCAATTGAGTACAGAAGATATTAAGTATGGATATTGTACGGAGTTCATGGTGAAATTAGAGGCTGAAAAGGTGAAAGAGCATAATTTCTCTGAACAAAAATTCCGTGAAGATATTAGTGTATATGGTGATTCGCTACTAGTTGTGTCTGATGATGAAATTGTAAAAGTTCATATCCATGCAGAACATCCTGGAGACGCTATGAACTACGGGCAAAAATACGGTAGTTTAATTAAGATTAAAGTAGAAAATATGCGTGAACAGCATACTGCTTTATTAGATGAACCTACTATGGTTCCTGAACAACCAGCTCAATCGAAAGAAAAACAACCATATGGTATCGTAACTGTAGCTATGGGGTCTGGTATTAAAACTTTATTTGAGAGCATCGGCGCAACGAAAGTTATCGAAGGTGGTCAAACGATGAATCCAAGTACGGAGGATATCGTGAAGGCAATTGAAGAAGCAAATGCTGAAAAAATCATTATTTTACCGAATAACGGAAATATTGTAATGGCAGCAGAACAAGCGGCATCAGTTGTAGATCAAGAAGTTATTGTTGTTCGTTCGAAAACAGTTCCTCAAGGTATGGCAGCAATGTTAGCATTTAACCCAGTTGGAACGTTAGAAGAGAATGAAGAAAACATGCAAGAAGCTTTATCTCATGTGAAAACAGGTCAAATTACGTATGCTGTACGTGATACGGAAATTGATGGTGTAGCAATTCAAAAAGATGACTTCATGTGTATTGCAGATGGGAAAATTGTATCTACAAATGCTGAAAAAGTAGGAGCTGCGAAGCAATTACTAGAAGCGCTTATTGATGAAGATTCTGAAATCGTAACGATTCTACAAGGTGAGGATGCAACTGACGAAGAAGTAGCGGAGTTAGTTGAATTTGTAGAAGAGAAATTTGAAGATGCAGAAGTAGAAGTGCATGCTGGAAACCAACCAGTGTATTCTTTCATCTTCTCTGTAGAATAAGATAAGATTCGTTTTGAAAATAAATGGATTACTTACTTGCTAATGGATAAGAAGTAGTAATATGAAGTTTATTACTAGTTTTTATTCAAAAGGCTAGCATATTGAAGAGAGAAAAGAGCCTTGCTGCTAATAGTGAGGCTCTTTTTTACTTGTTTTATATAAGGGATTTGAGTAGTTTCTCTTAGAATGCCTATGATAGAATATATAAGGTGAAAGAGAGCGATTACAGATGCTAATTGGTACTCAAATAAAATGCAATAAAGAAAATAATGTGACGGGGTGTGAGAATCTTGAATGATGTTGTACAAGTTCCTGTTACGGATGTAAAGGGGATCGGAGGAGAAACATCTGAGTTACTACATGAGATGGGTATTTACACAGTTTCTCATCTATTAGAACATTTTCCATACCGTTATGAAGATTATGCGATGAAAGATCTTGCTGAAGTAAAGCATGATGAACGTGTAACGGTTGAAGGGAAGATTCATAGTGCTCCTTTGCTGCAATATTATGGTAAGAAGAAATCGCGTTTAACAGTTCGTGTTCTCGTCGGTCGTTATTTAATTACGGCGGTATGTTTTAATAGGCCTTACTATAAGCAAAAATTAAAGTTAGATGAAACGGTAACGATTACTGGTAAATGGGATCAACATCGTCAAACAATTGCTGTATCAGAACTTCATTTTGGGCCGGTTGTACGTCAACAAGAAGTGGAACCTGTTTATTCAGTAAAGGGGAAACTTACAGTAAAACAGATGCGTCGTTTTATTGCTCAAGCGTTAAAGGAATATGGAGATTCTATAGTCGAAGTGTTACCGGATGGTTTGTTAGGGCGATATAAATTATTACCAAGATATGAAGCGCTTAGGGCATTGCATTTTCCGGTAGGACAGGAAGATTTGAAGCAAGCGCGTCGCCGTTTTGTATATGAAGAATTTTTCTTATTTCAGCTGAAAATGCAAACGCTCCGGAAAATGGAGAGGGAAAATTCAAAAGGGACGAAGAAAGAGATTCCCTCAGTAGAATTACAAGAATTTATCGATGCACTGCCGTTTCCATTAACGGGTGCGCAGCGCCGAGTTGTAGATGAAATTTTGAAAGATATGACATCTCCTTATCGGATGAACCGACTATTGCAAGGTGACGTTGGTTCTGGGAAAACAGTTGTTGCTGCGATTGGCCTTTATGCATCGAAATTAGCTCATTATCAAGGTGCTTTAATGGTTCCTACAGAAATTTTAGCTGAGCAACATTATCAGTCGCTTGCTGAAACGTTTTCGCATTTTGGTATGAAGGTGGAACTGTTAACAAGTTCTGTTAAAGGTGCGAGACGTCGAGAAATTTTAGCGAAGTTAGAACAAGGAGAAATAGATATTCTTGTTGGAACGCATGCCTTAATTCAAGATGAAGTTATATTTCATAGGTTGGGTCTCGTTATTACAGATGAACAGCATCGATTTGGTGTAGCGCAGCGCCGAGTTTTACGGGAGAAAGGTGAAAGTCCAGATGTATTATTTATGACAGCGACACCAATTCCGCGTACGCTTGCAATTACTGCATTTGGAGAGATGGATGTTTCGATAATCGATGAGATGCCAGCAGGTAGAAAGGTGATTGAAACATATTGGGCAAAACATGATATGTTAGATCGCGTTCTCGGTTTTGTTGAAAAGGAGATAAAAAAAGGAAGACAGGCATACGTTATTTGTCCTCTAATTGAAGAATCTGAGAAACTTGATGTGCAAAATGCTATCGACTTACATAGTATGCTGACGCATCATTACCAAGGGAAATGCCATGTTGGATTGATGCATGGGAGATTATCGTCTCAGGAAAAAGAAGAGATAATGGGACAGTTTAGTGAAAATAAAGTGCAAATTCTTGTATCGACAACAGTTGTTGAAGTAGGTGTGAACGTACCGAATGCGACTGTAATGGTTATTTATGATGCAGAACGTTTCGGTTTATCGCAGCTTCATCAGCTTAGAGGGCGTGTCGGCCGTGGTAGTGAACAATCATATTGTTTATTAATAGCAGACCCTAAATCAGAAACAGGGAAAGAAAGAATGCGCATAATGACTGAAACAAATGATGGATTTGTATTGTCAGAAAAAGATTTAGAATTACGAGGTCCTGGAGATTTCTTTGGGAGTAAGCAAAGTGGCTTACCAGAATTTAAGGTTGCTGACATGGTACATGATTATCGAGCGTTAGAAACAGCAAGGCAAGATGCGGCGATACTAGTAGATTCAGAAGCGTTTTGGCACAATGATCAGTACGCTGCCTTGCGTACGTATCTTGATGGGACAGGTGTGTTCCAAGGAGAGAAGCTCGATTAAAGGGAGTCAACAAAAGTTTTTGTTGCATTCTACTTTTAATGATTATATACTACTGTTAGTACCTAGTCATAAAAATGGATGGTGCGGTATGAAAAAAAGAAGAAGTAAAAAAGAAAGACAAGAGTTATTACAACAAACAATCGAATCAAATCCTTTTATTACGGATGAAGATTTAGCGGAAAAATTTCAAGTGAGTATACAAACAGTACGACTTGATCGTATGGAATTGTCTATTCCTGAATTAAGAGAGAGAATTAAACATGTAGCTACAAAGCAACATGAAGAAGATGTGAAATCTTTACCGTTAGAAGAGGTTGTTGGAGAAATTATTGATATTGAATTAGATAGACATGCAATCTCTATCTTTGAAGTAAAGGTAGAACATGTATTTAAAAGAAATCAAATTGCCCGTGGGCATCATCTGTTTGCACAAGCAAACTCACTAGCTGTTGCGGTTATTGATGAAGAATTAGCTTTAACTGCAAAGTCTACCATTCGATACATTCGCCCTGTAAAATTAGGAGAGCGTGTTGTTGCAAAAGCGCGCGTTGAAGATGTAGAGAATGATAAGGGACGGACGGTTGTCAAAGTGCGTAGCTTCGTTGGAGAAGAACTTGTTTTTACAGGCACTTTTGAAATGTATCGATCTAGTAATTATAGTGAGGAAGGTAACAACTTATGAAAATCGCAATAGATGCAATGGGCGGAGATCACGCTCCAAAGGCTGTAGTATTAGGGGCAATGAAAGCTATTAAGGAATATTCTGATTTGCATATTACGTTAGTAGGGAAAGAAGAGGAAATTCGTCAATACTTAACGAGTGATGAACGAATTACTATTCTTCATACAGACGAAAAAATAGAATCAACGGAGGAACCAGTAAGAGCGGTTCGTCGAAAAAAACAAGCTTCAATGGTGCTTGCGGCACAACAAGTAAAGGATGGAGAAGCAGACGCTTGTATATCCGCAGGTAGTACAGGAGCTTTAATGGCAGCTGGATTATTTGTTGTCGGTCGTATGGAAGGAATTGAGCGACCAGCTTTATCGCCTACAATGCCGACTGTAGATGGAAAAGGTTTTGTTATGTTAGATGTTGGAGCAAATGTTGATGCAAAACCAATTCATTTATATCAATATGCAGTAATGGGATCTGTTTATGCTGAGAAGGTAAGAGGAATTGAAAATCCTCGCGTTGGACTATTAAACGTTGGAACAGAGGATGGAAAAGGAAACGAGCTTTCAAAGCAAGTATTTGCAATGCTTAAAGATGCGCCAATTAATTTCGTTGGGAACGTTGAATCAAGAGATTTATTGCAAGGTGTAGCAGATGTTGTTGTATGTGATGGTTTTACAGGGAATGTAGCGTTGAAATCATTAGAGGGAACAGCACTTGCGCTATTCTCTATGTTGAAAGAACAATTAATGAGTTCATTTACGAGCAAATTAGCAGCGGCGGTATTAAAGCCAAAACTTATGGTATTAAAAGATAAAATGGATTATTCGGAGTATGGCGGAGCTGCATTATTTGGATTGAAAGCACCTGTCATTAAGGCTCACGGTTCTTCTAATGACCAGTCGGTATTTAGTGCGATTCGTCAAACGAGAGAAATGGTAGCGAAAGAAGTAATTCCTACGATTTCAAGCGTAATGGAGAAAGAGTCACTCCAATAAGAGGAGGATTTGAAATGGGAAAAATAGCATTTCTTTTTCCGGGCCAAGGTTCACAGGCAGTTGGAATGGGTAAACAATTAGCAGAGAATAATAAAGAGGTTGCAAAAGTGTTTGCAAAAGCAGATGAGGTGTTGCAAGATTCACTTTCAGAAGTGATTTTTGAAGGACCGCAGGAAAAGCTTACATTAACAACAAATGCGCAGCCTGCATTATTAACAACGAGTTTTGCTATTTTGACAGCTTTGAAAGAGTATGACATTACACCTGACTTTGTCGCTGGTCATAGTTTAGGTGAATATAGCGCTCTTGTAGCAGCTGGTGCATTAACTTTTGAAGATGCTGTATATGCTGTAAGGAAACGCGGGGAATATATGGAAGAAGCTGTTCCGGGAGGGGAAGGCGCAATGGCAGCTATATTAGGTGCTGACCCACATATGCTGAAACAAGTTACAGAAGAAGTAACAAGTGAAGGATATGCAGTGCAAATCGCTAATATGAATAGTACGAAGCAAATTGTAATTTCTGGAACGAAGCAAGGCGTAGAGGTTGCCTCTCAAAGAGCGAAAGAAAATGGTGCAAAGAGAGCGATTCCACTAAAAGTAAGTGGGCCATTCCATTCTTCACTTATGAAGCCGGCAGCTGAGAAGTTCCAAAGTGTTTTAAATGAAATTACAATTCATGACACGAATATTCCTGTTATTGCAAATGTTACGGCGGAAGTTATTACACGTGGTGCAGACATTCAAGAAAAGTTAATCGAACAGCTTTATTCGCCTGTATTATGGTACCCGTCTATTGAATATATGGTGAAGCAGGGAGTAGATACATTTATTGAAATTGGACCTGGAAAAGTACTTGCTGGACTTATGAAGTCAATTGATTCATCAGTAAAAGCATATGCGATATACGATGAAGAGACATTAAAAGATACCATTTCAAATTTGAGAGGAGAAAACTGATGTTAAAAGGGAAGGTAGCATTAGTAACTGGCGCTTCACGTGGAATTGGTCGCGCGATTGCGATCGATTTAGCGAAACAAGGGGCAAATGTAGTAGTAAATTATGCTGGCAATGAACAAAAAGCAAATGAAGTAGTAGATGAAATTAAAAAATTAGGTTCTGATGCAATTGCGGTAAGAGCAGATGTTGCAAATGCTGATGATGTTACAAATATGGTGAAACAAACAGTAGATACATTTGGACAAGTTGATATTCTTGTAAATAATGCTGGTGTAACGAAAGATAATTTATTAATGCGTATGAAAGAAGAAGAATGGGATACAGTTATTAATACAAACTTAAAAGGTGTATTCTTATGTACAAAAGCAGTATCTCGTTATATGATGCGTCAACGTCACGGTAGAATTATAAATATCGCTTCTGTTGTTGGTGTCATAGGAAACCCAGGACAAGCTAATTATGTTGCTGCTAAAGCGGGTGTTATTGGATTAACAAAAACATCTGCAAAAGAGTTAGCAAGTCGAAATATTACAGTGAATGCAATTGCGCCGGGCTTTATTGCGACTGATATGACGGATGTACTAGATGAGAATATTAAAGCTGAAATGTTAAAAGTTATTCCAGCTGCTCAATTTGGTGAAGCGCAAGATATCGCGAATGCTGTAACGTTTTTTGCTTCTGATCAAAGCAAATATGTTACAGGTCAAACGTTAAATGTTGATGGCGGTATGGTAATGTAATAAAAGAATCGATTTCACCTAGTTTTTTTGGTCAATATTTAATATAATATTTGAGGGGAGGTGAATGGAATGGCAGATGTTTTAGAGCGCGTAACAAAAATCATCGTTGATCGTTTAGGAGTAGAAGAGACTGAGGTAGTACCAGCTGCAAGCTTCAAGGAAGATTTAGGAGCAGACTCCCTAGATGTAGTAGAACTTGTAATGCAATTAGAAGATGAATTCGAAATGGAAATTTCTGATGAAGATGCTGAAAAGATTGCTACTGTTGGTGATGCTGTGACTTACATAGAGAGTCATCTATAATGCTTAAGTGAAGTCCCGTTTTTTAGCGGGGCTTTCTGGCTTATATCTGGAGGGACCTATGCCGTACCGAAAATATAGAGAAAAAAAATACGAAACAAAATATCGTGAAGCATTTAAAGTGTTTCAAGAAAAGATAGGTATTACGTTTACAGATGAAAAATTATTGATTCAAGCATTTACGCATTCATCGTATGTGAATGAGCATCGAAAAAAACCGCATGAAGATAATGAGCGTCTTGAATTTCTTGGAGATGCAGTATTGGAACTGACTGTATCACAGTATCTGTTTCAAAAATATCCGACAATGAGCGAAGGAGAGTTAACAAAACTACGTGCAGCTATTGTATGTGAGCCATCTCTTGTTCGTTTTGCGAACGAATTGTCATTTGGCAGCCTTGTTTTATTAGGAAAAGGTGAAGAAATGACAGGTGGACGTGAACGACCAGCTTTATTAGCGGATGTCTTTGAAGCGTTTATTGGTGCCCTTTATCTTGATCAAGGGCTAGAAACAGTTTGGGAATTCTTAAAAGAAATTGTATATCCGAAAATTAATGAGGGTGCTTTTTCTCATGTGATGGATTATAAGAGTCAGTTGCAAGAATTGATTCAGCGTGATGGCAGTGGCAATGTTGAGTATCAAATTTTGCAAGAAAAAGGACCAGCTCACAATCGAGAATTTGTGTCACGTGTTACGTTAAATAACGTAGCTTTAGGTCTTGGTAGTGGTAAGTCGAAAAAAGAAGCAGAGCAACAAGCTGCTGCAGAAGCATTGAAAAAATTAAAAGAACAACTATAAGGAATCCCCCTTTGAATGAGGGGGATTCCTTATGCATAGAATGAAACTTTCTTTTTGTTTATAAAGAAAAAGAAGGTAAATCCGTATAATACTTGTTTTTATATAGAGAACATTTATAACGACGGAGAATAGGAGGAAGGCCTTTCGTGTTTTTAAAAAGATTAGAAATAGCAGGGTTTAAGTCTTTTGCTGAGCATGTATCTGTTGATTTTGTCCCAGGTGTAACTTCTGTAGTAGGACCTAATGGAAGCGGGAAAAGTAATATTACTGATGCAATTCGCTGGGTACTTGGTGAACAATCTGCAAAATCATTACGTGGTGCAAAGATGGAGGATATTATTTTTGCAGGCAGTGATACGAGGAGAGCGGTTAATGTTGCTGAAGTAACAATAACTTTAAATAATGAAAATCAACGTTTACCAATTGAATACAATGAGGTGTGTGTAACACGTCGTGTATCTCGTTCAGGTGATAGTGATTTTTATATTAATAAACAATCATGTAGATTGAAAGATATTATCGATTTATTTATGGACTCTGGTATGGGAAGAGAAGCTTTTTCAATTATTAGCCAGGGGAAAGTGGAAGAGATTTTAAGTAGTAAGTCAGAAGAGCGTCGAGGTGTATTTGAAGAAGCGGCAGGCGTATTAAAATACAAACTTCGCAAAAAGAAAGCTGAAGGAAAATTAGCAGAAACACAAGAAAACTTAAATCGTGTACAAGATATAATTCATGAATTAAGTAGTCAAGTAGAACCTTTAGAAAGACAAGCTTCTATTGCGAAAGATTATCTTGAGAATAAAGAAGAATTAGAGAAAGTAGAAGCTGCGCTTATTGTCCATGAAATTGAAGAACTGCATGAGAAATGGGAAGCGCTTCGAAATCAGTTTGGGCATAATAAAAACGAAGAAGCTAAAATGTCAACGAATTTACAAAAAAGTGAAGAAGAGCTTGAGGAATTACGAGGACAATTACAGGCGGTAGATGAGTCTGTAGATTCGTTACAAGAAGTACTTCTTCTTTCTAGTAAAGAGCTAGAAAAACTAGAAGGGCAGCGAGAGTTGTTAAAAGAGAGAAAGCAAAATGCTACGACGCATTGTGCGCAACTTGAGCAGTTAATTGTTGAATTAACAGAGAAAGCTAAAAGTTACGATGGTGAGATTGAGTCAAGTACAGAAGCTTTAATGCAATTTGTGAATGAAGTAAAAGAGTTGGAGCAAAAATTGCATGATAATGAGCAACTGCTTGCTACTTTTGCTGACAATTTAGAGGAACAGATTGAGAATTTAAAAGGTGACTATATTGAGCTTTTAAATCAACAAGCTAGTCATCGTAATGAATTATCTATGATTGAAGAACAATCGAAACAGCAAACGTCTAAAAACGAGCGTCTAGATGAAGAGAATGCGAAATATGTAGAAATGCGTATGGAAATTACAGCGAAAAAGACGAAACTTGTAGAAAGTTACGAACAAGCGAAAGAAAAAGTAGCTGGCATTCTCTCAAACATACAGAAGACAGAGGCGGCGCTTGGGAAATGTAAGACGCAGTATAGTGAAAATGAAACAAAACTGTATCAAGCATATCAATTTGTGCAACAGGCACGTTCTCGAAAAGAAATGCTTGAAGAGATGCAAGAAGATTATTCTGGATTCTATCAAGGTGTACGTGAAGTATTGAAAGCTAGAGAAAATAGGTTGCAAGGTATCGAGGGTGCTGTTGCGGAACTGTTAACGGTACCGAAAGAATACGAAGTTGCAATGGAAATCGCTCTAGGTGCAGCGATGCAGCATATTGTTGTACAAACAGAGGAACATGCTCGTAATGCGATTGCATTTTTAAAGCAAAATAAACAGGGACGTGCAACGTTTTTACCGCAAGCTGTTATTAAAAGCAGATCGTTATCATTTGAGCAATTACGCATTGCAAATCAACACCCATCGTTTGTAGGTGTGGCGGCAGAACTTGTGCAGTACAACAATAAATATGAAAATGTAGTTTCAAATTTATTAGGTACTGTTATTGTTGCGAAAGATTTACGTGGAGCAAATGAGTTGGCGAAACAACTGCAATACCGTTATCGTATTGTAACAATCGAAGGTGACGTAGTGAATCCTGGAGGTTCTATGACTGGTGGGGCGGTAAAGCAAGCGAAATCTTCTTTATTAGGACGCCAACGTGAACTGGAAGAGTGGACTCGCAAGTTAACTGATATGGAAGAAAAAACAACGAAGTTAGAAAACTTTGTTAAAGCAGTAAAACAAGAGATTCAAGAAAAAGAAGTGAAAATACGCGAACTAAGGCAAACTGTAGAAGCAGATCGTGTAGATGAGCAGAAATTAAGAGAAGAGATTAATCGTTTAGAATTAGAAGAACATCGTATTAATGATCGGTTGTCTATTTATGATTTAGAGATTGAAGGTTTTTTACAAGATCGAGTAAAAATGCAAGGGCGTAAAGAGGAGTTAGAAGGGGTTTTAACGAATCTTCAAGCTGAAATCACTAAGTTAGATAGTAAAATTGTAGCTTTAACAAAACAAAAAAGTGAGCAACATTCTTCGAAAGAAAAAGTTCAAAAAGAAATGACTGAGTTAAAAGTGCTGGCAGCTGAAAAGCAACAACGCTTATCTAATCAAAAAGAAAAAGTTGAACGATTGACGAAGGAAAAAGAAGAAACGGATGCGACACTTGTAAAAACGAAAGAGGATTTAGCGTTCTTAAAACAAGAAATGACATCTAATTCAAGTGGTGAAGAGCAAATTACGAATATGATTGAGAAGAAAGCATATGATCGTAATCAAACTTCAGAATTAATTCGCTCTCGTCGTGAACAACGTGTATCGTTGCAAGAGAGAGTAGAACATTTAGAGCACCATTTGAAAGAAACGACAGGTAAACATAAATATATTCTTGAAATGTTGAAAGATCAAGAAGTGAGAATAAATCGACTTGATGTAGAGTTGGAAAATAGATTACAACATTTACGTGAAACATATACGATTTCATTTGAAGCGGCAAAACTAAAATATACAATGACAATGCCTGCAGAAGATGCGCGTAAGAAAGTAAAATTAATCAAATTATCCATAGAAGAGTTAGGTACAGTGAACCTAGGGGCAATTGATGAATATGAACGTGTAGCGGAGCGTCATACATTCTTACTAGAGCAGAGAGACGACCTAGAAGAAGCGAAAGCGACATTGCACCAGCTTATTACCGAAATGGATGAAGAAATGAAAAAACGCTTTTCTACTACGTTTGAAGGCATTAGAATGGAGTTTCAATCGGTATTCTCTGAATTATTTGGAGGCGGTAGAGCAGATTTAGTAATGACTAATCCAGAGGATTTACTAAATACGGGTATTGATATTGTAGCACAACCGCCAGGGAAGAAACTGCAGAACTTAGGTTTACTTTCAGGTGGAGAGCGTGCTTTAACAGCAATTGCGCTTTTATTTGGTATTTTAAAAGTACGCCCAGTACCGTTCTGTGTACTAGATGAGGTAGAGGCAGCCCTTGATGAGGCGAATGTAGCTCGTTTTGCACAGTATTTAAAGAAATTCAGTGATGAGACGCAGTTTATTGTAATTACACATAGAAAAGGTACAATGGAAGAGTCTGATGTGTTGTACGGTGTAACAATGCAAGAATCAGGGGTATCTAAACTTGTTTCGGTTCGTTTAGACGCCGGAGAAGAACTTATTGCAAGTGAATAGGAAGGATGGGAAAGTATGAGTTTTTTTAAAAAACTAAAAGAAAAAATTTCAAAACAAACGGATACAGTTACAGAGAAATTTAAACAAGGATTAGAAAAAACGAGAAATTCATTTGCGGATAAAGTGAATGATTTAGTGTATCGTTACCGTAAAGTGGACGAAGATTTCTTCGAAGAGTTAGAAGAAATTTTAATCGGTGCAGACGTTGGCGTTGCGACGGTAATGGAATTAATTGACCAATTGAAAGAAGAAGTACAACGTCGTAACATTCAAGATCCAAAAGAAGTACAAGCTGTTATTTCAGAAAAACTAGTAGGAATTTACAAAGGTGACAGCGATTTTAGTAACGAAATTAATATGCAAGAGGACCAATTAACGGTCGTTTTATTTGTTGGTGTTAATGGTGTAGGAAAAACGACGACAATTGGTAAACTGGCGCATAAGTTTAAATCAGAAGGTAAGTCAGTCCTATTGGCGGCAGGAGATACATTCCGTGCTGGAGCGATTGAACAATTAGAAGTATGGGGCGATCGCGTTGGTGTAGAAGTGATTAAACAAGGATCTGGATCTGATCCAGCGGCGGTTATGTATGACGCTGTACAAGCAGCGAAAGCACGTAAGGTAGATGTATTACTATGTGACACAGCAGGACGCTTGCAAAATAAAGTGAACTTAATGAAAGAGTTAGAGAAGGTGAAGCGTGTAATTGAGCGTGAAGTACCAGGTGCTCCTCATGAAGTATTGCTTGTTATTGATGCAACAACGGGACAAAACGGTTTAAGCCAAGCGAAAACATTCCGTGAAGCAACGAATGTAACTGGTATTGTTTTAACGAAGTTAGATGGAACTGCTAAAGGTGGTATTGTATTAGCGATTCGTAACGAAATGGATGTACCGGTGAAGTTTGTTGGATTAGGAGAGCAAATGGATGACTTGCAGCAGTTTGATCCAGAACAATATGTGTATGGTTTATTTGCGAACTTAGTAGAAACAGAAGAAGTATAAGCGAAAGAAGCGGTATTTCCGCTTCTTTTTCTATAAAAAATATATGATGTTAAGAAAAAAACTTGACACTCTTTTGGACTACATGTAAACTAATTCATGTAAAGGGAAATCACTTAACAAAGGATGATCCAACATGCTCGAAAAAACAACGAGAATGAACTATTTATTTGATTTTTATCAATCGTTGTTAACGCAAAAACAAAGAAGTTATATGTCGCTTTATTATCTAGATGATTTATCTCTTGGTGAAATTGCGGAAGAATTTGATGTAAGTCGCCAAGCCGTGTATGATAACATTAAACGGACTGAAGCGATGCTTGAAGAATATGAAGAAAAATTAGTATTACTTCAAAAGTTTCAAGAGCGACAGCGACTTGTTGCAAAGCTAAAACAGCTAATCAGCGAAGAAGAGCATGTGAATGAAGAAATGAAACAAGTTGTTGAAGCTATCGAAAAATTAGATTAGGAGGGCGGCAATATGGCATTTGAAGGATTAGCCGACCGACTTCAACAGACAATGCAAAAAATCCGCGGCAAAGGAAAAGTTTCTGAAGCCGATGTGAAAGAAATGATGAGAGAAGTTCGTCTAGCTCTTTTAGAAGCGGATGTTAACTTTAAAGTAGTAAAAGATTTTGTGAAGCGTGTGTCTGAACGTGCTGTCGGACAAGATGTAATGAAAAGTTTGACACCTGGACAACAAGTAATTAAAGTTGTACAGGAAGAACTTACAGAACTTATGGGCGGAGAGCAAAGCAAAATTGCTGTTGCTAATAAGCCACCGACTGTTATTATGATGGTTGGTCTGCAAGGTGCGGGTAAAACAACGACGACAGGTAAGCTTGCGAATTTGCTTCGTAAAAAGCATAATCGTAAACCGATGCTTGTTGCAGCGGATATTTACCGTCCAGCAGCGATTAAACAGCTTGAAACATTAGGGAAGCAATTGGACATGCCTGTATTTTCTTTAGGAGATCAAGTAAGTCCTGTTGAAATTGCGAAACAAGCGATTGCAAAAGCAAAAGAAGATCATCACGATTATGTTTTAATCGATACAGCGGGTCGCCTGCATATTGATGAAGAATTAATGGATGAATTAGCGAAAGTGAAAGAAGTTGCGAAACCGGATGAAATTTTCCTTGTTGTCGATGCGATGACGGGGCAAGACGCGGTAAATGTTGCACAAAGTTTCCATGAACAGTTAGGTTTAACAGGTGTTGTATTAACGAAATTAGATGGTGATACGCGCGGTGGTGCTGCATTATCTATTAAGGCTGTAACAAACACGCCGATTAAATTTGCTGGTATGGGTGAAAAACTAGATGCAATTGAAGCGTTCCATCCAGAGCGTATGGCATCCCGTATTTTAGGGATGGGCGATGTCTTAACATTGATTGAAAAAGCGCAAGCTACAGTTGATGAAGAGAAAGCAAAAGAACTTGAGCAAAAAATGCGTACGCTTTCGTTTACGCTTGACGATTTCCTAGAACAACTTGGACAAGTGCGCCAACTTGGGCCGCTTGATGAATTGTTAGGAATGCTTCCTGGTGCAAATAAAATTAAAGGGCTGAAAAATGCGCAAGTTGATGAAAAACAAATTGGGCATATTGAGGCAATTATTCGTTCTATGACTAAATTAGAACGAGAACAACCGGAAATAATCAATGCTAGTCGCAAAAAGCGCATTGCCAAAGGTAGCGGTACAACTGTACAAGAAATCAATCGTCTAATTAAGCAATTCGATGACATGAAAAAAATGATGAAGACGATGACGGGAATGCAAAAAGGTAAGAAAAAAGGACTAGGTGGATTGAAGTTTCCATTCATGTAAGGAAAAAAAGATGGCTCTGTTAAGAAAAAATACTTTACAAAGCAATAGTCTTTTTGCTAATATAATTATCTGTGTGAAATAAATTCGGAGGTGCTTTATAAATGGCAGTTAAAATTCGTTTAAAACGTATGGGAGCTAAAAAAACTCCTTTCTATCGTGTAGTTGTTGCAGATTCTCGTTCTCCTCGTGACGGACGTTTCATTGAGGAAATCGGAACTTACAATCCAGTTGCTCAACCAGCTGAAGTTAAGATCAACGAAGAAGCAGCATTAAAATGGTTAGGAAATGGTGCTAAACCATCTGATACAGTTCGTAACTTATTCTCTAACCAAGGTATCATGGAGAAATTCCACTTATCTAAACAAGGTAAGTAATTGAGGCAATGACTATGAAGAAGTTAGTCGAGACGATTGTCAAGCCTCTTGTCGATTATCCTGAAGATGTAAAAGTTACACAGGAACTTTGCAACGGAGAGATAAAGTATCGATTAACTGTACATCCTGAGGATGTTGGAAAAGTCATTGGAAAGCAAGGGAGAGTTGCGAAAGCGATTCGAATGCTCTTGTATTCAGTGGGACATCATAATGATGAAAAAGTAACACTGGAAATTCAATAAACGTAAAAAGGGCGAGGAGTTATTCCTCTCCCTTTTTTAACATTTAAATAGAGATTGCATGTTCCATCTGTGAAATGGAGATGCTTAATTTATATAGAAACCAGGGGTGACATACTATTTATGACAAAATGGTTTAATGTAGGAAAAATTGTAAATACTCATGGCGTAAGAGGAGAAATCCGTGTTATTTCTCGTACTGATTTTCCAGAAGAGCGATATAAAGTAGGAAACACGCTATACATATCGAATGAGAAAGGCACAGACTATCTTCCGGTAAAGGTAACTTCTCATCGCCAACATAAGACATTCGATTTATTAACATTTGAAGGATATAACAATGTAGATGAAGTAGAGAAGTTTAAAGGTTCTTTAATAAAAGTACCAGAAGAGCAGTTAGGTGAACTTGCTGAAGGTGAATACTACTATCATGAAATTATTGGTTGCAGTGTTGTAACGGAAGAAGGAGAAGCGCTAGGGACAATCAAAGAGATTCTATCTCCTGGTGCAAATGATGTTTGGGTAATTAAACGCCCGAAGGGTCAAGATCTCTTAATTCCTTATATCGATGACGTTGTACTTCAAGTTAATATTGAAAATAAATTAGTAACCATTCATGTAATGGAAGGGCTGCTATAATGAAAATTGATATTTTAACGTTGTTCCCAGACATGTTTACCGGTGTATTTGGATCTTCTATATTAAAGAAGGCGCAAGAAAAAGAAGCGGTAAACCTTCGTGTTGTTAACTTTCGTGATTATACAACAAGTAAGCATAATAGCGTAGACGATTATCCTTACGGCGGAGGAGCTGGTATGGTGCTTACTCCTCAGCCTATTTTTGATGCTGTAGAAGATTTGACGAAAGAGACAGAGCGTAAGCCGAGAGTTGTCTTAATGTGTCCGCAGGGCGAAAGATTTACGCAGAAGAAAGCGGAAGAGCTTGCAGGGGAAGAACATTTAATCTTCGTATGTGGGCATTATGAAGGATATGACGAACGAATTCGTGAGCATCTCGTAACGGATGAGATTTCTATTGGTGACTATGTATTAACGGGCGGAGAATTAGCCTCTATGGTTATTACTGATAGTGTGGTACGTCTCTTGCCAGGGGTGCTAGGAAATCATGCTTCACAAGTAGAGGATTCGTTTAGTACAGGTTTATTAGAGCATCCTCATTATACACGTCCAGCTGATTTTCGTGGTATGAAGGTACCGGATGTATTAATGTCAGGGAATCATAAAAACATTGATGAATGGCGACATAAGGAATCTTTGCGCCGAACGTATACGCGTAGACCTGATTTATTAGATGAGAGAGAGTTATCTAAACAAGAGAAAAAATGGCTTGAGGAAATAAAGCGAGAGCAGTAATAACTTCATATATTTGCTATTGCAACAGGCCTAGTAATATGCTATTATAACATTTGTGCTACTGAAATCAGTAGCCGTATTAACGATGTTCCGCTGTAATTTATTAAGACTTTATAAGAGCATCTGTTTAAAGGAGAGAATTTAATATGCAACAATTAATCGCAGAAATTACAAAAGGCCAATTAAAAACTGACCTTCCTTCATTCCGTCCTGGTGACACTTTACGTGTACACGTAAAAGTTGTTGAGGGAACTCGTGAAAGAATTCAGCTTTTCGAAGGTGTTGTAATTAAACGTCGTGGTGGCGGAATCAGTGAAACATTCACAGTTCGTAAGATTTCTTACGGTGTAGGTGTTGAGCGTACATTCCCAGTTCACACGCCAAGAATCGCGAAAATCGAAGTACTTCGCCGTGGTAAAGTACGTCGTGCTAAGTTATACTACTTACGTAACCTTCGCGGTAAAAAAGCACGTATTAAAGAAATTCGATAAGACATGTATGGGAGCTTGTAAATGCACAAGCTCCCTTTTTCCAATCTATATGAAATTTTGGTATAATACGAGCAGTTTACATAACCGTGGAGGGGAAATGCATGAAAAAAGAGAAGAGTTCACTTTGGGAATGGATTAAAGCAATTTTGATTGCTGTTGTATTAGCTGGTGTTATTAGACAGTTTTTCTTTGCGCCAATTCTCGTAGACGGGGTATCGATGGCACCTACTTTACATGATCGTGATCGAATGATTGTGAATAAAATTGGTTATCACATTGGAGATCCAAAACGCTTTGATATTATCGTATTTCGAGCAACAGAAGATAAAGATTACATTAAGCGCATTATAGGCCTGCCAGGCGATGAAATAGAGTATCGTAATGATAAACTGTATGTTAACGGAAAGGCTTATGAGGAGCCGTATTTAGACAAGCAGAAAAAGCAAATTGCTGACGGACCGCTTACATATGATTTTAATCTTGAAGAAATGACAGGCAAGAAAACCGTTCCAAAAGATCAATTATTTGTTTTAGGTGATAATCGTCGTTTTAGTAAAGATAGCCGTTCAATCGGTACGATTTCAATGGATCAAGTAATTGGTAAAGCTAATATGTTATATTGGCCGTTAGAAGACGCACGTATTGTGAAATAAATGAAAAAGAAGGTGGCAACATGGTAATTCAATGGTTTCCAGGGCATATGGCGAAGGCTAGACGCCAAGTAACGGAGAAATTAAAATTAATTGATGTTGTAATTGAACTTGTAGATGCTCGATTACCATTATCATCTCGAAACCCAATGATTGATGAAATCATTACACATAAGCCAAGGCTTGTTGTTTTAAATAAAGCGGATATGGCGGATGATCGTTTAACAAAACAATGGATCGCATATTTTAAAGAAAAAGGCCATATGGCAATTTCGATTAACGCGCAAGCTGGACAAGGTATGAAGGAAATTGCAGCAGCTTGTAAAGTGCTTGTTAAAGAAAAATTTGATAAAATGGTTGCAAAAGGTATTAGACCGAGAGCGATTCGTGCATTAATTGTAGGTATACCAAATGTTGGTAAATCTACATTGATTAATAAATTGGCAAAGAAAAATATTGCTAAAACAGGAGATCGTCCAGGTGTGACAACAGCTCAACAATGGATTAAAGTTGGGAAGGAAATGGAATTGTTAGATACACCAGGTATTCTGTGGCCTAAATTTGAAGATCAATTAGTGGGTCTTCGCTTAGCGACAACGGGTGCAATTAAAGATTCAATTTTAAATTTACAAGATGTAGCTGTTTACGCATTACGTTTTATGGAGAAACATTATCCAGAACGCTTGAAAGAACGCTATAATTTAAATGAGATTCCAGAAGATATTGTGGAATTATTCGATGCAATTGGAAAAAATAGAGGCTGCTTAATGGGCGGCGGAATGATTGATTATGATAAGACATCTGAGCTTGTGCTTCGTGAGCTTCGTGGTGGCAAACTTGGAAAAATGACGTTTGAAACACCGGAAGAGTTTGCAGAGCAAGTAGAAGATGTGGAAAAAATAGAAGAAGTATAAGACGTGCGTTTGTGCGTCTTTTCTTTTTGGATATGTTTAAAAAGGAGCTTGTATAAATGCAAACTATGACGATAAAAGAAGCGGAAAATGTATTGAAAGAAATTATGAATGAAGAAGATGATCGCTTTCAACTGTTAATGAAAGATGATCGAAAAGGTGTTCAAAAGCTCGTTTTGAAGTGGTATAAACAAAAAGAGTTAGAACAGAAAGAAAAAGAGAAGTTTTTTGAAATGTCCAAGTATGAAAATGCTTTGCGTGAAAAAGGGGTCACATATATCGCGGGTATTGATGAAGTAGGGCGCGGGCCATTGGCTGGGCCTGTTGTGACGGCAGCTGTCGTTCTTCCTGAGGATTTTTATATTCCAGGGTTAAATGATTCGAAAAAGTTGAGTGAAGCGAAACGTGAGCGTTTTTATGATGAAATAAAAGTACAAGCAATTGCAATTGGAGTAGGAATTGTATCACCAGAAGTTATTGATGACATTAATATTTACCAAGCAACGAAACAAGCGATGTTAGATGCAGTTGCGAATTTATCTTGTACACCCCAACATTTATTAATTGATGCGATGAAACTTCCTACACCAATTCCGCAAACATCAATTATTAAAGGTGATGCGAAAAGTGTTTCGATTTCAGCCGCATCCATTATCGCAAAAGTAACGAGAGATCGTATGATGAAAGAACTGGGAGAGAAGTATCCTCAATATGGATTTGAGCAACATATGGGATATGGCACAAAGCAACATTTAGAGGCAATTCAAGTGCATGGAGTATTAGATGAACACCGAAAGTCATTCGCGCCAATTAAAGATATGATTCAAAAATAAGCTGTAAATATACAGCTTATTTTTTTATTTTGGCATATAAACATTACTATTTCCGAAAAAGAATAAAGCGATTTCAGTTTTCTGACACTTTATTGTAGACAGCGTGCCAATCATCTTATACAATGGCAATGTAATGTTTTTTAAACATTAAAAAACTTTTCGAGTAAAACAGGAAAACAGGGGAGGATGGGACCATGAATATCCATGAGTACCAAGGTAAGGCAGTCCTTAGAAGCTATGGGGTTAGCGTTCCGAACGGGAAGGTTGCATTTACAGTAGAAGAAGCTGTAGAAGCGGCGAAAGAATTAGGAACAGATGTATGTGTAGTGAAAGCACAAATTCACGCTGGTGGACGCGGCAAAGCTGGCGGAGTAAAAGTTGCAAAAAATTTAGATGAAGTTCGTACATATGCAGAAAGCATTTTAGGAACTACACTTGTGACACATCAAACAGGTCCTGAAGGTAAGGAAGTAAAACGCTTACTTATCGAAGAAGGTTGCGATATTAAAAAAGAATATTATGTAGGTCTAGTTTTAGATCGTGCAACTTCTCAAGTTGTTTTAATGGCGTCTGAAGAAGGCGGAACAGAAATTGAAGAAGTAGCAGAAAAAACACCTGAAAAAATCTTTAAAGAATATATTGATCCAGCAGTAGGCTTACAAGGTTTCCAAGCGCGCCGAATCGCATTTAACATCAATATTCCAAAAGAGCTTGTAGGACAAGCTGTGAAGTTTATGATGGGCTTATACCGTGCGTTTATCGAAAAAGATTGCTCTATCGCTGAGATTAACCCACTTGTTACAACAGGTGAAGGTAAAGTTATGGCATTAGATGCAAAATTAAACTTTGATTCTAATGCATTATATCGCCATAAAGACATTTTAGAGCTTCGTGATCTTGATGAAGAGGATTCAAAAGAAATTGAAGCTTCAAAATACGACTTAAACTACATTCCTTTAGATGGAAATATCGGTTGTATGGTTAATGGTGCAGGTTTAGCGATGGCTACAATGGATATCATTAAACATTACCACGGTGACCCAGCTAACTTCTTAGATGTTGGTGGCGGTGCAACTGCAGAAAAAGTTACAGAAGCATTCAAAATTATCCTTTCTGACAAAAATGTAAAAGGTATCTTCGTTAACATTTTTGGTGGCATTATGAAGTGTGATGTTATTGCAGAAGGTGTTATTGAAGCAACGAAACAAGTAGGTCTTGAGTTACCTTTAGTTGTACGTCTTGAAGGTACAAACGTAGAACTAGGTAAGAAAATTTTAAATGAGTCTGGCTTAAATATTGTTGCAGCAGAATCTATGGCAGACGGTGCACAAAAAATTGTTTCACTAGTGGGCTAATAGAAAGCGGGGGAGAAAAATGAGCGTATTAGTTAATAAAGATACAAAAGTTATTGTTCAAGGTATTACAGGTTCTCAAGGTTTATTCCATACAAAACAAATGATTGAATACGGTACGAAAATTGTCGGTGGTGTAACACCAGGTAAGGGCGGCACTGATATTGAAGGTGTACCAGTATTTGATACAGTAGAAGATGCAGTGAAAGCAACAGGGGCAAACGCTTCAGTTGTATACGTTCCACCCGCTTTTGCGGCAGATGCAATTATGGAAGCTGTTGATGCAGAAATTGATTTAGTAGTATGTATTACTGAAGGGATTCCTGTATTAGATATGGTAAACGTAAAGAGATATATGGCGGGTAAACATACACGTTTACTTGGACCAAACTGCCCAGGTGTAATCACACCGGATGAATGTAAGATTGGTATTATGCCAGGATATATTCATAAAAAAGGTCATGTTGGTATCGTATCTCGCTCTGGTACATTAACGTATGAAGCTGTACATCAGTTAACACAAGAAGGTATTGGCCAATCTACTGCTGTAGGTATCGGCGGAGACCCTGTTAACGGTACAGACTTTATTGATGCTTTAAAAGCATTTAATGAAGATGAAGAAACACATGCTGTAATTATGATTGGTGAAATCGGCGGTACAGCAGAAGAAGAGGCAGCTGAATGGGTAAAAGCTAATATGACAAAACCTGTTGTAGGCTTCATTGGTGGTCAAACAGCGCCTGCTGGCAAACGTATGGGCCATGCTGGTGCAATCATTTCTGGCGGTAAAGGAACTGCTGCTGAAAAGATTAAAACAATGGAAGCTTGTGGCATTAAAGTAGCTGAAACTCCAGCAGTTATGGGAGAAACGCTAATCTCTGTTTTAAAAGAAAAAGGTTTATTTGAGACTTGTAAAAACTATTAATCTGTTGAAAGACACCTTCTTACTTGAGGGTGTCTTTTTAGACTTTTTCTGTTTACATAATAAAAATTATGGGTAAGGAGAATCAAGATGAAAAGAGAGAGATTATTACATCTTCATTACTTGCTAGCAGATTATTGGAAAGCGATGGAGAGGCTACTATATGTCGATCCAGAATTAGAGAACATATATAATTTTAACGAAAAACAAATGGAACACTACACTGGAATATCCTCGAAAAAATCTTCAGAACTAGTAAAATTTCTTCAAAGTTCAAATCTTCCGCAATATATATCTTATTTAGAGAAAAATCGTATTTTTTATATAACGATATGGGATGAAAATTATCCGCAATTATTACGTGAAATACAAGATCCTCCCTTCGTTTTATATGGAAAAGGAGAGAAAGATTTCCTGAATAAAGTAAATAAATTAGCAGTTGTTGGAACGAGAGAACCATCATTATATGGTCATGAGAGTTTGAAGTTTATTTTACACCCTTTATTAGAAAGAGAGTGGCTTATTGTCAGTGGGTTTGCAAAAGGGATAGATACAATGTCTCATGAGATTACAGTAAGGCATCATTGCCCGACTATTGCGATATTAGGGCATGGATTGTCTTTTATGTATCCGAAAGAAAATAGACCTTTATATGAAATGTGGAAGGAATATATATTGTTATTGACAGAGTATCCGCCGCACTATGCACCGAAAAAATGGTATTTTCCAAAAAGAAACCGGATTATTAGTGGTATAAGTAAAGGTGTTTTAGTTGTAGAAGCGAAATCGAGAAGTGGAACACTTATTACTGCGGACCTTGCGTTAGAGCAAAGTAGAGAGGTATTTGCGCTTCCTGGACCTATATTTATAGAGGGGGCATCGGGAACGAATCATCTTATTCAGCAAGGAGCAAAACTAGTAAGAAATGCAGAAGATATCTTGGAAGAGATTTTAAATTAACCTTATATTTTTATGTTTTTATTAAACAATTATTGACAAATGGTAGATTGGCACTGTATGGTATATTCATTCTTGATTGACAAAAACAAGAGAAATCAATAAGATTAATGAAGACTTGAATCCACCTCTTAAGGAGGCACTAGCATGTCAGATTACCTCGTAATCGTGGAGTCGCCTTCTAAGGCGAAGACCATTGAGAAATATTTAGGGAAAAAATACAAAGTTGTCGCGTCTATGGGACATGTTCGCGATTTGCCAAAAAGTCAAATGGGGATAGAAGTAAAGAACAACTTCACCCCGAAGTATATTACCATTCGTGGTAAAGGTCCCGTCTTAAAAGATTTAAAATCAGCGGCCAAAAAAGCAAAGAAAGTCTATCTCGCGGCCGATCCAGACCGTGAAGGGGAAGCGATTGCTTGGCATTTAGCGAATACGTTAAATGTGGACGTTGAATCAGATTGTCGGGTTGTGTTTAATGAGATTACGAAAGATGCAATCAAAGAATCATTTAAACATCCTCGTGCAATCAATATGGATTTAGTGGATGCACAACAAGCAAGACGTATACTTGATCGTCTTGTTGGTTACAATATTAGTCCTTTATTATGGAAGAAAGTAAAAAAAGGATTAAGTGCAGGACGTGTACAATCTGTAGCAGTTCGTTTAATCATCGAGCGTGAAAGGGAAATTCAAAACTTTGAACCTGAAGAATTCTGGACAATTAAAACAGAATTTGTAAAAGGAAAAGACACATTTGAAGCAAGCTTTTACGGTGTAGATGGTGAAAAAGTTCAATTAACAAATGAAACGCAAGTGAATGAAATAATTGAACAGATGAAAGAGAATGCGTTTTCAGTTGAAAATGTAACGCGCAAAGAGCGAAAACGTAACCCTGCATTACCGTTTACAACATCTTCCTTGCAACAAGAAGCAGCCCGTAAGTTAAACATGCGAGCAAAGAAAACAATGATGCTTGCACAGCAATTGTATGAAGGGATAGATCTTGGAAAACAAGGAACTGTAGGTCTTATTACGTATATGAGAACTGATTCAACACGTATCTCAGAAACAGCTCAAACAGAGGCTCGTACTTACATCACTGAAGCGTATGGTACGGAATACATAGGAACAGAAAAGAAGAAAGAAACGAAAAAGTCAAATGCACAAGATGCGCATGAGGCAATTCGTCCTACTTCGGTAATGAGAAAGCCAGAGGAACTAAAAAGTTTCTTAGGTCGTGATCAACTTCGATTATATAAATTGATTTGGGAGCGATTTGTTGCAAGTCAAATGGCGTCTGCTATAATGGATACTGTGACAGCGAGACTCATTAATAACAATGTTCAGTTCCGTGCAAGTGGATCGGTTGTAAAGTTCCCAGGATTTATGAAAGTGTATGTAGAGTCAAAAGATGATGGTGCTGAAGAAAAGGATAAGATGTTGCCGCCTTTAGAAGTAGGGGAAACTGTATTTTCAAAGGATTTAGAACCAAAGCAACATTTTACACAACCTCCTCCGCGCTATACAGAGGCTCGCCTAGTAAGAACACTTGAAGAACTTGGAATTGGAAGACCGTCGACATATGTACCTACACTTGAAACGATTCAAAAGCGTGGGTATGTAGGCTTGGATAATAAACGCTTCGTTCCGACTGAACTTGGTGAAATAGTAATTGAACTTATTTTAGAGTTTTTCCCAGAAATTATTAACATTGAATTTACTGCCAATATGGAGCAAAGCCTTGATGAAGTAGAAGAAGGAAATGCGAATTGGGTAAAAATTGTTGATGATTTCTACGTAGGTTTTGAACCGCGTTTAGAAAAAGCGGAAAAAGAAATGCGTGAAGTGGAAATTAAAGATGAACCAGCTGGGGAAGATTGTGAACTATGTAATCACCCAATGGTCTTTAAAATGGGTAAATACGGGAAATTTATGGCTTGCTCGAATTTCCCAGATTGTCGTAATACAAAGCCGATTGTGAAAGAAATCGGTGTTACTTGTCCAAAGTGTGATAAGGGTCAAATTATTGAACGCCGTAGTAATAAAAAGAAACGTCTTTTCTATGGGTGCGGTACGTATCCGGAATGCGACTTTGTATCTTGGGATAAGCCAATTGGTCGTAAGTGTCCGAAGTGCGAAGGCATGCTTGTAGAGAAAAAGTTGAAAAAAGGCGTGCAAGTACAATGTATTTCGTGCGATTATGAAGAAGAACAACAAATGTGAGCGTAACTGCTCACATTTTTTTCGGGAAGAAAAGGAAAGGTGATATAAATGACAACACAAGTAGTAAACGTCATTGGCGCAGGTCTTGCAGGAAGTGAAGCAGCTTACCAAATTGCAAAACGTGGTGTCCAAGTTAGATTATATGAAATGAGACCGGTAAGGCAAACGCCAGCTCATCACACAGATAAATTCGCTGAATTAGTATGTAGTAACTCACTTCGTGCAAACACTTTAACAAATGCGGTTGGAGTTATTAAAGAGGAAATGCGCTTAATGGATTCTGTAATTATTCGTGCGGCGGATGAGTGCTCTGTACCAGCTGGAGGCGCTTTAGCTGTAGACCGTCATGAGTTCGCAGCTAAAGTAACAGAATACGTAAAGAACCATCCAAATGTAACTGTAATGAATGAAGAAATTACAGATATTCCAGAGGGACCGACAATTATTGCTACAGGTCCATTAACATCTCCTGATCTTTCTGCAAAATTGAAAGAATTAACAGGAGAAGATTATTTCTACTTCTATGATGCTGCAGCCCCAATCGTAGAAAAAGACAGCATTGACATGAATAAAGTATATTTAAAATCGCGTTATGACAAAGGTGAAGCTGCATATTTAAATTGCCCAATGACAGAAGAAGAGTTTGATCGTTTTTATGAGGCTCTAATTGCTGCTGAGACAGTGCCTTTAAAAGAGTTTGAAAAAGAAATTTTCTTTGAAGGTTGTATGCCAGTAGAGGTTATGGCAAGTAGAGGGAGACAGACGTTAGTATTTGGACCTATGAAACCTGTTGGATTGGAAGATCCAAAAACAGGGAAAACGCCATATGCTGTTGTTCAGTTACGTCAAGATGATGCAGCGGGAACTTTATACAATATCGTAGGTTTCCAAACACATTTAAAGTGGGGACCGCAAAAAGAAGTGCTACAGTTAATTCCAGGATTGGAAAATGCAGAGATTGTACGTTATGGTGTAATGCATCGTAATACGTTTATTAATTCACCTAATTTGCTTCGTCCAACATATCAATATAAACAACGGGATGATTTATTCTTCGCTGGTCAAATGACTGGAGTAGAGGGATATGTTGAATCAGCAGCATCAGGATTATTAGCAGGAATTAATGCTGCGCGTCTTGTGCAAGGTGAAGAGCCAGTTGTATTACCGCCAGTAACTGCGATGGGTAGCATGGCAAATTACATTACGGCAACGAACGCTAAAAACTTCCAACCGATGAATGCGAACTTCGGTCTATTTGCACCGTTAGAGAAGAAGATTAAAAAGAAAGCAGAACGAAATGAAGCGTACGCAGCACGCGCTTTAGAAACGATTCGAAATTTTGTAAATATTTAGTTAAATTTCTTGCAAAGGCTACTAAGTTGTGATACGATTTAGTAGCCTTTATTGAGGTGAGTTGTGTGAATGTGAAGAAATTGTTACAATTATTCGTTGGATATTTACAAATTGAAAGAAATTATTCAAAATATACAATTGCAAGTTATCAAAATGATTTAGAACATTTTGTGCAATTTATGGAACGAGAAGGCATATCCTCTTTTTTAGACGTTACATACGCGGATGTTCGTTTGTACTTAACGACGTTGCACGATGAGAAGTTAGCCCGTAAATCTGTCGCAAGAAAAGTATCAAGCTTACGAAGTTTATATCGTTTTTTGATGCGTGAAGGTTATCGAAAGGATAATCCGTTTGCACTTGCGTCACTCCCCAAAAAAGAATTGTCAATCCCAAAGTTTTTATATGCTGAAGAGTTAGAGGAATTATTTGAAGTTTCTGACACGGAAACACCATTAGGTCAAAGGAATCAAGCTTTGTTAGAGTTGATGTATGCGACTGGGATCCGTGTGAGTGAATGTGTCAATTTACAACTTACCGATATTGACTTTGCGGTGGGAACAATTTTAGTAATGGGAAAAGGAAAAAAACAAAGGTATATTCCGTTCGGAAGCTATGCGCAAGATTCTTTAATTACTTATATAGAGAATGGGAGAAAACAGTTAGTTAATAAGACTGACGAAGACTCTCATATGGTATTTTTAAATGCGAAAGGTAAACCGCTAACAAGTCGTGGAGTTCGTTATGTTTTAAATGAACTCATTAAAAAGGCTTCGCTGACAATGCGGATAAGTCCCCATATGTTAAGGCATACATTTGCTACACATATGCTAGATGAAGGGGCGGATTTACGTACTGTACAGGAGTTATTAGGCCATGAAAATTTGTCGACGACACAAATTTATACGCATGTCTCTAAAGAAAGATTGCGTTCTGTTTACATGAAGCATCACCCGCGGGCATAAATTGCTTTAAAAGCTATAAAAACAAATAAAGGAGTTTTTTCTATGGGAAATTTCCACGCTACAACGATATTTGCAGTTCATCATAATGGAGAATGTGCAATGGCTGGAGATGGCCAAGTGACAATGGGAAATGCTGTTGTAATGAAACATACAGCTCGTAAAGTTCGTAAACTTTTCCAAGGTAAAGTTTTAGCTGGTTTCGCAGGATCAGTTGCTGACGCATTTACTCTTTTTGAAATGTTTGAAGGGAAATTAGAAGAGTATAATGGCAACTTGCAGCGTGCTGCTGTTGAAATGGCTAAACAATGGCGTGGCGATAAAATGTTACGTCAGCTAGAAGCAATGCTCATTGTCATGGATAAAACAACTATGCTCCTTGTTTCAGGTACAGGAGAAGTGATTGAACCGGATGATGGTATTTTAGCAATTGGATCTGGTGGGAATTATGCACTTTCTGCAGGTCGTGCTTTAAAGCAATATGCAAGTGAACACTTAACAGCGAAGCAAATTGCGAAAGCGAGTTTAGAGATTGCTGGCGATATTTGTGTTTATACGAATCACAACATAATTGTTGAAGAATTGTAGAATCGTAAGGGAGGCATTTTATATGCATTTACATTTTACTCCGCGCCAAATTGTGGAAAAATTAGATCAATACATCATCGGTCAAAAAGACGCAAAGAAAGCGGTTGCTGTAGCGTTGAGAAATCGATATCGTCGCAGTAAATTAGCTGAAAATTTACGTGACGAAATTGCACCTAAAAATATCTTAATGATTGGACCGACAGGTGTTGGGAAAACAGAGGTAGCACGACGAATGGCGAAACTCGTTGGAGCACCTTTTATTAAGGTTGAGGCTACAAAATTCACAGAAGTTGGATATGTGGGTAGAGATGTAGAGTCAATGGTACGTGACCTGGTGGAAACATCGGTTCGTATCGTAAAAGAAGAAATGGTAGTGAAAGTTCAAGATAAAGCCGAAGAGCAAGCGAATCAACGTCTTGTTGAAATTTTAGTACCGAGTCCAGAGAAACAATCTGGATTCAAAAATCCATTAGAGATGCTTTTTGGAGGTACTCAAAATTCGAATCAAACGTCTGATACACAAGAAGATGTTGAAATCGAAAAGAAGCGTCATGATGTGGAGAGAAAGCTTGCTGCAGGGCTTCTTGAAGACGAAATTGTATCGATTGAAGTGACTGAACAACAGTCTTCCATGTTTGATATGTTACAAGGAACTGGCATGGAGCAAATGGGAATGAATTTCCAAGATGCGCTAGGAAGTTTTATGCCGAAAAAAACGAAAAAACGTAAACTTTCTGTAAAAGAAGCAAGAAAACTCTTGACAAATGAAGAGGCACAGCGCTTAATTGATATGGATGAAGTTACACAAGAGGCTGTTTATCGTGCTGAACAGCTCGGGATTATTTTTATCGATGAAATTGACAAAATTGCTGGTAAGCAGTCGAATAGCGTAGATGTATCACGTGAAGGTGTGCAACGTGACATTTTGCCGATTGTAGAAGGGTCGAATGTTGCGACAAAATACGGATCAGTAAAAACGGATTATATTTTATTCGTTGCAGCTGGAGCGTTCCATATGTCTAAACCGTCGGATTTAATTCCGGAATTGCAAGGGAGATTTCCGATTCGAGTAGAATTAACAAAATTATCGACAGACGATTTTGTTAAAATACTAATCGAGCCTGACAATGCGTTAATTAAACAATATATGGCATTATTAGCGACTGAAGGTATAGAAATTGAATTTTCAGACGAAGCTATTCGTAAGATTGCTGAGATTGCTTATCAAGTTAATCAGGATACAGATAATATTGGAGCAAGAAGACTTCATACAATTATGGAGAAGCTCCTTGAAGATTTATCGTTTGAAGCATCTGAAATTACGTTAGAGAAAATAACGATAACACCTCAATACGTTGAGGAGAAATTAGCAACAATTGCTAAAAATAAAGATGTGAGCCAGTTTATTTTGTAATAGTGTCATCAGGTGACTCGCCCTAGTTTCCAAGTGATGAAAAAATATGTGAGTAACATGTAGGAGGAACTTTTGAAATGGAATTATTAGCAAAAACGAGAAAATTAAATGCGTTATTACAGAGCGCAGCAGGGAAGCCTGTAAACTTTAGAGAAATGTCTGACACAATGTGTGAAGTAATCGAAGCAAACGTATTCGTAGTTAGCCGTCGTGGTAAATTACTAGGTTATGCAATTCACCAACAAATCGAAAACGAACGCATGAAGCAAATGCTTGCAGAACGTCAATTCCCAGAAGAATATACACAAAGCTTATTCAACATTACAGAAACATCTTCAAACTTAGATGTGAACAGTGCTTACACAGCATTCCCAGTAGAAAACAGAGAATTATTTGGTCAAGGTTTAACTACAATCGTACCAATCGTTGGTGGCGGTGAGCGTCTAGGGACATTAGTATTAGCTCGTCTTGGTCAAGAGTTCTTAGATGATGATTTAATCCTTGCTGAGTACAGCTCAACTGTTGTAGGTATGGAAATCTTACGTGAAAAAGCAGAAGAAATCGAAGAGGAAGCACGTAGTAAAGCTGTTGTTCAAATGGCGATCAGCTCATTATCTTACAGTGAGTTAGAAGCGATTGAGCACATCTTCGAAGAATTAAATGGAACAGAAGGTTTACTTGTTGCAAGTAAAATTGCTGATCGCGTAGGAATTACTCGTTCTGTAATCGTAAATGCACTACGTAAATTAGAAAGTGCTGGTGTTATTGAGTCTCGTTCTTTAGGTATGAAAGGAACATACATTAAAGTGCTAAACGACAAGTTTCTACAGGAACTTGCTAAATTAAAAACAAACTAATTTGTAAAAAACTCTCCTCAATCGAGGAGAGTTTTTTATGTGCAATGGATAGATGGTGCTTGTGAAAAGTGTCATAAGCGTGTTTTCTGAGAAAACTATTAATTGTATTTATTTTTTTGCTTAAAAGAAATGAAGGTTGGTAATACTAGAATTCGAGTATGAACAAAGAAAGTTTTACATTGTTCGCATTTTCGACTTGATTGTAATATTTCAGTATGATATAGTAAGCAGTGGTGTCAGTACAAAGTACACACGTTTACTGATTTAAGTGTTGGTGCTACGTTTGTAGTTTCGCTTAGAGATGAAGTAAACGGAGGATATCAAAAACCATTTAGGAGGAACTATATTATGTCAGTAATTTCTATGAAGCAATTGCTTGAAGCTGGTGTTCATTTCGGACATCAAACTCGTCGTTGGAACCCAAAAATGAAGCGTTACATTTTCACAGAGCGTAACGGTATCTACATCATCGACTTACAAAAAACTGTGAAAAAAGTTGAGGAAGCTTACAGAACGATGCGCGACATCGCTGCTGAAGGCGGAGACATCTTATTCGTAGGTACTAAAAAACAAGCACAAGAAGCTATTAAAGAAGAAGCAACTCGTGCTGGTATGTACTTCGTTAACCAACGTTGGTTAGGCGGAACTTTAACAAACTTCCAAACAATCCAAAAGCGTATCAAGCGTCTTAAAGACATCGAAAGAATGCAAGAAGATGGTACTTTCGAAGTACTTCCTAAGAAAGAAGTTGTTCAACTTAAAAAAGAGTTAGAGCGTCTTGAGAAATTCTTAGGCGGTATTAAAGATATGAAAGGTCTTCCAAGTGCATTATTCGTAGTAGACCCTCGTAAAGAGCGTATTGCAGTTGCTGAAGCACGCAAATTACACATTCCAATCATCGGTATCGTTGATACAAACTGTGATCCAGACGAAATCGATCACGTTATCCCAGCAAACGATGATGCAATTCGTGCTGTAAAACTTCTTACATCTAAAATGGCAGACGCGATCCTTGAAGCAAAACAAGGTGAAGAAACTGTTACTGCGTAACAAAGTTGGAAAGGTGATAAGGGGTTCGGCCTTTTATCACCTTTTTTAAGGTATAAACACCTTTATAAAAGGTATAAATACATATTTTAGGAGGATGAAAAGTATGGCAATCACTGCTCAAATGGTAAAAGAATTACGTGAAAAAACTGGCGCAGGTATGATGGACTGCAAAAAAGCTTTAACAGAAACTAACGGCGACATGGAGAAGGCAATTGACTTCTTACGTGAAAAAGGTATTGCGAAAGCTGCTAAAAAAGCTGACCGCATTGCTGCTGAAGGTTTAACTTTCATCGAAACAAACGGTAACGACGCTTTAATCTTAGAATTAAACTCTGAAACTGATTTCGTTGCGAAAAACGAAGGTTTCCAAACACTAATTAAAGAATTAGCTGCTCACTTATTAACTAACAAACCAGCTAACGTTGAAGAAGCTATGGCTCAAACAATGGAAAACGGTAAAAAAGTTGAAGAGCACATCAACGAAGCAATCGCTAAAATTGGTGAAAAACTTACACTTCGTCGTTTCGAAATCGTATCAAAAACTGATGCAGATGCATTCGGCGCTTACCTACACATGGGTGGACGCATTGGTGTATTAACAGTTCTTGAAGGTTCTACTGATGAAGCTGCTGCTAAAGATGTTGCAATGCACATCGCTGCAGTTAACCCTAAATACATCGACCGCGATGCTGTAACAGCTGAAGAAGTTGAGCATGAGCGTCAAGTATTAACACAACAAGCATTAAACGAAGGCAAGCCTGAGAAAATCGTTGCAAAAATGGTTGAAGGCCGTTTAGGCAAATTCTTCGAAGAGATTTGCTTACTTGACCAAGCATTCGTTAAAAACCCTGATATGAAAGTTCGTCAGTTCGTTGAGTCTAAAGGCGGAACATTAAAAGGATTCGTTCGCTACGCTGTTGGTGAAGGTATCGAAAAACGCGAAGACAACTTTGCTGAAGAAGTAATGAACCAAGTAAAAGGTAGCAACTAATACAGATTAGGGAACACATTGTGTTCCCTTTTTTAAAATAAAGATGTAAGCAATTGGAGGTTCATTATGAGTAAACCGAAATATAATCGTGTCGTTTTAAAGCTAAGTGGAGAAGCTTTAGCTGGAGAGCAAGGATTTGGAATTAACCCAACTGTTATTAAGTCAGTTGCGGAACAAGTAAAAGAAATTGCAGAACTTGATGTAGAGGTTGCTGTTGTTGTTGGTGGCGGTAACATTTGGCGTGGGAAAATTGGAAGTGAAATGGGCATGGATCGTGCAGGGGCAGATTACATGGGCATGTTAGCGACAGTTATGAATTCATTAGCTCTTCAAGATAGCTTGGAGAATATCGGAATTCAAACTCGTGTACAAACTTCAATTGAGATGCGTCAAGTTGCAGAACCTTACATTCGTCGTAAAGCAGTTCGTCACTTAGAGAAAAAACGTGTTGTTATCTTTGCAGCAGGTACAGGTAACCCATACTTCTCTACAGATACAACAGCAGCATTACGTGCGGCAGAAATTGAAGCAGATGTAATTTTAATGGCGAAAAACAATGTAGATGGTGTATATAATGCGGATCCATCTATTGATCCAACAGCTACGAAATATGAAACGCTTACTTACTTAGACGTATTAAAAGAAGGTTTAGGTGTAATGGATTCTACAGCTTCTTCTCTATGTATGGATAATGATATTCCATTAATTGTATTCTCAGTTATGGAAAAAGGTAATATTAAACGTGCCGTTTTAGGCGAAAATATCGGAACAGTGGTAAGGGGGAAATAAATATGGGACAACAAGTATTGAAGTCTTCAAATGAAAAAATGGAAAAAGCAGTTGCTGCTTATTCTCGTGAATTAGCAACAGTTCGTGCTGGCCGTGCAAACGCGTCTGTATTAGATAAGGTACAAGTTGATTACTATGGTGCACCAACACCAGTTGTGCAATTAGCGAACATTACAGTTCCAGAAGCGCGTTTACTAGTAATTCAACCTTATGATAAAACTTCTATCGGTGATATTGAAAAAGCAATTTTAAAAGCAGATTTAGGCTTAAATCCTTCTAATGATGGAACTGTAATTCGTATTGCATTCCCTGCATTAACAGAAGAACGTCGTCGTGATCTTGTAAAAGTTGTGAAAAAATATGCTGAAGAAGCTAAAGTTGCTGTTCGTAACGTACGTCGTGACGGAAATGATGATCTTAAGAAGCTTGAAAAAGCTGGCGAGATTACAGAAGATGATTTAAGAGGATATACTGAAGATATCCAAAAAGAAACAGATAAATATATTGCAAAAGTTGACGAAATCGCAAAAAACAAAGAAAAAGAAATCATGGAAGTGTAATAGCGATAACTTCGCAATTATGACCCTCTTCTTAAGGGGGTCTTTTTACACTTTTAGGCATACGTCTGCTTGCTGGAGGGTATGAATGATGTTTAAAAACTTTCCTTTTTTTAAAGGTAAAAAGGACACATCGTTTGATCATCTCGTTGAAGAAGTGAAAAAAGGATATATCCCAGAACATATTGCCATCATTATGGATGGGAATGGAAGATGGGCAAAGAGGAGAGCAATGCCTCGTATTGCGGGACATCATGAAGGTATGCAAGTTGTAAAGAAAATTACAAAATTTGCAAGTAAACTTAATGTGAAAGTGTTAACTCTTTATGCTTTTTCAACTGAGAACTGGAAAAGACCGAAAAAGGAAGTTGATTATTTAATGAAGCTTCCAGAAGAATTTCTAGGTACATTTTTACCAGAATTGATTGAAGAAAACGTACAAGTCCGAGTAATAGGGCAAAAAGATCGTCTTCCTACGCATACACGCAGAGCGATGGAGAAAGCCATGGAAGATACGAAAGAGAATACGGGATTAATTCTTAATTTCGCGTTAAACTATGGAAGTCGAGATGAAATCGTTTCTGCTGTGCAACATATGATGAAAGATAATGAGGAAGGAAAAATTCGTTCTGAAGAGGTAAGTGAAGAAATGCTTTCCTCCTACTTAATGACGAGTTCTTTACCTGATCCAGAGTTGTTAATCCGAACAAGCGGAGAGCTACGTATTAGTAATTTCATGTTATGGCAAATTGCATATTCGGAGTTTTGGTTTACAGACGTGTATTGGCCAGACTTCAAAGAAGAACATTTGCTAAATGCGATTACTGACTTTCAACATAGAGGGCGCAGATTCGGAGGCGTGTAGAAAGAGAGGGTTTGGTAGTGAAACAGAGAATTATTACTGGAGTGGTTGCTGCCGCGCTATTCATTCCCATCGTAATATACGGTGGCGTGCCTTTTACGGTTTTAGTGTATGCACTTGCTTCTATAGGTTTATATGAATTAATTCGTATGAATAAGCTTACGCTTATTTCAGTACCGACAGTTTTAGCTGCAGTATTATTGTGGATTCTTTTAATTCCAAGTAGTGCATCAGAACTGTTTACATGGATTGGATTAGGTAAATTGGAAATCACATTTGTGATTGTTTTATTACTTTTATCATATACAGTCCTTTCTAAGAATACATTTACTTTTGATAATGCTTCATTTTTACTGATGGCAACGACATATGTGGCAATGGGATTCTTATATTTAAATGAAACGAGAATATTAGGAATTAAATATGTATTTTGCGCATTATTTGTTATATGGGCTACTGATTCAGGCGCATATTTCGTAGGAAAAGCATTGGGCAAGAGAAAATTGTGGCCAGAAATCAGTCCAAATAAAACGATTGAAGGTTCATTAGGGGGCATCGTTTGTGGAATTATTGTGGCACTTGTTTACAACGTGTTCTTCCCAGTCGAATCGAATGTAGTAATTTTAATTGTGCTGACAATTATCATTTCTATTTTTGGACAAATTGGTGATTTAGTACAATCTGCTTTTAAACGTCATTATGGCGTAAAGGATTCAGGTACAATTTTACCTGGGCATGGTGGTATATTAGACCGAACAGATAGTTGGTTATTCGTTTTACCAATTCTCTACTTCTTATTACAATACAATTAATAAATGAACGAGGGGTTGGAGTCATGAAAAACATTAGTTTATTAGGTGCAAGCGGATCAATTGGTACACAAACTTTAGATGTATTACGCTCGCACCCAGACCAATTCCGTCTCGTTGCTTTTTCTGTAGGGAAAAATATTGACTACGCAGTAAAGGTAATTCAAGAATTTTCTCCGCAAATCGTCTCTGTGCAAAGAGAGGAAGATGTTTTAAAATTACAATCTGTTTCTGGTAATACAAAAATTGTATATGGTAGTGAAGGACTTTTAGAAGTAGCATTACATCCAGATGCGGAGATTGTAGTAAATGCTGTTGTAGGTAGCGTAGGGTTGTTACCAACACTTCGTGCAATTGAGGCGAAAAAAACAATTGGAATTGCAAATAAAGAAACGTTAGTAACTGCAGGACATCTTGTAATGGAAGCAGCACGAAAACATAATGTTTCGTTACTTCCAGTTGATAGTGAACATTCGGCTATTTTTCAATGCTTGAATGGTGAAAATGAAAAAAGAATTTCTCGTCTTATTATAACGGCTTCTGGTGGAAGTTTCCGCGATAAAACGAGGGATGAATTGCATCGTGTGACCGTAGAAGATGCGCTTCGACATCCAAACTGGTCAATGGGTTCGAAAATTACAATTGATTCTGCTACAATGATGAATAAGGGACTAGAAGTAATTGAAGCACATTGGCTTTTTGGTATCCCTTATGAGCAAATCGATGTTGTTTTACATAAAGAAAGTATTATCCATTCTATGGTTGAATTTGAAGATCGTAGTGTAATGGCGCAGCTTGGTTCACCTGATATGCGAGTACCAATTCAATACGCACTTACATATCCTGATAGATTGCCTCTTTCAGACACAAAACAGTTAAACTTATGGGAAATAGGGGCGTTGCATTTTGAGAAAATGGACCAAGAACGATTCCGTTGTTTACGTTTTGCGTATGAAGCTGGAAAAGCAGGTGGAAGTATGCCAGCTGTAATGAACGCAGCGAATGAAGTAGCTGTTGAAGCCTTTTTACAAAAGAGAATTGATTTCTTAACAGTGGAAGACCTCATTGAAAAAGCAATGAACCATCACAATGTCATTGCACGACCGAGCTTAGAGGAAATTTTGGAAATTGATGCGGCCACAAGACGGTTTGTGATGGAACAAATTTAGCAAAGGTGGTTATGGAATTGAATACAGCGATTGCCTTTATATTAATTTTCGGTGCACTCGTATTTTTCCATGAGCTAGGGCATCTATATTTCGCAAAAAGAGCAGGTATTTTATGCCGCGAGTTTGCGATTGGTTTTGGTCCGAAAATATTCTCATTTGAAAAGAATGAAACGGTGTATACGATTCGATTACTGCCCCTTGGTGGCTATGTAAGAATGGCTGGCGAGGATGCGGACACAGTTGAGTTAAAGCCTGGGAAAAAGGTTGGCCTTGTATTAAATGAAAAAGACGAAGTTGTGAAATTAGTTTTTGATGGATATGAAAAGTATCCAAATGTTCGTGTTATTGAAGTCGAACAAGCTGATTTGGAGCATAATTTAACAATTTCGGGCTATGAAGAGTACGAGGAAGAGCTTCAAACATTCCGAGTGAATGAAAAGGCTCGTATTATTACTGCGGGGGAAGAAATTCAAATTGCCCCGTATAATAGACAATTTGGCTCGAAAAAACTAGGGCAACGCGCTTTAACAATCTTTGCGGGTCCTGCAATGAACTTCATTTTAGCATTTGTTATTTTTGTGATTCTTGGATTTGTACAAGGGGTCCCTATTGACAAACCAATGGTCGGAAAAGTGATGGATAACAGTGCAGCACAGCAAGCTGGATTGAAAGAGAATGATACAATTCAAGCTATTGATGGGAAAAACACAAGTACATGGAAAGATGTTGTTACTATTGTACGTGAAAACCCAAATAAAGAAATTACGTTACAAGTAAAGCGTGATAATGAACAGTTTAATGTGAACGTAACGCCAACACTCGATAAAGAAGGAAAAGACGAAGTTGGTAGGATCGGTGTTTATTCTCCTGTAGAGAAAACAGTGATGGGTTCTATTAAATCAGGTTTTGAACAAACGTACCAATGGACGAAACTAATTTTTGAGTCTCTTGTGAAATTAGTAACTGGTCAATTTTCTATTAATGAGTTGTCAGGTCCAGTAGGAATTTATAATCTAACAGATCAAGTTGTAGATTATGGGTTTACGCGTGTACTAAGTTTAGCTGCAGTTCTAAGCATTAATCTTGGTTTATTTAATTTATTACCAGTTCCTGCTTTAGATGGTGGCCGTTTATTCTTCTTCTTAATTGAAGCGTTACGAGGGAAACCAATTGATCGCCAAAAAGAAGGAATGGTTCACTTTATTGGTTTTGCATTATTAATGTTACTTATGTTAGTTGTAACTTGGAATGACATTCGTAAGTTTTTCTTGTAAAATAAAGTGAAACTTATAATGAAATAGAGCTCGTAGAATAAAATCCCTCACCTAACTCGAGGTGAGGGGTTTTACTGCGTGTAAGAGTAAAATGAAGAGGTGCAAATAAATGAAACAAAGTATGGTATTCAGTCCTACATTACGTGAAGTTCCAGCTGATGCTGAAATTAAGAGTCATCAGCTATTACTTCGTGCAGGTTTTATGCGTCAAAATGCTTCTGGTATTTATAGCTTTCTACCATTTGGATTAAAAGTATTACACAAAGTAGAACGTATCGTTCGAGAAGAAATGGAGCGCGCAGGAGCTGTAGAATTATTAATGCCAGCTATGCAAGCTGCAGAATTATGGCAAGAATCAGGTCGTTGGTATTCTTACGGATCTGAATTAATGCGTATGAAAGATCGTAACGCTCGTGAATTCGCATTAGGAGCGACACATGAGGAAGTAATTACGGATCTTGTGCGTGATGAAGTGAAATCATATAAAAAATTACCGTTAACATTATACCAAATTCAAACAAAATTCCGTGATGAGCAAAGACCTCGTTTCGGCTTATTACGTGGAAGAGAGTTTCTAATGAAAGATGCATACTCTTTCCATGCTACACAAGAGAGCTTAGATGAAGTATACGATCGCTTATATAAAGCATACTCTAACATTTTTGCTCGCTGTGGCTTGAATTTCCGTGCAGTTATTGCTGATTCTGGAGCAATGGGCGGAAAAGATACACATGAATTTATGGTATTATCTGATGTTGGTGAAGATACAATTGCATACTCTGACACATCTGATTATGCAGCAAACATCGAAATGGCTCCTGTTGTAGCTACGTATACGAAGAGTGACGAAGCAGAAAAAGCACTTGAAAAAGTAGCAACACCAGACCAAAAAGCAATTGAAGAAGTATCTGCATTCTTAAACATTGCAGCTGACAAGTGCATTAAGTCTATGGTGTTTAAAGTAGATGAGAAATTAGTAGTTGTACTTGTTCGTGGTGATCACGAAGTAAACGATGTGAAAGTGAAAAATGTATACGGCGCTTCAGTTGTTGAGCTTGCTTCTCATGAAGAAGTAAAAGCATTATTAAATTGTGAAGTTGGTTCATTAGGACCGATTAATGTAACAGGTGATATCGAAATTATTGCTGATCACGCTGTAGCATCAATTGTTAACGGATGTTCAGGAGCGAATGAAGAAGGGTTCCATTATGTAAATGTAAATCCAGAACGTGACTTTAAAGTAAGTCAATATACAGATTTACGCTTTATTCAAGAAGGAGACCAATCTCCAGATGGAAACGGAACAATTCTTTTCGCACGCGGAATTGAAGTTGGTCATGTATTCAAATTAGGAACTCGTTATAGTGAAGCAATGAACGCAACATTCCTAGATGAAAATGGAAAAACACAACCACTTATTATGGGTTGTTACGGTATCGGTGTATCTCGTACAGTAGCAGCAATTGCAGAGCAATTTAACGATGAGAACGGCTTAGTTTGGCCAAAAGCGGTAGCACCGTTCCATGTGCATGTAATTCCAGTAAATATGAAATCTGATACACAACGTGAAATGGGTGAAAATATCTACAACTCATTACAAGAACAAGGCTATGAAGTGTTATTAGACGATCGTGCAGAACGTGCAGGTGTTAAATTTGCAGATGCAGATTTATTCGGTCTTCCAGTTCGTGTTACAGTTGGTAAAAAAGCAGACGAAGGTATTGTAGAAGTGAAAGTACGTGCTACAGGTGAGTCTGAAGAAGTAAAAGTAGAAGAACTTCAAACATATATTGCAAATATTTTAAAATAAGAAGAGGTACCTCGTAATGGGGTACCTTCTCTTTCTTTGTAAACGTATTTTGTAAAAGAAGAGGTGAGAAATCTTTCTTTGTGGTACGTTTCAATTTATAATAGCAAATGGAAGGAGAGTGCTTATGTCTTTAACAAATGAACAACAAGAGCGATTTCAAATTTTGCTCCAGCAGTTGCAAATACCAGACGACCTTATAAATCAATATTTACAAGGCGGTGGTATTGAAAGGCTCGTTATTGATAAAGCGAATAAAAGTTGGCATTTTGATTTACAAGTGCCACGTATTTTGCCTACAGAATTATATGAATTGCTAGAAACAAAGCTTAAGCAATCATTTTCTCATATTGCAAGAACAACATTTGCATTAGAAACAGAGAATAAACAATTTACAGAAGAAGAAGTGAGGGCGTATTGGCCGCTTTGTACGGAACGAATTACATTTTCACCTATGTTCGCATACTTAAAGAAGCAGCTTCCACAGGTGAATGGAGTGAAGTTGCTAATAAATGTAAATAACGAGCTGGAGTCTACGGCTTTAAAGAAAAACGTTGCGAAACCAGTAGGGGATCAATACGAAGTTTTTGGATTCCCGCGTTTTCAGTTAGACACACATATACAGCAAAATACAGAAGAAATGCAAAAGTTTCGTGAACAAACGCAGCAAGAAGACCGTGAGCGTGTTATACAAGCTATGGAAGAAATGGCGAAGAAGCAAGCTGAAGAAAGCAGCGTTGTGTATGAAGGACCGATTACACTCGGGTATCTTATTAAGCCAGATGAAGAGATTACACCGATGCGAGAAATTCAAGATGAAGAAAGAAGAAAAACGGTTCAAGGATATGTCTTCCATGTAGAAACAAAAGAGCTTCGTAGTGGGCGTACGTTATTAACTTTAAAAATAACGGATTATACGGATTCTATTATGATCAAAATGTTCTCACGTGACAAAGAAGATATTCCAATGCTGCAATCCTTGAAAAAAGGAATGTGGGTGAAAGCGCGTGGTTCTGTTCAAAATGATACATTCGTTCGAGATTTAGTAATGATTGCAAATGATATTAATGAAATAACAGGACCGTCTCGTAAAGATAAAGCACCAGAAGGCGAAAAACGAGTAGAGCTGCATCTCCATACTCCGATGAGTCAAATGGACGCTGTCACTCCAGTTTCTAAGCTTGTTGCTCAAGCTGGTAAATGGGGACATGAGGCTATTGCGGTTACAGATCATGCCGTGGCTCAGTCCTTCCCAGAGGCGTATTCTGCAGGGAAGAAGGCTGGTGTTAAAGTTATATATGGTGTAGAAGCAAATCTAGTTAATGATGGTGTACCGATAGCGTATAACGAAGCGCATCGTTTACTTGCAGAGGAAACGTATGTTGTTTTCGACGTTGAGACGACAGGTTTATCAGCTGTATACGATACAGTCATTGAGTTGGCTGCCGTAAAAGTAAAGGGTGGCGAAATTATTGATCGCTTTGAATCTTTCGCAAATCCACATCAACCATTATCAGCGACGATTATTGAATTGACAGGTATTACGGATGATATGTTAACTGATGCACCTGAAGTGGACGAAGTGTTTAAAAAGTTTGAGGAATGGATGGGCGACCATACACTTGTTGCCCATAACGCGAGCTTTGATATGGGCTTTATTAACGTAGGTTTTAAAAAGGCTGGACTAGAAAAAACGAATAATCCAGTTATTGATACGTTAGAACTTGCACGATTTTTATTCCCAGAAATGAAAAATCATCGATTAAATACGATGTGTAAAAAACTTGATATTGAATTAACACAACATCACCGTGCGATTTATGATACAGAAGCGACGGGATATTTACTTGTGAAAATGTTGAAAGACGTAATTGAAAAGGGATTTGAATATCACGATCAATTAAATGATAGCATGGGACAAGGGGATGCGTATAAGCGTGGCCGTCCAAGTCATATGACGTTACTTGCCACATCAGATGTTGGATTGAAAAATTTATATAAACTTGTTTCATATTCTCACCTTAATTACTTTTACCGTGTACCACGTGTGCCGAGATCACTATTAAAAAAATATCGTGAAGGGATTTTAGTAGGAACGGCTTGTGATAAAGGTGAAGTGTTCGAGGCAATGATGCAAAAGGCACCTGAAGAGGTAGAAGAAATCGCCCAGTTCTATGATTACATTGAAGTAATGCCTCCAGAGGTGTTGCGTCATTTAGTAGAACGTGAGCTTGTTCGAGACGAAGGTCAATTAAAAACAATTATTTCTAACTTAGTAAAACTAGGTGAGACGTTAGATAAACCAGTTGTTGCTACAGGAAACGTGCATTATTTAGACCCTGAGGATGCGATGTATCGTAAAATTTTAGTCAGTTCGCAGGGCGGAGCCAATCCGTTAAATCGACATTCATTACCGCCAGTACATTTCCGTACAACTGATGAAATGTTAGAATGTTTTTCATTCTTAGGTGAAGACAAAGCGAAAGAAGTTGTTGTAACAAATACACAAAAGATTGCGTCATTAATTGGTGATGTGCATCCAGTAAAAGACGATCTATACACACCGAAAATTGAAGGTGCTGATGATGAAACGCGTGATATGAGTTATAAAATGGCGCGTAGCATTTATGGTGAAGAGCTACCGGAAATTGTAGAAGCACGTTTAGAAAAAGAATTAAAAAGTATTATTGGGCATGGATTCGCCGTAATTTATTTAATTTCACATAAGCTTGTGAAAAAATCGTTAGTAGACGGATATCTAGTAGGTTCGCGTGGATCGGTAGGGTCATCATTTGTTGCAACGATGATGGAAATTACAGAAGTAAACCCATTACCACCACACTATGTATGTCCGAAGTGTAAGCAATCAGAATTCTTTAATGATGGTTCTGTAGGTTCTGGTTTTGACTTACCAGATAAAGAATGTCCTGCTTGTAATATTCCATATGTAAAAGATGGACATGACATTCCTTTCGAAACGTTCCTTGGATTTAAAGGAGATAAGGTGCCCGATATCGATTTGAACTTCTCCGGGGAATACCAACCACGTGCCCATAACTATACGAAAGTACTGTTCGGTGAAGACTATGTATATCGTGCAGGAACGATTGGTACAGTTGCGGAAAAAACTGCTTACGGATATGTAAAAGGTTATGCAAATGATCATAACTTAACGATTCGAAATGCAGAGATTGATCGCTTAGTAGCAGGGTGTACCGGTGTAAAACGTACAACAGGACAGCATCCAGGCGGTATTATCGTTGTGCCAGATTACATGGATATCTTTGATTTCTCACCAATACAGTACCCAGCTGATTCAATTGGTGCTGAATGGAGAACAACGCATTTTGATTTCCACTCGATTCATGATAATTTATTAAAACTTGATATACTAGGACACGATGATCCGACCGTTATTCGTATGTTACAAGATTTAAGTGGTATTGATCCGAAAACAATCCCAACGGATGATCCAGAAGTAATGAAAATTTTCTCTGGTCCAGAATCGTTAGGGGTAACGGAAGAGCAAATTAACTGTAAAACAGGTACACTTGGTATACCAGAGTTTGGTACAAAATTCGTAAGACAGATGTTAGAAGAGACAAAACCGACGACATTCTCAGAGTTAGTCCAAATTTCTGGACTATCACATGGTACTGACGTATGGCTTGGTAATGCAAACGAGTTAATTTATAACGGTACATGTACGCTGAGCGAAGTTATCGGTTGTCGTGATGACATCATGGTATATTTAATCTATCAAGGTCTAGATCCATCATTAGCCTTCAAAATCATGGAGTCGGTTCGTAAAGGTAAAGGTGTACCGGAAGAATGGGAAGAAGACATGAAAAATAATAATGTACCAGGTTGGTATATTGATTCATGTAAGAAGATTAAATACATGTTCCCTAAAGCCCATGCGGCTGCTTACGTACTTATGGCTGTACGTATCGCATATTTTAAAGTACATTTTGCACTGTTATTCTATGCCGCATATTTTACAGTTCGTGCAGATGATTTTGATGTAGAGGCAATGGCGAAAGGTTCAGCATCTATACGTGCAAGAATTGATGAAATTGCTCAAAAAGGATTGGATGCAGCGCCGAAAGAGAAAAGTTTATTAACAGTACTAGAAATGACACTTGAAATGTGTGAGCGAGGATACTCATTCCAAAAGGTGGATTTATACCGCTCACATGCAACAGAATTTATTATTGATGGAGACACATTAATTCCTCCATTTAATGCGGTACCTGGTCTTGGTACAAACGCAGCTTTAAGTATTGTGGAAGCACGTAAAAATGGAGACTTCTTATCAAAAGAGGACTTGCAGCAGCGTAGTAAGGTCTCGAAAACAATTATTGAGTATTTAGATAGTCAAGGTTGTTTAGGAGATTTACCGGATCAAAACCAGTTATCACTGTTCTAGTAGGTAGGAAAAGTCTTTGCAAATCAACATTTCCTATGATATACTATTAACCGAGATAACCATGTCATGTATATTGTGTAAAGAAAAGAGTGGGGAAACCCACTCTTTCGTGTTACTATCTATGTTTTCTCTACGTAGATAGGTAAAAGATTTCTGTCGTATATACATATTTTGTTACAAGTTTTACTTCTTAAATTTGGTAATACTAAGACAGATAATCCCTGCTGAACAGCAGGGGCTTTTGTTAGCTAACGAGAAAGAATAAGATAGACCGTTTTTAAAGTGGCGGGGTCTTCTTCTTTTAAATGGTACATGACGGCAGGAAGGAGGCTGTTTATGGATAAGAAAGTCACAGAAGTTGTAGAAGCATTTGCGCAGCCGATCGTTGAAGAGTTAAATCTTGAACTTGTAGATGTAGAGTATGTGAAAGAAGGACAAGACTGGTTCTTACGCGTATTCATCGATTCTGAAAAGGGAGTCGACATTGAAGAATGCGGTGCGGTAAGTGAACGTTTAAGCGAAGCTTTAGATAAAGAGGATCCAATTCCTCATCTTTACTTTTTGGATGTATCATCTCCTGGAGCGGAACGCCCATTAAAGAAAGAAAAAGACTTCCAGCAAGCGGTAGGAAAACAAGTGGCAATTAAAACATATGAGCCGATTGATGGTGAAAAGATGTTTGAAGGAAAACTGCTTTCTTACGATGGTACAACAATAACATTATTATTAACAATTAAAACACGTAAAAAAGAAATCCAAATTTCGATGGATAAAGTCGCAAATGCGCGACTTGCTGTTACGTTTTAGTTAGAAGGGGGATCTTCATGAGCACTGAGTTATTAGATGCTTTGCTCGTATTAGAATCTGAAAAAGGCATTAGCAAAGACATTATTATTGATGCGATTGAAGCAGCTTTAATCTCTGCTTATAAGCGCAATTTTAATCAAGCACAAAACGTTCGTGTGAGCTTTAACCCAGAAGTGGGAACAATTCAAGTTTTAGCACGTAAAGACGTAGTAGACAATGTGTTTGATCCACGTCTTGAAATTTCTGTAGAGGAAGCAAGACAAATTAATCCAAACTACCAAGATGGTGACGTACTAGAAATTGAAGTAACACCAAAAGACTTTGGTCGTATTGCAGCACAAACTGCAAAACAAGTTGTCACACAACGAGTGCGTGAAGCAGAGCGCGGTGTTATTTACTCTGAGTTTAGTGACCGTGAAGAAGATATTATGGTAGGTATTGTACAACGTCAAGATGCTCGTTTCATCTATGTAAGCTTAGGAAAAGTAGAAGCTTTATTACCTGTAAGTGAGCAAATGCCTAATGAGCAATACAAACCACATGATCGTATTCGCGTATTCATTACGAAAGTAGAAAAAACGACAAAAGGACCACAAATTTACGTATCACGTACACATCCTGGTCTTTTAAAACGTTTATTCGAAATGGAAGTTCCTGAAATCTATGATGGAACTGTAGAAATTCGTTCTGTAGCACGTGAAGCTGGCGATCGCTCTAAGATCTCTGTATATGCAGAGAACACTGATGTTGATCCAGTTGGTTCTTGTGTAGGACCAAAAGGGCAACGTGTACAACGCATTGTAGACGAATTAAAAGGTGAAAAAATTGACATCGTCCGCTGGTCAAATGATCCAGTTGAATATGTTGCAAATGCATTAAGCCCATCACAAGTTGTTAAAGTACTTGTAGATGAAGAAGAAAAAGCGACAACAGTAGTTGTTCCAGACCACCAGTTATCATTAGCTATCGGTAAGCGTGGACAAAATGCACGTCTTGCAGCTAAATTAACAGGCTGGAAAATTGATATTAAGAGTGAGTCTGATGCGAAACAACTTGGTATTGTAACAGAAGAAGATAGCGTAATCGCATTTGGATTCGATTCAGTGGAAGACGAAATCGAATAGAGGTGATGAGTATGAGCAATCGAAAAGTTCCGTTACGAAAATGTGTTGCAACGCAAGAAATGAAATCAAAACGAGAGCTCGTTCGCATTGTTCGTTCCAAAGAGGGAGAAGTGTCCATTGATTTAACTGGGAAAAAATCAGGACGAGGTGCTTACTTGTCGAAGGACAAGGAGAGCATTCTTCAAGCTCAAAAGAAAAATGTTTTGGAACATCATCTAAAAGCGAAAATCGACGGTTCTTTATATGAAGAGCTTCTTGAGCTTGTTGAGAAGGAGTCGAAATAAGTGTCCGATTGGAAATCGTTTTTAGGACTAGCAAACCGGGCTCGGAAAATTATTTCGGGTGAAGAACTCGTTTTAAAAGAAGTACGAAGTGGCAAAGCAAAACTTGTATTGCTATCTGAAGATGCGTCAGTAAATACTACAAAACGCATCACAGATAAAACTACGTACTACAACGTACCAATGAGAAAGGTCGAAAATCGACAACAATTAGGGCATGCGATTGGGAGAGATGAGCGAGTCGTTGTAGCTGTGTTAGATGTAGGCTTTGCGAAAAAGCTGCGTAGCATGCTCGATACAAATTACCGGGGGTGAAGGTATGAGTAAAATTCGAGTGCATGAATATGCAAAAAAACATAATATCTCAAGTAAAGATCTTATGACAAAACTAAAAGAAATGAATATCGAGGTTTCGAATCATATGACAATGTTAGACGATGAAGTAGTAAATAAATTAGATAATGAATATCAAACTGAAAAACCTTCTGTTGCAGATGAGTTTGAAGTAGAAGAAAAAGTTGTTCGCAGTAAAAAGAACAGCAATAAGAAAAAGAAAAAAGGCAAAGGAAACGAAGACAAACGTCAAGAGAACTTTGCTGGTAGACAACAAACTCAAATTGTAGAAACACCAGATAAAATTACTTTCTCTGGAAGCCTTACAGTAGGAGATCTTGCTAAAAAATTAAGCAAAGAGCCATCTGAAATTATTAAGAAGCTCTTCATGCTTGGAATTATGGCAACAATTAACCAAGACTTGGATAAAGATACAATTGAGTTAATTGCTAACGACTACGGTATTGAAGTAGAAGAAGAAGTAATTGTAAGCGAGACTGAGTTTGAAACATTCATTGATGAGCAAGATGATGAAGAGAACTTAAAAGAACGTCCAGCTGTAGTTACAATCATGGGACACGTTGACCATGGTAAAACAACATTACTGGATTCTATTCGTAACTCAAAAGTAACTGCAGGCGAAGCGGGTGGAATTACTCAGCATATCGGTGCATATCAAGTTGAAGTAAACGATAAGAAGATTACATTCTTAGATACACCTGGTCACGCAGCATTTACAACGATGCGTGCTCGTGGGGCACAAGTAACGGATATTACAATCCTTGTTGTTGCAGCGGATGACGGTGTTATGCCACAAACGGTTGAAGCAATTAACCATGCGAAGGCAGCAGGAGTACCAATTATTGTTGCTGTGAATAAAATGGATAAACCAGCTGCAAACCCTGATCGCGTAATGCAAGAACTAACTGAATATGAATTAGTTCCAGAAGCTTGGGGCGGAGATACTATTTTCGTACCAATTTCTGCAATTCAAGGCGAAGGCATTGACAACTTACTAGAAATGATCCTTCTTGTAAGTGAAGTAGAAGAATATAAAGCAAATCCAAACCGCTATGCAACTGGTACAGTAATCGAAGCACAGCTTGATAAAGGTAAAGGAACTATCGCGACATTACTTGTTCAAAATGGTACGCTTCGAGTTGGAGATCCAATCGTTGTTGGAACTTCATTCGGACGTGTTCGTGCAATGGTAAGTGATATTGGTCGTCGTGTAAAAGTTGCTGGTCCATCAACTCCTGTTGAAATTACTGGTTTAAACGAAGTACCACAGGCTGGAGATCGTTTCATGGCATTTGCTGATGAGAAGAAAGCTCGTCAAATTGGTGAATCACGTGCACAAGAAGCGTTAGTTGCACAACGTGGTGAGAAATCTAAATTAAGCCTTGAAGATTTATTCCAACAAATCCAAGAGGGCGATGTAAAAGAAATTAACTTAATCGTAAAAGCAGACGTACAAGGTTCTGTTGAAGCGATGGCAGCATCACTTCGTAAAATTGATGTTGAAGGCGTAAAAGTTAAAATCATTCACACTGGTGTAGGTGCGATTACAGAATCTGATATCATTTTAGCTTCTGCATCTAATGCAATTGTAATTGGATTTAACGTACGTCCAGATGTGAACGCGAAGCGTACAGCTGAATTAGAGAACGTTGATATTCGTTTACACCGTATTATTTATAAAGTAATCGAAGAGATTGAAGCAGCTATGCAAGGTATGCTTGATCCAGAATTCGAAGAAAAAGTAATCGGTCAAGCAGAAGTTCGTCAAACGTTTAAAGTAACAAAAGTTGGAACAATCGCAGGTTGTTACGTAACAGACGGTAAAATTACGCGTGATAGTGGCGTACGTATTATCCGTGACGGCGTAGTAATTTTCGAAGGACAACTTGATACGTTAAAACGTTTCAAAGACGACGTAAAAGAAGTTGCACAAAACTATGAGTGTGGTATTACAATTGAGAGATATAATGATCTTAAAGAAGGGGACATCATTGAAGCGTACATTATGGAAGAAGTGAAGCGATGATTATCGCTTCACTCTCATTCGAGTGTATGATTTACGATGTGCATTCTTTAAAAGAGAAACGTGCAATTTTACAACGTGTGTTAACTCGTGTAAAACAGCGCTATAATGTAGCTGTTTCTGAAGTTGGGCACCAAGATGTATGGCAACGTACAGAAATTGCAATTGTTTCCGTATCCTCAAATCGTGTTATCTGTGAGAAAGAAATGAATCGTGTACTTGAGTACATCGATTCATTTCCTGAAATTGAACGTACAATAACACATTTGGAATGGTATTGAATGAGGTGAAGAGTTATGAAATTACGTGCGAACCGTGTGGGCGAGCAAATGAAAAAAGAATTAGGCGACATTATCAGTCGTAAAATTAAAGACCCACGTATTGGATTTGTTACAGTAACTGATGTACAAGTGAGTGGTGATTTACAAATTGCTAAAGTATATATTTCTGTTTTAGGTGATGAAGAACAGAAAGAAAATACTTTAAAAGGTTTAGCGAAGGCAAAAGGCTTTATTCGTTCAGAAATTGGCCAACGTATTCGTCTTCGTAAAACACCAGAAATTACCTTTGAGTTTGATGAGTCTATCGGATATGGTCATCGAATTGATACACTTTTACATGAAATTAATAAAGACGGTAAACGTGAAGAATAATGGATAGACATTTGTCTATCCATTTTTTCAATGCAAAATAAGTTTTGGATATTTACTACGAGAGAATTATGATGAGGTGAACATATATGGAAGGTGTAGTATTATTACATAAGCCAAAAGGCATGACATCACATGATTGTGTATTTAAATTAAGAAAGATATTGCGAGAAAAGAGAATTGGTCATACGGGAACATTAGACCCTGATGTAACAGGAGTATTACCAATTTGCGTTGGAAGAGCAACGAAAATTGCACAATTTTTAACAAGTGAAACGAAAACATATGAAGGTGAAGTAACATTAGGGTTTTCAACGACAACTGAAGATGCTTCTGGTGAGGTTGTTGAAACGAAAAATGTAGATCGTACTATTACTCGTAAGGAAGTAGAGAAAGTCCTTGCGGAATTAACAGGCACGATTGAACAAATGCCACCAATGTTCTCGGCTGTAAAAGTAAACGGGAAAAAATTATACGAATATGCAAGAGCAGGGCAAGAGGTGGAACGTCCAGTTCGTACAATTACAATTCATGAATTCATATTACTTGATGATCGTGAAGTTTTTGAAGGAGAAAATATTTCATTCCGTTTCCGTGTAACGTGTAGTAAAGGAACATATGTAAGAACGTTAGCTGTAATGATCGGGGAAAAACTTGGTTTCCCATCACATATGTCGCACCTTATAAGAACGGCATCTGGTGAATTTTTATTAGAAGATTGCATATCATTTGAAGAAATTGAAGAAAACGTGCAAAATGGAACAGTAGAGTCTATCTTCATTTCAATTGATGAAGCATTAAGTAAGTTTCCAAAAATGGTTGTAGATGAAAAGCAAGCAGAGAAAATAAAGAATGGTATGTTCTTAAAAAATGAATTAGAAATAACAGCACCATTTATTACAGTGTTTGATAAAAATGATCGTTGCTTAGCAATTTATGAACATCATCCGAAACATCCTGGTATGTTAAAGCCGATGAAAGTACTTGTGAATAATCAAGAACTAAAGCTATAATGAATTATTGGAAGGATTATTACAGAAAAAGGTGAATTCAAGCGTGAAACTTATTCATTTAACTCATCCACATGAACAAAATAAATTAGAATTACCACCTACTGTAATGGCATTAGGATTTTTTGATGGCATTCATTTAGGACATCAATGTGTAATTCGAACTGCGAAAAAAATAGCGGACGACCGAGGATATAAAAGTGCAGTTATGACATTTCATCCTCATCCATCTGTTGTTTTAGGAAAAAAGGATGCGCATGTGGAGTATATTACACCGATGCGCGATAAAGAAAAAATAGTCGAAAGCTTAGGGATCGATATATTATATGTAATTAAATTTGATGAATCATTTGCAGGGTTATTACCGCAACAATTTGTAGATGATTATATTATTGGTTTAAATGTAAAGCATGTAGTAGCAGGGTTTGATTATTCATATGGACGTTTAGGAAAAGGAAAGATGGAGACTTTACCATTTCATGCAAGAGGGGAGTTTACACAGACTGTGATTGAAAAAGTTGAATTTCAAGAAGAGAAAGTAAGTTCTACAGCATTACGAAAGTTAATTCGAAATGGCGAAATGGAGCAAATTCCATCTATTTTAGGTAGAGCCTATACTGTAGCGGGAACAGTTATACACGGCGACAAACGTGGACGTCAAATTGGTTTTCCAACAGCTAATGTAGGTTTAAGTGATGAGTATTTATTGCCACCTGTAGGTGTTTATGCAGTGAGATTAAAAGTTCACGATGAATGGTACGATGGTGTATGTAATATTGGATATAAACCGACTTTTAAAGAAGATGAGCGTCAATTATCAATTGAAGTGCATTTATTTGAATTTAACAAAGATATATACGATCAAAATGTTACAGTAGAGTGGCATATGCGTATAAGAGCAGAAAAGAAATTCAACGGTATTGATGAGTTAGTTGAACAAATCGCAAAAGATAAGAAAACAGCCCAAGAATATTTTGTGAGCGAAAAGAATATACTTGCTTTTTCAAATGAAAAGTAGTATTCTATGTTATGTACTTTATGACAACCATTGCTTGGCATTGCGACTCACCGACGCTTGCTAGGTAATTGGGGGTTTAATTAATAGGAGGTGAAATAGGATGGCTTTAACACAAGAGCGTAAAAATGAAATCATTGCACAATTTAGAACTCATGAGACTGATACTGGTTCTCCAGAGGTTCAAATTGCTGTCCTAACGGAGCAAATTAACACTCTAAACGAGCACTTACGTACTCACAAGAAAGATCATCATTCACGTCGTGGTCTATTAAAGATGGTTGGTAAACGTCGTAACTTACTAACTTACCTTCGTAATAGCGATATCACACGTTACCGTGAATTAATCACAAAGCTTGGCTTACGTCGATAGTCAAAGAAGCGGGAATATTCCCGCTTTTTTGTTAGGTAAAAATATATCTTCTACGCTTTATAGCTTACTTAATTTTAGGCAATACTAGAGGTAGAATATTGTGATATACTATCCATTTACATAGAAGAATTGAATACTTTAAATTGAGAGGGGTACTTAAATGAGTCAAGAAAAGCAAGTCTTCTCGATAGATTTAGCTGGTCGCCAGCTAACAGTTGAAACTGGTCAGCTTGCAAAACAAGCGAACGGAGCAGTATTAGTAAGATATGGCGATACAGCGGTTCTATCTACAGCAACTGCATCAAAAGAAGCAAAAAATGTAGATTTCTTCCCACTTACAGTAAACTATGAAGAGCGTTTATATGCAGTCGGAAAAATTCCTGGCGGTTTCATTAAACGTGAAGGTCGTCCAAGTGAAAAAGCAATTTTGGCAAGTCGTTTAATCGACCGTCCAATCCGTCCACTTTTCGCAGATGGTTTCCGTAACGAAGTACAAGTTGTCAGCATCGTAATGAGTGTTGATCAAGATTGTTCTTCTGAAATGGCAGCTATGCTTGGTTCTTCATTAGCGTTATCGATTTCAGATATTCCATTTGAAGGTCCAATCGCGGGTGCAACAGTTGGTCGTATTAACGGCGAATTCGTTATCAACCCAACAGTAGAACAGCAAGAACAAAGTGATATTCACCTTGTTGTAGCTGGTACGAAAGATGCAATTAACATGGTTGAAGCAGGAGCAGATCAAGTGCCTGAGGAAACAATGTTAGAAGCAATTATGTTTGGTCATGACGAAATTAAACGTCTAATTGCATTCCAAGAAGAGATTGTACAAGCTGTAGGTAAAGAGAAATCAGAAGTGAAACTTTATGAAGTTGACGCTGATCTTAACCAAGCTGTACGTGAAATGGCTGAAGAAGATATGCATTCAGCAATTCAAGTACATGAGAAACATGCACGTGAAGATGCAATTAACGAAGTGAAAAAGCGTGTTATTGAGCATTACGAAGCGCAGGAAGCTGACGCTGATACATTAGGACAAGTAAATGAGATTTTATATAAAATTGTAAAAGAAGAAGTACGTCGTCTTATTACAGTTGAAAAAATCCGCCCAGATGGCCGTAAAGGTGACGAAATCCGTCCATTAGCATCAGAGGTTGGCATTTTATCTCGTACACACGGTTCTGGTTTGTTCACTCGTGGACAAACACAAGCATTAAGTATTTGTACATTAGGTGCATTAGGCGATGTGCAAATTTTAGATGGTCTTGGTGTAGAAGAATCAAAACGCTTTATGCACCATTACAATTTCCCATCATTTAGTGTTGGTGAAACTAGACCAATGCGTGGACCAGGTCGTCGTGAAATCGGTCACGGTGCACTAGGAGAACGCGCACTTGAGCCTGTAATTCCATCTGAAAAAGATTTCCCATACACAGTACGTCTTGTATCTGAAGTTTTAGAATCAAATGGTTCTACTTCACAAGCAAGTATTTGTGGTAGTACTTTAGCAATGATGGATGCTGGTGTTCCACTTAAAGCTCCAGTTGCAGGTATTGCAATGGGTCTAGTTAAAACTGGTGAGCATTACACAATTTTATCTGATATTCAAGGTATGGAAGATCATTTAGGTGATATGGACTTTAAAGTAGCAGGTACAGCACAAGGTGTAACTGCACTACAAATGGACATTAAAATCGATGGTCTATCTCGTGAGATTTTAGAAGAGGCATTACAACAAGCGAAAGTTGGTCGTGTGCACATTCTAAATCATATGTTATCTGTTATTCCAGAGCCACGCACTGAATTATCAGCGTACGCTCCAAAGATTATTACAATGACAATTAATCCAGATAAAATCCGTGACGTTATCGGACCGAGCGGTAAACAAATCAATAAAATTATTGAAGAAACTGGCGTTAAAATTGACATCGAGCAAGATGGCACAGTATTCATTTCTTCAATAAACCAAGAAATGAACGACAAAGCTAAGAAAATTATCGAAGATATCGTTCGCGAAGTACAAGTAGGTGAAATCTACGAAGGAAAAGTGAAACGTGTTGAGAAATTCGGTGCTTTCGTTGAATTATTCAGCGGTAAAGATGGATTAGTTCACATTTCTGAACTTGCACTTGAGCGTGTAGGTAAAGTAGAAGACGTTGTAAAAATCGGTGACGTAATTACGGTTAAAGTTATCGAGATTGACAAGCAAGGTCGTGTTAATCTATCTAGAAAAGTATTGCTAAAAGAAGAGCAAGAAAAAGAAGCTGCTAAAGAAGAAAACAAACAAGAGCAGCAATAAGCGAAAGCCAGTTTAACTGGCTTTTTTTGTTATGTAAAAATATGATTTATATATATTTTTATGTCAGTATAGGTATAGTTTTCATTATAACGCTCAAATTAACAAAGATAAGAAGAAAAATGTTTTTTTATATAGTTAATTTGGGAGGGTTTATATGAAAGTTCGTATATTGGCATACATATGTATATTTTCTTTATATGTCAGTTTAGGCTCTTATTCTGTTTTTGCACAGGATAACTTATATGAAGAAATTCAAAAGCATGCAAAACAATATGAGATTGCACCTCAAAATGCGATGATTGATAAGATATGGAAAGCAACACCAGGATATAATGGAAGACAAGTTGATATGGAAGCATCCTATAACAATATGAAGAAGCTAAAGGAATTTGATCAAAAACACCTTGAATTTAAGGAAGTATCACCGAGTGTCCACTTAGAAGATTTATCACCTGCTCCAATTTATAGGGGGCATCCGAATAAAAAGATGGTGGGATTAACAATAAATGTGGCATGGGGAAACGAGTATTTGCCTCGTATATTAGAAATATTGAAAAAGCATGATGTGAAGGCGACTTTCTTTTTAGAAGGACGTTGGGTGAAAGAAAATTTACGATTTGCAAAAATGATTGTCGATGCAAATCAAGAAGTCGGAAATCATTCTTATACGCACCCTAATATGAAAACGCTATCGTCTGATGAAATACGAGAGCAGTTACAAAAAACAAATCGAATGATTGAAGCTGCTACGAATCAAAAGGTGAGATGGTTTGCCCCGCCGAGTGGAAGTTTTCGGGATGAAGTCGTGAAAATCGCTGATGATTTCCAAATGGGAACGATTATGTGGACTGTCGATACAATCGATTGGAAGCGACCTGAGCCAGATGTACTATTGCAGAGAGTAATGAGAAAAATACACCCAGGTGCTATCGTATTAATGCATCCTACTTCGTCAACGGCAGAAGCATTAGATACAATGATTAAAAAATTGAAGGAACAAGGATATAAAGTAGGGAATATAACAGAATTACTGGATGAAAAACGTGTGGATTAAATACATTTGCATGACATTCATCCTTAAACTTGTTATCATTAAATAATAGCACTTATTTAGAGAAACTGGCAGTAGGAGGAAAGTTTTTGATTAAAAAATATACTTGTAAAAATGGTGTAAGAATAGTTATGGAGAATATACCAACTGTAAGATCGGTTGCGATTGGTATTTGGATCCATGCGGGATCAAGAAATGAAAATGAAAAAAATAACGGGATTTCTCACTTTTTAGAGCATATGTTCTTTAAAGGGACAGAAACACGTAGTGCACGCGAAATTGCAGAATCATTTGATAGTATTGGTGGGCAAGTGAATGCTTTTACTTCAAAAGAGTACACTTGTTACTATGCAAAAGTGCTAGATGAACATGCTAAATATGCTTTAGATGTATTAGCTGACATGTTCTTTAATTCAACATTTGATGAAGAAGAATTGAAAAAAGAGAAGAATGTCGTATGTGAAGAAATTAAAATGTACGAAGATGCTCCAGACGATATTGTGCATGATATGTTAACGAAAGCAACATATGAAACGCATCCGCTTGGATATCCTATTTTAGGAACAGAAGAAACACTTGATACGTTTACAGGTGATACGCTACGCCAATATATTAAGGATCATTATACACCTGAAAATGTAGTTGTTTCAGTTGCAGGAAATATTGATGAAGCCTTCTTACAAACGGTAGAGCAATATTTCGGTAGTTATGAAGGAACAACAAACCGTGAACAAGTACATAGTCCAATTTTCCATTTTAACAAAGTAGCACGTAAAAAGGAAACAGAACAAGCTCATTTATGTTTAGGATATAAAGGCTTACAAATGGGACACGAAGATATTTATAACTTAATTGTATTAAATAACGTTTTAGGCGGTAGTATGAGTAGCCGTTTATTCCAAGAAGTACGTGAGCAACGTGGGTTAGCTTACTCAGTATTTTCTTACCATTCTTCTTATGAAGATACAGGTATGTTAACACTGTATGGTGGAACAGGTAGTCAACAATTAGATACACTGTATGAAACAATGCAAGAAACATTAGAAACATTGAAAAATACAGGTATTACAGAAAAAGAGCTTATTAATAGTAAAGAGCAATTAAAAGGAAACTTAATGTTAAGTTTAGAAAGTACGAATAGTCGTATGAGCCGTAATGGTAAAAATGAATTGCTACTTCGTAAGCATCGTTCACTTGATGAGATTATCGAAAGTGTAAACACTGTAACAAAAGAAAATGTAGATGGGTTAATTCGTAACATGTTTACAGATGAATTCTCTGCAGCATTAATTAGTCCAGATGGAAAACTTCCAAAAGGAATAAAACTATAATCAACTTTTACGATGTATCTGAAAATAACCTTCTCTCTTTTTAAATGAGAGAAGGTTATTTTTTTTATACATATAGAATAGGTACTAATTATAGACAATGCAAATGAAAAATTTAGTAGGGGAGTGGAGTGAGTATGCGATTAAGTGAATTAAGCGGTAAAGAGGTTGTAGATATAGAAAAAGCGGAAAAAATGGGAGCCTTAGGTTATATGGATTTAGAGATTAATGAGAAAGACGGACAAATACAAACACTTATAATACCTGTAGGGAAGTGGGGAGGTTTTAAAAAGGAACCACAAGAAGTAAGAGTGGCATGGAGTCAAATAAAGAAAGTCGGACACGATATGCTTCTTTGTGATAGTATAGATCGTTCAAATTCGGAGTGAAGGATGGCCATTTTGGTCATCTTTTTTTGTATCTACATAGAAACCTGATAAATCATATGTGCATTTGGATTTTCAATCACCATAAACTCGTACATTACATATGATGTGGAGGAAAAAGAAAAAGTAGGCACTTTTCTTATAAATGACAGAAAAAGAAGGTGAATTAGGGAATGTTGACTGAGATGCATATTGCTGTCATAGGAGGAGATGCAAGGCAGCTAGAAGTAATTCGTAAGCTAGTTGAATTAGATGCGAAACTTTCTTTGATAGGTTTTGATCAGTTAGATCATGGTTTCACAGGGGCAGCAAAAGAAAGTATACAAAATTTAGATTTCACTTCTGTAGACGCAATTATTTTGCCGGTTGCCGGTACAAATGCCAAAGGAGAAGTAGATACTATTTTTTCAAATGAAAAAGTTTCAATAACGAAAGAACAAATTGAAAATACACCAGAACACTTTACTATATATTCAGGTATTGGTACACCTTACTTGGAAAATCTCGTATCTACTACGAATCGAAAACTTGTTAAATTATTTGATCGTGATGATGTAGCAATATACAATTCTATTCCAACGGTAGAAGGTACATTAATGATGGTAATTCAACATACCGACTATACAATTCATGGGTCCAATGTAATGGTTCTAGGATTTGGGAGAACAGGAATGAGTGTTGCGAGAGCATTTCAATCATTAGGAGCCCATGTCAAAGTTGGAGCAAGACGATCTGAACATATTGCACGTATTACAGAAATGATGTTTTCTCCTTTTCATATGCAAGACATAGAGAAAGAAGTAGGAAATATCGATATTGTAATTAATACGATTCCGCATCTCGTTGTAACAGCGAATGTTATTGCAAAAATGCCAGCTCATACGTTAGTGATTGATTTAGCTTCTAAACCAGGCGGTACTGACTTTAGATATGCGGAAAAAAGAGGAGTCAAAGCATTGCTAGCACCTGGATTACCAGGTATTGTTGCCCCAAAAACGGCTGGGCAAATTTTAGCAAATGTTCTTTCTCAGTTATTAGCAGCAGATGCAATTGCAAAGGAGGAGGAAAAGAAATGAGTTTGAAGGGGAAACGAATTGGTTTCGGATTTACAGGTTCACATTGTACGTACGAAGAAGTAATGCCTCATTTAGAAAAATTAATTGCTGAGGGAGCAGAAGTACGTCCTGTTGTTTCTTACACTGTTCAATCAACAAATACTAGATTTGGAGAGGGAGCAGAGTGGATTAAGAAGATTGAAGAAATAACAGGTTTTAAAGCAATTAATTCAATCGTTGGTGCAGAACCACTAGGACCTAAAATTCCACTAGATTGTATGGTAATTGCACCACTAACAGGGAATTCTATGAGTAAATTTGCAAATGCAATGACAGACTCTCCAGTATTAATGGCAGCGAAAGCGACGTTAAGAAATGGCAAGCCTGTCGTATTGGCTGTTTCGACGAATGATGCTCTAGGGCTTAATGGAGTAAATCTAATTACACCAACAAGGTGACGACAAAGCATAAACGCTTATATGTCGCCATCTTGAGGGAGCTTAGGGTAAAGCACAAGTTCGAAATCATCGAGCCTTTGCCACTTTTCCTTTTTATAAACAGCCTTTTCTAAAACCGACTTTAGGAGGCTGTTTTTCTTTTTGGGATCATCTGTTTTAAAGTACAAATCAAGAACATGCTCCACTTGAGGTATTGTATCTTTCTTGACTTTTTCCTTCTTAATTTCGGTTTTAATTTCTTTCTTTAAGTTTTCCATAGTGGAAGTAATTTCAGTTATACGGTCAGAAACTACATTCGAGCGTTCTAAAAACATATCGACTGTGTAAACGCCACGTTCTAATAAATCATGTAAATTATTTTTTTGTTTCTGGACATCCACTAATTCTTTTTCAAGCTTGCGTAATGCAGCTTCATTCATTTGAATAACTTGTGTTTCTTTTAATTTGTCATCTTGCTTATGTTTTTCAAAATCAGCTTTATAATTGATGTACCATTCTTTTAATGCCTCGAGTAAACGCTTCTCAATTAATTCAGTGTAACTTGATTTGTTTTCACAGCCACGGTGTTTACAATCCATCGTTTCTTTTCGGTTCTTCGGATAACGTTGGACCATGCTATAACCACATTTACTACATTTAATAATGCCAGCTAGAGGATTTTTAATTCCGTTCGTATTGTAAGGAACGTGATATCTTGAGTTTAATTTTTCTTGTACTTGTTCAAATAAACTTTCCGGTATGATTGGCTCATGTTTGCCATCAGCAATAATCCAATCTGATTTATCTTGACGAGCACAACTTCTTTTTACGGCATCAGGCTGTTTTACTTCTTTTCTCTTTTGCCAAGTCACTTTTCCGATGTACACATTGTTTTTTAATATATCCAAGATGCTGTAGGGGTTCCATTCATTACCTAGCTTACTTTTGTAGCCAAGATCATTTAATTTGCTTCGGATTGCGTTAGCGCCCATATCCTCGTTTGCATACCAATCAAATATCATTCTTACAACTGAAGCTTCTTCTGGATTAATCGTTAAAGTACGTTCACGCTTATTTAAGCGATGGATATCATATCCGAATGGTGCATGTGTACCTAGATAATTCCCAGCCTCTACACTGGCGACACGACCTCGTTGCATACGTCGTGTAATAATCTTTAACTCCTTACGAGCCATAAACGCTTCAAATTCGCTATATTCTTCATCCCACTCATCATTAAGGTCATAAGTCTTCCTAGGTGTCATAATCTTCGTATTCGAGCGTTTAAACGTCTCTAAAATGATTCCTTGCTCTTTCATACCACCACGACCTAAACGGTCCATATCCATACAAAGAACAACATCATATTTGTTATCTTCAATTTCTTCAAGCAATGCTAACATCTCAGGTCGTTTCACTAAGCTCTCACCAGAAACAATTTCCTCACGGACGGCTAGAACATTTAAGTTCATTTCCTTTGCTATTTTCAGCAGGGTAGTGCGGTGTTTTGCTAATGTTTCGCCTTCGCCGCGAGCTTCAGCTTCGAGATCGGCACGGGACTTACGTAGGTAGATTGCGGTTTTCATGGTTAGACCTCCTTATATAGTTAATTCATATACGAGAAATGTATATATAAGAAGTAGAAACGGCTATTTGAGGTAGCGAAAGTCATGACATGTTTGATTTAAGAAAGCATTTAAGATTCTTCGTCGTTTTCCGATGCTTTAATATTTCGATGATTGGTCTGCTTTGAAATGGTTAGCAACTAATATGGCAGTACTAACAAATTAGTGGCATACAAATATAGAAAGCACTTCAAGAGGTGACACCATGAGCCAACAAGAAGAATATGCGGCGACTTATGAATTTGGAAAAACGAAAGTCCATGTTGTGGCTCCTGAGCCAAAATCACAAAAGGATATTGATAAAATCCGTCAAGCATATTACAAGGCTGGTTGGGCCATCATCAAAGAGATACAAGTAAAAGCAAACGTTGAGGAATAGTTCCTCTCTTTTTATACGAAAAGTAGACAAGTTACATATGTACTAAGTTCATTGTAACCATTTGAAAACTAAATATGGAGGCGAACAGATATGGGAACAAGCACATACTGCAATTCAGCGATAGGAGAATTATTACAGAATGCCAGAGAATGTTGTGACAATGTTCAGCTGAAAACGAAGAAAGGGCTATCTAAGTACCTTGGTATTACACATGAAAGATTAACCCGTATTGAATCTGGACTTTCTAAACCAGAATTTGAACTTGCGATGGATTGGTGCCATGCAACAGGGGCAAAGTTGAATCAACAAGCAATCAAACATATTTATGGTGTTGGGTTACCTCCTACAGATCCACGCTTAACTCAAGATTTAAATCTACAATTGATGAACTACATTAAACAGGCCGAAGAGGGGATTGCGGCAGCAAAGGAAATCATGAACTTACAAGTTACAACAAGGTCATGGAAGCATGATGAAAAAAAGAAACATGAATATGCAGTTCATGCAAAAGAAATCTTCGATACAATCCAAGCTACTCAATGTGTAGTTCAAGCTCTTGAACAAGTTCATTTTGGCATTATGGAACAAATACAAAGAAGTTGGTTGCAAAAGGCTATGGCGGAGAACGTTATTATTCAATCGGTGGATAGCTTAATGAATTTAACAAAGGTGCTGTAAAGGGGGAAGGAAAATGACAGTAGATTATAAGAAACCTAGTTTAAAAGAATATAAGGAATTAATTCGTTATGATGCAAAACTAACTGGTGAAATTAAAATAGCAGAATTACTTAATGAAGATTCAAAAACAGTTGAGTTAAAGCAAGAGAAGAAATTATTGGGGATTCGAATCAAAATTATAGAGGCATCATTTATTTTGAAGCATAAATGGGTAAATAAAAAAGCTACCGTCTAGACAACAGTAGCTCTGAAAAATATCGTAAAGCAATTATAACATTATATAAATCATTTGGACAAGCCACTGTGCTTGTCGTTATGACCAGAAAGGGATTGTTCCTCCCATACCTCTACAATGTTCCTTTCTGGTTATAACGATGCGTACAGCATTAATTTAATTAGAAAGGAGATGTAATTTATGAATGATAAAAACAATTATCTTCATGATCTAGTTCTTCCAGGAGATTTCTCATTCGCTAATAAACTTCGTAACTGTATGAGTGAATGTATTTATAACATGTTTAATGCAGAATCAACCGAAGAATCAAATCACTGGGAAGAAGAGCTGGAGCGATGTATAAGGGAATTTAAAATGCTTCGTGATACAAAAGAGGAACATGAGGCGTCTATGAGTTATCGTGTAGTAATTAAAGATTTAAGAGCAAGAGAAGTTAACGCTTCGTTAGTAACACGTAGAAAATAAAAAAGATCTATCACTTGGCAGAGTGATAGACAAACGGTCTTGCAAAGATCTTAGGATTAATTATATCAAATTAGCATTCGTATAACAACGGAGTGTGCTACATGCTTTTAGACAAATCATTACATAGAGTGTTGCTGAATCCTGAAGTGTTTCAAAAAGCAACATCAGAGCAACACCTAATTTACTTAGTAAAACAATATCTCAAAATAGGATACAAGAATTATCGCTTATTACGTGTAGAGGACGGATTCGCGATATGTAAACGGGAGGATGAATAATATGGCAGTTTATAGACCAGTACACGTTTCATTTTGGCAGGATTCATTTGTTTTAGATCTTACACCGGAGGAGAAGTATTTCTACTTATATTTGATGACAAACAGTAAGACGTCTCAATCAGGAATCTATGAGCTTCCACTTCGTATCATTGAAACTGATACAGGATATAACCGTGAAACTGTTATGAAGCTATTAGAACGTTTTGCTGAGTATGGAAAAATTAATTACAACCAAAAAACAAAAGAATTGTTCTTAATCAACTAGTTGAAATTCAATCCAATTAAAAATGTAAACATTGAAAAGTGTGTTTTAAAAGAGATTCAATCTGTGAAGGACCAGGATTTTCTAGTTGATTTCTATGAAACCTGTTTGCAATTAGAAAAAGAGCAAGATTTTAAAATTCCTCGTATTAAGGAGTATTTATCAGTCCGTTTGGAGGGGCTTATTAGGATGCGTTGTAGGTTCGGTTATTACTTGTGGGCTTATTCTATTTGGGGTTTAGATCTGAAGAAAGCAAAAAAGCTGACATGCAAAAAAGAATGATAGATGAATCGGTAAAGAAAGAAATGGAGCAACTGAAAGAGATAAAGAATGATGTAAAGTGAGCTCAATAACATCCTGAATATAAACAGAGCGCCTTGGAAGAAAGACGCTCAACGACCAAGAATTGATTGAAAAGATGACCACGATTATATCGTATGTATGTTTTTAGTGTGTGTGTGCAAGTTTAAATAAAATCGTTATTTAATCGTGAAATAAAAAGAGCACTTATAGAAGTGCTCTGGGTAAAATGCCTATCCCTCTTGTTGGTAAGGGGTACAGGGTATTATATGTGATGTTTTTATGAGTGTGAAACATTTCTAATAAAAACGCTATTTTATTAGAAAACATTAAAAAAGGACCCGAAAAGGGGTATGGGTCCTTTTTAATGGAACAATAGAACTCTATGGGATTACCAATACGCTACCATAAAAGGTAATTCATTTCCATAATATAGATATTGAGAAAACTTTATATAAAAACTACATTTTACACAACAAAGCAGTTAGTTTTGTTAACTAACTACTTGTTGTACAAAAGAAAATTAGGCCCTACAAGTAAATGATATGTAACTTTAAGTTACAGCTATAGTATAAGCAGAATTAACAGTATTATGTGGAGATAATAATGATTTAAAAAACTTTCATTTTGTCACAAATAAAAGAGTAGCTAGCCCAGTCTAACTACTCGACACAAAGGTAATGATCTAGATGCATAGATATTATATGCTGAATTATTGACTTTATTCTAGAAGGAGTAAAGATGTCTTTAAGAAAAAGGAGGAGGGACGAAACAAAAGAGCAGCTAGCACAAAAGCTAACTGCTCGCCTCTCGACCAAGAGAGCAAGAGTGGAAGAATTTAAAACTACCTTTTAAATTCTTCCATAGTATCGGAAAATACTTAGAATTTTATTCGTGTAAAACATAAAAAGAGCAGCTAACAAAAGCTAACAGCCAAACCCTCGGATATGAAGGGAATAAGAAACTGTATTTATAGGATTGACGAAATATTGATTTTTATTCAGGTAATTACGTTACATGTTTGACGATATAGTCTTTTATTAATAAAAAAGCTACAAGAAGAAACATTACGTCAATCGAGAACCAAAACATATCTTTTTGAGGTTTTTTAAACTCTGATATTATGGAAAACATTAAAAATAAGGCAACGACTATTACAATACAGAGCTTAATTATATCAGACATTTATAGCACTCCTAACATTTAATCTTTTTTATTATATAGCTATTACCAATGTTGAGGAATTTAAAAAGTGTTTTATGAGAATTTAAACAAAATAATCCTTTGTTAATAAAAAGTTACTAAAATATGAAAAGATAATATCATAATCCCAATTACACATTTTGTCCTACTGGAAGAACCAGCGGACACTGAACTGCAAAGAGCATTAATGAGATTGCTCTGTAGTTTAGTGTCCGCTTTTTTATTTGAAAAATAGACAAGGAGCGTTTGTATATATGGATCAATTAACTTTCTTATCTAAAATAGATCGTGCAGCTACTCAATCAAAACTAGAACGATTACTTGAAGAAGTAAGGATTTATAAACAGTTTGGTATGGTTCGGGAAGAAATGAAAGTAACACCTTCATATGAGGTGCGATATCATGGTCCTACAAATACGGTAGTAAATCGATTAGAAGATGTAGCTTTAGAAAATTTAAAGCGTAGCGAACGCGAACAGTACCTAAAAGATATGTCATTCCGTATCAATCAGTTTTTAATTCGTTTAGGTAATGGTCGATCGGGAAAGATTCAAAGGGATATTATTAATAAGCGTTATTTAGAAGAAGATGTGTGTGATTATATGATTTATAACGAAATTGGAATGGCTGAACGCACTTATCGCCGTTGGAAGTCTAGAGCGTTTTATAATTTAGCTTTTGCTCTTAGATTAGAAGTATATGAGGCAGAAGAAAATGGAGGTAATGAATAATGAATTTTGTTCAACCAATACGTAATCCAGAGCAAATACAGCAGTTAAAAGAGTATTTTAAGGAAAAGAGCTTACGTAATTACATTCTCTTCATTATGGGTATTAATACAGGTCTTAGAATCTCAGATATTTTGAAATCGAAAGTAGGGGATGTTAAAGGCAGTCATATATCTATGCGGGAAAAGAAAACAGGGAAACAGAAACGAATACAAATTACTGCAGCACTGAAAAGAGAACTTAAATGGTTTATTATAGAAAGACAAGACAATGAGTATTTATTGCAAAGCAGACAAGGTAATAATCGTCCAATTGGTCGTAGCATGGCATATAAGATATTAAGCGGAGCAGCGGCAGAGTTCGGGTTAGATGAAATAGGAACACATACGTTAAGAAAAACATATGGGTATCACATGTACATGCAAACGAAAAACATAGCATTACTCATGGAGATATTCAATCACTCTTCAGAGAAGGTCACGTTACGTTATATAGGTGTTAACCAAGATGCAATGGATAAAGAAATGACTAGGTTTAAAATCTAATCATTGCTTATTTCTTTTTTAGTCTAGGGGTATCACAGCATTTTGGAAAAAAACTACGTTAAGAGTGTGCAAGATTTTATACAGTTCCAGTAACAAATAGGAACCCTAAAACCTCGCTAGGATAGGAATGTATAAAAAATGCATAGATCCATAGAACAAAAAAAGAAGGTTTCTTGCTACCAATAATGAGACGTTATGTTAACTAAATTTGAATATCGTATACAGACTAAAAACAGAAAAAACTTCCTGTTGTGTAGGTTGTTTTTTCTGTTTTTTTGATGATAGTTGTTAACTGATGTCTCACATTTCAAAAAAAACAACTCTTTTGTTTGCTTGTCCACACCATTTCACCTCTTTATGAATTATATAGTATTAAAGGAGGTGAAAAGAATGAATGAAGATATTATTTCAATTGGGGCAAATTGTATAGTGAGAATTAGAAACAGATTCTTTCTTCTAGTAGAAATTGAAGTGGAATTTGGAAATGTAGCCATAGAGGAATTTGTTTTTATTCGAATATCTGAGCAAGAAGCTAGAACATTGTTAGCAGGGGGTATTCAACGTTGTACTATTTCTAATTGTATTCCTAGGTCTCATGATGATTTAGAAGTAGAATTCATTTGTGTTTTAATCGTGGGTGGGGAAGCATTTGCGGTTTTTGATGTAGAAGACGATGTTGATGAAGCTGTACTTGTTCCAATTTCATTAAGAGAAGCCGAGCGTTTAATCTGTAGAGGAGCAAGACGATGTACAGTTATTAATAGATAAGAGTAAGCCTTTTGGGAGCTAAAGAGGTTTCATTTTGTGTGGCTTCTTTTAAGAGTGAGTATGTAAATATGAATATCCTCCAGAGTAATTGACTGGAGGATATTTTTGTAGACTTCTAGATGTATTAACTACCAATAATGAGACATGTATGAGATATACAATCAAACAAAATTATTTTCCATTTTTATTTTTATTTTGAAATAGATGCACAATCAAAATTCCACCAACAAATAAGATTGAAAATCCTACAACGATATATAATCTGTTTTTGGGTATTCCTAATATAATTGCAAGATAACTAAAAGAAAAAGCCCATAATGCTAAAACTATGATTTCTAACATCTTCTTTTTTATTAAAAGTTAAGCACCCAAAATCCCCTTGAAAAAGTTGTATCCGGAATATTGTAATAAAATAAAAAAAGACCCTACAAGAGGGTCTTTCATCAGCTAATATTAAGCTTTTTGAACATTAGTAGCTTGTAGGCCACGTTGTCCTTTTTCTACTTCAAACGTTACACGTTGTCCTTCGTCTAAAGATTTGAAACCGTCGATTTGGATAGCTGAGAAATGTACGAATACGTCTTCTCCACCTTCACGCTCGATGAATCCAAAACCTTTTTCTGCATTAAACCATTTTACTTTACCTTGTTCCATAATTGTTGCCTCCTAGTGTGGATACCCACACATATGTTACTACCCTTGCTCAAATACCTTAGACGAAAAACAAAATCTATTCTTAATCTCAAGTCAAACAAAAATAGGTCTTTCTTAAATTAACACACTTTCTAAAAAATAGCAAATTTCAAAAATAAGTTCTTATAGTAATTAGCTACTAATAGTTGTTGCTGGAGAAAAAGTCACTATGATAGTCATCACAGCAAGAAATTGCCAAAGGATCTCAACTATATCATTGGTTTAATTTTTTTCAAACATTCAACAACTGATAAAATTAGCTATTTTCGAGTTGAATTTTACTTTTGATAACGATAATTATGTAAATAAGCTGTCCATATGGGCAGCTTATTTTATTTTTCCGCATAGCGTAGGTTATTTTGCAAAATGCTGGTGGTATCCCTATACAGTTACTCATAATTTTCGTACTATGTAACTCAAAAGAGAAAATTAAATGAAATCAATGATACCAAGGGATTCAGCGAAGAGGTCAGTTACACACAATATAAGATATGGGTAACTTAATAGAGATAGTATTATCTTTATTGTTTTGATGATAGAATATTTAGATAAATAGAGGTGTTAGTTAATGGAAGAGAAAAAGAAATCTGATGAAGAGAAGGATACAGAGAAAGCAAGTAGTGACGAATTAGAAACTAGTGAAAAAGAGCTTGTAGAGGAAAAGAAATCTGATGAAGAAGATGGTGTAAAGAAAGCAAAAAATCAAGATTTTGATTTATCTAAAACACTTGAAGGCTCTGAATTAGCTAATGTAATAGCAGAATTACAAAAAAACGTTTATGAACAAATAAGACCAGTGCTAGAAGCAAGTCAGAAAATGTATGAACAGATACAACCAGAATTGTATGGAATGGCTGATGCAATAGCAGAATCACAAAAAAAAGCTTATGAACAAATAAGACCAGTGTTAGAAGCAAGACAAAACATGTATGAACAGATACAACCAGAATTGTATGGAATGGCTAATGCAATAGCAGAATCGCAAAAAAAAGCTTATGAACAAATAAGACCAGTGCTAGAAGCACAAAGGAAGTTGGCTGAGCAAATTCAACCAATTATAGAAGTGTATAACAATATTGATTGGGATTCTATACGTGAGGCAATAGCAGAGCAAATCAAAGAAATAGAAAGCATACTAATTGAACATGAAAAGAATTTTTGGTGCTTAGATATAGATATTATGTCTAATATATTGGATGGCGAAATAACAACTGAGGATTTAACGGAATATATAGATGCAAATCTTGAATCGTATATAGCAGAAATAGTTCAAGATCCTATATATGAACTTCATGCAACTTTAATTGAAGAAACTTATGAAGTGTATAAAGGTGGATTTTATAAATTATGCACAATGCCGCTTTTTGCAGCATTTGAGCACATTTTTACATTGTGGTACATGGGGAAAATAAAAAAGGATGAGGTATCAGTTAATCATAAACCAAACGTGAAGAGACTATATCATAAAATAAAACCTGAAAATTATAACGATGATAATGATGTAGAAAAAGAAGAATTGAATACAATTTTTGCACTATCTGTACTTAGGACGTATAAAAACACATTTGTTAGAATACCAGATGACTTATGTCGAAATCTTAATCGTAATTCAATTGCACATGGGTATCATGATTACGATTCTATTACTAAGACAGAGGTACTTAAATTGTTTCAACTACTTAAATCTGCTCTGATATTAAAGTCGTTTGACTCAAATAGAGTGGCAGAGTTGTGACCGTTTTTTGGCAGGAAATGTGCCGATTGTTTTGGAATCAGCGTGATATATTTGTATTGTGAGAAGTGGCGGAAAACACAACTCATAAAAATTCCTTTTATATTCTTTATGTTGTCTAAACGGTTTTATAATGACGGCACATAAAATCCGAAACCAGCAGATGGTACTGATTGAATGTTACTGTTATTAAGGAGAGCTTTTGCTCTTCTTCTAGTTACTTAATAATGAGCAAGTAGATTGATGTAGCGTTAGGGGATTGGAAGAAGAATAAAACTTCATGTATCGTAATTGAGTTATAAATTAATACTTATTAAAAAAGCAAACATATAGTTGCTTTTTTAGTTTGGAGAAGTAATTAAAGATGAAAATATCACTTTAATTTATAAAGCTATAGTGTGTGAGTTTCTCGTTAAGTTGAGGTTTAGTGGAGAGATGATATATTGAAATAAATAGTCATTTCTTATAATCTTAATATAGACTTATAAAGAGAGAGGGAATTTAATGATATGAGTGAATTAGAGAAGAGTAATTTCATACAAAAGGTTATTATGGGGAATGGAATAATAATATTATTGTTACTTTTAATGGGAATGATAGCTATTTTTGTTACAGGATATACGACTAATGGGAAAGTACTTATTGATCAGATTTCTTTCGCTTCTAGCCTTGCTTCGATATTATTAGCAATAATGGCTATGGTTTATGCGTTTTTTCAGGCAAAAGAATCATCACAGCAAAGTCTCCAAGTAAACAGTAGCTTAGAAAAAATTGATGGGAAAATTATTGAATTAGTGACAATTAAGGATGAAATTTCTTCATTAAGAAGTATTCTTGAAGAACAGTCAGAATGGATTAATAATTCAACTGAAGAACTAGAAAATATAGTGATAGATTTTAAAGGAACAACAGAGAAAAATCCAAAAGAAAATAAGGATGAACTTCAACGTAAAATTGAAGATATTGAAGCAAAACTGAATAAAATTCAAGAAAATAAGAAAAAAACAGAGGGACTTATTAATCCTCTTTTATTAGGAGAAAATATTCAGCTAAACGGTAACATTTCCAATGATCAAGATAAACTTCGTAATGAATCAATTAAGAGAATGCTCTATGGTCAAAATTAGAAAAAGCATCCATTCGGGTGCTTTTTCTAATTTTGAAGGAGGATGAAGGATGGATCTAACCAAATTAACTGAACGGGAACGAGTGTTTGTAATTGGTGCATTTATGATGATGGTCGGGCAGGATATTGTGAACGAATTGATAAAAAGAAAATAAAGAGTGTAATTCCAGTCTTTAGTACAATGGAAGACAACACAATGCTAAAGCAAAGAAGAGAAGCGATGATTAGTTTGCTCGATAAAACAATGGAGGAGTTCTTAGTAACGGATGAATGATGAAAGAATATAAAACCAAACAACAGAAGCGTAAGTTCTATGACAGTGGTGAGTGGAAGAGTATACGTGAGCAAGTAAAGAAGCGTGATAACTATGAGTGCCAGGAATGTAAACGAAACGGTCGATTACAAACAGACACCAATGAATACAGTGAGAGTGCAAAGCGTAAGAAGATACAGTTGGTTGTCCATCATATCAAAGAGCTTGAACATCATCCAGAACTTGCATTAGAAATAGATAACTTAGAAACAGTCTGTGTGGATTGTCATAATAAAGAACATGGCAGAGTATTTGTAAAAAAGATAAACAAATGGGAAAACGATGAAAAGTGGTAAAAATGATTCGGTAATAACACCCCCCCTTAAAATATTTCATCAAAAATTGCTCTAAGGGGCACCGGAGGAGGGGGTCGTTTTTCCAGATTTTTGAGCAGTATCGCATAGGACCCCTACCCAACATAAAAATATGATTGAATCGAGGTGATATTATGGCGGACATAGATGAACGTGAGGTGCTAGTTAACAAAGAAAAAAATCGTTTAAAAAGATTATTTAAAGACATCCCACCTAGTAAGTTGAAAGTGGTTGAGGGGTTAATTATTCAGGCAGCAAGACTACGAGTTTTATTAAATGAGATGTGGATAGATATATCTGAGAATGGTGACTATGAAATGTTCTCACAATCTGATAAAACAGAGCCGTATGAAAGAGAGCGACCTGTTGCCCGATTATATAATACCCGCGATCAATCATATCAAAGAGTCATTAAACAACTAACAGATTTATTGCCAGAAGGAAGTAATAAAAAAGAAATTAAGAAGTATTCGGCAAGTGATTTAATATGATTTCCCATAAGTATGTAAGTGAATATATAGAATTATATGAAACAGGAACAGTAGTATTAAATAAGGAACGTATCATGCTTATTCATTATTTAAAGCAAGATATATTAACCCGTAATGATTTACATTTTGATGTGGATTTAATTCATAAATGTGTAACTTTCATAGAAAAGTGGCATTTCAAATTAAATTCCTTTCAGAAATTTTTAATAGCATTTGTGTTTTTGTTTGATGAATATGAGGATGTTTATTTTGATCAACACTTCTGGATGATGGCAAGGGGTGCTGGTAAAAACGGATTGATTAGTGCGTTGACACACTTCTTTATTAGCGAATTGCACGGTATTGAGCATTACAACGTATCAGTAGTTAAACCGAAAGCATCCGTGCAATATAAAGAACACGATTTAAAAGGAAAAACTTACTACATTACGACTTATAACGTCTATATTTCTATAAAATAAAAAAAGGCCAGCTTATAGGCTGGCTCTTTTTTATGGATGATATACTCCCTGAGCGTAATGATAAACTGTTTTTTCATTTGCTTTTGAAATCGGATTAGTTTTGTTAGGACCATTGTAATAACCAAGAGTCACAATATCGTAGTAGTGTGTTGATCTTGAAGCCCAGAAAGAATAATTCCCCTTACCACTAGGCATTTCCACTGAACCTTCAAATGCGCCATTTGCTCCTACAGTACATAAAATATCTTTTTTAGCAAAATTTAGTGCGCCATCGAAGTAAATGTAAAAAGTTGTACCAGCAGGTACTGCTTGTCCATTTGCGTCATATGCATATCCTTTGAATGTTGTGTTTTTATATGCATAAACTCGATACTTTTTACCTTGCCCATAGTCGATATACTCATTGTTTCCGATGTTAGTAATTTGCACTTTGTCGACAAGTGGCGTGTTTTCAGCTGCACTTGCATTATTGCTTGGTAAAATAAAGCCAAATACTACTAATCCAATTAGCATAAGTGAAGTTAAAATTTTCTTCATAATCACATCTCCTATAATGGTTTTTACACCCTAAATTTTACAGGGGTTAAATGTAAATTACAACATTTATATATATTGTATTAATATGCAATGTTGCATATTAATAATGAGGCCACATATAAATTACACAATAGCAAAGGGATACTATGTAACGGCAAGTGAAGTCTATGCATAGACTAAATATTTCATAGAAAAGAATAGTTTTATGAACAAAATTATTATCTGGTTCTATATGTAGATAATTATATATTGATTTTCATCTTTATAAATGTTAGGGTAAATATACACCGTTTCTTATTTATCTATGAGTACTGTCTGTAGAACGAATAGAATAATTTGAAAAAGATCCCCTGATGCACTCATATGCAGAAGGGGATCTTAATTTTTATGAGATTTAAAATTTACTTTTAGATAATGCTTTAAGTACTGGCTTTACAATTAAACCTATTAAACGAAAGCCTTTAAATATAGAGCGTACAACTTTCATGAAGATGCTCCCCTTAAATTAAAGGACATATCTTATTCCTTTATTTCTTTTATTGCGTTTAGTGAATCTTCAAAGTATGCCAAACCATCCATTACAGATTGTTCATACCCTTTAACCTTTTCTTTATCCCTTTCGTCTAAGCCTGAAAACATGCCGGCTACTGCCTTTTGATATATTGTTAAGGAATCTATCAGTCCGATTTGTAAATCTGTGTACTCCTTAGGTGGGTGAAGAGATTTTATCTTGTCAGCTTGTACTTGTACTTTATCATACTGCGCTTTTAATTCGTCTTTATTTGTCAATAGTGTTTTATCTTTTTCAATTATTGGTTTCGTTGCGCGTAATTCAGATTCAAACTTATTAGCAAGTTTATACACTGTCTCTTGATACTCTTTTATAGTACTGAATCTCGTATTGTCTTCTATCTTGTCTTCCTTTTTAATTACATCTTTCTCTTTGCTTACTTCTTTTTTACTAGCTTCTTCATCTTGTATTTTCTTCTCTAACTCGTCTTTCTCTTTACTTATTTTTTCTTTACTAGCTTTTTCATCTTGTATCTTCTTTTCTAACTCGTCCTTTTCTTTATGTAGTTTATCTACTTCTTCATTTAACGATTTTATAACATCCTTATCAGATCTTGTTTCAGTTTTCTTTTCTGACTCTGCTACTTGTAAGTTATCAGTTTTCTTTTCTTTTTCTATGTCATTATTTGAACAACCTATCGCTGATAACATGATTGGAAGTGCTAAACATATTAGTTTCTTGTTTTTCATTTCTCCTACCCCTTTACTTCCTATTTTGTAGATTCCCTTTATACTCTATTGTTTACGTTTTTATACAGCTTACTTGCTTCTTTAGCGTTTCCTTGCTTTCATTACTACTTCACTTTCTAATTCCATCATTTCAAATGTATCACCGTTAAAGGATAATACCTTGAATTCCGCATATGGTGGTAAGTCTATACCTTCTTTCTCTGAGCCATGCTCTATAAACTTCTTATACTTGAAGGTAATTTCTTTCTTAATCCCGTCATACTTCCATTCACCTATCATATGAGTTTGATTACGCTCTTCCTTGTTTTCACTCTCATACATGAGGAAAGAACCATCTTTCTTTAAGTCAAAACCTAGATTAAATTCACCATTTCGATATGTACCCCAATCAGCTACTAACTCTTTACCGTTTGCAGAGATATTAACAGTCCCTTCATCAGAGTCTTTCTTTTCTTTCTGTTTCTTATCCATTGCTTTCTGTTTTGCCCCAGGATAATCTACTTCAAAATCTTCGAATAAGGTTTCCAACAAACGAGGTCCGTAGTTTACATCATTCATACCTTTTTCTAGTACTTCTTTTAGTCTTACAGTACCAATTCTACCGTCGCCGAACTTTCTAATATCTTCTTCTACTCTATTTAATCCTTCTCTACTCTTTGTTACAGCTTCTTTAATGAGGTACTCCTGCTGCTCTTCATACTTTTTCGGTGCATTCATGCTTTCTAAATCATCCAATACAAGTCTCGTATCCGTAATGGCATCTATTGTAGGCTTTGTAATTGATTCACCATCTTCCATCATTGATTTAGCTTTTGCTTTTATACTATCTATTTCTTGTTGTAAGTCTAAACGTAACTCAAATGCACGATTGACATATTCTTTTTCGGATAGTTTATTTGTACTCTTTTCTTTCTTATCTATATTATCTGTAGGAAAACCTTCTGTATCGTCTTTATCAGAGGATTGTTTGTCTGTATCTGTTTTCGTTTCTTTACTGTATGAGTCTAATTGTATGTCCTTTTTCGGTGTAGACTTCTTTTTCGTTTCTTCTTGCTTAGCCGTAATAGTTGCTAATGCACCTCTTAGTTGTTTTTCAATCTCTTCATCACTATAATGCATTTTTTTCATATCTTCTATCATTTTATCTGCTTTAAACTCTTTGTCTACCTGTTTAAACTCTGATTGAGTAAGTCCGTATGTTTCTGTTGTACAAGCAGATAATAAAATGATAGGTAAAGCTAATGTTATAAGTCTTTTTACTTTCATCTTTGCACACTCCTTGTCGTGTTACTTTTTCATAAAGTTTTACCCTTTGTTTTTATGTGCTATTTCACCTATTACATCTATATAAGAATCAATTGCTTCCCCTAGAAGATATGACCCTCTCAAGGAATCACTGGTTGTTTTATCATCTATGTTTGATAATAGTAACTCTATACCTTCTCTTCTCGTTTTCATTGATTGAAGTACTTTCTCATGAATATCTTTGTAATCATCACTAGGCTCTAAGTCTTCGAATTTAAGAGTTACTTTCTTTAAATCGTTAAGTGCAATCTTGTAATTATCATCACCAACTGCATCATATACAGCACTCGTAGCTTCGTTTAATTCATTACCTAGGTCAAATAAGGAATTCGTATATGTAAAGGACTTATCATTTAAAGTCTTATGTCTTGATGACTCCGTAGAAGTCTCCGATACAGTTTCTTGTGAAGCTGACTCTTTCGGATGGTCTTTTGATATCCCACAACCTACCCCTAATAACATAAGTGGGAGTGCTAAAAATACCAATTTCATTGCTTTCATTTTAGTGTATTCTCCTTGTGATATTATTTGTTTCTCTAGTGAGGGCTCTCTTCATTACTTAAGCCAACTCATGTAAGGTGTCTACTTTTGATAATGTCGATTCAACACCTTTACGCATAGTCTCCATTTTATGGATTACTATTACCTAAAGCGATAACCGCAGAAATATATTCTTCATTTAATCCTTTTCGAATTATAGCCATACATGTCCCAGACTCATCACCTAAGAATGCTGTTTCAGGAACGCTATTTTTCAATATTTCACTAGTGAATGTAATGATTTCTCTTTCTGGATCTTGAGTATCTGTATAACGCTCTTTTTCTATAGCATCGACTGGAAGTATATTTTTCACTTCTGTCATGACATCGGATAATGAATGGCTTTGTTTTCCTGATTGGGAAAATTGAAGGGTGATATTATTTGCTCTACCTTCTAAAAACATTGCTAAAATATAATCGTTTGCAAATCTAGCGATTGAAGCGGACCCTTTATTTGAACCGTATTCTTTTACAAAGTTTTCTTCTGTATCACCTAGACCAGCTTTAACAGAAATTTTATTTGATTGTGTCGCTGGTAATTGTTTGTCTTTATCTGGTATAGATTCTTTCTTTTCTTTTTGTTGTTTCTCTTTTTCTGCAGCTTCGGCTTTTTCTTTAGCTTCTTTTTCAGCTTTCTGGTGTGCTTCATCCTGTTTGCGTTTTTCTTCAGCTGCCTTTTTCTCTTCTTTAGCTTGTTTAGCTTTTTCTTGTTCTTCTTTTTCCTGTGCTTTTTTCTCTTGCTCGTTAGCTTTCTTCTCTTTTTCCTTTTCAACTTTTTCTTTTTCTTGGTTTTCTTTTAATACTTTTTCTTCAGCTCTTTTTTTATCAATTGCAACTCGTTCTTCTGGAGTTATCGACTTGCTAGCAAACAAACTTGCTAAAATAAACGAAATGAATAATACCGGCAAGAAAATTAATATAACTCGACCTCTTGTTTTTGTGTTGCCAAAACGAACGACCTTTCCTGGTTTGATTAGACCTATAATTAGTGCAATTACCGATAGTATTGACGCTAATAAAAACAAAAACATTAATGCAGTAAACAAATAAAAACCTCCTTATATATGTAAATCAAAATATAATTATAACAGGAATAAATGGTTGAGTTACATAATTATTGTAAAAAATCTAATTTATACTTTCTTAAGCTCACATAAACCCACATTCAAAAAACTTGTCCATCAAGCTATTTGCAATCCCTTTGGATGAGTTATTGTATTAATGAAGAGCATGATAGACATGTATGGAAATGAAAATAAATTTACAGTCTGCGAAATGGATATATAATAGAAGAAAAAAGAAATATTTATATTGTCATCACCCTGTTGGCGTCAACCTCATGCGCCTAATGGCAACAAAAAACATCTACTTCGTCCCATTCGGCCAAGATGCACCAGAGAAAAAACCGAACTCAATGGTAGCTCGCATGGAGCTGCTGGAAGATACAGTGTTAGAAGCGCTGCAAGGGAAGCAATTGCAACCGGTGGTCGTAGAAAAATTCAGATATATGAATTAAAAAACGAAAAAAAACGGACAATTTTTGATGAAACCATCATTCTTACTGTAGAATATGATAAAATTAACGTTATTAAGATCAGAAGGGGTATTGTATACTCCTTCTGATTCTAAGTTATAGAAGGATTGGTATCTAGAAAGGGGCATAGTGATGGAAAAGCAAAAAACTTTTCATGTCGCTGTAGTTGGAGCAACCGGCGCAGTTGGTGAACAAATGTTAAATACTTTAGAGAAACGAGAATTTCCAATCGGGAAATTAACGTTACTTTCATCTAAACGATCTGCAGGTAAGAAACTTGTATTTAAAGGCGAAGAATTTACAGTTCAAGAGGCAACTCCTGAAAGCTTTGAAGGAGTAGATATCGCACTATTTAGTGCTGGTGGATCTGTATCGAAACAATTAGCGCCAGAAGCAGCAAAACGCGGTGCGATTGTTGTTGATAATACAAGTGCATTCCGTATGGCAGAAAACGTGCCACTTGTTGTACCTGAAGTAAATGAAAACGACTTAAAAGAACATAATGGTATTATTGCAAATCCAAACTGTTCTACAATTCAAATGGTAGTAGCTCTTGAGCCAGTTCGTCAGCAATATGGTTTAAAACGAGTAATCGTTTCCACATATCAAGCTGTATCAGGTGCTGGTGCGGCAGCTATTGAAGAACTGCATGAACAATCACAAGCAATCTTAAATGGCGAAGAAGTTAAGGCAAATGTTCTTCCTGTATCAGGTGATAAGAAGCATTTCCCAATTGCTTTTAATGCGATTCCACAGATTGATAAATTCCAAGATAATGGATTTACGTTTGAAGAAATGAAAATGATTAACGAAACGAAAAAAATTATGCATATGCCTGAATTAGAAGTAGCGGCAACATGTGTACGTTTACCAGTTGTATCAGGACACTCTGAGTCTGTTTACATCGAAGTAGAAAAAGAAGGCGTAACAGTAGCAGAATTAAAGAGCTTACTTGCAAATGCGGAAGGTATTGTTCTGCAAGATAATCCAGAAGAGCAGTTATATCCAATGCCAGCTACTGCAGTAGGTAAAAACGAAGTATTCGTTGGAAGAATCCGTAAAGATTTAAATAACGATAAAGGATTCCATCTTTGGGTCGTATCTGATAACTTATTAAAAGGCGCTGCATGGAATTCTGTTCAAATTGCAGAGCGCTTAGTAAAATTACAATTAGTGTAAACGGCTAAGAGAAGGTGCAAAATATGAAAATAATTGTTCAAAAATTTGGTGGCACATCAGTACGTGATGACAATGGACGTAAGCATGCGCTTCATCATATAAAAAAATCATTAGCTGCTGGTTATAAAGTAGTTACTGTCGTATCTGCTATGGGCCGTAAAGGTGAACCATATGCAACGGATACGTTATTAAGTCTTGTAAATCAAGAGGAATCTACTATTTCTAAACGTGAGCAAGATTTATTATTATCATGCGGAGAGTTAATCTCTGCAATTGTTTTCTCTAATATGTTGAATGAGAACGGTATAAAAGCAGCAGCATTAAATGGTGCACAAGCTGGTTTTGTAACGAATGATGACTTTACGAATGCAAAGATTATTGAAATGAATTGCGATCGTATACATGAAGAGTTAGAAAATGTAGATGTAATCGTCGTTACAGGATTTCAAGGGCAAACGAAAAAAGGTGATACGACAACACTTGGACGCGGAGGTAGTGATACTTCAGCTTCAGCATTAGGTGTTGCACTTCATGCTGAATACATCGATATATTCACTGATGTAGAAGGTGTTATGACTGCAGATCCTCGTATTGTAAAAGATGCACGTCATCTTCAAACTGTAACGTATAACGAAATTTGTAACATGGCTTATCAAGGTGCGAAAGTCGTTCATCCACGTGCAGTTGAAATTGCGATGCATGCAAAAGTGCCACTTCGTGTACGTTCTACGTATTCTGATAGTGAAGGCACGCTTATTTCAGCATATGACGGTGCTACAAGAGGGCGTGATGTAGAAGAACGTCCTGTTACGGGCATTGCTCACGTATCAAACGTAACGCAAATTAAAGTGCTTGCAAAAGAAACGGCATATGATTTGCAACAACATGTGTTTAAAGAGATGGCGAACGAAGGAATAAGTGTTGATTTAATTAATATTTCACCTACTGGCGTAGCATATACGGTGAGTGATAATGTATCAAGTCATGCAGTTAAATTATTACAAAACCTTGGATATGAGCCAATTGTGACAGAACATTGTGCGAAAGTATCTATCGTTGGAGCTGGAATGGCAGGCATCCCAGGGGTTACTGCAAAAATCGTTACAGCTTTAGCGGAAAAAGGTATTCAAATCCTGCAATCGGCAGATAGTCATACAACAATTTGGGTTCTTGTAAAAGAAACTGATTTAGTGGAGGCTGTAAATGCATTACATAGTGCGTTTGAGCTTTCAAAAGAAAAGCAACTGGAACAATAAGGAGTGAGACCATGATAGATTTTGGGACAATTGCAACCGCGATGGTAACACCGTTTGATATAAACGGGAATATCGATTTTGCAAAGACAACGAAATTGGTAAATTATTTAATTGATAACGGTACAACAGCAATCGTGGTAGGAGGAACGACAGGAGAATCTCCTACATTAACTTCAGAAGAGAAAGTAGCGTTATATCGCCATGTCGTATCTGTTGTCGATAAAAGAGTGCCCGTAATCGCTGGAACAGGTAGCAATAATACGCATGCTTCTATTGACTTAACTAAAAAGGCAACAGAAGTTGGTGTGGATGCAGTAATGCTAGTAGCACCGTATTATAACAAACCGAGTCAAGAAGGAATGTATCAGCATTTTAAAGCAATTGCTGAAAGTACGCCGCTTCCGGTTATGCTATATAACGTTCCAGGACGATCTATTGTACAAATCTCCGTTGATACAGTTGTTCGTTTATCAGAAATAGAAAACATTGTTGCTATTAAAGATGCCGGCGGCGATGTGTTAACAATGACAGAAATCATTGAAAAAACAGCGGACGACTTTGCGGTATACAGCGGTGATGACGGTTTAACGTTACCAGCTATGGCAGTTGGAGCGAAAGGTATCGTTTCGGTAGCATCTCATGTTATCGGAAACGAAATGCAAGAAATGATTACAGCATTTCAAGCAGGAGAATTTAAGAAGGCACAAAAATTACATCAATTACTTGTAAGAGTAACTGATTCATTATTTATGGCGCCAAGTCCAACTCCAGTAAAAACAGCGTTACAAATGGTTGGATTAGATGTGGGCTCTGTACGTTTACCACTTCTTCCATTAAAAGAAGAAGAAAGAGTAACGTTACAATCTGTAATGCAATCTATCCCTCGTTAATAAAAAATGACCTAGTGTAGAACTAGGTCATTTTTTATTATATGCAAATCTTTTCCTCTTTTTCTCACCTATATGTGTTTTTATAAGAACATTAATCGCTTCTTCATTATGTGTATAAGAAAATAATCGTACCCCTTTAACCGAGTCAAAAAATGATAGATATTATGGAATAAACGCAATAAACTACGGTGTCTGTTTTTAGAGAAATCCCCTCAAATGTGACGTAATTCATAAAAAAACTCCATTTTGTGAGTGTTTTTGTTGGATTCTAGAAAAATAAATCTTGAAACTCCCTATTATGAAATGAATTTAGCGTATGTATGGCTAGTTCTTCAAAATAATATGGAGTATAAAATCGAAGTAAATATAAAGGAAATACGTTCGATACTTTTGTTGTCATTCCGTTCTTTTACTCTTTCTTTCGCACGATTTAACTTGTGTTCTATTTCTTGTATCAGGTATAATATGGCTAAGTAGCTTAGTACGGGTATGCTTAGCAAAATTGGGAAAAATTATAATTTAATTAAATTTTCATATCATATCGAATAAGATATTTGATTTATATAATGAAAGAGAGGTGAAACCTGGTTTAAAAAATAAACAAGGACATGATATCGCATAACGGTAAGGACATTCGTCTTGGACGGTGAAAATATGGTGGTTGTAGAGTTTCCCCTGGTGTCTCTGCAATTTTAGTGAAATCAGTGTTTGCAAGATTTTTAAACCAGGCAACAACATGAAGAGAAAAGAGAATGAGTCTGTTAAAGTATTTGCTCTTGGTGGAGTAGGTGAAATCGGGAAAAACATGTACTGTGTTGAAATTGATTCTGAAATCTTTATCGTAGATGCAGGGTTAATGTTCCCGGGAGATGAAATGTTTGGAATTGATATCGTTATTCCTGATATTACATATTTAGTGGAAAATCAAGAGCGAGTAAAAGGTTTATTTATTACTCACGGTCATGAAGATCATATTGGTGGAATTGTGTATGTACTTCGTAAATTATCTATTCCAGTCTATGCAACGAAATTAACAGTAGGACTTATACAAGAAAAACTTGGTGAAGCGGGCATGTTAGGCCGTGTAGACCTAAAAACAATCGATTCAAATTCAACAGTAGAATTTAACACTACAACGGTGTCATTCTTCGGAACGACACATAGTATTCCGGATTCTGTTGGCGTTTGTTTCCATACATCAAAAGGTGCAGTCGTATATACGGGAGACTTTAAATTCGATCAAACTCCAATTGGAAATAGTGGAGCAGACCTTGGGAAAATGGCGCAAATCGGAAATGAAGGCGTACTTTGCTTATTATCTGATAGTACAAACGCAGAGCGCCCAGGTTATACAGGTTCAGAAAAAGAAGTTGGTGTAGAAATCTCTAAAGTGTTCTACGGCGCAGAAGGTCGTATTATCGTTGCTTCATTTGCATCGAATGTACATCGTATTCAACAAGTATTTGATGCAGCTGCTGAAACAGGGCGAAAAGTAGCGGTAGTAGGACGTAGTATGGTGAAAGTAGTAGACATTGCAAGACGTCTTGGTTATTTAGATGTTCCAGAAGGTATGGTTATTTCATTACAAGAAGTAGACAACTTTCCAGAGAAAAAGGTAGCTATTTTAACGACAGGTAGTCAAGGTGAACCGATGGCTGCTCTATCAAGAATGGCAAAACAAGCACATAAACAAATTTCAATTCGTAAAGGTGATACTGTTATCATTGCTGCTTCGCCAATTCCGGGTAATGAAATATCTGTATCAAAAATTATTGATTTGTTATTTAGAGCTGGAGCTGAAGTTGTTTATTACGGCGAAAGAAAAGTTCACGTTTCAGGTCACGGTAGCCAAGAAGAATTAAAATTAATGTTAAATTTAATGAAACCAAAGTACTTTGTACCCGTACATGGTGAGTTCCGTATGCAAAAAGCACATGCATATTTAGCTGAAGATGTAGGTATTACAAGAGAAAATATCTTTATCGTAGAAAAAGGCGATGTAATTGCTTTTGGTGACGATGAAGCGAACTTAGTCGGTAAAGTACAAGCTGGTAATGTTTTAATTGATGGATTAGGTGTAGGTGACGTTGGTAATATCGTTCTTCGAGATAGAAAGATGTTATCTCAAGATGGAATACTAGTAGTTGTTGTAACGCTTGGTAAAGATGAAAAGAAAATTATCTCTGGTCCAGAAATCATTTCACGTGGTTTCGTATATGTTCGTGAATCAGAAGCGTTAATTGAACGTTCTACAGAGATTGTACGTATGATTGTTGAGCAGTCAATTAAAGAATATTCAATTGAATGGTCAATGTTAAAACAAAATATTCGTGAATTATTAGGACAGTTCTTGTACGAAGAGACAAAGAGAAAACCTATGATTTTACCGATTATTATGGAAGTATAAAAAAGATCACCCTTATGGGTGATTTTTTTTCTTTTTAACCCTATCGAATGAAATTTATAACTTAAGAAATAATAGTTATATACGAGTGAAAGGGGATGCGAAATGACAGAACGTGATCGATATACAAATGAAGAAAAAGAAGCTGAGCCAAAAGAAGCTGGAAAAGAGGCTTCAATAGTCGAAAAAATTCAACAGCTTGGACAGACAAATGTACCACAGATGAATGAATCACGTATTCATTGTTTAACGATTATCGGACAAGTGGAAGGTCATGTTCAATTACCACCGCAAAATAAAACAACAAAATACGAGCATATCATTCCGCAAATTGTTGCGATTGAACAAAATCCGAAAATTGAAGGTTTGCTTTTAATATTAAATACGGTTGGAGGTGACGTTGAAGCTGGGCTAGCAATTTCTGAAATGGTAGCTTCACTTTCAAAACCAACAGTATCTCTAGTTTTAGGTGGGGGGCATTCCATCGGTGTACCGATTGCTGTTTCTACTGACTATTCGTTTATTGCGGAAACTGCGACGATGACAATTCATCCAATTCGTTTAACAGGTCTTGTCATAGGTGTGCCACAAACATTTGAGTATTTGGATAAGATGCAAGAAAGAGTCATTCGTTTTGTGACGAAGCACTCAAAAGTAACAGAAGATCGTTTTAAAGAGCTTATGTTTGCGAAAGGGAATTTAACGCGAGATATTGGGACGAATGTAATTGGTGGGGATGCAGTAAAGTACGGTCTTATAGATGATGTTGGCGGTATTGGAAATGCGATTCGAAAATTAAACGAATTAATAGATGTTCGCGCGGAAGATAGTACAGAAGGGACAATGCTACAATGATTTTATATACAATTATGCCAGAGCAACTTGTGTATCCGGCCGATTATTCACAATGTGAAAGTCAAAAAGTTGTAAATATAAATGGTGTGGAATTAATGGTTTCTGAAGAGGAACATGGATGTTATTCTATTGTACGTGTGCTAAGTACGGACCCACTTCACTATTTAGAGTTTGAGCCCGGTCAGAAAATAACCTTTTAGCAAAAAGAAGGATTTTGTTTAGAAGCTATGGTATAATATAAAAAACAAGACGGTTGAGCAGCCATGAGTAGGCTGCTTTCTTCTGTTTATTTAGCATTTTACAAGAAGTGTAAAAATAGAAGATATAAAGACCTGAAAAATAGAGAAAACAGACATATAAATAGAGCATTTTGAGGGGAGCTTTACTTATATGTAGAACACGAGGTGAAGAAATGGCAAAACAAAAGCAAAGAGGGACGAAGGCAAAGGCAAGACGTACGATAAAGCCAACTTTGTATTATGAAATCGTCGGTTTAACTCTTTTTGCACTTTCAATCATTACGATTTTACAGCTAGGCGTTGTAGGAAAATCGTTTGTGTTATTTTTTCGCTTCTTCTTTGGTGAGTGGTACATAATTGGTGTGTTAGGTGTAATAGCTTTATCGGTTTCCTTTGTTATAAAACGCGGATGGCCGAACCTTTTAAATAAACGATTAATTGGATTTTATTTAATTGTATTGGCGATATTAATGTTTAGTCATATTACATTATTTAACCTTCTTACAAAAGATGGAGCAGTGCAAAATACTTCTGTTATTGTGAGTACGAAAGATAACTTCTTTCTTGAAATGAAAAAGGGGCCAGATAGCGTTCATTTAGGTGGTGGTATGTTTGGTGCGCTTATGTTCGCAACATGTTACTTCTTATTTGACGAAGTAGGAGCTTATATCATTGGTATTATTCTAGTTATTCTCGGTATACTTTGTATAACAAATAAGCATATTGGAGAAGTGTTAGCTCCAGTTGGTAGAATTCTTAGAAGTCAGTTTCAAGTGATGCAAGGGGATTATAAAGATTGGAGAGCTAAAAGAACGGCTGAACAAACAGAAAAGAAAAAAACAACAAGAAGCACAAGAAGCAAACGTGCTGCAGAACAAGAAGAAATTATTGAACCGATGGAAGAAATCTCAATTGATCCTCCGATTATTTCGAATTTCACTGAGAATTATCCTGTAAATGAAGAAGAGGATAAACGAATCGAAGTAGAGGAAGAAGATTTGATCACTTCACCGTTTATTGAAGAGACTCCGCCAATTGAAGAACCAAAGAAAAAGCGTGGAGAAAAAATTGTTGAATCGTTAGAGAGTGAAGCGCAAGCACCTCCTATGCAATTTTCAAATGTAGAAAATAAAGATTACAAGCTTCCTTCACTTGATATATTAAAATTTCCAAAGAATAAGCAAGTTACAAATGAAAATGCGGAAATTTATGAGAATGCTCGTAAATTAGAACGTACATTCCAAAGTTTCGGAGTGAAAGCGAAAGTAACAAAAGTACATAGAGGTCCTGCAGTTACAAAATATGAAGTGTATCCTGATATGGGGGTAAAGGTAAGCAAAATTGTCAGTTTAAGTGATGATTTAGCCCTTGCTTTAGCTGCAAAGGACATTCGTATTGAAGCGCCAATTCCCGGGAAATCAGCTGTAGGGATCGAAGTTCCGAACTCAGAAGTTTCGATGGTAACACTGAGGGAAGTTCTTGATTCTAAGGCTAATAACCATCCGGAAGAGAAGTTGTTAATTGGTCTTGGCCGAGATATTACAGGTGAAGCTGTATTAGCCCGTCTAAATAAAATGCCCCATTTACTCGTAGCTGGTGCGACAGGTAGCGGGAAAAGTGTATGTATTAACGGTATTATTGTTAGTATTTTAATGCGTGCAAAACCACATGAAGTAAAATTAATGATGATTGACCCGAAAATGGTAGAGTTAAATGTATATAACGGTGTGCCTCATTTGTTAACGCCAGTTGTAACTGATCCGAAAAAAGCATCGCAAGCATTGAAAAAAGTTGTGAGTGAAATGGAACGTCGTTATGAATTGTTTGCTCATAGTGGTACACGTAACATTGAAGGATACAACGATTATATAAAAGAGCATAATAGTCAATCAGAAGCGAAACAACCCGAATTACCTTATATTGTAGTAATTGTGGACGAGTTAGCAGATTTAATGATGGTTGCTTCGTCTGATGTAGAGGATGCGATTATGCGTCTAGCGCAAATGGCTCGTGCTGCTGGTATTCATTTAATTATTGCAACGCAACGTCCGTCAGTTGACGTTATTACGGGTGTTATTAAAGCAAATATTCCATCACGTATTGCATTCGCTGTATCTTCTCAAACAGATTCTCGTACAATTCTTGACGGTGGTGGTGCAGAGAAGCTACTAGGTCGTGGAGACATGCTGTTTATACCAATTGGTGCATCGAAACCTGTACGTGTACAAGGCGCATTTTTATCAGATGATGAAGTTGAGAGAGTTGTAGAATATGTTATTGGACAGCAAAAAGCACAATATCAAGAAGATATGATTCCGCAAGATGTTCCTGATACGAAGCAGGAAGTAGAAGATGAATTATATGATGAAGCGGTTCAACTTGTAGTGGAAATGCAAACAGCATCTGTTTCTATGTTACAACGTAGGTTTAGAGTAGGTTATACGCGAGCTGCTCGCCTAATTGATGCAATGGAAATGAATGGTGTAGTAGGTCCGTATGAAGGTAGTAAACCGAGAGAAGTGCTCATTAATGATGTACAAGAAAAAAGTTCTTAAAAAAAGCCTAATTGTTTTTACAATTAGGCTTTTTTATATAGTGTTTTTGTTATATACTATACTCAGTAATAAAGAAAGGGCTTACATTTAGGGTCGCTCTTTAGAATACGAATACTTTGAGTATGTTTTATGTAAATGTTCGATATTTAATGCAGAAAAATGTTAGATTTTGTTGACACGTATGAGAGCAAGTGGTAAGATTACTTCGAAAAGAATCACTGCCTCATATAATCTTGGAGATAAGGTCCATAAGTTTCTACCTGGCAACCATGAATTGCTAGACTATGAGGGGAAAAGTGTGTAACAAAGGATGTAAAGGATCTTTGTGCCGAACTTTTTCTCGAAATGAGGAATGTTTATGGTGCAAAGTTTTTTTTATGCAATAAAGAGTGAAAATTTTATTTAAAAAAATTATTATTATTTATTCGACAATTATACTTATTTTGGTGGATAGTCATTTGTACTATGTTGTAAGTTGAAAAAAGAGAAAAGAAGTCTTACATCAGAGGTCGAATAATTGAAATGCGGGGGAGTCTTATGTCAGTAAAATCCGATAGTCGTCACCTATATCTACGGGTGATTGATCACATCAAAGAAAAAATTAAAGATGGGGCGTATAAAGAACGACAAAAGTTACCATCAGAGTTTGATTTAGCGAAAGAACTTGGCGTAAGTAGAGCGACTTTAAGGGAAGCGTTGCGTATTTTAGAAGAAGAAAATGTTGTCATTCGTAGACATGGTGTAGGGACATTTGTAAATGCAAAGCCATTATTTTCTTCTGGAATAGAACAACTTTCTAGTATTACAGATATGATTTCTAGTGTGGGGAAAACACCAGGAACAATCTTTTTATCATCATCTACTACAACTTTAACAGAAGAGGAAAAAGAGAAGTTTAATAGTGAAGATGGTTTTAATGCAGTGATGATTGAACGCGTGCGTACAGCAGATGGGGAACCTGTTGTGTATTGTATCGATAAACTTGCAAAAGAAATATTGCCAGATTTATCGGGTTACAATGAGGAATCATTATTAACGGTGATACATAATAACACACATAAGCGCATAACATATGCGGTTGCTCACATTGAGCCAATTGGCTATCACCCTAAAATTTCACCGATTTTAGAATGTGAGCCTGAAACAGCACTGCTTGTATTAAAACAAATGCACTATGATCAAAATGATGAGCCAATCTTATATTCTATCAATTACTTTAGAGCTGATAAATTTAGCTTCCACGTATTAAGAAAGCGTATGTAGGTAAATTCCTTTTTAGGGAGGTGACAGCAAGAAGTAAGGAACAGCAGCGTAAGAATAAATATATATCATTTTTGGAGGGGTTTCTAGTATGAAGAAAAAAGCAGGCCTTTTATTATCATTAACATTAGCAGCAAGTACAGTTTTAGGTGCATGTGGTAACTCGGATAAGGCGAGCAGTGACAAGAAAGACACGAAAGACAATAAAGACTTCAAGGTTGGTCTCGTAACGGATGTTGGGGGCGTTGATGATAAGTCATTTAACCAATCTTCTTGGGAAGGGTTACAAAAGTTTGGTAAAGATAATGGTTTAAAAGAAAAGACAAATTATCGTTACCTTCAGTCTGAAAAAGAAGCTGATTATATTCCAAATTTAAAAAAATTCTCGAAAGATAAATATGATTTAACATTCGGAATTGGTTATAAATTAGAGGGTGCAATTAAAGAAGTAGCAAAAGAATCGTCAAAACAACAATTTGCAATCGTAGATACTGTTGTAGATGCACCGAACGTAACGAGCATTACGTTTAAAGATCATGAAGGATCATTCCTTGTAGGTGCGGTAGCAGCTATGTCAACAAAATCAAATAAAGTAGGATTTGTTGGTGGAATGAAAAGTGATTTAATTAGTAAATTTGAAAATGGATTTAAAGCTGGTGCAAAGGCAGTAAATCCAAACATTGAAATCGTATCTGAATATGCAGAAGCATTCGATAAGCCTGAAAAAGGTACAGTTCTTGCTTCAGCAATGTATGGTCAAGGCGTAGACGTAATTTATCATGCTGCTGGTGGTACAGGTAACGGTGTGTTCACAGAAGCGAAAAACCGTAAGAAAAAAGGTGAAAATGTTTGGGTAATCGGTGTTGACCGTGACCAACATCAAGAAGGTATGCCTGAAAATGTAACATTAACTTCAATGATTAAACGTGTTGATGTAGCAGTAGAAAAAGTAGCTAAAGAAGCAAAAGATGGGAATTTAAAAGGTGGGAAAATTGAAGAGTTTGGCTTAAAAGATGACGGTATTGGTATTTCAAAAACAACTGATAACGTGAAAAAAGTTAACCCTGAAATTTTAACAAAAGTAGAAGAGCTTGAAAAGAAAATTACAGCCGGTGAAATTAAAGTGCCAGCTACAGATAAAGAGTATAAAGAATACGAAGCTTCTCTAAAAAAATAAATAGAGAAATAGCAAAGGTTAGTTCATAGAACTAACCTTTGTATGTATAAAACTTCCGAATTGCTTAATAAGTTAATAGTGTAATAGGGAATGTTCCCTGTTAAAAGGAGGAACACAATGGAATACGTAATTGAGATGAATAACATTACGAAAGTATTCCCAGGCATTGTAGCGAATGATGATATTACGCTGCAAGTAAAGCAGGGTGAGATACATGCTTTACTTGGAGAAAATGGTGCAGGGAAATCCACATTGATGAATGTACTATTTGGTTTGTACCAACCAGAGCAGGGTGAAATTAAAATTAAAGGTAAACCTGTAAAAATCACAAATCCGAATATAGCAAATGACCTTGGTATTGGAATGGTCCATCAACACTTTATGCTTGTTCATAATTTTACAGTTACAGAGAATATTATTCTCGGAAATGAACCGAAGAAAAAAGGGAAAATTGCTGTTGAGGATGCTGCTAAAGAAATTCAAAAACTGTCTGAACAATATGGTTTGGCTGTAGATCCATATGCGAAAATACAGGATATTTCAGTTGGTATGCAACAGCGTGTTGAGATTTTGAAAACTCTTTACCGCGGTGCAGAAATTTTAATATTTGATGAACCGACAGCTGTGTTAACACCACAAGAAATTCATGAGCTAATTCAAATTATGAAAAAGCTTGTACAAGAAGGAAAATCTATTGTTCTTATTACACATAAGTTGAAAGAAATTATGGAAGTTTGCGATCGTTGTACGATTATTCGTAAAGGAAAAGGGATTGGAACGGTTGACGTTGCAAATACGGATGAAAATAAACTTGCAGAATTAATGGTCGGACGTCAAGTGAATTTTAAAACAGAAAAAATAGACGCGAAGCCAAAAGAAGAGGTACTTTCAATTGCAAACCTTGTTGTTCACGATGCACGTCAACTACCTGCTGTAAAAGGCCTTGACTTAACTGTTCGTGCGGGGGAAATTGTTGGGATTGCAGGGATTGATGGAAACGGACAAAGTGAATTAATAGAAGCGATTACTGGTTTACGAAAAGTTGAGTCAGGTTCTATTGCAATTAAAGGAAAAGAAATAACAAATTGGCCTGTTAGAAGAATAACAGAAGAAGGAATTGGTCATATTCCAGAAGATCGTCATAAACACGGACTCGTTCTTGATTTTTCTGTTAGAGATAATATAGTTCTTCAAACGTACTATAAAAATCCGTTTTCAAAGAAAGGGATTTTAAATTTCAGCAAAATTACAGAAAAAGCAAAGGCTCTTATTGAACAGTTTGATGTACGTACACCTAGTGAGCAAACGTTAGCACGCGCTCTATCTGGGGGGAATCAACAAAAAGCAATTATTGCACGTGAAGTAGACCGAAATCCAGATTTATTAATTGCGGCACAGCCAACACGTGGTTTAGATGTAGGAGCAATTGAATTTATTCATAAGAGATTAATAGAGCAAAGGGATAAAGGAAAAGGTGTATTACTTTTATCATTAGAGTTAGATGAAATCTTAAATGTTAGCGATCGAATTGCTGTTATTTATGAAGGGGAAATTGTAGCAATAGTTGATGCGAAAGAAACGAATGAACAACAGCTTGGATTGTTAATGGCTGGAGGAACAAAGAAGGAGCAGGTGGGTACAAATGGCTAAAAAGCTTTTAACAGAACGAACGATAAATATTTTAGTCCCAGTACTATCCGTTATTTTCGGCTTACTTGTAGGAGCGATTGTAATGCTAGTTAGTGGCTATGATCCAATTGTTGGTTATAGTGCACTTTGGACAGGAATGTTCGGCAGCGCAAGTGCGATTGGTGAAACGCTCCGTACAATGATACCGCTTATTCTTGCTGGCTTATCGGTGGCGTTTGCATTTCGTACAGGTTTATTTAATATCGGGGTAGAGGGTCAATTGTTAGTTGGTTGGCTTGCAGCGGTTTGGTTCGGTTATGCAGTCTCACTACCAGCGTTCCTTCATATTCCATTATCGATTTTATTTGCCGCATTGGTGGGCGGAATTTGGGGCTTCATTCCGGGATATTTAAAAGGGAAGTTTCAAGTGAATGAAGTTATTGTAACTATTATGATGAACTATATTGCGTTGTATGTAACGTATGACATCATTAAGCGTTTCTTACATGCGGGTAATGACAAAACGTATGATATTAAAGAGAGTGCGTCACTATCTTCAGACTGGCTTGCTTCTATTACTGATGGTTCACGTCTACACTGGGGAATTATTATAGCAATTTTAATCGCTATTTTAATGTGGTTCTTATTAGATCGAACAACTTTAGGTTACGAATTAAAGTCTGTAGGATTTAATCAGCATGCTTCTCAATATGCAGGTATGAAAGTTTCTCGTAATGTAGTATTCTCTATGACAATTGCTGGTGCATTTGCGGGGATTGGTGGAGCGATGGAAGGATTAGGGACATTCCAGAGTATGACAGCGATGTCTTCGTTTACAGGAGTAGGATTTGATGGGATTGCCGTAGCATTACTTGGAGGGAATAATCCGTTTGGTATAATCCTTTCAGCTTTATTATTTGGTGGTTTGAAAAGTGCTTCCCCTCAAATGAACTTTGAGGCAGATGTACCGTCAGAGCTTATTAATGTAATTATTGCATGTATCATCTTCTTTGTTGCATGTAGTTATGTGTTAAGATGGGCGCTTACACGCATGAGCAAGGAGGGGAAATAAATGAGCTTTTTAGATATATTAGCCATTCTTGTGACGGGTACGTTATATACATCGGCACCTATCATTTTCACAGCACTAGGTGGTGTATTTAGTGAACGATCGGGTGTTGTAAATATCGGATTAGAAGGACTAATGCTATTTGGTGCATTTATTGGAGTTGTTACAAACTTATTGATGGGTGATACTTGGGGAACGATGACTCCATGGATTGCGTTATTATTTGCGGCAATTGGTAGTGGATTATTTGCATTACTTCATGCGGTAGCTTCTATTACATTCCGAGCAGATCAAGTTGTAAGTGGTGTAGCCATTAACTTCTTATCTCTTGGTTTAACAGTATTTGCAATTAAGAAGATTTTTGATAAAGGGCAGACTGACTTTATTCAGTATCGTATTGAAAAGATTGATATTCCAGGCCTTTCGGATATTCCGGTTTTAGGGAAAATATTTTTCTCGAACGTACCAATAACGTCGTATATTGCCATTATTTTAGCATTCGTTGTTTGGTATGTTATTTATAAAACACCGTTCGGTCTTCGTCTACGTGCTGTTGGTGAACACCCAATGGCAGCGGATACGATGGGGATTAATGTATATAAAATGCGTTATATTGGAGTCTGTATTTCAGGAGTGTTTGCTGGAATTGGTGGAGCGATTTTTGCAATGTCAATTTCTAATAACTTCTCAGGGGCAACTATTACAGGACAAGGTTTCTTAGCTTTAGCTGCTATGATTTTTGGGAAGTGGAATCCACTAGGCGCATTAGGTGCAGCTCTATTCTTTGGTTTTGCGCAATCTCTAAGTGTAACGGGCGGAACAATTCCTGTATTAGATCAAATTCCAAGTGTTTTATTAACGATATTACCATATGTATTCACAATATTAGCGCTTGTTGGTTTTGTAGGTCGTTCTGAAGCTCCGAAAGCATTAGGAACTCCTTATGAAAAAGGAAAACGATAAGTATTTTATAAGTATAAAAAAGCTCGCACATTAGTGTGGGCTTTTTTACATAGAATATATTTAATACGGAATTTTACTATGTTCCTTACATATTAAAGTTTTTAGAAAGAATCATATGTAAGCATAATAAGGGAGAAAAGTTGATTTTTTATTTCTAAAAACTGTATATTGAAGAGGAATATTCCTATATACGTAAAGGAGGGCTATAAATGAAACTAATGGAACAACAACTACATGAGTTAGATGGTTTGCGCGTACATATTATTCCGACTGATAAATATAAAACGAATACCTTTGTATTTCGTTTTAAAGCGCCTTTAAATGAGGAGACGGTGACAGAGCGTGCCCTATTGCCATACGTATTGCAAAGTGCGACAGAAAAATTACCTTCTGTAATTCGTCTTCGTCAATATTTAGAAGAATTATACGGATCTTCTTTAGCGGTAGATGTAAGTAAAAAAGGGGAAGACCATATTATCTCCATTTATGTAGACATTGCAAATGAATTTTACTTACATGATGCACCACCGTTATTTGAAAAAGCGCTTTCTATGTTGTCAGATATTGTGTTACATCCAGCAACGGAGGGCAACGGTTTCCTATCTTCTATCGTAGAAAGTGAAAAAAGAGCACTGTTACAGAGAATTGAAGCTACTTATGACGATAAAATGCGTTATGCAAACGAGCGTTTAATTGAAGAAATGTGCAAAGTAGAACCGTATCGTTTAAGTGCAAATGGAAAAAAAGAGAGTGTTATGTCTATTACAAATGAAAGTCTGTATCAATATTATCAAAAGGTGTTAGCGGAAGATGAAATGGATCTATATATTATTGGTGATATTTCAGAAAACGCCGTTGATCTTGTAAGTAAGTATTTTTCTATTTCAGCTCGTCCAGTGAGAGAAAGAAATGTACTCCTTCATAGACGAAATAATGAAGAAAAAGAAGTTGTTGAAAAACAAGAATTAAAACAAAGTAAATTACACATCGGTTATCGTACATTTGTCACATATAAAGATGAAGATTATTTTGCATTGCAATTGTTCAATGGATTGTTTGGTGGCTTTTCTCATTCGAAGTTATTCGTAAATGTGCGTGAAAAAAATAGTTTAGCGTACTATGCAGCATCGCGCTTTGAAAGTCATAAAGGTTTATTATTTGTTATGTCAGGAATTGAAGCGAAAAATTATGAAAAAGCAGTTGAGATTATTAAAGAACAAATGCTTGCGATGCAAAACGGAGAGTTTTCTGAAGAAGAAATACATCAAACAAAAAGTGTCATCCAAAATCAAATATTAGAGGCAATTGATACACCACGTGGCTTTGTAGAAATGCTATATCATGGTATTATTTCAGATCGTACACGTCCAGTTGAAGAATGGCTTACAGGTATAGAAAGTGTGACAAAAGAAGAAATTGTAAAAGTTGCTAAAAATATTGAACTAGATACAATTTACTTTTTACAAGGAACGGAGGGAGAGTAAATGGAGAAAATTGTTTATGAGCAATTAAAAGAAACACTCTATTATGAAAAACTTCCTAACGGATTAGATGTATATGTTTTACCGAAACAAGGATTTAATAAAACATTTGCGACGTTTACGACGAAATATGGTTCTGTAGATAATACATTTGTACCATTAGGGAAAGAAGAAATGATTCGTGTGCCAGATGGGATTGCACATTTTCTTGAGCATAAATTATTTGAAAAAGAAGATCACGATGCTTTCCAATTGTTTAGTAAACAAGGAGCATCGGCAAATGCTTTTACATCCTTCACACGAACAGCTTACCTTTTTTCAGGTACTTCAAACGTAGAACAAAATTTAAATACATTGCTAAACTTCGTACAAGAGCCCTATTTCTCTGAAAAAACGGTTGAAAAAGAGAAGGGGATTATTGGGCAAGAAATTCAAATGTATCAAGATAACCCAGATTGGCGTTTGTACTTTGGGTTAATTGATAGCTTATTTGTAAAACACCCAATTAAAATTGATATTGCGGGGACAATCGAATCTATTAGTAAAATTACGAAAGATTTATTATATGAATGTTATGAAACATTTTATCATCCGAGCAATATGTTATTATTTGTTGTGGGTGCAATTGATCCAGAGAAAACAATGGATTTAGTACGTGAAAATCAAGCGAAAAAAGATTATAAAAACCAGCCAGAAATTGTGCGTTCATTTGAAGAAGAACCAAATGAGGTAAATGAAAAGAAAAAAATTATTTCAATGCCTGTGCAAACGCCGAAATGTTTAGTTGGTATTAAAGCGACTAATTTAAAAGAAAAGGGGCAAGCGCTTTTAAAACAAGAAATTGCGCTTACGTTACTTTTAGATTATTTATTTGGAAAAAGTTCGGTTCATTACGAAGCTTTATATAATGAAGGACTTATTGATGATTCATTCTCGTATGACTATACAGAAGAAAATAACTTCGGTTTTGCAATGGTTGGTGGTGATACGAAACAACCTGATGAATTGGCAGATCGTTTAAAAGATATTTTATTAAAAACAGATTATGATCAATTAGATGCGGCGGCATTAGAACGAGTGAAGAAAAAGAAAATTGGTGGTTTTTTACGCTCTTTAAATTCACCAGAATATATTGCAAATCAATTTACACGATACGCGTTTAATGAATCTAGCCTATTTGATGCATTGACTGTATTAGAAGGACTAACCGTTCAAGACTTACAAGAAGTAGCGGGATTATTGTTATCAGAAGAAAAAATGAGTGTTTGTCAGGTGTTACCGAAAAAATAAAATTTTAAAGATACCCTCATCTTATCATTGAAAAATTGTAAGATGAGGGTATTATTTAGTTGTGTGAAAATTGAAGTTGTAGAGATAAGAGAGGGAATTTATGAAAAAGTATGCGTTAGTAACTGGAGGGAGCGGAGGGATTGGCTCTGCTATTTCGAAACAATTAATTCAAGATGGATATACAGTTTATGTTCATTACAATAACAGTGAAGAAAAGGTATTGGAATTGCAGAAGGCATGGGGAGAAGTTATCCCTGTTCAAGCTAATTTAGCTTCTAGTGATGGAGCAGAACGATTGTGGGGACAAATTGAACATCCTATTGATGTTATTGTATACGCAGCGGGGAAGAGTATTTTTGGATTAGTAACAGATGTAACAAACGATGAATTGGATTATATGGTAGAACTTCAAGTGAAGAACGTATATAAATTACTTTCTATGGCACTTCCGCCTATGATCGGGAGAAGAAGTGGTAATATTGTAATTGTTTCATCTATATGGGGACAAATAGGGGCTTCTTGTGAAGTACTTTATTCAATGGTAAAAGGGGCGCAAAATTCATATGTGAAAGCTTTAGCGAAAGAAGTTTCTTTAAGTGGATTACGTGTGAATGCAGTAGCACCAGGAGCAATTGAAACGGAAATGTTAAGTGTTTTTTCTGAAGAAGATAAAATGGGAATTGCTGAAGATATACCATTAGGTAGAATAGGATTACCAGAAGAAGTAGCGAAAACAGTTTCATTTCTCGTATCACCAGGAGCGTCTTACATAACTGGACAAATTATCGGAGTGAATGGCGGTTGGCACTGCTAAAAAATTCTTACATAAAAAATGAATAGTTGCACAAATTAAGGATGATTTTATTACTCAATAGTGAGGTGCTTAATTATGTCAGTATTAGATAATTTTGATCAGTGGAAGAGCTTTTTAGGAGAACGTTTAGAGCAAGCGCAAGACAAAGGTTTAGATGGCGGTGCGGTATCAGATATGGCATTTCGTGTTGGCGACTATCTTGCTAATGAAGTAGAAGGACGCAATGACCAAGAGAAATTATTAGCTGAGCTTTGGAAAGTTGCTGATGAACAGGAGCAACATACAATTGCAAATTTAATGGTTAAGTTCGTACAACATAAGTAAAAGTAGAGAGGAGATTCTCCTCTCTACTTTTTTTGTATAATAATTACACAGGATAGATTATACATTTAGCTTCCCTATTAGGGTGAAATCATATAATATAGTACGTAGGTGTAAAGTAAGCAAGGGGAGTGATCTTGGATGATTGAATGGTATTTTGAATATGAAATACATAAAAACCGACCTGGCTTGCTTGGTGACGTTTCTTCGTTAATCGGTATGCTCGGCATTAATATTGTCACAATTAATGGTGTAGATAATGCACGACGTGGGTTACTCCTCATGTGTGATAATCAAGAGCAAATCTCTAGACTTGAATCAATTTTAAATACGATGGATAACATAACGGTAACGAAATATCGTCCGCCCAAGCTAAGAGATAAGCTAGCGGTTAGGCATGGTAGGTATATACAACGAGATGCAGATGATAAGAAAACATTTCGATTTGTGCGTGATGAATTAGGCTTACTTGTAGACTTTATGGCAGAAATCATGAAAAAAGAAGGCCATAAACTAATTGGGATACGCGGAATGCCTCGTGTCGGAAAAACAGAATCCATTGTTGCTGCAAGTGTTTGTGCAAATAAAAGGTGGTTATTTGTATCATCTACTCTTATTAAGCAAACTGTTCGCAGTCAATTAATTGAAGATGAGTATAGCGATGACAATATTTTCATCCTAGATGGAATTGTGTCAACGAAGCGTGCTAACGAAAGACATTGGCAGCTCGTTCGTGAAATTATGAGATTGCCTGCAACGAAAGTTGTGGAACATCCTGATGTATTTGTGAGTCAGTCAGAATACACATTGGATGATTTTGATTATATTATCGAGTTGCGTAACGATTATGATGAAGAAATTCAATATAATTTAGTAGATGAAATTGAGCAAGGTACGCAAAATAATTTCTCTATGTTTGACTTTTAAAGAAATATTGAGGTGTTAGTAGTGACGGAATTGGGACAAAAGCTGAAAGAAGCAAGAGAAGCGAAAGGCTTGTCTATTGATCAGCTGCATGAGATTACAAAAATTCAAAAACGCCATTTAGTGGCAATTGAAGAAGGCAATTATGATGTATTGCCAGGAGCTTTTTATGCGCGTGCATTCATTAAACAATACGCAGATGCGGTTGGATTAAATGGAGAGGAACTGCTTGTAGAACATCAGAGTACGATACCACAATCTGAAAAGCGTGAAGTTCCACAAGTATCAACGGGACAAAAAACACAAGAAACAATGCAAAAATCTTCATCATGGCCAATTGCAGATCACATGCCGAAAATCTTAGTTGCGCTGTTAGTTATCGCAGTTGGAGTGGTAATCTGGTTTGTGTTTCAAGCGTTAACTGGAAAAGATGATGAAAAAGTTCCAAGCGCTCAAAGTGAGAAAATTGAAGTTCAAAAAGCGAAAGATTCTCCGTTAGATACGAAGAAAGATGAAGTGAAAGCGGAAGAGCCAAAAAAAGAGGAACCAAAGAAAGAAGAACCAAAGAAAGAAGAACCAAAGAAAGAGGAGCAACCAGCACAACCAATTGGACAGCAAGAAGTGAAAGTAGTTGGAACAACTGGAAAGGTATCTACTTTGGAAATTCATAATAATAAAACATTAGAACTGGAAATTTCAGCTAAGGGTACAAGTTATGTAGATGTTAAGGATGATGCGGGTAACGAAATTCTAAACACTACAGTACAAAGCGGTCAAACAGAGAAACGCGATGTATCAACATTAAAAGAAGTACGACTTAATATTGGAAGTGCACCGAATGTTGAAATTAAACTGAATGGCCAAGTGCTTGCTTTCCCGTTAGATCCACAAAAAGAATATCACCAAAGATTGGTGATTAAAAACCAAGGGATAGAGCAACCAGCACAATAACAGTCATCGCTTCGATGACTTTTTTTCGATGAACAAATGTTTTTGATATGATGGAGGAATAGCTGTGAATTTACCAAATAAAATTACAATATCTAGAATCTTCTTAATTCCAATTTTTATGGTAATTATGTTAGCGCCCTTTGATTGGGGTTCATACAAAATTGGTGATGTTGATTTGCCAATTCAACATTTAGTGGGGGCACTTATCTTTATCATTGCTTCAGCTACAGATTGGATTGATGGACATTACGCAAGAAAGTATAATCTTGTAACGAATTTAGGGAAGTTTCTTGACCCGTTAGCTGATAAATTGCTTGTTTCGGCAGCACTTATTACATTGGTAGAGATGCAATATGTACCGGCTTGGATTGTTATTGTAATTATCAGTCGTGAGTTTGCTGTAACAGGTTTACGTCTTGTACTTGCTGGAACAGGGGAAGTAGTTGCAGCAAATCAGCTAGGAAAAATTAAGACATGGACACAAATTATTGCGATTGCAGCATATTTATTACACGATGTACCTTTAAATTTAATCCATATTCCAGTTGCGGATATCTTCATATGGATTGCATTAATCTTTACTGTTATTTCAGGATGGGATTATTTCTGGAAAAATAGAGCTGCTTTTGTAAACTCAAAATAGAAGTTTATGGGGGAATTGGGATGAATGCTGAGATTATTGCGGTTGGAACTGAATTATTACTTGGACAAATTGCAAATACAAACGCCCAGTTTTTATCTGAAAAGTTAGCTTCAATCGGAATTAACGTGTACTATCATACTGTTGTTGGTGATAATAATAAGCGACTGCAAAAGGCGATTGCAGCTGCGGAAGAACGTGCTGATATACTTATTTTTACAGGTGGATTAGGACCGACAAAAGATGATTTAACGAAAGAAACGATAGCTGCTAGTTTAGATGAAGAGCTTGTGTATGATGAAAAGGCATTAGCCTTAATAAGTAATTACTTTAAGCGTACAGGCCGTGAATTTACGGAGAATAATAAAAAGCAAGCGCTCGTTTTAAATGGAGCAACAGTATTTGCAAATAACCACGGTATGGCGCCAGGTATGGGGGTAAATAAGAACGGAAAAGTTTATATTTTATTACCAGGGCCGCCAAAAGAAATGAAACCAATGTATGTAAGTTATGTAGAGCCTTTTTTACGTAATTTTACAACAGGAGAAAACATTTATTCTCGTGTGCTTCGTTTCTTTGGTATTGGGGAGTCCCAATTAGAGGTGAAAGTGCAAGATTTAATTGATGGACAAACAAACCCAACAATTGCCCCATTAGCAAATGATGGAGAAGTGACATTACGTTTAACCGCTAAGCATGAAAATGTTAGGGAAGCGGAGAAACTAATTCAACATGTGGAAGATTTGATTTTAGAAAGAGTAGGAGAATTTTTCTACGGATATGACCAAGAATTTTTGCATTATAAGGCAATCGAGTTATTGAAGAGAAAAGGGTTAACTTTAGCGTGTGCAGAAAGTTTAACAGGTGGTCTTTTTGGAAATCAAGTAACTGAAAACGCTGGTGTTTCTTCTGTATTTAAAGGCGGTGTCATTTGTTATCATAATGATGTGAAGCAACATGTTTTACGTGTGCCTGAAGAAGTATTGCATACTGATGGTGCAGTTAGTAAAGAATGTGCTCGTTATCTTGCTGAAAATGTTAAGGATGTACTAAAAGCGGATATCGGAATTAGTTTCACTGGGGTAGCAGGGCCAGATGCTTCAGAACAGAAAGAACCAGGAACAGTATTTGTTGGGCTTTCGATTAAGGATGAACCAACTGTAGTCTTTCCTCTTAATTTAAGCGGAAGTCGTCAACAAATTAGAGAACGAACAGCAAAATATGGATTTTATCATTTATATAAAAAGCTAGAAGAGATATAAGTTTCTTCTAGTTTTTTTTACGGTTAAATTTAGATATTATTTGATAGAAAATAAAAAAATCGAATAAATGTTCGATTTTTGTTGGCAAATTGAATTGAAAATAGGTATAATAAGATTAGCAATTCAGTTAAGGAGGAATTTTGAATGAGTGATCGTCAAGCGGCGTTAGATATGGCGTTAAAACAAATAGAGAAGCAATTCGGTAAAGGTTCAATTATGAAATTAGGAGAACAAGCAGAGCGTAGAGTTTCTACGGTTTCTAGTGGTTCTTTAGCACTTGATGTGGCACTAGGAGTAGGCGGATATCCACGTGGCCGTATTATCGAAATTTACGGACCTGAAAGTTCAGGTAAAACGACAGTTTCATTACATGCAATTGCAGAAGTACAACGTCAAGGTGGACAAGCAGCATTCATCGATGCGGAGCACGCAATGGATCCTGTATATGCACAAAAATTAGGCGTTAACATAGATGAATTACTATTATCACAGCCTGATACAGGGGAACAAGGATTAGAAATCGCGGAAGCACTTGTACGAAGTGGTGCGGTTGACATTATCGTAATTGACTCTGTAGCAGCTCTTGTACCGAAAGCAGAGATTGAAGGCGACATGGGTGACTCACACGTAGGTTTACAAGCACGTTTAATGTCACAAGCACTTCGTAAGCTTTCAGGAGCAATCAACAAATCAAAAACAATTGCAATCTTTATTAACCAAATTCGTGAAAAAGTTGGGGTTATGTTCGGAAATCAACTACAAGTTGCTTAATCGAAAAGATTAAGGAGTTTACCATGGGTTTCCCTTGCTAGTGATAGCATGTTAAAAAACCTTGTGAACCTTATTGCCTAAGGGTGTAACTATCCATATAGTTGCTAACGGTGAAGCCCACCATTATTTAGGGTAATACCGTGCCAAGCTCCATAGTGATATGGGGAAGGTGTAGAGACTACCGAAAAGGACTTTTAGTTAACTGAGTAGGGTACGGCAGATGATAGGCTACTGCTGGAAGTGCAAGGCTCTCTGTAAAGAGATGAAGAGATAGTCCGGACTATAGAGATGGAAAATCTATAGATAGTGCCAGAAACAACTCCAGGTGGTCGTGCGTTGAAATTCTATTCAACTGTCCGTCTTGAAGTGCGTCGTGCGGAGCAATTAAAGCAAGGTAACGACATCGTTGGTAATAAAACAAAAGTAAAAGTAGTAAAAAATAAAGTAGCACCACCATTCCGTGTTGCGGAAGTTGATATTATGTACGGAGAAGGTATTTCAAGAGAAGGTGAAATCTTGGATATGGCTTCTGAGCTTGATATTGTTCAAAAGAGCGGTGCTTGGTATTCTTATAATGAAGAACGCCTAGGACAAGGTCGTGAAAATTCGAAGCAGTTCTTAAAAGAAAATACAGATTTAAGAGAAGAAATTGCCTTCTTTATTCGTGAGCATCACGGAATTAGTGAAGATTCTGGTGCTGAGGGCGCAGAAGATTCAACTCTTCTTGATTAAAAAAATAAAAGACACGGCCTCGTGTCTTTTATTTTTTTATCTACTATTAAGGAGCATAATACTATAGATAAAAATATTTTTTTACTTCAAATGGGTTGTGTAAAGAGGGATATTTTAATATTTTAAGGAAAAGAAATAGGAATTACTAAGGTTTTCCAGTATAGTAGGCTCCTTACTTTTTAAATTTAGGTCACATTCAAGGCTGAAGGTAAAGAAAGTAAAAGTAGACAACGCTTGACAATGAAAATTACGATAGATACAATGAGAATGTATATTTTTTCTTATATACAATATACTCTTCTCAAGAAGAGAAGTAATATTCGGAGTAAGGTTTAAATCTTACCGAAATAATAATATGACATTTTAATTGTGAAATGAAGAAAGTCCCTTAAAAAAGCGGGACGACGGTCTTTGCTGTATGTTGTAATTCAATGTACATGCCGACAGTCTTTTTTCATTCATAGCAAGGGGAGGTGAAATCATGACGAGTACAGTTTGGATACTCATCTCCATTTTGCTTGCAACAGTCGGTGCAGTTGTTGGCTTTTTTGTTCGAAAGTCTATTGCTGAAGCGAAGATTAATGGTGCGGCTAATGAAGCGAGACGTATTTTAGACGAAGCGAATCGTGATGCTGAAGCACTTAAGAAAGAAGCGCTTTTAGAAGCAAAGGATGAAATTCATACACTTCGTACAGAAGCTGAATTAGAAATTCGTGACCGTAGAAGCGAATTACAAAAACAAGAAAATCGTTTAATGCAAAAAGAAGAGAACCTTGATCGTAAAGACGAAACGCTCGATAAACGCGAGCAACAGTTAGAGAAGAAAGAGGAATCTCTTGTAGCGAGACAACAACAGATTGAAGAGTTGGAAAGCAAAGTGGGAGAGTTAGTTCAAAAGCAACAAACAGAATTAGAGCGCATTTCCAATCTGACACGCGAACAAGCGAAAGCAATTATTCTTGGTAAAGTAGAAAGTGAAGTTTCTCATGAAATCGCTGTTATGGTAAAAGAAAGTGAAGTTCGCGCGAAAGAAGAAGCGGATAAGAAAGCAAAAGAGATTTTATCTCTTGCAATGCAAAGATGTGCAGCTGATCATGTTGCTGAAACAACCGTTTCGGTTGTAAATCTTCCAAATGACGAAATGAAGGGACGTATTATCGGGCGTGAAGGTCGTAATATTCGTACGTTAGAAACGTTAACGGGTATTGACTTAATTATCGATGATACACCAGAGGCGGTAATCCTTTCTGGATTCGACCCAATTCGTCGTGAAACAGCTCGTATCGCTCTTGATAAATTAGTACAGGACGGACGTATTCACCCAGCGCGTATTGAAGAGATGGTCGAAAAATCAAGACGTGAAGTGGACGAGTATATTCGCGAAGTCGGAGAGCAAACAACGTTTGAAGTGGGTGTTCACGGATTACACCCAGATTTAATTAAAATTTTAGGTCGTTTAAAATACCGTACAAGTTATGGTCAAAACGTCTTAAAACACTCTATGGAAGTTGCATATTTAACTGGACTTATGGCAGCAGAGCTTGGCGAGGATGAAAAACTAGCAAGACGTGCTGGTCTATTACATGATATCGGAAAAGCGATTGACCATGAAGTAGAAGGTAGCCACGTTGAAATTGGTGTTGAACTCGCAACGAAATATAAAGAGCATCCTGTAGTTATAAACAGTATCGCATCTCACCATGGTGACACAGAACCAACTTCTATCATTGCAGTTTTAGTTGCAGCAGCAGATGCTTTATCAGCTGCAAGACCGGGAGCTCGTAGTGAAACACTTGAAAACTATATTCGTCGTCTTGAAAAGTTAGAAGAGATTTCAGAGTCTTATGAAGGCGTTGAAAAATCATTTGCAATTCAAGCAGGACGTGAAGTTCGTATTTTGGTAAAACCAGATACAATCGATGACTTAGAAGCTCATCGTTTAGCTCGTGATATCCGAAAACGTATTGAAAATGAACTGGATTACCCAGGACATATTAAAGTAACTGTTATTCGTGAAACACGTGCAGTGGAATACGCAAAATAAAGTGGTGAAACACCACTTTATTTTTTTGTGTTGGAATTGGATAAAATAAAGACAGTTAGTTATATAGCATAAAAGTGAAACAAACTTATAATAAAGATATTATAAGGAATTTACTTGATGCTATAGCAATAAAAAATGCAGTACATAGAAAGGGTAAGACATATGAGAATATTATTTGTTGGGGATGTAGTAGGATCTCCTGGTAGAGGTATGATTCAACAATACGTACCGGCATTAAAGAAAAAATATACACCTACAGTAACAATCATTAATGGAGAAAATGCAGCAGGTGGCCGTGGGATTACAGAAAAAATATATCGAAACTTTTTAGAGTGTGGGGCGCAGGCAGTTACACTTGGAAACCACGCTTGGGATAATCGTGAAGTATTTGAATTCATCGATGATGCAAAATATCTTGCAAGACCAGCTAACTTCCCAGAAGGAACTCCAGGAAAAGGACTTATCTTTGTGAACTGTAATGGAACAGAAGTTGCAGTTATTAATTTACAAGGACGTACTTTCCTTCCTCCAATTGATTGTCCATTCCGTAAAGTGGATGAATTAATTAATATTGCGAAAAAACGTACGAATATTATATTTGTTGATTTCCATGCGGAGACTACAAGTGAAAAACAAGCGCTAGGTTGGTATGTAGATGGACGTGCTACAGCAGTAGTAGGTACGCATACGCATGTCCCTACAGCGGATAACCGTATTTTACCAAGCGGAACGGCATACATTACAGATGTTGGGATGACAGGGCCGTATGACGGAATATTAGGTATGGACAGAGAAGCAGTATTGAAGAAGTTTTTAACAAACTTACCAGTACGATTTGAAGTAACAAATGGTAGAACGCAATTAAGTGCAGTGTTAATTGATGTGGATCCAAATACAGGAAAAGCAAAGAAAATTGAACGTATTTTAATTAATGACGATCAACCATTTTTTGAGTAAATTTTCGTTAAATTTTAGATGAGTTATTATATTTTAATTTTTTAGAAAAATTACGAAAATTTAGCAGGAATACGCGCCATTCCTCGTGAATATAAGTTAAAGTGAAATAATTGCTAATACTTTTTAAAGAAACGAGGAGGAAACGCGGAATGGAAATATTAAAAGTTAAAGCAACGTCGGTCCCTAATTCTGTAGCTGGTGCACTTGCAGGTGTTATTCGCGAACGCGGAACAGCAGAAATTCAAGCTATTGGTGCAGGTGCATTGAACCAAGCTGTAAAGGCAGTAGCAATCGCAAGAGGATTTGTAGCGCCTAGTGGTTTGGACCTGATTTGTATCCCAGCGTTTACAGATATTATGATTGATGGCGAAGAGCGTACAGCAATAAAATTAATTGTAGAACCTCGTTAAGTTTAAACAACCTGTTTGCAGTATGCAAACAGGTTGTTTTTATAATGGAGGAATGAAAATGAAAATTTTTGATGCTCATTGTGACGTGCTTCTTCAGTTATGGAATGCACAAGGGAAAAGGAATTTTAAAGATGATTCACAATTACATATTACATTTGAACAGTTAAAGAGAAGAAAAGGAAGTATACAATGTTTTGCTATATATGTACCAGAAACAGTGGCATATGAAAACCGATTTGAAGTAGCATTACAAATGGTAGATATTTTTTATAATGAAATTTTATCCCTACAAGGTGTGAAGTTTATTCAGACAAAAGATGATATTAACATATTAAAACAGGACGAGATTGGAGCGATATTAACAATTGAAGGATGCGAAGCAATTGGAAAAGATGCAATGAAATTACGGTTGTTGTATCGCCTAGGAGTACGTTCTTTTGGACTAACATGGAATTATGCCAATCTCTTAGCTGATGGTGCGCTAGAGACACGTGGGGCGGGTTTAACGACTTTTGGTAAACATGTTGTACAAGAACTGAATGCATTACATGTATGGACTGATGTGTCTCATTTGAATGAAAGAAGTTTTTGGGATGTTATAGAGATTGCAAAAAATCCTATTGCTTCCCACTCAAATTGTATGAAACTTTGCGAGCACCCACGTAATTTAAACGATGAACAACTTAAAGCTCTTATAAAGCGAAATGGCATGATTGGTGTCAATTTTGTACCGCAGTTTCTAACAAAAGAAAAACAAGCGAATGTAGCAGATATAGTAAGACATATCGAATATATTTGTTCATTAGGTGGAGAGCGCAATATAGGATTTGGTTCTGATTTTGATGGGATTTTAGAAACAGTTGTAAATGTATCAGCGTATCGAGATTATGAAAATGTAATGAATGAGCTTTGTAAACACTATGCTGCATCTACTGTAGAACGATTTTTATATGATAATTTTGTAGAACATATGAGTTTTTAAATTTCGATTTAAAATTCAGAAAAATCAAAATTAATTCATGTGATTTTATTGCTTTTTTTAAGACCTAATACTAGAATGAAAAACAAAATAGCTTTATACTAAAGATTCAGGGAAATCAGAAGAGGCATAATTTGCGTCCGTTGTAGTTTATTTGCATAAAAAATGCTAAACTATTACTGTAAAAAAATACACTACAATGAATGCAGCCAAAAGGGGTGTAGGAGATGATTAGTCAACTTTCATGGAAAGTTGGAGGCCAACAAGGTGAAGGAATTGAAAGTACAGGAGAAATTTTCTGTATTGCATTAAACCGATTAGGATATTACCTATACGGTTACCGCCACTTCTCATCACGTATAAAAGGCGGCCATACAAATAATAAAATTCGTGTAAGTACAACAGAAGTACGAGCGATCTCAGATGATTTAGATATTTTAATTGCTTTTGACCAAGAAACAATTGATTTTAATTTCCACGAACTACGTCCAGGTGGAATTGTAGTTGCGGATGCGAAATTTAATCCAACAATACCTGACAATACAGATGTAAATCTATATGTGATACCGTTTACAGATATTGCTTCAGAATTAGGCACATCATTAATGAAAAACATGGTTGCTGTTGGAGCATCAAGTGCAGTATTAGGATTAGATGAAACAGCTTATTTAGATGTTGTTGAAGAAATCTTTGGTCGTAAAGGAGAGCAAGTCGTTCAAAAGAATATGGACGCAATTAAACGCGGCTCTCAATATATGAAAGAATTACTAGGTGAGAAAGTAAACATGATGCAGCTTGAAAAAGCTGATGGTAAAAAACGCATGTTTATGATTGGAAACGATGCAATCGCATTTGGTGCGGTAGCTGGTGGTGCTCGTTTTATGTCAGCATACCCAATCACACCTGCATCAGAAATTATGGAATACTTAATTAAAAAATTACCGAAAGTCGGCGGAACAGTAATCCAAACTGAGGATGAAATCGCAGCTTGTACAATGGCAATCGGTGCAAACTATGCTGGTGTTCGTACATTAACGGCATCTGCTGGTCCTGGTCTTTCATTAATGATGGAAGCAATCGGTTTAGCAGGTATTACAGAAACCCCATTAGTAATTGTTGATACACAACGTGGCGGCCCAAGTACAGGATTACCAACGAAACAAGAACAGTCTGACTTAATGGCGATGATTTACGGTACGCATGGTGAAATTCCCAAAATCGTAATGGCGCCAAGTACAGTTGAAGAAGCTTTCTATGACATTGTAGAAGCATTTAACTTATCTGAAGAATATCAAGTTCCTGTTATTTTCTTAACAGATTTACAGCTTTCGTTAGGAAAACAAACAGTAGAACCACTTAAATTAGATAAAGTGGAAATTCGTCGTGGTAAGCTTGATTTAGAAGCAGAATTACCAGAACGTGAAAATAAAGCATACTTCAAGCGTTATGAAGTAACAGAAGACGGCGTTTCACCACGTGTTTTACCTGGTATGAAAAATGGTGTTCACCATGTTACAGGTGTAGAACATGATGAAACTGGAAAACCATCGGAATCAGCAATAAACCGTAAAGATCAAATGGACAAACGTTTCCGTAAAATGGAGAACTTGAAGTTTAATACCCCTGTTTATAAAAATGTTAAGCATGAAGAAGCAGACGTATTGCTTGTTGGATTTAACTCAACTCGTGGTGCGATCGAAGAGGCAATGACGCGTTTAGAACAAGAGGGTATGAAAGTAAACCATGCTCATGTGCGTTTAATTCACCCGTTCCCAACAGCTGAAATCGATCCACTTGTGAAAAAGGCGAAGCGTGTTGTAGTAGTAGAAAACAATGCAACAGGTCAGCTTGCTAACATTATGAAAATGAATCTTGGTAATGGTGAGAAAATTTCTAGTCTTTTAAAATATGATGGAAACCCATTCTTGCCGAAAGAGATTTACAACGAATGCAAAAAAGGGGTTGTATTAAATGGCAACATTTAAGGACTTTCGTAACAGTGTAAAGCCAAACTGGTGCCCAGGTTGCGGAGACTTCTCAGTGCAAGCTGCAATTCAACGTGCGGCAGCTAACGTTGGCCTAAATCCAGATGAACTTGCTGTTATTTCTGGTATCGGCTGTTCAGGCCGTATTTCAGGTTATATTAATTCATATGGTGTGCATAGTATTCATGGTCGTGCCCTTCCAATTGCACAAGGTGTGAAAATGGCAAATCGTGATTTAACAGTTATCGCTTCAGGTGGTGACGGTGATGGATTTGCGATTGGTATGGGTCATACAATCCATTCTATTCGTCGTAATATCGACATTACGTACATCGTAATGGATAACCAAATTTACGGATTAACAAAAGGGCAAACTTCACCACGTAGTGAAGCTGGATTTAAAACGAAAAGCACACCACAAGGTTCAATTGAACCATCACTAAATGTAATGGAAATGGCTTTAACAGCTGGTGCGACATTTGTGGCGCAAAGCTTTTCGAGTGATTTAAAAGAATTAACACAAATTATTGAAGCTGGTATTAACCATAAAGGATTTTCATTAATTAACGTATTTAGCCCATGTGTTACTTACAATAAAGTAAATACTTACGATTGGTTTAAAGAGAACTTAACGAAACTAAGCACAGTAGAGGGATATGATCCATCTAATCGCATGATGGCTATGCAAACTTTAATGGAAAATAACGGTTTAGTAACAGGGTTAATTTATCAAAATACTAAGCAACCATCATATCAAGAACTTGTTAAAGGCTATAGTGAAGAGCCTTTAGTGAAATCTGATTTAAATATGGATCAGAAAATGTTTGATGAGCTTGTTGCTGAATTTATGTAATGTAAGAAAAAAAGGTTGCCGATTTGGCAACCTTTTTTTATGTACAAAATATAGGGTAGCCTTATTTACTTAGAAAATTCAGAATGATAAAATAATATATAAATCGTTGTATGAAAATGGCAAGTTCATTGCTTATGAAATGTAAGGTAATAAAAGGCCTTTGTATTGTTAAGATTGGCGAAACACGTCATACTATGGTAATGTTTATAGGGATAAAGCAATATGCTTTTGGGTAGGACAACAAGAAATGATAAAAAGGGAATGTCTATTTGCGTGGGGAAGACTTCATTCTTATGAATGATTAGATTGATTACTCAAGTTTCAAAGGACAAGTTATCTCTCAAGCTATCTAACCATTTTTGAGGTGAGTCTAAGCGCATTAAAATGGACTATAGAGTGTGTATAGTTAAGGGTGAAAGGAGATTACCGATGAACGAGCAACAACGATTAGCAAGTCAACAAGCAAATTCCTCTACGAAAAAAGAAGAGAAAGATTATAGTAAATACTTTGAAAGTGTATATCAACCACCTTCCTTAAAGGATGCGAAAAAGCGTGGGAAAGAAGAAGTTAAAATTGAACGGGATTTTGGCTTACCTGAAGAGTTTCGCAATTTTGGTACAGGAAGAAAGTTCTATATTCGTACATATGGTTGTCAAATGAATGAGCATGATACGGAAGTAATGGCAGGTATTTTCACAGCACTTGGATATGAACCAACTTTTTCAACTGAGGATGCAGATGTAGTTTTATTAAACACTTGTGCAATTCGTGAAAATGCTGAAAATAAGGTGTTTGGTGAGCTAGGCCATTTAAAGTCACTCAAACGAAGAAATCCAGACCTTTTAATTGGTGTATGTGGTTGTATGTCTCAAGAGGAATCTGTTGTAAATAAAATTATGCAAAAAAATCAGCATGTAGATATGGTATTTGGAACGCATAATATTCATAGATTACCGTACATTCTAAAAGATGCGATGTTCTCGAAAGAGACGGTAGTTGAAGTATGGTCAAAAGAAGGTGACGTAATTGAAAACCTTCCGAAAGTACGTCGTGGTGATATTAAAGCTTGGGTAAATATTATGTATGGCTGTGATAAATTCTGTACGTATTGTATTGTACCGTATACACGCGGAAAAGAGCGAAGTAGACGTCCAGAAGATATTATCCAAGAGATTCGTCATTTAGCTGCAAATGGTTATAAAGAAATTACTTTACTTGGACAAAACGTAAATGCATATGGTAAAGACTTTGAAGATATAGAATACGGTCTTGGCGATTTAATGGACGAACTTCGTAAAGTTGATATTGCCCGTATTCGTTTTACAACGAGCCATCCACGTGATTTCGATGATCACTTAATTGAAGTGCTTGGAAAAGGTGGCAACCTAGTAGAACATATCCATTTACCAGTTCAATCTGGAAGTACAGATATGCTGAAAATTATGGCACGTAAATATTCGCGTGAGCATTATTTAGAACTTGTAAGAAAAATTAAAGAAGCAATTCCAGATGTAGTATTAACAACAGATATTATCGTTGGTTTTCCAAATGAAACAGATGAGCAATTTGAAGAAACGATGTCGTTATATCGTGAAGTAGGGTTTGATACTGCCTTTACATTCATTTATTCTCCTCGCGAAGGTACACCAGCTGCAAAAATGAAAGATAATGTACCGATGGAAGTAAAGAAAGAACGTCTTCAGCGCTTAAATACACTAGTAAATACGTTGGCAATTGAAAAGAATAGTCGTTACAAAGGTCAAATTGTAGAAGTGTTAGTTGATGGGGAAAGTAAAAATAATCCGGAAGTACTTGCAGGTTATACTCGTACGAATAAACTTGTAAACTTCGTCGCTTCAAAATCTTTAATTGGTCAGCTTGTGAAAGTGAAAATAACGGAAGCAAAAACTTGGTCTCTTAACGGGGAATTAGTTGAAGAGCCGATTGAGGTGAAATAATAGATGAAAGTATATTCGAAAGATGACATTGTTGAACAAGCGAAAGAATTAGCAAAAATGATTTCTGAAACAGAAGAAGTTGATTTTTTTAAGAAAGCAGAGGCGCAAATTCATAAAAATGAAAATGTAAAGCGCGCAATCGATGAAATTAAAGCACTGCAAAAACAAGCAGTAAACTTGCAACATTACGGGAAATGGGAAGCTTTAAAAAAGGTAGAAGCTGAAATTGATGCATTGCAAGATAAGTTAGACAGTATTCCAGTCGTACAACAATTTAAATCTTCACAAACATACGTAAATGACTTATTACAGTTAGTTGCTAGTACAATTTCTAACAACGTAACAGATGAAATATTAATTTCAACTGGTGGCGATGTACTAAAGGGTGAAACTGGCGCAGCGGTAGAAAGTAAAAAAGGAAATTGTGGTTGTTAAAGAGATGTCATATTGACATCTCTTTTTTTTTGTGGATTAAACGTAAGTTCTTCTCAAAAAAAGAATGACACATTCCGCTATTGTCACGCATATGATTAAGTGAATAGTGATTGAGGAGGGTTACGAATGTCCGAATTTAGAGAGATTATTACAAAAGCAGTGGTTGGAAAAGGACGTAAGTATACAAAGTCAACGCATACATGTGAATCGAATAATGAGCCAACAAGTATTTTAGGGTGCTGGGTAATTAACCACTCGTACGAAGCAAGAAAGAATGGAAAACATGTGGAAATTGAAGGTTTCTATGATGTGAACACTTGGTATTCATTTGATGGAAATACAAAGACTGAAGTTGTAACAGAACGTGTGAACTATACGGACGAAGTAAGTATTGGTTATCGTGATAAAAACTTTTCTGGTGACGATTTAGAAATTATTGCTCGTGTTATTCAGCCGCCAAATTGTTTAGAAGCACTTGTATCACCAAATGGTAATAAAATTGTTGTAACTGTAGAACGTGAATTTGTAACAGAAGTAGTTGGAGAAACGAAAATTTGTGTAAGTGTAAATCCTGAAGGCTGCGTAGAATCAGATGATGATTTCCAAATTGCTGATGATGAATTTGAAGAATTAGATCCGAACTTTATCGTTGATGCAGAAGAAGAGTAATAGAAAGCTAGGGAGAAGTTCTTCCTAGCTTTTTACTTTACATAAGTGGCGCTGAATGAACATGATTCTTTATGAAATATGTTATAATGAAGAAAGACTCCTGAAATAGGAGATAAGAGTGTCCGTGAAATGCGACATATATGAAAATAGATTATCATGTAAGAATTATGGAGGAAAAGTATGACTCAATATACGCCTATGATACAGCAATATTTAAAGGTTAAGGCAGATTATCAAGATGCCTTTTTATTTTTTCGCTTAGGCGATTTTTATGAAATGTTCTTTGAGGATGCTGTAAAAGCAGCTCATGAACTTGAAATTACATTAACGAGCCGAGATGGCGGTAGTAGTGAACGTATACCAATGTGCGGTGTACCGTATCATGCGGCTAAAAACTATATTGAACAACTTGTTGAAAAAGGATATAAAGTAGCTGTTTGTGAGCAAGTAGAAGATCCGAAAACAGCTAAAGGTGTAGTACGTCGTGAAGTAGTACAATTAATTACGCCAGGAACGATGATGGAAGGGCGTACAATTGATGAGAAAGAAAATAACTTCTTAGCCGCATTAACACATTTTGAAGATGGATCGTATGCATTAGCTTGTAACGACTTAACGACTGGACAAAATACAGTAACGTTATTGACTGGTTCAGTAGAAGATATTTTATTAGAAGTGTATGCAACTGGTTCGAAAGAAATTGTTGTTGATTCTTCATTTTCTAAAGATGAACTAAACAAGTTAACTGAAACATTGAAAATGACGATTTCGTATGAAGATGCAACGGCAATTCCGGAAGGATTAGAACATCTTGTGAAAAATGTTTCACAAGCAAAATTAATTAAAGCAGTTGGACGCTTATTTAACTATGTAATAAGAACACAAAAACGTTCTTTAGATCATTTGCAACCAGTAGAAATTTATTATACGAATCAATTTATGAAAATTGATGTACATTCAAAGCGGAATTTAGAACTGACAGAAACACTTCGAACGAAAGAGAAAACAGGATCACTATTATGGTTATTGGATAAGACGAAAACAGCTATGGGTGGTCGTATGTTAAAACAGTGGATGGAACGTCCACTTATACAGAAAGAAAGAATTGAAGAGCGTTTAGAAATGGTTGAAACGTTTGTAAATGATTACTTCTTACGTGAAGATTTAAAAGAAAAGTTAAAAGAAGTATATGATTTAGAACGCTTAGCAGGAAAAGTTGCATTTGGTAACGTAAATGCAAGAGACTTATTACAATTAAGACGTTCATTGCTGCAAGTACCAGCTATTTTAGAAGCAATTAGTTTGTTAGATAACGCTTATGCATCGAGATTAATTCAAGGTGCAGATCCATGTGAAAGCTTAACAGAATTACTAGGAAGAAGTATTCAAGAAAACCCACCGCTTTCGATTAAAGATGGAGATATTATTAAAGATGGTTATAATGACAAGCTTGATCAATATCGTTACGTTAGTAAAAACGGGAAAACGTGGATTGCTGAGCTTGAAAAAAGAGAACGTGATATTACCGGAATTAAATCATTAAAAATCGGATACAACCGTATTTTCGGTTACTACATTGAAGTAACGAAAGCGAATCTTGCAGCACTTCCAGAAGGTCGCTATGAGCGTAAACAGACGCTTGCTAATGCTGAACGTTTCATTACAGATGAACTGAAAGAAAAAGAAACGTTAATCTTAGAAGCTGAAGAAAAAATTGTACAGCTAGAATACGATTTATTTACAGCACTTCGTGAAGAAGTAAAAGTATTTATTCCGAAATTACAACATTTAGCGAAAGTAATTAGTGAATTAGACGTACTGCAAAGTTTTGCGACAGTTAGTGAAGAAGAACAGTTTGTAAAACCTGTACTGACAACGAAGCGCGAAATCTTTATTAAAGATGGTCGTCATCCTGTTGTTGAAAAAGTATTGAACGGGAAATTGTATGTACCGAATGATTGTATTATGCCAGAGAATATGGATGTCTTTTTAATTACAGGTCCGAACATGTCTGGTAAAAGTACGTATATGAGACAATTAGCACTTGTAACGGTTATGTCGCAAATCGGTTGTTTCGTACCAGCAACAGAAGCAGTATTACCTGTATTTGACCAAATCTTTACGAGAATTGGTGCAGCGGATGATTTAATTTCAGGTCAAAGTACATTTATGGTCGAAATGTTAGAAGCGAAAAATGCAATTGCAAACGCATCAGAAAGAAGTTTAATTTTATTCGATGAAATTGGACGCGGTACATCTACGTATGATGGTATGGCACTTGCACAAGCGATTATTGAACATATTCATGACCAAATTGGTGCAAAAACGTTATTCTCTACGCATTATCACGAATTGACGGTGTTAGAAGAGAGTTTAGATCAACTGAAAAATGTACACGTTTCAGCAATTGAAGAGAATGGAAAAGTAGTATTCCTTCATAAAATTCAAGATGGAGCAGCTGATAAAAGTTACGGAATTCACGTTGCGCAACTTGCGGAGCTTCCAGATAGCCTAATCGCTCGTGCGAAAGAAGTGTTAGCACAGCTAGAAGGACAGGAAGAAATTATTATTCCAAAACGAGTAGAAGTAAAAGTACAAGAAGCTGCTCCAGAACCTGTAGTTGTAAAAGAGGAAATAGCAGAAATACAGGAAACGAAAGTAGAGACTGAAGAAGAATCGCAACTATCTTTCTTTGGAGGAGAACAGTCTTCGAAGAAACAAGAAAAGCCTCTGCTAGATCAAAAAGAAACAGCAGTACTGGCGCAAATTAAAAAAATCGATTTACTTGATATGACACCTTTAGAAGCGATGAACGAATTGTATCGCTTACAGAAAAAGTTAAAGAAAGGATGAGTAAGTAGATGGGGAAAATTCGCAAACTCGATGACCAACTCTCTAACTTAATTGCGGCAGGGGAAGTAGTAGAGCGCCCTGCTTCAGTCGTAAAAGAACTTGTGGAAAATTCTATCGATGCGAATAGTACATCTATTGAAATCCACTTAGAAGAAGCTGGGTTATCGAAAATTCGTATCATTGATAACGGTGATGGTATTGCAGAAGAAGACTGTATCGTCGCTTTTGAACGCCATGCAACGAGTAAAATTAAAGATGAAAACGATCTGTTCCGCATAAGAACACTCGGTTTCCGCGGTGAGGCATTGCCAAGTATTGCCTCAGTTAGTGAATTAGAATTAATTACTAGCACAGGTGATGCGCCTGGTACACACCTTATTATTAAAGGTGGAGACATTATAAAGCAAGAGAAGACTGCGAGCCGAAAAGGAACAGATATTACAGTACAAAACTTATTCTTTAATACACCAGCGCGTCTTAAATATATGAAAACCATTCATACAGAGCTCGGAAATATTACAGATATCGTGTATCGTATTGCAATGTCACATCCAGAGGTATCGTTAAAACTGTTTCATAATGAAAAGAAATTGCTTCATACGTCAGGTAACGGTGATGTAAGACAAGTACTTGCATCGATTTACAGTATTCAAGTTGCGAAGAAGCTTGTTCCAATTGAAGCCGAATCTTTAGACTTTACAATTAAAGGCTATGTAACATTACCAGAAGTAACGAGAGCATCTCGTAATTATATGTCAACGATTGTAAATGGTCGTTACGTTCGAAACTTTGTATTAATGAAAGCAATTCAGCAAGGATACCATACATTACTGCCAGTTGGCCGGTATCCAATTGGTTTCTTATCGATTGAAATGGATCCAATGCTAGTTGACGTTAACGTACATCCAGCGAAGTTAGAAGTTCGTTTTAGTAAAGAACAAGAATTGCTAAAGCTGATCGAAGAAACATTGCAAGCTGCATTTAAAAAAATACAGCTTATTCCAGATGCAGGTGTAACAACGAAGAAAAAAGAAAAAGACGAAAGTGTGCAAGAACAGTTCCAGTTTGAGCATGCGAAGCCGAAAGAACCATCTATGCCGGACATCATTTTACCGACTGGCATGGATGCAAAACAAGAAGAACCGCAGACTGTGAAACAGCCAGCGCAGCTTTGGCAACCACCGAAGCAAGAATGGCAACCACCACAGTCGCTCGTGAGAGAAGAACAAAGTTGGCAACCATCCACTAAACCGATAATCGAAGAACCAATTCAAGAAGAGAAATCGTGGGACAGTAATGAAGAGGACTTTGAACTAGAGGAATTAGAAGAAGAAGTTCGGGAAATAAAAGAGATTGAAATGAACGGGAATGACTTACCACCGCTTTATCCAATTGGACAAATGCATGGAACATATATTTTCGCTCAAAATGATAAAGGCTTATATATGATTGACCAGCATGCTGCGCAGGAACGTATTAATTATGAATACTTCCGTGATAAAGTAGGAAGGGTAGCGCAAGAAGTACAAGAGTTACTTGTACCGTACCGTATTGATCTATCTCTTACTGAATTTTTACGTGTCGAAGAACAGTTAGAAGAACTAAAAAAAGTCGGGCTATTTTTAGAACAATTCGGCCATCAATCCTTTATCGTCCGCTCGCATCCAACGTGGTTCCCGAAAGGACAAGAAACAGAAATTATCGATGAAATGATGGAGCAAGTTGTTAAACTAAAAAAAGTTGATATTAAGAAGTTACGTGAAGAAGCAGCTATCATGATGAGCTGTAAAGCATCCATTAAAGCAAATCAATATTTAACGAACGATCAAATATTTGCTTTACTGGAAGAACTTCGTACAACAACAAACCCATACACATGCCCACACGGAAGACCGATTCTTGTGCATCATTCTACTTATGAGTTGGAGAAGATGTTTAAGAGGGTTATGTAGAGTGAATAGATTACATTTCAAAAGGGAGCAACATTTACTGTTGCTCCCTTTTAATATGTAGATTTAATAGTTAAACGAGAATATGCTGAAGTAATTTTACAGTTTATTTCTTGGTTGCATTAGCTTAAATTTATCTATGTATAAAAAAGCGCTGTATACAGCACTTTTTAAAAGGTGCATGAATTGTATAATAAAGATTTCTACATTACTAACCAAATAATTATGGATGGTTAAATGTTGCTTCTTATTTGGCTAATTGTTATAAGGATCTATACAATTACTTATTTTGATTATTATTGATTTTTTCAGTGTATAGAACTTGCTCTTTATAGTGCTTCTTAATTGGGAAGTTATGTGTATCTGTACCGTTCTTGAATTTTTTGTCAATGGGGTTCTTTAGAGGAACTGTTGTAGTTTCAGTAAATTCATATGGGTAATTTATTTTAGATTTATCTTCAAACATGAAAATGCCTCCTTTTAGGATCTCCTAAATTCTTTACTATAACATGATATGCATATAGATATTTTTTGGACTAGTTATTTATATAGGTTAATGGAATTTAATTACATAACTACTGAAACATTTTAAAGGAAAACAATTTAAGAAAGAAATGGTATGAATAGCTGTTGGCTCCTATTGTTGTTTTTTTGTTTGATAGTACAGTGAATTATGCATATAAATTCAATATAGATTGTTTTTATAATATGGTTTATATGGGGTTTTCTTGATAATATAATGTGGAATATTATAGTGTTATTAGGTTATTAGGAACATTTAATGCTGTTTCATAACTGAAAGGGAATTGAAAAAAAACTGAAACTTTTCTCATAAAAATTCAATCTAACTTGAAAAATGAAAGGAAAATGAAATTTTCCAAAAGATATTCTTTGTTAAGATAAAAAGCATACATACAAAAAGCATTGACATATCTTAAAAATTTATTTTCAAGATATAGTGGGGGAAAAGATGAGATTAGAAAAACAATTAATAAAAAAGATGTATTATGAAACGTTCCTAATGGAGAATGAAACAAAACCAACTCTTGACGTACTTGGACAAGCTTATGTAAACGAAGAAAAAAATGAGATTTCTGATGGGTCTTATATTCGTTTTGCGCAAGGTGAATTTTATTATCGTTATCAAGATTTTGAAGCAGCTATTTTTAAATGGGAGAAGGTTAGTAATGAATTAGCACCATGGGCACAAAAAAATATTGCGGATGCTTATTTCGAACTTAATCAATTACCAGATGCTGAAAATATTTATACTTCCATTACTACTGATAATAAAATATTGATGACCGAAATTAGACTACAATTACTTTCTCTTTACATTGAGCAAAATAATTTTGACTCAGCTTTCGGTGTTATTAAAGAAGCAGTTTCTTTAAATCCTGATTATCCGAATGTCACAAAAATTGCCCGTTCCTTTTATGAGGAACAGCAAGATTTTGATAGTGCAGTAGAGCTTGCTGTGAATGAGTTAATTCGAATAGAATCGTATCCTTGGTTTGAGGTGTTAAAAGGATATATCGATAAAGGGTTTACTAAACATATTTCACCAGACTATTTTTATGATGCATTAGCTACATTAAATAATGTAGATCAAGTACAATTTACACAAATGGTTTCATCACTTTGGAACAGTTATAAAGATGAACCAAATTATTTATTATGGCTTAATACAATAAATGAATTTTTCTTACATATTGAAATACATTCGTCCGATATATGGAACAAAGTTTCTGCTCTTTACGAAGAAACGTACTTTGCATTAATTCAAGGTCAATATACGCTTAGACAATTAGACGATATCATACCAAATCTGTTAGCAAACTGGTTAAAGGTAGTCAATCCATCTTATGCTGTATTTCCATCTGCAGCTGTATTGGCATGGGATGAGATTTTCCCTTCCAAAATAGATTCAGCAAATATAGAACATGCGGAAAACTTACTGTCACATTCTATTAATCATGTAAATGGCTTAGAGTACAGCTTACACCTTTTTGAATCTATTACACAGTGGGCACAAAAGCAGAATATAGAAATAGGTCACCGATTTAAGTGGTTAGTTGACGAGCTCGCAGATTTAAGAACAAATCGTATTTTAGTAACGGGAACTTCAGGAAACGGAAAAACTACATTTATTAACTCTATATTAGGAGAAAATATATTAGAAAAATCAATTTCAAATGTAGTAGTTTTAAAAAATGATGCTCATATAGAAATAAACGCTATAACAGACTCAGCAATTACAACAACGGAAGATATCACTGATTACCATAATATGATGTCTCAGCACCATCAAACATATAGAGATAGAGCGTGTGTTGAATTTAAATTACCATGCAGATTTTTAAATGAAAATAAACTTACATTTGTAGTGACACCTGGCTTTAATAGAAATAACGACACTAGAGATGAGATATTCGAATATTTAAATTCTGTAGACGAATTACTATTCGTATTGAATGCGGATTCACCTTTTACTGATAAAGAACGTGATATTCTATTAAGTATTCAAGAACATACGCCAAATTTACAAATTCATTTCTTATTAAATAAAATCGATAACATTTACAGTGAAGCAGAAGTGAAAAGGGTATTACATGATACGGCAACGAGAATAAATACATATTTCCCGTATGCGAGAATTTTCCCTTATTCCTCGTTATATACAAGTAGTCAACAATTAAATGGTCTAATCGAGTTTATTCATTTTAACTTTAATCATAAAAATATCGATGCAGAACGTACTGAAAAGTTATTATTTTTCATTCGAAAAACAATTACATATCTTTTGGATAAACGTGTTGAGAAAGAAAATAATCTGGTGGATGCTATTAATTGGAATGAAGATATGCTAGTGAAACTAAACGGTAGCATTAATAACCTTACTGCATTTGAGAGGGAAAAAATTCATTTCATTACACAATCATATCGTTCAATGAAGACTGAAATTACAAATGATCTTACCGAAAATATTCCGAAGATATTAAAGAGCTGTTCTAATTTAATTAGTGAAGAAAGTGATTTCGGGCACATGGATACGGAACTAAATAAAGCAATGAATGAAAGAGTGTATAAATATTTAGAACAAACTGTATTACCTAATCTTGCTCTTTCTATGCAAAATTGGATTGCAACTTCTAATAATGAGCTTCTTCAAAGTCAAACGTATTTAGAAGAACTTAGTGAAGGGCTTAATTCACTATTTGGAGAAAATAGAATACAGTTAGAATGTGACTTTAAAGTGCTTGATGACTGGCGCAGAGATACTGACAGGATGACGACTAAAATACAAATGGATGAAGTAAATATTTTACGTCGATTTACGCCAGCACAATTTTTACTGAAAAGTGCCGGTAAATTATTTGGAGTTCTTCCTAAAAATAAATCTATGCTATATAACAAATATAAACAGTATGTAGAAAATGAAGATTATACTGAAGTAACGGCTTCTATTATGAAGAAATTTTTCTTGCAATTTGAGCTGTTTGAAAACACACAAGAGCGAGATATTAATATATTCTTTAGGAATCCCTTTAACTCCTTAAAGCAGGCTGTAGAAAACACGCATTTAGAAATACAAGAAAAACAAGAGATGTTACATAAGATGAAATCAAATCCTGAAATCTATCATGATTCTATCATGCTCTTTGAATTGAGATTGCGTCAATGTGAAGTAATTTTAAATATAGGTGATGATAATACCTATACGGATGTAGCTTTAGAAACAAGCGTAGAATAAAAGTAAACACATCAGATTTTGTATATACACGATCTGATGTGTTATAAGAAAGTAAAAGGAGCAACTGTAATAAGTTGCTCCTTTTTCATATATAGATTATTTTTCTGTTTCTTTAATTTTAGTTTGTACTTCGCCAGTTTTAATTTTATTGCTTTCTGAGAAACGTAATAAATCGCCTTCAATAATTTTGTCAGACATTCGTAATTCATTTTGTGCACGTTTAATGAGGGCTTGAGCTTCTTTTTTTGGTAAATCTACAATTTCACCTGTTATACGGTCGTAGAAAGTGTTGTTTTTGTATGCATACTTATCTGTAACGAAGCTACCATCACGTAAAACAACAAAGCCAGTATATTCATCTGAAAACATATCATGGCCAAAACGGATATCATTCGTAGAATCAACACCTAATAAATTTAGAATAGTAGGTTTCATATCGATTTGTCCCGTAGGCTTTGAAATAGTTTGACCTTCTGTTTGTCCTGGAATATGAATATATAAAGGTGTACGTTGTAAATTTAAAGTATCAAATTCTGTTATTTGATCTTTTTCTAAAAACTGTGCCATTGCACGATTATGTTTTTCGGAAATGCCATAATGATCACCGTATAACACAATAATAGAATTATCGTAAAGCCCCTCGGCCTTTAGACGTTCAATAAATTTTTTAATGGATTCGTCTAAGTAACGTGCTGTTACGATGTAACGATCAAATACGCCATTACCAGAGGTGTATGGTTCAATGAATTTTGTATCTTCATCATACGTAAATGGATAATGGTTTGTTAAAGTAAGGAAACGAGCATAGAATGGTTGATTAACAGTTTTTAATATATCTACTGATTGATCAAAGTATTCGATATCTTTTAATCCCCAATTTAAATTTGTTTCTGGTGTGATTTTGTAATCAAGTTCATTATAGTAACGGTCATAACCAAGAGCGGAGTACATAATATTACGATTCCAAAATGTTGCGTTATTTGCATGAAATACAGAAGTGAAATAACCTTGTTGACGTAAAATTTCTGGAGTTGCAGTATAATCATTGTTACCGTGTGTGAAGAATACAGCTCCTCGATTTAATGGATACAACGACGTATCGATTAGAAATTCTGAATCGGATGTTTTCCCTTGACCAGTTTGATGGAAAAAGTTATCAAAGTAATAACTTTCATTTATGAATTCATTTAGGAATGGTGTAACTTCTTGCCCGTTCACTGATGCGCCTATTAAGAAGGTTTGCAAGGATTCAAGAGTGACGACAATTACGTTTTTTCCTTTCGCTGCACCAAACATATTAGGGTTTGGCTCGCTTTGATTTGCTTTTACGTAGTTTTCAGTTTCTTGTAATTTACTACTATCAGCAAGTGCTTTTTGTGACCCAGCTTTTACTTGCAGTGTTAAGTCATATACTTGGTGAGTATATAAGCCTAAATTTTTGACAAGCATGACTCGGTCGAATGATCTTGTTAATAATTCAGGGCGCTCTTTTTCTGCAAGATGTAGATTCGCAAAGAATACACCAATCGTTAAAAGAAAGTATAAAAAGCGCGTAGAATGAGTTACACGTTCTGTTTTAAAGACCAATGATTTCTTTTTTAATAAAATAAAGAAGAAAACAATGTCTACGAATGCGAGTATAATTTTGTAGTTTAATATTTCTATAATACTGCCGCCTAATTGGCCAAAGTTTGAGGTTTGTCCAAGTACTGGTAATGTAACGAAATCACTATAAAAATCATAGAACATTACATTTCCAACAAGTACGATTGTTAATAAGAAATTAATACAGAGCGCTATATAATTTCGCTTTTTACCAGTTGCAAATAATGCTAATCCAACAAACGCTAATGATGCGGCTAGAGGGCTAATAAATAAAATAAGCTCTTGCGTTGAAGACTCAATTTTTAAATCAAAACTGAATCGCGTAATAAGATATGTTTTTAACCATACTGCTAAAGCCATTATTATAACAAAACTTATATTTTGCATCTGTAAATTTATTTTGTTCTTCATTTTTACACCTTCTTTATATAATTTATTTAACTAAAGTTATATATTATGTTTTTATAACTATTAGAATGGAATGAACCATGTAGACTTTGTTTTCTAAAGGGAATAATTTGAAGTATTCATATACATACAATGGGGATTTTTAAAGCGTAGTAGCATAAATATAACTCTTTTTGAGAAACGGGCAGAAAAAGTCATAGTTGTAGTGAAATTGACTTATAGACATCCTACCATATTAAACACTATGATGATGTTACAAAATATCGAACAAATAAAAGTGAAAATGGATAGAGACTTTTAAAACTGTTGACATTCAATTTATTAGAATTGAATGCCAATCGTTTTAAATATACAGTTATATTACATATGTATTTTGTAAAATCCTGATTTTTTGTCGGTTAATCATTAGCCGGGAAGGATAGGGGGCTTATTAATATACTTTTACTATATATGAGTAAAGTGTTTTGAAATTAAAAATATTTGACTGACATTTTAATGATAGAAATTAAATGTCAGATAAGTACTTTCCAACATACAGACCACTTGCAGCTGCTTGAGATAATGAATGCGTAACGCCTGAACAATCTCCAATTAAAAATAGCCCATGCACACTTGTTTCAAAATAGTTATTGAGTTTTATCGTAGGAGCATAGAACTTTCCGTCAATTCCATATAACAAAGTATCTTTATCAATCGGTTCTTGTATAAATTGTTCTAAGCGTAATAAAAACTCTTTGAGCCCTTCAATATATAATTGAGGGATTTCTTGATTCAAATCTCCATAATCCCCCTGTAGTGTAGGGTGTATACGATTATGCTCCATGCTGTTTTCCGCCGTAGGTTGTTTCTTTAGTAAGTCCTCTAAGCGCTGTATAACAATCCGATCTCGTCCTTGGTTAATGTCTTTAATAATTGAACTTGCGTATACATTTGCTTCTTTGAGAGTTGGAAAATAGCGAGGAATAAATAAAGTGAAATTTAAATTAGAAGTGCCAGTTCCTTGCTCTCGAAAATTTTGACCGTCAGGCATAACTAAACCTTCTTCGTACTTTCGAATGATGCGGCCTTGTGGATTCATACAGTAAGTAGTTGCTGTGAAATGCTCACCTTGATAAGAAAGTTTTGTTTCAAAAGTATCTTTTAATATAGAACGTAATTGATGTTCTTTCATTTCTACTCTAATTCCTAAATCTAAACGTGTTTGCTCCTGAGAAATATTTAGGGAACTGCATATTTCTTTTAACCAATCGGCCCCAGAGCGCCCAGTTGCAAATACAAGTTGCTTAGTTTGAACTGTTCCTTGATTTGTCTCTATTGTAAAATGATCTTCCTGTTTCAGAATATGTTGTACATCTATATGAAATTGGATCTTTATTTTCGTCAGTAAAAATTCATAGAGCTGCTGAAAAATGTTACTGGAAAGTGTAGTACCAAGATGTCTTACTTCTGTTGTTAGCATTTGTAAACCACACGCTTCAGCTCTCTTAGTGAGACTTGAATTTTCAGTAGAATATTTTGAAACCGAACTTCCACCAAACTGACATAGAATTTCATCTACTTCAGCCATGAGTTGTATAAAACCCTCTTTACCGACTTTTTTCTCAAGTTCTCCGCCAAATCCGTTTGTATAATTAAATTTCCCTTCAGATTTTCCTAAACCACCAAACCCGAAATATTTATCACATGTAGTACAATTACACACTTTTCCTTCGTCTAAAGGACAATGGCGATCTTCTAGCGCTTTACCTTTATCAAGAATTAAAACTTTTTTGTTACTTTTAGCTAGTGAATAAGCCATAAAAATGCTACTTACTCCAGCGCCGATAATCGTAACATCATACATATTCTTCCACCTGCTAACGAATAGTTTGTTTTTTATTTTTCTAGTGTATAACAATTTTATGAAGTTAAGAAATAGCTTTTATTAATAAAGTGGGAGTTTTTGAACTTGATGCTTTATTAATTTCTACGAGTGGTGGAGTAAATACAAAAATTTTTATTTGAAAGAAGAAACAGTTTAAAAAATAACTATGTCATATGATTAATAACATCTTACATAGAAAAAAACAGACCTTTTAAGTGAAGAGGTCTGTTAATGATTTTAAATCTTATTTAGCAAATACATGGTTACCAATTACTGCTACTGTTTGACGTGTCGTAATCCACTTGTCTGTTGATGTTTTTGGATTGTAGAAATAAAGCCAGTCAGAATGTACTCCATTTGTGGAGATAGCCTCTTCTACAGCCATTTTTGCTTCTGCGCTTGCAGGCTGATTAATTCTTCCATCTGTAACAGGAGTAAATGCATATCCGTATTTAATAGGTTCATAAATAACGCCTGTTATTGTATTTGGAAAACCTTTTGCATTTACACGATTTAGTATAACTTTCGCTACTGCTACTTTTCCTTTATAGGATTCGCCACCTGCTTCAGCGGTAACTAAGCGTGCCATTAAGTCTTTTTCTTTTTGTGAAATGCTTGAGTTGATTTTTAAATGTTGTCCTGTATAAAGCTTGTTTCCGACTGTATTGTTCATTTGTTTTATAGATTGGACAGTGACATTGTAACGCCTTGCTATCGTTTCTAATGAATCTCCCGGTTGTACTTGATAAATAATTTGTCCAGAAATGTTGGCTGGCTTGGCGTTTTGAGGAACAGTGATTTCATTTGATTTCACAGACCCTGGAATATGTAACTGTTCGCCAATAAAGGTTTGATCGTTTCCTTTATTATTAGCCTGTTTAATGGATTGTATTGAAACTCCGTATTGTTTACTAATGCCCCAAAGTGTATCGTTCTTTTTTACTGTATGAATGGTAGAAGCTTCAGCTGTGCTTTGACTACATACGAATGTAATTGCAGCTGCAGATAAAGGGATTATATGTTTTAGTTTTAGTAATTTCATTGTAAATCCTCCTAAGAAAAAATTAAGGTGAAACTATTAAGTAATGTAGTTTGAAATGTATATATGCGTAATATATTAATGTAAGTATATTAGCACATATAAAATAAATAATCACTATAAGTTTCATCTTCGTGTAGTGTAGAGTCCGAATATGAAATATTGCATATGAAAATACATTGAAGTTCATATTTCTGATTACTATAATCTATTTAGTAGAAAGGGAATACGTTATAGAAATAAAATCATTATAGATTAATATAATGATTAATTATTAATTATTAATAGGAGGATTAATGCAATGAAAATATTTCAAAAAATGTGTGCGTCAACTGTAATCATTACAACACTTTTAGGAACAGGGGGTACTATCAATAGTGTACATGCTGATTCTATAGAACAGCAGATTAAATCAGGGATAGAACAAGAAACAGATAAGCAAATCATTGTAAAATTTAAAGCGGATTTGGATTTGCCATATGAAGATGGTATTGAAAAACAAATACAATCTCAAACGAATGATAAAGTAATAAAAGATTTTTTGAAAGAATATCCAGATGTAACATTTACTCGTTTATTCACATCTGTAAGCCCGGAACAAATACAAAACCTTGAAGTGAAAGCACCTAATCATGTATCTACAAGTTTATTAAACTACTATATTCTTCAAAATCAAAATAGTGGGTATGAAGAAGAAATAGTAGATAAGTTAAAGGCATCTTCTTTAATAGAAGATGCGTATATGAAGAAACAAGAGAAAATAATGCCACCTGAAGTGCAATCATCAAGTGTAGCTCTTAATCCTAGTAACAATCCTAGATTTAAAAAACAAGGTTATCTTGAAGCGGCCCCATACGGTATTAATGCGCCTTTCGCCTGGGGAATTCAAGGCGGTAATGGAAATGGTATCACTTTTGTTGATATGGAATACGGATGGTTATTAAATCATGAGGATTTATTACATCAAAAAATTGAGTTAATGTCTGGAAGAAATATAGATCAGCATGTCGGTCATGGGACGTCTGTACTAGGAATTGTATCCTCTGAGGACAATGAAGTTGGGAATATTGGGATTGCGCCAAAAGCGAAAGCAAAGGTTATCTCTCAAATAAGAGATAATGGACAGTATAATACGGCTGATGCAATATTAAGCGCTGTAAATCAGTTAGAAGCTGGGGATGTTTTATTGTTAGAGGCGCAAGCATCTTTCGATGGATATGGTGATAAATATTTACCTGTTGAAGTACAACCAGATATCTTTGATGCAATTCGTGCTGGTACAGATAAAGGGATTGTAATTATAGAGGCCGGAGCAAATGGGTGGAATGATTTAGATGAGTTCAAAGATAGAAAGGGTAAGCAAGTCTTAAATCGTAATAGTAAAGATTTTAAAGATTCGGGTGCAATTATGGTAGGAGCTGGCTCTTCATCTTTCCCTCATGAACGTATGTGGTTTTCGAATTATGGAAGCCGTATTGATGTGTACGGATGGGGAGAAAATGTAGATACAACTACAGCTGAACAAAGTAGAAGTGCTGTAAACCTTTATACTTCAAGCTTTAGCGGAACATCTAGTGCTTCGCCAATTATTGCTGGGGCAGCGACTTTAGTACAAAGCATTGCTAAAGAAAATTTAGGACAACCATATAGACCTAGTGAACTAAGAGCAATATTAAGCAACCAGAGTACAGGAACAAAATCTAAAGATCCATATGCAGATAAAATTGGTGTTTTACCAGATTTGAAGTCTATACTAGTAAACTTAGGCTATGAACAAAGAAAACCAAACGTTGGGAATGAATTACAAGTAACAGAAAATGAACCAAATAATGAGCCTAGACAGGCAAATAAAGTTAACTTTCATACACCGGTGAAAGGAACGCTACATAATAGTGATAGAGTAGATGTATTTACTTTCCAAATTGATTCGCCGGAAAATATTAATATTTCTTTACTAAATGAACAAAATATCGGAATGACATGGGTACTTCATCATGAATCAGATTTAAATAACTATGTAGCATATGGTGAAAATGAAGGCAATGTAGTTAAAGGAACTTATAATGCAAAGCCAGGTAAATATTATTTATACGTCTATAAATATGAGAATAAAGATGGTTCATACGTATTGAACATAAAATAAGTAAAAGGAACTTCAGATGAAGTTCCTTTAAATTTTTCTAATTTAGTATATGTGAATGATTTTTTAACTTTACTTCTATGCAATATTTCATATTGATGAAATGTTATTTATTTTTTCTGAACTAGCTTATATTATATTCAATAAGTTTGATGTAAAAACAGAAAAAGAGAGGGATAATAATGAGCAATAAGAAGTTAATTTTGAAATTATTCATATGTAGTACAATATTTATCACATTTGTATTTGCTTTACATGATAAGAGAGTAGTTGCAGCTAGCTCTGTTAATGAGCTTGAAAATTTATCAAAATGGATGCAACCTATACCTGATAGTATCCCGTTAGCACGAATTTCAATTCCAGGAACACACGATAGTGGGACGTTCAAGTTGCAAAATCCGATTAAGCAAGTATGGGGAATGACGCAAGAATATGATTTTCGCTATCAAATGGACCATGGAGCTCGCATTTTTGATATAAGAGGACGTTTAACAGATGATAATACGATAGTTCTTCATCATGGGCCATTATATCTTTATGTAACACTGCATGAATTCATAAACGAAGCGAAACAATTTTTAAGAGATAACCCGAGTGAAACGATTATTATGTCTTTAAAAAAAGAGTATGAGGATATGAAAGGGGCAGAAGGTCCATTTAGTAGTACGTTTGAAAAAAATTATTTTGTTGATCCTATCTTTTTAAAAACAGAAGGAAATATAAAACTTGGAGATGCTCGTGGGAAAATTGTACTACTAAAAAGATATAGTGGTAGTAATGAATCTGGAGGATATAATAATTTTTATTGGCCAGATAATGAGACGTTTACCACAACTGTAAATCAAAATGTAAATGTAACAGTACAAGATAAATATAAAGTGAGTTATGATGAGAAAGTAAAATCTATTAAAGATACGATGAATGAAACGATGAACAATAGTGAGGATTTAAATCATCTATATATAAATTTTACAAGCTTGTCTTCTGGTGGTACAGCATGGAATAGTCCATATTACTATGCCTCTTATATAAATCCTGAAATTGCAAACTATATAAAACAAAAGAATCCTTTGAGAGTGGGCTGGGTAATTCAAGACTATATAAATGAAAAGTGGTCACCATTATTGTATCAAGAAGTTATAAGAGCGAATAAGTCATTAATAAAAGAATAAAGATGATGAGAGTAAGAAGCGATAAAATATATCGCTTCTTTTTATTTTCCAATAACCAACAATATAAATTGTACTTTTATAATAGAAAAAAATAAAAACATAAGATATAATCATACATATAAAATTTGTACCAATAAATTATAAATGTATCATTAAATTTAATTTGTTGTAATGAAATGGAGGTATATACTATGAAGTTTCCACATGATTTTTTATTCGGAGCTGCTTCAGCTTCTTATCAAGTAGAAGGTGCATGGAATGAAGATGGAAAAGGTGTTACGAATTGGGACGAGTTTTCAAAAGTTCCTGGCAAAACATACAATGGAACAAATGGTGATGTAGCTGTTGATCATTATCATCGATATAAGGAAGATGTTCGCTTAATGGCTGAGATGGGATTAGAATCGTATCGTTTTTCTATTTCTTGGGCAAGAATATTGCCGACTGGAGATGGAGAGGTAAATGAAAAAGGGATTGAATTTTATAACAACTTAATTGATGAATGTTTAAAATACGGGATTGTACCGTTTGTCACTTTATATCATTGGGATTTACCATTACCGTTAGAAAAAGATGGTGGATGGACGAATAAAAGAACAGCAGAGGCTTTCGTAAAATATGCAGAAACTTGTTTTAAGGCATTTGGTGACAGAGTTAAGCATTGGATTACTTTTAATGAGACAGTAATGTTTTGTGGACTAGGTTATTTAAAAGGTGCACATCCACCAGGAATACAAAATGATGTTCCAAAGTATTTTCAAGCGACTCATTATGTATTTTATGCACATGCGAAAACAGTTGCGGTATATAAGCAGCTGAAACAATATGGTGAGATTGGGATTACACATGTTTTCTTACCTGCTTATAGTGTGGATAACCAAAAAGAAAATATACAAGCAGCAAATCATGCGAATGAATATGAAACGTATTGGTATTATGATCCAGTTTTAAAAGGTGAGTATCCGTCTTATGTTGTACAACAATTAAAGGAAAAAGGGTGGACTCCTAATTGGACGGTTGAAGAATTAGAAATTATTAAACAAAATGCAGAAGAAAATGATTTTATTGGTTTGAATTATTATCAACCAATACGAGTAGAAAGATACGATATGGATATAAAGAGTGAGGAACATTCTCGAGAAAACTCAACGCTTGCTCCAGGTAATCCTTCTTTTGATGGTTTTTATCGAACAGTTAAAATGGATGATAAAACATATACAAAATGGGGATGGGAAATATCTCCCGAAGGTTTCTTAGAGGGATTGCATATGTTGAAAGCGCGTTACGGTGACATAAAGATGTATGTAACGGAAAATGGACTTGGTGATGAAGATCCAATCATTGACGGAGAAATTGTAGATGTTCCGAGAATTAAATTTATTGAAGCGCATTTAAAAGTAATGAAGCGTGCAATTGAAGAGGGAATTAATTTAAAAGGTTATTATGCATGGTCAGTGATTGATCTTTTAAGTTGGTTAAATGGATATAAAAAGCAATATGGCTTTATTTTTGTCGATCATAATGATAACTTAAAACGTAAGAAGAAACTTTCGTTTCATTGGTATAAACATGTGATCGAAACGAGAGGGGAAGAGTTATAACAGATAAAAGAGTATTTTAGGAGAAAGTGTATGAGTGCAAAGTATAAACAAATTGCAGATATGTTAGAGCAAAACATTCGAGATGGGCTTTTTAATGAAACGAAAAAACTACCTACAGAAGAAGCGTTGATGAATCGATTTGAAGTAAGCCGTAATACGATACGTAAAGTAATTAGTCAGCTTGTGAATAGAGGTTATATTTTTCAAGTACAAGGTAGTGGTATGTTTTTACGCGAAACTTATGTAACAGATTACATTAATTTAGGAAGTTTACGTGGATTAACGAAAAATCTTGTTTCACAAAATATTGAAACGAAAGTGTTAGAGCTTGAAGTAATAGATGCGGACGAAGAAATAGCAAAGCGAATGCAATGCGAAGCTGGAACTAGGTTGTATTTTTTGAAGCGCTTAAGAATTGTAGATGCTAAGCCGTTCTCTATTGAAGTAAGTTATTTCAAAAAGGATATTATTCCATATTTGAACGAAGAAATAGCATTAAGCTCTGTATACAGTTATTTCATTGAAGATTTACGATTAAATATTGGTTTTGCTGATAAAGTTATTAGTTGTGAAAAAGTAAATAAAGAAAATGCACAGCTTTTAGAATTAAATGAAGGTGATCCGGCGCTTCTTATTGAAAATACAGTGTATCTTGTAAATGGAACAATTTTCGAGTTATCTCAGTCGATGTTTCATTATGAAAAGACTAAACTTTTAAATCGAATTAATTTTAAATGAAAAATTATCGTGTGAAAAAAGCAACTGATCCTAAGTGATCAGTTGCTTTTTATTTTTAAAGTGGATGAGCAAAAAAACACGAAAGTGGTTGGTCCGCTTTTTACAAACATCTATTATGATAAGAGAAGAAAGGTAGTATGTTATCAACGTTTTAAAGAGGAAGGTTTTTATGTAAGTTCTTTAATTAAAATAGATGGGGCTTAGAGAGGTGAAAAGACAATGAGTTTTGCAATTTCACTAGTCGTTATTATTGTAATTGTATCGCTATTTGGGACTGTACTAGTTGCAAGAAACGTGGAGGATAATTATGGTAAGTCTACAAAAAGAAATGTGAAAAACTTATCTGCAATCTATATTCTTCTTCTTTTTGTTCTACTGCTTGGGGTAACATGGTATGCGGTAATGATCTGATAGTTTGTAAAAGAACTGAAATGAGAGTATGAAGTTGGAATTTTAGAAGGTATCGAGTAATCAGAAAGAGAGCCATTTTGGATATATCTATTTGCGGATAAGAAGATGTGACTAATTAATACTATTTTTAGAGTAAATACTGTTAGTAATAAATTGAGATTAGTTTGTTTTGAGAGGGAGCAACTATATGGAATGGAAACCAAATCGTGCAGATAAGACACCTGTATATAAACAAATCGCGGATTATATTGAAAGAGGCATTTCTTCAGGAGAATTACCTTCTGATAGTAAGTTACCTTCTGAGCGTATGTTAGCAAAGGAATTACAGGTGAACCGGAGTACAATAGTAGCTGCGTATGAAGAATTAAAATCACTTGGAGTAGTAGAACGACAAAAGGGAAGCGGAACACGGGTCAATACGGACATATGGGGTGTCTTACATAAACGAATACCGAACTGGGGTAGGTACGTGGAGGATGGATCGTTCTTACCTAACGTACCACTCGTTCAACAAATTCGAACGGAAACACAAAAAGATGATTTAATTAATTTAGCAAGCGGTGAACTGTCACCAGAATTAATTCCAAGTGATAGATTTCGAACAATTTTGTCGGAGAAAACATTTATGGAAAACCTCGGTTATGACCATCCACTTGGAAATGAGATGTTGAGAAAAACAATTGCAGCACATGTTCAGCAATATAAACAAATTGAAGCAGATTCAAGCTCTATTCTTATTACGTCAGGAGCACAACAGGCGCTTAATCTTATCGTTCAATGTTTATTAAAACCTGGTGATGCGATTGCGATTGAAGATCCTTCGTATTGTTTTTCGCTCCCAATGTTTAAATCGGCCGGTTTAAACATATTTCATTTACCTGTTGATAAGGATGGAATGAATCCAGATGACTTAATCGATTTGCACAAAAAGCATCGCATTCGTATGGTGTTTTTGAATCCAGATTATCAAAATCCAACGGGTACTGTGCTTTCATTAGCGAGACGTAAAAAAATTTTAGAACTGTCTTCTGAGTTCGGTATACCAATTGTAGAAGATGATCCGTATAGTTTAATTTCTTTTAATGGAGAAGTGAACCCGACATTAAAATCAATGGACCAAAATGGAAATGTTCTTTATATAAGTTCATTATCAAAAATTGTTGCATCAGGATTACGTATTGGATGGATAATTGGTCCTACACGCGTAATTGAGCGTTTAGCAGATGCAAAGCAACAAGTTGATTTTGGCCATAGTGTATTTACGCAGTGGGTAGCAAATCAATTTTTAGAATCAAAGGATTTCCATACACATATTACGATACTTCGTGGACAATTGAAGCAAAGAAGAGATGAATTAATTGCAGAGCTTGAAGGAACATTGGGAGAACGAGTTGAATGTTTCGTGCCAGAGGGTGGAATACATGTATGGTGTAAAGTAACAGGAAAATTTGATGAATATCACTTATTAGGTGAATCTATACGGAATGGTGTCGCATTTGTTCCGGGCAGTGTTTTAGGTTCGAAAAATGAATATATACGATTTACGTTTGGTAGAGCGAATATAGAACAAATTCAACTTGGAATTAAACGGTTTGCCGACACGCTAAATGAGATTTCATAATATGGATGTGTGATAGTGAAATGAGGGAAAGAAATGAAGTACGTGACGCTTTTACTTCAAGTAGGCGTGCTATATGTATTTAGCCTAGTGGGTACGTGGATTCAGGAAATATTCCATCTATCAATACCGGGGAATTTAATAGGGATGTTAATACTGTTCCTGCTCCTTTCCACTCGCGTTTTACCGTTAAAATGGTTTGAGTTAGGTTCGGAAAAGTTAATCGTATTTTTACCGTTATTTTTAATCCCTTCGACAACAGGGCTCATGGAATACGGGTCTTTTCTTTTCAGTAAGGGAAGTATTATATTCCTTTTAGTAGTTGCAAGTACTGTAGTAACTTTGATTGTTTCAGGGTATATAAGTCAATTATTAGTCACATCAAAAAAATAAAATCGACAAGGTGCACGATTCAAATGGTCTTAATTATTATTACTGTAGCAATTTATTTCTTGGCGACAAAGCTATATAAAAAAATTACGTTTGCATTTACGTTACCAGTGTTAACAGTTACGGCAATTATGATTTGTTTATTTTTGATTTTTGGTATTTCTCATCATGAGTATAGGGAAAATGGGGGAAACATTCTTTCAAGCTTATTGAGCCCTGCAATTGTAGCATTGGCCATACCTCTATTTAAAGAGCGAAAGATACTGATGAAAAATTTTTCATCGATACTAATCGGAGTAGTGATAGGTATAGTGGCTGTAACGAGCATGAATGTAGTGATTGGCGGAATTTTAAATATAGATAAGGAACTTATATTAACTACTTTACCACAGGTAGCGACAATGCCAATTGCCCTTTCAATAGCGGATCAAATTGGTGGTATTCCATCTATGACTTCTAGTTTTGTAGTTGTTGCAGGAATAACAGGCGCTATTATGGGACCAACAGTACTTAAGTTTTTCCGTATAACAAGTACGATTGGAAAAGGAGTTGGAATGGGCTGTGCATCACATATTATCGGTGTGAGTCGTTTAGTGAAAGAAGGCGAGAAAGAAGCGACTATCGGTTCGGTAACGATGATTGTAACTGGAATACTTATTAGTATACTAATACCGTATGGAACGAAATTTATTTTTTAAATGTAATGGAGATGATAACAATGACAACATGGTTTATAGTTACATTATTTGTTTTTGGAGCTATTAAAGTATTAGTTTCTAGCATGCCCACTTCTGTTGTAGAATCAATTATTAGTAAATTTGAATTGCATCAAAAGCTTGAGGTGGAAAATACTTCTATATCGATAGATGGAAAAAATATAGAGGGAGAAATGAAACTACAAGTTATTCATGAATTTAATGAGGCTTTGTTTTTAGATAAACATTATTTCCCGCCGCACGGAGAAGGAACACCGATCGTTATTAACACGAAGAAAGGGAATAAAGAGATTAGATTTTCGCTATATAGCTATGAGGAACATGTTGATGTCATTAAGCAATATAAGAAGAAAGTCGTTGCCTATCGTTTACGCTCTAAAAGCCTTCAAACATTGGCACCATTAGTAATAACGGAAGAGTATGCTTAAGAAGAGACCTATAATGGTCTCTTTATTTTTTTATCCAATTATATACGTTCCAAATAAAAGAATGAAAAATCATATAACCAAATAAAGAATATGTATGATTCCAATTCGCACTATGTACAAATAAACCTAAACTTTCAGCAATCTGTTCAAAAAGGCTAGCACAAATACCGATTGAAATAATAAATAAAATTCTAGAAACTTTAGATAATTTTTTTGAAATGTGTATAAAGATAACTGTTAAAATCGGCAGTACGAACAATGTAAAAGCTATATTCACCGAAAATGTGGATGAGAAGGGCCTAGCCGGAAAAGAATATATTTGTTTATGAACAAAAAAGGCATCTAAGCAAGTTCCAATAATAGAAGAGAGAAAGATTGTAACTACTAATGCTAGAAACTCATTCTTCTTCTCGGAGGAGGACATTTTTCTTTGCGAGAATGGCGAGTTCAATTTTTTCGAGTGTTTTGCAGTAGTCTTCTGTAATTTGTCCATTTATATTTTCCTCCTTATCAACTAAGTAATTTACAACTTGCCAATCGGTAAACCAATCTTCACTGTCAACTGCTTCATGCTTCATATCTCGCCATGCATAGATGAGTGCAGGGCTGTATATGCGATAAGCGCCATTTCGTAACTGGCATTTCTTTATTCGGCGCTTATAAAACTCACGGGAAAAAGATTCATTTACACTTGAAAATAAATGGGGCCAGTAATCTTTCCTAGATCCTGTATGTGGATGGTGTTGAGCCCAGCTTATTATTTGAGATAAAACATGTGTATCTCGAAATAATAATGAGTACAATCTTTTTCCAATTAATATCCGTTCATGTAAGGAAGTGAAATGTTTCATTGTATCACCAAATAGTAATACTTTTTGTTTCTTATCATTTTCGTAGAATGGGAAAAGGATATGATTAAACTGAAAGAAATCAAAGAGTTTAAATCCAATACTATTTAGTACAGTCTTTTTAAATTGTACATTTTGAATCACTCTTTTTTCTAAGTAGTTTTGTTCATTAATAATAGTTGCAATTGCTAAAGTTTTTTTGTTACCTGTTTTCCAAAAATGGTTCCACATCGTTTCCATAAATGTAGAAACATTTAGGTGAGGGAGAAGGTGAAATAACTTTTGTGATCTCTTTACACTTTGTTCGTAAAGTAAAAATTGAGGGTATACATCTTGGAAAATAAGCCAATTCCCTCTTTCTAAAAAAGAAAAAAATATGAATTGATCTTTCTCTGATAAAATTCTCGTATATAAATCGCCCTTTAAATCAGTCATATTCCAACCGCCGTTACGTGATACCATATGCCCAAGCAGTGCCCAATGTATTTCTGGATATTGAATGTAAAATTGGTAGTATGCGCGTGTTCTTGTAACATTATTTTTATTTAGCTGTTCTGTTTGTATTTTTATTTTGTTGATGATGAGTTGTTCTTCTTTCGTTAATTTATACATGGTGCCAGAAGGAATAAGTTTGCTTTTTTGTTTCAATTCATTTTTTACGTCGAATAGGGAGAGAGGCAGTGCTTTGGAAGGTCCGTTATATGTATGATTTGAATTGCTTCGGTCCATTCCGTTACCTCCCTTTTTCATAAATTTAAACATGATTATTGGCTATGAATCATTCTATTTATTTTATTACGAGTATAAGAAATAAATGAGCGGTGTTTTTTACAAGGAATTTATTTATCATGAAAACCGTATAGAAAATCTTACTGTTGTGAGATGAAATGAAAAACAGAAACTACGTTTAATAGTTTCTGTTTTTTTATTTTGTCAATTAAATGTAACAAACGACGATTATGATTTGAATCAATTGAAAATAATTCAATAAATATTATTTAAATTGAGATGTTTCGTAGGAGGAAAAAGAATGTTAAATAAAATAATTTTAATTACTGGTGGGACAGGTTCGTGGGGGCATGAACTTATAAAACAACTATTAGAAAAATCACCGAAAGAAATTAGAATTTTTTCAAGAAATGAAACGGTTCAGTTTGAAATGCAGCAACAGTTTATAAATGATGATAGGTTAAAATTTATTATTGGAGATATTCGTGATAAAGATCAACTAGTCTATGCTTGCCAAGGTGTACATTATGTGTTCCATCTGGCAGCTTTAAAACATGTTCCAGTATGTGAGTATTATCCTTATGAAGCTATAAAAACAAATATACATGGTACGCAAAATGTAATTGAAGCCTCTATACAGATGCAAGTTGAAAAAGTTATATATGTTTCAACGGATAAAGCAGCTGATCCATCAAATACGTATGGGATGACAAAAGCAATTGGTGAAAAATTAATGGTTCATGCGAATATACAAACGAAGAAAACAAAATTCATTTGTGTTCGTGGTGGAAATGTTTTAGGAACGAGTGGAAGTGTAGTACCACTTTTTAAACAACAAATTAAAAAATCTTCAGAAGTAGGGATTACCGATGCGAATATGACTAGATTTTTCTTAACAGTTGAGGATGCTGTTGGATTGTTATTTAAAGCCGTATCTCAAGGTAGAGGCGGGGAAATCTTTGTTATGAAAATGCCGGCATGTAAAATAACAGATTTAGCAGAAGTATTAATTGAATATTCTGGAAAAGAAAAAGTTAAGGTAAAAGAGGTAGGGATAAGACCGGGTGAAAAATTAAGTGAAATGCTTCTATCTGAGGTAGAGGGTAAAACAAGTATAAGTTTTGATCAAAATTATTTTGTGGTACTACCGACTATTCCTATAGAAGGACTTCAAGAATATTATTCTAGCTATCCTCTAGTGGATGTGAAGAGTTTTAGTTCTCAACAAGACTTACTTGAAAAACATGAGGTGAAACAAATGCTATTAAAAGGAGGATTTTTGCGATGAAAAAAAATGCGATCCTTTTAATAACTGGTGCAAATGGTTTCACAGGACGCCATGCTTGCCACTATTTTTTAGAGCAGGGCTTTCATGTAATTCCTATGTTTCAAAATCGTGCACATAGAGAAAAAATTAAAAATGGTATTACTTGTAATTTAACTAATAAGAGCGAAGTAATGAAGGTAATGAAACAAATAAAGCCAGACTACGTATTGCATTTAGCAGGAAGGAATTCGGTCATAGAATCTTGGACAGCTGCCCTTGAATATATAGAGATTAATGTAATAGGAACGTTATATTTATTAGAAGCAATTAAGCAAGAAGCCTCGCATTGTAGAACATTAGTTATAGGATCTGCTTTGCAAGCAAATAGTATGAACGAAATAAAAATTTCGAATCCATATAGTTTAAGTAAAACGATGCAAGTCATTATTGCAGAGGCTTGGGGAGGATTAATGGATTCAAATATTATCATTGCAAAGCCCTCAAATTTAATTGGTCCAGGGGTATCGAATGGTATTTGTTCAATTCTCGCAAAGAAAATGATAGATATAGAATCAGGTAGAAGTAAGGCTATTATCGAAGTAAACAGTTTGAAAGATAGTAGAGATTTTCTAGATGTACGTGATGCGGTCAAAGCGTATCATGTGTTATTACGAGATGGAATAAATGGAAAACAATATAATATCGGATCAGGAGTAAAACGATCTTTATTAGATGTACTAGAACAATATAAAGAATTAACACAGCTAAATTTTTTTATAGAGGAAACAGAGAAAAGTGGGAGCGACTCAAATGAGAGTTTAGCAACAGAGGAAATAAAAAAGTTAGGTTGGATCCCAGAAATTGAATTTCATCAATCATTAAAAGATGTACTTGAGTATGCGAAGTGTAGTGACATCTGCATGCAATGAAAAACAAAAAAGGGTGTAAGAAATATATGAATGGTTATGAAGTAATAGATAATCAAAATACGCTATTTCTTTCAATTGTTGATACGCTGGACTGGAGAGATGAAGAAGCGCATGTATTGCTTATTTATGAGGCAATACATAAATATCAAGCGTATGTAGAAGAAAAAAGGGTCAATCGAATAAAGTCAGCATTAGAGACGGAAACTAGGTATGTGATTCAAATCTTTGCTCAATATGAGTGTAGTGAGTATGGAAATGATTTTTATGAACTCATTAACGATCTTTTAAAAGATATAGAGGTGGAGTTAAAGATTTATATAAAAAATAATAAGTTCATTTACATTTAAAAGGTAAATATAAAGCTAGATTTTTAATAATAAAGGTGGGTATAAGTTATGAGCAAAACGATTCTTTTTACTGGGGGCGGTACAGCCGGACACGTTATGATTAATATTGTATTAATTCCTAAATTTATAGAGAAAGGATGGAGAGTCGAGTATATTGGATCTAAAAATGGAATTGAAAAATCATTAGTGCAAAATGTTAAATACAATAGTGTTTCAACGGGAAAGCTTAGGAGATATTGGGATTGGGAGAATTTTAAAGATCCTTTTAAAATTATACGCGGTTGTTTACAAAGTTATAATTTAATTAAGAAAACAAAGCCTGACGTTATCTTTTCAGCAGGAGGATTTGTTTCAGTTCCTGTAGCTATAGGAGCATGGTTAAATCGTGTGCCTATAATTATACGTGAACCAGATAGCACATTAGGGCTTGCCAATAAAATAGCATTACCTTTTGCTACAAAGCTATGCACAACATTTCCTCAGACAGGAGAAAATGTAAATAATGAGAAGAAGGTTTATGTAGGACCAATTGTAAGGGAAGAAATTGAGAAGGGTAACGTATTACGAGGAAGAAGATATTGTGAATTTCAGCAAGATAAACCAGTATTATTAATTATGGGTGGGAGTCAAGGTGCTAAGTGGATAAATGATATGGTAAGGGAATGTTTAGATACAATACTATTAAACTTTAATATTATTCATATATGTGGTAAAGGGAAGGTAGACCCATCTATTGGCAAGGAGGGGTATATGCAATTTGAATATATAGGCGATGAGTTGCCGCATATACTAAATATGGCAAGTGTTGTAGTTTCAAGAGCGGGTTCTACTGCTATTTCTGAATTGTTATTTTTGAAGAAACCGATGTTGCTTATCCCGTTAACTAACAGTTCCAGTAGAGGAGATCAAGTTTTAAATGCTGAATATTTTTCACAGCAAGGATATGCGGAAGTTATACTCCAAGACAGAGTAAGTACGAATACATTTATACATGCAGTAAATAAGTTGTATACAAATAAGGATAAATATATTCAAAACATGAATGGATATAAGAAAACAAATGATGAGGGGATTCATCAATTAATAGATATAATAAATGAAGTGGTGAAGTAATAGAAATGTAAATAGTAAAAAGGAAAGAAGGTATCTTCTTTCCTTTTTACTATATTTGTTCCAATTCATTATTATTTATTCCAATTAGCTATGTACTATCGGTGAATGCCATTTTCTAATAGCTCAGTAAATGCATGAATATGAATAGGTTTACTGTAATAATAACCTTGAATAAACTGACATTTATTTTTTTGAAGGAAATTTACGTGCTCTTTCGTTTCTACACCTTCAGCAATGACAGACATTCCTAATGTATTTGCTAATGTGATGATCGTTTTAATAATTTCCATTCCATCATCACATGTTTCAGACATTGTAATAAATTCTCTCGGGATTTTTAACGTATCAATTGGATACAAAGGTAAGTAGGCTAGCGAAGAATAACCTGTACCAAAATCGTCGATAGAAATGTGAATCCCTAAACTTTTTAGTGTACGCAGTTTTATCAATGTTTCTCGCTCATCCATCATTGCAATTCGCTCTGTTAATTCAAGATCAAGAGAGCTTGCTGGTAAACCTGTATTTGTTAAAGTAGAAGAAATAGATTTTACAAAATCCTCTTGTTCAAATTCCTTAGCAGATAAATTCACACCTATTTTTAAATGTGAATATCCGAGTGCGTGCCAACGTTTCATTTGCTTGCAAGCCTGCTCTAATGTCCATTTACCTATTGAAATAATTTGTAGTGTTTCTTCTGCAATCGGAATAAACTCGTATGGAGAAATAATACCTAATTCAGGATGATTCCACCTAATTAAAGCTTCTGCACCGATAATTTTATTAGATTCACTATCAACTTGAGGTTGATACAAAAGGAACAATTCTTCATTTTGTAGTGCGTTTGGTAAATCTTTTTCTAATCGCAATCGTCTTTCAATTTTTTTAGCGATTACATCGTCATAAATAGATACAGAGTTAAGTTCTTTTGCTTTTGCATCATACATTGCAACATTAGCGTTTTTTAGAAGTGTAGCGGTATCGATTCCGGAATGTGGATAAATAGCGATGCCGATACTCAGTGATAAAGTTAATTTATGCTCATGTATGATAAATGACTTTTTCATGCATTTAAATAATTGGTTACATAATTGGAATAAGTAATCTTCGTCAGTATAGTTTTCAATTATGATTGTAAATTCATCGCCACCGATTCTTGAAAGATGAGTATGTGATGGAAGACATGATTGGAATCGCTTTGCTACTTCTTCTAATATGTAATCTCCTGATGAATGTCCAAGTGTATCGTTAATTGCTTTAAAGCGATCTAAATCTAAATATAATAATGCAAACTCGCTTTCTGTTATTTTAGCATTTTTTATAACTCTCTTTAATTTCTTATGGAAAAAGGCACGGTTCCCAATTTTCGTTACAGTGTCATGGAATGCTAAATATTTTATTTCTTCTTGCTGTTTTTTTAGTGCAGTAATATCTTTCACCATAATATAGCTTCCTGAAATTTGTCCGTCTATTATAATAGGAATGATTGTAACGTATAAAAAATAAGTAAAGCCATCTTTATATTGAGAACTAAGTTGTAAGAATGCCGATTCTTGTTGTTTCACTTTTTCTAATGCCATTGCTAGCTTATGCTTATCTTCATCTAAAATGATCGAAAAACAAGTTTCACCTAGTAACTCATCTGTTGGTGCCCCAAGTAGTACACTCCCAGCCTTATTTACATTTAAGAATATTCCATTTAAATCAATGGTGAAGATAGGGTCAGGATGATATTCATATAATGATTTAAACTTTTGCTGTTTTTGAGAAAGAGCCTCTGATTTATGAACTAAATCAGACGTCCGTAAAGTAACTTTTTCTTCTAGTTGGGCATTAAATGCCTGCAAACGTTTTGTTAAGGAATTGTTTTGCATACGTACGATAGAATGACGAATGAGTACGAAAATAAAAGTAATACAATTTCCTGTAATGAGAGTTGAAGATGATGTTTGTTCTTTTAATGTAAACCCGATTAGTATTGCAACAGCAAGATAGGGAAATACAACTAAAGCTTTTTTTCCTATTATAGGGTTTACAAGGAAATAATTTTTATGGCTATTATGATCTTCTGAAATAGAGCCAGCTATTGCAATAAGTAATATAGGTATTCTATATAAAAGACGTAATAATATTATCGTTTCAGTTGATAAGTGGTTATTTAAGTAAAAATAAATATAGTTAAAAGTTGCAGAACTTATTAATACAAAAATAAAGATATAAATTTTCCGTTTGGAATTAAAAATTGTTGGACGGAAAAAGAGACTAACACCTAGTAGTAGAAATAATAAATCTGCAATTGGGTATAAAAATGAAAGGAAAACATCTCCTAGTGAAAGAGCGAATATATTTAAATTTGGTTGATTAAATAAATACCATTCTAATGTAAATATGGAAGTAAGCACTATGCATATATCACAAATAAAGAACGCTTTTTCCCATTTATTGCATTCCTTTAAGATTTTATAGCAGAAAGCGATAAGACAGAAAAATAGAAAAAACATATAAAATACATCAGAAACCGTAAAACGATGTATTGGAATTTCGAAGAAGCTATCTTGATATGTATATACTATTTTCCCTAATAAAAAACTACCAATTGCTATTGTAATACATATCCAAAACGGATTTGAACTGACTTTTTTAGAATATATAGAGTAAATCAGTGATACAAATGTAATGGCTTCAACGACAAGTGAAGCGAAGCGTACATCTGAATTTGAAAAATGAGTAGGGAACAGATAGAAAAATATAAAATAGATTGAATAGCATATTAATGTTCCGATTAATATACATAATTGTAAATTTTTATTTAATTTCAATGAAATCACCTTCTTTAATTATGCACTATGTTCGTTATATCTATACATAATAATATTATTTAAGAATTGTATCAGATTTCCTTATAAAAATCATGTTTATAAGGAAAGTGTTAAAGAGTGTAAGTATTCTTAAGGTTTAAAAAATATTGCGGTTGATAGTATAGACTGCATCAAGACTTTAAATAGAAATTGTATATTTAGTCATCCTTTGAATTGTAAAGTTTTTTTAGTGATTTGTAAGTGGAGATGCAAAATTGCATATAAAATGATGAGTATCCTTTTTTGGGGAGCTTTTTATTTTTTAATCTGAAAATTAACATTTGTGAAAATGTTGAGAAAGGATATAAAATAAGAACGTGTATTCTTACAGAGTGGAATAGTATTGCCACTAAATAGGGAGGCTTTTTTATGATATATCGAATTAAAGATGCAGAAATATACTATGAAATTGTGGGAGAGGGTAAACCGGTCATTATCATACATGGCTGCGCCCCTGACCATAGGTTAATGATGAAATGTATGGAATCAGTATTTCAGAAATATGAAGGTTATAAGCGAATATATATTGATTTACCTGGAATGGGAAAATCGAATGCTCCAAATTGGATAAATAGTTCAGATCGTATAGTAGAAGTGCTTATCACATTTATTGAGGAAATCATTTCTACTGAAAAATTTTTATTGGTAGGAGAATCATATGGAGGCTATTTAGCTAAAGGTATACTTGCAAAGATGTTTGAGAGAGTTAGCGGATTACTATTAGTATGTCCTGTTGTTGTAGCGGAGCCAGAAAAAAGGATTCTTCCAGATAAACAGGTAATTGTACAAGATGAGGAATTTTTAAATACGCTCACTTCCACAGAAAGAGAGGAATTTTGTGAGTTAGCTGTAATAGCAAATGAATATACATATAAGCGATTTAAAGAAGAAATTAAGCCTGGGTTAGATGTTGCTAATGATGAATTTATTGAAAGGTTGCAAAAGAATTACTCTCTTACTATGGATTTTCAGCGTGAAAAATATGAAAATCCCGTTCTTTTACTGACTGGAAGACAAGATATATCAGTAGGTTATCAAAATATTATAGAAATTATTGAAGAATATCCAAGGGCAACATTAGCAGTGTTAGATATGGCAGGGCATAATTTGCAAATTGAGCAGCCTGAATTATTTGAGAGTTTAGTAGGAGAATGGATTAGACGAACAAATCAGCACAGTTTATAAAGTATTTTAGTATTACGCCTAAGTGTTGAAATGGGATAAATGAACGTGATTTATTAACTTATCTCGCTATTTTCCTGTAAAAGCCCGATTAGTAAGGGCTAATTAAAGTTTCACTTTATAAAAAATTTTAAGGAGAAATTATGAGCACATATATTTATATGGTTAGACATGGTGAATCACCAAAACTAGAAGGAAATGAAAGAATGCGCGGGTTAACTGAGAGGGGACATATGGATGCCCGTAGAGTAACTGACATATTAAAAGCGGAGAGGATTGATACTTTTATTTCAAGTCCTTATAATCGGGCTATGCTAACGATAGAGGAGTCAGCTAATTTCCATGAAAAAGAAATAGTAGTATATGAAAATCTTAAAGAGTGTATGTTTTCAAGTGAGGATCAGGTTATATCAGACAAAGAGGTGTATCCACTTGTACAGAAGATGTTCTCTAATCCGGACTTTGCACGAACGGAAGGAGAGTCATATGCAGATTGCCAGAGAAGAGTAGTGAAAGTATTAAAAGAAATCTTAATGGATTTTCAAGGATGCAAAATTGTAATTGGTACACATGGGCTTGTCATGACATTAATGATGAACTATTTTGATAAACAATATGGTTTTGAATTTTTAATGAATACGTCAAAACCGGATATATATAAGATGGAGTTTAAAGAAGAACAATTAATGAATGTAGAGAGATTATGGAAAGAGGAATAAAATTAGTTGCATGGATTTTGTTGTAAAAGTTACTTTTATAGCAAAGTCTTTTTTTTGAATAGAAAGCATCTTTATCAACTATTTTTAGAATGTTAAATCAATAAGTAATTATTCAGTCTTTGAATAAATTATGGAGAAATTGGTTTAGGGAAACAATTTTAAATGTGTCAAAACTCCAAACGTTGGATTTATATTCAATAGGAGAAAAAGATGTAGAATTTTGTCTTACAGTCCCCGTTTACTTTTCATTTCATTACATATAGGCTTTGTGGTGTAAGGGAGACATTGCCTTTACGCAAAATCTATAAGGAGGTCATTGTAATGAAACAGATTAAAAAGTTTGCGGGAGTTGCTTTAGCGGGGACGATTGGATTAAGTGGACTACTGTTTTTAGAACCAAGTGTAAGCGTTGCGGAAGCACAGCAAGTGAAAGTAGAAAATTTCAATACAATTGATGTAACGATGAATCTAAATGAATTGTATGTATTAAGTGGCAGAAGTATTGATATTCTTTCTGGAGATAAAGAAGCAATTCAGTTAAATAAATACACAATTAGTTTTAATAAACCTGGGAAGTATGTGATTAAAGTAAATGGCTGTATTTATGATGATGTATATACTTTTATTGTAAATGAGTAGTATATATTCTTAAATTGCGAGATAAAAACAGAAACACCCTATTTACGGTGAGAGTCGTAAATAGGGTGGATTTATTTGTATTAAGCTGTACTTTAAAGATGTTCACTAATTTTCTTTTTGCCATGTAAAGTATGTAAAAGTGTTTGAAACATCTTAAATGATTGCTGAAAGATTGGACTTTGAATAAAGGTGTACAGAAAAGTTACGATGAAAACAGGACCTCCTAGCATAAATCCAATAACTAGTACAATACATTCTACTATGATTCTAGCACGGCTAATAGAAAGTCCTGTTTTGTCTGAAATAGTAAGCATGAATCCATCACGGGGTCCAGCGCCAATCCCAGCTGCAACGTACATACCTCCACCGATACCTGTAATGGCAATACCAGAAAATAAAATGAGTAAGTTTATCCATAAATAATTACTAGCTTCTGGAAGCATGTTTGATTGTAAGAAAAAGTCCATAATGGGACCGATAAGTAGTGCATTCAAAAATGTCCCCACATTTATATATTTTCGATCTACTAGTAAAGATATTAGAACGAGACATAACCCACATATGACACTCCACGTACCGATGGTCCATCCAAACTTTTGGTAGAGAGCCATATTTAAAACTTCCCAGGGGTGCAAGCCGAGAAATTTAACTTTGACTGCGAGAGCGTTTCCAAGGCCAAAGAAAATTAATCCTAAGAAAAAAAGAAAATAGCGAAAGAGAGTTAGCCTCATCTTTAAAACCTCCCATATTTTATAATTATGTATGTTACCTGTTACGGTCTTAATGTACAAATATTATGTCTTTTTATCATGCGTTTAAAAGTGTTAACAATGTAAATGAAATATACATCTTCACAGTCAAAAAAGTTAAAATATTTCGTTTTAAGGATTATAATGGAGGGAGAAACATAAAAGGGAGTGAATGAACTTGAAACAAGAACTTATTGAAAGATTTACGAGATATGTAAAAATTGATACGCAATCAAATGAAGAAAGCCATACAGTACCAACAACACCAGGACAAATTGAGTTTGGTAAGTTATTAGTGGAAGAGCTAAAAGAAATTGGTTTAACAGAAGTAACGATGGATGATAATGGCTATGTAATGGCAACACTTCCAGCTAATACGGACAAGGATGTTCCTGTAATTGGATTTTTAGCCCATTTAGATACAGCAACAGACTTTACAGGGAAAAACGTCAAACCACAAATTCATGAAAATTTTGATGGTAATGCAATTACGTTAAATGAAGAGCTAAATGTTGTGTTAACACCAGAGCAGTTCCCGGAATTACCATCATATAAAGGACATACCATTATTACAACTGATGGTACAACACTTCTAGGAGCAGATGATAAAGCTGGTCTTACAGAAATTATGGTTGCAATGAACCATTTAATACATAATCCGCAAATTAAGCACGGGAAAATAAGAGTAGCATTTACACCGGATGAAGAAATTGGTCGTGGGCCAGCGCATTTTGATGTAGAAGCGTTTGGTGCATCATTCGCTTATACGATGGATGGAGGTCCATTAGGTGGTTTAGAGTATGAAAGTTTTAATGCTGCAGGTGCTAAGTTAACGTTTAACGGAACGAATACACATCCTGGAACAGCGAAAAATAAAATGCGCAATGCTACTAAACTGGCTATGGAGTTTAACGGGTATTTACCAGTAGAAGAGGCGCCAGAATATACAGAAGGCTATGAAGGATTCTATCATTTACTTTCTTTAAATGGTGATGTTGAGCAAAGTAAAGCGTATTATATTATTCGAGACTTTGATCGTGAAAATTTTGAGGCGCGTAAAAATAACGTTAAAAATATTGTGAAGACTATGCAAGAAAAGTATGGCGAAGATGCAGTCGTTTTAGAAATGAACGATCAATACTATAACATGCTTGAAAAAATTGAACCGGTAAGAGAAATTGTTGATATTGCATATGAAGCAATGAAAAGTTTAGACATTGAACCAAATATTCATCCGATTCGCGGAGGCACAGATGGATCACAATTATCATATATGGGATTACCGACGCCGAACATTTTCACTGGTGGTGAAAATTATCACGGTAAATTTGAATATGTTTCGGTAGATACTATGGAAAAAGCCGTTCAAGTTATTGTGGAAATTGCAAGACGTTTTGAGGAGCAAGCTTAAAAAAGAACCAAGTAGTACGAATGTGCTACTTGGTTTTTTTAATATAGTACTCGCCACAAATAAAAAGTCGCATAAGACTCCCAATTAGCCCAGTTTGCCGCGAAACCTTTTATTTCATTTTTAGTCGGTTTATTTTCGGAACCTGTTATAAATTTAATTGCATTATGGAGACCAACATCATCAATTGGAAAAGCTGAAGGAAATCTTAAACAACGCATTAAAACATAGTTGGCAGTCCATGGTCCTATACCATGGATAGCGGTTAATTGTTTCTCAGCAACCTTTACATCTTGTGTTTGCAGTAAATCCTCTTTTGATAGTTTTCTCTCTGTAATAAGCTTCGCAATACCGATTAAATATTCACATTTTCTAGTCGTCATTTTTAATTGTTGGAGATCTTCTACATGTAGATTTGCAATTGTTTCAGGTGATGGGAATATCCAATGCTTTCTACCGTCCCATTCTACATAACTGCCAAATTGCTCAACTAATCTTCTTTTTAGCGTATAAGCATATGTTAAGTTAATTTGTTGACCGATAATTCCCCAGGAAAGTGCCTCAAATAAGTCTGGAATACCTAAATTACGAAGGCCATAATATTGTTCAATTGGTCCTTGAAGGAGTAAATCATGTTTAGCTAATGTATAAAAGGGAGCTAAATCAGTAGTTAAATCAAACCATTCTTTTACATAGTTAGCTACAGCATCGCTTACCCATCTTTCATGAGTATATAACTCTCCTAAAAAACGTATTTGAATATTGCCATCAGTATTCAAACTAATTTCAACTAAAGGATTTACATCTTGAACAGGGATAACTTTATAAATTTTATTGTCTTCAATATGAAACATACATTCATTGTTAGAACGTGATAGATAACGTAAATTTTCTTGGAAACAAAATTCTTTTGGAACTGCTATAGATAATGCGCTATTATATTCTGCTGTCATATGAATTCCACCTATAACTTTTCTAATGTAAGCAATTTTTTCTTCATTTCTAATCCACCCCTAAATCCGGTTAGTTTCCCATTCTTCCCAATAACACGGTGACAAGGAATAGTAATAAGGAGAGGGTTAGCAGCAATAGCAGAAGCAACGGCGCGCACAGCTTTAGGTTTTTGAATTTTTTCAGCAATTTCTGTATAAGAATATGTCTTTCCATAAGGAATTTCACGTACCGTATTCCAAACAGATAATTGAAAATTAGTTCCATAAGCATCGATAGGAAATGTAAAAGTTTCTCGCTTGTTTTCTAAATACTCGATAACTTCTTGCGTATATATTTGCAAGTAATCTGGACTATGAATCAATATATGTTGGGGCAGTTTTTTTCTAGCCCATATATTTAATTCTTCAAAATTTTCGTCTTGTGATCCAATGAAACATAGTCCATTTTCAGTTGCAGCAATATGAAATCGCCAATTTTTATGTGTAAGTAGCGTCCAATATATATAATTATTTTTGTAGGAATTCATTATCGTATCCCTCTTTCATTTCGTTCTTTTTTCGATATTCAGTAGGAGTAAATCCGGTTTTCTTTTTAAATAAAGTTGCGAAATACTCTGGGTTTTCTATCCCGACAGCAGTACTAATTTCTTTAATAGATTGATTTGTGTGTAAAAGGTATTTGGTTGCTTTAAGAACCCTGAATTGTTGTATATATTCTATAGGAGTTAGCCCTATTATTCTTTTGAAAGTACGCTGTAAATGAAAAGGGCTACCGTGACACATTTCCGCAAGCATGTCGAGAGTTAAGGATTCGTCATAATGCTTTTCGATATAGTCTTTAATTGGTTCTACCCACTCTTCATTAGGTAAAGTGATCCCATTTGGCTTACAACGTTTGCACGGGCGAAAGTTTTCGCTTAATGCTTGCTCTGCATGATGAAAAATTCGTACATTGTTTCTATTCGGTATTCTTGATTTGCATGATGGCCTGCAAAAAATTCCAGTTGATTTCACAGCATAAAAGAATTTGCTATCATAGGAAGAATCATTATGAATAATTGCTTGCCAATACTCATTTGTTAATATAACTCCTTCATTATGCAAAGAACATCACCTCTGAAATTAGTATAACCTGAATAAAGTGCGTATGTATGTATTCATAAATGTAAGAGCAAGATTACAAAGGTGAAAATATCGGATGGCGTTTAGATTATTTTGTTGTTTTGGAAAGAATGAAAGACCAAATAACAGAAGCGAAAATTAATAGTGAAGTGATGGGATCAGACCATTGTCCAGTTGAATTGCATATAAATTTCTAAAAAAAGAAGTATCTCCCTAATATTAGGGAGATACTTCTTTTTTTAATTCAGTTTGTTAAAATTTTTCAAATCATTCTTGAAATAATTTCATATTAAATATATACTTAGTAACGATAATCATTATCAGTGAAAAAGATTATCAAGTGATGAAGGCGTAAAAGAATTATAGTCTAGGGGAAGTGAACGTGAATGAGTTCTGGATAAAATTATTAATCTAATGAAATATATATATGGGATAAGATTCATATAGTTAAATTCTATTGAGAATATAGTTTGAAAATTTGAGAGGAGACATATAAAGATGAACAAGAAATTATTTACTTTAGGGATGGTTACAGTTTTAAGTGTAGGTTTAGCGGCATGTAATAGTGCGGATAAAACTTCAGGCGAGCAAAAACAACAGACAAAAGCTACGGAAACGAAAAAAGATGAAAAACGAAAAATTACATATTTAGGTAAAGAATATACAGTGCCAGCAAAAGTAGATAAAATTGCGACAGCTAGTTTAGAGTCAATGGAAGATGCGGCAGTACTTGGAATTAAACCAGTTGGTGCCATTACTGTAGGTGGTAAACTACCAAAGTACCTGGAAAAAGAGTTAGAAGGTGCGAAATCTGTTGGTGAGAAAATGCAACCCAATTTCGAAACATTACTACAATTAAAACCAGATGTGATTACATCAAGTACGAAATTCCCAGCAGAAACAGCTGAAAAGTTTACGAAAGTAGCTCCTACATTCCCGGTATCACACGTTTCAACAAATTGGGAAGATAACTTAAAGTTAATGGGAGAATTAACTGGTAAAAAAGATAAAGCAGAAAAAATTATTAAAGACTACAATTCAGACGCTGAAAAAGCAAAAGCAAAACTAGGAGATAAGTTAAAAGATAAAAAAGTACTTGTCATTAGACTAAGAGCAAATGAATTATTCCTATATCCAGAAGGAGTATACTTCAACCCTGTAATTTATAAAGATCTTGGACTAACTGCTCCAGAACAATTGAAAACTGTAAAAGCACAAGAGAAAATTTCATTTGAAAAACTTGCTGAACTTAACCCAGATTATATTTTCTTACAATATGAGGCAAGTGAAAATAAAAATCCAAAAGTGTTAGAAGAAATTGAAAGTAATCCAATTTGGCAAAGTATGAATGCTGCGAAGGAAAAGAAAGTATTTGTAAACGTTGTAGATCCAATGGCACAAGGTGGTACTGCTTGGAGTAAAACTGCCTTCTTAAAAGAAGCAGTGAAAAATTTATCTAAATAATACAATAAGTAAGGTGCGTTGAATGATATGCAGAAAACAAATGCAGTACCAGTAACTATATTATGTATAGCACCCATACTCATCTTATTTACAGTTATACTTTCGATTTTGTATGGGGCGAAAAGTATTGATGCTGAAACAGTGTGGAACGCATTATTTCATTTTGATTCAAGTGATGTAAATCATAATATTATTATTACTTCACGTTTACCAAGGGTAGTTGCAGCTCTTTTAGTCGGAGCATTTCTAGCCATATCAGGAGCACTTATGCAGGGGATGACAAGAAACTATCTTGCATCCCCTTCTATTATGGGTGTGACGGATGGTGCTGCCTTTGTTATTACACTTTGTATGATTTTTCTTCCAGGAATGTCATCAATTGGTATGGTTGTATGTTCAATGATTGGTTCTGCACTCGGAGCCGGTATCGTGTTTGGTTTTGGTTCGCTCCTTCAAAATGGCTTATCACCAGTTAGGTTAGCAATTATCGGAACAGTTATTGGAACATTTTTAAGCAGTGTATCGGCTGCCATGGCTTCGTATTTCCAAATTTCTCAAAATGTTAGTTTTTGGTTTAATGCAAAGTTAGATCAAGTAGATCCTAATATCATTAAAATCACGATACCGTTTGGGATAATTGGAATAATTTTAGCATTGTTAATATCAAAATCTATTACCATTCTTTCATTAGGCGAAGAGGTTTCTATTAATTTAGGACAGCGTACAAAACTAGTTAAAGCGATGGCAATTTTATCGGTAATTTTTTTAACAGGAACAGCAGTTGCTTTAGTAGGAAAAGTTGGTTTTGTAGGTTTAATTATTCCGCACATTACCCGCTTTATAATTGGAGTAGATTATAAATGGATATTGCCATGTGCAGGCGTTATTGGTGGGGTTTTCTTAGCGTTATGTGATGTTTTAAGTAGATTTGTAAATTATCCATTTGAAACGCCAATTGGAGTCGTAACATCTTTAATTGGAATTCCTTTCTTCCTTTATTTAATCCGTACAAGAGGAGGAGAGAGACATGCTTAAAAGTTCAAGTCAACGTTTCGGAATGACGATGGGGATTATTATATTTTTAATACTATGTGCTATTTATATTAGTTTAACAAATGGTACGTTCGACATTACGATTACAGATGTGTTTAAAACACTTTTTAGAATTGATCCAGTACCAGAACATGATTTAGTTATTTTTGAGTTTCGTCTTCCACGTATCGTAATTGCTGGATTAGTAGGATTAGGCCTTGGTGTTGCGGGTGCCGTTATTCAAGGGATTACGAGAAATGGATTGGCAGACCCAGGTATTTTAGGAGTAAATGCCGGTGCGGGAACAGCGATCGTCATTTTTATGTTTTTCTTTCAAGGACAATTAAAAAGCACAGACTGGGTTTCTATTATGATGATGCCAATGTTTGGTTTAGTCGGCGGATTAGGTGCTGCTATTATCATCTATCTTTTTTCTTGGAAAAACGGTAAATTAGATTCGCAGCGACTTTTATTAACAGGGATTGCAATTGGATCAGGATTTGGGGCCTTTTCTATGTACTTATCACTCAAAATGAAGTCAACTGATTTCGAGATGGCTGCAGTGTGGGTTTCTGGAAGCATATATAGTGCGAACTGGAAGTATATTGTGGCTATGTTACCATGGCTTATTATTTTAATTCCACTTATACAAAAGAAAGCATATTTACTAGATTTATTTCAATTGGAAGAAACGAGTATTACAAGTTTAGGTGTTTCAGTAGAAAGAGAGAAATCGATTTTATTATTAAGCAGTATCGGGCTTGTGAGTGCATGTGTTGCTGTTTCAGGGAGTATCGGTTTTATTGGCTTAATGGCACCGCATATAGCGAAAAGACTTGTCGGTATTCAACATAAGTATATAATTCCCACGTGCGGCGTAATCGGAATGTTTCTTGTAGTTGCCTCAGACTTTATTGCAAAAACAGTTTTCACACCTGTAGAGTTACCAGTTGGAATCGTTATTTCTATTGTCGGTGTACCGTATTTCTTATATTTACTTTATAAGGCGAAAGCGTAAGAGGAGGAATAAAAGTGAGTATTTTAAGTGCAAAAAATTTAGAAACAAGTTATGAAAAGCTTACAGTGTTTCGCGATTTAAATGTGGAAATACAAGAAGGAAAAGTAACGACAATTATAGGTCCGAACGGTTGCGGTAAATCAACATTGTTAAAAACAATGGGAAGAATTTTAAAACAAAAAAGCGGAAAAGTATATTTACAAGGGCAAGATTTACATACAATTTCAACGAAAGAAATTGCGAAGCAGTTAGCTTTACTCCCGCAAACTCCAATTGCACCAGGTGAACTTAAAGTGGAAGAATTAATTTCTTATGGACGCTATCCACATCGAAATAACGTAAATAAGTTAACGACAAAAGATAAAGAAATGATTGATTGGGCATTAAATATAACGAAAACTTCTGAATTTCGAACGAGACAAATTGCAAATTTATCAGGTGGTCAAAGACAAAAGGTATGGCTAGCGATGGCATTAGCACAAGAGACAGAAGTGTTGCTATTAGATGAGCCAACTACATACCTTGATATGTCTCATCAATTAGATGTATTACAAATTGTGGAGAAGTTAAATAAAGAACATAATTGTACGGTTGTTATGGTATTACATGATATTAACCATGCAGCAAGGTTTTCAGATGAAATTATTGCAATGAAGGAAGGAGAAATTGTTACAACTGGTAGCCCAGAAGAAATCATTACAAATGAAGTGTTAAAAGAAGTATTTCATATTGATGCACGTGTCATGATAGATCCGTATAACGGGGCTCCTGTTTGTTTCGGTTATGATAGCGTTGTATCTCAAGAAGAAAAAATCGAAATATATGTAACAAGTTAAAAAGGGGGGGATAGGGTGAATACTACAGTTGAAAAACAGCAGATTATAACATCTAATACAGAACAGTGGAAAATGTATTCAAAATTAGAAGGTAAGGAATATCAAATTCATATTTCAAAGCCGAGGCAACCAGCACCGGATTCAGGATATCCTGTCATTTATGTATTAGATGGCAATGCCTTTTTTCAAACATTTCATGAAGCAGTTAAAATACAATCAGTAAGAGCGGAAAAAACCGGTGTTTCACCAGCTGTTATAGTAGGATTGGGTTATCCAATTGAAGGCGCATTTTCAGGGGAAGAAAGATGTTATGATTTTACGCCTAGCGTAATTTCAAAAGATGCCCCTTTAAAACCAGACGGTAAACCGTGGCCTAAAACAGGAGGAGCACATAATTTCTTTACTTTTATTGAAGAAGAACTGAAACCACAAATTGAAAAGAATTTTGAGATCGATAAAAGTAAGCAAACGTTATTTGGACATTCTTTAGGTGGACTATTTGCTCTTTATATACTATTTACAAACTTAAATGCTTTTCAAAATTATTTTATTAGTAGTCCATCTATATGGTGGAATAACCAATCCGTACTTGAAAAAGAAGAGAACCTTATACATGAATTAAACAATGCTAAGTTTGAAACAGGAGTGTTCCTTACAGTTGGGTCACTAGAACGAGAGCATATGGTTGTAGGCGCAAATGAATTATCAGAGCGCCTTCTCCAAGTAAACCACGATAAACTTAAATTTAAGTTTTATGAAGCTGAAGGGGAGAATCATGCATCTGTTGTGCCGACTTCTTTAAGTAAAGGATTGAGATTTATTAGTTACGTATAGGAAAAAAGGTTATGGATGAAACATTCCATAACCTTTTTTGATATGTAGAATTGTCCTTTTTGAAAGTTTTGTTTCAACTTTTCGTCTAAAGAGACAAAAAGTTGTCACAAAACGGTCACAATTAGCATAAACATAAAATAGACGAAATGAACTTATTTCCAAAAAGGCTTGGTTTATTCCGATCATGATTTGTAGAGCTGAAAAAGTATGGATTAAAAGTTCACTATATTCCCAAGGAGGTAGATCGTATGAAAACTATTCTTGCTATCGCTGGACTTATTTGGGTTTTATCGCATGGCATCCCAATTTATGAAGGAGAACAAATTCGCAGTGCTCTGAATAAAAATTTTAATGAATATCATATCATTGATCGGCAAGATAATGTTGTAACAGTTCGAGTAAATGACTGTTTTCATACGGTAACCGTTGAAGGAACTTCAGTAGTGAATGATACAAAAGTATGCGATCAGCAATAATCATATATGGAAAGAAAAAATTGTTGGATTAAATAGCTGAAAATTAAGTTTTTAATATTATAGACAAAGAATAAGCGGGGGCGGGTAATCCCCGCTTATTCTTGTTTCTTTTTATTGAACTTTGATGAGAGATATAATGATTTTTTTGACAAAAAGAAAGGGTATACTGAAAATTGAGATTAAGAAGCTAATGAGTTGTTAAGAATAATCATAAAGCGGAAATATACTCATATGGGGTATCATACATAGATAATTAATGCTATAATTGGTATACTCGTAAAAGCAATTGTTTTATTGGATGAAGAGAAACTTTAAGAAGGTGATAATATGGGTCATAAAGAGCATGAAGCGGTAACACATAGATCAGAAAAAGAAAAAGAACAAATTATAAATAGATTAAAGAGGATTGAAGGACAGGTCCGCGGTATTCAAAATATGATTGAAAATGATCGCTATTGTGTGGATATTTTAGTGCAAATTTCAGCGATTAATGCAGCGATGAAAAAAGTAGGAATGGGTGTATTAAAAAACCATACAAGTCATTGTGTTTCAGGTGCTATTAAAGATGGCAATGGTGACGAAGCAATTGAAGAATTAATGACTGTATTTGAACGTTTTTCAAAAGCGTAAAAACAAGCTAGTATGTCACTGGCTTGTTTTTTTTGTTTACCTTCATAATAAGATTTCGGGGTATTGATGTGAAAAAGTGTGTGTAAAATAAACTTTTAGAAAATAATTGAAAAATCATGATACAAAACCATTGATTACCTTAGGGGGGTATGGTAAGATGTAATTGTGATTAACAAATAATGAAGAAACAAGAGGAGGATTTTAAATGGAACAGTTAACATTACAAGTTGAAGGTATGTCTTGTGGACATTGTGTAAATGCTATCGAAAGCAGTGTGAAAGAGCTAAACGGTGTTGAACAAGTGAAGGTTCAATTAGCAGAAGGAACTGTTGAAGTTACTATCGACTCGTCTGCCGTAACATTAAAAGATATCGTTGCTGTAATCGAAGACCAAGGATACGATGTTCAGTAATTATTTTTAGATATGGAAATAAATCGTACTTTAAACGAAGTACGATTTATTTTGCTAATAATTATACCTCATAAGGGTATATAGAGGTGAGAGACATGAATGAACAAAAAGAGGCCAATCTTCAAATATCAGGAATGACATGTGCGGCATGTGCAAATAGAATTGAAAAAGGTCTAAAAAAAGTAGAAGGTGTTCATGAGGCAAATGTAAATTTTGCGCTTGAAAAAACAAAAATAATGTACGATCCAACTAAAACAAATCTGCAACAATTTAAAGAAAAAGTTGAATCGTTAGGATATGGAATTGTAAGTGATAAAGCTGAATTTACTGTTTCAGGAATGACATGTGCAGCATGTGCAAATAGAGTTGAAAAGCGTTTAAATAAGTTAGATGGTGTGAACAAAGCGACAGTAAATTTTGCTTTAGAATCAGCTACAGTAGACTTTAATCATGATGAAGTTAATGTAAATGAAATGAAGAGCGCGATTACGAAGCTAGGATATAAATTAGAAGTGAAACCAGATGATCAAGATGCATCAACTGATCATCGATTACAAGAAATTGAAAGACAAAAGAAGAAGTTTATTATTTCGTTTATTTTATCTTTCCCATTATTGTGGGCAATGGTTAGTCATTTCTCATTTACGTCGTTTATTTATTTACCAGATATGTTAATGAACCCTTGGGTGCAACTAGCACTTGCAACTCCTGTTCAATTTATCATTGGTGGGCAGTTTTATGTTGGGGCTTATAAAGCGTTACGTAATAAAAGTGCGAATATGGATGTTCTCGTGGCGCTTGGAACGTCGGCCGCTTATTTTTATAGTGTATATTTAAGTATTCAATCTATTGGTTCTTCGGAACATATGACAGATTTATATTTTGAAACGAGTGCGGTACTTATTACATTAATTATTTTAGGTAAATTATTTGAAGCGAAAGCAAAAGGGCGCTCATCAGAAGCAATTAAAAAATTGATGGGTTTACAAGCGAAGACAGCTACAGTTGTGCGAGGTGGAACAGAAATAAAAATTTTGATTGAAGAAGTAGTAGCTGGTGATATCGTCTATGTAAAGCCTGGTGAAAAAATACCAGTAGATGGTGAGATTGTCGAAGGAAAGTCAGCGATTGATGAATCGATGTTAACGGGTGAAAGTATTCCTGTTGATAAGTCAATTGGGGATGTAGTAATAGGTTCTACAATAAATAAAAATGGATTTTTAAAAGTGAAAGCAACTAAGGTAGGAAGAGATACTGCATTAGCTCAAATTATTAAAGTAGTAGAAGAGGCACAGGGTTCAAAAGCTCCTATTCAAAGGGTAGCAGATCAAATTTCAGGTATTTTCGTACCGGTTGTAGTTGTGATTGCGATTATCACATTTGCAGTATGGATGATATTTGTTACACCTGGTGATTTTGGCGGAGCACTTGAGAAAATGATAGCAGTACTTGTTATCGCTTGTCCATGTGCATTAGGTCTTGCAACGCCTACATCTATTATGGCAGGATCAGGAAGATCAGCAGAGTATGGTATTTTATTTAAAGGTGGAGAGCATTTAGAAGCAACGCACAGATTAGATACGGTTATTTTAGATAAAACGGGTACAGTGACAAATGGGAAGCCGGTGTTAACAGATGTAATTGTAGCAGATGGATTCAATGAAAATGAACTGCTTAGATTAGTAGGGGCAGCAGAAAGAAATTCTGAACATCCACTTGCAGAAGCGATTGTAGAAGGAATTAAAGAAAAGAAAATTGATATCCCAAGTTCAGAAACGTTTGAAGCGATTCCGGGATTTGGTATCGAATCAGTTGTAGAAGGAAAACACTTATTAATTGGTACACGTCGATTAATGAAGAAATTCAATATTGATATTGAAGAAGTTTCTAAATCAATGGAAGCGCTAGAACGAGAAGGAAAAACAGCAATGCTTATTGCAATCGATAAAGAATATGCTGGTATATTTGCCGTTGCAGATACTGTGAAAGATACTTCAAAAGCAGCTATCGCAAGACTGAAAAAAATGGGTCTAGACGTTGTGATGATTACAGGAGATAATACACAAACTGCTCAGGCAATTGCAAAGCAAGTTGGTATTGATCACGTAATTGCAGAAGTATTGCCAGAAGGAAAAGCAGAAGAAGTGAAAAAACTGCAAGCAAATGGTAAGAAAGTAGCGATGGTTGGAGACGGGATAAATGATGCTCCTGCTCTTGCTACAGCGAACATTGGTATGGCAATTGGAACGGGAACGGATGTAGCGATGGAAGCAGCGGATATAACGTTAATCCGCGGTGACTTAAATAGTATTGCTGATGCGATCTTTATGAGTAAAATGACGATAAGAAATATTAAACAAAATTTATTCTGGGCATTAGCTTATAACGCGTTAGGAATTCCAATTGCGGCATTAGGTTTTTTAGCCCCTTGGGTTGCTGGAGCAGCGATGGCATTTAGTTCTGTATCCGTTGTATTAAATGCATTACGATTACAAAGAGTTAAATTAAAACCTTAAAAAGCTACATTAAGTAATTGAATAGAATTAAAAAACAATACTTGAATAAGTATTGTTTTTTTGTTCGTATAGAAATTAAAACGATATAATAAAGCAGAAATATAGAATCGTATGTAGTAGAAAAGTTAAGAGGTAGTTTCGTAAGGAGACTTATATATGTTAAAAGATATTATAATTAGAACATTCCAGAAAGAAGATTTAGATCAAGTATTACAATTGTTCTATGAAACAGTTCATAAGGTTAATGCAAAAGATTATAATGAGTTACAGCTACAGGCGTGGGCACCGGAGCGACTAGATAGAGAAAATTGGTTACAGTCTTTAGAAAAGAATATTAGCTATGTAGCGGATCATAAAGGTGTGATAGTCGGGTTTGGGGATTATAACGATGATCGTTACGTAGATCGTTTATTTACGCATAAAGATTATCAAGGGAAAAGAGTCGCTTCATACATACTACAGAAGTTAGAAAAAGAAGCAGTGAATTTGGGACATAGGGAGATATATACAGAGGCGAGCATTACCGCAAAACCTTTTTTTGAAAGTAAAGATTTTATTTGCATAAAAGAACAAAAGAAACAACATAATGGTCAGATTTTTATTAATTATGTTATGAAAAAAATATCCTTCTCATAAATGAGAAGGATATTTTTCATTATTTTACAGCTTCTTTTAGTTCTTTACCAGCTTTGAAAGCAGGTACTTTAGAAGCTGCGATTTGCATTTCTTCACCAGTTTGTGGGTTACGGCCTGTACGAGCAGCTCTTTCGCGAACTTCGAATGTACCGAATCCGATAAGTTGTACTTTTTCACCAGCAGCTAAAGTGTTAGTGATTGATTCTACTACAGTTTGTACAACTACAGTAGCTTCTTTTTGAGAAATCTCAGCATTTTGTGCTACGTTTTTAATTAATTCTGTTTTGTTCATGTTTTTCACCTCATATGTAAATAATGCTATTTAAGTTGTTATTATAACGTATAAAACATTCGAGAACAAGTGTACGTACATATATTCGCAAAAAAAATGAAATTTGTAATATTTTTTAGGGCACTTTATAGACATTCCATTTAAGCGGACAGAGATTTGTTCTTCATTTCAGTCTTCTCTTGATGAGCAGGTAGTTTCTTATTATAAGATATGAAGTAAGGTAGTGCTACAAATAACATACCTCCTACTAAATTTCCAAAGAAAACAAAAATAAAGTTTGGAAAATATTCAGCCCAAGTGAAATGACCGGCAAAAATCGCGGCTGGGATGACAAACATATTGGCTACAACGTGTTGAAATCCAATCGCAACAAAAGTCATAACCGGGAACCAAATACCGATAATCTTTCCGATAAATTCTTTACTTCCCATACTGAGCCAAACAGCTAAACAAACGAGCCAATTACATCCGATTGCAGAAATAAATGCTTGCAATGGCGTATCTTGTAGTTTCGCTTGAGCGATAGAAATAGTTTTCGCTAAAAAAGCTCCCTCAGTTAAGCCAACGATATGACCGAAAAAGTAGGCTACAAATACAGCCCCTATGAAATTGCTAAATGTAACAATAACTAAATTTCGTATGAAATAAAATAAAGTAATTTTCTTTTGGAGCCAGGCCATAGAAACTGTCATCATGTTACCGGTTACTAGTTCACCGCCTGCAAGAATAACGAGAATAAGACCAATAGGAAATACAGCAGCGCCTAGAAAACTAGAAAATGATCCCCAATATTTTGGCATTGTCCCAATAACATGAATATCGAGTAAATACCCTAATGCGATAAAAGCACCACCAAAAAAACCAAGAATTAGCATAGGGAGCAATGATAAATGAGCTTTTTTCCTTCCTGAATTCGCAGCAAGTTCCGTAATTTCTTCTGGTGTAAATACAGACATGAATAACCCCTCCGTAATAAAATAATGGAATGAATAGAAAAAGATTCAAAAATATATGTATTATAAAAATATGTTATGACTTCTGTATAAAATTGTCAAAGTGAATAGGGAAGGAATTACATAATAAGAATAGTATTCATGTTGTCACATTAATGTAACAATAAGGATTTAAAGTGTTTCTAGAGGTGAAAACATGAATACGAATCATGTAAAAAAAGAACGAAAAAAATCAATCATAAAGATATTTATTATTAGTTTTATAAGTATATTAATGATACCAGTAAGTTTGTATTATTATGCGACAGAAATAGAAAGAAAATTAGTAACAGTTACGTGGAATGAAATAGAAGCTTCTGCAATTCCTAAAGAATTTAATAATAAAAAAATATTACAGTTTTCAGATGTACATTTAGGGCCAGAGTTTACACTGAAGCAACTTGAACATTTAGTGGAGAAGATGAATGAATTACATCCAGATATAGTAGTTTTTACCGGAGATTTAATAGATAAATTTGGGTCTTATAGTGCGGAAAGAGAAGAAGCGAAGGCTATTTTGCAGAAAATTCACGCTCCCTTAGGGAAATATGCTGTGTTTGGGAATCATGATAGGGGCGGGGGCGGTAGTCTATTTTACAAAAAATATATGGAGGAAGCTGGTTTTTCTGTATTAGTAAATGAAGTGCAGAAAATTAAAGTGGAAAACGGCAAATATATTACAATATCAGGTTTGGATGATTTTCTATTAGGGAAGCCGAAAATAGATTTAACTTTAAAAAACTTGAAACAAAATGATTTCAACATGTTATTAGTACATGAGCCGGATGTTGTAACCAAAATAAATCGTTACCCAGTTGATCTTCAACTGTCAGGACATAGTCACGGAGGGCAAGTCCAAATCCCTTTTGTAGGTCCGTTAATTACTACCAAACTAGCTGAGAGCTATGTTGAAGGTATGTATGAAGTAGAGGGGAAGAGTAAGCAGTTATATTTATATGTAAATCGTGGCATTGGGACTACTAGGATGCCTGTTAGATTTTGTAGTGTACCTGAACTTTCAGTTTTTGTGTTGAAGCAAAAGAGTGACTAGAATATTTAACAATATGATTCAGAGGAACGTGCGATGTTGGTCGATGGAAAACAGTTTCTTAAAACTTTAGATGTGACAAAGTAATTTTCATAAATAAAAAACAACAATAGGACCTATAAAGGGACCTATTGCTGTTTTTATCCTGCATGGATTGCCCATAAATGTCCGATTGATGAGGGCTAATTATAGTTTTACTTTGTTATTTTTGCAAGGAAAGACTATCAAAATATGTTCTATAGTTATTTGAGAATTCGAAGTTGTTTTTTGCATCCCAATTAATAGACCAAGACATTAGGCCGCGGAATGCAGGATAGCCACTCTGATTAGAAAGTTTATACTTTCCTCCGAATGGAACTCCTTTAATGATATAATTTAAAGCTTTTTTCATTTCAGTTGGCGAAATGTATCCACCACTTGGAGCTGCCGCTGGTGCTGCTGGAAGCCCAATCATGACTTGATCTGAACGAAGAGCTGGGAAAATGTTATTTGCATTACCACCTACAGGAAAACCATGTAAGAGCATATCTGCCATAGCGACCTCGTAGTCTGCAGTACCTTGATTGTAGTTATTACCGTCCATTCCAATCCCGCTACCAGCGTTGTAGTGTTGAACGTGAATGTATGTTAGTTTATCTTTCACTCCGTAAATAATTGGTAAATATGCACCCCATATGCTTCCATATGTGCTATATCCGCCTTGAACATAAGCTGTTTCAGGGGCCATGCTTAATAGAAAATCTGGACCATAATGATCTGAGATTGTTCGAATAGCTGAAATAAGATTTACGATTTGAGGGGTAGTTGGGTTTTTGAAGTTAGTGTCATTTCCGTTTAAGTAAATACCTGATTCAAGGTCAATATCTATTCCGTCAAAACCGTATTTATCGATCAGAGATTGTATGGAATTAATAAAACGATCCTTAGCGGCATTGTCAGGAAGTAAAACGACCCCATTTTGTCCACCTATTGAAAGAACTACTTTCTTTCCTTTACTTTTTAAATAAGAAATATCTGATTTGAATTCTGCATCTGTACCATACACAGGAGAAAATTCAACAGTGGAACGATCACCACCAGTTTCACCAAAAGATACATTGATTACATCCCATTTTGGTGAAACGTCTTTTAATTTAATAATGCCAGTACCGTTATCAAAGTTATGCCAGTATCCAACGAGTAATTTTGAACCTAAATTGTTTGCTGCTTGTGCTTGGAAAGGGGATAGCGATAGAAGTAAGAACATTACTAAAATACAACAAAAAAATTTGAACTTGTTTAACATATCAACACTCCTATACAAAAAGTTGTCTAGATGTATAATCTTGTTTATTCAATGATATCTGAAAATTCTTTCTTTTGTAAGGAGAATATAATTTTCTCAACAATTGTGTATGGGAAAGTATTAAACCTAATGTAATAATTTTTGAAGGAGGTTGAATTATAATTGTTAAATTCAGAATATTTTGATATATTTTAAAGTATAGGACAAAATCTTTCGCACAGTACTCTTACATAAATTTCAAAATTTAGTTTGGAAGGGGATGTACAAGATTTGGATAAAAATCTAAAGAAAGACCTCAAAATACGCCACATTACAATGATTTCAATTGGCGGCGTAATAGGGGCTGGTTTGTTTGTTGGAAGTGGTGCAGTTGTACATTCGGCAGGACCAGGTTCTATCGTTTCATATGCATTAGCAGGACTTCTAGTCATTTTCGTCATGAGAATGCTAGGAGAAATGGCAGCTGTTAATCCGACAAGTGGTTCATTTGCAACGTATGCAAGAGAAGCGATTGGTCCTTGGGCGGGTTATACAATAGGCTGGTTATACTGGTTTTTTTGGGTAATTGTTATTGCAATAGAAGCCACAGCAGGTGCTGGTATTATCCAATATTGGATTCCACAAATACCGCTTTGGTTATTAAGTTTAATATTAACAATTTTATTAACGCTGACGAACGTTTTTTCGGTGAAATCATTTGGAGAGTTTGAATATTGGTTTTCTTTTATTAAAGTAATAAGTATTGTTTTGTTCCTTTGTCTAGGTCTTGCTGTTATTTTAGGATTTGTTCCAGGAACAGAAGCACCCGGCACTTCGAATTTAATTGGACAAGGTGGATTTATGCCAAACGGTATAAGTTCGGTACTGCTTGGAATTACTGTCGTTATATTTTCATTTATGGGATCAGAGATTGTAGCAGTAGCCGCAGGTGAATCTGCAGAACCTGTAAAAGCAGTAAAAACAGCAACAAACAGTGTGATTTGGCGTATTCTTGTATTTTTTATTGGGTCTATAGCGGTAGTTGTTACGCTACTGCCATGGAATTCAGCAAACATATTAAAAAGTCCATTTGTAGCTGTACTGGAACATATAGGAATACCAGCTGCGGCACAAATTATGAATTTTATCGTTTTAACAGCTGTACTCTCTTGTTTAAATTCGGGTTTATATACAAACTCAAGAATGCTTTTTTCGATGGCAGAAAGAGGAGATGCTCCAAAGGCGTTTTTGAAATTGAACAGTAGTGGTGTTCCAGTTCGGGCCGTTTTATTCGGAACGTTCTTCGCTTATATTGGCGTTGTTTTTAGTTATATTTCTCCAGATAAAGTCTTTTTGTTTTTAGTGAATGCATCTGGCGGGATTGCGTTACTAGTTTATCTCGTTATTGCAGTTTCGCATTTAAAGATGCGTAAAAAAATGGGAAAAGTAGAACAACAAAATTTGAAAGTGAAAATGTGGCTTTTTCCGTATGTAACGTATGTTACAATTGCTGCTATCATAGCAGTTTTAGTTGCGATGTTCGCAATTGATACTTTACGTTCACAAGCACTTTTAACAATGTTTGTTACTGTTCTTATCATACTTTCTTATTTTATTTTTAATAGAAATAAAAATAGCACAATTTTGAAGCCTAAAAGTAAGAATGAGGAATCCGTTCGATTCTAATTTTCTTATTTTCGGAGAGAGTTACACCTAATCATTACTATAAAAGAATCATATATAATCATAGAAAAAAGTAATTACTATTGTCATAGTGAATATAAACTTTTTTCTTGACTTTTTATACGAAGGCGAGCAAAATGGTAAAAAAGGAAGGGGGGATGATGATGGAAGAGTACGTATTAGAGCTGTATAACCTGTTATATACGACAGAATGGCAAGATATTGTTTCGTTTCTAGGAATCGTATTTTGCATGAAAATTGTAATTGTATATATGGAAGAGCAAGGTATGTTCTATTCCTTCTCATCCCCGTTCGATATGCAGCGCGAGCCGTTGCTAAACTATGCCAATGTGAATTACGAACAAATTCCTTTTGTTATTTTCTTTATGATTCGATTTATTACAGCAATTGTAAGGAAAAAGGAAAGTGACGATGAAGAGTGCCACTCAACTTGTAATATAGCGAATGTTTTTTAAGCTAAATACAAGGAGGAGATTTATATGTGGTTTCGATTTCTTATGATTGGTTTCTTTTCATTAACAGCAATTTCTTTAATGGGATATCAAGTGTCTGAAATTTTTCAAGCATATAGCGATACATTTTTTAACAAAAACTAATCTCGTTGCTATTTGAATAATAAAGCGATAAAATCCTTCTTAAGAAGTTTTATTAAGAAGGATTTTTTTCTTTGTCTTATCTTGCTGTGTCAAACTATTGTCACATTTACACTGTGAATAGTATGTTAAAATAGTGAGGTTACGTATACATATTTGAAGGAAGAGGGAGTGACCATTTTGGTGGATCAATCAACAAATCAGAAAAGCTATGCTCCTATTGTGATAACGCTTTCTGTAATTGTAAATGCGATTATTTTATTTTTGTTCTTTGGACCTGTTGGCTATGAAGGAGAATTACATTTTGATGTAACAATTTTACCAATGTTAAATGCAATTTTTAATAGCTTTACGTTCGTATTCTTATTAGCAGCTCTATACTCTATTATTAAGAAGAATGTGAAAATGCACCGTGGTTTCATCCTGGCAGCATTTACAACGACGTTGCTATTTTGTGTTTCTTATTTATCGTATCATTACTTAGCGCCAGCAACACATTTTGGCGGAGAAGGATTCATTAAATATGTGTATTTCATCATTTTAATTACACATATTATCCTGGCAGCAATTATTGTACCGCTTGCATTGTTTGCACTTGTATTTGGTTTTACAAATCAATTAACACGTCATCGTAAAATTGTACGTTGGACGATGCCGATTTGGTTATATGTAAGTTTATCTGGTGTTATAGTTTACTTAATGATCTCACCTTATTATCAATAAAAAATCTCAGCCTGTAGGCTGGGATTTTTTTGTTAGGCAAATATTTTTGTGAAATGAAAAAAATATGGTATACAAAAGTATAGTTACTTTTCATATAGAAGGGATGGTAAAGGAATATGCAAAATTTTGTATTTCGTAATCCAACGAAACTTATTTTCGGTAAAGGGCAATTAGAACAGTTGAAAACTGAAATTCCACAGTTCGGTAAAAAAGTTCTTCTCGTATACGGAGGAGGCAGTATTAAAAGAAACGGTATTTATGATAATGTAATTTCTATTTTAAAAGATATAAATGCAGAAGTATTTGAATTGACAGGCGTTGAACCGAATCCTCGTGTATCGACTGTAAAGAAAGGGATTCAAATTTGTAAAGAGAATGGTGTTGAATTTATTTTAGCAGTTGGCGGAGGAAGTGTAATCGACTGTACGAAGGCAATTGCTGCTGGTAGTAAGTACGATGGAGATGTATGGGATATTGTAACGAAAAAAGCTTTTGCTAGTGAGGCATTACCATTTGGTACTGTACTTACTCTTGCAGCAACAGGATCTGAAATGAATGCAGGCTCGGTAATTACAAACTGGGAAACGAATGAAAAGTATGGATGGGGTAGCCCGGTTACTTTCCCGCAGTTTTCAATTTTAGATCCAGTTCATACTGCGTCTGTGCCGAGGGATCAAACAATTTACGGTATGGTAGATATTATGTCGCACGTATTAGAGCAATATTTCCACAACGGAACGAATACAGAACTACAAGATCGTTATTGTGAATCTGTTTTAAAAACAGTAATTGAGACAGCTCCTAAGCTTTTAAGTGATTTAGAAAATTATGAGCATAGAGAAACTATTTTATATTGTGGTACTATGGCGTTAAACGGCATTTTAGCGATGGGAGTTAAAGGGGACTGGGCAACTCATAATATTGAGCATGCAGTTTCTGCTGTTCATGATATACCGCATGGAGGCGGCTTAGCAATTCTATTCCCTAACTGGATGAAGCATGTCGTAGATGAAAATGTAAGTCGTTTTAAACAGTTTGCTATTCGCGTATTCAATGTAGAAACAGATGGAAAGACTGAGCGAGAAATTGCGTTAGAAGGAATTCAGGCGTTACGTCAATTTTGGACTTCAATTGAGGCACCAGTAACATTATCTGATTATGCTATTGGAGAAAATGAAATTGATTTAATGGCGGATAAAGCAATGGCTTATGGTGAATTTGGTAACTTTAAAAAATTAAATAAAGACGATGTTTTAAGTATATATAAAGCTTCTTTATAAGTGAATTTAGAAAAGAAACCTATTTGATTGTTTAATCGAATAGGTTTCTTTTTGCTGTTTATAAATGTTTATGGTTGTTTTTGATTGTTTTTAATTTTTTTTGATTGTTTATGGTTGATTTTTGTGACCGTTTTCATTATACTGTAATCAAAGAAGAGGTGAATAAAATGTTAACTCCTGAACGTCATCAAATGATATTGCAACTTGTAAAAGAACAGAAAGTTGTAAAATTACAGCAATTAGTTGAAAGAACAGAAAGCTCTGAGTCGACAATTCGCCGTGATTTAGCACAATTGGAAAAGCAAAGGTTATTAAAAAGAGTTCATGGTGGTGCCGCTGTTTTAACAGGAAAAGGGCAAGAACCAACGATGGTTGAAAAATCATCCAAAAACATTCAAATAAAACAACAAATTGCTAATTATGCGGCTAGCGTTATTGAACAAGGTGATTGTATTTATTTAGATGCAGGAAGTACAACATTTGAAATGATTCCATTTTTAATAAATAAAGATGTGACTGTCGTTACGAATGGACTTATGCATATTGAAGCTTTAGTTGAAAATAATATTCGTGCGTATTTACTAGGTGGAATGATGAAGAGTAGGACGAAAGCTTTAATCGGTGCTATGGCACAGGAAAGTATGCAGAAGTATCGTTTTGATAAATGTTTTTTAGGTGCAAATGGTGTACATGAACAGCTTGGCTTTACAACGCCAGATCCAGAAGAAGCGCTCTTAAAACAAATGGCATTAACATTAGCAAACGAAGGATATTTCTTAATTGATGAAAGTAAGTTTTCAGAAGTTGCATTTGCGAAAATTGCAAATGTTGAAGAAGCAAATATTATTACAAACCATTTAGAAATTGATTTAGAAAAATATAAAAGACAAACCAATGTAATTGAGGCTGATAAACAATGATCTATACAGTTACTTTAAACCCATCTATTGATTATGTAGTACAAGTTAATTCCTTTGATTTAGGCGCAGTCAATCGAGCAGAGAAAGATATGAAGTTTCCTGGAGGAAAAGGGATTAATGTTTCTCGCGTTCTCCATCGTTTAGGTGTGGAAAATGTAGCACTTGGATTTACTGGTGGATTCACCGGTCAATTTATTAAAGGTGTATTACAGGCGGAAGGCGTAATGACAAACTTCATCCAAGTAGACGGAGATTCCCGAATTAATGTGAAAATAAAAGGGCAAGAAGAGACAGAATTAAATGGGCAAGGTCCTAATGTGACAAATGAGCAATTTGAACAATTAATGAAACAAATCGAAAGTATGAAGCAGGGAGATTGCGTTGTGCTAGCTGGAAGTGTACCTGCATCTATCCCAACTACCTTTTATGAATCAATCGCAGCGCTCGGAGCTGAAAAAGGTATTCGAGTAGTAGTCGATGCAAGCGGAAGTGCACTGCAGCATGTAATTAAAAATAAGCCATTTTTAATTAAGCCAAACCATCATGAACTTGGTGAGTTGTTTGGAGTGGAGCTTTCAACAGTAGAGGACGTTTTACCTTATGGGAGAAAATTAATTGAACAAGGTATAAAACACGTTATCGTATCGATGGCTGGAGAGGGAGCTTTATTATTTACGGCAGAAGGTATATATGAAGCGACTGTTCCAAAAGGTGTTGTAATTAATTCAGTTGGGGCCGGAGATTCTCTTGTTGCAGGGTTTGTAGGCAAATATGAACAGACAAAAGATATTGAAAAGGCATTTCAATACGGCGTTGCAACAGGGAGTGCAACAGCATTTTCAGCTGATTTATGTAAGAAGGAAAAAGTAGAAGAATTATTGTCGCAAGTAATTGTAGCTAAGCGATAGGGGGAAGCAACATATGAAAATTACAGAACTATTAAAAAGGGATACAGTCATTATGGATTTGACAGCTTCAAATAAAGAAGCTGTCATAGATGAATTAGTTGAGAAATTAAATGGGGCAAATCGTTTAAATAGTAAAATGGAATTTAAAGAAGCTATTTTAAAGCGGGAGTCCCAAAGTACGACTGGAATAGGGGAAGGTATTGCAATACCTCATGCGAAGACAAAGGCTGTTAAACAACCATCGATTTGTTTTGGTAGAAGTGTAAGCGGTATCAATTATGAGTCGCTCGACGGACAGCCTGCACACTTATTCTTTATGATTGCTGCAAGTGAAGGAGCGAATAATACTCATTTAGAAACGTTGTCTCGTTTATCGACATTATTAATGGATGAAGGGTTTCGCAAGCAACTATTAGAAGCGAAGGATGAAAGTGAGCTTCTTCAACTATTTGATGAAAAAGAGAATGAAAAAGAAGAAGAGATTGAAGTCGCCAAACCAGAAGGAAATGAACCGTACGTATTGGCAGTTACGGCTTGCCCAACTGGAATCGCTCACACGTATATGGCCGCAGATAGCTTGAAAGCAAAAGCAGCAGAGCTAGGAATCGCAATTAAAGTTGAAACGAACGGATCAACAGGTATAAAAAACGGTTTAACAAAAGAAGACATTGAACGAGCAACAGCTATTATCGTAGCAGCAGATAAACAAGTAGAAATGAACCGTTTTGCTGGGAAGCATGTCATTCAAGTACCAGTCGCTGATGGGATTAGAAAAACGGAAACACTTCTTAATCGAGCTGTAAAGCAAGATGCACCAATCTTTAAAGGTGTAAAAGAAGATGGAAAGGCAGAAAGTACGGAAAAAGAAAAAGGATTAGGAATTTATAAGCATTTAATGAATGGCGTAAGTAATATGCTTCCATTCGTTGTTGGCGGCGGGATTTTAATAGCGCTAGCGTTTTCGTTTGGTGGTATAAAGGCGGAAGGTCCTTTAGCTGAATTGTTCATGTCAATTGGTGGGGGAAAAACAGGTGCGTTTTTATTCCTTGTACCAATTTTAGCTGGATTTATTGCAAGTTCTATTGCTGATCGTCCTGGTTTTATGCCTGGTGTTGTAGGTGGATTTTTAGCGGCGAATGCGAATGCTGGCTTTTTAGGTGGATTAATTGCTGGTTTCTTAGCTGGATATGTTGTTTTAGGGTTGAAAAGATTATTTTCAGGACTACCAGTACAATTAGAAGGAATTAAACCTGTTTTGTTATATCCAGTCTTTGGATTATTGATTACAGGAGTTGTAATGCAAAAAGCAGTGATTCCGCCTGTAGTAGCATTAAATGAAATGTTGACAGGGTGGTTAAATGGTTTAAACGGTACGAATGCTATATTACTAGGTCTTATTTTAGGTGGTATGATGGCAATTGATATGGGTGGTCCAATTAATAAAGCGGCATTTACGTTTGGTATTGCTGCAATAGAAGCACAGAATTTTGGAGTGCACTCAGCAGTTATGGCTGGTGGTATGGTACCGCCACTTGCGATTGCATTTGCAACTACATTCTTTAAATCAAAGTTTACAGAAGCGGAACGTAAATCTGGTTTAACAAATTATATTATGGGAGCATCGTTCATTACAGAAGGTGCGATTCCGTTTGCAGCTGCAGATCCGGTTCGAGTAATCGTAAGTTGTGTTGTTGGTTCAAGTATTGCAGGTGCGTTATCTATGTTATTCCAAATTACATTACCAGCACCGCATGGTGGATTATTTGTAATAGCGTTAGTAAATAAACCGTTACTATATATTTTCTCTATATTAATTGGAACGATTGTCTCGGCTATTATGCTAGGTGTTTGGAAAAAGAAAGTTCAATAACAAGTGAAAAGAGAGCAGCTTTATGAACTGCACCCCAATTGTTAGACACAGTCTAACAATTGGAGGTGCAGTTTTTCTATGGCTAAATTTACAGCTGATGAAAAAATACAAATCGTTCTACGTTATTTGAACGGGAATGAAAGTTATCGAGAAATGGGTAGATCGCTCGGTATAAGTGACACAATCATTTTGAATTGGGTAAACCAATATAAACAGAATGGTCTGGAAGCTTTTCTAAAACGATGTACAAATTACACACAACAATTTAAACTAGACGTACTAAACTTTATGATTGAAAACGGTATGTCCTTATTTGAGACGGCAGCTATTTTTAATATTCCTGCCCCTTCAACGATTTCTGTTTGGAAAAAACAGCTTGAAACACAAGGAATTGATGCCCTTCAATCTAAGAAAAAGGGGCGTCCATCCATGAAAAAAGATTCAAATAAACAATTAAAACAACCTTTAGCTGAAGGGTCAGTCGAAGCACTTGAAGCACGCATTAAACAGCTTGAGATGGAAAATGAGTACTTAAAAAAGTTAAATGCCTTAGTTCAAAACAAGGAAAAATCACAAAACAAGACAAAGCGCAAGTAGTCTATGAATTAAGGCATAAATATTCGGTGAAGGCACTTGTGGAGCTAGCTACTATTCCTCGAAGCACGTATTATGATTTAGTAAAGAAAATGAATCGTCCAGATGTAGATGCCGATTTGAAAGCTGAGATTAAAGCGATTTATGAGGAAAATGAAGGTCGTTATGGTTACCGTCGCATTCGTGATGAATTAACGAATCGTGGCCAGAAAGTGAACCACAAGAAGGTTCAGCGCATTATGAAAGAGCTTGGGTTAAAGTGTGTCGTGCGTATGAAGAAATATAAATCCTATAAAGGAAAAGTCGGTAGAATCGCACCTAATATTTTAGAGCGTAATTTTCATACAGATGCACCGAATCAAAAGTGGGTAACAGACATCACAGAGTTTAAATTGTTTGGAGAAAAACTGTATGTATCACCTGTATTAGATTTGTATAATGGTGAAATTATTACCTATACAATTGGTTCTAGACCGACGTATTCGCTTGTTTCAGACATGTTAGAGAAAGCATTGGAACGTTTACCTGAAACCCACCAGCTACTGATGCATTCGGATCAAGGATGGCATTATCAAATGGGACAGTACGTCCGGACACTTGAATCAAGAGCTATCGTCCAGAGTATGTCTCGAAAAGGCAACTGTTACGACAACGCAGTAATAGAAAATTTCTTTGGGATTATGAAGTCGGAGTTCCTCTACATAAAAGAATTTGAAAATGTAGAGCACTTTAAAATAGAATTAGAAAAATATATAGATTATTATAATACGAAACGGATTAAGGCAAAATTAAAAATGAGCCCGGTACAATACCGGACTCACTTTTATCAAGCTGCCTAATGAAATAACCGTGTCTAACTTTTAGGGGTCACTTCATTAGTAGCTGCTCTCTTTTTATTACAAAAAAATAGGTTAACAATTAAATATTAATGTTTTTTGGTAAAAGATGTAATAAAACCTGAATTTTTTGTAACAAAAAAGTAACACTGTAATTTTTTCTGGAAAAAAGTTCTTGTGCTCGTATATGAAAAATATATGAACACCATTGGAGATTGTATTAGAAATACATTTTATTAATATGGAAATTTATGTTACAACTCGTTAATCGTATATTACGAATGCTTTGTAATTGTGTGATTTCTAAAATTTCTAAAAATCTGTTGCTATAATGAAAATACGAAAACAAAGCAAATGGAGGCTATTCATGAAAAAATTATTAGGTATAGCAACAGCAGCAGTTTTTGGTCTTGGGATTTTTGTGGGTTCTGCTAAAGCGGAAACAATTGTAACAACAGACGTATTAAATGTTAGAGAAAACCCAAATGTAGAGTCAAAGCTTGTAGGTAAAGTGTTAAGTGGGAATACACTAGATGTTATAAATACAGAAAATGGATGGACAAAAATTAAGTTGAACGGCAAGGAAGCGTTTGTAAGTGCCGAGTTTACAAAGAGCACATATTATGTAACGGCGGGCGTATTAAATATTCGTGCTGGAGCGAATACTGATTCTGAAATTTTAGGTAAACTTAATAAAGATGATGTGATTGAAACGACGAATCAAGTTCAAAATGAATGGTTACAATTCGACTACAATGGAAAAGTCGGATATGTTCACGTGCCATATTTAACAGGAACGGCACCTGTAATCGAAAAGAAAGAGGTTGTAGCTCAAGAAGAAGCGCCAGCTAGAACCAATACGCCGGTTAAAAATAATACAGTAGTTAAGAATAAAGAGTCTGTTAAGAGTAACGATTCTATTAAGAATGTAGAATCAAGTAAACCTGTGGTAAAAGAAAAACCGGCTGCAAAACCAGTTGCAAAATCTACTGAAACAAGTGTGCCTACTGGTGGTCGTGAAATTACAGTAGAAGCGACGGCATATACAGCAGATCCGAGTGAGAATGGTTCGTATGGTGGTCGTGTATTAACTGCGATGGGGCATGATTTAACAGCAAATCCAAATATGAAAGTAATTGCTGTTGATCCGAAAGTAATTCCGCTTGGATCAAAAGTATGGGTAGAAGGATATGGAGAAGCGATTGCTGGAGACACTGGTGGTGCGATTAAAGGAAACCGTATTGATGTATTAGTCGGTTCAGATGGTAGTGCTAATAGCTGGGGGCGCAAATCTGTAAAAGTGAAAGTTATACAATAGGTTATCGATATTAATATAAAAAGCGGTTGCTTGAATTTATGTAAGCAGCCGCTTTTTATGGATTATTGAAATGGATAAATAGTTTTACCTGTAATAATTTTATATGCACTGCAAAATTGCGTTTGTATATATTCTGTATTTTTATTTTCTGGATGCAATGTTGTTTCATGGAGAGTAGAATGAAAAGCCCGTAGTAAACAATTTAGGGCGAAGTATAATTCCTCTTGTGAACAATTTTGTTCTTTTGTAGAAGTAGCCAAAATGAGGTCTTTTGTCAAAGATGAAAAATTGATGGTGGATTGTTTCATAGTTAACTCATCCTCTCGAAACTATTTTTATCATGTATATGCAGAATTGGACAAACTATGTTCTTTTTTCTATATAATTTCATGTACCGAAATGAAAGAACTTGCAATCATGCCGTTAAAATTGGTAAGATTGGGTATAATCAATAGATGGAGTATATTACATAAAGAGAGTTGAATGATATGGTAGAAGTGCAACGCGAAAAAGTTGCTGTCATCATTGGACCAACTGCTGTTGGAAAGACGAAGTTAAGTATCGATCTTGCCAAAGCGTTGAACGGTGAAATTATTAGTGGTGATTCCATGCAGATCTATCGAGCGATGGATATTGGAACTGCAAAGGTAACAAAAGCAGAGATGGACGGAATTCCACATTATATGGTCGATATAAAAAATCCGGAAGATTCATTTTCTGTCGCGGAATTTCAAGAACGTGTTCGCAAGCATATTCGAGAAATTACAGAACGTGGTAAATTACCAATTATAGTTGGTGGGACCGGTCTTTATATACAATCTGTTTTATTCGATTATCAGTTTACAGATGATGCTGGTGATGTGATATACCGAGAGCAAATGGAAAAGTTAGCTTTAGAACGCGGTGTGGAATATGTACATAAAAAATTGCAAGAAGTAGATCCAGAAAGTGCGGAGCGTATTCATGCAAATAATGTACGACGTGTCATTCGGGCGTTAGAAATTTTCCACACAACGGGTGAAAAAATGAGTGACCAAATTGAGAAACAAGAAAAAGAGTTACTCTATGATGTTTCATTAATTGGCTTGACAATGGATCGAGAAATGCTATACGATCGCATTAACTTACGAGTGGATTTGATGATGGAACAAGGCCTATTAGAGGAAGTAGAAGGGCTGTATAATAGAGGGATACGAGATTGTCAATCTATTCAAGCGATTGGATATAAAGAAATCTATGATTATTTTGAGAATCGAGTCTCTTTAGAAGATGCGGTATCACAATTAAAGACGAATTCGCGTCGTTATGCAAAGCGTCAATTAACGTGGTTCCGTAATAAAATGGATGTCACGTGGTTTGATGTTACAAACGGTGAAAAAACGTCAGAAATTTTACGATACATAGAAGGAAAGTTACAAGTAAAGTCGAATAATAGTAAGTAGAGAAAAAGAGGAGGATTCGACATGAAGCAATCAATCAATATTCAAGATCAGTTTTTAAATCAACTCCGTAAAGAAAATACGTTTGTTACGCTGTACTTATTAAATGGTTTCCAGCTTCGTGGACTAATTAAAGGATTTGATAATTTTACAGTCCTGCTGGAAACAGAAGGTAAGCAACAGCTTATTTATAAACATGCAATTTCTACATTTGTACCACAAAAAAATGTTTCAATTGAATTAGAGTAGTAATGAATTATTGTACATAACAAAAAAAGAGCGAATTTGAAGTGACCCCTAAAAGTTAGACACGGTTATTTCATTAGGCAGCTTGATAAAAGTGAGTCCGGTATTGTACCGGACTCATTTTTAATTTTGCCTTAATCCGTTTCGTATTATAATAATCTATATATTTTTTTAATTCTATTTTAAAATGCTCTACATTTTCAAATTCTTTTATGTATAGGAACTCTGACTTCATAATCCCAAAGAAATTTTCTATTACTGCGTTGTCGTAACAGTTGCCTTTTCGAGACATACTCTGGACGATAGCTCTTGATTCAAGTGTCTGGACGTACTGTCCCATTTGATAATGCCATCCTTGATCCGAATGCATCAGTAGCTGGTGGGTTTCAGGTAAACGTTCCAATGCTTTCTCTAACATGTCTGAAACAAGCGAATACGTCGGTCTAGAACCAATTGTATAGGTAATAATTTCACCATTATACAAATCTAATACAGGTGATACATACAGTTTTTCTCCAAACAATTTAAACTCTGTGATGTCTGTTACCCACTTTTGATTCGGTGCATCTGTATGAAAATTACGCTCTAAAATATTAGGTGCGATTCTACCGACTTTTCCTTTATAGGATTTATATTTCTTCATACGCACGACACACTTTAACCCAAGCTCTTTCATAATGCGCTGAACCTTCTTGTGGTTCACTTTCTGGCCACGATTCGTTAATTCATCACGAATGCGACGGTAACCATAACGACCTTCATTTTCCTCATAAATCGCTTTAATCTCAGCTTTCAAATCGGCATCTACATCTGGACGATTCATTTTCTTTACTAAATCATAATACGTGCTTCGAGGAATAGTAGCTAGCTCCACAAGTGCCTTCACCGAATATTTATGCCTTAATTCATAGACTACTTGCGCTTTGTCTTGTTTTGTGATTTTTCCTTGTTTTGAACTAAGGCATTTAACTTTTTTAAGTACTCATTTTCCATCTCAAGCTGTTTAATGCGTGCTTCAAGTGCTTCGACTGACCCTTCAGCTAAAGGTTGTTTTAATTGTTTATTTGAATCTTTTTTCATGGATGGACGCCCCTTTTTCTTAGATTGAAGGGCATCAATTCCTTGTGTTTCAAGCTGTTTTTTCCAAACAGAAATCGTTGAAGGGGCAGGAATATTAAAAATAGCTGCCGTCTCAAATAAGGACATACCGTTTTCAATCATAAAGTTTAGTACGTCTAGTTTAAATTGTTGTGTGTAATTTGTACATCGTTTTAGAAAAGCTTCCAGACCATTCTGTTTATATTGGTTTACCCAATTCAAAATGATTGTGTCACTTATACCGAGCGATCTACCCATTTCTCGATAACTTTCATTCCCGTTCAAATAACGTAGAACGATTTGTATTTTTTCATCAGCTGTAAATTTAGCCATAGAAAAACTGCACCTCCAATTGTTAGACTGTGTCTAACAATTGGGGTGCAGTTCAGTTTCCTCGCTCTTTTTTATTTGTCATAAACAATATATGATGAAATTTAAGCGATTCTAAATACAGTAAGGCGGATGTTAGTATTTCCTGTCGCAGGGATCGTAATCTCATTAAGAGTAGATTGAACAGAAATTCTTGCACCAGCTGCTAATGTTTCTATTGTAGTAAATGAAAGTGAGTCGCCTATTAAATTTGAAGAGAAATTATCAGTTGCGACTGCTCCATTAATTGAAATTCCTACTCCGAGTGGAGCGCATCCTGGCGCAGTTGTAGAAATGGATACGCTAATTACATAAATACCACCATTAATAACAGTAACTGTATCTGTGCCGTTGAAGATAATATTGTTTACGTTAATTGCAGTACTAAAAATAAAATTATTAAATTGCAGTACTGTTTGCTGAATATTGTTTGTTACAACAATTGTTGCTATAGGGAAGCTAGGTCCAGTAGGCCCAGTAGGTCCGGTAGGTCCACCAGAAGGTCCAGTAGGTCCAGTAACTCCTATGCCAGTAGCACCAGTAGCACCCGTTGGTCCTTGAATGCCTTGAGGTCCGGTAGCGCCAGTGTTACCTTGAACACCTTGAGGTCCAGTAGCACCCGTGTTACCTTGAGGTCCCTGAGGTCCAGTAGCGCCAGTAGCGCCAGTAGCACCCGTGTTACCTTGAGCGCCTTGAGGTCCGGTAGCGCCAGTGTTACCTTGAGGTCCCTGAGGTCCAGTAGCGCCAGTAGCACCTGTGTTACCTTGAGCACCTTGAGGTCCAGTGGCACCGGTAGCGCCAGTAGCACCCGTGTTACCTTGAGCACCTTGAGGTCCAGTAGCGCCGGTAGCACCAGTGTTACCTTGAGCACCTTGAGGTCCAGTAGCACCCGTGTTACCTTGAACACCTTGAGGTCCAGTGGCACCAGTAGCGCCGGTAGCACCCGTGTTACCTTGAACACCTTGAGGTCCGGTAGCGCCAGTGTTACCTTGAGGTCCCTGAGGTCCAGTAGCGCCAGTAGCACCAGTGTTACCTTGAACACCTTGAGGTCCGGTAGCGCCCGTGTTACCTTGAGCACCTTGAGGTCCAGTAGCACCAGTGTTACCTTGAACACCTTGAGGTCCAGTGGCACCGGTAGCGCCGGTGTTACCTTGAGCACCTTGAGGTCCGGTAGCGCCAGTGTTACCTTGAGCACCTTGAGGTCCAGTGGCACCGGTAGCGCCAGTAGCACCAGTGTTACCTTGAACACCTTGAGGTCCGGTAGCGCCAGTGTTACCTTGAGCACCTTGAGGTCCAGTGGCACCAGTAGCACCAGTGTTACCTTGAACACCTTGAGGCCCAGTAGCGCCAGTAGCACCAGTGTTACCTTGAACACCCTGAGGTCCAGTAGCGCCAGTAGCACCAGTGTTACCTTGAGCACCCTGAGGTCCAGTAGCGCCAGTAGCACCTGTGTTACCTTGAGCACCTTGAGGTCCAGTAGCACCTGTGTTACCTTGAACACCTTGCGGTCCAGTAGCACCTGTGTTACCTTGAGGTCCCTGAGGTCCAGTAGGTCCAGGAGGCCCGCCAGAAGGTCCAGTAGGTCCGGTAACTCCTATACCAGTAGCGCCAGTGGCACCGGTAGCGCCAGTGGCACCGGTAGCGCCAGTGGCACCGGTAGCGCCAGTAGCACCCGTGTTACCTTGAGGTCCAGTGGCACCGGTAGCGCCAGTAGCGCCCGTGTTACCTCGAGGTCCAGTGGCACCGGTAGCGCCAGTAGCACCCGTGTTACCTTGAGGTCCAGTGGCACCGGTAGCGCCAGTAGCGCCCGTGTTACCTTGAGGCCCAGTAGCGCCGGTAACACCAGTGTTACCTTGAGGCCCAGTAGCGCCGGTAGCGCCTGTGTTACCTCGAGGCCCGGTGGCACCGGTAGCGCCAGTAGCGCCCGTGTTACCTTGAGGTCCAGTGGCACCGGTAGCGCCCGTATTACCTCGAGGCCCAGTAGCGCCAGTAGCGCCCGTGTTACCTCGAGGTCCAGTGGCACCGGTAGCGCCAGTAGCGCCCGTGTTACCTCGAGGCCCAGTGGCACCGGTAGCGCCAGTAGCGCCCGTGTTACCTCGAGGCCCAGTGGCACCAGTAGCGCCTGCTGGTCCAGTAGGTCCGGTAGGTCCGGTAGGTCCTTGAATGAACGAAGCAGAATTAACTAGAGCAGTTTGTAATGCTGCTATTAATTTAAGGAGCTCTTGAAGTGTGCAAGGGTCAATTCGGAATAATTTTGTAATGTATAGTAAATAGTTAATGAGATTTTGAAGCTCAATAAATACAGCGCTTGCTACAAAGGTTGGATTTCTTAATATAGTTATTAAGTTTTTAATAATAGCTAACCCTTGTGCTTTCAGGGAGGAAGTAGCATCTAGTGAACAAATAAATTTACTTAGTAGGTTCAATGTATCGATTAGATCTTCAATATTTTGGGGAGATGGATTTGCGAAAAGTTTTGGGATTATTTTTGTTAAATCAATAATAATCGCACGAAATGTTCTAAGCTGAGCTTTAGTAATTGGGATTGATGGAGTATTTGGGATTCGTCCGGCGCTACTTGGAAAGCATGGTTTGGAGAATTTGTTTTGATTGTCGTTATAACGAGACATTAAATCTCTCCTTTCTCACGAAAATGTGAACGAAACTCATCATAGTAGATGCAGAAATTAGTTAAATGGTCATAGTAAAATCGTTTGTTTAAAGAAAAAATAGAAAAAACGCCTTACAATAAGGCGTTTTTTCTATTTTCTGCGTATTGATAATATCGCTTTAAGGAAATTTTTGATTTGAATCCAGCGAGTTTTATAATTTCTGATTCAGGAGTTTCTTTTTTTATTAAGTTTAAAATATAGGTGTTACGAAAATGTTGTCCTGAAATTCCTTTACGTAAATTGGCTCTAGCCACTTCGAGGCGAATCATTTTTTGTATAGCAATTTCCGTTAATGCCTTTGGTGCATCATTTTCATATACCCACCTGTATGTTCCACGGTTAAAATCGAATGCGACAAATAATGGATCATCACTATGGTATTTAGGACGAACTGGTTCTGGGATGCTTTTGTAATAATTATATAGTTGTTTTTTGTCTTCTTTTGCTAATGTAATTGTTCTTTCTACACCTGCGGTTGCTGGGATTGATAATGTATTAGTTTCAAAGTGAACGTGATGCATTGTTAATGCTGTAAGTTCCTGTAAGGATAAACCGTAGTCAATCAATAGATTTAAAATAGCAATATTGCGATCCATTAATAAAGGGCGCACAGGAAGTTGTTTTTCTGAAAGTCCTTCTAATGAAGTGACTATATACTTTAACCTTTTTTCTTCATCAGGTGAAATGAAATCTTCGTTACGAAGTGTACGGTCTGGTTGAATAGATATTTCCATATTCTTCAATGGATTAGGAATGTTTAGAAAATGATGCATTCTATTTAGTACAATAAATACACGATGCATCGTTTTTTCTGAGTAATGTCGATTCGTTTTTAAATCGGAAAAGTAATCTTCGTAGTCTTTTGTACAAAGTGTAGCCCATATATTACTGGAAGGGAGCTTTTTGTTTTTTTCTAACCAATGTCCGAAGTCTTCAATGTCATAAACATAACGTTTAATAGTTGAGGGTTTTCGGCCTTTATTCAATAAAAAAATAGAAAAGGCTTGTATTGTATCATGGAATTCCGTTGTCTCCATAGTCCCACCACCTTAATTATTTCTTATATTATAGCAAACTTTTCTGAAAATAGGCATTTACAAGGGGGACAGGAATAATAATATTTGGTGAGTGGATAAAATGAGGTGATTGTATGGAACAATCGATGCGAAAGAAAAACAACAATCAAATTAATATTGTGTTAAACCATCGAAAGAAAATTTCTTTGCCAGCCGCAGAAAATAAAACGGTAATTTCAAATGAAACTGCAATTAAACATGAAATGCTGCAGAGAATTGAAGAAGAGATGGGGAAGCTTGTTGGGATGGAGGATATAAAAAAGATAATAAAAGAAATATATGCTTGGATTTATGTGAATAAAAAAAGACAAGAAAAGGGATTGAAGTCAGAGAAGCAAGTACTTCATATGCTGTTTAAAGGGAATCCAGGTACAGGGAAGACAACTGTTGCTAGAATGATAGGAAAATTGCTGTTTGAGATGAATATTCTATCGAAAGGCCACTTGGTTGAAGCTGAACGTGCTGACCTTGTAGGAGAGTACATCGGCCATACAGCCCAAAAAACAAGAGATTTAATAAAAAAAGCAATGGGAGGTATTTTATTTATTGATGAGGCGTATTCTTTAGCTCGAGGAGGAGAGAAGGACTTTGGAAAAGAAGCAATTGATACGCTTGTAAAACATATGGAAGATAAACAACATGGTTTTGTATTGATTTTAGCTGGATATTCAAGAGAGATGAATCACTTTCTTTCATTAAATCCAGGGCTTCAATCTCGTTTTCCATTTATTATTGAGTTTGCGGATTACTCGGTAAATCAGCTATTGGAAATTGGGAAGAGAATGTATGAAGATCGTGAATATCAGTTATCAAAAGAAGCTGAATGGAAATTTAGGGATCATTTACATGCGGTGAAGTATTCGTCGCAAATTACATCGTTTAGTAATGGGCGATATGTACGGAATATTGTTGAAAAATCAATTCGTACACAGGCGATGCGGTTGTTGCAAGAAGATGCGTATGATAAAAATGATTTAATTGGAATATCGAGTATGGATTTAATGCTCGAAGAGGAGACGCACAGTACATAAACTGTGCGTCGATTTTTGTGTATAAGTTCGTTTACTCTTTTTTTGCTTTTTCTTGGTGTGTTTTATGGAAGTGTTCCATTTTAGCGCTCTTTTCGTGTGCTGAATTAGGATCGTGTCCAAATTGATTTACTGAGCTTTTTTGAGCTCCTTTATTAACGTGGTTTGTCATTTGTATTCACCTCACTTTAAAAATTAGTATAAACATTATATAAAGAAAAAATCGTTAGAAAAGAAAAACCTCTTTACGATATGTAAAGAGGTTAGATTGCTATTTATGCATTGAACGTTCTTTCGTTTCGATACGTCTGTGCGGTAAATGCCATTTGTAATGAATAGAAACCATGCGGAAGCAAACAATTAAAATGAATAGAATGTAAAGAGCCCAATCGCTAACAATAATTTGAGCTCCAATTAAGAAACCTGCTAAAATTGTCCAAAAGGCATATACTTCAGCTCGAAGAACGAGAGGTTTTCTGCGGGCTAAAAGATCGCGAATGATACCGCCGCCGATACCAGTTAAAACAGCTGCTACAATTGTGGCGCTAATTGGTAAATTTAATTTTTGGGCATATAATGCTCCTTGTACAGCAAATGCTGATAAACCGATAGCGTCAGTGATATTTTCCCACTTTTTCCAATGTCTAATTAACTTATTTGGAAAAAGAAAAATAATAGTCATTGATAAAAGTGCGATTTGGAATAACATGTCTTGTTGCCAAAACGCGACAATCGGATAACCGATTAATAAATTACGAAGGGCACCTCCCCCAAATGCGGTTGCCATTCCTAAAATATACACCCCGAAAATATCATAATCCTCTTCCATTGCAACAATGGCTCCGCTTAGTGCGAAAGCAATTGTGCCTATGATGCTAAAAATCTCCCATGCCATGAATTTTCTCCCCCGCTAACTAGATGAAATGTGCTTCCTCTGCTATTATATTAGAAGGTTTAAATTTCGAAAAGGATGAGTGAACATATTTGATGGAAGAAAAAGAAAAAGTCATATTAGTAGGCTGTCAATTGCCACAAGATGATGATGAGAAATTTATGCATTCCATGAAAGAGCTTGCATCACTAGCGAAGACTGCACGAGCAGAATTGTTAGTGTCAACAACGCAAAAACGACCAAAGTTTCATCCGGCAACTTACATAGGTAAAGGGAAATTAGAAGAGCTTACAATGTTAACTGAAGAGTTAGAGCCGGATGTTATTGTATTTAATAATGAATTAACGCCGAGTCAAATTCGGAATTTATCCTCAGTATTAGATGCGAGAGTAATTGATCGAACGCAACTAATACTGGATATTTTTGCGCAACGTGCGAAGTCGAGGGAAGGTAAGCTTCAAGTAGAATTAGCTCAGTTGCAATATACAATGCCGCGTCTTATGGGGCAAGGATTGTCCTTATCGCGTCTTGGTGGTGGTATTGGAACGAGAGGACCGGGTGAGACGAAATTAGAGACGGATCGTCGTCATATTCGATCCCGTATTGATGAAATAAAGAAACAACTTGCAGTTGTTGTGGAACATCGAAAAAGATATCGTGAGAGAAGAAAAGATAATAAAGTATTTCAAGTTTCGTTAATAGGGTATACAAATGCAGGGAAATCGACACTGTTTAATAGATTAACGGAAGCTGATACGTTTGAAGAAAACCTTCTGTTTGCAACATTAGACCCAACGACGAGGAAGATGCCGTTACCTTCTGGTTATACAGTATTACTAACTGATACTGTTGGTTTTATACAAGATTTACCCACTTCATTAATCGCTGCTTTTCGTTCAACGCTGGAAGAAGCGGGGGAAGCAGATGTCATTTTACATGTAGTTGATTCCGCGGATCCTAACTACATAGGGCATGAAAAAACAGTAAAACAATTATTATCAGAACTTGAAATTAACCATATTCCTATTATTACGTTATATAATAAAAAAGATGAATTACATCAAAACTTTATTCCGTTTCCGAAAAGTGATTTCTTAATGACTAGTGCTTTTGAAGAAAATGATTTATTGCGTATAAAAGAAGCGATAGAAACGAAGATGAAGAAAGAAATGGATTGTTATCGAGTGGAAATCCCTCCGAGTGAAGGTAAGTTGTTAACGCTTTTAAAGACGGAAACTCTATTAGCAAAGATGGAGTTTCTAGAAGATAAATTTGTATATGATTGTGCAGGGTATATTTTTACTCATTCATCGCTTAATGTGCAATTAAAGAGATTTTTAGTGGAAGAAGGAGACAATAAAAATGTTTGATCGTTTGAAAAATGGAGAAAAAATTGCTCCAATCGTAAAAGAAGTAGAGAGTCAGATTACAGAAGTACATAAACGTGCGGATGAAGTAATTGAAAGCAATCAGTTTCGTGTATTAGAAAGTTTTCGTAAACATAAAATTAGTGACTCGCATTTTATCCCGACAACAGGTTATGGTTATGATGATATTGGCCGTGATACGTTAGAAAAAGTGTATGCTGATGTATTTGGGGCGGAAGCTGGACTTGTTCGTCCGCAAATTATTTCAGGTACTCACGCTATCTCTACAGCTTTATTTGGTATTTTACGCCCGGGAGATGAGTTATTGTATATCACTGGGAAACCGTATGATACGTTAGAGGAAATTGTTGGTGTACGTGGGAAAGGTGTAGGTTCATTTAAAGAATATAATATCGGTTACAATGCAGTTCCGCTAACTGAAGCTGGGCTTGTTGATTTTGAGGCTGTTGCAGCAGCGATTCATAATAATACGAAAATGATCGGTATTCAGCGCTCGAAAGGTTATGCTACTCGTCCGTCGTTTACTATTTCTCAAATTAAAGAGATGATCGCGTTTGTTAAAGAAATTAAACCTGATGTTGTTGTGTTTGTAGATAACTGTTATGGCGAGTTTATTGAAGAGCAAGAGCCATGTCATGTTGGTGCAGATTTAATGGCGGGTTCGCTTATTAAAAACCCGGGCGGCGGAATTGTTAAAACTGGTGGTTATATTGTCGGGAAAGAACAGTATGTTGAAGCGTGTGCATATCGTTTAACATCTCCGGGAATTGGCGCTGAAGCTGGAGCGTCTTTATACAGTCTGCAAGAAATGTATCAAGGGTTCTTCTTAGCGCCACATGTTGCAGGACAAGCGCTGAAAGGTGCAATTTTTACAGCTGCGTTTTTAGAAAAGTTAGGAATGAACACGTCACCAGCGTGGAATGCACCAAGAACAGACTTAATTCAATCTGTTCAATTTGATGATAAAGACCGTATGATTGCCTTCTGCCAAGCGATTCAATATGCATCTCCAATTAATTCGCATTTTACTCCGTATGCAAACTATATGCCAGGTTATGAAGATGATGTAATTATGGCTGCGGGAACATTTATTCAAGGTGCAAGTATTGAATTGTCTGCTGATGGTCCAATTAGACCGCCATATGTTGCGTATGTGCAAGGTGGCTTAACGTATTCGCATGTTAAAATTGCGATTTGTTCTGCGATTGACGAATTGATTGAAAAGAATTTATTAACAATTTCTTAAAGGGAAGCTGTCGATTTCGGCAGCTTTTTTCGTATAAAAGTAATGATTTATGCGATTAGAAAAAAGAATGAAAAAATTCATAAAAAAATTTATAAAAAATCATGTAAGAAAAGCTAACATCTATTGACACTAAACATAACATAGTATAAAATGAGAAGCAGTTAAGGCGAAGGAGGAACTGAAAAATGAAAGAAGATAGACGTTCTGCCCCGCTGTTTCCTATTGGTATTGTTATGGATTTAACACAATTGTCTGCACGTCAAATTCGCTACTATGAAGAGCATAATCTTGTTTCTCCAACCCGTACAAAGGGGAATCGTAGATTATTTTCATTTAACGATGTAGATAAGTTGTTAGAAATTAAAGATTTGTTAGATCAAGGCTTGAATATGGCTGGTATTAAACAAGTGTTACTAATGAAAGAAAATCAAACAGAAGCAGTGAAAGTAAAAGAAGAAACGAAAGAAATTTCAAAAACTGAGCTTCGCAAAATACTTCGAGACGAACTACAACATACAGGTAGATTCAATCGAACTTCATTGCGACAAGGTGACATTTCAAGATTTTTTCACTAAAGATAACTGATTCTGAAGGCGATTAGAGGGACTAAGGAGGAATTTATAATGTCTAGATACACAAAAGAAGATATTTTCCGTTTGGCGAAAGAAGAGAATGTAAAGTATATCCGTTTACAATTTACGGACCTTTTAGGGGTAATTAAAAACGTAGAGATTCCAGTGAGACAATTAACGAAAGCTCTTGATAACAAAATGATGTTTGATGGATCTTCGATTGAAGGTTTCGTACGTATTGAAGAATCTGATATGTATTTATATCCTGATTTAGACACTTGGGTAATTTTCCCTTGGACAGCTGAAAAAGGTAAAGTAGCTCGACTAATCTGTGATATTTACAATGCAGATGGCACTCCATTTGATGGAGACCCACGTAACAACTTAAAACGTGTGTTAAAAGAAATGGAAGCTTTAGGATTTTCAGACTTCAATCTTGGACCAGAGCCAGAATTCTTCCTATTTAAGGTTGATGAAAAAGGAAATCCAACATTAGAACTAAACGATAACGGTGGATACTTCGACCTTGCGCCGATGGATCTAGGGGAAAACTGTCGTCGTGATATCGTTCTTGAACTTGAAGAAATGGGATTTGAAATTGAAGCATCTCACCATGAGGTTGCTCCAGGGCAGCACGAAATTGACTTTAAATATGCAAATGCAATTCGCTCATGTGATGACATTCAAACATTCAAACTTGTTGTAAAAACAATTGCTCGTAAACATGGTTTACACGCAACGTTTATGCCAAAACCACTATACGGTGTGAACGGTTCAGGTATGCACTGTAACTTATCATTATTTAAAAACGGTGAGAACGTATTCTTTGATGCAAACGGTGACTTACAATTAAGTGATGATGCTCGTCACTTCATCGCAGGTATTTTAAAACATGCACCAGCATTTACAGCGATAGCAAACCCAACTGTAAACTCATACAAACGTCTAGTACCTGGATATGAAGCGCCTTGTTACGTAGCATGGTCTGCACAAAACCGTAGCCCGTTAGTACGTATCCCTGCATCTCGTGGTATTAGTACACGCGTAGAAGTGCGTAGTGTTGACCCGGCTGCAAACCCATATTTAGTAATGGCTACATTATTAGCTGCAGGTCTTGATGGAATTAAAAACAAATTAACTCCACCAGCAGCAGTAGATCGTAACATCTATGTAATGACAAAAGAAGAGCGCGAAGAAGCAGGTATCGTTGACTTACCAGCAACATTAGCGCAAGCATTAGTTACATTACAATCTAATGAAGTAGTATGCGGTGCACTAGGAGAACACTTACTTGAGCACTTCATCGAAGCGAAAGAGATTGAGTGGGATATATTTAGAACACAAGTTCACCAATGGGAACGCGATCAATATATGTCTCTATACTAAGAGGCTTGAACCCTTGATACAACTCGTATCAAGGGTTTTTTAATTCCCAATTATTACACTTTTATGTGGTTGCAAAATGAAAAACAGCCACATAAAAGCTAATAATTAATAACAAGTAGTGAAATCATAGAAAAACATTATCAGATAAACGTAAGTTTTATATAATTTGTGAAATAAAAAAGCCTTGATACTACGGTATCAGGGCTTTTTTAAGTGAACTTATTGGATATATTAACTACTAGATAATGGATTATTTTTGGTTTCTTGAATCCTGTTACTAAGAAAATTTTTTCAAAAGAATTGATTTTATCTTTTTTTAAATCACTTGTGCTATAACTTAATAATTCTTTACTGCCTGTACAACGCGACCAATTATTTTTACATCTTCAGCTGAAAGGTCGTAAGTTTTTGGTTCGTGGATAGGGTCATTACTCAATGGTATTAAAGTAATGATGCTTCCGGATTTTGAAATCTTTTTCACGGTAGCATCATAACCATTGACTTTTACAACGGCAATTTGTCCGTTTTCAACATAAGGAGTTTCCTCTACTAAAACATAAGAACCATCAGGGAATTCGAGATTCATGCTAGTGCCTTTTACAGTAAGATAAAAATACTTTTTACGCTTGTTTAAAAATGTACTTAGCATTGGTAAATAGCCTTCAATATTTTCTTCGGCGAATATAGGTGTACCGGCGGCTACCGAACCAATGATAGGAATATGAATAATATTTGATTGATCGTTTTGGATGGTTTCATAAATAGAAACTTCTTCTTTAACAGTATTGTCCTCTTGAGTTGCGAGTCTTTCTAAATCATCAGTAGTGATTCCTAATCCCTTACAAACTTTTATCACATTATCAACAGATGCTTTGCCAATCCCTCTTGATAACATGGATTGCAGTGTTGTGGGGGGGAGACCTATTTTTTCGGCGAAGGCTCTTTTGCTATAGCCAGCTTCTTTTATTAAGCGTGTTACAACCTCTGCTTTTTTCATTACTTTCACCATCTTTCTTATTAAAATGTATACGATATTGCGTATTTCTGTATATATCATAACCTAACTAGATTTGTTAGTAAATAGAAAAGTATACGAAATTGAGTATTTTAATACGTTATTTTATTGACTAAATACGAAATTGAGTTTATATTTAAATGGAAATGAACGCAATATCGTACAAAAAGGTGGTGAGTCAATGTATCCGAATTTGCGTGCAGAGATGGCGAGAAAAAGAATTATGATTACACAAATTTCTTCGCATCTGAAACTTCGCCACGCAACAGTGAGCGACAAAATAAATGGTAAATTTCGTTTTTATTATGATGAAGCTTTTGAAATTAAGAAAACTTTTTTTCCAGAACATAGTTTGGAATATCTTTTTGAATTTGAAGAAAATGAAGCGAATTGAAATCGGAGGAGATTTACTTAAAATGTAACGCTATAATCGAATTATTGAATGATGATTTAATAAGAGGGTTCATATCAAAGTATTTAATTTAAATTCCGATAACTAGTTAATCTGTAAAAAGAAAGTAACGAATTATGGGTAGTGCGAAATTATCTCAATGCAATAAAGATAGCCCAAAATTAGTAGTGAGGAGGAGATGAGGATGGGGCAATTAACTGACTCATCAGTACATAGTTCATTAGTATTTGAAGTTGATGGCAAAGTAGTAACGGATAGTTTGGTAATTGCGAAGATATTCAAAAAAAATCACTTGGACGTTTTGAAGGAAGTTCGAAAACAAATTGTATATGTAGATGAAGAGTTTGGAGGAGAAAATTTTCACGAGTCCACTTATGTTAATTCAAAGAACAGGCGAATCTCTAAATATGATTTAACAGAAGAAGCATTCACGTTACTTGTTATGGGATATACCAGTAGAGAAGCGGTTGGAATGAAAATTAAATTTATGAAAGAGTTCAAACGAATGAAGCAGTATATACAAAATCAACAAAATGTGCCAAAGGATCCAATGGGGGGTTTAAAGTTAACATTTGCTGCGTTAGAAGGGCATACTCAGGAGATACAAGAGATTAAGTCTGAGGTGAGGGGATTGCGAGAAAATACGCCGCTTTATGCTATCGAGTGTGAAGAAATAACAAGGGCTGTAAAAAGGTTAGGTGTTATGTTATTGGGAGGTAAAAATTCAAATTCTTATCAGGATATCGGCCTTAGAAGGAAGTTATATAGAGACATTTACAGTCAGTTACATCGGGAATTTGGTGTGAATAGTTATAAAGCTATTAAGCGTCATCATTTGGATAGAGCAATACAAATTATTAATGAAGAATATTCAATTCCAACTGTTTTAAATGAAGAAATTACAGTTAAAAACTCACAAATAAATATGGCAGACATTCAGTAGGAGGAAAGAACATGCAAAGAAAGATTTTAGTGATTACTAGCAGTTTAGCAGGGTTACCAACTGTCAGTGAATTTAAAACAAAAGAAGATGCAAAAGAGCAGGTTAGAAAGCTTATTCAAAAAGGAATGAGTCAAAATGTGATTCGTATAACACAAGAAATTCCAATGAATATCGAAATTCAAGTGGATGTTGAATTTGAGGAATAAGAGAGGTTTAGAAGAAAATAGATATGGATAGCATGATTGTTTTGAATGAATGCATAAGAAAAGAATCCGTTGCAGCGGATTCTATAAGAAAAAATATCTCTAGATAAGTATAACATTGAATACCGTTTTTGAGAATTTATGAGGTGGCTAGTATGGGGATTATTCGAGTGAAAAAAGATAGTAATTATTCCGTTATAAATAATACTGGTTTAAAAGATGAAAGGTTGTCATGGAAAGCGAAAGGAATCTTAGCCTATGCGCTTACATTACCAGACGATTGGACTTTTCATATTAGCGAATTAGCTCGACATGCTAAGGATGGAGAAGATTCGCTCCGTACAGGTTTTAAGGAATTAAAAGAATTAGGTTATGTAAAACGTTATCCTGTTCGTGATGGGAATACCCAAAAAATTACAAGGTGGGATACGGAAATTTACGAAACGCCACAAAGGAACATGCCACAAGTGGAAAACCAAGATGTGGTAAAGCTATATGTGGAAAATCAGACACTAATAAATACTAATAGACTAATTACTAATAAACGAAATAATAATATACAAAATACTAATCATTATGATGATATGGATAAATTAGACTCTCGTGTATTCATCAATGAGAGGGTTAAAGTAAGTTGTAACTTTATTAAGGGGATGGGCATTCCGTTAAGTGAAATTGCAATTGCAGAGTTGGGGGATTTTTGTAATTTGTTTAGTGATGAGTTAATTCAGCATGCAATTAATAAAGCCGTTGATGAGAATGCACCAAGATGGAACTACATTAAGGCTATATTGAGGAATTGGAAGGAGCAAGAAGTTAAAACATTAGTTGATGTGGCTACACTAGATAGACGTTTCGAAATGAGCAAGAAAAAGAAATATAACGAGACAGGTAGGAAGTATTCAAATAGAAAAGAGATTGTACCCGATTGGTTATATAAAGATGATGAATCAACAAATCTAGAAGGGGAAAGAAAAACCGTGCAGTCTACTGATGAAGAGCGTGAGAGATTACAAGAAGTGTTAAATAAATATAAGTCATAAGAAAAAATGTTAGGTGATTTTGTTATTTTAAAATATGTTATGTTAATAAAATAATAATACAATTATATTCTTTAAAGATTCCCAATGCATAGTGAACAGTATTATAAAGATAGTAGTGAATGTTTGGATCAAGTATGAACCATTTGTAATTTCAGTTTCTTTCTTAAGGTTCTATGGGGACTGTTAGAAGTTTTTTCAAAAGGATTCAGGAATTACTTACGATATCGGAATTCTAAAGATGTAATGAACTTATCAATAGAGGGTAAAAAATGTTAGGAAAGGGTTGTGTTTATAAAATGAAAGATAATTTACAAGTAATAAAGATTGAAAAAGCTAATAAGCATATTCATTCTATTAAATTAGTGTTAAGAGACTTTGTAAAAAGAACGGAAGTGGGTGAATCAGTAAGTGTTCGAATGGCTCAAAGATTATAAGAAGTTAGAAGAAGAAATTGCTTATTTAGAATACAACTTAGATAAATCAAAAGCCGAATTGAAGCGTTGGATTAGCGGTGATTTGCAAAATGTAAGATTAACCGCTGAATCGGAAGGGGCTAAGGTAGAAGGGCGTATTGAAGCAATTGAATATGAATTAGCTCATAAAATGAATGGAGAGTGTGATTTAAAGCTTTTGATTAATAAGTTTACAGGACTGGATCATCAAATACTTAAAATGAAATATGTTGATGGAATGACTTTAGAGCAAATTGCGTTTGAATTACATTATAGTACAGGCTATATACGCCGAAAACACGCTGAAATAAGGAAGATTGTCAAGTTTTTAGATGGATTTTAGTGTTACCTTTTTGTAGGATACATGCAGTGTACAGAAAGTATTGAAAAAGTGATTTATAGTAGTAATATAAGATTTCGACGAAAGGGCAACTATTTTTATGGTTGCTCTTTTTGTTGTGAAAGAAGGTGAGTAACATGAAGTGATTTTATAGATAAATGGGCATTTAGCTTCCGGTTATATTTAGTAAAGTAGTAGGTTTACAGGCGAAAATAATAGCAAATAAGGAGATGTTTAATGATGAATTTATTAGCTGCTTCAGTCAAAACAAAGAATTTGCCACAACAAGTGTTACGTTGGCAATCAATGGTAGAAAGCGAATGTTCCGCACAAGGAGTACCTGAGTTAGTTCCTTACGTACTTGGAATTATTATGGTGGAAAGTGGAGGGAACTCTGAAACAACCCCCGATATTATGCAGTCCAGTGAATCACAAGGTTGGCCAATGAATACAATTAAAAATCCTAAGGATTCAATTTATTACGGAGTAAAGCATTTAAAGGGAGCTTTTGATGATGCAAAGAAAAATGGTATTACAGATTTAAGTGCCATTGTTCAATCGTATAATTTTGGACGAGCTTACCTTCGCTGGTTAGCTTCTAACAATAAACAGCATTCATTACCGGTAGCAGATTTGTATTCTAAAACGGTTGTTGCTCCATCACTCGGAAATACAACTGGTGCTATGGTGAAATATAGTCACCCTATCGCTGTTGCCTACAATGGTGGTTATCGATATAAAAATGGGGGGAATTTCTTCTACTCTGAAATTGTTAAGCAATATGTTGATTTTAACGGAGGAACTGATGGTGGTGACAATAAACCGTTACAACCAAAAGGACTAGGAATTGCAACGTCTAAATACCCAGAAGGATCGGGTATCAATTTATATAGTGGCCCTGGAAAAGATGCTTGGTTCACAGGTCATGTCATTAATACAAAAATGCCATATTTAATTATAGATGCTGCTTGGTATGGTGGGAATGAAAATATGTTGTGCCTAGGTTGGGAAGCATGGGCAAAAGAAGAACACTTTGAAGTAGAGTGGTTCCATGCTTATTCAAAATATCCAGCAGGTTATGGTATTAACACATATGATGGTCCAAATGGAAATTATAAAGGAAATGTAGATGGATCTTATCCATATGGCGTTTTTGCGAGAAAAGATGGCTATATCGATATTGGACAAAATACATGGGTAAAAGAAGAACATTTTAATGTAAGGTAATAACAAAGGGTTTCTTATTCTGCGATTATAAATATTAAATTTAAATATAAAGAAAAAATGTTATGAAAGGGTGCTTTTATAAGTGCCTTTTTATATCACTTATAAATAGGAAGGAAGATTATTATGGCAAAATTTATTTATCCAACCGATACAACGAGAGTAACAAGTGGTTTTAGGGGGAGTAGACCAGATCATCATGGGATAGATCTGGCTGAATCGGGTTATCATCCGATTTATGCAGCGGCTAGCGGACGAGTTAGTCGTTCTTATGTTTCATCTAGTTATGGTGAATGTATTATGATTGTGCACACTATTGATGGGGTTACATGGGAAACAGTATATACTCATATGCGTAGCGGTTCTCGAACGGTGAAAGAAGGTGATTATGTTACGCAAGGACAAACTATTGGAGTTATGGGTAGCACGGGAGAAGTTACTGGTCAACATCTACATTTTGAATTGCATAAAGGGTCTTGGAACGTTAATAAGAGTAATGCTGTGAATCCATTAGATTACTTAGGAAAAGGAGACGGTGGTGGTACAACAGATCCTTCTAATAAACCACTACAACCAAAAGGGCTAGGTATCGCAACATCTAAATACCCAGAAGGATCGGGTATCAATTTATATAGTGGCCCTGGAAAAGATGCCTGGTTCACAGGTCATGTCATTAATACAAAAACGCCATATTTAATTATAGATGCTGCTTGGTATGGTGGGAATGAAAATATGTTGTGCCTAGGTTGGGAAGCATGGGCAAAAGAAGAACACTTTGAAGTAGAGTGGTTCCATGCTTATTCAAAATATCCAGCAGGTTATGGTATTAACACATATGATGGTCCAAATGGAAATTATAAAGGAAATGTAGATGGATCTTATCCATATGGGATTTTTGCAAGAAAAGATGGTTATATCGATATTGGAAAAAATACATGGGTAAAAGAAGAACATTTTAATGTGAGATAAGGATATTAGAGTAGGGTCACTCGTGTGATTCTTTTTAATTTTTGAAAAGGAGATGAGAACGATGGAAGAACAAATCTTCAATTCAATGATTCAACAAGGAGCATTCGCAGCTTTATTTGTGTGGATGCTGTTTACTACGCAAAAAAAGAATGAACAGCGCGAAGAACAATATCAAAAAGTTATTGAAAAAAATCAACAGGTCATTGAAGAACAAGCAAAAGCATTTAGTTCGTTGTCAAAGGATTTATCAGATGTTAAGCAAAAAATATTGGGAAACGGGGATGAGAAATAAAATATGATATTAAATTATTTGTCGCGTATGTAGGTTCTCAAATAGAGATTCAATTAATATATAATAATGAGAAAAAGCCCTAATACCGATAAGTATTGGGGCTTTTTCTCATTAGCTATAGTGAATAAGGTTGTAGTGGATTCTTCAAGAGGAAAGAGTGAATGAAGTCTAATATTTAATGTAAATGAAATGAAACCTTGAAGAATGCTTAGTTATAACACAGTCTTATTCAGGGATTTGTTAGTTCGCTTTCTAAATTTAGGGAATAAATATAGCTTAGTACCTTGCAATAAATAATACTAAGTGGTATATTATGGATAAATTAGGTACCGTGTATTGAACAGTACTGAGATAGGGAAGGAGGATGGCACTTGAACGTTCAGTTTAAAAAAGGTGTGCTTGAACTTTGTGTATTAGCACTTGTAAAACGTAAAGATAGTTACGGTTATGAACTTGTTCAGCAAATTTCTAATAAATTTTTAATATCGGAAGGGTCAGTATACCCTTTATTACGTCGTTTGACGAAAGAAGGGTATTTTCAAACGTATTTAAAGGAATCTACGGAAGGGCCACCTCGTAAATATTATCAATTAACAGAGCAAGGGGAGACGCAATTTCATTTGTTAGTAACAGAATGGTGTGATTTTGCGAAAGGGGTACAAGAAATTATTGAAGGGGTGGAATGGGATGAGTAAAGAAGGGTTTCTTAAAGAATTATCAAGTTATCTTAGAAAGTTACCAGAGGAAGAGAGGCAAGATATTTTATTGGATTATGAAGAGCACTTTCAGTTTGGACTAGAAGAGGGGAAAACTGAATCAGAAATAATACAAGGCCTTGGTTCTCCGAAAGTAATAGCGAAAGAATTACTTGCGATGTATCGCTTCGATGAAATGAAAAAAAATCCATCGACTTCAAATGTGACAAGAGCTGTTATGGCAGCGATTGGACTTAGTTTGTTTAATTTTATTATTGTGTTAGGACCGTTAGTCGCAATTATTGCTTTTATATTTTCTTTTTGGATCGGTGGTATTGCTAGTGTAGTAACACCATTTTTCGTTATTGGAAAAGTATTTATGGGTACTTTTATATGGTTGGATCTTTTCGTTAGTATAACGTTTGTTGGAGTAGGTTTATTGTTATGTATTATCGCTTTTTATAGTACAAAGTGGTTTAAGAGATTGTGTGTACGATATGTAATATGGAACTTCAAAATGATAAAAGGAGAGTAAATGATGAAAAAACTATTTTTAATCGCTATTGCTTGTATCATTATTGGAGTAATAGGAATTTCCCAAACATATGAAAAAGCAGTACAAACTGCTAAAAAAGGCGATAAAGAAAATGTAATTAAAAACGAAACATTAAAAAATATAGAAGTTAAGTTAGATGCCGGGGATATTATTGTCCAAAAATCTCCTGACTCTTCTTTTTATATCAAGCAATCAGGAGATGTACGTAAACAAGAGATTCGTATCGCAGAAGATGGTGACACATTAAAAGTTATTGGGGAAAGAGAAAAAGGTGCTTCATTTGATTTTTCTTTTTACGATTTTAGGTTTCAAACGTCTAAATTGACTCTCCTTGTGCCCGAACGCTCTTACCAAGATGTAAAAGTAAATTCATCTGCTGGACAAATCGAAATGAGTGATGTGAAAAGTGATAGCGTAAGTGTTAGAACACTTGCTGGAGAAGTAGAGTTGAAACAAATAACGGCTAAGAATGTGGAGGGATCGACAAAAGCTGGTGAGGTGAATTTTAAGAAGGTATTAGGGAAAGTGACCGCAAAAACAACAAGTGGGGAAATAAATATTCAAGATCATGATTCTAAGTATAATCTAGAAGCAAGTTTAACTGCGGGAGATATAGATATTACTTTATCGGAAAAACCACAAGATGCGGTAATTACTGGGCAAAGTGCTGCCGGAGATGTAACAATTTTTAATGAAGAAAATAAAAACGTAACAATTGGAAATGGTAGTAAAAAGATTAGTGGTAAAACGGCTGCTGGAGATGTGACGATTAAAACTCGTTAATAAGAAATAGAATGCATGGAAATCTATCAAAATACAAAAAAGAAGATAATTACCGTATATAAATAAGGTAATTATCTTCTTTTTATTATTTTTTAATGTAAGTCACGATATACGCCAATTACTTTCCCGATAACTGACACTTGTTTTAAAATGATAGGTTCTAATGAAGAATTTTCTGGTTGTAAACGGAAATGGTCTTTTTCTTTATAGAAACGTTTAACAGTTGCTTCATTATCTTCTGTTAAAGCGACTACAATTTCACCATTATATGCAGACTGTTGTTGGCGAACAACAACTAGATCTCCATCGAAAATACCAGCTTCAATCATACTATCTCCAGAAATACGTAACATGAACACTTGGTCTGCTCCAGCGACAATACTAGCTGGAAGTGGGAAATGTTCCTCTACGCTTTCAACCGCTGTAATTGGTAAACCAGCAGTAACTTTTCCGACAATTGGAACTTGAATAACAGATTGTGTTTCCGTATCCATTCGGTCTTCACCTAAAATTTCAATGGCACGTGGTTTTGTTGGATCGCGTCGAATGTATCCTTTTTCTTCTAATCGTGATAAATGTCCGTGCACTGTAGAACTAGAAGCGAGGCCGACTGCTTGACCAATTTCACGTACGGAAGGTGGATATCCTTTTTCTTGTACTTTTAGCTTAATAAAGTCGAGAATGTCTTGCTGGCGTTTCGTTAACTTTTCCATGTTTTCTAACACCTCGTTTTCTTTCATTTTTCTTATTAATAAGTATAACATGTGAAAAAACATTCTACAAACATAAGTTCGAACAAATGGCGGATTTATGTTACACTATAGGGAAATAATAGGGAGAAAGAGGGGTTCAAAATGAATGCAATTATTTATGCACGTGTGAGTACAACGAAAGAAGCGCAAGAAACATCATTATTACGTCAAAAAGATGAATTATTGCATTTAGCTGAGCGCTATCAAATGAATGTTACTAAGGTGATTGAAGAGCAGGCTAGTGGATATATAATTGAACGTGACGGTATATTAGAGGTGTTGGATACAATTCGAGACGAACAAATCGATGTGTTACTTATACAAGATGAAACGCGCCTTGGTAGAGGAAATGCGAAGATCGCATTAATGCATTGTTTACATAAAGAAGGCATAAAAGTATATACGCATACACATAATGGTGAATTACAATTGTCGGATTCTGATTCGATGGTATTAGATATTATTGGTATTGTTGAAGAATATCAAAGAAAGATTCATAATTTGAAAATTAAACGAGGTATGCAACGTGCAGTAGAAAAAGGTTATCGTCCAGAAAATAATTTAAAAAATCGTCATTTAAGTGTAGGAAGAGAGAAAAAAGAAGTGCCAATTGAGGAAATTGTACGTTTACGAAAAAGTGAACTCACGTTTGAAGAAATTGCAGCAACATTACGTGGATTTGGTCATGATGTTTCAAAGGCGACTGTACATCGTAGATATGTAGAGTATACGAAGCAATTGCTTGATAAAGAAGAGTAACTATTGTATGATAATAATCAGTTTTGATTAGAAGGGGGATTCGAGATGATTAATCACGAACTCGTTGAACGCATTAACTTCTTAGCGAAAAAAGCAAAAGCTGAAGGTTTAACTGAAGAAGAGCAACGTGAGCGTCAATCGCTACGTGAACAATATTTAAAAGGATTTCGTCAAAATATGTTAAACGAACTTAAAGGTATTAAAGTTGTTAACGAAGAAGGTACAGATGTTACACCGACGAAATTAAAAGCTTTAAAAAAGCAAGATAATGCAAAATTAAATTAAAAGATGGGCGAAGCCCATCTTTTTTATTTGTAAAAATCGTTATTTAATAACTTTCCAGTTGTTATTAACTGTTGCTTCTATCGTTTTATGTTCCAATATATAATTAGCGATAAGTTCAGACATATCTGTGGGTATATCTTTTACTACTGGTTTATTTTGAAACATAAAGAAATTTCCCCCGCCACTTGCACGATAATTATTCATTACAACGTCATATTCTTCATTCATATTAAGAGGAGCACTGTTATGCTGTAAAGATTCTACTCTTTCACCAATTGGTTTTGAAATGTTTAATACGTATGAAATCCCTTCCCACATATCATAATTATAATGTTGTGGCTTTGGTTCTATATAGGTAGGACTTACGGTGATGGATCCATCTGTTTTTAATGTGAAATAAGAAGCAGAGAGTTCAAGAGCGTTTTTTATATCTGCTCCAGTTATTCTAATTACTTTTAATGTGTTTGGATAAATATAATTAGAAACGATGTCACGCATTGTTACATGTTCCGGGAAACCTGGAGATGTATTATGGAACAAACTTGTACAAGAAATTGATACATTAGCTATATCCATCTGTATTTTATTTATGAATTCGATAAAAGGATGATCATGCAAACGAGTTTGCATAGCATCTGAAATTTGCATATCTCCCTGAATGATTCCAATAGGTTGATCAAGCCACTTTTGTGTTTTCTCTTCGTAATCGGCTACCAATGAAAGTGCATCTTGGTCAGCCTCAACTCCTTGTACAGATAATAATTCAGAAGACCTCTCTTTTTTCACCCATTTATGTTTTGTTTTTTCGAATGTTATTTTTACTTTTCCAACTGAGTTTCCATTACATCCGGTCTGTAAAATTGTTACACCGTTAGCCATTGTGTGAGCAATTTCCCGGTGTTGGTGGCCTGTTAATAAAATATCTATGCCTTCAATTTCATGGCACATTGCATATCCTTGGTTTTCTCCTGTTAACACTTCAGTCGGTACCCCGGTTTGTAAATCTCGTTCAACTCCCCCGTGATACGCTACGACTAGTAAATCTGGTTTCTCATGTTCGCGAATATAAGAAACCCATTCTTTTGTAGTCTTTAATGCATCTTCAAATAGTAAATCTTTAATGTGATGGGACTGTTCCCAATTTGGGATGTAATGTGTTGTTACCCCTAAAATAGCAATTTTTATATTGGATTCAATCTGTTTGATTATATAAGGTTTTCCGAAATAAGGTTTTTTACTGTTTTTATCTAAAATGTTTGCTGATAGGTACGGGAAGTTCGCAGTAGTCACAGCATTATTTAATATATCCATCCCGTAATTAAATTCATGATTGCCGATAATTGCAGCGTCATACTGTAAGTAATTCGCTAATAAGGACATTGGGTTTTTTTTGTTTTTTTCGTATGTAACATAATGATAAGTAAATGGTGTTCCTTGAATAAAGTCGCCATTATCAATTAAAAGAACGTTTCTATTTTGGGAACGTTCTTTTTTTATAAGAGTAGAAATTTTAGCTAAACCAAGTTCTGCTGGGGAGTTATCTTGGTAGTGAATAGGATAAACAGTGCCATGTATATCGCTTGTTAATAAGATGTTTAAAGTTACAGTTTGATTTTGTTCCAATATGACTCACCTTTTCTATTGTTATCTTCCAATTCATCATATCAAATATGTGAAGAGAATTTTAATGTGAGTGTATAGAATGTGTAAAGATTCTGTAAATAATCAATTATTTGTAAAAATATGTGATATATTTCTTCATGTTTATGAAAGGTTATTTTATAACAATGAAAAATGGAGGCATTAATATGTTGAAAAAAGTTTTTGCAATGAGCACAACAGTTGTACTAGCAGCGGGATTATTAAGTGGCTGCGGGACGAAAGAGTCAAGTGCAAGTAAAAATGAAGATACGAAAAAAGGGTATGTACCGAAGACTTTAAATGTTCAATTTGTTCCTTCTCAAAATGCGGATACGTTAGAGGCGAAGGCAAAACCGCTTGAGAAGCTATTAAGTGATAAGTTAAATATTCCAGTAAAAGTTAGTATTTCAACGAACTACAATACAATTGTAGAAGCGATGGCATCTAAACAAGTAGATGTAGGATTTTTACCGCCAACAGCGTACGTATTAGCACATGAAAAGAAGGCTGCAAATGTAATTTTACAAGCACAACGTTTTGGAGTAGATGATGAAACAGGAGCTCCTACAAAAGATTTAGTAGATTATTATAAATCTGAGTTTGTTGTTAAAAAAGACTCTAATATAAATAGTGTAAAAGATTTAAAAGGTAAAAAGATTGGTTATCAAGATGTAACATCATCAGCAGGGTATGTATGGCCTGCAGCTGTTCTATTAAAAGAGGGAATTGATCCGTTAAAAGATGTGAAACCTGTTACATTAAAAGGTCACGATCAGTCGCTTATTGCTCTTTTAAATGGTGACGTAGATGCAGCTGTTGTATTCCAAGATGCTCGTAATATTGTAAAAAAAGATTATCCGAATATATTTGATCAAACGAAAATAGTGAAATTTACTGAGAAAATTCCGAACGATACAATTTCTGTACGATCTGATTTAGATGCAGAGTGGAGCAAGAAATTACAAGATGCTTTCATTGAAATTGGAAAGAATGAGGAAGGTCACAAAATCATTAAAGAAGTATATTCACATGAAGGATATGTTAAATCTGATGATAGTAAATTTGATATCGTTCGTGAATATGGGAAGAAAGTAAAAACGCAATAATACATATGAAAATGGCAGCTAGCTGAAAGGGGATGTTTTCAGTTAGTTTGCCGTTTTGAATACATAGAAGGTAGGTAAGATGTGTGATAGAGTTTCGAAATGTCTCCAAAGTGTATCCAAATGGTACAAAAGGATTGAATAATATAAACTTGAAAATTCAAAAAGGTGAGTTTGTTGTAATGGTAGGGCTGTCTGGAGCTGGAAAATCTACACTTCTCAGATCCGTAAATCGTCTTCATGAGATTACCGAAGGAGAAATCATTATTGAAGGTGAGTCTATTACTGCTGCGAAAGGAAAAGAATTAAGGCGTATGCGCCGGGATATCGGTATGATCTTCCAAAGTTTTAATCTTGTAAAGCGATCAACAGTATTAAAAAATGTATTAGCTGGTCGTATTGGATATCATTCCACATTACGTACAACGTTAGGTTTGTTTCCGAAAGAAGATGTGGAGCTCGCATTTCAAGCGTTAAAAAGAGTGAATATTTTAGAAAAAGCATATGCACGTGCTGATGAATTATCAGGAGGACAACAGCAACGTGTATCAATAGCTAGAGCATTGGCACAAGAAGCAAAAATCATATTGGCAGATGAGCCTGTTGCATCGTTAGATCCACTTACGACAAAGCAAGTATTAAATGATTTGAAAAAAATCAATGAAGATTTTGGAATTACAACAATTGTGAATTTGCATTCTATTGATTTAGCTAGGCAATATGCGACACGTATTATTGGATTACATGCAGGAGAAATTGTTTTTGATGGTTCAGTAGAAGAGGCGACAGATGAAAAATTTGCTGAAATTTATGGAGATGTAGCACAGAAAAATGAATTGTTAGAGGTGGCAGTTAAATGAGTGACGTAACGATATATTCGAAATCGATACCGAAGCCGCCGAGTAAGTTAAAACATATGTTAACGTTTATTCTAGTCATTTTACTGTTGTGGGGAAGTAGTATACAGGTCGACGCATCATTTTCAAAGCTAGTAGTTGGTTTTCCTAATATGATGGATTTGTTAAAAGAAATGGTGCCGCCAGATTGGAGTTATTTTCAAGTTATTACAACAGCAATGTTAGATACAATACGTATGGCGATTATTGGGACGACTTTAGGAGCGATTTTAGCTATTCCACTTGCACTGTTTGCGGCAAGTAATGTGTTTACTAGTACATTTTTATACAGTCCAGCTTGATTGATTTTAAATTTTATTCGAACGATACCAGATTTATTATTAGCGGCAATTTTCGTAGCTATTTTTGGAATAGGACCACTTCCGGGTATTTTAGCTCTTACTTTTTTCTCAATTGGGCTCGTGGCGAAATTGTTGTATGAATCAATTGAATCAATTGACCCGGGCCCACTAGAAGCGATGACAGCTGTAGGGGCTAATAAGGTGCAATGGATTGTTTATGGAGTCATTCCACAAGTAAAAGCACACTTTGTTTCCTATGTACTATATACATTTGAGGTGAATGTACGTGCAGCGGCTGTCCTAGGTTTAGTAGGAGCAGGTGGTATTGGATTATATTATGATCGTACACTTGGATTTTTACAATATAAACAAACTGCTTCTATAATTATTTATACCCTTATTGTTGTTTTGTTAATTGACTACATTAGTACATTGTTGCGGGAGAAACTATAATGAATAGAACGACGATGATTGTGCAAAAACCGAAGAAACCGAGTATATATCGCTGGATTATTTTAATAGCACTTACAGTTGTATATGCATGGGCCTTTTCAGGAGTGCCATTAGAGGGGATAAAGGACACAGCAGGTGAAATCACGAAAGCAATTATGACAGGGATATTGAATCCAGACTGGTCGTATGTATCTTTGCCAGATGGTGAAGATTTATTACATGGATTAATTGATACGTTGGCAATTGCGATATTAGGTACATTTATTTCTGCATTTTTATCTGTTCCGTTTGCCTTTTGGGCGGCAACGAATATGAGGAGTGGAAAATTAACTTCAGGATCTGGGAAATTTGTACTTAGTTTTGTTCGTACGTTTCCTGAATTAGTTATGGCTCTTTTATTTATAAAAGCTGTTGGTCCAGGCTCTTTTGCAGGAGTATTAGCCTTAGGATTACATTCTATTGGAATGTTAGGGAAACTATATTCAGAAGGAATTGAAAACATAGATAAAGGACCGACGGAAGCGTTACTAGCAACAGGAGCAAACCGTTTTCAAATACTTTGGTATGCAGTGTTACCACAAGTGTTACCGGATTTTCTATCGTATACGTTATACAGATTTGAAATTAATGTACGATCCGCTGCGATTTTAGGGGTTATTGGAGCAGGAGGGATTGGTACACCTTTAATTTTTGCGCTGAGTTCACGGAATTGGTCTCGTGTTGGGATTATTTTATTAGGTATCATTTTAATGGTAATTATAATTGATTGGATTTCAAGTTCGATTCGGAAACGGATTGTTTAACTTATTTGAAAAGCATCGAAGTTAGATGCTTTTTTATGTTTTTAAAAACGTATTTAAAAAAGTAAGTATAGAAGAAATTTGTATAAATATACAGATAATTCACTTTCTTTTTAAAATAAAAATAATGAAAAAGTATGTCATATTGAATGCCCATACATTCCCGGAAACATTGATTTTTTTATAAAAAATCAAAAAAATATCAACATATTTGTCGATACATGTTGTATAATCTTGCGTGGGAAGCTATCATATAAATGTATAAAACGTTTACTAATATAAGCGAAGGGAAGAATAGCATGTCACATTCAATCGAACAACTTTCTATCAACACGATTCGCACATTATCCATCGATGCGATTGAAAAAGCAAACTCTGGTCACCCAGGAATGCCAATGGGTGCAGCACCAATGGCTTATACATTATGGACTCAATTTATGAAACACAATCCAAATAACCCAACGTGGTTTAACCGTGATCGTTTCGTATTATCTGCAGGTCATGGTTCAATGTTATTATACAGCCTACTTCACCTATCTGGTTATGATGTAACAATGGATGACTTAAAGAACTTCCGTCAATGGGGAAGCAAAACTCCAGGACATCCTGAGTACGGTCATACAGCTGGTGTAGATGCAACGACTGGTCCACTTGGACAAGGTATTGCAACTGCTGTAGGTATGGCAATGGCTGAAAGACATTTAGCTGCTAAATATAACCGTGATGCGTATAATGTAGTAGATCATTATACATACGCTATTTGTGGTGATGGAGATTTAATGGAGGGCGTTTCTGCTGAAGCATCTTCATTAGCTGCTCATTTACAATTAGGTCGTCTTGTTGTGCTTTATGATTCAAACGATATTTCATTAGATGGCGATTTAAATCGTTCATTCTCTGAAAGTGTAGAAGATCGTTACAAAGCATACGGATGGCAAGTAATCCGTGTTGAGGATGGAAACGATATTGAAGCAATCGCGAAAGCAATTGAAGAAGCGAAAGCTGACGAAAAACGCCCAACGCTAATTGAAGTAAGAACGACAATTGGTTTCGGTTCTCCAAACAAATCAGGAAAATCAGCTTCACATGGTTCTCCACTTGGTGTAGAAGAAACAAAATTAACGAAAGAAGCATATGCTTGGACTGCTGAGCAAGACTTCCACGTAGCAGAAGAGGTATATGACAACTTCCGTAAAACAGTACAAGATGTTGGTGAAACTGCGCAAGCAGAGTGGAACACGATGCTAGGTGAATATGCACAAGCATACCCAGAATTAGCAAACGAATTCCAAGCAGCAATGAACGGTCAACTTCCGGAAGGTTGGGAGCAAAACCTACCAACTTATGAATTAGGATCAAAAGCAGCAACTCGTAATTCTTCTGGTGCTGTAATTAATGCAATTGCAGAGTCTGTGCCATCATTCTTCGGTGGATCTGCTGACCTTGCTGGTTCTAACAAAACATACATGAATAATGAAAAAGACTTTACAAGAGATGATTACAGCGGTAAAAACATTTGGTACGGTGTACGTGAGTTCGCAATGGGTGCAGCAATGAACGGTATTGCACTACATGGCGGTTTAAAAACTTACGGTGGTACGTTCTTCGTATTCTCTGATTACTTACGCCCAGCAATTCGCCTTGCAGCATTAATGCAATTGCCAGTAACGTATGTATTCACACATGACAGTATCGCTGTTGGTGAAGATGGTCCAACGCATGAACCAATCGAGCAATTAGCAGCGCTTCGTGCAATGCCAAACGTTTCTGTTATCCGTCCTGCTGATGGTAACGAATCTGTTGCAGCTTGGAGACTAGCTTTAGAATCTACAAACAAACCAACTGCTTTAGTATTAACTCGTCAAGACCTTCCAACATTAGAAGGTGCAAAAGATGATACGTATGAAAAAGTAGCAAAAGGTGCATATGTAGTTTCTGCAAGCAAGAAAGAAACGGCTGATGTAATCTTACTTGCAACTGGATCTGAAGTAAGCCTAGCTGTTGAAGCTCAAAAAGCATTAGCAGTAGACGGCGTTGACGCAGCTGTTGTCAGCATGCCATCTATGGATCGCTTCGAAGCTCAAACTGCAGAGTACAAAGAATCTGTATTACCAAAAGCAGTAACAAAACGTTTCGCAATCGAAATGGGTGCTACATTCGGATGGCACCGTTACGTAGGTCTTGAAGGAGATGTGTTAGGTATCGATACATTCGGTGCTTCTGCTCCTGGTGAGAAGATTATGGAAGAGTATGGATTTACTGTAGAGAACGTTGTTCGTAAAGTAAAAGAAATGCTTTAATGATTTCAGAAAAATCTCTCCGGCATGGAGAGGTTTTTCTATGTAAATGAGTTTTTTCGACAGAAAAAGTTTTTTATCTCTCCGCAGTCAGACAATCATTGCAAATTTTCTTATATATAATGAAGAGAAAAGGTTGTCCAGATTGGGAGTGGAAAAATGAAAACGTATGAATTGTATTTAATTCAAGAGGATATTGCGAAAGCTTATTTTGGTCGTGAATATTTGTTTTTTGATTTATTTGCTCGATTTTCAGAATCTGGGTCCCTTTCGGAGAAAAAAGTGTTATATAAGCAAATGATGTATATAACGATGCCATTGCAAGTAATGAAAATTCATCATAAATTAGAACAAGCTTTGCGCGTTCTTGGTAAATATGATAGAACACATCATACACATACACTTTATACGGGAGCGGAGTACGGCGAAATAATGGTGAAACCGCACTATATTCGTATGAATACCTCTGGAAATGTCTCTATGGAAACGACATTCTTTGAGGTGTTAAGAAAGTGTGAATTAACATTTTTAGCTATGGATTATGAAAATACAAAGTACGGATGGCTGAATCCTCTAAAACAAGTACGAACATATGTGTAAAAAATGTCGAATTGTATCTTGTCTTATTGAAAAGGTTTTAGTACACTGTAAGGTAGACAACATGAAGGAGGAAAATATATGCCAATTTGGTTAGGTATTCTAGTGGGCGTAGTAGCACTAGTAGCAGGCGTGGCGTTAGGATTTTTCATTGCCCGCAAATATATGATGAATTACTTACAAAAAAATCCACCAATTAACGAACAAATGTTAAAAATGATGATGATGCAAATGGGACAAAAACCTTCCCAAAAGAAAATCAATCAAATGATGAGCGCAATGAACAAGCAACAAATGAAATAAGCGCTAAAAGACACTCGCTAAGAGTGTCTTTCTTTTTGTTAGTTATAGTTTTTAAAACTTTTAAAAATTCTGTATTTTTGGTAAACTGAAAACATCGCTCATTTTAAGGGAGGAGGAAAAAAATGAAAGTGTTTATGAATTTAGCGTGGTTTTTTAAACAAGAAAAACGAGCGTACATAACTGGAATTATTTTATTGTTTGGCGTTGCACTTTTAGAACTTGTAGCACCAAAAGTAATTGGAATCGTTGTAGATGAAATTAATGATGGAACATTGACGACCGATAAGTTACTAAAATGGGTTGTACTATTAGTAATTGTAGGTATTACGATGTACATATTACGTTACATATGGCGTATTATGATTTTCGGGTCTTCATTAAAATTAGCTCGCCAATTACGAAAAAATTTATATGAACATTTTACAAAGATGAGTCCATCTTTCTATCAGTCAAATCGAACAGGTGATTTAATGGCACATGCGACCAATGATATTCAAGCGATCCAGCAAACTGCTGGAGCAGGTGTTTTGACGCTTGTTGACTCATTAGCTGTCGGAGGATGTGTACTCGTAGCGATGGGTTTTACAATTAGTTGGAAGTTAACATTATTAAGTTTAATTCCAATGCCGATTGTAGCTATTTCGACAAATTATTATGGAACTTTATTACATAAAAGGTTTCATAAAGCACAGCAATCGTTTTCGGAAATCAATGATAAAGTGCAAGAGAGTATGAGTGGAATGAAAGTGATTCGCTCGCTTGGACAAGAGAAAGAAGATTTGCAGGCGTTTCGAAGAAAATCAGAAGATGTTGTACATAAAAATGTGTTAGTTGCACGTATTGATTCGTTATTTGATCCGACAATCTCTCTTATCGTTGGATTTTCTTTTTTAATCGCAGTATGTTATGGATCGGTATTAGTTGTAAGAGGTGAATTAACAGTAGGTGATCTCGTTACATTTACGACATATTTAGGTACCCTTGTTTGGCCAATGTTAGCGTTTGGATGGTTATTCAATATTATGGAGCGTGGGCGTGCTTCATATGACCGTGTAGAAAAAATTCTTTCACAAAAATCAGATGTAGTAAATAGCGAAAATGCTGTACATACAATAGCGAGCGGTAATGTTTCGTTTGCCGTTGATTCATTTTCGTATAAGAAAAATGAATTGTTACATTTAAACGATATTCACTTTGATTTGAAGAAGGGTGAAACGCTAGGAGTTGTAGGACGTACAGGCGCAGGGAAAACGACTTTATTAAAATGTTTAATCCGTGAGTATGATCATTTTAATGGTGAATTAAAAATTGGGGAGCGAGATATTCGAGATATAACACTTCATGGTGTCCGTTCTGCCATTTCATACGTGCCGCAAGATCATTTTTTATTTTCAGCAAGTATTGGTGAGAATATTGCCTTTGGAAAGGCGGATGCTACATATAATGAAATTACCCAAGCTGCAGAGATTGCTTGTATTCATAATGACATCCTCCAATTTTCAGAAGGATATGAAACAGTAGTAGGGGAAAGAGGTGTTTCGTTATCTGGTGGTCAAAAACAGCGAATCTCTATTGCTCGTGCTTTATTAACAAATGCTGAAATATTAATTTTGGATGATTGTTTATCAGCAGTAGATGCAAAAACAGAAGAGACGATTTTAAGTGCCTTAAAGAGGGAAAGAGCAGGGAAAACGACGATTATTACTGCACACCGATTAAGTGCAATTCAGCATGCCAATCTTATTCTTGTTGTTGATGAAGGTAGAATTGTACAAAGAGGTACACATGAGGAATTAATGAAGGAAAACGGCTGGTATAAGGAAATGTATGAAAGCCAGCAATTAGAAGCTTTAGTCGAGAAAGGAGGCGTATGATGGTAGAGAAGAAGCGAAGTGATTTAAGTAGATTGCTTTCTTATATGAAGCCATATAAAGGGTTGCTATCTTTAGCATTTATCTTTTTAGTTGGTGCGACAGTAACGGAAATGATGGGGCCTTTTTTAATTAAACAATTCCTCGATGAACACCTAGTACCGCGGGATTTTGAACGATCAGCGCTCGTTACTTTATTTGTAATTTACATAGTTGCTCATTTATTAAAAGTATTATTTACGTATTTAAATCTATTGTACTTTCAGAACATTGCTTTTAAGATTGTTCAAGATATGCGAGTCGAAGTATATGAACATGTTCAAAAGCTGTCATTAAGTTTCTTTGATCGTACGCCAATTGGTACGCTCGTATCTCGTATAACGAATGATACGGAAGCGATTAAAGATTTTTATGTTAGTGTATTATCAACATTTGTGAAAAATGTAGTCTTTTTAGTAGGTATTTTAATAGCGATGTTTTTATTAGATGTAAAATTAGCGCTATTTTCTCTCGTATTAATTCCGATCATGTTTGCGATTATGGTATTATATCGCCGGAAAAGTGCAGCTTTTTATTTAGAAGTACGTAATCAATTAAGCGTGTTAAATGCAAAATTGAACGAGTCCATACAAGGAATGAATATTGTTCAAGTGTTCAGACAAGAAAAACGTATGAGAAAAGAGTTTGAAGAAGTGAATAATAAACATTATAGTGCAGGGCGACGTACTTTGAAGTTAGACGCATTACTTTTACGACCGGCTACGGATTTAGTGCATATTGTAGCTATTGCGTTAGTACTAGGTTTATTTGGGATTGATGCTTTAAAGAGCCCTGTTGAAGTAGGAGTTTTATATGCTTTTGTTAACTATATACATCGTTTTTTCCAACCTGTAAATGAGATGATGATGAAATTGTCCTTTTTCCAACAGGCACTTGTTTCGTCATCACGTGTATTTCATTTAATGGACGAGAAAGATTTAGCACCGGTTCAAAAAGGCAATGAGAATCCTCAAGTTGTGGATGGGGATATTGAATTTAAAAATGTTACTTTTTCATATGATGGAAAGCGTGACGTTTTAAAAAATGTATCATTTCACGTGAAACAAGGGCAAACGGTTGCTTTTGTTGGGCATACTGGTAGCGGAAAAAGTACGATTATGAATTTGTTAATGCGATTTTATAATATTAAGTCAGGAAATATTGTAATAGACGGTGTAGATTTAGAAAAATTTGAAGAACGAGAAATTAGAAAGAAAATAGGACTCGTATTGCAAGATGCATTTTTATTTGCTGGAAATGTAAAGCAAAATATTCGTATGTATAATGAAGAAATTACGGATGAAGAAGTAAAAGAAGCTGCTCGATTTGTGCAAGCGAATACGTTTATTGAAAAGTTACCAAAACAGTATGAAACAGAAGTAGTAGAAAGAGGTGCAGCATTTTCAAGCGGTCAACGACAATTAATTGCTTTTGCTAGAACGATAGCAACGAATCCGAAAGTATTAGTATTAGATGAAGCAACAGCTAATATCGATACAGAAACAGAAGAGGCTATTCAAACAGCGTTGCAACAAATGCGAAAAGGTAGAACGACGATAGCCATTGCGCATAGGTTATCTACAATTCAAGATGCAGATCAAATTTTTGTGATGCATGATGGAGAGATAGTAGAAAGAGGAACACATCAAGAATTACTAAGTGAGCAAGGTTTGTATTATAATATGTACTTGCTACAAAATAAAGTGAGTTTGCAAAAGGCCTTGTAATACAAGGTCTTTTTTATTTTGTATACAAAATATGTTTACTCTTTGTTTCTATAGCATAAATGTTGTGTCCTCTTATGAAACTTGTACATATTGTATGTATACGAAGTAAAAAAATTGATAGGAGATTTTATATGCAAAACAGATCAGGTTCAAATGTTACGTTTATTGATGTGTCTCATTGGGAAGGGAATATTGATTGGAATGCAGTGAAGGCATCTGGAATTCCAGCAGCGTATGCAAAAGCGACAGAAGGTGTAAACTACATTGATCCTACTTTTACTAAGAATGTACAAGCAGCACGAAATGCGAATGTATTAATTGGTGCATACCATTTTGCACGCCCAGAACAAAATGATGCAATTTCAGAGGCGAAATATTTTGTGAGTATATTACAAAATAACCAGACAGACTTAATGCCAGTTCTGGATTTAGAATCACCAACAGATCCGAGCAACAGTAATTTAACTGGTAACGCTATATCGAATTGGGCAAGAAGCTTCATAAATTATGTGAAACAGGCTACTGGAAAAGATGTAATGTTATATACAGGAGTTTGGTATATTAATGAGTTCGGAATTAGCGGATTAAGTGATATACCGCTTTGGATTGCTAAATACTCGAGTACACCGCCTGCTGATGCGGGTGGATGGACAGCGTGGACAGCGTGGCAGTACACAGATTCTGGACAAATTTCAGGCGTAGGAAATTGTGATGTATCAGCTGCAGTTTCATTAGAAGCTTTAAAAGGGAATGGAGCAAGTGGTGGAGGTAATGTTTCCCCGCCTAATAATGCAACTCCAGTGTACGGGGTTGCTATAATTAATGGAGATAATGTGAATTTGAGAAGTGGACCATCTTTGCAGTCTAGTGTAATTCGCCAATTGAATCGTGGCGAAACATATGAAGTTTGGGGAGAACAAGATGGATGGCTTTGTTTAGGGACAAATCAGTGGGTATATAATGATCCGAGTTATATTCAGTATAAACATTATGTGGCGACTATTACTGGTGATAATGTAAATTTGCGTGATGCTCCATCATTAAATGGAAATGTTATAAGACAGTTACATCATGGTGAATCGTATCGAGTATGGAGTAAGCAAGATGGATGGCTTTGCTTAGGGACAAATCAATGGATATACTACGATCCGAGTTATATTCAGTATGGTGTACAATAGAGTGAAAATAAAAGGTGCCCCGTCAGAGGTGCCTTTTATTAAAAATATACAACTTTTACAAAGTCTATATCGAAACCATAGTATACTATAGTAGATATATTTATAAAAAATAATCGAAAATGAAATAAAGGGGTAAAAATATGAATTATGTGCTAATAGGTGCGGTTTTAATATTATTAGCTGTAGTATTTGTGCTGTTTTATAAAAATAAACAGTTAGAATCAGAGAGTCAGCAAGTAGAATTTGAAAAGAAACAAGCGATTGAAACGTATAAAAATGAAATTGCAGCTACGGTGATAGAGCATAAAGAACAACAAAATAATTTAAAAAATATGGAACAGAAAAAATACAATGATTTACAAGTAAGTGCAAATAGAGAAATTGAAAATATGCGTATGATGAAAAATCAATTAGCTGTGCAGCATAGTAAAGAACGTAGTGAAATGCAAAATAAACATAATAACGAAATACATATGTTTCAAAAATTAATTGCAAATTTACGAGAATATACTAAAAACGGTGCTGAAATGAATACGTACGAAACATTACATTATATGAAGCGAGGATTCATAGAGCAAGGCATCATATTAGATGCTGAATTTCAAGTCATGCCGAATGTTTTTATTAAAAATAATAGTGAAATAAACGATAATCGAATCCATCATCTTATCTTGTGCAAAACTGGTATTTATCTACTGGAGACGAAAGAATGGAACGAGAAATTAATTCATGGTTTAACGAAAGAAAATGCTGGTATATATTCATTTATGATTGATGAAATGGGTAAGTATCAACAAGAAGTTGATAAAGAAGAAACATTTGAATATATAGTAGGTAAAGATTCATCAACTATACAAGTGAAAAATGAAGGGAATCCAGTATATAAGGCGAAGAAACTATCTCAAATTTTATACAATTGTTTGAATGAAATGCAGGCTAATAGTATAAAAGAAAAGGTAAAACCAGTTGTATATTTTTATAATAAAAATGGAAAAGCAATAGTAGACCTTTCTAGTGAGGAAACACCTAGATTAAAAGATCGGGAGCAAATTGTAATGTTCTTTAGAAATGAAATCTTAACAGGGAAAGTAGTATATACAGAGCAAGAATTAGAACAAATTCGAGAAATGATTAGCCTGATGAATTATATTGTGAGTTAAAAGGGGAGATCTTTCTGAACGCTATGCTACGTGGCATTTTATATGTCTATTTTTGTTTGTATATAGTAATGTACATTGTATTTATATTCGTCATTGATAGGGTCCATATACCCTTAAGTGTAAGGAGCATTTTTGTAGTATTCATACCATTTGTTTTATTAGTTATGATTCAAAGGGTTATTTTATATGTTTCTAAAAATCGTAATGAAGAAAAGAAGCAAATGTTGGGGGTTTTAATAGTAGCACTCATACCATTAATAGTGTGCACTGTACAACTAAGTGTAAATGAATATACATCAAAGTTTAATCAAAATAGATGGTTAAATCATGCAGATAAGCGGGTACATATGGTAGATGATCTATTACAAAAATATAAATTAATAGGGAAATCAAATGAAGAAATTACACAATTGTTAGGAGCCCCAACGGAAACGAGAAGTGGGGAAGAAGGAGTTATCACTTTGTATTATCTTGGGACTGAACGTGGCTTTATTCCAATAGATAGCGAACAGCTTATTTTACAATTTGATAGAGATGGTAAAGTCATGGAATATACGGTGCATAAAGATTAAAGAAACGTAGAGGGAAGCTATATGTTATAGCTTCTTTTTTATTTTTCAATATGTCACGGAAGGGGGAGAAGGTTTTTGAGTGGAATAAGGAATGAAAGCGGAGGTGATGCATATATATAGATGCATTGGGTGATTATTCGCCCGATTGGTGAGCGTTAATAATCAATAAGTACGGACAAAAACCCAATGATGAAAGTTTCAATTTATCATATTGTATAAATGAAAAGGAGGTAAGACGGTGAAAGCAATCCCGACTGATGTCCTGAGTAAAGAATTGATGGAAAGAGAAGGAGTTATATCTATTACAGTAAAGGAATTTGAAAAAATAGAAGTAGCTGGAGTAGTAGTAGCTGGTCCAGCGGTTATTTTGATTAATCAAGATTAAGTACATATTTTTGAAATAAAAAGCATCCGTCTAGGATGCTTTTTATTTGTATGTAAGGATAAATATGATGGATAATTGTGTTACTGGAGGGAAAGTCTGTGGCAATTATTATAACAATGTTAGTAATGGGTATTTTATTAGGATTTGTTGGAGCTGGAGGAGCTGGGTTTATTATCGCGATACTCACTTTAGTATTTCATATTCCTATTCATGTTGCTCTTGCAACATCTTTAACTGCAATGGCATTTACGACATTATCAGGTGTTGTCAGTCATTACCGTGAAGGCAATGTTGCATTTATTATAGGCGGGATTGTTGGGGGATTTGGCGCAATTGGCTCTTATATTGGTTCTAAATTTGGTTCACTTATACCAGCACATCTTCTTCATTGGTTTACAGCTGGGATGTTATTTTTATCGGCAATTTTTATGTTTATTAAATTAATTATGTTCCAAAACAAAGAACAGTCATCTTTATATAAGCATAAAGAGTTTTCCATGAACTACTTGTTGAAATGTATATGCCTTGGATTAGTTACTGGAATGATGGCTGGTTCATTTGGGATTGGTTCTGCACCGTTTATTCAGCTTGGATTAATGGTTCTATTTGGACTAACGATTCAGCAATCTGTAGGGACAACAATGCTTGTTATATTACCGATTGCAATTGGAGGCGGGCTAGGATATAGTTCGGAAGGATATTTAGATTATATATTGTTATTGCAAGTATTAATTGGGACCATGTTAGGGGCATACATTGGCGCGAAGTTTACAAATTATGCACCGCGAATGCTTTTGAGGTTTTCGATGATTATGACACCGGTTTTAGCTGGATGTATGCTATTGATGGAATAAAGTGAAATTATAATAAGTAGGGGGTTACTGCTTACAAATAGCAGGATAAAATTAATATAGCAAACTATTAATATATTTTACGAATGAATTATGTAGGTAATTCATATTTCCCATATAAAAGGATTTGTTTTAATATTATGAGTGTAAAGTTCGAGTATTCGAAGTACTACTTGAATTATATCCCTATCCCTTTTCTAAAAATGCGAACAAGTTTTGCCCTATTCTATTCAATAGTTAATTGTATAGAAATATATTGTTCGATGACCATTATGGAACGTACATAATGGGAAAATCCCGATCCTTAAAGAGGATGCCCCTAATCTTCATGTGAAAATATGATCGGATATGAAAGCTGACCAATTTATGGTCAGCTTTCTTTTTGTTCAAAAATTATTTCTTCTTTAATTTCTGTTTGCAATAATACAGTTTTTCCGAAGCGACGTTTGCATTCCGCGCGCACTTTTTCAAGGGCTAGTAGCTGAGTAGTCGCGGGAACTGTGACAATAGCTTGGCGAGGCTTTCGATTTTCTTCACAAAAGACACATTCCACAACATAATTAGAAATCATATTTTCATCCTTCCAGTTTTAATTTCTAAGAAGGGATTGCCTATGAAGTTGATGTAATCTTTCGTCATTGTTTTATTTTTTTCCTCTTTTTTTCAAGGGGAAAATAAAAAAGAGGGCGAATTTTAGTAGGGGAGGGATGTTTATGGAGAGATGGATAGGTAGTGCAGCGGTATGTGTAAATGAAAGAAAGGAAGTTTTAATGGTACTGCAGGGCAAAGAGGGAGAAGAAAAAAGGTGGTCTGTCCCAAGTGGAGGACTTGAAAAGGGAGAGACACTAGAAGAATGTTGTATCAGGGAAGTTTGGGAAGAAACAGGTTACAATGTGGAAGTTGTAAATAAAATATATGAAAAAGAGGGTATTACATACGGTGTTCCAGTGTATGTCCATTATTATTTTGTTAAACAAATAGGCGGTAATATGAAAATCCAAGATCCTGATGAGTTAATACATGAAATTGCTTGGAAAGGGATACATGAAGTTGAACAATTGTGTTTAGCTTTTCCAGAGGATTATGAATTGCTGTGCCGATATATAGATAAAGAAGCAAGTATGTAAATACTTGCTTCTTTAATGTATCCAAGACAAGAAAAGCGGAACGATAACTAAACTAGCGCCTGCTGTTAAAAGCATGGATAAACTTGCGATTGTTCCTTCCACAGGACCGATTTCGAATGCTTTTGATGTACCGGTTCCATTTGCGCTCGTTCCTAACATAATACCTTTTGCGATTGCTGTTTTAATACGGCAAATACGTATGAGAGAAGGACCGAGCAATGCTCCTGTTAAGGCAGTTAAAACGACAAATACAGCAGTTAATTGTGACATACCACCAATCATTTCTGAAATAGCCATTGCGATTGGTGTTGTTACGATATGTGGCGCTAAACTATGTTCTAGTGATGAATCAATTTGAAAATAATTTGCTAGTAGTGCTGAAGTAATGACTGATAAAAACGAACCGACAATGACATTAAGTAAGATAGCCATTCCATGTTTCTTTAATAAATCAAAGTATTTATAGATTGGCCATGCAAAAGCAACTGTTGCGGGTTTTAATAATTCAGTTAACCAATGACCACCAGATTCATATGTTTCATAAGGTGTATCTAATCCGAGCAATAAAGCAATTAAAATAATGGGACAGACGAGAAGAGGAGAAAGTAGACTCCAATTCCAGCGTTGATACATTTTTTTTGATAGCCAATATGTGAATAGTGTTAATAGTAAACAAAGAAATCCGATCATTGCGTTGATCCTTTCCGCTTTAGTAGCAATTCTGTTAAAAGTCCTGTAACTAAGGTAACGCAAAGAGTGCTAATCATAATAATTAAAATGAGATCGATTCCATATTGTGTTAGTGTATCTCTGTAACGTATGACAGCGACTGCAGAAGGGATGAAAAATAAAATAAGTTCTTTTAATAAAAAATCTGCTCCGTCCTGTATCCATTCTTTTTTAACTAGGTTAAATTTTAATGAAATTAATAATAAGAAAATACCGATTATACTTCCTGGAACTGGGAGGTGTGCCTGTTTTGCAATCCATTCACCTGTCCAAGCGAAACAAAATAGTAATAAAATTTGTCCGCTTAACTTCCACCATTTCATACAGTAACCACCTCTTTCTTTTGTTACATAAAAATTGTAAAAAAGAATTAACAATTTCTACTATACGTTCATTCAAAATATTTGTCTAATATATAAATTATATGTTATTAATATATAAGACATATTAATCGAAAGTGAAAAGGGTGTCCAAAAATGGAATTACGGCATTTGCAATATTTTGTTGTTGTGGCAGAAGAGTTACACTTTGGACGGGCGGCTGCTCGTTTACAAATGACACAACCACCACTTAGTCAACAAATACAGCAATTAGAAAAAGAAATGGGAGTTACATTATTTTCAAGAACGAAAAGAAAGGTTGAACTAACAGAAGCAGGAGAAATGTTTTTAAAAGAAGTAAAAAAGGCGTTTGAACAAATTGAAAAAGCAGTAGAAGTTGCACAAAGTGCGCAAAGGGGAGAAGTAGGATCACTTTCAATTGGTTTTGTAGGTGCGGCGATATATGATATTTTACCATCAATTGTTAGGGAATATAGAAAGAAATTTCCGAGAGTGTCTGTTGCATTACATGAATTGTCAACACCAGATCAAGTTCATGCACTTCATGATAACCGTATCGATATTGGCTTTTTACGTCCACCAATTCCAACGCAATTATTAGAATTAGAGCCAATTCAAAGGTTATCTTGCACCTTATGTTTACCAAAGGCACATCCACTTGCAGAGAAAGATGAAATACATATAGAAGATTTACGAGATGAGCCGTTTGTATTTATTACGAGACCAGTATGGCCAGCTTTGTATGATACAATTTTATCTCTTTGCAGAGAAGTTGGATTTAGTCCGCGTATTGTACAAGAAGCAACAGAGTATCAAACAGTTATGGGGCTTGTAGCAGCAGGGATTGGAATTACAGTAATACCCGTGTCGGCAAATAAGTTATATAAAACAGAAGTTGTATATAAAGAGTTATATGATTCTAATTTTGTTGCAGAAATGTCAGTGGCTTATAAAAAAATGAATAGTAATCCAGAGTTGCTAGAGTTTTTAAAAATTGCAAGAGAGAAGAAAAGAATAGAAGTAGAAGATGAATAATAGTAGTAGCAGAAAATGGATTTAATTCAAATCCATAAAAGTACACCTTATTAAACAATAAAGCGGAAATGCAACTTAAGTTGCATTTCCGCTTTATTGTTCTTTTTTTAGCTCGATACTAAATAGATAAACGTGTTCATTTTCTTTTAAGAGTAGATCAATACCTGTTTCTTCATCAATGGTAGGAACGCTTACAGTTTCTTTACTTGTTTGGATTACAGCAGCTAAAGTTGTTTTTTGATTGTATTTTAAATTTTTTATAGATGGGATTGTAGTAGTTGCGGAGCTATTTACGCTTGGTGGTGCTTCTTCATGAACAAGCGTTGAACCACCATCAATATTCATATACCACTGCCTTTTTTCTTGTATATCTTTATCGAATTGGAAATGTGGTGGTAAAAAAGAAAGCTTTACTTTCTTTTTTGAAAAATGTGATGTAGCTATATTAGCAATTTCTTTTGTTTTTTTACCATTGTTATAATAATCAATCGTAGCATTTATTTCATCTTTCTCATTTTTTAGCGTAACGTTATAAAATATGCTATTTCCTTCTTGAAAAGGAGTCATTTGTAAAATAGAAGCCTGCTCTGTTGTTAATTTGTATGGCTCAACAATGGCAACTTCATTGTTTTTTAGTTGGCTACAACTTGTGAATAATAATAAAGACAAGATTAATAGTAATTTTATACGCATGCAATCTCCTCCTTTTTACAATTATATTCTAAATGTGATTTTTATTATTTCGTTTTCTAGGACTAAAGACTTAGAAGAAATTCCGATTGTAGTGCGATGTTTAAAATGTCATATTTTTATACACTAGTAGTATAGAATGCGTATGTAATAAGGTAGGGGAAGAATTTTATGTCTTTATGTCGGTTAGCGAGAAAAAATATTAGAACATTTGCTACCAAAAGGATGAAGCAATTTATGTGGATTGCTATGAGTACTATGATTTTGTTTTTTATGATATCGTTACAATTTAATGAAGGAGCTATTTTGAAAGTAGGGGATGCATTTGTATTTCAAATGTATTTTTACACACTTTTTATTGTACTAATTTTCATATGTATTTTTACTACATATAAAATGATGTACTCCCTTTTGCATGTGAGGAGGGAGGAGTTTATATCTTATGTAGCAGAAAATATGAAAAGAAAAGAGGTACTATGTGTATTATGTCAGGAGCAATTATTCATTTATGGAGCAGCATTTGTTTTTGGATTAATTAATGGGATGCTATTTTTGAAATTATTCACGGTTATCTTTATGAAAGTCGCAGGGATACAAGGAATAAATAGTGCGCCAATTACAATATATGCAGTTGTAATTATTAGTATAATTATGATGACTGTCGTTTTAATATCGATGATGCAATGTTATCGATTTGTTCGAAGTTTAAAAGATGAAAATTCGTTGCGGTTTAAAGAAAGGGCATGAGAAATCATGCTTTTTTCTATTTTACACATAAAAATAATCATGTTACAGTGAAAAGACCTGACAAAGAATGGGAAGGAAAGGTTGTATAGAATGACAAATGAACAATCAATTGTAAAAGTCGATCGGTTAACGAAGCGAATCGGATCAAAGACACTTGTACAAAATATTAGTTTTGAAGTGAAAAAAGGCGAGGTTGTCGGTTTACTCGGACCAAACGGTGCTGGAAAAACGACTTTAATGAGAATGATGGTTGGTATGATCCGTATGACCGAAGGTGAAGTATGGATTGATGGTCAATCTGTGAAACAGCAATTCGAAAAAACCGCTGCGAAAATTGGAGCGGTAATTGAGACACCTGAATTTTATCCTTTTTTAAGCGGCTATGAAAATTTAACATATTTCGGACGAATGAATGGTAATGTGACCGAAGAACGTATCGATGAAGTAGTGAAATTGTTAGGGATGGGACAAGTAATTGATCGTAAAGTAAAAGCATATTCACTCGGCATGAGACAACGTTTAGGAATCGCTCAGGCGCTTATTCACGATCCAGATGTGCTGATACTAGATGAACCGACAAATGGATTAGACCCTAGTGGAATACATGAAATGAGAATGTACATAAAAAAAATTGCACATGAACAAGGAAAAGCTGTACTTGTATCAAGTCACTTACTTTCAGAAGTTGAATTAATGTGTGACAGAGTTATCATTATTCAGCACGGGCAATATGTGGCTACGCAAAATATTCAGCATAGCCAAAGCGAAGAGATGGAGACGATCCGTATACGTGTAGATGATGCGAATAAAGCAGCAGAAATATTAGGGCATGATGTTTTAGTAAAAGATAATGAATTACTTATTAATGTAAAAGATGAAGAAATCCCAAATGTTATTCGTACATTGCTTGAGAAAAATATTCAAGTGTATCGTGTATATGAAGAAAGAAAAACGTTAGAAGAGCAATTTTTAGAATTAACAGGGGGAAAAGATATTGTTTAATTTAGTATATAACGAACTGTATAAAATATTTAAGCGGAAGCGAACGATTATTCCATTTGCAGTTATTGCAGTATTAATAATCGGATTAGGATGGGTTACGGTAAAGTATTTTGAACCGGAAACAAAAGGATGGAAAGTAGATTATACAGAACGAACTGTAGAAATTGAGAAAAAGCTTGGCATGAAAAAAGAAGCTATTTTAGCAGAAAAATCAGGGGATGAGCTTGTAAAAGAATACCAGCTTAAGATGAAGCATTTAGATACGGATACAGCACCGGCAAGCAGTTCTCCACTTTCTTTCATGAGAGATACAGGTTTTATCGTATTTCCAATTTTGCTCCCATTTATCCTCGTGTATGCAAGTACAATTTTTGCGAATGAATATAGCTGGGGAACATATAAATTTTTAACGATACGACCAGCGAGTCGCTTTAAAATTTTAACAGCAAAATTTTTAGCAATCGTTATATTTGCAGCTTTATTATTTATATTTAATATGATCTTCTCCGCTTTATGTGGACTTGTTATTTATAAATTCCAACAGCCTGCATGGAGTGAGTTTATTTTCCAAGATGGAAATATAATAAAACAAAACATTTTTGTAGAAGCAAGTAAATATTATGTTTTATCGTGGTTACCAACGGTTGTGTACGCATCGTTTGCATTTATGATTTCTGTGTTAACGAGATCTAGTGGAGGTGCAATTGGTATTTCACTATTCCTTGCTTTATCAGGCAATATTGCGCTATTAGCAGCCACTAGATATAACTGGGCGAAATATTTATTGCCAGCAAACACAGATTTATATAGTATTTCAAAGAATGGAAGTTTTATTGATGGAGTAACATTCCCGTTTGCATCATGTATGTTGTTACTTTATTTGTTCGTATTTTTATGTATTTCATATACTGTGTTTTTAAAACGTGATTTAACTTAATAAGAAAAGCCGTTCAGGGTGCTGAGATGCACTTTGAACGGCTTTTTTTATGAGAATTGTTTAAGTGCTCTTTCGGCTAGTAAAGCAAAGTATTCTGCACTTATAGGCAGTGCCTCTTCATTAATTGTAAAAGCAGGATGATGCCATTCATGTGTACCACTCGTTCCCATAAAGACGAATGAACCTGGTATTTCCTGTTGGTAAAATGAGAAATCTTCTCCAGCCATTGACGGACTAGGCGAGATGATATTAAGATTCATCTTTGTGGCAACTTGAGTAGATAAGTCTGTAAGAGCTTTATCGTTGTGAACAGCAGGAGGACCTGAATAAAAACGGAATTTCGTTTTTACACCTAATGCATCAGATACACCTTTAATAATACGCTCCATGAGTGCTGGAATCTTTTCACGTGTTTCAGCTTGGAATGTGCGAATCGTTCCTTCTAACGTAGCTTTTTCAGGAATCACGTTCCACGTATTTCCTGCATGGATATTTGTAACACTCACAACTGCATTTTGAGATGAACTTATATTTCGGCTTACAATTGTTTGCAGTGCCATCACAATTTGAGAGGATGCGACAATAGGATCTACTCCAGCATCTGGTACAGCCGCGTGTGTACCAACTCCGTGAATTTCAATTTCAAATCGATCAACTCCGGCCATCAGTGGACCATCTTTAATGCCAATTGTACCTACTGGTAAATCAGGTTTATTATGCATGCCGAAAATCGCTTGCACATTACGTAAATGTCCAGCATCAATAACTTTGCAAGCGCCATTACTACTTTCTTCACCTGGTTGGAATATGAAGCGAACCGTTCCATTTAGGGAAGATTCTCTTTCTTTTAATAAGAAAGCAGTACCTAAAATGGCAGCTGTATGAAAATCGTGTCCACAAGCATGCATTTTCCCTCGTACTTTAGATGCATAGGACAATTGTGTTTCTTCTTGAATAGGAAGGGCATCAATATCAGCACGAACTGCTACAATTGGTCCGTTTTTATTACCAGACACTTCAGCGATAATTCCTGTTTCTAAATTGGAATCAATGATAGTAATGTTTTTTTCTTCTAACCAATTTTTTATTGCTTTTGTTGTTTCGAACTCTTCATATGATAGTTCTGGATACTCATGTAAATGTCGACGGATGGAAATAAGTTTTTCTTTTAGTTGATTTGAAATAGATACCATGTAGTATGCCTTCTTTCTTCAGCAAAATATTTATCATAAGTATACAACAATAAAAGAGAGGATTCTCAAATGAAAATCCTCTCTCGTTTATCCCATAAAAGCCCGATTGATTCAACTAATTAAAGTTTCACTTTATGCTGCGACTTTTTTATGCGTATGATGTTTACGATAACGTCCACGCATTGCGTATGCAATTTGCGGGATTGCAATCCCGATTAAAATAAGTGATACACCGAACCATTGTGAAGATAGTACAGCCTCTTTTAAAACGAATACTGACATAATTGTTGTAACTGGTAGTTCCGCTGCACCAAGAATAGTTGCTAAGCCAGAACCGATTTTTGGAATACCGATTGTAAAGGCAATAGATGGAATTACGATACTAAATGTTCCTAATCCTAAACCGTATTTCCAAAGACCTTGAGAAATGGCACCATTAAAAATAAATGTTGGTGGGAATACAATCATGACTAAAGTTAAAGCACCAGTCATTAAGAGAACACCGCGCGGTAATGAAGGTACTTCAACAGCAACTTTTCCGCTTACGAAAATGTATGTTGCGAATGTAACAGCAGATAATAAACCTAAAATGACCCCAGTCGTATCGAAAGCACCTACTGATTGTTCAAGTAAACCACTTGATAAAAATGTCCCTACAAGTAAGAAAATAACAGAAATAACTTTTTCTCTTGAAGGTAATGTTTTTGTTGCGACTGCTTCAATGATAATTCCGACCCAAACGAATTGGAATAAAAGAATAATTGCAATAGAAGCTGGTACAGTTTTTAATGAAGCATAATAAAAAATTCCGGTAAAACTTGCAGATGTTCCTGCAACGAATAAAAGTAATGCTTGCTTTAAAGGAACGCGATGTCTAGAAAATAGAAGTGTAATAGCAAGCAAAATAATCCAACCGAACAAATATTGGCTGCCAATTACCTCTCCAAGTGAAAATCCTTCTGCATATGCAAGCTTAACAAAAATAGCTAAAATTCCATAACTACACGCTCCTAATAAAACTAAAAGAGAATAACGAAGCATGAAAAATTCCTCCCATCTATATGAAGTTATTCCGTATCGAAAATATATAACTAGAGGGAAGTATACAAAATTAGAAATAAAGGGTCAAATGAAAGAAAAGTATGACATTTTATAGAATAATAATAAAAGTATGATATTTATGCATAATCTTGAAATTTTTAATAGTAGAAGTATTATAAAATAAACTTTGCATTGTATAGAGATAGCATTTGAAAAAAATATTTTTTAAACCAATATGTATATAGACGTACTAGTAACGTGCTAATTATTTGAGAAACTATGTTACCTTTGTTATGGTAATAACAATTAAAGGAGTTTTATAATCCATTTGGTTTTTTTCTATATAATAGAAGGAAATGAAAACGTTTTATTAGAAACTGTGAGGAAGTGCGGTTTTTCTTATTGCCACGTTGTAAAAGTGATTTCACGAATTGTTCATAGTATTTTTATGTGTTTTTGTTACAATATTTAGGGAGAGGAGTGGAATGATGCAAGATATTAGTATTTTTTTAGCGTTTGGCGCCGGGTTCTTATCATTTATTTCCCCATGTTGCTTACCGCTTTATCCGGCATTTTTATCGTACATAACAGGTATGTCGGTTTCTGAATTGAAAGAAGAAAATGCAATGCTTCGCAAAAGAAGTATGATACATACAGCGTTTTTCTTACTTGGATTTTCAATTATATTTATTGCAATTGGATTTGGTACAAGTTTTATTGGAGGAATCTTTACTGACTATAAAGATTTAATCAGACAGTTAGGTGGTATATTTATCATCGTGTTCGGCTTAATTATTGTCGGGGTGTTTAAGCCGAAATTTTTAATGCAAGACCGTAAATTTACATTTAAAAATCGTCCAAGTGGCTATTTTGGATCAGTACTAATCGGATTAGCTTTTGCAGCAGGGTGGACGCCATGTACCGGACCAATTCTAGTGTCTGTAATTGGATTAGCAGCAACAAATCCAGAATCAGCAATGATATATATGATTGCTTACATACTTGGATTTGCAATCCCGTTTTTCGTACTGTCATTCTTTATTACGAAAATGTCTTGGATTAAAAGAAATAGTATGGCCTTCATGAAAGTCGGAGGATATATTATGATTGTTATGGGTGTCTTCCTATACTTTAACTGGATGACGAAAATTATCGTATATTTCTCAAGTTTATTTGGTGGTTTTACTGGTTTTTAGTATTATTCTGCGAAAATGTTGGAAATACTAACGGAAAAGCATATAATGAAAGTATATTTTGCATATAGCCACAAAAAAGGATGAGAAAATATGAACATAGTTCTTTTATCAAGTATCGTTGCTGTTTGTATGGCTGTCGGTGCGATGTTTATTCGTTTAAAAGCAGCTAAGAAACCTGCAACATTGAAAAAAATTATACTTCCACCATTTTTTATGAGTACGGGTGCATTGATGTATGTTTTTCCTGAATTTCGATTAACTCCAGCAGAAATGTTAGAAGCAATTGGTGTCGGTTTGATTTTCTCTATTTTTCTTATTAAAACATCTAAATTTGAAATTAGAGGACAAGAGATTTATTTGAAGCGTTCAAAAGCCTTTGTTTTCATATTAATTGGATTACTTGTAGTGCGGATTGTATTTAAAACCTACTTAAGTCAATCTCTTGATTTAGGACAACTTAGTGGCATGTTCTTCTTACTTGCGTTTGCGATGATTGTGTCATGGAGAATTGCAATGTATCGTTCCTTTACGAAATTACAGAAGGAAATGGAAAAAGAAGATGGTTTTTATAATGAAAAAGATATGAAGCTAACTTAAAAACTGTATATGTACCAAATAAAAAGACAGCGTCAAAGGCGCTGTCTTTTTTATCGAAAATAATATGAAGTTACTTTGCGAGTAAAGATCGATAGTTAGAATAATCAATCTTTTTTTCTTGTAGTTTTTTTATTAAAAATTTATGATCACGCTTTGGTGTGGCAATGATATATCCCTTAATAATTAAGTCTTGTGTAATTTGAGAGGCATTTTCTTGTAATGCAAGTTCCCCGATTTTTCCAGCAATCTTTGATTTTGCAACATCACGAAATAGTTCTGGAACAGGACTTACAAGCTCTTCTAACAATTGTTTTTGTTCATCAGCCCATAAATGTCTCGTTTTATTTATGTAGTGTTCTTCCCAATCCAAAATGGACATGCCGTCTTCTTTTGGTAATCGTTTCAGGAATTTTCTGAACATAAAGTATCCACCGATAGACATAAGCCCTAACAAAATAACCGTCCATAATACAATGAACCAACTGAACCATCCTTCGAGCAAGCATATCCCCCCTTAATGATAGCGGTTTTCTTTTATTCATATTATATACAGTGAGATTCATAGAAAGCAAGAACGCTTGGTCATTTTGACCAAGCGTTATAGTTTAAACGAAGTATAGTTGTTCAACACATAAATTATTATTATCGTCTTCAACATACTCAATAATAAGTGTGCCAACTTTACGATCTTTATCTTCAGTTGTGAAAATAGAGTAAGAAGTAAAACGTGTTTTTGATAGGCCGCTTATATGTGTAGGTAAAGAAATGTAGTCGTTATCGCGGAAGAATTCCATCAGTTCAATATCCTCAAATTCTTTTCGGTCAACTTGTTTGTTTGTATAGCGGCGTTGAAGTTGTTTTAAAGATTCATTCCAAGAAATTGCTTTTGTGTCGTATACCATTGTTCTATCTCCTTACTGTATGTAATTATTAAGAACATACGTTCTAATCTAGTATACTCTTTTTATTAGAAAAGGGAAAGCAAAAAATAATGTAAGCTTGGATTTCCAAGCTTACATTATTGATGCGTCCGTCATAATCTCTATTTTTCATTATAAGTTAGATAAGAATAAGAAACAAGATGATATATATAATGTTGAGAGTTTTCAAGATTCTGTATATTATAGGTGTACTAAAGTGTAAGGGAATGAGAGGCGTGGCATACGTAATTTCACTGCAAGGGCCGATGGCTAGCGGAAAAACAACATTAGCAAAAAGGTTAGAAAAGAGAGGGTTTCGAGTTATATATGAAAATCCATATCCAATTGTAGAGAAGCGAAAATAAAGGAGTTTCAAAATGTGAAAGATTCAGTCGTAATTTTTGATCGCGGACCAGAAGACATTGAGTTTTTTACACTCTTTTATCCAACGATTATAGGAGAAGAGTGGGATATAGAAACTGAATTGAAAGATGAATTATATAAATTAAGAGCATGCCGTTCGGATGTGATTTTTTACTTAGATGTTACGAAAAAGAATGTATATGATAGAAAAAATAATGATAGAACAAGAAACAGAAGTACGTTTGAGGAGCAATTTAAATTAGTAGAAACTGAAAAAGACTGGTATAAACAATTTCCTGTAACTTATGTGGACACGAATAGATTAACAGTGGACGATTTAGAGGTATATTTTATGGACTGGTTAAAGGAGAGAGAGCTATGAAAAAAATACTTTTATTTGTATACCCAACATTTGCAGAGTTTGAAATAACAGTAGCAACGGCATTGCTGAAAAATAAATATGAAATCATTACAGCGGGCTTAACTAAAGAATTGGTTATAAGTGAAACTGGATTGCAAGTGCAGCCGCATATAGAAGTGAGTGAAGCACGTGTAGATGGGTATGAGGGGATACTTATTCCAGGTGGAGAAGAAGGACAGTTGGAAGATGCAAAACCTCTTTTTCCAATCATTCGTCAATTTCATGAACAAGAAAAATTAGTGGCGGCAATTTGTGCTGGACCGTATGCACTAGCAAAAGCAGGGTTATTTAAAGGGATTTCTTATACTGCGACTATAGATTATCAAAAATTTGATTGTTTTCCAGTAGAAAATTTCGTGTATGAAGAAGTTGTGCAACACTCAAATATCATTACAGCACAAGGGCATGCATTTGTACCATTTGGAATAGCAATTGCCTCTTATTTTGGAGTGGCAGACGAACATAATACAGATTTTTATTGTGGTAAAGGCAATGTAGTAATGGAGAAACTTTTACGAGAAAACGTGTAAAAGCTAGCAAATGCTAGCTTTTTTCTTTTTTACACCGATAAATTACTAACGTTTTTGGATCGCGCCATATACCGTTATGGAGAGATAATTCCTTGTTGATTTCTTTTGTTAGCCATTCTTTCATCTCGGCTTGAAGATACATATTATCGGGTATATTTAGCGATGGAAACATGCTGGAAATATAGCTTACTATTGGGGTAGCGTGATGAAAAACGAGCGCATTATGAATAACTGTTTCTTCAACCGTTGGAAAAGCAGATGCTACTATCACTTTACCATTTTCTAAACAAAATGGAGAGACTGCTGGTGATGTTTTCGGTAGATCAAATGCGTCAAGCATGTTGTTACACATTTCAACTATACGAGGTAATGAAACTTTAGAATTTGTTGTAGCTAAAAGTGTTCCGCCAGGACGAATGACTTTATAAAAGCCTTGAACTGTTTTTTCAACATCTTTCACATGGTATAACATATGTCTTGCAATTATTAGGTCATAACAATTTGTTTCGAAAGGAAGTTTACTAGCATCCCCTCGTTTCCATTCTATTAAGTTATTTGTTTTAGCAGCTTCAGCAAGCATAGCTTCGGATTGATCAAACCCGGTTAATGTGCCTTTATGACCATTTGTTTGTAAAAGGGAAAGGAATTTTCCGCTAGCGCACCCAACCTCTAATATATTTTCTTCCCCTTGAAGTTGTAAATGTTCAATGACGATCTTATCTAAATCTACGTGTTTTTCTTCGTAATGTGTATGTGTGTCGATGCGTGTTTGTAAATGGTTGCTAACGTTATACTGACGTTTTACATCATTCATTTTGTCACATTCCACCTTTGTGCAAAATTGTTGGATTGCATGTGTTAATATATCTGTTTTCTTTAAACCTTCGTAATGGAGTGCTGATTCAAACCTTTTAAGTAATTTCTCTTCAATTCGAAAATGAATATCTTTTCGTTTTGCCACTGAAATTTCGCCCCTTTGCATCTGTTAGTGAGACTATAGCATGCTTGGAAATTTTGTGTAAATCATTTGTGTACACAAAATTATGGGGATGAAAAAAATGTTTGAATATGATTTTAAACTATTGACGATTTAAACGTTTTCATATATTCTTAAATTAAGTAATATTCAAATAATTCAAAAGAAATGAGAGAGTCACATGCTTCTTCAAGGAACACATCGAATTGGTCGTATGGCCATGCTGTTGGCACTTGCGGATGAGAATGAAAGTCCTGTATTATCCATTCCAAAAGGTTGGAAGTATTGTACGGGGAAAGTGGGTTCGATGAATTCGCAAAAGGTTGTCGCAGCAATGGAAACAGCGGCTAAAAGCAACCAAGTTATTGAAACAGACGTTTACAGAGAAACACATGCACTTTATCATGCAATTATGGAAGCTTTGTACGGAGTGACGAGAGGTCAAATTCAGTTAGCAGACGTTCTTCGTACAGTAGGACTTCGTTTTGCGATTGTGCGCGGTACACCATACGACGGAAAAAAAGAAGGCGAATGGGTTGCTGTTGCATTATATGGAACGATTGGTGCACCTGTAAAAGGATCTGAGCATGAGGCGATTGGTTTAGGAATTAATCACATATGATTTGCCCATAGTCTATTAGTTAGAAGGGGGCCTTACTTTTTTAGGACAGAAGTCTGTCTTAAAAAGATAAGGTCCCCTTTTGCCTTTTTAAGGAGGAAAAATGATGATTACGTTAACAGGACATACATTGACAGTTGAAGAAATGAAGAAGTTATTACTGGAAGGAGAAGGTGTAACAGCTTGTCCAACTAGTATGCAAAAGGTAGCGGAGTGCCGCGAAGTAGTTGAGAAAATTGTAGAGGACGGAAAAGTCGTTTACGGTATTACAACTGGATTTGGAAAGTTTAGTGATGTGCTTATCCAAAAAGATGATGTAAAGGCACTTCAACATAATTTAATTCAGTCACATGCATGCGGGATTGGTGATCCATTCCCGGAAGAAGTATCACGCGGAATGTTAATTTTACGAGCGAACACGATGCTTAAAGGAGTATCAGGCGTAAGGCCGCTCGTTGTAAATATGCTTCTTGAGTTTGTAAACCGTAAAATTCATCCAGTCGTTCCGCAACAAGGCTCACTTGGTGCAAGTGGCGATTTAGCACCTTTATCTCATCTTGCGCTCGTATTATTAGGCGAAGGTGAAGTGTTCTATAAGGGGAAACGCGTTCATGCAATGGTTGCTCTTACAGAAGAAGGGCTTGAGCCAATTGAACTTGAAGCGAAAGAAGGTCTTGCGTTAATTAATGGTACGCAGGCGATGACAGCACAAGGAGTTCTTTCTTATATAGAAGCAGAAGCAACGGCGTATCAAGCTGAACTAATTGCTTCGATGACAATTGAAGGGTTACAAGGCATTATTGATGCATTTGATGAAAATGTTCATAAAGCACGTGGTTATAAAGAGCAAGTGGAAGTAGCGAGCAGAATTCGTGACATCCTTCACGATAGTAAATTAACAACAAAACAAGGAGAATTACGTGTACAGGATGCCTATTCACTTCGTTGTATCCCGCAAGTACACGGTGCTTCTTGGCAAGTTTTAAATTATGTAAAAGAAAAATTAGAAATTGAAATGAATGCAGCAACAGATAATCCGCTAATTTTTGATGGCGGAGAAAAAGTAATTTCAGGTGGTAACTTCCATGGTCAACCGATTGCGTTTGCGATGGACTTCTTAAAAGTAGGAATGGCGGAACTTGCAAATATTTCGGAGCGCCGTATTGAGCGTTTAGTAAACCCGCAATTAAATGATTTACCACCATTTTTAAGTCCAGAACCAGGACTACAGTCAGGTGCAATGATTATGCAATATGCTGCAGCGTCGCTTGTTTCTGAAAATAAAACGTTAGCACATCCGGCGAGTGTAGATTCAATTCCGTCTTCTGCTAACCAAGAAGATCATGTAAGTATGGGAACAATTGCTTCACGCCATGCACATCAAATTATTCAAAATGCAAGACGTGTTCTTTCTATTGAGATGATTTGTGCAATGCAAGCAGCAGAATATCGCGGAATTGAAAACATGAGTACAGTGACGAAGAGCTTCTACCACCAAGGTCGTCAGCAGGTGCCATCTATTAAAAATGACCGTATATTCTCAACAGATATTGAAAATATTGCGCATTGGTTAAAAACGAATTATTCGATAAAAGAAAGATTAGATGTAAACGCAGCACTATAAAATGAGAAAAGGGAGAGATTGAAATGGAAAAAGTACAACAAACAATTCGCGCGCCAAGAGGTACAGAGTTACAAACGAAAGGATGGGTGCAAGAAGCTGCACTTCGTATGTTAATGAACAATTTAGATCCTGAAGTTGCTGAAAAACCAGAAGAATTAGTTGTATATGGCGGAATTGGCCGTGCAGCTCGTAACTGGGAAAGCTATCAGGCGATTGTAGATTCATTAAAAACGTTAGAAAGTGATGAAACGTTACTTGTTCAATCAGGAAAACCAGTTGCCATTTTTAAATCACATGAAGATGCACCTCGCGTTCTGTTAGCGAACTCAAACTTAGTACCGAAATGGGCAAACTGGGATCACTTCCGAGAACTAGAGAAAAAAGGTCTTATGATGTACGGACAAATGACAGCTGGTAGCTGGATTTACATTGGAACGCAAGGGATTCTACAAGGAACATATGAAACATTTGGTGAAGCGGCTCGTCAACATTTCGATGGTTCATTAAAAGGTACATTAACACTTACTGCTGGCTTAGGTGGTATGGGTGGTGCACAACCTCTTGCTGTAACGATGAATGGCGGTGTTGTCATTGCTATTGATGTAGATAAGCGTAGTATCGATCGTCGTATTGAAAAGAGATATTGTGACATGTACACAGAATCATTAGAAGAAGCATTAACTGTTGCGAACGAGTATAAAGAGAAGAAAGAACCAATTTCAATTGGCTTGTTAGGAAATGCGGCAGAGATTTTACCAGAACTAGTGAAGCGTAATATTACGCCAGATTTAGTTACGGATCAAACATCTGCTCATGATCCATTAAACGGTTATATTCCAGTAGGTTACACGTTAGAAGAAGCAGCGAAACTTCGTGAAGAAAATCCAGAACGTTACGTACAATTATCAAAAGAAAGTATGACAAAACATGTGGAAGCAATGCTTGCGATGCAAGAAAAAGGCGCAATTACATTTGATTATGGAAATAATATTCGCCAAGTTGCTTTCGATGAAGGTTTGAAAAATGCTTTCGATTTCCCAGGATTCGTTCCTGCATTTATTCGTCCATTATTCTGTGAAGGAAAAGGACCATTCCGCTGGGTGGCACTTTCTGGTGATCCAGAAGATATTTATAAAACAGACGAAGTAATTTTACGTGAGTTCGCTGATAATGAACATTTATGTAACTGGATTCGTATGGCACGTCAACAAGTTGAGTTCCAAGGACTTCCATCACGTATTTGTTGGTTAGGTTACGGTGAGCGTGCGAAATTTGGTCGCATCATTAATGAAATGGTTGCAAATGGTGAATTATCAGCACCAATCGTTATCGGTCGTGACCATTTAGATTGTGGATCAGTAGCATCTCCAAACCGTGAAACAGAAGCGATGAAAGACGGTAGTGATGCAGTAGCAGATTGGCCAATTTTAAATGCATTAATTAATAGTGTAAACGGTGCAAGCTGGGTGTCTGTTCACCACGGTGGCGGCGTTGGTATGGGATATTCACTTCACGCTGGAATGGTTATCGTTGCAGATGGAACAGAAGCAGCAGCAAAACGTATTGAGCGTGTATTAACTTCTGACCCTGGTATGGGTGTTGTTCGTCACGTGGATGCAGGATATGACTTGGCAGTGGAAACTGCGAAAGAAAAAGGCGTTAACATTCCAATGATGAAATAAGGAGGAGAAAACATGCTGGACACTTTACTAATAAATATCGGTCAATTACTAACAATGGATCAAGAAGATGGCTTGTTAAGACGGGAAGCGATGAACACGCTTCCTGTTATCGAAAACGGTGCGGTTGGAATTGAAAATGGTGTAATCACTTTCGTTGGAACAGTGGAAGAAGCGAAAGGACTTCAGGCGAAAGAAGTTATTGATTGCGGCGGGAAAATGGTTTCTCCTGGTCTTGTTGATCCGCATACTCATCTGGTATTTGGTGGATCTCGTGAAAATGAAATCGCACTAAAATTACAAGGAGTTCCGTACTTAGAAATTTTGGAAAAAGGCGGCGGTATTCTTTCAACTGTAAATGCAACGAAACAGGCGTCGAAAGAAGAACTTGTTCAAAAAGCGAAATTCCATTTAGACCGTATGCTATCTTTCGGAGTTACTACTGTAGAAGCGAAGAGTGGTTACGGATTAGATGATGAGACGGAATGGAAGCAATTAGAGGCAACAGCACAATTACAAAAAGAGCATCCGATCGATTTAGTTTCAACATTTTTAGGTGCTCATGCAGTTCCGAAAGAGTATAAAGGTAAATCGAAAGAATTTTTACAATGGATGTTAGACCTACTACCAGAAATGAAAGAGAAGCAATTAGCGGAGTTCGTTGATATTTTCTGTGAAACAGGTGTGTTCTCTGTCGAAGAGTCAAAAGAGTTTTTATTAAAAGCGAAAGAGCTTGGCTTTGATGTGAAAATTCATGCAGATGAAATCGACCCTCTTGGTGGTGCGGAAGCAGCGGCAGAAATCGGTGCAGCATCAGCAGACCATTTAGTTGGCGCTTCTGATAAAGGAATTGAAATGCTTGCAAACTCGAGTACAGTAGCCACTTTATTACCAGGAACAACTTTCTATTTAAATAAAGAAAGTTTTGCTCGCGGTCGTAAAATGATTGATGAAGGTGTTGCAGTTGCGTTAGCTACAGACTTTAACCCAGGTAGCTGTCCAACTGAAAATATTCAGCTTATTATGAGCATTGCGATGCTAAAACTGAAAATGACACCAGAAGAAGTTTGGAATGCCGTAACAGTTAACTCATCATATGCCATTAACCGCGGTGATGTAGCTGGGAAAATTAGAGTTGGTCGTAAGGCAGATTTAGTTTTATGGGATGCTTACAATTATGCTTACGTACCGTATCATTACGGCGTAAGTCATGTGAATACAGTATGGAAGAATGGTAATATTGCATATACAAGAGGTGAACAATCGTGGAGCACGGCCACTATTTAAAGAAAAATGCAAAGTTTATTGATCGTGAAGTGACAAAATGGAGTGAGATGATTAAAGATTGGGAGGAAGGCGTAGAAATATTCGGTGCTGCCTTAATTGGAGCACCCCTTTCTAAACCATCTATTAGTCATTCAGGAGCAAGTTTTGCTCCAAAGACAATTCGTGCGATGTTAGATGCATATAGCACATATGCAATTACAGAAGAACACGATATGAAAGAAAGTGTCTTATATGATTGCGGCGATATTACGATGCATGTGACGGATATAAAAGAAAGTCATAAACGAATTGCGAAAACAGTTGGGCATGTAACGAAAGTAAACCCGAACATGATACCAATCGTTCTTGGCGGTGACCACTCGATTAGTTTTCCGAGTATAACAGGTTTTGCAAACAGTAAAGGAAAGGTCGGAATTATTCAATTTGATGCTCATCATGATTTACGTAATTTAGATGATGGAGGCCCGTCAAATGGTACACCATTCCGTAGTTTACTAGAAAATGATGTCATTGCAGGGAAACAACTTGTTCAAATTGGAATTCGTAATTTTTCTAATGCACGTGCGTACCATGAATATGCAATAGAGCATGGTGTAACAGTGTATACAATGAAAGACGTACGAGAGCGAGAAATAAAAGATATTATCACGGAAAGTATTGAAGTATTAAGAAATCAAGGTGTGACTTCTATTTATATTTCTCTTGATATGGATGTGCTAGACCAAGCGTTTGCACCAGGTTGTCCAGCAATTGGGCCTGGTGGAATGGATAGTACGACTTTACTAGATGCGATTGAATTCCTTGGTAAAGAACCGCTCGTTCAAGGGATGGATATAGTAGAGATTGATCCAACTCTTGATTTCAGAGATATGACGAGTAGAGTAGCAGCGCAAGTGATTATGAGTTTTCTTTTAGCGAGGGAAACGGTTAGTAAGCAGGTTAGTATATAGACGGAAAAGTAGATATTTATTTATGCCTTATCAAAAACACATTACTACTGAAATGTAGTGATGTGTTTTTGTGTTAAAGGAGAATGAATGTGTGTGGAACCGTTAATGGAATTGCGATTTTTATAGTGTATTGTGTAAATTTAATTTCTTGCTTCTGAAGTGTTGACGCGTAAAATGATTTTATGATAAAATAAAAATTTTGCCAAAAAACTAAAAGTGTGTTAAACTTGATAAGGTTACCATATATGGAGGTGGATTATTTGTTTCAAATTGGCGATAACATTGTTTATCCAATGCAGGGAGCAGGTATAATTAAAGCCATAGAAGAGAAGGAAATCTCAGGAGAAAAACAACAGTATTATGTTATAAAAATGTCGGCTAGTAATATGGAACTAATGATTCCAACAGGGAGAATATTGAATTCGAATATACGACCAGTTACGGATATAACCGCATTAGCACACATAATGGATATTTTTCAACATGGGGAATCAGATAGATTACTTACGTGGAAACAAAGGTATAAATTGAACACTGATAAAATAAAGACGGGTAAAATGCAAGAAGGTGCTGAAGTTGTGCGTGATTTAATGCGTATACAGAAAGAAAAAGCACTTAATGCAAGCGAAAAGAAGATGTTAGATAACGCATATGAATTTTTGATTAGTGAACTGGGATTAATTGAAGGTATCACAGAAAATCAGATAAAAAGCTTTTGTTAAGGTTCATTACAAATAATGTATTATATCCCAAAAAAGATCTTGAATTTTTTGGGAACATAATTATAGAAAATTTATCATTTCAAAGACATTCAACTCTTTCAAACCACTTTTAGAGCATTACCTCTATTGTTATTACTACAATCAAATCCATTTTTATTTTTTAATTTCATTTATGAATGTTCGAAGTTTAATTGAATACTTCGATAAAATAGTTACTTGATTTTTGCAATCCTGATTCACACTGGCACGGACGAGGAGCCGTAAGGATGAAAGAGAGGTAGGGCTTTCATTGTTTTAGGTATATAAGTTATTATTTTTAGAAGAATACTGAACCATTTTCACTTCTATTGATAAGGTGTTTTTTACTAAAGAGATAAACGAATTGACAGCCATATATGGTCAACAAAAAAGGTTTCCTCCTAAGGAAACCTTTTTAATATTATTTACAGCATTTTATTTTTTGGATATTCGAATTTTTTATTGTAAATTCGTAAAAATTGACGTTACTATCTAAAAGTAAGTATGATGCGATTATAGTAAGATTTTTTAGGGGGGAAGAAAAATGACAAGTTCAAGTAATAAAGCAGCGAGTATTTATGAAGGAACAAATGTAAATGCTGGGGGATTTTTTGAAAACGTTGAAGAAACAAAGTTGTTTGATCCAATTCAAGTTGGAGCTTGGTCTCTTCGTAATCGTATAGTGATGGCGCCGATGACAAGATGCTTTGCAGATAATGAGACTGGAGTAGTTGGTGCTGATGTAGTGGAGTACTACAGAAAACGTGCTGCGGATGGAATTGGACTAATTATTACAGAAGGAATTGTCATTAGTCCGAGAGCAAAAGGAAACCCAGGAGTACCAGGTATTTATACACAAGAACAAATCGATTCTTGGAAACCTGTTACAGAGGCAGTACATAAAGAAGGCGGGACGATTATTGCTCAAATATGGCATGTTGGGCGTATGAGTCATCATGAAATAATTGGTGGTCAAATGCCACAAGCACCATCGGCTATCGCTGCAGAGGGAAATGTTCCACGCTTTCGTAAACCGTTTGATACGCCAGCAGCAATGACGTTAGAAGAAATACAAGAAGTGATCGGTCAATACGCACAAGCTGCGAAAAATGCGATCGAAGCTGGATTTGATGGAGTAGAAATTCACGGTGCACACGGATATTTAATCGATCAATTTACGTATGAGTTTGCGAATAAGCGAACAGATAAATATGGCGGTGATTTAAAACAAAGGTTAACGTTTATGAAAGAAGTAACGGCGGCTGTAATAGAAGCTGTTGGAGCTAATAAAACACTTCTTCGTTTCTCTGCTTTCAAAGGTGATAATCCTACTTATATGTGGGAAGATCCTGAGTTTGCAATTGAAACGTTCATAAATATGTTTAAAGAGGTTGGGTTAACGATGATCCATCCTTCAACGATGAATTATACGCAAGAGATTGCTGATGGAAAGAATTTTCATCAACTAGTAAGAAAATATTGGGATGGTACGATTGTTGGGGTTGGTAATTTAAATCCGAAAGAGGCCGAAGAAGCGTTGCAAGAAGGAACGATTGATGTAGCGGCATTCGGAAGACCGTTAATTGCTAATCCAGACTTTGTTCATCGAATTAAACACGCTGAAAGTTTAGTTGAATATGACGTGAAAGAGCATCTTGCTACGTTAGTATGAATAAAGATAAAAGGAGAGCACATCGAGTGTTCTCCTTTTATTATGGAATTTCATAGGGGGAAGCGGGATGAGTGAAACGCTACTCGTTATTATTAGTATATTACTATTTTTAATGTTGCTTTTAATCGTCTTTTTTATCATTACATTTTTTATAAAAAAACGAACACACCATTCTATTTTAAAATTACATCCATACTTAGGAAGAATGCGCTACTTACTGGAAAAGATAGGGCCTGAATTTCGACAATATTGGTTTGATCATGATACGGATGGAAAGCCTTTCTCACGTTATGATTTTCAAAGTGTTATGTTTTTAGCGAAATATCGCTCTGAAATACTTGGTTTTGGATCAAAACGAGATTTTGAAGCTTCTGGATATTATATTGCTAATACATTATTTCCGATATTAACTGAGGAATTAAGTGTGAATCTCACGCAAGAGCGGGAAGGTAAAAAGTACGTGATTCATAAAGAAGGGTTATTTTCAAGAAGAGAAAAATTAACAGCGGATACAACGAATCTTTGGCTGTACGAAGAAGATGATGCAATTATAGTCGGTGAGAACCGTAAATATCCGTGGAAGCTACATGGCATGTTTGGTGCATCTGCGACTTCTTACGGTGCGATTGGAGAAAATTATATTTTAGCGAGTGGTTTTGGAGCAAAAATGGCAGGCGGATCGTGGATTAATACGGGTGAAGGTGGCGTTATTCCAGAACATTTACATACAGGAGCGAATATCGTTGCGCAAATTGGTCCAGGGTTATTTGGATACCGTGATGAAGACGGTAATTTTTCAATGGGAAAATTCATGGAGAAAGCGAAAGAAAGTAATATTAGAGCATTCGAATTGAAATTTGGGCAAGGTGCGAAAATACGTGGTGGTCATCTAGAAGGACAAAAAGTAAATGCAAAGATTGCTTTTGTCCGGAATGTACGAGAAGGCAAGACAATTAATTCACCGAATCGATTTTCATTTTTAAATAATGCAGCAGATACACTTTATTTTATTCAGCGTTTGCAAGAAAACGGCGGTAAACCAGTCGGTATGAAAATTGTAATAGGACAGCAAAAGCCGCTAGAAGACTTATTCAAAACGATGCAAGAGTTAAACATCTATCCAGATTTCATTACAATTGATGGTTCAGAAGGTGGATCAGGAGCAACGTATAAATCGATGGCAGATAGTATGGGGATGCCGCTTATTCCAGCGTTACTAACTTGTATTGATACAGCGAATCATTATGGTGTTCGGGACAAATTCAAAGTGTTTGCCTCAGGGAAATTAATTACACCAGATAAGGTGGCGATTGCTTTAGCAATTGGAGCAGATGCCGTAAATTCAGCACGCGGATTTATGATGGCAAGTGGCTGTATTATGGCGCTTCAATGTAATTCGGGGCAATGTCCATCTGGAGTTGCGACGACAAATCCGCATTATCAAAAAGCGCTAGATCCGTATGAGAAGAAATGGCGCGTAATGAATTATGTTGTTAGTATGAGGTACAGTTTATTCTCACTTGCAGCAGCAGCGGGGGTAAAGAGTCCGCGCCATTTCACGAGAGAGCATATTGTGTTTAAAGATGAGGTGGGACGGATCGTTCCTCTTTCACAATTGTTTCCTACTAGTAAATAGAAAATAAGCTATGTTTAATAGATTAAAAGTCATACATTCGTATGGCTTTTTTCTTTAAAAAATTTTTCTGATAAAAGAATGAAAACAAGGTATGAAAAAATGACGTTTTATTTCCTGAATATTTTTACTTTAATTTATTTTAAAACCCGGGTAATCCACTGGGATAAAGGCGTTTATAGAGGTTTTCACATGTAGTGAAAAGGGCTTGTTCACTTGAAAGAACAAAAAATGTTTGGTAAGGTAGGGAACCATAAGCGAAAACAAGAAAATAGAAAAAGTCATTTTTCGAAATTTTGAATGGCTTATGTAACTAAGGGAGAGATTCGGTGAAGATTGAGATTATGGTTTCGCTTGCTATTTATATGGCAGGTATGTTGTATATCGGTTATTGGTCTTATAAGAAGACATCCGATTTATCAGATTATATGTTAGGCGGGAGGGGACTCGGTCCAGCAGTTACAGCTTTATCAGCTGGTGCTTCTGACATGAGTGGTTGGATGTTAATGGGATTACCTGGTGCGATGTATGCAACAGGATTATCAAGTGTATGGATTGCGATAGGTTTATTAATAGGTGCGTATGCAAACTATTTAATCATTGCCCCGCGTTTACGAACGTATACAGAAGTGGCAAATGATTCAATTACGATTCCAGACTTTTTAGAGAATCGGTTTAAAGATCGTACGAAAATACTTCGTTTTGTCTCCGCTGTCGTCATTTTAGTATTTTTCACATTTTATGCGTCGGCTGGTTTAGTTTCGGGTGGACGTTTGTTTGAAAATTCTTTTAACCTTGATTATAAAATTGGTTTATTTGTAACTGTCGGTGTCGTTGTTGCGTATACACTATTTGGTGGCTTTCTAGCCGTAAGTTGGACGGACTTTGTGCAAGGTTGTATTATGTTTATTGCGCTTGTACTAGTGCCAATTGTTGCCTTTACGGATGTCGGTGGTATAACAGAAACATTTAATACCATTAAGCAAGTCGATGCATCGCATTTAGATATGTTTAAAGGAACCACAATACTTGGTATTATTTCATTTTTAGCATGGGGCCTTGGATATTTTGGTCAACCACATATTATTGTCCGCTTTATGGCAATTACCTCTATTAAAGATTTAAAAACTTCTCGTAGAATCGGTATCGGTTGGATGACGATTTCAATTATAGGTGCAATGCTTACTGGTCTAATTGGTATCGCCTATTATGCTAAAAATAATACGACATTACAAGACCCAGAAATGGTCTTTGTAACATTCTCAAATATTTTATTCCATCCGTATATTACAGGATTTTTATTATCAGCTATTTTGGCTTCGATTATGAGTAGTATTTCCTCACAATTACTTGTTATTTCAAGTGCAGTAACGGAAGACTTTTATAAAACATTTTTCCGTCGTAACGCAAGTGACAAAGAACTTGTATTTATCGGTAGATTATCAGTATTAGTAGTAGCTATGATCGCAGTTGTTTTAGCGTATCATCCAAGTGATACAATTTTAACACTTGTCGGTTATGCTTGGGCTGGATTTGGTTCAGCATTCGGACCAGCCATTTTATTAAGTTTATATTGGAAAAGGACAAACAAATGGGGTGTTCTTGCAGGGATGATTGTTGGTGCAGTAGTTGTTATAGCATGGGTACAAATTCCAAGTTTAAAAGCAATTATGTATGAAATGGTACCTGGATTCTTCTGTAGTTTATTAACTGTTATCGTTGTAAGTTTATTAACGAAAGAACCCGTTAAGGCAGTTCATCGTGAATTTAATGAGATGGAAGCAGTACTGGAAGAAGAAAAGAAATGATTTGCAAAAAGAGTAAACGGTGAATAGCGTTTACTCTTTTTACATGTAAAATGAAAGTAAGGACTTATTGACAATAAAAAATAAGTAACTTATAATAAATCTTAAGTTCGAGATAAAGAATGTTCATAATAAAAATTTATTATGGTTATAAATCGAACAAATATTTTTTACGAATTATCTTGAATTCAAGATAATTCAATAGATTAGACACCGATACGTAATTTTGTGATTAATATCTCGAATTCGAGATAAAATTATAATGACGGATTTTACTTTGTAGCATGGACAAAATTAATAATGAATTTAAATGTAAAAGAATTTTTATAATGAAATAAAAAAGGAGTGGAAGAAATGGAAAAGAAAACAATGGGAATCCATCATATTACAGCGATTGTAGGGCATCCACAAGAAAATGTAGATTTTTATGCTGGTGTATTGGGGTTACGTTTAGTGAAACAAACAGTGAATTTTGATGATCCAGGTACGTACCATCTTTATTTTGGAAATGAAGGAGGAAAGCCTGGAACAATTATTACGTTTTTCCCATGGGCAGGTGCTCGTCAAGGTATTATTGGAGATGGTCAAGTAGGAATTACGTCTTACGTTGTACCAAAAGGTGCAATGGAGTTTTGGGAAAATAGATTAGAAAAGTTCGATGTTTCGTATACAAAAATGACTCGTTTTGGAGAGCAGTATTTAGAATTTGATGATCCGCATGGTTTGCATATAGAATTAGTTGAAAGAGAAAAAGGCGAATTAAATAATTGGAGTTTTGGAGAAGTTACACCAGAAGTAGCAATTAAAGGGTTTGGAGGTGCTGTTCTTTTATCTACACAGCCTCAAAAAACAGCTGAATTGTTAGAACATATTATGGGTCTTGAGAAAATTGGAGAAGAGGGTGAATTTGTTCGATTCCGTTCTTCTGCTGACATTGGAAATATTATTGATTTGAAATTATCAACAATCGGTCGTGGCCAAATGGGCGTTGGCACAGTTCATCATATTGCCTGGAGAGCGAGTGACGATGCTGATCAGCTAGACTGGAAAGAGCATGTGTCGCGTTTTGGATATCACGTAACTCCTGTACAAGATCGAAATTATTTTAACGCGATTTATTTTAGAGAACATGGTGAAATCTTATTTGAAATTGCAACAGATCCTCCTGGTTTCGCTCATGATGAATCGTTAGAGACGATGGGTGAGGAATTAAAGTTACCGGAACAATATGAACAACATAGAAAACAGATTGAACAAACGCTTTTACCATTTGAAGTGAGAAATTTAGATTAAAGTGATTGAAGGGGGAACAGGATTATGATGAAACATGTTTTTCAAAAAGGAAAAGATACGTCAAAACCAGTGTTGTTATTACTTCATGGTACAGGTGGTAATGAATTAGATTTACTACCACTTGCAGAAATAGTTGATCCGGAAGCGTCGGTATTAAGCGTTAGGGGAAATGTGTTAGAGAATGGGATGCCGCGTTTCTTCCGCCGATTAGCAGAGGGCATTTTTGATGAAGAGGATTTAATTTTCCGTACGAAGGAATTAAATGAATTTTTAGATGAAGCGGCTAAAGAATATAAATTCGATAGAAATAACATTGTAGCTATCGGTTATTCGAATGGGGCAAATATCGCAGCAAGCTTATTATTCCATTACGAAAATGCATTGAAAGGTGCTGTACTTCATCACCCAATGGTACCAAGAAGAGGAATGCAATTAGCAAATTTAGCAGGTAAATTTGTGTTTATTGCTGCTGGGACAAATGATCCAATTTGTTCATCAGCAGAGTCAGAGGAATTGAAGATACTATTAGAAAATGCAAACGCGAATGTAACAATGCATTGGGAAAATCGAGGGCATCAATTAACGATGGGTGAAGTAGAAAAAGCAAAAGAGTGGTATGACAAAGTATTTTAAAAAAGAAGCATCTGCTAACGATTAGCAGATGCTTCTTTTTTATTTAAGACTGGATTGCAAGATGGGATGAAGAAAGTGGTAGCTCAATATCAACAATTGTACCTTTATTTAATTCGCTTGAAATGTGTAATTTACCATGATGTTCTTCAATTATTTTGTAACACATCATTAATCCTAGTCCTGTGCCTTTTTCTTTTAAACTATAAAAAGGTTCGCCTAGACGGGAGATACGATCTTCTGGAATGCCACAACCTTCATCGATAATTCGTATTAAGATGAAATTATCCTCTAATGGTTTTGTTTGGATGAAAATATTTCCGCCATTTGGCATCGCTTCTATCGCATTTTTTAATATGTTTATAAAAACTTGTTTTAATTGGTTGCCGTCACATTGAATATCATATACGTAATCAAAATGATCCATGATGATATGAACGCTATGCATAATTGCAGTCGGTAAAATAAATGTAACTACCTCTTCAATTAAAGTTTGTATGTTACAAGTTTGGATAGATAATACTTGTGGCTTAGACATCGCCATAAATTGACTCGTGATGGATTCCATTTGTGAAATCTCACTTAACATAACATCGATATACCATTTTTGCTCCTCATTTATTTCAGGGAGGAGCAATGTTAGAAAACCCTTTAGGGAAGTGAGTGGATTTCGAATTTCATGGGCAATTCCAGCTGTCAGTTGTCCAACTACTGCGAGTTTCTCAGATTTTCGTAGTAACTTTTCAGTTTCTTTTAGCTCAGTAACATCTCTCCCCATCACGATAAGACCTTTGCGAGAACCATCAGGATGATAAAGCGGAACTTTTGATATACTTAAGATTAGATCGAAATCATCTCTATGTATAATAAATTCCTCGCCATGAAGAATTTGTCTTTGTTGCCATGCTAGTTCATCGATTTCTTCACAATGTAAAAAAGCTTCTCGGTATGCTTCATTATATTGAATGAGTTCGCTATCTTTTTTCCCGTGGTAAGGTACATGATGGAAGTTGAAGCAAGAAAGTGCGTAGTCATTTGCCTCAAGCCAGCGCCCTTCATGATCTTTAAATATAACAAACGCAGGCATGGAGTTTACTAATGTACGTAATCTCTTCTCACTTTCTTTTAGCATATTCTCAATTCTTTCTGATTTTTCAAGTGGCTTCATAATAGCGTATACACCAGTAAGACGATTTTGAACAAAAATAGGAACTAGTTTTGTCACAACATCTAATAAGAATCCATTTTTATGATAAATAGATAAGATATACTCTTGTTGATTATCCGCTTCAGTATTCTTTATATTTTGTAATACTTGCTCAGAAATATGGGCTCCTAAAATAGAGGTAATATTTTTCTGTTCTAATTCTAAAGAAGTGTAACCTAATATTCTTTCGGCAGAAGGATTTATATGTAGAATAACTCCTTCTAAATTTAATGAAATAATACTATCAGGATTATGTTCGAACAGAGATGCGTACATTTCTGTTAATGAACGATCTTGTATATGGTTTCGCAAACGTCTAGAAATGTTCGGATGACGTTTTTTTTGAGTTGGTGAATATTTTTTACGACTCATAATAGTTCCTCCGTACAAATAGCATCTAAAAAGATTTGTCTATTCATAACTATAATATAGATGTGATGTGTATTTCTATAAAAAATGGAAGTTATAGAATAAATTTTGTTTTTTTATTTTTTTTGCAAAGTGAATGCAGGATGGTAATAAGGGGAGCTTATATTGTTTTATAACCCTTTTGTAAGTTACAGACGGCTGTTTTCCGTATAACATTAGGGTAGAGGAGGGGAAGAGAAAATGAAAAATTATATTCAAGGGATTGATCACGTGCAAGTAGCTGCACCTGTAGGGTGTGAAGAAGAGGCGCGTGATTTTTATGGGAATAAGGTTGGTATGGTAGAAATTCCAAAGCCAGAAGAGTTGAAAAAACGAGGTGGATGTTGGTTTAAATGTGGAAATCAAGAAATCCATATTGGTGTCGAGCGGAACTTTACACCAGCTAAAAAGGCTCATCCAGCTTTTTATGTGAATGAAATTAATGAATTTAAGCAAACACTTATAGAGCAAGGTGTAAAAGTGATTGATGATTATGCACGACCAGATGTAATTCGATTTTACGTATCAGATCCGTTTGGAAACAGAATTGAATTTATGCAAAATAAAGACTAGGTGTATTCCCACCTAGTCTTTAACTTCTTCTGAAAAGTCCTAACACTTCTACAGTTTCTGTAATATTAACGAATGCATTCGGGTCAATTTCAGAAATTGTAAGTTTCATACTTGCTAATTCTTCACGAGAAACGACCGTCATAAGTACACGCTTTTTCTCGCTTGAATAAGCGCCTTCGCCATCAAGTAACGTTATTCCACGTACAACAGTTGAAAGAAGCTGTTTTTTCATTTTTTCTGCTTCATTTGTTACAATCATAAGTGTAACTTTACGATGTTTTGTATGAACAGCATCAATTACTTTACCAGTTACATAAATTGAAAGTAAGCTTGTAAGTGCAACATCCCAAGTGAAGAAGAATCCTGCGATTATTACAACGACTGCATTTAAAACAATAAGGAATCCGCCAAGTTTAATATCTCGCTTGCGGGATAAAAGCATACCGATAATATCAAATCCACCAGTGGATCCATTACAGTTAAAAACAAGACCAATACCAGCTCCGGCGATGACACCTCCGAAGATAGAAGATAACAATGGATCTGTTGCTACGACTTTTACTGGAACGTAGTATAATGCAACAGATAATACAACTACAGAGACAACTGTGTTAAAAATTACTTTTTTTCCAAGGCCTATGTACCCTAAAATAAGGATAGGTAAGTTTAATACAAAGTTAATAATACCTGTGTTTACAGGGGTTACAATCCCTAAAATAATAGCAATTCCGCCAATTCCACTACTTAAAATTTTGTGGGGGATAAGGAAAAGATTAAAGGCAACCGCAATAATAATAGAACCGATAATAACACCAAGGAATCTGACCATTTCTTTCCCGTCCTTCACTGAAAAATTCATATTATTTCAAGATTATATATGATATTGAAAGTTTTGGGTAAAAACAGTTTATTTTGGTAAATTAGATTAATCAAAAGAATTTGAGTATTTTATCATTTGAAAGGGGATACAGTTGTGAAGATAAAAACCTATCAACAGAAAAGCCCGTTGAAGCAAGAATGTGAGGATTCTTATTTTTGTAATAAAGAAAAAAAGATTTATGGTGTATGTGACGGTGCAACACCACTTGTCCCGTTTCGTGATGAAAAGGGACATAATGGAGCATACATCGCTTCGCATTTATTTGCAAGTTATTTTACTGCATTACGAGAGAATCATAGTTTACAATTTGCAGTTGCCAAAGCAAATGAAGCATTGCAAAGCAAAATGTTAGAATATGAAGTAGACACGGGAAAAAAAGAGCATTTGTGGTGCACATGTATCGCGGCAGTTCAAATAGTTGGTGAGAAAATTGAATATGCACAATTAGGGGACTGTATGATTGTCGCAACTTTTCAAAATGGAACGATGCAAGTATTAACGAAAGACACAGTTGAAGGAATTAGTAAACGAGCAAAAAGGAAGAGGGAAGAAGATCGTAAAAAAGGGTTATCTGTACCAGAAGAATATGTTTTTCAAGATGTGCGAGAACAGTTAAAATACAATCGTTATCTTGCAAATATGCCAAATGGTTATTCAGTTGCAAATGGAATGAAAGAAGCGATACATTATTTACAACATGGTGAATTACATATAGATGAAGTGAGTGGAATTTTTATTTGTTCAGACGGGTTATTCCACCCAGATTGGTCATTAGAACAAACTGTTGCATATATAAGAAAGAATAGTATAAACGAATATGTAGCAATCATTGAAGAGCTAGAAGCGGAAAAGAGAATAAGGCCAGATGATAAAACGATTATTATGATTGATTTTTAAGAGGAGGCAGTTCAAATGGAAATTAAATGTGTCAATCTAACATTTCAAGATGAATTAGTTCCTTTAGAAAAAGTAAATCAACTGATTATTCACCATACAGCTGAAGATGGATGGGACGTGTATAAAACGCATGAATTTCATCAAAAAGTACGGGGGTGGAGCGGGATTGGTTACAATTATTTTATTGAAGAAGATGGAACTGTAGTGGAAGGACGAGGTTTACATATTGGAGCGCATGCGAAAGACCATAACCGTTATACAATTGGAATATGTATGACGGGAAATTTCGATAAATACGATCCAACTCCTGCACAAGTGAATGCATTATATTCTTTATGCAAAATGTTTATGAAGCAATTTGCTATAAAGGAAAAAAATATACTAGGTCATAGGGAGTTAGAAGGAGTTACAAAAAGCTGTCCTGGTAATCGTTTTTCTATGGTAGAGTTAAGGAAGATATTATCTTAAATATAGAGGAGTAACAACGATGATGAATATAAAAATACCAAATGATAAAAAAGAAGAGCTTGTAGCGCAAATTCAGCAATTTTTCATGGAAGAAGATCTAGATGAAATTGGACGTTTCCAAGCAGAGCGTTTAATAGAAGAAATGATTAAATTAGTTGGACCATTTGCATACAATCAAGCAATTGGAGATGCAAGAAAGCTTGTAAGTGAGAAATTAACGAATATCGAAGAAGATTTATACGTGTTAGAGAAGAATGAAGGGAAATAAAAAAAGAGCCGATGGGCTCTTTTTTATTTTTCTTTCTTATGTTCCTTATATTCATGTACTTTTTCTTTCACATTACCAACTGTATCTTTGGAGGTGCCTTTCACCTTATCCCATTTTCCTTCAGCTTGTAATTTCTTATTGTCAGTTACTTTCCCGACAACTTCTTTTACTTCACCTTTTACCTTATCAATGGCACCTTCTACTTTTTCTTTTAAACCATGATCATGTTTAGTCATACATTTCTCCTCCTTGTAGTTTGATTAGAATTCTCTTTTCATATTGCAAGTTGAATGATGTATCTAGTAATAGCGTAACAAATCTAGTTGGAATATTCAAATGATTAATAGGATAGAAAAGGAATTGTCATAAAATGTTTAAAAATGTAACGGAAGGAGAAAGAAAGTAAATTATAATATGTCTTTTGCGGTCCATATTGATTTTGTATAAGCAATTTTCATATGGGCCCGTTCCATGTTATTTTGACTGCGGCTACCAAAGCGGGCTTGGCCAACTATTAAATGACAATTTGTCGCTATAGCTTTTTCTATTCTTTTTTGAATTAATGCAGTATGACAGCCGTTACGTTGAAATTCTAGCAAAGTAGCAGAAGCAGCTAATGATGCGACACCCTTATTTATATACAGTACACCAATACCGGCAGGGATATTTTGAACTTCAGCTATGAAAAAATGCCATCCTGGTTCATTGTAAAGAATTTCATTATTTTGGCGCACACCATCTGTTGTAAAGGATGGCATATTAAATCCACGTACATAAATGTCTGCAAAAATATCAAAATCATTTTCTTTTAGTTTTCGTATTGTAATATTAGAAGGAAGAAGTGATGAACCCTCTCTCGGTATACTATACAAAGCAGTATGGAAGCTAGATTGATAAAACCCTTTTTGAGATAAGTATTGAAATAATTCAGTTGTACCTTGTGCTGGGGTAATTTCAAAACGACAAGTGATTTGTAGTGATTGATAATAAGAGATAATTTCATCTAACTCATCTGTATTTGTAAATGTAATACCTTTTACCGTATTAAAAGCAGGACCAGCAATTATTTTTGATGAAAAGGCAGTGGCACTACCGAATTTTTTCATTTGCACTTGCATTGGGTTTCCGCTCATTGTTTGTAGTCTCTCTAATTTAGAAGAGAGCATATCAATTTCTGCATTTTCAATTTCTGTTGCCATATCGAGTGTCATAACAGTAGTCATAAAATTCCTCCGTTAATAAATATATTTCATAGTACATATACGATTTTTGTTTTGAGATTCCTGTTGAAATGTGAGAGAATAAGAGGTTTTTTGGAAGGGAAATGGAAGTGAACTGTCGAAGGGAGTAGAAACAGATTAAAGGTGGTGCTCTCATGAAACAAAAAGCCGTGCAGACATGCTCTAATTGTGGTTCTCAAAATATAGGAGAAGGTGAGTTTGTCGGATATGCACAAATACGGAAAAAGGAAACGATGTTCACATCTTCGCCGGTGGATGCTTATATTTGTACAGATTGTGGGAATATCCTTTTATTAAAGGTAAGGAATTATGAAAGGTTTAAACAGAAACCGTTATGATTATTGAGAAGTGGTCATATCCAACTTTGTATACGAAACGACTTATGTTAAGGAAAATGAATATGAGTGATAGTTTACATATATATGAGTATGCTACAGATAAAGAGATGACAACTTTTACTGTATGGGATGCTCATCGATCGTTATGTGACACATATAACTATATAGAAGAAATTGTGGGTCAGTACAATGGAGGGCAAGTAGCACCTCTTGGAATTGTATTAAAAGAGGAAAAAAAACTTATAGGCACGTGTGGATTTATAAAATATGATTTGGTCACACATACAGCAGAAATTGCATACGCCTTATCTCGAAAATATTGGGGAAGAGGATTAGCTACGGAGGCTGTGTTAGCTTTTTTCTACTATGGTTTTCATGAATTGCATCTTAATAGTATTGAAGCGGGATGTGATTCAGAAAATGAAGCATCTGAAAAATTAATGAAACGTTTGAATATGGAGTACAAATATACAATTCAGAAGGATATGTTTATTAAAGGTAAGAATCGTGATACAAAAAGGTATTTTATATCTAGAGAAAGATATATGAATCAATGAAATATCTTACATTGAAAACTCCTTTAAATGAATTAAGGAGTTTTTTTATTTTGATAACAACAAATGGACTATTAGGAAGCGCTATTTTTATTAACGTTCTAAGTATAGAAAAAAACGCTATATAACACAATCGCAACCGCAAGTTGACAAAGTGCAACCGCAGGAAGATAGAGATAAGGGCAATGTTTACATACAATTTAGGTAAGAAAACAAAGGGGGACACACATATGGGATTTGGTGAAAAGCTTTTTAGATTAAGAAAGGAAAAGGGCCTTTCTCAAGAAGCATTAGCTGAAAAATTAAATACCACAAGGCAAGCAGTTAGTAAATGGGAAAACGGTCAAGGTTTTCCTGAAACTGAAAAATTAATAATGATTGGAAATGTATTTGAAGTATCACTCGACTATTTATTAAAAGAAACTGCAGAGCAAAGTAACGAAAAGGAAAATGGTTACTATGTAAGTAAGGAAATGGCAGAAGGGTATGTAGTGTATGGACAAAAATTTCTAAATATATTGCGTTAGGATTTAGTTTGCTTATTTTATCTACAATACCGTACTTATTATTTAAAGAAAATGCGACAATGTCTACGTTTCTTGTCATTATCATTGCAGTGCTTGGGATTGGAGCAATGATGGCATCTGTAACGATAGAAGAGAGTCGATACAATGTATTGAAAAAGGAAGAACTACTATTTGATCAAAACTTTCTAAAAGAATTGACCAAAAGATATGCGACTATTAAGAACAAGTATACGGCAGTAGTGATCGTTGGATTTTGTTTTATTGCAGCAGGAGCGATACCGTTTTTATTTGAGAAAAAACGAATTACCTCAGGAGAACTCGTACAGTATTATCCTTATTGTGTTGTACTTATTGCTATCGGAGTTTATCTTTTTGTTCGTGTGTTAGGGGTGTTAGAGACGTATCGGATTTTAGTAGAAAATAAGGAATACAGTAATCGTTTTATTTTTAAATTGAAAAAGAAAGTAAGGAAAAAGGTAGATAGTTTATAAAAAATAAAAAACATGTTTCGAATCAATGTATTCAAAACATGTTTTTTATCGTTCTGAATTATTTCCAAAGAAATAATTCAGAAAATACAGAAAAATATCGTAATCATTTGTAGAAGTCTGTTATAATAAACGGAAAATGAAAACGTTTTAAAGGGGGACATAACCAATATGATGATGAATGTACCGCTAACAATTAGTTCTATGATGGAAAGAGCAGAGAAACTGTTTTCGAAGAAAGAAATTGTTTCACGGACGCATGATACAGTTACAACGTTAACGTATAAGCAATTAGGGGAAAGGACGAGAAGACTTTCCAGTGCGTTGAAAAGGCTTGGAATTAAAGTAGGTGAACGTGTAGGAACATTAGCGTGGAACCATCATCGGCATGTGGAAGCGTATTTTGCTATTCCAGGTATTGCTTCTGTTTTGCACACAATTAACATTCGTTTATCTCCTCAACATATTTCATACATTATTCAGCACGCAGAAGACCGAATTCTACTTATAGATGAAGATCTCGTACCGCTTGTTGAAAATATTCAATCACAATTATCAACTGTACAAGCTTACATTATTATGACTGATAAAGATGAACTCCCAAATACTACGCTGAAGCCTGTATATCATTATGAAAAGCTATTAGAAGAAGGCGATCCAAATTTCCAATTTGTAAAAGATATTGATGAAAATACACCAGCTGGTATGTGTTATACGTCAGCGACTACAGGAAATCCGAAAGGTGTTGTATATACGCATCGTAGTACTGTATTACACTGTATGGCACTCGGTTTAGCTGATACAGCTGCTTTATCGGAAAGTGATGCAGCAATGGCAATCGTCCCGATGTTTCATGTGAACGCTTGGGGACTTCCTTTTGCGGCTACTTGGTTTGGATCAAAACAAGTTCTTCCTGGACCGATGTTTACTCCGAAAATTTTATTAGAAATGATTCAATCAGAAAAAGTGACGTTAGCTGCGGGTGTGCCGACAATTTGGCTCGGCGTATTACAAGAGTTAGAAAATAATAGTTACGATTTATCTAGTATGACGAGAATACTATGCGGAGGTGCAGCGGCGCCGAAAAGTGTTATTAAAGCATTTGAACAGAAACATAATGTTCCGTTCATACATGCATATGGTATGACTGAAACGAGTCCACTCGTAACACTTGCACGTTTAAAAAGTTATGAAACGGAATTATCGTATGAAGAGCAACTAGAAATTCGCTCCAAACAAGGATATCTTGTACCTGGTGTCGAGATGAAAGTAGTCGGTACAAATGGTGAAGTGAAGTGGGATGGTACTGAGATGGGAGAATTATGTTTACGAGCACCTTGGATCGCTGAAAGCTATTATAACGATGATCGTACTGTTGAAGGTTTTCGCGATGGATGGTTATATACTGGTGATGTTGTCACAGTGGATGAGGAAGGTTGCGTGAAAATTGTTGACCGTACGAAGGATGTTATTAAAAGCGGGGGAGAATGGATTTCTTCGGTCGATCTTGAAAATACTTTAATGGCACATGATGCTATATTTGAAGCGGCTGTCGTTGCAGTTCCTCACCCTCAGTGGCAAGAGCGACCAATTGCCTGCGTTGTTCAAAAGAAAAATAGTACGGTTACAAAAGAAGAAATATATGAGTTTTTAAAACCACAGTTTGCGAAGTGGTGGTTGCCAGACGATATTGTCTTTATGGAAGAAATACCGAAAACATCTGTTGGGAAGTTTTTAAAACAGGCGCTTCGGAAAGAACTGGAGCATTTGCATAGAGAGAAATAAGTGAACTCCTATTTGTAAACTCTAATACGTTAACGGTTGACAAAAGAGGAGTGGAAAGATAATATGATTTTTATGATATGTTATCTAAAAACAATTTTAAGTTTACAAATAGGAGAAGCAAATATGAATACAAAAAATTTAGTTTTCGTCGCTTTATTTAGTTCTATTATGGGAGTGTTAGGGTTAATACCTCCGATTGCTCTTTCTATTACACCAGTTCCGATTACATTGCAATCACTCGGTGTTATGCTTGCGGGTGGGTTGTTAGGGTCACGCCTTGGTGCATTAAGTCAGCTTATTTTCTTACTTATTGTAGGAGTTGGAGCACCATTACTTGCTGGTGGCCGCGGTGGCCTTGGTGTATTTGTTGGGCCAAGTGCAGGATATTTACTTGGTTACATCATTGGAGCGTTTGTTATTGGTTATTTAATTGAGCGTTTACGTGAAGTTTCTATTATAAAAGTATTATGTATTAATATAATTGGTGGTATTTTCGTAGTTTATGTATTTGGTATTATTGTACAAGCGTTTTTAATGGATGTTTCTGTATGGGAGACAATGAAAGTGAGTGCTGTGTTTTTACCAGGGGATTGTATAAAAGCAATTATTGCGGCAGTTCTCGTAACAAAATTACATCGTTCATTGAAACATATTATTACACCCGCTTTAAAGAATGGAAAATATACAAATGCGGGATGATAAAGGGAAGAAACACGTACATTGCGTGTTTCTTTTTATTATTTTTGTAAAGAAAGGACGTCTCATATGGGTGTTACAAAAAAATACAAAAAGCAAGCCTCTTTACAACCAAATAAAATAGCGATAAAGGAAAATGATAGAGTTTTAACATATAAAGAGTGGTTCGAATCAGTTTGTAAAGTAGCCAACTGGTTGCATGCAACAGAATCAAAAAATAAAACAATAGCAATCCTATTAGAAAATCATATAGAGTTTTTACAACTATTTGCTGGTGCTGCTATGGCCGGGTGGGTTTGTGTTCCGTTAGATATAAAGTGGAAACAAGATGAGCTCAGAGAAAGAATTGAAATCAGTAATCCGGATATGATTGTGACAGAAAGATATAAGGTAAATGATTTACCGCATGAAGAAGGAAGAGTAATTGAAATTGATGAGTGGAAAAGAATGATGGAGAAATATCTTCCTACACATTCCACTGTAGAAAGTTTACGAAATGCTCCCTTTTATATGGGATTTACATCAGGATCAACTGGAAAAGCAAAAGCATTTTTACGCGCACAGCAATCGTGGGTTCATAGTTTTGATTGTAATGTACATGATTTTCATATGAAAATGGAGGATTCAATTTTAATAGCTGGGACGCTCGTTCATTCTCTTTTCTTATACGGGGCAATAAGTGCATTATATGTAGGACAAACGGTGCACATTATGAGAAAGTTCATTCCGAATCAAGTATTAGATAAGCTAGAAACTGAAAATATATCGGTTATGTATACAGTTCCGACAATGCTTGAATCTTTATATAAAGAAAATAGATTAATAGAAAATAAAATGAAAATTATTTCATCAGGAGCGAAATGGGAAGCTGAAGCGAAAGAAAAAATAAAGAATATATTTCCTTATGCGAAAAGATATGAATTTTATGGTGCATCAGAGTTAAGTTTTGTAACAGCACTAGTCGATGCAGAAAGCGAAAGAAGGCTAAATTCAGTAGGAAAACCTTGTCATAATGTGCAAGTTCGAATATGTAATGAAGCAGGCGAAGAAGTACAAAAAGGCGAGATAGGAACTGTTTATGTGAAAAGTGATCAGTTTTTTATGGGATACATAATAGATGGGGTTTTAACACAGGAGTTGAATGCAGAAGGCTGGATGACAGTGCGAGATGTAGGCTATGAAGATGAAGAAGGCTTTATATATATTGTTGGTAGAGAGAAGAATATGATTTTATTTGGAGGAATCAATATTTATCCAGAAGAAATAGAAAGTGTATTACATGAACACCCAGCTGTTGATGAAATAGTTGTAATTGGTGTGAAAGATAGTTACTGGGGTGAAAAGCCCGTCGCGATCGTAAAAGGAAGTGCTACGAAACAACAATTAAAGAGTTTTTGCTTACAACGATTATCCTCGTTTAAAATACCGAAAGAATGGCATTTTGTAGATAGAATACCTTATACAAATAGTGGGAAAATCGCTCGTATGGAAGCAAAAAGTAGGATTGAAAACAGGGAGAAAATATATGAATAGAGCAGTTATTGTAGAGGCGAAAAGAACACCTATCGGTAAGAAGAATGGGATGTTAAAAGAGTATGAAGTTCAGCAATTAGCAACGCCGCTTCTTACGTTTTTAAGTAGAGGAATTGAGAGAGAGATAGACGATGTTATATTAGGTAATGTTGTTGGGCCAGGAGGGAATGTTGCGAGACTATCTGCTTTAGCGGCAGGACTTGGCTATCATATTCCTGGTGTAACGATTGATCGGCAATGTGGTGCTGGTTTAGAAGCAATTCGAACTGCGTGTCATCTCATTCAAGGAGGGGCAGGTAAGTGCTATATCGCCGGAGGAGTAGAGAGTACAAGTACGTCACCTTTTCAAAAAAGAGCACGATTTTCACCTGAAACAATTGGTGATCCTGACATGGGAGTAGCGGCTGAATATGTTGCGGAGCGTTATAACATAACGAGAGAAATGCAAGACGAGTACGCTTGTCTTAGTTATAAACGGACACTGCAAGCGTTAGAAAAAGGCTATATACATGATGAAATATTTTCTTTTAATGGATTATTAGATGAATCTATAAAGCTAGAAATGAATTATGAACGAATCATTAAAAGAACAAAACCCGCATTTTTACAAAATGGAACAGTGACGGCAGGTAATTCATGTGGTGTAAATGATGGGGCATGTGCTGTTCTTGTAATGGAAGAGGGACAAGCCCTAAAGTTAGGTTATAAACCTGTCCTTCGTTTCGTTCGTAGTGCTGTAGTGGGAGTGAATCCAAATCTTCCAGGAACTGGTCCGATATTTGCGGTGAACAAATTATTAAATGAAATGAATGTAAAAATAGAGGACATCGATTATTTTGAAATAAATGAAGCATTCGCCTCAAAAGTTGTTGCTTGCGCAAAAGAGTTACAAATTCCGTATGAAAAATTAAATGTAAATGGTGGGGCAATTGCGCTCGGTCATCCGTACGGTGCATCTGGGGCTATGCTTGTAACACGTTTGTTTTATCAGGCACAAAGAGAGTCTATGAAATATGGAATTGCTACATTAGGAATTGGAGGCGGGATAGGGATTGCGCTATTATTTGAGAAAGTAGAAAATTAGAATGTTTGAAGTGTAGGGCAGGCGTATTCATTTATATCTATCTTATTTTAATTCTCATTGAAAGCCTCTTATCAAATATAGAGAATAATAGGAGGTTTGGATGTTTTATTGTCTACAATTGATATGAAACTGTGATGCAAAATTCACCTTGATGTAGACCAGATCCAGTTGTTATTTGGATACTAGTAAAATTTTTAATTGTAAAATTACTAGTACTTCCAGGTTGAATTATGATTGAGTTTAAGACATTTGTATCTTGAAAGAAAGTAACACCTATTTCTTGAACACCTGTCTCGTATTTGATATATCCAGTTGAAGAAATATGATTTAACAAATTGTTAGTATATATAGTCTGTATTCCCATCTCTCCACCTGTGATAGACCAAGGAATGCAAATTTTATCTTTTATTATTGCTGATGGAGTGCAACAAATAACTTTATTCATGGTATATCCCAGCCTTTCATATAAAGGTATATTTAAATATATGTTGTTGTTTATGAGTATGCTTGTATGTTTTTGCTATATAGGATTATGTCCTTAATTTTAGAAGCTGTATTTGCTAATAAGGAGCATACAAATGGAGAATAAATACTTCTCTTCGTCATTGGAGGAGAAAAAGTTTGGAGAAGATAAAGGACTTAAGGTATTAGAGAAGATATGTGATGAGAAAATGAAGAAAGGGAAGGATAGTGCACCGGATAAATCGATTTGTATGATTAGTTATATTGTATATTCACTCCTAAAACATATATATAATGTCCTAGGAGTAAATTTAAAATTTGTTTTAGAATTTGATTTTTAATGAATTCACTCTAGTTTTCTACTTTTTGAGGAACATAAGCATTGCTACCAGGTTTTGTTTTTATTTCATTCCAAGCAGCAATCGCATCAGCTTTTGCTTTTCCTTTATTATTTGGATCTTCGAAAAAGTCCCGAGTAAAGCGATTGTATTCAAATTGCGCGCTGATCGTTGTTTTATAAGTAGGATCTTTTTTTCGTTCGTTTTCTTCATACCAAAATGTTATCGCATCTTCATATGTTTTTCCAACATTCTCTTTAAAAAACTTTTGAAGAGCTACTGTAAAGCGGAAGTTTGTTCCGATTTTTTCTTTGAAAAAAGCACGAACACCTTCGCTACAGCGGTGATTTTTAGTAATAATCGTTTGAAGAGAAAGGTCTTTATAAGAGAGGGGAGCTTTGCTCACTTTTTGCACAGAGCTGTTTTTTAAGACTTTCCCCGTAGTTAAATAATGTGAGATACGCTCGGTTATTTCGGTCTTAGAGCCACTAGCTGGCAAACCATGCTCGCGACAAAATGTTTGCAGTTCTGCTTTTAACCAATAATAGTTTTGAAAATCTTCAAGTGATATAGATTTTGTTAAAGGTGGACGCATGAATATAACAACTTCTTTCTTCCATAATTTTCTTTAATTATAAAACGTATGTTCTCTTTGTGGAAGGATTAATTTGTAAATATAACAGGAAGAGGAGATTACATATGGAAAATGTAATGCAAGTTCGTGTTACGGGAATTTTAATTGAAGATGAAAAAGTATTGCTAGTAAAGCAAAAAGTGGCTAATCGCGATTGGTCTTTACCTGGAGGAAGGGTAGAGAATGGTGAAACGTTAGAAGAAGCTATGATTCGAGAAATGAGAGAAGAAACGGGATTAGAAGTTAAAATTAAGAAGCTACTCTATGTTTGTGATAAACCAGATGCTAGTCCATCTTTGTTACATATTACGTTTCTGCTTGAAAGGATTGAAGGTGAAATTACACTACCTTCTAACGAGTTCGATCATAATCCGATTCATGATGTGCAAATGGTACCGATTAACGAATTAAGTTATTATGGTTTTTCGGAAACTTTTATCAATCTTATAAGTGGCGGTTTTGCAAATGCAGGAAGTTATCAAGGGTTGAAACAACATATAGGCCTGTAAATATAGTTGAAGGATAGCCGTTAGCTATCCTTCATAAACATGTTTTACACTGCTGACTGTAAAGAAGAGACAAGCTGATTTAAAAACTCGTCCCCGTTCATCACCGCTTTTCCGCCGCCGCGTGCACTCTTTTTATTTCCGCCACCTTTTCCTTCAATTGCAGGAAGAGCATCTTTTAAAAGAGCATTCATATCGAGCGTTACTGTTTTTCCGCAAGCGAGAATACATTGTAGTTTGTCATCATTTTCGATGACGAAATACGTAATTGCATGCTCTTGTTGTTCTGTAATGATAGCTGATAGTTTTGCAATTTCTTGCATAGAACGATCTGTAAATGCTTTAGAAATAAGTAACCCAGCATGTATTTCGGTGGGCTGTTGCAGTAATTCATTTGCCTCTGCAAATAATAATTTTTCATTCATTGTTTGTATTGTTTTTTCGTTTTCCTTTTGAGAGGTAAGAAGCTGTGCTACTTTTGCTGGGATATCAGTTTCGCTACTGTTTAATTGTTTGGAAACATCTTTCATAATTTGTTGCTGTTGCCCCATTAATTTAAGTGTACGCCAACCAGCGATAAAGGTTAAGCGTATACCACCTTTATTGCGCTCCCATCCTAGTACTTGAATAGGACCAACTTCACCAGTGCATTTCGGATGGGTTCCACCACAGCCATTGTAGTCGTAATTTTCGATAATAACAACACGTATATTCTCTGTCATAGTTGGTTCTTTACGAAGAGGTAATGTTTTTGCTTCTTCTAAGTTCATCCACTCTATACGGATTGGGTGGTTTTCAAAAACGATTTTATTGGCAATTTGTACTGCCTTTTCAACCGTTTCTGCATGCAGGTTTTCTGTTTCTAAATCAATTGTTATCGTTTCTTTTCCAAGATGGAATCCAATCGTAGGTATGTTGAAATAGTCCCAAAAAGCAGCAGATAAAATGTGCTGAGCTGCATGTTGCTGCATATGATCAAACCGGCGCTCCCAATTGATTTTACCTTCTACGTCTTCTGTGTGTAATTGTTCTGCAATGAAGTGGCGGATTTCTTCGTCGACTTCTTCAACATCAAGTACAGCAATACCATTTAAAGTTCCAGTGTCATGTGGTTGTCCGCCACCAGTCGGATAAAATGCGGTTTCGTTTAAAACAACGTATAAGTTACCGTCTTTATCATAATCTTGCTTTATAATTTTAGTAGTAAATTCTTGCTTATAAGCGTCAGTGTAATATAATTTGTGCTCCAATTTTCTTTCTCCTCTCGCATTAACTAGTTTCATTGTAAAGCAATTGAAATTAGTTTCCTAATATTTCAGAAGAAAGAAACTATTTTTAGAATTTTCTTGCTATAATAAGAAGAAAATGCGGGGGTGGAATAAATATGTTATATGAAAATGGCGTAGATAAACTGCTTAGTTTAAGCAAAAATATTTCTGAATTGTATCGAGAATTAAATGAAATGACCCGGATTTTAACGGATTGTAATCGAGAAAGTGTGAAGTTTGATCGGTTATATGTAAAAGAGTTACTTTGGAAGAAAGAAGATGTAATAGAGAAATATGACCAGCTACTTGTACAACTTTGTATTAACGAATGCTTTGATCTAAAAAGTGTCATTACAGGCGAATATAAGTATACATATGAAGAAGTGGAGAACATCGTTTTACAATTTAATGAGAAATATAATGTTGCAATATTAATTAAAGATGTTTGTAAAGAATTACAGTTTACATATGGCATAGATATGGATATAACGAGAACAGCGCGGGTATCAACAGCGCAAGTATAAAAAGGGAAAAGAAAGCAGATCCTTTGCTTTCTTTTTTTATGTAAGAACAGGGAGAGTAGGTTTTTAAGATGAAGGGGAAGTTGCAAAATATTCATCCGTTAGGAATGACAATTATAATAGGGACTTTATTTGCGAGGTTCGCCACGTCAATGAGTATTCCTTTTTTAGCAATTTATTTAACGACTGTGAAAGGTGTATCAGCTGGAATGACAGGTGCTATTATCGGAACGAGTGCACTTGTTGGAGTGTTTGCTAGTTTTATCGGAGGGAATTTATCAGATCGATTCGGTCGAAATATGATTATAATATGGTCCATGATCGTTTGGGTCTTTGTATTCATTGGTTTTTCACTTGCAGATCATGTTTTAAGTTTCTTTTTATTAAATGCTTTGAATGGATTATGTAGGTCATTTTTTGAGCCAACATCAAGAGCGTTATTATCAGATTTAACGAAACCTGAGTATCGTTTACTCGTATATAATTTGCGTTACGGTGCAATCAATGTTGGAGTAGCGATTGGCCCACTTGTCGGGTTACAGATTGGAAGCGCAAAATCAACAATTCCATTTTTAGTAGCAGCTGGAGTATACATTTTATATACAGCTATATTAGCGTTCCAATTTAAGAAGTATCCGATTGAAAAAAAGAAAGTAAATACAGAAAAGCCTGTCACAATGTTAAAGGCAATTCGTATTTTGCGAAAGGATGTCGTATTTTTAGTTGCACTAGTTGGTATTATTTTGAGTAATTGTGGTTTTTCTCATTTAACGACAACAGTATCTCAATATTTTGCAAATGCACATATATTTCAGGATGGAGTGAAATTATTTTCATATATGCTAGCTTTAAATGCGATTGTTGTAGTCGTAATTCAATACCCTGTTATTCAAATTTGTAAAAAGTATACACCGTTAGTATCCATTATGGTGGGAACTTTATTTGTGAGCGGAGGATTATTTGGATTTGGAGTAGTAGAATCTCTGCTAGGTGCTGCCGTTTGTACAATTATTTTTACAATTGGAGAAGTCTTAATGTTTTCAATGACGGATGTATTTATTGATGATATTGCTGTTGCGCATCTAAAAGGAACATACTTCGGTGCGATGGGTTTTTCGGGAATTGGAGCAGTAATAGGTCCGTGGTTTGGAGGAGTACTTCTCGATTACTACGGGTACCAAAATGGGTTTGCAGTATTTTCAGCACTAGCTATATTTTCAACTGTGGCATTTCCTGTGCTTTTAGTTACAAAAGGTTTATCGAAAAAAAGATATGATAGAAATTCTAATATAGAGATGCATGCGAAATAACATAAGCCCCAGTAACCAACTGGGGCTTATGTTTGTATTATATTAACTCTTAATTTGAAAAAAGAACTTTCTTTTCATGTTTATCAGCAACTTCATTTTTGGAAATATGAATGGCCAAAAAACCATTCTCTAAGCAGGCTAGCATCTTCTTATAAATAACATTAGCGGGTAAAGGAATAGTTCGCTGCAAAGAAATGTTTTTATGAAGTATGCAAATGTTTAGGCCTGTCTCCATCTTTTTAATGACTACATTTTGTTCATTGGCATTTGGTACATCTGTTTCCAAAATGTATTCTTGTTCAGTTTCGCAAAGGTCAATATGAATTTGATTTGGGAAACTAAAGTTACTACAAGAGTCAGAACAAAACTGATCCATCCATTCTTCGAAACCATCAACATGAAAAAGACAATCCTTCTTTTTCTTGCCCATGTAAGACACCCTCCGTAAAATCTCAATTCATACTATGTTATGCATGAATGAAGTAGGGGTGAAGAATAAATGGAAAAATATAAACATTGTATGTGGTAAAGGCAGCTATTGTGAACCTTTTGTTTTACATATCATGATGTGCATGATGTTTTTGGCGTGAATGGTTACGGTTTTTTACTTTATGAGATCCGCTTAATGGTTCAGGTTGTCCCTTTTTTTCTTTTGCTTCACGATTGTTTTTGCTCATTGTATGTGACACCTCCTCTTTCTCTTTAGAATGAGAGAAGTTTGCAAATTTATACGAGAATGTTTTTAGAAAAAAAGGTAAAGATAATTGGGACTAACTATTATGGAAAGGGGATTATATAATGCCATATCATAAAGATAAACAGCAAGCTTTTCAAGCAGCGCAGCAAGGAGTTACACAAGCAGAACATGCATATAACAACATTGTGAAAAATGATCCAAACTACGGTCATGATTTAAAAGAGTTACGCCAAGAGGTTCAGGAGGCGTATGAACAGATTCAAAATGCGTTAGAAGTAGCTTCGGAAACACAACGCCCACAACTTGAGCAATACGAAAATAATCTCCAAAATATTATGCAACATGTAGATCAATTAGAAAAGTAAATGAGGTTGTTGTGTATTTGACAACCTCTTACTTTAATGAACATTATGCGAAAACAGAAAATTTTTCTATTCGTTTTTTCTTTATTATGCGCAGTACATATATTTCAAGTTGAAAAAGTGGAAGCGAAAATGTTGCTCAGAAAAGAGCTAGAACCAACTGGCTATGTAACGTGGGAAGTACCTAATAATGAAAAGATTATTGCCATTACATTTGATGATGGCCCAGATCCAACTTATACACCGCAAGTTTTACATTTATTACGTCAATATAAAGCAGAAGCAACATTTTTTATGATTGGATTTCGAGTGCAGCGCAATCCATATTTAGTGAAACAGGTGTTAAAAGAGGGACATGAAATTGGAAATCATACGATGAATCATTTGTATGCGAGTAATTCATCAGATGAAAAATTAGAAAATGATATTTTAGATGGAAAGAAATTTTTCGAAAAATGGGTGAAAGAACCTTTGCTATTCCGTCCTCCTGGCGGATATATTAACGATGCTGTATTTAAAACAGCGAAAGAAGCTGGTTATCAAACCGTTCTATGGTCGTGGCATCAAGACCCGCGTGATTGGGCAAATCCAGGGGTTGAATCTATCGTAAATCATGTAGTAAAAAATGCTAAAAGTGGCGATATCGTATTGTTACATGATGGAGGAAATGATCGTAGTCAAACAGTAGCAGCGCTAGCAAAAATTTTACCTGAGCTAAAAAAACAAGGATATCGATTTGTAACGGTTTCGGAATTACTACGTTATAAACATTAGAAAAAATCCCAAAAGGAAAATGAACCTTTTGGGATTTTTCGTTACTGATTCTTTTTGCGTTTCTTATTATTTTGTCGTTCTGCAGCAGTTAAGTTTTCATTTGCAAACTCTTCGTTATAACCAGCGCCTTGTCCTTGTGCAGATGCCGCATTCATTCCTGAAATAGTATGATTTGCTTTTCTTTTACCCATTTTATTTCACCTCTATAACTTTTTTTTATAAGTTGCATGATGAGCAGTTCATAGTATGTATGAACTGTAAAGAAAGCGCTAATAGAGCACTTTACTTTATGGTAATAGTATTCATAAGGAACATGAACACTATTCAAATTTAGAAACATAAAGAAAACTTATGATAATCTATAAGTTTCTTATTATTTACTTATTTAGAAAGTTGTAATAAGATATTATCGTAAGGTATTGAAAAGTTTGTCTACATTTTATATTCAGACAACTTAGTCACGTTTAACAGGGGGGAAACATAATGGTCAAACATAATCCATTTCAATCACGCGCAACTTTTGAAGTAGATGGAAAAACGTATCATTATTATGATTTGAAAGCGCTTGAAAACGCAGGGGTTGGCAACGTATCTCAATTACCATATTCCGTGAAAGTTTTACTTGAATCAGTACTTCGTCAAGTAGACGGACGTGTAATCACAGAAGAGCATGTTACAAATTTAGCGAAATGGGGAACGAAAGATGTGCAAGATATCGATGTTCCATTTAAACCATCTCGTGTAATTTTACAAGATTTCACTGGTGTTCCAGCTGTTGTTGATTTGGCTTCGCTTCGTAAAGCAATGGCAGACATGGGTGGGGATCCTGATAAAATTAATCCGGAAATTACTGTAGACCTTGTAATTGATCACTCTGTACAGGTTGATAGAGCGGGTACGGCAGACGCGCTTGCATTCAACATGGACTTAGAGTTTAAACGTAATGAAGAACGTTATAAATTTTTAAGCTGGGCACAAAAATCATTTGATAACTATCGTGCAGTTCCACCAGCTACAGGTATTGTACACCAAGTAAACCTTGAATATTTAGCACCAGTTGTTCATGCTGTGAAAAATGCTGAAGGTGACTTAGTTGCATACCCAGATTCATTAGTTGGAACAGACTCACATACAACAATGATTAATGGTATCGGTGTTCTTGGATGGGGCGTTGGTGGTATTGAAGCAGAAGCAGGGATGCTTGGACAGCCTTCATACTTCCCAGTACCTGAAGTAATCGGTGTGAAATTAACCGGTACACTTCCAAGTGGTACTACAGCAACTGACGTTGCATTAAAAGTAACGCAAGTATTACGTCAAAAAGGTGTAGTTGGTAAATTCGTTGAGTTCTTCGGTAACGGACTAAAGAGTATGCCTTTAGCTGACCGTGCAACAATTTCAAACATGGCACCAGAATACGGCGCAACTTGTGGATTCTTCCCAATCGACGATATTTCATTAGAATACTTACGTTTAACAGGTAGAGATGAAGAGCAAATTCGCGTTGTTGAAGAATACTGTAAAGCGAACGGTTTATTCTATACAGCAGACAGCAAAGATCCAATTTACACTGATCTTGTTGAAATTGATTTAAATACAATTGAATCTAACCTTTCTGGACCGAAACGCCCACAAGATTTAATTCCACTTTCAGATATGAAAGATGCGTTCCACAAAGCTGTTGTAGCACCAGTTGGAACACAAGGACTTGGATTTAATGAGCAAGAGTTCGATAAAGAAGTGAAGGTTACATTAGAAGATAAAGAAGTAACGATGAAAACAGGTGCAATTGCAATTGCTGCAATTACAAGTTGTACAAATACATCAAACCCATACGTATTAATTGGGGCAGGTTTAGTTGCGAAGAAAGCAATTGAAAAAGGACTTAAAGTACCTGAGTACGTAAAAACATCATTAGCACCAGGATCTAAAGTTGTTACTGAGTACTTAGATAAATCAGGTTTAACAACATATTTAGATCAATTAGGTTTCCAAACAGTTGGTTACGGCTGTACGACTTGTATCGGTAACTCTGGCCCATTAGCGCCAGAATTAGAAGAAGCAATCGCAGCAAACGATTTACTAGTAACATCTGTTTTATCTGGTAACCGTAACTTTGAAGGTCGTATTCACCCGCTTGTAAAAGCGAACTACTTAGCATCACCACCACTTGTTGTGGCATATGCACTTGCAGGTACTGTTGATATTGACCTGAAAAATGATGAAATTGGTAAAGATGCAAATGGCAATGCTGTTTACTTCAACGATATTTGGCCATCAGCTAAAGAAATTGAAGATGTAGTTCAAAGCGTTGTTACATCTGAACTGTTCAAGAAAGAATATGCACAAGTATTTAATAGCAATGAGCGTTGGAATGAAATCCAAACTTCAAATGAAGCTTTATATACTTGGGATAATGATTCAACATACATTCAAAACCCACCATTCTTTGAAGGATTATCTAAAGAGCCAGGTGAAGTTGAAACGTTATCAGGCTTACGCGTAGTTGGTAAATTTGGTGATTCTGTAACGACAGACCACATTTCACCAGCAGGTTCAATCGGTAAGCACACACCAGCTGGACGCTACTTATTAGAAAACGGCGTACAACCAGTTGACTTCAACTCTTACGGTTCTCGTCGTGGTAACCATGAAGTTATGATGCGTGGTACATTCGCGAACATCCGTATTAAAAACCAAATCGCACCAGGAACAGAAGGCGGATATACAACATATTGGCCAACTGGTGAAGTAACATCTATCTATGATGCTGCTATGAAATATAAAGAAGATGGCACAGGCCTTTTAGTTGTGGCTGGTAAAGATTACGGTATGGGAAGTTCTCGTGACTGGGCTGCAAAAGGTACAAATTTATTAGGTATTAAAGCAGTAATCGCAGAAAGCTTCGAGCGTATTCACCGCAGTAACTTAGTGTTAATGGGTGTGTTACCACTTCAATTTAAAGATGGCGAAAGCGCTGAAACGTTAGGTCTTGTTGGTAACGAGTCATTTGAAATTCAAATTGACAAAACAGTTAGACCACGCGATCTTGTAAAAGTAGTTGCAACTGATCTAGATGGCAACGAAAAACAATTTGAAGTAGTAGCTCGTTTCGATAGTGAAGTTGAAATTGACTACTACCGTCACGGTGGTATTCTGCAAATGGTTCTTCGTGAGAAAATTGAAGAGTCTAAAGTGTCGAACTAAATAATTGAAATGAATGATAAGGAAGCTAACAATTGTTAGCTTCCTTATTTTATGGAAAGGGATGAAACCATTTGGTTTCATCCCTTTCTTTTTACTATAAACAATGGAGGAAACGTCATGAAAGAATATAAAAGAATTTTGTTACCGTTACAGAAAGAAAAAATATTAGTAATAGCAGCTGTATGCAGTGGGCTTTTTGCAGCTATTTTAAATCTCTCCCGTCCACTATTCATGGGACTAATTGTAGATAACCTGATTCAACGAGAGCTGAAAGGAGCGTATCTTTACATTACTTTGTTTACAGCTAGCCGTTTGTTGATGTGGGTGAACAATCTTTCATTTGATTATGTAAGCTCAAAAGCGAGTCAGCGAATATTACGAGAGAAGCGTATAGATGTATTGCGCCAATTTTTCCTATTACCGTTTGAAGAGAGTGAGAAAATCAAACAAGGAGAGTTAGAAACTTTGGTCGTGTCTGATATTCCGAACTGGGTCAGATTATATGGCTCTATATTAATAGAATATATACACGCTATTGCCCAATTTATTGGAGCTTTCATAGCACTACAACATATAGATATACAGTTTATATTGTGGGTAACTCCGTTTTTATTTTTAAGTACAATTGTTCCAATACTGATGGGAGAAAAGGTAAGAGATATTGCAAGCGTTTCTCAAAAAAATCACTCAAGTGTTGTAGAGATGGTGTCACAGTTTGTAAAGGGGATACAAGATTTGCGGAGTTTACAAAAAGAAAAATGGGCAATTCGCTTATTTAAAAGAGTAACGGCACAATCGTATAAATCAGAAGTAAAGAAGACGATGATGCAACATTGCATTGGAGTAGTTGGAACGGTGATTGAAACAGGAGCATATATTGTTGTTCTCATTATAGGTGCACAAAAAATAATGAGGGGAGAAATAGAAGTTGGTTCACTCATTGCAGTGTTAGCGACAATTGAGATGCTCTTTTTCCCTGTCCGTTATGTGGGCGATTTATTAATAATGACACAAGTTGCAGTCGCTTCGGCAAATAGAGCTTTTTGCTTTTTAAATAAACGAGCAGTAGATAGCAATGTAGAAAGAGCGATGGGGATCAGGATAACAAATGTTTCATTTCAGGAGAATGACGAAGAGAAATGCAGAATTCATAATATTAATTTGCAAATTCGTCCTGGTGAACTCGTTATGATTGTGGGAGAAAGCGGTGCAGGAAAAACAACGCTTTTAAAGTTAATAACGGGCTTGTATAAACCATCTAACGGTAGCATTGCTTATTATGGTAATGAAGCTCGTATGACTACAGTGTGGCAAGAACCACGTTTTTTCCGAACGACGGTAACAGAGAATATGTATTTCGGGGAAGAGGGTTTAGAAAATCAGTTAGAAAAAAATAGTGAACTTATAAATGTAACGCCGATTATTAGAGGGTTACCTGAAGGGAGTCAAACTGTGCTACATAAAAGCGGTGAAGAGTTTTCGGGAGGCGAAAGAAAACGTCTTGCATTATTGCGCGCGATTGTATCAAATCCAACTCTTATTATTTTAGATGAACCGACGGCTGGGTTAGATCCGGGCAATCAAGAACTGGTTTGGAATATGATTGAAGGGATAGGAAGAGATGTAACGAGAATTGTGGCAACACATGATGTAGAGAGGGTGGTACTAGCAGATCGTATTGTCATAATGAAAGAAGGAAATATTGTTGCATGTGAGGGTCCAGAAAAATTAATACATAGTCATTCATTTTTTAAGAGATGTGAATAAAGATAAGAGCAATGCTCTAATCTTTATTCAGTGTCATTTAGTTGATACTCGATAGATTCGGAGTGATTTAGATCAACGTTAAAAGTAGCAGTCATAAGGAAAGTGGCAATTCCAAGAATTAAGAAAAGGACGAATGAGACTAGAGAGACGTAGAGACAAATACGTCCTATTTTCTTTTTTTCAAGATCTTTACTAAAGAGTGAAATGATCCATGTAATAATACCGACTGGGTATAAAAGAAAACTAAGAATATATAATGTTGTTTTTTCGAATGAATTCATAAACAATCCCCTTTTGTTGTAGGTTTATAACTATGAGAGGAAAAAGGTGAATGGGTCCATAATTAGATAAGCAACACTTCATCTGCTTTTCTAATTATATGATAAAATTGCACTTTTAATAAGAATATTCTAATTATTTCGATTGTGAATATTTCCAAGCTTGTCCGTATAAGCTAAAATAAGGTATATAGTATTTTGATGAATGTGTTAAAAGAAGATAATACGTTAGGGTGATATAAAATGTGGCGGAAGCTTACGATTATTGTAGTGTTACTTTGTTTAGCGGGATATGCAGCTTATGAACAGTTTGGTCATAAAGAGCAGGCGGTAAAAGTGAAGCAAGAAAAAAGTGAAGCTGCTATGAAAGAGATGATTGCAAGTAATGGTATTGAAATAGGGAAGAGTGCACCAGACTTTACATTAACGAATTTAGATGGAACGAATGTAAAGTTATCAGATTTAAAAGGAAAGAAAGTGATTGTAAACTTTTGGGCAACGTGGTGTGGACCATGTCAGCAAGAAATGCCGGATATGGAAGCTTTCTATAAAGAACATAAAGAGAACGTAGAAATTTTAGCAATAAATTATACGCCTTCAGAAAAAGGTGGGGGAGTAGAAAAGGTAAGCAATTTTGCTAAAGAAAAAGGAATTACTTTTCCTATTTTATTGGACAAGAACATTGATGTGACAACAGCGTATAAAGTAATTACGATTCCAACTTCGTATTTTATAGATACAAAAGGTGTCATTCAAGATAAGTTTATTGGGCCGATGACGCAAAAAGAGATGGAGAAAAGAGTTGCTAAATTAAAATAATGGTGAAAAGGTAGAGGTGGAGAGTTCCCATTTCTGCCTTTTCTTTTTCAAGTAGTAATAACTTCATGATATGATGTAAGAAATATAAACGTTTAGAGATAAAGGAGTGTATGGAGTGGGGAATGTATCCTTACCGTTAGATTATGTTGTAATTGATTTTGAAACAACAGGATTTAACCCTTATAATGATAAAATTATTCAAGTTGCAGCAGTGAAATATCGTAATCATGAATTAGTAGATCAATTTGTTTCATACGTGAATCCAGAGCGGCCAATTCCGGACCGAATAACGAGTTTAACAGGTATTACTAATTATCGCGTTTCAGATGCACCGACGATTGAAGAAGTGTTACCTTTATTTTTAGCATTTTTACATACAAATGTTATTGTGGCCCATAATGCTTCTTTTGATATGCGCTTTTTGAAAAGTAATGTAAATATGCTTGGGTTGCCTGAACCTAAAAATAAAGTAATTGATACTGTATTTTTAGCAAAGAAATACATGAAGCATGCGCCTAATCATAAACTTGAAACGTTAAAACGAATGCTGGGAATTCGTTTAAGCTCTCATAATGCATTTGACGATTGCATTACGTGTGCTGCTGTTTATCAAAAGTGTGCAGCTATTGAAGAAGAAGGGAAACGAAAAGTAAATAAGGCTATGCTTGATGAAACTGCGGTATATGAAGCGGTCAAAGAAATACTTGCATGTAATAAACGTAATGTAGAATGGCTACGTTGTATGAACGTAGGAAGTTATTTAGATATAAAAGCTTTTTATCCAGTTATGAGATTAAAGGTAAAAGGGCGAAAGAAATATGTATTAACAGAGATATTAGAAGAAGATGTGAAAGAAATATGTACAAGTTTAAAATGTGAACCGGCGTTAAAAAGTGAAGTTGGTAATACGAGAATTATGCTTAATAGCTTAGAGGATGTTATGAAATTAGAAAGTTATATTTTAGAGCAGTATGATTTTGTATTACAGGCGCTTCATGATTATAAAGAAAATGAAATGAATGCAGATGAAAAGTTGAAAGAGTATTTAAATATTATGGTATAAAAAACTCCGTGTGCAATATATTGTACACGGAGTTTTTTTAGGAGTACTAAAACATAAAATTTTCTTGCAAATCTGATTAAAGAGTTTTTTGTTTGCTCATACTATGTAATAAGAAAGCGAAGGAGAGAGGGTGAACAACATGAGAAGAAGTCGCCGTAAATCGTTTGAAGAACTTGTAAATGAAAATAAACAACAATTATTAAGCGATCGTGAGGCAATTGATCGCATTGAAGAGCGCATTGAAAAACGTTATGAAATGAAACTTTTTAAGCAAGCTGAATAATTCTTAACACTAGTACGATACTAGTGTTAAGGAGGCGATAGTAATGGGTAATCCGAAAAAAAATTCAAAAGACTTTGCACCGAATCATATTGGAACACAATCAAAAAAAGCTGGTGGAAATAAAGGAAAGCAAATGCAAGATCAAACAGGTAAACAACCGATTGTTGATAATGGTTAAAGAAAAGGAGAATATTACATTCTCCTTTTTTATGTATAAATTTGAGGAAAGATAGGTAATTTAAGATGGTGTGTATATACAATATTAGGAGGGAAGTACATGCCAAATCCAGATAATCGAAGTGACAACGCTGAAAAGTTACAAGAAATGGTGCAAAATACAGTTGATAACTTTAATGAAGCAAAAGAAACAGCGGAACTTTCTAATGAAAAAGATCGTGCTGCTATTGAAGCAAAAAATCAAAGACGTTTAGAAAGTATTGACTCATTAAAAAGTGAAATCAAAGATGAATCTTAACAAAATGTACAAAAAGGGCTGACTTTTGTCAGCCCTTTTTCGTAATCGTAAAGTTTTCAACAAGTAAACGCCAATTTTGTGGAAATGGCAAGCCAATCTTCCAATAACTAATACCGCCAATGCCCTGCTCTTTCATTAAATTGAATTTACTTTGAATAGACCTCGCATCTTCAAACCAAACTTCATGTTGTACGCCATTTTCGTCAAAGTAATTAAAATGTGGAGCTTGAGCTGTGAAATCATAGCGGATAGGAACATTATATTTACGAGCAAGTGCAACAGCTGCGACAGAGCTAACTGCTTTTGCTGGTGGATTCCCTTGTTTGAACGGAAGTTTCCAATCGAATCCGTATAAGTTTTGCCCCATCATAATTTTTTGGGGAGGCATTTGAGATTTTGCGTATTGAAGTACTTCTTTTACAGGACCGATAGGAGAGATTGCCATTGGTGGCCCGCCCTGCCAACCCCAGTCATATGTCATAATGACGACGAAATCAACAATTTGCCCTTGCGCTTTATAATCATGGGCTTCGAAAAACTTTCCCTTTTGATTTGAACTTGTCTTCGGTACGAGAGTTGTGCTTAATGTGTACCCGCTAGGTAAGCGTGTTTTTACATTTCGTAAAAAGCGATTATACGCCTCGCGGTCTTCGGGTGCTATACTCTCGAAATCGAAATGAATGTCTCGCATGCCATATTTTTCAGCTGTTTGCAAAATGTTAGTAATAAATTTGTTTTGAATCGTTGCGTCGCGTAAAATAACCGATGTTAGATCGGCACTGAAATTACCATTTTCAATATTTGTAATAACGAGCATAGGGATTGTTTGCCCTTGCGTTGCAATATTAGCAATTTTAGCTGTTTCAGTAGGTTCTTTTAATGTGCCATCTCTTTTTGCCTCAAAACTAAAATAAGCTAAATATGTTAAAAATGGATTGATGGCACGTGTAGCATTAACTAAACTCTCTTTAATCGGTATAGTGGAAGGTTGTAAATAAGCGATGGATTCTACAGCTCGTTTTGTGCCTTTTGGTACATATAATTGTTGTCCGACATGGAGAATAGATTTTAAAGATAAATTATTAACTTTAGCTAAACTAGCGAGGGGGACATTATATGTTTGAGAAATCCGATAGAGGCTGTCACCAGGCTGTACATAATAATTATTTCCTTTCGTATTAACGATAAGTGCCTGACCAACAACGAGCGTTTCAGCGGGATTTAGTCCATTGTCTTTTACTATTTCGTCAGGTGTTGATCCATATTTTGATGCCAAGCTATATACGCTATCACCGCTACGAACCGTTACAATTTGAATCATATGCTTGCTCCTTTCGGGAAAAGATTCACTATTTTTATTTTATTTTTGATGTCACTGTATTATGATTAAATGTATGCAAGGTAGCAGAAGTGAAAGAAGGCGAATATACATATGTTTGTAGCAGAACATGAAGTTGAAATCCGTTATGCGGAAACAGATCAAATGGGTGTTGTTTACCATTCAAACTACTTAGTGTGGCTTGAGTTAGGTCGCACGAAACTTATACAAGATTTAGGTTTTTCATATGTTGAAATGGAGAAAGAAGGAATTATTTCTCCTGTGTTAGATTTACAAATTTCATACCGTAAAGCGATGCGTTACGGAGAAAAAGCAATCGTAAAAACATGGGTAGATACTGTCAGCCCACTTCGCGTTGTATATGGATATGAAATATATAATGGTGATGGTGAACTTTGTATTACTGCAAGTACGACGAATATTTGTGCGAAAAAAGAAGGGTTCCGCCCTGTATCATTTAAAAAGTTATATCCTGAGTGGTATGCGAAATATGAGGAAATTAAGAAAAAATAAAAAAGCGTGGCAGAAGCCACGTTTTTTTATTTTTCATAATTAAATTGTGGGAAGTCGTCACCTTCGTTAAGTGTAACAGATAAATTATGTCCATCGAAGAACCATTCATCATCGCCTTCAATAAAGAAGTTAATACCTTCTTCTTGAATTTGAACAGCAGGATGTGCAGGATCATCTTTACGAATCCCTAAAGAAAGTCCTTTTTGCACAGTACTGCAACCACCGTATTGTACGAAAAAGCGTAGTGTTTCATTTGATTGTAAGTTTAATTCATTTTTATACCATTGTGCTGCTTCTTTTGTTACGGAAAGATTCATGTATAGTTCCTCCAAATTATGTTGCTTTTTCTTTAGTATAAAAAATAACGCAAAAAGACGCTATTAATATGCTTCACGTTTTCTTTTTGCGTTATGTGGGTTACGATCTTATTTTTGCTTTTTTGAAAAGTTTGCTTTTGGTTCAGTTTTATTTATAATTCGTCCGATATTTGCACGGTGTTTATAAATAACCATACCTGCTAATAAACACATCGCAATAATGAAGATTTTATCCCCGCTAACAATGGATGCAATAACAGCAACAACTGCTGTTACCATAGAAGAAAGTGATACGTATCTTGTTGTAAATAAAAGGGTGAAAAATACAACAGCCAATATTGCAAAAACAACTGGTGAATAGCATAATAGCACCCCAGCAGAAGTTGCAACTGCTTTACCACCGCGGAATTTCGCGAAGATTGGATAGACATGTCCAAGAACAGCCGCTAACCCGAACCATAGTGGATGAATATCTAATCCGAAAATCATTGGTAGACTTGTTGCTAATGTCCCTTTTAAAATGTCAGCAATTGTAACGGTAAAACCTGCTTTTTTCCCTAATGTGCGGAATGTGTTTGTTCCGCCTAGATTACCGCTCCCGTGCTCACGAATATCGATTCCGTAGCCGATTTTTCCAACAACTAGTGCAAATGGAATCGAGCCAAGTAAGTAGGCAACGATAAATAAAAGATATGTAGTAACCATAAGTTCAGTCTCCTTTATTCAAATGTGTTGATAAAGGGTAAAAAGAGTTTTTCCCGTATATTGTACCATACATTTGTAAAGAGCACATTTCTTTTTTGTAAATGAAAAATTCATTATTTCGTGAAAAAAATTTCACAGTAATGTTACATTTCTCACAGAAACAGTAAGACTATATGTAGTAACATTTTAATCAAAAGATAACAACATATTGGTGGAGGGTTATAAATGTTACAAAATAATACACGTGGAGAAGAAGAATTAATGAAAGTGTTCGAGACAATAGTCCACGGCAATGAACAAGATTTAATGCAAGAAAATGCAAATGTAGACGGCCGCTCTCCAATGGGCGTAATGGGAACGTTCGCATCTGAGAGTGCAAAATATTATGCTGTTGAGAATTTATTGTCAGATCAAGTGAAAAAAGCGATAAATGAAAATATATTATATCCACATGATTTAGATTTTTATGCGACAGGAACGACGACTTGTTCACAAATTCCGTTAGCACAAATGCTTGCTAACGGTTTTCATACTGGACATGGACATATGAGACAACCGCAAGACATTAAAAGTGCATTGGCTCTTTCGTCTATTATTTTTCAAGCGAATCAAAATATGCAGCATGGTGGTCAATCGTTTGCACTCTTTGATATTGATTTAGCACCTTATGTACGAAAAACAATTGAGAGACATAAAAAACGATTACAATCATATCCGCTTACGAAAGAACAAATAGAAGAATTTGCATGGAAAGAAACGGAAAATGATACGTATCAAGCGTGTGAGGCTTTCGTTCATAATTCGAATAGTATGCATAGTAGGGGCGGAGGACAAGTACCGTTTATTTCTATTAATTATGGAACAGATACATCAAAAGAAGGAAGAATGTTAATTAAACAACTTTTAAAAGCGACACAAGCTGGACTTGGTAAAGGAGAGACACCGATTTTTCCGATTCAAATTTTCAAGATGAAAAAAGGTGTGAATTTTGAAGAAAGTGATCCGAACTACGATTTATTTGAATTAGCATTAGAGACAACGGCAGAGCGATTATTCCCTAACTTTTCATTTTTAGATGCTCCGTTTAATGCAGTGCATTATGATGGAAGACCGGAAAGTGAAGTATGTTACATGGGATGTCGTACCCGTGTTATGTCTAATATACATGGAGAAGAAACAGCGATTGGTAGAGGGAATTTATCATTTACGTCTATTAATTTAGTGAAATTAGCGTTAATTAGTGGTTCAAAAGAAGCGTTTTTTGAAGCGCTAAACTATTATTTAGATTTAGGAATTAAGCAGCTATTAGAAAGATATGCGTATCAATGTACGAAGCGAGCAAGAGATTTTCAGTTTTTATATTCACAAGGTGTATGGCGTGGTGGAGAAACGTTGCAGCCTGAAGACTCCGTAGCCTCGATTTTAAAACAAGGGACGTTAAGTATTGGTTTTATCGGTCTTGCGGAATGTTTAGTAGCTTTAACAGGAAAGCATCATGGGGAAGATGGAGAATCATGGAAACTTGGGTATGAAATTATTTCCTTTATGAGAGATAGAATGGATAAAGCGACAGAAGAACATCAACTGAATTTCTCAGTAATTGCAACTCCAGCAGAAGGATTATCAGGGAAGTTTGTGAAAAAAGATAGAGAAGAATTTGGTGAAATTAACGGTATAACGAACCATAATTACTATACGAATTCATTCCATATTCCAGTTTATTATAACATTCAAGCGATAAATAAAATCCGTTTAGAAGGCCCGTTCCATGCTCTCTGTAATGGAGGACACATTACTTATATTGAACTAGATGGAGCAGCAATGCATAACAAAAAGGCATTAAAACAAATTGTACAAGCCATGGCAGAACATGGCATTGGATACGGTTCAATTAATCATCCTGTTGACCGTTGTAAGTGCTGTAGTTATCACGGGGTTATTGGGAATGAATGTCCAAGTTGCGGGAATAAAGATGAGGCTAATATAGAAAGAATTCGCCGTATAACAGGCTATCTTGTAGGAGATATGTCGAAGTGGAATAGTGCGAAACGTAGTGAAGAGATAGATCGGGTGAAACATAAATGAAAGTGATGAATATTATTCATGATAGTGTAGTAGATGGAGAAGGATTGCGGACAGTCGTGTTTTTTGCGGGCTGTCCGCATCGTTGCGTTGGTTGCCATAATCCGAAATCGTGGAATATTTGCAATGGAACGGAAATGACAGTAGAAGAAATTGTGAAAGAGATTGCAAGTAATCCATTAACTGATGTAACATTTTCAGGTGGAGATCCATTTTTTCAAGCTGCTGAAGTGAAAAAGGTAGCAAAAATCGTGAAAGATTTGAAAAAAAACCTATGGATGTATACAGGTTATACGTTAGAAGAGATACAGAGTTCTCAAAATAATGATATGATAGAGTTGTTACATTATGGGGATGTTTTAGTCGATGGAAGGTTTGAAATTGAGAAAAAAGATTTAACACTTCCATTTCGCGGAAGCTCCAATCAACGTATTATTCGATTGAAAGAGTAAAAAGGCGGGATAGATTATATGAATAAAACAGTATTGCTTGTTGAAGATGAAAGAAGATTACGTGAAATTGTTAGTGATTATTTTCGTAATGAAGGCTTTGAAGTAATCGAAGCAGAAGATGGAAAAAAAGCGTTAGAGTTATTTGCAGAGCATGAAATTGATTTAATTATGTTAGATATTATGTTACCGGAAATAGATGGATGGTCTGTTTGTAGAAGAATTAGAAAAGAATCAGCAGTACCAATTATTATGTTGACAGCACGTTCGGATGAGGATGATACATTGCTAGGTTTCGAATTAGGTGCAGACGAGTATGTAACGAAACCATTTAGCCCGAAAGTATTAGTAGCTCGCGCAAAGACGTTATTGAAACGTGCGGATGGTGCGGTAGGAGTAGCGGAAGAAAATGCTATGTCTTTAGCTGGAATAGAAGTAAATCGTCTATCTAGAACTGTTTTAGTAGATGGAGAAGAAATTATATTGACACATAAAGAATTTGAACTTCTTGTGTATTTAATGGAGAACAAAGGAATCGTGTTATCACGTCAACATTTATTAGATCAGTTATGGGGATATGACTATTACGGTGATGACAGAACGGTTGATACCCATATTAAAAAACTTCGAAATAAGCTAGGAGATAAAGCGAAGCATATCGGTACTGTTATTCGAGTTGGTTATAAATTTGAAGAATAATCTAGAACGATTTGTGTAATTTAGCCTAGGGAAATGGCGATTTTATACTCTCTTTTGAAGGTAGAATGTACAAAAAATACTTTTTTTGTCTACAATGTTAGATAGGAGTATTTTTTAATTAGATTTCACGATGAGTTCACAAGAAGGACACAAAACGTGACTATACTGAAAATACGAATTCACCAGAGAGGGGAAATAAAACATGGGATATTACGACGGACCAAATTTAAATGAAGAGCATAGTGAAACGAGAGAAGTGAGAAAATCAGGTAGTAAAAAAGGCTATTTCTTCACAGGTTTAGTGGGGGCTGTAGTCGGAGCGGTTTCGATTAGTTTTGCAGCACCATATATGCCATGGGCTCAAAATAATGGAGCGCCAGTATCATCATTTAGTTCGGATTCAAAAGTAGAAGGTACTGTAGTTCCTGTTGTAAATAAAGCGAAAAATGAAACTGATTTACCTGGTATGATTGAAGGGGCGAAAGATGTTGTTGTAGGTGTTATTAATATGCAACAAAGTGTTGATCCATTTGCAATGCAACCGACAGGTCAAGAACAACAAGCTGGTTCAGGATCAGGTGTTATTTATAAAAAAGCAGGGAATAAAGCATATATCGTAACAAACAACCACGTAGTAGATGGTGCAAATAAACTTGCTGTAAAACTAAGTGATGGTAAAAAGGTAGATGCAAAGTTAGTAGGGAAAGATCCTTGGTTAGACTTAGCTGTTGTTGAAATTGACGGGGCTAATGTGAATAAAGTTGCAACTTTAGGTGACTCAAGTAAAATCCGCGCGGGTGAAAAAGCAATTGCAATCGGTAACCCACTAGGTTTTGATGGAAGTGTAACGGAAGGTATAATCAGTAGTAAAGAACGTGAAATTCCAGTTGATATTGATGGCGATAAACGACCAGATTGGCAAGCACAAGTTATTCAAACAGATGCAGCGATTAACCCTGGTAACAGTGGTGGTGCATTATTTAACCAAAATGGTGAAATAATTGGGATTAACTCAAGTAAAATTGCACAACAAGAAGTTGAAGGAATTGGATTTGCTATTCCAATTAATATCGCAAAGCCAGTTATTGAATCACTTGAAAAAGACGGAGTAGTGAAACGTCCAGCGCTTGGAGTAGGTGTCGTTTCATTAGAAGATGTGCAAGCTTATGCAGTCAATCAATTGAAAGTACCGAAAGAAGTAACTAATGGTGTTGTATTAGGTAAAATTTACCCAATATCACCGGCTGAAAAAGCTGGTTTAGAGCAATATGATATCGTAGTAGCATTAGATAATCAAAAAGTAGAGAATGCGCTTCAATTCCGTAAATATTTATATGAAAAGAAAAAAGTAGGCGAGAAAGTAGAAGTTACATTCTACCGTAACGGTCAAAAAATGACGAAATCGGCTACTTTAGCAGATAATTCAGCTACAAAGAATCAATAATTGAAATAAAAGAAAGTCTCTTTCATATTGAAAGAGACTTTCTTTATCGGCTATACTAAAGGAATAGGAGGGATTAATTATGACAATTGAAAACCCAACTCGTACGGAAATTGGTGAAGTGTTAAAGAAAAGCAAAACAATTGCGGTTGTTGGATTATCAGATAAGCCAGAACGTACATCGTATATGGTTTCAAAAGCAATGCAAGATGCTGGATACCGCATTATTCCAGTTAATCCAACAGTAGATGAGGTGCTTGGAGAAAAGGCAGTTTCTTCACTAAAGGATATTAAGGAACACGTTGACATAGTAAATGTATTTCGTCGCTCAGAGTTTTTAATGGATGTTGCAAAAGAATTCGTAGAGATTGATGCAGATGTTTTTTGGGCACAATTAGGAGTACAAGATGAGGATACATATAAATTTTTAAAAGAAAAAGACTATACTGTAATAATGGATCGTTGTATTAAAGTAGAACATGCGATGACAAAATAGTATAGATTTAAAGGTAGAAAGATTGATTCAGCCCTCATTATAGATAAGTAGGGCCGATGAACGAGGTGTTCATCATGAGATTTTTTAAAGGCTGTTTTTGGGGGTTGTTATTTGTAATCCCATTTTGGATCTTGATCATTTGGATCATAATAAAGGTTTGGAATGTGTAATCTTGGAATACATATCCATTTCTCGTTGACAAACGATTATTTTTCTGAAATAGTAGCCTAGAGGAATCCTTGTGAGAAAACAAGGATTTTTCTATTGAAAATGGTATATAAAAGAGATAAGATAACTTGCCAAAACTATAGTCGAGGCGTTATTCTATAATAGAAACATATGTTCTGATTTTGGATTAGGAAAGGGGCAAGGAGTTTGGCGAAGCATCAGTTCCAATATAATGAAGATGCGATTCAAGTGTTAGAAGGACTTGAAGCCGTTCGAAAACGCCCGGGTATGTATATCGGGAGCACGGACAGCCGTGGATTGCATCATTTAGTATATGAAATAGTAGATAACTCCGTTGACGAAGCGTTAGCGGGATTTGGCGACGAAATTTCAGTCGTAATACATAAAGATAATAGTATTAGCGTTATAGATAAAGGGCGAGGAATGCCTACGGGAATGCATAAACTTGGGAAACCTACACCTGAAGTTATTTTAACTGTACTTCATGCCGGTGGTAAGTTTGGTCAAGGTGGTTACAAAACGAGTGGTGGTTTGCACGGTGTTGGGGCATCGGTTGTAAATGCCTTATCAGAATGGTTAGTCGTAACGATTAAGCGTGACGGAAATATTTACGAACAACGCTTTGAAAATGGCGGTGTTCCTGTAACGACGCTTGAGAAAATCGGGAAGACGAAAGAGTCTGGTACTACGATGCATTTCAAACCAGATACAACGATTTTCAGCACAACAAATTATAATTATGAAACATTATGTGAGAGATTACGTGAATCTGCATTCTTATTAAAAGGAATGAAAATCTCGATAAAAGATGAGCGAAATGATTTAGAGGATGTATTTCATTATGAAACGGGAATTGAAGCTTTCGTTTCATATTTAAACGAAGAAAAAGATTCCATTCATCCAGTTGTATATTTCACTGGTGAACAAAATGGAATTGAAGCAGAACTAGCATTTCAATTTAACGATGGCTACTCAGAAAACATTTTATCGTTTGTAAATAACGTACGTACAAAAGATGGTGGAACACACGAAGCTGGATTTAAAACAGCGATGACGCGTGTGTTTAACGAGTATGCTCGTAAAGTAGCACTATTAAAAGAAAAAGATAAAAACTTAGAAGGCACAGATATTCGTGAAGGTGTAGCGGCTATCGTTTCGGTACGTGTACCAGAAGAAGTGCTTCAGTTTGAAGGGCAAACGAAAGGAAAACTAGGTACAAGTGAAGCGCGTTCTTCAATTGATGCCATTGTATCTGAGCATTTAGCATACTTTTTAGAAGAAAATCCTGATGTAGCTACACTTCTTGTGAGAAAAGCAATTAAAGCAGCACAAGCCCGTGAAGCAGCCCGTAAAGCAAGAGAAGAAGCGCGTAGTGGTAAGAAAAAGAAAAAATCAGAAGGTACGTTAAGCGGGAAATTAACACCTGCACAATCACGTAACCCGCAAAAAAATGAACTGTACCTAGTAGAGGGTGACTCTGCCGGTGGTTCTGCGAAACAAGGGCGAGACCGACGTTTCCAGGCCGTATTACCGTTACGTGGTAAAGTAATTAATACAGAAAAAGCAAAGCTTGCTGATATTTTTAAAAATGAAGAGATTAATACAATCATTTATGCGATTGGCGGCGGTGTAGGAAATGAATTTGATGTTGAAGATATTAACTACGATAAAGTTGTAATTATGACCGATGCCGATACGGATGGGGCTCATATTCAAGTATTGTTATTAACGTTCTTCTACAGATATATGAAGCCACTTATCGAAGCTGGTAAAGTGTTTATCGCACTTCCTCCTTTATACAAAGTAAGTAAAGGAAAAGGTAAGAGTGAGATAATTGAATACGCTTGGTCAGATGAGGAATTAGACGGTGTAACGAAAAAAGTTGGAAAAGGCTATATGTTACAACGTTATAAAGGACTTGGTGAAATGAATGCGGATCAATTATGGGAAACAACAATGAATCCTGAAACGCGTACATTAATTCGCGTGAAAATTGATGATGCAGCAAGAGCAGAGCGTCGCGTTACAACATTAATGGGCGATAAAGTAGAACCGCGCCGTAAATGGATTGAACGTAATGTACAGTTTGGTATGCAAGAAGAAGGAAATATTTTAGAAAATGAAATGATTATGGAGACGGAGGTGGAATAACATGCAAGCAGAGAAGTTTCATGACCTCCCGCTTGAAGACGTGTTAGGTGATCGATTTGCACGTTATAGTAAATATATTATTCAAGATCGTGCACTTCCAGATGCACGTGATGGCTTAAAGCCAGTACAAAGACGTATTTTATATTCTATGTATGTAGAAGGTAATGTACATGATAAAGCGTTTCGTAAATCAGCTAAAACAGTAGGTAATGTTATCGGTAATTATCATCCACATGGAGATTCCTCTGTATATGAAGCAATGGTACGCTTAAGCCAAACTTGGAAAGTACGAAATGTTTTAGTTGAAATGCATGGTAATAACGGTAGTGTTGATGGGGACCCAGCGGCAGCGATGCGTTATACGGAAGCTCGTTTATCACCAATCGCATCTGAATTATTACGTGATCTTGATAAAGAAACAGTTGAATTCGTGTCAAACTTTGATGATACGAGTGAAGAACCGGTTGTATTACCAGCAGCGTTCCCGAATTTATTAGTGAACGGATCTACAGGGATTTCCGCTGGTTATGCAACAGAAATTCCTCCGCATCATCTTGGAGAAGTTATTGATGCTACAATGATGCGTATTGATAAGCCAAATAGTACTGTTGATGATTTATTAACAGTTATGAAAGGACCAGATTTCCCAACAGGCGGTATTATTCAGGGGATTGATGGTATTAAAAAGGCGTATGAAACAGGTAAAGGTAAAATTATTATTCGCGGAAAAGCAGAAGTTGAAACAGTGCGCGGTGGGAAACAACAAATTGTAATCACTGAAATTCCTTACGAAGTGAATAAGGCAAATCTTGTAAAGAAAATGGATGAATTACGTCTAGATAAAAAGTTAGATGGTATTGCTGAAGTGCGTGATGAGACAGATCGTACTGGTTTACGAATTGTTGTTGAATTAAAGAAAGAAGCAAACGCTGAAGGTATTTTAAATTATTTATATAAAAATACAGATTTGCAAATTCCATATAACTTTAATATGGTAGCGATCAATAATCGTCGTCCAACACTTATGACATTACCGAAAATTTTAGATGCTTATATTGGACATCAAAAAGAGGTTATTACGAGACGTTCGCAATATGAATTAAGAAAAGCAGAAAATCGTCAACATATTGTAGAAGGTTTAAAGAAAGCATTATCGATTTTAGACCAAGTAATTGAAACAATTAGAGCTTCAAAAGATAAACGTAACGCGAAAGATAATTTAAGTGCAAAATTTGGCTTTACAGAAGCACAGGCAGAAGCAATTGTTTCCTTGCAATTATATCGCTTAACGAATACAGACATTACGGCGTTACAAGAAGAAGCAGATGAGCTTAATAAGAAAATTATTGAGCTACAGGCAATTTTACAAAGTGAAAAAAGATTACTTCAAGTAATTAAAACAGATTTAAAGAGAGTTAAGAAAACATATAGTGATGATCGACGCGCGATTATTGAAGATCAAATCGAGGAAATTAAAATCGATGTAGAAGTGATGATCCCACAAGAAGATGTCATCGTTACTGTAACGAAAGAAGGATATGTGAAACGTACTGGATGGCGCTCACATAATGCCTCAAACGGCAAAGACTTCGGTATGAAAGAGGGTGACATCTTACTTGAACGATTCGATACGAATACGACAGAGACAGTCCTCTTATTTACGAATAAAGGAAACTATATATATCTGCCAGTATACGAAATGCCAGATATTCGTTGGAAAGATTTAGGTCAGCACGTTGCTAATATCGTTTCACTCGACCGGGATGAAACAATCATTTGGGCAACGGTTGTACCGAACTTTGAGGAAGAAAAACGATTTATCGTATTTGTAACAAGAAATGGTATGATAAAGAAAACAGAATTAAATCAATATAAAGTTCAGCGTTATTCAAGGGCATTCGTTGCTGTAAACTTGAAAAAAGATGATGAAGTTGTCGATATATTTGCGACAGATGGAACGAGTGATATCGTTCTTGCTACACACGGTGCATATGCACTTATTTTCCATGAAGATGAAGTAAGTCCAGTCGGTGTAAGAGCTGCTGGCGTGAAAGCAATTAATTTAAAAGAAGATGACTATGTCGCTTCTGGTAAACCGTTAAATGGTGACAAAGATCAACTTATTCTCGTAACACAGCGCGGTGCTGTAAAACGTCTAAAAGCATCAGAAATTGAAAAATCAACGAGGGCGAAACGAGGTCTTGTTATTTTCAAAGAATTAAAACGTAATCCGTACCGCATTGTCGGTATTGAAATTGTTCGGGACGATGAATTAGTTTACATGAAGACAGAGAAAAACATTGTAGAAGAGATTGATCCGAAAGCGTATCGAAATAAAGACCGGTATAGTAATGGTAGCCTAGTGCTAGATGTTAATGATACTGGTGAAGTAGTAGAAACGTGGACGAAGAAAAGACCAGAATAAAGAGGGCATCTTGCTATGAATAATAGCAAGATGCTTTTTTCTAGGCAATTTATTATGTAAATAATAATAATCTTGTTATAATAACCGAATGAAATTGTTCTCATAAAGTGAAACTTTAATCAATGGGGATTTTCTTTATCCACACTGATTATTAGTTGAACCAATCGGGCTTTAACAAGCAGTTGATTTCTCACCTAATTCCTTAGCTTTCGCTGAATTTTGGGTTAGGAATCTTACTGCCCGTTAAAGCGGGACAAATGGAGGGGTAACATGAAAAAAATAGGTGTAGGGATTGTAGGATTTGGTTTTTCTAGTACGACATTTCATATCCCACTATTACAAACGATAGAAGAATATGATATTCGTGCTGTATTATCCTCAAAAGAAGAGGTAGTAAAAGAAACATTACCAAATGCTAATGTTGTTAGTACAATTGATGAATTGGTGAAGCGAGCTGATGTTGACTTAGTTGTTATTACATCACCTAATACAACTCATTTTCCATATGTAAAAGAAGCAATTTTAAACGGTAAGCATGTTGTTGTAGAAAAACCATTTGTTGTCTCAATTGAAGAAGGGGAAAAGCTTATTTCATTAGCAGAGCAGCATAATGTAATGTTAAGCGTATATCATAATCGTCGTTTTGATAATGATTTCTTAACAATTAAGAAATTGTTAGGAGAAAACAGAGTAGGGAATGTATACGCATATGAATCGAATTTTGATCGTTTCCGTCCACATGTACGTGATCGATGGAGAGAAAAAAATCTACCAGGCTCCGGTATATTATACGATTTAGGGTCGCATTTAATTGACCAAGCGTTATCAATATTCGGGAAACCAGATGCGATAAGTGCAGATGTAATAAAACAACGACCAGGTGCAGAGGTGGATGATTATTTCCACATAGTACTTCATTACGGAGTTAAACGTGTCATTTTACGTAGTAGCAGTTATGTGAAAAAAGCTGGACCGCATTTTATAGTGCATGGAGAGAAAGGTTCTATCGTGAAGTACGGTATGGATTCGCAGGAAGAGCAATTAAAAAATGGAATGAAGCCAGGTGATAACGGTTATGGAGTAGACGATGAAGAGAATTTTGCTACTTTAGAAACAGAAGAAAACTTAGAGCGTATTCCAACAGAAGTCGGTTGTTATGACAATTATTATAAAGGTGTGCGAGATAGTATATTAAATGGTGAGAAACTACCTGTAACAGCAAAAGAAGGTTTAGATGTTATTAAACTGATTCAATTAGCGATTGAAAGCAGTGAAAAAGGTAGAGTCATTTCTATAAAATAAAAAGACACGAAATTCGTGTCTTTTTTATTTTTGTGGAACAGAAAGACCATAGAAGAACATAGTGACTATATCTTGTATATGTTTTTCGCGATTTCCTTCAAGAAGTTGTGCCCCAAAATCATCACCTAATTTAGTAAACATTTGAATGTAAAGTAACATCATTTCTTTAGTAAGGTGTGGATTAATTTCGTTTTTGCGCTGAGCTCGTTCTAATATTTCTAAATACCAGGGCAAGATTTTTTCATTTTGATAACTATAAATAAACTTTCGGAGTTCTTCGTCTCTTTGCATCATTTGCAGTAACATATCAGGTTGAAATAACCCGCCAGTATTCATTTTTCTTACAATCATTTTTTGCATCATATCATGAAAAGGTAATTTTTCTTCTGCAAGATCTTTATAATATTGAAATTCAGATATGATAAATTCTTGTATAAGCTCCCTAAATAACGCATCTTTACTTCCGAAATGATTATAAATTGTAACTTGAGAAACGTTGGCTTCTTTTGCGATATGTTCTATTTTCACTTCATTAAATCCACGTTCTGAAAATAATACGAATGCTGCTTCTTTAATGGCACGTTTTTTCTTTTCTTTTACTCTTTCAAAGCCGTTCAATGCAATCACCTCACTTAAAATATACAAGAAAAAATAATGGAAAACAATAATTTTGAAATATGAACTAATAAATATTTCAAAAAGTTGTTGCGAATATGGAAGATGAGGAGTACAATAATTTTGAAATATCACATATTAAATATTTCAAAAAATGAGGTGGAATTATGATTTCAGTTCAAGATGTCACAAAACAGTTTTCGAATGGAAAAGGTTTGTTTCATATTACATTTGATGTAAAAAAGGGAGAAGTATTTGGTTATTTAGGCCCAAATGGTGCTGGAAAATCAACGACGATTCGTAATTTAATGGGATTTATAAAACCGACAGCTGGTAAAGCGACAATTTTTGGATTAGATTGTTGGAATGAAGCAGCGAAAATTCAAAGGGAAGTTGGTTATCTACCGGGTGAAATTTCTTTTATTGAAGGAATGAACGGATTAGAGTTTTTAAAATTAATGCAAGGAATGCGTGGATTAAAGGATACAAAAAGACGAGATGAACTAATAGAGCGTCTGCAATTTGATGTGAAAACACAGATTCGCAAAATGTCTAAAGGAATGAAGCAAAAAGTAGGGATAGTCGCTGCATTTATGCACGATCCAGAGGTGTTAATTTTAGATGAGCCAACATCTGGACTTGATCCACTTATGCAGCAAGTGTTTATAGATTTAATATTAGAGGAAAAGCAAAGAGGAAAAACAATTCTTATGTCTTCGCATATTTTCACTGAAATTGAGAGAACTTGTGACAGAGTAGCTATTATTAAAGATGGTCGACTCGTAACGGTTGAAAATATTCACGATTTACAAAGTATGAGAAGACAGGTGATAGATGTAACAGTATCATCACAAGAAGAGATTGAGTCTCTTACAAAGTGTAATTTGCAATTTGAAGCGGTAAAAGGCAGAGAGGCATCTATCATTGTACAAGGAAACTATCAAACTGTTTTACAAACACTTTCAAACTACAATGTAACGGCACTTCAAACGAGAGCGATGGATTTAGAACATTTATTTATGCATTATTACGATAAGAAAGAAGGGATAACGCATGAATAAGCAATTATTTTTAGCTAGTTTGAAAGAAACACAAAAAAGTATTTTGAGTTATGCGTCTGGTGCAGCTTTATATCTGTGGTTATTAATTTGGATATTCCCGTCAATGGTATCAGCAAAAGGGCTAAATGAATTAATAGGTGCCATGCCTGATAGTGTGAAAAAAATCGTTGGTATGGAAAGTCCGATTCAAAACGTAATGGATTTTCTAGCGGGCGAATACTATAGTCTATTGTTTATTATCATTTTAACAATTTTTTGCGTAACAGTTGCGACACATTTAATTGCTCGTCATGTAGATAAAGGAGCAATGGCATACTTGCTAGCAACGCCTGTATCTAGAGTACGAATCGCAATTACGCAAGCGGCTATTCTTATATTAGGACTACTGATTATTGTAGCGGTTACGTATGTAGCGGGTATAGTAGGTGCTGAATGGTTTTTAGAGGATAATAACTTAAATAAAGAATTATTTTTGAAGATAAATGTAGTCGGAGGACTCATATTTTTAGTCGTTAGTGCCTATTCATTTTTCTTTTCTTGTATATGTAATGACGAAAGAAAAGCACTAAGTTATTCAGCGAGTTTAACTATCTTATTTTTCGTATTAGATATGGTAGGGAAGTTAAGTGATAAGTTAGAATGGATGAAAAACCTATCATTATTCACGCTGTTTCGTCCGAAAGAAATTGCTGAAGGATCATATAATATATGGCCGGTAAGTATAAGTTTAACTGCTGTAGCGCTTTGTATTTTTATCGTAGCGATTGTAGTATTTAGGAAGAGGGATTTACCGTTATAGAGTAGAAAGTCCACTGAGAAAGTGGGCTTTTTTTATTTGTAAATTTAAACTAGTATGTTTATTGCATACTTATAAAGGATATTTATCTTTTTAATTACGAAAATATTCAAAAAAGTGAACCTTTTTCTAGGTTCATACGTCTAATACATGTAAAGTTAAATTGGAAGTGATGAAGTGAGGATGAAACAGGAGGAGCGATTGTGAAAGTAATCCCTTTATATAAAATGATTATAAAAGAAGAAACGGATGTTTCTTTAGCGAAAAAAGGTGATCATGAAGCCTTTGTAGCGCTTATACATACAGAAAAAGTGAAGATGTATCGAATAGCAAAGGCGATGTTACGTGATGAGACAAATATAGAGGATGCGATACAGACAACAATTTTAAAAGCCTATGAAAATATAAAAAAATTAAAGAAAGAAGAATTTTTTCAAACTTGGTTAATTCGAATACTAATAAATGAGTGTAACAATATTATTAGAGCGTATAAAAATGTAATTGTGACAGAAGAGAATGATTACAATATGAGTGCGTGTGATCAGTATGAAGATATAGATTTGTGTAATGCGATTCAGTCGTTACATGAAGAATTAAGAGCTGTTACGGTGCTTTATTACTATGAAGACATGAATCAAGTGAGTATAGCAAAGCTGTTAGAAATACCGAAAGGAACAGTGAAATCAAGATTGTCACGCGCGAGGGAACAACTACAAAAACGATTAAAGATGGAATAGGGGGTGTAAAGGATGGATAATGAAAAATTATTTGATGAGAAATTAAAAAAGAGAATAAAAGATGAAAATGTTATAGTACCTCCAGAGTTAAATGAAAAGATTAATGGTACGCTACATAATCTTAAGGTAAAAAAGAAGAGTTACAAAATTCATATGATGATAATTAGTGCAGCGGTTTGTATACTTTCAGTGGTATCTATGTCTGAGTTTTCTATACAAAGTTTTGCGCAAAATGGTGGAGTATTTGAATATGTAAAGAAAAAAGCGTTTTCTGATTTTGAAAATGAAGAAGAAATAAAATCGAATGTACATTATCCAGATAAAGAAAAGATTCATCAAAAAATGCTAGATTCTATTGATTATTTTAAAAATATTTCAGGACAATTTGAGGAATATTCTAGCTCATCAAGAATTGCTACAACATATAAGTATGCGATTGATACGGAGAAACAAAGAGGTATCTCTTCGAAAGAAGATAAACTAGCGAAAAAACGAACAATTATATATAACGAGGGCAAGAAAAAAGAGTTTGATGATGAGAAGTATACCTATAAAGAGACAAAATGGAACCCAAAAGAAAGAAACAATGAACTATTAAAATTAAATCCTACGGAAAGGTTAGTGAGAAAATCAGATGAGAAAAAGAGATATGATGATGAATATGTAGGGCTAGCTAAATATAGTATTCAATCAGAATTCGCAGATTTGTTAATTCGATATAAAGATTGGAATTATAAAGAAACGAAATATCTTGGATTAGATTGTTACAAAATTGAAGGAGTTATCAACATAGAGATGCCTGTTAGCACCTCTGAAGATTTAAGAGGGAAATTCGAAATGGTTGTGGAGAAAAATACAGGGATTATGTTGAAATTTCTTAGTTTTCAAGAAGGCTTGATTCAATATTCAGTTACGACTGAATGGATACAAATAGATAAGGGATTGAAAGAAAGTATGTTTCAAAAGGATAGCGCTAAATATGAAAAAATGAAAAACATATTGGGTGAATAGAAACAGGAGGAGAGTAAATGGGGAATCATTCATCTTTAAGAGAAGAGAAAAATAAGCAAAAATATAAAAAGAAAAAGATAATAAGTTTACTACTGGCGGTATTACTATTTGGTGGAATTGGCTATGGAGCCTATGTATATATGAAAACTTCTAGTCTCGTACAAAAATCTAATTTGAATTTAGCACGAGGCGAAAAATCCAATTTACGTGAGAAATCTGTAAAGCCAATTGCAAATCATGTTTCACTTTTAATTATGGGAATTGATGAAAATCAAGAACGACAAAAGGAATATAATGGTGCATTTCATACAGACGCATTATTGTTAGCGACTTTTAATAAAGATGATAAAACAGTGAAATTAACGAGTATACCGCGTGATACATATACATATGTTCCAGTTGAAAAGAAAAAAGATAAAATAACCCATGCATACGGAAGTGGTTTCGTTAAAAATGGTAAAGATGGAGGACCGCAAGCTTCTGTGGAAGCGGTAGAAAAATTGTTACAGGTGCCTGTTGATTATTTTGTGAAATTTAATTTTGGTTCCTTTACTAAAATTGTTGATGGGTTAGATGGTATTGAAGTGGATGTCCCAGTTGAATTTACGGAGCAAAATAGTAAAGATGAACCTGAAGCGATTCATTTGAAAAAAGGATTACAAAAATTAAATGGGGAAGAAGCACTTGCACTAGCAAGAACGCGCCATATTGATAGTGATGCAATGAGAGGACAACGCCAACAACTTGTTATTGAAGCGATTTTAAGTAAATTAAAAAGTGTAGGATCGATTGCGAAGTTAGAAAAAATAGTTGAGGCGGTTGATGGTGATTTTAAAACAAATTTAGTAATGGATGATATTTTATCTTTTTATAAATACGGTTTAAACGGTTCAGTTGAAAAAATACAATTAGCTGGTGATGATTTATACTTACCTAATGGCCCAAACGGGCAACGTGTATATTATTATAATCCTAATAAAAAAGATCTACAGAGTTTGAGTAATACTCTTAGAACACATCTAGGATTAAGTGAAAAGCAAATTGAGGAGAATTAAAGCAGACGAAATGTCTGCTTTTTTATTTTTGTCTAATGGTATGACATTTAGTTTTTAATGTTATATACTATTTTAAAATTTTAGTTAATAGTGTAACATAATAGTAGGGTTCAAGTTAAGTAGCAAGGGGGCTACCATATAGAATAAATGTTATTGCTTAAAATAGTTTGGGAGAAATGAAAATACAGGGGAGTAGCAAAAATGAGAATTGCAAAGAATTTAACATTCCAAGTTATTGTGGCCATTATTTGTGGTATTGCAGTAGGGGCAATTTGGCCGAGTGTTGGACAACAAATGAAGCCAATTGGTGAAACATTCATCAATATGATTAAAATGGTTATTGCACCGATTATCTTTTTAACAATTGTACTCGGTATTGCAAGTATGGGAAGTATGAAAAAGGTAGGCCGTGTTGGTGGGAAGGCACTACTATATTTTGAAATTGTTACAACAGCTGCTTTAATTATTGGTATCATCGTAGCAAATGTTGTGCGTCCCGGAGATGGATTAGATCCCTCAAAACTAAAAGGCGGAGATGTTTCACAATATGTACAAAGCGGGCAAGAAATGAAATGGATGGATTTCTTTTTACATATTGTGCCGTCTAACATGTTTGAAGCATTTGCAAAAGGTGATATTTTACAAGTGTTATTCTTCTCCATTTTATTCGGCGCAGGATTAACGATGTTAGGGAAAAATGGACAACCGGTTATTGATTTTTTTGAAAGATTATCGAAAGTATTTTTTAACATTTTATCAATTGTAATGAAATTAGCACCGGTTGGAGCATTCGGTGGGATGGCATTTACAATTGGGAAGTATGGTTTAAGCACGCTCATACCACTTGGCAAATTAATGATTTGTGTATATGCGACAATGGCATTATTTGTTTTTATTGTTTTAAATTTTATTTGTAAACTGTATAAATTTAGTTTGTGGAAATATTTAGCGCATATTAAAGAAGAATTACTTATTGTTCTCGGGACATCATCGTCAGAATCAGTACTGCCGCGAATGATGACAAAGATGGAAGACTTCGGGTGTTCGAAACCGGTAGTAGGTTTAGTCATTCCAACAGGCTATTCTTTTAACTTAGATGGAACAACGATTTATTTATCGATGGCTACTATATTTTTAGCACAAGTTTTCCACGTCGATCTTTCACTAGGTCAACAATTAACAATAATAGCTATTTTATTAGTTACATCTAAAGGAGCAGCAGCAGTAACCGGCGGGGGATTCATTGTACTAGCATCTACTCTATCTGCAATGAATGTTATCCCATTAGAAGGTTTAGCGTTATTACTTGGTGTAGATCGTTTCATGTCAGAAGCACGTGCTATCGTTAATTTAATTGGTAACGGTATTGCAACTGTAGTTGTTGCAAAAAGTGAAAATGAATTTGATGATGAGAAGTATACGAGAGTAGTAGAGGAAATGAAACGAGAAAAAATGGCCAGGTAAAAAGTCAGCTTTGCTGACTTTTTTATTTTTGTAGAAAAGATGTTTTTAGATATATGCATTATTTATTAGCAATAATTAACAAGTATTCAAGCGGTAAATGAGATCGAAGTGATTAAAACAACGAATGTGTATGAATGCGAAATAAGGTTTGAACAACATATGGAATTTTTATGAATATTACTGTAAAAAAATAATTTTTTAAAAATTTTCAATAATAATACTTTACAAAAATTAAAAAATTAGTAGAATAAGAATTAGTAAGAATCGTCTGATAAATATATAGAGAAAAACAGAATTATCAGAAAATTCTTTAATAGCTATCGTTAAGAATTAGGGAGGGTACAAAATGAAAAAGAAACAAATGAAAAAACTAACAGCAGTTGTAGTACCGGTTTTAGCAATGAGCATGGCACTAACAGCATGTTCTACATCAGGCGGAGATAAAAAGACAAGCACAAACTCAAGTGGAGATAGCAAGTCAGAGGGAAAATTAGCGGCAAAACAAGTGTTGAATCGAACAGTAAACCAAGAGATTCCAACGATGGATTCTTCTAAATCAACAGATACAGTATCTTCACAAATGCTAGGGAATACGATGGAAGGATTATATCGTCTTGATAAAGATAATAAGCCTATTCCAGCTGCAGCAGAATCTAGCACGAAAAGTGAAGATGGTAAAAAATATACATTTAAACTACGTAAAGATGCAAAATGGTCAAATGGAGATCCAGTAACGGCGAAAGATTTCGTATATGCTTGGCAACGTCTATTAGATCCAAAAACAGCTGCTGAGTATGCATTTATCGCATTCCCGATTAAAAATGCAGAAGTAGTAAATAAAGGAGAAAAACCTGTAACTGAATTAGGAGTAAAAGCAGTAGATGATCTTACGCTTGAAGTTGAGTTAGAGCAAGCAGTACCGTACTTCTTAAACTTAGTAGCATTCCCATCATATTATCCATTAAACGAAAAGTTCGTTAAAGAAAAGGGCGAGAAGTTCGGTATAGAGTCTGATACAACAGTTTATAATGGACCGTTCGTTCTTAAAGATTGGAAGCATGAACAAGGATGGCAATTAAAGAAAAATGATCAATATTGGGATAAAAAGACTGTAAAACTTGAAGAAGTTAACTTCAGTGTTGTTAAAGAACCAGCAACTCTTATCAATTTATATGATAGCGGTCAAGTTGACTTTGCTTTATTAACTGGAGAGTTCGTAGATAAATACAGAAATAAGAAAGATGAATTCGGAACATATTCACAAGTGAGTACGTATTTCATTCGTATGAACCAAAAACGTGATGGACAAGATACACCATTAAAGAGTAAAAAGTTACGTGAAGCAATTGCACTATCAGTTGATAAAAAGAATTTAGCAAACGTAATTTTAAATGATGGATCAAAAGAAGCTGACTTCTTAGTACCAAAAGGTTTAGCAACTGGACCAGACGGTAAAGACTTCCAAGAAACGTTTAAAAATGGTTTAAAACCAAATGCTAAAAAAGCTGCTGCAGCTTGGGAAGAAGCGAAAAAAGAGCTAGGTAAAGACCAAGTTACAATTGAATTCTTAAACTATGATACTGGTAATGCGAAAAAAGTTGGAGAATATATTAAGGACCAAATTGAGAAGAACTTAAAAGGTGTAACAGTTAACATTAAACTTCAGCCATTTAAGCAAAAACTAAAATTAGAAACTGAACAACAATATGATATTTCGTATGGCGGATGGAATCCGGATTATGCAGATCCAATGACGTTCTTAGATATGTTTGAGACTGGACATTCTCATAACCAAATGAGCTTCTCTGATCCTAAATATGACGGCATGGTGAAAAAAGCTGGAACGGAATTAATGAGCGATGCAAAGAAACGTTGGGAAGAGTTAGGAAAAGCTGAAAAAACATTACTTGAAGAAGATGTAGCGATTGTACCTTTATATCAACGTGGAGATTCTTATGTTTTACAACCAAATGTAAAAGGTGTAGTAAAACATAATATCAGTCCAGAATTTAGCTTTAAGTGGGCATATGTAACTGAAAAATAATAGAGTTGAAAAAGCATTTAAAAGTGGCTTAGCTACTTTTAAATGCTTTTTTGTGAGCTTAAAATACTAATTTTTAGTGTGGTTAAATAGAGGCGAATAAGGTGTATAGTATATACATATAGTAGATGGGGGATAAATCCTACTAAATTAAAAAAATCAGAATATTTAAAATTAAACTATTTACAAATACGAAAAAAAGAGTAGAATAACATTAGTTGTAATTTTCTGAAAAAATAATCTTTAGTAAGGGGTCTCTCAAGGGTTGGTAATGTACATATAATTAGGGAGGGTACAAAAATGAAGAGAAAAAAGATGAAAAAGTTAACGGCAGTTGTAGTACCAGTTTTAGCGATGAGTGTTGCATTGACAGCATGTTCTGGGTCAGGTGGGGAAAAGAAAACGACTACTACATCAAATAGTGGGGAAGAAAAAAAATCTGATATTAAATATGCAGCGAAACAAGTATTAAATCGTACGGAAAACCAAGAAATTCCGACGATGGATACTTCTAAATCTACTGATACATTAGGTTCGCAAATTTTAGGGAACACGATGGAAGGCCTATATCGCCTTGATAAAGATAATAAGCCAATTCCTGCTGCGGCAGAGTCTAGTACGAAAAGTGAAGATGGTAAAAAGTATACGTTTAAACTGCGAAAAGATGCAAAATGGTCAAATGGTGATCCTGTAACAGCGAAAGATTTCGTTTTTGCATGGAAGCGCTTACTTGATAAGAATACTGCGGCAGAATATGCATTTATTGCTTACTATATTAAAAATGCAGAAGCAATTAATAAAGGAGAAAAACCTGTAACTGAATTAGGGGCGAAGGCGGTAGATGATTACACGCTAGAAGTAGAATTAGAAAAACCGGTACCGTATTTCTTAAATTTATTAGCATTCCCATCATACTATCCATTAAATGAAAAATTCGTAAAAGAAAAAGGTGATAAGTACGGTTTAGAAGCAGATACAACTGTGTATAATGGTCCATTCGTTATGTCTTCATGGAAACATGAACAAGGTTGGCAGCTGAAGAAAAATGATAAGTACTGGGATAAAAAGACTGTGAAATTAGAAGAAATTAACTATAGTGTAGTAAAAGAGGTTGCAACGAAAGTAAACTTATATGATACAGGATCAATTGATTTTACATTACTATCAGGAGAGTTTGTAGATAAATATAAATCGAACAAAGAAGAATATGGTGAGTATGCGGAATCAAGTACATTCTTCTTACGTTTAAATCAAAAACGTAACGGACAAGATACGCCTTTAAAGAGCAAAAAACTTCGTGAAGCAATTGCATTATCAGTTGATAAAAAAGGATTGGCAAATGTAATTTTAAATAATGGTTCAAAAGCAACAGATCAATTGGTTCCAAAAGGACTTGCGACAGGGCCAGATGGTAAAGATTATCAAGATACATTTAAAAATGGTCTGAAATATAATCCGAAAAAAGGAGCAGCAGCGTGGGAAGAAGCGAAAAAAGAACTTGGAAAAGATCAAGTTACAATTGAATTGCTAAGCTATGATGATGGAACTGCGAAAAAGATTGCTGACTATGTAAAAGATCAAATTGAGAAAAATTTAAAAGGTGTAACGATTAATACGAAAATTCAGCCGTTCAAACAAAAATTAAAATTAGAAACTGCGCAAGATTATGAAATTTCTTATGCAGGTTGGAGTCCAGACTATGCGGATCCAATGACATTTATTGATATGTTTGAATCGAAGAGCCCGTACAACCAAATGAGTTATTCAAATCCAAAATACGATGAAATGGTAGGAAAAGCAGGTAATGAATTAATGAGTGATGCGAAAAAACGCTGGGAAACGTTAGGGAAAGCTGAAAAATTATTCCTTGAAGAAGATGCAGGGTTAGTTCCTTTATATCAAACAGGAAGATCGTATGTAATGAAACCGAATGTAAAAGGAATTGTGAAACATAACATCAGTCCAGAATATAGCTTTAAGTGGGCGTATGTAACTGAGGATGGCGGAAAAAAATAAAGTGAAAGCATTTCAAAAGTGGCTGAGCTGCTTTTGAAATGCTTTTTAGTATGTATAAGGGAATAAATCTCGTTAGCCTATTGAGAATCGGGTAGGTAATTAGGAAGGTTCTATCGGAGGAATTTAGAGAGGTCAGTAAGTAGTAAGACAGATGATAGTAAGAGACCTCATGCTAATAAGAAAAATATAGAACGTAGTAATAGATTGGAATAAGGGGAGGGATGTTTACATATAAGTAGACGGGGATAATTCATATAGTAGTTAAAACAACAAGTTACTATAATAAAAAAATAAATATTTAGAAAATTTACAAAAATACTTTACAAATTTTTAAAAAATAGTAGAATATTAATTAATAAGAATTTTCTGATAACGAAAGTTAGTAGAGAAATTCTAAATGTTAATATCGTACATATAATTGGGGAGGGTACAAAAAATGAAGAGAAAAAAGATGAAAAAATTGACAGCGGTCGTAGCACCAGTTTTAGTAATGAGTATGGCATTAACAGCTTGCTCTGGATCAGGAGATAAAGAGAAGGCAAGCACAACACCGAAAAGTGGTGAAAAAGAAGGCGGAAAGCTAGCGGCGAAGCAAGTGCTTAATTTAACAGAGTCTCAAGAGATTCCATCTATGGACTCTGCTAAAGCGACAGACCAAGTATCGTTTCTAGCTTTAAACAACGTAATGGAAGGTTTATATCGACTTGATAAAGATAATAAAGCAACACCAGGAGTTGCTGAATCATATAAAAAGAGTGATGATGGTAAAAAGTATACATTTACATTAAATAAAAATGCAAAATGGTCAAATGGAGAGCCTGTAACAGCGAAAGATTTCGTGTTTGCTTGGAAACGTGCGGTAGATAAAAATACAGCAGCAGAATATGCATACATTATGTTTGATTTGAAAAATGCACAAGCGATTAATGAAGGAAAAGCTGAACTAGATACGTTAGGAGTAAAAGCTGTAGATGACTATACGTTAGAAGTAGAATTAGAAAATCCAGTTCCTTACTTTGTAGAATTAACTTCATTTGGAACATTTTATCCATTAAACGAGAAATTTGTAAAAGAAAAAGGTGAAAAGTACGGTTTAGAATCAGATACGACGTTATACAACGGACCGTTTACATTGACAGACTGGAAACATGAAGAAGGTTGGAAGTTAAAGAAAAATGCACAATATTGGGATAATAAAACAGTGAAGTTAGATGAAATCAACTTTAACGTAGTAAAAGATAGTGGTACACGTGTTAACTTATATGAAAGTGGACAAATCGATCGTTCAGGACTTACATCTGAATTTGTTGACAAATATAAATCAAACCCCGACTTCTTTACACAAAAAACACCGTCAACGTACTTCTTACGCTTAAACCAAAAACGTGGTGGGCAAGATACAGTGTTAAAGAGCAAAGATCTACGTTTAGCGATTGCAAAAGCGTATGATAAAAAAGGCTTAACGAACGTTATTTTAAATGACGGATCTACACCGGCAGATTACTTAGTACCAAAAGAATTTGCTAAGAGCCCAGATGGAAAAGACTTCCGTAAAGAAAATGGAGATATTTTAAAAACAGATGTGAAAAAAGCAAAAGAGCATTGGGAAAAAGCGAAAAAAGAACTTGGAAAAGATGCAATTACAGTAGAACTATTAAACTATGATGGTGATGGTGCGAAAAAAGTAGGAGAATTCTTAAAAGGAGAACTTGAGAAAAACTTACCAGGTTTAACAGTGAATTTGAAAAACCAGCCATTTAAACAAAAGTTAAAATTAGAATCAGATCTAGATTATGATTTATCTTACGCTGGTTGGGGACCTGACTACTTAGATCCAATGACATTCATTGATATGTTCGTTACAAATGGCCCTCATAACCAAACAGGATATTCAAATCCTAAATATGATGAAATTGTACAAAAAGGTAAAGGTGAGCTATTAACGAAAACGAAAGAGCGTTGGGATAGCTTACTGAAAGCGGAGAAAATGTTATTGGAAGATGCAGCAATTGCACCATTATATCAACGTGGTGATGCTATCGTTCAAAGACAGAAAGTAAAAGGTATTGTTCACCATCCAGTTGGTGGAGACTACAGCTATAAATGGGCATATATTACAGAGGATAAGTAAGATGGGGGGCGTACAATACGCCCCTTTTTCTATGCACTTTTCTTCCGTGCTCGAATATATAAAATAAAAAAGGGAGAATCCCATGAAGCGAAACACATACATCGATTTCCTAGCTTATTACGGAATAGGAAGTGCTCATCCTGGTGGTTTTACGTTAACAAAACAATTGTTAGCACAACTGCCTTTTAAATATGGAGCGAATGTCCTTGAAATAGGTTGCGGTACGGGAAAAACAGCGGCATATATGACAAGGGAATTTGGTTATAAAGTAACAACTGTTGAAAAGAATGAAATTATGATTCAAAAGGCAAAAGATAGATGGTTGTTTGAAGGGTTAGATATACAATTAATTGAAGGAAGTGTAGAGCATTTACCGTGTTTGAATAACTCATTTGAGTTCGTACTTGGAGAATCAATCATCGCTTTTACAGACAAAGAAAGGGTTATCTCGGAGTGTTATCGTGTATTACAGCAGGACGGTAAGCTTGTTGTCATTGAAATGATTATTGATAGGCACATTGATAAGGGTGAGGAAGAAAAAATCGCCCAATTATATGGCATGAAAGAACTATTAACTGAGAAGGAGTGGGTACAATTATTTCAGAAAGCAAATTTTAAAAGAATTACAATTGCTGGTGGTGGCACGATTGCAGAAACAATCTCTGGCTATGTAGAAGAGCCAGAATGGAATGTATCCTCACATATTCCGAATGAGTTATATGAGGCGTGGATACAGCATGAAAATGTACGGCTTATGTACCAATACATTTTAGGGCATCGTATTTTTATATGTGAAAAATAAAGAAAAAGAGTTGGCTAAAGGTAGCCAACTCTTTACTATGTTAAATGAAAAATAATGCAGCTAATGTAATTCCGAAGATGAAACCAAATCCGAGTTCAACACCCCAGCCACAACCGCCGCCTCCCCAGCCGCCGCAACCACAACTACTACAACCACGACCACCACATCCGCAGCTGCTGAATCCACCACCGCATCCGAATCCACAACTATCACACCTGCTAAGGCCTCCACAAAGGTCACAACCACCGTTTGCATAAGCGTCGTAGTATCCGAACCCTGAATCAAAAGATGAGCGCTGTTGCACCGGTTCGATCCATACAGAGTTTTGTGTCACATCGATTATTTTACCTAAATGTATACGGCCATCACGGTCTTCAATCCGAACAACTTTTCCGAAATAACGTTGGCATGTATCATAACATTTTTGTCTATGCATATTCTTTTCTCCTTCCGCATTACAGTAATACGATATGTAAGGGGGACAAGTGCGGCTTGTACGAATGCCCTATCTATCATAATTGTTATAGGAAAGGGGAAATATAAGAAGAGGATATATAAGGAGGAAAAGGCATGAAATCTACAGATCAGTTTCAGACATACGAAGTACCGTGGGAAGATTTTATTGAAGCGTTACGAGAGGAAATGAAGAAGCAAGTAGGGGCAGATATTATTGATACAGTAGTTTGCAATTTAGAAGATGGTTTTGAAGTGTATACATATGTGCAGGGGGATTTAGATTTTGAATATAAGGAAGCGCTTGAGAGAAAATACGGAAGTGATGCGAAGACACCTAATGTGTTAACGATAATGTTATTAGCTAGTATTTATAATACAAGTGAAGAGAATATACGCTTGCATGCGGATAATAAAGAGAATCCGATTGTTGAAGTGTATGTAAAGCAATGAAACACGCTGTGGAAGGCGTGTTTTTTATTTGTATGATAAAATGTTAGAAAATTAAGAAAGAAGGTGAAGGATTGGGAATTAAACATCTTAATTTAACAGTTACAGATGTAACAGCAGCTAGAGAGTTTTTAGAGAAGTATTTTGGTCTAATTTGTAGTGGAACAAGGGGAAATGGCTTTGCAGTTATGCATGATAATGATGGATTTATACTAACTTTAATGAAAGGAAAAGAAGTTCAGTATCCAAGAACATTTCACGTAGGATTTCCACAAGAAAGTGAAGAACAAGTAGATAAGATAAATCAAAGATTGAAGGAAGATGGATTTTTGGTCGAGCCTCCTAAGCATGTCCATGCGTATACGTTTTACGTTGAAGCACCTGGTGGATTTACAATAGAAGTGATGTGTTAAGTCAAAAATCAAACTTTTTGTTATGTGTTTTTAAAATAAAAAGTAGGAAAAGTCTGTTTTAAGTGTGGAGCTTAAACAGGCTTTTTTACTTATAGTATCGGATAGAAAACGCTAGAAGGAATAATATTCAGTTCTTATAACTGTTTACATAATAAAATTATGCTGGGTTCGTTGTCCTAAAATACAAGTCATATATCTTGTTTCCTCTCATAAATTTAAACATAGGAATTTGTCTACAAAGGTGGCGAAGCCTCATCATGAAAATCCGAATTTGTGCCACGTTCATGTTGTTTCTATTTATATGTTTACCTTTATCAGCTTTTGCAAAAGGAGAGGAGGCAAAGGAAAGGGTCGTTTCACTTGTATATGACGATTCGGGCAGCATGAGAAATAACGATCGCTGGAAATATGCCAATTATGCTTTGCAAAGTTTAGTTGCGCTATTGGATGAAAAAGATAAATTTTCTTACGTTCCAATGAGTAAGCCGAATGAGCCATTAAACATTTCGTTAACGAAGGATAAAAGGCAAACAGAAATTGAGGGAATTGGAGCATGGAAAACGTATTTAAATACTCCATTTAGCGCGGTAGAAACGGCGATGCAATCTATAAAAAAGGAAGCAGATATAGATGGAAAACGTGAATTTTGGCTTATTGTATTAACTGACGGGGCATTTAATGATTTAGAGAAAGATAAGGTTGGCGGAAAAGAACAAATTTTGCAGAAATTAGCCCAGTTTAAGAAAGAAATGGATGCAAAAAAGATATCGTTACATCCAGTCTTAATTACGATGGAAGAAGATTTAGGACAACAAGAAAAAGAACAACTAAATACGTTCAAGGAAATATGGAAGAAAGAGATAAATGGTGTTACGATGCCGTCAAGCGGAGAAGATGGCATTGTAAAAAGTGTAAATCAAGTGGCAGCATTAGTTGCAAATCGTGATCCATTCTCCTCTGTTGAATCGATTGTAAAAACGAAAGTAGTGGGGAAAAGAGTAGAGATTACAACACCGTTTCCATTAAAGCGTATGACGCTTGTACGACAATCGCCTTCTCTGCCCGATTATCAGGTCACACAAATTTCTAAACCATTACAATTGCAATCTTCTTTTTCCATACATGCACCAGGAGAAGCAAAATTGTTCGGAAATATAGTTCATATAAGTACGGAAAATGAGGAAGTTATTAAACCAGGAACTTATACGATAGAAGTGGACCAGGACATTGAGAAAGAAGGACTACAAGTACTAGTTGAACCAGCGCTTAATTATACGGTTTCTACTTATGACAAAGATGATAGTAGTCAAAAAAATGTAGAGAAAATGTACGAAGGTGTTACTGCTGTTATTGAAGCAAAGCCTACGGAGTTGCCAGTTCAGTCTTCTTACTTTCAGGCAGAAGTAGAAATAGACGGAAAACAATATGCAATGAAGTGGGATGATAAGAGGCATGTGTTTTATTACGAAACGAAGCTTGGTAAAGGGTTAGTACGCGGGAAAGTTCATATGAATATAAAGGGGTTTTATAGACAGACGAAAGAATTTAAAATTGAAACAGCTGAGAAACCGAAATTATCACTTCAAACTGTTACAAAAGATTATGAAGAAAAAGTGACAAATTTAGAGAATAGTAAACCATTTGTTTTACAACCACAGTTAGATGGCAAGTCAATGACAGAAGAAGCTGTAAAAAAACTATTAAAATCTACTGGTGTCACATCTAAACAATCAATCAATTATGAAATAAAGCAACATGGAAATCAAATCTATGTTTATCCTCGTCCCTATTACTCCGACACATTTAATTTTACAGATACCGGCACCGTAGAAGCTACCATCGTAATGCAGGATTCAAAATTACAAGAAGTAAAGAAAAACATAACATTCCATATTCAAGATGCTCCGTTTTATGAAAAATATGCGCTTATTTTTAAGTTTGTCATTCCTATCACTTTATTACTACTAGTAGTAGGAATCATTGTTTTAGGATGGATTGTTCGGCCAAGATTTCACCGGAAAGCACTACTGTATTATGAATGGGATCAAGAGGTAGCGAAAGATTGGCTATATCAATCTGAACCAGAATTACTTCGAAATAAATGGTGGAACCATTATTTTGGTATCCCATTTAGAGCAGAAAGAAAAACAGTGCAATCCGTTACGTTTATAGCGAAGAAAGGTTCGAAATCTGTCTTTGTAGCGAAAGAATCACAAGTAGTTGGAATGATTATTGATGGAATGTTTATAACAGAGGATGAAGTAGGAATGGAACATAAGACACTATATCCAAATGAACTTTTACTAATTGATAGAGGATATGGTAAAGAGATTTACAAGTACGAATGTGAATAGTAGGTAGGGATAAGAAGGGGATGGAGTATGGATTCTCTTTCCCTTTTTTCAAACAAGCAAGAATAGGAAGGTGGTTCACATGACATTACAAGTTCCAACAATATTAATTGGTTTAGGTGGAATCGGTAGTACTGTGACGCATCAAATATATGAAAAATTACCTGAAGAGCGCCGGAAAAAGGTAGCAATGCACGTATTTGATACAGATGTGAATACATTGAGTAAATTTGATCATATTCGAAAGTTTAAGACACAAACGAGTTCTAGTAAAACGCCCAGGGAGTATATTGCAGGAGATCCAACAATCCCAGAGTGGTTTCCGATGGATCCGACTATACTTGATAAACCATTAACAGAAGGAGCAGGACAGTTACGCGTCATTTCACGTTTAGCGTTACGTGCTGCGATGAAAGAAGATAAATTAACGTCCTTTTGGCAAGAAATTGAGAAAATTTTTCCGGTTACAAGTGATCAAACAGAATATGGTGTGCGTGTCATTATAGTAACATCACTAGCAGGCGGAACAGGTTCGGGGATGTTTCTGCAAATTGCATTATATTTACGTGAAATGCTTCGGAAAAAATTGCAGCATCATAACATTTTAATACGCGGTGCGTTTTTAATGCCGGATGTTTTAGTAAAGACGAGAACAGTTAGTGCGAAAGAGTTTGAAACGGTGCAAGCGAACGGCTATGCATCGTTAAAAGAATTACATGCTATTACGCTCGGTTCTACTGGAGAATTATCAAAACGCGGCGGTGTAACAATTGAATTAGAGTATCGCCCTGATCAAGTAGATGAAGACGGAAGAACGAATCATACAATTAAACAACATCATTTACCGTACAATTATTGTTTCTTATACGATTATGAAAACCTACATGGACACCATTTACACAATTTATCAGATTATATGGAACAGATGGCAAATACAATTTATTTACAGTTATTTAGCCCGATGTCCACAAGTCATTTTGCACAGGAAGACAATCAAATTCAGCAATTAGCAGAATCAAGCGGAAAAGGGCGATATTGCGGGGCAGGAACGGCAAAACTCATTTATCCATATGAACATGTGTTAAAATATTGTGCTTTAAAATGGGCGGTGCAAGGTTTAGATGAATCGTGGCTTCATTTAGATCAACTGTTTCAAGAGAAGAAGCAAAGATACGATCAAGATGTAAAACGTGGGATGCAACGTGAAAAGCCGGAGAGAGGTAAAAGTTATTTAGAGGACTTGGAGCATCTTGCTACCCGTCCAGAGCAAGCTCATATTTTCTATAGACAAATGTACAATGAAACACGTGAAGGAGCAGAGGGTGGTAAGATCGGAGTTGCGAAATCAAAACTGTTTTTAGAAGCTGTAGAAAGTTATGTACAACGAACGGTGCAAAAAGATGAGGAATTAAATCGTCTGCAACATGAGTGTAAAATTTCAGCTGCGAAACTGAAAATGATGGAACAAATGAAAGGTGAAGTGGCAAGAGTGGATCATGCGGTTCGTTTATATGCGTATGCAATTCCGAGCCGTGTACATGAACATGTAACGACACTTTTATATGACATGATTGAATCAGACCGCTTTTCACCAAGTGGTTCTGAAGGGCAGTCCTATCAATTAAATACATGGTTTTTAAAGAAAACAGATCCAGTTCACCCAGTAGCAGCACGTTTTATGTTATATGAAATTCGAAAGCAGTTAGTGGAAAAAATGAATCGACTACATGAAAATAATGAACAAAAGCGTAATGTAATTCAAAACTACGATAAAAAATTTAATGTGGGTAATATCGATGGAACGATAACGGCTGTACGCCGAGTAGAAATTGCTCAACAACAAGGCTGGTTCGGAAAAATGATTAATAATCAGCAACGTTTATTCAAAAGAGAATTTGAAGACATCGTAACGCAATATGTACACAAATTAAATGAATATCGAAAAGAAATGCTATTAGAACTTGTATATCAATCGCTATATCAAGCAGTTAATAAAATGATTCAATATTGGGAAAGATTTTTTGATAATTTACATGAAACACGTGAAAATTTACTGTTTGAGATCCAAAAGCGCAGTAAGGAATTTGAAGGGAAAACAAACCCGACGAATGTATATGTATTAGCTGAGGAACAGCTGCAAGAAAAGATATGGCAAGATATGCAGCAACATTTAAATTTAGGTGTACTACCGAAAGATATATCAGCGGAAATTTATATGAGTTTGTACGGTGAATATTGTCGTGATGCGAAAACAGAAGAGATTCAGTCGAAAAAGGTAGAGGATTTCTACCGAGAACATATACTGAGCTATTGTTATGACGAACTGCAAGTACGCTATCGTGATAAATTAGAACTGAATATCATTGAAGCGTTGCGAAAAGAAGCAGATTATAAGAAACGTGATCGCGATGAATACGTTCGTGAAAAAATTGAAGACCTGTTCCATTTAGCGAGTCCATTCGTTCCGAAAGTTGCTCATCATAGGGAATTACAATATTGGGGTATACATCCTTCTTTAAAGAAAGAGCTGCAAGAGGAATTAATTCAAGAAATGTTTAAAGAAAAAGATACAGTACATGAAGCCTTTTCGCCATTTGAAGTAATCTGTTATCGAGCGCATTACGGCTTATCGCTGCAAGATTTTCCTAAATTATCATCAGGACATATTTCAAACGGATTTATGAATGATAAAGGTGACTATTTCCAATCGTATTATCGCCGTGTAAATAAATTAAATAGTAAAAAATCTAGTTTAACGCCGCATTTAGATAAGTATTGGCACTTACCAGCCTTTATGCCAGATTTAAACGCGACTCAAACAAAATTAGATTATGATAAATGTAATCGTGCATTACTATACGCATATATGTATCGCTGGATTAGTTTAGTTGCTGTTGATGGACAATTTGTGTATCAATATAACGGTGTAGGACGTAGCTTTTTAATTCAGTCGATGGGGAAAAATATTTCAAGCGAAAGTTATAAATTACACAGAGCATTGCTTCATAATCCGTTTATTTATGAAAACATCTTGTCACGATTTGAAGAAGAGCAAGAAAAGGCGATGATACAAGGTGGACATTTATATACACATCCGTTCGTATTAGGAGCCCAAGATGTAAGATGGCTTAGAAAAGAACATGTCCACAATCTTTTAGATATGATTTTAATGTATGACCGTGAAGCAAAGTATGATCCGACATTAGAAGAAACATCAGATGAATTATTAAGACTATTCCTCGATGAAATCGAGTTGTATTTCCAGAACTATTACGGTACAGGTGCCGATATGGTGGCAAAGAAAGAGAAAGAAATGTTTATTAAACAATTGTGGGATCGCTCGCATGCAAAAGGATATGTAGATCCAAATAGCGCTCCGTATAAAAAATGGCAAAATTTATTAAGTGTTCAAGATGAAGAAGAAACGCCAAAAACGAATGTATAATGAATGAAAAGGGAATCCTTAAAAGTGGCAATACAACTTTAGAAAAGAGGGATTCTGATGCCGTTTTTAGGAAGTGTATATCAAATATTTGGATTGTATCCAGAAATTTATTATGGAATGATTTCAGCTGAACTTGCAGAGCAGCAAGGATTGGAACAAGCGGAAAACGAAGAACCAGAAACAGAAGTATAACTGTATAGGAAGCTTCAAAATAAAAATGATAACACGCTACTTGCTCTTTAGACGTATGAGAGCAAGCAGCGTGTTTTTTCTATTTAATAATCCCATTTTCTAAAATTTTAATAGTTGGTGCCACTTTCACATTAGCTTTTGAAAAGGCACTTGGCCAATCATCTTCAACTTGTTTCCATTCTTTATAGCGAAATGCTCTCGCATAATCACCAAATCCGAATGGATCGAGTTGCTGTTTTTGAATTTTGTGAATTAATTCGTTTAAATCTTTGTTTAGTTGTTTTGTAATAAGAGAAGTTAATTTTTTTCTATCACTATCCATATCCATGTTGAATGTAAGTTCAGATACGGCAATTTTTAAATCCATTTTAATATTAAATTTGAATCGGTTATCGCTATAGTCTGTACCGATATCATGATTCATACTAAGAACGTTTATTGTTATAAAATCGTTGCCCTTTGTATCTTTTAGATGGCTATTACTTTCAACTAAATTAGAGGGGATTTTCATTGTAAGTGAAACGGGTATATTAGCTTTCTTTTGCACCATAAGAAGAAGGGCACTTTCATAGCGATTTAAAGACATCTTATAAGCTCCACGAGAGGTTAATAGTGCCGAACCAGTAACAATAACATCTTTCTTCCCTTTTTTTATTTCTGAAATAGCAGGAGTTACCCCTTTATTAAAAGTTTGTCTATGAAATTCATGGAATGTCGTAAACACGGTCCGATTGTATAGTTTGTTCGTATTAATTAAATCTGTTAAATATTCAGGAAGAGCAGGCTTATCTTTGAAATTATTATATATAACAGAAGAAACGGGGCCATCTACTGCCACCATGCGCATATTTCCTGTATTTTTAGGATCGCGATACCAAACATCCAGATAAGGCATAGCTCCTTCTTGTTTTAAAAAATTCGTGCTAAACAATATGAGCTGTAACTTTTCTGTGGACACTAAACCGCTGCTTGAACTGTTAAACGTATCTTTTGCTTCTCGGGGTGTATGTACTTTCGCTTCATGAATTTCGTACTTTTTCTCTACATCTTCATTAAAAATAGGATTTACGTGATACACAATTAATTTTCCTTTTGCTTTTGCGTCAAAACCGTAAATTAATGAGATGGATTGTTTTTCTAAATCAAGCCGATCTTCACAACCTGCTAAAAAAATTATGAGAAAATAAAATATAATAAAACGAATAAAGCGTCTCATTTAAACTTTTCTCCTTTTCCAATGCTGATAAAGTGTCATGTATAAGAGAAATACAATCGGGAATAGAAAAACAATAAAATAACTAGCAGTTCCCCAAAATTCCCGCAACGCACTTATCTGATAAGAAGAAGGGATATAAAAGAATAAGATGAAAATACACCCGAATAATAAAAAATAAATAGGTAATGAACTCCCTTTTTTGTTAAGTAATTGATTAATTCCATCTGAAGCAGTGAAAATATAAGGAATACAGGAATCAAAAATAATAAAGAGATAAAATGATAAAAAGATAATTTCAAATCGCTCAAGAAATGAGAAGTGAAACGGTGTAACAAGAGAAAGAGTCGGCCATAAAAACTTTGTTATACCATCTGGACTAAAATAAATAAAAGAAACGAACGTGATTTGAAGATAAATAAATAACGTAATCAAATTCGCAATAATAATTCCTTTTTTTGCAGATGCTTTGTTAGTTAAATAAGGATAAAGGACAAATGCAAACTCGAATCCGAGAAACGCAATGATAGTTGATTTCACGGTGTTTAGAATTGGTAGCCATCCTTCCTTGATGAGAGGAAGAAGATATATAAAATGCCCATCTTTAAGAGGAATAAATAATAATAATGGCATCCAAAGTGTAAAGATGACAGTAAAAACAGCAAAGCGACTAATAATAAGTGCCCCTTTACATGCAAGCATAAGCATTGGAATGGATAACAAAATCATAATTAAAGACATAGGAGATCTAGGTAAAATCCAAATATGAATAACGTATAAGAGGGAAAAAATTAAGGAAACAGCTGCGAGTACAGCATATAAAATCCAAAAAATCATTACTACTCTTCCTAGCCATTTTCCAAGATAACGTATCAGCACATCAAGTAAAGTATATCCTGGATGTTTTTCCATGATTTTTACAATACATAGACTGACTAAAGTGGTAATGATACATCCGATAATAATAGACATCCAGCCATCTGTATTCGCTCCTTGTGCAACTTCACGCGGAAGTGTAAGTACGCCGAACCCAACTTGAACACCACTAATAGTTAAAATGTATTGAAATAAAGTGATCTCCCTCTTTGCACGTTTTGTCACTTATTCTCCTCCTTTTCCTCAACCTCTCTTTGCCGGTTATCTTGTTTTAATTGTAGAGATAGTGGCCGTTTCTTCATAATTTTCCATGGGAAACGTACAAGGGTATCTTTTAAATCCGAAGCATATGACGGAGAAAAAGGACTACCATATGGCACACCAAGTGATTCCATAGAAAGAATATGGATGATAATAATTGCCATTCCAACCATAATTCCAATGACGCCAAATAAAGAGGCGGCTATCATCATTGGGAATCGAAGAAGCCGAATTCCTGCTGACATTTCTAAGTTGGGAATAATGAAAGAGGCAACCGCAGTAATTGATACGACGATAACCATAACGTTACTAACAATCCCAGCTTGAACCGCAGCTTGTCCAATTACAATTCCTCCTACGACGCCGATTGTTTGTCCAACAGGTCCAGGGAGCCGAATCGCTGCTTCTCGGAGCATTTCGAGAACTAATTCCATTAATAAAGCTTCTAATATGGGGGGGAAAGGAATTTTGGCTCGAGATTCTCCAATCGTTAACAACAATTTGAGCGGAATCACTTCATAATGGAAGGAAATCATAGCAATATAAAGAGCAGGAGCAAATATTGCAATAAATAGCCCAGTGAAACGAAGGAGTCGTATAAAAGATGGAATCATAGGTCTGAAGCTGTAATCATCTATCGTCTGGAAAAAGGATGAAAAGGTCATAGGTCCTATTAATACGCCTGGTGAGCGATCTACAATAACGGCAATTCGCCCATCTAGAATATGATGTGCTGTTGTGTCAGGACGTTCAGTTATTGATAATTGCGGAAAGAGAGTAAAGGAATTATCTTCAACAAACCCCTCTAATTCACCAGTAGTAAGAATCGCATCAACTTTTACTGACTCGATACGGGATGCCATTTCTTTTACGACATTTTCGTTCGCAACATCTGCTAGATAAAGCAAAAAAACCTTTGAAGTAGCTCGTTCACCAACAGTGAATTCCTTCACTTTCAATTCGCGATTTGGAATATATCGACGAATAAGTGCAAGGCTGTCGCTCGCTACTTCATTAAATCCTTCGTGTGAGCTTTTTATGGAGCTCTCTGTTGTAGGTTCTTCAATACTCCTTTTTGGTGCCGCTTGCGTATCAAGCTCTAAAGCGGATAGTTGCCCGTTTATAAATAAAATACTTTTGCCGTGTAAAAGAGATTGTTCAATGTCTGTCCACTGTTGAACTTTTTTTATATTTCCGATAGAAACAGAAGCTTCCCAAAAATCGTCTTCATTCCACTCTTTAAATAAGAGAGGACGAAGAATGTTTACGTTAATAACAGTTTTGTCTACAAGTCCTTCCATATATATAAGTGCAGCTTCCTGTCCGTTTTTTAATGGAAAAGTGCGTGTTATTAATTCTGGAATATCGCTAAACAGTTTGGACAAGTGCTTTAAATTAAGGGAAAGGGAAGAAGAGATAGATTTATTTAATGCGTAATCAGCTTGCTCTTGGGTAGAAAAAGATTTTTCACCACGAATCCATTTATTAAAAGACCCCATTTGTTCGCTTACTCCTTGTTATGTTTTATATGGGTTATTATGGATAGTTACAAGCTGACATATGCGTAGTTTAAATTTTATATTGTATATTTTTAACTTTAACGCTATAATTATAGTGTTAAAGATGGAATCGTGATATGACCTGTTATGACTCTATCGTTTTATTTATGAATAAATGGATTGGTATTTTAGCAAGATGTGCTAATAAACTACTCCACCATGATAATAACGTGCCGAAATGTGGTGCGTATATTTTCGTGGTGGAGTTTTTTTATTCTCAAAAAGGGGGAAAGACCATGAATAACAACATGGTTCATATTACAATTGACGGAAAAAAGTATACAGCGGAGCCCGGTTCAACGATATTGGGTGTTATTAATGAGAACGGGATTGAACATCCGCAAATTTGTTATGTGCCAGAGGTAGATCCTATTCAAACATGTGACACTTGTATTGTAGAAGTTGACGGAAAGTTAATGCGTTCTTGTTCGACGATAGCAACGGAAGGTATGAGCATTGAACGTGCTTCTGTTCGCGCAAAAGAAGCACAAACAGAGGCGATGGATCGGTTACTAGAAAATCATTTATTATACTGTACAGTATGTGACAACAACAATGGGAACTGTAAACTGCATAATACAGCAGAATTAATGGAAATTGAACATCAAAAATATCCGTATGAACCGAAAGTAGATGTAAGTGAAGTTGATATGACGCATCCGTTTTATCGCTATGATCCTAATCAATGTATTGCATGCGGTCAATGCGTTGAGGTGTGTCAAAACTTACAAGTAAATGAAACGTTATCGATAGACTGGGAAGCGGAACGCCCACGAGTTATTTGGGATGAAGGAGTAAATATTAATGATTCTTCATGCGTTAGCTGTGGTCAATGTGTAACGATTTGTCCTTGTAACGCTTTAATGGAGAAAACGATGCTCGGTGAAGCTGGATTTATGACGGGATTGAAACCAGATATTCTTGAACCGATGGTAGATTTAATTAAAGAAGTTGAGCCTGGATATAGCGGTATTTTTGCGGTATCAGAAGTGGAAGCGGCCATGCGTGATACTCGTACGAAGAAAACGAAAACAGTATGTACATTTTGTGGTGTAGGTTGTTCGTTTGAAGTGTGGACGAAGGGGCGTAAAATCCTTAAAGTACAGCCATCTTCAGATGCACCAGTTAACGCAATTTCCACTTGTGTAAAAGGGAAATTTGGTTGGGATTTCGTAAATTCTAAAGAACGAATAACAAAACCTTTAATTCGTAAAAATGGAACGTTTGTTGAATCTACATGGGAAGAAGCACTGAATGTAGTTGCAAATAAATTAGGTGCTATTAAAGAAGAGTACGGTAAAGGTTCTATCGGATTTATTTCTTCCTCTAAAATTACAAATGAAGACAATTATGTAATTCAAAAATTAGCTCGACAAGTATTTGGAACGAATAATATTGATAACTGCTCACGTTATTGCCAATCACCAGCAACGGATGGTTTGTTCCGTACAATTGGTATGGGCGGTGATGCCGGAACGATTAAAGATATTGCGCAATCTGGTCTTGTTATTATTGTAGGATGTAATCCGACAGAAGGGCATCCTGTTCTAGCTACACGTATTAAACGTGCACATAAATTACACGGACAAAAGTTAATTGTAGCTGATCTTCGTAAAACCGAAATGGCAGAGCGATCAGATGTCTTTATTAGTCCAAAACAAGGAACAGATCAAGTTTGGTTAATGGCTGTTACGAAATATATGATCGATCAAGGTTGGCATGATCAGGAATTTATTAATGAGAATGTAAACTTCTTTGAAGATTTCAAAGAAAGCCTAGAAGAATATACACTTGAATATGCAGAAGAAGTAACAGGTATTTCAAAAGAAACACTTATTCAAATGGCTGAAATGATTCGTGATGCAGATGGTACATGTATCCTTTGGGGTATGGGGGTAACGCAAAATACAGGTGGTTCTGATACTTCCGCTGCAATTTCAAACTTACTTCTTGCAACAGGGAACTATCGTCGTCCAGGAGCAGGTGCATACCCACTTCGAGGTCACAATAACGTACAAGGTGCTTGTGATATGGGGACTTTACCAGGATGGCTTCCAGGATATCAGCACGTTACTAACGAAATGGAACGTGCGAAATTTGAAACTGCTTACGGAGTGAAAATTGATAGTGAACCAGGTCTTAATAATATTGAAATGCTTCACGCAATTGACGAAGGAAAAATGAAAGCAATGTATCTTGTCGGAGAAGATATGGCTCTTGTAGATTCTAATGCAAATCATGTACATGAAGTGTTATCGAGCCTTGATTTCTTCGTTGTGCAAGATGTTTTCCTTTCTAAAACTGCTCAATATGCAGATGTTGTATTACCAGCAGCGCCATCTCTTGAGAAAGAAGGTACTTTCACAAATACAGAGCGCCGTGTCCAAAGATTATATCAAGTTCTTCCTACGCTAGGAGATGCGAAACCAGACTGGTGGATCGTCCAGGAAGTTGCGAATAAACTAGGTGCAAACTGGAATTATAGCCACCCAAGTGAAATCTTTGCTGAAATGGCAAGTTTATCACCATTGTTCTCGCAAGCGAGCTATGAAGTGCTTGAAGGGTGGAACAGTTTCCATTGGGGAAGTTTTGATGGAACAAATACACCACTTCTGTTCCAAGATGGATTTAACTTCCCAGATAAAAAAGCTCGTTTTGCGATTGCTGGCTGGGTACGTCCAGCTGAATTTCCAGCCGAGTTTGACCTTCACATTAACAACGGTCGTATGCTTGAGCATTTCCATGAAGGGAATATGACAAATAAATCAACAGGTATTCAAACGAAAGTACCTGGTGTTTTCGTTGAAATCTCTCCAGACCTTGCAAAAGAACGTGGCGTAAAAACAGGTTCGTTAGTTCGTCTTGTCTCTCCTTTTGGAGCATTAAAATTACGTGCACTCGTTACAGATCGTGTAAAAGCGAATGAGTTATATTTACCGATGAACTCTACAGATAACGAAACAGCAATTAATTTCTTAACAGGTCCTGCTGTGGATGTACGTACGAATACACCTGCGTATAAACAAACGAAAGTACGTATGGAAGTGTTAGAAGTTGACGGCGAAAATCCGATGCCAAAAGCGAACCCACGCAATAAAAAACGTCACCCTCAAGCTGGCATTGAGGTACATCGTAAGTGGGCACGTCCAGGGTATGTGCATTTAACGGATAAGTAGGAGGAGAAAACTATGGCTGCACCTATAAAAATGATTCAAAAACAAGAATTAACTGAGGAAGAAATAAAACAGCAAAAGTTAGATGATTTAAAAGAGCTTCTAACTAATAATGAGGAAGCTCTAAATCAGATGTTTAATATAGTAGGAGAATTAAAAGACATTGGAATGCTAGAAGCTGCAAATTCAATGCTAAAAGCGAAAGAACCAATTGCGAAAATTGTTCTAGGTCAAGTAACTCGTGAGCCTGTTACAAATTTAATTAATAATATGATGGGTGCTGCAGGTGCGTTAACTGAACTTGACCCAGAACTTACGAAAAAGCTTATAGGTAGTTTATTAGTCGGACTAGAAGAAGGTAATGAACATCTAGAAAGTAATAAAAAAGTAGGGGTATTCGATCTTATGAAAGTATTGAAAGACCCAGATATTAACCGTGCTATCGGGTTTGGGCTTCATTTCTTAAAAGGTATGGGGAAAGGGTTAAAAGACGAATAAACTTCATGAAGTGAACCTTTCTGCCCAAATATTTGTACGAAATAGTTTGGGCGGAAGGCTCATTTTGGTAAAATATATAATAAAGTAAAATGAGGCTTTTGGGAGGTATAATTGTATGTCAAAAAAAGTACATGAATTTAATGATATGATACGAAAACTTCGAAAGGAACTTTTCGGAAAAGGACCAGAACGAATTCATACTGTTTTTGCGGAAAATATGGCTATAGCGACTCTTTATGGAAACTTAACACCTACTGAAAAATTTATTTCAAGTACGATGGACGGTGCGGAAATGGTTCATATGGCTAGAACGAAAATGATTCAAGAAGTGTATGCTGTGAATTCACGTGAACATTTGGAGGAACTTGTTGGAGCGAAATTAGTGAATTTGTTTTCGGATATGAAAGTAGAAGAAGATATTGCAGTTTCTGTATTTGTTTTTGATAAAAATATAACGTGAGAGAAGGATACTGATCGTGAAACCGATACAGGTAGAAAGAGAAATCTTTCGTTATGAACAAGGAGCATTTAAACATATAGAGGACAGCATTGTAACAGAGTTTCCTGTCACCATTAAAATGAACGGACAGGAGTTTGTTACAATGGTTAGTACTCCAGAATATATAGAAGATATGGTAATAGGCTTCTTAGCGTCTGAAGGAATCATTCGGAAGTATGAAGATATTGATAGTGTATGGGTGCAGGAGAAAGAAGGATTTGTGCATGTAACAACGACAAAAGTAAATCCGTATTATGAACAAATGCAAAATAAACGCTATATTACGTCTTGTTGTGGTATGAGTAGGCAAGGGTTTGTTTTTGCAAATGATGCACTAAGTGCAAAAAAAATGAAGGGTGTCCATGTACAGGTTGCTGCAGAGGATTGTTTTCGGTTAATGAAAGAAATGCAGCAATCTGCGGATACGTTTCATCATACTGGTGGGGTTCATAATGCAGCTTTATGTGATGTGAATGGTATTATTTTAAGTCGAATGGATATTGGTAGGCATAATGCATTAGACAAAATTTACGGTTATTGTTTAAGAAACGCTATTTCTATAAAAGATAAAATCATTGTTTTTAGTGGTCGTATTTCTTCGGAAATATTATTGAAAGTTGCAAAAATCGGTTGTGAAATTATACTATCAAAATCAGCTCCAACTGAGTTAGCTTTGCAACTAGCGGAAGATTTAGGTATTACGACAATAGGATTTATTCGTAATCACTCCTTAAATGTATATACCCATCCAGAACGTGTTTTAAATATAAAATAAAAGTGAGGCAATGAAGATGAAATCAGTTACATTAGACAAGTTGCAACGTCCGTTAAAGGATTTACGTATTTCAGTTACTGATCGCTGTAATTTTCGCTGTCGATATTGTATGCCAGAAGAAATATTTGGTCCTGATTACTCGTTTTTGTCTAATGATAAAATTTTATCTTTTGATGAAATTGAAAGGATAACACGTATTTTCGTTTCTTTAGGTGTGAGAAAATTACGGATTACGGGCGGAGAACCGTTACTTCGAAGAGGGCTTCCAAAGCTTATTGAGCGCCTTAATAAAATTGATGGTGTAGAAGATATCGGTTTAACAACCAATGGATCGTTACTCAAAAAGTTTGCTCCTGATTTATATAAGGCGGGACTATCACGTGTAACAGTTAGCTTAGATTCCTTAGAAGAAGAGCGGTTTTTCTATTTAAATGGTAATAGGAGCAAAGTGCAAAGGGTTCTGGAAGGAATACAGGCTGCAGCTGAAGTTGGAATGAAAATTAAAATAAACATGGTCGTTCAAAAGGGAAAAAACGAACAGGACATTTTGCAGATGGCGCAATATTTTAAGGAAAATAAGCATATTCTTCGTTTTATTGAGTATATGGATGTTGGAAATTATAATGGTTGGGATTTAAAAGAGGTCGTCTCTAAACAAGAAATAGTAGATACGATTCATCAAGTTATGCCGTTAGAACGGATAGAAGCAAATTATTCTGGTGAAGTGGCTACTAGGTATCGTTATATAGGAAGCGATGAGGAAATAGGTATTATTTCATCAGTAACAGATTCTTTTTGCTCATCATGTACGAGAGCTCGTATTTCTGCAGAAGGAAAATTATATACTTGCTTATTTGCTTCTAAAGGAAATGATTTAAGAGAATTGCTTCGTTCTGAACATACAGATGAGGACATTACAGATGTAGTACGCGATATATGGAATAATAGGGAAGATCGTTATTCAGATGAACGCTTAAATCATACAAATAAGAAAACAATGCCTAAAATTGAAATGTCACATATCGGTGGTTAATATATAAAGCTAGCTTCATAGTGAAAAATGGAAAATTTACAAGAGTTGTGGATTTTCTATTTTATAGTAAAAGTGATGATTGATATCTCTGTAAAAGATGTGCAGAGAAATTAAGCAGCATTCAAAAACCTTTATTTTGAGGAGGTTTTTTGAAGCTGCTTTTTTATTTGGAGAAAATGGAGGAATGGGTAATGGCATTTCATAAGCCGGAACAAATTGCTGAGCTTGTCATTGAGGCCGGTGTTCAAAAAGTAAGACAGACATTGCCAGCGATGCTTATTCTCGGTTTTTTAGGAGGAGCGTTTATTGCGATAGGTTTTTTACTTAACATTCGAGTTTTAGGGAATTTACCTGAGCGCTGGGGAAGTCTAGTGAATGTTTTAGGAGGAGCAGTATTTCCTGTTGGACTCATGCTCGTAGTATTAGCAGGAGGAGAATTAATTACGGGAAATATGATGTCACTGTCTATGGCGCTTTATGCAAAGAAAATTACATTGATAAGTGTACTGAATAACTGGGTTTGGATTACTCTTATGAATTTTATTGGGGCAATTTTCGTTGCGTATTGCTTTGGACATCTTGGCGGATTAACAGAGGGAGAGTATTTAAATAAAACGGTAGCGATAGCGGAAGGGAAGTTACATGAATCATTTGGGAGAACTTTGATTTTAGCAATTGGTTGTAATTGGCTCGTCTGTCTTGCTCTTTGGCTTGCTTACGGGACGAGTGATTTTGTCGGAAAAATCATCGGAATTTGGATTCCAATTATGGCATTTGTAGTGATTGGATTTCAGCAAGTAGTAGCAAATATGTTTGTCATTTCCGCTGTTATTTTTGCTGGTCATCTAACGTGGATGGATCTGGCTAAAAATTTTGTTCCTGTTTTTATCGGAAATGTAATTGGAGGAGCTGGGTTTGTTGGTTTTGCTTACTTTGCTTGTTATCAGAAACAACATTCTAATATGAAATAGAGTTCTTGAGAGGAAGGGGATGTAATGGCTGATCGGTATTCACGACAACAGTTGTTCAAACCAGTTGGGAGTAAAGGACAAGAAAAAATTCGAAATAAACATGTGTTAATTGTAGGGGCAGGCGCATTAGGAAGTGCAAGTGCCGAAAGTTTCGTACGTGCAGGTGTTGGCAAGTTGACGATTATTGATCGTGACTACGTTGAATGGAGTAATTTACAAAGGCAACAATTGTACTCTGAACAAGATGCGAGAGAGAAAATGCCGAAAGCAATTGCTGCAAAAAATCGGTTAGAACAAATTAATTCGGAAGTACAAATACATGCTTTCGTAATGGATGCAACTTCAGAAAATATGGAAGGTCTATTAAAAAATGTAGATGTAATCATTGATGCAACAGATAATTTTGATATTCGATTTGTAATAAATGATTTATCACAAAAACATAATATTCCGTGGGTATATGGTTCTTGCGTTGGATCGTATGGTATGAGTTATACAATTATTCCGCAAGAGACACCGTGTTTACATTGTATGCTGAAAAATATTCCTGTTACAGGTGTGACATGTGATACCGCTGGAATTATTAGCCCGACTGTTCAAATCGTCGCAGCATATCAAGTGGCAGAAGCACTCAAAATTTTAGTGGAAGATTTCTCAGCAATTAGAAAAACATTTTTCATGTTTGATATATGGAGTAATCAAAATCATTTTATAAAATTAGGGAAAATAAAAACAGACACTTGTCTCTCATGCGGTTTGAATCGAACTTATCCTTATTTATCATACGAAAATCAAACGAAAGCAGCTGTTTTATGCGGAAGAAATACAGTTCAAATTAGAACAGTAGACAATAGGAAATACAATTTTGATGATATAGAAAAAGTATTACAAAAACTGGGAAAAGTAGATCGGAATCCGTATTTACTATCTTGCCAATTCGAGGATTACCGCGTGGTTGTTTTTCGAGATGGTCGTGTTTTTATTCATGGTACAAATGATATTTCGAAAGCGAAACAACTATATTATCGCGTATTCGGTTAATAGAGAGGGTGTCAACAATGGAAAGAAGAGTGCCAATTACGGTTGAAGAAGCTGTTCGTAAAGTGATGGGATTTGCTGATAAAGGCTTAAAGGAGCTATTACCAATTGAATTAGCTTATGGACGTATATTAGCGGAGAATTTAGTAGCTGACCATGATGTACCGTCATTTAATCGTTCGCCGTATGACGGATTTGCTATTCGAGCAGAAGATACTAATTTAGCAAGTTATGAAACGCCAATTGTATTTGAAGTAGTGGGTGAAATTGGTGCAGGATCGCTATTCCATGAGAAAGTAGTTCCGTTTCAAGCAGTTCGAATTATGACGGGAGCACAAATTCCGAATGGGTGTGATGCGGTTGTTATGTTAGAGCTGACTCGTCAATATGAGAAGAATGGCAACAATTATATGGAAGTGAAGCGATCATTCAAAAAGGGCGACAATATTTCTTTTCAAGGTGAAGATGCTCGTAAAGGAACGGTTCTTGCAAAGAAAGGATCGTACATTAATCCAGGTATTTCAGCTCTTCTTGCTACATTCGGTTATAGTGAAGTACCAGTTGCGAGAAAGCCTGTAATTGGACTGTTAGCGACTGGGAGTGAATTACTGGATGTTAATGATTCATTACAGCCAGGGAAAATCCGAAACAGTAATACGTACATGATATTGTCTCAAATTCGAAGAGCGGGCGGAAGAGTAAAATATTTTGGGAAGTTTAGTGATGATTTTAATACGTGTTTTACAGCTGTGAAAGAAGCGCTTGGCCAAGTAGATATGTTAATTACAACGGGCGGTGTATCAGTAGGAGATTATGATTATTTACCAGCTATTTACGAAAAGTTAGGTGCATCTGTTCTTTTTAATAAAGTTGCAATGCGACCAGGAAGTGTTACGACTGTAGCACAATTAAATGGCAAGTTATTATTTGGTTTATCAGGAAATCCATCAGCTTGTTACGTAGGGTTTGAATTATTCGTAAGACCGTGTATTCGGACGTATATGTTTAGTGAAAAAGTACATTTAAAAAGAGAAAAAGCGTTATTAGGAGAAGATTTTCTAAAACCGAATCCATTTATAAGATTTGTACGAGCAAAATTGCAATATGATGAGGGGAAATTAATCGCTTATCCATCAGGGTTTGATAAATCTAGCTCAGTTTCTTCATTGGCAGAATCCAACGCGTTTATCGTATTGCCGGGCGGGACAAGAGGATATAAAAAAGATATGTTTGTCGATGTTCTTTTATTAGAAGATAACGAAGGTAGTGAATGGCCTTGGACATTTCATAAAGTGAGAGGTGGTTTTAATGGAACAAGTGCTATTTGAGATTGTAGATAATCCGATTTTAGTTGAAGAAGTAACGAATAAAGTCGCAAGAAGAGAAGCAGGTGCGATTACAACATTTATTGGTACGGTGAGAGAATTAACAAAAGGAAAACGAACGCTACATTTAGAGTATGAAGCATATAAACCGATGGCAGTAAAACAACTTATGAGAATTGGAGAAGAAATTAGTGAAAGATGGCCGGATACAAAAGTAGCAATTACGCACCGTGTAGGGCGGCTAGAAATAATGGATATTGCGGTAGTCATTGCAGTTTCATCACCGCATCGTAAAGTAGCTTATGAAGCGAATGAGTACGCGATTGAACGTATAAAACGAATTGTTCCAATTTGGAAAAAAGAATTTTGGGAAGATGGAACGATGTGGATTGGAGATCAACTTGAAAATACACCATATCCAGAAGGAAAACCAAAGAAGGAAGAATGAGAAAATGATTATAATTTTATTGTTTGCAAATTTGCGTGAGGAAGTTGGATCGGATCGATTAGTGATTTCAGAAAAGCAAGAAATGACAGTGCAACAATTAAAAGAATGGCTCAAAGCCAGCTATTGTTTACAATCGTTGGAGAAAGTGATGGTCGCTGTTAACGAAGAGTTTGTAATGAATGAAGAGATGATAAAAGCTGGAGATATAGTCGCATTAATCCCGCCTGTTAGCGGTGGATGATAAGCTTTTTCACCAGATGAAGCGCCAAGAAAATGTTGTATATAAATTAGAATAAGAGAAGGGATGAGTTCTATGCTTACTCAAGAACAAATAATGAATGCATTAAAACATGTAGAGGATCCAGAGTTACACAAAAGTGTTGTAGAATTAAATATGGTTAGAAATATACAAATGAACGGAACAGAGGTTAAACTTGAAGTAGTACTAACAATCCAAGGTTGTCCGTTAAAAGCAAAAATTCAACAAGATATTGAAGAATCACTTCACGCAATTGGTGCCTCTAAAGTGGAGGTAACATTTGGTTCTATGACACAAGAAGAACGTACAGCTTTAACAGAGAAATTAAAGAAAAATACTAGAACAGAAACTGGTATGCCGAGCATGCTTCTCCCGGATTCAGGAGTACGTTTTATTACTGTAACGAGCGGAAAAGGCGGAGTTGGAAAATCAACGGTGACAATTAATCTTGCAACTGCACTAGCACGTATGGGCAAAAAGGTGGGGATATTAGATGCAGATATATATGGTTTTAGTATTCCAGCTATGATGGAAACGATTAAGAAACCAACGATGATTGATCAAACGGCAATTCCAGTCATTAGTCACGGTGTTAAAATCATGTCGATGGGATTTTTTACAGAAGGAAATAACCTAGTTATGTGGCGCGGACCGATGCTAAATAAATGGATTCAAAATTTCCTTGCGAATACGCACTGGGGAGAATTAGATTATTTATTACTTGATTTACCACCAGGTACAGGAGATGTTGCGATCGATGTTGCAGCGATGATTCCGCAAGCGAAAGAAATAATTGTTACAACTCCGCACAATGTAGCTTCATTCGTTGCTTCAAGAGTCGGTGTAATGGCAAAACATACGAAGCATGAGATTTTAGGTATTGTGGAAAATATGGCTTATTATGAAGAACAAGATGGATCGAAAAATTATCTCTTCGGAAAAGGCGGTGGCGAAATGCTTGCAGAACAATTGCAAACAGAAGTAATTGCCCAAATACCTTTTGCGAAACGTGAAGAAAATAATGGTTCATCTGTATATGATGAAGATTCTCTTGTTGGAGAAGTGTTTACATCGTTAGCTGAGGATATTATTTATAGAGGATAGAGGGGGAAGTTTAGTATGGCATGTAACATTGATCATTCTATTGAAGATGTGATGAATAAGCTTGAAAGTCAAAAGAGTTTTTTACCTGAAGAGATTTTTAAAGGGGTAAAAAATTTTTTACAAGGTAATCACTCACAAGAAATATTAAATGATGTATTTCATCTTTTAAAAAAGTATGACTTAGTAAGTGAAGAAGAAAGAGAGACGAGAGATACTCAATTATTGTTGATTATAAAATAAGTATACTTTGGCTTTTGTTTTGTAACTGAAGGGGTAAATGGAATGGATATGAAAAAGATGATTGAAATGATAGAAGCAACAAAAGTGACTAAAGAAGAATTATCAATTTCTACTTTACATCAAGAGCTTGTGAAGTTATATAGTCAAAAAAATGTTGCTCATTATACCGAGTTATTAAAGTATATTTTATCATTATCCGTGCAGCTCAACCTACATCTTGTATTGAAATATTTTGGCGTACGACCGGTTGTTGCGACAGATGAGCGTATGCAATTTCAAGAGATATTTAAATGCTTAGCTAAGAAAGATGAGAATGGGGAATGGTTTTTAAATTTCGTTTCTTTATATGTAGGGTTAATTATGGTTCTTCATTTTGATGAGAAGGAGATTGAGGGAAGTTTTTTCGATGATATGGTAGTGGATGAATGTAATGAAATATAAGATTCTGCACATAACATTTTTCAATATTAAATGCTTTAACTGCGATTTTAGTTGGTTATGTAAATATGAAGGTAACTAATTAAGAAAAAGGAATGAAACTAGTTGGATAAAAAGAGTTCTTCAGTTGTTTCCGTCGTTTTTTCGTGTTACTATTAATCGAATTTTTCATAAGGAGAGAAAGCGATGAAATGGATTTATTTTCTTATTATTAACGTTATAGCTTTTAGCCTTATGGGGCTTGATAAACGAAAAGCAAAGAAGAAACAGTGGAGAACGCCAGAAAGTACGTTGTTTTTATCGGCGACAGCTGGGGGAGCAGTTGGAGCTTGGATCGGAATGTATATGTTTCATCATAAAACTCATAAAAAGAAATTTGTTTTCGGCATACCGTTACTTGTTGTGATAACGGTATGTTTATTATTCGTTGTATGAGAAATGTCGAAAGAAATGCAGATTGATTATTGGTAAAGTGAGCATGTGAGACTGTATAATGGAGAAAAAATGAGAAGAGGAGAAAAAGGAAGATGGGGAGTCAATCAGCAGAGCAAAAAAAAGGGATACTATATGCGGCTGGTGCTTACACGATGTGGGGAATACTACCAATCTATTGGAAATGGGTTGAGGAAGTTCCAGCAGATGAAATATTAGCACACCGCATCGTTTGGGCGTTTGTTTTTATGTTACTCGTATTAGGTGTTACGAAGAGGTTTCGCCAGTTTATTGGGGAATTTGTGAATCTTTTTAAACGACCTAAATTATTAATGTCATTAACAATAGCTTCAGTCTTGATTAGCGGAAACTGGTTTGTTTACATATGGGCCGTTAATCATAATCATGTTATTGAAGCGAGTCTTGGCTATTATATTAATCCGCTTATTAGTATTTTACTTGGTACAGTCGTTTTAAAGGAAAAGTTAAACTTCTGGCAATATGTTGCAGTTGGTTTAGCTGGAGTGGGGGTTATCATTTTAACAGTACGTTTCGGATCTATTCCGTGGGTTTCTCTTTCACTTGCCTTTTCATTTGGATTATATGGATTAACGAAAAAATTGTTAAACTATGATGCGACAATTGGACTTACGATGGAAACGATGTTAGTGACGCCGTTTGCGATTATTTATCTAGTAATGACAGGAGTACATGGTTTCGGCTCATTTGGCTCTATCTCAATGTTATCGACATTACTATTAATAGGAGCGGGTATTGTTACAGCTCTACCACTTTTTTATTTTGCAAAAGGAGCCCAACTTATTCCGCTTTATATGGTAGGTTTTTTACAATATATTGCACCAACAATTAGCTTAATTTTAGGTGTATTCGTATTTGGTGAACATTTCACATCTACTCATATGATTGCATTTTTCTGTATATGGGTTGCATTATTTGTATTCTCGGTAGCGAAGACTAAGTTTTTAGTGCAGAAACAACCGAAATTTATAAAAAATAAATCAGCAAAAGTATCATAATGCGTAGTATTTTCTACGCATTTTTCTTTATACTGATACTATATAGGATTTCCATTATAGCTAGTAAGGAGCTGAGAACATGGAAACAATTTTACATAATGATCCGCTTATGGCAGCTGTAATTTCATGGTTTTTAGCACAATTAACGAAAGTAGTCTTTAAATTAGTTAAAACAGGTGAATTTGATTTTGCAAAGTTTTTTGCTTCAGGTGGGATGCCAAGTTCTCATGCTTCAACAGTTACAGCGCTTGCTACAGGAGTTGGAGTAGTGGAAGGTGTGGAAAGCTCGATGTTTGCGGTTACTACTATTTTTGCCATTATTGTTATGTATGATGCTTCAGGAGTAAGGCTTGCAGTAAGTAAACAAGCAAAAATATTGAATGACTTTTTTCACGGTAGAGAAACAGAATATAAGAAGTTAAATGAACTTGTTGGGCATACACCGTATGAAGTAGTAGTCGGTGCTTTATTAGGAATTATTGTCGGAGTAGGGTATTGTTTATGAGCAGAACATTTTATATGTTCTGCTTTTCTTTGTTTTTATACATATTCAGCTACCTTTTTGAATATCGTTATACGGATTTCGAAAGGGTGGGTGAGTAACTTGTTATTATATGAAAAAGTGCATAAAGAAATAGTGAGAAGAACAACTGCACTTCAAACAATGCAACGGCAAGATGGTACGTGGCGGTTTTGTTTTGAAGGAGCGCCACTAACAGATTGTCATATGATTTTTTTATTAAAATTATTAGGTAGAGATAAAGAGATAGAACCGTTTGTAAAAAGATTAGCATCACTCCAAACAAATGAAGGAACATGGAAATTGTATGAAGATGAAGTGGGTGGTAATTTATCTGCTACAATTCAATCTTATGCTGCCTTACTTGCATCGGAAAAATATACAAAAGAAGATGCGAATATGAAGCGAGCGGAAATGTTTATAAATGAGCGCGGTGGGGTAGCACGTGCTCATTTTATGACGAAGTTTTTATTAGCGATTCATGGAGAATATGAATATCCTTCTCTTTTTCATTTGCCAACACCAATTATGTTTCTGCAGAATGATTCCCCTCTCAGTATATTTGAATTGAGTAGCTCAGCACGTATTCATTTAATTCCGATGATGTTGTGTTTAAATAAAAGATTTCGAGTAGGGAAAAAGTTATTGCCAAATTTAAATCACATTGCAGGCGGGGGCGGAGAATGGTTTCGAGAGGATCGGTCTCCAGTTTTTCAAACGTTAGTAAGTGACGTGAAGAAAATTATAACGTATCCACTTTCTTTGCATCATAAAGGATATGAGGAAGTAGAACGTTTTATGAAAGAGCGTATTGATGAAAATGGAACATTATATAGCTACGCAACTGCCTCGTTTTATATGATTTATGCTTTACTTGCATTAGGACATTCTATTCAATCACCAATTATTGAGAAGGCTATAATGGGAATTACATCTTATATATGGAAGATGGAGAGAGGGAGCCATTTGCAAAACTCTCCCTCAACTATATGGGATACAGCTTTACTCAGTTATGCTTTGCAAGAAGCTCAAGTTCCGAAAGCAAGTAAAGTGATTCACAATGCATCAGCATATTTACTAAGAAAACAGCAAACGAAGAAAGTAGATTGGAGTGTACATGCACCGGATCTCTTTCCGGGTGGTTGGGGCTTTTCGGATGTGAATACGACGATTCCAGATATTGATGATACAACTGCTGTGTTAAGAGCGTTGGCGCGAAGTAGAGGGAACGAAAATGTAGATAATGCTTGGAAGCGAGCGGTTAATTGGGTTAAAGGATTGCAAAATAATGATGGTGGTTGGGGGGCTTTTGAAAAAGGGGTAACGAGCCGTATATTAGCAAATTTACCAATCGAAAATGCAAGTGATATGATTACAGATCCTTCTACACCAGATATTACAGGGAGAGTGCTAGAGTTTTTCGGGACGTATGCACAAAACGAATTGCCTGAGAAACAAAAACAAAGTGCGATAAATTGGTTAATGAATGCACAAGAGGAAAATGGATCGTGGTATGGGAAATGGGGAATTTGTTATATATATGGTACGTGGGCAGTGTTGACTGGTTTACGGTCACTAGGAATACCATCTAGCGATCCATCATTGAAACGAGCAGCTTTATGGCTTGAACATATACAGCATGAAGATGGTGGCTGGGGAGAATCTTGCCACAGTAGTGTGGAGAAAAGGTTCGTTACTTTACCATTTAGTACACCATCCCAAACAGCATGGGCTTTAGATGCCCTCATTTCTTACTATGATAAAGAAACGTCAGTTATTCGAAAAGGTATTTCATATTTGCTCTCCAACCCTTATATAAATGAAAAATATCCTACTGGAACAGGTTTACCAGGTGGGTTTTATATTCGTTATCATAGTTATGCTCATATATATCCGTTGCTTACTTTGGCTCATTATGCAAAAAAATATAGAAAATAAACCGAGAGATGTCTCTCGGTTTATTTTGTTGGGTAGTAGGTCCCTTTTGAAAAGAATAAGGTTGTGATGTACCTTATTTTTCGGTTGGTTGGCGCTTTTGACGTGCATCAGCGGCATTTGCACGTGCGTTTGCTTCTAAGTCATTGTGGTCAGCGAGTTCGCGAGAGAACTCAACATCAATGCCATCAGTTGCTTTGCTTTGTTTGAAATTCTTTTTATTCATTCGACACAATCTCCTTGCACTTTATCCCGCATAACGGGTAGTAAAACCCCCACCTTAAAACTCAGATGGAACAAAGAAGCTAGGTGGGAGATTAACTGTCCGTAAATGCCCGATTGGTGAGGGCTGATAATCAGTGGGGGATGAACAAACTTCCCACTAATTAAAGTTTCACTTTATGCGACGTTGCAAAGTTAGTTTGACACAAATAGACTTTTTTATACAAAGAGGAGTTGGAAAGTAAAAAGCCGAAATATACAGTATAAGTAATAGAAATGGGGGATAGGAATGGAGTTTTTAAATGGGAAAACAGCTGTTGTAACAGGAGCTGCACAGGGAATTGGAAAAGAGATTGCAAAGGTTTATGCAAAGCTAGGGGCGAAAGTATTAATTAGCGATGTAAATGAAGAGAAGCTACAAAAAACGACACGTGAGTTATCAGATGAAGGATATAAAGTGTGCTCATATCGATGTGATGTGAGTAATCAAAATGAAGCAAAGTCGTTAATTGAATATGCAGTTCAAAAATTTGGTACATTACATATTTTGGTGAATAATGCTGGAATTACAAGAGACGCAATGTTACATAAAATGGAGAAATCTGCTTGGGAACAAGTATTACAAGTGAATTTAACTGGTGTTTTTTATTGTATGCAACCAGCACTTCTTTATATGAGACAACAAGGATATGGAAGAATTATTAATATTTCTTCTATAAGTAGAGAGGGGAATATTGGACAGGCAAATTATGCTGCAACGAAAGCTGGAGTTGTAGGATTAACAAAAACAGCAGCGAAAGAAGTTGGAAGTTTCGGTATTACTTGTAATGCGATTTGTCCGGGGTTTATGGATACAGATATGACCAAAACGATACCAGATAAAGTGAAAGAAAAGATGGTTGGCGCTATTCCAGTTGGTAGAATTGGAACGCCAGAAGATATTGCGAACGCAGCAGCCTTTTTAGCATCAGAATACGCATCTTATATTACAGGTGAAGTATTAAATGTGAGCGGAGGACTGCAAGTTTAAAGGAATACATAATGAAAAGAACCTGACCGGATAGGTCAGGTTCTTTCTCATTAATTTAAGTTAAGCCAAACGCTCTTTACTTCTGTATAGTTATTTAATGCATAAGATCCCATTTCACGGCCAAGACCAGATTGTTTAAATCCTCCAAATGGAGATGCTGCATCAAACACGTTATAACAGTTTACCCACACTGTACCTGCACGTACTTTACTTGCAACATAGTGTGCTGTTTTAACATTTTCTGTCCACACACCAGCCGCTAAGCCGAATTGTGATTTATTTGCACGTTCAATTACTTCATCAATATCGTTAAATGGTATTGCAGAAATAACTGGACCGAAAATTTCTTCTTTTGCGATCGTCATTTCATCATTTACGTCAGCGAATACTGTAGGAGAAACGAAGTAGCCTTGATTGAATGGATTACTTCCTCCGCAAAGTACTTCAGCGCCTTCTTCAATCCCTTTTTCAATGTAGCCCATTACACGTTTTTGTTGTTCTTCAGAAACGAGAGGACCAATTGTCGTTTCAGGGTTAAGACCGACACCTTGATTTAGTTTTTTAGAATAGAGGACGAGATCAGCCATGACATTATCATACATTTTCTTCGGAACAAATAAGCGTGATCCAGCAGAGCATACTTGTCCTTGGTTAAACATAACACCAGAAAGTGCACCAGGAATCGCGCGAGATAAATCAGCATCCGGCAAGATGATATTTGGTGATTTACCGCCTAACTCAAGTGTAACGCGTTTTAATGATTCGGATGCTTGTCGCATAATTTGTTTACCGACAGGAGTAGAACCGGTAAATGCAATTTTATCAACGAGTGGATGATTAACGAGAGCTTGTCCAGCTGATTCACCGAATCCAGGTACGATATTAATAACACCTTTCGGGAATCCAGCTTCTTCAATTAATTCAGCTAAGTATAAAGCAGATAGTGGAGTTTGTTCTGCAGGTTTTAAAACGATTGTACATCCTGTAGCAAGCGCTGCTCCCATTTTCCACATTGCCATAAGAAGCGGGAAGTTCCAAGGAATAATTTGACCAACGACACCAACAGCTTCATGGCGTGTATAGTTAAAGTAATCACCGGAAACAGGAATTGTTTGACCAACGATTTTCGTAGCCCAGCCAGCGTAATAGCGCATATGCTCAATTGCAAGTGGGATGTCTGCTGCCATTGTTTCACGGATTGGCTTTCCGTTATCTAATGTTTCGAGCTGTGCAAGCTCTTCTTTATGTTCTTCCATTAAATCAGCTAACTTGTACATGAGACGGCTTCGCTCAGCAGTGCTCATACGAGACCAAGGACCTTCGTCAAAAGCCATACGAGCTGCGACTACAGCTTTATGAATATCTTCGCGACCAGCTTCAGAAACGACGGCAAGTGTTTCACCAGTTGCTGGGTTAGGTGTTTTAAATGTTTTACCGGAAGCGCTTTCAATGAAAGATCCATTCACATATAACTTTTTTGTACCTTGAAGAAACTTCTCTACCTTTTCATGAAGATTTACAGCTAGTTGACTCATTGTATAACCCCCTTGAAAATATAATGTAAACGCAGTACGAGACGGCGCTTATTCCGAAATCAAGGATGTGGAAACTAGATGGAAAGCCTCTAATTAAAATCATAATTAAGAAATACTGAAAATTCAAATTTCATTTGTGTTACAATTGTAAAAAATATGTAATGTAAGAGAATCTTCTATATGATTATAAAAAAATCCTGCTTGTTTTTGCTTTCTAGTAGGAAAAACTAGAAGAACAATGGTACAATAATACATCGTGAGAGGAGGGGTAAAAATGAAAGATTATCATGATGATCCACGCTTTCGAATAGCCCATAGAGAAGCGTTAATTGGTCTTGGACTTGCTATTATTAATTTTATAATTTGGTACGGATTTGCTTATGGGCTTGGTAGTAAAAATCCGAATGAATATACATATGTATTAGGTTTTCCCGCATGGTTTTTTTATAGCTGTATCGTTGGATTTATCGTTATGGTTATTTTACTTAGTTTAGTTGTTCGTTTTGTATTTCAAGATATTTCACTCGATGAGGAAGAAAAAAGTGAGGAATAATAGATGAATTGGTATGTAATCATTCCAATGATAATTTCGTTTATCGTTGTATTTTTAATTGGTGTATATGCTTCAAGACGCGTGCAAGCAACTGCTCATAATAAATTTTTGCAAGAATATTTTCTTGGTGGGCGTGAGCTAGGCGGTTTATTATTAGCGATGACAATGATTGCTACGTACGGTAGTGCAAGTAGCTTTATTGGTGGCCCTGGTATTGCTTACAATATGGGTCTTGGATGGGTACTGTTATCTGCGATTCAAGTTGTAACAGGGTATATCGTTTTAACGGTTATCGGTAAAAAGTTTGCAATTATCGCTAGGAAGATGGAAGCAATTACTCTTATCGATTATTTAAAAGGGAGATACAATAATAAAGCAGTTGTTATACTTTCTGCGTTATGTATTATTATCTTTTTATTTTCAGCGACAGTAGCCCAGTGGGTCGGTGGTGGACGATTAATCGAGTCACTAACGGGGCTATCGTATACAACAGCACTATTTTTATTTACTTTTTCTGTACTTGTGTACGTATTAATTGGTGGATTTCGTGCAGTTGCTCTATCAGATACATTATTAGGAATCATTATGTTAGTTGGAACAACAATCATTTTAATTGCTACTGTCATTGCTGGTGGTGGAATTGAAAAGATTATGCAGGAACTTGTTCAAATTAATCCAAAGTTAATTACACCATTCGGAGCAGATGGCAGTTTAACGAAATCATATGTTACATCATTTTGGATTTTAATTGGAATTGGCGTTGTCGGTTTACCGCAAATTAGCGTGCGTGCCATGTCTTATAAAAATTCAAAAGCGATGCATCAAGCGTTAATAATTGGGACGATTGTTGTGGGTACAATTATGATTGGTATGCATTTAACGGGTGTATTTGCAAGAGTAGTACTTCCAGGTATAATGGTACCAGATAAAGTAATGCCGCTACTTGCGATGGAAGTGTTGCCACCTTGGTTAGCTGGAGTTTTCTTAGCTGCACCGATGGCAGCGATTATGTCTACAGTAAATTCTTTATTATTACTTGTAAGCTCGTCAATTATTAAAGATATATACGTAAATTACATAAATAAAGATGCAGCAGACAGTACGATAAAAAAAGGAAGTTTGTGGATTACTGGTATTGTAGGACTACTCGTTTATGCAGCGGCAATTAAACCACCAGATTTTTTAATATGGCTAAATTTATTTTCTTTCGGTGGATTAGAAGCTGCATTCATTTGGCCAATCGTATTAGGGTTATATTGGAGGAAAGGAAATGCTACAGGAGCGCTTGCGTCTATTTTAGTTGGGGTAGGCTCATATATGTGTATTCATCTTTTCTATCCAAATCCGTTCGGTATACATACAGTTGTCTTCCCGATTTGTTTTGCGTTTATCGCTTACATCATTGGAAGTATGAGTGCTGTAAAAAAAACAGTATAGGTTAGCTGAAGAACGTAGTCCTTATAAGACTGCGTTTTTTTGTGTGAATTTGTTCATTTTTTATTCTGTATATCCACGGTTATTCATAAATTAATAACAACTGAGGGGATGGAGTTGAGGTCGATGAAAAAAGTATTATTTTTAGGAGACCCAGGAATTGATGACTCTTTAGCAATTATGTATGGATTGTTGCATCCTGATATTGATATTGTTGGTGTAGTTACAGGATATGGAAATGTAACGCAAGAAAAGGCGACAAGTAATGCGGCATATTTATTACAGTTAGCAGGTAGGGAAGATATACCTGTTATTAATGGTGCGAAAATCCCTTTATCTGGAGATATTACAACGTATTATCCAGAAATTCATGGGGCGGAAGGTTTAGGACCAATTCGACCACCGAAAAATCTTTCTCCAAATATAAAGCCTTTTTGTGAGTTTTTTGACATTCTTGAAAAATATAAAGGAGAATTAATAATAGTCGATGCTGGTAGATCAACAACATTAGCGACAGCATTTATTTTAGAAAAGCCAATGATGAAGTATGTGAAAGAATATTATATAATGGGGGGTGCTTTCTTAATGCCAGGCAATGTTACACCAGTCGCAGAGGCGAATTTTCATGGTGATCCGATTGCGTCGCAATTAGTTATGCAAAATGCCAAGAATGTGACACTGGTGCCGCTCAATGTTACATCTGAAGCTATTATTACGCCAGAAATGGTAAAGTATATTACGAAACATTCTAAAACAAGTTTTAATAAATTAATTGAACCGATTTTTACGTATTATTATAAAGCTTATAGAAAATTAAATCCGAAAATAAAAGGAAGTCCAGTACATGACGTCGTTACAATGATGGTTGCCGCAAATCCTTCAATATTGGATTATGTGTATCGCCGTGTCGATGTAGATACAGTGGGAATAGCAAAAGGAGAAAGTATTGCAGATTTCCGTCCTCAACCTGATGCAAAAGCATTAAAAAATTGGATGCGAATTGGTTGGTCATTACATTATAAAAAATTCCTTGAGGATTTTGTGAAAATCATGACGTAGACATAATAGGAGTATACAAGTTAAAATAATGGAGATGGTTATTTAAATAACCATCTCCATTATTTTGTTTTTTAAAGATAGAGAGAAGAGTTACACAATAGGAGAGGAATTTTACTTGAAAAAAACTATAGTATGCGCAGTGGTTGTGGGTATTTTCGTTTTGCTAATATCGGGTAACTTTTTAGTGAAAAAAGTGTGGAGTTCAAATAATGATGATGCACAGTATATTGCATCTTTTATTGAAGAACACAAAGATGAAAAAAATAGTGCGCTTCTAGTAAAGAGAAATGATAAAGTTGTCTATTCTGTAAACCCAAATGTTGTATTGCCAGTTGCTAGTACGATGAAATTAATTGTGGCGCTTGAATATACGAAACAAGTTACTGAAGGGAAAATTGATTCGTCTAGTTTCGTATCGATTAATGATGTGAATCGCTATTATGTACCGAATACAGATGGTGGTGCACAAGATAGATGGCAAAGGTATTTGGAGAAGACGGGCAAGATAACTGAAGGAGCGGTTTCTTTAGAAGAAGTGGCAAAAGGAATGGTTAAGTTTAGTTCGAATGCAAATGCTGAATACTTAATGGAATTGTTAGGATTAGATAACATCAATCGAAATTTACAAAGTTTATCACTTCCTGCACATCAACCACTATTTCCAATCGTTTCATCTTTGTATATCCCGGGATATTTGCATAAAGAATTACATGTTCCAAAATATAAAATAGAGAAAAAGTTAAAAGAAATGTCTCAAGAGCAATATCGTGAATATGCGATGGTTATTCATGAACGCTTAAAGAAGAAGGGACCATTATTACAGAAGGAAATTCCGCTTTATTTAGAGGAACGTTACGACAAAATTTGGTCAGATAGATTACCAGCAGCTTCTGCAAATGATTATATGGTATTACTTCAAAAGGCAAACCATAAAGGTGGCTTGACAGAGGCTGAAGAAAAAGTGTGGGCAAATATCGTTGAAACAGACATGAGTGCCAAGAAATACCGTAAAACATTCAGACATGCTGGGCAAAAGAATGGTTACACACCATGGACGGTTACAAAAGCAGTTTACGCTATGGATAAACGTGGAAACTGTACGGAGATTGTGTTTTTGGCGAATAATTTAAATGAAGACGATAGTGCAGAAATACGGAAACATTTAGCAAACTTACATTTCCAAGTGTTGCAAAGTGATAAGTATGATGCGACTTTTATTAAATAAACTCGGTGCAGAGAGCACCGAGTTTATTTTTATGTACAAGCACTTTTTTTCTATCTCTGGGTATGATGGGTAGTAATACTTAGGTGAGAGGGGAAAAGGTGATGAAACAGAGTAAAGAAGAGTTTATAAAGAGTGAAGGCGCTGATTTCCCTGGAAAAACATATGTGGATTGTGTATTACAGCATGTATTTGATTTTCAACGAAATTATTTATTGAAAGATATGTTTCAAGTGCATAAAGCACATATTGCGATGCTAACGGAAGAAAATTTAATGAAAAAGGAAGAAGCTAAAGTTATATTACACGCATTAAAAAAGGTAGAGGGAATTCCAGAAGAGCAATTGCTCTATACAGAGCAGCATGAAGATCTCTTTTTTTAGTCGAACATTTAATTTCTCAAGAAGCGAAATGCGATTTTGTAAGTAATATGCATATTGGTAGAAGTAGAAATGATATGGGTGTAACGATGTATCGCATGAGTTTAAGGCGATATGTATTACGATTAATGGAACAGCATTTGTTATTGCAAGAAAGTGTACTACAACTTGCTGCTGATTATAAGGAAACAATCATGCCAGCTTATACACATACACAACCGGCACAGCCAACAACATTTGGTCATTATACGTTAGCAATCTATGATACGATGCAAAGAGATTTAGAAAGAATGAAAAAAACGTACCAGCTTTTAAATCAGTCTCCAATGGGGGCGGCTGCACTCTCTACAACAAGTTTCCCGATTAAACGAGAACGAGTTGCTCATCTACTTGGATTTACAAATGTAATTGAGAACTCATATGATGCTGTTGCCGGAGCGGATTATTTATTAGAAGTTAGTTCGCTACTTATGGTAATGATGACGAATACGAGTAGATGGATTCATGACTTTTTGTTGTTAGCAACGAAAGAATATGACGGTATTACTGTTGCAAAGCCATATGTACAAATCAGTAGTATTATGCCGCAAAAACGAAATCCGGTTTCAATTGAACACGCTCGTGCGATTACGAGTAGTGCTTTAGGAGAAGCATTTACAGTATTTCAAATGATTCATAATACACCATTTGGTGATATTGTCGATACGGAAGATGACTTGCAGCCATATTTATATAAAGGGATTGAAAAGGCAATTCGTGTTTTTTGTATGATGAATGCAGTGATCCGAACGATGAAAGTAGAAGAAGAAACGTTAAAAAGTCGTTCCTATAAACATGCAATAACGATAACGGATTTCGCCGATGTTTTAACAAAAAATTATGAAATTCCATTTCGGCATGCTCATCATGCAGCAAGTGTTATTGCAAATATGTCATTGGGGCAGAAAAAGGAGCTACATGAATTACATTTCAAAGATGTAAATATATACTTGCAAGAACATTTTAAAATAAATTTATTAGAAAAAGAGTGGAAAGAAGTCATATCGCCAGAAGCTTTTATTCAAAAAAGAAATGTATACGGTGGACCGAGTAAAAAAGAAATGAATCGTATGATTCAAAATCGAAAAGAGTCATTTCGAAAAGAAGAAGATGTATTTGAAAAGGAAAAACAGAGGATTTTACAAACTGAAAATGATTTAAATATATTAGTTTCTAATATTATAGAATTGTAAAAGAAGGATTTAATGAATTAATCGCCAATACTTAATTAAAATATAAATAGAGAGAAGAGATTGTCGATGATTCAATTACATGTATATGAAGAGATTTTTCATTTTAAAGAAGATGTTACACCATTTCTAGAAAAGAATGAGCAGGAAAACAATCTCATATTAGGTGTATTACAAATGGTCCAAGAACCGATATTTATGGGGATAGCGAAACAAGGAGAAGAAATTGCGGTTGTATTTCTACAAACAGAAGAGAAGAAACAAATCATTGTTGCAACTTCTGAAATTTCGGGAGTAGCTATTGAGGAACTTGCAAAAGAGTTAACGAAAGTATACCCGGATATTCCTGGATTGATCGGTAATAAGAAAATTGTACAGAAATTAGCGGAAGAGATTGCGGTATTAGAAAATAAGAAAACGAATATTACAATGGAACAAGGTGTGTATGAGCTCAACAGAGTAAAGAAGAAGTGTAATGCGGATGGACTTTTCCGGGCGGTAAATAATGATGAATTACCATTAATAGAACAGTGGATATATCAATTTTGTGAAGACGTAAAGCTTCCTACTACGAAAGAAGAAGCAAAACAAACTGCGCATACATTAATAACTACAAATCGACTGTTTGGTTTGGAAGTGGATGGGAAACTCGTTTCTGTAGCTGCAAAAACGAGACCAACTAAAAATAATATAACAGTTAATTTCGTATATACGCTGAAAGAAGCAAGGAAAAAGGGATACGCATCTAAGTGTGTAGCGGCACTTAGTCAACGTATGTTAGATGAAGGGTACAAGACGACTACGTTATATACTGATTTAGCGAATCCGACATCGAATAAAATTTATCAAGAAATTGGTTATGAGCAAATTGCGGAGTCTATGCTTATATTTTTAGAGAAGTAGAACAAAAAGGCGTGTTAAAATAGCACGCCTTTTTGTTATTCATCAATTCTAATAACCTCGCCTTGAGGAAAGTCCTCAGTTTCTAGTAAGTTACGAATAGCTTTCGCAACATATTCAGGTGATAATAGTTTTCCTTCTTCTTTTAATGCAATGAAGCGGTCCAAATTTATGAAATCTTCTTTATTTGTTTCACGAATTTGTGATTGCATATTTGTATCAACAACGCCAGGTGCAAAAGCGACGATTTTTACTGGATATTCTTTTTCCACTTCTTCAGTTGCTACGCACTGTGTAAACATATTTACACCAGCTTTCGTTGTACAATAAGCGCCCCAGCCAAAGTAAGGGTTTTTTCCTGCACCAGATGAAATGTTAATAACGCGTTTATCTACTTTCCAGTCTTTCGTATGTTTCATAAACGTAGATGTAAGAATTATAGGAGCAAGTAAATTAATGTGAACGTTCGTAATGAATTGTTCGCTTTCTGCTTTTTCAATTGGCTTCATAGGAGCAACTGTACCCGCATTATTAATTAAATGAATAGAAGATACACTGTCTTCTTGAATAGATGAAATGATTTTGTTAAAGTTCGTTTCTAAATTATGTACATCTTGAAGATCTAAGGAGTGGAAAACACAATTGCTATTATATTGCTCTGCAAGTTTAGTAAGCTCTTTATTTTCTCTTCTAGAAATAGAGATGACAGTTGTACTTTCTTCTAATAATTGCGTAGCGATTGCCTCACCTAAACCTTGTGAAGTTCCTGTTATGATAACGTAGCGCATAGTTTTATAAACTCCTCTCATATGTGCGGAATTTTGTTGGACAACGTACATCACATAGGTTGTCTACATTTTATAGTATAGAGCACTTTTTACTATAAATGAAATGAGATGATTGTGTGCCTTTTATAAATCGTTTTACGACAACGGTACCTGGTGCCGTCACGTTTACTGGGAATACGCTGGGACTTAGCCCTACATCACCTGCACCAGGTAATATTTTTGGTACACTTGCTGTGTTTACGACAGTAAATACAGCATTGCAAGTACCAGGATTCCCAGCAGGGACAACAGATGAATGGCAATTGAATTCTTCAAGTGCAATTTTAAATCTTCCAGCGGGAAGCAGTGTGTTATATGCAGAATTAGTTTGGGCTGGTACTTTCCGGACTGATACGGAAGATGTTTTACCATTTTTAAATGATAACATTACATTTACAACGCCAGCAGGGACGTTTTCTGTTACGCCAGATCCTGCTACCGCGCAGCAAGGTTCAGTAGGAAATCAGTTTTATTATGCTCGCTCTGCCAATGTAACGAATCTTGTTAGTGCAGGTGGGGCAGGCACATATACAACGGGTGCTGTGCCTGCTGCCAGAACTTCAGCCGACCCGACAATCAGTCGTTCAGCTGGATGGACGCTTGAGGTTGTGTATCAAAATGCAAGTTTACCACTTCGAAATTTGTCAGTATATGCAGGCCAAGAAATTATTGATGCTTCATCACCACCAGTTGATGCTACTATTTCAGGATTTGCTACGCCGGCAACAGGAGCTGTTACAGGAAGAGTGCTCGTAACTGCTCAAGAAGGCGATTCTAACATTGTTGGAGATCAACTTCGCTTTGGACCGAATGCAAATGCTACAGTTGCATTATTCGGACCGAGAAACCCTGCGAATAATTTCTTCCAGTCTCAAATTTGTAATGACATTGGAGAGTTAGATACAACCGGGACATTTGGAAATTTGAATCAGCCGTTAGGGATAGCTTTAGCGATCCGAAGACAAGGGTGGGATATTACGAATGTAAATGCCTCTGCATCATTAGTAAATAATCAAACGTCAGCAACTGTTCGCTTCGTTACAAATGGAGATGGATACGCTGCAGCTGGTTTTGGTGTTCAAATTGATGCAACAGGTCCAATTATTAATCCTGTTAAATCAGTTAATAGAACAGTCGCAGGGGTAGGGGATACTCTCACTTATACGATTACGGTCCCAAATACAGGAACAGGAAGTGCAGAAAACGTTGTATTACGTGATAGTATTCCGAACGGAACGACGTTTGTTGCAGGTAGTGTTACGGTAGAGGGAGTAACACAGCCGAATGCAAACCCTGCTAATGGAATTAATTTAGGTACAATCCCAAATAACACGCAAAGAATTGTTACATTTCAAGTTCGAATAACATCATTCCCGAATCCCAATCCTATTTTAAATCGTGCAATGGTGTCATATCAATTCCGTCCTTTCGTTGGTAGTCCTCCTATTACAAGTACGTCTTCTTCAAACACAGTACAAACGACAGTGAATCAAGCAACCATAAGTATGCAGAAATCTGTAGATTTACAGACGGCAACGCTTAATGATGTATTAACGTACACAGTTAATGTCACAAATAATGGAAACGTCACTGCGAACAATGTTATTTTTGTTGATAGTATCCCTGCTGGAACAACATTTGTCGCAAATAGCGTTACAGTAAATGGAGTAGCGCGTCCAGGAGCGAATCCAGCAAGTAGTATTAATCTTGGAAGTATTAATGCATCGCAAACGACTGTAGTTCGCTTTCAAGTTCGAGTAACATCTAATCCTCTTGTCAATCCAATTCCGAATCGTGCAAGTGCTACATTTACCTTTACTCCAGTGCCTGGTCAACAACCAGTTTCAGGGCAAGCGACAAGTAACACTGTAGTTACTACCATTAACATAGCTGATATAAGAACGAGAAAAACAGTAGATAGAGCTTTTGCGACAGTGAATGACGTTCTTACGTACACTATTACAATTGAAAATACAGGAAATGTACTTGCGACGAACGTTATTTTTCAAGATCCGATCCCAATTGGAACGACTTTTATCGCAAATAGTGTGACTGTGGATGGGGTTTCACAACCTGGGGCAAATCCAGCGAGTGGGTTTACGGTAGCTAATATATCTCCTGGCGGAAGTAGGACTGTTACATTTCAAGTACGAGTAACATCTACGCCGTCAGGAGGTACGATTCCGAATCGCGGAAATGTGTCTGCTAATTTTGTCGTTATTCCAAATCAGCCGCCGATAACGATTAATAGACTAACGAATACAGTTGTGACACAAGTTAATACAGGTGGTTTGAATGTAATAAAAGAAGTGAATACAACGCAAGCGGCGGTAGGGGATACTTTAACATACACAATTGCCGTCCAAAATACAGGGAACGTTCCGTTAACAAATGTATTTTTCCAAGACCCTATTTCTTCTGCTGTTTCATTTGTTGCAAATTCTGTAACAATTAATGGAGTACAGCAAAGTGGACTAAATCCGAATACAGGATTCTCTCTTCCGAATATTCCTGCGGCTCAAACAGTTGTAGTCACATTTGACGTAGTAATTGTACAGAATCCAGAAAATGAAGATATTTTAAATCAAGCAAATGTAACAGCAAGCTTTCAAGTGAATCCGAATGAACCACCAGTAACAATCAATGTACCGAGTAATGTTGTGAATACGACAGTACAATCAGGAAACTTTGAAGTTGTGAAAGCAGTGAATACGGATGTTGCAACGGTAGGAGATGTTTTAGTATATACAATCGAAGTTATAAATGCAGGTAGTGTACCAGCTACAAATGTATTTTTCCAAGATTCAATTCCACAAGGGACATTATTTATTGAAAATAGTGTAGTTGTGAATGGTGTTTTACAAGAAGGGGCAGATCCAGAACTTGGATTCCCATTAAATAATTTGCCTACTGGCGCCAGTGTTATTGTTACATTTGAAGTATTAATTGATGAAATTCCCCAAGGAAATAATGTTGTAAATAATGCGAATGTAACTGGAGATTTCCTTGTAAATCCAACAGAGCCACCGATTACTGTAACAGTACCAAGTAATACTGTTATGACGATCGTGAATTCTTCAGGGTTAAATGTAATGAAAAGTGTAAGTGCTACTGAAGCCGGTGTAGGAGATACGTTAACGTATACAGTTCGTATACAAAATAGTGGAACGGTGGCAGCGACAAATGTATCATTCCTTGATCCGATTCCGGTTGGAACCACTTTTGTAGCGAATAGTGTAACAATAAACGGGACACCTCAACCAGGTTTAAACCCGACAACTGGATTTCCACTTGCTAATATTCCGGTAGGAGGTATGGTGACGGTCACTTTTCAAGTGACAATCACGAGTGTACCACTAAATAGAGTTCTTCCGAATAATGCGAATGTCACTGCTGATTTCCAAGTAAGTCCTCTCCAGCCACCAATTACAATTGTAACGATTAGTAATATTGTTGTGACGCGAGTGAATGTAGGATCACTTAATGTAATGAAGAGTGTAAATACACCACAAGCTGGTGTAGGAGATACGTTAACGTATACGATTCTTATTCAAAATACAGGAACTGTTCCTGCAACGAATATTGTTTTTCAAGATCCAATTCCGTCTGGTACTGCCTTTGTAGCAAATAGTGTGACGATAAATGGAGTCGTACAGCAAGGCGCGGATCCTATGGCAGGTTTCCCGGTACCAAATATTCCGGTCGGACAAACGGCTACGATTACGTTTCAAGTTACAGTGACGAGTGTTCCGAGCGGTGGAAATATAAGAAACCAATCGAACGTTACTGCAAGTTTTCTTATAAATCCAGCAAACCCTCCAATAACGACTGTTACAAATAGTAATTTTGTAGTGACGCAAGTAAACACAGCGCAGTTAAATATACAAAAATCTTCATCTGTACAACAAGCAGCACTTGGAGAAACTTACACGTATTCTGTTGTCATTCGAAATAACGGTACAGTAACAGCAACGAATGTCTCTTTCCTTGATCCAGTTTCTCCAGAAACAACATTTGTAGCAAATAGTGTAACGATAAATGGAACGCCACAACCTGGATTTGACCCAAATGTTGGTTTCCAGCTTCCTAATATTGCAGCTGGAACAGCATTGACAGTAACGTTCCAAGTTACGGTAGTTGCAACGTCTACACGTGGAGCAGTATTAAATACAGCATCTGCTACAGCCACTTTCTTATTAAATCCTTTACAACCACCTGTAACAACAACGAATTCAAGTAATACAACGGTAGTTACAATACCGTTACCTCCTCCTGGTGAAGTAACAGCAACAAAAACAGTTGATGTTGCAACTGGGGCTGTCGGGGATGTATTAACGTATACAGTGCTAATAACGAATGTAGGAATTATCCCTGTTACAGATGTACTCTTCCAAGATGTCATTCCAGAAGGGACGACGTTTGTTGACAATAGTGTAACGATAGGTGGAGTGCAGCAACCAGGATTAAATCCAGAAATAGGATTTACAGTTACTCCATTATTAATCGCTGGTGGAAGTATTGAGGTCACATTCCAAGTGACGATTACAGAAATTCCAGATAATGAAGTCATATTAAATGATGCAGATGTTACATTTACTTCACAACCAAATCCGCAGGAACCACCGATTACGGAAACGATATTAACAAATTTAGTCGTTACGACAATTAATATAGCGTTTATTTTTCCATTGAAACTAGTAGATAAAGAAGTAGCGACGGTAGGAGAAATATTAACGTATGATGTATTGATTTTTAATTTCGGAACAGTGCCAGCGACGAATGTTCAATTTATCGATACTACTTCCGCGGGTGTAGCATTTGTACCAGGAAGTGTGAGCATAAACGGGGTACCAGCACCAGGATTAGATCCTTTCATTGGTTTTACAGTTCCAGATATACCTGTCGATGATTTTGTACTTGTCACATATCAGGAAGTGGTTACAAGCATACCAGAAGGTGGAACGATTGTTAATTTTGTAGACGTTACAGCTACATTTGCTGTAAGTGAAACAGAACCGCCTATTACGGAAACAACGACAAGTAATACGACATTAACAGAAATCAATGAATCTGGTTTGAATGTTTTAAAATCAGTAAGTCAGCCGGTTGTTGCAGTAGACGATACAATCACATATACAACAGTAGTTCAAAATACAGGAACAGTGATAGCGACAAATGTTCAATATAGTGATGTATTACCTTCCTCTATAGCATTCGTGCCGAACAGTGTAATGATAGACGGTGTGTTACAACCTGGATTCAATCCGAATAATGGATTCCCGCTTCCAGATATAAATCCAGGTGAAAGTGTAGAAGTCACATTCCAAGTAACTGTTGTTAGTGTGCCGACAAACGGAACAATTGCCAATACGGCAAATGTAACGGGAAGTTTTGTATTAGTACCAGGAGAACCACCAGTTATAGTAAACCAATCGAGCAATACAACACTTACAACTGTAAATAGAGGGCAATTTAATGTTATTAAACAAGTAAATAGGGTTGCTACTCTCGTTGGAGATATATTAACGTATACGGTCCAAATAACGAATACAGGAACAGTAACAGCTAACAATGTTCAGTTTATTGATACGATTTCAACAGGTGCGTCATTTGTATCAAATAGTGTAACGATAAATGGAGCCCCGCAACCAAACTTAAATCCGATTACTGGATTTGGAGTTGGAGATATACCGGTAGGTGAAACAGTTATAGTGACGTTTCAAGCGACAGTTACAAACATCCCGTCATCAGGAACAATTACGAACGTTGCAAATATATCAGGAAGCTTTACTTTAGTGCCAGGAGAGCCACCGGTTGTAGTAACAGAGCTGAGTAATACGACGATAACTAGAGTGAATAGAGGACGATTCAGCGTTATAAAATCTGTAAATAAAGAAGCGACACGATTAGGAGATACGTTAACGTATAGTGTGCAAGTTACAAATACGGGAACGGTAACAGCAACGAATGTTCAGTTTAGCGATGTTCCATCACCTAGTTTAGAATTCGTTCCTGGAAGTGTACAAATAAATGGGATTCCGCAAGTAGGTTTAGATCCATTTGTAGGCTTTGTATTGCCTAATCTTGCAGTAGGGGATAGCGTATTAATTACATTTGAAGTAAATGTAATCGCAGTTCCGCCTTCTAGTAGCATTATGAATACAGCAAGAGTAACGGGTGATTTTGAATTAATTCCAGGAGAACCTCCGTTTACAATTACGAATTCAAGTAATACGACAGTCACACCAGTAAATAGAGGCAGTTTAGATATGCAAAAAGAAGTAGATCATTCAATTGTTGGAGTAGGAGAAACAGTAAAGTATACGGTTCGAATATTAAATACTGGTACTGCTGATGCGATGAATATTCAATTTATTGATGTCCTATCTCCGGAAGCTGTTTTTGTACCAAATAGTGTAACTGTAAATGGAGTAGCTCGTCCGGGAGTAAATCCGCAGGTTGGATTTACGATTGTAGACATTCCAGTCGGTGAGACGGCGATTGTAACATATGAAGCTACGATTACGAGCTTTCCAGATGGTGGTACAGTAGTGAACGTTGCTGGGGCGTTAGCAGAATATATTTTAGTACCAGGGGAGCCGCCAGTTACAGTGATGGATACGAGCAATACAGTTATAGTGACGGTAAATACTGCAATCTTATTTGTTGCAAAAGGAGCAAACTTTGAAGTAGCAATGATAGGGGATGTTGTCACTTACGGAATCGCTGTTATAAATGATAGTACAGTCCCTGTGACCAACATTGTGTTAACAGATATCATTGATCCGAATACGCTATTTATAAATGGCACGGTAACGGTAAATGATGTACCTTTTCCATTCGCTAACCCGAATACTGGTATTCCGTTAGGTGATTTTCAGCCAAATGATGCAGCAATTATTAATTTCCAAGTTGTAATAACAGGAGGACAAATAAATAATTTAGTTACAAATACTGCTATAGCAAATGGGCTCGCAACTGTAAATCCGAATGAGCCGCCAGTAGTAGTTGAAGGTGATAGCAATACAGTTGTTATCCCGTTTATTCCTCAAAATGTCTCAACGACAGTCGTAAAAACGGCAAATTTACAGGCAGCAACAATTGGCGATGTTATTACGTTTACGACAGTTATTACAAATACGGGGGATACAGCAATACAAAATATTCGTTTTCAAGATATGTTAGATAGTAGTGTTCAATTTGTCCTTGGAACTGTAACGATTGATAATACGCTAGTGCCAAATGTAAACCCAGTATCAGGTTTTATTATAGGAAATTTAAATCCAGGTGAAGCACGGACAGTTTCGTTCCAAGTAGTAGTGCAGAGCGCGCCAAATGGTTCAGGAAATTATATAAATCAAGCGAGTATTCGTTTCGAACATCAAGTAGGCACAGTATTGCCACCTGTTACACAAATGGTAGAAAGTAACATAGTTGTCATTCCATTTGTTCCAACGATAGAACAAATTTGTGAAACGAATCTTAATTGCTTAAGGAAAATTCCTTTTCAATGTTCTCCGTGTAATCATTTGCAAATAAATAAAAAATAAATACAGAAAGAGCATCCGGAAAAAAGGATGCTCTTTCTGTATTGATCATGTAGATTCTTTTTCGGGTGAGGTGAAAAATTCGTCGATTTTGTCGGAGAGTAGTAATGGAATGGCTCCTTTTATAACAGAAATGTCCCAGTCCCACCATGCGAGATTCTCTAGTTTGTCAATCGTTTCTTGCGGGAAACGATATCGAACAAATTTTGCAGGATTACCAGCTACAATTGCATACGGGGGTACATCTTTTGTAACAATGCTCCTGGCGCCGATAATGGCCCCGTTACCAATTGTAACCCCAGATAAAATGCAGGATTGATAACCAATCCATACATCATTGCCGACTACGATATCACCTTTTGAAGAAGGGTGACCAGTAATATGTGCTCCTTCATCAAAAAGTGCATTAAATGGATAAGTTGTTATCCAGTCTGCGCGATGTTCACCGCCAAGTATGAAAACGACTTCTTCTGCTAATGAACAAAACTTACCTATTTTTAATTTTGTTTCATCGTTCCAAGAAAAAATGGTTGGCCCTACTTTACTATAAGTATAATCACCAATATCATATTTATTATATTCAGGTTTTTGATTTAAATATAACATGCTTCTTCAGCCTCCTTTCTCAATTAAGTGATACGTATGGAATATTATATGCAAGATGTAGTAATGTGAACTGTATTAATAGGTGAAATGAACAAAAGGAAGTGGGATGTATGCGATACGAAATGGGTTTATATAATAAACCGTTTCAGTCAATTCAATCAGGAAAAAAAGTATATGAAGTACGCCTATACGATGAAAAACGTCAACTAATAAACAAAGGTGATGAAATCGTATTTACGAATCTTACGACAAAAGAAATGATGACGGTAAAAGTAACGGAAATAAAGCGATACGAGAGCTTTAAAGCTATGTATGAACAAATCGATAAAAAATTATTGGATTGTGAAAATGATAGTTTAGAGGAAATGTTAGAAAGTACATACAAAATATATACGAAAGAACAAGAAAAAGAGTGGGGAACAGTTGCGATTTGTATTGAGGTAATAAAATGATAAGAAATCGCGGGGCGGCTATCATTGTACAGGAAGGAAAAATCGCTCTTATAAAACGTATTCGAGAAGAGGAAACATATTATGTTTTTCCGGGCGGAGGGATTGAGGAAGGTGAAACGCCTGAAGAAGCAATGAAAAGAGAGGTATACGAAGAATTAGGGGTACATATAAAAGTGGAGCACCTTATTGCAAAGGTAAAATATAAAGGAAATGAATATTATTATGCTGCCTATATTACAGGCGGAGTGTTCGGAAGCGGAACAGCTGAGGAATTTCAGTGGGAAGATAGAGGAAGTTATATTCCGTTATGGCTACCGATAAACGAGTTGGAAAAAGTGAATATAAAACCTTATGAAGTGGTCGAAAATATATTTAGTCATTATAAAATATAACGTCTGACAACATACAAAAAAAACCATTGACATAGGCTTCTGATTTAAGTATTGTATTCGAGTATGTTTATAATCAGGAGGTTTATATGAGCAATCAAACTACTACACATCATGTGAAAATGACAACAGCGGATCCATCTGGAATTGGTCTATTTGGATTAGCGATGGTAACACTTGTAGCATCATCTCAAAAGTTAGGCTTAACAGATGGCGTTTCACTTGTATTACCATGGGCAATCTTTTTAGGAGGATTCGCACAAATCTTTGCTTGCATTCACGATGCAAAGCATAACAATACATTCGGTACGACAGCATTTGGTGCGTACGGCCTATTTTGGTTAGGTGTTGGAATGACTTGGTTAATTCAACTTGGAGTATTTGGCGAAAAATTAGCACAAGCTGCAGATTCAAAACAGCTTGGTGTAGCCTTTATCGGATATTTGATTTTCACAATCTTTATGACGATTGGTGCAATGGAAACACATAAAGTATTATTTATGATCTTCGTCCTTATTGATTTCTTATTTATTGGTCTTTCATTAAGTACTTTAGGTGTTATGCCGCACGCAATGCATAATTTAGCAGCATATTCTGAACTTCTTATTTCATTGTTATCTTTCTACGGTTCAGCAGCAGCAGTGTTAAACACACACTTCGGAAAAGTTGTTTTACCAGTTGGAAAGCCGTTTGGTATTTTTAAAAAGTAATAAAAAAGCACAGATGATTGTATAGTCATCTGTGCTTTTTTATTTATTCCGCTCTTTGTGGGCTGTCTGAAAAAGCTTGATTGGTGAGGACTCATTAAACTTTCACTTTATCCCGCTATTTGCCGGGCAGTAAGACCCCCGCCTCAAAATTCAGCGGAAACAAAGAAGTTAGGTGGGGGATGAATACCCCGCTGATTAAAGTTTCACTTTATTTGAAATAAGTAATGTGAAATGTAAATAAAAGTAGAAAAAATAAATTGAAATTGATTCTCATTATTAATATAATGAGAATGAGAATCATTTATTGTTAGAGGGGGATGCCAAAGTGGCAAAAATTTTAATAGCTTATGCAAGTATGTCAGGAAATACAGAGAGTATTGCTGATTTAATTAAAGTTAGTTTAGATGCTTTTGATCATGAAGTAGTATTGCAAGAAATGGAAGGCATGGATGCTGAAGAATTATTAGCTTATGATGGAATCATTTTAGGATCTTATACGTGGGGCGATGGTGAATTACCATTTGAAGCGGAAGATTTTCATGATGACTTAGAAAATATAGATTTAGCTGGGAAAAAGGTAGCGGTATTCGGATCGGGTGATACGGCGTATGAACTGTTTTGTGAAGCGGTAACGATATTTGAAGAACGTCTTGTGGAACGCGGTGCAGAGCTTGTACAAGAAGGGCTGAAAATTGAATTAGCTCCAGAAGATGAAGAGGATGTTGAAAAATGCAGTAATTTTGCAATTGCATTTGCTGAGAAGTTCTAAGAATGGGAGTGTCAACGTGGAGACAATGTTAAGTGCAACTGCTATTACAAAGTTAAGAGATGGAAAACTGTTGTTAGCTACTACATATAATGGCTTATTTGTTGAACAAGACGGAGAATGGAAACGAATTTTAAATGGTTTTCAAAAACGAATTAGGGATTTACATAGCGAAGATAATGTAGTTTATGGTGTAGGTGACGAAGGGATTTTTATTCGTAGTATGAATGGTGGAGAGAACTGGACAATTCAGCGTTTTCCAACAAAAGCAACGAGTTGGAATGTATGTAGCAATGTACAAGGAACTGTTGTTGCTCATGGAGAAAAAATGCTGTATCTTTCTAATAATTTCGGTTCGACATGGGAAACTATTCATCCGTTTCTTGAGTATGGCAGTGCGGCACCGTCTATTCGATCGTTATTTTTATATAAACATTACTTATTTATTGGTACGAAAATACATGCTAAATATGGTGGTGTTTGGCTCTTTGATTTGAAGACACGTAAATTAAAGAGGATTAAAATTGCGATGAATCAAATGATCTCCGCGTTGACTTTACACAATTCTTATTTAGTAGCGGCAAGTGGATCGTGCAAGGGAGTTAGCGGGAATATTTCTTATTGTAAAATAGATGAAAGTATTGCAAGTGAAAAAATATATTGGCACACATGTCAAAGTGAGCAGAAAGCAAGTAGTTATTTAGACTTAAGTGTAGATCAACATGTTTTATATACAACTTCAACGCAAAATAAGGCGGGTATTAGTAGTGTGTGCCGTGTGCTTCTTGAAGAAGGTATTGTTACAGTATGTGATTCAGTTAAAGGGCACGGATGGCGCATTGTTAATCAAAAAGATGGTTATGTAGTAGCCGGATCAGGTGAATTAAAAGCAATGCAGTGGGAACAAAAAATAATTTAAGAAAAAAACTTTACTTTTATTATATTGATATGATATAGTGTATTTAAACCATTTTACTTTTAATAATATAGAGATTTAAATGAGCTGTAACTTCCGAGGAGGATAGCAATGTTAAATCTCCTCAGGGGTTGCAGTTTTTTAATATCTGGCTTATTATTGTAAGGTGGTTGAAAATGAATATGTACATATAGGTACATTGTAGGAGGATTTTTTTCATGCAAAACGGTAAAGTAAAATGGTTTAACTCAGAAAAAGGTTTCGGTTTCATCGAAGTTGAAGGCGGAGAAGACGTATTCGTTCATTTCTCAGCTATCCAAGGCGAAGGCTTCAAAACTTTAGAAGAAGGTCAAGAAGTTACTTTCGAAGTAGAACAAGGTAACCGTGGACCTCAAGCTACTAACGTAAACAAGAAGTAATTTTTGAAAAAAGAAGGGCTCGCCCTTCTTTTTTTTTGCATTTTTATAGATGTCCTCCTACTTACATATCATAACGAGACTGAATTTTCATTTATTTATTCGGAGTATTTTTGTATAAAGTACATGAATAAATAAATACTGAAAATAAAGTGTTTGTGTGAAAAGGAATTTAGAAAGAGGTAAATAAATTGAAAAACGCTACACATTTTATTGTGTTTGATATTGAGAGGAATTTCAGACCGTATAAATCAGAAGATCCGTCAGAAATAGTTGATATCGGAGCTGTAAAAATAGAAATAGGTACGATGAAGATAATTGAAGAATTTTCGGAGTTAGTAAAACCAAGTGCACGATTAACTCGTCATACAACAAAATTAACCGGTATTACGAAAAAAGATTTAATGGGTGTAGAAAAATTCCCTCGAATTATAGAGAAATTTATTCAGTTCATCGGCGAAGGTTCTATATTTGTTTCATGGGGAAAAGAAGATTATCGCTTTCTATCTCATGATTGTACATTATATGGTGTTGAATGCCCAAGTATAGAAAAAGAAAATAGAATTGATTTGCAAAAATTTGTTTTCCAAGCATATGAGGAATTGTTTGAACATACGCCAAGTTTACAATTTGCGGTAGAACAGCTCGCTTTAACGTGGGAAGGAAAACAGCACCGTGCTTTAGCAGATGCTGAAAATACAGCAAATATACTTCTTAAAGTGTATAGCGAGAGAGATATTAATAAGCGATACAAAAGACATGGTGAACTTGAACTTGTAAAAAACGGAAAACTAACAGAAAAAGCGAAAAAAAAGATGCGAAAATGGGTGTTTAAAGAACTAAAGAAAAATACAGAACGCCCATTTGAATGGAGTACATTTGAAAGTAGTGACACGTGGGAAAGTATAACGGAAAGATATTATATAAGTGAAAATACAGTAGAACTCCTGAAAAAACATTTTCGTACAGCAGTGAGAAAAGCGGAACGGCAGATTAGGTATTTGGCTGAGATGGAGGAGAATACAGAGGTTAAATGAATTTCTCCTCCATCTCTAACTACATACATGTAATAACAGCGTATTGATATTAAATAGGCATCAACTTGTTGTTGTGATGGTGCATTATAATTGCTTTGGGAGTGTTAAGACGTAATAAGAGTTTTAAACCGTATTAATAAAATAAAAATATATATAAAGAAAAGAGTGTAGTTTAATGGAAACAATCTTTAACATTTTAACTGTTTTAGTTTTTTGGATAATATTTACCACACAATTAGCATTAACTACACTTTCTTTCATAGTAAAGAAGGATTGGAAAAAACTTAATATCTCTTTAAGTTGTGGTGTATTAAAGTTTAAAATAGAAGAGTAAGATTGAGTTTTGTACAAGGGAGGTGTGATAGTGGTAGACTTGGATATTAAAGATGTCACAGTAAAGATGGAATTAAACGGTGTCTTTTGGAATGAGGATCGGATTGCTGAAATGAAGGTGACTACAAAAGAAGAGCATTCTGTTATTCTTCGTCTAGTAGTTGATTTAGAAAGTAAAACTATTAGGGCGACGAGTGCGGAAATAGTGAATGGATTCTGCCCTCTGTGCAAACAGAAAAGGGACGAATGTAGTGAACTTAATGACTTGCAAAACAAAATGGAAATTTTAGAAGAAGCCTACGATTGGGTGAGAGAACATCCGGAATATCGTTTTCAATTATCTTTTTACGAGTACAATAAATTTGAAGTAGTAAAGTGAATTTTGCATCTTAACAACTTATAGAAGGACTTGGTCAACTAGAAATATTGAAGTAGATATTTCTAATGGAAATAAGCTTGTATAACAAGGAAGGGATGTATTTGATTCTGCAACAAATGTCATCTTGCATCAAAAAAATTTGAAAATAAACATGTTTTATTATAAAGCAGAAAAATCGATTCTTAGTAGAGTCGGTTTTTAATATAAATAAAAGAGCGCTTATTAAAAGCGCCCAGTAACAACAGTTATATGGAAGTATTTATCCCGTAAAAGCCCGATTGGTGAGGGTTAATAATTAGTGGGGGATGAACAAAACCCCACTGATTAAAGTTTCACTTTATTCAATACCGCTCGGATCAAACGAATACTGCTGCTTATTCTCAATCCGCTCAATCACATCTTGCAGCTCATCCGGCTTCAGAAACTCAATAGGAGAGAAGCCTTTTTCAAATGTAAGTGTGTCTGCTTCAATCATAAGTACATATCGATCATTTACCTTCGCAATATGTATTTGATCCCCGAAATCCGCAAGCAACGCCTTCACAGAGATATGATCGGCTTTTAGTTTTAATTCCACTTCAGGAGCATGCTCAACGATTTGAGCGGTAGCTTCCATTACTTCTTCGGTTGAAAATTGTTCCATAATTTCGCGTTTCGGACTGGCAGCCCATACTTCCATTGCTTGGTCGAATTGTTCGCGTTCTTCCGTACCTTCTTCAAATACATCTTCAATTTGGTCATATACCATGTCCATTACTTGTGTTTTCATAATTTCAGGCATAGAGCGTTCATACTCGACGAATTTTAAGAAGTCTTCAAAATAACGGGCGTGTGATGCTTGATGAATTTTTAGTTCGCCTACTTCAACCATCCCTTCTTCAGGCATGTACGGATATTGGATAGATTTCATATTCTTTGTTGTGATGGCCATTTCAACGTTACGAATCAGTGTTGATTCATCAGAAATAGAAGCAACCTTTGGTTCAAAGTCGCATTTCATTACGAATACGAATGGATCATCAAAGTATTTGCGTAGTTTTGCCTGAGCAATTAAAAATACACCACCACGTACAGCGCTTGTGTCAAGATATGTATAAACGAGAGGTTCGCTCATATCTTTAAAGTTTTCTTTTGTTTCTGCAAAGCGAATACGATTAAAAAGGTTGTAATGAGGGTTTGAATCAAGTTCGTGCCCTTCTTCTACAATAAAGCGACCAATTTTTGTTGGGGCTTGTTCTGTTTTTGCATGACGTTCTACTTTTCGCTTCGATATTTTTAATAACTCACCATTCAAAAATTCTTTTAAGGAGCTATCTTCATATTCTTCAGCGTCTAAAGTTTGAAAATGTTTGTAGCGTTTATCAACTGCTTCACCTTTTCCTTCTACTTGTACAACATAAAAGGAAAGATAATTTATTTCAAAATCCATATTTATCACCTTGTTTCATTTCATTAACTCTTATCAGTATAGAGATGGAAAAAACTTTCGTCAATTTATATAAGGAAGGGGGAGCCCCTTCCTTATATAATTTTTATTTTTTCAATTAAAATCCGTCTTCTAATGCTGCGAAAGGAATATTTAGTCTGTTTTCTACTGTGCGTAAACGTTGGTTTAAGCGGTTGAGTCTACGTGTATGGCGCTCAACTGTATTTTCTAGTTGACGTACTCTTTGTTCAAGCTCATTTACGCGTCTTTCTAATTGACGATTTCCAGTGCCAGGAAAAGAGATTGGAAGTTGGAATTGTCTATTTTGGTCGTATGGATTCGTGTGCTCTGCTTGATCTATATAAGATTGATATTGTGTTTGTAAGTCATACTGTGGTTGTTGGTACGCATATTGATTATATGGATCATATGGATTGTAGGGATACATAATAACATCCTCCATTTCTTTAAAATAGGTTGAATACACCATAATGTATGTGCAAAAGCGGAGCGGTGGCACGGCAAATACCTATTTATGTTGACGGGATTTCTCTTTATCCCGCTATTTGCTGGGCAATAAGACCCCCATGTCAAAATTCAGCAGAAACAAAGAAGGTCGGGATGCCCGTAAAACCCCCACTGATTACAATTTCACTTTATAAAAAATAGCTTGAGGGTTTTTGATTTGTATTTCTTTTGTTTAATGGTATATACTGGATAAAAGGGGGAGTTTACATAAAAGTTACAATTCTATCAAACTCAAACTTTTATGTAAATATGTATAGACATTTATAAAAGAAAAGAGTAATTTATATAGAGTGAAAAATAACTTGTAACATTTTATAAACATATTGTAAAATGATTGTAACAAAACATACATAAAAATGAAATAAATACATAATAGTGATGTTGGGGAAAGGGAGAGAGTATATTGTTCCGTAAAGTAAAGGGTATATTAGTTGGGGTGTTATGTGTAGCTATAATGAGTGGCTGTGGTGCAAAAGTAAGTGATGTTGCATTGGTAAGTGATATTGGTGGGCACACTGTAGAGGCTAAAGCAGAAGTACAGGATACTATTAGTTTAGTTGATGGTCGAACTGGTACTGAAGTGAAAAAATTAGATTTATCTGGTTTAGGCTATTTTGAAGATGAAGCGAAATTTAAAAAGTCTGTAACAAAGGTTGTTGGTGAGGTTGGAAAAAGCGTCGACAAAAAAATGGTTCCTTCACGTATAGCACCTGATGGAAGTTGGCAAGAAGGAAAACCTTCTTATGAATTAATGGAAAAAGAATTAGTAGATAAATTGTTAAACGTTGGTATGTGGGATGCTACGTATCAGTTGCCGATCGTGGAGAAAAAACCAGTCGCAACATTAAGTGATGCGCAAGGAAATGGTACGGTAATTGGTAGATATGAAACGAACTTAGGTGGTTCAACAGGTGGCCGTATTGAGAATATTCGTTTGTCAGCAGCGAGCATAAATGGAGTTGTGTTAGCAAAAGGAGACCGTTTCTCTTTTAATTCATTAATCGGTGATACAACACCAGATAAAGGATATCAATTAGGGAAAGAAATAGTTGATGGTAAATTAGTAGATGGATATGGTGGTGGTGTTTGTCAAACATCTTCAACTTTATACAATGCAGCAGATCAAGCTGGCCTGAAAATGGTGGAGAGAACTACACATTCTAAAACGGTAGGTTATGTTCCACAAGGAAGAGATGCTACAATTGCATATCCATATTTAGATTTAGTATTTGAAAATACGAATGATGCACCTGTGAAGCTTTATATGGGCATTCAGGGTGGAAAACTAGTTGCTGAAGTACATAAAATGAGATAAGAGTTATAAAGCCACCTTTTCTGAAATTTAGAAAAGGTGGCTTTTTTATTATGAAAATAAAAATGTATGTAAATTCTGACTTTTCTTATTTACATAGGATGATTTTAGTTGTATCCTTCATAGTAACGGTTATATGTAATGGAAAAATATAGGGATAAGGAGATGGAGTTATTCATGGTACAAATTCATCCGAAAACACGTATTGGTCATATTGAATTTAAAGTGAAAGATTTAGAGCGTCAAATTGCTTTTTATGAAAATGTTGTAGGATTAGAGGTAATTAAGCAAGAGGGGAATAAAGCATATTTATCTGGAAAAGGTGGAAAGAACGCGTTACTTGTTCTTGAAAAGTTAGAGGACGGGGTACTGCAAGAACCGCGTACGACTGGTATATATCATGTAGCCTTTTTAGTTCCGACTCGTGAAGCTTTTGCTTCTGCGCTATTTGGGGTTCTTCGTAATAAAAATGTAATTGACAGCCCGGATGAGCAAGAAGGGCGTTATACATATTCAAATGAAATTTTACCAATTTCAAGGTTTAATAGTGCAAGTGATCATACATATAGCGAAGCTTTTTATTTGCAAGATTTAGAGGGGAATGGTATTGAAATTTATGCAGACCGTCCGCACGATCAATGGGGAGAAGGGCCAGGAGGAAGTACACCACTTGATTTAAAAGAATTGGCAACACTCGTTGATTATGAGTTTGATGGTTTGCCTGCTAATACTGTCGTTGGGCACGTACATTTACGAATAGCTGATGTAGAGAAATCACATGAATTTTATGTGGAAACAGTAGGTTTTGAAGTACAACAGCGTGAAGAGGATTGCTTATTTATTTCAGCAGGGGAATATCATCACCATATTGGTGCAAATACGTGGAACGGAGTAAACAACCCACACCCACCAGTACATGCAACTGGGCTAAAAGTGTATACGATTGTACTACCGTATAAAGAAGCGTTAGATGAAGTGAAAGAAAGATTAATAGAAAAACAACATGAAATAAATGAAACTACAAATGGGTTTGTGGTGGTAGATCCAAGTGGTATTACAGTGCAGTTTGAAATAGAAGCAGTGTAAAATAAGCGAGAAAGTGTATAATCACTTTCTCGCTTATTTGTGATCATTCATAGCTCAATCCAATATCTTCTTACTACATTCCCATCTTCCTCAGTGAAATCATCATCACGAAGTCCGCCGTTATGTAAAATCGTTTTTTCAGAAGCGGTATTCACTGCGTCGCAAACGACAAGTACTTTCGTGATGTCTAATTCCTTCGTTTTTTCTAATGATAATGCTAGTAATTTCGTAGCATAACCTTTTCTTCTTTCAGAAGGGCGAATGCCATAACCGATATGACCGCCAGCGTTAAATAAATGTTTGGTTAAACTATGACGTATATTAACAGCTCCGACAATTTTATTTTCATCTGTAACAAGCCAATATGTAGAGTCTGGTACCCAATTTTTAGGGATATTTATTCCTTTATGCGCATCGAGAAGTTCTTGAACCATAGCTGGGAAGTTGGCAGAATTTTTTGAGATAACCCACGGGATCATTGTTTCACCGCTATCTTTCCATTCGTTATAGAAATCTAAGTATTCTTCTTGTAAATCAGTAGTAGGCGTAAGTAATGAGACGTTCATTGTTAGTAAGCTCCTTTGTTTATGTAGTATTTATAAAAAATTATGATACAAAATGAAAGCGTTTTCTGAAGTTTCTCAACCTAATTTCATGTAATCCATCTTTGTTTTTTTAGAAAATTAGTGGAGGTTTAAAATTAGAAGTTATTTATTTTATGTTAATATTTTAAATATTAACATAAAACAGTCGGAGTATTAAGTGTATTTTAGTAGTATTCCTTCATGTTGATAAATGGATATTTGTGATAATTTTTGTTTTATCTATCTATAATGAATGAAAGGGGGAAGTGCCCGTGAGTGTAGATTTTGATTTTATTATACGAATCGGTGTTGCTGGCTTGTTAGGAGCAATGATTGGTATTGAAAGAGAAATTCGATCGAAAGAAGCTGGATTAAAGACTCATTTCCTCGTAGCGGTAGGAAGTGCGTTAATAATGGTTGTTTCGAAATATGCCTTTTCAGATATTGTGTTTGAGGAGCATATGTCTCTAGACCCAAGTCGTATTGCAGCACAAGTCGTTAGTGGAGTTGGTTTTTTAGGTGCAGGCACAATTATTATTCAAAAGCAGGCGGTGAAAGGATTAACGACCGCGGCTGGTTTATGGGCTACTGCCGGTATAGGATTAGCAATTGGAGCGGGAATGTATGTAGTAGGCATTGGAGCGACGATTCTCGTTTTAATTGGTTTAGAAATTGTAAGTCGTATTTTTAAGGTGCAATTTTTATTTCCACAAAATATAACAGTGCAAATGTTTGTAAATAAACATGAAGCGGTACAACAAATATTAGAAACACTACAAGTGAAAGACATCCCAATACTCTCATATGAGGTGGAAGCTTCACAGCAAAGTACAGAAACTGTTTATAAGGTAGGGATGCAACTGAAAAATATATCGTCAGAAGAAAAGAATGAGTTTATTCAGCATATGCAAACATTACCGGAAGTTACGTTTATAAAGTTAAAATCATAGTGTTGAAAACGAGGATAGATGTAGCAGAAATTTTGCTATTATCTATCTTTTTTTGATATAAAATGCACGGAAAGTCAAGCGTTAATTTTACAGGGAATGGATACATGTGTGAACGTTACCTTGTTTTTTTCTCAATACAGGACAAAAAGTAAAAATAGTAAAATAATGGAGCGGGACACTAAAAATGTAAGGTAGGGGAGAGCATGAAAGGCTATTCAAAGAAAATGTTAGTAGGGGTAAGTTTTGCTAGTTTAATGTTAGGGAGTTTTCAAGGGGTAAGTTTGGCAGAAGATACTAAGGGAGAGCAAGTTTCTTATCGAAATGTGCTAAAAATGGAGCCAGTCGGTGTACAACTACCAGTACAAGAATTAGCTCATTCATCGAAAGTGCTCGAAAGCAAGTCTTTTGAGAAAAGGTTACAATTTGCCGATTTATCACAAAGACCACCTGAGGTGAAAAAAGAAAGTAAGCAATTAGCTGTAGCGAAAACTTATACAATTGCTGAATTAAATCAATTAAGCAATCAGCAGTTAGTAGATTTACTTGTAACAATTGATTGGGAGCAAATTACGGGGCTATTTCAGTTTAATACAGACAGTCTAGCATTCTATCAAAATGATAGTAGGGTGCAGGCGATTATTGATAAATTGAAGCAGCAAGGACAAGCCTATACGAAGGATGATTCAAAAGGGATTGAGACATTAGTAGAGGTATTACGTTCAGGATTTTATTTAGGATTTTATAATTCGGAACTTAGTAAATTAAATGAACGGAGTTATCATGATAAATGCTTACCTGCATTAAAAGCGATGGCTAACAATTCAAATTTCAAGCTGGGTACATTAGAGCAAAATAGAGTGGTATCATCATACGGAAAGTTAATAGGAAACGCTTCGAGCGATGTGGAAACGATAACATCGGCTGCAAAGATTTTTAAACAATATAATGATAATTTTTCTACATTAGCAGATAATCTTTCAGCTGGAAATGCTATTTACGATATTATGCAAGGTGTTGATTACGACATTCAATCGTATTTGTACGATACGAGGAAAGCACCGAAAGATACAGTATGGTATCAGAAAATAGATAGTTATATTAATGAATTAAGTCGTTTTGCATTAATGGGAACGATTACAGCAAAAAACGGTTGGCTTATTAATAATGGCATTTATTATACAGGTAGACTCGGTACGTTCCATAGTACAGGAACGAAAGGGTTACAAGTTGTAACAGATGCGATGAAAATGTATCCGTATTTAGGGGAGCAATATTTCGTAGCTGCTGAGCAAATTGCAACAAATTATGGCGGAAAAGATGCAAATGGTAAAGTGGTGAATTTAGATCAAATAAGAGAAGATGGAAAGAAAAAATATTTGCCAAAAACGTATACGTTTGATGATGGGGCAATTGTTTTAAAAGCTGGAGATAAAGTGACAGAAGAAAAAGTAAAACGTTTATATTGGGCGGCAAAAGAAGTAAAGGCACAATTCCATCGTACGGTTGAAAGTGATCAACCTTTAGAAAAAGGAAATCCTGATGATGTATTAACGATGGTTATTTATAATAGCCCAGCAGAATATCAATTTAATCGTCAATTGTACGGTTATGAAACGAATAACGGTGGTCTTTATATAGAAGGAACAGGTACGTTCTTTACTTATGAGCGTACGCCAGAAGAAAGTATTTATAGTTTAGAAGAATTATTCAGACACGAGTTCACGCATTATTTACAAGGTAGATATGAAGTACCAGGGTTATGGGGACAAGGGAAAATATATGAAAATGAAAGATTATCTTGGTTTGAAGAAGGAAATGCTGAATTTTTTGCAGGGGCAACGAGAACGGATAATGTTGTACCGAGAAAGAGTATTATAGGAGGATTATCTTCAAATCCAGCAGAGCGTTATACGGCAGAGCGAACGTTAAATGCAAAGTATGGAACGTGGGATTTCTATAATTATTCCTTTGCTTTACAATCATATATGTACAATAAGAGATATGATATGTTCGATAAAATACATGATCTTATTAGGAAAAATGATGTAACAGCATATGATGCATATCGCTCTACATTAAGTAAAGATGCGAATTTAAATAAAGAATATCAAGACTATATGCAAATGCTAGTTGATAATCGTGAGAAATATAATGTGCCATTAGTATCAGACGATTATTTAGCGAATCATGCATCGAAGCCAGTTTCAGATATTGCAGCAGAAATAACAGCGGAAGCAAAATTGAAAAATGTATCAGTGAAGAAAAATAAATCACAGTTCTTTAATACATTCACACTACAAGGAACATATACAGGAACTGCAGCAAAAGGAGAATATGAACATTGGAAAACAATTACACAAAACGTTAATGATACGTTAAAACGTTTAAGTGCAAAGGAATGGACAGGCTATAAAACAGTAACAGCATACTTCGTAAATTATCGCGTGAATACATCAGGACAATTTGAATATGATGTTGTGTTCCACGGTATTAATACAGAAGAAGGTGCAGAGAATAAAGCACCAGTTGCAGTTATAAACGGTCCGTATAGCGGAAATGTAAATGAAGCAATTTCATTTACAAGCGACGGATCAAAAGATGAAGACGGGAAAATTACTTCGTATAAATGGGAGTTTGGTGATGGAGCAGTAAGTAATGAGCAAAATCCAACTCACGTATATACAAAAGAAGGAACGTATACGACGAAATTAACGGTAACAGACGATAAAGGAGCAACTAATACTGCTACAGCGACTGTAACTGTTCAAAAGAAAGAAGATAACAGTGTAGAAAAAGAACCGAATAACTCATTCCAAACAGCAAACAAATTGCAGTTAAATCAAGTTTTACGTGCTAGTTTAGGAAATGGCGATACAAGTGATTTCTTTGAAATTAATGTGGAGACTGCTAAAAACCTTCAAATTAACGTAACGAATGAAAATAATATCGGAATGAACTGGGTACTTTATTCTGAAGCAGATTTAAATAATTATGTTACGTATGCTCAGCAACAAGGGAGTAAACTAGTAGGTAGTTACTATACGTATCCAGGGAAGTATTATTTACATGTGTATCAGTATGGCGGGGGGACAGGGAATTATACGGTGGAAGTGAAGTAGTAAAAGGGGAGTTGTCTTGTTCAATGAATGGAAAAAGGTCTGTACTTTAATGAAAAAACAACTGCAGGCAATGTCTCTAATGATAATAACAAATTAAGTGTCGCGAGATGTTATATTTATATTAAACCAATCTAATCAGTAAATAAGATAAAATTGATGAACTAGTATTTCATCACGATGTAAGAAAAGTTATAAATATTAAGTGTTTTTAATTGAATTAAACTAAAGGATCAGAGTGTATCTGTAACAATAGATAGGCTCTGATCCTTATTATATTTAATTAACGCATATGAATTTAAGATAATTAATAAATAAGCTAGCTAGCGGGATTCTTAAAATTCATTTATGTAATTAACTAAACAGAAAATTGTTATCACATTAGCAAGGGATACTAATAGAAAAGCGTGTCCCTTTACCTAATTCACTCTCTATTTCTATATCTCCGTTTAATTCTCTAATAATACTATAAGCAATCATAGTACCAAGCCCAGTTCCTTTTTCTGTTGTTGAATAGAATGGCAAAGCAATTCGTTTTATTTGTTGAGATGACATCCCAATTCCTGAATCAATAATATCAATTATGATATTTCCTTTTACTTTTTGTATATTTATTTGTAATAATCCACCATTTTTCATAGCCTCAATTCCGTTTTGGATGATGTTGTTTAGACAGAGTTTGAATTTTTCGGGGTCCCCATTTATATAAAAGGAATCTGTACTATTTTGTTTGATTTCAACTTTGTATGATAGAGCGAGTGGTGAAATAGTATCTTTCACCTGATTTAAAATGTGATTAATATCTATTTTTTCTTTTAGGGTGTTCTGTGGTTTGGTTAAAGATAAATAGTTATTAATAGTAGATTGTATTTGCTGCATTTCAATTAACATGATTTCTAAGTATTGATCCTGAGATAGCTTAGAGGCATGTTTTTCATTTAATAATTGAGTGAATCCATGTACCGTGGTTAGTGGATTGTGGATTTCGTGTGCAATTGACGCTGCTAGTTCGCTAGCTATATAAAATTTTTCAGCCCGTTGCAGTTTTTCTTTCATTTTATATTTCTCAATCATTTCCTCTATAAAATAAACTGATAATAATACTGTGAAAATATTAATGACTATATAATTTAATAAAAATTCTATGAGAGTAGAGTCTATTTTACCTCCTGTATTTATTTGAGTTACAATACCGCAAATAGAAAGGGAAGCTGTACATACTAAAATAAGAAGTAAGCTTAATAATATCTTTTTTTCTTTAAAATACATAGGTAATAAGTAACGAGAGAGCATTGTTATAACAGAAATGATAGTAAAGATAATAAATGATGGAAGAACGCCATTTCCGCCTAAGTAAAACCGGTAAGAAAGATATAAAATTCCTATAAAAACAATGTTTTTTGTATTTCCATATAGAAAAACTAATATTATAGGAATAAAACGTAAATCATAAATAAATCCCACATGTAAATGAAAAGGAAAAGTCATACAAAAAATAATAGCAATGGAGGAAAGGATAGAAAATAACATATTATTACATGTTATTTTTTCTTTAAACTCTAGCCAAAATACGTGATAGCTAAGGATACAAATTATTATAATAAAGGTATTTAATAAAAGAGTAGAAATTCCCATAGTTTTGCATCTCCGATAGTTTGTAAGTAGAATTATGTATGAGTTGGACATAGATGTTTAGTATTAGTAGACTTTTTATCTAAAAAAAGAAGGGTACTTGAAAAGTGCTGTCATATTACTCGTATTAAAATTGATAAGGAAAATAGAAAAAATAATAGATAAAAAATCTATTTAAATTTATGTACATATGAAATTATAAACTAACTTTTGTATAGGTGAAATTTGGATTGAGTTACTGATAAAATAAGTCTTTTTAAGTATGAATATTCTGTGAAAATGATATGCGTGGTGACTCCTGTTTTGTAGCCTTCGTTATATTAACATGGAATATATCAAATTACAAAGTGAAATTTTAGAAAAATTTTATTAGTACATTTTATCTGAAATAGAAATGCTATTCATTTGAGTATTTTGGTACTTACTCGTATAAAACTTTGTTAGAAAAAGACTTTAAAATTCACATGTTTTTTATGAAGTGCAATATTGTAACTTTATCTATGTGGCTTTCTCAATAACTATTAAGTTGAAAAGTTAAGATATATAGGTTTATAGATATGAATTATTACATAAAAACGCACTTGGAAAAGGATGTATGATGGTAATAGAATACAAACATCAAGGGGGAACTTAAAATGAAGTTAAATAAACTAGCGCTTAGTTGTGGAGTAGTTTCAGCATTAACACTTGGTGTGTTAGGGAATAATACTTATGCTGAAGAAGTACACAAAACGAATGATCCAATTCATGTAGTTGAACATGTTTCTGCAGACTTATTATTAACCCAAACAATGGATTATAGTGGCGAGGCTGTAACTTCTTTCGTATATGATGGGAGTACTGACTTAAGCTTTTCTATGAAAAATAATGGTCAAAATACAATGGGATATAGTGTAAAAGGTCCAAATACAGAGCTAATTGTTGGTGGTTATATAAAACCTGGAGAACAACAAATTAATGTTACAAATGTACGGAATGCTTTATCTCCATTACCGAATGGAACATATAAAATTTACGTTTCAAATGATGATGGTTCTAAGGGGCAATTCCAAGTTTCAGTAAGATCTATGAATTAAATTTAAAACGCTTTGTTTTTAAGTTAATTTAATCTTTGCTTATTGGAAAGAAGCTAAAATGAATTGAGAATTACCGATAAAAATGAAAACGAGCACCTTATCTAATTGTGAGAGGGTGTTCGTTTTTTGCTATTAAACAGAAAATAATTATAAATATATTTTGATATCCCCATTGCTAACCTACTAGATTGTGTCAACGAGAGAATGGCTACTATAAAAGATATTAAAATAAAGATGATGTAACATTCCGCTAAATTATATGGGGAAATAGAAAAACCACCCTTATATGAGTGGTTTTTAGTAATTATTTTTAGGTTATACATTTAAAATTAGGCTAAGTTATAGAAATAATAAACATTTAATCCGTTGTTATTATTTTGGTTCTGGATAATGATTGTAGTATGAGATTCTAATAAATTCTTGGTAGACATTTGTTAATTTGGCATCTCTAAGAGCATCGTTGAATTTTTGCATACGTACACTCCCTTGAGCGTAGCCTCCACCTGGAGTATAAGGGTTTCTAGCTTCAAAGTCATCCAAAAATACTTTTAATTTTTTATAGTCTTGAGATTGATAGAAAGCCACGGCCTCTTCAGGAGTGACATCAAAGTAAGAGGATGACGTTGAGTTATAAGAAGCTGCTTGAGCAGTAGGTGCCTCTAGCATAGTTGCAGCTCCACCGAACATAGTAAGCGCCATAGAAGATACAATAATTTTTTTAAACATAATAAAACCTCCATGTAGAATATTAGATTAATAGTAATTCTGTAATCATTATAGTTACAATGAAAATGATTATCAAATGCAATATTGCATAATATATCCCGTTATTTTTGGGCAGTAAGACTCCCGCCCAAAAATTCAATGAAAGCAAAGAAGTTAGGTGGGAATCGGGCGAATTAAAGTTTCACTTTATTATTTGAACGAGAAGTCACCTTTATATTTAAATGGAGGAGTGTAATAGATTAAAAGAGGTGTATAAATTACTCAGGTTAACAAGAAAATGAAAAGGCTATTTTTAATAGGGGAAAGCTTAATAACTGGAGTAAAGGAATTGCTATTTATATATTTAACATACATATTTGTCTTTTAAATTGTAGGCGTGTTTTAGAATTTGTATATAGTAAATTCGTTAAAAAACTTGATAAATAATAAAATGTGTAAATTTTTTGACTATTTTATTAAAATTATTTAATATTTGTAATTTATTGTTTTATAATGATAATTGGGTCGATCGTGAATGTTTTAGATATTGCGATATATACTCGGATTAATTTATTCTAGGGAGGTTACAAAATTGGGTAAGAGAGTCATTATAAGAGTTTTTACATTATTATCAGTACTGGCATTATTCCTTAATGTATTTTTACCTAGGGCTAGTGCAGAGGTTATGACGCATGAGAAATATTCAATGGACTGGAGTTATAGTAATAGTCTAGGTAAGTACATTCGCACTGAAATGATTAAAAATTCAAGTGGTCAAATTGCTTATTGCTTAACCCTTGGATTAAAATCACCAAATGGTGAAGATCTTCCTGAAATGGGGAAAACAGATAATGTAGTATATAGAGTCTTATTAAATGGTTTCCCGCAAAAAAGTGCTGAACAGCTGGGAGTAGCTAATAAAAATGAAGCGCATTATGCAACGCAACTTGCGGTTTGGAATGCATTAGGTCAACTCAATGTAAATGAATTAAAACATGAGAATAAAAATGTTGAAAAAGCAGCTAAGACAATTATTAATGCTGCTAATAATAGTGGGGATACGCAAGATATTTATATGAATGTTATCCCAGCTGAAAAACAAAAAGCAGAATTAAAAGGTGAATTCTTCGAAACGAATCTATATACAGTACAAACAAATGCTAAGAGTGGTTCTTATAAAGTAGTAGCGAAAAATGCACCTAATGGAGTTAGAATTGTTAGTGAAAATGGAGAAGTGAAAGATCAGCTTTCAGTTGGAGAAAAATTTCGTATCCAAATTCCTAAAAATACAAAAACGGGTGAATTTAATTTAAGTGTTGCTGCTAATTTAACTAAAGTTCAAGCAATTGCTTACCGTGGTACGGATACTGTTCAGAATGCTACAGTACTATTAGAAAGAAATGAAGAAAAGCTTAGTAGTGATCTTGCAGTAAATTGGGAAGCAGCTGGTTCTTTAAAAATTAAAAAAGTTGGAGAAAATGGAGAAGTTTTAGCTGGTGCAGTATTTGAGGTCTTTAATGCAAATAATGAATCAGTCGGAAAAATCACGACTGGTGCTGATGGTATGGCAGAATTAAACAACTTACCAATTGGTACTTACACATTAAAAGAAATTAAAGCACCAACAGGCTATGTTTCAGATGATAAACCACAAACTATTGAAGTTAAGACAGGGGAAACAGGAGCTGTCCAAATAGTAAATAACAAAGTAAAAGGTAACATCGAAATTAAAAAGCTTAGTGATTCAGGAAAGATTTTACCAAATGTTGAATTCACAGTCTTCACTGAAGATGGAAAAGAAGTGAAAAAAGTAGTAACAAAAGAAAATGGAATTGCAAACGTTGAAGATCTTACGTATGGTAAATATTATTTCTTAGAGACAAAAACACCTAATGGATATATTGGAAATAAAACAAAGTATCCTTTTGAAATTAAAGAGCACAATAAAACACTTACTTTTACAGTGGAAAATACCGAAGTGAAAGGTAGTGTAAAATTACTAAAAGTAGATAATGAAGATATTAGTAAAAAATTAGAAGGTGCAGCATTCGAGCTAAAAGATGCAAGTGGAAAAGTAGTTGGGGAATATAAGACAGATAAAAATGGTGAGATTAACGTCAAAGATTTAGCGTATGGTAAATATTCATTTGTAGAAAAGGCTTCTCCAAATGGTTACGTTCTTGTTAAAGAACCGATTACGTTCGAAATAAAGGAACATGGAAAGATTATTGAGTTATTGGCAGTTAATCATCTTATCAAAGGTGATCTAGAAATTACAAAGGTAGATGTGGCTGATGGAAATAACAAGCTTCCAAATGCAGAATTTACAATTTATAACGAAGCAGGAAAAGAAGTAGTAAAAGGTAAAACAGATGATAAAGGTATCGCTAAATTTGAAAAGCTACCATTTGGAAAATACACATATAAAGAAACTGTTGCACCAAACGGTTATATCTTAAATGAAGAGACGTTTTCTTTTGAAATTAAAGAGAATGGTCAAATCATTAAACACGTTGTCAAAGATGAGAAGATTCCTTCAATTAAAACAACAGCATCTGATAAAAAAGATGGTACAAAAGAAATGCACACTTCTAAGTCTGTAACAATCCAAGATAAAGTGGAATTCAAAGACCTACAAGTAGGTAAAGAGTACACTTTAAAAGGTAAATTAATGGATAAAAAGACTAATAAATCATTCGTTGTAAATGGTAAAGAAGTAACAGCTGAAACGAAGTTTACACCAAAAGAAGCAAATGGTTCTATTACATTAGACTTCACATTTGATGCAACTGGTTTAGAAGAAAAAGAAGTAGTAGTATTTGAAGAGTTACTGAAAGACGGAAAAGTTGTTACGACACATGCTGATATCAATGATAAAGGTCAAACAGTTAAGTTCGTTAAGCCATCAGTAAAAACGACAGCAACAAATAAAGCTGATGGTGGAAAAGAGATTCATTCAAAGGATTCTATCACTATTCAAGACAAAGTGGAGTATACTAACTTAGTTGTAGGTAAAGAGTACACTGTAAAAGGTAAACTAATGAACAAAGCTATTAACAAACCATTATTAATTGATGGTAAAGAAGTAACAGCTGAAACGAAGTTTACTGCAAAAGAAAAGAATGGGTTTGTAACATTAGACTTTACTTTTGTTGGTGCTGAACAGCAAGGAAGAGAAGTAGTCGTGTTTGAAGATTTATTACATGAAGGTCAAGTAATTGCAACTCATGCTGACATTAACGATGTAGGTCAAACAGTTCGATTTGTAGAACCTTCTATTAAAACGACAGCAACAAATAAAGCTGATGGTTCTAAAGAGTTAGATGCTTCTAAATCTGTAACAATCCAAGATAAAGTGGAATACAAAGACTTAATCGTGGGTAAAGAATACGTAGTAAAAGGCAAACTAATGGATAAAGCAACCAACAAACCATTATTAGTTGATGGTAAAGAAGTAACAGTAGAATCTAAGTTTACTGCTAAAGAGAAAAATGGTTCTATCACACTAGATTTCACATTTAATGCTTCTGCATTACAAGGTAAAGAAGTAGTAGTATTTGAAGAACTGTATCAAGATAATATATTAGTAGCTATTCACGCTGAAATTGAAGATAAGGGACAAACAGTGAAATTTAAAGAGGGAAAATCGGAACAACCTAAACCAGAACAGCCAAATTCAGATGAAAATACGCCAACACCAGAGCAACCTAACGAGCAAGTAAAAGAACAACCACAACTTAAGAAAGAAATTCAATCTAAAATTGGATGGTTACCGCAAACAGGTACTAATCTTACAAGTTGGATTTCTATGGCTGCAGGAGCATTACTGTTAATTGCTGGTGGAGTTATTTTCTTAAAACGTAAAAACGCATAAAAACTAAAAAATAAGCACATCTGTTTTTATAACAAGATGTGCTTATTTTTATCATTTTAGCCAAGAAGACTCCTATATTTAAGCGTGAATGGCATTTAAAATAGCAACTTTATTTGTAGTAAACAATACATAATTTTGTTTTACTGTTTTAATTAAAATACGGTCTGTTGTCCCATAAGCTGTTCCAATACGTATTACATCTACTTCTTCAACACCAGCATAGGTAGCATCTTCGGTAACCTCAATCACATCACGTAATGGAATTGTAATCTCCGCCAATTGCCATGAAATAATTAACTCTTCATTTGTTTTTTTTACATTAATGCCTAGCATTATACCAAGACCTTTCAATAATAATAATATGCTACACTTCTAATCTTATTATATAAATTTTTAGATTATTTATCTATATATAGGAATAGAATTTATTTCTATTTGTGAGCATCTTAATGATGTCAAACAAATAGAAGGATATACAGTCTTTCTATTAAGAAATATGTTAAGAACAAAATTTTACTTCAAATTAATATGAATTTGATATGGTTGAGATATTATGAACGAGAAACAGTAAGAGTTGCAGGAAGGAAATGAATAATGAGACTTAAATTAGTAGGGATTTTCATTTGTGTAATTATGATGTTAGGTATCTTTATAATTTACACCAATCAATCTATTGGTAAAGAATCAGATAAGATGAACTATGAATCTCGTGAAAACTTCATAAATAAAGAGAAAGATAGTAGAGGAAAAAGGCAATCAAAATACAATGAAAGTTCTTTTGCTAGTATACAGGCTGTAGTTAATAAGGAATATGGATTACCCGAAGACTTAGTGGACAGGATTGTTACTGCATTAACAGATAAACTTAATGTGTAAATTATTCAGTGTTTATGAATTCTATTATTACTATTTAAAGCCTAATTTCTCAATGTATTGTAGAGAAATTAGGCTTTTTTTATCAATTCATTAAAGTTTTTATAATTCAAGGACTCAAGTTAATGATTATATTTTCAAGTATTCGTTTTGAGCTACATAGATATAGTTTTCGTTGCAACTGTTTGTTGAAATATTTTATCATGCTCAACAATAACCATTGTGGGATTAAATTGTTGAATAAGTTCTTCAATCTGCATGCGGGAATAGATATCTATAAAATTTAGTGGTTCGTCCCATATATATATATGAGCTTTTTCACATAAACTTTTAGCGATAAGCAGTTTTTTCTTTTGTCCACCAGAATAATGAGATATATCTTTTTCAAATTGAATTCGGTCAAAGTCCATCTTACTTAGGATGGACTTAAATAAGGTTTCATCAATCTTGTGCTCTTCAATAAAGCCTGATAGTGATCCCTTCAAATGAGAAGTATCTTGTTGGACATAGGAAATGATGAGTCCTGTACCTAAAGTAACTAAGCCTGTATGCTGTATCGGATGTCCTAGAATTAGTTTTAGGATACTACTTTTTCCGCTCCCATTCGTTCCATCAAGTACAATTCGGTCACCTTGTTCAACTATGAAGCTAATCGGCTCATTCACAATTTGATCATTGTACTTAACGGACACGTCAACTAAAGTAACCAATTCATTTGATTTAAATTGCAATTGTTCCAATTTTAATGACTCAGTTTTTTCCACATTTTTTAGTAATTTTGATTTTTCCTCAATAGCTTTTTGTTGCCTTGATTCAAGGTTTTTTGCTCTTTTCATCATCTTCGCTGCTTTATGTCCTACAAACCCCTTATCCAACTTAGAGCCTGAATTCCTCGTTCCATTTTTTGAAGCTTCCACGTCATGAGACCAACTTGCTGAACGTTTGGAAGACTGTTTTAATCGCCCTATGTCTTTTTGTAGACGCTCATTTGTAGCCTTCTCGTGTTCTTGCTGTCTATCAAAATTTAACTTCCAAGAAGAATAGTTACCACTTTGAACTTCAATATTTGCTCTATTAATAGATAGGATATGGTCAACGCACCCATCTAAAAAGATTCTGTCATGTGAAATTAAAATAAATCCTTTTTTCTTCCTTAGATAATCGGAGACTATCTTTCGTGCATCTGTATCTAAGTGATTTGTTGGTTCATCAATTAATAGAAATTGACCCGCATTTAAAAACAATGCAGCAAGCAACACTTTTGTTTGTTCCCCATTTGATAATGTTTTAAATGGTCTGTACATGACCTCAGCATCAACATTTAAATAGGATATCTCACGTAGAAGTTCCCAATCTGCGGCTTGGGGACAAATTTCTTCAAGGATTTCATGAGTGAATTTGTTCTTATCTGAAACAGAGTAGGGGAAGTAATTGAATTCTACTGAAGCAAGGATTTTCCCGCTATACTCATAATTCCCTAACAATAAATTAAAGAATGTCGTTTTACCTCGTCCGTTTCTACCGATAAATCCCAGCTTCCAATCCGTATCTATTTGGAAGTTTACACTTTCAAAAATATTATCAAAGCTACCTGGGTATGAAAAAGTTAAGTCTTGGACCTTTATCATTGACATAATAATTCCTCCTTTATATATCGAAACGTTTCATATAAAGTCGGAACATCCATCCATTTTTTAATTCCTCTATATAAGTTTGATGGATATTAACGACTTATATAGAGCATTACATGTGTAACAATAGTATCTGAAGTACTCATTTTTCTCGCTCCTTTATTTGTGAAGTACATTTAACAATTAGTAAGTTTCAACTAAGACAAACAGGAATAAAAAAATCCCCCAATTTGTAATCGGAAGGATTAGTCTTTCGTCTATACTTAATAAGTACTTATTAATCATTTGAATCATGACAAATAAAGTATGAACTGAATTTTAAAAATGGATAGACTAACCCTATATTTTGTAGTTTGAAGTTATAAAATTCAACTTAAAATATAAATTAGTTAATCATTATTCATCCATCATTCCTTTCATAATTCTATTTTTAGAGTAACATTCTTTTTAGGGAGATGCAATATTAGCTTCAATTTCATCTAATACTAAATCATTTATAATTCTTTGAGTAAGGAGATAAAACTTTACCGCCCTTTTTATAAACATCACATTTTTGTTCAATAGGTCATGTCTTTTGTCCGTTAAAAAGGGAGGATATGAAATTGACATCAACTTTTTGTGTAACTATAATAGTTACAGTTGGTTTCGTAAACTAATTTGAATTTCTATTTTAATGATAGTATATTTTCATTCCTTTTTAAGTGTGACAGATAGCAACTATAATCCAATAGAGGAGTAGATTCTATCTCATATGTAAAGAGTAGATAAGTTGTACCCGCCAAATTTACGACGCGCAAATACTTAAAAAATTACATTTTTCAGCTTATCCTTTTTAGAATCCTCAGTATTGGTAATTGTAAACATCTACAAAAAGTTAATAAGATTGTTGTGTGTAGAAAGAAATCTTTTAAAAAGGTCATAATATGGATAATAGGTAGCACACATTTTAATTAGTAGGACTTGTGCTACCATCAAGCCATTTTTTAATAAAAGTATAGAAAAACTCAAGAAGGTGAGTCCATTGCGTAAGCATGCATATGTGCAATTTTATGTATTGATATTGGCTTTAATAACTTATATAAGCTTTTGCTTTATATTTTTATTTGTTTTTCCGAATCATTATTTCGTATCAGATTTTAATATCCGACTATCATCTTTAGTCGTTGAAACTACTGTATTTATCTCATTACTGTATTCTATATTATCCCAAAAAATTAAGTTAGGAGTATTCTGGGTTTGCATTACTATTGCAATAGGGTGTTTTTTGATAGGGAATTTCATATCCGCTTTTCAAGTACTTAATGTAGAATTACCAATACAAAATTTTAATATTTCTGATGTATTTCTACTGTTTTTCTTATTCTTCTTTCTTTTTGCGTTCTTTTATAAAATTATGATGGAATGTAACAAATGGGAGAAAACGTATTTACTTTGTGATTTATGCATTGTTGTTACTGCTATTTTTACATTAGAGTGGTACCTATTTAATAAACCATCTGCAAATATTTTATTCTTATCAATTGGAGATGTTTTTCTCTCATTTATTTTTCCGATTATAGATTTATTGCTTCTATTACTTGGAGTTACACTGATCTTTCGACCTGCTATTTTCAATGCAAAAAGTAAATTGTTTATTTTTATCCTAGTATTAACTGGATTGGCTATTACGGACTATTTGTATTTTTACTTACAAGGTGATTTGTCAGAGCGTTCAGTTATATTTTTAAGGTGTTTGTATAGAGTTTTCCTATTATTTATCGCTATTGCTGCTACAATCCCAAAGAATACTTCTTCTAAAAGAAATTATTTTATTATTAATCCGACATTTGGAGAGAAACTTCTTGGTATATTCCCTTATCTTGCAGTTGCAGTCTTAATTGGCTTTACTTTGAAAGAGCAAACTTCTTCAGCTACATTAATTACGGGAAATTGTATTGCTTTTGTATTTGTACTGATTCGTCATACAATCGTACGAATGCAAAACAAAGAGTTAACTAAAACATTAAAAGTGTTTAATAATCAATTAGAACAAACAGTATCTCAAAGAACAAGGGATTTAATAAATAAATCTAATGATTTAGTAAAAAATCAAGAGAGATTTAAGTCATTATATGAGTATCATCCGGATCCTATTTTAACGATTGATTCAAACGGTATCGTATTAAATATAAACCAGGCTGGAAGTATGTTACTAGGAAAAGAAAGTGCTGCATTGATAGGGAAAGAGTGCTTCTCTATTTTTTTAGATGAAGATAAATCTGAATTGGAAGCAGCTATAAAGAAAGGGAAACGATGTAGTTCATCTTCACTACAGTTACGTGTGAAAAATAACAATGAGAAGGATATACTCTTTTGGTATGTCACTATAGTTCCTATTATGATAGAAGGACAAACCTTTGGGAGCTATGTAATGGTAAAAGACATAACAAGGATGAAACAACAACAGGAAGAGATAAATTACCTTGCATTCCATGATACGGTGACGGAGATTGGAAATCGTATATTCTTCCAACAAGAATTAGATAGATCTATTAAGCGTGCACAAAAAACACAGGATAAGTTTGGGCTCCTGTATATTGATTTAAATCGCTTTAAGACTATTAATGATACATTGGGTCATTCGATTGGTGACAAGGTTTTAAAAGAAGTTGCCAAACGTTTTAGGACATGTCTGTCACCGACTATTTCTCTAGCAAGAATAGGTGGTGATGAGTTTGCGATCATTGTCCATAACCAAACAGAGCAACAGCTATTGGATTTGTGTAAAACTCTATTTCGTATAACTGAAGAACCATTTGTAGTAAATCAGCATAGTTTTTACTTATCTCTTAGTATAGGAATAGCAGTGTATCCATTTGGAGGAATAAATACTACTACACTTTTACAACACGCTGATATCGCTATGTATAGCGCAAAGGAAAAAGGTAACAATGCTGTTTGTATGTATGACGAGACATTATCTCAAAAAGTAACTCGTCGATTACAATTAGAACAGGATTTACCAAATGCAATTGAAAATAATGAGTTGTTTTTATTGTATCAACCACAAATTGATAGTAAGGCAGGTAAGGTTATTGGTGCAGAGGCTTTAATACGTTGGCAACATCCAGAGCTTGGGCTGATTTCTCCTTTTGAGTTTATACCTATCGCAGAAGAAACGGCGCAGATTATTTCAATTGGGAAGTGGACGTTACAGAAAGCGTGTCAACAACTGAAAGAATGGCATTCTACGGGCTTTTCAAATCTAAAGATGGGGATAAATTTATCAGCTATAGAGTTTGAACAGAAAGATTTTGTTCAAACCATTATATCTACCATAGAAGAGATAGGAGTACCTGCTAATTCGATTGATTTGGAATTAACAGAGCGAATAGCAATGGTAGATGAAAAGGAAACCTTATCGAAGTTAAAAGCATTAAAATCATATGGTGTACATTTATCAATTGACGATTTTGGTACAGGTTATTCTTCATTAGCGTATCTGCCTCTTTATCCAATTGATACTTTGAAAATTCCAAGAGAATTTGTTAATAGGATTGGAACTTCTACTGATGGAGATGAAATTATACAAACCATTATTTCACTTGCTCATACTTTAAACATGAAAGTGATAGCAGAAGGGGTAGAAACGAAGGAACAATTAACGGTATTACAGCGTAATGCATGCTATCTAATTCAAGGCTATTACTACAGTAAACCTGTAAATGATGATGAATTCATTGGTTTTTTAAGTACAATACAAAATGAATAAGTGAAAAATCAGTATATGTATGAAATAAAGTGAAAAGACGTTCTATCCATATGGATTTGAACGTCTTTCTTATGTTTATTTTCAGTAGTTATGCAGCAAGGTTTCAGCCTTTGAAAGTAAAATAAGTATCTATATTCCTTGTATTTAGGGCTAATGGGATATGAGGTGAAAGTTGCTTCTTGTGAAACCGCATTAGGGACAGCTCGTATATTCTTAAAGCAATTTGAAAAAGCGGAAGAACATTTCAATCGTTCCATTGACCTTTTGCAAAAACATAATGAAGACAAATTGATTTTAATAGTAAGGCATAATTTAGGACTATTATATGCAACTCAAAACTTATCTAAATTAGCAATTCGTCATTTATCAGAAGTGACAGAGAAGAATATTGCCCATTTTAAAGCATTGTTCTTACAAGCGCGTGAACATTATAAGCTAAGAAAAACAAATATTGTAAAAGAACTTATTGAAAAAGGATTAGCAGTTTGTATGGAATTAGGAAATGAAGAGTATGTATATCATTTCAATATTTTACGTTCTCTTAATGAAGATGAAGCAATTAAACTCTTGGAAGAAGTGAAAAAGTATTTCTTACTTCGAAAAGCAAGGTTTATGGGATTTCGTAGAAGAATATGCAGATCTAAAAAAGGAAGAAATTATACAATAATCACATGCTATCATTTTTAATAGCTAATTAACAAAGGGATTCCAATTATGGAGTCCCTTTGTTAATGGGGTAATGCTTTGATTTATCTAATTATAACAATATTCGTAAAAAGTGTAAAGGGGTCCTAGTTTGGCGGGGGAATTATTTAATCTTTTTTATTTAATAAAAGGGATAATATTTAGTTATCTGCGCTTCTTAATTATGTTTTTTATCATAATTTGAATTGAATTTCAATTAATCTTATTTATTTTATAGGAATTATAAGTTATACTAAAAGTAGGTGCAAAATGTACCATTTGAAAAAGAGTGCATTGCAAAAAGGAATCCGTAAAGGATTCCTTTTTTGTTTCTTTTAAAATGAAGCAACGTTCTAATTATCTCTTTCTTTTTTTATGAATGAACTACCAATGTATAAATTTAAAAGGTATTTTTGGAAAATTGCCATATTCCTGTAACAAAACAAAGGTATGTTATGTGTGTTAAATATAAAGAGAAAGAAGGAAAAGTTGTGAAAAAAGTTTTGCCAATTGTTGCGTTATTAGGCATGATGAGTTTTGGAGTACAGGAAATGAATGTAAGAGCTGATACATACCACAAGGGCGATTCAAAAATTAGTTTTTGGGATTCGAAAAGAAAGGGTACTAATTTCATGAATAGTACGTCATTACCTGAAAACTATAAAAGTGCAAAAGAAGCTAATATTGAATATGTACGTTTAGCACCTGATAAATGGGCAAAAGATAAAGATTTTCTATTTGAGGATAAACCAGATATTTCTGGAAAAGTTTATCTTATATAATGGTGGAGACAATAGGATATATGTATTACAAGCACTAAGTAATGGTAGATATATATCAGCAAATGGTGGTAGAGAATTAACAGCTACTAGTTATGTAGCTGGAAGTTGGGAAAGATTTGTTATTGTATACTTCTAAACTTTGAAGTGTTATATATCTAAATGATAATGGCATGTTTAGTTGGTATAAATACCTAATACAATAAAGTTTTAAGCATGTAATACAAGTGTATATTAACGTGTAAAAGGGCTGCAAATAATTAGCAGTCCTTTTTGCATGGACTTACTGAGGTTATAATGAGAAGAAAAAGAACCCTATAGGGTTCTTTTTCAAGGCATATTAACAGTAAGGAGAATCATGAAATGCTACTTCAAATCTTTATTAGGGGAAAGATTTTGAAAAAGCTTAACATGTATTTATTTTTACATAAATGTAAGATGTAGTAAATTGATAATGTTTATACTTACTATTACTAATATTCAATTAAGATAGTTAATACTATTTATATAGTGTTAACTGGTGTATAGTACAGTATAGATTTAGAAATTTAATATTAGATTACATTTGTTAAAAAAGTTAATAGATATATTATTTCAAATTTTAACTAACATTTAAACGGTTTTAATTGAAATTGGTTGTGTATTAACCCTTATAAGCCAATAAAAGTAAATAAAATAAACAAAGACCCTGTAATAAATACAGGGCCGGATACAGGGTTAAGGGAACGCATAGTTTCTTAATATCATAGTAGCATATATTCTTTGTATAGCTACATGAGGATTTTGACAGAATTAAGAACAAGACAGAAAATCTGTAGGAAAGCAAATATAGTGCTGGAAATGTGATTTTAAATTAAGCTATAGGTATATTGAAATGGATGAAAACTCTTGAGTACCATGATTAAATTGCCTTTAATTATGAGGTCTAGGTTAGAGGGATAATTGGATCTTACTGAAAAGAAAAAATATTTTTTAGATTAAAAGAAGAAAAGACACCTTTTGGGTGTCTTTTCTTTAGGTAAACAGTTCACATATTGCTGAATTAGATACGAAACCATAATTCGACTACGAAGTAAATCCTAACATAATCTGAACAGAAAAAATATGTAATATTACATTTTTAGTTTTTAATTATTTTATTCAATATAGAGAAACAACGTAAATAAAAGGGCATGCAGTCGTATCTGCAGCCCTTTTTAGGAGGAATTCAAGACACCATTAGGACACGTATTGGTAAACAGGTTCAAAAATAGTATGTGTGAAAAGAAAAAGTCCTATACCAAAAGTAGACAGGACCTCATCTTTTTACATTTTAAAAAATGAAATTCTGTCCTTTTGAAATCAGTACAGCACACACTTGGTTTGAAATGAAATTAGAAAAAGTATACATGAAAATGGCAGACAACTATTTTGTTGCCTGCCGGTGCCAGTGGGTTGAATGAGTTAGTCAATTCAATAAATTGTGCTATCCCATTACCAGAAGAGTGAAGCCGCTAGTTCAAACGGCTTAGACATAGTTTGTCTAATAAAGAAAAAATTATGAGTAAAGATTTTGTTTGCTCTATATGAAAAGATAAATAGATATTCATCAGACAAGGATAATTTAGCATATCTTGAATAGGGTGTAGGAACGAATTAAAGAAAGGGATATTTGTTTAGGAAGGGACTGACTCAGGAGTGGGACTTTCGGACAGGGTTTGGGGAGCGGTGATTGCCTTTGGCATTGCGACTAATATCGTTGCTTGTATAATGGCAGTATACATTCAAAAATATGAGCTAATGATAAATCATCTTACAAATATTTTATTTTTAATAATTATCTCTTTAACGTTTATAAAGATGAAAATTAACAGATGGGTGGCTTTAGGATTTACATTAGTTGTAATAGAGAAAGGTATTAAAGCGGGCTATGACTTCTACACACATAATTATTATAGTGTCAGTTGGAGTTTAGCTATCATTGTCTATTGCATATACGAGATGGAAAAGTATCATATTGAAATAAACGAATAGGCGCAACAAAAAGGTGTTAGTAGGTGGAATTCTTTTTAAAATACTATAAAAAAGACACTACAAGAGTGTCTTTTTTTTGAAAATACTCTATAATTAACTTTGGGGAAGGTAATGTTAGAGTATTCGTTTAGCATTATCTTTATATTTGATAAACCATGAAATCGAAAGATTTTGTGGTTTATTTTATGAACAATAGATATTACAGTATTGGCAGTGAGTTATTAACCATTTTAAGCATTAGGGGAGAATGGATTAAAAGTCTAACATCGAATAACGGTTCCGGAATATAGTGTTGCGAAATGATCTCCCATATCCCAAACGGTACTTGCCTGTATATAGCCCTTAAAGCCTTCTGAAGAATAATAAATCTCTTTTGGTATACTTTCTTTAGTTTGGAAATGTGCTTTAGAGTACTTTACATAATGGTCTTTAACAACTTTTGCTTCTGGAACAATAGTGTTTTTTTGTTCCAATTTTGGCCTAGCACTAGAAGGTGGTATGAATTTTATATTGTCTTGGTAATTAGGATCTAAGGTGTCAGCTTGTACACTGTGTGACGAAACAAAGGTGCTTAGACTACTTCCCGCGATTAAAGTTGCAAATACTAACTTTGAGAATTTTGTTAATCTACTCATTCTATAATCTCCTTTTTATTATTTTGTAAGGTATCTCCTTACACCTCACAGTCTATATCCACTACAAAAGGGTGTACATACATATTGATAGACAAAATTCTACAAAATACCGCATGTTTTTGGGATTTATGTATAATAATCCAATGTCTAATAATCTATTAAAAGTAAAAAGGTAGGTCTTATATAAAAGAAAATGAATAATTTATGCAGGTAATGTATATGGAATTATTGTTTAAATATTCTAAAATGAGTTGATAAAGATGTTGGTAGTTTTTTTGGAAAACAAATAATTCCCTAGGTGAAATTTGGAAGGAAGATTCTCTGTTAGAGTTTTTATAAGGGAATTCATTTTCTTAGATTCAAAATGTAAAAATAACTAAAAGAGCAAGTGTTTCAATGGGTAAAAAGCTATGTTGAGTCTTTTTTCTCTGTCGGTGGTCGTCTAATCAATGAAATGACGGATGCTTATGATAGTTTGTGTCTAGCAACATTCGTGTATAAACGAATGAATTAAGAAAAGGGTGAAATATTGGATAACTCGAAATGGATGCCTTTAAGTAATGTTGATGATGATGAGGAAATTTGGGTAGGAGCAAGAGTTAGGTTGTACAATGTTGGTATGAATAGAGAAGATAAAGAAAATAATTTCTATGAATATATTATTTCTTATATCTACGACAACACTAACTACTTACAACTAACTAATTTAACAACAGGAAAAGCAGGTTATATTATTTGTGTCATTGAAAAAGAATTACCAAATAATTATGCTTTGGGCAGAACATTAAAGCAAAGAATAGGTTTAGAAAATACCTATTTTAGATTTGAATAATCAACAAATAAGGGAAGCACCAACTCTAAGGTGTCTTCCCTTATTTAATACTTTTTATCAATAATCAATATTAACAGAGCCTAAATAAAAAAGTGAGAAAAATGATAAACACTCTTCTCACTTTCATCAATTAGGGTGGCATATACATAAATATGCGTTTGGGTGGATTTTGGATGAAAAATCCACATGCATAGTATAACAAAAAAATTATGGCTTTTCGCATGTAATATTGCATATGAAAAATAGTAAAGTTTTAAATTTTAATATTAACAACTTATATATATATGTTACAATGTAATTCTCTAATTTATTTTATTCTCCTATTTAGAATTTATAGTTTAGTGATTTAATAAAACAAAAGTGGTTGTAATAAATAGATAAAACGATGAAATAATACAGTTAGAATGGTTAAAAGGCAGTTAAATATAAGTATTAAAAGAAATAAATTTACTTATTTATGTTTAGTGAATGTATTATGGTAAGAATTTCATCCGATTGGATTAGCGCTAAACTAGATTTTTATCCAAACAAATCCAATAATTATTTTTTAAATGAAGTATTTGTTGCATCAAGTTTATTTGGAATAATTCGTAGTCTAATAATTGCTGAATCTAGAAAAATAACATATTCGAAAGGAGAACAGATAAAACTCTGTCTGTGAAAATTAAATCTTTAAATTATAAAGTATGGATAATAGGATGTAATTGTGGTTTCATTTCGAATGGTACCATAAATGAATGTGGAAAAGTAAAGGAGAAAAATTTAAATAAACTATATAAGTAGTAAAAATGAAAAGGAGAAGTAGCTAGTGTTTAATATAAAAGAAAGATTGGGGCAAATAAAGCTTAAAACGAAGTTGTCTATGGCATTTATAGCAATATTAATTATACCAAGCCTTATCGTAGGAGTATCATCTTATAATAAAGCAAAAACAGATCTTAATGAAACAATTCTACAATCTGCAAAAGATAATATAAGTATTTTAGATAAGATTGTTGATGATGAATTAGAAAATAAGCATACAGATATCACTCATTTTGCAAAGGTACTCACACAAGGGGATTATAATCCTGAACAATCGCAAAATGTACAGAATAAATTTGATCAATATATACAGTTACATCCAGAGATAGAAACGATTTATACGGCATCCAGTAACAATCAATTTATTCATGCACCTGTTGGAAAAATACCAGAAGGGTTTAATCCGTTAGAAAGTAGTTGGTATAAGGATGCAGTAAAAGCAAATGGAGAGATTATTGTTTCATCTCCCTATAAATCAAAGTCTACAGGAAATATGGTAATTGCAATTGCAAAGCAGAATGCAGATAAAAGTGGTGTCATTGGCGTAGATTTGAATATTAAAGATATCGTAAAAACATCCAAAATGATAAAAATTGGGAAGCAAGGATTTGTATCTATAGTTAGTCAAGATAAAACTATAGTTGTTCATCCATCACTAAAACCTGGAGAGAAATTAGATAAAACTTTAGTGGATGAATTGTACAAGACAGAAGATGGAGTAATTACTTATAGCCTCAATGGTGAAGATCGAAACATAAGCTTTAAGACAAATAAAAAAACAGGTTGGAAAATAGCTGGCGTAATGCCTACGAAAGAAATTGAAGAAGCTACCAATCCTATTTTTTATAAAACGCTCACTATAATAGGTGCTTCATTATTGTTAGGTGGAATTGTAATTCTATTCATACTCAAATCTATAATTACTCCACTAAGACAATTAGTCATTTCAGCTCAAAGAATTAGTCAAGGAGATTTAACCGAGAAAATAGATATTCGTTCAAAGGATGAACTTGGTCAATTAGGTGGTAGTTTCAATACAATGGCAGAGTCGTTACGTAATATTATTTCTCAAATTAACACATCTGCAGGACATGTAGCTGCGTCTTCTGAGGAACTAACTGCTAGTGTAGAGCAAGCAAGTGTTGCGACAGAACAAATTACAAAAGAGATGGAAGAAATCTCGAACAGTGCAGAGGTTCAAAATAATGAAGTTGAGTCTGGAGCTGAATTAATTGGTGAGGTAACACGAAATATTCAATACGTAGCTGAGAATGCTTCTGAAGTATCGGCTTCATCCATATACACTAAACAAAAAGCCAATGAAGGTGAACAATTAGTAGAACAAACTGTAACACAAATGCAGTCTATCCATCACTCTGTTTCTCAATCCGATAATGTCATAAAATTATTAGATAAGAAATCACAGCAAATTGGCAGTATATTAGAAGCGATTCAAAATATTGCGGAACAAACAAATTTATTAGCATTGAATGCAGCGATTGAAGCAGCTAGAGCTGGGGAACAGGGGAGAGGGTTTGCAATTGTTGCTGATGAAGTTAGAAAGTTGGCGGAGCAATCATCCGAATCTTCAATGGAAATTGGAAGTTTAATTAAGGAAATACAAGCAGACGTACATGAGACTGTAAAAGCTATGAATGAAGTAGGCGTAGAAGTACAGTCGGGAATTAAGGTTGCGAATGATACAAAACAAAGTTTTTATGAGATTTCAAAATCTGCAAATGATATTGTATCAAAAGTGCATGGTATGGTAGAACTATCAAATAAAATGACAACTGATGCAATGAAAGTTGATACATCGATTGATCAAATAGCTATGGCTGTAAAAGAAAATTCTTCAAGTATGCAAACGATAGCTGGTTCATCTGAGGAACAACATGCTTCTATGGAAGAGATAAATTCTTCAGCAATACAATTAGCACAGATGGCGGAAGAACTTCAAGAGTTAATTGGTGGATTTAAGATTTAAGTTGAGATTCTAGGAGAGAATGCTAGAATCTTGTTACAGAGTGGAAATGAAAAATCTTATAACATAGTAAATAAGTATAATATGTACTCTCTATGCGTATTGAACAGGCAGATAAGCCATTTAAAAACCCTCCATTTGGAGGGTTTTTAAATACATTTACATTAAATTTGTGGTGGTGCACCACTATAATCGCCAACACTATATGAAGGAGCAGGATAATGCCCATGAGTAGCAAGCTGATCTGTTTTAGAAAACTGAAAAATTCCCACCGTTAATACCCCAATAAAAGCAATGCCTGATAATAATAAGCTAATTTTTTTCATTATTTTAACACTCCTTTTGCGATTGATTTTTGTCTTGCTTGATAACAAATATGGAAATAGTCACTTACTTTTTGGTGGTTCTCTAATTGTCTACATTTTGTGGCAAATAATTCGGCGTATTCGACAACATATTCCCATAATTCTTCTTCCTCAAAGTATAAGATTCCTTCTTGAATGATTTTTTCTAATTCTTCCAATGGAATATTTTCGTTTAATTTTTTTAAAATAGAGAAGTGGTGTGTGTATTCTTCGTTATGAATTTCTCTGCAAATCTGTAGACCCTTATCAATGAGTTGGCTGGCCGTTGATTGTTCTCCTAACTTATAATGTTCCTTAGCTTGTAGGAAGATGGCCTTGAAGTGTGTAGGGATTTTCTCTGTTACTTCTGAAAGGTGACGAATAGCTAAAGTAGACATACTTTGATCAGAATACAGCCACCCCATAGTATTTTTTACGTATAACAAGGAATCTTCTTCCCTATTTTTTTGTAGTAAATCAATTGCACAATGTAGATATTCTTCTGCTTGTTCGTACTGTTTTAAATAGATGCAGCAACCACCTAGCAAACTATTACAAAAGGCTGTTTTTACTTCATAACCTTCATACTTTGAAAAGATTGCTCTCGATTTATTTGCGTATTCGATAGAAGCGAGATTGTTATAGGTATGGTGATAGAAAGTAGCAATTCTATAGTAAAATTCGGCGTGTTCAATTTCATCTGGTATAGCTACCAATATTTTTTCTGCTAGTTTATAATGTTCCTCTGCCTCAGTATAATTTGATATAAAAGTGGAATGAATGGATTTGAAAAAATGATAATAGAATTGTAGAAATTGATCTGTAGGCATATCATAATCGCTAATAGTATCAAAACTATTTTGTTGAATACCAAGGCTATCTGTTAAGACCTTGTAACGAAATTCGAGTAGTGAATAGTATAGTAACAAATTTTGATCCTGATGCTCTTGATTCGGTTCAATGCTTAACTTATTAATTTTTTCATCAATTTTCTTTTTTAGATTAGTAGCTTTTATAACTTGCTGAGATAGCATAGATCGATACCAGTCGTTCAATAGAGAGGTTAATTGCTCATTTCCTTTTACTGAGACACTCATAATATACGCCCCCATTTTCTAAAAAAATCCTAATCCAATTTAATTATAAACATCATAACAAAATAGAAGAAAAAATGGAGTGATATTACAATATTTTTCAAGAAAATTCATAAAAAACAATCAATTTGTGTCGAATATACGTAGAATAAAACATCCAAAAATAATCAAAAGATGATATGAGTCTTTATACGTTCTATTAGGTGAACTAAGAAACTGTGATTGAAGATTTATGAAATCTCTTTTTCTTAAAACGATCAATTATGTGTTAATTTTTAGATTATTTTATCGGATAAATATAGTATGTATCACCACCAAATGTATAAATCTTGCGTATGTAAATAAGAAGAGAATAAAGGAAATAAAAAAGAACTTGTAAGAATTCCTACAAGTTCTTTTTTAGATAATGTAAAAGGTGAAACAGACTATGTCATTATTTGTAATAGTAAAATTATCTTATGTATGGTTTTGTTTTATTTTATCATTTTAGCCAAGAAGACTCCTTCCTCAAGGAGCGTGAAGGGTCACAGTCCAGTGAGTAGGCGGGAGATGAATTGGCCTCGAACAAGAGATGGCAGGAAGCCATCTTAATTGTTCGACATATAGAAAGTATTACTCTACTATCTATCGAATGTATGTTTGGTGTATAATAGTCATATACCGAAATGGAGGTGAATCAAATAATGATTAATAAAGCCTATAAGTTTCGTATCTATCCAAATCAAGCACAAGCAATTCTAATCAACAAAACGATTGGGTGTTCTCGCTTTGTATTCAATCATTTTCTATCCTTATGGGATCACGCATACAAAGAGACAGGAAAAGGCTTGACCTATGGTATATGCTCTGCCAAACTACCTGCCATGAAGAAAGAGCTTGTTTGGCTAAAAGAAGTGGATAGTATTGCGATTCAGTCGTCTGTTCGCAACCTTGCGGATGCTTATACGCGCTTTTTCAAAAAACAAAACAGCGCACCGCGCTTTAAATCTAAGAAGAACAACGTACAATCTTATACCACAAAACAAACAAATGAAAACATTGCCGTTGTAGGGAACAAAATAAAGTTGCCGAAACTAGGCCTTGTTCGATTTGCCAAAAGTCGCGAAGTAGAGGGGCGTATTGTAAATGCTACAGTTAGACAGAACCCTTCTGGTAGATATTTTGTGTCACTATTAGTTGAAACAGAAGTACAAGAACTTCCGAAAACACATTCTTACATTGGAATAGATGTAGGACTAAAAGATTTCGCTATTTTGTCAGATGGAACACACTATGAAAATCCGAAATTTTTCCGATCATTAGAAGATAAGTTGGCGAAAGCACAGCGTGTTCTTTCTAGAAGAATGAAAGGATCTTCTCGCTGGAATAAACAACGAGTAAAGGTAGCTAGAATTCATGAATACATATCAAATACTAGAAAAGATTACTTGGACAAAATTTCAACTGAAATCATCAAAAACCACGATGTTATCGGTATAGAGGATTTGCAAGTATCGAATATGTTAAAGAATCATAAGTTAGCAAAAGCAATTAGTGAGGTATCTTGGTTGCAATTTCGATCAATGTTAGAATACAAAGCAAAATGGTATGGCAAACAAGTCATTGTCGTATCGAAAACATTTGCTTCCAGCCAATTATGTTCTTGTTGTGGATATCAAAATAAAGACGTTAAAAATCTAAACCTACGTGAATGGGACTGTCCTTCTTGTCGTACACACCATGATAGGGATATTAACGCAAGTATCAATCTAAAGAGTGAAGCGATAAGGCTTCTAACCGCAAGGACTGCGGGGTTAGCCTAATCAATTAGAGTTCGATAGAACTCTTTACTTAGGAATCCCTCACTTCTAAACGAAGTGAAAGTGGGGGTAGTTCAAAGAAGATGTACTATATTGAAGATTTGTTCTTATTGTTGATTAAAGGGAAATTTAAGAATGGTAAGGGGAAAGTGCATAAAAGAGAAAGTCTCCTTTATTTATTCTGAAAAGATAATTCAAAAAGCTATTTGTGTATAGAATAAGCTATGCATAAATTCATCAACATTGGTGATAATAAATAAGAGAATCAATATATAAGCATAAACTTGTTAAAGCTCAGTGTAATTCTATAAATAGTAGATGTAATCATCTGAAAAATAACATTATTTACTTTTCGAGTAGGATAAGTAGAAAAAAAGGAAGTTTTTCTTTGAAGAAAGCTCTTTTGACAGGAATAGATTTTTTCATAACTAGAACAAATAAATTAATAATCACATATACTGTATTGTCGTTAAAGCAAGACATTATTTTCTCAGAACAAGGGAATCACTAGAAAAATACGTGATTCCTTTATTCTTCAATATAATGTCAATAGTTGATTTGAAATAACCGAAGAAATAAAATTTTTGTTAATGGACAATCACATAATTTTAGGTATAGTAGGTTTATAATTTAGACTATAAAAATTAATGTATCTTTTATTATTTTAACCAAGAAGACTCCCTCCATAAGGAACTCACAGCAAGTATGGGTAAGTGGGAGTAGTTCAAAGCATGCAATATTGTTTGATTTGGCTAATACATAGATTTCTCATCTCAGAACTGGTGTAAGAATTATAATGTTTATACCATTCTATTGTATTTTCTAAAGTCTGTTGTAGGGACCATTTTGGCTGCCAATTAAGATTGAATTTTGCTTTGCTAATGTCAAGGTTTAGTAAATTTGCTTCATGAAAATTTATTGGATCTATATTTTCTGCTGTCCAATCCCCGCAGCTCCAAATATCTAGTAAACTGGTCACTAATTTTTCTACTGAAACAATATTGCTTAGGGATGGCCCGAAGTTCCATGCTCCTGAAAAAAGGATACCATTATTTATAATTTTTTCTGTAAGGAGTAAATACCCGCTTAAAGGTTCTAGTACATGTTGCCAGGGTCTAATAGCAGTAGGATTTCTAATAATAATCTTTTTGTTTGATTCTAATGCTCGTATACAATCGGGAATAATTCTATCTATTGACCAATCACCACCACCAATTACATTACCAGCTCGAACACTTGCAATTATTTTCTTGTGTTGAGAAAATTTTTCTTCTGAAAAGTAAGAATTACGATAGGAAGAAATTAAAAGTTCGCAGCATCCTTTGCTTGAGCTATATATGTCATGGCCGCCCATAGGGTCAATTTCACGATAACCCCAAGGCCATTCTTTATTCTCATAGCACTTGTCACTTGTCACCATAATTCCTATTTTAGCTGATTCATGTAATCGAATTGCCTCTAGTACATTCATAGTTCCTACAACGTTTACCTCGTATGTTTCTCTAGGATATTCATATGAATACTTAACTAGAGGTTGGGCAGCTAAATGGAATACAATTTCAGGTTTATAATCTGTAAAAACCTTATTTAATTTATTAAAATCTCTAATGTCTCCACGAATATCAATTATATTATTTTGAAGGTTAGTAATGTTAAAGTTATCATTTTTATTTTTAGGATCTAATGAATATCCGATTACAGCAGCACCTAATTCATTCAACCATAGGGATAACCAAGAACCTTTAAAACCAGTATGTCCAGTAATTAAAATTCTTTTTCCGTAAAAAGCATTATTAAAGTTTCGGTTTAACAATTAGTCCACCTCCTTTAGTACCCTATTTTTAGGGGGTTAGGTATAAATGTTTATTATTTTTATACCAATTAATAGTTTTTATAATTCCTTCTTCAATATTAATTCTAGGTTCCCAGGAAAGAGAGTTTTTTATTTTTTGCACATCTGCTTCAGGAACCCATCTTTCATTTGTTCTAGAGGAAATTGCACCGTAATTTGGTCTGGAATTGGTTTTCAAATGTTTGAATAATAATTCTACATAATGTTTCAAGGGGTGAATAGTGCCGCTCCCAATATTAAAGATTTCATTTTGTACAGTAGTATTTTCTACTGCTAGGATACAGGCATCTATTACATTTTCTATATAACAATAATCTCTTAATTGATTACATAAAGTTAAATTTACATCTTTGTTTTGTAATACTCGCAAGATTATATAGCTAAAAATTTTATGCGGCTCTTCGCCTTCTCCGAATATGCCAAAAGGTCTTAATGTTATAAGATTAATATTGTTTTCGCTAGCAATTTGATGGGCGAGTATAGTAGCAGCAGCTTTGGTACTTCCATAGATGTCCACAGGAGTTAGTAACATATTTTCATGAATAGGTTCCATCTTGTTACCGTATTCAGAACTACTCCCAAAATTGATGATTTTTTTACAATTCACCAATTTTGCTGCTTGAATAATGTTACAAGTCCCTATAACATTTGTTTCTATAGCATGGATGTAATCTGTATGGGCAGAATTTACACCATAGGCTGCCAGGTGAAAGATATAATCGGGATTAATTTTCTTTATTGCATCTTGTACTTGTTTTTTATCTCGTATATCTATTTCATAGGTTTCAATATATTTTAGAATATCCTTTAGTCTCCAAGAATTTGATGGTGTTCTTATGAAAAGAACAATTTTTGCTTGTAAATTTAAAAGTCTTCGTGCCAAGTGAGAACCAATAAAACCGTATCCACCAGTAATAAGGAAAGTTTTATTTTTAAATGAAGCAATCATAGTGATAATCTATCCTTTATTAAGATGTATTTTTAGTTGCTGAAATAAATAGATTTATTTTTAAATAAGGAAAGTATCAGTCTTAATTGTGATGAGGGGAGGGGTATTTAAAATAATTTTTTATTGTTGTTGTATCAATTTGGTCAGCAAATAAAGAGGAGGGAGATTTTTGAAAAGTATTATGAAGGGTATGACATGTCTTGTTCAATTGTTCAATATAAGGAATGTATATATAATCTAAAACTGCTGGAGGTAATTCTAAAGTTTCTTGTTTCCATAAATCGAACTCATTTGGATTAATAATTTGCATACTTCCAAAATGAAAAGCTATTAATTCATCTTGATCAATAAAAACTTTATTATCTGTTTTGGATATAGAACTGCTATTTAAAATGACATTCCAAGGTGCTGCATCAATACCTTTATGAGTCATGATTTTTATATTAGAAAAGATGTTAGGAATGTGATTTAAATATTTTTGGTCACCCCATCTATTCATTTCAACATCATATTGATTATTGCAATATTCTAGGCATTTATCTTTCCACCATGTTAAAATTTCTTTACTATTTTGATCATTTTTGAAGCCTACTAAACCAGCTTGGTATATACCGTGTATGCTTTCAATTTCAGTAGAGCTTCTTTGAGGGCAAAGAAATACAGAGTACTTCCACCATTCATCAAGAATGATATTAGGTGCTGTAAAGAAATACATATCAGCATCACAATATATAATGTGATCAACTTCCGGATAAAGACTAAGGACATGTAGACATAGGGGCGCTTTTAATGTCCAACAATACTCTTGTAAACTTCTATCATTTTTTATACTGAGGAGTTCATGATTTTCAATTTCTTTTACCGGAATTAGTATGGCGTGCTTTAATTTTAATTTCTCTAATATTTGATAAGTTAAATCATCCATACAACAGATCCATACAGTAAATTTAGCGTTGAAATTTTCTAAGGAATAATAAGAGGTCAATCCTTGAATTAATCGTTCTTTACTTATAATCATGGAAAAGTTCATAAAATGATTGGATTGATTCATTTTTCTTCTTAATTGTGAATCTTTATATAAAGTTTGAGCTTTATTTATATCTTTTTTACTTAAAAATTGTTTAGTATCTTTATGGAATTTATCCTTTAATTGCTTTAAAACAAATTGAATTCTCTCTAAATATGGAGTGTAAATATGGTTTAATATATTATTGGGTATTGAAATTTCTCCCAAAGACCAAAGATCAAAATCATTTTCAGTAAAGATAGTAATACATGCAAAATGGTAAACAACTAGTTTGTCGTTTTCAATAAATATATCGTTTTTAGTCTTGTCAATTTTATAATCGTTATTATATATACAGTTCCAAGGCGCAGCATTTATACCTAAGTTATTTGAAATTTTTACTTTTGGAAAATATATAGGGATATAATCTAAATACTTTTGGTCTCCAAATTTCCCCTCCTCAGCCTCGGCACTGCACCAATCTATACATTTATTTTTCCACCATCTTACACTTTTTAGTCCATAGAGATCATTCTTAAATCCAATTAGACCAGCCTGATATTTTCCATACATTTTTTCTACCCAATCACGATCTCTTTGGGGGGTTAGGAAAATAGAATGGTCACCCCATTCCTCAAAAATAATATTAGGGTCAGAGAAAAAGCATAAATCACCATCACAATATAGAATAGATGGTAAATCATAATTGACCAATAAATATTCTATCAAGACAGATTTTAAAGTCCAACAATATTCATTTACTTTTCTTTTTCTCTTAATTGCTTTTAATTCACGATCTTCCAATTCTTCAACTTGTAAAAGGTTTACATTAATTAAACTCATTTCTTTTAATAGTGAATATACAAAAGGATCTATACAACAAATCCACAATGTGAATTTTTCTGAGTACTGCATTAATGATTGCTGTAAAGCAATAATTTTCAAGACATACTCACTACCTACAATGACGCAGAAATGATTATTTAGATCATGTTGTTGATTATAGAATTGGGGATCAATTCTTTTTTGAGTATTTTTTTTGGAGAGATTTGAAGCTTTAATTCCTGTTGAAAGTGGGTTAACTATTTTCTCATTAGAGGGGATATACAATCGAGGTAAACTTATTTTTTTATCATTAGAGTTCAATGCTTATTCAGTCCTCTCCACTAAAATTTATTTGGATTCCAACTTTCATTTACAGTTTTTAAATCTTTAGGTGTATCGACACTAGCCCAAAAGTCATTGTGTTCATAGACTGCGAGCTCATTGTCTTTTATTAAATTTCGAAGAGGATCTTCTTCTAGAACACAATCATCATTATTACTTAAATAATCGAATATTTCTTTGTTAAATACAAAAAAACCGCCATTAATTACTTCATCAAGTAATGGTTTTTCTTTAAAATCAATAGCAATTCCATCTTCGACCGCCAATAGGCCGTATTGACTATTTTTTTTAATTCCAGTTAATGTAGCAATTTTTCCTTTTTCTTTATGGAATGCTATTAGTTGATCAATATCTATATTGGCTAATCCGTCACCATAAGTTAATAAAAAGGTTTCACCCTGTACAAAGGATTCAAGTTTTTTTAGTCTTGCCCCGGTCATTGTATCAATTCCTGTATCTATAAAGTGTATATTCCAATTTTCTAATTTCTGAAGTAGCGTATATTGACTGGTTTTAAAATTCAAACTAAAGTCATTCTCTTTCCAGCTAAAGTCCATAAAATATTCCTTAATTTTCTCACCTTTATATCCTAAGGGCAAAATGAAATCAGAATGTCCATATTTTCTATACCAATTCATTATATGCAAGAGGAGAGGCTTTCCTTGAACTCGAACTAATGGTTTGGGAATGTCCTCTAAAATTCCTTGCATCCGAAGCCCTTTTCCGCCACACAAAATTATGACTTTCATAGATTTATTTCCTTCCTCTCTATATATTTTACTAATTTAAACTATGTAATTTGTTTGGTAAATGTATACACGGTTGTACCATAATGACAATCAACTAAAAAAAATATGTTAGATTTATAATTCAGATGCTGATTAAACGTGGAGAATACACATTGTAGTTTATCATTAATTATATGTAAATTAGGTTCTTTTAAAATCTATGCTTTAGTTTATTTAATATTAATGAAAGAAATTGCTTGTTCTTAAGATAAAAGAAGGGGAAGGAAATCAAGGGAATTGAAGAAGCTTATAATGAAATATCCAAGAAGACAAAATATAAGATAAAGTATGGAAGTAAGTAGTCGTGAATGCACTACATAAGCAGAATATGCTGATCGCATAAATGATTATACAGAAATCAACAGAAGAATAACAAAGGGAATTAGCCATTTGAAGGAAAATGGAACAACTATTTTTACATTTTATAAATTCAAAAAAGAGCACCGCATAAAGGTGCTCTAGTGATAGAACTAATTTTGTAAAGAACTATTTATTCAATAAAGAAGGACTTACGAATTATTATATGAACGTTTTGTTAATTAAGTGTGTATCAATTAGACAGGAATTTTATTTCTCTACACCTATTTGATTTTACGGGCCAAATCATGTTAAAAGTAAGAAGAAAATTATTAAGTTAATGTTATTTTGTTTAAAATAACATCCCAATCGGAATCATCACCTTCCCATCTATCCTGATAACGTGGGAGTTCAATTGAACAAACCCGCGATATTCCCCAATTTTGTTCAACAATATTAGATATACCCTCCTTGAAATTAACAATAAGGATATTAAAATCCTTATTTGTAATTTTAGATAATACGTTTTGTAATTCAACCGCTTCATCTCGATTTCCCCAAATTCTAATGAATAAAATGGATTCACTACTATTTATTTTTTCAAGGAATTGATTAATTCTAGTGTCTAATTTAGCTTTAAAAGAAGGATAGGTTGATTTCAAATCCTTTTCTGAATTAATAGGAAAATCATGCATTGAAAAACAATTATAATAAGTGTCCTTTATACAGTAGGTAATTCGTTCTGCCCATTTAATTTGATTATCAAATTCTGATTCAATAAGACCGTAACTTTCTGAACCTTCTATAATCATATTTTCCAACTTCATAAATTTTTTAAATCGATTTTGAAGTAATCTGTTTACATCTGAAAGTGATGGATAATAAAACCAATCTAAAGGTCCAGAAAATGTTCTTAAATTGTGTCTTTTGATTTGGTTGGTGACTTGACACAATCCTCCTAAACTTACAATTACGCCATAGGATTTTTGTATATCTTCTAGGTTCATCCTCATCATCCTTTATAAAAGTAATTTAAATTATCTGTTCAGTATATGATGCAATAACATATTGATGTGGACCTATATATCACAGTACATAGAGCTAAGACATTTGTATAAATTTAAAAAGTCAAATCCCTAAGTTGAGGGATTTCATCTTTGATGTTATATCATGGAGTTACTATTGGAATGAAAGCTGGTAGGGATATTGCGCCAGAGTTATATTTTCTGCAGTAACTTAATTTAGAAAACTGTTCTTGATTACTGTAGTAAAATTGTTGTTTTTTAAACATTACTTATCCGGATTCATGAAAAGTATTTTAATGTATTATTTTATATAACAATATTTAGTTTTAATATTAAAACTAAAATATGGAAGTAACATAGGGGATTCACGCATATAGTAATGTTAATGGTAAAATTAACAAAATTTTCATTTGAATCAGATAAAACTATGATGTTTTTAACTTATAATAATGTTACTACGATGAAAAAATGGCTACTAATTAGTTAATTTAAAAATCAATTTTAGATAGGAAGAGGATAATGAAGACCAGAGATAGTTATAAAATTATTGTAATTGGTGCTGGGACAGCAGGACTATCTTCTACTGCACATTTATTACGAAATGTACCCCTATTGAAAGAAAGTATAGCAATTATTGATCCATCAAAAAAACATTACTTTCAGCCACTATGGAGTTTAGTGGGGGGAGGAATTGTTTCAAAGGAAAGTACGATGCGTAATCAGGAATCGCTTATTCCAAAAGGGGCAACGTGGATCCCTAAAAGTGTTGTTAAGTTATTTCCATCTGAAAATAAGATACTTTTAGATGACGGACTGCTACTTGAGTATGAAATTCTTATTGTAGCAGCTGGTATACAAATAAATTGGGACAGTATTAAAGGCTTAAAAGAGTCTATTGGCACTAATGGGGTATGTAGCAATTATTCTTATACATATGTTGATTCCACTTGGAGAGAAATCGAAAAATTTAAAGGAGGAAATGCGCTTTTTACCCACCCTAATACTCCTATTAAATGCGGTGGTGCTCCACAAAAAATTATGTACTTAGCAGAGGAGTATTTTTGTAATAGTGGTGTAAGAAACAGAAGTAAAGTAATATTTTATTCTGCAAACAATAACATATTTCAGGTTCCACGATATGCAAATACTTTAGAACAAGTACTAGAAAGAAAGCAAATTATAACGAATTATAATAAAAATCTAGTGGAAATTATCGCCGAAAAGAGAGAGGCAATTTTTGAAGATACGCAAACACTAAAAAGAGAAACCGTACCATATAGTATGATACATGTTGTTCCGCCAATGGGGCCACCTAATTTTATTAAAGAGAGTGAGATAAGTGATCATCAGGGGTGGGTAGATATAAGCCCTTATACTTTGCAGCATGTGCAATATAAAAATATTTTTGGACTTGGAGATTGTACCAATTTACCTACCTCTAAAACTGGAGCAGCAATTCGAAAACAAATACCCGTCTTAAAACAAAATATTATGGACGTACTTAGCGGAAGAGATTTACAGGCTAAATATGATGGATATACATCATGTCCGATTGTTACAGGATATAAAAGTCTTATACTTGCTGAATTTAACTATGAACATGAGCCTCAAGAAACGTTTCCATTTAATCAAGCGAAAGAACGGTATAGTATGTTTTTACTTAAAAGATATATGTTGCCATATATGTATTGGAATTTAATGTTGAAAGGGATTCTATAGGAGAAGATAAAAAGTGGTTACAAAAATTGAAAATTAATTTGAAATAACTAATTGGAGGGAATAGCTATGCTTTTAAAATATTTTTATGATGAAAAATTAGCACATGCTTCCTATTTAGTCGGTTGTCAGAAAGAAGGCGTAGCAATCGTTATTGATCCCAGTCGCTATATAGAACAATATATAGAATTTGCTAAGAAAGAGGGGATGGAAGTAATTGCTGCGGCTGAGACTCATATTCATGCTGATTTTCTTTCTGGGTCTAGAGAACTTTCTAATCTTTACCATGCAAATTTATATGTATCTGATGAAGGAGATTGTGATTGGAAATATCAACATCTTAACGAAGGTCGATACAAATTGGTTAGAGAGGGCACAGAGTTTAAAGTAGGTCATATAAAATTTAATGTAATTCACACCCCAGGGCATACGCCTGAAAGTATTTCTTTTTTAGTAACGGATACAAGTCAAAATAATTATACGAATGATAAGCCGATAGGGATATTCACAGGTGATTTTATATTTGTAGGAGATATAGGAAGGCCGGATTTATTAGAAACTGCTGTCGGTATGAAAGATACTGCAAAAATAGGAGCGAAACAATTATTTGATTCTATACAAAAAATAAAAATACTTCCTGATTATTTGCAAATATGGCCATCACATGGTGCGGGAAGCGCATGTGGAAAAGCATTAGGAGCAATTCCAACTTCTACATTAGGTTATGAAAAGATGTTCAATTGGGCATTTCAGTGTAATGAAGAAAGTGATTTTATATCGACTTTATTGACAGGACAGCCAGAGCCTCCAAAGTATTTTTCATTAATGAAGAATTTAAATAAGTATGGTCCGCCAATTCGTAAGAAGAGAAAAAGTACTGCTATTAATACAGTAGAAGAACTTCAAGAAATTTTGAAGAGCGTTCATCAAATAGTTGATATAAGGGATGTAGAGAGTTTTGCTGCAGGTCATATCGAGAAGTCAATTAACATACCTTATAACAATTCTTTCACAACTTGGTGTGGATGGTTATTAGATTATAAAAAAGAAACTTTAATAATTCTAGATGAGGAAAAGGTTAAAGTAGAGGCGGTTATTAGAGAATTTGAATCTATTGGGTTAGATAATATTATTGCTTTTGCACCCTTAAAAGTAATACAAAGACTTGATAGATTTGAAAGTTACAAAGAAAAAACATCGATTGAATTATATCCGCATATAAAAGTTGGAAGCGTTAAGGTTATCGATGTGCGTAGTAAAAAAGAGTGGGAGGAAGGACACCTTCATGATGCAATACATATCACTTTAGGTAATCTATTTGAACAACTAGATTATATACCGAAAGATTTTCCAATAGTTTTGCAATGTCGAACCGGATTACGTTCCGCTATAGCAGCTAGTATTTTACAAAGAGCTGGTATAAAGGAAGTAGTGAATTTAAAGGGAGGATTTCTTGCATGGAAAGAAGAAGGGCTTCCTTATACAACATGCAATCTCAATGTGTAGGAAAATATTATATGCTAGGTAAGAATAATTAAAAGAAGTTATAGATGACGTGTTAGAAAAGGGAATCATAATTGTCGCAGATTCAGGAAATACATTAGGATTATTAATTGATTATCCAGTTAAATATGAAAATGTAATATTTGTTTTAGCATTAAATAATTTAACATTGGATCCATCTTTTATGGAATGGCAGTGTTGGAAGTACTTAGGTATTATCAATAAGAACCCAATTTAAAATTCTCTTGGATGCAAGAGAATTTTTTTATTGGGAATAGTAAGGGGGAGGGGAGGTGCATTACATATGGGAAAAGGTAGAAGTAATAATGCTGGTAAAAAGCAACCGAATTTTGATGATTCATCTAATTTTGCTAAACAAAGCCAACCGACAGAAAAGAAGAAGAAATAAGAACAGGAGCTCTCTTGATAAAGGGAGCTCCTGTTAAAAGTGGACTGACGTTTCAGAATAACATATCGATGGATTAACCCAATAGCCATAAATACAAGGTTTTAATTTTTACGAAGGGCACCTAATTTAATATTATTGTCCCGCTTTTTTATACGTATTGACGCGTTAAATCCATTTGAAATGCTCCTTAATGGCGTTGGGCGTGACCTTCATTAAAATTTTTTAAACCTAATGGGACTTACCATTAAGAGGGCGAGGATTAAAGTAATCCATGCATTACTATATGAAAACAATGCCATACCAGCCAATGATAATCCTGCAGCTGGAATAGGTAATCCCTTAAAATATCCAATAGTTGGTTTAATACTAAATTTAGCTAATCTTAAAGCACCCATTGTTGGGAATAGGATAAATGCCAAAGAAGTTAAAATAGAAGGTGTTGCTATCGTATGAAATAAAAGCGCAGGAGCGACGCCGAAACTAACAATATCAGCTAAGGAATCCAATTCTACGCCAAACTCACTGTTCACTTTTAATTTTCTCGCAATTCTTCCATCAAGAAAATCTAAAACAGCTGAAAAGAAAATGAGAATGGAGGCTGTTCCTAAATATTCACTCATATTCAAGGTGATTGAGAAAACACCGCACAATAAATTTCCAATCGTAAATAAATTCGGTATAACTTTTACAAGCTGATTAAACAAGTTTGTTCCTCCTAAATTAATTAAACTTCACATTTCTGTAGCAATTTCTATATATTCTTCCGTTATTCTTAAAAATATATGACCACTGTATTACTGTAAGCTAATTAAATTTCGATAAGAGAAAAATTGATTTCTTAAATGTTCCACGGGTTTATAAAAATGTTTAATCATTTTCAGTACGCGTTATTGAATATTAGCACCTGATAGTTGATATTTCGAGTAGTCAGGGATTTTCCGGTTCTGGTGCAAAAAATTAAAGGTAATTAAAAATAATCTCTAAAAAGGAGACATAATGATACTATTATTTTAAAAAGGTTCGTGGTTGGTATCGAATATAAAAAAAGAATTTTTATACAAAAATCACCCGAAAGGGTGCCTTTTGTACCTCTTAAAATGACTGAAGATGTGTTTACTTGAGTTCATTAGGTAGTTAGAGGTTGATAGACTATCTTTAACGAAAATGTTGAGTAGTTCATCTTCATTATATATCAATTTAATAATGAATGGGGATTTAGAAAGTTCCATGGAAAGTACATATCAACCTGATTGGAAGATTGGAAATTTAATAACTGGTGATACATTTTACTTAACGCAACATTTTGGTGCGCAAATGAAAATTTTTAAAGTCCACACAAATGGTACCCTAGAACGATTCCAAACAATAGAACCAGAATTAAAATAAAATTTTTGTAGCATCAATTAAATTCATTTCTTTTTATGCAAACACACTTTCAGCGGAACTAACTTCTTCACTATTTTGCGCTGGAAAGACTTTATAAAAAATGGTTACGTTTTCTGATCTTGAAATAACCCTCTCAAATTGCAATCCTGCTTTTTCTAAAAGCTTTACTGCATCAACAATAGAAGTAATTGCTACAAAAGTTTTTCAAATAAAATTTATAAAAGCTTGATAGGTAATACCAAGGGAAAAGACCGTAGCTACTATATGTGCAGTCCATTTAGGCATATTTAAATTTAATACGGTATTGTACAACATTCCATATACGATACAAATGATTAATATGAATGCAATGAATTGAAGAACTAATAAAAATAGCGGTTGTTCCATTTATTCTCACTTCCTTTATTTGATATATTAATATAATTTATTTAAATGTGAAAGTTTTATTTCTATGAATTTCCAAAAAATGTGATATGAAAGGCATAGTAGTAATCACAAGAATTACTGCAAAACTATAAATGGAACTAAAAGTATTATGACGAGATCAGTAAAATAGTAAAGAAGGTCACCATTCACGGCGACCTTCTTTACTATGCGTTATACCCAAATAATTTTAAATCTTCTCCTGAATCTGAAATGATTTTCTCAAATCGTAATCCTACTTTTTCTAAAAGCTTTCCTGAGGCGATGTTATCTACAGAAGTAATTGCTACAATTCGTTTCATGCCGAGCTTTTGTACACCGTATTCGATTATCGCAGAAGCTGACTCGTAGCCATATCCTTTTGAACGGAATGTCTCTAAAAAGGCAAACCCGATATCAACGTCTTCTAATGAATCTCTTTTAATAAGGCCACACATACCAAGTGGAGTGAGATCTTTTTTTCGTTCTACTAAGTAAAGGCCGAATCCAAGTTTGTTATACATATCGATGGGACCGTTTACAATATAATTTTTTGCATCTTCTAAGTTACTAACTCCTTTGTCACCGATAAACTGAATCCATGCAGGATCGTTTACTAACTCAAGAATAAAAGGAGCGTCTTTTATATCAAACCAGCGAAGATTAAGACGTTCAGTTTCAAGAACTATCAATAATTACACCACCTTTAAAAAGTTATAACAATTAGTATGGATTGTGTAAAACAAAAGTGCAACATATTTTAATGGGGGTGTTTGTTCACATAAAGTTCGTTTGTTTTGTATAGAGAGATATCTTATAATTAGGATTGATTGTAAAGAGTGAGATGCTTATACAATGACTCCTAGGTGACTAGGAGTTTTTACTATATAACTATCATTATTACTAAATATGACACACTATACATTCTACTCAAGGAGGTACATAATGAAGAAATTATATAATGCATCGTTTACGTATTTGATTATCGGTTTATTATCAGGGATTTTCGCTAGGGAGTATGGTAAGTATAAAGGGATTTTAGGATCTACTTTGTTAAATCTTTTGCATACGCATACACTTGTACTTGGCTTTTTCTTCTTTTTAATTGCTTTAGGATTAGCAAAAGTATTCGCGTTTCATGAAGTGCAAGGGTTTAATAAGTGGTTTGTTTTACATAATATTGCATTAACATTAATGTTAGGTTCGCTAGCAGCGAGAGGGCTTCTTCAGTTAAATGGAGCTGACTTTAAAGGGTTAACTTATATTGTAGGATTTTCTCATTCGTTGATGGCAGTTACTTTAATTTGGTTTATGTTGTTAATAAAGAAATCGTTTAAAATGTAGTGAAAAAGAACTTGTAGCGTGTGCTGCAGGTTCTTTTTTGTATGTTCAGGTTTAATAATCTTATTTTTCTAATTATTTCGTATAAAGATGGTATACTTGTTTTAAAATTAAAAAGGAGAGTTGATTATGGAAATAACAATTGAACATGTAGTAAATGAATTAAAAGGCATACTTCCTGAAGATCGAGTAGTAATAAATATGACAGTACGAGAGTTACATAGTAAAGATGAATCTTACCATAGTAGTAGTTTGCCTGATGTAGTTGTTTTTCCAAAAACGACCGAAGAAGTTAGCGCGATAATGAAAATAGCGATTCAGCACGGAACAGCTGTCGTTCCATTTGGAGTAGGGTCCAGTTTAGAGGGACATGTAATTCCTTACGAAAAAGGAATTACAATGGACTTTTCTCTTATGAACAAAATACTTGAAATAAGAGAAAAGGATTTTCTTGTGAGAGTACAGCCAGGGGTGACGCGCTCTCAGCTTAATAAAGAATTGAAAAAGTATGGATTATTTTTTAGTGTAGACCCAGGAGCTGATGCAACGTTAGGAGGAATGGCTGCTACAAATGCGAGCGGAACGACAGCGGTAAAGTATGGGGTAATGCGTGATCAAGTTCGAGATTTAGAAGTCGTTCTTGCTGATGGAGGAGTAATACATACCGGGAATTTAGCGGCGAAGTCATCATCAGGTTATCATTTAAATGGTATTTTCATAGGCTCAGAAGGAACACTTGGATGTTTCACGGAGTTAACTTTAAAAGTATACGGTATACCAGAACATGTTATGGCTGCGAGGGCATCGTTTCCAACTATAAATGATGCAGTAGAAGCTGTAATTAACATATTACAAGCAGGTATTCCAATCGCGAGAATTGAACTCGTTGATGAATTATCTATGAAACAAGTAAATTATTACAATGAAACAAGTTACAGAGAAGAACCGACACTGTTTTTAGAGTTTCACGGCAATGAAGCAGGGTTAAAGCAAGATATTGAATTTACGAAAGAAATCGTTCTTGATCATAAATGTATAGAAATTGCGTTTGAGACGGAAACAGCAGCGAGAAATAAGCTGTGGGATGCAAGACATAACTTAGCGTACTCTTACGTGCATAGTTATCCTGGTAAAAAGCTAATGAGTACAGACGTATGTGTACCAATTTCGGAATTAGCTGGAGCGATTCAACATGCGAAAGAGGTATTACATAAAGTAGGGCTTATTGGCGGTATTCTCGGTCATGTTGGGGATGGGAATTTCCATGTACTCTTAATGATTGACACAAATGATAAGGAGGAAGTGAAGAAGGCAGACGAAATAAATGAAAGTATCGTTCAGTATGCTCTTAAACGAGGAGGAACGTGTACAGGAGAACATGGCGTTGGAATCGGAAAACGAAAGTATCAAGAAGAAGAACATGGGGCGGCATTATTTGTAATGGAGAAAATAAAGAAAGTTCTTGATCCGCAAAATATTTTGAATCCGAAAAAGGTGTTTCAATTAAAAGATAGGGGCTGAGTGGATGAAAGTACTAGAAGCGATAAGTAATATAGCTGGAAAGTATTTTGCATTTTGGGTTATTTGTATTGCAGCTATTGCATATTTCATTCCCGCGCCATTTCTCGGGTTAACTAGTTACATAACGATTTTACTTGGGGTTGTCATGTTTGGGATGGGATTAACATTGAAGGCTGTTGATTTCAAAATCATAGCTACAAAACCATTACCAGTTATTATCGGTGTATGTGCTCAGTTTATTATTATGCCACTTGTCGCATACGTACTAGCCTACGTTATGAATCTGCCAGCGGAATTAGCAGCTGGGTTAGTGTTGCTCGGTTCAGTACCGGGTGGCACTGCATCAAATGTTATGGTTTATTTAGCAAAAGGGAACTTAGCGTTGTCTATTGCAATGACTTCAGTATCAACGTTACTAGCACCAATTGCTACACCGCTCATTCTACTATTACTTGCAGGGCAATGGATGCCAGTAAATGCTATGTCCATGTTTCTTTCTATCGTACAAGTCATTATTGTGCCTATTATTTTAGGACTAGTAGTGAAAAAGTTTTTCCCTCATATCGTTAATAAAGGAATGACTGTTATTCCTTTAATATCAGTTGTAGCAATTATCATAATTGTTTCTGCAGTTGTTTCAGCAAATGTAAGTAGCATTACTTCTTCAGGACTTCTTATCTTTATTGCGGTGATGCTCCATAATGCTTTCGGTTTTTTGCTCGGATATATAACTGCGTTCGTACTTGGACTAGACGAAGGGACAAGAAGGGCTATTTCAATAGAAGTAGGAATGCAAAATTCAGGTTTAGGTGTTGCGCTGGCGACAGCACATTTTGGACCGGTTGCTGCACTCCCAAGTGTATTAGCGGCAGTATGGCATAACATTGCAGGGCCAATATTAGCAACCATCTGGTCAAAAAATACAAAGAATACTTTCAGCGATGAAAATGTATCAATAAATATAGAAAAATAGGAATGATAAATAATGCAAAAACGTATTGTACATTTTGAAGGAATGGTTGTATTTTTAGCCACGATTTATATGTATTCGATATATGAGTTTAGTTGGATTATATTTTTTGTATTCCTTTTAGCGCCGGATCTATCAATGTTAGCATATGGGATTAATAATCACGTTGGTGCGAAAATATATAATGTATGTCACACATATATCATATCCATATTAATTGTTCTAATAGGTGTCTATTTTAAGATAGATACCGTTATAATGATTGGCTTAATATGGACAGCACATATTGGAATGGATCGAATGTTTGGATATGGATTGAAATATGAGACGGATTTTAAGGATACTCATATTCAGAGGTTATAATTTGTTTTGAGAAGAGGGGTACGTTGAAGCAGAGAATTGCTATCGAAGAATATAATGTCAAATGGGAAAGTGAATTTAATAAGCTACAAACTCTCATTAACGATGTGATGGAAGACAGTATTGTATCTATTGAACATGTTGGGAGTACATCTGTTAAAGGGCTTGCATCAAAACCAATACTAGATATTGATGTTGTAATAGAAGAGTACGAAATTTTTCATGAGGTAGTAAAAAAACTTGAGAAGATAGGGTACTATCATCAGTTAGAATGGAGCTTTAAAGGAAGAGAGGCGTTTGGAAGAAAGGATACGTTCGTTCCATGGAACGAGGGAAATACAGTTTGGATGGAACATCATTTATATGTGTGTGATAAAAATAGTGAAGAGTTGAGAAGGCATATAGTGTTTCGAGATTACCTTCGTGAACATACTGAAGTAGCTAATGAGTATGGAAACTTGAAGGAAGAGTTAGCAAGAGAGTCGAAAAATCGATCTAGTTATATTGAGGGTAAGACCGTATTTATTACAAATATATTAGAAAAAATAAACTAAAGCAGCATGGAATACATGCTGCCTATTGTTTTGAAATAGAAAGCTGCCATTATAAAACAAATACAAACTGGCCCTGTTGATTGATGCGGTTACTAAATATAATAGGAAATAAAATAGAAAAGAGCGGAAAAGAGGGAGCTTATGTACATACCAAAATATTTCGCAATACAAGATGAAGAGATGAAGTACGAAATAATGGAACAAAATAGCTTTGCGACATTATTTTCTCAACATAACGGAGAACCATATGCAACGCACTTGCCGTTGTTATTAAATAGGGAGACCCTTACTTTACATGGTCACTTCGCACGGCCGAATGAACAGTGGAAAGATATTGGGACTCAGCAAGTACTAGCTATATTTCAAGGACCACATAGTTACATCTCTCCGTCATGGTATGAAACAAACAATGCAGTACCAACATGGAATTACGTTGCAGTGCATGTATATGGTGAATTAGAAATTGTTGAAGATGAGAAGACATTAGTAGATTCTCTTCAAGATTTAGTAAATAAATATGAAGATCCAGAGAGCACCTACTCACTTAATGATGTAGATCCGAATTATATGGGAGGATTAAGTAAGGGAATAGTTGGATTCAAAATAAAGATAAATAAAATAGAAGGAAAAGCGAAGTTAAGTCAAAATCATTCTGTAGAGAGACAGAATTTAGTTGTGGAGAAACTTGAGAAAGTTGGTAGTGAGGAGAGTAAGAGGATTGCGGAGTTGATGAGAAAATAAAGCCTACATGAAAGGGAAATATTCTAAATAAGCGTATTTAAAAAGACCTTCTTAATTGAAGGTCTTCCGTTTTTTAAAGTGCTTTTTCAGTTGTTGTTGAGTTGTAGTCTTTACTTACGTCAACGGATTGAACAAGGTCAGGTCTTTGTGGTGCAGGGGTGTCCCCAATGTTTAATGCTACATATCCTAACTGTGTTTTCGGTGTTTCTGAGGTGAAGCTTAATCCAAGAGTTGTGATGCTAATAACAGCTAAGCCAATGATGCTCAATTTAATCTTTTTCATTATATCAAAGCTCCCTTTTCTTCATGTTTTTTTCTTGCTTGATTGGCCATGTAAAAGTATTGACTAGCTTTTATATGGTCTTCTTTTTCATAAAACATATTTGCTAGAACATCAGTGTACTCTTGTATACATTCCCAAAGGTTTTCTGTTTTAAAGTAAGAAATTCCTTCCAAAATTATCATTTCTAAATCATTTATAGAAGTTTTATTATTTAGTTCTCTTAAAATCATGAAACGATATTGAAACTCTTTGTTTTCTAGTTTATTTGAAATGTTTAATCCTTTTTTTATAAGTTCTTTAGCCTGAGTATATTCTCCAAGCTTGTAGTATTCACGTGCTTCAACAAAAAGTGCTTTAAAGTGATTTGGTTGCTTAGTTGTAACCTCTGAAATATGACGCATTGCTAACTCTGAAAGGTTTTGACTTGCATATAGCCAAGCTAAATTATGTCGTACTCTTAATGATAAAGTCTCCTCTGAATACTTCTGTAGAATATTTAATGCTGAATCAAGTCTAATTTCAGCTTGTTCAAACTGTTTTAAATCAATACAAGATAAACCAAAGATGTTATCACACAAAGCAACATTAATTTCACAGTTTATATGTTTTGAAAAAATCGCTTTAGCTTCATTTGCAGATTGGATTGCTACTAATGGTTGATATGTTTGATAATAATAGGAAGCTAAGCGGTAGTTAAATTCAGCATTCTCTAGTTCGTCAGATACGTGTATTAGCAGCTTTTTAGCGTTCTCGAAAAGGTGTTTTGCTGTATTGTATTTTCCAATAATTGTATTGTGAATAGCCTTAAAAAAATGATAATAATAAGAAAATAGCCCATTCTCTGGAAGTGGGAAAGAATCAATTTTATTAAAATCATCTTTATTAATATTTAAACCATCTGTTAAAATTTTGTATCTGAAATTAAAAAGTGAATAATACAATTGTAGGTTTGTATCTTCTTCTGAATTAGAGATGATATTTTCAATATCTTTTTTTATTTTTGTTGCATGGGTAGTTTGATGCTGTAACATAGCTCTATACCAGTCATTAAATAATTTTGTAATTTGTTCATTACCTTGTAGTTGAACGTTCATGAAATCCCCTCACTTTTTGAATATTCTTATAAAATATAGTATCAAAAATAAAAATATTTAGAAATGATGTTTTATATTTCTCAATATTTGTTTAACAAGCTTACGAGTAAGTCTATTGGAATAGTGTAGAATTTGTTTTGGATTAAAGAAATGGCATCGGGGGATGTGCATTTTAAAGTTTTAGTTGAGTGGGGGGATATAAAAAGGGTGCGTTCACACAATTTATATGAACGCACCTTTTTACATATTAAACAATCAAGTCCCACAAAAAGTACGATAAGGGCGATTCGTCGGTGCAGGCGGAATGCAGTATTCTTCTTGATCTGTAGAATACGCATAAGGGTTTGATAAAGCTTCAAGAAGTTTCTCCATTACGCTATAGTCTCCATTTGTAACAGCTGCTTCTAGTGCTTCTTCTACACGATGGTTCCTCGGGATGATTGATGGGTTATTATTTTTCATCATTTCGTAGGCGTTTTCTTTCGATTGTTCTTGTCTTTTTAATCGAGATTGCCACAGTTTGTACCAATCTTTATATTCAGGACTTTCAAATAGAGCTGTATTTTCGATAGCATCAAGAGTTAATGAACGGAATGTATTTGTGTAATCCGCTTTATATTTCTCCATCATTTTTAAAAGTTGCTCAATAAGTGATTGATCTTGTTCTTCGTTACTAAATAGTCCTAATTTCTTTTTCATTCCAAGGAACCATTGGTTTTCATACTGTACGCTAAATTTCGAAATTTCGTCTTGGGCGATTTTTAATGCTTCTTCTTCATCTTCGTGCAGAATTGGTATTAAAGATTCTGCTAATCGAGCGAGGTCCCATGCGGCCATATATGGTTGATTTCCATATGCATAACGGCCTTGTGTGTCAATAGAGCTAAATACGGTTCCTTGATCGTAATTGTCCATAAATGCACAAGGACCGTAATCAATTGTTTCGCCACTAATCGTTATATTGTCAGTGTTCATTACACCGTGAATAAATCCAACAAGTTGCCATTTTGCGATAAGACTAGCTTGTCTTTTAATGACTGCTTGTAGTAATGCAGTATATCGGTTTTCATGGGATTCAATTTCTGGGTAATGCCTTTTTATCGTATAGTCAGCTAGTGATTTCAGGTCCTCTATTGAACCACGAGCTGCAGCATATTGAAATGTACCGACGCGTATATGGCTACTAGCTACTCTAGTTAAAATTGCTCCAGGTAACTTTGTTTCACGATATGTTGCTTCACCAGTTGTGACAACTGCTAAACTACGAGTAGTCGGAATATCAAGTGCATACATTGCCTCACTAATGATATATTCACGTAGCATCGGACCGAGTGCAGCACGGCCATCTCCTCGGCGTGAATAGGGAGTAGGGCCAGAACCTTTCAGTTGAATATCGAAACGCTCACCTGAAGGAGTAATTTGTTCGCCAATTAAAAGAGCACGACCGTCGCCTAACATATTAAAATGTCCGAATTGATGGCCAGCATATGCTTGAGCTAATGGATGAGCTCCTTCTGGGAGTGCATTACCAGCGAAAATAGCAATTTCAGCTTCCTTTTTCAGTTCTTCAGGGGTCAAGCCAAGAGATATCGCTAATGAATGGTTTAGTTTAACTAACTCCGGTGAACTTACGGGAGTAGGGGGGATTTCTGTATAAAATGATTGTGGTAAAGTCGTATAACTATTATCTAAATTCCAACCTGTTTCATTATTTTTAGTCATTGTATCTCCTCCTTTTTGTATTTTAAGTTATGTATTTGTACGTATGTATTCTTTGTAAAGTTAACTAAAAGTATAATATAATATTTCCCCTTGCAATCTATTGTAAGGACTTCATTGCACTATGTCTATTTAACAGCAAATTTAAAACCTCCATTTTAAGAAAATGGAGGTTTTTATTATTATTTAATTTTTACAATTATTTTTCCTTTTGCTCTTCCAGACTCTGAATATTCCATTGCTTTTTGAGCATCTTCAAAAGGGAAAACTCGATCGATTACCGGTTTGATTTTTCCGGCTTCAATATAGTTTGCAATAGTACGTAATTGATCCCCGCTTGGCTTCATAAATAAAAATGAATATTGAGCATTATGCTTTTTTTCAAGTGCAGTAAGTTTTTTGCTGGCTAATGAAAATAAGAGAGTTTTAAAGAAGCCTGAACCAAATTCTTTACCGAAGCGAGCATTCGGCATACCTGAAACTGAAACAATGTTTCCTCCGCTTTTTATAATATTGAATGATTTTTCAAGTGTTGTTCCGCCGATTGTATCAAATACTGCATCATAATTTTTGAGTATTTCTTCAAATTTTTCTGTTTTGTAATTAATAATTTGATCTGCGCCAAGAGACGTTACTAAATTTGTACCAGCTTCACTAGCAGTCGTTGTAACAGTAGCACCCATTATTTTTGCTAACTGAATTGCGAAAGTACCAACACCACCGGACCCAGCGTGAATTAATATTTTTTGTCCTTTTTGTAAATGCATAATATCATGTAGTGCTTGATAGGATGTTAAGCCAACGAGTGGAATCGACGCCGCTTCCTCAAAACTTAAATTTTTTGGTTTTAAAGCTATATCATCCTCATGAATGGCTATATATTCCGCGAAAGTACCGATCTTATTTTTTCTTGGACGTGCATATATTGCATCGCCGACTTTAAAACGAGTTACTTGCGATCCAACCTTAACGATGACACCGGAAAAGTCATTACCAAGGATTAGAGGCATTTCATATTTCAGTAACATCTTTACTTTTCCATCACGTATTTTAAAATCAATTGGGTTAATACTAGCTGCATGAATTTCTGCGAGCACTTCATACCCATTAATTTCAGGAGTAGGTACCTCTGCCATACGCATTGGGACTTTTCCATATCTATCAATTATCATTGCTTTCATTTCTTATACCTCCAAGTTTTAATAAAAGTTTTGCAATAGCTTCTCAATATCTAATACAAGATTTTTTAATAAACCTAATTTTGTACGTATATCAATATAATAAAAATTCTTTGTACCTTCTTTTCTCATTAAAATAATGCCAGCTTCTCGTAAAATCTTAAGGTGATGTGATACTGCTGGACGGGAAAGGTGTGTTTGCTTCGTAATTTCTCCTACACGTAATCCTGTTTGACATTCCGTTTCCATTAGCACTAATAAAATAGCTTGACGTGTTTCATCACCAATTGCCAATAATACTTTTTGAGAATCAATAAAATCTTTTTTTATAATATTTAATTGTTCTTGTTTATTCATTTCAATCACTTTGCCTCCAGGTAATTAGTCGAAAGGTTTAAGATGATGAACCATTACTTCGATACGGTAATGCTACATGATTGTTGTATGAGGTGCAATATTGAGAAAGAAAATCGAGACGAATGAATTTTTTATTGTTGAAAATTATAGGGAGATAGAAAAGGGATTGGAAGGATTACATAACACAATAGATGAAGTTTTAAAAACAAAAAATGATGTAACAATAAAATAAGCGGTCGTAACCTTGTATAATCCATAAGGTTACGACCGCTTATAATGTTTGTATTATTTTTGATTTTTACGATAGAACATGGTTCAACGTAAAGTACATTCTTTTGTTTTACACTTTCATACAGACACAATTCAGGTGGATTATAGATGTATGAAAAGGTAAAAGGAATTTTGGGGCGTAATCTATCTATATGATAATTCAAAATGAAATATAAGTCTATATTTTAATGTTTTTTTTGATTATATTTATGTCACTGAGCTCAGAACAATGATGTGGAGGGTAAATATATGAAATCGAATTATGTACCAGTTTTAATTGTTGGAGGGGGATTATCTGGGTTAGCGTCTGCGTTATTTCTTGCAAAACATAATATTGAGTACTTACTTATTGAAAGGCATCCGTCTACTGCCATTCATCCGAAAGCAGGCGGTCTTACTTTACGTACAATGGAGTTATTTCGAGAATTAGGTTTGGAAAAAAGAATTAAATTGGCAGGTAAAGCATTAGAGAACTGCAGAGGAAGAATAGCGGTTCATACAATAACTGAGGCGAATAAAGAAGAATTGGAACAAATGAGAGCGACGCAATACGGAAACGATGAAGAGTTACTTCAAAAAATAGAAAAGATTAGTCCATCAAAACAAACTGCGTGTTATCAAATTATTTTAGAAGAGATGATGTTACAAGAAGCGAAAACATTAGGCGAGCAACTATCTTTTTATCATGAATTAGTTTCATTTGAACAAAATGAAAACGGGGTAAAAGCAACGATTCGAAATCGTGAAACAGAAAAAGAAAGTGTCATACATTGTGACTATTTAATTGCAGCGGATGGAGCGAAAAGTAAAATACGTGAGCAGTTAGGGATTAAAACTGAGGGTCGTGGAACCATTGGTGGCTATTATATGAATATTTATTTTGAAGCTGATTTAAGTGAGTTTATACAAGGAGATGCATTCGGTTTTTCGATGGTACTTCATCCGGAGGTTCTTGGTGCACTTATCCCGGTTGATAACGTAAAAAAATGGATTTATCATGTAGCCTACGATCCATTAAAAGGAGAGGGGCTAGAGGACTTCACTATAGAACGTTGTAAACAAATTATTCAAATAGCAATTGGAAGTACAAATGTTGAATCAAAAATATTAAGTGTTTTACCGTGGGAAGCCGCTGAAAGTACAGCGGTGAAATTTCAAGGAAATCGAACCTTTTTAGTTGGCGATTCTGCACATATTATGCCGCCAACAGGAGGATTTGGTTCAAATACAGGAATACAAGATGCGCACAATCTAGCTTGGAAATTAGCGGCTGTTATAAAAGGGAAGGCAAAACCAAAATTGTTAGAAACATATCATGAGGAGAGACACTCTGTTGCAAAATTAACGACAGCTTATGCAAGTAGTTTACTGTTTCGTGCTGCGAATAGAGAGGAAGGCAGTTTGAATAATATGGATGGTTTAGCTGTTACAGTTGGATATCAGTATTGTTCAGAGGCGATTATAGATGATTCAGTCACTCCGCATAGAATGGATAGCATAGAGTTGAACGGAAGACCTGGAACGCGAGCGCCACATTTATGGGGAACGTATGAGGGGAAGAAAGTTTCTACATTAGACTTATTCGGTAACAGTTTTGTATTACTTACAGGAGTAGAAAATAGTTCTTGGGCTGAGGCAGCACATGCTGTTTCAGCTAAATTAGGAATACATCTAAAAGGGTATCGTGTTGGCTTAAGTGGAGACTTTATTGTTCCAGAAGATATTTTTAGCAAATTATATGGTATAGAGAATGGAGGTGCTGTATTAATTAGACCAGATGGCTTTATCGGATGGCGTTCGGAAAAAACGGTAGTAAATCCAGATATAGTATTGGAAGAGGTAATGAGAAATTTATTATGTGATTTTTAAGTAACTACAGAAATATTGTTTTATGTACTTCACTGTACTGAAAAAAATATTCACAAATTTCAATAGGTTTGATATGATTAAATTCGACAAGTTAATAGAGGCCGGAGATATTTGAGAAAAGCCATAAATTTATTTAGGGATACAGGAGTGTATTCTAAATAATTTATGGCTTTTTTTATTGAATGAACCGTACAAAATAGGGAGTTACATGTGAAAAGGAGGGCTATAGAAATTAAATAGGATAATACTAGTTTTCTATATTAATAATATAGAAAACATTTGTAAGATTGGAATTTTAATATAGGTTTATAAAAATAATGAAAGTGTGTCTTCTATTTCGTGTAAATCTCATTAGCTTGTTGAAATTTGCAACGTAGGAAGGGTTTGAAGGATGAGAAAGATTATTAGCGTTTTAGTTATTTTCTTTATGACAGGAAGCATCTTTGCTGGGGGAGCTGTTCATGCGAAAGCAGAAGGAAAGCATGAATGGAATACGAATAAGTTTTTAAATATTGCACATCGCGGAGCAAGTGGACATGCACCTGAGCATACTTTTGCTTCTTATGATCTAGTGAAAAAAATGAAAGCGGATTATTTAGAGTTAGATATTCAATTAACAAAGGATGGCCAATTAATTGCAATGCATGATACAGCAGTTGATCGCACTACAAATGGAACAGGCGAAGTACGAGATAAAACGTTAAGCGAAATAAAGAGTTTAGATGCTGGATCATGGTTTAATAAAGCGTATCCAGAAAAGGCTAAGCAAGAGTATGTTGGGCAAAAGGTTCCAACTCTTGAAGAAATCTTCCAAAAGTATGGAAGAAGTATGAAGTATTATATTGAAACAAAATCACCAGATGTGTATCCAGGAATGGAAGAGAAATTGTTGGCGTTGTTACAAAAATATAATTTAGTAGGCCAAAACATGTCTTCTAGCCGTGTTATGATTCAATCATTTAGTAAAGATAGTTTGAAAAAGATTCATAGTATGAATGAAAATATTCCGTTAGTTCAATTGCTTTGGTATTATCCAAATGAAAACAATGAAATTGTTGAATGGTCTGGTATTACACATGAACCGAAAAGTGTAACAAATGATGATTTTCAAGAAATTAAAAAGTATGCAGCTGGTATTGGACCAAACTTACGTAATGATAACGGAGAACTAATTATTGATGAGTCATATATGAAAATGGCTAGGAAAAATGGACTGTTAATTCACCCTTATACAATTAATGAGAAACCCGATATGAGACTGTTAATCAAATGGGGTGCTACAGGAATGTTTACAAATTATCCGGATCGATTACATAGTGTATTGAAGGGAAAATAAGTGGAAAAGGGTATACCAGTGTTTTAGGTATACCCTTTTTAATTTAACTCCCCGATAAATGTAATCTCTTTTTCATAGCATTCATCTACATCATAAATAATTTCTTGAAAGTGAAGCGTTTTGAAGGAATGACAAACTGACATTTCCCATGTCTCCCAAAAATCAATTTCATTTGAAAGAAGAATCCATTTTTGAAATTCACTATTTCTATTAAAGAAATTATGAAAGTAGTCCTCATTTTTAAATATAATGATTTGCGAATCCCACAAATTATTTATAGAAATTAAAACAACAACTCGATATGTATGTGTATCGCTTGGTTTCATATTTATTAAATGATTTGCTTGATTTAATAAGGTTTGAATACATAACCGTTTTACTTTTCTAGGTGTTTTACGAGAGTCAATAAAAGCTTGCGAAACTGGCAATAGCATATTCCAATATTCATCGTTATAGAAAGTAGAAGGGAACGTTTTTGTATGTTCCTCAATTCGCTTTATCATAGTGTTTGTTTTTCGTTTCATACCACGTATTTTCTTTTCACGCATTGTGAGTCATCTCCATAAATTTTTGTAATGCAGCAGAGTGATATATATCTTTTCTAGTAATAAAAGTAGTAGGAACTTTTTTGAAGCTATTTGGTAAAGGGTTGAATGATACGTCATGTTGATGACCATTTAAAATAGACTTCATCATAATTGCTATGCCCATACCTGATTTTACACATGCGAGTATCGCTTCAATTGTTCCAAACTCAAATACTCGCTTAGGTGAAATTCCTTCTTCTTGAAGCCAATCTTCTAATAAATTTCTATAATAGCACCCGTGACTAAATGCAAGTAAATTCATGTCTCCTATGTCTTTAAAGGAAGATAAAGGCTTTTTGCTAATGAGAACTAATTCTTCTTCACGAAATATATTTGTATGAAGTTCGGCATGCTGAGTAGAGCCAGCTATAAACGCTCCATCCAGTTTTCGTTCTAGTACAAGCCTAATCAATTGTTCTGTCGTATTTGATTCTAAAATCAATTCGATTTTTGGATATTTTTCATAATAGGCCGTTAATATAGATGGAAGTCTTACAGCGGTTGTAGATTCTGTACATCCAATTTTTAAAGTGCCTCTTGGTTCAATCCCATTACTTTGAACTGCTTTAACAGATTGATCCATTAAGTGGATAATTTGTTTGGCGTATGTTAATAAAATCTCACCGTTAGAAGTTAAAGTTACACCTTTTCCGTTTCGGTAAAATAAAGGCACACCTAATTCGTTTTCTAGTTGTTTCATACGCATTGTTACGCCAGACTGTACATAGTTTAAATTTTGAGCTGCGTGAGATATGTTTTTTTCTTTCGCAACTTCGAAAAATACAGTTAAATCTTTTATATCCAAGTATCATCCCTCCAGAAAAGGTATCATTTTTTTTGATGGATTACATGATAAATCTTTATTTTATATAATATCAGAACTTTCATACAATGGAAGGGGATGGAGGGATCATTGTGTTAATGGAAGAAAGGGTGAATAGTACTTATAAGTGGGTTATGTTAATTTTTGCGACGGTTGCTCAAACAACAGCAACACTTATAACGTATGGTGTTGGAGCGTTTGCTTTATTTTGGAAAGAAGAATATGCACTTACGAATACGGAGATCGGATTGTTAGTAAGTGTTGTAAATATAGGGCCGCTATTTTGTATGCTTTTTGTCGGGCGGCTACTTGATCAATACAATGAAAAGTTGTTAATTTCGATAAGTTCATTTTTATTAGGAGGTTCGTTTTTACTGACTAATATGGTCAATGGATTTAATGGGTTACTTTTTGTACTTTTATTAGTAGGAACGTTTTATAGTGTTTCGCAGCCAGGAGGAAGTAAGGTGATAATGAAGTGGTTCTCAAAAGAAAATCGCGGGTTAGCGATGGGAATTAGACAAGCCGGTATACCGATTGGTGGTACATTAGCGGGAGTGTTGATCCCGTTTCTTACAATAAAATATAATATGGCTTACGCGGTAAATAGCATTGCATGTATTTGTATAATTGGAGGGTTTTTATTTTTTATATTTTATAAGGAACCATATATTCAAGAGAAAGTTAAACAAGAACGTAGTAAACTTTCTTTTTGGATGCAGTTAAAAGAAGTGATGTGTAAAAAAGAGTTGTATGCAATTTATATAACTGGCATTTGTATGATTTCATTGCAAATGGTGTTAGTTGCACACTTTATAAAATTTTTAGTATTGAAACAATCAATCACGCCAATTTTAGCTGGAAAAGTATTTTCCGTTATGTTCTTTTCTGGAATGGTTGGTAGGGTTATATTAGCAGCTACTAGTGATTTGTTTTATAAGGGAAATCGGCGTATCCCCTTATTTATAACTGTTTGTATTTCTATTTTCTTCATTCTAATATTAGTAATGAGCATACATACAATAACGAATGTATTGTATGGTGTAAGTGCATTGTTAGGTTTCTTTTCAATTGGATGGTTTAGTCTTTATATAGCTGAAGTTGCGGAATCAGCAAGTGAAGAATCAGTAGGGATGACAGTGAGTTTTGCACTTACATTAAATCAAATTGCCATTATTGTTGCGCCTGCTTTATTTGGTTATATTGTAGATAAGAAGGGATATACGTATGCGTGGTTATGCATAGTTGTATTACTAACTATTTCAGCGGTCAGCTTATATAGGAAGTATAGAAAATGAAGGAATGGTAGCAATGTAAATTTTTTATGAAGAAAGTCTAAAGAAATGTTGAATGAGCGACATTTCTTTTTTTATTTGTTGTATAATCAAAATGTAAATGAGATTCGTTTTCAATTTCGTTCATTGCCTCTTTTGAAATTACCTGTAATTTTAGCCATAATTACCTGTTTTTCTTTATCGTTATTTGCATGATTTATTTTATTTAAAAATTTTTCAGCATCATTTCCTTTTAATATCACAATCTATTTTCCGTAATATTCAATTAATAACATGTTATTTTTTGTTATCCGATAATGAAACATCTTATCATCTAAACGATTGCGTTTATCGGTGTTTTTCATAGTACATCTCCATTCTTTTTAGTATGTAACAAATGTTACAAAAGAATTTGAAATTATAGTGTAATGCATCCGATTGTATGTTGGAAATTTTGCAAGAAAGAAATACAATAGAGAGTAGTCAAAATTGAAAATGAGAAAAAGGAATCTAGTTTTAACAGAGTGAATATTAAATAATATTATAATATACTTGATAATTAAAAGATATAAAATAGAATGGATATACGTTAAGTGAAACTAGATAAAAGAGGGTTCCTAGTATGTTAAAGAAATGGTTAATCATTTTCTTTATTTTTGCTGTTTTTTGTGGAAGTGTTGTTACACTAATACATGCAAATAAAGGAAAAAAATATGATGCAAAGGCATTTTCTAATGTAAATAGTAAGCAAAAAGATGTTAAGCAGGAAATTGATGCGAATGAGAAAAAGCGTTATGAAATTGCAGCTGGAAAACTAGATCAGTACTTAAAAGATAAAGGATTTAATGGGAGTGTTCTTGTAGCAAGTAAAGGTCATGTCATTTTACGAAAAGGCTACGGTTATGCGAATGTGAAAGATCAAGTATTAACAACGCCAAGAACGAAATATCGCATTGGCTCTATTACGAAAACAGTTGTTGCAATATCTATTATGCAACTAAAAGAAAAAGGGAAGTTGAACATTGAAGACAATGTAAATAAATATATCCCATCGTTTCCAGCAGATAAAAACATTACGTTACGAAACTTGTTAACACATACGTCTGGATTACCAGAACAGGGACAAGGTAGTGTTGACGCAGCATCACGGTTAAAATTAGTAACGTGGATTGGGGCACAAACGTTACAATTTCCAGCAGGGACAGGATGGAAATATACAGATTATAATTATATGGTGCTTGCATATATTGTAGAAAAAATATCAAATAAACCACTTGCTGAATATGTGAAAGAAAATATTTTGACTCCTGTTGGAATGAATGAATCTGGAATGGGCGCAACACTCCCAGAAGATATTTTCTTAGCAGAAGGGTATACGAAAAAAGATAATAAGTTAATAGCCACACCTCGCTTAAAAATGAACTGGCTGTATGGTTGTGGTGAAATGTATACGACTGTTGAAGATATGAAAAAGTTAGATGAAGCTATTATGGATGGTAAACTACTTTCTAAACAAAGTGTATCAGATATGTTTTCTGCATCACCTGCAAGAAAATATGGATTTAGTTTCTATATTTATCCAGATTATTATCATAACCACGGTGTATTAGCTGGCTGGAACACTTTTAATAATTTTAACTGGGATAAACGAACGTTTGTCATATTATTTTCTAACGTCCAAAATGGTATGAATGATGCATTTAATCAAGAATTTAGGAAAATGGCGAATGATTTAATAGAAGGAAAATAATTATAAAAAATCGGTATTGATATGTAATTATCAATACCGATTTTTTTATTTTGTAAAGTTTTACTTACTGAATAAAGTGAAAATTTACTCAGTGGAGGGGCTTTGTTCATCCCCCACTGAGTAGAAGCCCTCATCAATCTGGCTTTTACGGGCAACAGGGCCCCCACCTAACTTCTTTGCTTCCGCTGAATTTTGAGGTGGGGGTCTTACTGCCCATAAATAGCGGGATAAATAGGTAAGAAAGGTGATTTGTATATGAATAAATCTAAATAGATAGTTAAATGCTAAGTAATGCAAAGAAAAATTGGTAATTTTTACATTGATAAAAAAGCTTGAGCTTCACACTATGTGAAGCTTTACATTATTGAAGACAAGAACAGGAGGTTGAAAAAATGAAAAAAGCAATAAAGTTTTGTTTAATAGCTACATTATCTACAACGATTATTAGTGGGTGCTCTTTTGAGGGTAACAATGAAAATGTTAAAGGGAAAGAAGGGGAAAAAGTAGAGGCACAGAAAAATGCTGGGAAATATACGATGCCAGATGAAAAAGATAAACATGAAGGTACATGGCTGCAATGGCCACATGAATACACATATGGTGAAGAGTATAAGAAGGAAGTTGAACCTATTTGGGTTAAGATGGCAAGTGCTTTAACTGAGGGTGAGAAAGTCCACATTGTTGCATATGACCAGGAAGAAAAAGAAAGAATCAATAACCTTTTAACAGATGAAGGGCTAAATATGGAGAAGATTGATTTCTTTATCGCGCCTACTGATGATGTATGGGCAAGGGACAGTGGACCAATTTTTGTTTATGACAGCAATAAAAATCTCAAAATATTAGATCCAGCATTTAATGGTTGGGGGAAGAAAACACCTTATAAAAATGATGCTCAAATACGTAAGAATGTCAGTAAACAATCAGGAATTGAAAGAGTTGATTGGGGGGAATTTGTCCTTGAAGGCGGCGCAATTGAATTAGACAGCAATGGGACTGCTTTATTAACTCGAAGTGCAGTAACGAATAAAAATAGAAATCCTGATTTATCAGAAAAGGAAATTGAAAAATATATAAGTGACCTTGGGGTATCAAACTTTATTTGGTTAGACGGAGTACCTAATTTAGATATTACGGACTTTCATATTGATGGATTTGCTAAATTCCATAATAAATCTACCATTGTAACGATGAAAGAAGATGACCTAGCCGAATGGGGTTTATCTAATAAAGATATGGATACATTGTTAGATGCAAAAAATGCTTCAGGACAGAAATATAAGTATGAATACTTACCGCTTAGTAAAGAAAAGGTTGCTTTAGAAAATGGAAAAACTCTCGATTATAAGGGGGCATATATCAATTATTATATCGGAAATACAGTTGTATTAGTGCCTAATTATAATGATCCGAATGATAAAATCGCAAACGATACGATTCAGAAGTTATACCCAGGTCATAAAGTAGTCGGTATTGATGTGAGAGAGTTGTATAAAAACGGCGGTATGATTCATTGTGTGACACAACAACAACCCATTGCATTGAAGTAATTGATTGTAATTTCGTTGTTCTGCTATATAGACAAAATAGGTGGAATCTTATTACCTATTTTGTCGTTCCTTATTATTTATAATAATAAAATTTAATATAATGATAAATTGATTATAGTGTATATTCGCTTTTCGTTTTATATGGTAAAGGAGAAAAATGTTTGTGTTAAAGAATTTTAAAATAGTGTTTTCGTATTTCCCTATCGTTTTACAGTACATTTTAAATCTAGCTTTAATTTGCTTAGGGGTTATTCTAAGTGTGTTTCTTATGAAAGAAGTCATTCAGTTTATACAAGAACTGAAATTGGATGGTAATGAATCGAGTTATCATTTAATCATTTATTGTTGTTTTAAAATATGGTATTTAAAAAACTTGTCAAGAGTCAATATAAGGCTTAACGTCAGCCTTATATTTTTTATATAAATATATAATATTTCTCCATGCTATAATCCATTCATAAAATGTACATGTTGCATGAGTTGTAACGAAAAAAGACATAAATTTAGGAATAGTTGGCTTTGTAAAATCAGTTATGTAACTACTATTAAAAAGCGAGGTAAATAATATGGAACAAAAACATAATGGCATTATTTTTACTGCAATACCAGACGAATTAAATGAATATTATCAACCATTTTATGAAGACTTGATTTACTTTAATGAATGTTTAAATGAAAAGAAATCAATTGCGGATCAACTTATATCTTTATCTGTTGAAGAACAAGACTTTCATACGAGCTGTTTTGAGTATGATGATATTTGGCTAAGAGATGTTGCACCGGTTGTCACAAATCATCTAGTTAAATTTAAATATCGACCAAATTATTTGCCAAATGATCAAGGGCGATATTTAGATCAACAATTTAATAAATGGTTGAAAAAGAATGACTTTGAATATGTAAAATCCCCATTAATATTAGATGGTGGTAATCTTATTTGGAATAAAAAAGATACTGTAATATTAACAGAACGCATATTTGATGATAACGATGATTGGATAGAAGAGGAAATTATTGAGCAGTTAGAATGGGATTTAGATGTGAGCCGAGTTATTATTATTCCTGCTGAGGAAGGGGATGTACTAGCACACGCAGACGGAATGGTTAAATTTATTGATGAACATACAATGTTTATTAGTGATTTTTTAGGAGATCATGAATTTAGATATAGTGTTCAAGAGATTATTAAAGAACAAATGCCAGAAGCTGAATTTATAGTTGTTCCTTCATCATATACAGAGAAAGGACAATATGATCAAGAGATAGCATCGGCAAAAGGGTTGTATATAAATATGTTAGAATCATGTGATGCTCTTTATGTTCCTAAGTTTGGGCTAGCTAAAGATGAGGAAGTTTTACGATATATTCAACAGTATACGGAGAAACAAGTTATTCAAATTCATGTAGGAGAAATATCAACAATGGGAGGCGCGATGAATTGTTTAACGTGGTATTGTCCAAGTCATTTGTTACCTTCGAAAATGAGAAGATTGAAAAATCAGAATGAAAATTTTTCAATGAAGAAGATTTTTGATTGGTTTTAATAAATAAGTAATGAAAAGAAAATATATTCAAGGAGTATTGATATGTATACCATCGCTGAGTTTTCTCGGATTTGTAAAATGAGTACGCGGATGTTAAGACATTATGACAAAGAGGAGATATTAAAACCGGCATATGTGAATCCGGTTAATGGGTATAGGTATTATGAACAAGAGCAGCTGGAAGTAGCATTGAAAATAAAAAAGCTAAGGGAGTATAAATTTCCTCTTCCAAAAATTAAAATTGTTTTGCAGTCATCGGATCAAGATTCGTTTGTTCAGCATATACAATCACAAATTATCGAGTTGTCTCAGGAAGTGAAGCAAAACTTACAGGTTATTTCAGAAATGAATGAAATGGTAATGGTGAATAGTAGTCTAAATATTGCTCGCCATAGAAGTTACGATATATTAATGGGAATGAGGAACGAAGTAACGTTAATTACTCAAAGAGTAAAAATAGATATAGATGATATGGATGATTATTTTTATGACTTATATGAAGAGGTACAAAAAAATAACTTTCAAATAGCTGGTTCTCCATCTGCAGTCTTTTATGATGAAGAATATATTCCAAGTAACAGTGATATTGAGTTAAGAATTCCGGTTATGCAGGGGAATGATGAAGACGTAGCACAAGAGTATGAAATGAAACAACTAAGTCCACATCATATCGTTACTACTATGCATTATGGAAGTTACGACTATATAGGTTACGCTTATATAGCGTTAGAAGAATGGATTGAAAGAAATGGGTATGTAATAATTAATTCGCCATATGAAGTTTATATAAAGGGACCTGAATGTGATTGTTTAGCAGAAGAGTATGTGACACAAATTTGTTTTTTAGTTACGAAAATAGAATGAGAATAAGGATTGACATTAACATTATGTCAATCCTTATTCTATGTATGAAAGCAATTTATCATAATAAAAAGGAGAAGTAAAGAATCACCTTATAAAGTTGCTACAAGTAAATGAAGATATTCCTGTTGACCTTAACACGATGTCAAAGTATAGACTGTACGTACATTCATATAAGGGGTGAACACGTATGAGAAATATAGAGAATAGTTTGTTTTATATGCCTGCGGAATGGGAGAAACATGAAGGTACATGGCTCCAATGGCCACATGATAAAGCACATAGAGGTGAAGGCTACAGAGCTAAGTTAGATGATATTTGGATATCGATGGCAAAGGAGCTTCACTATGGAGAAAATGTCCATATTGTTGTATGTGATGAAGAAGAGAAAATACATGTCCAATCGAAGTTAATTGAAGCTAATGTAAATATGGATAAAATTGATTTCTTAATTCAAGAAACTGATGATATTTGGATACGAGATAACGGACCAATCTTTGTAACGGATAAGGAAGGGAATCGCTGCCTAACGCACTGGATATTTAATGGTTGGGGAAATAAATATCCGTACCAAAAAGACGCTAATATTCCGAATAAAATAAGTGAAATGTATCGTATTCCAAAAGTTGAATCTAGTGTCTGTCTAGAGGGTGGGGGAATTGAGATAAACGGAAACGGGACCTTAATGGCGGCGAAAACGTCTATTATAAATGAAAATCGAAATCCCACACTAAGTCAGAAAGAAATTGAAATGGAGTTAACGAAATATTTAGGAGTAACAAATTTTATATGGATAACTGGTATACGCGGAGAAGATAATTATGATGAAGATACGGATTATCATATTGATGGCGCGGCACGGTTTGTAAATGAAAATACGATACTGTATGAATATGATCCTTTCGATGAAGGAGAGCCATACCTTTTGGAGGCGTATGAAAAGCATTATCAAGAATTACGGCAAGCGAAAAATATAGATGGAAAGCCATTTCAGCTCATTCCAGTACCAGTAACAAGAAAAGTGGTAAAAGAAGCAGATTGTAAAGGATCGTACTTAAATTTTTACATTGGTAATGAAGTTGTATTGGTACCTATATACGGTGATGAACATGATAAATTAGGGCTTCAAATCATTGAAGGTCAATTTCCAGGGAGAAGAATTGTCGGTATATATGTTAACGAATTGTATGCATACGGTGGTATGATTCATTGTGTGACGCAGCAGCATATAGAATAGAGTAATTCAAATAAAAAGCATGCAGAGTATATACTCTGCATGCTTTTTATAATGTTGAAAACTCCTCAACAAGTTGAGTGAATTGTTTTAATGCACTTTCAATCGGTTCTGGCGTTGTTAAATCGACGCCAGCTTTTTTCAATAAGTTTAATGGGTAGTCTGAACTTCCGCCTTTAAGGAATTCAATATAATTTTTCTGAGCATCCGGATCACGGCTTAATAGTTTATCAGCGATTTGAATGGCAGATGCGAATCCAGTTGCATATTTGTATACGTAAAACGGGCGATAGAAATGAGGGATTCTAGCCCATCCGTATTTTACTTCTTCATCAAATACAAGTGAATCACCGTTATATTCTTTAAATAGCTTTTCATAAATTTCACTGAAGACTTGTGCATGTAATGGTTTACCTTGTTCAGCCATTTCATGTGTGATTTTTTCAAATTCTGCAAACATAATTTGTGTAAAGAAAGTACCTTTAAATTTCTCAATAAAATGGTTAACTAAATGGTTACGCACGTTCGTATCTTTTGCTTCTTTTAATAAATAGTGAATTAATAACACTTCATTTACTGTAGAAGCGACTTCTGCGACAAAGATAGAATAATGTGCAGAAATTCTTGGTTGGTATCCATGTGAATAGTGCGTATGCATACCGTGACCGCATTCATGAGTAAGAGTGAACAGGCTGTTTAAATCATCGTGATGATTTAAAAGAATGAAAGGATGAACGCCGTATACACCAAAGTTATAAGCACCAGAACGTTTCCCTGGTGTTTCTCTTACGTCTATATATCTTTTATCTTTAAAACTTTTTAATGTCTCAATATATTCTTCTCCTAAAGGAGCTAGTGATGCAATCATAATGTCAAATGCTTCACTATATGGGATGTCTTGTTTTGCACCTTCTACTAAATCGACGCCTAAGTCGTATTGTCTTAGTTCATCTACGTTTAATTTTTCTTTTCGAATTTCATTGTATGTATGTAATGTTTGAATGTTTTTTTTCGTTGTATCAATTAGGTTTTCATATACTTCTTTTGGAACCATATCGCCAAATAATGATTTCTCTAGCGCTGATGGATAGTTTCTTAATTTCGAAACAGTAACATTATTTTTAATAGCAGCGGATAAAGTAGATGCGATGGAATTCTTTAACTGAACATATGGTTTGTAATATGCTTTATAAGCTTCTTTACGCTTTTCACGATTCGTATCTTCTATTAACTTTGCATACATTCCGCGTGTTAAGTTCACTTTTTCTCCATCGTCAGTCGTCACTTCACCAAATAATATATCTGCATTATTTAACATACCAAATGTGTGCTGTGGAGAAGAAAGAGCTTCACCCATTTGTGATAAAATTTCTTCTTGGTCCTTATTTAATACGTGTTTTTTATAACGGTATAATTCAAATAAGTCTTCTTTATAATATTGTAAGCCTTCTGTTTCTTCTATGTAAGAATGTAATGTGTTTTCGTCTATGCTAAGTAAGAAGGGGGAAAAGAAAGATTTCGCTGCACTTACTTTCACGTGTAATTGTGATACTTTATCGACAAGAGATTGCGCGTCAGTATCGCGTGTATCAAGGTCAGATTGTAATCGTGCATAAGCGAACATTAAAGATATTATGCTAGAAATTTCTTCACTCTTCGTTAAATAAGCTAATAAACTATTGCCGTCGTGAATATTTCCATTAAACTCGTGTAATTCCTTCGTTAATACTTCAATTTTATGAAAATCACTTTCCCAATCTTCAATTGTATGGTAAATGTCTGTTAAATCCCATTTTTCTATATCAGCTACTTGTAATCGATCTTTAAGTTCTGTCATAATCATTTCCTTTCTAAACATGTAGTTATATTTCTATATAACTATGAAATACAACAAATTGCAAAAAATCCCTGCTGAAAATTGAAAAGCCCTGCTAAAATAACAAGGCTTACTTACTTAGAGTGTAATTCCGAATTTTGAATGTAAAAGGTTTGTATATTGCATGTTTGTAACGGTTTCTTTCGTTTTTTTACCATTTTTCGCTACTGTAAGGCTATCTTTCGTTAAAGAGGCATGCCCATCTTCAGTTAGTTTTACAATAAGAGGTACTTTATTAAAGGGTGATCCTTCATGTTCAACGATAATTTTTTGTGCTGTATTTGCTTTTTCTTCATCCACTTCTTCTATATAAAATGCATAGCCTAACGTCCAATCATCAGCAGAAGATTGATCCAAGAACTCATTGTTTTTCCGCATCTCTAAAATGTAGTTTCCCTTTTCGGTCATTTCTTTACGAATACGATAATCTCCTGTAACAGAGTGAATGACTTCACCTGAGAAAGGGACAGGGGCAAGAGGTAAGTATGATCCGAATCCTACTTCAATTAAATAAAGTTCATTATGATGTGTTAAAACGATTGCGATATGGCCAGAATCAACAGCCCATATGGAGTTTGCAGCGTTATAAACTGTTCCTGAAACGAGATGAACATCGAATCCAGAATCTTTCAGGAAGTAATACATAGTAGGATTGAGTTCATAACAAAGACCGCCACGGTTATTTACTAAAATTTTCTCTTTCAAATTTTCTTTTGATATTTCTTTAAAATTCTTTTCGAGAATATTTAAGTTTTCAAAAGGAACAGTTTGTGCCATTGCGTACATAATGTTAGATAAATCTTCAAATGAAACTGTGTCTTTTTCTTCTATATGTAATCGTGCGAAAAATTGTTTTTGAAAGTCTGTCATCGAAACCCCTCCGTTATGCTTTTATAGGTAAATTGTAAACAATCTTGAATAGGATGTGAAATTAAAACTACGTTGAATATTTGAAATTAGACTAAAAATAATATGGGAGAGTGAGAGATTGCTACTTTACTAACGGTGGGACGAATATTATAATAATTCTGATAAACTATGCAAACGCTTTCTTGGAAGGGGATGGTGTACAGATGTTTAAAAGAATAACAATAGTCGGATTGTCAGTTTTTATGTTTTTATCTAGTATATATGAGGGGAGTAAAGCATATGCAGACACAGTTAACAATGGAACGTTAATGCAGTATTTTGAGTGGTATGCTCCGAATGATGGGAATCATTGGAATCGTTTGCGTACTGATGCTGAAAATTTAGCGGAAAAAGGAATTACATCTGTTTGGATACCACCTGCATATAAAGGAACTACGCAAAATGACGTAGGATATGGAGCATATGATTTATATGATCTGGGGGAATTCAATCAAAAGGGCACAGTGCGGACGAAATATGGGACGAAAGCACAATTGAAATTTGCAATTGACGCTTTACATAAGAAAAACATCGATGTATACGGTGATGTAGTTATGAATCATAAAGGTGGGGCTGATTATACAGAAACTGTTACAGCAGTTGAGGTAGACCCGAGCAATCGGAATATTGAAGTATCAGGTGATTATGAAATTAGTGCGTGGACGGGATTTAACTTTCCAGGGCGTGGAGATTCTTATTCTAATTTCAAATGGAAATGGTATCATTTTGACGGAACGGATTGGGATGAAAGAAGGAAATTAAACCGAATTTATAAATTTAGGGGCATAGGTAAAGCATGGGACTGGGAAGTGTCTAGCGAGAATGGGAATTATGATTATTTGATGTATGCGGATCTTGATTTTGGTCATCCAGATGTTGCGAATGAAATGAAAAAATGGGGAACGTGGTATGCGAATGAATTAAATTTAGATGGTTTTCGTTTAGATGCTGTTAAACATATTGATCATGAATATTTGCTCGATTGGGTAAATCACGTTAGACAGCAAACAGGGAAAGAAATGTTTACAGTAGCTGAATATTGGCAAAATGATATCCAGACTTTAAATAATTATTTAGCGAAGGTTAATTATAATCAATCTGTGTTCGATGCACCACTTCATTATAATTTTCATTATGCTTCAACAGGAAATGGAAATTATGATATGAGAAATATTTTAAAAGGAACGGTAGTTGCGAATCATCCTACACTTGCGGTTACTCTAGTTGAAAATCATGATTCACAGCCTGGTCAGTCATTGGAATCTGTAGTGAGCCCTTGGTTCAAGCCGCTGGCATATGCATTTATTTTAACGCGTGCAGAGGGGTATCCTTCTGTTTTCTATGGTGATTACTATGGTACAAAAGGAAATAGTAACTATGAAATTCCAGCGTTAAAGGACAAAATTGATCCGATTTTGACGGCACGAAAAAACTTTGCATATGGTACGCAGCGTGATTATTTTGATCATCCAGATGTGATTGGCTGGACAAGAGAAGGTGATAGTGTACATGCTAATTCTGGTTTAGCAACATTAATCTCTGATGGACCAGGAGGGGCAAAGTGGATGGATGTTGGAAAGAATAACGCAGGGGAAGTATGGTACGATATTACGGGTAATCAAACAAATACTGTAACAATTAATAAGGACGGATGGGGGCAGTTCCAAGTAAGTGGAGGATCAGTTTCCATATATGTTCAGCAGTAATTTGGTGATGAAAAAGAAGAGGTAGACTGAAATATAAGTTTTCCTCTTCCTTTTTACATTCTGTATAGTTATAAAAGTATGACACCTTTACTTCTCACGTAACATATAGTATGATGATTTCAATAAATTAGATTTCAATGACTATAATATAAATTAATGAGAGGTGCTTTTTGTGAGTGCGGTAGGTACTAAATAGGAAAAATTTAATGAAATAAATCGGATAAGACCAGGGGATTTTTATGTACATCATACCCCTAATTTTGTCATGCATTTATTTCAAAACCTATGAAGATACCTACAATACTTTATAAAGCGTGTAATAAGGGACTGCCATCTATTTTTTTATGGCTTATTTCCTCATATGTTATTACAAATGCCTTGTAAATGTAAAAGCTGCGGTATCCCCGCAGCTTTTTTGTATATGTTTTTATTGTATAATTATGGGATTTTATATATGACTCATTGGAATCTAATGAGTAGGTATCTTCATTTATGATAAAAATCAATCATAGTGAGGAGAAACAAAATGAATACGATGACTTTTGAAAAGCTACAATATAACGAATTAAAGGATATAGTGAAATCTTATTGTGTAAGTGGATTAGGTAAGGAATTATTAAACAAATTAGAGCCGAGTACGAGTATAAAAGTAGTGAGAAATCGGTTGAATGAAACGACAGAAGCACGAGCTATATTAGATGCAGAAGGGCATGTTCCTTTCTTCGGCATTTCTAATATTGCTAGTACAATTCAAAAATTAGAAAAAGGGATGATTTTAGATCCAGAAGAATTAGTCAGTGTTTCAGACTTTTTACGCGGATGTAGAAAGATTAAAAAGTTTATGTTAGATAAAGAATTTTTTGCACCAGTATTAGCTTCTTATGCAAATTCAATGACTGAATATAAAAGTATTGAAGAGGAAATTAACTTTTCAATTAAAGGAAATAGTATTGATGCAGCTGCAAGTAAAGAGTTAAAACGAATTCGAAATAATATCGATTCTGTAGATGGGAAAATAAAAGAACGTTTAACGAAGTTTTTAAATAGTAGTGCAAATAAGAAATTCATTCAGGAATTCTTTATTAGTAAAAAGGATGACCGTTATACGATTCCAATTAAATCTTCCTATAAAAACCAAGTTGCTGGAAGTATTATTGAAGCCTCGGCAAAAGGTTCTACTGTATTTATAGAACCGCATACGGTTACGAAATTGAATGCGGAACTAGCGGGTTTGAAAGCAGAAGAAGCGGTTGAAGAATATCAAATTTTAGCGACTTTATCAGGAATGGTGTTAGAAAACATTTATAGTATAAAGATTAACATGGAGCTAATTAGTCAGTATGATATGGTATTTGCAAAAGCGAAGTTTAGTAAATCAATTGATGGAATAGAGCCGAAGTTAAATGATCATGGCTACATTCATTTAGTGAATTGTAAGCATCCGCTTTTAACAGGGCAAGTTGTACCCTTAAATTTTGAAATTGGTCAAGAGTATCGTAGTTTAATTATTACAGGGCCGAATGCGGGCGGAAAGACAATTGTGTTAAAAACGATTGGATTGTTAACATTAGCTACAATGTCAGGTCTTCATATTGCAGGAGATAAAGGTACAGAAATCGCTATTTTTGAAAATGTATTTGTAGATATTGGTGATAATCAAAGTATCGAAAATGCACTAAGTACATTTTCATCTCATATGAAAAATCTTTCTGAGATTATGAGGATGTCAAATAATAATACGTTGTTATTATTTGATGAAATAGGAAGCGGGACTGAACCGAATGAAGGAGCAGCACTTGCAATTTCTATTTTAGAAGAGTTGTACCTTGCGGGATGTATTACCGTTGCGAGTACGCATTACGGAGAAATTAAACGATTCTCAGAAATGCACGATGACTTTATGAATGCAGCGATGCAGTTTAATAGTGAAACGCTAGAGCCGCTTTATAAATTAGTTATCGGAAAATCAGGAGAAAGTAATGCACTTTGGATTGCGAATAAAATGAGCGTAAAAGAACATGTGCTGAAAAGAGCGAAAGAGTACATGGGAAATAAAGAGTACGCCTTAGAAAAAGTGAATGAAAGTAAAATTAGAAAACCGAAATTTGTACAAGAAAAAAGAGAATTTCATTATGAGTACAAAATCGGCGATCGTGTGAATTTATTAGATTATGATGATTTTGGTATCATCTATAAGGAAAAAGATAATTTTTATAACGTTGTTGTATATTATAACGGTGAATTCGTTGAAGTAAATGTAAAACGTATGAATTTAGAGGTAGCAGCGAAGGAATTATACCCAGAGGGATACGATTTAAATACACTATTTGTCGATTATAAAGAGAGAAAAATGCAACATGATATTGAGCGCGGATCGAAAAAAGCACTGCGTAAAATTCAAAAAGAAATAAGAAAGAATAGAGGATAAGTTAAAATGGTAACGATTAGACAAGAACAAAAAAATGATTATAGAAAAACAGAAGAAGTCGTAAAAGAAGTATTTTCACTTGAAGAATTTAGTGATAAAACAGAACATGAACTTGTAAAACGTATTAGAGAATGTGAAGCATTTGTTCCGGAGTTATCAATTGTTGCGGTAGATGAAGATATAGTTGGTCACATTATGTTATCGAAAATTACAATAGAACAAGGTGGAACTTCTGTAGAATCGTTAGCACTTGCACCAGTTTCAGTTGCTAGGGGTCATCAGAAGAAAGGAATTGGTGGAAAACTGATCACGGCTGCTTTAGAAAAAGCGAAAGAACTTGGATACGGATCAGTTGTAGTATTAGGACATCCAGAGTACTACCCGAAATTTGGTTTTAAGAAAGCAAGTGAGTGGAATGTAAAAGCACCGTTTGAAGTGCCTGAAGAGGTATTTATGATAAAGGAATTAACAGAAAATGCTCTTCGAGGTGTAGAAGGAATTGTACAATATTCGAGTGCTTTTGCTGAGTAGGAGTACCGGTTAAGAAATGTAATCATAAAAGATGCTATCTTTTTGTATGGATATACAGAAAGATAGCTTTTTTTATTAAGCGGATCTACTGACGTATATTTTGCTCAATGAATAATTGAGGTGGTAAAATTGATATAGAAACGTAAAGGGAGAGAATGAAATGAATAAGCGAGAAACAGATAGCAATGAGAATGTAGTGACGTTATATGTTACAAGACACGGTAAAACAATATTAAATACGAATCATCGCGCGCAAGGTTGGGCAGATTCTCCTTTAGTAGAAAAAGGTGTTGAAGTTGCCACAAATTTAGGAACAGGATTAAAAGATATTCATTTTATGAACGCATATAGTAGTGATAGCGGCCGCGCAATTGAAACTGCTAATTTAGTATTAAAATATAGTGAGCAATCAAAAGTAAAACTTGAGCAAAGAAAAGATTTGCGAGAATTAAATTTCGGTATTTTTGAAGGTGAAAAACTTGAGAATATGTGGGATGTGGTTGGAAAAGCTGCAGGCGTTGCATCACCAGAAGAACTCTTGAAGCTTTCTATTCAAGAAGTGATTAATCTTATTAGAGTAGCAGATCCGACAAAACAGGCGGAAGATTGGGAATTGTTTTCTACTCGTATAAAAACAGAGATAGATAAAATTAGTGAAGAATCTGCTGCAAATGGTGGCGGTAACGTTTTAGTTGTCGTTCATGGGCTTTTGATTACTACCTTAATAGAAATGTTAGACAGTAGCAAAACAAAACTTGGAGTGGAAAATGCTAGCGTGACGAAGATTGTATATCAAGATGGAACATACACAGTCGAGTCTGTTGGAGATATGAGTTACGTTGCAAAAGGGAAAGAAAGTGTGGAAATATAAAAATAAGAAAAGGAAGGTAGAGAACTCTAGCTTCCTTTTTATTTTTTTATATATCATTTATTAATTCGAATCGGAATATTCCGTTAAAAATGAACTATGAAAATTATTGTAATGGTATAATTAGAGAGTAGGAACAACAAATTAGTTTGCAGTGTATTGGAGGGACATTAGCCTTACATTTCATCTCGGAATCTAAAGTAAGTATACGAGAAATAAAGTGAAACTTTAATCAGTGGGGTTTTCTTCATCCCCCACTGATTATCAGCCCTCACCAATCGGACTTTAATGGGCAGCCCGACCCCCACCTAACTTCTTTGCTTTCGCTGCATTTTGAGGTGGGGGTCTTACTGCCCATTAAAGTGGGATAAAACAAAGTAAGGAATGTGTGAATATGGGTGGTACATGGTATGTGATTTATGTTCAATTCTAAGAAGAAAAGAATATTAACAATTATATGGAGAAGTGATTATGTTGATTAAATTCGTTCATTTGTTATTTGGGAAACCGTGTGAAAAAGGTGATTCGTTCCAAACTAAGTTTCCACGTTTTATTTATTGGAGTGCAGTTGTATTTTATTTTTTTGGAATGCTATTATTTGGGATTCTTTCTTTTATTGATACTGTATTTATTGGATCGTTGATATCAGGAGGTTTGTTCTTTCCTTTAATATTTAGATTCATTTATTATATAAACTTAAAAATGAGGGGCCTAGAAAGAGAAGCGTAGAGAAAAAATATAAATAACAGGGTTATTGAAAAGAAGCGAGATTGATGTTAAGAGATAATAAAGTTGTTTAATTTACAATAAAGTCCTTTGAAAATAATAAAGTTGTTTAATTCTTATTGAATTAACGGTGCAGGATAGTTGAATAAGGATGATGATATACTTAAGGGGGAATTTACTTTATTTTATAGTTTATGAGGTGGAAAATGGACTCTTTAGAATTAAACAAATCTAAATATATTGTCTCTAATATCAAAGAAATTTTGCATAAAAAGCTTATTCTTGATAAACCGTTAACTAAAGATGAGGTAAAAAAATTAAAACTAGTTAATCCCCCTGTATACGAAAAAGAGAAGTATCTCATTCAAAAACGGTGGTTTTATAGTATTAATATCGGAGAATGGGAAGATGTGGAGATTATTATTCAGGGGAATAATGAAAATCCCGATATGGAGATTATCGAAATGGCAGAAAAAACATTCGATGAACTCCATCTACATATAAGCTGTGCATTAAAATATTTACAGAAATTCTTCCCTAATCAAGAAATGAAGAACTACTATCTATCCACAATATTTTTTGGAAAGATGGTTAATTTTGACGATTATATATTTTCTGGGTTTAGTTTAGCTTTTATTTATGATGGTCACTTTGAGTTTCAGTATAAAGTAAAATTTAAAAACGATGGATGGCCTATTGGTTTTGAAGGGGGGCCACTTTAATAATAATAGATAATTTTTTCTTATTGAACTAACGGGTGCTTTAGTTGAACAAGATTTAAACAACTTTATTATTAATTTTTGTCTACAAGCACATTTAAATGGTTAGAAATTAAACAACTTTAAAGAGCTTTACTACAATATGATTTGTAGCCAGGCTCTTATATTTTTAGATCAGAATTAAATAACTTTATTATCACTTTACAATTGAACATAAATAACGTTAAAAAAGGAAGCAAAGAAATACATTCTAGCTTCCTTTTTTATTGGAACGATTATGGGATCAATAAAATCTTCCCTGTGCTTTTTCGGCTCTCTAATAATTCATGAGCACGGGCACCATCTTGTAAAGAGAATGTAGTAGAACTTGCGATCTTTAATTTTTCGGTCGCAATCCATTCGAATAATTGAGAGGAGCGTTCTATTCTCTCTTCATAAGATGTAAGCACGTTCCAAAGGTCTCCGCCAGTTAAAGTTTTCGAAGTATCCATAAGCATACGTGGATCAACTGGCGCAGGATTACCGCCGGCCATTCCGTAAAATACGACAGTACCGCCAGTTTTAGTAGCATTAAAACTCTCCTCTAATGTAGAACCTACTGATTCATATACAACATTTACTCCATCACCATTTGTTATTTCAACTACTTTTGTATGCCATGCTTCCGTATATAAAAAAACGTGATCAGCACCAGCTAATGTAGCTATCTTTGCTTTTTCTTTTGATGACGTTAGGCCGATTACTTTTCCGCCTAGTAGTTTAATTATTTGAATAAGAAGTTGCCCAACACCACCAGCTGCAGCGTGTACTAAAGCTATATCACCTTGTTTTATCTCATAGCTATCTTTCGTTAAATAATGTGCGGTTAGACCTTGCAATAAGACAGAAGCGGCTGTTTCAAAAGAGATAGAATCTAAAAGCTTAATTGCTTTCTCAGACGGAACAGCAACTAGCTCTGCATTTGCAAATGGGACATCAGCAAATGCAATACGATCTCCAGGATTAATATTCGTAACGTCAGCTCCTACTTTTTCAACAATGCCAGCCCCTTCATAACCTAATATAAAAGGCGGGGTACCAGCGAGATGATAATCACCGCGGCGTCTATAAATGTCGGCGAAATTTAAACCGATTGCTTTCGTGCGGACAATAATTTCATTTGGATTTATGATTGGATCATTTAGTTCTTTATATTGTAGTACATCCGGATTTCCGAACTGTTCGAAACAAAGTGCTTTCATATGGAATACCTCCATTTTTATTGTTTGTAGATGCTCTTTATCATACAATACAAATATCAATAGACAAAGAGGATTATTTCGATGAAATCAATCGGGAATATCGATTGAAAAGAGGGACGATAAATGGAGATAAAACAATTAATTACATTTAAAGTAGCGGCGGATACTTTGAATTTTACACAAACTGCGAAGAAATTAAACTTTGCTCAATCGAGTGTGACAGCGCAAATTAAAACGTTAGAAGCTGAGTTAGGTACGCCGTTATTTGAAAGATTAGGAAAACGCCTTTTCTTAACTGAAGCAGGTAGGAAGTTTCAACTATATGCCGACAAGATGATTGCGCTCAGCAACGAAGCAAAAATGGCTGTGAAAGATGATGAAGAAATAGCAGGTACGTTAATAATCGGTGCGCAAGAGAGTCAATGTACATATAGACTTCCTTCTATATTAAAGAGGTTTAAAGCACAATTTCCTCAAATAAAGCTTATATTTAAACCAGCGCATTCCAATAAAGATGCGAAGGAACAATTGATGGAGGGAAAAGTCGATCTTGCATTTATTTTGGACGAATGTAAAACAGAAGATACTTTACATGTGGAGCCGCTTATGAAAGAAGAATTAAAAATAGTAGCTGCTTCAGGGCATCATTTACTCGAGAAAGCTTCCATTTCTACAAAAGATTTAGAAAGTGAGACGTTGTTGCTAACAGAGCTAGGGTGCTCGTACCGGACTTTATTTGAAGAGCTACTTCGTACAGAAGATGTGTATCCAGCAAATAAAATTGAGTTCGTTAGTGTAGAGGCAATTAAACAATGTGTTATTGCAGATTTAGGAATAGCTGTTTTACCAGCGATAGTAGTAGAAAAAGATATACGAGAAGGGACGATAGAAGAGTTACATGTAGAAAGTGCAATCTCACCGATTTATACACAAATTGCTTGGCATAAAGATAAATGGATGACAGCGCCACTGCAGCAATTTATTGATGTAACGAGGGAGTTTTTTACAACGGATTAAGTGGAGAAATATTTATTTTATATAAAAGAAAAAATGGCAATTTTGTATAAAGAACCGATGCTTGCATGTAACAAGTATCGGTTCTTTTATGTTTTAAATAAAGGATGCTATAAAATGTGTATTTCTCAACTTTTTTTCTTACAAGGATAAGTAAAGTTCTTCGTATATTCCAATAATCATAAGGGAATTTACAACGTTAATTCGTTTCTGTAAGATGCCTCTAGGAAGCATGGAAGGAGGGCTGACACAGCAGTATAGGTTGTGTTTAGTATACATAATCATTTTGAGGGGGAATTTAAAATGTTTAAAAAGTTAATGAAAGTATGCGTGTTAAGTGCGGCAAGTATAGGTGTATTATTTAGTTTTCAAGGAAGTACATTTGCAGCTACTGATTTAAGTAGTTATTATGACGGGAAAAATCCAGCAACAACGAAAGTATACGGGGGAAGTACAACGTGTGATGCAGATGGATTTAATGCAAAGTCTACAGCAGTTTATGAGGGTAGTAAAAAAGTAGGGACAGTGTATTTACGTTACAGTAATAAATGTCATGCAGCATGGTCTAAGCTTGTTTTAGATCAACCAGCTCCTTCTGTTTCTGGAGGGGTATATGCTTACGCTGTTATTAATAAATATAAAAATGGTGTATTCCAAAAATCAGTAGACTCTAATAGTGGCAATGGAGCAATTAAAACAGGACAAACGAGTACGTATACAGGAATGGTGTTTGATTTAACTGCTGATTTTGGTTATACAGCTGATGCCGAAGCGGTGACGATTAATAATGGTTACGGGAAAACAGCACGTTATTAATAAAGGAGTGGAATTCTATGAAGCTTTTTAAAAAGGTAAGCGCATGTCTTTGTCTGGCATTGCTCATCGTAACTAGTGTGTTTAGTACGACCAATAATGATAAAGCATACGCGGAAGACCATTCATATGATGGAAAAAGTCCTTATTATAATAGCTGTAATCAATCCGCAGTAACGAAAGAAAAGAAGTGGATTGATTCAAACTCTTATGTGGAATTAAAATTTAGCACGACGTGTAAGACAGCATGGGCAAAAGTTACTGTAACTCGCCTGGCAGTTTATAATAATGAAGCTGATGCAAGGATTGTTAGAAAAACAGATGGAAAGGCATACACTTGCGGAAGTGCTGGAGGAAATGGTGTTGTAAATAAAGGGCAAACATCATGCTATACACCAATGGTATATGATTTAGATCCAAGAAAAGCACAAGCGCAGGGGAAACATGCAATTCCGAATAGTGATGCATATAATTATGCGGAGACTATTTGGTATTGATGAGGAAATGGAGAATGTAAGATAGAATATTTTAAGAGCATGTTTTGATTGGATTTCAAAACATGCTCGATTTGCATTCAGTCTAATTTTTTTAGTAATCATGGACCATTGAATTAACTAAGGTCTGTATCAGGAGGAGTATATCCAAGGTGCCTAGCCATTGATACAATTTGTCCTTTATGGTGAAACTCATGAGTCTCCGTATGAGTTAAAAGCCATAGCGGAGTTGTACTCCAAAGCTCTTTTTGCCACTTTACTTCATTTGCTATATTTTCGAGCCAACGGTCATTGTATTCATCTAAAAAACGTTGTACAGTCTCATCTACTAACTTAAATCTATCACGGACTTTCTCAACATCTGCATGCTCAATTTCATCATCATTAGCGAATGAAAAATTTGCTCGTTTTTGCTTGAATGCAAATGATCCAAGCCAGTATCGATAGCAATCGGCTACATGAATATGTGTCTTTATAATGCTACCGCTCCCGAAATTCGGAACAGTGCTATGTAATTTTTCTAGTGGGATTTCTTCCAAAAATGAAAATAGAGTTTCTCTTGTAGAGCTAATAAGATTATATTGTTGTTTTAAAATATGTAACATGTAAGTACACTCCTCTTTTATTTACATAGTAAGTAATTCTATATTTACGAGGAGGGAACCTTTTTATTATTTTTAATAAGCATATTAGATGTATTTCTTATTTATTTCTGATAGATTAAACAAGGTAAAACTTTAATGAATTGAACATTCTTAGTTCATAATAAATTGTACATCAAGAAGGAGAACGATAAAGTGAATAGACTAGTTGGCTTAAAACAATTTGAAATAACGCGCGGGGCATTACTTAAATTTATGGAGACGCTAGATGATAAAATTGCAGATATGCAGCCAGAGGGTTTTAACAATACAATTCGTTGGCATATTGGTCACGTGTTAACAGCAGCAGAAGTTTTCATGTTTGGAAAAGAATTCAAACAATTACCAACTGAATATCCAGGTATGTTTGGATATGGATCAAGACCATCTAAATGGAAAACAGAAGGACCATCATTAGAAGTGTTAACGACTCAATTAAAAGAACAAGCAAAGCGTATTAACGAAATGCCAGCAGAAGCATTTGAAGATAAACTACCAGAGCCGTTTTTAGGATTGGAAACTGTTGGTGAGCTTTACGGTATGATGCTTTATCATGAAGCAGATCATATTGGGCAAATGAAGGCGATGGAACGTATTATTAAAGCTCTTTAGTCTTAATTGCATATAACAAGCAATACAGTTGTAATGTTAAATAATATATACAAAAAAGGTAGATAAATTATTATCTACCTTTTTTGTATAACTTCTTGAAGGATTAGAGAATTTTATAATTTTTTAGGTTGTGATTATTAATTGTAGTATTCCTAAATATGGAATATAAGTATAATGATAGAGAAGAACTAGAAATAGGGGTGAATACTATGATTACATTAGAGCAAAAGTTAGAGCAATATAAACATACATATGTACAGTTAAAGGGAGAACTAAAATGGAAAACGAGTGATTCTCGAACAGGAATGATGATTGCTGCTATGTATGCAGGTAGTGATAAATTGTTTAATCTCGAACGTTTTTTAGAAATTAGTAGTTATATTAAGAATGAGGTAGGGATGTTTTCATACTTAAAGTCTTATCATCGTTTTGTAGTGGCCGCAACATTAGATATTCACTTTACAGATTACAAGGAAGCTTTTCGGACGTTTTTAGATTTATATGAACAATTGGTCACTGGTGGCTTTAGCCGGAGTATATTTACTTATCTCGCAGCAGCTGTGCTTTTAACAGAAGAAAATGAACAGCATGGCGCGCACATTCAGCGTTCGATGCAAGTATATAAACGCATGAAAAAGGATCACCTCTTTCTGACAAGTACAAATGATTATCCGCTCGCAGTTTTATTAGCAGGACAATCAGAGCATGTAGAAACACTTATGGACCGAGTGGAACGTCTTTATCAGAAACTAGCGACAGCTGGTTTGCGTAAAGGGAATGATCTTCAATTTTTGAGTCATATTCTTTCACTAAAGAAGGATGTCAGGGAAGAACTATTAGTTGCAAAATGTACAAATATATGGAATTTGTTAAAGCAAGAAAAGGTAAAAGTAAAACAGATGCATTACCCAGCTATCGGGCTACTAGCGTTACTCGAGGACGGAGAAAAAGAGATTCATTCTATTAGAGCATTTATTGAAAAATTGCAGGGGGATAAATTGTTCCGTTGGCATACAGATACAAATATTCTTATTGCTATTCAACTGTTCGTAAGTCAGAAAGGTGAGGAAAGTAAAGCTACTAACACAGGTTTACAAACAATGATAGAAGTCCTCATACAAGCACAACAGGCAGCCATGATGGCAACGATTGCCGCTTCATCTGCAGCAACATCTTCTGCTAGTAGTAGTTCATAATGTGCAACTGCTTATACTCTTGTAAATTATAAATTCTTTGATAAGGACGTTTTAAAAAATATTACTAAAAAAAGCCCATCACTCTCTAATGATTGATGGGCTAACTGTTTTTACATAATTAGCATTATCTTTTTGATTGCTTCAAATGTTTGAGTTGCGTAACAATCATAATGCTAATAACAACGAGTAAAAACCATGGGCTAATTTTGCTTAAGTGAACGAGGTTCCATGCTTCCCGTTGATTTGGATATTGCCATGCACTGAAAAATGTTGCGATGTTCTCTGCAATCCAAATGAAGAATCCGATAAGGAAAAAGGAGAGAACGAGTGGCATTGTATATGTAACGCCTTGTAATGAAAATTGTACAAATGTGCGAGAGAAAACAAGGAATAGTAGTAAAGTTAATATCCATCTAAAATCGTATGTAAAGTGGTGTGTGAAAAAATTGAAGTAAATCATAGCTCCTAACGGCACGGCAAAAATAGCTTTCGGCCAATGATGCATTTTTAAATGCAACCTTCTCCACGCTTGGCATATGTAACTTGCGACACTTGCGTACATAAAGCCGCTGTAAAGTGGAACTCCAAAAATCTTTGAATACGCCTCTTCAGGATAACTCCATGAACCAAAATGAACTTTATATATTTCTAGTAAAAGGCCGATGAGGTGAAAGACAGTAATTACTTTTAATTCGTCTTTCGTCTTTCGTCTCAAGTCCAGTCTTGTACATAATCCACTGCATAAGAAGACATGCAATGAGTATGAAATCATAGTGATATAACCCTGGGATAGAAACGATTTTTGAAAGGGCTAGTGTTAAGAAAATAACGACTGGGAATAAGCAAGATAATGCTTGCTCGTAAGTGAAGTGTAGTAGTTGTTTTATATATAACATTGGGTCACCTTCGGTATTTTTATTTGAAAACTCGAAATAATGATTAAGTATACTACACTTTTAAAAATAAGCTAGTAGTCTATTTTGCGTGTATTTGTAAGTTTTGGAAGGGAATTGAAATAAACATTTTAATATTTAGCGAAGTTAAAAAATAGTTTGCTATTTAAAAAAAGTGGCGATATAATATCTAAATGAAAATGATAATTATTATCAATAATAATTACAAATAAAAAATAATTATAAAAAACAACTGAATATAAAGGATGAAATGAAACATGTTACATAAGTCTACTGTACATGCTGGTAATAACCGCTGGATACATATTAAGTTCATATGTTTCATGAGCTTAACAATTTTATGTTTAATTGGATCTATATTTTTAGCCATTTCATTTGGTGCAAAAGATATTCATTTACAAACGGTGTGGGCAGCGGTTTTGGATTACAATCCGAAACTAACACAGCACCAAATTATTTATGAATTAAGGCTCCCGAGAGTAATTGGTGCAGCAGTTGTAGGGGCAGCTTTTGCGGTTGCTGGTGCTGTTATGCAAGGTGTAACACGAAATCCTTTAGCTGATGCAGGTGTACTCGGAATAAATGCAGGTGCGATGTTTGTAGTAGCACTTAGTTTTGCTTTTTTCCCACATATGCCGTATTCCTATTTAATGATTGTTTCCTTTATTGGAGCTGTTTTAAGTACAGTACTTATTTTTGTTATTGGATCAGCAACATCAGGCGGGTTAACACCAATGAGGTTAACGATTGCTGGAGCGGTTATGGCAGCGCTTTTACATTCATTAAGTTCAGGTGTTGCGATTTATTATGATTTAAGCCAAGATTTAGCGTTTTGGTATGCTGGTGGTGTTGCAGGGGTTAAGTGGGAACACTTGAAATTTTTAGTCCCTATTATTCTTATAACGATTATTTTTGCGACAATGCTAGGGAGATCTATTTCACTCATATCAATGGGAGATGATGTTGCTACAAATTTAGGAGTGAAAACGAACCGAACGAGAATACTAGGGATGATTATAGTAGTCATTCTTGCAGGTGTATCTGTTTCAGCTGTTGGTTCTATCGGATTTGTAGGACTCGTTATTCCGCATATTGCTAGAAAATTAGTTGGTGTTAATTATCGACTCATTATTCCTATGTCAGCATTATTAGGTGCTATGTTATTAGTTTTAGCTGACCTAGGAGCAAGAGCAGTAAACCCTCCTAAAGAACTTGCGATAGGAATTATGGTAGCTCTTGTTGGAGTTCCGTTCTTCCTCTATATAGCACGTAAAGTTGGGAGGGAGCTATAAGTGAGGGGTCTTATTAACACAGATAAAAAAAGAGCCATTACTGTAACTACAATATTCGGTTGTATTGGTATCGCTGTTATTTTACTTAGCTTAAATACAGGGACACTTAGTATTGCACCGCTCAAAGTAATTCAAACGCTTTTCGGTTATGGTGATTTTGAAAGTGCAACCGTGCTATACGATTATCGTATGCCAAGAATTATAATCACAATGTTAGCTGGTATTGGCCTTGGGATTTCCGGTGCGATTTTACAAGGATTATCACGTAACGCACTTGCAGACCCTGGTATTTTAGGATTGCATTCAGGTGCATCTTTCGGGCTAATTATATTTGTTACTTTCTTTCATTCTTTTAATGAGAATGCATCGATTTTAATACCGTTATTTACATTTGGTGGGGGAATACTAGCTGCATTTTTAATTATTATACTTGCGAGTGATCGGTCAAATGGTTTACTTCCCATTAGACTTATTCTCGTTGGTATTGCTGTTTCAGCTGGATTTAGTGCGATTTCGTTATTTTTCTCTCTCAAGTTAAATGATGAGACATATACATTCGCTTCCAGATGGTTAGTTGGTAACGTGTGGGGAAGGGATTGGATTCATGTCCTTGCATTATTACCTTGGATTTTCATACTAACCCCGTATGCATGGCTAAAATCTAAAACGTTAAATGCATTGTCACTAGGTGATAGTGTAGCAGCAGGACTTGGTGTTTCTGTTCAAAAAGAACGGTTATTACTTTTAGCTACAGCGGTTGGATTATCTTGCGCAAGTGTATCGATGGCAGGAGGAATTGGTTTTATCGGTTTAGTTGCTCCGCATATCGCAAGGAAGTTAGTAGGTACTACATATCAACACTTTCTTCCTTTAGCTGGCATTATCGGAATGATTATTTTAGTGCTAGCAGATACGATAGGTCGTTCTATATTTGAGCCAAACTCTATTCCAGCTGGTGTAGTAGTGGCAGCTTTAGGAGCACCGTATTTTCTTTATTTACTTACAAAAACAAAATAAATACTTCAAAGAGGAGAACATATGAAAAAGAAACTTACTATTTTATTTAGCATGATGTGTATTTTAGTATTAGCAGCATGTGGTCAAACGAAAGCTAATGAAGAGGCAACGAAAAAAACGGAAAAAAGTAATGACCCAAAAATTGCTTCAATGTCTATTCATTTAACGAATGATTTACTTGCATTAGGAATTACACCAGTAGGTTCTGTTATTGGTGGAGATTTAAAAGATTTCTTACCGCACGCTAAAGAGAAGTTGAAAGATACGAAGAAGCTTGGTGTTGTAACAGATCCGAATATGGAAGCGTTACTTCAATTAAAGCCAACTGACATTTATGTTGATGAAAAATATGCTGGTAAAGATGTAGCGAAATACGAAAAAATTGCAAAAACACATTCTTTCAATTTAGATGAAGGTACGTGGAGAGATCATTTAAAACAAGTTGGTAAACTTGTAAACCGTGAGAAAGAAGCAGATAAATATATTCAAGATTACGAAGAGCAATCAAAACGAGTAAAAGGTTTAATAGATAAAGAGCTAGGTAATAACGAAAAAGTAATGGCAATTCGCGTTACTGCAAAAGAATTGCGTGTATTTAGTACGAAAAGACCGATGGGACCAATTTTATTCCAAGACTTAGGGTTACAGCCTGCAAATGGTGTAGAGAAAATTGATGGAAACCGCCCTTTCGAAGTCATTTCACAAGAAGTATTACCTGACTTTGATGCAGATGCTATTTTCGTTGTTGTAAATAGAGACGATAAGGCAAAAGCTGCATTTAAACAACTTCAAGAAACACCAATTTGGAAAGACTTAAAAGCTGTTAAAGAAAAGCACATATACATTATTAATGACCAACCATGGCTAGACTATTCTGCTTTAGGTAACAAAATGGCAATGGATGAAGCGGAGAAAATGTTTACGAAATAATATCGATTCGATGTTAGGAAGATCCTCTGAATTTTGAGGGTCTTTTTTATTGTTAGAATAAATAAAAAAATATACAATAAATTTAATTTAATGCAGAGGAGATGTGCCGATGTCAGCACTTATTGTAAGTATCCCGTTTATAAAGCAGTTTATGGAAATAGGGGATAAATAGGCTAGAATAATTATCCCCATTATTTAATAAAGGGGAGTTTGAAATGACAATGAATCTTTTTCAAAACAAAACGATTAAATTATCAGTTATGAGAGAAGCAGATGCTGAAGTAATGGCTATGTGGCAGGAAGATAGTGAGTATTTAAGAAATGTTGATACAGATGTAGCATTCCCGGAATCTTTACAGGAAATAGCGAGTGATGGGCTATTAAAGGGACGAAGATCGAATAGTGTTTCTTTCATGTTAAGGACAGTTCAAGATGATCGCTTAATTGGTTTTGTTGCAATTCATGGCATAGAGTGGAATAACAGAACGGGTTTATTAGCTATTGGTATAGGAGATGCGAATGATAGGGGGAAGGGATATGGAAGAGAAGCGATCTATCTTATCTTAAAATATGCTTTCTATGAATTGAATTTACACCGCATCGGTCTCGATGTTATTTCGTATAATAAACCTGCCATTGCATTGTATAAAAAGATGGGTTTTCAAATGGAAGGCTGTATGAGAGAAGCGGTTCAAAGAGATGGGAAGTGTTTTGACCGTATGATTATGGGGATATTGCGGGATGAATGGATAGAGCTGCAAGGTTAGAAAGTACATTCGAAATTATATATGTAGTATGCAGGAGATATAATGGTAATTGGCGAAAATTTACAGTGTGTTGATTGAATTTATAAGGAGTCATGCAAAATGAATTTAGAAAAGGCAAAACCAGTAAATGAAGAGGTCGCCGAATTAAAAGAACTTATTAAAGAGTTACACGGAAGTGTGCACCAACTTCAAAGTGAAGTGCAGCAACTAAGGCACGAAAGACCAGTTGTTGAAGTGAGAAAAGGTGTTCAATTATCACCAACAATTGTCGGACAAATTGGTGGTATGATTTTAGGTGGTTTAGCAATTATCGGTATATTTTGGTGATGAAAAAAGGTTTGCAGCACGAATGCTGCAAACCTTTTGTATTTGACGATATAATTTCATGCAATACAACTTTTACATTAAATAACGTAAATATATATAAGCATGTGATAACAAGAGTGCAACAATAGTTAATGGTAAACCAATTTTTAAGAAGTCCATATAAGAGAAGCCATGTCCTTCACGTTTTGCAATACCAGCAACGACTACGTTTGCAGATGCACCGATTAGTGTTCCATTTCCTCCTAAGCAAGCTCCAAGAGATAACGCCCACCATAGTACTTCGATTTGCGGAGAATCGACAGATAGTCCGAGTCCTGTAGCTAAGTCTTGAATAAGAGGAATCATCGTTGCGACAAATGGGATGTTGTCGATTGTCGCAGATGCGATGCCAGATACCCATAAAATAAGTATAGCTGCGAATCCGATGTCACCATTTGTTACGTCGATTACTTCTCTTGCAAGTGAAGAGATAAGTCCGATATCAATTAACCCGCCAACGAGAACAAATAATCCGGCGAAGAAGAAAATGGTTACCCATTCAACATGGGCAAATACATCTTCAATATCATGTTCTTTCACGCCGATTAACATAAGAAGTGTAGCGCCTGTCATCGCGATAACAGCAGCGTCTACATGAATAATCGAATGAAGTACGAAGCCTAAAATAGTTAGTCCTAAAATCGAAATAGATTTTAAAAGGAGGCTTTGATCTTTAATGTAATCTTTTTCGTTTAATGCCATTAGTTTTTCGATTTGTTCAGGTGTTGTTTTTAGTTTGTTACGATACATGAAGTAAATAATGCCAAGTGTCACGATAGAAATAATAATTACGATTGGAGCTAAGTTAAGTAAAAAGGCGTTAAAGTCTAAATGCTTGTTTGCTGATCCAATCATAATATTAGGTGGATCACCGATTAATGTTGCTGTTCCGCCTATATTTGAAAACAGCACTTCTGAAATCAAATAAGGCACAGGATTTACTTTTAAAATACGTGTAATGGATAATGTAACAGGAACGATTAATAAAACAGTCGTTACATTGTCCAAAAATGCTGATCCGACAGCAGTTAATAGGGATAGTAATAATAAAATGCGAATCGGTTTTCCACCAGCTGCTTTTGCCGCTTTAATGGCCACAAATTCAAAGACGCCTGATTGACTCGTAATATGTACGAGAATCATCATCCCAATTAAAAGGGTAATCGTTTCCCATTGAATATGTGATGTGAAAGCAGTATGTAAATCTACAACTCCAAAAATAATCATAATAGCAGCACCGAATAGTGCGATTACAGCACGATTCAATTTCTCAGAAATAATAAATCCGTACGTGATTAAAAATACGGCAATTGCAAAATAATATTGCCAATTTGCTACTTCATGTGCTGACTGTTCCAATCATGTCACCTTCTTTAAATTATGTATTCAATTGTCGAAATGTATCTCGCTGTAATAATACGGGATAAAATATATTGTAGCAAATTCAAAAAAGAAAGAAAACTATTTAACAAAGTGAAGGAAAAAATGTATTTTTTACATATCATATAAAAAATATAAAAAACACAGTGCAAATTATTAGGAAAAGTGAGCGTTGTCCTCTAATATAGAGATAGCAATTTACATTATTTTTGCGTAAAATGGTTTAAAGAGGTGAATTCCGATGGAAATAGTAAAAGATAGTTCTCTTATTCAAAATGAAATTGAACGTTTTGTAAATAAAGATGTATATATTCATTTAGAAACGACAAACGGAGCGTATGCATCACACATAAATGAAAAGATGATGACAGTTGGTGCTTTCATTCGAAATGCGATTATCCGTTTTGAACGCGGGAAGATAACTGGAACAAATCCATATCGAGTTGGTCTGAAAATGGATCACGGTTGGGTATATGCTGAAGGTATTACGCACTGGGAAGTAGACGATCAAGAGCGTTTATTACTAGCTGGACATGATAATTTAGGTCGCTTAGCAGTTGCACTTGAGTTAAGCTTAACACCATTTAAGTAAGAAGGAGGGAAACTTATGGAGAGACATGTACTTGTTGTATTTCCGCATCCAGATGATGAAGCATATGCTGCGGGAGGAACAATTCGCTTATTAACAGATCAAGGAGTACCTGTAACGTATGCATGTGGTACTCTAGGACAAATGGGACGTAACATGGGTAAGAACGTATTCGCTAACCGTGAAACGATTCCACATATCCGTAAGAAAGAATTGAAAGATGCTTGTGAAGCGATGGGTATTAAAGATTTAAGAATGCTTGGCTTCCATGATAAAACGTTAGAATTTGAAGATGTTGATTTCGTTGCTGATAAAATTGAAGCAATCATTCAAGAAGTAAATCCATCTCGAATTATTACATTTTATCCAGAACACGGTGTACATCCAGATCATAATGCATTTGGCCGCGCTGTCGTTCGCGCTGTATCACGTATGCCAAAAGAAGAGCGCCCAGTTATCCATGCTGTTGCGATTACGAAAAATCGTGAGGCAGTATTAGGAGAACCGGATGTTGTAAATAACATTAGTGAAGTATTTGATCATAAATTAACTGCATTAGGTGCGCACCGTTCACAAACAGAAGCAATGCTTGAAGACACGCATGCAAAAATAAAAAACAAAGATGCAGCAACATTAAAATGGCTGCAACTTGAACAGTTTTGGACTTATAAATGGGAGTAGGCTAGAAGGATATCTTCTAGTTACTCTTACATAGAAAAGCGCCGTCACTTGTGATGGTGCTTTTTTTTATTGAAGACTATATATTTCTTAGGGGGGCTTCAAAATTTTTAAATTAACGTGCAGTATAGCCTCCATCAACAAGAAGTGTTGTACCGTTAACAAAACTAGCATCATCACTTGCTAAAAATAAGACAGCTTTAGCGACTTCTTCTGGTGTTCCAAGTCTGCCTTGTGGATGAAGTGAAGCTAAATATTCTTTTTGTTCAGGATTAACACTACCGAGTAAAGGGGTGTCAATATAACCAGGGCACACCGCATTAATACGTATTCCATATTTAGCGTAGGCAGTACATAAATTTTGAGTTAATAGTTTCACACCACCTTTTGCAGAGGAGTATGCTGTTGGGGTAGGTAATGAAACAAAACTATGAATCGAACCAGCGTTAACGATGACACCACCTGTACCTTGTTTAAGGAATTGTTCAATCGAATATTTATTAGAAAGGAATACCCCAGACAAATTAATATCAATAGTCCTTTTCCACTTTTCATAGGATAATTCGTTTGCTGGTGCATCATCAGCAACGCCGGCATTGGCATACATAATATCTAATTTACCGTATGTACTTACTGTCTCATGAATTAGCTGTTTAATATCTGCCTCTTTTGTTACATCAGTTTTAATAAATAAAGTATTATATCCATGTGCATTCAATTCATCTGATAGTTCTTTTCCACGTTCAGAAAAGTCAGCAATAACTACTTTTGCACCTTCTTCGATAAAAAGACGAACAGTAGATTCGCCAATTCCACTTGCACCACCAGTTATGATTGCTACTTTGTCTTTCAATTTCATATAAACCTCTCCATTCATCAATGAATTTAAGTCGAATTTTAAAATCTGGTTATATCACTATTAACCTTAAATAGTAAGTAGATAGAAGAAAAAGCTCGCGTTTACTTAATTGTGAGAGTGCTATTTTTTCTTTAGTGTACTTTTTGATACAGTTATGGACGAAAATATTAATTTGGTCAATCTTATCATTAGATTGAATATTTGGTAAAGAGCTCTCGAACAGAGCGAGTACGGATGCTAAAAAATTAAAATAAATATGAAGTATTATTTGTAGGGTAAGGAACAAGGGGGAGAGGCATAACGAAAACTACTACTCTATTTAAATAGGAAAAAACCTTGCAGGGGGGCAAGGCTTTAAACAGGGTATTAAAAATGGTTGATTTATTAAGAAGAACTTCTTCTTGTGAATAAACTAATTTTAGCATGATAACTCATATGTATGTGTTACGAATTTGTGAATAAAAACTCAATGATAAAAGTATGAGTGAAAGGAAATAATGTATTTGAAATATGTATTATTACAGAAAGTTTAGTTGAAATAGTGAGGAAAATAAAAAAGCGCAATGAGCAAAATAATTAAGAGACGAATTATATGAAAGATTAGTGGAACGCCTACTATTTAATTCTTTAGAACTGATTTTTAATAATGCATATAAGAAGCGTATATTTTGAATTATTTAATAGAATAATATATATTTATATTGATTTAGTGATTTTAGTTTGTTAAAAATGGGGAAATCGATATGAAGGTTAAATTTGCCGTAATAAAAGATGAGAGCTTTGATTGTAGTTTATTGGAAACAAAATTATTGAAAACTTTTAAAGAAGTAGATTGTGAAGCAGATATTGTAAAGGTTGAGGATGAAATTTTTGAAAACAATGATGTACAAACGCATTTATCAGAAATAACCATTCATGTTACTGGAAAAAATATCGGATATAGATCCGTTTCAGCCAGTATATTTATTGTTCTAGAGAGTTTATCAATACAGCTATTTCGTATTCATATTAGTATACTTTAAGCAGTTCAAAAATTGGCTTCTTCAGAAAATCATACTGATTATATGGAGTTGTAAATATGAAAACAATAGAAATTATCGTAGGTGCTTCCGAATGTTGGATTGCACCTTGTTTGTTGTTAAATAAACAAGGGGTTCCTTTTAAAATTTTAATGTATCTTAACGCTAATTTATAAATAGAAGAATAGAAACATGTGAGTAATTCAATTAGATTGTACAAATAATTTGGTACGCGGATATACGCAATGTATTCACAGGTAAGAGGGTTGTCTCATAATATATATAGATTTTTCTATTAAGATGAACAGAGGGTGTGAATATATGGAAGATGTTTACGCTAAAATTGACAGTCTCAAGGCGGAGCAAAAAGAAATGATGAGAGACATTCGAAATTTAGAAACGCGTACCACTATTAATGAGAAAGATATAGCAACAATCAATAAGCAATTAGAAAAAATAAGTACAAACACTACTTGGATTTTGCGAATTATTATTAGCACGATAATAATGTCAGTTTTAGGATTAATATTAAAAGGAATGATTTAGTCTTGTGAAATAGAACGATATAAAAGAAAGGGGGGAGCTCCCTCTTTCTTTTATGTAAATGGGAAGCTATAAATTTTCTGTTTCCTTTTCACCTGCATATTTTTCCTCTAAAGAAATTAATAGAGGAATGGATACGGTTACTAGAGTGATTAAAGTAGTTATAAAAGATTTAGAAAGAGAAAAAGAACCTTCAATTAAAGGTGATAAAAACTTGAATGAAAGTAGACTTGTTATGAAGGAAATTACTAAAAAGCTAAAAAGAGAGATATTTTTATTCTTTATAGATGTTTCTATAAAGTCTTTAACACAGGTTATTACAACAAATATAGTTAATATGATAAGAGAAACAAAATAATGTGTTAAATTCGTCATACTAATAGTAGGATCGTCTATTATGTAAGCAAGTAACTTAGATACTAATATTCCTCCAAACAATAAAATAATAAAAGCAAGTAATCCTTCCAATATATAAGTGCTCAAATTGTCTTTCTTGTTAAAGAGTTTATAGTTTAGAGTAGATTGGGTTATTTGAATTAGGAATAGGCTAATAATCCATACATAATATACAATTGGTAATTCTCCTGAGAATAGAGAAATTAGGAAATTTAATACTGTCCTTAAAATTTCAATCATTACGAAAGTCCTCCTGTTTGTAAGCTTGTGACATTAAAATTTGCTAGTCTATCGTTTAATAATTAAGTTTATGAATTCAAACTATTTCTAATTATTCCATAAAAAGGTGAATGCATCAAGTTATCTTTTTAACAATCCTCCAAGGCCGAGCACTAGTAAAAGAAACGCAATATGTAATATAATTGAAAAAGTATATTTAAAAATCGATGTTAATATTACCCTCCTATAAGTATTAACATACGTAATTGAGGTGTTTTCTTTGTTGTTTTATGACCGGATTTCTATAATGGCCCCTCCTGTTCCGTAGCTAAGGAAAGTCTTTTTATTTCTGAGATTTTCAAAGTTATAGGAGGGTATGAAAAATGAAAAAAGTCTCAGTACCATCACTTTTGTTAATGATTGTTCTTGTCGCATTTCCGCAAATTAGTGAAACGATTTACACACCGTCTTTACCGGATATTTCAAAGGCGTTACATGTAAGTAATAATGAGGTGCAGTTAACGCTTAGTGTGTATTTTGCTGGATTTGCTTTAGGTGTATTTTTTATTGGATGGCTATCAGATATAATTGGCCGTCGCCCAGCAATGTTATTTGGAATTGTCGTATATGGCGCTGGGAGTTTCTTGTGCTTTATTGCAAATTCCATTGAAGTTTTATTGGTAAGTCGTTTTATTCAAGCGTTTGGAGCAAGTGCAGGATCAGTTGTGACGCAAACGATTCTTCGTGAAAGTGTAGAAGGGCATAAGAGGCATGTTATGTTTGCTCAAATTTCAGCAGTCATTGCTTTTACACCAGCGATAGGACCGTTAATTGGTGGCTTTCTTGATCAAATGTTTGGATTTAAAATAGTATTTTTAAGTTTAGTAGTTATGAGTATCGGTATTTTTCTGTATACGTTTGTTTCTCTTCCTGAAACAAAAACGGGCTCAGTAACGAATAAAATAAATGTATTTTCAGTCTTGAAGAGGTTAATTACAAATCCAAAAGTGGTAACATATGGGCTGTTAATTGGAGGAGCAAATGGTGTTTTATTTAGCTATTATGCAGAAGCGCCGTTTATCTTTATTGAATACTTTCAGTTATCGCCTAGTATGTATGGCTTTCTAGGAATTGTTGTAGCGTCTGCTTCTATTGTTGGAGCGAAAATTTCAAAACGTTTACTTGCTACTTATAAACTAGAGAAAATTATATATATCGGTTGTCTTGTAATGACAGGGGGAGCAGTCGCTTTATCTATTATTACTTCAGTTGGATCAAATCCAAATATAATATATATGATTGTATTTTTAATAGCGATGTTTATATTGCTATTAGGAATTGGAGTAGCGTTACCTAATTGTTTAAGTTTAGCGTTAGTAGATTTTCAAGATGTCATTGGTACAGCTGGTGCATTGTTTAGTTTAGGTTACTATGTAATTGTAACGATGACAATTTTGGGAATGAGTCAGCTGCATACAGGCTCGTTAATGGTGATGCCACTTTATTTTCTGGTTATTGTAGTTATAATGGCAGTGTTTACTAGGGTGTTTATCTTTGGTAAGCAAACTTCGAAATCGATTTAAATATGAAATCGTAAAAGAGTCTCATTTTTTAATGAGACTCTTTTATATTTTATCCCGTTGTTTTGAGGCAGAAAGGTTTCTGCCTCAAAATTTGGCTGGAGTAAAGAAGTTAGTAGTTTATTAATATATTAAATTTCTTATTGGTATATGAATCGAATGTGTGGGAAATTACGTTATCAACTATAAAGGTTGAAGTATTTGAGATATGAAACCGAGGAAGATAGCATCTCCTTGTTTATTTATATTGTAATAATATACATGTCGGAATCATATTGAATAGATGTATTTTATTGTTAATTTAGTTAAAAATTAATCAGACTTATGTATAATAATTTATTGAAAAAATAATTGAATTTTTCAGATTAATGAATTAATATAAGGTAAGTAATTTTAAGATTTATAGAATATTGGAAGATGAAAGGTTCTGAGAATTTTATTAGGAGCACAAAACGATTTTAGGATAGCTTTAAAGCTAGTGTAAAATGACGTTTGCTTCATCATTTTCAGGGTCGAAAGGAATTAGGGGAAAGCATCTTGTGTTAAAATGCGGCTATGAATCATCTAAGAGGGGGAAGTGAAGTGGCAAACAAAGAATTGAAAAGAGGTTTAGAAGCACGTCATATTCAAATGATTGCTTTAGGCGGAACGATTGGTGTTGGTTTGTTTATGGGATCAGCCAGCACAATTAAATGGACAGGTCCGTCAGTAATGCTTGCTTATGCAATTGCAGGTATTTTCATCTTCTTCATCATGCGTGCCATGGGAGAAATGTTGTATATGGAGCCAAGTACAGGCTCATTTGCGACATTCGGTCATAAGTATATTCATCCACTAGCTGGTTATATGACAGCGTGGAGTAACTGGTTCCAGTGGGTTATCGTTGGGATGTCAGAAATTATCGCGGTTGGAGCGTATATGCAATATTGGTTCCCGGATTTACCAGCTTGGATACCAGGTATAATTGCAATGGTTATTCTTGGTGCAGCTAACTTAATTTCTGTGAAGTCATTTGGTGAATTTGAATTTTGGTTCGCGATGATTAAAATCGTTACGATTCTATTAATGATTATTGCGGGATTTGGCCTTATTTTCTTCGGAATTGGTAACGGCGGAGAAGCGATTGGCATATCTAATCTTTGGTCAAATGGCGGTTTCTTTACAGGTGGTTTCTCAGGATTCTTCTTTGCTTTATCACTTGTAGTTGGTGCATACCAAGGTGTGGAATTAATCGGTATTACTGCTGGTGAAGCGAAGGATCCAAAGAAGACACTTACAAGAGCGATTCAAAGTACAATTTGGCGTATTTTAATTTTCTACATCGGTGCTATTTTCGTTATTGTAACTGTGTATCCGTGGGATCAATTAAGTACAATTGGTAGTCCGTTCGTAGCAACTTTTGCGAAAGTTGGTATTACGGCAGCAGCTGGATTAATTAACTTCGTTGTTATTACAGCAGCAATGTCTGGTTGTAATAGTGGTATTTATAGTGCTGGTCGTATGCTTTATACGTTAGGTGTAAATGGACAAGCACCGAAATATTTCACGAAACTTTCTGGAAATGGTGTGCCTTTATTTGGTACAGTTGGCGTAATTATCGGTCTGGCGGTTGGTGTTGTTTTAAGTTACATCGCACCGAAAAACTTATTCGTATATGTATATAGTGCGAGTGTACTTCCTGGAATGGTACCATGGTTTGTCATTTTAATTAGTCAAATTAATTTTAGAAAAGAAAAGGGAGCAGAGATGAAAGATCATCCGTTCAAAATGCCATTTGCTCCTGTTACAAACTATTTAACGATTGCCTTTTTAATTATGGTATTAATCGGAATGTGGTTTAACGATGATACTCGTATTTCATTAGTTGTAGGTATTATTTTCTTAGCTATCGTTACAATTAGTTTCTATGCTTTTGGAATAGGAAAGCGAGCTCCGTTAGACGTTCAAAATAATAAAGAGATTTCAAGTAAATAAAGAAAAGGCTGTTCATTTGGAACAGCCTTTTCTTATTGTTGTTATTTGTCGATAAATCGGTACACCTTGTCGAATTGTTGATATAATTTGATTTGTGATGGATATATTTGAAAAATCGTTGGTATAATTTCACATACTATCTGTCGCTATCATGATTAAAATTTCTCTAATACGATTTTCCCAATGGTGTGCCCGCTTTCAAGTAGTGTATGTGCTTTCTTTAAGTTTTCAGCGTTAATCGGTGTTAATGTTTCATTTAAAGTAAGAATCCTTTACTTCTATATTATAGATGGTGAAATACTGCTATGTAAAAAAATACCCTTTTTTTATGCAAGCTGTACTGATAGCCTAGAAGGAGTTTATTTCTAAAAAGAAGAATTTTTTACTGTATTACTTTATCCAAAACTAAATGTAAAGGTGGATACATAATGACAGTAAAGAAACTTTATTTCATCCCAGCAGGTCGTTGCATGTTGGATCATTCGTCTGTTAACAGTGCGTTAACACCGGGGAAACTATTAAACTTGCCGGTGTGGTGTTATCTTTTGGAGACGGAAGAAGGTCCTATTTTAGTAGACACAGGTATGCCAGAAAGTGCAGTTAATAATGAAGGGCTTTTTAACGGTACATTTGTTGAAGGACAGATTTTACCGAAAATGACTGAAGAAGATAGAATCGTGAATATATTAAAGCGTGTAGGGTATGAGCCAGACGACCTTTTATATATTATTAGCTCTCACTTACATTTTGATCATGCAGGAGGAAACGGTGCTTTTACAAATACACCGATTATTGTGCAGCGAACCGAATATGAGGCAGCACTTCATAGAGAAGAATATATGAAAGAATGTATATTACCGCATTTGAACTACAAAATTATTGAAGGGGATTATGAAGTGGTACCAGGTGTTCAAGTATTGTATACGCCAGGTCATTCTCCAGGCCATCAGTCGCTATTCATTGAGACGGAGCAATCCGGTTCAGTTTTATTAACGATTGATGCATCGTACACGAAAGAGAATTTTGAAGATGAAGTGCCGTTCGCAGGATTTAATCCAGAATTAGCTTTATCTTCAATTAAACGTTTAAAAGAAGTTGTGGCGAAAGAGAAACCAATTGTTTTCTTTGGTCATGATATAGAGCAGGAAAAGAGTTGTAGAGTGTTCCCGGAGTATATATAGTGCAAAAAGTCATGAGTTCGCGTGCTCATGACTTTTTCATTTAAATAATTTTTTTAAATAAATTATAAACTTTTTTTGAACTATCTTCGTTTAACTGATAGTACGTAAGGTTTACATCATCAGGAGTATCTTGCTGAGCAATCATCACTTCGCTGCTGTGATGATCAACTATCCATATGAAATATTTTTTATAAGTTCCATCCTCGAAAGTAATCCACATATCACAATCTATTAAATCTGATCCTTCTTCATCCAATGTTAATTTGCCTTTTTTTGCGGTATTCATACTGTTAATAAATGTTTTTAATTCATCTGTTTTTGTGAGAAAGATATCCTTTTTTGTTTTAATTGATTCTACATGTATATCTTTTATTTCCTGCTTTTCTAAAAAAACAGGGGGCTCATTTGGATCTCGCGAGCTTGAAATAATAGTAGCTTTCTTTTTCGGTTTGTTTGCAGTATAGAGATCTTGAATAGATTTTCCCGAGTTTACAAACCATACAATTCCACAAATAATTAATACGCTACCTAGCAATAAAATACTTTTTTTAATAGGATTTTCTCCTCTCTATTACTTCGTGTGAAGAGCTTTTCTATTAATATATGATAGGTAAGCGTAAAGTATTATAGTTGAACTTGGTTATGCTTCACAGTTTTTATCGGGCGATCTATGAGTAAATTGTAAGTGAGCCCAATTAATACGAAAATGCCACCGATAACTTTACCAATTGAGAGTTCATTTGTCAGGAAGAAATCAATAATAGTCCCCGCAAATAATTGTCCGATAAAGATGAGTAATGTTAAATAAAAGGCTGATATTTTAGGAGTAATATAGTTGGATAATGAAATAACGATAACGCCTACTAATCCGCCTAAGTACACAGCAATAGGAATAGATTGTAACGTCTGCATTGGAATATACAATGAATCTGAACTGAAAATTAAAAATAACATAGAGAAAAATAATCCAGTAATATAATTAAAAAACGTGCCTTCCCAATTTCCGATTTTCGCTGCTAAATTCGCGTTAATAATTCTAGCAACAACGATAGAAACACCAGCTAAAATAGCGATCGTAATATATAACATTTTCTTGCCCCCATTAATAAATTGTCATGATTATAATTCCAGAAGAGATGAAACATAATCCAATTAGTTTTTTCTTTTCAAACTTTGCAACTTTCATTCCTAATAAGCCGAAATGATCGATAATGATGGAAGCAATAGATTGACCGAGTAAACTTAATGCGATCGTAATAGAAGCACCAAGGACGGAGAAACTTATATTGTTAAAAAGAACAGTGAATACTCCAATCGCTCCAGCGCTATATAAAAAAAGTGGAATACTTTTATCGAAACGAATTTTATTTTTGTTTATAATTAAAATGAAGATAACTGCAATTAAACCGACAAGGTGAATGACAACGCTTGCTGTATACTTCCCAATTAACTCGGATAAAATTCCATTCAATGGAAGCATAACGGCGATGAGCACACCAATAAAGACAGAAAGAAAGTTATACAATGTAATATCCCCTTTATATTTCATATTTGTAATGACTGTATCATGCTGAAATTGTGTATTGTTATGACATATGTCATAGTGGAAGAAGAAAATTTTGATTACAATGGGGATGAGCTGTAAAGGTGGGGAACTATGAAGAAAGTATGTAATTCTATTAAATTAGCAGAGTATATAAAGCAAAATAATATTGATTCATTTTTTAGTCATGATATGAAGCCATATATGGAACTTATATTTTTTAAAAAGAATGAGTTTATTTGTAGAGAAAATGAAGAGATAGATTATTTATATTTCTTTGTTGAAGGAAAAGCGAAAGCGTTTAACACATTAAGTAACGGGAAATCGGTATTATTATGTTTTTACGATAGTTTGCAGTTACTTGGAGATGTGGAGTTAATTCATTCTCAAAGAATCACTTCAAACGTACAAGTGATGGCAGATTCATATTGTGTTGGTTTACCATTAGGAAAAGTGAGAAATCAGCTATTTCATGATGCGAAATTTTTAAGATGTATTTGTGGATCATTGGCACATAAATTAAACCGACTTTCCAAAAACAGTACAATTAATTTATTGTATCCGCTTGAAAATAGACTTGCGAGTTACATGTTAGCAGCCGGAGAACGAGCAGTTCAGCATGAAAATAGAATTGTGTTTAGTGGGAATTTAACGGAAATAGCGGAGTTGTTAGGAACGAGTTATCGGCATTTATTACGTACTTTGAATCTTTTTTGTGATAAAAATATAATCAAGAAAAACAATGGTTGTTTTGAAGTAGTGAATGTAGAAGTTTTGAGGGAATTGGCTGCGGATGTTTATAAATAATATATTAAAGTAAGGATTAAGATGAAAATAGCTATAATTTCAGATATCCACGGAAATAGTCACGCTTTAAAATCGGTATTAAAAGATATTACACGTCGCAAGGTCGAAATGATAATAAATTTAGGAGATAGTGTGTATGGGCCGTTAGATCCTTTAGAGACAATTGAAATATTAATGAGTAGCGAGATGATACATATTAAAGGCAATTGTGATCGCATGCTTTGGGAACCTATACAAGAGCAATCTGCTACACTAACTTTTGTTCAAAATCAATTAACAAATTATCATATAGGTTGGTTAAAACAACATCCTTTCCAATTCATTGTTGACGATATTTTATTTTGTCACGGTACGCCAACTTCAGATGAAGTGTATTTGTTAGAAGAGATGAATGAGAATGGTGCAATATTAAAGAATGAAAAAAATATAATGGATCAACTCCAAAATATAGAACAAAAAATAATAGTATGTGGTCATACACATATTCCTAGAGTTGTTTATTTTGCGAACGGAAAGATCATTATAAATCCAGGAAGTGTAGGACTTCCAGCATACAAAGATGAGTTACCTGTTATGCATAAAATGGAATCAGGAACTCCGCATGCAAAATATGTAGTGATAGAAAAGGTTTTGGGAGAATGGACAATTGAACAAATTTCAGTTCCTTATAATTGGGAAGAAGCTGCTGGATTGGCTGTTCAACAAGAAAGATATGACTGGGCACAGGCGCTAAAGACTGGGAAGATAGAATGAAGGGGAGTTTACTTTATGGTAAACTGCTCTTTTTTATTTTGAGTAGATATTGAATTATATAAAAATAAAATGTTATGATTATGGAAACGTATGAATATATGAACAAATATTCATATGTAAAAGAAGGAGGGATTAGAATGATAGACCTAATTATTATTGGAGCGGGTCAAGCTGGATTAACAATGGGATATTACTTGAAGCAAGAAGGGTATAATTTTTTATTACTTGAGGCAGGAAAACAAGTTGGTGATTCATGGAGAAATCGATATGATTCTTTGCAGCTTTTTACCCCAAGGTCTTACAGTAGCTTGCCGGGTATGGCGTTAATAGGTGAAAAAAATGAATTTCCATATAAAGATGAAATTGCAACTTATTTAGAAGAATATGCAAGACATTTTCAATTACCGGTACAATTACAAACGGAAGTTCTAAAAATAAAGAAAGAAAAAGAAATATTTGAATTACATACTCCTACAGAAGTTTTACAAACGAAAAAAGTTATTATCGCATCAGGTGGTTTTCAGCAACCATTTATTCCCTCAGTTTCAGCAAATCTATCATCACATATTTTTCAAATACATTCATCACAATATAAATCATCACCGCAAATTCCACAGGGGAAGGTACTTGTAGTAGGTGGCGGGAATTCAGGAATGCAAATAGCAGTAGAACTTGCAAAAACACATGAAGTTACGGTGTCTATTAGTCATCCTTTAACGTTTTTACCGTTACAACTTTTTGGAAAAAGTATTTTTAATCTGCTAGAAAAAATGGGTTTATTGTACGCTGAAATAAATACAAAGAGGGGAAGATGGTTTCAGAAGAGAAAGGACCCTATTTTCGGTTTTGAAGGTAAGAAACTTATTCGTAATGGAGCAATCAAACTGCAAGAAAAAGTAGTAAGTGCATCAGGAAATAACATTATGTTTCAGAATGGTGATATTTATAGTGCAGAAAGCGTTATATGGTCAACTGGTTTTGTTCAAAATTATAATTGGATTGAAATTGAACAGGCAGTGAATGAGAAAGGATTTCCTAATCATATAAAGGGAATCAGTCCAGTAAAAGGATTGTATTATATCGGTTTACCATGGCAATCTCAAAGGGGTTCCGCACTTATTTGTGGTGTAGGAAAGGATGCAGCGTATGTACTTTCTGAAATCAAAAAAATAGATCAGTAGCGATAACTACTGATCATCCATATGTACATGAATTAGGAGAGGTCAAACATTTATTAACTTTATTATAATAGATTTTCATGGAATTAAAAACTGAAAATTCAAATTTAATGTTGAGAAAGTTTTTTGTATCGAAATATATGAAAAAATAGGGATTTTTATTGAAACAGAAAAAGATATTTCTATTTTAGTAAATTATGATATAGTCTAAATAAGCGTGTTTTTCCATAAATGTAATTATTTTCATTGTAGTTTCGTTTATATGAGGGAAGGAGAAGTAATTATGAAGTTTGATGATCAACGCTTATTAGGAGTCCGATTAGGTTCTGTACTTGTAACAGAGGAAAATCAATATTTAGTAATTAAGAAAAAAGATCATTATGCACTGTTAAATATACATAATTTAGAATGCACACATGTTGAAGTGCAGTTAGAACATTTGGAAGAAATGTTGCAGGAAGATTTTCAAGAAAGTATAACGGAGATTATCGCACCAGAACATATAAAAATTGTTGCCAAAAATGTAATATAAAGAAAGAAGCTGGAAGGAACAGCTTCTTTCTTTTCGTTAAAAGGATAACGTTTTTAACACGTCACCAATAATCCCTTCCATTTGATGAACGCCTAAGTCAGCGTTCGTCATTATAACAGCACCATTACCTCGGTATGGATAGCATATCATCATACATTGAAATCCAACGCCCCATCCAAGTGAATACATTTGTAAGTCTTTATTCGAATCATCTAGAAACACACCTAATCCAGTCCATTTTGAGCAACCTTGAGGAGAAATCATATCTTGTACTAATTTTTGAGAAAGTTTTAGTTTGCCCTTTCCTTGTAAGGAATGAATGATTTCAATTACTAAAGTTGATAAGTCTGTTGGTGTTGTCCAAATACCTGAAGCGGCTGCGAATGGATAAAATGGATACTTCTCATTTGTAACGGTGCCATCTTTATTATGCCCACAAGCAAAGGCCTCCATTTTATTTATATCTTTAGTAGAGAATAGCATACTATTTTTCAGTTGTAGTGGATGAAAGATATATTCTTCAAGTAAAAGATTGAATGGTTTTCCAGTTATATCTTCAAGTAGTAGTTCAATAATACAAAAGTTTGCATCAGAGTAGTGAAATTCGCTTTCTGGTTTATAAGTTATTTCTATCGGTACTGGACAATATGATGTTTTACCGGCAAGGATTTCAGACATGTTTGGTCGCCCTTGTGCAAGTGTATAATGCTCAAAACTATTAGGAGGATCAATGATTCCAGATTGGTGGCTTAATAAATTTCGCAGGGTGACTTTTTTCTGTGAGGTAAATAGACTGGTAGGTATGTTCCAAGATGTGAGTCTATCATTTACGTCTGCATCTAAATGCACGATCTTTTGATCTGATAACGTTAGTACGAGCATTGTAGTGAAGAATTTACTAATAGAACAAGAATTAAATATGGAATTCGTAGTGACAGTTTTAGTTGTTCCAGATTCAAGTGTTCCGCAGGCAGTTGCTTCATCTAGTTTACCATCACGTATAACAGCAAGGCTTAAACCTTCAACGGAATATTGGTTCATTTTCTCGTATATAGTGTTATTTTTTAAGTTCATAGTGACTCCTTTCTTATGAAAGACAGAATATTAGTTCTATTATACAGTAGTTAATAGAGAGAATGAGAGAAAAAGAAAAAACTTCATCTTTTATCGATGAAGTTCTTTTAGTTAATTCGAAGTGAATGCTTTAAAAAATTTATCTCGGTACATGTACATTAGCCATGAGGTTGTTAGTAAAGAAATAATGATTTGTTTGTTTTGAATTGGCGCATTGAAAACAAGCCAGCCAACGATATCAAATAATAAATGTAGTGCAATTGAAAGAATTACAAATTGTAGTAACGTCTTAAAAAATCTTTTCATAAGTATCCCCCTAAAATAAAAGGTTTTATCAACAGTGTTGTATATTACTATTATACATTAAATGTGTTTAATGGTAAAATTTACATAAGTTAGTGAAATAAAACAAATGAAAGCTAATGAGGAGGAATAGTCATGGAATTTTGGATGATCATACCGATAGCGGTCTTTGGGTTTATTTATATTGCTGAAAAATTAAATAGAATCGAAAAGAAAACGGATGCACGTTTAAAGAGAATTGAAGATATATTACAATTAATTACGAAAGAAATGGGAATTGTAGAAAGAGAACCTGAAATTAATAAAGAACTACGCCAGCTTGTAGAAGAAGGAAAAAAAGTTACAGCAGTTAAGAGAGTAAGAGAAGCTTTTGGTTTTTCCTTACTAGAAGCGAAGCAATATGTTGATAAATTATAAAAAAGATCATCCATTTGGGTGATCTTTTTCACTGCACCATGCGTGTATTTACATAAGCGGCGATAATAAAGTGTCCAATTATAATGATAGGAATAACGATCGTGACATTAGGAGTAGTGAAGACACTACCGATTGTGGCAATGACCCCAGCAACTAAATTATAAAGACCAACTATTTTTGATAACTTCACTTTATCAGGCACGCGGCGTTCATTGAATCCTGATAAGAGCCAAGTGTATTGTTTTACTCCAATGAAATAAGCTAGTGCAAATGAAAGGATTGCCACTATGAATAATGATGGGGAAGCGAAGAGAGTCATTGCAAACACCTCCGTTAATGGGCTATAAATAAATTATAGTCTGAATGTTATAATTTAACAAAATGCAATTTTGATTTTAAGTTTAATAGAAAAATAGAGTATTTGTGATAAGGGGAGATTAGGTATGAATATTGTGGAATTCCAGAGATATGTATCAAATTTCAGTAAAGAAAAAGGATTTCAAGATACAACAATTGAAGAGCGTACGATGTATGCGATGGCGGAATTAGGTGAATTAGCGGAAGTGATATTAAAGCGTGATGCAATACAGGATGCGAAAAGAGAGATTGGTTTAGAAATGTTTGATGTCATTTGGAATGTATGTGACTTAGCAAATAAGTTAGAAATTGATTTAGAGAAGGCATTTGAAGAAAAAATGAGGATTAATAAAAAACGTGAATGGTAAGTGGAATATTAATGTGTAAAGATGGGGGATACGAATGAAAAAGAAGCTTATTATAGGAGGAGTCTTTACCTTAATTAGTGTAATGAGTGTTTTCGCTTATTTAGTCTTTCAAGGCATATTTATTCCGAATCAAATAAGTGCGGATAAGTATGAAATAAAAGGTGTAGATGTTGCGTCATACCAAGGAGATATAGATTGGAGAGAGTTGGAAAAGCAAAATATGAAGTTTGCGTTTATAAAGGCTACTGAAGGAAGCTCTTTTGTAGATAAGTACTTTTCGGAAAATTGGACGAATGCGAATAAGACAGGTATGCGCGTCGGAGCGTATCATTTTTTTAGTTTTGATAGTAAGGGTGAAACACAAGCAGAGCAATATATACGAACTGTTCCAAAGTATAAACAAGCATTGCCACCCGTAATTGATGTTGAGTTTTATGCTAACAAAAAAGATAATCCCCCTAAGCGTGAAGATGTTGTGAAAGAGTTGTCGGTTATGATTGAAATGCTAGAAAAACATTACGGTAAGAAAGTAATATTGTATGCAACGCAAGAGGCGTATGATTTATATATAAAGGATGCGTATCCAAAATGTGATATATGGATTCGTAGTGTTCTTACAAAACCGAGTTTATCTGATGGGAGAAAATGGAAGTTTTGGCAATACACGAACCGCGGAAGATTAAATGGTTATAATGGAAAAGAAAAGTATATTGATTTAAATGTATTTTATGGGAATGAGGAAGAGTTTGAGAATTATGGAATGAAAGATTAAGTTTTAAAGTGTACAAAATTTTGTACGCTTTTTTTGTTAATTACATAAAAGTATGCAAATGAAGATGGAACAAACATTTGAGATGAATTGTCTAATATAGGTAATAACTATTTGGCTTGAAAGAAAGGGTTGATGACATGAAAAAGAATACGTTGTTAAAAGTAGGATTATGTGTAGGTTTACTAGGAACAATTCAATTTGTTAGCACAATTTCTTCTGTACAAGCATCACAAAAGGTAGAGAAAACAGTAATAAAAAATGAGACGGGAACCATTTCAATATCTCAGTTAAACAAGAATGTATGGGTTCATACGGAGTTAGGTTCTTTTAATGGAGAAGCAGTTCCTTCGAACGGTCTAGTTCTTAATACTTCTAAAGGGTTAGTACTTGTGGATTCTTCTTGGGATGACAAATTAACGAAGGAACTAATAGAAATGGTAGAAAAGAAATTTCAGAAGCGCGTAACGGATGTCATTATTACACATGCGCACGCTGATCGAATTGGCGGAATAAAAACGTTGAAAGAAAGAGGCATTAAAGCGCATAGTACAGCATTAACTGCAGAACTAGCAAAGAAAAATGGATATGAAGAACCGCTTGGAGATTTACAAACCGTTACAAATTTGAAGTTTGGAAATATGAAAGTAGAAACATTTTATCCAGGGAAAGGGCATACAGAAGATAATATTGTCGTATGGTTACCGCAATACAATATTTTAGTTGGAGGCTGTTTAGTGAAATCTACGTCCGCGAAAGATTTAGGAAACGTTGCGGATGCTTATGTAAATGAATGGTCTACATCGATTGAGAATGTGCTGAAGCGATATAGAAATATAAATGCAGTAGTGCCTGGTCATGGGGAAGTAGGGGACAAAGGATTACTTTTACATACATTGGATTTATTAAAATAAGAAATTGTAGAAATACAAAAGAGAGGAGAAATAATTTTCTCCTCTCTTTCTTCTAACTATATTTAAATGCTGAATCTGTTGATTACGCCAGCATATATTACTGAGATTTTAATTCCAAGTATACAAATACTAATACTGTCATAATTGCTATAACAACGTAAGTAGCATCAAGCATTATAAGTGTTTTTAAAGTTTCAGTCATCGTAATTCACCCCTGTTATAAAAATATAACATGATCTTTTTATTGATTAGAGTAAGAGATCATAAAGATAAAATGTATATGAAATTTCTTAAGTAGCTTCTATATAAATATATCATATAAATAATGTAAGTAATGTTAAGATAGTGTAAATGTATTGTAAATAAAAAGGTTTACAATAAAGACTTTAATAAAAAATGGTAGTTTCTTAAAATGAAAAATATGCTATTTTCATATGCGATGAATTGCAACTATTTGTATAAGGGATTCGAAAAATTTTTCGTTGTATATATTTCTCCAAATTAATTATTTAGCTATTTAAAAGTATTGAAAGATGTGTGTACACTAATGTACGTTTTTTAGTGTCAATAAAAATATTATGTCAACAATATGAGCTGTCACAAATCTTTATATATTATTGTGATGGAAATCACATCACTTTTTTTCAATGGGTATTATGCTTAAGGTGTAATGAATGATTGGGAGAGGGTGGGATGATATGTTTTGTTATCAATGTGAACAAACGCCAACAGGCGGATGTAAAGTAATGGGTGTGTGTGGCAAGAATGAAACGATTGCGAGTTTACAAGATACGATTGTGTTTGGGCTAAAAGGAATTGCAGCTTATCGCACACATGCTGCTCAGCTAGGGTATACGGATGCATTTGTAGATGCTACAACACAAGAAGCTTTATATATGACATTAACAAATTCTAACTTTAACGAACAAGAGCATATTGATATGGCTATGAAAGTGGGGAAATCAGCTTTACGGGTGATGGAATTATTAGATGAGGCACATACGAATCATTTTGGTGTGCCAGAGCCTGTACAAATTACACAAAATCGTGTAGAAGGTAAAGCAATTGTAGTTACGGGTCATAATTTATTTGCACTAGAAGAACTATTAAAGCAAACAGAAGGAAAAGACATTAATATTTATACACATTCTGAAATGCTACCAGCACACGGATATCCGCAGCTGAAAAAATATAAACATTTAAAAGGAAACATCGGTAAGGCATGGTATGATCAAAGACGCCTTTTTGAAAAATTTACTGGTGCCATATTAGCTACAACGAACTGTGTTATGCCAATTAAAGGATCGTACTCTGATCGATTCTTTTCATATGATATTGCAGGTTTAGAAGGTGTACAAAAAATTGAAAATGATGATTTTACACCATTGATTCAAAAAGCACTAGAACTTCCAGAAGTACATATGGAGTCGGATGAACAGTTAGTAACAGGGTTTCATCATAATACAGTATTATCATTAGCCCCAGAAATTATTGATGCAGTAAAAGAGGGGAAAATAAAGCGTTTCTTTGTTATCGCCGGTTGTGATGCACCGGGAAAAGGCGGAGTATATTATCGTGAATTAGCAACGTCACTTCCGCCAGAAACGGTTATTTTAACAACTTCTTGCGGGAAATTCCGCTTTAATGATGTGGATTACGGTGTTGTACCTGGTACGGAAATTCCGCGGTACATTGATTTAGGACAGTGTAATAATTCCATTTCTACAGTGAAAATAGCGGCTGCATTAGCTGATGCTTTCCAATGTGAAGTGAATGAATTGCCAGTAAGTATTGTGCTATCATGGTTTGAACAAAAAGCGGTTGCCATTTTACTCGGGCTATTTAGTCTTGGGATTCAAGATATTCGCATCGGTCCAAAGGTTCCTGAATTTATTTCACCTGGCGTGCTTGATGTATTACAAGAAACATTTGGTTTAAAACTAATTACAAATGCAGCAGAAGATATGGCTATGATGTTATCGTAACAAAAAATGATCTGTCTTATTAATAAGAAGAGCTAGCCATATTCATTAACTTTGGTATAGTATAGCGCCCCAAAATAAAAATGTAGAATTTTTGTTTTGGGGTATTTTCTTTTCTTAGTGGGATAGGTATGGGGCAAAATAAAAAAAGAAAATAGGCTGTATCGAATAGGTAATAGTTGATTTTAGAAAAATATAAAAATCGAGTTGACATTCATTGCTACTTAGTCATACAATGTACTTGTAATAAGCAATACTGAGTAGTGTTGTTTCTCAAAATATTTTCAGTAGACAATAGGTAATAGCGGATTTTAGAAAAAATTTGAAAATCAGTTGACATCTATCGCTACTTAGTCATACAATGTAGATGTAATAAGTGATACTGAATAGTATGAATTCAAAAAAACTACTCAGTAAAAAATTCGCCTTAGTACTCTGTAATACTGAATATAAGTCAGACAGAATAGGGGGTAAAGGAGGATCAGGACATGGAAAATTTAACTGAAATGCTGAAAGGTTCACTGGAAGGGTGTGTACTGGAAATCATTAGTCGCCGTGAAACGTATGGCTATGAGATTACCCGCCACCTGAATGATCTTGGGTTTACCGAAGTTGTGGAAGGTACGGTGTATACCATCCTTGTACGATTAGAGAAGAAAAAGCTTGTGAATATTGAAAAGAAACCATCAGATATGGGACCGCCTCGTAAGTTTTATTCATTAAATGAAGAAGGCCGCCAGGAGCTTGAATTGTTTTGGGAAAAATGGGATTTTGTATCGTCAAAAATTAACGTCTTGAAGTCAAAATAGGTTCATAAGATAAAATGTTCCGGCCGATACTTTGGGAATTTCTTGTTCGGTTTTAGAAAAAAGGAGGAAAATAAGATGTTAGAAATGTTTAAAAAGTTAATTGGTGATAAAAAAGAGTACAAAATGATGATGGCACGAGTTGAGGCTCTGCCAGAGGACTATCAGTTTGTATTTAAGAAAATTCAAAACTACATGTGGAATTTCTCAGCAGGTAACGGTATGGATATGTTACACATACAGTATGAATTAATCGATTTGTTTGAAGCTGGTGCAGCGGAAGGAAGACAAGTGCTTGACATTACTGGGGATGACGTGGCTTCCTTTGCTGACGAACTAGTGGCAAATGCTAAAACTTACGTCTCCAAGTATCGTGAAGATTTGAATGAAAGTATTATGAAGAAATTGAGAAAAAAATAAATGCAATAAGTAATACCGACTGATTAGCTGGTTACACAAATGAATTGCCATCATAGCTATTCAGTTATATTTTTAGCTCAGTACTAAGTGATACAGAATATCAGTGGTACTAAATAGATAGAGGTAAATAAATTATCTTCGCAAAATATTTTTATAGGGAGGAAAAATGTATGAGTCATGCAGCGATTTCTGTAAAAGGCTTGAAAAAATCCTTTAAAGACAAGGAAGTTTTAAAAGGGATAGATTTTGAGGTGCAGCGTGGAGAAATTTTCGCGCTGCTAGGCTCAAATGGAGCGGGAAAGACGACAACGGTCAACATCCTTTCGACGCTAATGAAGCAAGATGGCGGTGAAGTAAGTATTTGCGGATTTGATGTACAGCGTCAACCAAATCATGTACGTCAAAGTATCAGTTTGACAGGGCAGTTCGCAGCTTTAGACGGTATGCTGACTGGGAGGGAAAACTTGATAATGATAGCTAGGCTACGTGGTGTTTCCAATCCCGCTCAAGTTGCTGACAATCTACTTGCAAGATTTAGCCTGACTGATGCGGCAAACCAAAGGGCAGATCAGTATTCAGGCGGGATGAAGCGCCGGCTTGATATCGCGATGAGTTTGATTGGGGCGCCAGCAGTTATTTTTCTTGACGAACCAACGACTGGACTCGATCCTGAAGCGCGAATTGAAGTGTGGGATACAGTCAAGGAACTTGCTGATAGTGGTACAACTATTTTGCTTACGACTCAGTACTTGGAGGAAGCAGAACAACTGGCAGACCGTATCGCTATTTTGCATGGCGGAAAAATTATTACGACAGGTACTCTTGCTGAACTAAAAGAGATGTTCCCACCGGCAAAAGTGGAGTATATCGAGAAGCAACCGACATTGGAAGAAATATTCCTTGCGATCATTGGCAAAAAGGAGGAGATGTAAATGAAAAGTAAAACAGGTGTATTACTAGGTCGTTTAATGCGTAACATTATGCGCAGCCCGGATACAATTATTACAGTAGCGATTACACCGATTATGATGATGCTATTATTTGTCTACGTGTTTGGAGGCGCAATAAAAACTGGAACGGAAAACTACGTTAATTATTTATTGCCGGGAATTTTGCTAATGGCTATCGCATCCGGTGTAGCTTACACTTCTGTGCGACTCTTTACGGATGTAAAGAGTGGGCTGATGGCACGTTTCATTACGATGCCTATTAAGCGCTCGTCGATATTGTGGGCTCACGTTTTAACCGCTCTTATTGCTAATGTACTTACTATCGTGGTGGTTATTCTTGTTGCACTCTTAATGGGTTTCCGTTCCAGTGCGAATATTCTAGATTGGCTCGCGTTAGCTGGGATACTTGGGATGTTTACGCTGGCGCTAACATGGTTGGCTATCATTCCAGGGCTGACGGCAAAGTCTATGGAAGGGGCGACTGCTTACTCGTACCCACTAGTTTTTCTTCCATTTATTAGTTCGGCCTTCGTTCCTACCGAAACGATGCCGAAAATTGTTCGTGCTTTTGCAGAGAATCAGCCTGTAACTTCAATCGTGAATGCAATTCGTGCTCTTTTATATGAAGGAACTGTTGGAAACGATATTTGGATTGCGCTCACTTGGTGCGTAGGTATAATGATTATTTCTTACTTTTTCGCTAGTAAAGCATTTAAACGTCAGCTAGGGTAAGTGAATGAAATCATCAGGAATAATATATTTTTTTGAAAAAGCACGGGAAGATTTTCCGTGCTTTAATAATTCATTCATACTTCGCTTAATTGTAGTAGTTTTAAAGTAAATAGGAGAATAATAAATCGAATACACATGCCTGGAAATATGGTATGTTAACACTTAACTAAAATGACTTGTTAATAAACAGAATATTCCGTGTAAATATAGAGGTTATCGTTGTGATGTGTTATATTTATACTTATAAGGTATATAATGTATAAATTAATCGTTTAGGGGATGAAAAAGGGAGAGGTTCAAATGAAATGGTATTTATATACTCTCAAAAACTATGCGAAATTTAGTGGGAGAGCTACGAGAAAAGAGTACTGGATTTTTACTTTATTTAATAAGGTTACGTTTTGGTCATTCATATATTTGGCCTCTTATTCTTCGTCTGCCTTTTACTTAAGAGCCAATATTACCTTGCTATATATAACAATTTTTATCGTTCCTACTCTGGCAGTGGAAGCTCGTCGATTACATGATAGTGGAAAAACAGGATGGTGGCAGCTATTAAATTTGGTGCCATTTGGAGGAGCGGTTCTACTTGTGTTTTGTATCATTGAAAGTGATGAAGGTGAGAATAAGTATGGACCAAATCCACATTCAAATCTTAAACAAGCAATTTAATGTGTTTATAGAAAACTCTAATATAAAAGGTATGAACTAAAAGTTAGTTCATACCTTTTTTGTTGTATTATTCATAGAAGCCTCGTTCAGTAGTGATTGCTTAAACTCAATATTTTGAGGTTTAACTAATCACTGCTTATGGGGAATATAAACATAATCGCTCTTGTAAATCTTTTAATATTTCTTCAGGCATTTCCCTAATTGTAATATCCTTCCCTAGAAAAAGCAGCCAATTTATTATTTCCGTCACTTCATCGGGATTGTTAACATTGATAAAAGTTTTTAAAATGGCTGTGGATTGGTAAGGATTAGTATAAGATATTGAAATTTTTAAAGGATGGTATTTTTTGAACTGGGCAATTGCTGTGGGACCAAGTTCAAGTACAAGGTTAATTGCTTCAGCCTTCTTACTTAGTTTTTCTAAAATCTTTTTCTTATTGAGCCTTTTATTCGTCGTGTATGGTTCAATATTGTTGAGATCATCGACAGGAAACATTAACTTCTTTTCTTCTTTTAAGTCAAATCCTTCAATAATCCAATGGCTTTTTTCTTGATAAAGGTGTAATAGATAAATTGGATAAGACTTAATTTTTTCATCTTCTTTAATGGTAATCAATAAATGGTTATCCAAAAGAAGGATTTGAATGAGTTTTTCTAACATAGGATGGGGGAGATCAGAAAGCTCAAGTAGATCGGGATTATGAGGATTAGTTCCTTGGAACAGCAAGAGTTGATTTAAAAGAACAAGGTCATCCTGCTGGGTTTCTGAGATGAGTCCTAGTAGTTTTTCGGCTAAAGATTGACGACTCTTTAGGTAGGGAAGTTGTTGATTCCTCGTAGCCATAAAGGCAATAAAAAGAGCTTTCACTTCATTATCAGTAAAGCGAACAACGGGCAGTATAGAATTATGCATAACAAAATACCCACCCGTTCTCCCAACTTCAGCGACAAGTGGCATTCCCATAGCTTCAATTTCTCTAATGTCTCTAATAGCTGTCGATCGTGATATGTTAAATTCTCGTATGATTTCAGAAATTGTAAAGTGGGAGCGGTTGTTAATATATCGCATAATTGTATTAATCCGTTCAACTTTTTTCATTTTGGTCTCCTAAACAGTATCATTTTTTGACATGGTTTAAAGATATTATAAACGTATCAGATGAAAAGATAAATCGTTTGATTAATAAAAAAAGAGGCAGGTTTTGTATATGAAAAATTATACTATAGAAGAAAAAGATAGCTTTATTGTGTTAGGTATTGGAACTGAAATTAAGAGTGAGTACACAGACTTTGCTGGAATAAATAAAGAAAAGGAAGACTTTTGGTCGGCTGTTAAAGAGGATGGAAGGCTGGACACTTTAAAAGCTTTAGCGACAAATGAATACATTTTTTCTGTGAGCGAAGCGGTGAATAACAAAATGATGTATTATGCGGGTGTCATGACAGAAGCACAAATAGAAGAAGAATCTAGAGTGATTCAGTTTCCGAGGGGAGAATACTTAGTAGTAAAAGGGGAAGACAAAACAGCTGAAGAGTTAAGTAAAAAGTTGACTGGCATCGCCTTCGGTCAAGCTTTACCAGATGCAAATGAATTTGCTTATGTTGGTGGACCAAATACGACGGTTGAGATGGGGAAAAGAAACGGCTTAGTGTTTGGTGAAATGTGGATTCCAGTTGTAAGGAAGTAAAGTGATAAAAGATACGAATATGGGAAGTAGAGGCTAACAATCTTGGATTGTTGGCCTTCTTAACATGAATATAATATTCATATGTCTATTGTATTTTTTGCGGCAAGATTAAATAGCTTTTTTGTTACTTTACAATAAAGTATACTTAATATCAGTAATTCATATAATTAGGAGTGGTTTCTATATTTAGAGAAAATACAAAAAGGATACTTCTGTCATTAGTAACAAATCCAATACTAATAATTGTATACGGGATCTTTTGCTATGAGTTGGCCTTATACTGTAAGTACGGAAGAATGAATTATAATATTTACATTTTGTTATTATGTATAGTACTTTTTATATCCATAACTACATTTACTACAATGCGGGTGATAAAAAATAGAGAATATGAATCTAAAAAATTAACAAATTCAATAGCATGGAGATCCATTTCTATTATCATTATTGTTGCAATTACATCATTTTATGGGATGCAGATTTATAAAAGTGCAATAAATTACAATGGTAAATTGGCATGGTTTATAGAAAAGTTAAAACATGAAAGGTCAGTTAAACTTAAACATAATAATATATATAAGTCTGGAGTAGAAGGTATTTTTGAAGATATAAATAAAAAATATCCTTTGCCAAAGAAATTGTATATGGCAACTGATTTTGATCTTACATTTCATTCAGATGGAACAATCACAGCGTTTGATACATTTGTTTATGGGAAAAATGTTGATGGGAAAGAAGAAACTTATTTAATCTCTTATAATAAGAAGAAATCAGAAGATATTACTATAATACGAGACGGATACGCAAAGCCTGATTATAATGATGATAAATTAGTAGAACCTTTAATTAAAACGGTTAAGGCGATTCCAGTTAAGCAAACGGTTAGAAAATGGAATGAAAGTAAGTATGGGTTGATTTATTATGGGAAAAGAAATTGGGGATCCAATACAGAGGGAATTATTAATATTACTGAGGATGGTAAGGGGCAGAGTCTTAAAGAAGCATCTTCTGATATCATTGGATATACTGTATCTATATTTGTCCCTGGAAAAGAGAAAGAGCTAGTCCCTGCTAGATATAATTTAATAAGTGACGCAAGTTGGAGTAAATCAAAGACGCCTCCAAAAGAAGATATGCTTAAAGAGAAGAAACAACAAGATTTAAAGAATGAAAAAGAACAGTTTTTCCTATCGAAAGAAATTGGTTATAAACTAAATATGACAGATAAAGCATTAGGGAGCGCTTTTTATTCATTAAGCAAGACTAGTGATGAAGGGAAAACATGGGAGGTTATCAATCCAGACCCATTTAATGGGGGGATTGGTAGTGTATCAGGAATCACTTTTATAAATGATAAACTTGGGTTTTTAGGAGCAATTAGGCCTTCTGGTAATGAAGGAGAGTTATATCGTACAGATGATGGGGGAGTATCTTTCAAAAAGGTAGAATATCCGCCGCATGAAGTGAAATTAGATCATACACAGTCCACAATAAGTCCTTTTGATTCACCTAGTATGCCATATGAGAAAGATGGGGTTTTTAATATGTTAGTTGGACAAGGGGCAGATGGAGACTACAATGGCGATAGTAGTGCACTTTATCAATCAAAAGATAACGGAGAGACATGGGAATTTGTAGAAGAAGTGAAAAAGAAATAATCAGAATGTTTTTTTAAAAATAAGGTAACTACTCAGCTATACATTTCATGACGGACAGGAAGAATTTACGAGTGAAATAATTAAAGTTCTTTCTCATGCTGGAGATTGGTTAATATGGTCTACTATTCTTGCATCTTCCATCATGTATACTGTTACTTTATATAAGAATCATCCAGATATCAGAAAAATTATACATGCTCGTTTTGAAGAAATAAAGCAACGAATAAAATATTAATGTAACTAATAAAAAACGTTATTCTTTCTAGTAATTTTGCTTATTTAGAAAGAATAACGTTTTTGTTTTTTAATACTCAAGTAATAGTTTACCTGCAGTTCCTATCATATAATTTATTGAATTTTAATATACGTTATGTATAACAGATATTTACCTTATAAAATAAGGGGGGAATATTATGACTGAGACAAAGGAATCTTCAGGAGTCAATTTGAAAAAAGATGTGAAGTTTTCTATTATAATTCCTGCACACAATGAAGAAAAGTACATTAGAAAATGTTTAGATTCAATTGCAAAGGCATCAGAGGCATATAAAGAGCAAACGGAAGTTATAGTTGTTTTAAATCGTTGCACAGATAAAACAGAGGAAATAGCAAAATCTTATAATTGTATTATATTGAAAAATAACGATAAAAACTTATCTAAAATTCGAAATGCAGGGGCTAAAATAGCCAGTGGAGAAATAATCGTTACTATAGACGCTGATACGATAATGACAGAGTCTATGTTGTCTAATGTAGATAAATATTTAGCTTCAGGTAAATACATTGGTGGTGGGGTGAATGGGAAGTTTGAAAGAATATCTTTAGGAATATTTCTCTCCGCAATGTTAATCATAATCCCTTTACTTTTTAAGTACGGAGCTATATCTGTAGGGATTTTTTGGTGCTATAGAAAAGACTTTATGGCAATCAATGGATTTAATGAAAACATGCTTATGGCAGAAGATGCAGATTTCGCAAAACGTTTAAAAGAGTGGGGAAAGAAAAATAATAAGAAATTCGGTACTATTAAAAATGGAATGATAACTTCATGCAGAAGATTTGATACATATGGAGACTGGACTTTATTTAAAAATCCAAAAGTAATTTTAGCTTATCTAAAAGGAAATGATAGAAAATACGCAGATAAGACATATTATGATAACCAAGAAAGATAAAAGTGGAGAAAAGCGGCAGAGGATAGCTAGTACTTTTTTTAGATATGATGAGAATCCAACTTAATTTAATAGATACTATAAGAAAACCATCAATTTGATTACCCTTTTTCAAATTGATGGTTTTTATTTTTGAAATAAATATGTATTTTTTATAAAAATATTTTTTGACCCCCATAAAACTTTGTACTCCTCCGAATATGTATAGTGGAAAAAATAAATAGAAGAAAAATGACTATGAAAGAATATAGAAGTATTAATAAAATTACTAGATTAAGTGGGCATCCGAAGTAAAAGGATGAAATTACCAATTATATAGAGGAGAGTTATTCAAGGATTGCAGATAAAATAGAAAAAGAATAAGCAAAACGAACGGTAGAGAATAAGAAAGTAGATAAAAATACAAACTTAACTTTAGTGCCGAGAGAAAAGGAAAAATCATTAAGAAAACGTTAGACTCTAAAAATATAACTAACAGCAAGAAAACAAGACCGAAGAAAAGTACCAAGAAAATCTGGTTAAATGGTCACTTGTGTAGTGACCATTTTGCTATTTGAAGGAGGCTGGGAGATTACAAGTGTTGAGTTTAGTAATGAAGATCTTAAGAAAACCGAAAATAGAAGATATCGTATGTAACATACAAAACAACGAAGAAGATAAAGAAGCATTTATCGTACAGTATCAGCCTTTTATTAGAAAATCAATCTCATCTGTCTGCCGCCGATATATTACAGAACAGGATGATGAATATAGCATTGGATTGTTTGCGTTTAACGAAGCAATTGAACAGTATTCCTATACAAAAGGAAAATCCTTTTTAGCGTTTGCTGATCTTCTTATAAAAAGAGATGTAATTGACTATATACGTAAGGAGTCTAAACATAACTTTGTCTTTTTAAAAGAAGATGAGCAAGAGGAAATGTTAGAAATGCAAGTGTCGCTTACGGAGTATATGAAAGAGATGGAAAATAGTAACCGTAAGGAGGAAATTCTTCATTTTCAAAGTGTGCTAGCTGAGTTTAAAATCACATTCTCAGAGCTTGCTAAAGAATCTCCTAAGCATCGTGATACGCGTGAGCACTTAATAGAAATTGTGAAAATTATTATAAAAGAAGAGGAAATGATGGAAGAGCTGTTCCGAAAGAAAAAGTTACCACTTAAACATATTGAACCGCGTGTTAGGGTAAGTCGCAAAACATTGGAGCGTCATAGAAAATATATCATTGCAATGTGTATTATCTTTGCAAACAACTATACATACATTCTTGATTATATAAAGGGGGGGAAAGCATGATGAATAAAGGAATTGTGATGGATATAAAAAAGCATAGCGTAGTTGTTTTAACACCAAATGGAGAGTTTATTACGTGTAAAAGAAAAGGGGATTCTTGCATAATCGGGGAGGAAATCTCATTTGATGAGCAAGAACAAAAAGTATCGTATTTTTCGATCCCTTCCTTTTTAAAGCCTGCATCAATACTTGTTGCTTGTTTTCTATTTGCAGTGCTGTTTTTCTACAACCAACCAGAAGAAAAAGTATTTGCTTACGTCTCAGTTGATATAAATCCAAGTTTAGAGGTGAGCGTAACAAAGGATTTTCGTGTTATAGATTTGCAGGCTTGTAATGATGATGGAAGGCGTATTTTAAAAGAATTGAAGCAATGGGAAAATAAACAATTGCAAGAAGTAATACGTACTATTATAAAGCAAAGTCAAGAGGATAAGTATTTAACGAATGATAAGCAAGTTATGCTAACAGCAGTTGCAAAGGACAAGGCACTAGAACCACTTTTGGAAAAGGAAATGAAAGAATTAAAGAAAGAATATGAGCTAAAACATATTACAGTTGAATATCAAAGTAGCACAATGCAAGTAAGAGAGAATGCTAGAAAAGCTGGAATTGGCACAGGTGTCTATATAAAGCAAGAGAATGAGAAGAACAAATCACTTACGCCTCCTGCCACCCCGTCTAATCCGGTGGAAAACGAAGAAGAGGTGCAATCACAGCCGGAGTCATCTCATGATACATCACTGGATTTGTCTCCTGTAAAAGAAAAAAAATATGAAAAGCAAGAGCAGAAAGAACAAAAGAAAACAGAGGAACAGCCATCCAAGCAAATAAAAGAAAACAATGGAAGAGGATCTCAGCAAGAAAATAGAGAGAATCAACAAGAGAATAACAGTAGAGAAGCTCAACAAGGAAATAATGGGAATCAGCAAGTGAACAACGGAAGAGGATCTCAACAAGGGAATAATGGAAATGGGCAAGTGAACAACGGAAGAGGATCTCAACAAGGGAATAATGGAAATGAGCAAGTGAACAATGGAAGAGGGTCTCAACAAGGGAATAATGGAAATGAGCAAGTGAACAATGGAAGAGGGTCTCAACAAGGGAATAATGGAAATGGGCAAGGGAACAATGGAAGAGGGTCTCAACAAGGGAATAATGGAAATGGGCAAGGGAACAATGGAAGAAATCCTCAACAAGGAAATAATGGGAATCAGCAAGGGAACAATGGAAGAGGATCCCAGAAAGAAAATGACGGAAACGAGCAAGGGAACAATGGTAGGGGGTCTCAACAAGAAAATAGAGGCCACCAGCAAGGGAATGAAAAGAAGAATCAATAGAATATTGAAGTGAGAGATTCATTTCAAAGCTAAAAGGATTTATTCCGCTATTTGCTGGGCAGCCCGATTGGTGAGGGCTGATGATTAGTGGGGGATGAACAAAACCCCCACTGATTAAAGTTGCACTTTATTATTCTATAGTTTTATTAAGAAGGAGTATGTGAAAAATATAATGGAGAAAAACATTCAACAAGAGAAAGATAAAGAAAAACCTGTTTTTTATGATCCGAAAGGAAGGAGAAACATAGCCTTTATTTGGTTTATATGTATCTCAATAGTTAGTGTAAGTGTTGTATTTTATTTTTTCTTTCAAAGTATTTTTTCAACACCAGAAATTCCAAATATGAATACCGCTGTACAACAAGATACGAAACTTGTACCAATTAATCAAAAACTTAGTGATCAGGAGTTAAAGGAGGAAGCATTTAACCCAAATACCGAAACGAAGGATAATAAAAATTTGGTGAATCCGCCGAAGGATAGTAAACATCCTAAAGAAGTGTATGGTTTTTATGTAAACTGGGATGAAAATAGTACCGCTTCTTTAAAAGAAAATATCGATTCATTAACCACGTTAGTACCAGAATGGTATCATTTAAAAGAAGATTTAACGATTAGAAGTGAGATAAAACCTGAGATTGTAAAACTAGCAAAAAAAAATCATGTGAAGATTATGCCGTTACTTACTAACTATACAGAAAAAGCTTCTGGCCCTGATAGTGAGCTTATCCATAAGTTACTGAATTCGCCGAATGATGTGAAGACGAAATTTATTAATAATTTAGTAAGCGAAGTTAAAAAGAGTCAGTTTTCAGGTATTAATATTGACTTTGAGTCCGTACCTGAAAGTGATAAAGAAAACTTAACAAATTTTATGAAAGAACTTACTATGGCCTTTCATAAACATGATTTGCTCGTCACACAAGATGTTCCAGCTAATGATAAGGCTTTTGATTATAGTGCATTAGGAAAAATAATAGATCGTATGATTGTAATGATGTACGATGAGCACTATGGAGCCGGGGAACCAGGACCAATTGCTTCAAATAAATGGTTCCAACATACATTAAAAGAACTGAATATTCCGTCTGATAAACTTATAGTTGCTTTCGGTAACTATGGATACGATTGGGAAGTAAATAGTAAAGAAGCTGCAAAGTCTATGACTTTCTCAGAAGTTATGGCAATGGCTCATGATTCAAATATAAAAATTCAATGGGATAAGATGAGTGGAAATCCGTATTTTAGATATAAAACAGGAGAGAAAGAACATACTGCTTGGTTCTTAGACGGTGTTACTCTTTATAATCAAGTGAAAATCGCAATGGACAATAATGCAAAGGGGTTTGCGCTATGGAGATTAGGAGCAGAAGATCCTACAATATGGAAAGTTTTAAAAAATCCTATTGAGGTACAAAAAAATCCTAATGTATTACATAAAATCAGTAGTTTAGATGAAGTGAATTATTCTGGACAAGGTGAAATTTTACAGATTGAGAATGAAAGAAAAAATGGATTGAGAGATTTTAAAGTAGGCAAAGATGGTTATATTACAGATGAAGTATATCAATCCTTACCATCTGCATATGAAGTGCAACGATATGGAAAACCAAATGAGAAACAAGTAGTATTAACATTTGATGATGGACCAGACCCGAAATATACGCCAGAAATTTTAGATATATTAAAAGAGAATCAAATAAAAGCTGCTTTTTTTGTACTTGGTGAAAACGCGCAACTAAATACTAGTATTGTAAAAAGAATATACGATGAAGGGCATGAAATTGGCAATCATACTTTCAAGCATCCTAACGTCGCTGATACGTCTTTACTACGAACAAAATTAGAACTTAATACGACGCAACGTTTAATTCAGGAAATAACTGGACATTCTACGGTTTTATTTAGACCGCCATATGAAGCCGATGCTAACCCAGATTCATCAAATGAAATATTGCCTATTTTGCGTGCACAAAATATGAACTATACAATGGTGGCGGAAAAAGTTGATCCTGAAGACTGGGCAACACCATCAACGAATGAATTAGTAAAGCGTGCTCTTACTCCCATTTATAAGGGAGAGGGAAATATTGTTCTTCTCCATGATGCGGGAGGGAATCGTGCCCATACGGTAGAAGCGCTTCCCATTATTATTAAAGAACTTAAAAAAAATGGATATAGTTTTGTAACAATTTCAGATTTAATGAATAAAGAACGAGATGAAATTATGCCTCCTGTTTCTTCTGAGGGGAAGCAATATTTACTTTACAATAAAGCTGTCTTTTCAGGGGCAGGATACTTTAAGCATATATTAACAACTATTTTTTATATTGCTATTGGATTAGGGATTTTTCGATTTTTATTCTTAATTTATTTTGCATGGAAGCAGAAAAGAAAAACGTTATCTCGCTATATTAATTCGTCCTATCAACCTTTTGTTAGTGTTGTCATAGCAGCATATAATGAAGAAAAGGTGATAGCCAAGACAATTCACTCAATTTTGGATAGTAATTATAGAGAATTTGAAGTTATTGTTGTGGATGACGGATCGACAGATGGTACGTCAAAAGTAATGAAAGAAACATTTTATAAACACCCTAAAGTTCGTTTCATTCAGAAAGAAAACGGCGGGAAATCATCGGCAATGAACCTAGGGTTTCAACAATCGCGAGGAGAAATAATTGTCACTTTAGATGCGGATACTATTATTGCGCAAGACGCCATTTCTCTAATGGTTAGACACTTTGAAGATCAGAATGTAGCTGCAGTTTCAGGTAATGTCAAAGTGGGGAATAGACGGAATTTGTTAACTACTTGGCAACATGTTGAGTACATTACAGGGTTTAATTTAGAACGTAGAGCTTTTGATGAGTTAAATTGTATTACAGTAGTTCCAGGAGCTATTGGGGCGTGGCGCAAAAAGAATGTAGTTGAATCTGGATATTTAAGCGAAGATACGTTAGCAGAAGATACGGATCTTACTATTACATTTTTACGTCAAGGGCATAGAATTGTATATGAAGAAAAAGCTCATGCTTTTACGGAATCACCTGAAGATGTGAAAAGTCTCATTAAACAGCGGTATCGTTGGTCATATGGTACACTTCAATGTCTTTGGAAACATCGAAAAGCGTTATGTAATCCAAAGCATAAAACATTAGGATTTATTGCACTGCCTAATATGTGGTTATTCCAATATGTGCTGCAATTCATTGCTCCTTTTGCAGATATATTAATGATTATAGGAATATTTAGTAGTAATCCGCTAAAAGTTTTAGGATTTTATCTTGTATTCTTTTTAATGGATCTTCTCGCTTCTCTGTTCGCATTTAAATTAGAGGAAGAGAACCCAAAACCATTGGCATGGTTAATTTTACAACGTTTTATTTATCGTCAATTTATGACTTATGTTGTCATTAAATCTATATTCTCATCGCTTCGAGGAGTAGCGGTAGGGTGGAATAAACTAAAGAGACTGGGGAGTGTTAAACATTCCACGGAACATAAGGAGGCATCATAAAAGGGCAGACTATCTGCTCTTTTTTTCATTGGTTTTAGTTAGTTGAATGTAGAGGTGTAGTATAAAAACTGCTGCTTCTATAATGAGATTCCTATTCATCATTAATGGTGAGACATTATGTTAAGCTAATCCTTTAGTTTCGGATTAAAGTTTTTTTATATTTTTTTTCAATGACGGACACAAAAACGCATATACCTTCGAATTATATATATGGATAACATAAATATGTATATAAAAGGGGAGAAATAAGATGAAAGAAAAAAAAGAAATGTTTCAAGAAATCGCTGAGGTGTTAAAGGTATTGGCGCATCCAGTTCGTCTATCTTTAGTAAAAATAATGCTTGCAAAAGGTCCTACTAATGTAACAACAATGTATGGGGATTTACAAATGCCTCAAAGTACAATTAGTCAACATTTATCTAAATTAAAAGCTGCTAAAATGGTTACAGGTACTCGGAAAGGATTAGAAATTTATTATGAGGTAACTGACAATCGCACAAAATCAATATTAGCATGTTTAGTTTAAATGATGATTTCTATTTCAAAATAAAAAGCGCTATTCTTTTCTATGATTTTACAGAGAGAATAGCGTTTTTTATTTTTAAGGAGTATCTTTTTATATGCCTATAGAATGGAGTGAAAGGTTCATGGGTTTAAATGTACCTACTATTACCTTAGGTTCTAATGCGTCTAATAATGAAAAAATTCTCGGTTTAGGGGTGCTTCTTTATAGCTTACGTACAATTGAGATTAGAAAAAGTAGAGCGAGCGTTTAATGAGGCTGAAGTAGTGTTTATATGCGAAACTTTATAGAAATCTCATTTTTCTAATTGTATCTTTTTAGATTGATGGATGTGGGGTCACGTCCATCAATCTAAGAAAACAAGTTAGCTAAAAAATGATGAAAATAAACTTTATAGAAATAAAAAATATGAACGTAGAGGATGAAACAAAGTATATAGTGCTTTTTTAGTCATGTAATCTTTTAATCTGATGATCTTTTCCCCATTCAAACAGATTATCCATTATTTGCATTAAAGATTTTCCGTATTCACTTAGTGTGTACTCAACCTTTGGTGGAACTTCTTGATATACGGTACGATAGATAATCCCATCAGCTTCAAGTTGCCGAAGTTGTTGTGTAAGAACCTTTTGTGTAATGTTTGGGATTTCTCGTTTAATTTCATTTGTTCGCATTTTTCCATCCGACAAAATACATAAAATATGAACTTTCCATTTTCCACCGATTACATCGAGTGTTGTTGCAATTGGGCAATTATCATTTTGATTCATATAACACCTCCACAGGTACTTTAAGGTTCCTATAGCACTTTAAAGTACGTACTTTTCAATTATATGTGACTCATTCATACTAATACGTAAAGGGTTGAATAATTTATAAAGGGGATGAAAAAAGATGAAAACACTTGTAATTGTAGCACATCCTGATATTGAAAAATCAAAAATTAATAAAAGATGGATTGAAGAACTTGAGAAATATTCGGATGAAATTACGGTGCATGAATTGTATAAAGTGGCACCGAATTGGGAGTTTAATATTGAAGAAGAGCAAAAGTTATTAGTAGAACATGACAGATATATATTTCAATTTCCGCTTTACTGGTATAGCTCACCACCATTATTAAAAAAATGGTTCGATGATGTATTAACATATGGATTTGCATACGGATCTAAAGGAGATAAAGTGAAGGGGAAAGAATTTGGTGTAGCTATTTCTATAGGTGGATTAGAAAAAGACTATGAAAATAGTAGAATTACAATGGATGAGTTGACGAAACCATTCCAAGCTACATGCTTATACACAGGTATGGAATTTATACCTTCCTTTTATTTATATGGTGCAGAATATAAACTAAGTGATGAAGAGATTGATAAAAGTGCACCTGAGTATGTGCAATATGTGATGAACAAGAAGTATTCTAATATATAATGGGAAATATCCATTTACTTGTAAAGTAAATGGATATTTTATATTCTTCTTATATTCACTAAGTGTAATCTTTAGTAAATTAATAGTTAATCTGGTAAAATAAAAAACCTAACATATATAAAGGGGAGTTTTACTTGAGAACGATGCGACAATTATTACAAAAGAGAGCAATGCAATCACCAAATTTGGAAGCGCTTGTAGGGGGGAAGAAAAGATATTCGTTTCAGCAATATAATGAACGAGTAAATCAGTTTGCACATTATTTGTTATATAATGGTGTGCAAAGAGGAGATCGTATAGGAATACTATGCAAAAATAATCACCCATTTCCAAGCGTTATGATGGCAAGTTTAAAAATTGGAGCGGTATTTATTCCGCTAAATCATCAGCTGACTGTTTATGAATTAGAAACGATTGTAAAAGAAGCGAAATTAAAAGTGTTAGTTATTGATGAAGAATTTAATGAAGTGTTATTAAAGGTTGATGCTGTTAAAGAAATTCCTTATGTAATTCAAACGACAAAAGAAGACTTTGGTTCATTTGAATTAGAGTTGCAAAAACAGCCAACGACAGAACCGAACGTAGAAGTTCATGAAGAAGACGATGCCATTTACTTGTTTACATCAGGAACGACTGGACAGGCAAAAGCATGTGTAATTGGACATAAAAACTTACATCATTATTTTGCTGAAATTGCGGGACAAAGAGAAATTCCAGCAGGTGAACGCTTTTTATCTGTGCATCCATTGTTTCATATGAGTGGCGTGCTTTCTATTTTAAATTGTATTTATCATGGCGTTACGATGATCTTCTTAGCTGATTCGAATCCTGCTCTTATTTGGGATAAGATTGAAGAAGAGAAAATTACTACGATGCTTGCTTTCCCAGCCGTTTATAGTTACATGCTTGATGAACTAAATAAAAAAGAACGTAACATTTCAACCTTTAAAGTAGCACAAAGCGGTGGTACAAAAGTGCCAGAAACACTCATTCAAAAATATATGGAAAAAGGCATATATATGGTGCAAGGCTATGGTAGTACAGAAGGTTGGGTTGTAACCTCATGGCATCCAATGATGGGAAAAGAAAAGATGTCTTCTGTAGGAAAGACCTTGAAAAATGTAGAGGTGAAAATTGTTCACCCAGAAACAGGACATGAACTAACAACAAATGAAGTTGGAGAGATTCATGTGAAAAGTCCATACATGTTTAAAGGATATTGGAATAATGAAAAGGCGACAAAGAAGGTAGTAAAAGATAACTGGTTTAACATGGGCGATGCTGGCATGATAGATGATGATGGATTCCTGCATATTATGGGAAGATATAAAGACGTTATTATACGCGGTGGTGACAACGTATATCCAGATCAAGTAGAAGATGTTATTCATGAAATACATGGTGTTTTAGAAGTTGCAGTAGTTGGAGTTCCAGATGACTTTTGGGGAGAGGTTCCAAGAGCTTACATTGTGAAGGATGGCGAAACAACATTAACAGAAGAAAGTATTATTCAGTATTGTAAGGAGAAGTTAGCAAGTTACAAAATTCCAGAAGTGGTATTCATAGATGAGTTACCGAAAAACGCTTTAGGAAAAGTGTTGAAGAGGGAATTACGAGATGTAGTTCTTGTGAAATAGAAAATTATGAAACGATGGAGAACCCAGTTATGTATAAAGCATGACTGGTTTTTTTATGAATAATATAATGATTTTAAGAAGTATTTAGTACATTAGAAAAAAAATAATGTTTTAGCGAGTATATTAGCAAGGTCTAATTAATGTGATGGAAAGGAAAGGAGTAAATAAATAGTTAATTTTCGCAAAAGAGTTGTTTTGCGAAGAAAAAGAATTTTAAACTGTGAATTTCCTATTCTTAAATGAAAATGAAATATTGCATATAGAAAACATTTCATTTTCATGTAAACAATTATTATAATTCTAACTAGAATATTTTTTTGTATATTTGGATTAAGTGTATAAAAATAGAATGCATTTGTTGTTTTTGAGAAAGTAATTAAAGGAATGACTTATGGAATTTTTAAAACGAATATTTACTTCTAAACTTTATTTTCTTGATAAGAAATCTGGTGAAGAATAATTCATAATTGGCTTATTTAGAATTATTTGATAGTAGTTATAGTTACTTTTAAATTTAGTGTAAGTTTTGAAACGTATAATTAACTTGGTATTTCTATGAATATATGTCATTAAACATTTTATGATATATATTAACATTATTTAAAAATATAAATAAAATTGGTATTTTATATAAATATATGTTATTATATACCATATGTTGGATGTTTCTGTTTTTAAAGTCTGAGTAAAATGGTATTTTTTATAAAAAATCTTATTATATACCATATCATTCGTATTCCTATTTTGGAGCATCGATGTAAAATGTTTTTTGAGAATTTTATACTGTGATATACCATGTACTGTATAAGGGGAGAAGGATGTTGAGAGTTCTATTAAATAAAGACTTGCTTGTATATGAAGAGAATAACGAAATGATTTTAATTAATATGGTTAAGAATAATTTTTATGCTTTGGATTATATGGGGACTGTTATTTGGAAGAAAATGGTTAATTGTGAAGATGTAAAGAAAGTAATAGAATATGTTTGTAGTGAATTCAATGCGGAATATCAAGAAGTAGAAGAGGATACTTTAAACTTCATTTTTGAGTTGAAAAAGGTAGGGGTAATAAAAATTGCTTAAAAAAATAAAAAATTTATACCGATATATAAGGATATCTTTATTATTAGTAATTTGTGATGCGCAATTATCTTACATGGGGTTTAACAAAATGTTTGGATGGTATACAAAAAAATATTTTTCAAACAAAAAGGTAGCATATGATAAAGAATCCTTTGAAAAAACAGTAAATGAAATAAATGAACTTTTTGATGTGTTAGATATCATATGTGCATGGTATCCGAGAAAATCTGACTGTATTCATAAAACATTATTAGGCTATAAAATTATTAGAAGAAAATATGGAATTCCTGTTGATATGGTAGTTGGAATAAGGAAATTCCCTTTTGAGGCTCATGCTTGGCTACAATATAAAAATAAAAACTTTTTTGAAGAAGAGACGAACAAATATAGAATTATATTAAGGTCACATGATTTAAGGGGAAGTGAGTAAAATGAATTATTTTTTGGCTTTTGTATCTGTAGAAAATATAGATTTAAAACGAATAAGTATTAAGAATTTAATTTTTAACGAGTTTAAACAAACAGCAATGGAGGTTAAAGGGGAAAAAGAGGATTTCCAGTTTGTTTATGCCAGTAATAAAAATATTAAAATAAACGAGTTTGTATTTGAAAATATTATAATAATTGGTGATATTTCGTTGCATAATAAAAAAGAGCTTATCCAAAAATACAATTTAGATATGAATATGGATAACGAGCGATTAATTATTTATCTATATAAAAGGAAAGGAATTAAAGTTTTAAAAGATTTAATAGGTGAATTTTCATTTATATTATATGATCAGGGTAAAAAGAAAGTATATGCTGTAAGAGATCAAATAGGCATAAAAACACTATTCTGGATAAGACGCAAAGAGGGTTATATTTTTGCTAGTGATATATTTTTACTGAAAAACTTTTTCGATTTAAGTAATTTGAATATTGGATATTTTAAGGAGTTTCTTGAGAGAGAGGGAATATTAGATTCTATAATTACTCCGTATAGGGATGTAAACAGGCTTTCGAGTGGAAGGTATTTAATTTCAGACACAAGCAATGGTGATTTTGAAATACGTCAGTACTGGGATTTGTCAAATATAAAAGATACTATAGTTTATGAAAATCAATTAGATTATTTTGAAGAATTCACAGATTTATTATCAAAATCTGTAAAAGACAGATTGGTTAAAGAAACGGGGAATTCAATCATGCTAAGTGGTGGGATGGATTCAACTTCATTATACGCACTTTCCAAAAGTATTGAGGCCAAACAGAATCAATTTAAGATATCGTCAGTTAGTGCCGTGTTTGATGAGCTAAAAGAATGTGACGAGAGAATATATATAGAAGAGTTATTTAACATGTATAAATCAGAAGGACAATATATAAATTGTGATAATAAATTAGTGTTTGAGGACTTTCCTAATACTAAAGTATTTCCATATGAACCCAGTGTAAATGCCACGTCTTTTAGTTTAATGTATCCGCTTTTAAGGGAGTCAGTCCATAATGGAGCATCAAATATATTGAGTGGATATGGTGGTGATCATTTATTGACAGGTTCTTTACATGTAACGCGTGATTTTTTGAAGAAAAGAGAAATCCGAAAAGCTTTTGCTTATATGACTAATTACTCTATATGTACAAATACATCTGCATTTCAAAATTCTATAAATTATATGTTCTTCCCTAATGTTGCAAAAGAATATGTATTAACCAAGAATAGTAATTATTATAATTATATGAGCAAAAAATTAAAAAGCATTAAATATTTCCATCAAAAAGAATTATACTATCAAATCTCTAATGCTAAGGCACATTTGTATATGGACAAAGTATTAGGAGCGTTTGTAGGCGTTGATATAAAACACCCATTTTTAGATAGGAGATTAATTGAGTATATTTATAAAATACCTGGAGAATTTAGATTCTCAAATATGAATACAAAATATATTTTAAGAAAATCTATGGAGAATTATTTACCAGAAAGTATAGTTAATAGGAAAAATAAGACAACTCATCTAGCTTATATATACAAGAGTATTCAAAAAAAATGGGCTGTAATTTTTAAAGTAATGCAGCATCCTATGATTGTAGAAAGTTTAAAGTTGGTAACTCAAAATTTTTGGGAAGAAGAATTATATAAGTGGAGAAATGGTGTGGAAAATCATGAAAGCTTTTGGGTCCTCTTTATGATTGAAATATGGTTAATCCAACATATGCAGGTAATAGATAGAGGATAGTAGGTAGTGTTATTTTTTTGAATTTTACAACATTTTTTGTGAAAAATAAATAACGCATTACTTTCATATAATATATTATTCTAATTATAGAATAACGTGTTATTTCTATAATTAGTGTGAAACTAATGCGTTATTTAATAAAAAATTTGGAGAGGGAGTATATAAATGAAAACATATGTTAAACCATCAATTGTGGATTGTGGAAAAAGTGAAGAGGTAATAAAGGGTAAATGTGGCTGGGGGAAAGAAATGCCTGGATTTGATAAAACAGGTGGTTATTGGGCGACAAGAAGGGTGTTATATCAACAAGGACAAATACTATGGGCATGTGGTAAAGACACCGTATGTTGTCCGCAGGATCATGAATGCTAATATATTAAATTAAACAATATAATAAATAACGCATTTAGAGAATTATACATAAATATTTTAGTATAATTCTCTAATTTTTATTGCGAGGAGATGGTAGTAATTCTTTACTTTATAGGGTTTTTTTTTGTTTTTTTATTTGTATGTATTTATATCAAAATTATCAAAGAGGATAAGTTTGTTAAAAATATTACAAGCGCATCTAAATTTCATAAGGAGGTAAAAAATTATAAAGGATATGTGATATGCACTGAAAAGAATGGAATTATCAATGAAGTTAATCTGTTGAAAAATATAGTAACTTATATTAATAAAAAAGAAAAATGTACTATAGTGAATTTGTCAAATGATATATATAGTAAAAATGTTGATATGAAATTAATAGGGATTTTAAAGATTAAGACAGTTCCAACTATCTTATATATGGAAAATGGAACAGTGGTAAGAGAAGTAATAAATTTTGGTGATTTTCAAGGAGAAGAAACTAATAAAGAAATTATAAAAAAAATAAAAAACAAATTGAGCGAGATTGAATATGAAAATACTTTATACAATATTAATTAAATTAGCTTACATTACAATTGGTTTGATATTTTTGAAAAGTAGCATGAATAAAATAAATAAATCTTTTTTATATTATATAGCTTTGGAGGATTACGAAATAATAAAAAATAAAAGAATATTAAAGATAATAGCTGCGTTTTTAATCAGTTTAGAATTATTATTAGCCATAGTGCTAATTGTAACTATATATCCAGATTTATCGTTAGCTATAGGGATATTTATTCAAACACTGTACATTATTTTTTTGATTATTAATATAAATAAAAAATTTAATAATAATTGTGGATGTTTCGGACTAAATACACCAAAAGAAATAACAATAAAAAACTTAGCAATTAATATATTAATATTAGTAGCCATAGTAATGACATATGGTATAGAAATTAGACTTATATAAAGAAATATAAGATATGTATTTGATGGAAGGAGGGGACCTATTTGTGATTATAGCATTAATATTTTGTATATCGGTAGGAATTATATTGGTCATTTCTGGCTTATTTAAGTTGTTTGGATTGAAAGTGGCATCAGAATCAATTATTGCTATGGATGTTATACCTGCTAAAATTGCTAAGCCAATGAGTTTAGCATTTCCTTTTATTGAACTGTTGATAGGGGGAGGATTAATATTTGTAAGCGAAAGCATGATAGTGAACATTATGGCAATTATTTTAATTTTGATATTTGTATTAATTAATTTTCAAGCAGTTGTAGAAAAAAGACAAAAACCTTGTTTTTGCTTTGGGAAAATGATAGAAACAAAAATAGGTTTTGGAGGTATGGTTCAATCCTTGTTACTTTTAATAAGTATACTCGTAAATGTGATATTCAATAATATAAATTTGATTATAATACTAGATCAGGGAACCCAGGTTGTACATGTTGTATTAATAGTAACTGTTTCTATTTTTTTGACAGTAACATTAATTTTAATTCGTATAATAATAGAAAGTATATTGACTATTAACTAGAACTACTAACTTATAAAAGGAGGGATTAGCAATGGATGTTAATGAACAAATTTTAGTTACACTCTTACTTATTTTAGTAGTTCAATGTCTAATGCATATAGCTGTAATTATGAAATTGAAATCGAAAAAAAAACTTAAAATAGGCCCTAGAATCGGAGAAAATATAAAGAATTTGAGCTATGAAAAAAATAATCAGGCGATAAAAAATCTTTATGATGATATAAAAGAAACAAAAAATATTTTTATTTTCTTAGACCTAAATTGCAAAGAATGTAATAAATTATTTTACGCACTAGATGCTATCAAAAAAGAATATTTGAACAATGTAAGATTAATTTTAATAGAGGAGGATTATAATCTGGAGTCTATTGAAAAAAATGAATACAAAAATCAGATTAGGTTTATGAAAGAAGAAACTATTATGAATGAATTGGAGATAAATGCATTCCCTTTTTTAATACAGGTAAATAATGAAGGTGAGCTACAAGATAAAAATTATATAGGGAAATCCAATTTAATGCAGTATATAGTATGAAAACCCATAGAGAAGGAGGGAGTATAGTGAAAAAAAATAATTCAGTTTGAACTTTTATAAAGACACAAAAATATTTTTTGAAATTAATATATATAGAGCATCCTTTAAGTTTTATCTTTTATTTTATATTATCAATTTTCACAGCTATTATTCCTCCAGTTTTAATATTCTTAGATAAGAATATAATTGATACTGTTAGTGGTATGAAAGGAAGTTCTGAAAATTATACGATTGCAATATATTTATTGATAGCGTTATTCATAATTAAATTTACATCGGAGTTGTTGGAAAATACTATAACGTATATATTCACCAGAATTACACAAACTGTTAATTTTATTTTAAAAAAAATGATTTTAACAAAATTAATACAAATACCTTTAAAAGAATATGAAAGTAGTGTTTTTTTTGACACGATAAATCTAGCCACAATGTCTATAAAGGGGAATGGGATTCATGTTGTTAATAATGCTGTAGGTGTAATTAAGAATATAATTTCGTTAATAGGCATTTTAGGGATATTATTAGCTATTAATTGGTTATTGCCTATAGCTTTATTTATTTCCACATTACCGGGTATAATCATAATTTTTATTTTAAAGATTAAAGATTATAAGATGAATAAAAAAATAGCGGTAAGAAATAGAGAATTGAATTTTACAGATAGCCTTTTTGTGAATAAAAATGCTATAAGAGAGATGAAAATAAATAACTCAGGAGTCTTTTTAATAGAGAAATGGTCTACATTATATAAAAATATTCAAAAGTCAAACTTGAAGTTAGCTTTATGGGAATGTAAAACAAAATCGTTTGCTTCATTTATATTACAAGTAGCTAGTTTAGGTGTGGCATTATTACTTGTGAAGCAAATGTATGTAAAAACGTTGTCTATTGGAGATTATGTTGCATTATTGACAGCTGTAGTATCGGTTCAGAACATCTTTGGACTAATGGGTGCCAACATGGGAGCGATTTTTGAAACAGTAATATATAATAATGCCCTTATGAGTATATTGGAATATGAAATAAAAGAAACTAAGCAAATTAAGCGTTGTAATTTAACGAATATTAGAAAAGTAAATTTGAAAAATGTTTCATTTTGTTATCCAGGAACTCAAGATAAAGTTTTGGATAATATAAATCTTGAAATTAACAAAGGAGAAAAAATTTCAATTGTTGGTTATAACGGATCGGGAAAAACTACGCTAGTAAATTGTATTTTAGGATTATATGAAGTTGATGAGGGAATAATTAAAATTAATGAAGAAAATATTGATGAAATAAATAAAACTAATTATTCCGCAAAGGTATCTGCTGTTTTTCAAGATTTTTATAAATATAAATACAGTGTACGAGAAAATATCGGTTTGGGTGATTTGACAAAAATTAACAATGAAGAGGTGTTATATGATATTTTGAGTAAGGTAGGATTATATGAAAAAATAAGGAATTATAAACAGGGCCTAAATACATATTTAACCAGGGAAATGGACGCTGGAAAAGAACTATCTGGAGGAGAATGGCAGAGAATTGCTATTGCAAGAGGATTTCTAAAGGATGCTGATTTAATAATTCTAGATGAGCCCACTGCAGCGTTAGATCCAGTAACTGAATTGAATGTCTTTAAGCTGTTTAATGAATTATCTCAAAATAAAACAACTATAACAATTTCTCACCGCCTAGGTCCAACGAAATTTGCAGATAGGATTATTGTAATGGCTCAAGGGAAAATAGTTGAAGAAGGTAACTATAATGAATTAATAAAGAAAAAAGGATTGTATTATGAGATGTATATGTCACAATTAAAATGGTATGAGTAAGGTTTAATAAAACTCTCACGTAAAAGTTTAAATTTTGCTATATAAAATAAATAGGTATTATTATGAAATAGCTCTAAATTCATTTTTTAGTCTATTCTTGAATCATTTTTCATGCAATGTGTTATTCGTTCGTAAGAATACAGAAATGACAGAACGTTTCTCATCTCTTATAAATTAAAAATATATTAAAAAGGATGTCATATAAAAAAGGTTTCTGTATAAATGGAAGACTATGCTTAATTTTCTTTTTGCTGTTAATTGGATATGAGGTATGTGTTCTAAATAAATTGTAATAGATATTGCAGAAACATTTTAATCTCAGGAAAGTGAATTAGTAGAAATTTATCAAATTGTAAAATATGGTTGCTGTAAAATCAATGATAGGTATAACAAGAGGTGTGTTTCTAAAAAGTGTTCTTAAATATATCTAAGAGCACTTTTTTGTAGCAATTATTTTTTGTAATGACCGCGGGTATTCAGATAATAAGATTTAAATTTAGAATACAGATTTTTCTAATGGAAATGAGAAAAGGTGAATTTTTATGCGGAAATTCTTAGTTGAAATAACTGAATTTTCTTTTTATAGTTGTATTAAGATGAGACAAGCAACAACTAATTTTAAAGATTTTCTAGTTCAAAAGAAGAATTAGCTCAAAGTATCGGTTTAGAAGTAAATGATTTAGATGTAAGTTTACCGATTGTATATGGAAGTACTGGTAATTGGACTGTAATTGTACCGATTAAAAATCTTAATGCATGTGAGAGAATGAAACCTAATAATGCTGCATTTCCATTAGTATTAAAAGAAATACCTAACGCTTCTATTCACCCAATTTGTCTAGAAACTTATGATGAACTAGCACAAATGCATGGACGTCATTTCTCATCGGCTTATGCTGGAACGATAGAAGATCCAGTGACTGGAACAGCTTCAGGTGTAATGGGGGCGTATTATGCGGAGTATTTAGAGAAAGATTTTGAACATGAATTGGGTTTAATCGTTGAGCAAGGACAGGAAATAAATAAAGATGGTCGTGTAACTGTTTATGTAACGAAAGGGATAGAAAACGAAAAGTTACAAATAGATATTGCTGGAACAGCGGTGTATGTGAAAGAGTTTGAAATTTCGATATAAAGTGAAACTTTAATTAGTGGGGGTCTTACTGCTCGGTGAATAGCGCGATAAAAAAGAAAGCCCGGAATACATCCGGACTTTCATTATCTGTTCAATACTTCAATGTACGAAGCATTTCCAGTTGTTCTTAAAGCGGAGCGGAAATTATTATTTTCTAGCGTTTTAGCGACTTGTTGTAACTGCTGTGCATCATCATGATGAATAAGTAAGCTGTCAGCACCGCTTTCTTCTATATGAATGTGTTCGACATTTCCGATTGCATCATGTACAGCTTTTAAAAATTCAGGTTTCATATTGTCCTCCTATATGTATGTAACGTTGTAATTTAGTATTTCCTTATTTATGAAATATAAAAGTAAATGAAAGGAGAAATAAAAATGAATATAAAGCAGTTTAATGAACATATAACATCACTATTTGGAGAGCATCTTCATAAATATGGCGATGATGAATATGGTTTTACTTATATAAGTAAAGATGAATTTCACAAAATCGGTTACACAACAAATTTAACGTTAGAAACTATTGAAGAAGCGTATCGAAATGGAGTCGATATGATAGTTACACATCATGCGCCGTGGAGTTTTTTATTTGGTATGGAAGAGGCTTGTATTGAGAAATTGAAGCAATATGAAATGAATCATTTTTGGATTCATTTGCCGTTAGATTTTGTAAAGTTTGGCACGTGTACATCGTTATTTAACGAAATTGGGATAGATACAATACTGGAATATTCAACCTATGAGGAAGAAGAACTACCGGGAATAGGAGAATATAAAGAAGCGATTCCTTTTTCAAACTTAGTTGGAAAACTTGAAGAAAAAATGGAAGAGAAAGTGAAGAGCTGGAGAAATCACGATAAACCAGTAAAACGGATTGCGATCTTAACCGGTGCAGGAAACAATACAAATTTGATTGAACGTGCATTAGAAAAAGGATGTGACACGTACATAACAGGTGAAAAAACATTATATACAGTGCAACATGCGAAATTTAAAAGAATTAATTTAATTGTAGGTAGTCATACGTTTACAGAAGTGTTTGGTGTAGAAAGTTTGGCTCATAAATTACAAGACAGAGACCCTGCAATAGAAATTATTAGAGTATATGAAGAGCATTTAGAGTGATAAAATCACGTTATCATAAATGGAATATTGAAGAAAGTCATTGTAATAAAATAAAGTTGTTGTTTGTTATATCAGGGCGATTGAAAGGATTTTACTTTTGTTTGTCAAATAATAGTAAAGTTGTCTTTTGAATTAAGGAAATATTCGGAGTTGAAGGGTGAGAGAATGGACATTTCAATAATCACTGCACAACTAGTTAAGGAAAAAGTTATTTCACATTATCCAAATAGCGTAAAAGCATTAAACGGGGGAACGACAAGTACTATATATTTGTTAGATGAACAATACGTTATAAAGTTGAATGAATCGGATGTCATACGTGAAGAAGCTTATTTTCTTCAGTTTTATAAAAAGGACGAATTATTTCCAAAGCTTTTATATAAGGAACCTTTAAATCGCTATATTGTTTACTCATTCCTTGAGGGCACAACTTCTTGCAAACTAGGCCATAAACGGAGTGTTCTTAGTAAACTTGTAAAGGAAGTTATCAATAAGTATGAAGTAGCTACAGAGGTTGATGGCTGGGGATGGAAAGAAAGCCCAGTTCAATCTTGGAATGAATTTTTAACGACAAATGTGATGGAAGCTCATGAAAATGTAAGACGTTATATAAGTGAGGAAGAGTATAGAACGGTTTTTAAGTTAGCAAATAGTCCAAGTAGGGGGACTGGAATAAATGAGCCATTTTTATTGCATGGTGATCTTGGATTTCATAATTTTATATTTCAAGAGAATAAACTGCACGGTGTAATTGATCCTTTACCGGTGTTAGGAGATCCTATATATGATTTAATTTATGCGTTCTGTTCAACTCCGGAAGATTTAACAAAAGAAACGATTGGTTATGCGATGAAACAATGTGTATTTTATAAAAAAGACCGTGATTTATATGAAGAAATAGTCATAGGATTATATTTGCGTATAGATACATGTTTACGGCACCACCCGAAAGATTTAGAAGATTATTTAGCAGCTTGGCGTTATTGGATGGGTGAGGTTGAGGTGACTTTTTAGTACAAATATTTTGGGGGAGATAGTGAGATGAATGTTGCAGAAGCGAAAAAGGATTTACTGTAATTCCATTATCGGTTACAGTTGCCTATTTACTTACTTTTATAAGTTTATTAATTGAAAATAAAAAAGTAGATTATTATCAACAAAAATCAGCTTAATAAAAATATAGGGATAGGGGGAATTATGATGAAAAATTTCGTTTGTACAACGTGCGGTGTGCAGTATGCAGCGAGTGTAGAGGAACCGGTGAGTTGTCATATTTGTGATGAAGAGAGGCAATATGTGAATCCGAAAGGGCAGTCTTGGACGACTTTAGAAAATTTGCAAACAGATGATACATATAAAAATGAAATAATCAAAGAGGAAAATGGACTTTATAGTATTACGACAAAACCAGGATTTGCGATCGGTCAAACGGCATTTATAGTGAAAACAGAGTCATATCGTTTACTATGGGACTGCATTACGTATTTAGATGAAACGACAATTGCGAAAATAAAAGAGCTTGGTGGATTAGATGCAATTGCATTGTCTCATCCTCATTATTATTCAACGCAAGTAGAATGGGCAGAGACATTTGATGTACCAATTTATATACATGAAGATGATAAAGAATGGGTGATGCGCCCAAGTAGTCGTATTATTTATTGGTCTGGTGAGTCTTTACAATTAGCGGATGGGATTACTGTACATCGTCTTGGAGGACATTTTAGTGGTGGTTCTGTATTGCATTGGGAAGAAGGTAATGATGGAAAAGGGATTTTGTTAACAGGTGATATTATTCAAGTTGTAGCGGATGAGCGGTGGGTAAGTTTTATGTATAGCTATCCAAACTTAATTCCATTACCAGCGAGAAAAGTGGAAGAAATGGTGAACCGAGTGAAGCCGTTACAGTTTAATCGTTTATACAATGCTTTTCATCGAGTAGTAAAAGAAAATGCAAATGAGGCAGTTGAACGTTCTGCTGAAAGATATATAAAAGCAATAGAAGGAAAGTTGTTTCATACGTAAAAGGAGAGTAGCTTAATGAAAACGTTAGTGTGCTTTGGAGATAGTATTACAGCTGATGAAACATTTTTTGATGGAATGCCGAGATTAACACCACGTTTGCAAGAGATGTTTCCGAAGTGGAAAGTAGTGAATGCAGGTGTTCCAGGGGATAATACATTCGATGCGTTACATAGGATTGAAGAAGATGTAATATCATATAAACCAGATTTCGTAACAGTTTTTCTTGGTACGAATGATGCAGTTTCTTTTTCTCAAGTGTCATTACAAGCATATAAAGAAAACTTAGAGAAGATTGTGAACCATATTTCATCAGATAAAGTACTACTGATTAGTCCTGCACCAGTTGATGAAGAAAGACAGCGTAATAGAACAAATAGAGTGCTTGGTCAGTATGCAGACGTGGTGGAGAAAGTGGCGAGGGAAACAGGAAGTTATTTTCTAAACGTATTCGCTGAAATGATTCAAGAACGGGATTATAAAAGATTTGTAGAAAATGGTGAAAAAGATGGATTACACTTTGGACCAGAAGGCTATGAGTATGTAGCGAGGTTAATTGGTGAAAAGTTAAAAGGAATTTTATAAGGAGCAAAGCACTTAGTGTTTTGCTTTTTCTTGTTTTTTTGCAGTCTATAAACTTATTCACCGCTGTAATTTGCACAGATATTTTGTTTTTTTATATGCGTAAAAGGTTAGCTCTGTTTTAAAGTAATATAAATTTATTTTTAAAAATTTATATTTCGTAGTTGAAAATCAATAAAGGTGTAACTATAATAGTTACAGTTAGTTTGTTATTTTGAAATATACACATTGAATTACAAGAATGAAAGGAGTTTTTATGTAAATCAAAAAGTTATAAAAATCTATTAATTTTTATAATAAGATAAAAAGATTTTTGGTTCATACACATTATTAAATATGTTAATTCTAATAGAAAACTAGAGGTGGAAAGATGAAAAATTTTAAAGGTATGTTGGTATCATCACTTGCAATTACAACTTTTGCTGGGGTAGGTACGACATTTGTAACAAATACAGTACATGCTGCCAATAACGATTCTAGTAAAATACAATTTCGTTCTAATAAGAGTATAAACACAACAACTAGCTCGAGATTGCCTGTATTATCAATCAATCCTTATGATGAACCTAGATTTTCGAGACAGGGATATCTTGAAGAGGCACCTTTAGGAATTAATGCTCCTTATGCTTGGGGAATTAAAGGAGGAGATGGTCAAGGAGCAACCTTTGTAGATTTGGAAGAAGGCTGGTTATTAAATCATGAAGATTTAGTCGGTCAAAATATTGAATTTATGTCTGGAAAAATGAGTAATGATCTTTCTCACGGTACTTCAGTTCTAGGTGTTGTTTCTGCAGCTGACAATAGGATTGGGAACATTGGGATTGCACCAAAAGCAAAGGCAAAAGTAATTTCAGTGATCCGAGATAATGGGAGAATCGATGTAAGAGATGCTATTTTAAGTGCCGTAGATTCTTTACAGGCTGGAGATGTTTTATTAATAGAAGAATCCTTTAAATATGATGGATATGGAGATGACCCTTTACCAGTAGAAGTATACCCGAGTATATTTAACGCAATTCGCAAAGGTACAGATAAAGGCATTATTATTGTAGAAGCAGCTGGTAATGGTGGGATTGATTTAGATGAATTTAAAGACCGTAATGGTAAACAGATTTTAAATCGAAATAGTCCAGACTTTAAAGATTCAGGAGCTATTATAGTTGGAGCATCTACTGCAAGAGTTCCTCATAAACGTTTAGGTTTCTCTAACTATGGTAGTAGAATTGATGTATATGGTTGGGGAGAGTATGTTGATACATTAGATACATATCAAAATCAAAATAGTAAAGGGCAAAAAGTTACAGATCAGAATATAATGAATCGTTATACTTCTAACTTCCGTGGTACTTCTAGCGCTTCGCCTATAATTGCTGGGGCTGCTGTATCAATTCAAGGGATTGCTAAAGAACATTTAGGTAAGGCATATACACCAAAAGAATTGAGGGCAATTTTAAGTAATCCTAATACAGGCACAAAGTCTAATAATCCATCATCTGATAAAATAGGGGTTTTACCAGATTTAAAAGCGATTTTGTCTAACCTTGGATTTCATAGTGATTTGACTACCAATGATCCTATGGTATTTCCAGATAACGTAGAAAAAAATGAAGGAAAAGAAAATTCAACTTTCGTATTTCCAGGTGAAGAAACAAAAAGAACAGGTGATAAAAATTCAACTGTAACCTTCCCAGAAGAAGATTTAAAACAGGAGGAAAAAGAAGAGGGATTAATTGTTTTTCCTGATTAATAAAAAAATACTACCTTCCATTTGGAGGTAGTATTTTTTATTTCTTGTCATTAACAAGCAGGCATGAAATTTGTATTTGTTTATCTTTCATAATGAACTTAACCACAAAGTCGAATGTTTGACTGTTAATTAACTTTTTCGTCTCAATCAATTACATGAATTAATCTAGAAATGCTTGCTGCAATGCTTTCAGTCCATCGCTGTATATACCATGAAACAGATTTATTGCCTCTTCATCACTAACCTCAACAGGAGTGAACGTACCAGACCACTCTACTAATGATGTGTTACTTTCAGTACCTTTTTTCACCCGGATTGTAGATAAATAATTAGTGACCGGGAACGGTGCATTCATGATTGAATACGTGTAGTAGCGTTCCTTATCATTGAATACTTCTAAGCGTTCTATAATTGTATCACCATCTGGATTAGCTAGATGACGTACACGACCGCCTTCAGTTAATTTACTACTAGGTATATAAGGTAACCAGTCTGGAAGGGAGTTGAAACCTCCTATTAATTGCCATACTTGTTCAGGTGATCCGAAAATTTCCATAGATATAGTAGTATATGCCATGTTCATTACGCTCCTTTTCATCCCGGTATTTACGGGTAAATAATCAGTAGAGAATAAATCGCCCCACTGATTAAAGTTTCACTTTATAGGTCCATAACTTATAGTGAGAATGAATTTTATCGTGGATTTTTTATTTAATATATAATTATAAATTTAAAACTATATACTTTTAATAATTAAATTATATAATAAATATAGAAACGAAAATTTATGAGCAAGGAAGTTGAAAAATATGACATTAACAATGGGCTTTATTGGATTTGGAAAGTCAGCTAACCGCTATCACTTACCTTATGTAAACACACGTAATAATATAAAAATAAAAACGATTTTTGTACGTGAAATAAATGAGAAATTAGCGGCTCCATATAAGGAAAAAGGTGTTTACTTCACTACTGATTTGGACGAATTGTTGAATGACAAGGAAATTCAAGTGGTGACGATCTGTACGCCAGCACATACGCATTATGAATTAGCAAAAAAAGTTATACTAGCTGGAAAATCAGTTATCGTTGAAAAACCATTTTGCGATACAGTGGAACATGCGAAAGAATTATTAGCTTTAGGACGAGAAAAAGGTGTAGTAGTTATGCCTTATCAAAACCGCCGTTTTGATGGTGATTTTTTAGCTGTGAAGCAAGTAATTGAACAAGGATTCCTTGGTGATATTATTGAGATTGAATCACATATTGATTATTTCCGTCCTGGTTCAATCACTCATGAAGCTCCAAAAGAAGAAGGTTCATTTTACAGTTTAGGTATTCATACGATGGACCGTATGATTTCACTATTCGGCCGTCCAGATACGGTGACATACGATATTCGTAATAATGAAATGGAAGGTGCGGTTGATAATTATTTCGATGTTGGTTTACATTACGGAAATCAGTTGAAGATTAAGCTGAAAACGAACCATGTCGTAGCAAAAGATTATCCACGCTTTATCGTTCATGGAACAAATGGATCATTTATTAAATATGGTGAAGATCAGCAGGAAAATGATTTGAAAGCGGGGATTATGCCTGAGAGTGCAGGGTTTGGTGAAGATTCACCGATGTACTATGGAGTTGCTAAATATCGTAATGCAAATGGTGACTGGATTGAAAAACAAATTAAAACGCCGCTTGGTGATTACGGTCGTTTCTATGATGCCGCGTATGAAACAATTATAAATGGTGCACCAAAACTTGTGAAAGACGAAGAAGCGGTAACGAATATAGAAATCTTAGAAAATGGATTTGCTGCCCCATCACCTTCAGTTTACAAACTTGAGGCTTTACATTTGAATGAATAGAAGAGAGTTTGCAGTATAAAGGAGGTATGAAAATGGCAAGCGGATCAACACAAGTAAAATACCTCGGCATTTATCAAAAGATTAAACAGCAAATTTTAGACGGTGAATATAAAATCAACGAAAAAATTCCGAGTAGCCCCGTCCTTGCTGAAGAATTTGGTGTTTCAGCCCTTACTATTAAGAAAGCGCTGGATCTATTAGTTAGAGATGGCTACATCATCCGCCGGCGCGGAAGTGGAACAGTGGTGCAAGATTGGCGTCAACAGGAAAAGGCACGAATGATTCAAACTTTAACGGGTACGAAAGCTGTATACGGCAGTGAGGTAGAAAGTAAAATTATCGAGTTTGCGATTGTTGGGGCTGATGAAGTAGTTGCTGAGAAATTGGGAGTTTCAATCGGTGATTTCGTCTATAAAATCATTCGCCTCCGCATCATTCACAGCATTCCGACGATTATGGAGCATACATGGATGCCAATTTCGGTTATCCCAGGTGTTGAGGCTTCTGTTTTAGAGGAGTCGATATACTCACATATTCAAAATAAACTTGGTCTTGAAGTAGGGACATCTGTTGTCAGGGTTAAAGGAATTCGCCCAGATGATAGGGAAAAGCAGTTTATGAACTTAACAAATCAGGATTTCCTAATGCGAGTTGAACAAGTAGCTTATTTAACGGATGGACGAACTTTTGAATATTCTTATGCAGATCATCTACCCGAAACCTTTGAGTTTGAAACAGTCATTACTGCAAAAAATTATAAAGAGATATAAAAATCGGTTGAGGCAAGTATTGTCTCAACTGCTCCTATTATACGTTAATAGAATGAATCCAAGACTTAACATTTGATTTATAGAACTGTAAAGTTTAAAATTACAGTATAGTTTTTAGAAGTGAGTTGTTATCGTCTGTAAAATGTAGATAAATTAAATATTCTCGAATAAATAATATTGCTTGTATTTGATTCTAAACTGTAATTTTTTTTAATACATTTCAATAACCGATGTTTAAAATGTACGTTTCATAAAATTAAAGGAGTGAGTTAAATATGGTAATTCTATATACAACAGCAAGCTGTGCCTCATGCCGAAAAGCGAAAGCATGGCTTGAAGAGCATCAAATTGATTATATTGAAAAAAACATCGTATCAAATTCTATGACAGTTGATGAGCTTAAATCGATTCTTCGTTTAACTGAAGAGGGGGCTACTGAAATTATTTCAACTAGATCGAAAACTTTTCAGGACTTAAATATAAATATTGAGGAGCTCTCGCTCAATGAATTTTATACATTAATAATTGAGCATCCACTAATGTTACGTCGCCCAATTATGCTGGACGAGAAAAGATTGCAGATTGGTTTTAATGAGGAAGAAATTCGTAAATTTTTACCACGTAGCGTTCGAACGTTTTTGAACATTGAATTGCAAAAATTGGCCAATTAATAAGTAGTATTTTTAGAAAAAGTTTTTTGAAAGGAGGAAGCAGAAGATGATTGAAGTATGTGTTACAGTTAATTATAATGATAGAAATTATCAAACAAATGTTATTGTGAGTAAAGATACGATTTGGACAAAAATTAAACAGTTGGCAGAAGAACAAGTGAAGAAACAGTGGAGTGTTTAATTTTATTTTCAACTTAAAAAGCTAAATGAAGTTATCAGATATAGGTGGGACCGGATAGAATATAAGAGAATTAATTTTTTATGGCAAGAAGTATTCTATATGTTTTAACGTTCTAACCTATCTGTAATATTTATGGCTACAGTTAATATATGAGAAACAATATTTTTGATCGTAGGAGGAAAATCATGAACAGCGACTTTACCTTGGCCATACACAGTTTAACTTATTTAGCTTTACAGCCAGATCGGATGTCAACAAGTAATGCTATTTCAGAAAGTGCAGGTGTACATCCAGTACGCATTCGCAAAGTACTAAGTTTGTTAAAAAAACATAAGTTTATACAATCGAAAGAGGGGACTGGTGGCGGTTTTATTTTCGCTCGCGATTTAGATGAAATTAATCTTTGGCATATTTATCAGATAACCTCTGAAGGTGCTTTGCAGCCGAAGTGTCCAGAATCAAACAATCAGTGTGTTGTAGGTTCGAACATGCGAAAAGTTCTTTTCGCTATTTTCTTAGGTGCTGAAGAGCATCTAGGTGAATACTTAAAGAATTATACAATGAAAGAAGTTGTTGACCTTATCAATCAAGAGCGTTAAGCGGCTTAATTATTATATAGCCGTGAGTTCTTAACACTTAAATGTAATGAAAAATATTACAGTATAATTGTTTTTATATCTTTTTTATCGTCACAAAAAATATTTATAGGAAGGTGAAACGGTATGATGTCAAATAATAATCATGTTTTAAAAGTAGGAGATTGGGTTCGTGGAATATCAAATGAAGGTGAATTAATAGTTGGTTATATTGTATCACTTGATGATGTAGAGGATATAGTTACAGTTAGTATTGTGAAACGTGACGGCCAGTACACAATAAACGAAGCGATTTTACTCTTTAGTAAACACGTTAACAAACTCCCTGAATCAAAGGTAATAAATAAGGAACAAATCCTTTATCTTATAGATCTTGCATTATTAACAGGGGATGAAGAATGGTTTATCGAGCTTTCTTCAAAATTAAACTCGATAAAAGAGCTAGTTAATGAGGGATTTTAAAATTTAAACTTTTGAGGGTGCACACAATCCGCCTTATGGAGAGGACACAATTACTTTTCGCATAAAAGGAAATGATGTAAAAACGATTCATTACAAACATAGAGATATCCCTGAAGAAGAGCCGAACAAACTACAATTAAGATGATATTGAAGTGATTTGTTTGTGTATTCCTGATAACGATAATTATGTAAATGAGCTGTCCATATGGGGCAGCTTTTTTGCTTTTTGCTCAGTGTAGCTTTTTAAATTGTATATGAATTCAATATTAATAATATATATCCTAAAATTTGGTTTTTGTATTTTGGGATTTTTTTCTTTTTACCTACATTAATTATTTATTAGAATATCTTTTATGTTTAAAATAAGATTTTTTGATAAAAGGGGATATAAGTATCTTTATAATAAGTCACCTAGAAAAAACAATGTATTATTGTATTTTTTTAATAACTAATTCAGCTTTAAGCGATAAAAACAATGGCTACATGCTAACTGTAAAATATTATCCATATAAAATTATTCCTCTTTAATATTTCTGAAAATATAAAAATATTAATTTTATAAATATACACGTTATAATGAGGGCGTCGAGAGAAATTTTATTATCTCTGGAGAAAATATAAAAAATGCGATTATTAGTAAGAAAGGTGTGTGATTAGAGGCGAAATGTATGTAATGTGCTTCAGTGGCTTGTGTAAGCAATATCATCAGTGCTACCGAAGTTATGAAGGTAATGTATAGAATTGAGAAAGAAATGCCTCGCAAATGAAGAGAGGCCGGTTTAGCTAAAATTACTGTTAAAAGTAAAAAAGAGAAACCATTAAAGTAATACACTGTTATTAGAAATGTTGCAACGTATTTATGAAGTCTATTCTATATTGTTCTCTTAAGGGGTCTTTATATAAAGAGCGGATATTACGAGTAAACTTTTTTGTGAACGCTAACAATTATATTAGGACGCTAATTAGTGAATGTTTCAATTTGGATTCATTATGATGAAGGACATACAATGTGGGGCAACTTGTAAGGAATTCATTTTCCAGAAAGGGAATATTTGTTAGATGCAAAGAGAGATGCAGGAATAGATACAAGGGGGAGTTATTATATGAACGGGAATACTGCAAAGAAAATAGAAGTTCAAGCTGAAAATACCGCACGAAAAAATGAGCAATATGCAGATCCGAAAAAGTGGCATAAGCAGGATACTACATGGGCACTGAGTCTATTTGGAACTGCAATTGGAGCAGGGGTGCTCTTTTTACCGATTAATGCAGGTTCAGGTGGTTTATTATCTTTACTACTAATTACATTACTTGCATATCCAGTTATGTACTACTCACATAGGGCGCTTGCTAAAATGATATACGCTTCTAATTCTGCTGATGAGGGGATCACAGGTACAATTAGAGAGTATTTCGGAAATAAAGCGAGTATCATTTTTAACATCGTATATTTCGGTTCAATTTATACAATCGTACTAATGTATTCGGTTGCGCTTACAAATACTGCAAGTAGTTTTATCGTGCATCAATTGCACATGCCAGAACCTCCAAGAGCTATTTTATCACTTGTATTAGTTCTTGGTCTTATCGCTATACTGAATTTTGGTCAAGATATTACTGTAAAGGTAATGAGTATGTTAGTGTATCCTTTCATAGTTTCTCTACTTTTTATCGCAATATCTTTAATTCCACAGTGGAATACGTCAATGCTTAGTTTTTCAGCTGTTTCAACTGCTTCAACAGGAACAGGCTATTTTGGGACGATATTGATGATTCTACCAATCATCGTATTCTCATTTAATCATTCACCTATGATTTCATCATTTGTTGTGAAACAGAGAGCTACGTATGGAATCGAAGCCACTGATGCTAAATGTGCGCAAATACAAAAGGTTTGTTATATCATGACATTCGCTGTTGTTATGTTCTTCGTTTGGAGTAGCGCATTGAGCTTGACTCCAGATGATATAAAAATGGCAAAAGAACAAAACTTATCAATTCTTTCATATCTTGCTAATGAGCTTAATTCGCCTGTAATCACTATTGCAGCTCCAATTATTGCTTTTGTGGCTATTACAAAGTCTTTCCTTGGCCATTATATAGGAGCATTTGAAGTAATGCGTGACATGATTATTAAGTTCGGTAAATCACGTGGAAAAGATATTGAAGAAAAAACAATTAAGACAGTAATCCTTACTTTTGTTGTATTATCATGCTGGTTTGTTGCTTATACAAATCCAAGTATTCTTGGACTTATTGATTCTCTAAGCGGTCCATTAGTTGCTGCTATCTTATGTCTATTACCGATGTATGCGATTCAAAAAGTTCCAGTACTAGCTAAATACAAAGGGAAAATGAGTAACGTATTTGTTATTATTGTAGGTGTACTTACTGTCTTAGCAAGTATTAAGTCATTATTCTAATTCACTATTATTCGTATTAGTGTAAAAATAGTTAATACGAATAACTTTTTGGACAAACTTCTCACATTGGAGAGTTTGTCCTTTTTTAGTCATTTTATCAACTTGCCGACAAACAGCCACCTTCCAGGCAGAAGGTGGCTTGTTTCGGTATTAATTTATTTTAACTATTCACGTCTGAATGGCCTTTTTGGAGCAATTAGCTCTAAATTAGTACCATCTGAATCGGGGAAGTAGGCAACTCCTGTACCAAATCCAGTTTTCTAGCCGTCTTCTTGAAAGATAATTGGTTCGTCATCTGGGTGCTATCCTATGCCCATCAAGCTAACAAAATGGATTGCCTCTGAAACAAAAAATGCTTTTTATTACTATAAAAAACGTAAAGTATCTGTTTTTAGAAAAAATTAATTTTTATAAATTGATGGAGATATAACTCAATTCTTTTATATATGTAGTTAAATATGATTGTCAGAATGAACTTAAAGTAATTATGATTTCTAGAAATGCGAACTGATGTTTTGAATTGGTTTAAAGTTGCTGGAACAAAATAAAACCAATTGAGCAAAAAAACTTGCAAAAATAAAAAGAGAGATGTATATTAATTGATGTATCAATAATTGATATATCAATTAATATTTTAACAAGAAAGAAAAGGAACATTTTATGAAGGAAATGTTCGTAAATATCAGTGGAGAAGAACGCAAAATACTTATTCATGTTCTATTACAGATGCAAAAAAATGTAGAGAATATTAAAGAATAGAGAGTGTAGGGGGCAGAATAGTGTGGAAATAATCGCAGCTATTTTAGTCGGGATCGTAGCATTAGAACATTTATTTATCATGATCCTTGAAATGTTTTTTATTGATTCAAAAGTAGCGAAACGTGCTTTCAAATTACCGAAGCATTTAGAAGGAGATCGAAACGTAGCCATTATGTTTGCAAACCAAGGTTTATATAATGGATTTTTAGCGGCTGGTCTCATTTGGGGACTTGTACTTGGGCTCAATCCAATTGGTTATATGGTCCAATTATTTTTCGTGATTTGTGTGGTGATAGCAGCTATTTTCGGAGGTTTCACATCTAATAAATCAATTATTGTGAAACAAGGACTTCCAGCTGTTTTAGCATTGGTTGCCCTTTTATGTATAATATAGAATCAAAGTTTTTCAATAAAAGAACTCATTTTTGAAAAGAATACGCTATTCTTTCTTTAGAATTATAGGAAAGGATGGCGTTTTTGTATGTCTATTTCTATATGTAGTGAATTATAACTATTCTCTCAAGGGACTCAACTGCTTTTCAGCTTTTGGATATATTTTCATCCATCTTTGTTTCCTCCTATTGTTGGATAGTGTAATAATTGATAAAAATTTTGATGAAATTGGATTATAACGATTGATCAAAAAAGTTAGTGATTAAAAATATTATTCTTTAGTACATACATTTTTAAGATGTTAAATATATTTCATAATAGTCTCTGTAAGATAGGGATAAGTAGAATAGTACTTTTTATAACTTTGAATGTCATTCATAATAGCACCAGTAAGAAGAAAACAGGCTTTACGGTACTACTAGTTACCAAAGATGTTACAGTAGTTTATTTAGAATCAGATTGATTGAAAGGTTGTACTATATGGCCTAATAATTTCGGAAAAATGTCGGTGTGGCATAAAACAATTATGGAGGTTAAAGATATGAGTACTTCAAATTTGAATGAAATAAGTAAACAAATTTTAAAAGAGGAGGAAACACTTCAATTTTCCTCTTTTACAAATGAAGATGCCTTGCAACTAGGTTTATTTATCGTTGAAACAGCAAAGCGAGAGAGGAAATTGATTGCTGTTGATATAACGAAAAATGGTGTGCAATTATTTCATTTCAAGATGACAGGGACAAATGAGGAAAATACGAAATGGATTGAGCGTAAAAAACGAGTCGTTTCCCTGCATGATCGTAGCTCGTATTATATGCAGATACAAAGTGAAATAACTGGGGTCTCCTATAATGAAAAATATCTTTTAGATACTTCAGAATACGCTGCGTTTGGTGGATGTTTTCCTATCAGAATAAAAAACGTAGGGGTTATTGGAATGATAACAGTTTCAGGATTACCACCAGAAGAAGATCACGAATTGGTAATAAGGGCAGTTAAAAATCATTTGAAGCAATAGTAAAAGTAAATGTGATGGTTAAGTAAAAGCCAAGAATGAACATATTATTGTTCGTTTTTGGCTTTTTATTATTTTTTCTTATAGTCGGCTAAGAGGGTTCTTTTACAGGTAGTACTTAATTGTGCAATGTTCTTTAAATTGCATCGTTTTGTTCGAGTGAGCGAAATTGCTGTAATTGAAGATGCTCTAAATTAATGTGAAATTTGGTGATTAAAGTAGCTACATTTCATCTTTGTGTAAATATGAAACAAGCAGGATACATGAATAGAGAATGGGTAAAATAGTACCGAATGATGATTAGATTTTATGAATGATGTTATAAGGCTTTTTTTAGGAAAACTGAAGGAAGCAGTGTGTTTAGATTTAGAATGACTGGCAATGGGTGCTAGGAAGTTCAATGATTCAAAAATGAACTCATTTAAACGCATATTATCTTCGAGATGTATCATTTTGAAGAATATTAAAACTTAGGAGGAACGGAATTATGACAAAAGATTTCTATACTGCACTGAAAGAAAGACGTACTTACTATGGGATTAATAAAGAGGTACAAGTATCGGATGAAAAAATTAAAGAAATCGTGGAGTTTGCTGTGAAATATACTCCATCCGCTTTCAATTCTCAAACTGCACGATTAGTTGTATTATTTGGTGAAGCTCATGATAAATTATGGGATATTACCACTGAAACATTAAGAAAAGTAGTTGGAGATGGAGATTTTTCAGGAACGCAACAAAAAATGGATTCTTTTAAAGCTGGTTATGGAACAGTATTATTCTTTGAAGATGAGGCTATCGTTAAATCGCTTCAAGAAAAATTTGCTGCATATGCTGAAAACTTCCCAATTTGGTCACACCAAGCATCAGGTATGCACCAATTAGTCGTGTGGACAGGTTTAGAAGCAGAGGGATTAGGGGCATCATTACAACATTATAATCCGTTAATTGACGATGAGGTAAAACAAGAATGGAATGTCCCTGCTAATTGGAAACTAATTGCACAAATGCCATTTGGTAATCCAACAGCTGCACCAGGTGAAAAAGAATTCCAACCACTTGAAGAGCGTGTGAAATTTCATAAGTAATATTCGAATGTAATAAAATGGAAATTTAATCAGTGGTGGTCTTACTGTCCGCAAATAGCAGGGGAAGCTAACTGTATTGTAAAAATAAAACTGTTTATTAATAAAAAAGCTTATTCGTTTTTTTTATTAATCGAGTATGTATGAATAAAAGATTTTAAAACACTATTTTAATCTGTAAGGGAACAAGGTGATCGTTTTGATCACCTTGCTTTATTTCTTACATTTTATTTATTAAAAAACGCTAGCTTTTCATAAATGCTTGAAAAATTAGCGTTTTAATAATAGGTATCTGTAATTTGATTACTTAAAACTATATACGAAAAAGCTTTTATGTTATTCCTCAAGTTCTATCCATTCCTGTGACCATTCTTCTATTCCGCGAATAATAGCTTCTAAAGCAAATCCTTTTTGAGTTAAAGAATATTCTATACGAACTGGTGTCTCAGGAAAGACTTTACGTTCGACAATTCCTTCTAGTTCTAATTCTTTCAATCTTTCTGAAAGTAATCTTCCGCTAACAGGAAGAGAAGATTCAAGTGTACAAAAGCGCTGAGATCCAGAAAAAAGTTGGTAAATAATTAGTGCTGTCCATCGTTGACTAAAAAATTTCATTCCTTTTTCAAAGCGAGGGCATAATGTAGAATCATTCATTTTCCTTCACCTCCTAAAATAAATTATATAACATCTTACTATTAGTAACAAATGTTTTTATGATTAATTACTTGACGTAAATTGATTACGAATGTATACTAACTTACATAAAGTAACTAAGTTGTTTTATGTAACTAAAACTCTTTTCTTTAAATGGCCAAAGTTGTAATGATACATATTGCATATAAGCTGAGAGAAAAAAGAATAGCATCTGTAAAAACACTTACGTTGTGTAAGTTAAACAATAAAAAATATAACAATGGAAGAGAATTTTAGAGATTCTCTATACTAGGAGGTACCTAATGGTTACAACAGATACAATTCATATGTTAGAAGATAAAATTCAATTTATACATCAAGATGGAAAGGATATTTATTTAGTAGGCCCTATCAAATTGCCAATTAATTTATATGGGGAGACTAAAGTTTTTCAATGGTATTCTTGGTTACAATGTAGTGAGGTTACAAATAGTGTAGAAGGAATTATCGAAAAACTCTCATCTATTAATTTAGCTGATATGCAGCAATCTAGTGTACTTGTATATGGTGATTTTGAGAATTCTGAAGATGCCCTAATTCGTATGCATAGTATTTGTCACACCGGTGATATCTTTGGTAGTAAACGTTGTGACTGTGGATTCCAATTAAAGCAGTCTTTACAAATGATTACAGAACATGGTTCAGGTGCTTTATTTTACTTAGCGAATCATGAAGGAAGAGGAATTGGCTTGTTTAGTAAAGCTATGACGTACCTCTTGCAAGAAAATGGATTAGATACAGTAGAAGCTAATCTGAACCTAGGTTTTGAAGATGATGTTCGAAACTATGATGATACAATTGAAGTATTAAAAGCGCTACGCTCAAAACCTGTAAAACTTATTACAAATAATCCGAAAAAATTAGAAGCGTTACAAAAAGCTGGATTAAATGTTACGAGTCGTGAACCGTTATGGGGTGATGTCTCAGAGTTTAATGAGAAATATTTGCAAACGAAGATTCAGCGTTCTGGACATTTTGAAGGGGGACACTTACATGCTTGAGCATGAATTGTATATGAAGCTAGCACTAGAAAATGCCAAGGCTATGAAGGGACAAACGACTCCAAATCCATTGGTTGGATCTGTAATTGTAAATGATAATCGAATTGTAGGGGTCGGAGCACATATGAAGGCCGGAGAACCACATGCCGAAATACATGCGATACGTATGGCTGGAGAACAGGCACGTGGTGGTACAATTTATGTAACTCTTGAACCTTGTTCTCATCATGGTAGAACAGGGCCTTGTGCTGAAGCAATTGTACAAGCAGGAATTAAGAAGGTAGTAGTTGCTACACTTGATCCAAACCCGCTTGTTTCTGGACGTGGAATTAAAATTCTACAAGATGCAGGTATTGAAGTACTTGTAGGAGTGTGTGAAGAAGAATCTAAAAAAATGAATGAAGTCTTTAATAAATATATTTTGACAAAGCGCCCATTTGTAACGATTAAATCAGGAGTTACATTAGATGGGAAAATCGCTACGTCTTTATCGGATAGTAAGTGGATTACATCTACAGAAGCAAGACAAGAAGTACACCAAATACGAAACGAAAATGCGGCTATTTTAGTAGGAGCGAATACTGTTCAAAAGGATAATCCATCATTGACAACGCGTATTCCAAATGGCCGAAATCCAATTCGAGTAATATTGGACTCGACGTTACGCATACCGATGGAAGCTAACGTTGTTACAGATAGAGAAGCTCCTACCTGGATATTTACAACAAGTAATCATGCAGAGGAAAAAAAGAAAGCATTAGAAAATGCAGGAGTTAAAGTATTTGTTACTAGCGGAGAAAAGCATATAAACTTACATGAAATGCTTGATGTTTTAGGACAAAAAGGAGTTTCCTCCCTGCTTATTGAAGGTGGTGGAGAAGTAAATGCTTCGTTTATTGAAAATAAACTAATGGATAAAATTATTTTATATTTCGCACCTAAAATTATTGGAGGTAGATTGGCGCCTAGTTTTGTAGAGGGGACTGGTATTACTAAAATGAAAGATGCAATTGAATTTAAGGATATATCATTTACCCAGATTGGAAAAGATTATAGATTTATTGGCTATCCAGCATATCGGAAAGATGAGAAATAAGGGGAATAAAAACTACTTATATGTTCCGATAAATGGATTGCAGAAAGGAGCGATGAAGAGTGAAGTTTGGATTTGATATCGATGATACATTAATTGATTTAAGGCAGCATGCTTTTCATTTATATAATAAGAAATTAAACAAAAAAGTAGGGTTGGATGTATTCCATTCTTTAAAAACAATTGAAATTCATGAAGCATTTGGCATGACTTCGGAGGAAGGCGGTCATATGTGGAATAGTTTGCTGGATGAGATTTATTATACTTCTTGTTCACCGTTTCCGTATGCTGTAGAGACATTGCAAGAATTAGAAAGACAGGGACATGAAATTTACTATATAACGGCGCGACCTAAAGAGCATGGAGAGCAAACAAAAAAATGGTTAATAGAAAAAGGATTTCCGGTACATGAAGATCGCTTTTTCTATGGAATGAAGGATGAAGAAAAAATACACTTCATACAAGAAATAAAATTAAACTATTTCTTTGATGATAAGCCGGCTGTTTTAGAAACGTTAATAGGAAAACCGATAAATGTATATGCAAAAACTACTTCTTACAATCAATATCTCAATATCCCGCGTATTACAAATTGGATGGAGTTAGGAGATATTATAAAGAAAGATATGTGAGGATTTAAATGGAAAATCAAATAGAGCCAAGAGCATATTGAGTATTACAATTTTAGAGGAAAGACATACGTATTATGTCTTTCCTTATTTTTTAATACTATCGTTTTTATTAGTGTGATGTGCTAGGAGTACTTCTAATAGAGGGGAAATAGAAAAATGAGCAATAAGAAAAATATTTTTAAGCTAGTCTTGTATGGAAGCGTAATTTATATATCATATCAGTGATGGTTTTCCCTGGTGCCACAGTATATGCGGATATTTTGGATAAGAAGTTCAAGAATTAATGAGATGTGTTCATAATCATGAATTTTTGGAAAACGAAAATTACAATGTTAGGTTATTTTGAATCAGTAGTGGACGATATGCAAAATTACATATTACAAAATAAACATCGTAATTTTGGGATTCTTGGTATAAAATACATTACTTAAACTATATATTAGAATGGAGAAAGTGAATTGGAATTATTAAGAAACAGTAAGGTTGGTACAAAACTAAACATATTAATAACTATATCAAGTATTGCATGTATAGTATTATCCCTAATAGGGTTTTGGGGATTAGAAAGAGGGAAAAGTACTTCCTCTAATATGTATGAGGATAATTTACTACCAATTGAGTGGATTGGAATTGTAGAATCTAATTTTTATCACGTTAATATGAACTTTATGGAAATAATGTTATCAAAAGATGAAAAAAGAATGAACGAATTAATAAGAGAAATGGATGGGATTCGTAAGGAAAATGATCATCTTTTAAAGCAGTTTGAGGCTAAGCTTATTTCTACTAAAGAAAAAGAATTATATAACACGTTTCATGAAACATTTAATGAATTAAGGACTCAAATGAAGAAAGCACAAGAATTAGGGAAGTCTAATAATGAGGAAGCATATGCATATTATCTAAAAGAGATTGAACCTAATATGCAAAAATCAATAAAATCAATTCGTGAATTGATTTTATATAATAGTAATAATGCAGAGCTTTTACAGAAGGAAAATAATAATAGTGCTCAAAATACAATGATAATGTTTGTTAGTATTTCGATTTTAGCAATTTTAATAATTATATTAATTGGATATGTTATTAAATTAACTATCCGAAAACCACTTGCATTACTACAAAATGATATGGAAAAAGTAGCAGCTGGAGATTTAACAACACGTACTCCTTATAAAGCAAATAATGAATTAGGGCATATTGTTCAGTCTTTTAATAGTATGTTAGATAACCTTCAACAATTAATTGCGAATGTTAAGATGACAACACAAGAGGTTATTTTTACTACGGAGGGCGTATTACAAGATACAAATCGAGCGTCTAGTATTTCAAATGAGGTTGTACAGACTGTTTTAGAAGTAAAAACAAAAATAGAAGGACAGGTAACTAGTATTCAGGAGAGCTCATCCTCAATGGAAGAAATTACAACCGGGGTGCAAACTGTAGCTGAATCTTCAGCAGTAGTCGCTGAGGTAGCAGTAACGACTACAGAACGAATAAATATCGGTAGTGAAGTGATAAATCACTCTATTCTTCAAATGAATAGTGTGCATGATGTTGTCGAGGAAACATCAAAAGTAATAAATAAACTTGTTACACGTACACAACAGATTGATACAGCTCTCGCTGCAATTACTAATATTGCCGAACAAACGAATCTTCTTGCCTTAAATGCCGCTATTGAAGCGGCACGTGCTGGAGAGAATGGGAAAGGATTTGCAGTGGTTGCCGCAGAAGTTCGAGACTTGGCTGAGCAATCTAAAGAATCTGCAAAAGAAGTTAATCATTTAATAAAATCCATTCAAAAAGATACCCAAGATACAGTTAATGTCATGCAAAAAGGACAACAAAAGGCAGTAGAAGGAAAAGAAGCTGCTTACAAAGCGAATCAAACCTTCTTGTCTATTATGAGAGATATTGATAAGATTACAGGTCAAATTCAAGAAGTATCCGCAGCGACAGAAGAGATGTCTGCTGGTACAGAAGAAGTAAATGCTTCTCTTTCGCTAGTTTCTGAAACTGCAACGGATGTGAAAAAGGAGACTCTTCAAACTGTAAATTCAATTCAATCACAGGCCGAATCAATTGAACAAATATCAATCCAATCCAACAAAATGAAAGAAAAGGTGGAAGAATTAACGGAATTGGTTTCAAAATTTAATATTACAGAACAAAAAGAATGAGTAAATTGTAAAAGATTAGGTACGGCTATCAGCCTAAAAATAATTGATTTTTTACGATTAAAAAGATTTTAGTAATTAATTCAATCACAAGTGTAATAACATGTATAAAAAACATGAAGACTTAAGAGTCTTCGTGTTTTTTTATTGAATAATGTCTGAAAAAATATTGATAATTATACGATATTTTGGAATTTATCACAAAATATTCATATATGCAAAATTACATACATTTAATAATTGATAATCATGAGTTAATGTAACTATAATAATTACACTGATAAGTAACTTATTGACGACAATTATAAGTGAAGAAGGAGGGCTTTATTGTATTTTGTATATAAAAAAATAGAGAAGGAGATATGCAAATGAAAAGGTTACTTGTTATAGGCCTAATGTATACAATGTTTTTCCTCATAGGAAATATACACTTACATGCTGATGAACGAATAAATGCAAAAAAAATTACTAGTTTAGAAGAGCCTACTTGGATATTTCAGGCGGGCATAAGTAAGGGGAAATATCATGATCGACAAGATTTAGGATTTATTTTGAAGAGAAATACAGCATTAAAGGTAAGACAAACAAATCCTAATTTTAAAGACAAATTAACATTACGTTTATTGTCTAATGACTCAAAAAATGAAAAATCCATACAAGTAGGAAATGAATGGGTTACTATCCAAGGTGATACGTCTTTAGTTCCTTTCATAGATACTCCGTATGGTGAAGAGCACGCTGTACTTGAGTACCAAGTAGGGAATGAAAGTGCTACTAAACCCCTTCCCATTTATAAACAACAAGGAAGTGTATCTCAATTTTTTAGTACATGGGATCAATTTGATGGAGAGTATGCGTTACTTCAAGGGGAGAGTTTTCAATTATTTGTACCTAAAAAAGATAAAGAGTTAGTAAGATCTTTAAAAGATTTTCAATCATTGGATGAGTTAATTGCGTATTATGAAGATATTTTTGTGATGTATGATTCAATTATTGGTTTAGATGGCTCAACGTTTGAAAATAAAAAAAGTCAAAATCGTTATTTCTTAAAAGCAGATATATCTGGTGCTGGCGGTGCCTATTATGGCACAAATTGGACAGCGAATAGTACAGATAGTACAAAGATGTGGTTAGATAAACTAAGTTGGGGAACTTTACATGAAATCGCTCATGGATACCAAGCTGGTTTTGATAATCAAGGAATATTTACAGGAGAAGTTTCTAATAATCTATTTGGTGTTCAATATCAATATAGTAAATACGGCAAAAAAGCAGATCAAGTTGGTTGGTTGTTTAATTTCGGGAAAAAGGAACAGGTAGAACGGAATTTATATAATGCTTTAATGAAAGAAAATAAAAATTATGATGATTTAGATTTACGACAAAAACTTATTCTTTTAACGATGGCGAAACAAAAAGCTGGCGATGAAGCATTTGCAAAAATGTATCAAGGTTATCGAAAACTAGCTAGCAATGCTGCTTTCAAAAAAGGTGACCATTCTTTACCAGATTTAATGAATCAGTATTATAGTGAGAATGGACAAGTTGATTTTACACCTGTTTTTGAAAGATGGGGCTTTAAGCTTAATCATAAACAAATAGAGATGAATAGGGCGAAAGGTTTTCCGGCTGTTACTTCTTTAGCTTATATAGTGCCTGAATCACAATTAGCGAAAGCAAGAGCTATAGTTGATCCTGATATTCCGATAAACTCCAACTTCGAAATAGTTACGAATCAGCAAATTGCTCCACTTGGGCTAAAAGGGAATTTGCATATCCATTTAAATACAAATGAAATAGATACATTAAAAGGAGGAAAAATTAAATTAAAAGAAGGGAATACAGTTATTCAAGAGAAAACAATTGAAACAACAGATATCAATTTACAAGACGTACCAAATGGAGTGTATACGGTTGAAATTTCAGGTGGGAAAACGAATAGTATGTACCATTTCAGTTCGTATTATGCCTATGTAAAAGAAAAAGATAATAGTCTAAAGATTGATATTAACGAAATGAAAGTGAGTAAGTTGGTAAATGAAACGATTCAATTCCTAGGATTAGGAGATGACCAGTTTGCCGTATTAAATACAGACTTAGAGCAAAATCGAGCTATTTTTACGGTTACTACTAAAACGCCTCATAGCTATTATGTAGGTGAAAAATATGCATCGATAGAGGTCTTTAATGAAAAAGGTGAAAAAATTTATACGAAGGAAATGGAAGGAACAAATGTAACAATTGTAAAAGATATCATTCCACTAAAAGAGGGATATAGAATTAAAATCTATCATGATGAAATAAAAAAACGATTAACTAGTAAAGCTACTATTATTAATCCTATGAATAAAACGAATGAATTTATAATAACAAAATGGGGATTGAAAAATACTTCTTTGCAAAATAATCCAGAAGAAAATCTTATACAAAGAATTGATGAAGAAATGGAAGCGATTATAGGTAATCAGTTTTTAAAAGAGATACCAATGCAAAAATTAGAAATGAAAAAGAATGTGTGGATGGCAATAAATATGTTATCAGAACCACAAAAAATAACGTATATGAATAAATATAAAGATAGCTTATATAATGAGTAATTTTTGAGAAATGAATTGAATCTAAAAAAGTAGCAAACCAATCTATTAACCTATGTATGTAGAGGTATGTAAAAACGATTGGCCATAGTTAAAATTTTTTATCTATGCTTAAAATTCTAAAATACATTTATTTAATTTAATAATACGATTATAAAGGAGTAAAAATATGAATAATTTCGTAAAGGTAGGTTTAACTACAGGAGTGGTGTTATCGGCGATTATGCCTTATGGAGGAGTACATGCGGAAACAGAAGATTTAAAAGTGGAAACAAAGGAAGATACGTTCCGAACAGGTAATTTAACAGCACCTTCTCAAAATTCGGCAGAAAATGTAGCAAAGGATGCACTAAAAGGAAAAACAGAACAAGCATTATCATCAAAGCAAGTTAATACGGAATCCAAAGTTAATTATAATGTTACGCAAAGTCGTAAATCTTATGATGGTACTACATTGGTACGTCTTCAACAAACGTATGAAGGACGTGATGTATACGGATATCAACTAACAGCACATATTAATGATGATGGTGTACTTACGAGCGTTTCGGGAGATAGTGCTCAAGATTTACAACAACAGGAAGATTTGAAACAACCTATTACTCTATCAGAAGAGGATGCAAAGAAACAGCTTTTCAACATCTATGGAAATGATCTCACATTTATTGAAGAACCAGAAATTAAACAAGTGGTATATGTAGATGAAAATACAAATAAAGCTACAAACGCATATCAAATTACTTTTAGTGCATCTACACCTGAATATGTATCCGGTACAGTATTAATTGATGCTTTTGGTGGTAATCTATTAAAAGAACTCGTTCAAAAATTGGGTATACAAGTAGAGAGTAGTATTGTCCAATCTGCGACATCAAATAAATCAACAGATCCTTCAAAATTAACAGGTACAGGAAAAGATGACTTAGGTATTAATCGTACGTTTGGAATTACACAAAGAAGTGATGGAACGTACATGCTTGCAGATTATTCTCGTGGTAAGGGAATTGAAACATATACTGCTAATTATAAAGATTATAATAATTATAGAAGAAATGTATGGGGTTATCTCGATGATTTAGTAACAAGTAATTCTACAAATTTTACAGATCCTAAAGCAGTTAGTGCCCATTATTTAGCAACGAAAGTATATGATTTTTATCAAGAAAAATATGGCCGTAACAGCTTTGATAATAACGGACAAAAAGTAATTTCTGTCGTTCATGGTTGGAACACAAATGGTACGAATAAAGGAAATCCTAAGCAGTGGTTTAATGCATTTAGTAATGGCGCTATGCTAGTATACGGAGATCCAATTGTTAGAGCATTTGATGTGGCAGGACATGAATTTACACACGCGGTTACAAGAAATGAGTCTGGACTTGAGTACGCAGGAGAAGCTGGTGCAATTAATGAAGCGTTATCTGATATTTTAGGAGTAGCAGTTGAAAAGTATGCCAATAACGGAAAGTTCAATTGGACAATGGGAGAACAATCAGGTCGTATTTTTAGAGATATGAAAAACCCATCATCTATCTCTTCTAGATATCCAGAGGATTATAGGCATTATAATAACTTACCTATTGATGCTGACCACGATCATGGTGGTGTACACACGAACTCTAGCATTATTAATAAAGTAGCTTACTTGATTGCTAGTGGTGGAAGCCATAATGGAGTAAACATACATGGCATTGGAGAAGATAAAATGTTTGATATTTTCTATTATGCAAATACGGATGAATTAAATATGACTTCTGATTTTAAAGAATTAAAAGAAGCTTGTATTCGTGTAGCAACGAACTTATATGGTAAAGACTCATTAGAAGTACAAGCTGTCCAACAAGCCTTTAAAACAGCGTATATTTAATATTATTGTGATGAATTACAAACTCTTTCATTTTAATATAGTGATTAATTTGTATTTATAGACAAAAACCTTGTAGAATTTTTCTGCAAGGTTTTTTTGAATGTTATCCCGCTATTTGCTGGGCAGTAAGACCCCCACCTCAAAATTTAGCTGTTATTTTTTTATTTGTTGTAAAGGATGGAAAGCTTTTAAGGTTGTGGCACGCCTTTTAAGAAAAAGATAAGGCGAAGCGATCTCGCTGTTATTTTCCAACAACAAACATTTGTTATTTGTATTATTTAGTGAAAGTTACCAAACGTTTTTCAAAACTATTTTACCTATTGCTTTATTTGACTCCAAATATTCATGTGCTTGTGCAACTTCATCAAACGTAAAAGGTTTAGAATCTAGCAATGGACGAAGTTTTCCTTCTTCTACAATTTGCGTTATTTTTGTTAAGATTTCTCCGCAATCATTACGCTTATCTGTATGTAATATTTTTAATGCCATAAAAGTAACGTGCAGAGAGAGTCCTTTTGCGTGTAAAGGAGAGAGGTCATGGGTTGAACGAGCTGCAATAGTTACGACAGTTCCATTGACCGCAGCAGCTTCAAAAGAATGATCAAGATTCTTGCCGCCTACTGTATCAAATATAACTTCAAATCCGTTTCCGTTCGTATGTTTTTGTACATATTCTTGAACAGATTCTTCTTTATAATTAATAGCTATATCGGCTCCTAAACGATGGGCTATTTCCATTTTGTTTTGCTGAGAAGCTGTTGTGAAAACTTTAGCGCCTGCCCATTTAGCTAGTTGAATGGCTACGTGTCCTACGCCACCAGTAGCTCCATGAATGAGAACATTTTGACCAGGTTTAATATTTGCACGATCAAATAAAGATTCCCAAGCTGTAATTGCAACTAATGGTAGAGCAGCAGCTTCTTCCATTGTTAAATTGTTAGGTTTGTGAGCAATTAATCGTGCATCAGCAAGCATAAATTCTGCAAGTGCACCTCCAGTTTCTTTAAAACCTCCGGCACATCCGTATACTTTATCCCCTGATTTGAATTTCGAAACACCTTCTCCTACTTCAATAACAATACCAGCTACATCGCCGTGTAATATAGCTGGAAACTCAGGAGCGACGGCTGAAACGGCACCACTACGCATTTTTGTATCGATTGGATTTACACTTGTTGCTTTTACATCGATTAGAACATGACCTGGTAAAAGTTTTGGTTTTGAAACTTCTTCTAATTGAAATACAGATGAATCCCCAAAAGAATGGATAATTTGTGCTTTCATAGTTTATACCTCCTGTTTGTGGTTATAGCATAGCAAAGTACGAAAAATAAGTATAATATTTTGAATTTTGTTAGTGAGAATTTTATATAGAGAAGGGGAAAGTACGTGAAATAATGTAACGTACTTGCGAAAGCAATTGTAAAGCTTTATGAAGAAAGGGTAGATGTTATTTTTGCAACATGATTTATTCATTATGTTTATCCCGCTATTTGCCGGGCAGTAAGACCCCCGCCTAAAAATTCAGCGGAAGCAGAAGTTAGGTGGAGGATCAACTGCCCGTAAAAGCCCGATTGGTGAAGGCTAATAATCAGTGGGGATGAACAAAACCTCCACTGATTAAAGTTTCACTTTATTCGGAGCGACAGGGGATTTAACGAAACGCAAAATTCACCCTGCTTTATACAAACTATTTAGTAATGAAAATATACCGCAGTATATTTCAATTATCGGTATTGGTAGAAAGGTAATGTCAGATGTGGAATTTCAAACAAAGGTAGAACAATCCATTGCTATATTTTCTAGAAGATCTACTGATGACGAATCAGGAGTAGAAGGATTCATTAGCACATTTCGTTATTGTCAATTAAATACAGCGAATGTAGAGGACTATCAAGATTTGTTTAGTCTTGTAAAGAGGCGTGAAACAGAATTAAACATTCCTGAAAACCGCATGTTTTACCTATCTGTTATACCAGAAGTATTTGATGTCATTGCTTTAAATATTAAGGAAAGTGGATTGTGAGCTATAAAAGGATTAAATCGTCTTATTATAGAGAAGCCTTTTGATTATAATGTAATGTCTGCTCGTGAGTTTAACGCAAAATTAATTGAAGATTTAGATGAAACTGATATTTATTATAACGATCATTATCTTTGAAAATGAATGGTAACTAGGAATACACTTAGAAAATTATTACGAAATAAATCGTATGTAATTCAAGACATTTTTATTGACGATAATAATTTATGTGATTAATATATTAGACATAAGATTATTTAATTACTAAAAGTAATCAGATATAAAATGTTTTGTTAAATTCTATAAATAAGTAAGTTGTGGTAGAAATGCTTTGAATTGCCACTATTAATATTGGGGACAATTAAAAAGCGAAAGGTATAAAAAGAATTGGAATTTGATAACTCTTTGTTTTTATAAAACATGAGCTTCTGTACAATTCATTTTTAAAATATTGACAAGGATTATACAACAAGAGGGGGACTGAAATTGGAATCAATGACCTTTGTTTTATTTGGAGCGACAGGGGACTTAGCGAAACGCAAAATTTACCCCGCACTATATAACTTATATAGAGATCAAAAGCTTCCAAAGCAAATATCCGTTATCGGGCTTGGGAGACGTCAAGTATCTCATGTAGATTTTCAAGAAAGAATAAAAGAATCAATAGAGACGTTTTCCCGTCATAGAGAAGAAGGTACTCCAGAACTGGAAGGTTTTTTAGATAATTTTCGCTATTGTCCATTAGATGTGAGTAAGCCAGAAGACTATGAGAGGTTATTACAAGTCGTTCGTGAAAGGGAAGAAGAATTACATATAAAAGGAAATAGAATGTTTTATCTTTCCGTTGCTCCTGAATTTTTCGAGACCATTGCTTTAAATATTAAGGAAAGCGGACTTGATAAAACGGATGGATGGAAACGTCTGATGATTGAGAAACCATTCGGGCACGACCTTACATCTGCTCGTGAGCTTAACGATAAGCTTAGTCGCACGTTTGAAGAAGACGAGATATACCGTATTGATCATTATTTAGGTAAACCGATGATTCAAAATCTTGAGGCATTAGAATTTGCAAATCCTGTTCTCCAATCAATTTGGAATAAAGAACATATAGCGAATGTACAAATCACAGCGAGTGAAACAGTTGGGGTTGAAGAAAGGGCAGGATATTATGACCAGGCAGGGGCCATTCGAGATATGGTTCAAAATCATATGTTACAAATATTAATGATGACTGCTATGAATCTGCCGGAAAAGGTTAATGCATGTGAAATTCGAGAGGAAAAGCGAAAGGTAATGGAAACGCTTCGTAAAGTGAAAAAAGAAGACGTTCAAAGCCATATCATTCGCGGACAATACGCTGCAGGTGAGATAAAAGGCGGGCAAGTTGTAGCATACAAAGAGGAACCAGGAGTAAATCCTTCTTCTAACATAGACACATTTGTTGCTGCTCGCCTGTGGATCGATAATCCATTTTGGACTGGCGTTCCCTTCTATATACGAACAGGCAAACGAATGAAAGAAAAGTCTACTCGTATTGTAATCGAGTTTAAAAATACGTTAAAACAGCAATATCAAGATAATAATCCAAATGCAGCACCTAACTTATTAATAATTGAAATTAGCCCAGGTGAGAACGTTTCATTACAGTTAAACAGTAAAAATCCATTGAAAAATGGAGAAATTGAACCGATGCGTATTAACTTTACTTGTGAGCAAGCGGATGTGGGAGTACCTGAAGCGTATGAAAGACTCATTCATGATGCTGTGAGTGGAGACGCTACATTCTTTGCACATTGGAGAGAAGTTGAATTGTCATGGGAATGGGTACAACCAATTCTTGAAGCGTTCGAGGAAAACTTATTACCGCTTCATGAATATGAGTCTGGTTCATATGGTCCAGAAGCGTCTAATGAACTGTTACAAGAAAGTGGATTTAAATGGTGGTTAGATCAAGAGACGGAAAAATAAGTACTTTCTTTAATGAAAGCATTTAGGGGGACGATTACTATGACACAAAACATAAATCAATTAGCAGTGAATACACTTCGTACGTTATCGATTGATGCTATTAATGCGGCAAACTCAGGTCATCCAGGTCTTCCGATGGGAGCAGCACCAATGGCTTATGCATTATGGGCGAATCATTTAAATTACAATCCTAATCACCCAGAATGGTTTAACCGTGATCGTTTCGTTTTATCGGCGGGACATGGATCAAGTCTGTTATATAGCTTACTTCATTTAGCTGGATATGATGTTTCAATTGATGACTTGAAAAACTTCAGAAAGTTAAATAGTAAAACACCAGGACATCCTGAGTTTGGTCATACTCCTGGAGTTGAAGCGACTACAGGCCCGTTAGGACAAGGGATTGCTAATGCTGTCGGAATGGCAATGGCAGAAGCTCATTTAGCAGCGAAGTTCAATAAGGATGGTCACTCTATTATAGATCACAATACGTATGCTTTAGTCGGAGATGGTGACTTAATGGAGGGTGTCGCTTATGAAGCGATGTCAATGGCAGGACATATGAAACTTGGCAAGTTAATTGTACTGTATGATTCAAATGAAATTTCACTTGATGGTGAATTAGGCATTGCTTTCTCTGAAGATATTCAGAAAAGGGCAGAATCTGTACATTGGCAATATGTAAGAGTTGAAGATGGAACCGATGTTGATGCGATTACAAAAGCTATTCAATCAGCGAAAGAAAATACGGATCAACCTACTCTTATAGAAATTAGAACCATTATAGGTTATGGAAGTCCAAAAGTTGCTGGAACGAACAAAGCACATGGTAATCCGCTTGGAGTAGAAGAAGCGACAGCGACAAAACAAGTGTATGGTTGGAATTATGAGGAAGATTTCTTTGTACCTGAAGAAGTAAAAGCTCATTTTAATGAACTAAAACAAAAAGGTATTGAAAAAGACAATGACTGGAATGAGCAGTTCAACTTATACAGAGAAGCGAATCCTACACTGGCAGATGAATTAGAAAAAGCGATTACAGGTGAGGTTTTAATTGAAGCGAAAGACATTCTATCTTTTGATACTGAAAAAACGATTTCCACTCGTGTTGCAAGTGGGGAAGCTATTAATCATTATGTGAAATCGATTCCTTCTATTTTCGGTGGAAGTGCGGATCTTTCTCATTCTACGATGACAGATATAAAAGGTGAAGCAGTATATGCAGTAGAATCATATGCTGGACGAAATATATATTTCGGTGTACGTGAACATGCAATGGGCGCTGCAGCGAATGGATTGGCGCTTCATGGAGGAGTAAAACCTTTCGTAAGTACATTCTTTGTATTTAATGATTATCTTCGTCCGTCCATTCGACTGGCTGCACTGCAAAAGTTACCTGTTACTTACGTATTTACACATGATTCGATTGCTGTAGGAGAAGATGGTCCAACGCATGAACCAATTGAACAATTGGCAGCTCTTCGAGCAATTCCTGGTTTAACAGTTATCCGCCCGTCAGATGCAAATGAAACAGCAAGTGCTTGGGCGTATGCTTTACAGCAAACGGATGGTCCAGTCGTTTTAGTACTGAGTCGTCAAAATTTACCGGTGTTTAATGAAACGAAAGCGAACATAGAGAATCTCTCTAAAGGAGCTTACGTATTAACACAAACGAATGAAAATCCGGATGTGATTTTAATTGCGACAGGTTCTGAAGTATCCTTAGCTGCTAGTGCGAAAGCAAAATTAGAAGAAGATCAAGTTTCTGTTCGCATCGTTGCAATGCCGAGCTGGGAGCTATTCAATCACCAATCGAACGAATATAAAGAATCCGTTCTTCCGTCTTCTATAACGAAACGAGTATCTCTTGAGATGGGTGTATCTCTCGGTTGGGAACGTTATGTAGGACAAGAAGGAAAAGTACTATCAATTGAAACATTTGGAGCTTCAGGTACTGGAGCTGAAGTCATGAATCTATTTGGATTTACGACAGAAAATGTTGTTCAAATTACAAAAAATGTGTTGAATTCTTAAGCTATGACTGTGAATACCTTTCTGTACATATTAAAATTTCAGTGCTGAAAGGTATTCCAGATTGTAGTGATATGGATTTTTAATAAAAGATGATTTGAGGAGGAATTATATTATGCAAGTAGGATTAATTGGGTTAGGTAAAATGGGATTAAATTTAGGGAAAAATTTAATGGATCATAAACATGAAGTAGTAGCATTTGATTTAAATACGAGCGCAGTAGAAGAAATGAAAGAGTACGGGGCAACAGGTACATCTAGTTTAGGTGAACTTGTTCAGTCATTACAATCACCAAGAATTCTTTGGGTAATGGTACCACACGCTGTTGTTGATTCTGTTATTGATGAGGTTACACCACTTTTATCAAAAGGAGATATTTTAATTGAAGCTGGTAATTCACATTATAAAGAGTCTATCCGCCGATATGAGCAATTAAAGAAAGATGGCATTCACTTTATGGATGCAGGAACTTCTGGCGGAATGGAAGGCGCCCGTAATGGTGCTTGTTACATGATCGGAGGAGATCAAGAAGCTTGGGACATCGTTGAACCTATCTTCCGCGATACTGCTGTAGAAAATGGATTCTTATATGCTGGAAAAGCTGGTAGTGGTCACTTCTTAAAAATGGTTCATAACGGAATTGAATACGGTATGATGGCTGCTATTGGTGAAGGATTTGAGATTCTAGAGAAAAGTGAATTTGACTACGATTATGAAAAAGTATCAAGAGTATGGAACAACGGTTCAGTCATTCGTTCTTGGTTAATGGAATTAACAGAAAATGCATTTTCTAAAGATGCAAAACTGGATGAGATTAAGGGTGTTATGCATTCTTCTGGTGAAGGAAAATGGACAGTAGAAACAGCATTAGACCTTCAAACAGCAACTCCTGTTATCGCAATGTCTCTATTAATGCGCTACCGCTCATTAGACAATGATACATTTACAGGAAAAGTTGTAGCAGCTCTGCGCAATGAATTTGGTGGACATGCAGTAGAAAAGAAATAAAGTGAAACTTTAATAAGTAGGGGCTTCATTCCACACAAATCGGGCTTTTACGGGATAAGCATATTAAACATGTAACTCATCAACGTTTAAAAACTGGAGGGAATTAATCATGAAATTTTTTATTGATACTGCAAATCTTGAGGATATAAAAAAAGCATATAAACTTGGAGTTTTAGCTGGTGTTACAACGAATCCTTCTTTAGTAGCAAAAGAGGGCATTAAATTTGAAGACCGTATTGCAGAAATTTGTCAGGCGGTTCCTAAAGTTGAATCTGTTTCGGCAGAAGTAACGCCAGATGCTGTTACAGCTGAAGAAATGATTGCTCAAGCAGAAGAACTGATTAAAATTAACGGTGGCGATGAAAAAGTTACAATTAAACTTCCGATGACGTTAGCTGGATTAGAAGCTTGTCGCTACCTTACTGAAAAAGGTGTGAAAACGAACGTTACACTTATTTTCACTGTGAACCAAGCACTTTTAGCTGCTCGAGCAGGTGCAACGTACGTTTCTCCATTTTTAGGACGCTTAGATGATATTTCTGAAGATGGTGTACTATTAGTTGCTAAAATTGCTGAATTATTCGATGTTCATCAATTAGATACACAAATTATTGCGGCTTCTGTCAGACATCCAGATCATGTAACTCGTGTAGCGATGGCAGGTGCTCACATTGCAACAATCCCTTATAAAGTAATTGAACAACTTGCTATGCACCCATTAACAGACCAAGGTATTGAGAAATTTGCTGCTGATTGGGCGAAAGCGCCTAAATTATAATGTTATGAAAGTGAAGGTGCTTTCCGAAAATTGTTTTTCATGAGAAGACAAATCCTAAGTAACTTCATCGTTTAAAGTGGATACTGAGTTTGTAGTCTTACTACGTGAAAACAGCAAGAGAAGAAAGTGTCATTCACTTTTAAAAAAGGGAAAATTGATCGCGCGAAGCGTTTATCACAATAACATTATAATTATGGAAGAGAAATCCCCTTATCAGAGAGGTGAGTTAAATTGTATCTCTGATAAGGGAGATTCTTTTTATATCAATCATTATGATGTGAAGATGCTTTTAAGTGTATTATATCAATATGTAAAGGTATCTTTTACTCAAGTAAGAACTATATAGGTTTTTTTTATTATATAGAAATTTGAAAAGGTTTACATAAAGGGGGGATTGCGTATGAATATGTACCTTTTAATGATTACATTATTATCAATCGTAATTGTTATTTTAGGGGTATCGTGGTGGAGATGGCATGCATTTATTAGTTTAACGATTGCAAGTTTGTTTTTAGCAATTATGTCTGGGATGCCAATGGATAAAATAGTGAGTGCTTATGAAACGGGAGTCGGCAGTGTTCTCGGGCATTTAGTAGGTATTTTAGTATTAGGTACAATTTTAGGGAAAATGATGGCAGAGTCAGGTGCTGGAATGCAAGTGGCAGAGTTCTTTATTAAATCCTTTGGGATAAAAAACTTACCATGGGCGATGTTAATTGCAGGTTTTATTATTGGAATCCCGGTGTTTTTTGAAGTAGGCATTTTAATATTACTGCCGTTAGTAATTTCAATTCATAAAACAACGAAACAAAATATTTTATTGATAGCATTACCAGCAATTGCTGGGCTATCTGTCGTACACGGCCTTGTTCCTCCGCATCCAGGGGCCATAGTTGCAATTGGTATTTATAAAGCGAATCTTGGGAAGGTACTAATGTATTCACTCATTATTACATTTTTTGCAGCGATTATTGCAGGTCCTATATTTGCGAAATGGATTCACAAACGTGTAATTCCTGAAAATGAGCCGGAATTGATTCGTGTAAATACAAAATCAACGAAATTACCAGGAATAGGAGTTTCATTTTTAGTTATATTGTTACCTGTTATGTTAATGGTTTTAGCTGCAGCAGCTCCTTATGTGCCTCTTTCTAATACTTTGATGAAGATTGTCACATTAATCGGTAGTCCTATAATTGCACTATTGATTGCATGTTTTGCGGCGTTCTATTTTCTTGGATTTCGTCAAGGTATCGATAAAAAAGCTATTAAGAAGATAACAGAAGATAGCTTATTACCAATCGGTTCAATTGTTGCGATTATTGGTGCTGGCGGGGGATTTAAGCAAATTCTCATCGATAGTGGGGTAGGGAATGCTATTGCTCAAATGTCTGAGCATTTAGCTCTATCTCCAATTGTATTAGCATTTATAGTAGCTGGGTTAATTCGAATTGCGACAGGGTCAGCGACAGTCGCTTTAACAACAGCAGCCGGTATCGTTTCGCCAATCGTTGAAAATACGACAGGTGTGAATTTAGAATTACTCGTCATTGCAACAGGTGCAGGAGCGTTAATGTTTTCTCACGTAAACGATGCTGGGTTCTGGATGGTAAAAGAATACCTAGGTTTAACAGTGAAAGAAACATTTAAAACATGGACAGTATTAGAAACATTACTTTCATTTATCGCTTTTGGAGGCGTTTTACTACTCGATATGTTTGTTTAAGATAAAGATGTTTCTATTTAGATAATTATGGCTTACAACGTTATCAATAGATAAAAGGAATGTATTTTTATGGTGGGATACTGTAGCAATTTTTTGTTAGGAGGAAGAGATGGTGAGCTCAAAATATATGATTGGTGTAGATATTGGGACAACTAGTACAAAATCAGTTCTATTTTCTACTGATGGATCTGTTATTGCTAGTCATGGAATTGAATATCCTTTATATTCTCCTACACCTGAAACAGCAGAACAAGACCCAGAAGAAATCTTTCATGCAGTAATAAATACGATTAAAGAAACTGTACGAATAAGTAGTGTACAGCCGAATGATATTCTTTGTGTCTCTTTTAGTTCAGCAATGCATAGTATCATTGCTGTAGATGAAAAGGGAAAGCCGTTAACGAGATGTATCACTTGGGCAGATAATAGAAGTGCAAGCTGGGCGGAGAAAATAAAGAATGATATGAATGGTCATGAAATTTACCTTCGTACTGGGACACCAATTCATCCGATGTCACCACTTTCGAAATTAGTTTGGCTACAGAATGAGCAAGCAGAGTTATTCGCAAAAAGTTATAAATTCATTTCTATTAAAGAATATGTTTTTTATAAGTTATATAAAGAATATGTAATTGATTATTCTATAGCATCAGCGACAGGAATGTTCAATTTAAAATCTTTAAAGTGGGATGAAGAGGCTTTACATGTAGCAGGAATTACAGATGAAAAGCTTTCAAAGCTTGTTCCAACAACGCACAGTTTAACAGGATTAGATGAAGAGTTTGCCAAAGAGATGAATGTACTTGTTTCTACGCCTTTTGTAGTAGGAGCGAGTGATGGAGTACTATCTAATTTAGGTGTAAATGCAATAGACCCTGGCGTTGTGGCTGTTACAATTGGTACAAGCGGTGCGATTCGTGCTGTAACAAATCGTCCTGTAACAGATCCAAAAGGTAGAATTTTTTGTTATGCGTTAACTGAAGACCATTGGGTAATCGGTGGTCCAGTTAATAACGGTGGTATGATTTTCAGATGGGCTCGTGACCAATTGGGCACTTCAGAGATTGAACTTGCAAAGCGCTTAGGAAAAGATCCATATGAGGTGCTTACTGAAATAGCAGCAAAAGTGAATCCTGGATCTGACGGTTTATTATTTCACCCGTATTTAGCAGGGGAAAGAGCTCCTTTATGGAATGCAAATGCACGAGGATCTTTCTTTGGACTCGGATTGCATCATAAGAAAGAACATCTTATCCGTGCTGTTTTAGAGGGGGTAATTTATAATTTATATACAGTTCTTCTCGCTTTAAAAGAACTAATTGGCGAACCGAAAAAAATTCAAGCGACAGGCGGTTTTGCAAGGTCGGAACTTTGGAGACAGATGATGGCGGATATTTTCCATCAAGACGTATATGTTCCTGAAAGTTTCGAAAGCTCTTGCTTAGGAGCTGCAATCCTCGGTTTATATAGTTTAGGTGAAATAGATACATTATCCGTAGTTTCTGAAATGGTAGGTGCAGATTTTCATCATGAGCCAAACATGGAAAGTGTGGAGAAATATAAAGATTTAACGCCAATCTATATTCGTCTGTCCCGTCAATTGGAAGAAGAATATGAAAGTATAGCAGCGTATCAAAAAAAGTGGGTTTAAAAGCTATTTACCAAGAAAATATGGTAACGTATAAAGAGGTACTCCGATTTTTTAGGATACTCTTTCAACATAAAATATTTTAAGAAGTATGATGAATGAAAAATATAGGGAGAGAGGGTTATGAAAATGAAGGATAACAAAGAGTTTATCGGATATGTTGGAACATACACGAAAGAAAATAGTGAAGGAATATATAAGTTTATTTTAGACACGGAAGCAAAAAAAATTGGTAATGTAACACTTGCCGCTAAGTTGGATAACCCTACATATGTAACGATTAACCGAAATAATGAATATCTCTATTCCGTTGTTAAGGAAGGCGAATCTGGCGGTGTAGCTGCTTATTCCATTGACAGTCATACTGGAGAACTAAAAGCGAAAAATAGACAAGTAGTAGAAGGGGCTTCTCCTTGTCATATTAGTGTTGATAGTGGAAATCATACAGTAGTTACAGCAAATTACCATAAAGGAACGATTGAGTCTTTTGAAGTAAATGAAGAAAATGGAACTGTAAATCCTGCTTCATCTATTATGGCGCATGAAGGTTCAGGTCCGAATAAAGAAAGACAAGAAAAACCACATGCACATTACGCGGGATATACTCCTGATGAAAAATATGTGATAGGTGTTGATTTAGGGATAGATAAAATAATTACGTATGAAGTAAAAGATAGTACATTAATAGAAGTGAATAGCCTGTCTGTGAATCCGGGAAGTGGACCAAGACACATTGCTTTTCATCCAAATGGAAAATACGCTTATGTAATGACGGAGCTTAGTTCAGAGGTTATTGCGTTAACATATAACTCGGAAGAAGGATCCTTTACAGAATTACAGTATATTTCTACTCTTCCAGAACAATTTGATGAAAATAGTCAAGGCAGTGCTATCCATATTTCTTCTGACGGCCGCTTTGTATATGCAGGTAATCGTGGTCATAATAGTATTGCTGTTTTCAGTGTGGATCAAAACTCAGGTGAGCTTGCATTTGTGGAACATACATCTACAGAAGGAAATTGGCCGAGGGACTTTGTATTAGATCCTACTGAAAAGTTTCTTGTTGCTACAAATGAAAAGTCACATAATCTTGTGCTATTTTCAAGAGATGAATCTACAGGAAAGTTAACACTTTTACAATCTGATGTTGCTGTGCCAGAGCCTGTTTGTGTGAAGTTTTTAAATGTTTAAGTTGTGTTCGATATAATTTCATATACTCAGAAAACAATAAAAAGCAAAGCGATATCGCTTTGCTTTTTATTGTTTCTTTTTCGGCCTACGTACTAATTCGCCGCCGCAGTTTGGACAAACGTTTTGTCTTTCTTCTGTACATGGTGCGCAAAATGTACATTCATATACACAAATGTATGCTTCAGAATCTTGTTCGAGCGATTGATCGCAAATTTGACAGTTTGTTTTCATTTCTAGTGCCATAATAAGTCTCCTTTTAGTTAGAAAATTTATAATTTAATTATAATTCATTAAATAGAAATAGTCCTTTTCAATTGAAAGGAAATCGAATGATAAAGTTATGAATTGAAACGAAAGATGCCGGTTTATTTTAAAATTGATTATTTATTACAGTTGGAATATTATGAAATAGTCAAAAGACAACAGGGGGTATAGATTTTGACTAATCATAATGATCATTTAAAAGCAAACTGCGAAAAATGCTTCGGTCTATGTTGCGTGGCGTTACCGTTCGCAGCATCAGTAGATTTTGCGGTGAATAAAGATGGTGGTAAACCATGTTCCAACTTACAATCAGATTTTAAATGTAGTATACATAAAAATCTTAGAGGAAAAGGTTATAAAGGTTGTACAGTATTTGAATGTTTCGGTGCTGGGCAGAAAATTTCTCAGGGTACGTTTAAAGGAATTGATTGGCGGAAAGATGCAAAGCATGCAAGAAAAATGTACGATGCTTTTCCGGTTATGCATCAACTTCATGAAATGCTTTGGTATTTGAATGAGGCGATTCTTTTAAAGGCAACACAGCCAATTCATAAAGAGCTGGAGAACGCAATTGAGGAGACAGAGCGACTTTCGAATTTAAATCCAGATGAGTTAATGAAAATAAATGTTCCAATGCATAGGGCAGAGGTGAACATTCTCCTTTTAGAAACGAGCGAACTAGTATGGAAGGAAATGAATACTGCGCGTAAGAAACGAATCATTCACCGTGGAGCAGACCTTATGGGAGCGAATCTGAAAAAGAAAAATTTACAAGGTGCAAATTTAAGAGGAGCTTATTTAATTGCGGCTAACTTAAATGGAGCAGATTTAAGAGGAGCAGATCTCATCGGAGCAGATTTGCGAGATGCAGATATTCGCGGGGCTGATTTTACTAATAGTATTTTTCTGACGCAAGTTCAAGTTAATGCTGCGAGAGGGGATAAGCATACGAAATTACCGAAATTATTGTCCCGTCCATCGCATTGGAGTGCGTAAAGAGTGAGGAGTGTTTAGTGTGGATATATTTCAGTATTTAGAAGAGATGCAAGAGGATGTCTTTTCGTTAGCAGTAGAGCAAATAGAAGCGAAGTATTATGATATTTGTTGCATGTTGGCGTCTACAGAATGTGCAGAGCGAATTAAAGTAATTGATTTAGAATCATATAAGGAAAGTATTCGAGTAGGTTTGGATGCAACTGTAGAAAGGGCTACTAATGAAGAAGCAAAAGCGATTTATTTTGAGTATGACCTTGATAACGAATGGGATAGTCAGTTCTATATTTGTGAGGAGTATTTTCCAATGGAAGAAGAGGATGACGATTGGGCATCTGAATGGACATATAATATTGAGGGGCCGGGGTCTGTAGAATTAGCAGATATGTATACTGAAAATGGCTTTGACACAAGTGAAAAAGCAGTCGGTATAACTTTATATTTAATTGCTAAAACGCTGTGTAGTTTTATAAGTGTACGTAGTGAAGTGCAAAGTAATATACCGATTTGTATTGGTTTTCACGACCAAGATCCAATTATGCGAAGAGGCAGAGACTAAGAATCTCTGCCTGCTTTTTATTTCTTTTCAAAAGTAGTAATGAAAACGCTACATATAATGAGAATACCACCAATGAAAAAGTTACTATTTAATGTCTCATTTAATAAGAGCCAGCCAAGTAATGATCCAACGATAGGTTGGAAGAAGAAAAATAAGGAACCGATGCTTGCATCCATTAATTCTAATCCTTTATTCCAAAGGAAAAAGGCACCTGCTGTTGAGACGATTCCTAAGTATAATACGCCTAATATTACGTACGTATTTACTGTTCCGATAGAGGATGTTTGTAGTTCCCATATCATAAAAGGTGTAATAAAAAAGAGTGAAAAGAATATGGCATACGTTGTAATAACTAAAGATGAAAATCGAGCTGAAGCGGTTTTTACATAAATAGATAGTAAAGCCCACGTAATAGCGGCTCCAACTAAAATGATTGTTCCGATAAAATAATAGCCAATTTCAATGTCCCATCCGATTACGATAATGACACCGATTGTCGCTATTATAGTAGATAAAAGTCTACGAGCAGTTAGTTTCTCTTTCAAAATGAGCGCTGCAAATATAACCATAAATGCAGGTGTAGCTGATGTAACTAACGAGCCTGTATGAGCGTCGGATAATTTTGTTCCGATAAATTGGCATGTGATCGAAATGAAATAGCCGATAAATCCAATCCAAGCGAAGAGGAGCCAATCTTTTTTGCGAATGGTTACTTTTTTCTTTTGCTTTTTCTCAGCTAGTTTTAAAATGCCATACAAAACAACAAAAGCGATAATAAAGCGTAGCCAAACGAGTGTTAGTGGTGGGATAAAATCGAGTACGTATTTGCTAACAACATACATACCGCCCCATATACTTGCTGCTAGTGATAAATATATAGCTCCTAAAATTGTTTGTTTCATGTAAAGTACCTCCGTCTATTTTTAGGGTATTATGAGTTCCCTAAGACGAGGCGTAGTGTATGTGTTATATGATTGCCCGTCTTAGTTTATAGACGGCCTACAGGTTGATCGTTTTCGAATGAAGTGTTGTAGTACATGCGTGCATTCCTCCTCTTTAAGTTATAATGATATTATAACTTAATTTTCTGATTATTGGAGGTTGTTATGAAATATATCGTTATAAAATCACATGTTAGCAATTATCCTAATCCAATTCGCTTAGAAGAGGGGGATGTAGTGAAAATGATAGAGAGTTACGCTGGTCCGGAAAACTGGGAAAACTGGATGTTTTGTCACGAAGAGAAGTATAACCGGAAAGGATGGGTTCCGGAGCAAATTATAAGAAAAGATATGAATGGAACAGGAATTATTATAAAACAATATACTGCGAAAGAATTAAATGTGAGTATTGGAGAAAGATTAATCGGATTAGAAGAATTGAATGGATGGGTTTGGTGCGAAGGGCTGGATACCAAAGGAAAACTTACAAAAATATTAATAATAATATTTGATCAATAATTAGGAAACATATTTTTGCTTATGAGTATATTGGTTGTAGGATAAAAAGTAGATTAATAGAGAAAGAGGAGGAGATTATTATAACTACAACCGTTATTTCACATTTTTACAATGAAGAGTATTTATTGCCATGGTGGCTTATGCATCATACGAAACTTTTTGATCATGGTATTTTAATTAATAAAGGTTCAACAGATCGTTCCGTTGAGATTTGTAAAAAATTCGCACCGCATTGGGAGGTGCGAGATTCTGTAAATCCAGAGTTTGATGCATATGCGACAGATCATGAAGTGATGAGGATAGAACAAGAAGTACAAGGATGGAAAATGATTTTAAATACGACTGAGTTTCTTTGCGTGCAAGATAAAAATCAGTTTTGGAAATCGCTAAATGAATTGGGGGGGAGGATGTATTGGCTGGACGGGCTTATTATGGTTGATGATCCTAACTACAACTATCCGGACCTTAACTTTGGAATACCTTTAATGAAACAGCGATTTCATGGTTATTTACCAGAAGATTGGCCGTTATGGAGAAGAGGTAGATTTATTCATAATCATGAGCATGGAAGTTATACGGTTGGAAGACATTTATCTGCGCATGAATCGATGATTTATCCACCTCTTGCCTGTATATTATGGTTTGGGTTTAGTCCGTGGAACGATGCGATGAGAAAGAGAAAGTTACAAATTGGTCCGACTCTTTCTGAAGCTAGTAAGCATGGGGGAATGGGGACGCATCATATTATTACGTCGGAAAGATTAGGAGAATGGTATAAGGAATTAGCGAGAGGAACGAAGGATTTACGTTTTAATGATGCATATCGTTATGTTTTTGTATAAATGATTTCCACCATAAAATTGTTTCTTCAATTCCTGTATTTAGATCGTATGTTGGTTTCCAGTTTACTTCAGTTTTTAAACGTTCTACATTAACCCCGACAAATAAAGGTTCATCTTTAGAGAAAGGGATTGCACCTAGTTTAATTAAATGTTCTTTTCCTATCTTTTTAGCAATGATAGAAGCTAACTTTTTAATTTGTACAGATTGACCAGAAGCGATATTGATGGTGCCTGTAACGCTGTGTTCTAATATTGTTACAAGAGCGTCAGCGACGTCACTCACATGGAGGAAATCTCTCGATTGTTTTCCATGTGTACATAGTGCTTCCTCGTTTTTTAATAAGGAAGTGATAATGTTAGAAACGAGCCGATTACCTTGTTCGTGAGGTCCATACATATGAAAAATGCGGCCCCAACACATGCTGAGGCCTGTTTGTTGTGCATACGTTTCTAGCCAGGAGTGCAGTGCATTTTTACATAAAGAATACGGGGTTTTATAGGAAAGGAGCGGTGAATCTTCAAATAATACGCCGTTAAACCATTCGTACTCTGCGCCAGTACCTGCAACGACAACACGCTTTCCGCCGCATGTTGTGAAGTGTTGAATCAATGAAATACTAGACTTTAGCCAATAGTAATTATTAATAGATACATAGCATGCTGGTGGCACCGCTTCCCAAGCAAGGTGAATGAGATGGCTAGGCTGAACATCCGAAATGAATTGTTTTACTTCGTCATCGCGAAGCAAGTTTACTTTATGCCAATGGCAAGGGAGGTGAGAGGGGTTATTTTTATTATACGTGGCGTGCACTTCATATCCCTTTTGTATAAGTGAATGTACAACATATTTACCTATCCAGCCACTACCACCTGTTACAACAACTTTCTTCATGGCTCGATCACCTCAATTTCTGGAACCGTCACTAAAAATTTACCGCCCCATTCACGAATGAAAGAGCATTCTTTCATAATTTCGTCTTTCAAATTCCAAGGAAGTATAAGAATGTAATCCGGTTTTGTACGTTTAATTTCTGCTGGAGATTTTATTGGAATACGAGTTCCTGGTAAAAGGAGATTTTGTTTGTGAGGATTTTTATCTACTGTATAAGCTAGAAATTCTTTACCTATCCCGCAATAATTCAAAAGGGTGTTTCCTTTAGCTGGAGCACCGTAACCGATAATTTGTTTGTTTAAAGCTTTCGCTTCAATAAAAAACTTTAAAATATTTATTTTCAATTGTTCGATGCGTTTAGAAAAAAGGAGATAGCAATCTAAAGTATCTAACCCGTGGTCGACTTCTTTTTGAATTAATTTTGTAACATTGGAATGGATAGTTGATTGGGCACTTAGATGGTTTACAAAAATCCGTAAGGAACCACCATGCGTTGAAAGTTCTTCTACATCAACAATTTGTAAATGATGATAACTTAAAACTTTTTGAAGGCTTATAAGTGAGAAGTAGGAAAAGTGCTCATGGTAGATAGTATCGAACTGTTTAAAGGATATGAGGTTTAATAAGTGTGGGAATTCAATTGTTATCGTGCCATCTTGTTTTAATAACGTTTTTAAACCGGCAACAAAATCATGCAAGTTTGGAACATGTGCTAATACGTTATTTGCGACGATTAAATCAGCTTGTGGCAATTTTTTTGCTAAGTCATTACTGAAAAAATTCACATGAGTAGGAATTCCTTTTTTGATAGCAATTTCTGCTACGTTTTTCGCGGGTTCAATTCCCAATGTCTCGATATTTTCTTTTTTAAAGTATTGTAATAAGTACCCATCGTTACTTGCGATTTCAATCACTTTTGAATGTTTCGTTAAGTTGAAACGCTTAATCGCCATTTCTACATATTGTTTAGCGTGTAGTAGCCAACTTGAGGAGTAAGAGCTGAAGTATAAATAGTTATGGAAAATATTTTGTGGGGATTCAAATTCATCTAGCTGTACGAGTAAACAAGAGTTACAAACAAATGTGTGCAGCGGATAAAAAGGTTCCATTTTATATGAGCTTTCAGGAGCTACAAATGAATTAGCAAGAGGGGAAACGCCCAAATCTAAAAAAGTGTTGGTTAGTAATGAGTGGCAAAAACGGCATTTTTTCTGTTCCATTTTATAGCCTCCTTATAAATTTTTGAATGCATCGATTTGTTGTCGTGTGAAAGATTCTATATTTTCACCAGATGCATATTTTTTGTACCAATCAACAGTCCAAGCGATAGCATCATCTGTTGATAACTTAGGAGTCCAGCCGAGTTTGTTTACTGCTTTTGTACTATCGAGTGTTAAAACAGGTGATTCATAAGGAGTATTTGTAGAGGAGGAAATGATTGTTAGTGGGTTATTCCATAATTTTATTACAGATTTAATGACATCATGAACGGTTCTGTTAGGTTCATTCATTGGGCCGAAATTCCACGCTTCTGCATATTTAGCATCATTCCAAAGTTTCTCAGCTAAAAGGATATAGCCATGTAGAGGATCTAAAACATGTTGCCACGGACGGACGGCATATTTGTTTCGAATACACAAAGTATGATTGTGCAAATATGCCCGAATGATATCAGGGAATAATCGGTCTTCTGCCCAATCACCACCGCCGATGACGTTACCAGCTCTGACTGAGGCGAGTTTCTGGGTATTAGTGCGGAAGAATGATTTTTGATAGGATGTTGCCGCTATTTCAGCGCAAGCTTTACTAGCGCTATAAGGATCGAAACCTCCTAGTCGGTCATTTTCCACGAACGCTCGGTCGCCACTACCGTCATTCTCATAACATTTATCGCTTGTCACATTAATAATGGCACGTACGCTTTCGACGGACTTTGCTGCTTCTAGCACGTGGACAGTACCTAAAACATTCGTTTTGAATGTATCGATAGGATTTTTGTATGAAGCGGTTACGATTGGCTGAGCTGCTAAATGAAATATTATGTCAGGTTTATGCTGCTTCATGGCATGAAATAAAGAATGGTAATCTGTAATATCGCCTTTCATTGTCGTGCACTCTTTTGCTACGTTACCTTGTTCAAAAATGTTAGGAATGGATGGGGGATGAGAAGAAAAGCCTACTACTTCTGCACCTAAAGAACTTAAGAAAAGGGTGAGCCAGGAGCCTTTAAATCCAGTATGTCCTGTAATAAATACTTTTTTCTTATTCCAAAAAGATGATGAAGCCATATTACCAAACCTTCCACGGAGCGTTATTACTTTCCCATAGCTCGACTAATTTATTTTTATCGCGCAATGTATCCATCGGATGCCAAAAACCAGAATGTTGATATGCGGCCAATTCATTTTTGTTTACTAACTGAACTAAAGTGTCTGTTTCAAAAACAGACTTATCTCCACTAATGTAATTGAAAACTTCAGGATTTAAAACGAAAAATCCACCGTTAACCCATCCGCCATCACCTAATGGTTTTTCTTGAAAAGATGTTACAGACTGTTTATCTAATATGAGAGAACCAAATCTACCAGGAGGTTGTACGGCAGTAACAGTAGCCATTTTTCCATGTTTTTTATGGAATGTAATAAGTTCTTTTATATTTACATTACTTAATCCATCACCATAAGTGAGGCAGAAAGGTTCGTCTCCGACATAATTTTGAATCTTTTTCACTCGGCCACCCGTTTCGGTATTTACACCAGTATCGATTAGTGTAACTTTCCATGGTTCTACACGATGAGAATGGCTAGTAATTGTATTATCGTTTAACTGTATTGTGAAATCAGACATGTGTAAGTTGTAATTTAGAAAGAACTCTTTAATTGCATATCCTTTATAGCCTAAGCAAATAATAAACTCAGTAATCCCGTAATGACTATACAAACTCATAATGTGCCATAGAATGGGCTTTGTTCCAATTTCAATCATAGGTTTCGGTTTTAAATGTGTTTCTTCCCCAATTCTTGTACCGTACCTACCAGCAAGAATAACAGCTTTCATTTTTTCCTCCTAAAATAAAAATTTATTATTTATACAGTATTCATGTTTTATGCAAATGAGATTGTTTTTGATTAAGTGAATGAAAATGTTTGAGGTGATGACGATGCAGAAAATATTACGGTTTGAATTTTGGAAATAATTCTTGATATTCAGGGTTATGACGGAGGTCTTGTGTTAGGTTACTAAGCTCTAAAAAACGTATGTCCAGTACTTCAGGAGATTGACCGTAATGTGTTTGAAGTCCCATTTGAACACCCCTTTTTGAAAGGGTAGGTGTAATTTGTAATTTTCTTGCCTTTGATTGTTCATTCCAAGGGCTAAAATAAAATTTTAAAATAAATGAAGGATAGTCATAAATTATATATCCGTGCCGCGAATGATGTCTACCAGGTAAATATGCACCGTCTAGATGATTGTGAATAAATCTCCAAGCACATCCGAGATTTGGGTTATAAGGGAAGACACCGTGGTATCGCTGTTCTACTAAGGGGATAGAATATCTAGGCTTTGAATAATTATAATTATGATTATCTATCATTAAAATCATTCTAATCGCATACATGTTTTGGCCTAGTGTATGAAGAGATGAAAAAAATTCTTCAGTATTATTACAACAAAAGAATTCAGTAGTATTTAAAACGATTTTCCAACCTGAAACTTCTCTTTCAATTTCCATCACTTCAATATCAGTATTAGTTGGATCAAACTCAAGAAATCTTGAATTTCGTACTTCCCAGTGGGGTGCTAATAGTTTACAAATCTCTACGGAACGATCTGTAGACCCTCTATTAATTAAAATGCCGTGATCGAATATTTTCGTGTGATGCATAAGCCACCATGGAAGTAGGTATTCTTCATTATAAAAATGAGAAATGATTGTCTTTTTCATATTAATTCCCTCCTATACAAGCAATCATTATTAGTAGGATATGCTTTTAAATAAGAAAGGTTAAAAGTGGCAGACAATGTAGTGATTAGGTAGTAGTTTAGTAATTTTATTGTATAAGTGTAGATTACTCGTATTGAATCATCATAGGAGGAGATTGGAATTTTGTATAAATTGTGAATAATAAACCGTCACGTTTGACTGTACAGTTTATGTGTTGTATGATGTAAGTAATATAAACAAGGGGGGAAGATCGTTGGGAAGGTGTATCGAATCGGACAGTTGGCTCTCATGGCTCACGTGTCGAAACGAACGATTGATTATTATACGAATCTAGGTATCTTAAAAGCGGAGCGATCTCAATCTAATTATCGCTATTACGACGAAACAGCATTTGAGACATTACAATTTATTGAGAAGTGCAAAGAAATGCATATGCCGCTTTGTGAGATTAAAGAGAAAATCGAGGAGAAGAAGAAGCTGCTCGGTATCAATGAACACGTTTCGAAACAAGTGAATGAAGTGACAGACCATATTCATCAATTAGAAGTGGAGCTTACTGAGTTAAAGCCGCTTTTAGATGGATTGACTGATTCACAACGTGAAAAAATATCGAAATCTTTATCTGGTCAAACGACAGCTTTAATACAGACACTTGCTCTATTATTATAGAATAAGTGAAATCCGACCTCTTTAATTTTTGTATCGGGCTATGTTTTCTAACAAACAAATAAGAAAACATTATAGTATACAGGAGGTGGACACCTTAGTTTTTTAACTAAGGGGATTCATTGGAAATATTTAATTTAGTCATGGTTGCGATTTTAATCGCATTTACTGGATTTTTCGTAGCAGCAGAGTTTGCGATTGTAAAGATACGTTCAAGCCGTATCGATCAGCTTGTTGCGGAAGGAAAACGCGGTGCTTTAGCAGCGAAAAAGGTAACAACAAATTTAGATGAATATTTATCTGCTTGTCAATTAGGTATTACAGTTACAGCTATGGGATTAGGTTGGTTAGGTGAACCGACAATTGAAAAGTTATTACACCCGTTATTTGAGAAATGGAACTTAAATCCTTCTATTTCATCAGTACTAACATTTGGTCTTGCTTTTATGATTATGACGTATTTACACGTTGTAGTAGGGGAATTAGCTCCAAAAACGATGGCAATTCAAAAGGCTGAAAGGGTAACGTTATTATTGGCAGGTCCATTAATGATGTTCTATAAAGTAATGTATCCATTTATTTGGGTATTGAACGGTTCAGCTCGTGTGATAACTGGTTTATTCGGTTTAAAGCCAGCTTCAGAACATGAAGTAGCTCATACAGAAGAAGAATTACGTCTTATCCTTTCAGATAGCTATGAAAGTGGCGAAATTAATCAAGCTGAATACAAGTATGTAAATAACATTTTTGAATTTGATAATCGCATTGCAAAAGAGATTATGGTACCGCGAACAGAAATCGTTGGTTTCTACCTGGAAGATTCAGTAGAAGAACACATGAAAGTAATCCAAAATGAGCGATACACACGTTATCCGATTTTTGGAGAAGATAAAGATGATATTATCGGTATGGTCAACGTAAAAGATTTCTTTATTCGATATATGACCGAGGATCAAAAAGATTTATCATCTATTCGCTCGTATATGCGTCCGATTATTGAAGTGATGGAAACGACTCCAATTCACGATTTATTACTTCAAATGCAGAAGAAGCGAATTCCGATGGCTGTTTTATATGATGAGTACGGAGGAACAGCTGGAATTGTAACGCTTGAAGATATCTTGGAGGAAATCGTCGGCGAAATTCGTGACGAATATGATGAAGATGAAGCACCACCAATTCAACATGTGAACGAGCAACATATTATTGTTGATGGAAAAGTGCTTATCTCAGAAGTGAAAGATTTATTTGGATTACACATCGAAGAAGATGATGTGGATACAATCGGTGGATGGATTATGATGCAAAATCATGAAATCGAAGAAGGACAACACGTTGAGGCGGAAGGTTATGAATTTAAAGTGTTAGAAAAAGACGCTTACCAAATTAAACGTGTTGAAATTCGTAAGATGGAACAAGAACAAGAAGAAGAGAAAGCAGCAACTGTGTAAGTTGCTGCTTTTCTTCTAAAGTACAAAAAATGAGAACTTAGGAGCGGATATTTTGATTCAAGAAGCCTTACGTGTATATCGATTACAATTGTATGTGATCTTTAGTGGTTTACTACTTATGTGGACGATTACTCCGTTTGGAAAACAAGTGACAGGGTTCGGTATTGGATTAGCAGTAAGCGCCTATTGTCTTTGGTTATTAGCTCGCAGAGTGGAGAAACTCGGAAAAAGTATCGTAATGAAGGAAAAGGCTCCTGGATTAGGAGTTTTAAACCGATTTGCAGCTGCTATTTTAGGAGCTATCATCATGTATGAAATTGAGCATGAAATGGAAATGTGGGCATTCGGTACAGGTATTTTAGGTGGTCACTTTTTAATGATTGCAAATTTAGCGCATGCAAATATGCAGTTAGTGAAAGAAGAAGAGAAGCAAAGAGAACATGTTTCGAAAAATATAGAGCTATGATGAAAGGGACCTAATCAGGTTCCTTTTTTAGTTTAGCGATATGATACAAGTAATCAAATTAACGACAAATATAATACGCTTCTTTTTTGTGTTTTTCAATAGTATGAAAAATAATAAAAAAATTTTAAAAAACCCATCGATTTCTAAAGGTTATGTATGTTATTATGACAAAAGACTTTTTGAAAGAGGTGGATACCAATGTTACAAGCGCTACTTATTTTTGTGCTTCAAATTATTTACGTTCCAATATTAACAATCCGTACGATTTTGCTTGTAAAGAATCAAACAAGATCCGCTGCTGGTGTTGGATTGTTAGAAGGAGCTATTTACATTGTCAGTTTAGGTATTGTGTTTCAAGATTTATCAAATTGGATGAACATCGTTGCCTATGTCATTGGCTTTAGTGCGGGACTGTTATTAGGCGGTTATATAGAGAATAAATTAGCAATTGGTTATATTACGTATCAAGTTAGTTTACTAGACCGTTGTAATGAATTAGTAGATGAATTACGTCACTCTGGATTTGGCGTTACAGTATTTGAGGGCGAAGGTATTAATTCTATACGTTATCGCTTAGATATCGTCGCAAAGCGTTCTAGGGAGAAAGAGCTTTTAGAAATCATTAATGAAATTGCACCGAAAGCGTTTATGTCTTCGTATGAAATTCGCTCGTTTAAGGGTGGATATTTAACGAAGGCGATGAAGAAAAGAGCGTTAATGAAAAAGAAAGATGAACATGCATCGTAAAAAAGAGGAGTAGTGCTGCATTAAAAGCGCAGTATAAGTCCAAATGTAAAAGGGAGGAATCTATTTTGATGTAGATTCCTCTCTTTTTTATTGTTAATTGAAAAACTAAATCGTATAATTATTTTTTCTACTCATCCTCAAATTAATGATTAGCCATATAACTTGAAAAAATACCGGTATGATAAACGCGATTAATATAACGATAAGTGATATGGATTTAATTTCAGGTGTTTGAATAACACCAGCACCATCAACCTCTCGTAACCAAATAATAGCGGCCCATATTCCAAAAACGATAATCCAAAATAGGTTACCAATCCACCAAGAAATCCATCGTTTTTTCATGTTAGCACCCCTTACATTTATCTACTGTTAAAAGTATATTTTCGTTCGTTACATTTATAATGAAACAACTTTAAAATTAGTTTTTAACTGTATATCTAACTTGTTTGAAGGTTACTATTTCTCCATCATCATTATCATCTTTCGTTTGCAAAAGTTGAACTTTTGGTTTGTAGTCTGTCCGATGAGCGTGTTCGATATCTTTAATGTTAAGCTTGTAGGATTCACCATTCTTTAGCTTTTGTTCTAACACTTTTTTATTAGCAACATAAATAAAAGTTACTTTATTTTCATCAATTCCCTCGGTCTTAATTTCTAACTCATTATCTTTTGCTGTGATCGTTGGTGTTAATAATTCCATACTGCCTTTCCCGCTTTCTAAAGAATTCTCTGCTATAGTTGAACATCCTGATAGTATGATTCCGGTGAATAGAAGAACAAGTAATTTCCTTTTCATAACATCCCCTCCGATTCTATGTGATTTTTGATTTTGGCATTGTTAGACTGCTAGTGTGGAGCGTAAATGTTTAGCTAGTACTCTTTTTATTGTACCATAATATGTAAATTAAAAAAGGCTGTATATCCAATGTAAGAGAGACTGAAAAATTTACTTATTGTTGTAAATTCGTGTGTTTTAGCTTCTATTTCAATCGAAATGTAGACGAGAAAAAGAAATTTTTTTATAGAAATTATAATTTTTACATTTTACTATAATGATAGGGAATAGATGAATTCATTTACTTCGGAGGTAGTTATTTGAACATTAATGAGAAGGCAATTGAAATGTTTGAACAAAATAAATATGAGGAAGCAATGGAACTGTTTCAACAAGCAGTACATGAATCTAGAGACGTACAATCTCTCAATAATCTTGCCTGGATGTATTTTTATGAGGAAGAGAATGATGATAAAGCTCTTGAATTAATAAGAGAAGTTGTTAAGTTGAATCCATCTTCATACTTTCCTTATAACATCTTAGGGGACATTTACATGAAACAAGAAAAATGGACAGAAGCGAAAGAAGCATTACAAAAGTCTATTTCGATTCAACCATCAGATGAAGCATATCATAATGTAGCTGTAGCGCATTATAACCTTGGAGAGCTGGAAAAAGCTTCAGAATTTTTCTTGCGAGTTGCAGGGGATTCGGACTATATCATGTATAGCTATGTAAAATGTTTAATTGATTTAGAACGAACGACAGAAGCAAAAGAGAAGTTAGATACTTTTAACAGGGAGTCTGATAATTTTTTAGGGGAAATTCATGTAGCAGATTTATATGTTGAGTTGAATTGCTATAAAGAAGCAATTGAATGGTTCGAAAAGGGATACAAAAAATGCTGGAAAAGTCCTAATTGGATTAGTAGATTTGTTTATGCTCTATATAAAGTGAATCATTTCTCGCGTATAAATGAAGTGATACGGGAATCTATCGAAGCGAAAACAGCAGAAATAAAAGATGTCGAGAATGAAGAAGTAGAAGACAACTGGACAGAGAAAGATAAGAAAGAGTTAATTGAGGAATATACAGAAGCGAATAATGATTATAAAACAATGATAGAGCGTATTAAATCAGGATATGTTCCAGGGTTAGAATTTGAAACGGATTTTATAGGTGGGTGCTATTTGTTTGGTTGTAAAAGGCATAATCATCTTGAATATGAAGAATAAAAAAATCGACTATCACATATGATGGTCGATTTTTTTTATTATAGGACGCTTGTATTACATAGGTATATATCTATCCTCTTTAGAGGCCACTTTTTTTATATTCAAAATATGTAGTGAAATAAAACCAGTAAGCCCTATTCCGCCAAAAATAAGCCATGGTGTATACACTCCGCTTAAGTTGGATGTAAAAGATGTACCGGTATAATTACCAATGATAAAACCAAATGCGAGTGATAGTTGATAAAATCCAAAGAAAGTGGCTGTATATGATTCATTACTGTAATTTGCAATAGCGATATCAGCGTTTGGTAATACAAGTGTTTCACCGATTGTAAATAAAATTACACAAATAAAGAGCCAATATGAGTGTTGAAATAAAGGAATGAGTAAAAAGGAAATACTCATTAGTAAAACACCGTATTTAATAAAGGAAAGGGTGTTGTATTTGAGAAAGAGTTTTCGGAATAACACCATAAATAGGACGCCTGTTATTGCATTTATCGTAATGACTAATGTAGCAAGTTGATTGCTACTACTAATGTTTTTCATATGAAGTGGAAGTGCGACAGTAAGCTGAGTAAACATAATATAGAAGAAAATCATGATAAAGGAAAACAGAAGGAAAGACTTGTTTTGTAAGATGGCCTGTATTCCTAATGTAATAGACGTGTTTTCAGTAGTGACTTGGAAGTGATTTTTAAGTAAGTAAAAGATAAAAGCGAATAACAGCATAAGAGATCCTGTTAGAGAGAAAGCGTAGAGTGGATCGAGTAAGAGTAAGAACCCTCCTGCAATTGGTCCGATTATTGCACCGCAATTAAAGCTAAGGTTTAAATATGTAAATAAATTTTTTCTCAAATGAGCTGGTTGTGAACCGAATATGGCGCGCGCAGCAGGTTCGTAAAATGCAGTTCCGAAGCCAATAAGTGCAGAAGAAATAGAAATTGTATAGAAATCAGAGCATATTCCTAAAGCGATAAATCCGATTCCTCTCAAAAATAAACCGGATATCATCATAATGATATAGCCTATTTTGTCAGCAATTAACCCTGAGAATAATGGGATAACTCGTGATGTAATTGTCATAACCGTCAACACTGTTCCTACTTGGACAGCAGAAAAATGAAGAAAGGTTAATAGATAAATAGCTAAAAATGCGTATACTGCAAAATACCCAAAAGACATAAAAAATGAAGAAATAAGCATGAAACGTATCGGTGTTGAGAAACTTTTCATAGAAATCCTCCTAATTATGTAACCAGTAAAATTATTTGATGGTTAACTATTTTATACTATAATTATACATAAAGTCAGAAAAAAGTAAATTTTAAGAAGAAGGTGGATCGAATTGAATCAAAACGCTCCAAATGAACTAGAACATATTCGGGAATTTTTAAATACATGGAGAATACCAAACGATACGAGAGAGCCAATTGATTTGCTGCAAACAGAAGAAGACATAAAGCTTTTTATGAAAGAATATTTTGATGAAGAGTTTCCATTTCATACGATAGAGGAATTAAGAGGTTTTCGAGAAGATATTCGGATGACAATTGAAGGCGAAGGATCATTGCAAAAATGGTTAGAGAAATACCCATTTCATGTACATATAAAGGATGATATGAAAGATATTACATATGAACCGGTATATGAAGAGAATGTGTATACAAAAGTGTTAAGCATTGTGTTAATGTCAATTCAAGAAAATGTATGGGGAAGGTTAAAAGCATGTCCAGATTGTCGCTGGGTATTTTATGATCATTCGCGAAATGGAAGTAAAAGATGGTGCGGTATGTATGCTGGAGAAGAAGGAGGAAGAGCATGCGGTACGATTGCGAAAGTGAAAAACTACCGGGCGAAGAGAAAAGGGCGATCTGGTTATGATATGTAATTAATATTAGAGAAAGAAAAATGGATGGGGGAATGTAGAATATGAAAGGTACGCAAATGTTAGCTTTAAATAAAAAGTGTTGGGATACAGTTGCACCTTATTTCTTTCAAGTGGATTGTTTACCTAAATATGGTCCGTATACGGCGTCTGAAGATGAGATTCGTTTGTTCGATTCAATCAGAAAGAAAAAGGTTCTTGATATTGGCTGTGGAAGTGGGCATTCGTTGCAATATATGGCGGAACAAGGGGCAGAGGAATTATGGGGGCTTGATCTTTCGAGTACACAAATTGAAATAGCGAATAAGACGTTAAAGGAATGGAATCCAAAGTTAGTATGCGGAGCAATGGAAGAAGAAGGAGATATTCCGAAAGGATATTTTGATATTGTATATTCCATTTATGCATTAGGTTGGACTTTGGATTTAAGAAAAACGTTGGAACTGATTTATTCATATGTAAAGCCAGGAGGAAGTTTTATTTTTAGTTGGGAGCACCCGGTATATTCAAACTTACAGTATGGTACGGAAGAAGTTGCTATAAAGTCTTCTTATCATAAGGAAACGCCCATTACGTTTGAAACATTTAAAGGAGAAAATGTACAAGCGACATTATATAAGAGAAAAATAAGTACATACATAAATGAGTTAAATAGAGCGGGATTTAAAATTGAGAGAATAGAAGAGCCTGAACCATCAAGCTCGTTTGATGGAGAACTAGCTGAGCCGTCTACGAAGTATTATTCTTTATATAAAGCTAGAATGGTGCCGACTACTTTTATTATTAAAGCTAGAAAGTAAAGTGTTTTTATAAAAGAAGCCTATGATTTCAAATAGATGAAATGATAGGCTTCTTTATTTTAAAAAAATGAGGTCAAAGGTGTACTTTTCTTATAAAAATGCATTTCATATAAAAGGTGTAATTATTTTGGGGAAGGGGGATTGTTGTGCGTCATCATAGAAAGTGCAAAAAATTTGGAGTGGCACTGCCTCTTCCGTTTATAGGAGCAACGGGTCCGACAGGTAATAGTGGTCCAATCGGTCCAACTGGAGGGCATGAAGGTCCTGTTGGTCCTACAGGGGTGACTGGACCGACTGGAGCAACTGGGCCCCAAGGTCCTCAAGGTATCAGGGGAATACAAGGTCCCCAAGGGACAACAGGAGCACAAGGAATACAAGGGGCTATTGGTGATACAGGAGAGCAAGGTATAACTGGCCCGACTGGTCTCCAAGGTGCTCAAGGATTAATCGGTAACCAAGGTCTAATTGGTGATATTGGAGTACAAGGATTAGAAGGAATACAAGGAGCAACGGGTCCTGCTGGTAGTCAAGGTATACAAGGCACACAAGGAATACAAGGGGAAATAGGCGAGCGAGGACAAACAGGGGCACAAGGAATGCAAGGAGAGAGAGGCATAACTGGAGTCTCGGGTGTAACTGGTCCACAAGGCCCTCAAGGTGTTCAAGGAATACAAGGAGAGCAAGGGGCTATTGGTATACAAGGAGAAGACGGCTTCCAAGGTATACAAGGAATTACTGGAGAGGAAGGCCCGCAAGGAGCTCAAGGAATACAAGGGGAAGTGGGTCCAACTGGTTCTACTGGAATGCAAGGTGCCCAAGGTATAAGTGGAATAAAGGGGATAACAGGTGCAATAGGTTTACAAGGACCACAAGGTGTGCAAGGAATACAAGGTATAACGGGAGCAACAGGTTTTCAAGGGATAAAAGGAATAAGAGGTATAACGGGAGCGACAGGTAGCATTGGTATTCAAGGCTCAGAAGGACCACCGGGCGGTCCGACGGGAACAACTGGTCCAATTGGTCCATCTAGTGGGGTGACTGGACCAGCTGGACCACCCGGTCCACCAGGAGGTCCAACAGGTCCAACGGGTGCGACTGGTTCAACAGGTGTAAGCGGTGGGATAGGACCAATTGGAGCGCAAGGAGTGCAAGGAATACAAGGAGTGCAAGGGGAAATTGGTCCGACTGGACCAACTGGAAATACTGGTATACAAGGTGTGCAAGGTAATTTAGGAGGTAGTGGTTTACAAGGTGTAACCGGAATACAAGGAATACAGGGTCCGATTGGTCCAACAGGGCCAACTGGTTCTCAAGGAATTCAAGGGGAGCAAGGACCAATGGGTCCACAAGGGGAAACTGGTGTTCAAGGTTTACAAGGTCCCCAGGGAGAAATGGGGCAGGTAGGTCCAACAGGAATACAAGGAATACAAGGAGTGCAAGGTGTAATCGGTCCGACTGGTCCAACCGGTTTACAAGGTGATCCAGGTCCAACCGGCCCAACAGGAGCCACTGGGATAACTGGTCCGACAGGTTCTGCAACTGGCCCGACTGGAGCAACCGGTCCAACTGGTCCACCAGGAGGTCCAACTGGTCCAACCGGTCCAGCAGGATCACCAGGGGGTCCAACGGGTCCGACTGGAGCAACAGGGGCAACAGGAGCGACCGGAGCAACAGGAGCGACTGGAATTCAAGGGGTACAAGGAATCCAGGGACCGACCGGAGCAACTGGTGTAACAGGTTTGCAAGGAGTACAGGGACCAATGGGGGCAACGGGTCCAACGGGTGATCAAGGCATTCAAGGTCCACAAGGGATACAAGGAGCAACAGGAGCGACTGGAATTCAAGGGGTACAAGGAATCCAGGGACCGGCAGGAGCAACCGGTCCGACTGGTCCACAAGGAGTGCAAGGAGCACAGGGGCCAATCGGTCCAACCGGCCCTCAAGGTCTACAAGGCATACAAGGTGAGCAAGGAGTAAGGGGAGCGACCGGTCCAACTGGTTTACAGGGGCTACAAGGAATCCAAGGTCCGAGTGGTCCAACCGGTCCTCAAGGAGTGCAAGGCGTACAAGGTCCGAGTGGCATAACCGGTCCAACTGGTCCTCAAGGAATACAAGGTATTCAGGGACCACAAGGAAGTATAGGCCCAACCGGTCCTCAAGGAATACAAGGTGTGCAAGGTCCACAAGGCTCAACCGGTCCGACTGGTGCAACTGGTCCTCAAGGAATACAGGGAATTCAAGGACCACAAGGAGTAACGGGTCCACAGGGAATACAAGGTATACAAGGAATGCAAGGAGAAATCGGTCCAACCGGCCCAACTGGACCGCAAGGAATTCAAGGGATAACCGGTTCGACGGGTCCAACAGGAGCAACAGGAGCAACCGGACCTACTGGTGCAACGGGTCCCCAAGGTCCTCAAGGAATTCAAGGACCACAAGGAGAAACTGGTCCAACAGGAGCAACCGGACCTACTGGAGCAACGGGTCCTCAAGGTCCACAAGGAATCCAAGGTCCACAAGGGGTAACGGGGCAGGTGGGAGCGACCGGCCCTACGGGAGCAACAGGTCCACAAGGAATCCAAGGAATCCAGGGGCCACAAGGTGTGACGGGAGCAACCGGAGCAACCGGAGCGACTGGAGTGACTGGTGCAACAGGACCGACCGGAATACAAGGCATACAAGGAATAACTGGAGCAACAGGGGTAACGGGGATAACGGGCCCAACAGGTGCCACAGGTCCAACAGGCTTAACTGGAGCAACAGGATCATCTGCTATATCGACAGGTGGCGGATATTTCTTTTCTACATCAACAAGCACAATTGCAGCAAATGCCAACATCCCAATTAATTCTGGATCCACTGTATATGGAACTGGTGTATCTTTAACTAGTGCTACGACAGTCACAGTAACGACGCCAGGAATATATTTAGTAAGCTACTATTTTCAAGGGGATGCAAATGGTGGGAATGAGACAGTATCTGTTAGATTGCTATTAAATGGAACGCAACTAACAGGGAGTTTTATACAAAACGTAACGACATCAACTGTAGTAATCGAACCAGCCATTTCAAATACACTTCTTGTGAATGTGACGAGTGCCAATTCAACATTAATATTACAAAATGGCCCGTTAGGTGTAGGGCATGTGACTACTATAGCAGGTGCGATTACAGCAAGCTTAAATGTAGTGAGAATTTTATAAAGAATATAAAAAACACAAGGAATGTCTTTGTAAGACACACCTTGTGTTTTTTAATATTAAATAAACATTTTCTTTATCTTTTCGGTTGAAAAATATGCTGAAAGAAGTATTTGTGATGTAAGTTATCTACAACCTTATTTGCTTGATATGTGCGTTGTTTTTCAATTCGAAGTCTTTGCTCCATCATTTTAATTGCGTGATCAGATAAACGTAACATAATACATTCTCCTTTTCTATAAATATAGGTGACTATTTGATATCGATCCCATATTTATAATTAAGGAGGCAAAATGTGTAACATAGGCAAAAAGCACCTTCCTCTCCCATTACGCTTACGAGGTTAGCTGTCGGACTCGGGAAGTGAGAGTTTCCCTACTTAAAAAAGATTCGCCCCAAGTAGCATAGCTACAAAAATGGTTCCCCCGCTCCAAAATTTGGACTCAGCAAAAGGTTTTATAAAGTAAAAAATAACATAAAGGAGCGAACAAGTCAAATTATTTTGTGTATTCTGTCTTTTTTAATTGCGTAAGAATCATACCGTCAGGAAGTATTGTATCTGATACTGTAATGAATCCGTGTTTTTTATATAAAGTAATAGCAGGGGTATTCGCTTTACCTGTTTGTACAATATATGTCATTGGAGAGGGAAACATGTTAAATATATAAATTAGGAGTTTCGTTGCGATTCCTTTTTGAAAAAAATCGGGCGATACAACTAGCCTATGGATATCGATTAGTTTTTCTTCTTGTACAAAAGAAATAAAACCGACAAGTTTATTTTCAGAAAAATATCCATAGAATGTTTCAACGCAATTTTGAATATCGTTTACAGTATCATATAAACGAGGTATGGCAGTACTATTTAAGTAGTCTGCTTCAACTTTATAAGCTGGAATTTGAACCTGTAAAATGGATGTTGCTACTTCAAAAGAAGTGGAATTTAACTTAAGAATCATAGATAATGAAGCCTCCTTTAAATATGGTATATGAATATAATTGCTTTATGGGTGAGTTTGACAATATTTTTCTTTTTTGCATATAATATATGTATCTCCATATGTAAAATAGTAGTAAATATATTTCTATAGTGAAATATGATTAGCAATGATAAATACATATGTTTGTATTAAATCATACAAACTATAATAGAAATGGAGGACTAAAAATGGGATGGATTATCACATTAATAGTTGGTGCTATTATAGGTGCAATTGCTAGTTCTATAACGGGTAAAAATTTCCCAGGTGGTATGTTCGGAAATATTATCGCAGGTTTATTAGGTGCTTCATTAGGTGGTAAATTATTTGGAACTTTTGGGCCGTCTTTTGGTGGGATTCATGTCGTGCCAGCATTATTAGGTGCAATCGTGTTAATTTTTATTGTATCATTTGTAGTGAAAGCTGCAAAGAAATAGATATATAGATTATGATGAAGAGCCCTGAATAAGGGCTTTTCATCATTCGAAGAGGTGGTTTCGTTGGAGAAAATAAATATAAGAAAAAGAGATAAGTTAAGAAAGTTTTTTAGAGAACAAAATTATTTGGCGGTATTACTTGGATTTGCGTTATTGTTCATTAATATTTTATTGCTAACAAAAATATCATTTGTTTTTACACCGTTTATCGTATTTTTAAAAACAATTTTCTTCCCAGTACTATTAGCAGGCGTGCTATTTTATATTTTACATCCATTCGTTTCGCTTTTAGAAAAGAAAGGTGTTTCAAGAATCGTATCGATAGCTTCCATATATTTAATCGTACTAGGATTATTTGTATTTTTAGTTGTAACGGTTATCCCTATTATTAAAGATCAAATTGATGCATTAATTGATAACTTACCGTATTTTGGCCATGAGATTGAACAAGCAGCACGTAGATTCGGGGAAAGTAATTTACTCGGTAAAATTCAGGAGAATTTAAATATTAATGTTGCGAATATGGTAAAAGAATACACAGTTGATTTTACAAAGTCATTATCATCAGTAACTGGGAATGTAACTGGATTTTTGAGTACTGTTACAGAGGTTGTTTTGACATTTGTAATGGTTCCATTTATATTGTTCTATCTTTTAAAAGATGGTGAGCAATTGCCGAATCACTTTTTAAAGTTTATTTCAGAGCAAAGACAACCAGCAGCAATGAGAATACTAGATGATATGCATTATGCGATTAGCTCGTATATTAGAGGTCAAATTATCGTCAGCTTATTTATCGGTATTATGCTATTAATTGGTTATCTTATTATTGGTATTAAATATGCGGTATTACTTGCGATTTTAGCGATGATTGTAAATATCGTTCCGTACGTAGGACCAATTATCGCGATTACACCAGCGTTAATTATCGCATTTATCGACTCGCCAGCAATGGTGTTAAAAGTAATTATTGTTATGATGGTTGTACAATTAGCAGAAGGTAAATTTATTTCTCCGCAAGTCATGGGTAAAAAGTTAGATATTCACCCGATTACTATCATTTTTATCATTTTAACTGCCGGAAACTTATTCGGGATTATGGGCATTATTTTAGCCATTCCAGGATATGCGATATTAAAAGTGTTAGTTACACACGGTTATAGATTTGTTAAGTTGAATACGTGAAAAAAAGCGCTAAAACAGTGGGAACTGTTTTAGCGCTTTTTTATTAACAATTCATTTGCATATTGGCGCGCCCATTGATCCGCTTCTAATATAGCATCTAGTGAAGGATCTTTTACGTTATGATGAGCTTCAATTGTTTTGTAAATTGTTTTTTCAATATCGAAAAAGGCAATTTCATTTTTTAAGAATAGCGCATTCGCAATTTCATTTGCTGCATTTAATACAGCGGGAGTAGTACCACCGATTTTGCCACATTCATATGCGTATTGTAGACAAGGGAACTTCTCTAAATCTGGTTTTTCAAAATGTAAACTACCGATTTCTAATAAATTTAATTTTTCATAGGAAGAAGGTAGCCGAGTAGGATAGTGAAACGCATATTGAATCGGCATTCTCATATCAGGAGCACCGAGCTGTGCCATAACTGATCCATCAATAAATTCTACTAAAGAATGAATGATACTTTCTTTATGAATCATTACATTAATTTTTTCATATGGAATATCAAATAGCCATCTCGCTTCCATTACTTCGAACCCTTTATTCATTAATGTGGCAGAATCAATCGTTAGTTTTGCGCCCATTAACCAGTTTGGGTGCTTTAAAGCATCTTTTGCTTGTAATGTTTGCATTGCATCACGTGTTTTATCACGGAATGCACCACCGGAAGCTGTTACAATTAACTTCTCAATCTCTTTATTATTTTCTCCGTTTAAACATTGGAAAATAGCTGAATGCTCACTATCTACTGGAATTAAGCGACATCCGTTTTGTTTCGCTAGTTCAGTTACGATATGTCCAGCTGCAACCAAAGTTTCTTTATTAGCAATAGCGATATCTTTCTTCGCTTTTAATGCTTCAATTGTTGGAAGTAATCCTGAAACACCTACAACAGAGCTTAATACAAGATTTGAATCAGGGTGAGTAGCTACTGCAATTAAGCCATCAGTCCCGTGTGTGATTTTTGTATTTGCTGAAATACGCGTACGAAGCTTGTCTGCTAAGTCTTTTGTCGCAACGCTTACAATACGAGGTTGAAACGTTTTGATTTGTTGCTCAAGAAGATCGATATTATAATTTGCGGTTAAACCGACGATTTTAAAATGTTCAGGATGAGCTGAAACGACATCTAATGCAGATGTGCCGATGGATCCTGTGGAACCTAAAATGGATATATATTTTACCATGAAAAAACCTCCAAAGTTGTTTCGAATATTTCTGCAAACCTATATAATATTAGACAATTGAAGTGGAAATTCCTTCTATATAAAATAGAAAATTTTTGTTTGTTTGGAAGTGAAATGTGATAAACTGTAAAAAATAACGAAAAAGCAATGAAAGAGAAGAGTACATATTCGAAACTTTTCAGAGAGCTGATATGTGGTGAGAATCAGTAAGGGATGAATATGGAATGGACTCTGGAGCTTCTAACTGAAATGAGTAGGTAAAGACGGTTACTTCACGTTATTGAAGTATGAAGTGAGCTAATGATAGCTAATTAAGGTGGTACCGCGGGAGTCTCTCGTCCTTTTTTAGGATGAGGGGCTCTTTTTATTTTGAGAAAGGAGGAGTTAGTGTGAGTGAAAAAATAATGTTAACAGGAATTAAGCCGACAGGTTATCCACATTTAGGAAATTATATTGGTGCGATTAAACCTGCATTACAAATGTCAAAGAATAATGAAGGAAAAGCATTGTACTTTATAGCTGATTATCATGCATTAAATGCTGTGCATGATTCAGAAAAGTTCAGCAGTTATACGAAAGAGGTAGCAGCTACTTGGTTATCGCTTGGACTTGGAGAAGATGTTATTTTTTATCGACAAACAGAAGTACCGGAAATTCTAGAATTAGCTTGGATTTTAGCTTGCCTAACTCCGAAAGGTCTTATGAACCGTGCTCATGCGTATAAAGCGAAGGTGGAGCAAAATAAAGAAGCAGGGTTAGAGGTCGATGCGGGAGTGAACATGGGGTTATATACGTACCCGATCTTAATGGCAGCTGACATATTATTATTTCAAGCTACACATGTACCTGTCGGAAAAGACCAAATTCAACATATTGAAATCGCGCGTGATATTGCGACGTATTTTAATCATACATTTGGCACGACATTTACACTTCCGGAGTATGTCATACAAGAAGAAGGAGCAATATTACCTGGCCTTGACGGAAGAAAGATGAGTAAAAGTTACGGAAATGTGATCCCATTATTTGCAGAGCAAGAAAAACTACGAAAGTTAATATTTAAAATCAAAACAGATTCTTCACTTCCAAATGAACCAAAAGAACTAGAAACCTTATTTACAATTTATAAAGAATTTGCGACAGAAGACGAAATACAGTCATTACGTGAAAAATATGAGACTGGAATCGGATGGGGCGATGTGAAAAAAGAGTTGTTTCGCGTAGTAGATCGAGAGTTAGCTGGACCTCGTGAAAAGTACGCAATATATATGAATGAGCCGGATTTATTATATGAAGCATTAGAAAACGGTGCTGAGAAGGCACGCGCTATTGCAAAGGTAAATTTAGCGGAAATTAAAAAACGGATTGGATTTAAGAGGGAACGTTAAGCGTTCCCTTATTTTTTTTGATAATCTGTAATAATCCTCTCAATAACAGGGGGAAGATTATTAGGTAATTCATCAAGTGAAAAGAAGCGTAGTTCTTTTGATTCACTTTGATCGCATACAAGTTCACCATGAAATTCTCGGCAAATATAAACAACGAGTACACCGTGTACTTGATTGCCGTTTGGATAGATTTGAAAGTAATCTGGTCCAGAGTATGTACGGAATAGTTCTGGATTTTTAATAATAAGTCCAGTTTCTTCATATACTTCTCGCTTTAAAGCGTCTTCTAATGTTTCGTTATATTCTAAGGCACCGCCAATAATGCCCCAGCGGTTAAAATCTGTACGGAGTTGCAGCAATACTTCATCTTTTTCATTTAATATAATGGCGTGTGATCCTATTAGAATAAGTGGATGATTTCCTACTAGATTTCTCATATCTTCAATATAACCCATGTCATTGCTCCTTGTATTTAATAATAGTTAGGAAGTTCTTTTAACATTCTTTCTGTTTTACGTGCTGTAAAGGCTAAGTTATGGTCATCTTTCGTTCTGAAAAATAATGTGCGTAAAAAGGTTTTAATATTGGCACATAAAATACAATACTCATTAAGCGAAAGGCGTTTTCTAATTTGAGGAAGCCTTTTTATTTTTTTATGAATAATAGAAATTAAATCGTTCTGAGGAAAATCATGATACAGCATTGCTAGTAATGGAGTAACAATGCGTTCATCTTCGTTATTATGAAAAAGGTCAGATGGAATAAAGATTTTATTTAATAAACAATGAATTAATTCTTCGTACCATTCAAAAGTTGTATACGTATTATGAACAATTTCAGTAAAGGCATCAGATACATGAGCAAGACAATGAGCCCATCCTTTATTTTCGATATAGCCCCGAAAATCTGTTTCTAAGTTTGTGTATGTAATGAGTTTATTTTTTATTTCTTCGATATCCTCCTCTGTACAAAAGTAGTGCGAATTAGCGAATTGGAGTATTAACGCAATTAACGAAACAGTGTAAGAACGTGTGAAAACCCCATCTGTATGTGGGGAGTAAATGTCACAATATAAATACTCATCACTTAAACAAGTTTGCAGAAGTAATTTCAGCTGATCGTCCATAAGGAATTCATGATGAATGAAATGCGCAAAACATTTATATATAAGTTGGTAACGAACGTAGCTATCAGTCGTTCCGATATACTGAAGCATGTTCAAAGTTAACTCATTTACGTCTATATGTTGCAGTTGCGTATAGTCATTTTGTTGTATAAGCTCTAACTGTTGTTGCAATGCTGTAATATCCACTGGAGAACCTCCTCCGCACTTTAAAGATGCGATCTTTTCTAGTATTCTATATATTCAAGGACAATCCTGCTCATGCAAGGAGAACGATTAGAAATTCGAGTATGATATAGATGAGGGAAGAATATGACGACGATAGAACAGTTAGAAAAACATTTTAAAATAAGAAGAAATGCTTCTTCTATTATGATAAAAGAAAATAATGCAGAGATTTTTACAGAAGAGCAATTAGAGGAAATGATGCAATATTGCGTTGCTGAAGCTAAAAAAGATGGATTAGAAAAACTACATTTTGAAATCTCTTCAAAAAGTCCAAATTATGATGTGTATAAAAGATGTTTTGAAACGTATTTATTTGAATATGTTACGGAAAACATGATTGTATTTAAAGATATATACGAAGTAGAAGATGTAGAAAGTGAAATTGATTTTAAGCTTATTGAAGAAGTTGGAGAAGAGGCTTTTTATTCACTGTGGAATGAAGCAACGGGAGAACCAGTCGCTCATGATCAATTTGTGCATATGATGCTACAAGAAATTGGTGAGCAATGGAAAGAACATTGCTTAACAGCGAGTGCCGATGAAGAGCCGATAGGAATTGTAATCCCGCATATTGAAAGAGGTACGTTAGAAGAAGGGAAACTTATGTACTTCGCAGTTACTCCAAATATGCGTAATAAGGGATATGAAGCTGCGTTATTTGCAGGTGCGATGTTTGTCTTAAAGGAAATAGGTGCATCTTATTATATTGGTGAGACAAATATGCAAAATGAGTGGATGAAGGATGTTTTTGAAAAGAACGGATGTCAGCTGCTGAGTTGTACTGAGCGGTATGTGAGGAAGTTTTAGGAGGATGAAGGATGTATACTCTCGAACTCGTATAGCGGGAGGGGACTATATATGTTAAAGCAATCCATGCATTCATTCGTGTTACTGTATCCAAATGTATTGTTAGAAGGCTGGAATGTTGAAAAAGTTTCAGAACGTTATGAAGGTGAAAAGTGGGGAACTTTTTGGTTTCAGGTTGTTACTCCAACTGGGATGTTTCGAGTAAAGGAATTTTTTCTCGATATAATGGAACCAGTATTTCCGGATAGCTGTATTTCTCAAGCAAAAGGAGATTGTTTTCAATATAAAGGGCTTGTGTATTGGAAAGGTATAAATTATAAAGGAAAAGAAAGTTACGTTACATCTATATGGAAAACACAAGTTGAAATTTCTGTTGATCATGGATATGTAAAACAAGACGAAATGGAACGATTTCTATTTGAATTACAACCAGTAAATATGGAGCTTGGGAAAACGATATTACATACATCATTTCACTTATTAAGCTTTCAAGCGAAGAGAAGTGAAATGGGTGAGATAGGAAGATGTAGAGAGTGGAATGCTCCAGATGACGTATCCTATGTAAATTTGTTAATTCATGAAAAACTAAATTGGAAACTTGAATCGGTCGGTTTCGGAAATGACGAAACGCAGTATGTATACTGGGACGAAGTTAATAAACTATATGCACTTTGGGTTTGTAGACATAAAAACAAAGCGTACTATCCTATTTCTTCATGGACAATGAACTATGGCCCAAAACAAATTATAAACGGGTTAGAGTTTTATTCGCACCCTAATCGCGGAACAGTTGTATACGAAGATTTAGGTAATGAACAAATCGCATACGTATTTCGCGGTAATCCATGTACAAATTTTGAACAAGTAAAAGAACTTTTCGCCTGTTTGTAAGATAAAAAGAAAAATGAGAACGACAAAATGGATATTCCCATAATACAATAGGGTAAGATTCAATTATAAGAGAAAGCGTTGGTGAAAGAATGGAGCAGCAAAGAAATTGGCTACAAGCAACTGTAGAAAGAATTGAAGATAATACGTTACAAATAAAGTGGGAAAATAATATAGAAGAAGTTCGTATTTATTGGAGTACTTCACCAGATCATATTGAAGAAAATGGAGAACTACTTGCAACTGTAAATGGAGAATTATCATATACAATTGAAAACCCGAGTGAAAATGAACGTCCATATTTTAGACTAGTAGGAAGTAATGGACAAGCAGTGACAGTAGCTGAGCGTAGATTGCCATTACAAGGTGCGTTTAACTTCCGTGATATGGGTGGATATGAAACGACAGATGGACGTAAAGTGAAATGGGGCAAATTATACCGTTCTGAAGAATTAGCAGGACTAACAGAGTGGGATATCGACTATTTACAAAAGTCTGGTTTAAAGTTAATTTGTGACTATCGTACAAACTTTGAGGTAAAGCATAAGCCAAATCCTGAGATTACAGGTGCTCGTCAAGTGTGCTTACCAGTTATGCAAGACTTAGCGAAAGACTTAAATATAAATGAGTTTTTCCAAGTTGGTGACCTTTCTATGTTAGGAAAACCAGGTGAGTATCTTGTGAAAATGAATCAAGATTTCGTAAGTGGCAACGAGGCATTCGTGAGCTTCTTAAACTTAGCGCAAAACCCGGAAAACTTACCGTTAGTAAACCACTGTACAGCTGGAAAAGATCGTACTGGATTTGGTTCAGCATTATTACTACTTTTACTAGGTGTACCAGAAAAAACAGTAATGGAAGACTACTTACTAAGTAACGGATTCCGTGAAAAGCTAAATGAAAAAATGATGGCCTTTTTAGGTGCGAAATTACAAAACGATGAGAGCAGAGCGATATTAGGTGCAATGTTTGAAGCGCGTGCTGAATACTTGCAAGCTGCGATTGGTGAAATTCAAAAGCAATACGGATCAGTTGAAGCATACGCTGAAAAAGCTCTTGGCTTTACGAAAGATTCGTTAGAGGAAATGAAAGAGTTACTGCTGGAAGAAAAGTAAAAAGAAGGGAGGCTGGTTTTAATTAGCCTCCCTTTCTTATTGTTGTTATAATTAAGCTATGAGAATATAGGAGTTGAGAAAAACATCATGAAATACAAAGTTATATTATTCGACGTAGATGATACATTATTAGATTTCCCTGAAACGGAAAGAAACGCATTACATAATGCGTTTGTACAGTTTGATATGCCTACAGGGTATAATGATTATCTTGCAAGCTATAAAGAGATTAGTAATGGATTATGGAGAGATTTAGAAAATAAAATGATTACGCTAAGTGAATTAGCAGTAGATCGATTTAGACAATTATTTGCGCTTCATAATATAGACGTAGATGCACAGCAATTTAGTAATGTATATCTTGAAAACTTAGGGAAAGAAGTACATCTTATAGAAGGCGCAGTACAATTATGTGAAAATCTACAAGATTGCAAGTTAGGTATTATTACGAATGGATATACGATGGTGCAACAATCAAGAATCGGAAATTCACCTTTATGTAATTTTTTTGATCATATTATTATTTCTGAAGAAGTTGGTCATCAAAAACCAGCACGTGAGATTTTTGATTATGCGTTTGAGAAGTTTGGGATTACGGATAAATTAAGTGTACTAATGGTCGGAGATTCGCTAACTTCTGATATGAAAGGCGGAGAAGACTTCGGCATTGATACGTGTTGGTATAATCCGAGTTTGAAAGAGAATAAGACGAGTGTTAATCCGACTTATGAAGTGGAGAGTCTTCTACAAATTTTAGAAATTGTAGAAGTGGCGGAAGAAAAGGTAGCTTCATTTTAATCGTGCTGATATTTGTCGAAAAATCGATATATTGAAAAAATCGTTGATATATTGTAAGTTGTGATAGATATATTTGAAAAATCGTTGATATATTGTAAGTTGCGATAGATATATTTGAAAAATCGCTCATATAAATTCATATACTAAGATATAGAACAAAAAAATAGAGCTACTATACAAGGTCATTCACGTGTTATAATGCGTGAATTAAATATGCGTATATAAATAGTTTCCTAGCGTGATGCGATGTCATGTATGATTAGTGTAACAACTAGAGGTGAATAAAGGATGTTAACGTTTTTATTTGAGTTAGACAAAAATCTCCCGCAGAAGGATGAGCCACGGTATGATGCTTATTCAAAGGGCTTTATCGAAGGAGATGTAACGATTTGCGCGAGTGACAGCGTATTTTTTCAAAAATCATGTATGAAGGTTGCAGAGCTGGGGATTTATTTAGGTCAGTGGATGGAACAAGTTCAACATGGGCAGAACGTGCCTATGAAATATGAAACGGCTGACCGTGAAGAGGTAATTCTTGGTTTCTTCTATGAAGAGGATCATAATCAATGGACTGTTTTTTCCAGCTGGCAAGAATTTGAACTTCAAGAGCGTATAGCTACTGCAACATTAATAGAGAGTGTTCAACGCTATTTGTATGAGCTAAATAAAGAACTGCGCATGATAGAATATCCTGTGACGTTTGATCAGTACTTAAGAGGAGAGCGAATGATGCAGCTCTCTTACAAACGACCGTGTGATAGCAAAGCAGATACGACACCGATAGAGGTTTATAATGGAAGTGAGCAAGTAGGTGTAGTAAGGGGCTATTATAAAAATACGCTGATGAGAGTGCTGGATTTTATTCCGAAAATTGGTAGTAATATTATTTATGAAATAAAGGATAGTAAGGACAATATTCGCGTCATTGCAAAGGATGTAAGTAGGCAGCGCCAAAGAAGGATTTTAGTAATGTACAAAGATAATCATGATGCAGAGCATGAAATACTTGTATGTGACGGAAAGTTATTGGATGCAAATTTCTTATTTACCTTTACATATAAGGCAGAAGAATATGTTGTTCATAAAACTTTATTTGGAATGGGAAAGTTATTACGAAAGGGCTATGTAATTGCAGATTGGAATATTCGTCTTGAGGAAGATATGTATTACATTGAGATGAATGTATATGATGAAGATTACATGCAGGATCAATACTTGCTATTAGGCGTATTTCATGCGGTTTTATATGGATAATCAATGAGAAATACCGTCATTCTTCTTGGAAAGAATGACGGTATTTTTTTTGTGATTCTTGTGACTGGACGTCTTTAATCAATCCTCAAAAATAAAAATCTCATCAATCGTACTATGTAATGCCTTCGCTATATCGTGAGCAAGTTGTAAGGAAGGATTGTATTTACCTTTTTCGAGATGACTAATTGTTTCACGTCGCACACCAACGCTCTTCGCTAAATCTTCTTGTGTCATGTTCAATTTGGCACGGTATTCTTTTATTCTCGTTACGAATGCCATGGTGCATCTTCCATTTCATCAATTGGTTTATCGAAAAAGAACATAGAAAAGCCGAATGTAAGAATGAGTGTGCCGAAAATAAGAGCGATATCAATCTCTTGTAGCGTAGGGTTTGGAAATAACATTTCAATAAACATAATGATTGTGGTAGTTAGTAACGTAACGATAAATGCATTGCGACACGATTTATTGACAATTTGTTCAAACAGTTCATCGTGTTGAACTGTTCTATACGATGTGAAAAAGGAGAAGAAACAGAACATAGTAAACAATCCTTTTTCATAAAAAAATCCGAGGAAACCGAAGAAACCGAGAAATCCTAAATATTTTATCCAAGTTGTTTTCATGATAGTTCCTCCTTATAGTGTTAGAAATAAATCACGTTATGTTATAAATATATCACATATGGATAGGAATGGTAATAATAGTTTTCCAGTTTGGTTCATAATAATAGTAAAAAGAGGAAATATGCTGCGAAATAAAGAGGATAATATTGTAAAATGGTTGTAAGGAGGGGGAGGAAGAAATGCTAACTTGGATCATGATCGTTGTATTACTTGTAGTGATTACTGTCATTGCGACGGTGTTAATTGGGCGGAATGGTGATGCAAATTATAGCAAAGCGACAAAGGGGAATATTAAACGCTTAACAATGATTTATATTATACTAGCTGTCGTTTTAGTTGTTGGATTAGGGGTGTATATTTATTTTAAAGGTTAAATATACTGAAAAATGTAAAAATCTTAAAATAGAACTATGCTATAATATCAATATAGTTATTTGGTAATTAAGGAAAGGATTGGATGAAATGATTGAAATTACGAATGTGTCAAAAAGTTATAATGGGTCTACCTATGCAGTAAAAGACTTATGTTTATCTGTACCTAGCGGCGAAATCTTTGGATTTTTAGGACCGAATGGTGCGGGTAAATCAACGACAATTAAGATGATTACTGGTATTCACGGGGTGGACAAAGGGACTATTACGATTAACGGAAAAAATATTATGGAAGAGCCGATGGAAGCGAAGAAGACGTTTGGTTATGTACCAGATAGTCCAGATATGTTTTTACGATTAAAAGGAATTGAATATTTAAACTTTATGGCCGATATGTATGAAGTGCCGAAAGAAGTACGACAAGAACGAATAGAGTCTTTAGCGAAGAAGTTTGATCTTTATAATGCTTTATCTGATCAAATTCAAAGTTATTCGCACGGTATGAGACAAAAAATCGTTATTATTGGTGTGCTCGTACATGAGCCAGATGTATGGATTTTAGATGAACCATTAACTGGGCTTGATCCGAAATCTGCATATATTTTAAAAGAAATGATGAGAGAGCATGCGGATAAAGGAAAGATTGTATTTTTCTCTACACACGTATTAGAAGTGGCAGAAAAATTATGTGACCGCGTCGCGATTATTAATAAGGGAAACCTTCAGTTTAAAGGGAATTTAGATGAAATGAGAGATCATTTTAAATCCAATGAATCACTTGAAAAAATGTTCTTGGAGATGACGGGCAATGAGTAAAATTTGGACGTTAACGAAAGTATTATTGAAATTAAATTATGCAGATTTTATAACAGATAAGAAGAAGCGATGGGCGTATGTATTTTCATTTGCAGCTATTTTATTTGTCGGCTTTTTACTGTTTGGTTCTATCACGCATGCAATGTATGAGGGAATGATACATTTAGGGCAAGATCCAGGAATGATTATCGCAATGGGACTTGCGATTGCGAGTATATGGGTATTTTTAATGAGTATTACGAACATTTTAACTGTATTTTACTACAGCAATGACATTGAAATGTTATTACCATTACCATTAAAACCAGCGCAAATTATTTCAGCCAAATTTTTAACAGTATTAATTACACAATACGTAATGAGTTCATTTATTTTATTACCGATCTTTATTACGTACGGTTTAAAAAGTGGCGCATTTATTACATATTACATATATATGATTTTCATTTACTTACTCTTCCCAATTGTGCCGTTAGTACTAGCTTCGTTACTGATGACAGTTATTATGAGGTATACAAATATAGCGAAAAATAAAGACCGAGGAAATATATTTATTGGAATCGTAAGTATACTATTTATTGTAGGAATTAACGTATTTTTGCAGTGGAAAAATAAAAGTTCGTTTTCTGAAGATGCAATTGCGGATTACCTTGCAAACAACCAGTCTTCTCTTTTAGTACAAATGACAAACTATTTTCCAACTACATATTTTGGAGCAGTAGCATTAGTAGAAAATGCAAATTGGAAGGGACCTTTATATGTAATAATCTTTGCAGTTATTTCATTTGTCTTCTTTGTGTTGTTTTATTACATAGCAGAGCGTACATATTTAAAAGGGGTTATTGGACTTTCAACGAGTACAGCAAAGAAACAAGTTATTTCGGCGGAAGGTTTACAGAAATCAACAGTACAAAGTTCGCATTTAAAAGCGTATGTGAAAAAAGAATTTAAAACGTTATTCCGTACACCACAATTTTTCTTAAATTGCATTGTACAAACTTTCGTTATGCCAATTATGTTGTTCTTTATTTTATTTGTGCAAGATGGAAATTTAAAGTTTATTACAGAGTATATTAACAATTCAGAGACAACGGGATTTGCAATTGGTGTTGGCCTTTGTGCATCGTTATTTTTAATGGGTAGTAACGTCATTGCAACAACGTCATTTTCGCGAGATGGAAGCTCTTGGTTTGTGAATCGTTATTTACCAGTAAAGGCTTCGGATATCTTTTTTGCGAAAGCAATCACTGCTTGGTTAATTAATGTGATCATTTTAGCAGTATTCGGTATTACGATGGCAGTTGTAGCTGGGATTTCTCCAGTCTTTATGATACTGTGGTTTTTACTAAGTGCGAACGGGTTGTTATTAATTAATTTAATCGGAACACGCTGGGACGCGCAAACTGCAGATATTCATTGGGATACAGAGCAGAAATTATTTAAAAGTCGATATACAACTTTGTGGAATTTTTTAGCTAATATTTTAATAGCTTTAATTATTGTGGGGGGAGTAAGTGTATTATACTTCTTCCTTCATGTCGGACTGTGGGTTATGTTTATCGTTTTATTTGTAATGTTTACGATTGTAAATTATATCTTTATTAAAATGTTAAAATTAGGTGCTGAACGTATACTGTCAAATATTCAATAAGAAGATAGATCCTCTGTATTCATGCAGGGGATCTGTGTATAGATGGAGGAGAAAAAGGTGAAGAAAATAGCAATTGTAACAGGGGCAACTCGTCTGAATGGAATTGGTGCAGCTGTATGCAAGGTGCTTGCTCAAAAAGGGATAGACATTTTTTTCACGTACTGGCCAAAGTATGATAAAGCGATGCCATGGGGAATGAGTGATCAAGAACCCTTTTTGCTGAAAAAGGAAATTGAAAGTTACGATGTTCGATGTGAAATGGCAGAAATCAATTTATCGCAGTCTTATTCGCCAAATCGTTTGTTTTATATGGTATCAGAACGGTTAGGTGATCCATCTATTCTAGTTAATAATGCAGTATATTCTACTCATACGAGAATTGAGGAATTAGATGTAGAGCAGTTGGATAAACATTATACAGTTAATGTTCGGGCTACTATGCTATTAAGTTCATTGTTTATAAAACATTATTCACTTAAAACGGGCGGGAGTATTATTAATCTTACTTCAGGACAGTCAGTAGGTCCAATGCCAGATGAACTAGCATATGCAGCAACGAAAGGGGCAATTGAAGCATTTACAAAGTCAGTAGCACCAGTAGCGATGGAGAAGGGGATTACTGTTAATGCCGTTGATCCAGGACCGACGAATACAGGATGGATTACAGAGGAGCTGAAGCATCATTTAGTATGGAAGTTCCCGCAAGGTAAAGTAGGAGAACCGGTGGATGCAGCACGCTTAATTTCTTTTTTAGTAAGTGAAGAAGCGAAATGGGTTACTGGGCAAGTCATTCACTCGAATGGTGGTTATTCATAAAAATATTATGTTAACAAATGTTGAGAAACAAAAAGCGAAAGAAAATTTTATTTTTTTGTATAAATAAAATGTCAAGAAAGATAAAAATTTGATAGAAGAGTATATCGTCATATGAAGATATTAATTCTTAATGTGACAATATACTCTTTTTCTTTTACTTGCGAGTAGAAAAATGAAGTAGAAGAAACTCGAATATTAAAATGAGTTTATCAGTTTTTGTACGTATTATTATGAAGATTACTGTCGGAAAGATGATAATTCGTATGAAAAGGGATTTTTTAAGGGGAAATCGAATCGTAAAGGGGAGGATAAATTATGTAAAACATAGGGGGATTTATATGAAAATGAAAAAGGTCGCTATCGCATCGATAACAATTGGTACAATGCTTACTATGGCAGCTTGTAGTCCTTCAGCAGATAAAGAAACGGAAAAGAAAGAGCAAGTAACTGCGCAAAATGATGGAGAAGCAAAAACGACAAGTGCAGATGAAGCGTCAAAAACAACGAAAGATACTGAAAAAGAAACAAATACTTCTTCAAATGAAAAAACAGATAAGGATGCAAAAAATACGAAAGAATCATCAGGAACAGAAAGTAACGGCAAAACGTCAACTCAAAACGAAAATGTAAAAACAAAAGAAAAAGAAACGACAGGAAAAACGAATGATCAAACGACTAGCGGGAAAACAGCAGATCAAAGCACAAGTACAAGCACAAACAATAACGGAAAGACAACGAAAGATCCGAAGAAAAGTGTTGCTGTGAAAACGAACGTTAAAGAAGTTGTAGCATTAATTGATAGCTTGGACAAGCAGTTAGCTGCTAATCCGAAATTGGAAACAGTGAATAAGCTTGGCAAACAAATTAATGAAAAGTGGGATGTGATTGAAAAAGAGCTAGAGGCATCACATCCGACGGATTCTAAAACAATCGGTCAAAGTATGTATCCGTTAATTGTAGGAGCGGAGAAAGAAAAAATCGATATTAATAAAATGAAATCTTTAACGACGAAAACGAAAAAAGATTTAAATCAGTTATTGACGAAACTTTCGTAGTTTCAAAAGCCTACTCGTGTGAGTAGGCCTTTTTTGGTTGTTATACTGTGCATAGTATAACTTATTTATTTTCATTTTCATTTTCAATTACGATGCGAAAAGAACTGAATGCTTGTTGACTGACATAATCTTCTTCGCTAACTTTAAAAGGAAATGGAAAAGCGACGAGTTGAAAATTACTTTCCTGATCCACTGAAGGCAATATGAAATTAAAGATTTGCCTCGTTTCAGGTGCAACTTTAGTATAAACGACTTTTCTATTGTTAAATATTTCAACTTGTTTCCAATCTTTAAAAGCCACGATTGCGTAAGTCATTTCATCATTCGTTTCATTACCGTTTGATAGGGTTAATTGCTTGCCTTCCTTTTCAAAGAAGACAGTTTGTAAGTTCTCTTCACGGTTCGTAACAAATAATGGTTCGTAAAGACCATCTTTTAAAATTGCATCTGGATTTATAAGAGAGAATTTTATTTTTTTGTTTTCTTTCTGAAGAGGATGTATTGAATATCGCATACTTAGAATATCTTCTAAAATAGCTGCTTTATTTAAGTTATTATCTTTTAATTTGTATTCAGGTTTTTTAATTATTAAAAAGGTTAATTCACTTGCATTAGGAGAAGTGTGTAAAGAGATTTTCGTAGTCATTGAGCTGTTTGGTTTCATATCAAAAAAATAGTGTAATATTTCATTAGTAGTATCTTCTATTTTAAAAGGTTTTTGTTCGTAATCTTCTAGAACAATTAATCCATATTTTCGGTTTTCGTTAATAGTATGTACGAATGATAATGATACATTAATTTTATTATCCTCACTAGTAATTGTGCTACCGTTGTTAATATGTTGGCCTTGATTATCCTTCAATCCGTAAGAAATAGTATTGGTTTGTTGCTCTCTCTTATTTTCTTTAGAAGGTGGATGAGGTTGTATGATTGAAGTATTGAACAAAATATAAATTGTAAGTAATGAAATAAGTAAAACACCGATAATAATATATATTTGTTTCATAAATAGCACCTCATATATGTAAAGTATTAGAGAAAAAAGATATGCAAGATGCATATCTTTTTTCTCTTTCTTACCAGAAGGCTTTTGTTTCGTGATTCACATCATTATAACCACTTAATTTATAGGTATGATTACCGATAGCGTAATCATCTCCATAATAAACGCTTGTGTTGGTCGCTGTAGCACTGACAAAGGATGATTTTTTTGCACTATTACTTTTCGTATTTACTAATGAGCCATCGCCATTGAAAGTTCTTGCTTTTGCATAAACATAGTCTTCGGTCGTAGTTGATTTCGATTTAGCAACTGCATATGGGTTACCAAAAAAGGGAGTATATACGCTAATGTTAGAGTCATTCTTAGGTGCAGCTGCAACAGTCAAACTAGGAACACTAGATGTTTTTGTTGATTGAATTGTATCAAAGTCAACTAAAACGGGCTGCCTGTCTACAGTATCGACCTCTGAAGCACTTGCGTTATTAGTAAAACCAAAACCTAAAACCGCTAACCCTAAAGTTGTCACCGATAAAGATTTTTTCATATTCACTAATTTTCCCACCTTTTTAATTTTTGAGTTCGAACTCAATTCATACAATATATGAAAATTTCGAAACTCTCAATGGTTTATCCCATACTTAACTTTTTTTTTACTTTCGATTCAACATGTCTTCATTTGCAAAAAAGCGAATATATCTTCTAATGCTTAGCCAGCAAGGGATACAGGTTTAATTTTATGAAATTCATGTAAATTTAAATCTATTCATGTCAGAATCTCTGTTATTTTTAAGTTCATATGGGAAACTTATTAAAAAAAGGATGGTGACAAAAATGACAATCGATCGAATTTGTACAATTGGACCCGCAAGTAATAATAAAGAAACATTAGCACAGTTAATAAAGAATGGTATGAAAATTGTTCGACTGAATTTATCGCATGGCACGCATGAAAGTCATAAAGACATCATTCGTTTAGTGAAATCATTAGATGACTCTATTAAATTTTTGGGTGATGTACAAGGACCTAAAATAAGATTAGGTGAAGTGAAAGGAGGGCAAATTACACTTCAGGCAGGAGATTCTTTTATTTTACATACACAACCAGTTACAGGGAGTAATACAGAAGCGAGTGTTGATTATGAAGGAATACCGAATGATGTGAAAGTAGGCAGTAGAATTTTAATTAATGATGGAGAAGTTGAATTAATTGTTGAAAAGATAAGTACGGACAAAATAGAAACGAAGGTAAAAACAGGTGGCAATATCTCATCCCATAAAGGAGTTAATTTACCAGATGCGGCTGTTCGTTTACCAGCTATTACAGAGAAAGATAAAAAAGATATTCAGTTTCTTTTAGAGGAGAATGTTGATTTTATCGCGTGTTCTTTCGTAAGAAAACCTAGTCATATAAAAGAAATACGAGATTTTATACAACAGTATAAAGAAACGTCACCTAATGTAATTGCAAAAATAGAAACGATGGAAGCAATCGAGAATTTTCAGGATATATGTAAAGAAGCAGATGGAATTATGATTGCAAGGGGCGATTTAGGAGTAGAGTTACCGTATCAATGCATTCCGCTTTTACAGAAAATGATGATTCAGGAATGTAATCGAACGAATACATATGTCATTACAGCAACACAAATGCTTCAATCTATGGTAGATCATTCTATTCCAACAAGGGCTGAGGTGACTGATGTGTTTCAAGCTGTACTGGACGGGACGAATGCAGTTATGCTTTCAGCTGAAAGTGCATCAGGAGAACATCCAATCGAAAGTGTGAGAACATTACGTCTCGTTTCAGAATTTGCGGAGCATGTTAAAAAAGATGGACCTTTTGCGATGAAAGATGTACTGCAATTACTGCGTGAGTCTCTGGATGAGTAATAAAAAGAGGGCGGATATGCATCCGCCCTCGTGTTTTTCATTCATACTATTCTTGCTCTTGCTCATCCAAAATCTTTTCAAACGCAGCAGATACTTTATCAAACTCTTCATCATTTTCAATGTATGAAAACTCATTATCTTCTTCTACTTTTAAAAAGAAAATATCAATGTCTTCCTCAGTTTCTGTTTGGATATCTTCAACAAAGGCAACTGCAATATATTCTGCGCCTTCGACATCCATCGCTCCAAGTACTTCTACTTCTTGCTCTTCGTTATTCTCATCACTAAGAGTAAACACTTCGCCAACTTCAATATCAGACATATTCATTCTCCTCCTGTTCGACTCTAAAAAATAGAGTGCTCAAACTGCATACATACTAATATATCTTTCCATGAAAAACCAAATTCATACGTAAGAAAACAATTCATTCTTCTTTAGTATGAGTATACAGCTATTAGGAGCATTATTTGTCTGTGCTATATTACTTAATCCATTCAACAATTGTATCCATAGTCTGTCTTGTTTTATCACGTTTTGGATCTTCTTTACGGTAACCAAAGGCAACCATAACTGATACTTCAAGATTATCGCCTTGTATAATGCCTTCTTGACGAAGTAAGGAGTCTACTTTCTCTTTATCGAATCCTTCTATCGGACAAGAATCAATGCCGATTTGAGCTGCGCTCGTCATCATATTACCTAAAGCAATATAAGTTTGTTTAGATGCCCAATCAAATACAGTACGATCGGATTGTAATAAGTTAAAATCTGTTTCCTGGAACTTTTTGAAGAATTCATATCTAATTTTTTGAGTGTCTTCAGGCAATCCAATAATATCGTTCATCATATATTTAATATACTCTGCATCATAATGCATATCTTTAATGTTTCTTGAAAGAACAATGACGAAATGGCTTGCTGTTGCAAGTTGCCCACCAGCGCCCCATGAATACGGTTGTAGTTTTTCTCTTAATTCTTTATTTTGTACGACAATAAATTTCCAAGGTTCATATCCAAAAGAAGAAGGAGATAATCTGCCTGTTTCTAAAATGAATTTAAAATCCTCTTCTGAAATTTTGTGCATAGGATCGAACTCTTTACATGCATGTCTGAAATGAAAAGCCTCCATAATTTTCTCTTTTGTAATTTCGTTTGTATTTGTCATAAAAGTTCCTCTTTTCGTTAATTTATTTTGTAAGTAAATTATATTTTTAAAGTAACATAGATACAAGTACGCACATTTATGTGTTATAGTATCAAAAAAGATACTATTGTTAAGGGAAGGGATTTATTATGGATTGTTCAAATGAAAAAAATATAAATTACCCATTTTTAAATAAATATTCTTGTCCAGTTGAAGCTATGGTTGAGGTGATTGGTGGAAAATGGAAAGGTGTTATTTTGTATCATTTATTAGATGGAAAAAAGAGGTTTAATGAATTAAAAAGATTAAAACCTAATATCACACAAAGAATGTTAACACTTCAGCTGAGAGAACTTGAAGCAGATGGCATCATACATCGTGAAGTATACCGTGAAGTGCCACCTAAAGTAGAATATTCGTTAACTGATCTTGGTGAATCACTACGTCCAGTGATTCTATTAATGATGGAATGGGCAACTCATAATATGGAGAAAGTTTTGGAGAGTAGGAATACGAAAAATAATAATTAAGAGTTGAAATTGTTATAGAAGAAATAATTGTAGAAATAAAAGGTGTTTCCATACGTGAAAACACCTTTTATTTCTATATTTTTTACTTTTTAACTTCAACTGCTGAAGTTGGAAAGTTATTTAAGTTTGCAGTTTGACCATACCAATCAGCATGTTTAAAAACAACACCTTTTCCATATCCGTCAGTTGAAGTACGTTCCCATAGTGTTGTTGAATAACTAGCAGTAGGAGCTGCTGTACGTACAGAAACAATTTGATTTTGCCAACTAGCAGATAAGTTTTTATAACCGCTACTTAGAGAAAAATACTCGCTACCTTGATTTGTGTGTTTATAGAAGTCTGTACTACCAGGTCCGCTTCCTCCAACACCAAGGGGAGTGATTGAATTATTCAACCTTTGTTTATCTTTTTCAATAAAAGACTCTAAACTTTCTTTGCTCGAAAATCCATAAGATAACCAGTCTCCATTTTGATTTTGTTTCGGTAGAACTAACGTTATTTTTACGTCTTCCTTTGATGGAGCACTCAATTTGTTAAACGAATCAACAGTCTTTTCATCTACAGTTACATATTCGAAAGAGGAAATCGTATAATCTTTTTCGGTACTAGCTGATACTGATCCCAGTCCTCCAGTTAACGACGAGACAGTTAATAATACACCTGCTACCAACTTTTTCAGCATGGATTCATCTCCTTAAAACTTAGATTTTTTACATAACTAAAATGTATGTTAATTTGAATGTTTTATAAATATTTAGAAATTTATAAAAATTAAACAGAATATTCTTTTATTATTCTGAAGTAAGGAAAGTAATTAAAAATGAAAAAAGGTTTACTTAAAAAGTAAACCCTTTTTGCTGACCTATTTCAAAACTCAATGGATGAAAGTTTCATTTTATCCATCTATGAATCATACACTTCTTTTGCATTCGTAGAAGCAGCATCTAATAAAAGGAAAATGGCTGCTATCATATGTAGAAAGATGTCTATATAAGGAAAGAAGGCAACTAGAGTAACGATAATACCGATATACTGAGGGTACGTATTCATGCCTTCTTTTTTAGCTAATAAAATAGTAGTGATATGAAAAACAATCAATAGTAGTAAAGGTAACCCATATAGGTTAACAAGACTTGGAAATACATAATAACAAGGAAGTAATAAAAGATGATAGATCCCTGTAGTCCACTTTAGTGCTTGAATGTAGGTTTTCAAAGTTAATCCTCCTAAAACAATTCATATCTATATATTACCAAAAATAATAGGTAATTGGATATTGTTTATTTGTATTTTTAATAGATTATAATAATTTTATGTAAACTAATTGTTAGGTATCTATAAAATAGAAAAACCACCCAAACGAGGGTGGTTCGTATTATAAATAACTACTTAAAGAAGAAATCGGAACCTTCACTTCACTACCTTCCTTCATATTCCGCAGCATAACGGTTTCTGTACTAAGTTCGTCTTCCCCAATAATAAGCACATAAGGTATATTCTCTTTATTGGCATAATTAAGGGCGCGTTTTAATTTGCGTCCTGCTAGTTCAAGTTCGACTTTTAAGGAAGTGGTGGAACGTAATTGCTGGGCAATTTGTAAGCATTGTAACTCTGTCCCAAGCGGGATGATAAATAGATCCGCTGTAGATGAGATTGTTTCTTTCTGCGATAGTGCTGTATAAATAACGTCTAAACCGAATGAAATACCGACTGTTGGATAGTTTATATTATCACCACGGAAAGCTCCGATAATGTTATTGTATCGACCACCGCTACCGATGCTAGATGTAATCGATCCATCTTTTAAAAAGATTTCATATACAGTACCTGTATACATTGTGAGTCCTCGCGCTAAAAACGGGTTGAATATCGTATTTTCATTTATTCCAAGGGCGATTAAATATTGCTGTAATTGTTGTAGTTCGTTTACTCCATCGGCAACGAGTGGATTATTGAAAGTTTCTTTAAAGTCAGCGATAGTAAGCTTTAGACAAGATAATACGGTATTACATATCGTATCAGCCATTTCTTCAGAAATTCCGCGCTCTAATACATCTTTTCGTACACCATCAATCCCAATCTTTTCGATTTTATCTAATGATAAAATGACGTCACTTGTTAACTCAGTAGGGATGTTAATGGCCTGAAGAATACCATTTAACAATTTTCGGTTATTATATTGGATCGTTATCTCTAAGTTTAACGTTCGGAACAGTTCAAACGCCATACCCATAAGTTCAGCTTCTGCCATGACAGACTCAACACCGACGATATCAACGTCGCATTGTATAAATTCACGAAATCTTCCTTGTTTAATTGGCCCATCTCGAAATACTTTCCCAATCTCATAACGTTTAAAAGGGAGGCGGAGGTTCGGATTCATTGCCACAACTTTTGCGAATGGAATAGTTAAATCGTATCGTAAGGCGAGCTCACGTTTCCCTTGATCCTGAAGTGTATATATTTCTTTTAATATTTCATCGCCACCGCCGTACTTGTAAGACATAAGCTCATACATATTTAACGTCGGCGTTTCTAAAGGTTTGCATCCGTATCGTTCAAACGTATCTTCACAAGCTCTTTTAATTTTATTTCGCAGCACTTGTTCTTCTGGTAAATAGTCTTTCGTTCCTTTTACATTTCTCATTTCCATCATAATCACTCCTTTTTTAAATTAAAAAAAGCTATGCAGGTATAAAAATACCCACATAGCTTTATGAACGCTTCGTGGGTCAACAGGAAAAGCCCTGTACCCACGAAGAAAAACTTTTCTTCGGATACACGGCGTTACGTATGATGATGAAGTTGGAAAGAAGTATTAAAATTTCGCATGACAAATCTCTCCTTAACGTAAGTTTTTCCAAATTATATCAGAAGATTTTTGAATTATCAATATTTTTAGTTTTGAAAAATACGTGAAGTTATGTAGGAGAAATGGAAAAGGGTGTATAATAAAGGAAAACTTAATGATATGAAATAAAGTTTTAAGGAGAACGTTATGAAAAAAGATAAAACAAATGCGATGCGAATATTAGATAAAGAAAAAATTGAATATTCGATGATGTCATATGATCCAGACGATGGGAAAATTGATGGCGTATCAGTAGCCGAGAAAATTGGACGAGAAGTGAGAGAAGTATATAAAACGTTAATCGCTCAAGGGAATAGTAAAAATTATCATGTGTTTATTATTCCGGTAGATGAGGAACTAAATTTAAAAGCTGCCGCAAAAGCAGTAAGTGAAAAGAAAATTGAAATGATTCCTGTTAAAGATATTACGAAAGTGTCAGGATACATTCGCGGAGGTTGTTCACCAGTTGGAATGAAAAAGTTATTTTCTACATGTATCGATGAAAGCGCCCAATTACTTGATAAGATGATAGTGAGCGGCGGGAAAATTGGTATACAAATTGAGCTGAAAGTTGATGACTTGGCGAAAGTGACGAGAGCGCAGTTTGGAGAGGTAACGAAGTAAATATACATAGGAAAAGAAGTTCTGGTTTTATCCCGCTATTCGCCAGGCAGTAAGTAAGACCCTCACCTCAAAATTCAGCGGAAGCAAAGAAATTAGGTGGGGATTAATTGCCCGTAAAAGCACGATTGGTGAGGGCTGATAATCAGTGGGGATGAACAAAACCCCCACTGATTAAAGTTTCACTTTATTGAATTTAGATAATAATTTATAGGATAGTTAGTCCATTATGGGGCTGATTGTCCTTTTTTATTTACAAACTGGATAAAGATTGAATGTTTAGTTTGATATAGGCATGTAATCTGAATTGTTTGTTTGGCTTTGGGAGGAGGACAAAGGCTCGGTGCGAGGACTTTAAATAAGTTACTCTTAAAGATAGACAAGTGACGGGAGAGTGTTTAATGGAGGTTCAAGAAATACCCTAAGAAAGCACGTATTGGGGGGCAGTGTTTTGGCCCCCATCGGCTAAAAGTATGAAAGATTTTATACAGTTTTTTTGCTAATCCAGTAACAAACAAGAACACTAAAACCGCGTTAGGATAGGAATGTATAAAAAATGTCTAGATTCATAGAACTAAAAAAGAAGTTTCACTTGTGAGAGCAGGGTTCTCCTTTTTCATTGCTACTGATAATGAGACGTTATGTTAACTAATTTTGAATATTGTATACAGACTAAAAACAGAGAAAACTTCCTGTTGTGTAGGGTATTTTTTCTGTTTTTTTGATGATAGTTGTTAACTGATTTCTCACATTTCAAAAAAACTACTTTTTTGTTTGCTTGTCCACACCATTTCACCTCTTTGTGAATTTTATAGTATTAAAGGAGGTGAAAAGAATGAATGAAGATATTATTTCAATTGGAGCAAATTGTATAGTGAGAATTAGAAACAGATTCTTTCTTCTAGTAGAAATTGAAGTGGAATTTGGAAATGTAGCCATAGAGGAATTTGTTTTTATTCGAATATCTGAGCAAGAAGCTAGAACATTGTTAGCAGGGGGTATTCAACGTTGTACTATTTCCAATTGTATTCCTAGGTCTCATGATGATTTAGAAGTAGAATTCATTTGTGTTTTAATCGTAGGTGGGGAAGCATTTGCGGTTTTTGATGTAGAAGACGATGTTGATGAAGCTGTACTTGTTCCAATTTCATTAAGAGAAGCCGAGCGTTTAATCTGTAGAGGAGCAAGACGATGTACAGTTATTAATAGATAAGAGTAAGCCTTTTGGGTACTAAAGAGGTTTCATTTTGTGTGGCTTCTTGTAAGAATGATTATGTAAATATGAATATCCTCCAGAGTACCTAACTGGAGGATATTTTTTAGACTTCTAGATGTATTAACTACTGATAATGAGACGTTATATTAATTAGGTTTGGATATTGTATACATCGTCTTTTCTTCAACTAAGAGTGCAGATTCATACAGTAAAAATTACTTTTTTAACTATAAAATAAGAAGAAATGAACCTATATTACTACTGATAGAGCTATGTTATAATGAAAATAAGGGTTTTATCCTTATTTTCATTATATAGGAGAGTGTTGAACATGATTATCAAGTTCATTCGTTTACGTTAATTTTAAACACAATTCGTTATGCCCGACTATTTTTTTCGAAATGTGTGGGTTTATTTGGTTGTGTCTTTTTTTATTAACTAAATACGAATGAAATGAGGAGTTAATCATGACTGAAAAGATTATTAAAATTAATAAAATTGATATATGTACAGAGAGCTTTGGCAATTCAGCAGATCCAGCAGTCTTACTAATTATGGGAGCCATGTGTTCAATGGTTTATTGGGATGAGGAATTTTGTCAACAATTAGCTGATACGGGCCGATATGTTATTCGTTATGATAATAGAGATGTCGGACGGTCAACTACTTATGAACCGGGGAGTTCCCACTATACTGTGGTAGATATGGCTGATGATGCGATTGGGGTACTCGATGCATATCATATTGACGAAGCACATATTGTTGGAATGTCATTGGGTGGAATGATTGCTCAAATTGTAGCCTTAAGGAACCCTGAGAGAGTTATAAGTATAACTTTGATTGCATCAGGTATTTTTGGTTCTGAAGATAACGACCGAAATTTGCCTCCGATCGATGAAAAGATACTCGCTTACCATACTAATGCGGCCAAACTAAATTGGTCGGATGAAGAATCTGTTGCAAATTACTTGGTTGCAGGATCAGCATTACTTTGTGGTTCAAAGCATAAATTCGATAAGAAGAGGGCTTATAAGCAGGTAGAAAACGAAATAAAACGGGCAAATAATCTACTCAGTATGTTTAATCATTCCCTTCTTAAAGGTGAGGATTCTTATGAGGGGAGATTAAAAGAAATCAATATACCTACTTTGGTTATCCATGGTACAGAAGATACAGTGCTTTCATACGAGCATGGTCTTGCTCTTGTTAATGAAATACCGCATGCTGTGTTACTACCCTTAGAAGGATCGGGTCACGAGATTCACTGTGACGATTGGAATCATATAATCAACGCTATTTTGAATCATACTTCAGTCCTGTAATCATTATAGAAATCGTATAAAACAAAAAATATTTGGAAAAAGGGTTACAATCGAATCTGTAACCCTTTTTTTCTATTAAAAATCAATTTTAGAACTGTTACTCATTTAAAGAATAGTAATACGCTTAGTTATTGGTATTTACTTCCAATGATGAAAATTATGTAAATAAGCTGTTCACTGGATTCCCATAGAAAACTGTGGTGAGATGAGATTTTTGATTTTGAAGTACTTCAAAATCTTAGCTAGATGGCTATGTAGCGGTACCCAAATTAAAAATGCAGGAACATATCAAATATGTTCCTGCATTTAATTTTATTAAGTTTAATATCTATGACCTAAATATAATAGAATTTGGAGCTTCTTTTTATTTTAAATAAATTGGGTAATTAGATTATAACTTTAATATTTGTGATTGAATATAATAATAATATAATGGAGGTGATGTTATATGGCTCTTACTACAGGACCAATTGAAAACGTAGGAAATCAACCTGCTAATGCAAATAAAGTTAGGGTGAAGATCCTTAACCGTACTGCGGGCCCACTTACTGGAGTAGCTAGAGTTTTTAGACTTGACGGTTCATTAGTATTAATTGAACAGGTAAACTTCAATGTGAATTCTAATGCTTCTACTTTTGCAACTCTAAGCTTAGTTCATCCTGCTCTTGGACAAGCATTTGAATATGAAGTTCAAATTGTTCCTAATCAACCTGGTGGACTATATAGTGTTTATGGACTAACAGCTGAAAATGTTATTATTACTGCACAACGTGTTGTGAACTCAGAATTGACACAGTTTCTTTAATTAAAATAGATTGGTGCCTACATGGTATCCAATCTATTTTTGTACGTATTATTCAGAGAAAGAATGGTTTTACACAAAAATAAAGATAGTTATGGAAAAGGGAAAAGTCGAGCTATCATCTTAATTTTTATTATTTCTGTCTTAGACCGTATCTGTTTTGTGGCACGGTTTTCTTTGAATGCATTTTATTCAAACTGTTTTTTAAAGTATTTATCAAATATGCATTATTGCATAAATAAATTTAAATTTATAAGTTAATATTAAACTACTTTTTAGTTGTAAAGAATATGTTAATAATCTTTATAAGAAAAGGATATTCCTTGTAAAAAGTGAAATTGTTTGGAATGTGAATAAACAAAAAGTTTAGAAGTGATACAGACTGGATAGAGTCTTGTATTAAATAAACAGAAAAGGGGTATGGGTTTCTAAAAGGTTTCGGGGGTTAGAAAGCACTTTTTAGTTAATAGCTTTAAATTATATTTTAAAGGGGAATGGGTATATGAAGTTTCGAAATACAAAGATTGCTATGGTTACACTGTCTTCATTTTTTATTTTAGGTTCTGCATCTCTATCATTCACAGATACTATACACGGTGAAGTAGCTTCTGCATCAGCACAAGAGATTATTGTGAAAAATTATGATGATACATATTATAATAACGCAATAGGAAAAACGGGGTTAGAATTAAAGAAGGAACTGCATAATATTATTGATAATCATACAAAGCTATCATACAGTGCGGTTTGGGAAGCAATAAGAGATACTGATGAAGATCCAAATAATAAAAATAATGTGATACTCTTATATACTGGTCGTTCGCAAGGGAAACTTACGAATGGATCAGGAGTAAATAACTGGAACCGAGAGCATGTTTGGGCAAAATCTCACGGTGACTTTGGAACGACTGCAGGACCTGGAACAGATCTACATCATTTAAGAGCGACGGATGTATCTGTAAATAGTTCACGTGGAAATCTAGATTTTGATAATGGTGGTGTGAATCATTCTGAAGCGACAGAATGTAAATATGATAGTGATTCTTGGGAACCTCGTGATAGTGTAAAGGGAGATATTGCTAGAATGCTGTTTTATATGGCTGTTCGTTACGAGGGAGACAACGGCGAAATAGATTTAGAACTAAATGAAAAAGTGAATAACAATAAAGATCCATACATGGGGAAACTATCTGTCTTATTAAAATGGAATGAACAAGACCCGGTCGATGATTTAGAGCGAAAGCGTAATGAAGTGATTTTTACAAAATATCAACATAACCGCAATCCTTTTATTGATCATCCAGAATGGGTAAATAAAATCTGGAACTAAGATTTTTAAAGGTATTATATTTTGATAAAAGGGATTGATCATTATGATCAATCCCTTCTTATATTTTTACTAGAATAAATGATTTTTATAGGACTAGTGAGGGAAATAGAATAGATATTTATATGGAACGATAGTACTTATTTATCTAGTTAAGTATTTAGTAAGGTCCCCACTCAATATTCACCCCAACAATAAGAAAAACAAGTCCAATGATAAACCAAATGAGTGCAAGTGGAGCCATGAAACGAATCCATTTTCCATAAGAAATCCCGCTTGCTGCGAGAACGCCCATTAAAACACCGGAAGTTGGATTTAAGCAGTTTACTACACCTTCTCCGAGCATAACAGCTTGTACTGTAACTTGGCGTGTAATGTGCATAAAATCAGCTAATGGAGCTAATATCGGAATAAAAATAACCGATTCTCCTGTCCCGGATGAAATGAGGAAATGTAATGCGGCACTACTCACATACATGCCGATAACACCAAATACAGGGTTTTGTCCTTCGAGAGCTTGTGCGAGTTGGTTAACAATTGTATCAAGCAATTTTCCTTGTTCTAAAATGACTGAAATACAGCGAGCCATTCCGACAATTAAAGCACCGTAGATAAGGTTTTGGCAGCCAGTTAGAAAAGTAGAAGCGATATCGTTTGCTTTCATGCCACCTATTATTCCGGCTGTAATTGCTATGAAAATAAAAGTAGCGGTCATTTCTGCGTCCGTCCAATGTAGACGAAAAGCGTCTATTAAAAATGCAATTAATGATAAAGCTGAAACGAGTAAAATTAATTTATGACGTATCGTCCAAGGAACTTCCTTTTTCTCTGCTTCTTTTTCGCTTGAAAGAGCGTTACTTGGAAACCAGTTGTCGCCAAGGATGCTTCCTTTATTCGATTTTTTCAAGCGCTTTACATACCAATTTATATATAGAATGGTAGCAAGTAAAAAAGATATATAAATTGCTGTGCGTAAACCAATTCCCGAAAACATCGGAAGTTCTGCGATCTTTTGTGAAATGCCTAAAGGTGAGGGAGATAAAATAGTAGCATTAAAACCAGCATAAGTACCTAAATAAATAATTGCTACACCGACGATAGCGTCCCATTTTAACGTGCGTGCAACGATGATGCCGATGGGGATAAAACCGATAACTGAGTTAACGATAATACCAGTCGTTCCAAGAATAGAAAAAAGCGCAGCAACTATACAAATGAAAAGTAATTGCTGATTACGAAATTTGTTAATAACATGATAGATTAAACCGTCAAGAGCACCTGTTTTTTCAAGAATTGCAATGGCTCCACCTGTAAATAAAATTAGAAAGATAATAGGAGCAGCAAGTGTCATTCCTTTTTCAATAGCGGTAAAAAAAGAAACAAATCCTACGGGTGATTGCGGAACAGAATGGTAGCTACCTGGTATTGTCGTTGTAACGGTCCCGTTTGTAACCCTTTTAAATTCTCCAGCAGGAACGAAGTACGTAGCAATGGCGCAAAGTAAGGCAATAAAAAATAGTAGTACGTACGCATCAGGCATTTTAAACTTTGGTTTACTAGGTTGTTTTTTTGCCTCAGTTTGTATTTGCATAAAATCCCTCCTTCTTTACTTGGTTAATTTTTAATATTCTGAATTTAATCTGTGAAATAGATTATAATAAAGGCAGCTTCTTAAGGCAATAGTTTTTGTATCCTTTCCCGTACATACAAATTATTGCAATATTAGACAGGGAAACGATAATAAGCCAAGAATATGTTATGTAGAAAGAAAAAGGAAAAGAGGGAACAAGATGTGGAAAACTACTGATCTATGTGATGAATTTGAAAAGGAATTACAAATATGTCGCCAGTCTTTTCGGTCTTTTGGGAAGAAAGAACAATTCCACGGGAAAATTGCAACTGTAAAAGTGAAAGATGATAATGTACTAGTGAAGGAAGGATTGCAAACATTACCAGAAGGAACAGTATTAGTTGTTGAGGGCGGAGCGTCTACTAATTGTGCGTTACTTGGTGATAATTTGGCAGCTATTGCGGAAGAAAGAAAGCTAGCAGGAATTATTGTGAATGGGTATGTTCGTGATTCTAGTGAACTAAAGAATATTAATATTGGTATTTTAGCGTTAGGAACGATGCCAAATAGAAGTGTGAAAGAAGGAAAAGGAGAACGAAATATTTCATTGCACTTTGGACAAGTGGATTGGAATCCAAATGAATATGTTTATGCGGATGAAGATGGCGTCATTATTAGTGAAAAGAGTTTACATCGTTAAGAGTTAATAAGTTATTATTCTTAGAAAATAAATCCGATAAAGCATGGACAAAATTCTTTGTCAATAGTAAAATAATACAGAAATTTAAAATTTACAGAATGTATAGGTTTATCGTTTTACGATAACTTAAATGGAAGTAAGTTGTGCCAAGAAAAGTGAATGTTATCACAATGATACGTTCATAAACAAAATTATTTTTCCTATACAAATATAGCCGCGAATAATGCGGGTAGGAGGTGTTGTACATTTTTGTTCGACACTTACAAAAAGAGAGTGTCAATCGCACGCCCTTGAAGGGCCTTTTTTTGTGTAAATGGTAGTAAGGGAGGAAATTTTGGGATGGCAATGTTGAAAAAGTGGCTGCTTACGTCGTTAATGGCAGTGACACTTGTATTTGTTTCTTTTGCGAATACAGTACATATTACGTTTGCTGAAGGAAATACAGCAAAACTTGCAATTATTGGGGAATCACAAAAGGGCATTATGTTATGTCCGAAAGAAGAGCAAATTAAAGATGGGGAAACAGCTTTAAGTTTGCTGCAAAAGGTCATGGGGGACAAAGTAGAATCTGAAACAATGTCGTTTGGAACATATGTAAAAGAAATCGATGGTTTAATGGCCGGGGCTACAAGTGCTTGGCTATATGATGTAAATGATAAGTCTGCAGAAGTCGGAGCAGATAGTTATAAATTAAAATCTGGAGATGTTGTTGTCTTTCGCTTTGTTTCAGACTGGAGCAATATAAGCCAGGAAACATTGAAAGAAACGTTAGATAAGTTCGGGACGTGTAAAACAGAAGAACCTAACGGTGGCAAACCAGAAGAACCAAAGACGGATGATCCAAAACAAGAAAAACCAGAAGAACCGAAGACGGATGATCCAAAACAAGAAAAACCAGAAGAACCAAAGACGAATGATCCAAAACAAGAAAAACCAGAAGAACCAAAGACGGATGGTTCAAAACAAGAAAAACCAGATGGTACAAAAACAAATGATGAAAAACCAGAACAACCAAAGCAAGAGAACATTCAAAATCCAAGTGCACAATTAAACGAAGCCATTTCTAAAACATCAGATAAGATGTTACAAGATGGAATTGAAAGTGACTGGGTAGCTGTAGCGCTTTCTCGTTCTGGAAAGAATGTGCCAATTGAGGCAAAATTAAATTATGTTAAGTCAGTAACTGAAAAAGTAGAAAAGCGCATTAATCGTTTTTCAGCGACAGATTTAGCTAGAACAATTATTATGATGAATGCAATGAGTGCAGACCCTAAAAATGTAGGTGGACATAATTTAGTTCAAAAATTGTATGAGTCAGATAAAGTGAATTCTGTTACAGGTTATGCATTTGCTTTACTTGCATTTGATACGAAAAAGTATGAGATTCCAGTTGAATCAAAATGGAACAGAGTTGCTCTAGTGGAAGCACTGTTAAATAATCAGCATACAGACGGTGGATGGACTTATAATAGTTCAGGTAGTAAAGATAGTGCTAGTAGCGTTGATGTAACAGGTATGGTTTTATCAGCATTAGCTCCTTATCAAGAGCGATCAGATGTGAAACCAGCTATACAAAAAGCTGTTGCGTATTTATATAACGAACAGCTGCAAAATGGCGGTTTTTCAGCTGATGGACAAGAAAATTCAAATAGTACTGCGCAAGCAATTATTGGATTATCGCTTGTTAAAGATGTAGATCAAAATCGTCTTCATAAGGCAATGCAAAACCTATTATCATATCAACTTTCAAATGGTGAATTTAAATGGTTACCAAGTGATCAAAATGGTAACGGAATGGCTACAGAACAGGCTCTTTTAGCATTACTTCAATTTAAGGAAATGGGAAAATCTATTTATGATTGGTCTAATGTAGACGCTGGTAATGTAATTAAGCCAAAACCGATTGAAGAGCCAGAAAAGGTCGTTGAACCAGAAAATAATGTAGTAGAAAAAGAAGTTATTGAAGAACCGAAAGAACAAAAACAAGTACAACAAGAAACAAAAGATGAAAATCTAAAAGTAGTTGTAGATAACGAACCGGTTAAGAATAAAAAAATCGGAAACGGTAACAGTCTACCAAAAACAGGAGCATCTTCTCATAGTGCAGCAACAGAAGTAGGTATGGGTGTATTATGTATTGCTTCTGCATATGTATTATGGAGACGTAAAGCAGCTTAACAAAAAATTAGGAGCAATTATTTGCTCCTAATTTTCGTATGAAAGGTGAGAGATAGGATGAGTAAGATGAAATGGTTCATTTCTTTACTGCTTTCGCTCGGGCTACTTGCCGGATGTGAAGAGGCAACTGTAAAGCCTGAGAAGAAGGTAGAACCGAAGCAAGAAGAGGTAGCGAAACAAGAAGTACAAAAAGATAAAGCGAAGCCGGAAGAAAAAACAGAAGAAAAGCAAGCTGAATCAGAGCAAAAGCAGCAAGAAGAGCAGAAAGAGAAACAAGAACAAAAAGTAGAAGAGAAGCCGAAAGAGGAAAAGCCGCAGGCACAACCAGAGGTAAAGAAAGAAGAGAAACAACAGGAACAACAGGAACAACCGAAAGAACAGCCGGCTGTAAATAAGCAACCAGAACAGCAACAAGCACAAGAAGAGAAACAACAACCGAAAGCACCAGAAGTAAAAGAAGAAGCAAAGGTTGTGAATCAGCCGAAAGAAACACCGAAGCAGGAGCAAAAAGAAGATCCGAATAAAGCGGAGAAAACGATACCGACTCCGGCAGTACCAAAACCTGAACCACCAAAACCAGATCCAGTACCAGTACCGAAACCGCAAGCAAAACAAGTAACAATCTCGGTAAAAGGAAATAACGGATATATAATGGGTGCGAAAAAGATGGATGTACAAGATGGCGACACTGTGTATAAAGTATTACAACGTACAGGATTAGATGTTGATGCAAGCGGATCTAGAGATAGTATTTATGTAAAAGGTATTAATGATTTATATGAAAAAGATATTGCGGATACTAGTGGATGGAAATATCGTGTGAACGGTGCTTTTCCAAACCATAGTGCTGGTGTAGTTACGGTAAAACCAGGAGATACAATTGAGTGGGTATACGTATTACAATAAGAAAGGCATTCGGTAAAGGGCTATGAAAATAAGTTTTTCTTCTTTACATCCTTTTGTGAATTTTTTCTATTATATCGGGGTGATGATACTATGTACGATGTGTCTTCATCCTCTTTTTTTAATTGGAGCAATAGTATTAATTATTATGTTAAATGTGATGCAAGGAAATAGCGAAAAGATAAGAAAGATGCTACCGAGCACAATTGTTTTCTTTTTTATGGTAATTTTATTTAATTCGTTATTAACGCATAGAGGTCGAACTACGTTATTTTGGTTAGGTGATAGCCGTATTAAGCTTGAGGCGATTATGTTTGGAATAGTAATGGGGTTATTACTAGTTGCAGTTATGTTTACGTTTGCGTCATACAATGATATTATTTCCAGTCATAAATTTTTATATTTGTTTTCAAGAATTTCACCGAAAGTTGCATTGTTAACGATGATTACAGTGAGATTTGTTCCTTTGTTTATAAGACGATTAAAGAAAATCACACTCGTCCAAAAAACGAAAGGTGTGCAGGTAGATTCAGGTTCGATAATTGAACGCGTCAAAAATGGTATGCAATTGCTGCAAGTATTATTAATTTGTTCATTAGAAGATGCACTGCAAACGGCAGATTCTATGCAAGCTCGTGGATTTGGTGTAACGAAGCGTACGACGTATATTCGCTATAGAATGGAAAGGCGCGATTGGTATACGCTCAATTATTTAATCATTTTATTTATAGCTGCTATTGTATGTAGTAATTATGGCGGGGGGAAATTGATTATTTATCCGAAAGTCGAATCGATTCTATTTCAGCAATACGATGGGATGATGTTTGTCGTATTTACGATGTTTATTAGTTTACCAATCATAATGGAAGGGAGAGAATGGATATGGTGGCGCATGCAGAAATAAACAATTTATCATTTGTATATGCTGATGAAAATAAAAAAGCGTTACAGCATATTTCTCTTTCTGTTCAAAAAGGTGAGTTTATTGCACTTGCTGGAGGATCGGGATCTGGGAAGACGACGTTATTAAAACATTTTAAAAAGGAGTTACTTCCAATTGGTACGCGTTCTGGAGAGATATTTTATGAGGGTGTTTTAATAGAGGAAGTAGCTGATTTGTTATCTGCCCAAGAAATTGGGATGGTATTTCAAAACCCAGAAAACCAGATTGTTATGGATACAGTGATTCAAGAATTAGCATTTTCTTTAGAAAATATCGGATTACCATCACATATTATTCAAAAAAGAATAGCAGAGCTTATTAGCTTTTTAGGATTTCAAGATTTATTGCATCAATCTGTTCATACGTTATCTGGTGGGCAGAAGCAGCTTGTCAATTTAGCTGCGGTATTAGTTATGCAGCCGAAATTGCTATTATTAGATGAACCGACAGCGCAGTTAGATCCAATCGCTGCAAAAGAATTTTTAGGATTATTAAAACGGATTAATGAAGAACTTGGAATTACGATTATTTTAAGTGAACATCGTTTAGATGAAGTTATCCCGCTTGCAACACGCGTTGTTTGTATGGATAATGGCCGTATTATGTATGATGGTAGTCCTAAAATTGTTATTACGGATATGTGGGGAGTAGAAACATTCCGTCCATTTATTCCGCAAATTCCAAGGCTATTTTTAGAGTGGAATGTGAGAGATATTCCGTTTACAGTGCGAGAGGCGCAAATGAAAATGAATGATTTTGCAGCGATATCATATGTAAATGACCCAATAGCACAAAGTGAAAAGCAAGAGGTAATTTTAAGCGCAGAGCATATTTCGTTCCAATATGAAAAAAATAGTCCGCTTATTTTACGTGATTTATCAGTTTCGATTGAAAAAGGAAAATGGGGAGCGCTCGTTGGGAAGAACGGTACAGGTAAGTCTACACTGTTAACGATTTTAGCAGGATTACAAAAAGCGAGAAGAGGGAAAGTAAAGTGGAACGGAAAAGTGATACATAAAATCGATTCGAAAGAACGGTTTAAAAGTATTGGGTATGTATCGCAGCATCCGTATTATCATTTTACATTTGATACAGTATGGGACGAGGTTTATGAACGTGCACGTGAATTATACGGAGAACAAGGAAAAGAAATAGCAGAAGATACGCTAAAACAGTTTTGGTTGTATTCGCTTAAAGAACGCCATCCGCACGATTGTAGCGGAGGAGAGCAACAATTACTTGCGTTATGTACGACGTTATTATCAAAGCCGACTTTATTATTACTGGATGAACCGACAAAGGGATTAGATCCATGGAAGAAAGAACGAGTAGGAGAGCTATTTAGGAAGCTACAAAAAGAAGGTACAACAATTGTAATGGCAACGCATGATATTGAGTTTGCAGCGAAATACGTGGATCAATGTATGATGTTATTTGATGGAACAGTCATTATGAATGATGCACCGAAAGAATTTTTTAGTGGTAACTTCTTTTATACAACATCTATTAATCGATTCATTCGAAAAGAATTGCCATATGCATTAACATGGGAGGATGTGTACGAAGCGTGTCCAAACGATATGTTGCATTCATAATATGTATCTTTGCAGTAATAATCGGCACATTGCTTTTTACGACACTTGTCATGGACGGTTATTACATGTTAAGTAGTTTGTTTATATTAGCAGTTATTATGTTACCTTTCTATATCCGTTTTGAAAGAAAAGCGTTTGTTTCACGTGAAATTGTTCTCGTTGCTGTATTAGCGGCAATTGCAGCAGTAAGCCGGGTGCCATTTTCTATTTTACCAAGTGTACAACCAACTTCTTTTGTCATTATCGTTTCTGCAATTGTATTTGGAAGTGAAACTGGTTTTATGATTGGTGCTACAGCAGCAATCGTATCTAATATTTTTTTAGGACAAGGTCCATGGACACCGTGGCAAATGTTTTCGTGGGGCATGATTGGTTTTATAGCAGGTTTACTTCGTAATACATTTTTTATGAAAAAGCTATGGGGGAGACTTCTTTACGGAGTAATTGTTGGCTTTTTATTTGGCTGGATTATGAATTTCTGGGGCCTTCTCGGTTTTATACGAGAAGCAACGTGGGAAACTGTCATTTCGTATTATATCGCAAGTTTTTACTTTGATTTGAGCCATGCGATTTCGAATGTTATTTTCTTATTACTATTTAGTACTTCATGGATTACGATTCTTACAAGATTTAAAAAGAAATACGGTATATTAGATGAGCATAACGTGACATAGAAAAGCATACTCATATAAGGTAGGGTCGCGACTTACATATTCGTTTGCCTCTTTCATGCTTCTTACATAATGTAAGGAGCATTTTTTTGTCAAAAAATCGATTCAATATGCATCCGCTATTATATAAAATTATTTGTATAATTGTAGGTGAGAACTTTTTTCAAAAGGGAGGTGTATAGTTAATGAAGTTAGTTATTCCGAAGCAACATGGTGCATGGGCTATGCTTGTTATTCCTTTTTTATTAAGTGTCATACTTGGGAAACCTACTATTTATCATATTCCATTGTTTTTAGCGTGGTTCTTTATCTATTTAGCCACGTATCCATTTCTTACGTACATAAAGCAAAGACGAAAAAAAGAGTTTTTACAAGCTGCCATTGTTTATTTTATTATTGCGTTCCTATTTGGGACGATTTCTTTATTATATGAGTGGCGAATTCTTTTATTCGTAATAGTAATGATTCCATTATTTATAGTGAATATGTATTACGCTCGTCAAAAAAATGAAAGAGCACTATTAAATGATATTTGTGCGATTATTGTGTTTTGTATCGGTGGGTTAATTAGTTATTACTTTTCAATGAAGCAAATCGATCATACAGCTATATTTATTGCACTTATTTCATTTTTATACTTTTTAGGTAGTACGTTCTATGTGAAAACGATGATTCGTGAAAAAAATAATCCGAAGTATCGTCTTATATCTTGGGGATATCATATCGTATTAACGATAATTGTATTTGCGATTAATCCGTGGTGTTCTCTTATTTTTATACCAAGTGTCATTCGAGCAATTGTGTTGTATGGCAAAAAAATTTCTATTATAAAAGTAGGAATTTTAGAAATTGCTAATTCTGTATATTTTTTAATCATAACGGCAATAATTATGAAGTATGCCATTTGAAAAAACTTCCCATCAATTGATGGGAAGTTTTTAATCTTTTTCTAAAATGTGAACGGTGTACTCGCAACGTTGAATAGCTTGTTCAACAGCATAAAGTGATTGTTCAATACGAGCGCGATTAAAATCTTTTTCAACTGTTTCGAGCGCTTCTTCTAAACAATTTTTAGCTTCTTGTAATGATTGAAAAGAATCTTGTACATATCCGCGAGCATTTTGATGCATTTCATAATCCTCCTTGCATGTTCGTATATGGGTAGTATGAACAGTAAGGAAGAAAATATAATTTGTTATATTTATTATATTTGTTTGACAATTAAAGTGGAATTACGTATAGTAAGAATTAAGTGAATATTTTCTTATCCAGAGAGGTGGAGGGACTGGCCCGATGAAACCCAGCAACCGCGATGCAGGTGCTAATTCCAGCAGAACATATTTGTTCTGGGAGATAAGACGAAGATATATACGTAACTTCTTCTTATCGGAGAGGTTTTTTTATTGCAAAAAAACCGATTACGAAAATTTATATTAAGAAGAAAGGGGTTGCGCATTACTGTGACACTCGAAAAATACGTAAAACTGCGTAGTACAGTTTATGAATATATGATAGAGCAAGATAAGCCGATATCATTGTTAGATATTCAAGAACATATCGTTTCGCATCATGAAGGAAAATTCACGAAAAAGATGTTGCATCAATTTTATTTATCAAGATTATTAGACGAACTAAAACTGGATGGGAAAATTACATTAGCTGATGAATATCTCTATGCTGAAAAAGGGGTATTGTATAAGGCGAGAAAAGGGAGCTAAGCTCTCTTTTTTCTTAAAATAACGGAGTATGTAGAGTAAAAGACTGCTAAAGCAGCCTGATACAGGGAATGGTGTTGAGTGTGTAGTGTCAAAAATTGAATGTGCCTGAAAGAGGCAATTCATATCGGCTGCAAATGAAAAGAGACACCTTCGCCGAATAGGTGTCAGTCGTTTTGTCACGTAGACTTGCTACTTAACAGTAATTAGAATAACATGCAGGATTTTTGAAGTCAAAAGGGAATTAAAGGAAGGGGTACAATTATGTACGCTTACTTATTAAAAGATATAACGAAATGGATCCCAAAGTACATTGTAGATAAGGGATATGAATATTATGAAGATGGGCATGTAGAAGATGTTGAAATACAAGATAAAAAAGTGTTTGCTTTCGTTACTGGAAATGCAGGGAATTATGAAGTAGTTATCGATCTCGAAGATTTTTCAGAAAGTAACTGTGAGTGTCCCTATGAAAATTATTGTAAACATATGGCGGCAGTTGTTTATGATATGCAAGGTGCTGGTGAGAGTGCAGTTAAAGAGAAACTGAAAGATTTAGAAAAAGAAGAGTTACTTATATTATTAAATCGATTGTTGCAAAGTTCGAAAAACGTACAAATTGTAGAGAAGTTATTAAAGAAGGGGAAACTTTAACGTATAGAGGGAGTTGTTTTGTAGTGAACGTACTAATTATATATGCCCATCCTAACCCTTCAAGTTTTAACGCGGCAATTTTCAATCATGTGCAAAAAGGACTACAGGAAACAAATCATTCAGTTACCGTACTTGATTTATACAAAGAACAATTTGATCCAGTCCTCGTATTTAATGAAGAGAAGAAAAGACGCGATTTAGTAAATGAAGAGGAAACAGCTCGGTATAGAACGTTAGTAGAAGAAGCAGATACACTTTTATTCATCTATCCAATATGGTGGTGGGGGATGCCAGCAATTTTAAAAGGTTTTATTGATCGTATTTTCGTAGCTGGATTTGCTTATAAATATGAAGGGGCTCTGCCGAAAGGATTATTGCAAGGGAAAAAAGCGTGGGTTATTAATACGTTAGACTCGCCTCTATGGTACGTCGCATTGTTATATCGATCAGTAGATTGGATTATAATGAAGAGAGGTGTTTTACGTTTTTGTGGCATTCGCGATATAAAACGGTCAGTGTTTCAATCTGTGAAAACGAGTAAAGTATCAAAGCGTGAGAAATGGTTATTACAAATAGAAGAAAAGGCTCGTGCATTATGAATGAAGTCGATCGTATTATAAACTGTGTTCAGTATGATGGCGAACTTTTTCGGAAGTATGTTACATGTTTACTTCAATTGAAAAAATGTAGCGAAACATTTCAGCAAATTCAAATAGAGTTAAGAAATGATTATTTAATAAGAGGAATTTGTGAAAGAGAAGTTGATGAGGTAGTACGGGGAAGTAAAGAATATGAAATGCATTTTCTTCCTAAAGTATTACAGTGGAATTTTTTGAGGGGAAATCCACATCTAATTAAAAAAGTGTGCGAAGATTTTTTTGCATTTGAGTCATTACATCTTACGGAGTCAGAGTGGGAGAAGATTATAAATTGCGTGGGAAATAAGTGATTTATTATGTAAAAAAGCTAGTATAAAACTAGCTTTTCGTTTAAATAAATAAGAAACATAGACTAATAATAAAACCCGCATATAGTAAGTTCACAACACAAAATCCCATAATGTCACGAGCACCTAAACCAGCTATCGCTAATGCTGGTAATGCCCAGAAAGGTTGAATTAAATTCGTCCAAGCATCGCCCCATGCAATTGCCATTGCTGTTTTTGCAGCAGGTACACCAAGTTCAGCGCCAGCTGGAATCATAATTGGTGCTTGCACAGCCCATTGACCGCCGCCAGATGGAACGAAAATGTTAACAATGCCAGCACTTAAAAATGTAAAGAGCGGAAAAGTCGTTTCATTTGAAATGCTAATAAAGAAATTAGAAATAGCTCCTCCAAGTGAAAGTCCTTCACTATTTACTCCAATCATCATGCCCATAATTCCTGCGTAAAACGGAAATTGAAGTAAAATGCCAGAAGCACTTTTCGTAGAGTCTGAAAAAGCACGAATATACTGAATCGGAGTACGGTGGAAAATAAGACCTGCAATTAATAACATAAAAATCACGATATCGAGAGTAAGGTTAAAACCTTTCGTATAAAAGTAATTGAAAATATAAATGAGACCTAACAATCCAACGCAAAGTGTAATAATAATGCTATTTTCCATCTTTTCAGCGAACGTATTTTTTTCTACTTCTTGAGCAGCAGCTTCTTCATGGAACACGCTAGGATCTACTGTAATCGTATGTTTTTCATCTGGATGCATCGCTTTATTAATGAGAGGCATCGTAATGAGAAAAATAATAACTGGAACGAGAGCGTATGGTGAGAATAACGTTTCTGTTATTGGAATCGCCTCTTTAATACTTCCAGCAGTCGTTTTAATTAACGTTTCACCGCCTGTTGCTAACGTAAGAGGGATAGAGGCAGAAAGACCGGCATGCCAAATGAGAAATCCAGAGTAAGAAGAGGCGATTGCTAGTCTATAATCTAATCCGTCCAGCTGCCTTGCCACTTCTTTTGCGTATAAAACAGATACAACAATTCCAAAGCCCCAGTTTATGTATGCACCGAGTAAACTTACAATTGAAATGGCAATAATGCCTTGTCCAGTTGTTTTTGGTAGTCTGGCAGCTTTCGTTAATCCTTTTTTAATAAGAGGAGCATTTGCTAAAGTAGATCCAGTCACGAGTACAAGTGCCATTTGCATAGAAAAGGCGAGGAGTCCCCAAATTCCATTACCCCAGTGATTAATCATTTCTACAGGTGTTTGGTGAGTCGCAAACATACCAAAGAAGATAACGAAAACAGTTAGTAAACATGATAAAATAAACGGTTCTGGCAAGAAGCGCTGCACTAAGGCGACGCAACCATTTGTAAAGGAACGAAACAAAATAGATCAACCTCCTTATGTATATGTATTACAATTATTCGAGGTTGTTTAGGAGATAACCTTCAATATAAAGAAAATTCAGATATTTATAGAGTGGTAATTTATTGATAGGTTGATATAGAGCCTTGTATCAAATTCTGCTTTTAATATACTAGAAGAAAACGGTTGGAAATGGGGTAGCACTTATAGGGATAGTATAGAGAAAGGTTACTAGTTGGCTTCAAAGCAACTGTTGCAAAGGGAGAGGAGATTCAATACAATAGTGTTGCATTACATGAGAAATATGTTTTAGCACAAATCTAGCTAAAAATGTTTATACAAATACATTTAAAATTGATGGGGGAATTATGATCAAAAGTTTTTATCTTTTAAAGCCTAAAATGTTTACGGCAGATATATATTATAAAGTTTTTATTACAGGTGACTGTATATATTTTATAAAGATTGGCGGACAGTTTCATAGCCGACATGCTTATAAAAAACAATTACCTGGTATTTCAGAGCTATTGTTTTTGTTTTGGTTCAAAAAAATTGAGAAAAAACAATTAAACTTAGAAACTGAAATAGATGTAAAAATACATACTGGCGATGTACATGAACTCTTGCAATTAAAGAATAACTTTTCAATTGAAATAAATATAATTGAAGAGGTACTATTAAATAAACGAGGAACGTTTCATACAGGTTTTAATGATAATGGAACGATTTCCTTCATGTTAAAAAATGGTCAAAAAATAAAGTTCATCATCCCGGAAGAAACTTTATTTTCATCTATAGAAGAAATTTTCGACCAATATGAACAGACAATCTTTGTAAGGGAAGTGTTTTAATACATTCTCCAAAAGATGTGGATGTATAAGTTAAACGCTCAATTAAAATTGTAAACTGCTTATAAAATTTTCGATAGGTGTATTTTAGGTAATTGTTTTTTCAATCTTTTCTAATAACGAAAAGATAATTGGTATAGTAGTGTAAATAATGTACTGTAATGAAAAAGCTTCCACTACTGTGGAAGCTTTTCTAAATGATGTGCAATATCAATATACATATTTGAGTAAACCGAATGTATTTCATTACTTGGCGTTGCGTTAGAAGAGAAATGAACGATTACCATATTTGTTTTCGGATCGATGTAAAGTGTTTGTCCGTAACTACCTAACACTTCGAAAGCACCTTGTTCATTGTGCGGAATCCACCATTGATTATGATAAGAAATGGAAGCTCCAGGGGCAATTGCAAGTTCACCTTCTTGGACATTTTTTATATCTTTAGTAATAGAAGAAGGGAGAATTTGTTTTCCGTTATATTCCCCGTTGTTTAATAGTAATTGCCCGAATCTCGCCATATCTCTAGCAGTTGCATTTAATCCAGCACTAGCTTGTTCTACTTTTGTTTCATCTGTAACGTAATACGCGTTTTCTTCCATACCAATTTGAGACCAAATTCGTTCGCTTACATTTTCAGCTAGTGATTTACCAGTAATAGTTCTAATAATCCAAGCGAGCGTTTCTGTTGATCCGTTATTGTAAGAAAAGGCAGAACCAGGCGGTGCCGTTTCTTCGGCTTCTCGTAACATATCATAAATTTTCATCGGACCGTCGTAATTTTTGCCGCGGGGTAAAATATTGCTAGCTAAATATAATTGTGCATCTTGATTTTCTAGCCCAGGCTGCTCATATCCGTGGGTCGGGTATTCTGCTGACACTTGCATGTCCATTAATTGCTGAAGTGTGGCATTACCGAACGGTGTGTTTTTTAATTCTTTTATGTAAGTGTCAGCTGTTTTCTCTAAATCGATACGATTCTCTTCAGCGAGAGATTGTATAATTGCCCCGGTAAAGACTTTTGCTAATGATGCCATACCATGAGGTTCATTCTGTTTATACCCATTGAAATATCGTTCGTAAACAAGTTGTCCATTATGTACAACGACAAAAGCATCTGTTTTGTTATCATCTAAAAGTTTTTTTAGAGGAGTTGTATTTCCAAATCTACGCTCCACAGCAAAATCGTCTAAGTTTTGCAATGCGGAAGGGAAGTGAGCAATTTGGTCAGGATTGTTTTTTACGTCATTAACTAAAGTGAATTCTTTCATGTGTGTGTACGACCAACGTAAGTAAGGGTCATTTAACCAGTTTTCTTTTGTCACATTATGTTTTGATGGGGTCGTTTTATTTTGTTTGAAGTAAGTAAACCCAAGCCCTGTAATTACAAATATGAATGTTAGTATAAGTAAGAGTAGGGGAGATTTTTTTAGTTTCATATATGGCCCTCCTTTTTATTTCTACTATAAGTATACGCTCGTCTTGAAAGAAATACAAAATAAGGAAAGTAAACGGGGAAGTTTACTTTCCTTATTAACGTTAAGCGGAAATTTTTTCGTCTGTAGGTTGTTTCTTGAATTTTTGTTTTCGTCCGTGTAATCCATAATATAAAAGTAAAGTGAACGCAACGATAATAGCTGCGATAAAATACATATTATGATAACTGGATTTCGCTGCGACAATACCTAAAATGAAAGAACCAAAACCAATACCACTATCAAAGAATGAGAAATACGTAGCTGTCGCAGAACCACGTCTATGGTTTGGAGCGGCAGAAATCGCAATCGTTTGGAAACTCGGAATTAATGTCCCGTAACCTAAACCGATTAGCATACCTGCGCCAAGGAACCAAAATGAAGTTTGTGCTTGGCTTAATATGAACATTCCGATTGTGAAAATAATGATAGCAGGGTAAACGAGTACATTTTCACCGAAGCGATCAAAAATCTTTCCTGTAAATGGACGAGAAATGACAACAACAAGTGCGTATAAAATAAAGAAGTAACTTGCAATTTCACTTAAACCGAGTTCTTTCGCATAAATAGGAATAAAGGATAAAATACCACTATAAGAAAAGGCTAAAACAAATCCTGTAAGTGCAATCGGAATAGAAGATGGTTCGATTAAGTCTTTCCATTTCATTTTTTCACGTTTTTGTTTGCTAACAGGTGCTTCGTGCGGAATATCTACAAGTAGTCCTAATAAAAATGCAAGTAATGAAAATACGGAACAAACGATAAATAATACAGTAAACGAAAAATGAGAAATAATTGTTAAACCTAAAAAAGGACCAATTACCATCGGCAGACTCATAAATACGCCGAAATATGCAAGCGCTTCGCCTCGTCGATGAGCTGGCGCAACATCAGTTACAATCGTACCAGTAGCTGTCGTTGCCATCCCGAACCCAATACCGTGCAAGAAGCGAAGGGCAAGTAATAAGAATAAACTTTGCGCACCGAAATACATAACAGTAGCGGCTAAAAATAATGAAAGTGAAATAAATAATATTTTCTTTCTTCCTAAATCATCGAGCCATTTTCCTGTGAATGGTCTACATAAAACAGAAGAAATAAGAAACACAGTTGCAACTAAACCAATTTCCTCAGGCTTTCCTTTTAGGCCGTCTATAACATAGACAGGCAGAGTAGTCATAAGCATGTAAAATGTTAAGAAGAGAAATAGACTACTAAAACAAGTTCCGAGGAAATCCTTCGTCCAAAGTTTCTCACTTTGCATCGTCATCCCTCCAATTTAATCTAAATTTTTAATAATTTGTTGTAACACTTGAAATGCTTGATGTAAATCATCTTCATTAATACCTTCTAGCGTTTTTTCTTCGAAAGTATCAACTTCTTCTTGCCATACTGGAATCATCTTTATCGCTGTTTCGGATAAAGAAATGAGCTTCTCGCGGCGATCTTTACCTTCTGTACGAATAATCCATCCCATCGTTTCCATACGTGTTAACGTACGAGTCATCGTTGGTGATTCAACATTTAAATACTGGCACAATTCTGTTTGCGTACAAGAACCAGTTTGATTAATGCGGAAAATAACAGCCCATTGCGCACTAAATAACCCTGTTGGAGATACACGTTCATTAAATTTCTTCGTAAACTTCCGAGAAGTCTGGCTGACGATGTGAAAAAAATGTTGTTTTTCGTCCATGTATTTTGATCCTTTCAAATTAGTTACCTAGCTAACTATATACTTTTTTATAATAATTGTCTAGTAATAGACATATTGATTTATGTAAAAAATTCTTATAGGTTTTATGTTGCGAACGTATATTCTACGTGCTATTCTTTAATTAAGTAAAGAATTTTCTTTCTATTAAATAGAATGGGGGAACTTGTGATGATTAAGCCTGCAACAATGGAGTTTGTTTCACTATCGAACGGAGAAACGATTGCATATCAGGAAGTTGGAAGGCGAAATACAGATATTCTTGTACTCATTCACGGGAACATGACATCGTCACAACATTGGGATTTAGTTATTGAAAAGTTGCAAGATCAATACCATATTTACGCTCTTGATTTAAGAGGGTTTGGACAATCAACGTATAATCAGTCGATAGATTCATTACAAGACTTTGCAGACGATGTAAAATTATTTATTGACGAGTTAAAGCTAGAGAAATTTTCATTAATGGGCTGGTCAATGGGTGGTGGCGTTGCGATGCAATTTACAGCGAATCACCCAACTTTTGTAGAAAAGTTAATTTTAGTAGAATCAGTAGGAATGAAAGGATACCCAATCTTTAAAAAAGATACGAATGGGCAGCCGATTGTATCAAGTTTAGTAAAGACGAAAGAAGAAATTGCGCAAGATCCAGTACAAATCGCTCCAGTATTAGATGCGATAAAAAATATGAACAAACTATATTACCGTACAGTATGGAATCTATTAATATATACACATAATCAACCTGAACCGGATCGTTATGAAAAGTATTTAGATGATATGTTAACGCAACGTAATTTCGTAGATGTGAATTATGCGCTCATTACATTTAATATTTCAGATGAACATAATGGGGTTGTAGAGGGAAGTAAACAAATTCATCGTATTAAAGCGCCAACACTCGTCATACAAGGTGATAGAGATTATGTCGTACCGCAAGTAGTCGGTGAGGAATTAGCGAAACATTTGCCAAATGCAGAGTTGAAGGTATTAGAAGATTGCGGACACTCGCCGTTTATTGATTGTTTAGATGTATTTATAAAACATGTAGAGAATTGGTTAGAACAGAAATAATCCCCGAAATGAAAGGTATTGCATATACTATAACATTGTAGGTAAAAGGGGAGATTATCAATGCATCATCCGTTCTTAATTGTGCATTCTCCATATAATCATCATGTGTATACAAAAATGATGATAGCTCCGCTGTATATGCAAGTTTCACCAGCTGTAGTTCCGTTACAAATACAACAGCCACCAATTGTTCATTCGCATCATTATTTATATGAAACTGCTTTTTATAAACATCCATATTTCAAGCAATTTCATAACAACGTGAAAGCACAAGTTTGGGAAGGATAAGAAGCTAAAAGGTTCATTCTTTTAGCTTCTTTTTTATTGCGAATATTCGTACACGCATTTGAAAAAACAGTTTATAATGAAAAGTGGAAGCGTGAGAAGGAGAGGGACAGAGGATGTCAATGCGTTTTACTTTTTGGATTATGGTTGGGATTGTAGCAATCTCGGGTTTGTCACAAGGAATGCTCTTACCTGCCATTGCAATGATTTTTGAACAAGAAGGGGTTAGTTCAAGTATTAATGGTATTCATGCGACGGCATTGTACATTGGGATATTAGTTATTTCGCCGTTTCTTGAAAAACCGATGCAAAGGTTTGGAATGAAGCCGATTATTGTTATAGGTGGGTTTCTCGTTATTATTTCATTATTCTTTTTTACACAAACATTTTCATTTTGGGTATGGTTTATCCTTAGATTTCTAGTTGGAGTTGGAGATCATATGCTTCATGTCGGAACACAAACATGGATCACGACAACATCAGACCCAAGTAAAATAGGGAGACAAGTATCGATATACGGTGTATTCTTCGGAATTGGTTTTGCCGTTGGTCCGTATTTAGCAAGCACTGTGCAGTACGGTCTTGCAACACCATTTATTATATCTACTATACTTTGTCTAATAGGTTGGCTTTTACTACTTCCAACAAAAAATGCATTCCCAGCGCAAGATGAAAGAGAAGCAAAGAGTGAATCATCATTTTCTCGTTATAAACAAGTTGTTGGATTAGGATGGATTGCACTGCTAGGACCACTTGCATATGGCGTACTTGAAGCAATGTTAAACAGTAACTTACCAGTATACGCACTTCGTAAAGGGTGGTCTGTTTCAGATGTATCCTTCTTATTACCAGCATTTGCAGTTGGGGGTATTATTACACAAATTCCGCTCGGTATATTGAGTGATAAATACGGAAGGGACCGTATATTAACGTGGACGTTTAGCATAAGTACGGGCATTTTTCTACTTGCCGCCGTATTTGATCAATATTACTGGATCGTCTTTGCCTGCATGCTTTTAGCGGGTATGGTTATTGGATCGTGCTTCTCTTTAGGGCTTGGATTTATGACTGATTTATTACCGAGACATTTACTACCGGCAGGTAATATATTATCCGGAATCGCTTTTAGTTTAGGAAGTATTATGGGACCTGTATTAGGCGGCGTATTTATAGAAAAAATACAGTATACAAGCTTTTTTATTGCGGTTATGATTATAATGGGAATTCTCGCAATGTTATATATGGTCTACATGAAAAATCAATTTGCATCAAGAAAAATAGAAAGTAGGTTAGGGCATGACAAAACAACCTAATAAAAAGAAATTTGAAGTACTTGAAAATGAAACAATTACAGACTGCTTAGTACGTATGGAACAAGAAGGCTACGCTCCGTCTCGTCGTATGGAAGAGCCAATCTTTCATGAAGTAAAGAAAGACGGCAAAACAGTAGTTGAGCCGTGCGGTAGGAAGATTGTTTTTGAAGGGAAATTGAAGTAATCCAATAACAAATTCTCTTTATAGTATAGAGCCATCCAATAGTTGGGTGGCTTGTTTTTTTATTAATCAATGAAGGAATTGAATAGAATGAATCTCTCGTTCATTTCTCCTAATTGGCTTCTTTATATGGGGCAAAAGATTGCTACTTTTTTCGTATATTGGTAAAATAAGTTCTTGGGTCTTACTTATTGTTATCGGTATAATGTTTGTCGCTTGAATGAAAGAAATTAGTTGCAAAAATTTCGCACTATGTAAAGGGTTACAGCAACGATCCCTTTTTTGGGAGGCACCTTAAACATAAAGCGAGAGAAGAGGCTATATGAACGATTCTCCCATCTTGTTTAAATATTAAACGAGTTACTGCAATTGGAACAGGTATATCAAACTAGTCGACATCCTGATGGATTATGTCTTTCTAGCAATCTATCATTTCTGATGGAATCGATAGATTGCTAGAAAGCGGAAAACAATTATTAGTATATTCCGAAGCAGGTGTAACAGAGTGTCCTTCCATAATTAAGGGTAAAACCAAAATACGTTGTTGTAAAGAATGATTTGTTAGAACTGGTTATAAGGAATAAAACAGAAAAGAGGATCACATGTTAGATACTTTACAGAGAAGTAAAAAGTTTTTTTTAGTATGTCTTATTTTTTTAGTGCTTTTAACCGCTTGTGGTAATACAGATGTTAAGACATCTAAAGCTTCATTACCACCGGCTGAATCCAATATAGATACATCATTAAAAGCACCAAATTGGGTAGAGAAAAGTCCTATCCAACAGTCTCCTAATTTTACTGAAGATAAAAAAATACAATCGGTTGTGAATTTAATAGCAACGGGTGATAATTTATATCATGACGCAGTAATTAAAGATGGCAAACAAAAAGACGGTTCATATGATTATAATTATATTTATGAAAATATCAAAAAAGCTGTTAAATCAAGCGATCTTGCTATAGTGAACCAGGAGACTCCGATTGCCGGAAATAATTTAAAAGTACAGGGATATCCGACTTTCAATACACCTGAAGAAGTAGGCCAATCTTTAGTGGACACTGGATTCAATATAGTGACGCAAGCGACAAATCACGCTATGGATATGGGTATTAAAGGTGTTGCGAATACAAGAGAATACTGGAAGAAATATCCGGATGTTATCCCGGTAGGTATTAATGAGGGTCAAAACGAGCGTAATGAAATAAAAACGATTACAAAAAATGGTATTCGTTTTGCGTTACTAAATTATACATATGGTACGAATGGAATTAAAATTCCAGCTGATAAGTCTTGGGCTTTAAATTTAATTGATAAAAAAGCGATACAAAATGATGTGGAAAAGGCGAAGAGTAGCTCTGATATGGTGATTGTTATGGTGCATTGGGGAGTAGAATATACCTCAACACCTTCAAAGCAACAAAAAGAAGTTGCTCAATATTTAACAGATTTAGGTGTAGATGTAGTAATTGGAAATCATCCACATGTAATTCAACCAATTGAGTGGAAACAAAATAAAGATGGACATGAAACGCTAATCTATTATTCTCTTGGAAATCTTATTTCTGCGCAAGAAAAACTAGAAACATTGGTTGGAGGATTATCTTATGTACAATTTGTTAAGTATGAAGATAAAACTTTTGGTATACGACAAGCGGCAATCGTACCGACAGTAACCGACTATGCTGATGGTAAGAAACAATTTAAAATTCAATTTTTAAAAGATTATTCGGATGAAAATTCTAAAAAACATGGAATTAAAAAATTTGTCGGCCCCGTTTCTTTGAAGGATTTCAAGGAGATTCCTAGAGACGTGTTGGGAAATTGGTATAAAGACTAATAAACAAAAAGGGAATGAGATACAATTAAAAAATTTATAATTTTAGCATTGGTATTAGCAATGGGATGGAGTCTTGCTGCTTGTAGTGGAAAGCAAACATCTCAGGCAACTACTAATAATAACGATAAAAATAAAAATGAAATACATGCGAAGAAAAAAGATGTTTTACCTATCTCTGATGTTAATGATTGGAGAATTATCCTTGTAAATAGAGAGCATATGTTATCAAAGGAACTAGGAATCGAATTAACAAGTATCACCCAAAATGCGAAGCCAAATATGAAAATAGATAGTAGAATTGCAACTTCCTATCAGGATATGGTAGCAGCTGCAAAAAAAGAGGGAATCAATCTTTATTTAAGATCAGGTTATCGAGCTATAAAATTACAACAAACTTATTATGATGCTTCAGTTAAAAGCTATAAATCTCAAGGCTTGTCGGATAAAGAGGCTAGTGCTAAGGCATTGGAATATCTTCAGTATCCTGGTGCAAGTGAACATCATACTGGATTAGCGTTAGACATTATTTCAGTTGAATGGCAGAATACTGTAGAAGATTTAAATGCAAAATTTGAAACTACCGATGCATTCAAATGGTTAGATAAGAATGCTGCAGAATATGGATTTACTCTCCGCTATCCAAAAGATAAAGAGAATATTACTGGCATTAAGTATGAGCCATGGCACTATCGTTATGTAGGGAAAGAAGTTGCTGTTTATCTAAAAGAAAAAGGGTTAACTTTAGAAGAATATAACGAAAAAATTAAGTCTGGTAAGTAAAAATATGCTTTAATTTTATTAAACATTATGCACTGCTACAAGAAAAGGTGAATCTGAGGATGTGTTAACCTTCCGCCTAGTATTGTAAAAACTGAGTATGATAATTTGAGCACGTATGAACCAGTTATCGTGTAAAAAGATGTATGTATTAAGAAATTAAAGTTAAGGATCTGATATTCATATCAGATCCTTTTTCTATTGTTCTTTTAAGCGCGACTGAGCCAAAATATTGGAATGAATATAGAAATAAAACAGCCTAAGGAATAGTATAACGAATCAGGGAGCCTACTCGTACGCTTCATTGGGATTATCCAGAAATAGTTGTTGATGAAATAAGAAAGAACTGGTCTTACTCTCAAGCAAGGATTTAATACGAATGAATTGGATAAAAGGTAGTAATAAAAAACACTGCGCCTGGCAGTGTTTTTTATTATTTCTGCACATAAATACATAGTCATATTGATTAAAGTTTCACTTTATTGAAGAAAAATGCGAAAGCCATTCATAAAATATGGAAATGTTAAAATCCCTTTGATAAAATAGCAATATGTAAAAATAATTATTTGTTAATTCTTAATGTAATGAATATTCATGTTTAAATATACGAATTTAACTACATAGTTATTGTGCTAAAGGGGGAGAAAGATGTTAGATGAATTGTACAATGCTTTTTTAAATGCGTCTGGTTTTACAGAAAGTGCGAGGAAACGAGATCGGTATGATGATTTACATGATTATTTAAAAGATAAAGAAAGAGAGTTAAAGCAATTCATTCAAGAGGCTGAATCAGCAAAGAGAGAGTATGAGAGTAAAAGTAATGGCTTAGAAGCTAATAAAATTCCGGCAGTTGAATTTGAACAAAAACGTCATGAAAAGGATGAAGACTTAAATACAGTATTATCCTATTTTAAAAGTGCATTAAGCGATATTGGATCTGCAAAAAGTACAGCTTATGCAAAGTATTTGGAATATAAAGCGAAAGCAGAATCGGAGAAAGCGTCAGCATACGCCGCAGCGACCAAGGCTTTTGAAGAAAAGAAAAAGGAATTTGAAAACTTTATCCATTAAGCATACAAAGAATGGAGGGAACCAACATGAGTGGTAAAGAGGTTGAAATTATAGGAAGTAACACTGCAAGTGCCATTTCTTACGCACAAAACATTGAAAATGGTATGAAGGATTCTTTAAACCAAGCGAAAGACTTAAAAGCATATATCACAGGTGCGAAATGGAATGGAAAAACGAGAGATGCATTTTTAAGTTATCTTGATTTGATCATTCAATATAATTCAGAAATGGTAGAGGCATTTGAAGGACATACGAAAGCTTTGAAAGAGTTAGATAAAAGCATTCAAACGTACGGAGATAAATCGGAAGTAAGGGCGATAAAACAACTGTGATGGAGAAACGAGGGATAAAAGAATGGGGAAAGAAATGAGTTTTGCACCTGCTGAATTATATGTTCTCGCAGGTGCAGCTGGGGTTACCGATATATTTGGATTGCCAAACCGTGACGCAATTATTTTACTTGATGCAGAATGTGTCACGAAAGCAACTACGAGTTTAAAAGAAAAAGGCCTACTTACAAGTGAAAATGGAATTACCCCTGCAGCTTTTCAAATAATTGAACTATTAAAGGAATATGAAAATTGTCATGAATACACGAGAATGAATAATGTATTAATTGGCTTTTTAAAAGAGGATAAAGATCGAGTGGCTGTATTAACGGAAATAGAGCCAAATAAAAAATACGAGATCGACTACATACCAAAACCGGACGTATATTTTTCATTATTAACACGCATTCCTTTCTTATTGAGAGAACCGAGGGAAATAGAAGATACATTTTTCTCAAAGAGAATGACAGAGGCAGAACAACAAACATTTGAGGAAAAAGATTTATCAAATAAAGACGTTATAGCGATAGAAACGTATACGAGGCCTCGAAGTAATAGAGGAGGAAAATGGGAATGTTTCTTATATTTCACTGAAGGAGAAGATTTCGTTCAAATAGATGTAGATCGTAATCGATATGACTGGGTGAGCCTCTATGCGGTTAATAAGAAATTGTATGACGTGTTAAAAATGCCATATAAAAAGTTAATTGACCCGAGACAATTCTCGTTAGGAGGTATTCAATAATGCAAGTATCAATGGGAGATAGTGGTTCTGGTGGTGGAGAAGAAGTATTAGTTAATTTTCAAGAACTACTTGATATAGTAATGAAGTTAGAAAATATATATAAAATCCATGTAGACGTCATTGGAACGAATATTGAGAGTTTATTAAGCTGTGATTTTTATCAAAAAGGTGAAGCGATGAGAGTAATTGAAAAATATCCTGATATATTACACAAAACACTAGAATTGGCTGAACACTATTCTAGGTCAGCGACAGTTGTAGGAAATGTATGTGTAGAAATGCTTGAAAAGGACGAACAATTACGTGAAATATTAAGTAAGTTGTAGAAATCACCATACGGCTGGGGGGATGAAAACGAGATGGATGTGAAATATAGACCTGAACCATGGCAAAACATGGGGGATGGTATGAATCGAATTACAAAAGATGCACTCATGAAATTACGGGAAGCAAATGAATCATTAAAAAGAATTGATGGAAGAATACGAGATTTAGACTCGGATGGTAGTATACATTTTAATCCTAAAGATCAATCGCAAAAAATCGGGGAATTACTTGATAGCTATTCGACATTACAAAAATATTGCGGAGAAGCAGGTCGATTAGTCTCTGAACATATAGATAAACCTTTTTTAGTAGAAATGGATAAATTCGCTCAAAAAATGAGAGATACATCTATTCTCAGTTTTGAAACAAATAACCGAATTGGCTCTACAACAACGACAGTATTACCAGGTGCGCACGCGGGATACGGAAGTGTACCACAAACAATACAGAAGAAGAAAGATAAAATAACAGTAGAAGATATTTTTAGAGATTCTCCTGCATTTGATAACGTACTTAGGGCAGAATACAAAGAACTAAAAAAACAAAATCCAGATGCAAAATTAAATTATGAAGAATACAAGAAAGTAGTCCCATCCACACGAGGATTTGAATACAAATCGATAGAAGATGAACAGAAAAAACTAGAAATGGTGCGAGATATAGGAATAGGCGTAGGGATCATCATCACAACAATCCTTTGTCCACCACTCGGGGCCGCTGCGGCAGTTGTATACGGCGCTGTACAAATAAAAAGCGGTATCGACGGAGAAGACTGGGGAACACACCGGAAATTGAGCCAAGAAGAGCGTGTAGGAAACATCATTTTTGGCGGATTAGATGCAATCCCAGTTGTGGGAGCGGTAGGAAAAGGAGTAAAAGCATTCAAAGGCACGAGTGAATTAGCTAATTTAGCGAAATTATTAAAATTCAAAGAAGGAATGCCTGGTTTTAATCCAAATTTGGGTAAAAATGTGGTACAATCGCTTAAGGAAAATAATCTATTAAAAAATTTAAAAATACAAGGCTGGAAAACCGTAGATAAGATTAATGATGCGGACTATTTCATTAAAGGTCTAGTAGCAAAAGGTGTGGACTCCGTAACCCCATTCGTTAAAGGGGTAGAAATACTGCCAGATGGAAGTGTCGCTAGATCTGGAACGAACTATAGCGGGAAATTCCAAGAAGCCCATGATGCCTCTAAGGCGAGTATTCAGAGTAGGATCTCGAATTTGGAGATTGGTGGGGTTAAGGGGACGGGTGAAGGTACTCAAACTAAAAAAATTAAACCGACTAATGAAAGAACTGCAGAATATGAAGAAGCTATGACAAAAGCAGCTAGAGATTTACCTCCTTATAGTAGAAAACCTAATAAACCAAGAGATTTTGAAGAAAAAGTAGTAGATGATTCTACAGGAATTACTACTTATACATTTACATCTAAGAAAAATGGGGAAACTTATAAAGTTAAATATGATAAAGATGGTTACCCAATTTTTAATTCAAAATATGAAACATCTTTATCAGAGTCATATCATTTAGAGCCTGACTCAGTGCAGTTTAAATATCTCTCACAAAAATTATATGACGATATAATGAAAGATCCAAACTTAGCAAAACAATTCAGCCAAACAGATATTGAGTTATTCAAATTAGGTAAGAAGCCAAAATCAGTCACATGGCATCATCATCAAGAGACTGGTAAAATGCAACTTGTTGATTACTATGAACATCAGGTTGCGGGTCATACAGGTGGTAGAGCAATTTGGGGTGGTGGAGATGACGGTAGAACAGGTAAATTGAAGAAAATTATTTTGGAGATGATAAAATGAGCCGAGTAACTTGGCTATTTACGGATGGAGCGATAGATGAGCAAGTAATTATTGCTGTGGAGAATTCATTTGGTGTCAGATTTCCAGATGACTACCGTGAATGCATAAAAAAAAATAACGGTGGTTATCCTGAGCCTAATATTTATGATATTAATGATGATGAGGGTGGAGCAGTCTTTGATTGTCTATTAAGTTTTACAAACAAAGATGCAAATATAGAAGTTGTTTATGAATTAACTTCACTTCCGGAAGGTATTATTCCATTTGCAAGAGACCCATTTGGGGGACTTATTTGTTTTAATTACTGTGATACTAAAGATTCTCCGTCAGTAGTTTTCTATGATCAGGAATCAGTGAATGAGGATAAAATTAAATTAATATGCGACTCTTTTTCTGAATTGATTGAGAGATTATACTCTGATTGAGAAAAAAATGAACAGGAAAGAAGGTTAATTGTATGAGGAATTTAGATTTTGAATATACTTTTACCCCTATTGGCATTGAAGATATCGAAGATTTCGAAAATAAGTATGGTATATTGTTACCTGATGATTATAAACAATTTTTGCTGTCTAAAAATGGAGGGAAAACTGAGCAACGAAGATTTAAAACTAATGATACAACTAAGAAAGGCGTAATAACATCGTCTGTTTCAATGTTTTTTCCTCTATCAATAGAAAATGAAATAAATCTAGAAGAGAAATTAAGAAGTTATAATTTGATGCAAGTGGTACCAGGTAATTTTCTTCCAATTGGAATTGACCCCGCGGGGAGTTTGATTTGTTTATCAATTGATGGGAAAGATAGAGGTAGTGTATATCATTGTGATATGGATTACTTTGAAGAAGATAACGAGTTAAGAGAGGAATACATCCGACTAATTTCTAAAAGTTTCTCTGGATTTGTGGATAATTTATATATTCCTGAAAACTAATGATAGGATTTTATTGATTGGAATTAGTTAATAGTTGGTTAATCTCTTTAATTTAAACGGGGCTTTCTTTATGGTCTAACGACCTAGAGAAAGCCTCTTCTTTTTCCCCGAATTATTTAAAAGTACAACATAGGGGACGGGTGAAGTTCCTAAAGTTAATCCGAAAATTAAAGTGAATTTTAAGACTGGTTATGATAAGCATTTAATTGAAGTAAAAGGTTTTAAAGCAAAACCGACTATAGGTATAAAAGGTGGACACAACCTTGAAAACTTTGAATAGTACATTTTAGACAACTTCGGTGATCCGATAAAGAATATTAATCAAGGTGTAACAAAAACGCCACATCCGGATATTCTAGGTATTTATGAAGTTAAATACAAGCTCCCTGTTTATGACGGAATGAGCACGGCTTAACGGTGGAAAAAGGAATATCAGAATGTTCCAATTCCTGTTAAGGTTAGGATTAGTCAAACGGTTGATTTATTCGGATTGAGGTCCCTCCAAGTTGATACGGAAAAGCTTGGAAATCTAATTAGCAAGTTCGAAAGGAAAGTCGATGAAGTTTCTAACGGTACGGGTAATACTGTAAAAAATGTAGATTCAAAAAAACTTTTACCAAATGAAGGGGACATAGGAACGTATAAAGATCTAATTAAAGCAGGATCACCTAGTGATGACATTATACCCCATCACGTGCTTTCAAAAGAATTCTTAGTAAGAAAACTGGAATGGGATTCTAAAAAAGCTAAAAATGACGGTATGGCAATGAATGTAGAACAACCGAAAACAGGTGGAAGACATAGAAGGACTGAGACATACGGTCGAAAGATGACTAATGACTCTAAAGCATACTACTATTCTTTAGAGTCGCGTGATGCTCTTGTTTTTGATTTGTTGAATTTGAGAAAAATACACATGGAAGATAATGTATATAAAGAGATGCTCCCAAATTTGAGAGAGTATGCTAGACAAGCAAGAGAGGATTATTATAAAAAAGAATTAAAGAAAGAATGATGATTTACTATACTAGTCTAATAGTAGGAACATTTTAGTTTTCAATTTTATTTGTCTTATGTATTTCAATAATATTTAATTTTATGTAACTACTCAGCCACTCTATAAAAAATCGATTGAAAAGTATTTTTTTAAATGGTCGAGAGGGACTGGCCATACATAGAAGCGGTTAGGGTCTATTTCTGCCACGCGTAAAGTTTTAAAACATAGAAAGACAGCGAAGTGTATGTCCATTTTTATCTTCATGGCAGAAATCTATATGATGAAAAATGAGTATCTTTTACCAAACTTGTAAATGAAATATATAGCTGAGCAGTTACAATTTTATTAATTCTTTTAAAAGGAGAAGTTTATATGGACAGCAAATCTGAGATCAAGAGATTATATAGTTGTAGATTTTTAAAAAATCAATCGGAATGTGAAGAGTTTGACAGTGTATTAGAAAACTTAGCAGATTATGATGATGAGAAGCTTATTAAAGAGTTGTGTATAGTATTTGAGGATGAAACACAAGAGGAAGAAGTTATGTTTGGTCTAGTTCATTTTATTGAAGATTTTGAAATGGAAAAATATCTAACAGAGATGCCTAAAGCTTTACCAAAAATGGTTGAGAATGCAAAAGAGTGGGCAATGCTACTAAACATAAGAATTTTAAATAATGATTTATATAGAAGTGAGTATGCTAAAATTCTTGTAGGAATGAATAATGATATAAAACTAACAGTAATCAATTTGCTTAATGAAATTATTTCTGACGATCCTAAAAGATTCGAGGGCGTTGCTAATGAAATTCTTAGCGAGCTAAAAGAAGTTGATAGAAAATAACTAATGATGAGGAAGGGTTACTATGGAAGGCTCAAAAATAATTTTGTGTATACCAGGGTTATGGAAAAACAGAAGTGAAATTGTTGAATCAGTGGCAAGACAAAGTGAAGGATATATTTTTGCAGGAAATAGTATTGGTAAGCTTGGTGAACCAATAGGATTTTTTGAAGCCGAGATTTATGGGTATGATGAACATTTGGCGGAAGCTTTCGAGATTGCAGGGAATGGTAAATTTACAGAAGAGCAACTTGATTGTATTAAAAACCATTTCTTAACTGTATATTTAGTTGGAGAAGGCGGATCTATTGATAAAGTAGTAAAGATACTTGAAGTTGCGAATGTACTTTTAAAGGCTGGTGGACTTGGGGTTAAAGTTGAATCATCAGGTACTGCAAATACAATTGAAGAGTGGGCTAATATATATAATACAAATGATACAGTAGATTTATTTCAGGCTTTTGTAACAGTAGTAGAAGAAACAGATTTTTACTACACATGTGGAATGCATTGTTTTGGATTACCAGATGTTATTGCTTTTAAAAATCAAGTAACAACACAATATGCTCAAGATTTGATGCGGATTTTTTGCTTATACAATCTTATTGAGCAGCCCAAATTAGAAAATGGTTCTACGTTTAGTATAGATGAGAACAGTCCGAGTTTTATTTTAAGGTATGCTGAGTGTAGGCATTTTCCAGAAGATCATGTATTTTATAATAAATATGGTATATGGGCATTAGTTAAAAAAAATACTTAAATTTATTATGAATTGTACTCTATAAAATGGCCAGTTTAATAAAAAAATTTTGAGAATATGAACTAAAAATGACTTTGGGATATTAATCCAAAGTCATTTTTTATATTTATGCTATTGAGGAGTGCAAGCCAAAGGTTATTAGATTATAATTTCAATTTGAGGCGTATAAGAAAGAGAATCGGGAAAGTAACATGTCCTATGAGACCTATCAAAAGAGAAGATTAGACACCCGTGCATTTAACTATGACTCAATCAAAGATCAACATGAACATAAGAAAGTTTGGCGTGATGAGGGAATACTGAGCACGATGCTATTGTTAGCTGGTCTACAGTGTTCTTTCCACTAGCTGGTGCAGCATTATTTGCCTTTACAGCGAGTGTTGGTGTAATGGAAGTTTCCGGTGCAGTAATGGGAAAAGATTGTTGACACAACGGGAACTTGACACAAATGCACGTTGGTTACGCGATGTGTTGGGGGGGTAGATGTAGCACCTGTAGCTAAAGGATTGCATGTATTTGGAAATGTAACAACAGGTTTAAAATCAGGTAATAGTACTACTACATTTAAAAGTGCTTCCAAAGTTGGGGTGGAAGAAGGCGGATCTCGTTTGAAGCAGGTTGATAGTTTTCTTAGAGAGAGCGCGCAACATGCGACTAAATTAGTAGGTAGTATCATTGAAAACTTGTCGTTGAATATGGCGGGAAAAGTAGATACGACATATACAAACGAAAAAATAGTTGGAGAAAATCTAGGTTCAAGGCTGCGGCCAGCAGGGGCTTATGATGTACCTGTAGAAAATAACCAGTGGCTTGAGAAGAAAACGGTATAGTTTTTGATGGGTTGAATTTGAAGAGTGGTTCAAAAAAGCTACTAAGGGTACGGGTGAAGGTGGAAAAGGGAATTCTGATTTACTTGATAATACTGGTAGATTTAAAGATGCTGAGTTGCAATCTAAGTATGATGTATATTGTGAAAGGAAATATAAGAATAGTGAAGCGCCTAAAGAGCCACTGGAGTGGAAAGAAGCAAGTGAAAAATGGGCATCACTTAAAGAGCAGGGGCAAGAATTTTCTGATGAAAGTTTTAATCTATTTTCACAACAATATGAAAACGCTGAACGAGAAATAACCATTGTTACACATGAAGGGACTAAGGTAAGAGTTGCCGCAATTGCATCTGATGAATATGGGAATGTTATTATACAAGAATATAAAAGTTCCGCTACTGCTCCCTATACTACTAATCAAGAAAAGGGATTCCCTGAATTGAAGAATTCTGGTGGAAAGGTCGTAGGTGAAGGAAAGGGAGATTTTTCAGGGGGATACGAAGTGCCTAGTGGAACAAGACCGCAAATTGTTCGTCCTGAAGGGACAACTTATTTTGATGAATAAATGAGGTGAGAGATAAGTGTCAATATTAGACAAAAATAAAATAGATGGAATTGGCAAGAGTATGGGTGAAAATAAGTTAGCATTAATGATTGCAGATCATTTAGATTGGGAAAATGAACTTCAGCACTTAACATTGTTACAAGATAAAATTAATGCCTATGTATCTTTTATTGAAAGTGGGCAAATCTATAGTGTTTATCCGGATGCTAAGTTAGTAGATGGCTTTATATTCGATTTAAGATTTAAATATAAACCAACTGAAAATTGTAATAAATTATTGGAGGTTTTTAGGAAGAATACTCAAGATTTGAGGATTGAGTTTAAAAAATATGAATCTTAGGTAGTTTGAATTGGAGATGTAATATGAAAGCAAATAAAGCATTTGAGCGCGTATGTAATCTAATATCTGAAAAGTATTTAGATAATGGCTGGAAATATTCTAAGTCTGGTCATTGGATGAGTAAAAAAGATAAAAATTTCATTTATAAGGTACTCTTTTATACAAGTTGGAATAATATATCTGATAAAAATGTAGTATTTTATGGTGAATGCGCAATTCTTCCTTTAAAATCTAAAGATAAAATATTTCATATTAATACACGTCAGTGCAATGTACCAAGCGGTCAGTTATATTGGAACATAGCAAATGAGGAAGAGTGGGAGCGGACAGTTAACGAATTCACTAATTGGTTAAATAGTGTATTTATGCCAATTGTAGAAAGGTGTACGAATGATTTGAACAACTTTGTAAAAGAGGTTGTTGAAAGGGGCTTTTATCCTCAAAAGGGTTATATGGTAGATATTAATTTTATATTAACGCACGGGTCGCGTGAATTGGCAGAGGAAGCTATCAAAAGATACTATGACAGTTTGGAAGAGTCAATAAAAAAAGAATTTAAAGATAACTATGAAAGTATGGTGTGTGGTAATAAAGCAGTTAGTGCATATGGTAATAATATGATGAGAAATTACACCAATTTTAGAACTATCATAGATAATAAAATAATTGTTACTTTATAGTACATCAAATGGTTTGACTTAGTAAGCGATAATTGGTAACCCAATTATCGCTTTTGGTTTTAAATAAGGGTACGGGTGAAGTTTCTAATAGTAGTGAAAAATTAAGTAGAATAGAATACTTGCGTAATAAATATGGTCGATTTACTCCACAAGAATTAAATCATAGAATTAATTTGCGTGGTGCTGTAGAAAAAGAGGTTGAAAGATTAAATACATTAGGGCTAACCCAAAACGAAATGGGTCCAGCGGTTGCAGGAACATTTGATAAAAATACTGGAAAATATTATTTTGGAATTAACAATACTGACGGTGATATTCCAGTTACATTGCACCCAATTATTAGGGATCGGATAGAGAACATGCCTAGTAGCGTTAGAGATGGTTATAAATTTACGTATGGAGCAGGTTCCCACGCAGAGGTATACTCCTTGAATCAGGCATTACTTACGAATCCCAACGCACAGCCAACAGATTTTATTACCCACGTCGTAAGATCTGGTAAGAAATTGAAACCGGCTGGTATGATGATGCCAACCTGTCCACATTGTAATTTTATTACTGAAGGATTTGAATTTAGTTTAGAGGTGAGAAAAATTGGAAAATAAGATGGATGTATTAAGTAAAGAATATGTATTAGAACAGGGTATAGATTTTGATGAGGAACTATGGTTTACCTCTTACAGCGATGAAGTGCTGGATAACCCAGAAGATGAAGGTGGAAAACCTTTTACTGGATTAGCTTATGAGTTATATGAAAATGGGAATCTAGCGTATTACTGTTATTATAAGAATGGTTTTAAAGAAGGTAATTATGTTAAATTTCACCATAATGGGAAAGTTAAATCTATAGATTACATGATAAAAGGACAAACAAGAGGTATAAGAAAAATTTGGTATGAAAGCGAAGAACTCAAATATGAAGGAACGTTTAAGTTTGGCGTTTGTTTAAAATATACTGAATGGGATAAACAAGGGAATATAATTAGGCAAAAAGTTGCTCCAACAAAAGAGGAATTAAGACTAATTACCCGATTAGCTGATTGTGATGATAATGAATAATTTTGATGAAAAGAAATTAATACAAGAGTTTTCAAAAATCCAAAGTGAATTATCACCTAGAATTAAATTAGAAAATAATTTTCAAATAGAAGAGATACAATTTATCGCAGGGGTAGATTTGGCTTATTGGAATGTGAATAAAACTAAGTATGGTACATGTTGTATTGTAATCATTGATTATGGTACAAAGGAAGTTGTCGAAAAAGTATACAGTTATGGAGAAATACCAATCCCGTATATTCCAGGTTTCCTTGCATTTAGAGAGTTACCTTTAATAATAGAGGCAGTTAAAAAGCTAACAAAGCAACCAGATATATATATTTTTGATGGTAATGGATATTTACATTATCGTCACATGGGTATTGCTACTCATGCTTCCTTTCTGCTAAATAAACCAACCATTGGTGTAGCAAAAAGTTATCTTAAAATTCGAGATGTAGATTTTATTATGCCAGAGAATCTAAAAGGATCTTACACTGATATTGTAATAAATAATGAAGTCTATGGTCGAACTTTAAGAACGACCAAAAATGTTAAACCTATTTTTGTTTCTTGTGGGAACTGGATTGATTTAGATACAAGTACTGAAATTGTTATGAACTGTATTAATAATGAAAGTCGTTTACCTATTCCTGTTAGATTAGCAGATTTAGAAACACATAAAATGAGGAAGAAGTTAATGGAAGGATAAAATAGTGTATTCTATATTTATTAAGCAATAAATACAAGTAGAATGCATTTATATAAACTTGTAAGTTTTACCTAGTATTTGTCACAACATGTAAAGGCTGTCGAACTGTTACTAAAAAACTTACAAATTAAATACTACTTAAAAACATATAAATTTAAAGCACTTGATTGTCTACGAAAGGCAACAAGTGCTTTTTTAATAGATAAGCATGCTATAAAATTTTAAAAATTATTTTTGTGAATTAAGGCTAACCCAAATTACTGGTATTATATAATTGGAAATACATTAGCAAAAGGTGCGGACTCCATATCCCCAATCTTTAAAGGTGTAGAAATACTGCCAGATGGAAGTGTCGTTAGAACTGGAACGAACTATAGCGGGAAATTCCAAGAAGCCCATGATGCCTCAAAGGCGAGTATTCAGAATAGGATCTCGAATTTGGAGAGTCCGGATCTACAATTCGATTTTATTAGAGTTGAAACAGATATAAAGAATACTGATACTGGATTCGGTGTTGATGAGTTAAAGGTAAAGGACTGGAATAAGAAAATAGATTAATTCATAGGGAGGATACAATGATAAACCAAAAAAAGTTAGAAATGGCTTTTAAAAAATATAGCAAAAATTTTGTGGATGGAATCAAATTTGAAGATGTGAAAGATAAATATAATGTCAGTAGAAGAAAGATTGAGAAAATCGTTGAGCAAAATGAAACAGAGAAAGATCACATCCTACTAATAAATTTAAGCAAAATTTTCTCATATCACTTGTCACTATGGAAAAACGATGTATTGATAAGCGGTGGAAACAATGTAGAAGGATTAAAGAACATGCAGAAAGTCTTATTTTACCAGTGCATGGGACAAGATCTTTATAAAATCAGATATCCAAAGATGATTTTGGGGTATACGTTTAGAGAAGTCGTCCTCACATTAGTTCATTTTGCAATGTATGGATGGGAGAAAGAAGAAAATATATTATATGATTTTATGGTTCATCACTTCGGTGGACATTTAATAGATGCTAATGAAGAGAATAGACATATTTGGTTTTTGCTAGAGCTATACTCGCAGTATAGAAATAAAACCATCATGGGGACAAATGAAAAATTGCATCTAGTCGTGAAAAATAAGTTTAAAGAAGCTGAACTGCGATGCGATTTAATCCCTGAAGACCTAAATATATATGATGAAGTGTTAGGACGTTGGTCGACTCGTGACTTAGAAGAAATAGAATATCTAATTTCGATAATGTCTCAGTATCATTCTGCGTTAGCTTCTGAAATCGGACAGCTAGGTGAATTTGGTGATTTCAGATACGGATTTTATCCTTTTGAAATATTATTTTTAATCCATGTAAGGAAACAACTAGGGTTGCCAGTACCTACTCAAATCGATAATTTTCTGATGAATACTTCAGAAGCTAGAATGGTATTTGGGGAACATGAGTCATATCCTGAATGGGATCCCGTACTTCAGATGATTGATCAATTTTATCGTGAAAACTATCCGGAATATATTCCTAACAAGCATGGAGAATTATTTCAATAAAAGGGAGGAAGCTAAGATGCCTGATCAAGGGATAGCGCAGATTATATTTCCTGATAGCAAGGATTTGGAAACATTTTTGAAGGAACAAGGAAGTTATGACTTACATGAAGACCTATTAAAATATGGATTGACAACGAAACAGTTTTTATACGTTGACTATAAAGGTGAGCAATACCAAGAAATTGTCAATTTTATTCTTGATTACGAATTTGCCCACCAAATTGAATTAGCAACACAAGAAGAACTTGAGAGATTAGAAGCATTTAATTATGAATTTTTACCCGATAAGATCAAGATGGCCAACAAAATACTGTCACCAAAGGGATTTGGTCTGTTTTTATATCCAAATTCGGGCGACTTTTATGCATTATTCATTGGGAAAATAGAGAATATAACAAAAATCCTGCAAGAAGAGGTGTTGCTTGATGATAGAATTCCTTTTCAAGAAAGGTGTATCAAATATTATAGATAGGCCTAAGGTTGTATGCCTTCACCCTTGAATCCGATCAAGATTTTTTTATAAGTTAATATCAAGATTGCATAACCACCTAGAATGTGCTATTTTTGGCCACGTACAATTTTAATAACACCATGTGTTACTACAAATGCATTTAAACTTTTCACCTCCTGAATTCGAAATAATAAAAATGTTTTGGATTTGGGAGGGGTGATAATAGAGATAGAAAATAAATTGAGAAATGTGCCTATTTTGTTGGTTACTTGCACGTTGACAAAGGTACATGCTTAGTAAAGGAATTCAATGGCAACGTTAGGAGAACGTAGTGGCTATTGAATTTTTTATTTTTACAACTGTATTAGAAAGAAAAGCGTGAGAATTAGGTGAGATGATATTTTATTGAAAAGACATGGAAAGGACATAATAATAATGACCTCGTAAGTATTAATGTATTACTTGTTACCATATAAAAGGTGTCATACTGTTACTACAAAACTTACAAATTTATGCTGCTTAAAAACAGATGAATTTAAAGCACTTGATTGTCTACGAAAGGCAACAAGTGCTTTTTTAATAGATAGACATGCTATAAATTTTTAGAAATTATTTTTTATGAATTCAGGCTAATGAAAATTACTATTATTATATAATTGAAAATACATTAGCAAAAGGTGTGGACTCCGTATCCCAAATCTTTAAAGGTGTAGAAATACTGCCAGATGGAAGTGTCGCTAGATTTGGAACGAACTATAGCGGGAAATTCCAAGAAGCCCATGATGCCTCAAAGGCGAGTATTCAGAGTAGGATCTCGAATTTGGAGAGTGGTGGGGTTAAGGGTACGGGTAAAGGTAGTACAAAAGTAAAAAAAACTGATAGTTTGTATAAGAGAAGTAGTTTTAGAAAAGGTACTCGTGTTAAAGCAGAAAGTGAAGCACCAAAAAATGCATCAGGAAAAATGATTTGTCCTACGTGCGGAAAAGACATTCCAGGTAGTATTACCATTAATACTAAAAATGGACCAGTAAAAAGAATTGGATATGACTTAGATCATTATCCAGATACTTGGGCAGAAAGAGTTGCAAGTATGAAAACAGGTGAAGTAAAATCAACACGAAAAGAAGTATTGGATGAATATAATGCTCGACTAAGGGTTCAATGTCATGAATGTAATATAAGTCATAAATTTGAAGGAATAGAAGGAACATATAAAGGAGAGATAAAAGAATGATTAATTACGGAGAACTTTATTATGACCATTATAGTAAATATTTAGGTGATCCAATAGACCGAGAGGTGTTTAAAAATAATGAAGAGCTTCCAAGTATACAAATTTTAAAATATGAAAATGTATTTGAAGAATGTTTAGTTTTTAATACACTTGGATTCAGTAAATATGAAGAAATAGTCGGGGATAATGTTGAAATTTCAATGGTAGTTGATGGGGCATTTAATAGTACAGGGTATATCCTTGCAAGTGCTTTATTTTATTGTATAGGTAATGGAATAGAAATAGGACGAGGAACAGCAATTAGTGGTATTGAAAGTATTGATAAATCATTTGTTCAAAAATATAATAAAAGTGCAGTTTACTTTACTGAACCATTTGCTTTTCCAGAAGAATATGGTGATGTACGTACTGGAAGTGAAGATCAAGATGGTAAAATTTTGTTAGCATTTTTTATTTCCCAGTCGGAATATGAATGTTTTGTAAAATACGGAACAGAAAAATTTGAAGAGTTGTTAGAGGGAAATAACGTAGATCCTTTTAATGTTAGCAGGAAATCTATAATTTGAGGGTTAATTAGTACTGAAAGGTATAGACAATTAGGGTTAGAAGTTAAAGAATTCACATAAGACAAATAAACGAAAAAGAATTTATTTTTGAAGTGGAAAGAAAAAGAAAAAGAAAAAGAATAAGAATAAGCTGTTAAAAAGTAAATACTTCATGATGGTTGTACCATCATAGAGTATTGTGTGCAATGATAGAATAGAAAACGAAGTACGAGCTTAGGCGATATGACATTTTACATGGTGGTGAATATAAACACATGAGATGGACATAAAACTAACGAACTCGTACAAACTCGTAAGTTTTAACGTAGTAGTTGCCACGATATATAAAAGGTGTCAAACTGTACTACAAAACTTACAAAATTAGCGATACTTAAAAATATATTAACTTAAAGTACTTGATTGTCAATTACAGGCAACAAGTGCTTTTTTTGTTTTAGTGTAGAAATAATATGGTACAATCGCCTAGGGAAAATAAGATTTTAAAGAATGCACTAGATGCTATGAAAAATACTCCTATTCCAGTAGCAGTTAGGACGGTGGATACTGGAATAGGAATGAAGTTTCCTTATATAGAATCTTCAACTGTTGGAGAAGTAGCCGGAAAGTTTTCAAAGGCAAGTACGGCAGCTAAGGATGACGCTTATCAACTTGCTAAGGGTAGTGGTGGCTCAGGAGTTAGTAAGGAAGGTAGTGTGGCTAAGGAGACTGGGAAACCTTCAAAAGTGGAATTTGATAAGGAAGTAGATAAAGTAATGGAAGAAGCCGGAAGGAATCAACCAGCGTATAATAGAAAACCTATCCAACCAAAAAACTATAAAAAAATGGAAGTAAATGAGGATGGAACGACAACTTATACGATAGCTTCTAAAAGTAACGGTAAAGAATACAAAGTTACGTATGATAAAAATGGGCATCCAATATTTAATACTCATTTCGATACAACATTGCCTGAATCAAAATATTTATCCGGTGATTCAGAGTAATTTACCTTCTGTAATAAAGATTTGTTTGAAAAAGCGATGAAAGATTCTGAGCTGAAATCGAAGTTTACAGAGGTGGAGGGAGAGATGGAAGAAATGGTAAAATAAAGAGAATCATAATAAATCGAATTAGGGAGTTGTTTTCATGGAAAGAGTAAAGTGGGAGCGTACGCATGCTCCTATTACTGAACAAATAATTTCAAAAATTGAAGAGAAATTCAATGTGATTTTCCCTCAAGATTACAAAGAGTGTGTAATGAAGTATAATGGTGGTCATCCAGTACCGAATATATTTTTCTTTGAAGATGGTGGCGAAGGAGTTTTTGATTGCTTACTAAGCTACACAAATGAGTATATTAGTATAACGATTGCTTATGATATTATCTCGCCATACATCCCGAAGGGAATAATCCCCTTTGCTACAGATCCATTTGGAAATAAAATATGCTTTGATTTTAGGAATGATAAACACTCACCAACAATAGTTTTTTATGATAGTGATGAACAAGCGATTGAATATATTTGTAGTACTTTTACAAATTTAATAAATTCGTTGTATTTTAGTGAAAATGAATGAGTTGGAGGTTGATGAATTATGAATCTTAGTTTTGAATATACTTTTAAACAAATTAAAATAGAAGATATAGAGAGTTTTGAAAAAAATAATGGATTAAAATTACCAGATGATTATAAGAGTTTTTTATTAAAGGATAATGGTGGTAAATCTAATAGAAGGAGATTTAGTACGAAAGATGATGTGGTTACGTCATCAATTATGATGTTCTTTCCACTATCAGAGGAAACAGAAAATAATCTGCAAAATTCTTTAAATTATTATATCAAGGGGAATAAATTACCCTCTAAATTTATTCCGATAGGGAAAGACCCGGCTGATAACATTATATGCATATCAATCCATGGTAGCGATATAGGTAGTGTTTATCACTGTCATACATACCATATAGATGATGAAGGAGAATTAGAACCAAAATTTATTAGAAAAATAGCTTCTAGTTTCACAGAATTTGTTAATGAACTTTCTGAAAAATAGAATTGCATTATTAGCGAGTAAATATGTAAAATACCCCAATTAACTAGCTTTAGTTGGACTATTGAAAAAAGAATAGTGACGGATTAATGTTACTTATAAAACATATGAAATTAAAGCACTTGATTGTCTACGAAAGGCAACAAGTGCTTTTTTAATAGGTAGGCATGCTATAAATTAAAGCTAACACAAATTACTAGTATTATATAATTGAAAATACATTAGCAAAAGGTGCGGACTCCGTATCCCCATTCTTTAAAGGTGTAGAAATACTGCCAGATGGAAGTGTCGTTAGAACTGGAACGAACTATAGCGGGAAATTCCAAGAAGCCCATGATGCCTCAAAGGCGAGTATTCAGAGTAGGATCTCGAATTTGGAGAGTGGTGGGGTTAAGGGTACGGGAGAATCCAGATTAGAATATTTAAGAGGGAAATATGGCGAATTAACTTCTGAACAGCTCCATGCTAATTAATGAAAGGGCTGGTATTGCATTTCCGCAAAGGTCCACTAGGAGTCAACTTAAAAATGGAGGTTATATTGTTGAAGATGTTGACTTGTATAAAAAAATGAGTCCAAATAAGAATCGTGCTCTAGGTTTTCGGAATACCAAAAATGATGGATTGGTACAAGCGCATCATACAATACAAGATGAATGGGCTAAGATATGGGCTAAAACAAGCGGTAATAATTATAGCAGTCGACAAGCACCATCAATATTACTCAAATCTACCTCTGGTGAACCACATGCTATAATATCCGCTCTTCAAAGAGCTAGAAGAAGGAATGAAGGTTTTAGTAGGGATATAATATACGAATTTAATATTAGCTATAAAGAAATGATTGAAGTGGGTGTAGATTTAAAAGTAGCAAAAAAAGTAATGCGAGAAGCATATAGATATTTTGATGGATTAGGAGGATTTTAATGATAAATGTTCAAAAATTGTCGACTTATGAATTATATTCTCCAGTTGATGAAAATGAAATTAAAAAAATTGAAGAGGAAATGGGATTAATACTCCCTAATGCTTATAAACAATTACTAAAGCATACAAATGGTTTTGTGTCCGATAATGGAGTCGTTATATTTGGAGTGGATATAATAGATGAAATGAATAAAACATATGAAGTCCATGAATATGCAAAGGGTTATGTTGCTGTAGGAAGTAATGGTGGAGGCAAAATACTGTTAATGACTGCAAATGAAAACGCAACAGAGTTAGTACAAGTTGATTCGGGGATTATGGATCCGAATTATGCAACTACAGTAAGTGAGAATTTAATACAGTGGATAAATGACGGAGCGATAGATATTGACTGTGTGGACGAAGAACAGGAAGTGTTTAACGAAAAACTGTGTAATCTTATATTGGTAAGTCCACCAGTAGGAGGGGCTATGGATTTAAAGAAAATACAAGAGGTATTTATCATCAAAAAGGGATTGTTTGACTTATTAAAAGGATCAAAACAATTACCATTCGTGCTAATGAAAGACATACCTGTTGAGTTGGCTTTAAAAAACATAGAACTGTTAGGCGAATTAGGGGATATATTGAAAATATCTAGTACTGATTAACTGATTTTAGGGCTTAAAATAGAGGGTATTTGAATTAAGAACCGTTTAATACAATTATTAATTCAAAATAATATTGTTGAAAAATTGCTATTGGTTCCGTGTGTGTCTTATATAATCAATAAATTAAACTCTTAGAAAATATTATTTGAATTTAGAGTGCTTGATTGTCTATTTGAGGCAACAAGTGCTGTTTGCGTTTTAGCGTAGAAATAATGTGGTACAATCGCTTAAGGAAAATAAGACTTTAAAGAATGCACTAGATGCTATGAAAAATACTCCTATTCCAGTAGCAGTTAGGATGATGGATACTGGAATAGGAATGAAGCTTCCTTATATAGAATCTTCAACTGTTGGAGAAGTAGCTGGAAAGTTTTCAAAGGCAAGTACGGCAGCTAAGGATGACGCTTATCAACTTGCTAAGGGTAGTGGTGGTTCAGGAGTTAGTAAGGAAGGTAGTGTGGCTAAGGGTACGGGTAAAAATCCAGAAATAGTGAAATTTACAGAGGAACAATTATCTACTAAACCCTTATATTCTAGAGATCCTGAAAAATGGCAGAAAAAGGTGGGAAAATCGAAATTAGTGAGGAAGGAATATGGACTTATATTGATTGGGAGATTCCTCCAAATCGAGTTTCTTATCCTGGAGGTTTTCCCGACTTTAAATCTGCTGGGTTGGTAAGACAAGAAGTTCCGATAGGTGAATTTAATAGATATGACATTGATTTTGCTAAAGCTGATGAATTAGCTCCAAATGGAACAAAATTAGATGAAAACACATGGCACCATCATCAAGATTTAACAACAATGCAAGAAGTTAGTAAAGAGATGCACAGAAGATTTCGACATATGGGTGGAATGTCATTAGCTAAGAAGTTAAAAGATTAAATAGGAGTGAAATAAATGAATTTAAATGCTTTTGGTAAAGCAACTGAAGAATCAATTGAAGAATTAGAAGAGTTTTTAGGATTTTTACTTCCGGAAGATTATAAAAAATTTTTAAGTGAATATAACGGAGGTACTTCGAAAGTTAGGTATAGTAAATTTTTTGTTAAAGAATTAAATCAGGAAATCCCTTTAGATGTTTTGTATGGTATAGGTGTAAAAAAAACTTTTGATTTAAGTGAATGCTATGAAGAGTTTGAAGAAGATATGTTACCGACCAGTTTAATCATAGGAGATGATCCGAGTTCAGGGTTAATTGTACTTATTACAGATACTGAAAACCATGGTGTATATTATTGGGATCATTCTTTTTATTTTCCACAGTCTAGTGAAGAAGAAAATACGTATAAAATAGCTGATAGCTTTAAGGATTTTATTAATGGATTGAAGAATCCTTAATTACCAACTTTTATATGTTGTAATTAATAATTTAAGATATTAAGCAAATATACGAAATGGATTACAGTAACTTTATAAATGCTAAAACTATACTTTATACATGAGAATGCTAAAAAATGTGGTACTTGGTTAAAGATAACAATCATATATGTAGATGAATAGAAAATAAAGTGTATTTGCAGTGGAAAAAAAGTAGGCTATTAAAAAGTGCATACTTCAAAACACATGGAATGCATATTAAACTAACGAACTGATAGAAACTCGTAAGTTTTAATGTAGTAGTTGTCATGACATATAAAAGGTGTCGTACTGTTACTAAAAAACTTACAGATTTATGCTATTTAAAAATACATGAACTTAAAGCACTTGATTGTCTCCGAAAGGCAACGAGTGCTTTTTTATTAGATAGACATGCTATAAATTTTTAGAAATTATTTTTTATGAATTCAGGCTAACATAAATTATTAGTATTATATAATTGAAAATACATTAGCAAAAGGTGTGGACTCCGTAACCCCATTCGTTAAAGGTGTAGAAATAATGCCAGATGGAAGTGTCGTTAGATCTGGAACGAACTATAGCGGAAAATTCCAAGAAGCCCATGATGCCTCAAAGGCGAGTATTCAGAGTAGGGTCTCGAATTTGGAGAGTGGTGGGGTTAAGGAGACAGGTGAAGGTAGTAATACAAACCCAAACAAAATTAAACTAACTTCAGAACGAGAAAAATACTATCGAATGAAAATAGATGAAGCCAAAGCGCGAGGAAATTATAAGGCAGCAGATGATATTAGATATGATTGTCATTGTGAAGAAACAAAACAACCTTTAGAGCGTAAAGATTGGGACGCTAGGACTGAAAATTTAAGGAAGAGCCAAGAGCGTGGAAGAGAAGAAGAAATAAAAGGGAGAAAAGCCTTGGGAGAACATCTTGATCGCCAATTAGAAGACAATAACGCTGGTGAGGTTGTTACATAAACATCTAGTAGATGTTTAACGTTTAAATATAGGAAGAAAAACAATTAAGCTTTTATTTTATTTAAAATGGATACTCTATTAGTAGTGAATAATAAATAATTTTGCTTTGCTGTCTTAATTAAAATACGATCAGTTGTACCATATGCTGTTCCAATTCGGATTGTGCTTTTTTCTTCAACACCAGCATATGTATTATCTTCCGTTACCTCAGTGATTTCACATAATGGAATATGAATTTTAGAGAATTGTCATGAAATAATTAATTCATCTTTTGTTTTTTCAACATGAATACCTAACATATTACCAGAACCTTTCTATAATAAAATTTCACTCGTACTATTTTATTATACAAATTTATAAATTATATTTCTATTTTTTTACAGAGAGTATACAATTAACAACGAGAAAAAGGTTCATAATTACTTTCATTCCTATTATAACAAATTCTACAATAGAAAACAGAACGTATATTTGGTATAATCGAAATATACTATATGAAACGATGTACATGAGTTTGAGATTTATGAAAAAAGGTAAGTAATACATAATAATACATACGCTATAGGATTCAGTTCATGTTATAAAAATCAATAGTTAGAAAGGAAAAGAAGTATGAATCAAATTTCATTCGAAGATTTATTTGAAGAAGAAAACAAACGAGAAAAGTTGGAGGTAGCTGAGATTCCCGTACCTTTATCGCCCTTACAAAAGGCTATTTTAGAGTTAATTAATTCTGAAGAAATAAGTGCACTTGAGTTATGCGAGCAATTAATACGAGCTGGTAAAATATCAGATGAAAGATTCACAACGGATAAGCCTAAAGCATATGGGCAAGTATGCTTACTATTAGAAGGTTTTGTTAAAGAAGAAAAGCTTATTTTTGTCAAAAGTGATGAGAAAAGAGATAGAGTATATAAATTGAAAGAAGAAGATTCTAGCGAATAAAATGTGTAAAGTATAGTAATGAAATAAGGAAGTCCTCATATTTGTGTTGAAAGATTATTTTCACATAAGCGTGGGGATTTTTTTGAGGGAGGATGTATGAAAGCTATATTGCTAATAATTTTACGGAGTTTTTAAATAAGTTACATGATTAATAGTGGAAAGGGATTTAAACTTATTTGGCTGTGATAAAGCAAATAAAAGGAGTAGTAAAATGAAACCGAATTATTTTACAATCGCAATGTATCCGACTGTAGCATTTAACGAGGAAGAGATATTGAATCGTCTTCTAGATGTATTTGAGTCAAACGAAAAATCCGCTCCTACTCATTGGGGAAACTGTGAAACGATGCAGGTAGAATATAATCGCCAGGAAATCATAGAAAAAGTAATTTCGGAGCGTAGAGTGTCTGAAGTTCAACTCTATCATGATAAAATGACGGGTTATATTCACTTAAGAATATAACCCTATTTATTAGAACCAGTAGTATATAAGGAAATTATCCCACGGGTTATTTGCAAATATTAGACGAGGAATATTTGACGCTGTAAAAGAAAAAATATTTACTCTTATATCATTATTGATGTTGTCCTCAATTTTCCTCATGTAGCACTTGAAAATCAGTAACAAGTGAAACGATTTTTCCTGCTTCATCGATTCCCCAATAGGAAGGATAAAATCCATCTCCATAACCTGAACGGAATATAATGATATTACTTCCTGTTTCCTCACACACCACGCAATTTCCCCAATCTTCATCATGTTCTGTTAGTATGTCATCTATAAGATCATCATACAAACTAGTAAATTCTTCTCCTAGTTCTTGTTGTAACCTATCTTCTATTTCCTCTAACTTATCAATTGCTTCAACATCTGCAAAGCACCCTAAGCCTGTATCAACCGGGTAACCAAAAATATATCCGTCTTCCAGTTCACTGACATTTTGTTCTGGTTTTGTTGCCATCTTCCATCCTACCGCTTTTGACTCCGACAATTTCAATTCAGCACCAGCAATGACTCCATCTTCCTTATGCCACCAAGCAACAATTGAATATGTACCTGGCTGAATTGTTTGTTCGAAGTGATTTTTATTAAAAATAAGAGGATCACAAGCAACAATTTTACCTGAAGTAACTTTTAACTGTTCTAGTGCTTCGGAACGCAGGGCCTCACTATCCGGTTTAGATAATTCACGTAATAACTTTGACATAATGTTTCTCTCCCTTTCCTTTTAAAATATTTGTTGGTGCTGCCTCCCATATATTTTTACATGAGTTACATTTGTGTTCTGTGGTATTTCTAGCGCCTTTGTATGTTCCTATAACTTCGATATTATCGCCATGAACTTCTAAAACCTCTGCGGCATATCATACCCGCGTTTTCTAATAGTTCCTCAACATATTCTTCATGCGTTTTACGTTTTCGGATATATTGCTCCGTACAAGTGTAGATGGAACAAACCTTTATTCATTGAAAAATATAACAAATGAATTTGACTTTAAAATTAGAACCAGTTTTGAGGATGTAAATAATAATCCACCCGTTGATTATATTATTTTAAGGGTAAAAATGCATTAATTAAAAATTCAATAAAAGAAGATTAGACTAGATAGTCTTTCTAGATTAATCTTCTTATTTTATATTCTCAAGGGATATCCCACTTCACTGCGACTCATTGCAATATGTCTACTTCTGTGACACATTACACAATTGTACAGTGATAATGAAGTAATATGAAAAAAATATAAAGATTTAAATTTAATCCTATATATTTTTTATAAATTTTAAAAGTAAATCTCTTATTTTTGGTATGATTGACAGAGACTATTTAATTTCTTATGAATATTCTTAAAAAGAGAGTGATGCTATATGAAATCAATAAATATAAATGGGAATATATATCATATTGAATCTGTTCCTTTTGAAGATAAGAGTGAGCAGGATGAAGAGGGATACTACGAATATTTTTACAAAGGAGTCAATTTATCGTTTCACTCGGACAAAGAAATAATTAAAGCCCGAATTTATGAAGAGGAAGAAATAATATATTTTTTAAAAAATCCATCTCTTGCATTTGGTAAAGATTTTGAAGCTATAAAAGTATATATAATTAAAGAATATGATGTAAATAAATTTAAAATTCCAGGTGAAAAAAAGCCTATATAGAATTATAGCTATAATTCTATATAGGCTTTACCATGACCAATTATAATAAAACAGGAAAACTCACAAAGTATTTATGCCTGTGGGTGATGAAAGGAATGTATTCGAAATTGAGTAAATCAAGTGAAATAAGTAGATTTGAAAATAGATTCTCAGAACATGTGATTGAAATAGCAGCTGTCACAGGGGCATTAGGAATCGGCGCATCAAAAGGCGGTGACAACATTTTGTGGACTGCGTCAATTGATTTGATTGCGTGGAAAGACTTACATACCAATGAAACGATTACAAAAGAAGATATACGACTCGCATGGTTGGTTGATGATGCAGAATGGAGAAAATCAAAAGACATTTTGACAGCAAATACAGTTGTAACATTACAGGTGCGCAAGTCAGAAAATTCATTGATGCTTGTTAAGGTTTTGGAAACACCATATAAAGATGATGAGTTGGAAATCATCTTACAAGATGCAATGAAACCGCTTTTTTATCATGATGAGATGTTGGGTGTGTTCGAACTCGATAAAAGAGTGAAAACTTTTGAAAAGAGAATATCTTGGGCTGGTGAAGAATGTCATTTATATTTTGATTGGAGTGAAGACAAACATATGATGAAGTCTGCACTGGAAACAGCACATGCACTTTTCAAAGAGCAAGATGAATGGGAAATGAAAATGAAAATGTACGCTGCAAAAGAACTGGTAGAGTTAGCAAATGAATGGCTACAAGATGATGATGAAGCAGAAATCGACGAAATTACAAAAGAAATGTTCATTAATTCCATCACATTAAGCAGCTTAAGCGTTTATTCAGAAGGTGATTTTGAAATATTCTTTTCGGATGGAGATATATTTTGGGGGCATTCTATCATTGTAAGCGGAAATATTCATGAGGGGCTCTCTTCGGCTGAGATTGCAGGTTAAAGTGAAACTTCCATTTGCAGCATGTTTATTAGTATATTCAAAAATGATTGATAAGGCAGTAGAGATAAATGGTGAGGATGCATTTATCGATAATAATATACCAGAGTGTACAATAAGTTGGTTGAAGGAAGAATTGAAAAAAATTGATGATAAGTGTATGGAAAAGGGTTCTTTTTGGTGTATGGAAATTGAGAGCTTATATGAATAATTGGAAGTGAAAATGAAAATGTATGGTGCATTGAAGAGGAGTATGGTGATAGTGAAGAATGCTATGAGTACATATTTTAAATTAAGAAAAGAATATTTTGATAGAGGTTTGAATTTCTTATTTAAAACACCGTATAACGAAAAAGTCAATTTCGTTATCTATCATGGGGAAATAGAGGAAGAAGAAATTTCATGGAAACCGGTTGAGAAATATATTAAAACTAATTTAACAATACTTGAGGAGCGGTTCGGAATTAAGTTTCATGATTCAGTTCATCACTATTTTAATTCATATTGGTTTACTGATTTGGATGGGTTTATCGGTGACCATTATATTAGTTTAGAGGCTGTATTGCCAAATATAGAGTTGGACTCTTTCAAAGAGAAGTTAGAAAGGTATGAAAAAAATCATCGTAAGCTAGATAAGATTCCTATAGGAGTAGAAGGAAATGGTTTACTAGTTGTTTTAAATAATGTAAGTGGCAAAGTCGAATTGGAGGATTTCGAACGTGGGTTGTTTATGGAGATTTCGAACAGTTTAAATGAGTTGATTTCTAGTTTGAGATTACAAAAATAGTAAAGTAAAGAATGTTTATATGAATTATAGACCGGCTAGATGGGGTGGGAAAGTGGAATATAGTGGAATGGCTTCAGTTTGGTTTGGAATTTCTAAATCACTCCAAAATCTTGAGGAGTATGTCGATATAGATTACACGATAGATGGTGATTCAGTTCATTCAAAGTTTGGGACGAGCTTTGAATTCGGTTATTATGATGAAGATAATATTGAAATTTGTTTTTATGAGAATAATAAAAGGGAAATTGAACATATTTTAAATGATTTTTCTTATAGTGAACGAATTATTCCTAAAATAAAAAAGCTAGTAAATGGAGATAGTTTAGCGAACGATATTAACTTTGCTATTGTTCTTTATGATTTTAAATATAATGAAGTGAAAAGAGAGGATATGTTTGATGGTTTAGAGGTTACATTTATTGGTTCTATGCCGTACAGGTAGTTTGCAGGGAGCTGCAAATTCATTTCATAAACACATGGATAAACCTTGTAAAGGAGGGATACAAATGCATGCTTTGCCAAATCGTTTAGAAGAAGTCTTGGAAGAAGATATATATAAACGGGAAGATAAAGGTCAGGTGAATGAAGTAATAAATAGGTTAGGTGTAGAAGTGTCTAATACATTTAGAGAGTTTTATTATCGATTTGCAGGACCTTTTTGGGACGAGCACGTTCCTTATGAATTACTTGATATTATAGATGAAGAGAATAATATTGAATATTACACAATTATTGCTCGAAAGGAACATGGATTTCCTAATAAGTATTTAGTTTTAACGGAAATGACAGCAAATGCTGCATTGGTCCTTGATAGTGTAACTGATAAAGTTTACTCAGTAAATTTTGAAGGTGGAGATGAATTACTTTTAAATGGAGAATTAAAGGAGAGTTGGCCAACGTTTTATATGTTTTTGAAAGAATATTTCAAATGTTAAGTGTTGATGGGAGTTAACAATAAGCAGGGACACCTTAGTAATAAGTGCGAGAGGAGTGACGGATAAATGACAATGAACGATTCAGTTTTTGGAGAGATTGAATATAATTATGCTTGGGGTAAGCGTATGCTTATAACTTTTATAGGCAATGTAACTGAGATTGATTTGATGATAGATGGTGAAGAAGATGAGATGTTTGATGAAGGGCAGTATGTAGCGTATCAATCATTAATAAAAAATTGGGAAGAGGTACAAACAAGTTTACTACAGTCTATATTAGACTATTACAAACAAAGGAGATGTGAATTGGGATATGATATTGGAGTGCAAGAAAATTATCCATTAGTTGAAACAACTGATCAAATACTAGAGATGATCGGTTTAGAGGGTATTGTTGTTCCGTATGCAGATATTACGGAAGGGCGAGAGGTTGGAATTACATTTAATTGTACGTGGGATATAGAAAATGGTGTAGGAGTTCGATTATTAAATGAAAAGGTAATGGAAGTAGGTTATCAGGATATTATTTTTTAATATAAGTTAAAAGTAAATGAGGGGATATATAACCTGAATGAAAAAGGTATCAATCTTTATCAGATTGACACCCTAATACGAATCTTTTTTAACACCTTACATACTTACGCTTAAATCCAAGTCTTCCTCTATCAAGTTCTTTCTGAATACTCTCTGTAGCATTTAACAAACTGCTTTTTTTCTTATCACGTTTGATTTCAACTATACCAACTTCTTTTGCAGTCTCAACTGCCTTTTCGTGTAGTGGTACATATGAAATTGCCACGGTGTTTAGGAAATTATTCATAGCGGATTTTGTTCGTTCTGGAGAATGATGAATTGTATCTTTCACCATTTCAAGCATATCGGAAATTTTACTTTCGGAAAATTCATTGTCTTTGCGATTTCCTAATAGCCAACAGTAGCAACTCCAGCCGGCAGACATTTTAAGCTCGTCCCGACTTGCAATCCATTTATCAGCAACATCTTGTGCGATATTTGACTCCGATAAAGTTACTGCCACCACATAATCAGATAGCATATAAAAATATGCCCCGTCTATCCAGCGATCAAAATCAGACTCACTCATAGCTTTTGGATCGGCAATAATACCTGCAAAGTACATAGCATCGTAGTTGCCTGTGGCATAAAGTTCTTCAGCTAATTCTTGATTTAATTTTATTTTTTTAGCGATTGGTTTCATGGCACCTGTAGCTACTCCGAATACTGGCTCATGCGCACCGTTAGATATGTATATTTTTTTCGTTCGTTCCTTACCTAGAGCTTCAAGTTCTTGCATAACTGTTTTAAGATCCATAGTTTTGCAACTTCCTCTCTTCATGTGAAAGCCTTTTTAAGCTTTTCGTATTTCATATGTTAATACTAATTGTATTCAAAAGGTATGTCTACTTTCTAAAAGTATCGAAACTTGGTTTGAATTGTAGATGAAATAAAGAGCTAATTAAAAGAATGGTATAATATAGAAAAAGTAAGTGATGAAAATTAAATAGGGGGAATTTAATTGGAAATAAAATTGAATCGATTATATAGAGAGATAGCGGAAACGGTTCATGCCATGATTCCAGAAGAATGGGAGAAATTTTATTTTTATGCACAAATATCAGAAGATGGAGGGGGAACTTACTTTTTCTATAACAACTTCAGAAATAAAGAAAATTATAAGTATAGTGTAGAAATTCCTTTTAAATACGAAGTTGATGAAGAGGAGTTTGAAAGGAAAGAAGATTTTTTATATAAATTGAGTAAGGAATTAAGAAATGTTTTCAAAGATAATCAGCAAGAGCTTTGGTACTCTTTTACAATGTCTCTGGAACATAGTGGGGAATTTAACATGCATTTCGATTATACAAATTGGTTCGATACAGAATATAGTTTTAGTGATCAGATGATTATTTGGAAACATAAATACTTAGGTGAAGTACCAATTGATGAAAATGATAAAGCGCTAATTCATAAGTATGACAATGAATTTCCGAATAATCCTATTTGACTGAAAGGAAAGAAGAAATGGTTTTTATAAAAATCATGAATTTTAAAGCGTAAGTTGAATGAGAATATATATTCATAATGGAGGACGCTATTAATGGAAGTACACGGAATGGTTTCAATATGGTTCGGTAATATGCAAACGCAAGATCAGTTGGATACATATATAGATGTTACGTATGATGAAGAAGGAGACTCTATACCAGCAAGATTTTTTGTTGATTTTAATATTGATATGATTGATGTAGATGAAGATTTTATTGAAAAGGAAGTGTTAGAAGAAGCGAGTGATGACAGTTCTATGTTATTAACGGGATGTTCATATGATGATAAAATACTTTCTCGAATTAAGGAAGTAGTTAAATTAAATAAATCCTATAATTCTATCGTTTTAATTTATAATTTTCAATATGACAATTCAGTAAGTAATTGTGAAGGTTTTAATTTTGTAACTGCTACAAGTTATCTATAGTTAGAAGTAAAGTACAGTAGAATAAAAATGATTTGTATAGTTTTTCCAATAAATATTTGGTATGATGGTGAATGGGAAAAATATACAAGTTGTTAGTTTTTCAAAAAAGGGGGATTGAATTGAAAAGAACACCTGAATTTGTATTAGGTTTAATTGGTGGCATTTTGGGAATTATTATTTCTATAATATTAATAGTTGTAGCGTTTAATATTATGGAAGGTGTTGATTACGAACTTTTAGCTTATTACTCTATTATTTTAACGGTTCAAATAGGGTTGTTCATTTTAGCGTGTTTAGTAAACAAGGTTAATAATAAAGTTTATGGAGTTTGTATGATTGTGATTCCTATAGTTATGTTATTTATGTCATTATTCTTTTTACTTATTCCGACAATTTTACAAATTATATCTGGTTCATTTGCATTTAGAACATTACAGTTAGAATCGAATGTAAGCTAAATATAATTATTAACGTCTGAATATTCGGTTTTTTAAACATTTTCGTTTGCAGTTCAAATTAACATAAAGCACAAAGTTGTATGCTTTAGGAGGAGAAATAAATGATTATTTGGTCTGGTTGGGGTTTTTTAGTCGCAATTATTGTAATTATTAATACTCTTTTGGGTAAGGCTATTTTTGGATCTATAACGGGGGACGCTACATATTTTCAAGATCATAGTTGGCCAATGGCGGTAATGTTTATTATATCAGGGGTTATGTCTTGGTATTTAGGTAAATATATTAATAAGCCAGATGGTAAAGTTTATATAGATGCCGAAACTGGTGAAAAAGTTATGTTTAACAAAAAACACTCGCTATTTTTTATAAAAATGGAATATTGGGGACCAATTTTAGGAGTTATTGCAGTTGTAACTTTAATTACAAGATAAAAAAAGAGGATGGGTATAGTAAGAGTAATCTATTCAAGTAGAAGGAGAAATCAGTCATGAATGCAAAGAAACTACTAGGGGTAGCAGTTCCGGTCATGTTGTTATTTGGTTGTGGAGTTTCTGAGAAAACGAACACTTCTAAACAGGAGAAAACGGAAGAGTCTAAAGTAAAAGAATCGAAGTCTAATAGTAAGAAAGAAAAAGTTTCAAAGGAAGACTATCCTAATAAAGTGTATAAATTAGGGGTAGAGTTTGATAAGTTGTTTGCGGAGCATAACAATATTACAAGAGATGTTTTTGACGGTAAGAAAAAGAAATCAGATATAGTAGATAGTGTAAAAGAATTAAATAAAGTGTTAGATAAATTTGAGTCGATAGATCCCCCTACAGAGTATGTAAATCAACAAAAGGATTTTGAAAAAGCAATTGGTTATTTTAGAGAGTCTTTTTCTTTAATAAATGAAGTATTCACCCGAAAAGAAAAAAGAGAAAAAGGCGATAAGACTGATAAAGAGTTAATGGAGAAATCCGAAAAGTTAGTGAAAGAAGGAGATATTTACTGGCTTAAGGCATTCAAAGATCTTGAAGGGGATATTAAAATCGGTGACGGTACAGTATCTGTGAAAGATTTGAAAGAGTTAGATAAGAAAGCTGGAATTAATACGGATAACGTTATGAAGAATGTGAAAGATGGTACGGAATTAATCGGTAATTGGGGATTCAAAGGAACAGACGGTTTCATTATGTCACTTATTCTAAAAGGTGATAAGACATTTGAAACGTATGGTAAAGGTGAGTATCCAAATAAAAAGAATTATATTGAAGGCACTTGGGAATATGATAAGGAAGCTTTTACAATCTATTTACATCTTAATAAACGTTTAGTAGACGGTGTAGAAGATACAATTCAAAAAAAGAAAATAGCATATAAAGTTCAAGATTATGATGGGGAAAACTTGCAATTATTTAATGAGACGTCATTTCATACAATTAAGTATGTGAAGCAAAGTTAAAGTTATGAAGGACTAGGTTTAAATGGCCTAGTCCTTCATTAAAGTGCGAGTATGTAAATAATATGTTATCTTTCGTTCTGTTTACTTAATATCATGTTATTCTTTAATAGAAGTAATAAATGGAGTTTTACATTAAATATATGAGGTTGGTTACAAATGATAAAGAAATTTACTAGATTAGTATTAATAGTGGTTATGCCAATCAGTCTTATTACAGGTTGTGGGACTGCTGAAAAAACTGAAGCACAAAAGCCGAAAGCGGTACAAACGGAGAAAAAGGACTATATGGATTACTCATATGGTAGCAAAGGTATATTAGTAAGTGGCAAAGCGAAAGAACGGCAACAATACGAGATTGGATATATGGATGATAATAAATTAATTGGGATTGATGAAAATATTGAAGACTGCATTATTTTAGATAATAAAGATGAAGCAGGTCTCATTTGGAAACAAATAGAGCGAGGATCTATTATTGAAGTGCAATACGGTAAGGATCGCAATGATATCGTAGGCGTGCAATTCGTAGGAGATCGTGAGTCATATGAAATTAGTGATAAGTTTGATCGGAATACGATAAATGAGATTGTTGAAAACGTTAAAGGGAATTTGTAATAGATGTATGTCGATAGTATAGGATCTCTTATTATGAAATTGTATGCCAGTTATTTGTCTAAGTTTAAATTGATTATTTTGACGGTATTTGTAATTAGTTGTAAAATAATGTTTGTTGATGAATTTTATAAAAAGTATGTTAGATGAAATTCATCTGTAGGGATGACATATAAATATTTTCTTAATGGGTATAAAATATGGTAATTTAAATATATAAATAAAAAGAAAATATATTAGGAGTACATAGTAGATTCATATTTTTAAAAATTAATGTGACAATAAAGGGAGGTTGAGATACATACACAGTGGGAGTGTGTATGTATTTATTATAATAATGAATAAGACAATCAAACAACAAGTAATCGCACTATCAACAAGTCTAGTGATTTTAGGGAGCGCACCTTTATCAGCATCAGCAGAAGAGATCAACAAATCTCAAACTGATCAACTTAATATTGCCCAAGGAGAACACGGAACGAGCGGATTAAATTATTCTAATTTCAAGTTGGAAGTTCCTGATCATGTACAAATTAACGAAGCAGAAGTATCTGAAAATGAAAAAATGCTTTTAGAAGAATATAAGCATAAACATGATGAAACAGAAGAATTAAACAAAATGCAAGATGCTAAGAAGGGACAAGTAGCAGAAAAGGAAGCTATTTCAAACATTGAAAAGGCATTTGAATCTGTAGATGGTCGAAATGATGGATCTGATTGTCAAATGAAACCTGTTGCAAAGCCAAGAGGTATTCAATATAGTGCACAGAGTACGAAGAAATATGGAACACTTGCAGGAGTTCCATTTGTGGAGTGGATTGTTCCAGCAGGAAATCCTGATATTCGTCCTGCAAATCCGATGAAAGCACGTTACATTACAATCCATGAGACCGCAAATACAGCTGCTGGTGCTAATGCTGAAAATCATGCGAAATATTTATACAAGCAAGCAACTGAAGGCACTTTCCGAACAGCTTCATGGCATTTTACTGTAGATGATAAACAAATTTATCAACACTTACCAACAAACGAAAATGGTTGGCATGCAGGAGATGGAGATGGTTCAGGAAACAGGGAGTCTATCGGTATCGAGATTGCGGTTAACCAAGACGGTGATTACAATAAAGCGTTAGAAAATGCAAAACGACTTGCAGGTTATTTAATGAACAAAGAAGGAATTGGTGCAGATCATATTTACAAGCATCAACAATGGAGCGGGAAAAAATGTCCTGACATTTTAATTTCACGTGGTAATTGGGCTGGTTTCGTACAAGGAATTCAGTGGTATGCAAATATAAATGCGCAGATTGATACGCCTTTACAAGATAAAAATGACTCATTTAATCCAAATGAAAATAATCCAGCTGAACCTAGCATGGAACTAGTGGTAAATGGTAGTGGCATCAATGTACGTAGTGATGCGGGCATTGAACATCGTGTTGTACGTAAAGCTTCAAACGGAGATCGTTACAAAGTATTAGCGGTTAAAAATGGTTGGTATAAAGTAGGTATTGGAGAATGGATTTTCTATGACCCAAGTTGGATTAAAATTAACTACAATGTACCAAAGGAAGAAGTGCAAAAGCCTAAGGAAGAAGTACAAAAACCAAAAGATGATATTACAGGTGGATGGTTTGAAGGGCATATTCGTAAATTAAACAGTCTAGGTATTATGCAAGGCGAAGGCAATGGTGTATTTGCTCCATATCGAAATGTAACGAGAGCGGAGTTTGCGAAATTAATCTCGAATGCTCTTAAACTACCAGAGGGAAATAAGTCATTTGTAGATATCAATGAGGCACATCCATCACTTCATGACGGTATTAAACGTTGTGCAAGTGCAGGAATTATTAATGGTCGTGGTGAAGGGATTTTTGATCCTAACTCACCAATTACTCGTGAAGAAGTATCTATTATGATTGACAAAGCATTACGATATAAAGGAATTACAGGTGAGTTAGTAGCATTACCATTTACAGATAAGCATTTAATAACATACAAAGAATCGGTTCAACGATTATACAGCTTAAAGGTAGTTAATGGTATTGGAAATAATGAGTTTGATCCTCGAGGCACAGCAACTCGTGGTCAGGCGGCTGCCTTTATTGTGAAGATGTTAGATTCAATGCAAAAATAAAAGGAAACTTTAATCAGTGAGGGCCACTCGCATTGCAATCAAGCAGTTTATTCACCAAATTTTGAAATGAGAGTTTTACTGCCCGCAAATAGCAGAAGAAATTGTATGTAGAAGCTGACATTGGTAGAAGTAAAAAATAAGAAGAATTTGAAAGGAGCTATCCCAAATAATAATTTGGGATAGCTCCTATTTAGTAGGAAGAACAAATTGTATTTGAAAGATTGTAATGTAGAATGCCCTTCCAAGCCCCTCATAAGCCCCTACCAAGTAATAAATCACTAAGAAAAAACAAAAGCAAAAACAAAAACAACTACAAGAACAAAACAAGCGCGAAAAAATGAAACCGGTGTTGTAGTAGTAAAAAAAATTGTAATTCGAATGCCAAAACCATTCCTGCATTCCTATCTTTATAATGAAGGATTAAAATTTTCCTATTTACTAGCAAAGAGTGGAGGGAAACATATGGCGGTATACCGTAATGTGCAGGTGAACTTTTGGCAAGATGAATTCATATTAGATTTAACGCCAGAGGAGCGTTATTTTTACATATATTTGTTAACTGGTACGAAAACGAAGCAATGTGGTATCTACATATTACCGAAGCGTGTGGCAGAGCTTGAAACAGGTTATAGTATGGAGACTGTTGAGAAGTTGCTAAACAGGTTTGTTGAGTATGGAAAGATTCTATATGATACGGAAACGAAAGAGGTATTCATAATAAATTGGTTACACTATAACCCTATTTCAAATACGAATGTGGAGAAGTGCGTATTACGTGAGTTAAAGACTGTAAAAAGTAATGAGTTCATACATATATTTTTACGTAAATGCCTTGAAAAAGAATACAAGATTCCATTAGTACTGCAGCATTTTGGTATGCCAAAAGAAGAGGATAATAGTAGTTCACAAGTAGTTATTGAAGAGAAAGAAGAAGCGGAAGAGGTGGAAACCATAGAAGAGGACGTTCCAAATAGTGAAGTTTTATGAACAAAATATTAGTAGTTTATCCCCATATATTGTGAAGGAATTGAAGAATTGGATACAAAGACTTTCTGGAGAGAAAGTGTTAGAGGCACTTAAAATTGCGTTTGAAAATAATAAGAAAACGTTAGCTTATGTGAAGGGGATTTTGAGGAATTGGTGTAGCAAAAAGTTAAAGGATTTTAGTGGGGAGAAGTCTGTAATGGGAAGTTTAGAGAGAAGGAAATGTATGTTGAGTAGTGTATTTTAATTTACATTAATTTAATATAGAATGTACGTTCGTTTTTGTGAGTTTTATGCTATACTACCATTAAATAAGGGTATTTTTATAATAGATAAAAAGATGCGGGGGGTACAAAGTTTGACTACTAGTACATCTGAGTTGTTTCAATATATTAATATGACAGAAGAACAGAAACAATTATCACAACGATATTTACAGACAAAAGAAGAAGAGATTTTAAAAAATATTCAACTAACGACAATTCGTGATCAAAAAAGAAGTGATTTTGCGGAGAGATTTATAAACGATTTTAGGAAAGTGCATAAACAAGATCCGGATTTTTTTCGATTATTTTACCATATACTCGAGGAGCAATTATTAAATGTTCTTGTAGTCCGTTTTGCGCATGTCAGTTTTTCTAAAATGAAGATTTATTTAGAAAAAAGTGCACTTCCTTTGGACAAACTTGTAGCAATCGCATGTAAATATTTATCCAGTATTTCAAGTTATGTAAATGAAGCAGATGTTTTTCTTAGAGAGTTAACAAAAGAGAGTCCGAACTATATAGAGGGACAATTACATACTTTACCAACTAAGCAACAATTAACATTACTTCTCATAATGTTTGATGTAGATTATGAAAAGTTTCGTACATATAGTTCTTTATTGAATGAAAGGTTAGAAGAACATACAGAATTTATATTGAAACTGCTAGGGGAAAAGGAAAAGGTTGAAGCAGTTAAACGGTATTTAAAAGGTGAAGATGATAGTGAAGTATTTATAGGTGGGAATTTATCGGAACATATTTGGCGGCTATTATTTTGTGTTCATAAATATTCGAATGTTGCGAGGCGATATATTGAAATATTGGCGAAGAAAAATGTTTGGGGTTTTATAAACTATGCAACACGTTATATGTGTCACACTCTCGGTCAGTCTCAAAACTACAAAAAAACTGGTAGTGTAAATAGAGAAACATATGAAGAAATTCAAAGTTTTTGTACACAGTTTTGGATTTCTAAGGAAAGATTTTTTGCGCATCGTCTAAGGCAACATGATTTAAATAGTGAGGATTTTTGTAAGACGTATGAATATGAATTGCTATGCTTTATGTTGGAGGAAGATCCTGAATGTATTCAACATACTTTGCAATATGTAAGTAAAATGAATTATCTCATCATCGCACGAACGTTAGCTGAAAAAGGATATGAGCTAAATATAGGGAAAATGCGAGAAGAATTTTTTGTTGCTGCTTTGCAAATAAAATTGTCTACAGTGCGGGATACATATCGTGATTATTTACAAGGGAAATTGTCACTTGAGGATATGAAGCAAATACTTAAAAATCCGAAATATAGGAGTATGTATTGGGGTATGCCGGTGTTAGAGGTTGCGCTTCTTTGGGATATAGATGATGTAGCGAAGAGGGAAGCTGTACTTACACTACAGTTTGGAGATGATGATAGTGTTAATTTATACGAACTTCTTTACGAATGTTCTGTCAGAGGAGTAGAACCGAAACAAGTATTAGAAGATCTGCTTTCGTATGGGTTAAGTAAGGAAAAGCTTATCGCTTATGCAGTTGAAGAAGCTGCATGCTACAGTGAAGAGAGAAATAAGGCGAAGGAAGCGCTTGTTTGTGTAATTGTAAAAGAACAAGCGTACATCATTGAAAGATTTGATGAGTATTCTGCTGTGGCCAAAGCATATATTTTAGAAGAGTTAGCAAAGGATAACATGATTAAAATGCGTCCAATTTTAATTAAAAGCTTAGGAGATTCATCTAAAAAAATGCGTGAGTCTGTAGTTAAACTGCTTTCAAAAGATGTGGAAGCTGCAGCAGATGTAGCAGTTGAACTTCATAATAAAAAGAAGATTGTTCGTGAAAATGTGATGAAAATACTAATAGAGTATAAGCTTGAAAAATATACGAAAATTGTACAGGAAGCTTTGCAAGAAAGTAAAAATGAATCTTTCGCAGGAAAATTCTCATTTTTATTCCAAACGGAGGAAGAAAAAATAGAAGAACTATGTGCACGTATTTTAACTGAACAAATAAGAAATTCACTTCTGCAATTGATTGGGGATGAGCCACAAATCCGTTTACGTGACTCTGATGAAATTGCTGATGCTGCAATTCCGTTAGCCTATTTACAACAGTATATTTCAGATGCTGTTATTGAGAAGAAAGAAACGGCAGAAGTAATTGGTAGAGCTTTAAATGAAGAGGACTTAAAAGAATGTGTGCAAACAATATATCAAATATGGATTTCTCAAGACGCAGATGTGAAGAAGCGTGGAATTCTTTCGTTATACGGAATGTATAGTGACGACAAAATGGTCGACATACTTATAAAGCAAATTGATGAATGGGTGCTTCAAATGAGAGGAAAGATAGCAGCGGATGCCGTTCGTGCTTTAGGTTTGTCTTCATCTAAGCTTGCACTTATGTCTATTCATGCAATAGCATTTAAATATAAACATAAGCAAGTACGTAATGCAGCAAAAGAAGCGCTAAGTCTTGCTGCGAAAACACGTGGTATAACAGAGGAAGAGCTGGAAGATCAATTGGTGCCGGACCTCGGCTTTACTATACAGGGTGAAAAGATAATTGATTTCGGGAATCGAAGTTTTACTGCCATTTTAACTACAGAGTCAAAAATTGAATTAGAGACAGAAGAAGGAAAACGTATGAAGTCACTTCCAAAGCCGAATGCAAAAGATGATGTAGAAAAGGCTGAAGAGGCTAAAAAAGAATTAGCCTCTTTAAAGAAGGAACTCCGAACTACTCTTTCAATGCAAAAACAACGATTAGAAGCGGCACTTTCGTTAAAGGGTTATTGGTCACATAATGCATGGAAATCTGTATTTATGGATAATCCAATTATGAAGCAATTTTCTATTTCACTCATTTGGGGTGAGTATAAGGAAGGGAAGTTGCTGAAGGCATTCCGTTATGCAGAAGGTGGCGTGTTCTGTACAATTGACGGGAAGAGTTATGAACTTTCATCTGGCACTGTTATTGGTTTCGTTCATCCGTTAGAATTGTCTGGGGCGGAGAAGGAATTATGGAAAGAGCAATTAGAAAGTGCGGGAATTGTTCAGCCGTTCCTACAAATTGAGCGTCCAGTGTTTGTAGTAGAAAAGAATGATGAGAGTGCTATTGAGAGATTTGGCGGTATTTTACTAAATGGTCGTTCGTTATTCGGTAAGATGACGAAGCTTGGATGGATCCGTGGGTCTGTTCAAGATGGCGGTGTATATTATACATTTTACAAAGAAGATACTCGTACCGGATTAGGCGTGCAATTGTCATTTAGCGGAGCTCCGATTGGTTATGAAGATGAAGAAGATGTATGTGTATTTGACATTCAATTTTATAAAGCAGGTACAGTGAAGCGTGGTTCATATGAATACGATGAGATTGATGATGAAAGACGCATTGTACCAAAAGAAGTAGATAAACGCTTCTTTAGTGAAATGTTATATGATGTCCAAGTAGCGACAGATTCAAATCTTGGGCATAATGAAAGTTGGCGTAGCGAACGATAAGAAAAACCCCCTTCATTGGTAGGAAAATGAAGGGGGTTTTTCAATGTCTTTAAAAGGTTCTTTCTCAAAAAGAAGCGAATAGTGTGAGAAAGGGGTGGTTATATGGAAGTCGTTATAAAGAAGAAACGAAAAAGGGGAAAAAGAATTTTTATTTGGGCTAGTAGTATCGTTCTTTTGTTAGTTATTTCCGCTGCGATTTTTTTGAACATATATACGCTGAAATCTATGCCAAAGATAGATGGAACGATAAAGCTAGAGGATTTACAACACGCTGTTACGGTGAAGCGGGATAGTAAAGGTGTCCCGCATATTAAATCGGAAAATGCACATGATTTATATTTTTCACAAGGATATGTACAAGCGCAAGATCGGTTGTTTCAAATGGATTTAAGTAGAAGACAAGCTTCTGGTATGTTAAGTGAAGTTGTTGGGGAAGCAGCTGTTGACCGAGATAAATTGTTTCGAACACTCGGTTTACGGCGAGCGGCCGAAGCTTCAGTTAGTCAATATAATGGAGAAGCGAAAGATGCCCTGCAGTCATTTGCTGATGGGGTGAACGCTTTTATACGTGAGGCGAAAAAGGAAAAGAAATTACCAGTTGAGTTTACTATATTAGGTTATGAACCTGCTGAGTGGTCAATTGTTGATACTTTAACGATTGGGAAGTATATGGCGTTTGACTTAGGAGGACATTGGCACGGACAGGCATTTCGATATTGGGCGCTGAAAAATCTTCCGAAAGAGCAAGCAAATGAGCTATTTCCTAAATATCCGAAAGATGCTCCTAGATTGCTAGCTGAACTGAAAAATACAAATGTGGACGTAGCGCAAAGTTTTTCAAAAACGATAATTCCCCCGGAGTTTAACGGTAGTAATAACTGGGTTGTGAGCGGTGAGAAGAGTGCGTCAGGTAAGCCGATTTTAGCAGATGACCCTCATTTATCCCTTGCGACACCTTCTATATGGTATCAAACGAGACTTGAAACGAAAGATTTAAATGTGAGTGGCGTTATTTTCGCTGGAGTACCAGGTGTTATATTAGGCCACAATGACAAAATAGCGTGGGGCGTTACGAATACGGGGCCTGATGTGCAAGATTTATATATTGAGAAGAGAAATCCTAATAATGAAAATGAATTTCTGTATAACGATAAATGGGAGAAAGCTACGGTAGTTGATGAATCGATTAAAGTAAAAGGCGGGAAGACAATTCCTTATAACGTTACGATTACGAGGCATGGGCCAGTAATTTCAGAGTTTGCGGATAAGGGGAAGGAGAAAACGAAAACCGTCTTCTCTTTAAAGTGGACTGCTTTAGAACCGTCAGCTGAGCTAAAAGCTGTATTAAATATGAACAAAGCAAAAGACTGGACGGAGTTTGAAACCGCTCTTCAAGATTTCCATACACCAACGCAAAACTTTGTGTTTGCATCAAACGATGGCACGATTGCTTATAAAGCGAATGGAAATATACCAGTGCGTAAAAAAGGCGATGGTAGCTTGCCTGTTCCAGGATGGACAGATGAATATGAATGGGAAGGATATATTCCATTTGATCAGCTGCCGAAAGTTATAAATCCGAAAGAAGGTTTTATTTCAACTGCGAATAATAAAATTGTTGATGATGATTATCCGTATCATATTAGCAATACGTGGGCGCAGCCATATAGGCAAATGCGTATTCAAGAATTTTTGCAAGAGAAGGAAAAGTATACGGTGAAAGATTTAGAAGAGTTACAGATGGATCAAAAGAATTTATATGGGAAAGAGTTTACTCCTATATTTTTAAAAGAGTTAAATAAAGCATCTTTAAATGAGGTAGAGAAAGAAGGCGTAGACCAATTAACAAAGTGGAATTTTTACGATAGTAAAGATGAAGCGGCACCATTAATATTCCATTTGTTAATGAAAGAGATTTCAAATACGTTATTTTCAAAAGAAATACCGAAAGATGTAATGGAGTTATTTGAAGGGAAGTCACAAGTTGTTGATGAATTGATTCGAAAAGAAGTAGCGGGAGAAAATAGCGTTTGGTTTACGAAGTACGGAGGTTTCACAAAAGTTGTGCATACATCGTACGAGAATGTAATGAAGAAATTGCAGAAGGAATATGGACCCGATATTGGAGAGTGGAAGTGGGGCGATTACCATCAACTCGCTTTTACACATCCAATTTCGAAATCATCGAGTATGTTAGCATTACTCGCTTTTAATCGTGAGAAACCAGTTCCGATTGGTGGGAGCCAAGTTACCGTGCAAGCAGCGAGTTACGGCGAAAACGGCATTGTAAATCACGGGGCGTCTTGGAGATTCATTATTGATACGAAAGATATGTCAAACGGTTATCATATCGTAGGGCCAGGACAGTCGGGCCATTTTAGAAGCGATTGGTATCATGATCAAATAGATGATTGGGTAAATGGCACGTATCATACGACTACATTGAATACGGAGGGGATAGAGGGGAAGGTGCTAAATTTAGAACCGAAGTGATAGGGTGTTTTTGTTTGTGGAGGGAACTAGTAATACTCTTTTTGATAATGAAAGCTTATCATTTAGAACATAACCCAGTTCTTAAATAATTTTAACAGCCAGCCTACTATCATTTAATTTGATAGTAGGCTGTTTCCATCTTCGAAATACGCTGTAGCAACTTCTTCAGGATTACGATTATTTCCACATGCTGTAAGTGCTGTAACTAATAAAGTCATTACAACTATTAACATGATCATTCCAGTTTTGAGGGGAATTAGTTAACAAAGACTAGGTATTATTTGCAACAGAACTGTTCCTCTATCCCCCTTGTTTCATCATTTTTCTAGGCCAGCCAACTTGACAAATGTTTTTTTATCAAACTACAATGAAAATCATTATCAATAATATAGGGAGGATACTTTGGTCAATAAATGAAAAACAATATATTTATAGGTTAATAATCAGATTTTGTTAAGTTGTATGTACTATTTTTAGTTTAGCGTTTCCCAGAATGTACACCAATTAATCTCGCGAATTACAAGAAAACTATTATTGAAATGAGGCGTGTATTGTGAAGTTAGACGTGAATGAGTTAGCAGAGTATCTTGCCAATACTCCTTTCCGAGTAGAAGGAGTATATCGTTATGCTAAAAATCCAGGTGTGCCTTTTGCTGAGTCTACAGATTCTTTCCCAGGATTTGTATTTCCAATTACAGGGAAGACGCAATTTCAATTTAATGGTACGCCGTATACTCTTTCCCCAGGAAAAGTTATACATGGGGGTGCAAAAATGACATTAGCCCATAAAATGCTTGGTGAAATAAACTGGGAATATATTCTTGTTTTATATCGGATAAGCAATTCAGAACGAGAAGACTCTGGATTTACTCATCAGCATTTTGAATTATTAACAGGACAATCTCCTCGTCTTGTCGAATTACTTATGCGTCTTTGGGATGTATATAATCAGCGTGGAGGCATTTCGATGTTTCAGACCGAAATGCTGTTTCGCGAAGCGTTGAATGAAGCTTTATTAAGTGTTTTCAATAGAGAAAGCAATTATGAGTCGCATACTTTATTCGAACGAATATCTAGTTACGTTCGTAAATACTATTATAAAGATATTACAATTCATACACTTACAGAACAAAATAATGTTAATCGAAATCGTCTTTCTTACGTGTTTAGAAAGCATGCAGGTATGGGGGCAGCAGAATATTTATTGAACTATCGTATAAAGATGGCTCAAAAAATGTTATGTACAAGTGATGTGCCTGTACAACAAATTGCGCAGGCTGTTGGAATCGCAGACCCTTTTTATTTTAGTAGAGTTTTCAAGAAGCGAGTTGGCATTTCGCCTACTAAATATCGCGAGAAGTTCATCAATAATCCATACTAATGTCAACAGGGGTCCATTCTTATTTGAAAATCACTGTTCTATACTTATGGAGAGTTAAAGGAAACATTGGATTGAAAGTACTTTCATTGAAATCACTCCTTTGTACTATCTGAATGAAAAGTTCTGGCCGGAGCATTTTCTTTTTAAGCGTAATAACGACTTTTTTACTTATATTACTGTAATATAGTGGAATTTGAAAGTGAGGAGGGATTATTATCCATTACCAACCTATTAAACTAAATGACGAGTTATCTAAAATTAACGATTATTGGTATCCACAAGTGATTGGTGAAATGAATGACGATCAAATTCAGCTTTTTAAAGCTAATGGAGATTTTATATGGCATGAGCATCCTAATACAGATAAGCTATTTATTGTGCTTGAAGGGGAGATGTTCATCGATTTTCGTGATGGACAGGTGAAAATTTCTAAAGGCGAGATGTTTATTGTCCCGAGAGGCGTTGAGCATAAACCTTTCACTGAAAAGGAATCCCATATCATGTTGGTAGAGCCTAAAAGGGAAATGGATTGATAATTGTAAAAAGATAAAAAAGGAGCGGAAATCCGTTCCTTTTTTATTTATCTTACTATTTTTAGGAGCTTAGTATGAGTAAGATGTGAATAAAGGATGAATAGCATTTTTATCAATAAAAATTTATCGGATTTTTTGTGGAATATATATGAAACGTTGTATAAAATAATCAAGAAAGCCAAAAATTATAGGGGGAAAGTTGTGAAGAAAAATAAGAGTTTAATAAGTTTTTTAGGAGTGTTTCTTATGTTGTTTTCTTTTTGTTTTCAAGGAAATGTACAGGCAGATGTAAATACTGTTCAATCTGGAAAAATCAAATCAGGAAACGTAACAGTATGGGAAGTTGGAAATGTAGCGAAAGTATTAGCGGATGTGGAGCGCTTAAATTTAAATACAGTAAATGTACCGATTCAAGTAGATATCCCAAATGTGACTTCTACTAACATGGTAATTAATCAAGCGCAAAAGCAACAAGCTATTATTTTAATTCAAGAATTATTAAAGCGTAATATTCAAGTTATAGTGGAACCGTTCCCGTATATTCAGCAGGGGAATGTTGGAGAGACAGAATGGAACCCAAGTAACATTAATGATTTCTTCTGGAATTGGAAGACGGTTATTCTGCAAGATATTTTTAATTCCATTACAAGTAAATACAATGTGTATGGACTAAAGATTGCTTCTAATTTCGTGAATATGGAGTATGCAGAAGGATACTGGAGCGATACAATTGATTTTGTTCGTAATCAGTATAAAGGAAATGTTTTGTATCAAATGAACTGGTGGTTAACAGCAAGCTGGGACCCTTCTTATGAAGCGAAGTTTGAAGAGAAAATCAATCGCCCGTATTTAAAAAAGGTGGATATTGTTAGCATAGACAGTTGGTTTGAAGTTTCAGGAAAAAGAAATCCAACATATGAAGAAGTGAAGCAAAGTTTATTTGCGACAACAGTATATAATCGTGGGCAAAATGTTGTTCAGCAATTGGAACAATTACATAATGCAACAGGAAAGCCAGTTTACTTCGGTGGATTTAACGTTCCAGCACGTGAACTTGGATTACAAAATCCATGGAATCCAGATGTTTCAAATGTGTTTTCGAAGGATGTGCAATTAAATGGATGGCGTGCTTACCGCGATGTATTAGAACCGAAACCATATTTTAAAGGTTTTTCAATTTGGTTTATTGGCTCTAATGATAGTACACATGCGTATCAAATACATAGTAAAGAAGCAGAGGCAGTTATTAACGGGTGGTACAGAAAATAAATTTTATAAAATAGGTAAGTTTTAAAGTTTACTACATATATTTCTAGTGAAAGGCCTTTCACCATCTTATCACCTAGGGGGCAATCATAATGAAATTTTTGTCTTACCTTACAGTAATTTTGGTGATTCTTGGCGGTTTGAATTGGTTATTTGTAGCGTTAGATTACAATGTAGTTGAGAAATGGTTTGGTTCTATGCCGGCGCTTGTGGACACTATTTATTGGCTCATTGGTCTCTCTGCTATTTATCAAATTTTTGATCGGTTCTTTACGAACGATTAGCTATTATTCTTTCATTATTAGAGTGTTAAGTACGATTATGTACTTAACACTTTTTTATATGTCCATAAAAAAGTCTGCACTTGCAAGCGATTCCATCGCGTCTTGCGCCCTAATAATAGAAAACAAATTGACCACATATTATATTTTAGGTTATAATTCAGAAAGTTTAAAAAATAATCCGATGAGAAATAGGGAGGTTATGAGGGTAATGGAGAGAGTCTATAATTTTTCAGCAGGACCATCAATACTCCCTTTGCCAGTTTTAGAGAAAGTGCAAAAGGAGCTATTAAATTATAACGGGACAGGCATGTCTATTATGGAAATGAGTCATCGATCTTCTTATTTTCAAAGTATTATAGAGGAAGCGAGTAACTTACTTCGTGAATTAATGAGCATCCCTGATGAGTATGAAGTTTTATTTTTACAAGGCGGTGCGTCATTACAATTCTCTATGATACCGTTGAACTTAATGAATACGTATAAAAAAGCTGGATACGTACTAACTGGCTCATGGTCTAAAAAGGCATTGCAAGAAGCCGAAAAAGTTGGGGAAGTACAAGTGATTGCTTCTTCCGAGCAAGAGAAGTTTACTACGATTCCTAAACTGGACGGTTTATTAAGTGATGAAAAACTAGATTATGTACATATTACAACGAATAATACAATTGAGGGGACAAAATATGTGGACATTCCACATGTAGAAAAAGTGCCGCTCGTTGCGGATATGTCCTCAAATATTTTATCAGAGCGATATGATGTTTCGAAGTTTGGTCTTATATATGCGGGGGCGCAAAAGAATTTAGGACCTGCGGGCTTAACGATTGCTATTATAAAAAGAGATTTAATTGGGGGAGCAGATGGCTCTTGTCCGACAATGTTAAATTATGAAACTTACAGTAAAAATAACTCCTTATATAATACACCGCCGTCCTTTAGTATTTACGTAACGAAACTTGTACTAGAGTGGTTGAAAGAGCAAGGCGGAGTATCTGCGATTGAAGAACAAAATAGAATGAAATCTTCACTTCTTTATAATTTCTTAGATGAATCAAAATTGTTTACTTCACCAGTTGATCCTACGTATCGATCACTTATGAACATTCCGTTTACAACACCGTCAGAAGAGCTGAACAATGAGTTTTTACAAAAAGCGAAAGAACGAGGACTTGTTACGTTAAAAGGGCATCGATCAGTCGGTGGTATGCGCGCTAGTATTTACAATGCGATGCCAGTACAAGGCGTACAGCAATTAGTAAATTATATGAAGGAATTTGAGCTTGAGAATAGATAGGGAGATGGGGATATGTTTCGTGTTCAAACGTTAAATCAAATTGCAGAAAAAGGTTTGCAAGTTTTTACTGAAGAACGTTATGAAGTAGGAGATAGAATCAATCATCCAGATGGAATTTTGCTTCGTAGCTACTCTTTACATCAAGAAGAGTTTTCAAAAGACTTAAAGGCGATTGCAAGAGCTGGCGCTGGTGTAAATAATATTCCTGTCGAGCGATGTACAGAAAAAGGAATTGTAGTATTTAACACGCCGGGGGCAAATGCAAACGCTGTAAAGGAACTCATTATTGCCAGTCTTATTATGTCTTCACGTAACATTATTAATGGTGTAAGTTGGACGAAAAACTTAGAGGGTGAAGAAGTACCACAGCTTGTTGAATCAGGAAAAAAACAATTTGTTGGATCGGAAATTGCAGGGAAACGTCTAGGTGTTATCGGACTTGGTGCAATCGGTGCTTTAGTTGCGAACGATGCGTTAGCGTTAGGGATGGATGTTATCGGATATGACCCTTACATTTCAGTTGAAACAGCTTGGCGTCTTTCTACACATGTGCAAAGAGCATTTAGCCTTGATGAAATTTTTGCAACGTGTGATTATATTACACTGCATATTCCTCTTACGAATCAAACGAAGGGGATTATTGGGGAACACGCTGTAGAGAAGATGAAAAGAGGGATGCGTCTATTTAATTTCTCTAGAGGAGAACTTGTAGATGAAAAGGTTCTTCAAAAGGCATTAGAAGAAGATATTATTACACATTACGTAACGGACTTCCCAAATGAAAATGTAATAAAGATGAAAAATGTAACAGCGACGCCTCACCTTGGCGCATCTACGTCTGAATCAGAAGAAAATTGTGCAGTAATGGCAGCACGTCAATTACGTGAATATTTAGAGACAGGAAATATTCGTAATTCAGTAAACTATCCAAACGTAGAATTGCCGTATATCGGAAAGAAACGAATTACAATTATGCATCAAAACGTCCCGAATATGGTAGGGCAAATTACAGGATGCTTAGCGGAACATCATATTAATATTGCCGATATGATTAATCGTAGTAAACATTCTTGGGCATACACAATGATTGATATCGATAACGGAATTGATGATATAATAAAAGAGAATATTGTAGAAAATATAAGCAAAATTACAGGTGTTGTAGCCGTTCGAATGATTGTGTAAAGGAGAGAGGAATGTGGCAAAAATACGACCGTTTCGGGCCATTCGTCCAGTAGAGGAAAAAGCGGCACAAGTGGCAGCTTTACCGTATGACGTATTAAATAGTGAAGAGGCAAGGGAAGTTGTAAAAGGGAATCCATATTCTTTCTTGCATGTTGATAAAGCAGAAATTGATTTAGATCCTGAACTGTCACCGTATGATGATCGCGTGTATGAAAAAGCGGGCGACAATTTAAAGCAATTTATACGAGAAGAAGTGTTCATACAAGATGAAGAGCCAGCGCTATATATTTATGAACTGACGATGCAAGGAAGAACGCAGTCAGGTCTTGTTGTTTGTACATCTATTGATGAGTATGAAGATGATACAATTAAAAAACATGAAAGAACACGTCATGAAAAAGAGCTAGATCGTATTCGCCACGTAGATGTGTGTGACGCCAATACAGGTCCGATCTTTTTAACGTACCGTACAAAAGATGAAGTAAAGCATTTAATTAGAAGCTGGAAAGAAGAGCATGCGCCAATTTATACATTTACAGCAGAAGACGGTGTTAAGCATGTTGCGTGGAAGATTGCAGATGAAGATGTAATTACGACTTTAGTAAACGCATTTGAAGATATTCCTAATCTTTATATTGCAGATGGGCATCACCGTTCTGCATCAGCTGCAAAAGTAGGACTTATGCGAAGAGAACAATATCCAAATTACACAGGAGAAGAGGAATTTAATTTCTTCTTATCGGTTCTATTCCCTCATGATGAATTATTGATTTGGGACTATAACCGAGTTGTGAAAGATTTAAATGGCTTATCAGAGGAACAGTTTTTAAATCAAATTACGCAGTACTTTTATGTAGAAGAAGCACCTGTTTCTCCGTATAAACCAAATGGGCCAAAAACATTTGGTATGTATGTAAATGAGAAGTGGTATAAGCTTACTGTGAAAGAAGAAACATTTGATGCGAATGATCTTGTTAGAGGTTTAGATGTATCTATCCTGCAAGATCATTTATTAAGCCAAGTACTTGAAATACATGATCCGCGTTCTGATTCACGTATCGATTTTGTCGGAGGAATCCGCGGATTAGAAGAACTAGAACGCCTTGTGAACAGCGGCGAATACAAAGCAGCATTCGCATTATATCCGACATCTATGGAAGATTTATTAGCAATCGCAGATGCCGGAGAAGTCATGCCACCGAAATCAACGTGGTTTGAACCGAAACTGCGTAGTGGGTTGTTTGTCCATTCTTTAAAATAAATAGACTTCTTTAGTTAGAAAAACCGAAATGATTTTAGTTTCGGTTTTTCTTATTTTGGCTCAGTAAACGTTTAATGTTGATTTTAATGTTAAGATTGAAATATGTAACAACAGGTCGCTACAAAAAATGGAGGAAATACGATGAAAATGCAGCTGCAAAAAAGTTTTTATGTTGAATTGAAAAATGCAATTCGTTGTCATTATAACGAACTTTTAACAAGATGCGGTGTTGACACAATATACGGGTACTCCATATTAACAGACGATTGTGTCAATAGCATTGGACCAGTGGCAAATAAAGAAAGACTAATCAAAGTTAATAAATCGGACCCTTTATACAATTATTATAGATACGGAGCTGTTGAGTGGAGCGAATGGGACGATTTTGGAATGTTTGATGAAGTGAACAAAATTATTAAGAAATATCATAATATCGTCGAAGATGACTTTAACATACGAGTACATACACTGTTGAAAGAAACGTTAAATGTGTTAATGGAACTTGAATCAGAAGGGTTGTTTGGAGATAGAGATGATAATCGATTTATTGTCATTTGTGTAACTGATTCATCGAACGAAATCATGATTGAATCAGCTCGATTGCTTAATACATTAAAGACATACGAAGAATATGCTTCAGAATTTGCATAAGAATGAACATAAGTAAAACTGCGCTCTATAAGAGGCGATTTTCATTTAATAGAAAGTCACCAATTAATAGTAACCATTCGTTGTGACGTAACCATTGAACAATTAGAACCTGATGAAAAAACGTCCAAAGATAATTAAAATGTTTATATGTATGAATCAACTTGGAAAAGAAGTAATGCAGGGGAGCTTTTCAGGCATTATTCTTTGATTGGTAGGAAAAGTAATGAATAAGTGGGCCCCCGCTGCCTCTCAGGCTTAGAGTTTTAATTTCCCTCATAACGAAAATTTGATGTATCGTTGAATACTGATAATAAGACGTTATGTAATATACTCTGTTCTTTTCTTAACTATTAGAAAATAGGTGATGGATAAACTCGTCAACAAAAAGGACATTCCTAGTATTACAAGAAATGTCCTTTCCACTAAATTATAAGGTATTTTGCTGAAATTCAAACTCTAAAATTAGTTTACTAGTTTGACCTGTAAACTGATAATTATAGGATCCTCTCAGGTTTTCTAAGTTACCGGTAGCTTTAATAATTGTTCCTGGGGAATCTAAATTTCCTTTATCAAATATTCCTTGCTCTATAGCTGTAAATGTCCCTTGTTGCCCCTTATAAATTCCTTCAAAGTGTAAAAAACCAGAAATTTTAGCAGTAGCCAAGTGACCATCATTTATATTTGAGTCCAAATAATATAATAAGTATTCAACAAAAGCTTTTCCTTGTAATTCCCCATCGATATCATATTCAACATGAGCAATATTAATAGGGAAATCTTTTTTATTATCATCGATTGGTTTTTCATCCCACTTACTTACTGTAAATGTTACCTCCATACACGTAAATCCCCCTTTATCATTAGATAAGTAATCTCCATATCATTTAAAAAGTACTAATTCACAGTCATATCTTATAGGAGTGTTTTTATTTATTTAAGCTCTGTCATATCGTTATCTTATCTCAGAATCACCTGCGCTTCCCCATGAAGGACTTACTGTCGCCACGATATCTTCTGCTTGTAACCTCTTTGGTTTTATTAACATGTTAACTCCGCTGCTACAGAATGTAATGGACTACGATTATACAAACTGTATTATTGAAAAACATGATGTATGACATTAGTTTCTTCATCATCAATTCGTTTACCTGCTGGGGTTCAAGAATTCAGTCTTAGTGTTGAATATAGGAATAACCAATTTATATTTGAAAATTACAGTATGCAACATTGTATGAGAAAGACGGTTGATATTTTCTGCAATCTGTAACTGTAATGATTATAAGTTGGTCGTATTCAATCCGAAAAATAAAATCATCATGAATGGAGAGGTTATAGCTTTTCCTGAACAAGAAAGCTATCGCCTTTAGGCATGGGAGGAAAGGGAGGTTTGATACGGATTGTCCCTAAAAATCGCAACGTTCGTGGTACTTTAAGTGTCCGAAGTATAGATAGATTCTTCGTTTTTTTTGATTTTTAGGGAATTATTCTTTAATTAGTAGATAGAGAGGTAAAATAAAAATACACCTAATTAATAGGTGTATTTTTTAGACTTGAAAACCACATATGTATTGGAGATTTCTCTTAGTTAGAATGTATCACAATAGAAATCATGTATATACATAATATTTGTTACATCGAATGGTTTCCTTGTAAGTATATGAAAATGGTAATCTAAATAGATTTTAATTTTGTTAACTTACCAACCTGTACTATGTTCAGAATTAGCAGGGGCGCCGCCAGTATTGCCATGAGATTCAACTTTCGGAGCAGGGAAATGTGTATGCCCTTCTTGTTTAGGAGCTCCACCAGTGTCGCCGATGTTTAAAGCAGGAGCGCCGCCAGTATCGTCACGGGAATCTAATTTTGGAGCAGGAGTATCACCAACATTTAAAGCAGGAGCGCCAGTATTACCATGCGCTTCTAACGTAGGAGCAAAGAAGTCAGCGTGACTCTCTTTTTTAGGAGCCATTCCTTCCCCATGAGTATTTGTATAAGAAGGAGCCCAAGTGTCGCCATGTGAATCTAATTTAGAGCTTAGATCAGCATGTGTCTCTAGTTTTGGAGCAGGAACATCGCCATGCTCTGCTTTTACAACGCCCCCATCCCCAATATTTACACCAAAAAGACCAAAGCTAAACACTGATAACCCTACAACAGCTGTACTAATTTTTCTTTTCAATCTATCTCTCTCCTTTTTATTGTTTTATTTCATTTTGTCTAAACGTGGTAGATAAAATGAAATGAATCGTAAAAAAATACAATTATATTACGATATACGAATAATTCTGTGTAATATTTTGTAAAACCTCCTTGAAATTTGAATTTTATGAAAATAAAATTCGACATGGTTCATTTTTCAACTAGTTGAATAGATTTTGATTGAGTTTTTATAAAGCTATTCATTAACCTTAGGACCGAAAGTAGATCTTAATTTCTTTATACCGTGGTCATAAGGTTATTTTAGCTTTGAATTAAATTAAAGCCCTCTTGCTTTATATTTAAAAAGTACAGTATGCATCATTGCATGAGAAAGAGGGTTGCTATTTTTTATATGCTGTAACTATAATAGTTACAGATTGGTCGTATCCAATCAAAAAAAATCATCATGAATGGAGATGTTTCATAATGGGTATGAAAAAAATAATTTTAGCAGGTGCTTTAGGGATCGCAGCATTATCAGGAACAAATGTACCAGGATTAGAACTAACAAAAGCGAGTGCAGCTTCTATTGAATCGAACTTCTCGACGTTAGAAGGACGAGTAGTAGAAGTAGATAACGGTGTAATTGTTGTAAAATCTCAGCAATATGAGGAACCTGTTAGTGTGTATATTGATTCACTTTCAAACGTTAAAGTAGGAGATGAAGTAAAAGCTACTGGATCTATGATGCGTAATTTTACAGAATATATGGTTGCAACTGCAGTTGAAAATACAACAAACAAGTTAGGTATGCATATGAAAGAAGATGGCTCACCTGATTATGTAATTGGAGAAGTAGCAAAAGTAGGAACGATGGAAGATGAGGGAGACGGTGCTACTAAATATGTCGTAGTTGAATATCCATCGCTAAATGGGAAGAAAGATATTATTGATGTTTTCTTAACAAAGGGACAAGTATTTAATACGGGTGAGAAAGTAAAAATTGATATGAAGTATGTAGGCTGGGGCGGAAGTTCTATTAACTGGAACACAGTTGATCATATCGAAAGAGTTCATGAAGCAAAGACGAACACTGAAAATAATGATGATGTATGGATTTGGTCTTAATAAGGCGAGTATAGGTCGTTATTTGCAATTTTCTCCAAACAATACATGTAAAAACTAAATGTATCATGCAGTACCCATCTAATTCTCATTGCGTATGACAATTAGATGGGTACTTTTTTATTTGAAATTTGTGCAAGTCAATGTTCAGCATTTCTTTTTAAGAGTAAATTACGGGTGAAATCAAAACTTTATTTGCAGTACATAATAAATAATGTTGATTTTTTATCCTATATTAAAATAAAAACAAACCACTGTTCGATTTGAATATTCCACGATATAATAGTGAGAGTTTATGGCAGAATAAATATTTACATAAGAAGTGAGGTACTGTATGAAAAAAAGAACGACAGACATTATTTTTATTATTATCGGTGCATTTCTTTTTGCGTTAGGTGTCAATTTATTTGTTATTCCGAACGAGTTTGGTGAGGGCGGGGTAACAGGTATCACGATTATTACGTACTATTTATTTGAGTGGTCACCAGGTTTAGTTAACTTAATTTTAAATGCGATTTTGTTAATAGTCGGTTATAAATTTTTAAATAAGATTACAACGATTTATACGATTATTGCTGTAGTGACCAACTCGCTATTTCTTCATTTAACAGAAGGCTGGACGATTGCTTCTGATGAAATGCTCGTAAATGCCATTTTCGGTGGAATATTTATTGGGTGTGGTATTGGTCTAATCATTCGTGTTGGCGGAACAACTGCAGGTACTACGATTTTAGCAAGAATGACGCATAAGTATTTAGGCTGGAGTATTAGCTATGGTCTACTGTTCTTCGATTTAATCGTTGCGTTTTCATCTTATTTCATCATTGGTGCAGAAAAACTGATGCTGACAATTATTATGTTATATGTAGGAACGAAAGTAATGGAATTTGTAATTGAAGGTTTAAATCCGAAAAAGGCCATCACGATTATTTCTGATAAACCAGATGAAATTGCTGGGAAGGTGACGACTTTAATGGGTAGAGGGGTTACTGTGTATTCAGGTCATGGCTATTACACGAAAACTCCGAAGGAAATTCTTTATGTTGTTATTAATAAGCAAGAAGTAGTGAAGCTAAAGCGGATTGTTCAAACTACAGATCCAGCTGCGTTCATCGCTATACACGATGTTCGTGATGTGTTCGGAGAAGGATTTGTTGATATTTCGAAGGCTTAGAAATTGTTTTTGATTAAAATAATCTTAATACTAAAACGTAAGAATCTATTTTGAATCATCTGTTTTCAAAATAGATTCTTTTTTAATTAAACGCCAGTCACTTTCAGTTCAATCTTTTACGTTCTAAAGAAAACCGCCGATAAAGCGCTCCAGTCTGTTCTTTAATTTTGAAATGTGAGAGTTGAATAACGATGGATTATATGTGATTTTTTAATCTACTCCCCATGAGTTTCGCCATTTGTTTTGCATCTGGATTTTCTTCATCGTACAATTTCTCAATAATGTTAATATAATCCGTCTCATTTCGATTTTGACTTAATTTATATGCAGCCTGGATGTCTCCCACCTTAACCTTAAATCCAACTATACCTTTCAGTTCATTTTCTAAGAGAGTAGGGGAAAGTTTATCCCATAATACTGGATTTTCACGATGCTCTTCATATTTTTTCAGCATTGTTGTTAATTCATCTATTAATTCCTCTTTATCTAAAATACTTGCTTTACCATATATATGGACAGCTTGATAATTCCATGTTGGAACTTCTTCATTTTCATACCAAGAAGAAGAGATATAAGAGTGCGGTCCCTGAAACATTATAAGAACATCCTCACAGGTTTCAAATGTTCTCCACTGGGGGTTCCCATAAGCCATATGTCCAGTAATAAAATAATCATCACCTTGTTTAGTTAACCCAAAAGGCAAATGAGTTGCGATTGGTTTCTCTTTTTTTGTTGTGACGATTGTTCCAAAAGAGTTTTTTTGAACAAAATCCCAAATTTCATCAACATTTGTGACTTTAAAATACTTTGGAATATACATAATAGCCCACCTCTCAAAAAAGTTATATGAGTGTTTTGATCATGATAAGGTCAACTTGTTCGTCATCGCCCATATAAAAGGAGTGAGAGCCAGCTTGTACAAAACCTAAGTTCTTATAAAAAGCAATAGCATTTTCATTTTTTTCCCATACGCCTAGCCAAATATTCTTTTTATTATTTGCTATTGCAATTTCAATAGCATTATTTAGTAGGTGTTTACCAAGACCATGTTTTTGAAAGGAGCTCTTTATATAAATTCTCTCGACTTCAAGTGATTCATCGCCCATTTCTTCAGACTGAGCATCATCAGTATTGATCTTCAGATACCCAGCAATTTCATCGTTGAAGTAGACAAAAAAGAATTGAGAAGAGTTATTGGATAATTCTTTTTCTAATTGCTTTAAGTTAAATGCCTTTTCCAAATAATGATGCATATTTTCGGGTGAATTTTGATGTTTAAAAGTTTCATTAAATGTTTCATAACTAATTTCTTGAAGTTTGTGTATATCTTTAAGGGTGCACTTTTCTATATGTGTAGTCATATTAATAGTTCGCTCCTTTATATAATCAATAATCTCTCTTATTTCCCTTTTTTACAAATTCCCAATCTTTTTCTATATTTTTTCTTACTCTTTGAAGAAGGTTAGAAATAGTTTCCGCTTCTGTTTCCGAAAATCCCTCTAATGCAACAGTATTTGAATAATCGTTTTCTCTTTTAATAAAAGGATAGACGTTTTTCCCTTTTTCTGTTGGGAAAAGTTTTTTGATTTTCTTGTTAGATTCATCTTCTTTCTTTTCGATAAATCCATTGAGTTCAAGCTTTTTGATAGCACGGGCTGCGGTTGTACGATCTACTTTTATCATCTCAGATAGCTTTTCTTGAATGATTCCTGGGTTTTCACATATTCGCACAAGGTACAAATACTGACCTTTTGTAAGCTCATATTCTTTAAATTCTATATTACTAATAGAATCTAATGCCCTTGCAATCATGCCAATTTCACGAAGAATTTCTTTCATAATGAACTCCTTATCTTTTATTTTTATTGCAAATGCAACAATTTGAAGTTACATTTAATATAAAATATTTTTATTGTAAATGCAACAAAAATAACGATGAAGAGGTTGATTAAAATGAAGTATGTTTTTTATGTATTAGGAATTTTAATATTAACCCTTGGTATTTCTTTCACAATACAATCAGATCTTGGAACGTCACCTTTTGATGCGCTTTTAGTAGGACTTTCTTTAAATGTGGGACTTACTGTGGGAAGCTGGGAAATAATAATAGCTTTATTATTAATATGTTGTAACTCAATTTTAAAAAGACATAGACCAGAGATACTAGGGTTGTTAACAGCATTCATAACGGGTATTGGTATTGATGTGTGGCTATTTTTATTACGCAATTTAATTACACCTGAAATATGGTACAGTAAAATGATTTATTTTGGAATCGGATTAGTTATTACAGGATTAGGAACTGCAATATATTTACAAACAAATTTTGCTCCCATTCCAATTGATCGATTAACTTTAATCATACAAGAATTAACTAGAACGAATATCTTTATATCACGAACATGTATTTACCTTATATTCTTAATAATGGCAACGATTTTACATGGACCAATTGGTGTTGGGACTATATTAACTGTTTGTTTAGGTGGGCTATTACTGAATTTCTTTATGCCACTTACTAAAAAAGTAATAGATCACTTATTCGTACACCAGAGTACAACATCACCAAGTTATAAGAGTAATAAAGCAGCTGACCACAATGATAACAAGAGTATCTTCTAAGGAATCCTTTTCTTTTTCTTGCAAAAAATCCAATTGTTTCTTAATGTAGTGATGTAGAAGGATGAACGAGAGAGGGTTTAATGAAGATGATACATATTTTATTAGCTGATGACGATAAACATATTAGAGAGTTATTGCATTATCATTTACAAAAAGAGGGGTTTAAAGTTTTTGAGGCGGAAGATGGAAAGGTAGCGCAAGACGTATTAGAGAAGGAAAACATTCATCTTGCGATTGTAGACATTATGATGCCGTTTGTTGATGGTTATACGTTATGTGAAGAAATTCGGAAGTATCATGATATTCCTGTTATTTTATTAACTGCGAAAGACCAGTTAGTGGATAAAGAAAAAGGATTCATTTCTGGTACAGACGATTATATCGTAAAACCATTTGAGCCAGCTGAAGTCATTTTCCGTATGAAAGCTTTATTACGTCGTTATCAAATGCTGAGTGCAGATATTATTACGTTGCACGGAACGACAATTGATCGAAAAGGTGTGGAAGTAAAGTGTAACGGTCAAACAATTTTGCTTCCTTTAAAGGAATTTGAGCTATTATCACAACTTGCTAGTTATCCTGGAAGAACATTTTCAAGAGAAGAGTTAATTGAACTAGTATGGGGAATGGATTTTGAAGGGGATGAACGAACAGTTGATGTTCATGTGAAAAGGCTCCGAGATCGTTTCTCAAAACGAACGGATGATTTTCAAATTACGACAGTACGCGGACTCGGATATAAGTTGGAGCTGAAATAAAATGAAATCACTATATTCTAGATTTGTATTTATGACGGTCGGTATTATGCTACTTAGTAGTATTATCGGCTTTTTATTAACGAACGTATATTATCAAGTGAAGTTAAAACCGTATAATAGTGAAAAGATTTTAAAGTATGCGGAAGAAGTTAAATCGTTATATGAAAAGCAAAGTGAAGAAAATCAAGAGACGTATTTGCATTCTATTGCAAAGTTAGGGTATGAAATTTATATTGTCGATGATCAAAAGAATGGGAAGCGTATCGGTAATGCGTTTCGTAAGACGTCTATTAGCGATGCTACTGTTCATAAAGTATTGCAAGGAGAAACGTTTAATGGTGTTTCTACGTATCCAACGCGTCTCTTTATTACCGGTTTTTTCGATAATGAATTAATAAATAGTGTCGGTGTACCAGTGCAACACGGTGATAAACAGTACGCTTTATTTATTCGTCCCGACATTCAGAACCAATTTGGCGAGATGCGAATTTTCTTAGCGGTATTACTTGGGTTTATCGTACTATTAAGCATTATCTTTATAGTGATTGCAGCAGGTTACATCGTTCGCCCAATTCGTAAATTTACGAAGGCTACGCAAAAAATTGCGAGTGGGGAATATGAAATTGAATTAGATGTAAAACGAAAAGATGAAATAGGAACGTTATCTACAAGCTTCCAAAAGATGACGAAGAGTATTAAAGAACTAGATGAAATGAGACAAGAATTTGTTTCGAACGTTTCACATGAATTCCAGTCGCCGCTTTCTTCCATACAAGGTTTTTCAAAAACGTTGCAAACAGAAAAGATGAGTGAGGAAGAAAGAAATCATTACTTACAAATTATTGAAGGCGAAAGTAAGCGAATGTCTAGTTTATGTAAACAGTTACTTACGCTCGCTTCATTAGATAAAGAGGAAAAGGTTCTACAAATAAGAGAATTCAATCTGCAGAAGCAAATTAAAGACGTCATTTTTATGCTTGAGTGGAAATGGCGCGAGAAAGATATTGCCGTTGAATTTGATGTGCCAGATATCACTATAAAAGGTGATGAAAACTTACTTCATCAAGTATGGAGTAACATTTTCACGAATAGCATCAAGTTTTCAAACGATGGTGGAACGATTGAGTTTTTTGTCGAAGAGTTAGAGTCTAGTGTCATTATCTCTATATCGGATAACGGAATTGGTATGGAAAAAGAAGAAATGGATCGTATTTTTGATCGTTTTTACAAAGTAGATACAGCAAGGGCAAGAAACGTAGAAGGTAGCGGTTTAGGATTATCAATCGTGCAGAAGATTGTTGAACTGCATAACGGAAACGTTTCGGTGTATAGTACGAAGGGGGAAGGGACGACCGTTCGGGTTGAGCTTCCTAAATAGATGAAAGAGGCTGTTTCGGAACGGCCTCTTTTTTGTTCGTTAGTCTATGTGTAAAGTGAAAAAATATGAGTCATTTTAATTGCATAATCGGATGAGTTTATGGAGTGGGATTAGGAGGAAGTTTATTTAAAAATGTAGAACCTCTACAGAGTTAGAGGGAGTGTATTAAAACTTGAACTGTGTAGGGAGGAAATTACTTTGAAACGAATTGACTTGTTATTAAACGTACTAGATTCAACATTCGACAAAGAGAGTTGGTATGCACCGTTTAAACATGCTATAGAAGGACTTACAGCTGAACAGGCTATGTGGAAACCAGCTGGAGAGACAACGAATACCATTTGGGAGAATGTTAATCATCTCACTTATTACAAAGAAAGACTTGCTGCAAACTTGGAAGGACGTGAATGGACACATAATCTTGACGGTAATGACACCTTTTATCTTACTAAGCAATCTAATAATGATACGGAATGGAAGGAAGTCGTTGAACGCTCTGAAAATGCTCAGCGTAATTTAAGACAGGTATTAAGTGCAATTTCTGAAAGAGAGCTTGAACAAAATTCACTTGAAGGTAAATTACTGGACATCATGCTTCATGATGCTTATCATACAGGCCAAATTATTCAATTAAGGAAAATGCAGGGGGCATGGCCATCAAAGCGTTAACGGAACCTTTTAGTTGGTGCTATTGTTGAATAAATTTTAGATATTCAAACGACTTCATTGTTATATTTTTAGTGAAGTATTTTACATCCAAAATGAAATAATTATATTTTTAACCCCGTCCCCAATTTAGAACGGGGTTATGTTTGTTCTGTTATAAAGCCGCACCTTTCCCGCACTCTTCTTTAAACCGAAGCTCAAAAGTATCCGCTGTAATTTCATCAGCTTTTGGAAAAGCCCGTAATTTCGGATGAAGTAGCCATACGAGGGAAATGAATAAAATCCCGATGCTAGCAAGCGCGAAAATGAGTTGGCTACTATATACATTCGCAGTGTATCCGCCAATTAAAGAGCCGAGTGGCATAGCAATTGTGCCCATGCTTCGTGTGACTGAATTGATACGCCCAAGATATTGGTTTGGAATTACAATTTGACCAATAGTCGCAAATAATATGTTGTTCGCACCAATTGGTATCCAAGCTAAGCCGAATAAAAAAATGGATAACCATTGAAACGGTACAACTGTAGAGAGAAACCAAAAGAAAGCGCCAGTCGCAAAGCTAATAATGGAGACACGGCCAACATTATGTTTACCAACCCATGAACTGAATAGTGCTCCAATTAAACAACCGGCGGATATAGCGGCTAAAAAGAAACCATATAATTTTACACCGCCTAAAGAATCAGCGAAAGAAGGGAGTATTGCCATCGTCATACCGATTGAAAAATTAGCGACTACTGAACCGATTAAGAATACGCCCATTAATGAACGAAAGACGATCGAAAAACCTTCTTTTAAATCAGTGAAATATTGTTTAGTTGATAGCGATGTATTGGTTTCTGTTTGCTTTGGCATTTTTAGTGAAAAGAACAAAAGGGCAGTAATCGCGAATGTAAAAGAGTCGATTACATATAAAGTAATTGCGCCAAATAGTGCTACTAATATTCCAGAAAGAGTCGTACAAATTAAATCAATGCCTTGATATGCAAATGAAAAGAGTGAGTTTCCTTTTAATAATTGTGTTTTATGCAGTAGAAGTGGTAAAGCTTTCGATTGTGCGGGATAGGCGAATTGTTCGATAAAAGCTACGATGGGCATGATGATGAGTAGTAGGTGGACTGTTAGTAGGTCGAAGTAGTGTGTAATTGGAATGATTAAAATAAGAATGCATTGCAAAACTTGTGTGATGACGAGGGTGTTTTTTATTGACCATCTATCGACGAATGGACCAGTAAGAAATTGTAATGCAGAAGGTAATAACGTAAGGAAACCAGCCAATCCAGAATAAAAAGGATTACCACTTAATTTGTATACGAGCCACATTGCTGCTACATAATACAAGCTATCTCCTATGTTTGTAAAAATTCTCCCTAAAAATAATAAGAGGAAATTCCGGTTTTTTAATATGTCCACTTTATCTACTCCTTTATAATAATTTTATTCGGTAAAATAAAATTGACCGTCTCGGTAAAAAAAATCGTATTACGATTTTTCTTCTTTTTTAATAAATTGCTGCATTGTTCTCTCAGCGATTTGAAGTGCAGTAGTAGAAATATAATAAGGTTTGCTATTCGGATCTTTATCTGCACCTTTTGTGATTTCGTTTAATTCAGCCATTAATTCATAAAACTTTTTCACCCACACTTGAAATTGTTCTGGCGTAGCATCAAATTCCCAGCAGGATGAAACGTAATTCCACTTAGCTGGATCTTCACTTGCATTTTGTAATGTAAAAGCTTCTTCTGGTGCAGCGAGAATTTGGCTTTTCGTTCTTTCTATCATTTGTAAAAAGATTTGGCGACCTGATTCGCTTACTATCTCTAAATGAGGTAATAGATCTGTAGCAGGGGTGAAGCCTTTCGCGACAGATTGATAAAACTTTTGAATAATCCCATTCTTTTCCTCTGTATAAACGATCTCTATAAGACCATTCTTTTCTAATTCTTTTAAATGATAATGAATTTTCGCCCTTGAAATGCCGAATTTCTCAGATAGTAATTGTCCAGTATAAGGACGTTCGCATAGACGTATCATCATTTCGGCACGTAGTGGATCGCTTAATGCTTTTAGTTGGCTATAAGTAGTTAGTGTTAATACGGGCTTCAAAATGATCAACTCCTTAAATGAAATTACTCGGTCAATATTATTTGACTGAATTGTATCAAGGATTTCAATTATTTTCAATACTTTCTGAAAATTAAATCTTACCCTCTGTAATCTTCTGTTCATATTCCGTTCATATTTCTTTTTTATGATAAGTGCATAGAAAGAAAGAGGAAGGAGCGAGCGAAATGTTTTTAGCTCTGCGTGAATTAAAACAATCAAAATTACGATACGGATTAATCGGATTGATTATGGTGTTATTATCATTTTTAGTCCTTGTTATTTCAGGATTAGCAAATGGATTATCATATGATAATGCTTCATCGATTCAAAATATGGAGGCAAATAAGTTCGTTTTAGCAGATGATGCGGAAAATAAATTACTTCGTTCACAAATTAAGAAAGACGATGTAGATAACGTAGTAAATCAAGTAGGTGACAAAGAGGCAGTTCCGTTTCGTGTGAAAGTTTCAACATATGAAAAGAAAGATAGTTCGAAAAAGGTTGATATCGCTATTTTCTCAAGCGAACGAGATTCATTTTTAGAACCGAACATTGTAAAAGGTGAGAAATTAGGTACAGCAAACAACGAGATGGTTGCTGACGAATCAATTACAGAAAAAGGAATTGATATTGGAGATACAATTATCGATCCTGTTTCAAAGAAAGAATTTACAATCGTTGGATTTACGAAAGATCAAATGTTTAGCCATACACCAGTCGTTTATGTAAATGAAGACGTATGGGGATCTATTTCACAACCAAATCAAAAAGATTATAGTGCAATTGCACTTAACACAGATAAAGAGATTAAAAATGCACACGTAATTGACAAAAAAGAAGTGCTACAAAGTATTCCAGGATTTAAAGAAGAACAAGGAACATTAACGATGATCATTGCGTTCTTACTTGTTATCGCTGCATTACTAATCGGTGTATTCTTCTACGTTATTACACTGCAAAAAACACAGCAATTAGGTGTATTAAAAGCAATCGGTACAAAGAACTCGTATTTAGCAAATAGCTTAGTCGTACAGGCGTTATTCTTATCAGTCGTTGCGATGGTAATTAGTATCGTTCTTGTACAAGGGTTAGAACAAATTTTACCAGCGGGTATGCCGTTCTTATTAACAACACCGATGATTGCACAATACGCAGCAATCTTTATCGTAATTAGTATTTTAGGAACACTTATTTCGTTATACCAAGTATTAAAAGTTGATGCATTAGAAGCAATTGGAGGCGGGATGTAATGACTTCATTATTAAAATTAGACAAAGTAAGTAAAGTGTACGGAGAAGGGAATACGGAAGTAACAGCCCTTCATCCGATATCGCTTGATGTGAAAGCCGGAGAATTTATCGGAATCGTCGGTCCTTCTGGATCAGGGAAAAGTACGTTATTATCAATCGCGGGTGCATTATTATCACCATCAAAAGGGGATATTTACATTCGTGAGCAAAATATTACACAGTTATCAGAAAAGGAAATGACAGACATTCGTTTGAAAAAAATCGGCTTCATTTTCCAGTTTGCAAACCTTGTTCCATATTTAAATGTGAAAGAACAGTTACTTTACATTGCAAAGCTAAAAAAAGAAAGTAAACAAGAATCCGAAAAGCGTGCAGATCATTTATTAGCGGCATTTGGATTAGGAGAAAGAAAGAATCATTATCCAAATCAACTATCTGGCGGGGAAAAACAAAGGGTAGCAATCGCTCGTGCGTTCATGAACAACCCAGATTTAATATTAGCGGATGAGCCAACGGCAAGCTTAGACTCAAAACGCGCACGTGAAGTTGTTGAAATGATGAAACGCGAAGTGAAAGAGAGCCAAAAAGCAGCAATTATGATTACACATGATGAAAGAATGCTTGATGTATGTGATCGTATATTGACGCTTCGAGATGGACAGTTAATATAAAGAAAAAGGCCAACCGTATATGCGGTTGGCCTTTGTATCATTGTTTTTAATAAGTATAATGGCTTTATTTTGAGAATAACGTTTTAATTTTATTGCGTGTTATTAATAAAATCCCGCCTAATACAGATAGCATTCCTAGAGCCATATTGTTTGATTGCTCGCTACCAGCGTTAGGAAGTTCTTTAGCGTTATTGTTTTTAGTACTATTATCTGCTTGCGTTTGTTTAGACTGTGACACTTCATTAATCTTGTTATCAACATTTTGCTTCGTTGTATGTAACTCAGCTAATTTGTCGTCAATTTTTTTCTCAGTATGCTTAAAGTCGTTGATTTTAATATCTAAGTCTTGTTTTTTCTTTGTTAAATCGTCTGAAACAGTTTGTTTCGATTGTTTAATTTCGTTAATTTTATTTAGTAAATCTTCTCTAGCCTTTTGTAATTCAGCTAGTTTGTTTTTTACATCTTGTTTAGCTAGTTCTAAGTTAGCGGAAAGACTGTCTAAATTGCCTTTAATTTTCTTAAGTTCCTCTAACGTATTACCAGTATTCGGCTTGTTTTCTTTTAGTTCAGCGAGTTTGTCCTCAGCAGTTTGTTTCGCTTTTTTTAACTCAGCTAATTTTTCATCTACTTGTTTTTTAACTTCCTTAAGTTCATTAACCTTTTGATCAATGTTCTCTTTATGTTGCTTCATTTCATTCACTTTTTCATCGACATTTTGTTTATGTTCTTTAATCTCATTCACTTTGTTATCGATATTTTGCTTATGCTCTTTTACTTCAGCAACTTTATCTTCTACTTGTTTTTTATGCTCTTTAATTTCAGCGATTTTATCTTCGGCGATTTGCTTGTCTTGCTGAAGTTTTGCATCTAACTCTTGTTTATGTTGTTTAATCTCGTTAATTTTTTCATCAGCAACTTGTTTACGTTCATGTAGTTCATTCACCTTCGTATCAACATTTTCCTTAACCTTGTTAAGTTCATTCAATGTTTGATCCACGTTTTCTTTGTGTTGCTGCAATTTCGCATCTAACTCTTGTTTATGTTGCTTAATTTCAGCTAATCGATCTCCCGTACTTTGCTGAGGAGTAGCATCATTTACTTCCGCATGAGCAGGGTTCGCGCCAGCAATCATTGCTAAAGCTAGTGTAGACGCAGCGATTGTTTGTTTTGTTTTCATATTTTTGTACCTCTTTTCTTTCATATGCATGAACTGTTTTGTGTAAAAATGAGCATATAGAAGTAGATTATCTTATTATTATATACTATGTTAGGCGCTTAGAGGAAGGATTTGCATAATAATCTATGATTATGTAATTTTTATAATCTCTTATTTGGGGTAGGGAATAAACCTTTAGCTAGATGAACAATTTCTTCTATAGTAAAGCTTACATCTTTATTATTGCGAATAACAAACAAATAATCAGCCTCGTTTTCTACAGGATCTACCACATCATCGTGAAGTGATTCAGTTTGTTGTCGATCAAGTACTTCTTTGAAACTAGAATATCCACCTCTAAAAATATTGGTACTTCGCGTGCTTCGAGCCACTCTTTCGTAAAGTACATCATCTGGAATGTCAAAATGAACTAATATGCGTACATATTCATTCTGTGGAAATAATTCGTTTAGTAAATAGAATCTTCCGCTTTTACTGCGATTGGAATTACAAATAATAAGGTGTAAATTTGTATGTTCTTTCGCATAATCAACAATGAATTTTGAAAGACCGTGCTTAAATGTATTAGCACCTTCAGCCGGCTGTAATTTTTCATAATGCGTGTTAATAAATTCAGCTTGGTTATCTTGATCCATAACGAAAGAGTGGGGTAACTCTTTTTCTAAAGCTTTTGCAAATGTAGTTTTTCCACTGTGTGTTTTTCCAACTGTAATGATGACTAATCTTTTCATGACGCCCTCCATTTGTATTGTTATGAACTGGAATATTCGGTGTAGATCGAAATCTTCCTGCTAGAGATTACACAAATTGTTGGAGCGTTAGTAGGCTGGGAACTTGACAAAAAAACTTATTTATGCTATAATTTACCAATATAAAAATAAGGTGTATAATAGGGTTCTCCTGGCCAGGGGAACCCTATTTTTGTTGTGAAAATGAAGGAGAGTGTATGTGCGTGAAACAAGGTGAAGCAAGTGTAACATCGTTAGTATCAGCTTTCAGCAGGGCATATCATAGTGAATTTGATAATCCGAAAATCTTTGATGATTATGTAGCTAAAGAGTTCATTTCGCCAAAAGAACGAATTAATATTGAAACGAATATGGTTCAAGGAATACATTTCTTCAATACAGACATTGCACAGCAGTTTCAAGATAATCCAAAAGAAATATTAAAATGGATTACGCAAGTTCAGTTATCACCAACACCTTTAGCACGTGCCGCATATTGTGAAAGAGTATTACTACATGAAATTACATTAGGAGCGAAACAATACGTTATACTCGGTGCGGGATTAGATACATTCAGTTTTAGACACCGAGAATTAGAAAATAAAATAGAAATATTTGAAGTGGATCATCCTTCTACGCAGGCGTTTAAGAAGGAAAGAATAAAAGAAGTAGAACTTGAAGTTCCAAATAACCTTCATTTTGTTTCAATGGATTTTACGAAAGGATTTTCCTATGAACAGTTACGCAATGAAGGATTTGAACATAAAAAGACTTTCTTTAGCCTTTTAGGTGTTACGTACTATTTAACGAAAGAGGAACTTGCTAGTTTATTAGAATGTTTATTCGAGATGGTTCCGACAGGTAGTTCTATCGTTTTTGATTATCCCGATGAAAACTTGTTTACAGAAAAGGGACTGTCCAATCGAGTTGAAAATATGGTGAAAATGGCTGCGGTAGGCGGAGAACCGATGAAATCATGTTATTCTTATGCTGAAATGGAAGCACTGTTAGAGAAGGCGGGCTTACTCATTTATGAGCATTTATCACCAGAGGATATTGATGTATTATATTTTGAAGGACGAAACGATTATTTGAAAGCTTTTGAGACGGTGCATTATGTACATGCGGTGAAAAGGTAAGAAATTAGTAGGCATGGAGAGGAATCTCTGTGTCTTTTTTTATAAAAAAGGAAATGAGCTGTAGTGGTGGAAAATATAATTATAAATATATAATATTTATAAATTAATGTCTTGTAGAAACTAAAGGAAAGGGGAAATAGAAGATGTTGAAATTACGAGGAAAATACAATGAAGCGAAAGTGTATACTTCGAATGTAGAAGAAACGGCAGCAGGTCAAATTATTGATCTTTGTAACCAAGAATTTGTAAAGGATAGCAAGATTCGTATTATGCCAGATACACATGCGGGCGCAGGTTGTACGATTGGGACAACAATGACAATTCAAGATAAGATTGTTCCTAATTTAGTCGGGGTTAACTAATCGGCTCAGACTTTAAACTACTCACTCAATTGACTGGAAACCCTAACGATAAAAGGCGAGGGCAATCAGCAGCCAGTGGTTATGGTGACATAATCGAATGGTTCAGAGACTTGTACCATGTTAGCAGACTAAGGTACAGAATTATTCCTCATCCATTTTGAATTGAAGAGGAATAATTAATACGGTGAGCCTACAGTAGAGACTGCATATCTCGATGACTGTAGAGAAGGTATAGTCCACTCTTTCAGGAAACTGAGAGGTAAGTACGATATTGGTTGTGGCATGGAAGTTGTGATGATTAATAAGAAAAAAGAGGAAATCAATTTCGATCACTTAGACGAAACGATACGTAAATTTGTCCCAAGTGGTTTTCGTATTCGAGATAAGGAACATCGATTTTCAAAAATGATTGATTTTGATAGTGTAAGAGCCCCGTTTACATTGCAACGTGCTCAAAAAAGTATTGGTACACTTGGCGGGGGCAATCATTTTGTCGAACTGAATGAGGATGATAAAGGAAATGTATACATTGTCATTCATAGTGGTTCGCGTAATTTAGGGAAACAAGTAGCAGAGTATTATCAAAACTTTGCTTACGAGCAACTTATAAACGTTAAATCTATTAAAGAAGAACTGATTGAGCGTTTAACGAAAGAAGGTAGACAACAAGAAATACATGAAGCTTTACGTGAAATTAAGAAACCGGTGATTCGCAAAGAATTAGCTTATTTAGAAGGACAAGGATTTAAAGATTACATGAATGATATGAAAATTGCACAAAAATATGCGGAGTTAAATCGTAAGGCAATGATTGATGAAATCGTCACTAAAATGGATTGGAAAGTAACAGATCAATTCACTACAATTCATAACTACATCGATATGGAAAATATGATTCTACGAAAAGGTGCTATTTCAGCTCAGAAAAATGAACGAGTAATCATTCCAATCAATATGAGAGATGGTTCAATCATTGCATTTGGTAAAGGAAATCCAGATTGGAACTTTTCTGGCCCTCATGGAGCAGGGCGTATTATGAGTCGCAAGAAGGCGAAAGAAGTACTTAACTTAGAGGATTTTCAAAATACAATGACAGAGGTTTGGACTACATCTGTTGCAGAAAGTACTTTAGATGAAGCACCAATGGTATATAAGCCAATGGATGAAATTATTGAGAATACAAAAGAAACAATTGATATTAAACATATTATTAAGCCACTTTACAATTTTAAGGCGAATTAAAAGAGGAGTAACGTTTATTAAAGAAAGAGAACTTGAAAAGATAGCATATTTTGTGGCGGTTATATAACAGAGATTAAAAAGACAACATATTAAACTAAGAGATTCATCATATTCATTTACATTTATGTAATGTTAAAGACTAGAAAGCTATATTGGCGCGAATTGCTAATTTTGGGGTGTGAAAAAAGACAAAATCTCTTAAAAAACACTTAATTTTTTACTCCATCTATCTTTACAATCCCTCCTTATAATGTGAATTGGACAAGCATCTAAGAGAAAGCAGAACATGTCAGTTTGTACATTCTATTATTAGGGGGAGAATTTGTATGAAAAAGACAGTTGCTGCGTTAGCAGTTATGGCGGCATTATTACCGACGTTTTCAGTGCATGCGGAAGGGAAAGAGCAAGCCCGAAAATCAGCTACAACTTTTAATGTTATTAGTGATATTCAAGGGGATTTAGGGGATTTTGATCATGTGCTAAAAGATATGAACAAAGTGACGCCACTTTCTAGAGCGCTTATTATGAATGGGGATATAACGCCGACTGGACAACAGTCACAATATGATGATGTAAAGCGTGTGTTAAATAAAAATAAGCATCCAGAAAATGTATGGTCTACTGTTGGGAATCATGAGTTTTATGCTGGTAAATGGACAGCGGATGGGAAACTCTCTCAAAGTACATGGCCAAATGGTGTAACTGAGGAAACTTTATTTAACCGCTATCTGAAATTTAGTGGACAAGAAAAGGTATATCATAAAAAAGAATTAGATGGTTATCCGCTTCTATTTTTAGGGACGGAAAAATATATGAAATACCATGATTCAAAAATGTGGGATGAAGTATATATGAGTGATGAGCAACTAGGTTGGCTAAAACAAAATTTAGAAGAGTACAGCCAAAAAGATAAAAATAAACCAATTTTCATTTTCTCTCATCACGTTTTACCTGATACAGTATCTGGATCAAGACAATCACCATATTTACAAGACTATTTAAACGTTGATAAATTGTACGATATATTAAAAGACTATCCGCAAGTTGTTTTCTTTACGAGTCATACGCATTGGGATTTAAACTTACCGGACTGGGCTGGTAAAAAGAAAATTGCAGGCGGAGATAAAAAAGGATTTACTGTTGTAAATACGGGCGGGATTGAAACGGGCTGGATGTCGGCTGGACCAAATGGAGGAGAGAGGACTGCTCCTGATGGCTATTCATTTAAACAAGGGTTGCAAGTGAAAGCATATGGTAACGATGTAATTGTGACAGCTTACGATTACAAACGTGATAAGGATATAAAGAAGTTATTAATTAGTGATTCAAAAATTGCGCAGATGGCACCAAATGTAACAGCAGATGATAGTAAAAATATAATTGTCGGTGCAACTGAATATATGGAGTACACTATAGAAGGAACGAATGAGTGGCATACGTATAGTAAAGCAAATCCTCCGAAATTTGATGGAGATAAAGTCGTATACGTACGTCATAAAGGTGAAATGAATTTAGAGCCGGGATTAACGCAGTTACTTCGTTTTTCGGTAAATAAGTGATTGGAGGGAGTCTGCATTTGAATGTGTGGGCTCTTTTTTTGTTGGTGAGAAAGGGGTTGCCTGTTTGTCGTTTTTTGTCGATAGATCGATATATTAAGAAAATCGTTGATATACTGCAAGTTACGATCGATATATTTGAAAAATCGTTGATATATTGTAAGTAATGAACGATATATTTAAAAAATCGTTGATATAAATTTCATGTACCATAATTAAGTTAAAAGCATTAATACGGTTTTACTTATCAAAATGAAATTCTAATACATTTTTAACCGAGAAAGATGACTTCACCATTTTTACGTGTAATAATAGTAACGTTACATATATTGTGAAAGAAGTACAAAAGGAGCGTTACAATGAATTTAGCTAAATTCCCGAGAAAAAAATATACAGAATCATATACACCAATTGAAAAGTTAAACAATTTTTCTGAATCACTTGGTGGTCCGACTATTTATTTTAAACGAGATGATTTACTTGGTTTAACAGCCGGTGGCAATAAGACGAGAAAGTTAGAATTTCTAGTTGCAGATGCACAGGAAAAGGGTGCAGATACATTAATTACAGCTGGTGGTATTCAGTCAAATCATTGCCGCCTGACACTTGCTGCTGCGGTAAAAGAAAAAATGAAATGTATTCTTGTATTAGAGGAAGGGCTTGAGCCAGAAGAGAAGAGAGACTTTAACGGAAACTATTTCTTATATCACTTATTAGGTGCTGAGAATGTCATTGTTGTACCGAACGGAGCAGACCTGATGGAAGAAATGCATAAAGTAGCACAAGAAGTAAGTGAAAAAGGTAGTACACCATATGTAATTCCAGTTGGTGGATCAAATCCTACAGGCGCAATGGGATACGTTGCTTGTGCCCAAGAAATTATGGCGCAATCATTTGAGCAAGGAATTGATTTCAGTTCAGTTGTTTGTGTAAGTGGAAGCGCTGGTATGCATGCTGGTTTAATTACTGGTTTTTCTGGAACGCAAAGCCATATTCCTGTAATCGGGATTAACGTAAGTAGAGGAAAAGCTGAGCAAGAAGAGAAAGTAGCAAAACTTGTAGAGGAAACTTCAGCACACGTTGGTATTCCAAACTTTATCCCACGCGACGCTGTTACGTGCTTTGATGAATATGTAGGGCCAGGCTATGCGTTACCAACGCCGGAAATGGTAGAGGCAGTTCAGTTACTTGCGAAAACAGAAGGTATTTTACTTGATCCAGTGTATACAGGTAAGGCAGTAGCGGGATTAATCGACTTAATTAGAAAAGGTAAATTTAATAAGGAAGACAATATTTTATTCGTACATTCAGGTGGTTCACCAGCTTTATATGCGAATACGTCTCTATTTGCGTAAGTGTAAAAAGCATTGGGTATCCAATGCTTTTTGTTATATACTGGACTATTTGAGCTGCGGACCAATTCTATCACTTTAATTAACTAAAAGAAGAATTTCCCCATCCCGATTAGACTACTAATCATTCCTATTCCACTCATGGTGCTTTTTCCTGCTGTAAATAAGTTTCCAAGCATTCCTAGCTGACCGTTACCTCCGTTATTTCCCCATCCCATTGGGGCCCACGGACTACCCCATCCTGGAGGGTTTCCAAAAACACCCGAGTTATTGGTATTGATATGAAAAGGCTTGGCTGGCGGAGATAATAAAGCGGCAAGATGACCTTGTGCAAACATCCCTGCATGATTGAATGGTTGGGCCCAGGGGAAGGGAGGTTTTTGAAAATTAAAACCTGCATGGCCTGGTAATGGAGTCCAATTGGCAGGATGACCTTGTGGTATTATCCCTGCATAATTGATTGGCTGCTGCCCCCAAGAGAAGGGAGGAGGTTGGGGATTGAATCCCGTATAATTGGCTGATGAATATAATGAAATTTGGTTAGTATATTGTTCCCCGTTTCCCTTTGAATTCAAATACCAATATTGGTGCATACGCTTATTCTCCTCACTTTAAAAATGTAATGTTAGACTTAGCCTATGTAATATTCCTTTTTATGGATGGTTACATAACTAGATCTACAAGCCTGTATTTAAAGGAATGGGTGTGTGGACTTGTTGATTTAAAGTTTCACTTTATTTTAGAAGGGGATTTTCAGTTGCTTATTTTGTGTATTTCAGCCTAATTTAAATTCCGTTAACAAACGTTTTTATAAAGGTTTCATCAACAAAAAGATTTTAAAATGGTATGTTGAGCAAGTGGAATTGCTAAAAAGAGAATATCCATTCGAAGAGTTTGGCAAAATACTGCAAGGGTAATGTTTTCTTGTGCAAATATGTAAACGATTTAAACGAATCAATGAAATTTATAATGAAGGGGCAATTAAATATATGAGTGAAACATTACATAAAAGAAAACCACCATATGTAATGCTTGTAATTCTTTTTATTGGGGCATTTGTTTCATTTCTAAATAACTCGCTTTTAAATGTAGCCTTGCCATCAATAATGAAAGATTTAGACATTCAAGATTATTCAACGATCCAGTGGCTTTCTACAGGGTATATGCTTGTAAGTGGTATATTAATTCCGGCATCAGCATTTTTAATAACGCGTTTCTCGAATAGAAGCCTATTTATTACATCTATGTTGATTTTTATTCTTGGTACTGCCTTAGCGGCTGTAGCGCCGAATTTTGGTTTATTACTTACTGGTCGGATGGTTCAAGCGGCAGGCTCTTCAGTTATGGGGCCTTTGTTAATGAATATTATGCTAGTAAGCTTTCCAAGAGAAAAAAGGGGAACAGCAATGGGGATTTTTGGACTAGTTATGATTACAGCTCCAGCAATTGGACCGACACTATCAGGTTATATTGTAGAGTATTATGACTGGCGTTTGCTTTTTGAAATGATTTTACCGTTAGCAATCATTAGCTTACTGTTAGGGATTTGGAAATCTGAGAATGTCATGAAACAAAACAAAAATGCAAAACTTGATTATCTCTCATTACTATTATCTTCTGTCGGTTTTGGCGGTTTGTTATATGGATTCAGTTCTGCAAGCTCCGATGGCTGGACGAATAAAGTTGTCTTAACAGCCTTAATCATAGGCGCTATTGCCTTAATTGCTTTCATTATCCGTCAATTAAAAATGGATGAGCCGTTATTGGATTTACGTGTTTACAAGTACCCAATGTTTGCACTTGCGTCTGTAATTGCAATTGTCAACGCGGTGGCCATGTTTTCGGGTATGATTTTAACACCAGCTTATGTACAAAACGTCCGTGGTATTTCGCCGCTGAGCTCTGGGTTGATGATGCTTCCAGGTGCGGTAATAATGGGGATTATGTCACCAATTACAGGTAAACTATTTGATAAATATGGTCCTCGGATTCTTGGCATAGTAGGGCTTTCCATTACAGCTGTTTCAACTTATATGTTGGCAAGTCTGCAAATTGACTCTAGTCATACACATATTATTCTTATTTATACACTGCGGATGTTTGGGATGGCGATGGTGATGATGCCACTTATGACAAATGGTCTTAATCAATTGCCAACTCGCTTAAATCCGCACGGTACAGCTGTTAATAATACAGCTCAACAAGTGTCCGGTTCGATTGGTACTGCTATTCTTGTTACGATTATGAATTCTGTAACAAAAACAAAAGTTGAAAGTTTAATGTCTGATATAGATCCAACAACCTTCACAGAAACTACGAAGGCAATAGTAACTCAAAAGGCTTTATTATCTGGAATTCAGTATTCCTTCTATGTAGCGCTTGGCATGAATGTTGTTGCACTACTATTAGTTTTTTTCGTTAAACGTGTAGATACAAGTGCGGAAGCCGTCGAGAAGTTAAATCGGTAGAGAAGAATAAAACGCTAGATAATGATTCCTACAAGTTGTTTGCTGATTAGATAGACTATAAAGAAATGCAAATTTTTACTGCTAAGGCGCCGGTATTTAAAGCTGGAAAAGAACTGAAAGAAGCAGTGACATAATTATGTAGTGAAAGAGGACCTGATGTTCATATCAGGTCCTCTTTCATTAGTAACACGGTATATTGCTTATTGTATTGGTTTAACTAAACCACTGATTTTTCAAATACTACAATCTTAAGCTCGTCAACTTCTCTATTTTGGGGTGTTTTAGAAGAAAATGAATCAAAATAATCATTTTTATGAACAAATACAAGAGATGAGATCCGTTTGCAATTTCTCATAAACATTACAAGTTTAGATTATCTTTTAATACCAACATTAAAAGGCTCCAACTATATTTATTCGCTTCATTTTAATTTAGTATTTTTCTACAAGTTATAAATCTAATTGCCAAGCTTATACGCAATATCATAATCATGAATAGTTAGGGAAAAGATAAAATAAGGTAATCAATTACATATCTTTATTTCATGCTTTTTTGAAAGGGTGTTTTTAATGGAAAAAAAAGTATCTGCCATTCCTCAGCCGAAAACATATGGACCGCTGGGTAATCTCCCATTAATCGATAAAGATAAACCGACCCTATCCTTTATCAAGATAGCGGAAGAGTATGGTCCCATTTTTCAAATTCAAACTTTAAGTGATACCATCATTGTCGTTTCTGGACATGAATTGGTAGCAGAAGTCTGTGACGAAACACGGTTTGATAAAAGTATAGAGGGTGCTTTAGCAAAAGTTCGTGCCTTTGCTGGGGACGGATTATTTACTAGCGAGACTCACGAGCCTAACTGGAAAAAAGCTCATAATATTTTGATGCCTACATTTAGCCAACGGGCAATGAAAGATTACCATGCCATGATGGTCGATATTGCTGTACAACTCGTTCAAAAATGGGCACGACTTAATCCGAATGAAAACGTAGATGTTCCGGAGGATATGACTCGCCTTACGTTAGATACAATTGGTCTATGTGGTTTTAATTACCGCTTCAATAGCTTTTATCGTGAGACACCTCATCCTTTTATTACTAGCATGACCCGTGCTCTAGATGAGGCGATGCACCAATTACAGAGGCTGGATATAGAAGACAAACTTATGTGGAGAACGAAACGTCAATTTCAGCATGATATCCAATCTATGTTTTCTTTAGTAGATAATATTATTGCTGAACGTAAAAGTAGTGGAGATCAGAAAGAAAATGATTTACTTTCCCGTATGTTAAATGTGAAGGATCCGGAAACTGGTGAAAAATTAGATGATGAAAATATTCGTTTCCAAATTATTACCTTTTTAATAGCTGGACATGAGACAACAAGTGGATTGTTATCTTTTGCAATTTACTTCTTATTAAAGAATCCGGATAAGTTGAAAAAAGCCTATGAAGAAGTAGACCGTGTTTTGACAGATCCTACTCCAACATACGAACAAGTTATGAAACTGAAGTATATACGGATGATTTTAAATGAATCGCTACGTCTATGGCCTACCGCTCCAGCATTCAGTCTCTATGCAAAAGAAGATACAGTGATTGGCGGGAAATACCCAATTAAGAAAGGAGAAGATCGTATTTCTGTTCTTATTCCACAGCTACATAGGGATAAAGATGCATGGGGAGACAATGTGGAAGAATTCCAACCTGAACGATTTGAAGAGCTGGATAAGGTTCCTCATCATGCTTATAAGCCATTTGGAAATGGCCAGAGAGCATGTATCGGTATGCAATTTGCACTTCATGAAGCCACTCTTGTGATGGGAATGCTTCTTCAACATTTTGAATTAATCGATTATCAAAACTATCAGCTGGACGTAAAACAAACATTAACGCTAAAGCCCGGTGATTTTAAGATTAGGATTCTACCTCGAAAACAAACTATTAGTCATCCTACTGTTCTTGCACCTACAGAGGACAAGCTGAAAAACGATGAAATTAAGCAGCACGTCCAGAAGACACCTTCTATTATTGGGGCCGATAATCTTTCACTTCTTGTTCTGTACGGCTCGGATACAGGTGTAGCAGAAGGTATTGCAAGAGAATTAGCAGATACAGCTAGTTTAGAAGGAGTTCGAACGGAAGTGGTAGCTCTTAACGATCGAATTGGAAATTTGCCAAAAGAAGGAGCGGTACTTATTGTAACTTCTTCTTATAATGGAAAACCGCCAAGTAATGCAGGGCAGTTTGTTCAATGGTTGGAGGAACTAAAACCAGATGAGCTAAAAGGGGTTCAATACGCAGTTTTTGGTTGTGGAGATCATAATTGGGCTAGTACCTACCAACGGATTCCAAGATACATTGATGAGCAGATGGCTCAAAAAGGAGCAACAAGATTTTCTAAACGCGGAGAAGCAGATGCAAGTGGTGATTTCGAGGAACAGCTTGAGCAATGGAAACAAAGCATGTGGTCTGATGCGATGAAGGCATTTGGATTGGAGCTCAACAAAAATGTGGAAAAAGAGCGCAGTACTTTGAGTTTGCAATTTGTCAGTCGTCTTGGAGGATCTCCTCTTGCACGAATATATGAAGCAGTGTATGCATCTATACTAGAAAATCGTGAACTCCAATCATCCAGCAGTGATAGAAGTACACGACATATCGAGGTATTTTTGCCAGAAGGCGCTACATATAAAGAAGGAGACCACCTTGGAGTGTTGCCAGTTAATAGCGGGAAAAATATCAACCGAATTTTAAAACGTTTTGGATTAAATGGGAAGGATCAAGTTATACTGAGTGCAAGTGGACGAAGTATAAATCACATACCTTTAGACAGTCCTGTTAGTTTATTGGACCTTCTTAGTTATAGTGTTGAAGTTCAAGAAGCAGCCACTCGAGCACAAATACGAGAAATGGTAACATTCACAGCATGTCCTCCTCATAAAAAAGAATTGGAAGCATTATTAGAAGAAGGAGTTTACCATGAACAAATACTAAAGAAACGGATTTCAATGTTGGACCTTCTTGAAAAGTATGAGGCTTGTGAAATCCGATTTGAACGCTTTTTAGAACTTCTTCCTGCGCTCAAACCGCGTTACTATTCTATTTCAAGCTCTCCACTCGTTGCACACAATCGTCTGAGCATTACGGTCGGTGTTGTTAATGCGCCTGCATGGAGTGGGGAAGGGACATATGAAGGAGTCGCTTCTAATTACTTAGCTCAGCGTCATAATAAAGATGAGATTATCTGTTTCATTCGAACGCCGCAATCAAACTTTGAATTACCTAAAGATCCAGAAACACCAATTATTATGGTGGGGCCAGGTACTGGAATTGCACCATTCCGTGGATTCTTGCAAGCGCGTCGTGTTCAAAAGCAAAAAGGTATGAACTTAGGACAAGCACATCTATATTTTGGTTGTCGTCATCCTGAAAAAGATTATCTCTATCGTACAGAACTAGAAAATGATGAAAGAGATGGATTAATCTCTTTACACACAGCTTTTTCTCGTCTAGAGGGACATCCAAAAACATATGTACAGCATTTAATAAAACAAGATAGAAGCAATTTAATTTCGTTATTAGATAATGGAGCTCATCTTTATATATGTGGTGATGGAAGTAAAATGGCTCCGGATGTAGAAGATACCCTTTGTCAAGCATATCAAGAAATTCATGAAGTAAGTGAACAAGAAGCAAGAAATTGGTTGGATCGTGTGCAAGATGAAGGGCGATACGGAAAAGATGTTTGGGCTGGTATATGAATGTTTCTTAATTAGATACATATTAACTAATGAACTTCTTTCGAATAAATTTCACTTTATTAGTATAGTGTATTTAGATGAATAGTGATTAACAAGACTATTTAGTATCTACTAAATAAAAAACAGGACCTGATATGCATCTATCAGGTCCTGTTTCACATAGACATTATACATCGATATTTTCCACACATTATCAATGTTTGTAATGTAGTTAGCCTTTTGAGTCAGCGATAAAATCAGATATTATTTTTTCGATATCGAAAGGAGTAATCCCTTTATTCAAAGAGAAAATAGTTTCTGCTTCTTCGATGTCTTGAACGAGTTCACCTCTAGCTTCAATATGTAATCGGAACAAGTCATATAAATTCGGTTTAACTAAATTAGTTAAAGCCTTTCCAACTAGTATCATACCTTTTTGATTAGCTTCGATGGTATTATCATAAGTTAGATCTCTTGTAAGAGACAAATCTGTCCAAATCAATTTTCGTTCCTTTAAGTCTACAATAACTGGAATAGAGATTTGGGTGTCGGCAGTAATATCCACTTTATCTTGAACAGTAGAAGGTTCAAATATTTCACCTGAACCAGGATATTGACGAACCATCCAACCAGTAAAGCATTCTGGTAAATCTTTATATGGTTGGTCTGTGTAAGAAAGCAAAGTCATAACTACATAGCGTCCACCATATTTCAGCACAGACGGAATATCGAAATCAATGAATTCAGATGCTCCCTTTGGTGCAGAAGTAATATCTCCGCTATGGTAGGCTTTGAAATTTTTTGAACGTAAGTTCGTGAAGGATACATGTTCTTTGTATTGCCAATCTTCGTCGTACATTGCAGCAGACAAATCAATGTCAACGCGTCCTGTATGTTGTCCATTCACATAGCCTTCTTTCCACCATAGGAAAAAACGAATCGTATCTCCTTCTGGCAAATCTACTTTACTTCCTCGAGATAATGTGCGAAGCGCTTTGCTGGCTGAACGTTGAGAGAAGGGAACTAAGTGATTTTTTAACTGTTCATCCAAAAATACTTTTCCGAGACTTGGAAGTTCTGCGAAGCGATTTTTTAAAGTATCTTCACACATTTTTACAATCATTAAACAAATATCCTCTGAGATAAATGGAAGTGTATTTTCAATACCTATAGCTTTTGCTACATTTCCCTTTGGAAAAAATGTACGAAATTCATTTTTATCATTTCGATGCTTAAAATGAGCCGTGAGTTGAAGTAATACAGGAGTAGAAACGTTTCCGATTATACTTAGAAACTCTTCGAGAATATTGAAAATATCTGTTGACTCATTACTACATAAACGGATTAAATGATCCAAGCGTCTGGCAAATTCCCCAGGGCGAGTTTTTAAAAGGTTTTTTGCTGTCATGATATCACGATTCAACAAAGCTGCTTCTATTTTTCCATTAAATGTTTCAACTTTAATGTTGTTGCGAAGAATCTCAAATGCTCGGTGGGTTTTTGGGAAACGAGTATGATATTCTGCTGGATGAAGAATTTCACCTAAACGAATCCAACGTTTTTTGTATCGAAGCATATCTTCTGTAATGTTTCCGCATTGCTCTAACAATCCTAAAAGGAAGCGTCTTTCTGCTCGGTTAAACTTCTTGAATCGAACGGAGGATGCTAAACTCACATCGCCTTCAGATAAAGCAACTGCAAGGCGAAGAACATCAGTTGCCGTTTTAAAATACTTTGCAACAGCATCGGCTGATATTTTTCTGTTTATTAATAAAACCCCAATTATAAAAGACATATTTTCCTTATGAGGGATTACATTAGGTAGAAAACAGGAAACATCTTCAGTGTGTGTAATAGCCCATTCTACATCTGTCTTATCAGTTGAGGAAATAGAGCTGTTTGCACGAATCAATTGAGAAATCATTTGATTGAAATCTTCTTCACTTCCTAAGTCAATAACTTTCAAATCAACGCTATCTAAAAGAGGAAGTCGTTCTTCTACTTTTGATACAGGTAGGCGCAACGTCACATAATGAATAACGGCATTGATGTATAAATCAGCGTCACTTAAATCCATCATTTGTTGCGGAAAGTTTGGATACATAGGAGTAAACTGAATATGTGCACCAACCATTTCTTTTAAATGTTTTACCAACTCTTTGTAAAACGATGTGAATGCATCAACCGAAAGTGTTTGCAACTCTTCTATTAAAGGCTCAGAAAAAGTAAATCCTAAACTTTCCAAGTTTTTTAAAACAGTGGCTAAATACATGTTCGGTAGTTTATTTTCTTCTCTTTTTATAATTACTTTCAAACTTCTTCTTATATAAATAGAATTTTTCATGAGAACGCCAGCTATTCACTCCTTATAAAAGAGGGGAATAGTCCGACTGTCCTCCTTTCAGTGGTAGATTTTTATTTTCACATGCATAAACACACTAATTGTAGAAAAATGCACAGAGGTTACATAGCTATTTTTTAGTGAAAAATTAGGGGTATAACATTTAGTTGTTAAGTGGTAATTTGTTAATGAAGAAAAGAAAACCTCTACATCAATGGTTGATAAACTAAAGTTTATTCAATCCCAAAGAAGAAAGAGGTTTTATAGTTTAATTATTTTCATAGGAAATTGACAACTCTAAAACAATTTGAAATTTCTACAAAGAAGGAAGAATTGTCATAGCCTATGTGTTTAGCAGGAAAGTAACATCCCTATTTCGCCAAAGAAGTTAGAAGGAAGGAACGTCATAGCCTGCTTTATTAGTATATTCTCTTGCGAAGAGCAATTCAAGTATACTGTCTGATTTTTTATATTTTTCTTAAAGGGGAATTGTCATGTTTATCAATTAAATATGTTGAAGTATCCAAATATGAATACAAGCTGTTATTCATGAGAATTTAGTTCGTTTGTAGCGTTTTGGGAGCAACTTATTCTGTTAGATTAATAGATATAAGGAAGCAACACTTTTGAATGATTTATTACTTGTAAGTGGCTGTTCAATGCATCGTACTATTAAAAAATCTAAATTTAATCATTAAATTGCGATAAAATGTGGTCGGAAATAATGAAATTTTAGGAAAAATAAGGTACACTAGTTTATGATTTTAGTTGAAAATCGTTTGACGTTAATGCATACGGGGGAAAGATTGATGAACAACAATACAACAAATGAATCAGTTGAAGAAATTGATCAAAAACGAGTAAGATCAAAAAAACGTTATACAAATTGGAAGTTTATCGTAGTGGGTATTGGTGTAATTGCACTTCTTATTGGGGGAATGAGTTATTATCAGGCAACTCACTTCAATTCGAATGTTACAATTAATGACACAAAAGTTGGTGGTCTGAGCGCTGATCAGGCAATACAGAAATTAAAGACATCTGGACTAGCAAACAAAGTCTATGTTGATCAACAACAAATTTTAGATGAAAAAGATACAAAAACGGAACTTACGGAAAAAGATTTGCCTCAAGTTAAGAAACTATTAAAAAGTCAGTGGACATTTTTCCCTTCCTCAAAGGGAGAAAATTATTCATTGCTACCAGAGAAGGCAGATCAGTATCGTAGTGAAACGATGAAAAAACTTGTAGAAGAAACGCTCATCTCTATGAATGAAAAATTAAAAGCGCCTCAAGATGCTATGGCGAAGCTAGAACAAGGGAAAATTGTTATTTCGAAAAGTGTGGAAGGGAAACAGTATGATGTTACTAGTCTACTGAAAGATTATGATAAGCAAAAATATAAAAGCGAAATTCATCTGAAGTCTGCATACATAAAACCTATTAAAGAAGACGATCCGATTGTCAAAAAAGAGGAGAAAGCACTACAGAATCTTCTTGGGCAGTCTGTTGAGTATAAAGTGCAGGATGAAGTTTATCCTTTAAAAGCGAAAGATTTAATTCAAAATGCCTCTATGTCAAAGGATATGAAAGTTACAATTGATGCGAGTGATATTAAGAAGAAAATTACTGAAATTAATAATGCCAAATCAACATTAAATAAAGATTTCTCATTTAAAACGCATTCCGGTTCAGTCATATCAGTAAAAGGACAAGGATACGGCTGGGCACTAGATGTTGAAAAAGAAACTAAACAAGTTCAACAAGCCTTTGAGAAAGGCGAAAAGTCGCTTTCTGCTTCTAATATTCACGGAAATGGTTGGGAGAAGGAAGGTATCGGTTATAAAACAACATCGAATAATGGCATCGGAGACACGTATGCAGAAGTTTCAATTGCAGAGCAACAAATTTGGATTTACAAAGATGGAAAATTAGTTGTTACAACAAATGTAGTAACTGGTAAACATAGTACTGGTGAAGATACATCACCAGGTGTGTGGTACGTCCTCTATAAACGAACACCATATACGCTAAGAGGTAACGCAGTAGGAAAAGCTGATTATGCGGTTAAAGTAGATTACTGGGTTCCATTCACAAATAGTGGTCAAGGATTCCACGATGCCGGCTGGCGAAAAGACTGGGGAAATAATGCTTATTTAACAGGAGGATCAGGTGGATGTGTGAACCTTCTTCCTAATGTTGCAAAAACTGTATATGATAGTTTGAACACGTATGATCCAGTTATCGTGTATTAAAAAATAGCTACGTATCAAGAAATAAACAAAACAGGAAATCTTACCTGATGGTATATGAAAAAACACCTCTTGCATTCGCATACTAAGTGTGCAAATGTAATGGAGGTGTTTTTGTTTGAATACAAAAGTGTATTGTTAATAAGAAACAAAGTAGGAAGAGATTAAGAATAAGTATTCAAATAGTCAATAAAATTGACAATGAATATCATTTTCACTTAATATAGAATCGTTGCATTTAATTAGACATGAATTTTTTGTTAATATAATAGAGTTCTATTAAGTTGTCACATTTAAGAACTATAATTAAATCTTTTAAGAATTTAAACGTAGGAAAGGGTAATATAAAATGAACTGGAAAAAAGGCGGGTTATGGGTTATTATTTTTTTCGTTGTAAAAGGCACGATTTCTACACTTTTAATCGTTACAGGTGCTAAATATTTTGATTTATCATTTATGCAACTTATCTTATTAATTCTGACCTTATTAGTGATTTCTCTAATAAGTCGAAAATTGCTGTATAGACATAAACAAAATAAAAAGCAAAAAGAGCTAAATATATAATGAAGCCCCAGAGACCGTTGGATTTCTGGGGTTTTATTTCGATAGTGTTTTCATGCTTATACGTTACCATTTGAAAATGTGGAAAATCTTCATACTTCTACAATCTATATAAATGGCTCAAGCTTCACATCTTATGAATTCCTTGAAGCGCTAAACCTAAGCAAAATAATGAACTATCCTATAGAAGAAAGTTGAGGGAGCTAATCGCATATGTTTTATTGAAAGGATGTGATTGAATTATGGAACGGCCGAATTGGGGAATTGGAGGATTAGTATTCGTTGGCTGTATGTTTCTTGGTGGAGGAGTGGGATCTATGTTAGGTAATGCCCAAACTGGATGGCTAATAGGAATGGGCATTGGATTTCTTGGGATGGCTTTAACGAGACTGTTCAGAAAATAATGTAACTGAGATTCTTCTTCTAGTAAATAAGGAAATATGTAAGTAATTCATGGCATAAGAGTTCTATAAATTATAGTTAGAAGCTTCTCTTTTCTAAATTTCTCCATACATAGATATGATTCTCAAATCGGAGAATGGCACCTTAAGGTGTCTTTTTTATGCTCTTTAAAAATGTCTTAACATATATAGCCGAGTTAATTTAAATAATCAAGAATAATTGAGCTAATAGCTCTCGGTAGATTGCCATCATTTTTTTAATACATTAGATTCATTACCGTTTCAGACCTATGTATTCATTCATAATCTAACAGTAAAAGGGGAGATGATTAAAGGTATGGCGATTAATGAGGAATCAATTTGTCAACAGTTTGCAAGAATTATCGGTGGACAAGAAGGATTCGCCGGTGGGAAATGCGTGGCAACAATAAACAGGGATGAAATACGAGCAACAATCTTGGGAAAACGTTTTAGAGTAACCACTTCTTTTTCATTCGAATCACGAGACAATAAAACTGGACGGGCATTATGCCTAGGCCGAGTAGCACTCTTACAAAAAGAAGTCACTGAATTTGTGGCGACAATTATTAAACAAGGAATAATCGTTTCGTCTATACACAATGAGTGGTTATGTGATGATCCAAATTTGATTTACGTTAATATCGAAGACGTTGATGATCCACTAAATTTTGCAAGAAAAGTGAGAAGAGCATTGTGCAATTAACAATTTTTTTTAGTTAATTGATTGATTACGTTAAATAGGAGATTTCAGCGTGTTGAATGTTATAGTTGTAAAATAGATTTAAGTGGAGGGGTTTATAAAATGAAAGAAGGCATTCCGTATTTGGAATGTCTTTTTTATGTTTTTGTTGCTCATGAGGGTGGTTAACTGATTATATGCTGTTTATCTTGCAACAGCAAGAACTGGACGAGGTATCTTTAAAGGTATTTGACTATTTGTAGATACCATATTTTATCAAATGTTATTAGCATATCATAAAACGACAGGGGAGAAATCGCCAGAGAAATACGTCAAATTAGTCATTCCTTCTATAATCTAAGGGGGCGATTTTGTTTTCGAAAAATAATAGGTAAATCATTTGACAATTAAAATAATCTACTTTATTATATGTGCCATAGCATATATATGGTGAAACAAATACATTCATTGTGAATGATTGACTGGTATGCTATATCCTTTTATATCTTAATTTATAGAGGTGATATATGAACTTACATGATTTAATAGGCTATCTTGTTCATCGTACTGATGTGAAAATGACCAATTATTTTACGAAGAAATTAAAGCCGTATGGAGTTACGCCAGAGCAGTGGGGGATTATTAGTGTTCTTTGTAGCCAAAGGAGCACTACTCAAAAAGAATTGGCGGAAGCTATTGATAAAGATCAAACTACTGTTGTTAGAATGATACAGTCAATGGAGAGAAAAGGGATTGTAAAGAAGGCTTTGAATGACCAAGATAGGCGTTCACATAACCTTTTTTTAACTGAAAAAGGTGACGAGTTAAAGAAAACAATCTTGCCTGTAGTGAAAGACGCTCACCATTTCGTTACGAGTAATTTGAGCGAGGAAGAAATTAAAGTATTACAATCGCTATTAAACAAATTGTATGATACACACTATTAATATTTGTTCCTTATTGATGCTATGCTATTCATAAGGAACAAACTTTGTTTTAGGTATTATATATGCTATAGCATATAATTTTCAGCCCTTTAACATTGAAAAGGGTAATGTAAATTGAAGCGACTTCCATACGGGTAATCTCAGGAAATAGGGTAAAGGTAGTGACTACTACCTGAATAATACTGAGTTTTTATCAAATAATAAGAGAGGTGTGATTACTATTTTAATTTTCATCAATATTGTAAAAGTAGTGTTGTTTCTGTTCTTTTTAATGACAGGAACGAAAATTATATCCGGGAAAATGGCAGATGAATTCAAACGATTTGGTTTACCTTCGTTTTTTAATTTCTTAACTGGAGCTTTTGAGATTGTAGGAGCGATTGGAATGTTGATAGGAATTTGGATTTCAACAGTAGCTTTATGGGCAGGCTTGTTATTAGGCGGTACGATGCTTGCAGCTGCATTAACGCTAATTGTATTAGCGAGAGATCCCTTTAAGAAAGCGATACCTGCACTTGTTTTGTTTGTCCTTAGTTTAGGGATAAGTTTGTATCACATTTTTTAAAAATAACCGAAAACTATTAAACTTTCACTTTATGCGTTCAAGTTACTATCATTATGTGATTATTTTACAAATAGGGGGATTCTCAAATTAGTGCTTGAATAATAATAGCAATACTGATTTAGACATTACGATCATTTGAATCATAATCAGTAAAAGAATGGGAAGAATTTTATATTAAAAATAGGAGTGAGTGAAAATGGCATATTTATTACAAGTTGATTTTCCGTTTGAAGGTCCTTTTGGTGAAGAAATGGAAAAAGGATTTTGGGATTTAGCAAAAAGTATTAACGAAGAAGAAGGGTTTCATTGGAAAATATGGACAGAGAATGAAGAAACAAAAGAAGCTGGAGGCATTTATGTATTTGAAGAAAAACAAGATGCTGAAAAATACGCGGAAATGCACAAGAGCAGACTTGAAGCAGCTGGTGTAAAAGATATTAGAGTGAAAATTTTTAACATCAATGAAAAGTTAACGGAACTGAACCGTGGGTATATTAAATAATTTCGAAAGTCGGAGCAAGCGTAAAAAGGAGGGGGATAATCCCCTTCTTTTTTTAATTCTTAAATTGATGGTGAGGGGACTCTTACAAAAAAAATCTTTGCAAAATTTGTGAAAGAAAAAGAGAGATAAAGGTATTTTAACCTTATCTCTCTTTTTCTATATTCATTTATTTTCAGGTAAGGAGTTGATTAGTTATTACTATTTATAAGAACGTGAAGAAGTGTTGATGCCAGTTGGAACTGTTGTAAAGGTTGAGGGGGGCATCCAAGGAAATAGCAGAGATGTGTATGATGATTTGGCGCAGGGGTATGAATCCATCTTCTATGAAATTGTGGGATTATATAAGCATTTATTATCCTGGAGATTTTAAAATAAAATTTACCTAATTATAGAAGTGATTTGAACGTAAGGAAATTGTAAGAAATGCATAAGAAAAAAGAAATTTTTATTATGTAGGATACAAATATAGAGAAGCACAAAAGAGGGAGGATAAATAGGGTTTATTTATACGAAAACCAAACTAGTAACAAGCGCATTCTAAATAAAAAAATCATTTATGGTACTAACATACATGTGAAAAAGAGAGGTTTTACCGTTTATTACAACAGTAGGGATAAAGCCAGAATAGTAGTTTATGTGATGTTTGTAATTGAACAAATAAAAGATGAAATTAATCATTTATCTAAGGAGGCATTTTTTTATGGAAAATAAATTATCTGGGGTGTTAGCCGCTACTTTGGCCCTAACGATGAGCTTGCCAACAGGAGCGATAGCGTCTTCTAGCAGTAAGGCTCCGGTTGTATCTAGCCAAGAAGTTGCTAGTAAAGATTTGGAGAAGATTGCTGCAGAGAACGCTGAACTACTCACGAAGTCCTATGAGACGACTAGCGTGCAGTATGCGCTGATTGATAATGGTAAACTTATTTTGTCGGGGCAGACAGGCAAGAACGACATAGAAGGGAAAGAACCATTAACTAAAGATACTCTATATGGAATTGGTTCAACCAGTAAAGTATATACAGCAGCGGCTGTTATGAAACTAGTAGACGAAGGAAAAGTTGATTTGGATGCTCCTGTTACTGGCTATATTCCTGAGTTCAAAATGAAAGATAAACGATATAAACGCATTACACCGCGTATGCTGTTGAATCACTCCTCAGGTTTGCAAGGTTCGACGTTCAATAATGCATTTTTATTTAAAGATAATGATGCTTATGCCCATGATATCTTGTTGCAACAATTGTCCAACCAAAACTTGAAGGCAGACCCTGGCGCGTTCTCAGTATACTGTAATGACGGTTTTACACTGGCTGAGATCTTGGTAGAAAGAGTCAGCGGTATGAGTTTTACTGAATTTCTACATCAAAAGTTTACAGAGCCATTAAAACTGAATCATACGATAACATCGCAAGACAAATGGGAAGACGAAAAGCGGGCTGGACTGTATTCTCCGACATACCAGGGACAGCTACCAAGTGAAATGGTGAATCTAATTGGTACGGGAGGAATCTCTTCTACTGCAGAAGATGTGGTGCGATTCTCACAAATATTTATGGGACAGGGGAAAGAAATTCTCTCTAATAAAGCAGTCAAGGCGATGGAACAAGAAGAATATAAAAAAGGAATGTGGCCGGAAGATAGCGGAAATGTGTTCAACTATGGACTTGGCTGGGATAGTGTGAAACTATACCCATTCAGTGAATATGGGATAAAAGCGTTGACTAAAGGTGGGGATACGATACTGCAACATGCTACATTGGTCGTGCTTCCAGAACAGAAGATGGCAGCAGCTGTATTGTCCTCCCGTGGCAGCAGCATGACAAATCAACTGTTGGCAAATAAATTACTGCTAGCTAGGCTTAAAGAGAAAGGGACAATTAAGGATATAAAGCCAGATAAATCCTTCGGCAAGCCCGACAAGGCTAAAGTGCCTCAAGATGTGGTAAAAAAAGCAGGATTTTATGGAAATAGCTATAGCCATTTCAAAATAGAAATTACGAAGAAGGGAGAACTGTTTTTACCAACTAAACCGGAAGAAAAATATGTATATACGGCGGATGGAAGCTTTATAAATGAGAAGGGTACTTCCAAGCTTAACTTCGTCACAGAGAAGAATGGAAAAGTTTATTTGAGAGAGAGCACATATGAATTATTACCGGGATTGGGGCAAAATGTGCTGACTCACTATTTAGCCCAGAAATTAGAAAACAATGTGTTACCGAAGAAAACAGCTGCTGCATGGGCGAAGCGCGAGGGTGGCAAGTTCTATCTCGTTAACGAAAAATTTAATTCTATGAACTATCTAGGACAACTAATGCCTCTTAACACACAAATTACGATCAAGGATGGATATTGGGACGGCAAAACAATTACAGGTCCGAATACGGCGACGCATCAAATTCAAATTCCTGTGATGAATGGGCGGGATACAAAGGAAGCCCATTTCTATACAGAGGATGGTACTGAATATATGGAGATGTCCAGCTTTTTATACGTCAGTGAATCTAACGTAAAACCCCTTGATACAGGTCAATTATCGAAAGTTACATTGCAAAAAAATGGGCATGCGAAATGGTTTACGATTCCGCAAGAGGTAGCAGGGAAAACGATGAATGTGGAGTTGCCATCAGGAAGTTCATTCGCGGTGTATGATGGGAATGGAGTATGCGTCAATTTTAGCGTTGTTAGTAATAATAACAAAGTGAAACTACCAGAGAACGGAACAGTTGTATTTGCTGGCGCACCGAACTCCGAATTTACAGTCGCATTGAACTAGCTATAACTCGGGATAGACTTCAATAAAACAGTGCGACATGGAAAAGATATTTTATCTGTATCTTAAGTATTACCTTAAATGATATTACACTTAAATTCTTAGCTTAATAGCAATGGGATAGCACCACACATCCATCAACTTAAGGATTTAGACTATTTTTGAAGTTAAAAGCACGTTACTATTTTCTTATGTTAATGAGAAAGGGTGACGTGTTTTTTATGAATATGAATCAAAAACAAGAATTATCTTTATTCGCTGAAGAGTTATATCGATATATGTCTCCCGCTACACTTAATCAATTAGCCATAGAAGCAGGCGGAATGAAACGAAAACGTAAGTGCCACGGGCACCATTTCTTATCTTTGTGTGTATGGCTAAATCAACAAGTCGCTACTACCTCTCTTACTCAACTATGTAGTCAATTAGAAACTTCAACAGGAGTTTTATTAAGTCCGGAAGGACTTAATCGGCGATTTAACTCTGCTTCTGTAGCCTTCTTTCGAACTGTATTTACTACACTTCTACAAGCTAAAATTGGAGGCGTATCTAAGATTTCTCATTCTCTTTCTTCCTACTTTGAGCGCATTCGCATCCTTGATTCTACAACCTTTCAGGTTCCAGATCGATTCGCATCTACCTATCCTGGTGCCGGAGGATGTAGTCATAAAGCTGGTGTGAAAATTCAACTAGAGTATGACTTGTTGAGTGGGGAATTTTCTGATGTGAAAATTGAGCCAGGAAAACGAAGTGATCAGGCGTATGGTGCGACTCGAACAGGCATGATACAAAAGAATGAGCTGTATATTCGTGACTTAGGATATTTTCGTCTACAAGACTTTAAGTCTATTCAAGACAAGCAGGGGTATTATTTATCTCGTCTTAAGTTACCAACTAAAATATATAGAAAAGAGTTCGAAACAGTGGTATTTAAAACAAAACCCTCTCAATTGAAACCAGTATATATACAAATTCATTTGGAAGACATTATGAAACAACTACAACCTGGCCAAGTGTATGAATTACACGATGTATATGTAGGGAGTAAGGACAAATTGCCTACTCGTATTGTAGTTTATAGGTGTACCGAGGAGCAAAAACAGAAACGCCTACGTGACCGAGCTATTCGTGAAAAGAAAAAAGGAATTACATATACAGAGCGTACAAAGCTTTTACAAGGTATTACGGTATATATGACAAACATTCCTACGGAATGGGTACCAAAAGAGAAAATCTATGATTTATATTCATTACGTTGGCAAATTGAGCTGTTATTTAAAATATGGAAATCTTGGTTTCAAATTCATCGTTGTAAATCTATTAAACAAGAGCGATTAGAATGTCATCTTTATGGGCAACTCATTAGTATTCTATTATGTTCTTCTACTATGTTTAAAATGCGAGAACTCCTATTACGTAAGAAACAGAAAGAGCTAAGTGAATATAAAGCGATGTACATAATTAAGGATTATTTTTCACTTTTTTACCAAGCATTACACAAAAACACCCAAGAATTATCAAAGGTTCTCCTTCGTCTGTTTAACCTCCTACAGCACAACGGACGAAAATCTCATCGATACGAGAAAAAGACAGTCTTTGATATTTTGGGTGTTGTCTATGAGTATACCACTTCTACTCATCAGGTAGCATAGTAAAAAATTGAAACCCGTCAGGGTTTATTTGATATGCCCGCTTTTATAAAATCTACAAAAGATAATAAAAAACTATATGGAAAGACCACATTTTGTTTGAAAATATACCTTAAGTTGATGGATGTGGGATAGCACCACATGTCTACTAACCTAAGAAAATAAATCAACCCCATGTCCATCAAGCTAGTAAAAATAAATACCCCAAAAATAGTAAAATTGACATTCTCATAGTAAAAATGTAAAAAATTATTGTTTAGGGGCAGCGTAAAACATTAGTTTGATAGCGATATGGCGCTACTCATAAAAAAAGAAATAGGATAGAATATCCTATTTCTTTTTATTGATATAATAAAATGTAAAGAATAGATCCAAAGTAATGATAATAATTAGAAGTAACAAGTGTATAAGTGCATCAGTTTTTCCGTTTAGTAAAGACTTTACAAAGAAATCCCATTCTGTTTCATAGGGAGATTCTACCCAATTTCGTTGCAGACCTAACACCATTCCATTTATGAAATAGAAAATGCTTAATAGAATCCTTCCAACAAATAAGGCAACTATTTTTATATTCCAATCCTTTATCTTGATTACATAAAGGATTGGAAATAGTATCAGTATCCAAAAAAACAATAATAAAGACTGTATTTCCCATTCTCTCCTCCTAACAAAATGATTGTGTTTTTAATCTTGGTAAATTCTTAGGTTGGAGGTATGTTTCATTGTTACTGGTTAAAAACAAGGGTCGGAATTCCGGCTCCTTTTCTATCCCGCAAAATAAAGGTTTGCTTTATCTCTCCGTCTCAAAAAACTCAATCCACTCTCCATCAGGACCAGCGAAGAATATGTAACGTGTTTCATCTGGTAATGTTTCGATTTCTTCTCCTAGTAAAAAGGTTACTTTTTGTTTCTTCAGTCTTTCGATCTCATCCTCTAATGAATCCACTTTAAAGCAAATGTGATGTACTTTTCCTTCTGCCGGAAGAGAAGAGTTGTAGCCTTCAATGAGTTCTAGTATCGTTTCTTTTGATTCTTCCACACCTAAAAAAGCGAGTTTTAAGTCTGGATTCGGGTGTCCCATACGTTTCATGAGTTGTAAGCCGACTACTTCTTCATAAAATGAAATAGATGTTTCTAAGTTTGCAACCATAAGTCCGACGTGTTCAATTCTTCTAACTGGCATGTAGATTCCTTCTTTCTGAAAATTATATACAATATGTTATTGAAAATTAAGAAAATAAGCAAGATAAAAACCTTACAAATTTTAGCGTTTTATATGGTATAGTGAGAAAGTATGTTTGGGGAGAAGGAAGGAGATTATACGATGAATACAACTACTCAAACTCCTTCATTATCGGAAACGATGAAAGAGTGGCATTATGCATTAGCATATGAAATTAAACATTGGAAAACGATAGGTGGTAGTAAAATTTCTATCATGAATGGTCGTTTTTTATATACAGATTATGAAAGTACAGTATACGTATTTCAGCTTATTTCGGAAGTAAGCTTACCTGAAGGTTCACCCATTCGAATTGAGTTTGATGGTGAGGAAGCGACAGGAGAAGTATTGTCTGTACATGGATTAGAAATAGAACTGAAATTAAATGATTATATACAAGGTGAAATACGAGAAGCTGTTTTATATAGTGAACCGTGGCAATTGTTAGAGCAACTACAAGAGAGGTTGAAGGAAGCACGTAAAGATAAGCTAAAACGTAATCGTATAAAGCGTCTTGTTGATGGGACGAGCAGTCCGAAACATATTGAGAAGATGAAAAATCCGAAAAATGAATTGGCATATCGTGCGTTTTATAATCCGACAACTTACGTATGGGGACCACCAGGAACAGGGAAGTCTTACAATTTATCACGTATTATTTCGGCTCATTATCAAAAAGGAAAATCGGTACTTGTGTTGGCTCATAGTAATGCGGCAGTAGACGTATTAATGAGTGAAGTAACGAAGCAAATTGAGAAGAAAAAGAAATGGACGCCTGGCGAAATTGTTCGTTACGGTTATAGTCAACATGAACATATACGAAATCATGAAACGTTACTTGCGTCGAAGTTAGTTGAAACAACGAACGGATCTTGGGGTGAGGAAAGACTCTATTTAGAAGAGACGCGACAAGAGCTTCGTGAAAAAATCTTATCGTATAAAGCAACATCTGCTGATAAGAAGCGTATACAAGAGATTGAAAGTGATCTTCGAAAGCAAAAGGCTAAAATTAAAGAAGTAGAAAAAGAATATATTGAAAATGCGAAAGTAATCGGCGCAACTTTATCGAAATGTGCCATTGATTCACTTATTTATGAGCGCACATTTGATTTAGTTGTTGTAGATGAAGTAAGTATGGCATATGTTCCGCAAATTGCATTAGCTGCTTCACTTGGAAAACGTATCGTCGTTTGCGGTGATTTTTTACAGTTACCTCCAATTGCGATGGCAAATCATGAACTCGTTCGCAAATGGCTTGGGGAAGATATGTTTTACCATGCTGGGATTGTTGAGTCTGTTAATAAATCAGAAGCACACCCAAACCTATTTATGTTGCAGGAACAAAGACGTATGCATGCGGATATATCGAAGTTTACGAATTCGTTTATTTATAAAAATAGAGTATACGATCATCCGTCTGTTTCAGAGCGTAAAGAACTTGCGCAATTGCAGCCGTTCGCAAATGAAGCGAGTGTTTTATTTGATACGAGCCAAATGGGAGCTTTTTCGTTAAAAGATGCTGCTTCTGGTTCACGTTTTAACATTATGTCTGGTTTAGTAGCAATGCAAATGATGTTAATCGGATTGTTAGACGGTGTGCAATCAATCGGTATTGTGACACCTTACAGGGCGCAGTCACGCTTTTTATCAACGTGTATTAGAGAAATGTTGCAGAGAACGAAATATCAAAACATACCAGTTTTAGCGGCGACAGTTCATAAGTTCCAAGGTTCTGAAAGAGATATGATGATCTTTGATACGGTTGACAGTTATCCGCAAGAACGACCTGGCGTATTATTCTTTGATCACAAAAACCATCGCCTCGTCAATGTAGCAGTGACAAGGGCGAGAGGGAAGTTCATTCAATTATCAGATTGCCATTATATGCGTAAAAACCTTTCAAGAAAACAAGCGTTATCGCAATTAACAGCTCATATAGAACGTCACGGAGATGTGTATGATCGTACGACATCAAGACAATTGTGGGAACGGAAAATTTCGAAACGTTTACGCTGGTTTATGGAAATGAATCTTGAGGAAACGAAAGGGTTATTGAAAGATATTTTAGTCGCAAAACGAAAAATTATTATTTCACTTCCAAGTACAAAACAAGTGGATAAACGAGTATGGCAAGCGTTAATGCGTACAAATGCGCAAATAACAGTGTATAGTGATGGACCAGTTCCACTGAAAAATGTAAAGTTACAAAGACAAAATAAAGCATTCCCGTTTATCGTAATTGATGATGAAATCTTCTGGGCAGGCGCACCCCTTACATCCCAAATGATGTTTGAAGGTAGTACGGAATTTCCGTACGTATGTGCAAGACTGCAAGCACCTGAGACAATTGGTGTATTAAAAGGATTTTTAGATATTCGGTAAATTCGGATAGGAATTCCTTGACTTTTACTTGGAATGAACTTAGAATAAAAAATAATTTAATATAATTTTATGAAAATTCTTATCACGAGAGGTGGAGGGACTGGCCCTATGATACCTCGGCAGCGGATTCGTTATGAATACTGTGCCAATTCCAGCAAGGTAACTTGAAAGATAAGAAAGAAGCTCATTTTGACTGTATATACAGAAGCCTCTTTCTATCTTTTAGAAAGAGGCTTTTTTATGTGAAAATAAAAGGAGGAAGAAAAATGGGAGCGACAGGAGTAGCGTCACAAAGAAAAACAATTGAAGAGAGTATCGAAAGAAATAAGGAAAAGTACATAGAAACAAGTCATGATATTCATGCGAATCCGGAAATTGGTAACCAAGAGTTTTATGCATCTAGAACGTTAAGTTTATTGCTAGGCAGTGCAGGATTTCAGTTGCAGCACAATATAGCTGGACATGAAACGGGATTTATCGCGCGAAAAAGCTCTGGAAAACAAGGACCTGCAATCGCATTTTTAGCGGAGTACGACGCTTTACCAGGACTAGGTCATGCGTGTGGTCACAATTTAATTGGCACAATTAGCGTTGCAGCAGCAATCGCATTATCAGCAACGCTTGAAGAAATTGGCGGGGAAGTTGTCGTGTTTGGTACGCCAGCAGAAGAAGGCGGGCCAAATGGTAGCGCGAAATCAAGTTATGTAAAGGCAGGTTTATTTAAAGACATTGATGCGGCGCTTATGATTCATCCGAGCGGAAAGACAGCGACAACGAGTCCTTCATTAGCAGTCGATCCACTTGATTTTCATTTTTATGGAAAAACAGCTCATGCTGCAGCTTCGCCAGAAGAAGGGATTAACGCATTAGATGCGGTTATTCAGCTCTATAACGGTATTAACGCACTTCGCCAACAACTTCCGTCAGACGTGAGAATTCATGGGGTCATTACAGAGGGCGGAAAAGCACCTAATATTATTCCTGACTACGCTGCAGCAAGATTCTTCATCCGTGCAGCAACGCGAAAAAGATGCGCGGAAGTAACAGAAAAAGTAAGAAACATTGCACAGGGAGCAGCGTTAGCAACAGGTGCAAAAGTAAAAATCCATCAATTCCAAAATGAAATCGATGAATTACTCGTAACAAAAACATATAACGATATCGTAGCGGAAGAACTAGAACTATTAGGTGAAGATGTAAATCGTAAAGAAAGAGTAGGGATTGGTTCAACCGACGCAGGAAACGTAAGTCAAGTCGTACCGACAATTCATCCGTACATTAAAATCGGACCAGATGATTTAATTGCACATACGAATGAATTTAGAGAAGCAGCACGTTCAGAACTTGGAGATAAAGCATTAATTACATCGGCAAAAGCATTAGCGAATACGGCATATCGATTAATTACGGAAGAAGGGTTGTTAGAGAAGGTGAAGGCGGAGTTTAGAGAGGCGCAGAGGAATCAGGGATAATAAGGGGATTAAGGTGCTCTTTTCGCAGAGCAATCTAATTAATAAGTAGAGGTATAAAAAAGAACATTGAAAATCAATGTTCTTTTTTTGGTTACTAATCATTGATTTTGTTGGATTTTCTCATAAAGGAAAAGCTTGTACTGTTAGCGGAGGATAATACGTATCCCTTTATTAGAACGACAATTTCTCCTCAAACTCACTCTTTAAAATAATTAAAGGAGATGACAAGCCAAATTGCATTAAAGAGTCTAAAAATGCAGCGAGAGAATCCATCGAATCGCTCATGACCTTCATCATATAATTAAACTCCCCACTAATTCGATATAAATCTGTTACTTCAGGAGCGGCATTACAAAATTGAATAAAATCAGAGCATTGGCTCGTTTTAAACATGATGAATGCTTGAATGTTTTTATTAATTTTTGCAGGCTCAAATTTCGTTCGATAAGCCGCTATAACTCCTTGATCTTCAAGCTTGTTAATACGTTCTTTTACAGCAGGTTGCGTCATGGATATAATTCGTCCTATTTCTGAAACAGAAATTCTCGCATTTTCATACAACAAGTTCATAATTTTATGATCGATTTCATCCAATTTTACTGCGTTTGGCATTGTGTAGCCTCCTTATTTTATTTTTTTAAGTAAATAACAAATTATAACTATAATATTATAAGTGAACGGACTGAATTACCTATAAATCTATATTTAAAATTATTGGTGTTTGAATAAAAATATAAGTATAGGATTTATCGAATAGAAATTTAGGAAGGATGGAAAAAATGAAGAATCTTGATGGGAAAGTAGCGTTAGTAACAGGGGCGAGTCGTGGTATTGGTCGTGCGATTGCGAGGAGATTGGCAAACGATGGTGCATTAGTTGCGATTCACTACGGCCGAAATAAGGCAGCTGCAGATGAAACGATTAGTGATATTGAATCTAGTGGAGGAAAAGCGTTCTTAATTGAAGCTGAACTCAATTCAATTGATGGTGTCAAAAAGCTAGTAGAACAGTTAAAGAATGAATTACAAATAAAAGTTAGTACATCAGAGATTGATATTTTAGTAAACAACGCAGGGATAGGTACACAAGGGACGATTGAAAATACGACAGAAGAAGTTTTTGATGAAATTATGTCTGTAAATATTAAGGCACCGTTCTTCTTAATTCAGCAAACATTGCCGTTACTACGAGCAGAGGGGCGTATTATTAACATTTCATCAGCTGAAGTACGACTTGGTTTTACAGGCTCAATTGCATACGGCTTAAGTAAAGGTGCATTAAATACGATGACACTTCCTCTAGCTAAACATCTCGGAGAAAGAGGTATAACAGTGAATACAATTATGCCTGGATATACGAAGACAGATATTAATGCAAAATTGCTAGATGATCCGGAAATACGAAGTTTTGCTACGAATTCATCTGTGTTCGAACGAATAGGGCAAGTTGAAGATATTGCAGATGCAGTAGCATTCTTTGCTTCTGCTGATAGCCGCTGGATAACAGGGCAGATTTTAGATGTTTCTGGAGGGTTTTGTTTATAGGTGCACTACTCCATATCCATCAAGCTAATATTTTCATATCCCCCTAAATTTAAATTTTCTTTCTCTACAGATAGCTATTTTGAGAAGCCGCTCATTTTTTCGTTTTGGGGGCATTTCTTTTTCTTAAGTTGATGAGCATGTATGGTGACCTCTATTAGACGATAGTGAATTAACAATTTCGGGGTTCAGTTCAACTTTATTCAAAATAAGATTTTTTTGCAGTAAAATCAATGTTAGTGGAACTTTTTTAATCAAAATTTTTTCTAAATTAACATAAATACTTGCAATATTTAAATTAGTACTATATAGTTCTAGTTATGACAAAGGTAAAATTAATGAATCAAAGACGTGTGATTGAAGTAGCTGCAACATTATTTTTAGAAAAAGGGTTTGCTTATACAAGTATGGATGAATTAGTACGTGTAAGCAAAGTTTCAAAGTCTAATGTGTATTATCACTTTTCTAATAAGGAAGTATTATTAGAAGGGGTCGTTGATTATTGGGTTGAAATGTATCAATCTGCAATTGATGACGTACTTTCTCAGAACCAATTTTTAGTTGAAGATCGTATCCAACTGTTTTTAAAGCAATTATCACAAGGAGTTCAGTCGAGAGAGTATAAGGGGAGCTGTCCATTTATTACTCTTTATATTCAAAGTCCTAAACAGGCCACGCAAATAAAAGAAAAAATAGGTCTTTTTTTTACAGGATTACAAAAGAAAGTTTCTCTATTACTTAAACAAGGGGTAGAGAATGGAGAATTCAGAAATACGATTCATATTGATGAGGTTGCATCACTTTTTATTACAAATCTTGAAGGAGCGTTATTTATTTCAGAAACATTGAAGGATGCAACTGTAATCACGAAAACAGCAGATCATTTTTTAAAATTGCTTCGATAAAAGAAGCATTTTTTTTACATCAAATTAGTACTGATTAGTACTAAAAAAGGGGATTTTATATGAGAACAGTATTTTTAACTGGTGGAACAGGCTTTATTGGAAAGCAATTAGTGAAAGAATTAGCCAAAGAGGATGTGAAAATTCTTCTTTTAGTGAGGTCGAAAAGTAAAGCAATACGCCTTTTTCAAGAAAGAGGCATCTTAAAAAAGGAAGTTATGCACTTTATTGAAGGTGATTTGACGAAAATAGATTTAGGTCTAAGTGCTGAAGATAAGGAGAGGGTATTGAAAACGGATGTGATTATTCACGCAGGAGGCCCCATGGATATTCAAGCGACAAGTAAAGAGGCAGCTTCCGTATTTTTAAATGGCGCCAAACATATTAGTGAATTAGCTAAAAGTATTCATCAATTGAAGGGCTTGCAACAATTTATTCATGTTGTAGGTTATATGAGTCCCTTTGATGATAAAAATAGCAAGATTGCAATTGATGTGTTTAAAGAAGGAAACAGTTATTTGAAAATAAAAAATCCATATGAGAGAACAAAATTTTTAGCAGATCTTTATATCCGTCAGCAGGCATCAGCAGTAGGTTATCCGCTTTCTGTAATTAATCCACCAACTGTAGTCGGTAGTAGCAAAACAGGGAGTACAGAGCAGATAGCAGGATTAGGTTTGCTTGTGATGAGTATGCGAAGAGGGCTCATGCCAGTGATTCCTGGAGGTAAGGGATATAGGTTACCACTTATTTCAAACGATGAGTTTGCGAAGTTTATTGTGCAGGTTTTCAGGTTGGAGCAACCGACTATTCAAACATATACACTTGTTGAAGACAAACAGCACGATCAGAACATGGCTGAGTTATTAAGTATTATGTCGGAAAGTATGAATATGAGGGCACCAAAAATCTCGGTTCCAATGCCGCTTATGAAAACAATTATGAATAGTGGAGTAAGTAAAATAACAAAAATTCCTTCTGATGGACTGAATTTTATTACAAAACGAAAATTTTCAAATGTTTCAGCGAAAAAAATTATGGGAGGAGATTGGTTTAGGAAGACGAGTGTAATGAAATTTTTCCCTGCCGTAGTAGCTGATCTGGATTATCGAATGATGTATCAAAATGGCCAGCATAATCATGTATTTAAACGAACATTATGCGATAACAATACCCTTTACCAATTACAAGGAGAGGGTAAACCGTTTATTTTATTACATGGTTTATTGAGTGATGGAGAGGATTTATTTCCTTTAGCACAAGAGCTTCATGAAAAAACTGGTCAACCTGTATGGATCTTGGATCTTCCAGGTTTGGGGCGTTCTCCTTTTAAACGAGATAAAAATCTTCTAAATATCTATTTGAATGTAGTGAAAAAGTTATTGGAGAAAGCTACGAATGGTGCACATCTAATTGGTCATTCATTCGGTGCATTTATTCTTCTGGAAGCATTGGTACAAGAGTACATAGATAAGAAGTATGCAATCACTTTACTTCAGCCACCTGTAGTTAAAAAAAATGCTAAATCGCTAAATGTTCCTCAATTTATGAACAAATGGACATTAAAACTGGCAACTACTAATTTCATAGAGCGATATTTATTAAGTAATGGTTTGTTTGAAAGTATGGAGAGCATCCCTGAACATTATATCGAAAAAGTAAGTAACAGTTTTACTTCTCCTAGAATTTTAAATACTACGGTTCAGCTTAACAGTTTACTACTGAAAAAAGATCAAGGTGATTTCAAGGAAGTAACAAAGTATAATCTTCACATTATTTGGGGGGATTATGACAGAGGTTATTCTGCTCCATCGTATCTTGGTAAGGTTGATTTTGTTCCATATGGCCATCATTTTCCTCTTAGCCATCCGAGTGAAACGGCAACATTAGTAATGAAAAATAGTGATACTAGCAGATGAGAGTGTGGGATAAATAAAAAGTGTGTAGTAAAATCGTTGTGTTTTTGAAATAAAATCGTACTGTGTGGGGGCCCACCCCATCACTATCAGACTAAGAAACGCAAATACCTCAAAACGAAAAAATGAGCATTTTGTTACAAGATAGTACAAAATTTTGTTCTGGGGGTGCTATAAAATTTTAGCTTGATGGCGATGTGGGCATGGGGTCCCACCAACAAACCGCGAATTTCGTACGCTAAGCAAAATTTGAATGTACTAAAAACTTCCCGTAAGATGCATTCCCTACAACTTCATTTAGAAACTTGAAAAATACTGGGATTTTATATACGAATAGGATGAAAATGGTTTGTATACATAGTTGTGTTTTTGTCAGGGGGATAAGTTCCTAGTAAAATAAGGATACTATAATAAAAGAGAAAGCTTTGCATAATATGCAAAGCTTTCTCTTTATTTACTCACAAAATATCCAATTGTATAGATAATCCATAAGTGGACCGGATAGAAAATATAAAACATATATTTTGTTAATGAATTATTTACACCACGTTCTCCACTGTATAAGAAGAAGAATGGTAAAGCAAATATCATCATCCATTGGTTGTTAAAACCAAATAAACCCATTTCCGTAAAAATTTCTCCAGACATAAGTGATGTTGGTACCTCTATTAATGAAAGTAATACATATGTGATAATTAACCACATTTTCTTCTCTCTAAAGAAATAGAAGATTAATGTCATAATGACGCCAATATCACTTGCTTCTGTAAACAGTCCTAATATAGCCGCAATAATGGTAGCTGGAATTCCTAGTAAATAGTTTTTTGTACGTTTCGTATAATCAATCGTACAAAGTAAAACAATACTCATTCCAAGTGACAAGAAAATATTATTGTGAAGTCCACCTTCCCTTGGGAACAAGTACTGAATTAGCGCTGAACCTGCAAACATAATCGCTGCCCACATAAATACACGTGTAGCATACTTTGTACGATTTCGTGTATAGAAGAATCCTTCCACTACAAAATAGAAGAAAATTGGCGCTACAATACGTCCTGGATGATGCATCCACATTGGTATACCCGGAATGTAAGTATACACGTGGTCAATGACCATAAGGATCATTGCAAAAATCTTTAATTGAAAAGCATTTAACCTCATAATATATAAAACCTCCACTTTACATGTTACTCAGATACTATTAATCTTTTGAAAACACAGTTTTGTTTTCTTACATACACAATATACTTTCATAAAAAAGTATAAATTTTTTGTCCAAGAGGTTCTTTTATAAAAAATAGAACCTCTCGAATAGTAAAACTTTGGGTAAACTTGCTATATTATTTTTAGATGAAGTATCTAAAACATTAAATACATGTATTGTTAATTCATTAGTTTTTTCAAATAGTTTCGTCGTATGATGAAAAAGCTTATAACAAATAGCAATAAAAATATTCCTACACCTATTGCTGTGACTCCATAAAATGCTGATGAAAAATGGTTACGCATTCCAATCGTTATTCCACATAGAAGAATAGATGCAAGTGCAAACGGGATAAAAATTAAAGTTGCCAACTCCTTAGTCACCACAGTAACTAATTCTTTCGTAGAAAAGCCAAGTTTTCTGATTCCTGCATATTTTTCTTTTTCGCCTTCAAATGACGTTTGCAGATAGAAATAAAGAATACTCATTGCCGCGCTCAAAAAGATAAGGCTCAACATGAAACCGATAAAGAATAGGAGGCTCACTGTAGTTTTTTCAGTCTCGTAAAAATTAATTTTAGAAGAAATTAGGCGCTCATTTGGTATTGTTGAAATTTTGGAAAGAATCGTTTCAGACAAGTCGAGCTTTTCTGTCCAATTATCAATTTCATAAGCAAATACTTTAAATACAGGATAGTCAATCGTTTCATAAACAGCATCTGGGACGATATAGTACATCTTTTTAAAACCTGAAGTTAAAATATTTCGTTTCTCAAGGCCCGCATATTTAAGTTTTCCAAACGGGTAGTCACGAATAAATTCTGTACTTGGAAGAGCATAGTTATTTCCTGCTGCAACATAGTACTCATCATCCTTTAGTGAAATTTCCTTATGAAAGCCAAGTGCATTATAATTTGAAACCGACATAAAACCGATATTATGATCTTTATCTGTTTTAAATGCTGAATGATATGCATCGTATTTACCGTGTTTTGCTAATGAATTTTCAATAAATGAAATATCATCCTTTTCAACTTCCGTTGCATTTCCTGAGAGTGAGATATATTCAAAGCTGTACGGCTCTATTGATTCTACTCTCGTATCTATATTGTAATAGGAACTGTACAGTACATTTGTACATACAAACACACCTAGCAACAAAACTGTTAATAAATAGATAAGATAGGAATGTGAGTGTCCTTTGGCCTTTATGTTCGAAACGTAAAGCATATTTGTTTTTTGGTAATACGACGGTCGTTTTTGTAATACACGAATCGATAAAAACATTCCCTGCGTGATAATAAAATAAATGGCTAATAGCGAACTAACAAATAGTAAAATGTAATGGATCGTTCCAGATGATTCAACCCAATTCATTTCTAATATGAGCGATAGTGCTAAGAATACGCTCGTAATTACGGATAGTAACAACTTCCATGGTGCAGGCGCTATTAACTTTTCCTGTGTTACATCTGCTTTTAACAGATGAACAGCTTCTTCTTTGTTAATAAAACGTGTTATAAATTTAGAAACGATAAAGAATAAAATTGCAAATAGAAAAATCGTTAATGCGATAGCTTGCATTGGTATATACATACCAAAGCTACTCGCTTGTAACACCCTTTTGGTGACCATTAAAAACAAAGGGGCGATTACAAGCCCAAGCACAATCGCTGTTAGAATTGCTACACCAGCAATAAGCATATTTTCTCTGAACACCATCTTACGCACTTGCTTCATAGATGCTCCAGTAATCATAAAAATGCCAAGGCTTTTCGTTTTCTTTTTCAAAAACGAAAACATCGAATAAATGATGAAAGCGAATGAAAAAATATACACAATACAGCTCGTAAGTATCATTACAAGGCTAAGTGTGCTTCCTGTTTGAATGATCGCCAGCATTGGATGGAATGCTACAATCGAAAATAAGAAAAATATCAAAATGGAAAATACACTGCTTAAAAAATAGGAAATATATGTCCATTTATCGCGCAAGATGTTTTGAAGGACAATATGATTAAAACTCATGCTGTCCACCACCTAAAAATGTAAGTGTGTCCATAATTTCTTGATAAAACTTCTGTTTATTATTGCCTCGATGCACCTCATTATAAAGAATACCGTCTTTTATAAAGATTACGCGATGTGCAAAACTAGCAACATAGGCATCATGTGTCACCATTAAAATAGCTGTGTTAAAGGTCTTGTTAATTGACTCAAACAAAGTCATAACATCATTTACCGCTTTAGAATCTAGGTTTCCAGTTGGTTCATCGGCTAATAATAATCCAGGTTCATGAATAACAGCTCGCGCAATTGCCACACGTTGTTTTTGTCCTCCTGAAATTTCAAATGTACGTTTCTTTAAAATTTCTTTAATACCTAAAAAAATTGCAACTTTCTCTAAACGTTTGCTCATTTCCTTAGCTTCTACAGAATCAAGTACCAAAGGTAATAAAATATTTTCCTCTACTGTTAAAGTATGAACAAGGTTAAAATCTTGAAAAACAAACCCTAATTCTGTACGACGAAACTTTGCTAGTTCAGTATCATTTAATTCATAAGGATTTTTCGAATTAATTGTAACTAATCCTTTAGTTGGAGGATCGATTGTGGAAATGCAGTTAAGGAATGTTGTTTTACCGCTACCGGAAGGACCCATTACGGCAACAAACTCATTCTTTTCTAAATGAAAATCAATCCCTTTTAATGCTTTATAAATAATTTCCCCTGTATAGTCCTTTTGAAGATTCTTTACATTTAAGATTGTGTTTAACATTAATATTTCACTCCTTTGTATCTTTCAGTATTTTAGTATAAATATGCTTGTAACTTCTTAACATCTCTCAATGTGACAGCAAGATGACAAAATTGTCACATTCAAAACGGCTACCTTATTTGGTAGCCGTTTCTATACTTCTTGAGAAATCTATTGTAAATGTTGTTTCATTACCTTTAGAATGTAGGTGGTATGGATGATTTAATGTAGTGAGGATCCTATTTACTAAATAAAGACCGATACCAGTTGCTTCCCCTTTTGTACGTCCTTTCGTTCCTGTGTAAAATAATTCAAAAACACGTTTTATTTCACTTTCAGGTATCGTTTCTCCTTTATTTTGAATGAATAACTGTCCATTTTCATAATGAATCATAATAGAAGAGTGTTTTTCGCCATATTTAACAGCGTTACTTAATAACTGGTAAACCACAACTTTTAGCCATTTACGATCTGAATAAAGCAATATATGCTCCGGTATGGTGCTTTTAGGAAAGATTTCTTCCTCAATAAAATAATCTCTTAAATCGTTAATAACTTCCTGTACGACATGCTTTAACAGAATTGGTTCTATTTTTAAATCAGCTAATAATTTAGTAGAGCGACTATACGTTAGTAACTGATTTATAGAGAAGTTCAGTTTATCACATTCAACTTTTACTTTTTGCCACTCTGCAAGGGAATTTGGTTCCTTAAACTGATTGGACTGTATAAGCAGTTGAATGACAGAAAGTGGCGTTTTCATTTGATGAACTGCATGAGAAATCATTAATTGCTGATTATGTAAAGAACTCTTATACTCCTCTTCTTTTGATAAAAATAAGGATTGAATATATTGCAATTGAGTTGCGTATGCTTTCTCGTATGGAGCAATTGGCTGATAAATCATGAAACTGTCCGTATGGATGTTCTTGTTCCCAATATGTGCATACATTTTTTTACGACGTAAATAACGACCAAAAAGTAATACGATTAATAGAGAGCAGGCTAGAAATATAAAATAGGTATAATGATTTTCAAAACCATCTAATCGATGAATAACGATTGGTAAGCTAATAAATGTAATAATATAAAGAATAATAAAGCTCAAATGGTCTTTTAAAAATAACTTCATGTGAGTTTCTCCGTTAATTGATAGCCAATTCCTCGAATAGTTCTAATTTCTAAAGTAGAATGAATGGCTTCTAATTTCTTTCGTAATCTTGCAATATTTACTGTTAATGTATTTTCCTCTACAAATTCTTCCTCATCCCAAATGGCTGTAAGGAGTTGCTGTCTTGTTACAACATTAGGATATGATTCAAAGAACATTGTACATAGCTGGAATTCTTTTATCGTTAATAGCTCCTCCTGATTAGGTGCGCATAATCGTACAGTATCTAAGTTTAAAATTGTATTTCCTATTTTGAAAATTTTCTCCTGTACATTTCTGGCATATTCGCCATATATACGACGAATTTGTCCATTAATTTTTGCAAGAACGACTCCTAATAAAAAAGGTTTGGTAATGAAATCATCAGCTCCATTTTCAATGCCATATACTTGATCCGTCTCACTCATACGAGCAGAAAGAATCACAATGGGACAATTCGATATTTGTCTGATTTTACGGGACCAATAATAACCATCAAAGGCAGGAAGGGTAACATCCATTATGACGAGATGGGGTTGGAAATCTTGAAAAATTTCTAATACCTTTTGAAAATCTTCTACAATGAGGCAATGATATCCATATTTTTCGAGATGTTCTTTTAGTGTATCCGCTATATTTATTTCATCTTCAACAATCAATAATTTATACATTTCATCCTCCGATTTATTTATTAACTTTATCTCATACCTTAATTTTAAATCATTATTACTTATGGTCAAAATGAGACACATTCTTATACTATATAAGAATAATCTTTATCTCAAAGTTATATGATCTTTACATCAGAACTAAAGAGGGGTATCTTCTCTAAAACAATCGTTTTCATCTCGTTCAGAGTAAATAGGCTTTTTTGAATATTCATAAAAAACTAATGCTAAGTAATTTTTAACAATTGAGAGATAAAATCGAAAAATCAAGATATTTTTCAATTTGAAAGGGAATGCCAATAACATTAAATAAATTTTCAACACCCTTAAGAAAGACTTTCTTTGATTATAGCTGCCATTTTGGCAGCTATTTTTATCTCACAAAAAGGGGCTGATTAGTAGAAGGGGAAATTTTCTATATTTCTTTTTTTATTGGGAACATCTCATATATTTTTTCAGTTAAAGATTGAGGAGACTCTCTTGACGATCTTTTGATCCAATCAATGAAGACATTAAAGAATCCACCAATAAAAAATAATGCTTGAGCTTTGCTCATGTTATTACTGATCGGATTGTCTGTTTCAAATATAGATTTTATTGCGGAATTAACATAATCAAGAAGAAGACCAGACATATTGGAATCTATTATGTTTTTCATTAGGATACGCTCATTGGCCATAAAACTTATTAAACCTTCTATAAAAAGTTGAAGACTATCATGAGAATCTAAATAAGTAATTTCTTCTAAAAATTTGTCGATACCTTTTTGCATAGAGGCATTAAGCACATCGTAAATGGTACGATAGTATTTGTAAAATGTAACTCTTGCAACTCCAGCTTTTTTGCAAAGTTCCGTAACTGTTATATCCTCCAATTTTTTTTCTTGCAGCAGCAGACCCAAAGCTTCTGTAATGTATTCTTGGGAATATATACCATCCTGACGTGAGTTTCTCAGCGCTAACACATCCTTTCATTTTGTTAGTTTTAGCTTCTATTTATCTAAAAGTGCTTGAAAAACCACCCCTCTCTTTTATACTTACATGTGTAAGTGCTAATGTTAATACAAATGTTTCGATAATGACTATGCTTATTCTATAAAAGGAATTTGATTACTGTCAATGTATGCAAAAAGGTCATTTGAAACCATGTACTTACTATTGTAAATAACGAAGTTGGAGGAGATTAAAATAGCAAAGTATCTTTACAAATTAGGTGGTTGGGCAGCAAAACATGGGAAGAGTATTGTTTTTAGTACCTTAGGAATTTTATTCATCTTGGGGGTACTAGCTGGAAGTTTAGGTCCCTCTTTCAATGATGAGTTAACGATTCCAGGCACACCAGCTGAGAAGGCAAGCAAGTTGTTAGAAAAAGAATTCCCTGAATCTCAAAGTGCTGGTGCCCAAATTAAAATAGTTTTTAAAGCCCCAAAAGATCAGACATTAGATTCGGAACAGGTAAATAAAGTGATTACGGATACTTTGTCTGATATTAAAAAAGATGATTCAAATGTTGAATCAATTGCAACCCCTATGCAACTTAAAAATTTAACCAAAGATAATACCATGGGGTATGCTGTTGTCAATTATAAAAATGATGCTGAAGATATAAAGGAATCGTCTAAGAAGAATGTATTAAACAAAATTGAACAAACTCGTGAGGAGGGAATCCAAACGGAGTTAACCGGTGATGTGAAATTTACTGTAGTCGAATCAAATGGTGAATCGGAGGCTATTGGAATAGTTATTGCCTTTATAATTTTGGCGATTACATTCACATCTTTCCTAGCAGCTGGGATGCCTATTATCACTGCTATTATAGGATTAGGAACTGGAATGCTCGTAGTTATGATAGGCTCTAATTTTATTGAATTGCAGGATCTTTCGCTTTCAGTGGCTATCATGTTGGGAATAGCCGTTGGAATTGATTATGCTTTATTTATTATGACTCGATTTAGACAACAACTTGGCGAAGGACATTCCGTTAAAGAATCTATTGCTATAGCAACTGGTACTGCAGGGAGTGCCGTTGTTTTTGCTGGAATCACTGTAATAATTGGACTTCTTGGATTATCTGTCATGAAGATTCCTTTTTTAACCAAGATGGGAGCAGTATCATCTATTAGTATATTAAGTGCTGTATTGGTTTCCATTATCGTACTTCCAGCTTTACTAGGAATAGTAGGGCATAGATTTCATCCCTCTACAGGAAATAAATTCTTGAAAAAAATTACAGGTGCAAAAGAAGGCAAAGTACCTTCGAATAAATGGGGAAAGCTTGTCACAAAACATCCGTTAGTTATGTCTTTCCTGGCTATCGCATTACTTGCTGTCATTAGTCTTCCATTTTTCCATATGAACCTAGGACTGCCCGATGACGGGGATACCATGTCAAAAGATACAACGGAAAGAAAAGCATATGATCTCATGACAGAAGCATACGGGGAAGGTGTTCACTCTTCTCTAGTTGTGGCAGCAAAAATAGATAGTAAAAAACAAGACCCACAAAAGACACAAAAAGCAATGGCGGAGATTACAGAAGAAATTGGTGAGCTAAAGAATGTTAAGAGTGTAACACCAGCTTTCCCTAATTCTTCTGGTGACGTTTTTATTATCACTGTGACCCCAAAAACGGGACCAAATGATATAGAAACAAAGAATCTTGTGAAGCATATTCGAGAAAAGTCGAATATAACCAAAAAAGAAAATGACATTGAGTTATTAGTTACTGGTACAACGGCGGTCAATATAGATATAACAGAAAAGCTAAATACAGCATTACCTATATTCGCAGTGCTTGTAGTAGGACTGGCATACGTCCTGTTAGTGTTAGTATTTAGATCCCTATTACTTCCTTTAAAAGCAGTAGTAGGCTTCCTCCTTTCATTGGCTGCAACACTAGGATTTGCCGTGTTTGTTATTCAAGATGGAAATCTTCTTGATTTATTTGGTTTCCCTTCTTCTAGCGCAATTCTTGCCTTCTTGCCAATCCTTACAATTGGTATCCTTTTTGGGTTAGCAATGGACTATGAAGTGTTTCTTGCAAGTCGTATGCGGGAAGTTTACACGCATACAGGCAATCCAAAGGAAGCTATACTTGCAGGGATGAGAGACAGCGGAAAAGTTGTAGCTGCAGCAGGATTAATCATGATAGCTGTATTTTTTGGCTTTATGCTTATGCCAGACCCAATGGTAAAGGCTATAGGGATGAGTCTAGCATTTGGAGTTCTATTTGATGCTTTTGTGGTTAGGCTGACGATTGTTCCTGCCGTTATGACATTGATGGGAAAAGCAGCTTGGTATATGCCGAAATGGCTGGATAAGATTCTTCCAAATATAGATGTTGAAGGTGAATCTATCTTGCATAAATCAGAAAGTAAAGATAAAAAAGTGGGATAAGCGTAGCTATGAGTTAAGGTTTGATAGAAAATATCGTTTGAACCAACATGGGGTTTAGCCGAGATACCAAGAGAAAAAGAACCAGCAGAAGTTCGAGTAATTTTCTTTGGAAAACATGGTGAATTACGAGAACGAGCGCTACAAGATTAGCTTCAAAGAAGTAGCGCACTAAACCTTTTAATTAATGCGATTAGTGTATGGAATACGGTTTATTTAAATGAAGCAATAAAAGTTTTGAAGAAAAAATTTGATGAAGAGATATTAAAACATATTTTTCTATTAGGGTGGGAACATATTAATTTCCTAGGAGAATACCGATTTAATAAGAAAGAAATTGCACCTTTGGAATCTCTTCGACCACTACAAACAAATTAACAGTAAAAAGCCGATTATCCTGAAGTGAACCCCGAAAACGGGACACCTATCAAAACACCTAAACCACTTGTTCCCTAAATTCTTTAGGGGATAGGTGGTTTAATTTTCTTGAATTCGCACACAATTGTAGTAATGAATGTATTCTAGCACAATCTTTCGCACAGTTGTGTTGGATACTTTTGTTATCTCTTGTGAATAGAAAGCTTCACTTTTCAAATGACCAAAGAAGCTTTCCATGACGGCATTATCATGGCAATTTCCTCTCCGGGACATGCTGGTGATCATGCCGTTTTCTTTGGCATACGCTTGAAATTCTTTTGCTGTATAAATACTTCCTTGATCCGAGTGAAGAATGACATCTTTTACTCTTCGCCCTCTCATTGCTTGTTTCAATGTCTTCATCGCTAATGTCAGTGTTTGTGATTCGCTGATGACACAACTAATAATTTCACGATTAAAGGCATCCATGATCGTTGATAAATACAAGGTACGTTCTCCAAATAAGAGATACGTCACATCTGTAAACCACTTTTCATTTGGTCTGGATGCATCGAATTCACGCTCCAATCGATGAGGGGCTACCATTGGTTCCGCACCATTGATATATTTCTTTTTCTTTCGACGTACTTTTGAAAGAATGTGATTTCGTCTCATGATTCGTAATACTTTTTTATGATTCACACACAGCCCATTTTCCGAAGAGTTGCGGTCACTCTTCGATATCCATATCGTAATTTATGCCGAAGACAAACATCCTTTATTTTCTCTTCTATCTCATCTCTCAAGTCCACTGTTCGTTGTAACCAACGATAAAATGTAGACCGGGGTAATTCTAATACATTACACAATTCTTTTACCGTTAGTTTTGTTTTTAAATTGGTCCATAAAGTAACTACAGTTTCTGGTTTCAGCCCCTTTCGATTTCCAGATACTTTCCCCATACAAGTAATTTTGTTTTTAGATGTTTATTTTCTAAACGTAGCTGTTCTAATTCACTGAGCTCTTTTGGTCCTTTTCCATAAGAATATTGTTTTCCTACAGGTTGTTGAAAACGATACGTTTGATCTGTACGATACCATTTCATCCATGTCTTAATTTGGGAAACATTTTTAATTCCGAGTTTCTCCATAATTGCACGATTTGAATAACCGTCTTTCTTCATTTCAATGACTTTCCACTTTGTTTCTTCTGGGTAATGAACTCTTGTCTTCAAACGAAAAACACCTCCAATGAATTTGCATACTTAGTATGCGAATTCAGGAGGTGTTTTTTTCATGTACCACTATTCGGGTTCACTTCATCCCTTAGCGTACGAAATTCGCGTTTTGTTGGTGGGACTCCATTCTATATTAGTAACAAAAAATATTTATGAAAGGTCTGCTTTCTTGTCTCATTAGGAGAAAATGATAGACTAAATTTATGTTAATGGGCATAGGAAAGGATTCTACAAACATTAAATACGATTGACAACGTGAGATTACAAGTGTAATATTCAGTTATAGATTACAAATGTAATACAGAGAGGTGTAATTTTAACCAATGAAAGAATTACCTAAAATTTCGGAAGCTGAATTAGAAGTAATGAAAGTATTGTGGTCAAACTCTCCACAAACGGCAAATGATGTAATTGAAGCGTTGGAGGTAAAAATGGATTGGAAACCGAAAACGATTAGAACGTTGATTAATCGATTAGTTCACAAAGAAGCAGTGGCTTATCATCAAGATAAAGGGCGTCTGTACTCTTATTATCCTTTGGTATCGCAAGATAGTTATTTACAAGTAGAAACGAAATCTTTACTTAAACGTTTCTATGGTGCAGCATTTAAACCTTTACTTGTAAATTTCTTAAAAGAAGAAAAGCTGTCTTCAGAAGATATTAACGAACTTAAACGTATTCTGGATGAGAAAACTGAGGAAAATCAGAGGAAGGATAGATTATAGTGATAGAAAAATTTATAAATATCTATCTACCTGCTTTTTTTGATTGGATGATTGAGACCTCTATTATGGCTAGTATATTAGTGGGCCTAATCTTGTGTATCAAGGTCTTGTTTAGAAATAAGTTAACGCCACGTTGGCAGTATATGCTATGGATCATATTAATGATAAGACTTGTATTACCTTGGTCTCCAGATAGTTCCTATAGTATCTATTCTGTTCTTACTTACAAGAATGACGATGCATTCATTTCTAGGGGAAATCCTGTAGCTAAGTTTCTTACAAAAGAGAGTACGCAAGAATTAAAAGGTATAGACGATACAAAGGTTCTCACAAAAGAAGATACTTATACCTCAAGTTCAACAAAAACTGTTCAGGCAAACAAGACACAAGCAGGTATTAATGAAAAGCAGGACGATGAGTCGATTTCATTTTATACAATCTGTATATACATTTGGCTTACTGGCGTTATCCTTCTAAGCGTTGCTACGTTTATAATGAACAGGCGTTTATTACTTTACATAAAAAAACAACCTGTTATTACAGATGAGAAGATTGTCCAGATTTTTGAAAAGTGTAAGCAATCTATGTCTATTCAACGGAATATCCCTCTATTTGTATCTGGAAAGGTTTCTAGTCCAACGGTGTTCGGATTTATTCGCCCCAAGTTGTTGTTATCCAGTGTACATATGAAGATTTTAGATGAACAACAATTACGATATATTTTTTATCATGAATTAGCTCATATCAAGCGAAGAGATGTTGGTGTAAATTGGCTTATGCATGGGTTACTCATTTTAAATTGGTTTAATCCCATTCTATGGTATGCCTACTCATGTATGCGGGAAGATCAAGAGCTAGCATGCGATGCATTAGCTCTTACATGTATAGATTCAGAGGAACAAATTGCGTATGGACATACTATTATTAGTCTATTGGAACACTACTCAAGTTATTATCAAGTACCAAGTATAGCAAATTTTAGTAAAAACAAGAGAGCGTTAAAAAGGAGAATTCTAATGATTAAAAAATTCCAAAAAAAATCATATCGTTGGTCTGCGATAGGCGCTGTGGCAGTGATTGCAGTATCATCTGTATCCTTATTAAACGCCCGTGCTGATCAGCCGACTAACCCTGAGAAACAACAATTAGAAGTGAAAAATAATATGAAAGAATTAAAAACACGAACAGATGCTCCTATACAGCGAATTGTAGAAAAAATGATTGGTACAAAAGAACAAGCAGAAGCAGAATTTTTTGTTTCCGAAGGAGACTATAATACTTTACTTACAGAGATTGGAGTGGCGAGGAATCTGTTTACGAAAGAAGAATTTGATCGATTCATTACATTGGAAACAGAAGCACATATTTTAGATAAAAAAGTAAGGCAAGTAGGAAGTCCTGAAAAGTTAGACCCAGAAGAGGAAAAAAAATATGAGAAAAACAGTGAAGAAATTGGACCATTTAGAGAGAAAATTCATTCGCATTTTAGATTAACTAAAAAGGAAGCACAGAAATATGTTGATTTTCCAATTAACACCCCAAGTTATGTGGTAAAAGGGTTTAAATTAACTGGAGAAGGTGTTAATACACCGATGACTACTGGAAAAATGAATCCCGATTTTATTTATGAATATCAAAATGAAAGTAAAGATAATGTATATATTGTGCACCAATCTGCAGTTACTGCTGAGGGAATAGAATTCTCGAATAAAAAAGCGGATTATAATGAAAAGGTAACAAATTATGAATTAGAAGGTACAAAAATAACCTTAGTTGAAAGTCTTGATACAGAGGAAACCTATAAAGTAATGCAAATGATAGTTCCTGCAAAAGGAAAGAATAGCGCTTTTCAAGTCTTTATTATTGCAGGTGATTTAAGTAAAGAAGAAACAGAGAAAGTTATGCTGTCCTTTCTAAAATAAAAATAGAGTCTCAGGATCCCGTTCTTGAGGCTATATTTTTTAGCTTAAACGAAACCTATAAGTGGGAAGAGAAATTAGTATAGTCTATATAATAAAAAAGTAAAATGATATTTAGTTTTGCTAGCTTGATTGAAATGAAAAAAAATAACAATTTAAAACATAAATTGAATCTAGGTAGGTATATTGTATGGAGAACAGGAGGGAGTATAATTCAAAAAGAAGTAATGGAAGAATACTAGCAAATGGTGATGTATTTTACCGCTATCACCTGGATCTCAAGTAAAACCTCATCATTTAGATATAGTTTTACTTGAGATGAAGCGGTTTGAGGTAGCAGATTCATATTAAAGCCAATTCCAGTGATCCATCTAAATTAGGAGAGAATAACTCATACTGTCAACTGATGCGAAAACGTGGAAAAAGAATCTACTTAGAAGTAAAGAGATTACTGTTATTGAATATACAACAGACTATAGTAAAGCGGTAGAAAAAGAAGAATACAAGCTAATAATGTATTCTTAAGTTTTTAAAGGACGTGAAATGAATATGAAACCAGTTTTAAAATATATAATTATTTCCCTTGTTTTTTCAATAGTAGGGGTGTGTTGGGCGCTGTTTGACATCTGTATGTTAGATGCAGACTGGCTATTGATTTGGATAGGTGTATTAATGGCATATCTATCGTTGTATATCGTGATAGGTCTATATAGTAGAAAATCGTACGACTCAAAATTGGCTAAAGTGCTTCTAAAAACAATAATTACAACCTTTAGTTTTGGAGCATTAGGAATATCATTCGGAGTTGTACACATGATATTAGGACCATTGAGCCTTACTTTAATGACATGGTATTGGTTTATAATGCTATTTTTATATTTAATACCCATAATATTATTAGTGATTTTAGTATTGGTAAATTGTAAAAATCATAATTTCCCTGGGGTATATAGTATACTTATACTTGTAAATATACTTCTTACGTTATGGCCGTTATTATGGCCGTTATTTATTACTTTTATGGGTTCTGGTATGAATGCAAGTGCAGGATGGTAGCAGCTCCACAGATTATAAAAGGGTTAAAAGAAAAAGGTTATGAACTTGAAGTTTATAACCAGAATAATCATTTTCCAATAAACTTGTGGCATGATAACCGAATATAAAAAATTATTTATTAGTTAAATGAATGGAATAAGAAATTAATGCAGGGTTTAAATATTTGTAAGAGCGTGTTTAGCAAAACATATAACAACACACTATTTTAACTGGCTATTTTTTATTATTTAAATTTTAAAAATAGTATTGATTAAATGAAAAAGAGAGTTTTGCTCTCTTTTTTTGCATTTCAGCAAAGCCTAATTAAATGTGAACTGAAAATTCATTTGGAATTTATATTAGTAGCGGAAGATATTCAAGAAGTATCTACTTTCGTGTCTAAAAAGTATCCACTTTCATGTCTTTCTACACCAATAGTATGATTTTATTTTGTAATGAAAAAAGCCCTAGATAGGGCTATATAATTTTCTTCATACCACATTGACGGCATTCTCTTAAGAAGATGAAATCTTTAACGGAACTTTTAAATGCGGTGTTGCCGCAATTATCACAGCGACCACTGATTTTATTATCAAGACCTAAATCTAAAAAACACTTAAAATATCACGCTCCTAACATATTATATATGACTAACATGTTAGGAGCGTTTATTTTTGGTAATGAGTTTTGAAACTGAATTTAAATAGTATTTTTCTCTATCTGGATAGAAATAAGTAAAGTACAATAAACGGTCGTTTTTGGAACTTGGGTGTTTACACGAATTCACTAAATATATCACCTTCCATTTGTTATGGTTTTCAAAATAACTATTTACATATAATTTACATTAGTGTACTATTTGTCTAGTACACTAATACAGAGGAGGAAAGAAATGAAAACTGAGTTTTCTCCTAATATCCCTATTTATGTTCAGGTAATGGAATACATCAAAAAAGAAATTGTAACAGGACGTTTGGCACCAGGTAAAAAAATTCCTGCTGTACGTGAATTAGCGGGTGAATTACAAGTTAATCCAAATACAATTCAACGTACGTTTCAAGAGCTAGAACGGAAAGGTATTGCTGAGACACGTAGAGGAACAGGAAGATTTGTAACAATGAATAAAGAAAAAATTACAGAGCTACGCAAAGAAATGGCAAAAGAGTTGCTTGATAATTTTATAAATGGAATGAATAACTTAGGATTTATGGAAGAAGAGGTTCTCCCAATACTCCGTTCTTATTTGGAAAAGAAAAAGGAGGGAAATGAATGAAAGAATTATTGAAAGTTGAAAATCTGTCGAAAAGATATGATTTAAAAACAGTGATTCAAGATATAAGCCTAACAATCTCAGAAGGAAAAATTATCGGTCTTGTTGGTGAAAATGGTAGTGGGAAAACGACATTATTAAAAATGATTTCGGGTTTACGTTTTCCTTCTAAAGGAAGTATTACAATTAAAGATAAAAAGGTGGGATTAGAAACGAAAAAAATCGTTTCATTTATGCCCGATAGTCCTGTTTTTGAAAAATGGATGACTGTAAAAGATGCTTTGTTGTTCTATCAAGATATGTATGCTGATTTTAATCTACAACAAGCAATAGATTTGATAGCTAACTTTAAAATCCCGCTAGAGGAGAATATAAGCATCTTATCAAAAGGGAAAACAGGGATATTACAGCTAATATTAACTTTTTCAAGGAAAGCAACGGTATATGTATTAGACGAGCCATTAGGTGGAATTGATCTTGTTTCTAGAAAGCATATAGTAGATTTAATTCTTAACTTTTATCGTGAAGATAGTACCATTCTTATTTCGACTCATTTAGTAGAGGAAATTGAAAATATATTTGATGAGGTAATCTTTTTAAAAGACGGGAGTATTGTATTGCATGAAAATGTAGAAGAAATTCGTTTTCACCATGGAAAATCAGTACATGAGTTATTTAAGGAGGTTTTTGAGAAATGAACCCACTTTTTCGTTATTTGTTTAACTGTAATAGAAAAAGGATAGCTGTATTTTACCTTGGATTTATTACTATTTCATTACTTCTTTTATTTAAGATGGTGGGATTATCAAAGGTGACAAATCAAATTACAAAGGATATAACTTTAGGTATATTTATATTCATCATAGGTGGCGCTGCATTTTTACTACTTTTAATAGCTTTGCCTTCTTTCAATAAAATGCTAAAAAATACGATGATTCGTTATACAGCTATCTCAGGAAAAAAGTATATATATGCAAATTTATTTTTTTTCACATTAATGTTTATTCTTTTATTAGTAATAGGCTTAATTTTTCTATACTATTTTTCTCAGAGTAACCTTGGAGAAAAAGTATCTGAAGGCTATCAACAAGAATTTCATAAGTTATATGCATATGGAGTTTTTCATCACATACTTTCCGTTTTTTTATGGGGAATCGATTTCATGAGTATATTAATTTCCTGTTATTTCATCATGGTAATTACAAAACTCATTCCTATAAAGTCATCATTGAGTAAAAGATTTTTATCAATGACTTTCTTTGCTTTATTTTTAATCATACAAACATTAGTATTGGATTTTTTTAGTAAATTAGGAGAATATGTAATCACCATAAAGAGTACGTGGTTCATAGATAAAAATGGTTTTATTGACACTTCACTGTATCCTAGTGAAGACTTCACTATTTTAGATGTATGTTTTACTTGCTTATTCATAATTGTTCTAACAGCTATTACAGGTCGTATCATAGATAAAAAATTAGAAATATAAAGCTCCACTTTAAAGGTAAAGTATATTTAGGAGGAAAAAATGAGGACAACTAATCCAATATTAAAAAAAGAAAAATTTCATAAAGAAAAGAAAAATGCTTCTACGATGACTATCGGTGGAACGATAGCAAAAACATTCATTTTGCTTATCTTACTTCTTGCAGCGTCTGTCTATTCATACGTACAGATGACACAAGGGACAATGAAAATACCTGTGTTAATTGGAATTATAATAGTTACTCTAATTGTCGCATTTTTAGTTATATTCATTCCTCGTATATCACCAATCTGCGCACCGATTTACGCAGTATTACAAGGAATTTTATTAGGAAGTATTTCAGCTTATTATACAAAGCGATTTGGTGATTCTATCGCTTTAACTGCCGTATTACTAACGATTTCGATTTTATTTGCCATGTTAGTGTTATACGCAACGCGAATAGTAAAAGTAACTAAAAAGTTCCGTGCGGTTGTAACGGTTGCAACACTTGGAATTCTTATTATGTATTTTATTGTTTTCTTACTAGGCATCTTAGGGGTGACTGTTCCATATATTCACCAAGGTGGGACAATTAGTATCATCATAAGTACAATTGTAATTATTGTTGCTGCATTAGATTTATTACTCGATTTTGATTCCATAGAAAATGGTACTCAGAGTGGAGCACCTAAGTATATGGAGTGGTACAGCGCAGTAGGGCTTATGATGACATTAGTATGGTTATACTTAGAGATCCTTCGTTTGATTTCTTACATTATGAAAAACAAAGACTAGAAAACATCCTGCATGGTTCAAACATGCAGGATGTTTTTTGTATCTCGTATTTTCAATTAAATTTATATAGGTAGTAACAAATGTACGATGTTACTGTACAAAAATTCCAACCAATGCTTATAAGCTTTCAGCTCCCTCTCTGTAACCTTTCTTCGATTACTACAGACAATTTAACTGTAAAAAAAACAATAAGCTGTCCACATGGACAGCTTATTTACATAATTCTTGATTATCGGTAGCAAGTTTTTCATAGAATCCTTGTTTTCACTAAATTTTTTGTCTCTATGTCTATCTATCACTTATACAAGATTTTATACATCATTGATATAGCGGGGATTCTAGGGGTCTTCGCTATTCTTTTTTGCATAAAATCTTGTATAGAAAAGTAGTTAGACTAGTGTGTTTTACTTCGGTTCATTTCAAAATACAATTGAAAATTCATCTTTAAATTAAAAAAAGAAGGTGTTACCTTTATATATTAATAACTTCGAAATATTGTATAACAGATAATTTTTATGCATTATTGATTAGCGTTGCTTATTGTGCTAGCGAATCAGGATAGTGTGGCGACCGACCAACTAAATAGTTGCTTCTCCTCAATTATTAGAAGGAAAGTCCTATCATTTCGCGAATTGATTAGACATAGACGAGCGCTATAATTTTCTATATATGCATAAAGAGGTGACTACGCATGAATCAAAGACCGTCAGAAGAAGAATACGCTGGGAGCTCCGGCGAATATATCCGTTTGGTGCCAGACGGTAACATCACCGACATTCTGCTCGCCCAGGAAAAGCAAATGACCGAGCTCCTGGCATCGTTGACCGAAAGCCAGGCCGCATATCGGTATGCGAAAGGAAAATGGACACTGAAAGAAGTTGTGGGCCACATTACAGACGCGGAACGCGTCATGACCTACCGCCTGCTCCGGTTCGCAAGAGGGGACCAGACGCCGCTGACCGGTTTCGATCAGGAATTGTTCATGCCTCCTTTCGGAAGCTGGACAATCGCGCAACTGGCCGAAGACTACCAGGCCGTCCGGCAATCAACGATCACATTGCTGCGCGGGCTACCGGCGGAGGCGTGGAACCGCAAGGGCACAGCCAACAACCTAAGCATTACGGCGCGCGCCCTCGCGTACGGCATCGCAGGACACGAACTTCATCACATGGGAGTCATCCGAAACCGGTACTTGAGTTAATCGTCGGCTGAGGCCTTTTGAATGGAACTAACACCTTTCATACAATCTTAGATACCGTTCTTATTGGGGCCGGCCCCACAACCATCAACTTAAGGATTTAGACTATTTTTGAAATTGAAAGCACGTTACTATTCTCTTATGTTAATGAGAAAGGGTGACGTGCTTTTTATGATTATGCGCTAAAAACAAGAGTTATCTTTATTTGCCGAAGAGTTATATCGATTTTTCTCATTTTGGGGTATTTGTTTTTCTTAGCTTGATGGTAATGGGGCACTACTCTATAATGGTCAAATTAAAATTTAAAACAGTTATAGAGACTCCATTCCTCGGAAATATTGTAACTATTAAGTTGTAAAAAGAACCGTAGTTTTTCATTTTTGAAAAAGCTATGGTCTTTTTTAATTGTAACAAAGATATAATGGGAGGAAGTTTTTCTAAATCAAAAAAAATTGATTAATAAGTTGCATAATAAACTCACTAGCGTATATACTATAAACATCAAAAAAAGTTGATGAAGGGGAGTGAACTACAGTGGCACAAAATTTTCAGTTATATGAGAAAAAGTTTAAAGCGTTGGCTGATCAAAAACGTTTAGAAATCATGTATGAGCTTTGCCAGCGAGGCCAGACTTGTGTATGTGATTTAGCAGAGGTCTTTGAAATGACACAATCTAAGCTGTCCTATCATTTAAAGGTTTTATTAGACGCAGGTTTAATTGTGAAAGAAACAAAAGGTACGTGGAGTTATTATGATTTAAATGATGCGGAAGTAAATAATTTATTATCAGAAGAATTGTGCTGTATCTTTAGAAAAACAGGAAAAGGTAGCTGTTGTTAAAATTTCGAGTCATTAATCAAAAAAAATTGATTAATAATATACAAAGAGGAGGAATAAGCTATGAGATATGTTCACGTCGGTATAAACGTTACGGATTTAGAGAAGTCTATTGAATTTTACGAAAAGGTATTTGGTGTGTCATCAGTTAAGGTGAAGGTGGATTATGCAAAATTTTTATTAGAGACGCCAGGACTTAACTTCACGCTGAACGTAAGAGATGAAGTGAAGGGAAACCAAGTAAATCATTTCGGTTTCCAAGTGGACACAGCTGAAGAAATTACGTTACATAAAGAAAGATTAGAAAAAGAAGGATTCTTTGCACGTGATGAGATGGATACGACTTGTTGCTATGCAGTACAAGATAAGTTTTGGGTAACGGATCCTGATGGGAACGAGTGGGAATTCTTTTATACGAAAGCACATAGTGATGTTCATAAAATAGAAGAGGCATCTTGTTGCACGACTTCTAACGTAGTAGAACAAAATTCTTGTTGTTAATAGGAGATGGAAAATAAAATGAAACGTTTATCTTTTCTAGATCGATATTTAACACTATGGATTTTTCTAGCTATGGCTGTTGGGATTGGTTTAGGGTATGTATTTCCTAGTGTAGTAGACGGACTAAATACATTACAAGTTGGAACAACGTCTATCCCGCTTGCTGTTGGTTTAATTGTCATGATGTATCCACCGTTAGCAAAGGTTCGTTACGAGGAAATGGGCCGAGTATTTAAAGATGTAAAAGTATTGGTTTTATCTTTAGTACAAAACTGGATTATCGGACCTGTACTTATGTTTGTTTTAGCAATTATTTTTCTTCCTGATAAGCCAGAATATATGGTTGGTCTCATTATGATTGGGTTAGCACGTTGTATTGCGATGGTCATTGTTTGGAACGATCTTGCAGATGGGGATAAAGAGTATGCAGCAGGTTTAGTGGCTTTTAACTCAGTATTCCAAATGCTATTCTTCTCCGTTTATGCGTACGTGTTTGTAACAGTCATTCCAGAATGGTTAGGAATTGAAGGGGCTATTGTCGATATTACAATGGTAGAAGTAGCGAAATCCGTGTTTATCTATTTGGGAATTCCTTTTATAGCAGGTATGTTGACGCGATTTGTACTCGTTAAGTTAAAAGGTAGACAGTGGTATGAAAAGGTATTTATACCGAAGATTAGTCCACTTACATTACTTGCATTACTATTTACAATCATCGTTATGTTCTCTTTAAAAGGGGAAATGATTGTTAGCGTACCATTAGATGTATTAAGAATAGCGATTCCGTTATTAATTTATTTTATTGTAATGTTTTTTGTTTCTTTCTTTATGGGAAGAAAAATTGGTGCAAACTATCCGGTGACGACAACGTTAGCATTTACAGCAGGTAGTAATAACTTTGAGTTAGCGATTGCTGTAGCAGTTGGTGTGTTTGGTATTCATTCGGGCGCAGCATTTGCAGCTGTTATCGGGCCGTTAGTGGAAGTACCTGTAATGATTGCACTTGTAAACGTCGCTTTTTGGTTTAAGCGTAAATATTTTAATGATCAACCAGTATAATTTAAAAACAAAGGTGGAAAACAACATGGAAAACAAAAAGACAATCTATTTCTTATGCACAGGAAATTCATGCCGAAGCCAAATGGCAGAAGCATGGGGTAAACAATATTTAGGGGATAAGTGGAATGTATATTCTGCAGGAATTGAAGCACATGGAGTAAATCCAAATGCAATTAAAGCAATGAACGAAGTAAATATCGACATAACAAATCAAACATCAGATATAATTGATGCAAACATTTTAAATAGTGCTGATTTAGTCGTTACGCTGTGTAGTCATGCGGATTCTGTTTGTCCATCTACTCCGCCGTATGTAAATCGTGTTCATTGGGGATTTGATGATCCAGCAGGAAAAGAGTGGTCCGAATTTCAACGTGTTCGTGATGAAATTGGTGAACGTATAAAGCGATTTTCTGAAACAGGGGAGTAAATAAAGGAAAGAGTCAATCTTCTATCTTATAGGGGATGGGCTCTTTTTTATTATGTATTTCATTTACTTATCGCATTGCTTTAAAACCACTCTTAGGAATAATACAGAATATTATGTGAAAACGGTAAAGTTTCATTTTATAATTTTTACTTTATTAAAAGTTGATTTGTTAGAAAGGATAATCATTTATTGATATAATGAATGGATGCGAAGCAGGAAATAGATAGAAAGATACTGCTAGTAATTTATACTTAAAATGTAGGGAGATTGAACAGAGTTATGGGGACAGAAAAAGAAATTAGTTCCGCTAAATTAATATGGAAGATGACGCGCCCACATACATTAACGGCGACGTTTTCTCCTGTAATTTTAGGAACAGTGGCATCACTTTATGTTGCCAAAATTGATTGGCTGTTATTTATTGCGATGATGGTTGCATGTTTAGCATTGCAAATAGCAACTAACTTATTTAATGAGTACTATGATTTTAAACGTGGATTAGATACCGCTGAATCCGTTGGCATCGGTGGCGGAATTGTCCGTCATGGGTTGAAGCCAAAAAATGTGTTAACAGTTGCGCTTTTATTATATGTCGTAGCAGCTTTTATTGGCATTTATATTTGTATGAATAGTAGTTGGTGGTTAGTGGTTATTGGTTTAATTGGGATGGCAGTTGGCTATTTATATACAGGTGGTCCACTACCAATTGCGTACACCCCGTTTGGAGAATTAGTTTCTGGATTGTTAATGGGGACATGTTTTGTACTCATTGCTTTCTTTATTCAAACGAATACTGTAACGATTGAAAGTGTATTGATTTCCATTCCAATTGGAATTTTAGTCGGTGCAATCAATATGTCGAATAACATCAGAGATATCGAAGAAGATATTAAAGGTGGAAGAAAGACATTAGTAATCCTCCTTGGGAGAGAGAAAGCTGTGGTAACACTAGCGGTAGCCTTTTTTATTGCGTATTTATGGATTGCCGTAATTGTATTAATGGGTTATATAAGCCCTTGGGCATTAGTTATGTTCCTAGGTTTGAGAAAGCCAATTTCTGCGATTCAAAGTTTCCAAAAAGGGGCAAAGGATCCTGGGTATATGCGCATCGCAATGAAATCAACAGCGATGACAAATACGATTTTTGGCTTCTTATTATCAGCAGGATTATTAATTAGTTACTTGTTTTAAATAAAAAATATGGTTAAATAACTTAACCCCAGTTTCTCAATTTTAATATAGAGAGATTGGGGTTTTTATTTTGACTTTGTTTAATGTTAAAAACAGTTTCATTTGAAATGCAAATACCAATAAATTGCAACTTCATCACTTGTCTTATCCAAACCTTTATAAACAAGAAAATCAAACCCACCAATTACAAATCCGCATTTTTCATAGAACTTACATGCTGCGACATTATTATTTTGCGTTTCAAGCATGATACCTGGCATATTACCTTTTTTTGCCCACTGCTTTGCTTGATCAACTAATCTTTTACCAACTCCGAGTGTACGATATTTTTTATCTACCGTTATATCTTCTATGTAAGCATAGTGGTTCCAATTCTTTTTTAATACCATTAATCCAATGATTTGGTTATGTAACAGTGCTATGTAAATGACTTGATTAGGTTTATTTATATATTCATTGTAAGCCAGTTCTTCATTATCATCTTGATTTTGTAAATAACTTTTTTCATAACTCGGAACGTCTTCTACTGTATATTCTATACGTTTATTTCCTTTGGAAAGAGAAAGAATTAACCGAGCATTCACTATAAAACTGTCATCAATCTCCGGGAGATTATCTAAATCATTTGTTTCTAACTCTCTAATTACAAGGTTCATCGGGGCACCTCCACATAATAATATTTCTTCTAGTTTTTTATTTGGTTCAAATGAATTCCAATTACAAAATTATAATAGAATTTCAATAGTACGGCTATCTTTGTATTTTATCTTTATACCAGTATGTTGTTATCTTGATATAAAAATATTGTTTAGAAAGAGTAGTATCTTTTATTTTGGATGTATATCCAGTTTTCAAATTTAACTGTAGTAGAGAAACAAATATTTTTTTAAAGAGTGGATGCCATACGTTATTCTTTAACTAAATTCGACATTATCTGCATTTTATCTTCACCTTCCTCTATTAATCTATTTATTGTAAACATCAGCTGGAGTTAATGCTCAGCTGTATAAATAATGAATATAAAAATTAATAGGGAAAGGATCGAAAAATAATGAAAGAATCACAAAGTAAGAAAAAAACAAGTCGACTAACTAAGGTAATAATATCTCTAGGAGTTGTTTTAGCAACGACCTTTTTCACGTTCTTTTTAATAGGAAAATGGAACTCTATTCCAGCGAAAGGAGTAGCTAATGAAAGTATTAAGCTAGCTAATACGCAACAACAAAAAAAGAAAGAGGACACATCACTGGCAAAACAGAAAAGACCTGATGGAAAACCGGTAGGAAAGGTTGTGTATTTAACATTCGATGACGGTCCTAGTGAATTAACTGGGAAATTTTTAGATGTACTAAAAAAACAAAATGTTGCCTCGACATTTTTTATGCAAGGTAGCAATTTACAAAATACAGGTTTTCAGGAAAATGTAAAAAGAGCGGTAAAAGAAGGACATTATATTGGTGCTCATAGTATGACACATAATAGTGATAAGCTATACAAAAAGGGACAATTTGTACCGGAGATGAAAGAAACGTTAGCTCTGATCCATAATATTACGGGTACAACTCCTAAACTAGTTCGTCCGCCATATGGATCTGCACCGGGATTAAAGGGTGAGGAAATTCGTAATCAAATTGTAGAAGCAGCAATAAAAGTTTGGGATTGGACAATAGATTCAAATGATTGGAAACTAAAAGGTAACCCACAGCAAATTATAGAAAATGTAAAGCGTACAACAACAGAAGATGTGGAAGTAGTTCTAATGCATGAAAAACCACAGACATTACAAGCGCTTCCGGAAATTATTAAATTTTATAAGGAAAAAGGGTATGAATTCGGGGTATACAATGAAGCGGATCATTTTCAACTAAATTTCCAGAAAGATCAACGTCTATAGTATCAAATAAATAAATTAAGAGCATGTTCTGATTTATCTTTCTTCAGGACATGCTTTTTTTGCTCGCTGCTATAAGCTTATTACTACCAATTTAACAAAGCAGCATTTACAAGTTACTTTATGGATACCTCATTTTAGAATAACTAACTTATAGAAAAAATTGAATAATTTTCATGTGTAAGGAGATTTTAAGAAGGATATAGAGGGGATATTTTCCTTTTGTTTTCTAGATAAATGATTACTTACAAAAAACATTTAGTGGAACGGTTTTTTAAAGCTATTCTGTCAAGAAATTACTAAAAATTGGGTTCAAAACATAAACCACTCGATAAATGGGGTAGTATGATGAAAAAACTTAGTAGAAAGCGTTTGAGAAAAGATATTCAGGAACTTGAGAGTGCAAGTATGCTGCTCCAAAATGATCAAGAGTGCGAACTCAAGCAGAGTGTATCTGCGAATGAAGAAGTTTTGAGAAAAGTTTTTGAAAATTGTTCCGATATTGTTTTTCGTCCAATAATCATAGAAAGTCAAAATAAAATTCTTTTTATTTATATAGATGGATTAACTGACACTAAAGTTGTGGAACAAGTTGTTTTGAAACCAATGATGTTCGAAGGTCTGCCTAGTGGAGTAAAGAGTGTGGATTCGGTAGGAGAAATTATACAAAATCAGCTAATTGCGGTTTCTCAAGTAAAGACAATCTCTAAAGTTCGTGAGGTTATAGAAGCAGTATTGAAAGCGAATATCGTCATTTTAACAGAAGGAGAGAGTCAAGCTCTAGTCGCTGATTTAAAAGGTTTTGAAAAACGAGGTATTGAAGAGCCTGCTGCGGAGATCTCTGTTCGTGGCCCTCGGGACGGGTTTACGGAAACGATAAGGGTCAATACGAGCCTGATTCGCCGAAGAATTCGAAGCCAAAAACTAAAAATGGAACCTTATTCGATTGGGGAATTGTCACAGACAGATGTGGTAATTGCCTATATTGAGGGAATTGCACCTGATTCGGTTTTGGATGAAGTTCGCCAAAGGGTAAAGCGAATTCAAATTGATGGAGTGTTGGAGTCAGCTTTCATTGAAGAGTTTATTGAGGACCAACCCTTTTCGCCCTTTCCACAAATTCAAAATACTGAGCGGCCAGATGCGGTTTGTGCAAGTTTATTAGAGGGGAAAGTCGCCATTTTAGTAGATAACACACCTTTCGTTTTGATTGTTCCTATGACATTTTGGACTGGTCTACAAGCAGCGGAGGATTATTATGAACGCTCCATCTACACAACTTTTGTTCGATGGATACGTTTAATATTAATTAATATTTCATTATTTCTTCCTTCTCTCTATGTTGCTATTACAACCTTTCATCCTAAATTAATTCCGACAAATTTGCTTATTAGTATTGCAGCTGCGCGAGAAGGCATTCCGTTCCCGGCTGTCATAGAAGCGCTAATGATGGAGTTTTTATTTGAAGGCTTGAGGGAAGCGGGGGTTCGGTTACCAAAACCTGTTGGATCAGCAGTTAGTATTGTCGGAGCACTTGTTATCGGGCAAGCTGCTGTGCAAGCAGGTATTATTTCCGCACCTTTGGTCATTGTTGTGGCGACGACCGGTATTGCGTCATTTGCGTTCCCGCGCTACAACTTAGGAACAGCTTACCGGATGTTACGCTTTCCGATGCTGTTATTGGCAGGGATGCTCGGGCTATACGGTGTTGCAATAAGTACCCTTACGATTTTGATTCATTTAACTAACATTCGTTCTTTTGGCATTCCGTATTTAAGTCCAGTTGCACCTCAGACTCCTCGTGATTTAAAGGATGTTTTTCTCCGAACACCTCGTTGGAATATGACCCACCGCCCAATAATGGTATCTGGTGAAGAGAAAGTCCGTTTTCCAGGTGGACAAAAGCCAGATGAGAAACGGGGAGGGGAAACAGAATGAGCCTGCACAAGGCACTCTGTATGATACTGGTCATTTCTTTATGCTTCTTGACGGGATGTTGGGATCGGACAGAATTAAATGATTTGGCAATAGAATTAGGATGGGGACTTGATCAAGCGAAGAATAATAAGATTGAAATTAGTGCTCAGTTTATTATTCCATCAAAAATGGGAATGGGACAGAGCGGAAGAAGTAATGCAGGAAAAGCGTTTTTTACAGAATCGGGAACGGGAAGGGATACACATGAAGCTATACAAATGATGCAAACAAAAATGTCGAGAGAAATTTTTCGAGGGCACCAGCGTGTAATATTGATTGGAGAAAAAATGGCTAAAAGTGGTCTTGCTCCAGTTTTAGATGCATATAGCCGCGATCCTGATATTCGATTACGAGCAGGTGTGTTTGTCATAAAAGGGAATACTGCAAAAGATTTTCTGAAAGCATCCATCCCTTTAGAGTCTATCCCGGCACTTGGGGCACTTAAAGAGCATATGCAAATAGAGGCAGCGGGAGATATGTCTTTATTAAATTTTCTCATTGCTGGTACGAGTGATGGAATCACCCCGATTTTGCCCGTTATTAAACTAAATGTGTCTCATGAAAAAGGTAAAACCGTGGTCAAAGGGTTTCAAATTGTAGGCGGTGCTATATTTAACAACGATTTCAAATTGGTAGGATACTTGAACATGCAGGAATGGTTAACTACTCTTTGGGTAGTGAATCGTTTAAGTAAACAGACAGTTACAGCAACGGCCTCTAAAGGAAATGGTAGTGCAAGTTTATATATGACAAAGATCAATAGAAAAATCATGCCTACTATACAAGGGGACACAATTAAGTGTGACATTGTTTTTTCTGGTGAAGGAACAATTCAGGAGAACAATACGAATTTAGATCTTTCGCAGCCAAAAAATCTTACTCTTTTAGAACAAGTATTGGAAAAACAGTCCGAAAAGGAAGCTCTCCAAACTATTAAAAAGGTTCAAAAACAATACGGAACCGATATCTTTGGATTTGGAGAAGCCATTCATCAAAAATATCCATCCGAATGGAAAGGGTTAAAAAAGAATTGGAGTAAACAATTTCGAAAAGTGGAGGTTTCTGTTCGTACAAAGCTTACTATTCGGCGAGTAGGACTGACTGGACCACCGTTGCAGTTGAAGAAAAATGAAATGAAAAAATAAGGAGGGATATAGAGTGTGAGAAATTCGATGAAAATCTCTGGGAGGCAAATCTTTTGGATGATGTTCACATTTGAAGTGGGACAATCCCTTCTTCTAGTTATTCCAGCGACGATTCGTACGGTCAAACAAGATGCGTGGATCTCGATTTTGATTGCAGGAGCGATAGGGGTTGCTCTTACTTTTTTGGCAACTACACTTGGTTCGCTTTATCCGAAACAAACTCTCATTGAATTTAGTCAAACTATTCTTGGTAAATGGCTAGGAAAGCTGCTGATGATTCCTTACTTCTTTGGGTGGTACATGATAATTTGGATAACCGTCCGTGAATTTGGTGAGTTCATTATTATCGCTTTGTTTCATAATACACCTTTGTGGGTCATTGTCTTTACTGCGATATTATTGCTCATTTTTATCATTTACCAAGGAGGGGTGGAAGGTGTTGGACGTTTAAGTGAAATCATAGGGCCAATTGTACTTTTAATGATAACGTTTGTAATCACTTTGAATGTTGGCAATATGAATTGGGATTATATGCAGCCTATTTATCACGATTCTGGTTGGCTTCCCATACTTAAAGGTTCCTATACTCCTGTAGCCGCATTTTTTGGAGAGGCTGTTATGATGATGATGTTCGTTTTCTTTATGGATAAACCAGAGCAAGCGTCATCAAGGGCGATGTTGGGGGTAGGATTAGCCGTTTTCATGGTAACGATCGGAACATTAGCGGTCATTTTAACATTCGGTCCGAATTTATCTTCAAGTTTTTTGTATCCGGTTTACGATTTGAGCCGATACATATCTGTCATGGAGTTCATTCAAAATGTGGATATTTTGATAGTTATTATTTGGTTTTTTAGTATTTTTGTGAAATTGGCGTTATACATGTTCATCGCTTGTTATGGAACAGCGCAAATATTTCATTTGAAGGATTGGCGAAAAGTAGCGTTAGTTCTTGCTCCTATTTCGTTCATCATAGCTGTGTCAGTTAAAAATATCCAAACATTTACCCATTATTACTACATATTTTTCGTAATTCCAATTGCATTTCCCGTTTATGAGCTAGGGATTCCTTTACTGTTATTGGTGGTTGGCAAAATTCGAAGGAAATATGCATAAACCCAATCGTTAATATGTTTGGAGGACAGGTATACTTTTAGTTTTTTGACTAATATAAAAAGAGAAAAATCCTACTTATAAGTGTAGGATTTTTTGTTTGTATATTACGTTACAAGAGTTTCCTTGTTTTCTCCGGAATGTCCTTTTTAGAAATGTATGCAACAGAGTCTTTATAGTAAGAGTATTTTGTTGGGGATAATTAAAAAACATATATCGCAATATAAAAATTCACTTTAATACTAAAGGATACCTGACAACGATCCCTATAAATTCTTCTCAATAATTGAAAATAAAATCAATCCGGATTATTATATTGTTATTGTAAATTTATTTTATTGAAGGAGGATACATAGATGAAAAGCTCAAAAGGCTCTATTGAATCAGAGATAAGCAAAGCAATTACTCACTGGGAAAAGGACTACCTAGGACGCGGGTCTATATCCGTTAAGACAGATATATTACGGGATATGATTATCGTAAATTTACAAGGTGTTTTAACACCGGCTGAATACAGTGTTTGCGAAACAAAAGACGGTATGCTAACGATAAAGAAAAATCGTTCGGAGCTAGTTGAATCTGGAATTGATGATCTGAAAGAGATTATACTAGAATTAACTGGAGAGGAAGTGAAAAGCTTTCATACGGATATAAGCTCCCGTACAGGCGAACGAGTAATGATTTTTAAATTGCTTCATAATCTTGAGGAGAAATTTTAAAAATACCTTAAGGTTAGTGGAAGGATTAAGAAACCTACAAGTTTTGCACTTTATTAACAGGCTAATAATTAAAAACTTGAAGTTATTTAGGTATAATAAATCTTAATTCTAATAACTCTTAAAAAACGGATAAAGAAATTGACAAACTGCTTAATATGGTTTATCTTATAATTGTTTTAAAAAATTGATAGATGCTCATTTTAACAGTTTGCTATAATTAAGGCTTTAGCATTTTTTTAATATGTAATATTGACTAAATGAAAAAGTTTCTTAATTAAAAGATAGCGTATAACATAAATTGATATATTGATTGCATAATCTAGGAGATCAGAAATATACATTTCTTTTTAATAGGAGTAATACATACATTACTATCCTCTATAAAATGGGAGCTCTTCAAAAAACTTTATTGAAGTTAGTTGAAGTGAAACCGACAATCTCCATAATTCAATGATGATATAAAATCATTGAATTATGGAAGTTGTCGGTTTTTTTTATGGGAAAAAACGATGTACTAAAAAGAGTGAATGAAAATTGAAATTAAAAAAACTATCGTAATGAAAAGGAATTTTTATAGGCTATTTTCGCTTAGAAGGGAGTATTTAACATGTTAATTTCGCTGAGTTCATCAACACTGTTAACATTATTTTTTATGGCGCTTAGTGCTTCTTGGCTAAGTGGATTATTGTTTTTACATGCAAGGATGCCTTTACGTTTTGTTCATATCCATATTGGTATCGCTGCTTTGCCTTCATTGATTTCTTTACTCGCACTTGTTAATAACAATGGAGATAGAGTTGTGGGGCCTTGGCATCTAGATACTTTAGCTTGGTTAATGGCTTTCTTTGTTCTTACAATTGGTTTAATCATTCAGCGTTTCTCTGTACGTTATTTAATGGGGGATCACTCATATCGAAAATACTTTGCACTTTTTACATGTACTACAGGTGTATCTTCGGTTGCATGGTTAAGTGATGATCTTCGCTTAATGCTCATTTGTTGGGGAGCAACGCTTATAGGATTGGTTCTACTTATAGGGCTAAATAAAGGGTGGAAAGTAGTTAGTGAAGCAACTAAAATCTCTGGCTACCTATTTACAATAAGTTGGATTGCCTTACTATCAGCTATCATTTGGCTTTTTCAAGTAACAGGACAGTGGCAGTTAACATCAGTTTTAACGAATGAAAATGTAGCTCAATTTGGAACATTGGAGAAAACAGGAATTAACTTATTGATTATAGTAGCTGTGATGATTCCAGCAGCACAATGGCCTTTTCACAGATGGTTAATTGAATCAGCTGTTGCTCCAACTCCTGTTTCTGCTATTATGCATGCGGGTTTAGTAAATGCTGGAGGTATCATATTAACTAGATTTTCGCCACTTTTTCATGATGATATTGCACAAATCATTTTACTAATTTTCTCTAGTATTTCTGTCTTAATCGGAACAGGAATTAGTTTAGTTCAAGTTGATTATAAACGTCAGCTAGTAGGTTCAACTATTGCACAAATGGGATTTATGCTTATTCAATGTGCATTAGGCGCCTATTTAGCAGCTATTATTCATTTAATTTTACATGGTTTGTTTAAAGCTACACTATTTTTACAAGCTGGTTCTTCCGTGCAACGTTTTGGGGTAGTGAATCAGTCTAATGAAAAGATGTCTAATTTATGGATGATAGTTGGGCGTGTTTTAGGATTATTTATAGCAATTACTTTCTGGTTTATGACTTCTGGAGAGGGGTATCAACTAGTTAGTGCGTTAATCTTAGGCTGGTCACTATACTTTTCATGGAAACAGCTTGTTGTTTTTGGAGAGGGAAGAATGGGACGAATTGCTGGCGTAATTGTTTTGATTGGATTTTCTCTCATTTACTTTACCGTTCATAATTCTCTTTATAAATGGTTGCATACTGATATTTATCAAAGTGTTCAACCTTCAGCTCCAGCCGTTATCTTTGTTATATGTATTTTACTATTTAGTAGTGTTATTAGTACTTTCGTTACTCGTCATCAATCTTCTACTTTATTCGCTGTACTTTATCTTTGGTTAGTTCGAGTAGGTGAGGCGAGACGAAAGTCAGTAGAAAGTCACCCAAGCTATCTGAAACATTATGTATCAAAGGGAGGTAATTCGTGATGAGCATACCGTCAATATTAAAGAAAGATACAAACATTGATATGCAAGAAAATAATATAAATGATTTAGTTGCATCTGCTAGCCGAGTTATTGCGCCACTTTGGCCTATCTCTACGTTTGCAGCTCACCACCCTTGGATGGGACTTGAAAAGCAATCATTTGAACAAGTCGCAAATTGGTTAAAAGAAGCTCGTAATGTGGATATTTATCCTAGTGCCTCCATGATTCATTCGGCAAAAGCGAAAGGTGAGATTGAGGAATCATTTTTACAAATGAGTTTGTCTCGTTGGATAGATTCACAATCTTTTCATATTCCGCGAGAGAAAGCAGAGCGATTTTGCCAAGCAGCTTTAAAGTTAGAAAAATTACCTTCTAGTCTATTATCATCGCCAGAAGTAAATAAATTGGCAGAAGAAATGAATTATATAAATACAGCAAGTATGCAAGCCTCTGTTATGCAGCCAATAAGTTCGCTTATAGAGAGTCAAAATAGTGAAAACCTATCTGATGTTCTTAATTATCATATCATTAAATGGTGTAAATTATATCTTGATGAATCCGGATCAAATTGGACGATGCCAAATCGAGAGAAAGGTTTTTATCGTGCATGGCAACACCTTATTAAATTTGATCCAGCGTTCAGTAAAAATGAGCGTAAAGTTTTAAAAGATTGGCCACAAGATGCCGAAGTAGCTTTAGCGAGAGCATTATCTGAACTAGGAATTTCTAAATCTAACATACAATCTTACCTTGAAGGGCACTTACTTTCTTTGCCTGGGTGGGCAGGAATGATACGATGGCGCTCACAACAAGCAATTCAGGAACAGGAACTTCTCATAGAATATTTAGCAGTTCGAATTTCTATGGAGCTGGCTATTGTAAAACCTTATTTACCTTTAAAAAATCAAAAGGTTGAGAAAAAAGTTTCGATCGTCCCACTTATAGCTTCTTGGATCTATTGGGGGAATATTTCAACACGGAAATGGTTACAAATGCCTGCTACTGAACAAAGTGAGTTATTAGTATTCGCTTATCGTTTTGATGAAAATATTCGCAAGAAACTTTGGCTGGAAGCTTGGGAACAAACGCATGCAGAGCAATTAAGAGAGAAGATTGCTTCTACACAACGTGCAACCGATGATAAAAAGCGTGTATTAGCTCAATTAGCATTCTGTATTGATGTACGTTCAGAACCATTTCGTCGCCACCTTGAAAAATTAGGTCCGTTTGAAACATTTGGAATAGCTGGTTTCTTTGGATTACCAATTGCAACTAGTGAACTAGGTAGTAATAACAACCACCCTTCTTTGCCAGTTATACTCAAACCGAAACATCAAATAAAAGAGCTCACAAATGAAAATGAACTTAAATCTTATGAGCAGCGTAAGAGGGTAGGCAGTTCGGTACGTTATACATTTAAAACGATGAAACAGAACGTAATGACAAGTATGGCGCTACCTGAGTTAAGTGGTCCTTTACTTGGTCTACAGATGGTGACAAGAAGTTTTGTCCCAAGAGGAGTTGGTAGTTTCATTCGTAACCTTCGTAAAACTATGTTACAAAAACCTGATACAACATTCTCGCTTAATCATGTTCATGACACAAAGGGTGAGATACCTATCGGTTTTACGAAAGAAGAAAAAGTGAACTATGTGCGTCAAGCTTTAAAAATGGTGGGACTGACAGAAAAATTTGCTCCTTTAGTTGTAATGTGCGGACATAGTAGTCAAAGTACGAACAATCCTTATGCTGCAGCACTTGAGTGTGGTGCTTGTGGCGGAGCAGCAGGGGGATTCAATGCAAGAGTTTTTGCTACTTTATGTAATCTTCCAGAAGTGAGAGAAGCGTTGTTTGCTGAAGGTATTAAAATTCCTGAGGATACCATTTTTGCAGCAGCTGAACATAAAACAACAGTGGATGAATTGGAATGGATTTACGTCCCAGAACTTTCGGAAACTGCGCAAGAAGCATTTGATTGTATCGAGTCGATTATGCCAAATGTGAGTCAACATGCAAATAGAGAGCGTTTAACGCAATTACCAAATTTTAAAACGAAAATAAAAAATGCGAGTAAAGAGGCACATCGATTTGCAGAAGATTGGAGTGAAATACGTCCAGAATGGGGATTAGCTCGTAATGCATCTTTTATTATCGGGCAACGAGAATTAACTCAGAATTGTGACTTAGAAGGTAGGGCTTTCCTCCATAATTATGATTGGAAACAGGATGAAAGTGGCGATATATTAGCTAACATTATTGCAGGACCAGGAACAGTAGCTCAGTGGATAAATCTACAATATTACGCTTCAACTGTAGCTCCTCATTATTATGGTAGTGGAAACAAAACAACCCAAACCGTAACGGCGGGTCTAGGTGTTATGCAGGGAAATGCAAGTGATTTGTTGCCAGGCTTACCTTGGCAATCCGTTATGCAGTCAGATAGTGAGACGTATCATTCACCACTTCGTTTACTAATTGTAATTCAAGCGCCTATTCAATATATAGAACGTTTGCTAAATAATGATTTCACATTTCGAGAAAAAGTTCAAAATGGATGGGTTAGACTTGCAAGTGTTGATCCAGAGGGACGCTGGAAAAACTGGTAACAATCATGTAATGCATAATCAACTATTGCTACTAACTTAAAAGGTTCATAAATACAATAATGAAGAAGGGGTGCTCCATATGAATTCAAAGAATAAAAAAGTTTTATTGTTAACAGACATTAAACACGGAATAGAGCCTATTATCCAACAAGTAACTAACATTCAACAAGAAAACATGTTGACTATACACAGCTACGATTCTGTAATTGTACATCCTTATGGAGATATAATGAGATCTATTATTATTGCTATTTATCAAGAAAATGTTGAAGAAATTTTTGTTGTAGGAATAGAGGATAAAGAAACTGAGGTAGTTAATCTACAAATTCAACGTGATTCCATAAAAAATAACAGGGAACTAGACTATCTCTTTGAAAATTGCATGCCTGAATTTTCAAATGGTAGCCTTGATGAATGGCTAAGTGGAAAAGAAAATGTTAGTGAAAATATTGAGAAGAGTATAGATATGATTTGTCATCATCCACTAGTACCGTCTGATGTTAAAGTTCATGGTTTCAAGATTGATAGAACAGGGGAAAAAGAAACGGTTGTTAAAGTTTCTGTTAATAAAGTAGTGAAACAAATGCATTCTTATGTGTAAGTTATCGATAGATAAGCAACTTTTATTTGGTAGATACTATAATATGTTAAATATTTGGAGTTGTTTCCTTTAAAAAGAGTAAAAGAAATCTTCTATAAATGGAGATCTTTTGCTCTTTTTATAATAAAAATAAAAAATTATTTGACGTTTTTTCGAAAAAAATTTTTAAGACAAGGCTTTTAGGTTTATGAAAACCTTTATTCATGATAGCAAGATAATTTTGATAAGAAGTATATAGTAAGAATGATTTGGAGATACCGATGGGGATATAACTATTTTATTTAGGACGGTGCAATTAAAATGGATTTACAGAAAGGGAAATTATATTGGAACACGACTTTTTCTAATACACCTTCTTATCCTCGTTTGGACGAAGATATAAAATGTGACGTACTAATAATAGGAGCAGGAAGTTCGGGTGCTCAATCAGCATACTATTTGAGTGAATCAGATTTAAATATTGTTATCGTTGATAAAAGAAAGGTAGGACATGGAAGTAACCTTACAAATACAGCACTTATTCAATATTTAGGTGATAAGATGTTTTTTGAACTTGTAAATACATTTGGGGAAGAGTATGCAGTTAAGCATATGAAATTATGTGAACAAGCTATTAATGATATGGAATATGCTGATCAAAACTTGCCTTATTGCTCTGACTTTAAACGACGTGACAGCTTATATTATGCAAGTTATGAAGAGGATATAAAGAAATTAGAAAAGGAACTGTATTATTTACATAAGCATGATTTTAAAGCGGCTTGGTTATCAGAAAAACAAATTGGACAGAGATATCCATTTAAAAAACATGCAGCTATTTATACGTATAATGATGGTGAAATAAATCCTTATAAATTTACACATAGTTTATTAGAACAAGCCTCTAATAAAGGAGTTCACATTTATGAAGATACAGAGATTGTTGGCAAAAAGTTAGAGAAAGAATGTGCTATCTTTTATACAAAGGAGGGCAATTCTATTACTGCCAATAAAGTAATTGTGGCTGCAGGATATGAAGGATTGGAATTTAAAAAGGAAAAGAACGCTACACTGATTAGCTCATATGCAATTGTTACTAATCCTGTGGAAGATTTATCTTCTTGGTATAAACGCACTCTCATTTGGGAAACTGCGAGACCATATATTTATATGAGAACTACTGCAGATAATAGGATTATTATAGGTGGATTAGATGAAGATACAAACATTGCTCAAGAAAGAGATTCAAAATTAATCCATAAAAAAGAGAAATTAGTGAATGAATTTAATAAGCTCTTTCCCAATATAACAGTTGAACCTGAATTTTATTTAAGTGCTTTTTATGGTGGTACTCATGATGGTTTACCTATAATTGGAATGTATGAAGAGTTTCCAAATTGTCACTTTATCTATGCGTATGGAGATAATGGATTAGTTTATAGTATGGTACTTTCTAAAATTGTTCGAGATATAATTATTAACGGTTCAAGTCCAGATTTGAATTTATATTTACAAACTAGACCAAAACTAAATGAGTAAACTGCATGTATACAAAATCATAGTAGTAAGGAGCTTATTTAGGGTTCCATTATAAAAAAACGCTATTTTAAATGTATTAGTTTCATGTGACTATTTGTTATGTTTATGAATGCTTAAATAAAGCATTCATAAACAATATTATTTGTTAAATCCATTCATTTTACTAAGTTCAGTTATTTGTATAATCCATTCTTTTTTTAGGTAGGGTAGAGTTGCTTGGATATGATGATATTCCCATTCTTCCTCAATGGTAGGGTAAAGATTAAATAAGTATTTTTCTTCATCATTTGTTACACTTGCTTTAGGATTGCCAGTAAGTTTAAAATAAATGTCGCACCATCCGCTATAGTTTGTTAACATGAATAAAAAATTAGGACATGTGAATTCGATGAGGTATATTTCTTTTTCTAATTGAATATCTGATAGTAATTCTCTTGCAGTCTCATAAGTAGGCTTCTTTTGGTAACCATTGCATGAATGCCATGCCCAAATGGGGAAATCTATAATAAAGTCAATACCTTTCTGTTTCATGTGTCTTACAATGTATTTATATGCTGTGCAATCTTCTTTACTAACAAAAATAGGATCGGTTATAAGCTTACCTTCATTCAAAAGTGTATTTATGGCATTTTGGTTTTGAAAAGTCCATAGGATTGTTGAATCTATAGATGTATTTAAGTTTGATTGTTTATAAAATTGTTTTTTCATCTTTCTCTCCATTTTCTTTTTTATTTTATAAGAGTTTAAGATAAGTACAAAGTGCATTATATTTTTATCTTTATTAAGAGTTGGAAAAATCCATTAAAGATAGAAGAGTTTGTTTGCAATTACAAAAAATGATTCTTATAATCATTTAAAAATAACAGAAGTATTTGTTCTAATAAAGAATGAATTTTGCTTTAAGAATGGGAAAGGATAGCCATGCAAAATAAAATTATTGTTATGTTTCAAAAAGATTTTCGTTTATATGATAACCCAGCTCTATTTGAGGCTGTTCAGTCTGGTGAGGTTCTTCCTGTATATATACAAGAGGAAACTTTTTCAATAGGAAGTGCGTCAAAGTGGTGGTTGCACCATGCTGTAATAGATGTAAAGAAGCAACTTGAGGCATTGGGCTCTACTTTAATAATTCGTAAAGGACGTACGGAGGAAGAAATACTTTCTCTCATAGAGCAATTAGATATAACGGCTGTATATTGGAATATTTGTTATGATCCGGACAGATTACAATCTAATCAAAAAATGAAAATGATGTTAGAGGATAAAGGTATTATCTGTAAAGAATTTAATTCGCATTTATTATTAGAACCGTGGATTATTAAAAAGAAAGATAACACTGAATATAAGGTGTTTACGCCTTTTTACAATGCATTTCAAAAGCAGGTAATACCTAAACCTATTAGCAGAGTGCAGAGTATAAAGTGGGGAAACTCTTTACCAGCAAGCTTATCTGTTTCAGAATTACAATTGTTGCCGACTATACCGTGGACATCTCATATGGAAGTAATATGGGATCCGACAGAAGAAGGGGCATATAAAACATTCAAGAAATTTTTCTCTAGTAAATTAGTCTCTTATAGTGAAGGAAGAGATTTTCCAGGTCAAAATGTCCATTCGATGTTGGCACCGTATCTTTCATTTGGTCAAATATCAGTAAAGCTAATGTTTCATTACTTAATAAATAAAAGTACCGAAAGACAATGTAGTCTTTTTGAAAAACAAGTTAATAGCTTTATACGTCAATTAATTTGGCGAGAGTTTTCTTATTATTTGCTATATCATTATCCATTTACAGTATATAAACCTCTTAATAAGAGCTTTGAAAATTTCCCGTGGGATAAGGAAGAGGAGTTATTAAGAGTATGGCAGAAGGGTGAAACTGGTTATCCGTTTATTGATGCGGGAATGCGAGAACTATGGCGAACAGGTTTTATGCATAACCGGGCAAGAATGGCTGTAGCCTCTTTTCTTGTAAAGCATTTGTTAATTCCGTGGCAAGAAGGAGCAAAATGGTTTATGGATACACTACTAGATGCTGATATTGCAAATAATACAATGGGATGGCAATGGGTTGCTGGGAGTGGAGCAGATGCATCACCGTACTTTCGTATTTTTAACCCAATCACACAAGGAGAAAAGTTTGATAAAAATGGAGAGTATATAAGAAGATGGGTACCAGAATTAAGAGGTATACCGAATAAGTATATACATAAACCTTGGGAAGCATCTGAGCATATTTTGCAAAAAGCCAATATAAAACTTGGTGATACATATCCCTTTCCGATTGTTGATCATAAGGCAGCACGGGAGAGAGCCCTTTGTGCATATAAAAGTATGAAAGAATTTGTATGAAATAGGTTAAACAATATGTATTTTGAATTTTAATATTAGAATTTTATCCAGTACAAGGACATACTAATCATATAAAGTTTCTATAATCTTCTAGTAAAAAGGAGAATGTTTATGAAAAAATCTAGTATTATAGTATTTTTACTAACATATGGTTTGTTTTATGTTTCTAGTGTTTTATTCCCTATTGATCGTACTTGGTATGATGCGTTAGAAAAGCCGTCTTGGACACCATCTGGTATGACAATCGGAATGATATGGGCTGTATTATTTGGACTTATCGCATTATCAGTTGCAATTATTTACAACAACTATGGATTCAAGCCAAAAACATTTTGGTTTTTATTCCTTTTAAATTATATATGTAATCAAGCGTTCAGCTATTTTCAATTTAGCCAAAAGAATTTGTTTTTAGCAACAGTAGATTGTTTACTAGTCGCTATTACTACGTTACTTCTCATTATGTTTTCTTCCAATTTATCTAAAGTATCGGCATGGTTGCTAATACCATATTTTTTATGGTCTGCATTTGCTACATATTTATCTTGGACAATTTATAGTATAAATTAAAGACGGAACTAAAAACTTGAGCATAATAAAAGTGCTCGAGTTTTTATGTTTATTAATGATAATCTGAAATATAGAATATATACATCTTAGGGAGGTCATCTTTTTGAAAAAATGGATAAAAATTGTTCTGTACTCTTTACTAGCTATTTTAATCGTCGGAAGTATTACTTTTTTAACTTGGTCTCAGTTTACTTATAAACCAACGAAAGAGGCTTTGTCTTTAGTAGATGATAAAAAAGATGAAGATTATATAGTTTTTGGAGAGAAAGATGCAAAAATAGGAGTTATTTTTTATCAAGGAGCTAAAGTAGAAGCCGAGGCTTATAGTTACTTAGGAGAAGCTCTTGCAAAAGATGGGCATTTTGTAGTAATGCCTAAGTTACCATTAAACTTAGCGATACTTGGAATAAATGAGGTAGATAGTGTAATTGAACAGTATCCTGAAGTTCAAAAATGGTATGTTGCTGGGCATTCAATGGGCGGAGCTATGATTTCTAGGTATGCCTTTCAACATGAAGAAAAGGTAGACGGGATTATTTTCTTAGGTTCGTATCCTGCAGATGACTTCTCTACGAAATCGATTCCAATGTTATCAATTTACGGGGAAGTAGATGCTTTAGCAACTGTTGAAAAAATAGAGAGCAATAAAAAGTTCATGTCAAAGAATACTACTATGCACATGATAAAAGGGGGAAACCATGCTCATTTTGGCATGTATGGTGAGCAAAAAGGTGATAATGCGAGTTTAATTACGGCAAAAGCACAACGAGATAAAACAGTAAAAGTAATTGAACAATGGTTATTGGAACAATGATAACGAATTTAATAAATCTACCGAAAGAATTTTCCCAACGGTAGATGGGAGAGAGAATAAAGAGCCAAATCGTACGAAGTGGCTCTTTTATTTATTGGCTATCTCCAATTGTCCCCTTATTTTCTTCGGAATATCCTCTTTAGAAATGATATCGTAAGAATACACATACTTTCCTTTCACATGAAGTTTTAAGTAAGTTTTTCTTATAAAATCATTAGGCGTGTTCGTTCCAACATTATATTCTTTTTCATTGCTTAATTCATCAACAGCTTTTAGTGAGTACATAGCTTTTCCTTTTTGATGATAATCCGGAACACCATATCCTTTCGCAACGGCGTATACATTTTTTTCTTCAGCAATCGGATTAAATCTGTCTAAATCCCCGCGTAATATGAAAGGTAGTAAGTATATAGGAAGGCCTATTCCTAGTATGCAAAGTACAAATTTTTTCATGGTCGTTTCTCCTCTTGTTCATTTACAGGATTCAGTATAGAAAAAAATTCTTATGAATATAGAGGGAAATTTCTTAAGGTTTTCTTAATAAAGTTTAACCGTGTGAAAAAAACTAACTTGAGCATTAAGCTTACGGAATGAATAACCAAATAACTTGTTTTCCTTATTTTTTGATATTTCTTAAGAACCTATCAAGAAATAAGTGAGTTTTAGGATTTAGAATAAATGTATCTTACAGTAATAAGAGAATTATCTAAAAAAATTAGAGTGAGAACAATTAAAGAAAGCATCTAGTGGATTGCTTTTTTCTTTTGGAATAGAGAATCACATGGGTCAGTTACATGTAATACGGCACTGTGCTTCTATGTCACTGAAAAATCCAATGATAAAAAAAGAGGGGGAAGGCATTTTTTATTGAAGTTTGTTAATGATAGATTTTTAACTAGTTAGGGGGGGATCGTAAAATAGATTATTAATCTCTTTCATAATTTTTATTTTCCTTATAGTTGGCATATTGTATTAGAAATTTTTAATTTTGAAAGGAGAATCAATAATTATGGGTAAGAAAAGAAGAATAAGTAATAAGTTATTACTTGTCAGTGCAATTTTTACAATAGCAATTCCCTCAGTCTCATATGCGGAGGAAGTAATTTCACCTGAAAATTTTACGAGTTCTTCAAGTTTGTATGAGGGACGGAATACGGAAGTATTGAAAACAAGCTTATATCCTGATACATATAACTATCCGTTTAACTACCAATTTAGTTCGAAATTAAAGGAAGCAAACACAACTATAAAAAAAGTAGACAATAGTGATGATGAAAATCCTATTATATCTACTACTCTTTCATTTATTCGCCATATGAATAGTGAAGATTATAAATCTGCATTTGATTTAACCTCAAGGTCATTACAGAAAATAATATCCGAAGAATGGCTGAAGAACTATTGGGAGGGACTCCCAGTGCAATTACAAGCAGGTTCTTTTATAGAAATTGGAGAGGTTACACAAAAAGAGACAAATCCTGTTCATACAAATGTAGAGATTCAATTAGTTTTTGAAAAAATGACTGTACCTTTACTAATTAAACTAGATCCATCTGGAAAAATAGACGATTTTCAACTCAGCATGTCGTTTAGTCCTGTTGCAGAGCGTCCATCATATAGTAAGCCTGAATCATTTGTTGATAAAAAAGTAGTAGTTGGAAGTGGTGCATTTCCATTACCAGGAACATTGTCGGTTCCAAAAGGAAAGGGTCCTTTTCCAGCGGTTATTCTTGTTCAAGGATCAGGAGCAACTGATCAGGATGAAACAGCGTTTGCTTTAAAACCATTTCGCGATTTAGCTGAAGGTCTTGCATCGAAGGGAATTGCTGTCCTTCGCTATAATAAAAGAACTTATGAACATGGGTTGAAAACACAATTCAGTCCCTTTTATACAGTTGATAAAGAGACAACAGATGATGCTCTTCTTGTAACTCAATTTCTTAAAAATGAGCCTCTAATAAATAAAAATCAAATTTATATTTTGGGTCATAGTCAAGGTGGAATGATGCTTCCGAAAATGATTGAAAAAGACCAAAATAAAAATATTGCTGGAGCAATTGTAATGGGAGGGCCAGCTCGTACGATCCAAGACGTTGTTTTAGATCAATTTGAGTACCTTTTCTCTATTGGAGCAATGAACCTGGATCAATATAAATTCTACAAATCGCAATTTGAATTATTAAATGATCCTAATTTCTCTGGTCAGAATCCCCCAAAAGATTTTTACTTAGGATCAGCAGTATTTTGGGATTCTATACGGAAAATTAAAGCGGCAGAAATGTCAAAAGAACAAAAGACACCGCTTCTTATTATTCAAGGAGAAAGAGACTATCAAGTTCAATCAAAAATTGAAATTCCTCTTTGGAAAGAACAATTAAAAGAACGAGATAACGTAGATTATCGACTATATCCAAAGTTAAATCATTTCTTTACAGAGGGTGAAGGGGAAATAAGTAAGCCAAATGAATATTATAGTCCTGCTAATATCCCTGAGTATGTTATAAATGATATTGCTGCTTGGGTGCAAGACAGATCGCAATTAAATTAGCAACCATATGTTTTAATAAAGACTTTCTTTCCGTAATCAAAATAGAAATATTTTGATTAGGTTATATGTTTTTTAAAAGCACTCTTTAAAAAGGAGTGCTTTTTTATTTTTCTATGATTTCTATAAAACAATGGGCTTACCTTCCAAACAAATCGTTATTTGGAGCGCTTTTATCAAAGCAAAGTTCTTGTGACATTTCTTTGATATTAAAAACATGAATAACCTATTGTGTAAAATTTTTTGAAAATTTAGGTTTAACATCTTTAAAATAGGTGTATTACATATTACATAACAACTAAATAAAAAAATAAAAAATCTAAAGGAGGAAAGATACGATGCATACGAATGAAAGAAAAACGGTAGTTTATGAATATCAAAATGAACAGGAAGTAGTTATGAAAGTAAAAGAGCTAGAATTGCAAGGGGTTCGCCACGATGACATTTATGTTTTAGCACATGAAAAACATATAACAAAAAGGATTGCGGATGATACAAACACAAATACGATTGGAGTAAAAGAACAAGGATTGGGAACAAGTATTATCAACTTTTTCTCCAAAAAAGGGGACGAACTTCGAAATCAAATGGAAGAAATGGGGTTGTCGAAGGAGGAAGCTAACTTATATGAAGAAAAACTAGATCAAGGGAAGATTTTACTCCTAGTAACAGCTGAAGTACCAATGGCGAATGCTAGGCAGCCGCAAAACTATCATTCTCTGTAATAGATTGCAACATCTGATAAATAGGTAAGGGAATTATTTTAGGTTGTAGCATGGAAGAAAATAAAAATAGAAAAGGATGAGAAAAATGAAACATACAATATTTAAATATGCTGTGATTGGAATTACGACCGGAGTCATCGTCTCCCTATTAAAAAAAGAAAATCGGAAAGCTATACAAACAAAAGGAAAAAGCGTAAAAGAAAAACTACAAGAAGGAAACATAAAGGAAACATTGGAGAAGGTAACTGAGACAAGTAAACAATTTTCTGTAACTGCAGCTAATGTTGCAAAACAAACATTACCACAACTGCTTACAGCTACACCAGTTGTGATTTCTACCATTAAAGACTTAACAGAAAACGAAAATAACAAAAAGAAAACAGATGAAAAGGATTACGAAATAAATGAAAATAGTAAGAACTTAGACGGGGAAAAAACGAAAAATGAAAAGAAATATGTGAAAGAAGGGAAAGAAGAGAGTGCCTAGATGTAACTCTAAAAATAGAAAGTGAGGAAAAAAGTATGAAATCTCTGTATGCAATTGATGTAGGAATTGGCTTTACCAAAAGGGCATATCGCCAGGATGTAGATTCTGAGATGACGGTTAAGAGTGAAGCTTCCACACTAGCCCCTGTACCTAATCATGCTGAAAGTGAAGATTTAACAAAGGTAAGTTTTATAGACTTAGACTTTGCATACTACATGGGAAATGAAGCACATCAATCTGACGCTTCATTTCTTCCTCCATTTGACGAAGAAATAGAAAATTATTATGAAAGCGAACGATTTAAACAACAAATATTTGGTTGCATTGCAAAGGATTATAAAGAAAATGTCGTGTTACCTTTAGTTGTTACCGGGCTTCCCATCAGTTGTTTTGGTAGTCAGCATGAGCAATTACAACGTGCACTAAAAAAAGAAACTTCCGTGCAAATTGATGGGAAATTTATTCATATTACGGTGGAAAATGCTTTGATTCTTCAGCAACCGGTCGCTTTACATGCCTATTTCTTAAAAGAGGGAATCATTCAGGAACGAGATCGCATCTTAATTATTGATGGTGGATTTCGCACATTAGAAATGACAGATATGAAACAGAATCTCATTTTAAATCATTATGAGACGGAACTAGGATGTAGCAAGCCTTTGAAAAATATTAAGAATATCGTGCAGAATCATGAGGGTGAAAGTAATCAATTGCATATTAACGACATGCCAAACATATTAGAAAAAGGATATGAATGTCGAGAAGAAAATCATGAGACAAGTCAGGTTCATACTTTGATTCAAAAAGAGTTGGATGCACACTTCCAAGACGTCATGCGTGTATTACAAGAACAATTTAAGTTAGAACAGTATAACACTATTATTTGGACAGGAGGAATAGTAGATCTCCACAAAAAACGAATTGAAAAAATGCAAAGTGAAATTTCTTCTTTCCGTATGGTAGACGCTTCGAAAGAGGCTGCACTCCATGGATACTATATTATTGGGAGTCAAGTATTTGACGACATCACCAATCAATCTGCATATGAATCCAAATTATAATAACGAATGAAATGGAGTTTGTTGAATAGACGTGCCAAATTATGTAGCTTCTTTTCCATATATAATAAATTCTTTATAAGAAAAGATAAAAAGTGCTTGTATAGAGGAAATGTTTAAAATTGAGAATGAAAATAACTAATATATAGGGGGTCTTTCTTTTAAAAGAATAAGGCCTCCTATGTCATTTATTTTGTAATTTAGATGATCTAAAAACTTTTCCTCCAAGACATGAATACCTACATACAAATGTCATATTACGGTTATGATTCGATTAAACATAAAACAATTTAGAAAGGAAGAATAATATGGAATGCATAAAAATGACGAAATGGAGTTGGTATCATGTGAAAACTAGTGAGCTTGAAAAACTTTCTTCTATAATCCCTCGTGATGTAACATCTTATTTCTCTCAATTTGTAAAGAAAATAAGTTCTCCTTGTGAAAATGGATTATATGTTTATACGTTATCACCAAGTCAAACTTGTGTATATGGTTCGTTTTTATATGATCAAGATAAAAAGGACGCCAAAATTCAAAAATTTCTTCATTATTTCGTAGCTCATGGAATACTGATAACAGTTCAGGAAAAAGAGGAAGAGGATTTCAAAAAATTAATACATAATTTCCCTATGGGTACAAAAAATTGTAATAGTTCCGCTGAAGGATTATGTGCTATCTTATCAATGTTTATATCTCATTATTTGCGAAAGGTTGACTACTTTGAAAACAATTTCAGAAATGTATTATGGGATTTTTATCATCATAATAACATAGCAGTTTTAGAAAGGATTTATCATATTCGTCATGAATTATTTATGAACACACATGTGTTTCGCTTAATACAAGAAGTGTTACAAGGCCTAAAAGAAGCTTGGTTAGAAAAACTAACAAACACCCTTTGTTATAAACAAACACACGTAAAATTAGAGCGTGGATTACAACTTGTTAAAGAGTACCAAGAAGAATTAGACACGATGATTCATTTACAAGAAGTTGTTTCTTCTCATCGTGGGAATGAAATTATGAAAGCTCTTACTGTATTAACTGCTGTGAGTACGCCTTTGACAGCCTTAGGAGCATTATGGGGTATGAATTTTAAATACATGCCTGAACTAGAATGGAAATATAGCTATTTAATCGCTCTCTTATTTATTATTTTCACAACAGGGGGGATGTATATGTATATGCGATTCAAAGGATGGACAGGTGACTTATTACGAGTAAAGAAAAAGAAATCTTTTTTTAAATCTAATTAATCCTGTTTATAAAAAATATGATAGATATATGATTTGTAATATTTATTAATCGAGATAGCACCATATCCCCATCAAGTTAAAGTTTTGATGTCCCGTAATGATAAAAATGGTGAATATTTATATGAAAGATTAGAGCTCTCCTTCTTGTAGGAGAGCTCTAATCTTTGTTTAAAAACTATATCATATACTCTGAAATTTGTCCGGATTCAATTTAGAATATGGCAAAAGAGAACTTGCCATTAAAAACAAGCTCTCTTTAGAAGAAATAACGTAATTGAGATACTTATATAGTAACAATTGTTTTCTTCTAATTCCATATGTCATATGTTGAGAAATAAATTATGATTGGATTGATAAAGCTAAAATGAATGATTGACATAATATTTTGACGATAATATAATGAATCTCGAATTCAAGATAACTTGTAAAGGATTGGTAATTATGAGCGTGATTAACGATGAGAGCTTATCTTTAAAGTTATTTGTTATATTATCAAGGGCAGTACAGTCAATTACTAAGCGTATTGAAGAGGATATAAAAAGTTATGGACTTAATCCAACTGAATTTGCAGTGCTTGAGCTACTGTATAGTAAAGGCGATCAGCCTATACAAAAAATTGGGGACAAAATATTACTTGCAAGTAGTAGTATCACGTATGTAGTGGATAAGTTGGAAAAGAAGCGGTTCTTAATACGAAAACCATGTCCTAAAGACCGCCGTGTCACGTATGCGTCAATTACTTCAGAAGGTATTGAATTGATGGATATTATTTTTCCTCAGCATAAAGAGGCGATTCGGCAAATATTTGGTGGTTTGGACTATATTGAGAAAAAAATGATAATCGAAAAGTTGAAAAAATTAGGGTATTATGCACTCGAACTATAAATTTTTAGAAATATATCTCGAATTAGTAATGTCCTAATTAAATATAAATTAAATAAATAGGAGGAAAAATTAATAAATGGTAGTAAATTTATTATAATACAAAATGAATAAAACGTGTAATTTCAATTGGTATAGTATGAAATAAAGTTGTTATGTTAACGATATACATATCGTCCTTTAAATTATAAATCTTTCATAAAGCGGAGAGTGGGTATCAAGAATGGAATTACGTCATTTAGAGTATTTTATTCAAGTTTGTAATAATAATAGTTTCACTAAAGCTGCGGAAGTTCTAGGTATTTCACAGCCGACTTTAAGTCAACAAATACGAGTTTTAGAAGGTGAACTTGATACACCCTTGTTTCATCGAGTTGGAAGAGGTATCAAAATGACAGAAGCGGGTAAGCTGCTATTTGATAAAGGAAAATTTATCATGCAACAATTTGATGACGTTTATAATGAAATTTTTGAATTAAAGGGTGTAAAAAGAGGTGTGATTACTATAGGAGGTTTATTAGAGGATCTCACTTATTTAACACCTTATATTATGAAGTTTCAACAACATTATCCCAACATTGTAGTAAAAATTATAGAATCCGAAGTTGCTGTAAATCAAATCGTTGACAAAAATATTGATTTCGGGATTACACGTAGTGCTCAAATTCCAGACACATTAACAAACACCCTTTTGTATAGTGAAGAGCTCGTCCTTGTCATTCCAAAAAATCATCCTTTGAATGAAAAATCATTTGTTTCTTTTCGAGAATTAGTAGGGCTCAGTAGAGTAATGGTTTCATGTAGTTGTCGTGAATCTATTAAGATATATTGTGAGAGTTTAGGGTTATCTTTATCTGAAGCAAATATAGAAACAAAATCTTCTATTTCTCTATTGAGCCTTGTATACAATGGACATGGGGTTGCTATAATACCTCTTTCACTGGTTAACTTTGTTAATAATGATACTTTGAGCATAGTTCGTATTACTGATCCAACACCAAGTCAAGATATTAATCTTATTCACTTTGATGATAAATTTTTAAGTTTTGCAGCACGTATCTTTATGCAGAAGTTAAATGATTCTCAAAAAGTATCAGTGTAATAGAAATAATAATGATTTTAGTGTAACAATTGAAAAATTAAGATCTATATTAAAGTCAAAGGGCAGTGGATTTATATGTGTGGTGTAGTCGATCAAAAGGGGATACCATTGATTTTTAATTAAGGAAAAAAGGAAAGACTTTGCAAGGAGAGAAGGTTATCAAAAACAAGTTAAGTTAATCAATCAATTCTTTGGTCTTATCGTATAGTAACAGATTCCATAAGGGATATACACTGCTATTTTGAATCTACATATCCTTATTGTAGAAAGAAAACCACCGGCATTATACCGGTGGTTTTGATTTAGAAAGCAAAGCAAGTACAACCAATCCCCCATTTAGTTCCATCTTTTCCTATTACGGTATGAGTATGTTGATGGAGAGGGTTACTACAACTATGTAACTTGTTATCATGGGAATCGTGAGAAAGTATAGTGTTGGCTAGGTTAGCACCACCATACCCATAAACGCCCGTCGGTGACCAATCAGGTGATGCTGGCGGCAATTCAGGTGATAAATTTTTAAATTCATCATTTCCATAAACAACCTGCCCACCCATAATGGTGAGTAATGATTCAAGGTCTTTGATTTCTTCTTCTGGCACAGTAAAGTAGTCAGCAGACAATACAGCAATATCAGCAAACTGACCGACTGCCAGGGTTCCCTTTTTACCTTCATCACCAGAGAACCACGCACTTCCTTTTGAATATAATTCCAGGGCTACTTTTCTATCAAGTTTATTTTTTTCATCGTATATGGAAAGACCACCAATGGTTTTTCCGGCAACCATCCAGTAAAGAGCGACCCAAGGGTTATAGCTGGAAACCCTGGTTGCATCACTACCGGCGCCAACAGGTATACCAAGATCTAACATACGATAAATCGGAGGAGTATGCTTTGCAGCTTCCTTTCCGTATAAGTCAACAAAGTATTCACCTTGAAAAGCCATGCGGTCTTGGATGGCAATACCGCCATTTAAAGCCTTAACACGTTCCATACTACGATCTGAGATTGTTTCTGCATGATCAAACCACCAGCGTAGCCCATTAAAAGGAATTTCTCTGTTAACTTCCTCAAATACATTTAAGAAACGTGTGATTGACTCGTCATAAGTTGCATGTAAACGGAATGGCCAACGGTTTTCCACCAATAGAGAAATTACTTTCTTTAAGTCGGCTTCCATCATCGTAGCTAGTTCGGGCCGTGGCATTTGAAATTTTTCAAAATCAGCTGCAGAGAATACTAACATTTCTCCGGCACCATTCATTTTATACTTATCATTTCCTTGACCTGGAGAAACAATTTTTGTCCATGAAGCAAAGTCTTCATATTCATGATTAGGATTTTGCGTAAATAAATTATAAGCAATACGTAAAGTTAATTGTTCCTTCTCGGCTAAATGTTCAACAACTTTGTAGTCGAGAAGGATAATTTTGGAAACCGCCACCTGCATCAATGGCACTTGTAATACCTAATCTATTTAATTCACGCATAAAATGGCGAGTTGAGTTAATCTGGTCGTCAAGATTAAGTACTGGAGCTTTACCCAAACTTGAATAAAGAATAGAAGCGTTAGGGTTAGCAATTAAAAGGCCCGTTGGATTACCTCTTTTATCCCGCTGAATTAAACAGCCTGGAGGATCTGGGGTATCTTTCGTGTATCCCAGTGCACGTAGCCCTGCACGATTTACAAGTGCTCTATCGTAAAGATGTAGCACAAAGACAGGCGTGTCTTCAGAAACAGCATTAATCTCTTCTAATGTTGGCATCCGTCTCTCTTTAAATTGAAATTCAGACCAACCTCCAACTACTCTTACCCACTGAGGAGCAGGTGTACGTCTTGCCTGTTCTTTGAGCATTTCTAGAGCAATAAAAAGTGATGGTACGCCTTCCCAACGTAATTCCATATTATAATGCAGACCACCACGAATAACGTGTATATGAGAGTCATTCAGGCCTGGAATAGCTCTCTTTCTTTTAAGGTCTATTTTTTTTGTTTTTTCCGTGGCACTATTAAGAAGCTCATCTCCACCTACTGCAGTGACTAAACCATCAGTTATGGCGATAGCAGATACCTCAGGCTGAGAAGGGTCAAGGGTAGTAATTTTTCCGTTGTATAAGACCATATCCGGTACATTCATATTCACACCTCGTCTACTTCCTATTATTTTGTAACCATGGATGAAATAATTTACCGAAAATCGGCATGACTACCCATGATAGCAAGGACACGATACATACAGAAACAAAAAAAGCTGACATAATAGGATTCATATGTTTTATAATAGGTCCTATCACTTTAGGAACTAACATGCTAAGAGGCCATACACCCAGAAGGGTAACGATAGACATTTTCCATTTTGGCGGTGGAACTGGCGTTTTCGGAGTAACAAACCAATAAGCCAAACTGCTTTCAGTTTTGTAAGTTGGATTAGCGGCTTGAAATTGCTCCGCCGTTTTTAACAAATCCCGGCGAACATCTGATTCTTGCCAAGTACGTAGATGCTCATACGTATCAAAGCGAAAAATAACAGTATACTCTCTGGATTCGTTACTTGGGACTATTAGATTTACACCTAAATGTCCTGGGAATTTAGTAGCCGCAGCCTCAATTTCATGTCTCCATGTTTCAAACTGTTTTTCTCTACCTTCTTGAATTTCCCATGTAACAATCGTTGTTACTGGATTGCCGGCATCCATCGTGTTCCCTGTATAAGTCTCTTCGACAGCTACTCCTTCTTGTTTCATATTTTCCTGCTTGGAAGCGCGCCATGCACCATAGTATATGCGTATTCTACACCTTGACCATAAGCACCAGTGTGTTCCTTTACAATCTCCATTACAGCATCATAAGTGTCTTTGTGTGCCCAGTCACGTTGGTATTCAAGTAAAACTTGAATTGCTGTCACTGGAATTGCACCAGCTTGTTCTACACGACGCATAGCAGCGTTATGTGCTGTCAAACTAGTACCACCTGAAGCATCATCAACTGCATATACCTCATAGCCAGCTTTAATTGCTTCAAGCACAGGGAATGCAAGGCAAACTTCAGTCCAAAGTGCTGCAAATATTAATTTCTTTCTACCGGTTGCTTTAACTGCCTCAACAAATTTCGGATCTTCCCAAGAGTTCATTGAACTACGTTCTATAATTTCATGGTTTGGGAATATATCAAGAATTTGTGGCCAAAAATAACCAGAAAAGCTGCGTGTTTCAACTGTAGTAAGAATAGTAGGTACGTTAAAAGTTTTTGCTGATTTAGCAAGTAGCATAACGTTATTAATCAATGTTTGTCTATCAATACTTGCAACTCCAAAAGTCATTTGAGGTTGAAAATCAATTAAAATTAAGGCACTGTTCTCCGGATTTAACAATTCTAAATTACTCATAATAAAACGCTCCTTTTTCAATTGTTTATTGAAAGTAATGTATCTTCTGTCAATTGAAGCTCTACTATACTTTTTAATTTAAATTTAGTGCTGATTTAATCAGCACTAAATTTATACTATCTACTTTAAAAAAGGTGATTTAAAGCTATTTACTTGAGATACATTTATGCATTTTGTTTACTAAGATCTCGCTGAGCTCCTCTATAGCTTCCAATTATATTTTGATAGCCTGGAAGATTGCTAGCAAGCAAATTGCCAAAACCTTCGACATCGTTGCGCCAATCGCGTTGTAATTCGCAAGCTACGCTAAACCAGTTCATAAGTTGCACGCCACTATGTGCCATACGTGTATTGGCAGCATCTGCAACTTGTTTACTGAAAGTTCCTGAAGCATCAGTAACAGCAAATACTTCATATCCAGCTTTTATAGCGGAAAGTGCAGGGAAAGCAACACAAACGTCCGTAACTACGCCCGCGATGATAAGTTGCTTTTTTCCAGTTTCTTCGATTGCTTTTACAAAATCATCATTATCCCATGCGTTAATTTGTCCAGGTCGAGCTATTTTTGGTGCATGAGGAAAGAGATCAACCAATTCTTGCATTAAAGGTCCGTTAGGCCCGTTTTCAAAACTTGTTGTTAAAATAACTGGTAAATCAAAAAACTTAGCAGTATGAGCAAGAGCTAAAACATTGTTCTTGAATTCATCAACACCATAGTCACGTACTAGTCCGGACATAAGACCAGTTTGATGATCTACTAAAAGCACGACAGCATCGTCTTTGTTAATACGAGAATAGAGATCAGTCATTATGTATTCCTCCTAAAAATTAAGTAATCGAAGAAATTTTAAATAGTCGAATACTATCATAAGTTTCTTCGTTTATAACTAAGCTGACCAATAATATTGGTTATAGCAGCATTCATAGAACATGAAGTGCTATACAAATTTATAGTATTTGAAAACTGATTCGTTAATCAATTCTAAATTATCTATAATTCGTATAGGTTGTAACTATAGTTGTTTTCACTATAAAATAGATTGGTTTTACCTATACATCCTATAGATAGAACAATATTGATAGTCACCTATTTTTGTTATTACAATTGAATAGGAGTAATGTTCAGTAATTATTTTATGATGAAAAAGGTATTAGAGGGGGGATTGTTCCAAAAGGAGAAAATGAATGCATTGGAACAATAGAGTTTCATACTTAGAGTTCACAACATAAACGTGCATGAATAGGTTATGACATTCATCCAGATTATTGAAGAAAAGGATACATATTAGAATATTTTTTGGAGGTAGAAGCATGGCTAAAATTACTGTAGGAACCGAAAATCAAGCACCAATTGAGATATATTATGAGGATCATGGCACAGGAAAACCAGTTGTACTCATTCATGGTTGGCCGTTAAGTGGTCGATCTTGGGAATACCAAGTTCCCGCTCTTGTTGAGGCTGGATACAGAGTTATAACATATGATCGTCGAGGATTTGGACAATCATCTCAGCCGTGGGAAGGGTATGAATATGATACCTTTACTTCTGATTTACATCAACTATTAGAACATTTAGAGCTTCAAAATGTCACACTTGTTGGTTTTTCTATGGGTGGAGGCGAAGTAGCCCGGTATATTAGTACGTATGGAACAGATCGTATTGAAAAGGCTGTTTTTGCTGGAGCAGTACCTCCATATTTATACAAATCAGAGAATCATCCTGAAGGGGCATTAGATGATGCAACAATTGAAGCATTCAAAAGTGGTGTGATAAATGACCGCCTTGCATTTCTTGATGAATTTACTAAGGGATTTTTCGCGGCTGGTAATCGAACAGATTTAGTTAGTGAGCCATTCCGTTTATATAATTGGGATATTGCAGCCAGTGCATCACCTAAAGGAACACTTGATTGTATTACCGCCTTTAGTAAGACAGATTTTAGAAAAGACTTGGAGAAGTTTAATATACCTACTCTTATTATTCACGGTGATTCTGATGCAACTGTACCATATGAATATAGTGGGAAATTAACACATGAAGCAATTCCTAATTCTAAAGTGGCCTTAATAAAGGGTGGTCCACATGGGCTACATGCAACGCATGCTAAAGAATTTAATGAAGCACTCCTATTATTTTTAAATGACTGATTACAACTATATAATTGTTAATTGATAAATTATAAACAAGTAAAAAATAAAGCTTTATAAAAGATGCTCTTGGATAAATCCAGGAGCATCTTTTTAAATGGTGATATTGAGATGTTAGGTTGATAAATCTCCATTAATTTTGGATTGAATACTCTTCTTAACAGTTAAAATATATTGATTAGAGTTTTTTAGATTTCTTAGAAGTATTGTTATATTACTATCAAGATAATATTTTGAATAATCCTCAAAACAAAGAAATATACATTTTTCTGAGGAAGAAATATCTTATCAGAAAACAATAAAATCTTATTAATTTTTATAATTGGTAGAATTTTTGTGGAAATAATTCTCTTAATATATTAAAATAACATCGTATTATGTCAGATTTTAATTAGGGGAGAGAAATTTTATGTTGAAAAAAATCATTCCAGTTGCTTTAGCATTAAGTACAGTTACTTTTACTAGTGTATTTGCTGCGCCTTCAATCCAAGCAAGTACAGAACAAAACCGCTACATAGATGTACAAATGCTCGGTATTAACGATTTTCATGGGCAACTAGACACTGTAAAAAAAATTAACAATAAAGATGCAGGGGGAATTGAGTACTTAGGGGCTTATTTACGTGATCGTGAAAAACAAAATCCGAATACATTAAAGGTACATGCTGGCGATGTTGTTGGAGCAAGTACTCCTGTTTCAGCATTATTACAAGACGAACCTACGATTGAATTTCTAAATGATTTGAAATTCGATGTTGGAACGATAGGAAATCATGAATTTGATGAAGGTGTTGAAGAAATGAACCGCCTTATTTATGGTGGATACCATGAGAAAACAGGAAATTTTAAAGGAGCAAAATTCCCATATGTTGCTGCAAATTTCTATAATAAATCCACCGGTCGTTTATTTTTACCACCATTCACTATAAAAAAGGTACAAGGAGTTCCTGTTGGCTTTATCGGAGTCGTAACAACGGATGTTCCTAACCTTGTTATGCCTACTATGCTAAAGAATGTAGAAATTACAGATGAAGTTGAAGCTATTAACAAATCCGTAAAGCAATTAAAAAAACTAGGCGTTAAATCTATCGTTGTTCTTGCACATAACGGAGGTATAACAGATGGGAACGGCGTAACAAATGGTGATATCGTCCGATTAGCAAATGAGACTGATCCAGAAGTCGATGTTATTTTTGGTGGCCATAGCCACACCTATGTAAATGGAACTGTTAATAATAAACTTGTCGTACAAGCAAATTCATATGGTATGGCTTTTGCTGATGTTGATGTAAAGATTGATCGTAAAACACAAGATATTGTTGAGAAAAAAGCAGAAATTGTTACAACTTACCATGAAGGCATGGAGCCTGATAAAAAAATCAAGAAGAAGATGGAGAAATATCAAGCAAAAATCGCACCTCTTGTTAATGAAATTGTAGGTAAGTCTATTGCTCCACTAGATCGTAAACTCAATACGGCTGGTGAATCTACTCTCGGAAATTTAGTTGCTGATGCTCAGCGTGCAACAATGCAATCCCAAATTGCACTTATGAATCCTGGTGGTATTCGTAATGACTTAGATGCTGGTGATATTACATGGGGAGAGATATATGGTATTCAACCATTCGGAAATCAATTAATAAAAGTAAATTTAACAGGTCAAGACATTCGTGATATTTTAAATCAACAATGGCAAAAAGACATAACAAGAATGCTTCAAATTTCAGGGATCCAATACACTTGGGATGCGAACAAGCCTAATGGAGAAAAAGTAACAAGTATTCGCTTAACAAATGGAGAAGAAATTATTCCTTCTAAAACTTACAGCGTCGTTGCGAACGCATTTCTAGCTTCAGGGGGAGATGGATTTGTATCCTTTAAAAACGGTAAAGATGCTGAAACAGGACCAACTGATTTTGAAGCATTAGTAGATTATATAAAAAAATCAAAAGAACCAATTCAGTCTATTATTGATGGAAGAATTCAAAAGATAAATTAGGTTTTTATTAATCTCAAAAACAACTAGATTACCTGTGCGCTATACTCTTTAGTGTGCAGGTAATCTATTTTTTTTGATTTGAAATAGTCTAACTGTGGCCAATGGGTATACCGTCTAGATGCAGAGTGCCGAAAAAAATGAAGTGAACAAAAAATAACCCCTAAATTAACTCTATGATAAAGAGACTACAAACAATCAAAATTTGGAACTTCATATTAACCATATATTAACTACGTTAATAATACATACTGAAATTGAATACTTTAGATAACATCATTTATAACGGATATCTGTACATTATAATGTTATGCAATGAGGAATTTACAATACAATGAATTGAAGCTTATTTAGTTTTATATTTGTATAAGTGAATTAAGAATTTCTTAAGAACCTATTAAGAAATAAGTGAGTTTTAGGAACTAGAATAAATGTATCTTAACAGTAATAAGAAAATGAATGTTTTAAACGGAAGTTGGCAGAGTATGTCAAAAAGCTATAAGTAAATATTTCAGGAGGTTTTTTATGAAAAAGAAAATAATTATTGCAATTGTTGCTTCTGCTATAACAATGACTCATTTTGTAGGAAATACTTATGCAGATTCGAAAACAGAGGTTTCTGTTACAGCTCCCTATAATACAAATCAAATAGCGAAATGGTTAGAAGCACATGCAAAGCCTTTAAAAACAACTAATCCAACTGCATCTCTTAATGATTTGAAACCACTTAAGGATATGGTAGGTTCAGCTTCAATTGTAGGTTTAGGTGAAGCTACGCATGGGGCTCATGAAGTTTTTACGATGAAACACCGCATTGTTAAGTATTTAGTATCTGAAAAGGGCTTTACCAATCTAGTTTTAGAAGAGGGATGGGACAGGGCCTTGGAACTTGATCGATATGTTCTTACTGGTAAGGGAAACCCAAACCAACATCTAACACCTGTATTTAAGACGAAAGAAATGCTAGATTTACTTGATTGGATTCGGCAATATAATGCTAATCCAAAACATAAATCGAAAGTACGTGTCATCGGGATGGACATTCAATCAGTAAACGAAAATGTTTATAATAATATAATAGAATATATTAAAGCGAACAATTCAAAACTGTTGCCTAGAGTAGAAGAGAAGATAAAAGGGCTTATTCCTGTAACAAAGGATATGAATACTTTTGAAAGCCTTACGAAAGAAGAAAAAGAAAAGTATGTTTTAGATGCTAAACAAATTAGTGCTTTATTAGAGGAAAATAAAAGTCATTTAAATGGGAAATCTAAAGAGTTCGTATGGATAAAGCAAAATGCTCGTATTATTGAACAGTTTACTACAATGTTAGCGACACCTCCTGATAAACCAGCGGATTTTTATTTGAAACATGATATTGCATTGTATGAAAATGCGAAGTGGACTGAAGAACATTTAGGAAAAACCATTGTATGGGGACATAATGGACACGTTTCGAAAACAAATATGCTTTCTTTTATATACCCTAAAGTAGCAGGGCAGCATTTAGCAGAATATTACGGAAAACGGTACGTATCTATTGGAACGTCAGTTTATGAAGGACAATACAATGTGAAGAATAGCAATGGTGAATTTGGCCCCTATGGAACATTAAAATCGGATGATCCAAACAGTTATAACTACATTTTTGGACAGGTCAAAAAAGATCAATTTTTTATTGATTTACGTAAGGCGAACGGCGTGACAAAAACTTGGTTAAACGAACAACATCCAATTTTCGCTGGAATAACTACCGAAGGGCCTGATATACCAAAAACTGTTGATATATCATTAGGTAAAGCGTTTGATATACTTGTTCAAATTCAAAAAGTGAGTCCATCTCAAGTACATCAATAAATTTAGAATCATGTGCCGTAATGACAAATTTCATAGTGTGTCATATAACACAATGAAATTTGTTTTATATAACAAGAAGAATAATCGCATTAGAAAAAATCAGCAGTTTAACCTGTTAAGAGTAAAACGAATCTTACAATATGTAAAGCGCAAAAACACTGAAGCGAAAAGCATCGGTGTTTTTTGCGCTTTCGGGCACAGATGCTACTTCAATCCTATTGTAGAAGTGATTTTGTATGTAAGGAATTTGTAAGGAATAGGTAAGAAAAAAGAGATTTTCATTGTGTAGGATAAAAATATAAGGAGGCATGAAGGGGGGAACAAGTACGGCCTACATATAAAACAAATAATCAGTAACAAGAGTGTTTTAAGGAAAAGAAGTAATTTCTATGGTTAATATGCATATGGAAAAAGAGTGATTTAGAGATTGTTAGGACACAATGGTGTTTGTGAAAATAATGATTAGTACGATAATTGCAAATTCAGTGTTGACTTTTATCATTGGGAGAGTTGATAGCTGTGTGGTTCGTATATGAGAAAGCTATCAGCCATCAATACAATTTAAATAGAAGAGAGGAATTCTTTATGAAAACACGCAGTAAAATTACATGTGCAAGTCTAGCACTTTTAATAGCTGGAAGTTCCCTGTTATACATAACACCAACATCAATTGTAAAAGCAGAATCTACGCAAAATGTATCTAGTTCGTTACAAACAAGTACGCAAAACGATCGTACTTCTGTTAAGAAAGCAATGCGAGATGAACTGCAACTTGGATACCCGGGAATACTCGCTAAAATTTCTAAGGGGGGTAAAACTTGGAGTTATACAGCTGGGGTAGCGGATCTGAAAACTAAGAAACCAATGAAAGCAGATTTTCGCTTTCGCATTGGCAGTGTGACGAAAACGTTCATTGCAACAGTTCTACTTCAATTATCTGGAGAGAACCGTTTGAATCTAGACGACTCCATTGAAAAATGGTTACCTGGTGTTATTCAAGGAAACGGATATGATGGTAACCAGATTACGATCCGGCAACTATTGAATCATACAAGTGGTATTGCTGACTATATAAATTCAAAAGACTTTGATATTACGGATATAAAAAAATCGTATACGGCTGAAGAATTTGTAAAGATGGGGATTTCACTTCCCCCAGACTTTGCCCCAGGAAAGGGTTGGTCTTATTCAAATACAGGATATGTAATACTAGGAATCCTTATTGAAAAAGTAACAGGAAACAGCTATGCGGAAGAGGTTGAAAATCGGATTATTGAACCGCTTGATTTGTCAAATACATTTTTACCTGGTAATTCAAGCGTGATTCCAGGCACCAAGCATGCCCGTGGCTATTTGCAACTAGACGGAGCGAGTGAGCTAAAAGACGTTACTTATATTAACCCAGGTAGCTCGGATGGAGATATAATTTCTAATGCTGACGACTTAAACAAATTCTTCTCTTACTTACTCAGTGGCAAAATACTGAAGGAACAGCAACTAAAACAAATGCTTACTACAGTTCCTACAGAAAGAGAGGGAACTAGATATGGCCTTGGAATTCTTGAAATTAAACTTCCGAACGGTGTTTCGATATGGGGACATAGGGGTGCCGTTCCAGGGTTTTCCACTTTTGTTGGTGGAACACTTGGAGGAAAACATACATTTGCTATCAATGCGAACAGTTTAAACATTAATAATCCGGAATTTTTTAAAGATATTTTACTTGCTGAATTTAGCAAGTAGGCAACAAGGAAAAACGGAAAAATTTTTTCATTTGTAATTTCAATCGGAATGGATTACCGCTTGAAATGAGTATAGATAGAGGGGATGAAGTATGTAGAAACAATCAAACCAATCATGAGAGATAGCTAAGCAAAAGGATTGGTTTATACATTGGCCGATTAAAAGAGCAACACATATAATGAGTGATTATTATATATTGTATTTGTATGGGTATTGTCACTAATTGTAAATTTATATAAGGTGCGAAGTCTAATTTAAGACTTCGCACTTTTTCCGTTTAACAGCTTTTATTGTGAAGCTATTAACAATAGAAAAAGGAGAATGTAACTAGTTATGCGGATGAATCTTGGTACATGCGCTATGTAGGATTTTTTTTGGGGGATATACAAAAAATAAATTTAGAAGAATATATGAATTAGAGACAAGAAAGCTCAAGTGAATTGAAAACCTTTACTTTTTTGTTTTGGAAATAGTATTTAATTAAACAGTATGGTACTTTATTTTAATAATTGAACAACTGCCTACTAAAAAAATTGATAGGCAGTTGCTTTGCTTTTGGGTGAAAAAAATGATTTTTCTTTAATCTGTAATAACAGTTATAAATTAATTTTAATTATCTTATGAAATAGGGAAAAGCATTATAAGTTATAAGGATTACTTGTTTTTTTGTTTTACTTGTTCTTTTAATTCATCAAGGGTCTTACCGCTAATATTATCAGTAATAGTTTCATGTATTTCATTTTTTAATACAATGGTCTTTCCTGCAAGTTGTGCTTTAGAAGACATTTTACTTTCATTAATAGTTTCTATGTTTGTCTGAAGATCTGCTTTGTTATTTTCATCAAAGGTAATTGCGAATGGTTCAATTGCTCCGTAGTAGTTACCAAATAATTGATCCTTCTTCAAAAACATCATATATTTTTTATTAACCATAGGTTCGATATATAAAGGATCCTTATTTTGCACCTCTTTAGTAGTTATCTTAGTAGCCTTTTTTGTAACTGTGCCATCTGGTGCAACAACTGCATTAGAATCTTCAAGTTTTACAGTTTCAGCGAAACGATGATTGATTTTTATTTGTTTATTTTCATTCACACCTTTAATTGTTTCGGAAATGTTGAAATTATATAGATGTCCTTCAACGTAATTTTCTTTGTCCTCTTCCGATGGATTACTTGGATTACGTGCCATATTCCACTTAGAGTCAAGACCTTCATATTCACCGATTACAACTAGATCTGCTTCATTAATCATTTGATTTAAGTCACTTGTAGCAGGGAAATCTTTACTGAGAATAACAGTTTCGGTATTCTTATCTTCTTCAGCAACAGGGGAGAAGTGACTATTAAATGCTGAATATCCTCCCAAACCAATTACTGTAGCCAAAGGTATTGCAATTACCATAGTTTTTGCTTTTTTACTTAACATTAAGAAATCATCTCCTTTTTCTGTTAATAGATTGCATTTACACCATTTTTATCGTCAGTTTGAGGGACATGCATAGTAGTACGATTACGATTGCTGTTCATAATTGAAGTACCACTGTTGTGACCTATTCCTATTGCATGACCAAACTCATGGACTCCTGTACTTTTAGCAACATTTGATTTTGTAATATTTGTATTACCTGCGTTAATATCACCGGCAAATTTCGTTACTTTTTTAGTGGATGTATTATAAGATGTCTTCATTCTTCCATAATAAGTAGAGGAACTTTCAAACCAAGAGTTTAATGTGTTCACAGAAGAAGCAGAAACTGTAAAATTAATACGAGAAGCAGTGTACCAGGCTGAATCGGCAGCTTGCCAACCAGATTTGATGATACTTGAACCATCGTCTAATCTGTCTCCCCATTTATATGTAGCTGATTTTGAAGGCAGCTTCCATCCTTCTTTTACATAAGCCTCTGAAACGCCAACGCTTGAAAAAACAAACACAGTACCTAATAAAAATGCAGTAATCCCTTTTTTAAAATTCATATTATCCCTCCAAAGATTATTTTTAACAAGAGAATTATAGCACCATTCTCTTCTTTTGGATCAATATTTAATTAACATTTAGAATATTTTGTATTGAGAAAATATAATTAGGGAGACTTTATTATAATGTATAAATATAAAGCAATGAAATGGTGTCTATGTTTATTCATATTTACTTTTTTAATTATTATTGGTAAAACAATTTGGTCCAGTATAGATGTGGCAGGAGTGTCTAGCGTGTCATCGAATTCTGAAACTATAGTATTAAATAAGACATTCAAAACTACAAATCATTTAAGCGAAATGGTTGAAGAAGCAGACGTAATTGTACTAGGTGAATATGACGGCTTATACTCTAAATGGAATATGGCAAACAGTTCATCACATGAGATTCAAAGTGAAGATGTTGAAGGCCATTTGTTTAGTTTTCATGTCAAAGAAATCTTAAAAGGGGACTATGTAAAGAATGAAATCTTAATAAATCATAGATATTCAGAAAATCTCGTATTAGAGGAAAGTAATGAAATCATTGATAAAAATGGAATCATTCTGAAAGGTGCTACGAAAGTGTTTACTAAAAAAGTAGAAAATAAAGATCCATTGTATATAAAACCAAAATCCGAGGAGACATATATAGTTTTTTTAAAAGAAAATAATAAACTTGGACATTTTTATCCAGCTTTAGAACCTTTTATGATTGAATTTGATATAAGAAATATTGCACACTTAAAGAGCAATCTAATAAATTGGGATAAAAATAAATATAAATTTGAAACAAAGGTTAAGAATAAAACTTTTTATATTGAAAATGACATAGATTCAACGATCAAAGATAATATTAGCGGAAAAAAATTGAGGGACATTAAGGATTTTGTGAAGAGGACTTCAAAAATGAACTGAAATCTAATAAATAGCGTAAAAGCTAAAAGATTTTCGCTTTGAGAACATCTTAAAATATTAAATTGATGGTAACTTTGTTGTATCTCTTTAAACATACCTATATTAAAACCCAAATTTCTCAATTTAATGCTGAGATATTTGGGTTTTTCTAAAGTAATCAATTTTTTAAAAAATTTTTAGAAATTTAAAGATAAAGTATTGTATACATGTAAGTATGATTAAAAATGCAAAGTTGTAAATGCTAAATTTAATTAAATACGCCTTACTCTCTTTACCATTGGCTTGAGTGAATAGTTTATAGGAAATTACACTGGCTAAAGATGCGATAATTGTTCCAAGCCCTCCAATATTTACTCCTAGTAATAAAGCTTTCCAATCAGAAGTAAAGTTTGATAGAAGAATTGAAGTAGGAAAATTGCTAATCAATTGACTCAAAAATATGGAACTAAAGAAGACTGAAGTATCTCCTTTTAAATTAGCGCGAGCAAATGTCTCCAGCGCATCGGAATGGGAAATGTTTCCGATAAAAATAAAAAAACAGACAAAGGTTATTAGAAGAAAGTAATCGATCTTAAATAGTAAGTTTCTATCTAACGTAAATGCTGCCATCAATGTAACTATTAGCGCAATGTAATAACTAATGACACCAAAAATAGATGCAATGATAGTGATAAGTATCAAAATCCAGATGGTAGCTTTTTTTCGATTCTTCACGGTAATAACAGGTAGTTCTATTTTTAAATCTGTTTTTTGAAGTTTTTGAGTAAATATAAATAACAAACTGATTCCAAGTACAGCTAAAAGCAGGATTGAACCTAAAAATGGGATGAGCTTAATTCCATAGTAAGAATATAAGTATAAATTTTGTGGGTTTCCCATAGGCATCAAGCTACTGCCGATGTTTGCCGCAATTGTTTGCAGGATGATTGTATCCATCATGTTCATTTGTGTTTTTTTACTAATGACAAGTGTTATTGGCACAAAAGTGAGGAGAGCGACATCATTTGTTACAAACATGGAGCAAATAAAGCATAACAAAATTAGAATAATAGATATTGACCTGCTGTTATTGCATTTATTTAAAATCGCAACGGCAAGTTTGTCTAATATCTTTAGCTGTTCCAAGGCCTTAATGGCCACCATTAGATTAAATAAGCTAATTAACACTTCAAAGTTAATATATTCGATCTTTGGCGAATGTATTAAGCAGCTTACAATTGCTAGTATCAGTGAAATGGTAAGCACTAAATCCTTTTTTAAAAATTCGAATTTCATAAGGAGTCTTTTTTTATTTTGAACGAATACTATTTCTTTCACAATACACCACCTGTAATCTATGTTAGTAAATATACGTTTTTTGGGATAACTCGATATTGCTAGAAAAGACGATGTCATAAGGTCCTAAATAAGAGTTTTGTAATGTTTCATCCTTTCAACAAAATCCTTTTTTCTTAGTGTCTTTCATGTTGTAAATATGTGCAATATAGACGAATCCAACTAGGGGGATTAATTGAGAAAACAAATGTTTTTTGTATGATACCATAAATAAATTAAATGCTTTATTTTTTTAATATTCTTATAATATTCTATTGATTCTTGATTTCAAATACTTTATATGAACTTCTAAAAGAGAAAAAGTATGCATGTTTTTATGAAGAAAATAGAGGCTTGCCAAAGGATAGGTAGAACAAAATCTGCGACGTTTGGATACTGTATAAAATTCACAAAATCTCACTGTTTTTTTAGATGAAAAATCTTAAAATATTTTTTTGTTTTTATAAAAATCTGTACTTTTTCGTAACATTCTGTACTTTTAATTATAAATTAAAGACAAGCTTCTCTTAGTTAAAGATTGAAAGCGCTTTATAGGTTTTTCGTGAAATTTTTACCTAGCCTATTTTTGAGATTAGTAGTAAGAAAGGAGATATTTCCATGTTCTTAAGAAAATTAACAAAAAACCAGTTAATCACTATTGATTATTATGATTTAAATATAAATCACCGGTAAACGAAACAAACATAATAGTACAACAACATTAGTGGATAAGAATATTAGTTTTGCAGAAGGGGATAGAGCATCGTGTGTATAAACGGAAAGTTTTTAGAAAATTCAGTTTTGAAGTTGCATGTTACGATGTTTGTTTAAACAGGCCAATTCTATTCATATAGAAAATTTTTATCCTTGTTGTATTTGAATATGAATGAGGTATTTATGCCAAGGAATATAGGTGATTTTATATAGATTATGATAGATAAATTTTTGGTATGGAGTGATAATATGGAAAGATTTTTTGTAGAGTTAGTCGGATCAACAAATGATTTTTTATGGTCTAAATTGTTAATTATTATGCTTGTTATTTGCGGAATTTATTTTACATTTAAATTGAATTTTGTACAGTTTCGAATGTTAAAAGAGATGGTCCGTGTATTAATGGAGGGGAAAAGTGGTTCTAAAGATCAAATCTCTCCTTTTCAAGCGTTTTGTATTGGTATGGCAGCCCGCGTTGGAACAGGGAATATCACAGGAATTGCGATTGCAATTGCATTAGGTGGTCCTGGAGCTGTATTTTGGATGTGGATTATTTCTATTATTAGCTCGGCCTCCAGTTTTGTCGAAAGCACATTAGCACAGATATATAAAGTAAAAGATAAAACTGGTTTCCGCGGTGGTCCATCCTATTATATGGAAAAAGGGTTGAATAAACGTTGGATGGGAGTATTATTCTCTATTTTAATCACAATTACTTTTGGTCTTGTATTCAATTCAGTACAATCAAATACAGTTACAATTGCTTTTCAAAACTCATTTGGTACAGATCGTCTAACAGTTGGGATAATCATGGCCATTGCTTTCGCTGCGATTATTTTTGGTGGTGTACAACGTATTGCAAAAATGGCTGAATACAAGGTGGTATTTTTAGCGGTATTATACATTGGAGTTGCATTATTTGTTGTAGTTACCAACATATCAAAAATGCCGGAAGTTCTTTCTCTTATTGTTCAAAACGCATTTGGTTTTAAACAAATAGCAGGCGGTTCAATTGGTGCAGCACTTATGAATGGAGTTAAACGTGGTTTATTTTCAAATGAAGCTGGTATGGGAAGTGCACCAAACGTTGCCGCAACAGCAACAACAAGTCATCCGGTGAAACAAGGACTGATTCAAGCATTTGGTGTATTAACGGATACACTGATCATATGTACTAGCACTGCCTTTATTATTTTGCTGTCTGATGCATATAAACAACCGGGGTTAAATGGTATTGCACTTACACAAGCAGCATTAAGTGAACACATAGGTCCTTGGGCATCGGGTTGTCTTGCTATCTTTGTTTTTTTATTTGGATTTGGTGCGTTAATTGGCAACTATTATTATGGTGAAACAAATATTCGCTTCTTACATACAAGTAAAGTGTGGTTAATGATATACAGAATAAGTGTGTTGGCTATGATTGTATTTGGTTCTGTTGCAAAGATTCAAATTGTATGGGATTTAGCGGACTTATTTATGGGCTTTATGGTTATTATTAATTTAATTGCTATTACCTTACTTTCAAAAGTAGCATTTGCGGCGTTACAAGATTATATAAACCAGAAAAAAGCTGGTAAAGATCCTATTTTTTATAAAGAAAACATTAAAGGGCTTGAAAATATTGAATGTTGGGATAGTTATGAGAAAACTTCAAAAAAGAAAAGTGTGTAATAAGAAGGATATTCAGACTGCAATATGTCTGAATATTTTTCTTGGTTCTAGTGCAAATATTATTGATTATAGTAAAGAAAAAATCATTCTATATAAAGTTAATAGTACGGGGGAATATGATTAAATGATAAAGGATTCTAGCGTTCAAGTTGAGGGTCAAGAAAAAGTTTGCTTAGATCAATGGGTAGCTCATTATCGAACGTATGCAGCTAAGGGACGAAGCGCCAGTTATATTCCTGCTCTGGGGGAAATAAATGTATCGCAGTTAGGTATTTGTATAGTAAAGCCAGATGGAACAATGATAAAATCAGGAGATTGGGAGATACCTTTCACATTACAAAGTATATCAAAAGTAATCGGTTTTATAGCCGCTTGTTTAAGTCGCGGTATTTCTTATGTATTAGAACGAGTTGACGTAGAGCCAACTGGAGATGCCTTTAATTCAATTATTCGTTTAGAGATACATAAACCAGGAAAACCTTTTAATCCTATGATTAATGCTGGAGCAATTACGATAGCTTCACTTTTGCCAGGGACATCGGTGCAAGAAAAATTAGAATCTCTATACGTATTAATTGAAAAAATGATAGAGAAGCGTCCCGCTATTAATGAAATAGTATTTCAATCAGAATGGGAAACGGCTCATCGTAATAGAGCATTAGCATACTATTTAAAGGAGAATGGTTTTCTAGAATCAGATGTGGAGGAGACACTAGAGGTTTACCTAAAACAATGTTCGATTGAAATAAATACAGAAGATATTGCCTTAATAGGGCTTATACTAGCACATGATGGATATCATCCTATTCGCAAAGAACAAGTGCTCCCTAAAGAAGTAGCTAGGTTAACAAAAGCTTTAATGCTAACTTGTGGAATGTACAATGCTTCTGGAAAATTTGCTGCTTTCATTGGATTACCAGCTAAGAGTGGGGTATCGGGCGGAATTATGACACTTGTTCCCTCAAAATCTAGGAAGGATTTATCGTTCCAAGATGGATGTGGTATTGGTATTTACGGACCAGCCATTGATGAATATGGGAATAGTTTACCAGGAATTATGTTGTTAGAACATATTGCAAAAGAATGGGATTTAAGTATATTTTAAAAAGGAGCACAGATATTTTGGTGTTAGAGCGAGTCCAAAAGTGTTCAGACCTTATATTGTGTCTGAACATTTTTGAGTTATAAAGTATCTTTCTAAAGTAGAAGGGTGTAATGAATACTCACAATCTAGAATGCTTTCGTTTATATCTTATTTATCAGTTTTTGAAAAAAATAGAGTAAGTATTGTATTAATGCAAATAGGTTTGTATACTGACTGTTAGGCGAAAGTGAGAAGTGATTATTTTGAATCTTAGTAATTTAGTAAAAAAAGACATTTATATTCTCGTTTTAATGATACTTACAGTACCCTTAGTAGGTGAAATAAAGTCATTTCCTTTAAATGAAACATTTAGAATGAGCTTTGGCGCACCAACATTTTTCTTTTTTTTGTTATTGTTTCGACGAATTCCAGCATTTTTACCGGGTTTTTTAACAGCGATAGTCGTGGTAGTATTTCGTATCTCAATGGATGTCATTATAAAGGGAAATATGGATTGGCTAGCCGCTTTTCATACTCACTATCCTAGTTTTTTCTTTTATTTTACTTATTCGTATCTCTTTCATTTAGCAAAAATCAAACGTTTTTATCATCAACCACTAATGATTGGTTTTATTGGTTGCATGATTGAAATACTGTCAGACTGTGTGGAATTAATGATTCAATATTTCGTATTAAAAACATCGATCACATCCGAGGCAATAAATGAGATCATTGTTATCGCATGTTCCCATAGTTTTATAGTTCTAAGCTTTTTCAATATGATGAAATTGTATGAAGCGCAATCAAGGGAGAGACATATAAAGAAACAAAATGAACATATGCTCATGCTTATCTCTAATTTATATGAAGATGCTGTTCATTTAAAGAAAACATTACAAGATGCTGAGAATATAACAAAAAAATCCTATGATTTATATAAAACCTTAGACTCTTTTGAGCACAAACAGATGGATTTTCAGTTTGAGGATTTAAGGCAACAGGCATTACAAATTGCTGGTGAGGTCCATGATGTTAAAAAGGATAACCAACGTATTTTTGCGGGACTTTCAAAATTAATTTCTGATGAAAGTTTTACAGATTATATGTCTGTGCATGAACTAGTAAATATCATTATACGGGCAAATACGAAATATGCACGGTTGCTAGAGAAAGACATCCAATTTGTGTATAAAATTGATGGTGTGCATCCTCATTATCATATTTACACAATCTTATCTATTATAAATAATATCGTTACAAACGCTGTAGAAGCTATCCAAGGTATGGGAACCATCACAATTGACATTAATAAAGACCACCATTTTGTTGAATTTCAAATAGGCGATAATGGTCCTGGTATTTCTTCAAAATATAAAGATTCAATTTTTGAGCCTGGGTTTACTTCTAAATATGATGATTTAGGCAACCCATCGACAGGTATCGGATTATCGTATGTTAAAGAAATGGTCGAACAACTTGAAGGTGATGTTACGCTTGAGGACAGAACCGAAGGAAAAGGATCAATTTTTATAATTAGATTAGGGATTGATCATATAATTTCGAAAGGGTGATTCTATGTATTTTTATATAGTAGATGATGAAAAAGCGGTTCGCTCAATGTTGGCTCAAATTATCGAGGATGAAGATCTTGGGGAGGTTATAGGAGAAGCTGAGGATGGTTTATCTTTAGAGCAACAAATGGTAATCCTTAAAAATATAGACATTTTATTTATCGATTTGTTAATGCCGAATCAAGATGGAATAAAAACAATTCGTCAAATAAAACCTTCGTTTAAAGGGAAAATCATCATGGTCTCTCAAGTAGAATCAAAAGAATTAATTGCTGAAGCTTATTCGCTTGGTGTTGAATACTATATTATTAAGCCAATTAACCGGATTGAAGTATTAACAGTTGTTCGGAAAGTCATTGAACGAATTCGTTTGGAAAAATCGATAAAAAACATTCAAGAATCGCTTAATATGGTACTAAAATTGGATAGTAATTTAAGTACGCAAGAAAAATACCGTAGTGAAAAACATTTAAATACTTTCAATCATTTTCAAAATTCCATTCATTTTCTTTTGTCTGAATTAGGAATAGCCAGTGAAAGTGGAAGTAAAGATTTAATGGATATGCTAGATTATTTATATAAATATGAACAAGATAACACGTTGGAACAAGGCTTTCCCTCACTAAAAGAGATTTTTATGAATTTAGCTCAAAAAAAACTTGGGGATTCAGCTGAAGATGCCGAATTAAAAAGGTTCATAGAAGCTTCCAAACAACGGATTCGGAGAGCAATTTATCAATCATTAAACCATTTAGCATCCCTTGGACTTACTGATTTTTTAAACCCGAAGTTCGAAAATTATGCTTCTAGATTTTTTGATTTTACTACCGTAAGGAGAAAGATGACAGAATTGAATAATGAACCAACATTACCTGCTCGTATTGATACGAAAAAATTTATTCAAGTTCTTTATTTTGAAGCAAAACGAATACACTTGGAGTTAAGATGATAAACTCTTGCTAAGTATTATTTTCAATTGATAGATTGATTATTATTTTCATGTTATTGGTTTTATATAGTTTTTCTAAGAGAGGATTTTCCTTTATTTCATATTGGCTTTAAAATCAGAAAATTCCGTATCGATTCGGTAGAAGTGTATGAACTTAAAACAAAAGAATATGTATTTTTTACACATTAATATTCATTAAAAAAAACGAGTATTTTAACAATAAAATATAAATACATAGTAAGTTGAATTGAAAAAAAGATGCTATCTTCTGGCATCTTTTTTTCTTTAAGAGGAAATATCATTGATCCTTATATTATTTGAAATTCAAATGCGGGCATATAAATAAGGGAAAAGGAGATAATATTTAACAAATTATAATTGGAAATGGTATTTTAGGTCAGAAATGTTTTTATACTAATTAGGTTATTGGTACTAAATAAGCATAATGTCTCGCTTTTCTGCTCTTTAATCTTATCGTTATTTTTTATTAAGTACATATCGTTTTTTAGAAATCTCAATCCTAGCAGAGTATATAAATTGGGTGATAAAAATGTGGAACATAATTACTTCTTATCTTCCAGATTGGAAAGTCTTTGTACAAGCTTTTATCTTGTTTTTAATTCCGTATACTATCTCAAGATTTTTTCATTGGGTTCGTATGTCAGAGAAAGAGTGGGAAGAATGAGTTGGTGGAAGTCAAGAGACAAACAAGTGAAAAAAAATAATATTCAAAGTAAAACGAAACAAGAGCATAAACCATCTCAAAATACAAACGTTCATTTCACAAATGATTTTGCCTCTAACTTAGAACTTATAAAGCAACAAATCGGACATAATTCTGATGTTCGATTTCGGAAGTTTAATATTGGACGCACAGATATTCAGGCTGGGATCGTTTTTGTTGATGGTCTATCAGATAAAGAGATAATTGACAAACATATTATGAAATTACTAATGGATGATTTTTCTGATGAATATAAAAATGAATCTTCTTATGTGGAGGGGACTGTTTCAAAAGAATATATTAAAAATAAAGTTCTTACAATTAGTGAAGTAGCAGAAGTCCATTACATAAAAGATTTAATACCCAAAGTATTGATAGGTTCAACAGCTCTTTTAATTGATGGTTTAGCAGATGTGTTTATTCTTGGTACAACAAAAGCAAATAAACGAAACATTGAAGAACCAGTATCGGAGGCATTAGTCAGAGGGCCACGGGTCGGTTTTACTGAAGTATTAAGTGATAATACCTCACTTTTGCGACGACACTGTGCGGATGAGAGCTTATCATTAGTAAAGCTACCAGTAGGAGAACGTGCAAAGAAAGAGTTAGTCGTCGCATTTATTAAAGATCTTGCTAGTACAGAATTGGTGGATGAAATAAAAAACAGAATTCAGAAAATTGACATAGACAGTGTACTCGAATCTGGTTATATAGAGCAACTTATTGAAGATAATTATCTCAGTCCTTTTCCGCAGATTCAAAATACAGAACGACCTGATCGTGTTATTAGTGCTTTGATGGAAGGTCGAGTAGCTATTTTGTTAGATGGAACACCATTTGTTTTAATTGCTCCAGTTACATTTAGTATGCTGCTGCAATCACCAGAAGATTATTATGAAAGGTGGCTTCCTGGTACGCTTCTCCGCTTATTACGCTTCATGACAGCTTTTGTTTCATTATTTGCTCCAGCACTGTATATTTCTTTTATTTCATTTCATCCAGGATTAATTCCCACTAAGCTCGCTATTTCTATTATCGGATCGCGAGAAGGAGTTCCTTTTCCCGCTTTAATAGAAGCGTTAATTATGGAAGTAGCTATCGAAGTTTTACGAGAAGCAGGTTTACGTCTGCCTAAACCGATTGGACCGGCAATGGGAATTGTGGGCGGTTTAATAATTGGTCAGGCTGCCGTAGAAGCAGGAATTGTTAGTCCAATAATGGTTATCGTTGTTGCGGTAACAGCTATTTCTTCTTTTACTATTCCGCAATATAGTGTGGGAATTACGTTACGCATTCTTCGTTTTGTAGCTATGTTTTGTGCTGCGATATTTGGATTGTATGGAGTTATTCTCTTCTTTCTTTTACTTTGCAGTCATTTAGTGAAACTGAAAAGTTTTGGCGTTCCTTATACCAGCCCTGCTGTTCCATATCGATTCAGTGATTGGAAAGATTTTATGGTTCGCATGCCATTAAAAATAATGAGACGTCGACCGAAAATAATGCATACCAAAAAAACTATCCGCAAAAGGTAGCTGATGACGAAAGGAAGTGGCCTTCAGTGATTACTATACCTAAAGACCGAATAACAACTTCACAAGCAGTTGTTATTATTGTAAATTACATACTTGGGACAGGAATTCTTACTTTGCCCAGAGCATCTGTGGAAAAAGTGAAAACACCAGATGTATGGTTAAGTGTGATATTAGGTGGGATACTCGCAATGGTTTCAGGAGTAATTATGGTCAAATTAAGTCAGCAGTTTCCAGAAAAAACATTTTACCAATACAGTCAAGATATTGTAGGGAAATGGATAGGCAGATTGCTTAGTTTTCTTATTATAGGGTATTTTCTTACAACTTCAGCATTTCAAATTCGTTCAATGGCAGAAGTAATAAGCTTTTTTTTGCTCGAAGGAACCCCCACATGGGCTATTGTTATGCCTTTTATGTGGATAGGTCTCTATTTGATTATGGGTGGTATTAATTCAATTGCACGGATGTTTGAAATAATATTTCCTATTACTGTTTTTATTTTTTTAATCATTTCCTTTATGAGTATCGGAATATTCGAGATAGATAATCTCCGTCCCGTATTAGGTTTGGGAATTAAACCAGTGTTAGATGGGATAAAAACAACGTCTCTCGCATATACAGGTCCTGAAATTATGTTAATTCTTTTGGTATTTATGGAACAACGAAAGAAAGCAGTAAAAGCTATTTTAGTTGGAATTTCTATTCCGTTAATCTTTTATGTAATAACTGTTGTAATGGTCATTGGTGCATTATCAATTGATGGGGTTGTAACAAGAACATGGCCGACAATTGACCTTATGCGCAGTTTTGAAATTTCTGGTTTGATATTTGAACGTTTTGAATCTTTACTGCTTGTAATATGGATTATGCAAATATTTGCTACCTATACGATTAGTTATTATGCAGCTGCATTAGGATTAGCGCAACTCTTTAAAAAGAGTATTCATCCGTTTATTTTTGCTTTGATTCCAATCATTTACATCATTGCTATGACTTCGAAAAATATAAATGACTTGCTTAAATTGGGGGATATGCTCGGTAATGTTGCATTATTTTTATTTGGTTTACTACCACTGCTTCTTCTTATTATTACGCGATTAAAAGGAGGAGTAGTGTGAAACATAAATTTAATTATATGCGGTTCTATTTGGCTTTGTTATGGACGCTTTTGCTTCTATTTTTAACAGGATGTTGGAGCAGTAAAGAAGTAGAAGAGTTGAGCTTAACTGCAGGTATAGCACTAGATAAAGGGAAGGATTCAACAATTGAGAAAGAGGATGAGGAAGGAGGTTATCCTAAAAGAAATCTTATAACAGCTACTTATCAAATTGTTAGTTCGCAAGCACAAAGTAAAGGAAATGGACAACAAAAACGTTATATAAATGTTTCTGAGACCGGTGATTCCATTCATCAAATTGTTCGTGAGTTTTCATTGAAAAGAGAGAGCACAATGTTCAGCCCACATTTAAAAAACATTGTTATTAGTGATAATCTTGTACGTACATACAGTTTAGAACAATTACTTGAACAGTATCTCCGTGACAATGAAGTTCGGCTTAGCTGTATGCTCTTAATTAGCAAGGGTCTAGCGAAGGAGGTACTGGAATCAAACAAAAAAGGAGAAATCCCAGCATTTCGTTTGTCTGGAATTGCAGATAATAGAAATAGAACAACAAGGATTTTACCTCCTGTATCGCTCGCTAAATTGGAAGGAAAGATGCGGTCAGGGTCCAGTTTTCTTTTGCAAAATGTAATCTCGATAAAAGGAGAAACGAAATTTGCAGGAGCTGCTGTAATTAAAGGAAAGACAAAAAAGCTGATGGGCTTTTTAAATGAACAGGAATTGGAAGGAGTAGTATGGATAAACGGAAAAAGGAATGGTGGTGTGGTAAAAACTTTTGATAAAGAATCAAAGAAACTCATTATATACGAAATAAAGTCAATAAAAAGCAAAATCATACCACATGTTAACGGAAATAATATTTCCTTTGATGTAAACATTGAATCAGAAGGGCGTTTGTCTGAAAATTGGATACAATCAGGAAAAGATTTTGAAAGTGAATTTTTAAAAAGGGAAGAAAAAGCCATTGAAAAAGAAGTAAAGCACTTAGTACATCATGTTACAAAAAAAATACAAAAAGAATACCAAGTCGATATTGCGGGTTTTGGCAACCAATTAAGAATTAAACACCCGAGAACATGGGAGAAAGTCAAAAAAAATTGGGATCAAACATTTAGTAAGGTACCGATTAAATATCATATAAATGTAACTATACAAGATTATGGAGCGTCAAGTTTAAAACGGTGAGATACCTTAATTGAAATTATATTTGCATCAAAACAAAAAGTTACAAAAATTTTAATTTAAAAATTTTTGTAACTTTTTGTTTTTTTATGTCTTTCTTATTATAGATTAAAGAAATGATTTTATCCGGCTATTTGCCGGGCAGTAAGACCCCCACCTCAAAATTCAGCGAAAGCAAAGAAGTTATTAGAGGTATATGTAAGCTCTATATAGGAAGGAGAATTTTGAAATTCTATTGATAAACCAAGTAATTGTAATAGCCCTTATTTAGAATAATAATTTCAAAATCAATAAAATTTAGAGTAGAAGGAGCAAGAGCAAATTATTATGAATAAACAAATAGGATTCATCGGATGTGGAAACATGGGTATTGCTATGATAGGTGGGATGATAAAAAAAAATATAGTTTCTCCAGATCAAATAATTTGTTCAGATTTAAACGTCATTAATTTAAAAAATGCTAGTAATGAATATGGCATAACTATAACTACTAACAACAATGAAGTCGCTAACAGTGCTGACATTTTAATTTTATCAATCAAACCAGATTTATACTCATCGGTAATTAACCAAATAAAAGATCAAATAAAAAATGATGTAATCGTTGTAACTATTGCTGCAGGAAAAAGTATTAAGAGCACTGAGAATGAATTTGGTAGAAAGTTAAAGGTTGTTAGAGTAATGCCTAATACACCGGCACTTGTTGGAGAAGGAATGTCTGCGTTATGTTTTAATGAAATGGTTACAGAAAAAGATATAAAAGAGGTACTGAACATATTTAATATTTTCGGCCAGACGGAGGTCATAAATGAAAAACTAATGGATGTTGTTACATCTATTAGTGGTTCTTCTCCAGCATATGTGTATATGTTTATAGAAGCCATGGCAGATGCTGCTGTACTTGGTGGTATGCCGAGAAAACAAGCTTATAAATTTGCGGCTCAGGCTGTATTAGGTTCTGCAAAAATGGTATTGGAAACAGGAATACATCCAGGTGAATTGAAGGATATGGTTTGTTCCCCAGGTGGAACGACGATAGAAGCTGTAGTAACGCTAGAAGAAAAAGGTTTAAGAACAGCTATCATTTTAGCTATGAAACGTTGTACGCAAAAATCTATGGAAATGTCTAGTTTAACTAGTAAGTGAGAAGCGAATTTATATAATATTTCAAATCTATTTAATGTAAAAGAAATATTATGAGGCTAGTTAATAACTAAGTAAATTTATATACAACACTAACGAGAAGAACCAACCTTATTTTAAAGGGGATACAGAAAATATGAGTAATTTACTAAAAAAGAAATCCGTTACACAATTGTTAGAGCATAATCAAAGCAAGACTTTAACGAAAACATTAGGAGCATTTGATTTAATTATGTTAGGGATAGGCTCGATAGTTGGAACGGGGGTTCTTGTGTTAACTGGATTAGTAGCAGCAAGAGATGCTGGTCCAGCAGTTATTTTTTCATTTATACTTGCAGCAATTATATGTGGATTTATAGCATTATGTTACGCGGAAATTGCTTCTACACTCCCGGCGTCTGGTAGTGTATATACGTACTCATATGCAACAATTGGTGAGTTTGTTGCTCATCTAGTAGGTTGGTCATTGCTGTTAATATATATCGTGGCAACAGCAGCTGTCGCTGCTGGATGGACAGGCTATTTCCACAATTTAATAAAGGGATTTGGATTAGAGATACCTAAAGCTCTAGTAACAATTCCTTCGCATGGTGGTATTGTGAATCTACCAGCAGTAATCATTACATTGATATTAGCATGGATGTTATCCCGTGGTACGAGGGAAAGCAAACGAATCAATAATACAATGGTATTGATTAAAATTGGAATGATTTTGTTGTTTATTACGGTTGGTATATTCTATGTAAAACCAATGAACTGGATACCAATTGCACCATACGGTTTAAGTGGAGTTTTTACGGGTGGAGCAGCTATTTTATTCGCTTTTACGGGTTTTGATATATTAGCAACTTCAGCAGAAGAAGTAAAAGATCCGAAACGTAATCTTCCAATCGGTATTATTGCATCATTAATCATATGTACAATTATTTATGTTATGGTATGCCTTGTTATGACAGGAATGGTTTCCTATAAAGAATTAAATGTTCCTGAGGCAATGGCTTATGTAATGGAAGTTGTAGGACAAGGAAAAGTCGCTGGTGCAATTGCTGCAGGTGCTGTAATTGGCCTTATGGCTGTTATTTTTTCCAATATGTATGCGGCAACACGAGTATTCTTTGCAATGAGTCGTGATGGATTGTTACCGAAATCATTTGCGAAAGTTAATAAGAAAACTGGAGCACCCACTTTTATAACTGGATTGGCAGGAATAGGGAGCTCTATAATAGCTGGGTTTATTGATTTGAAAGAATTAGTTAATTTAGTTAATATCGGTAGTTTGGTGACGTTTGCGTTAGTTTGTCTATCAGTTATTATTCTACGTAAATCACACCCAAATTTAAAACGTGGATTTATGGTACCTTTTGTACCTGTATTACCATGCGTTGCAATTGTATGCTGTGTGTTTTTAATGCTAAATTTACCGTTAAGGACATGGGTGTACTTTAGTATTTGGATTACTATTGGGGTAGTAATATATTTCCTTTATTCGATAAAACACAGTAATTTAAATGAGGAAACGATCTCGAAATTACATGATAAAATTGCGAGATAATAACGATAGAAAATTTTATTAATAATCATATTGATAGTTGAGGAACATAGAAACAGTTTTTTGACATTTAGCAAGAGATAAAATAAGAGATGCTAGGGCAGCTAAGTACTTTTTTAGAAACCTTGCTTGTTTTTTACGATTTAAAACTGCTAAGGAGAGAGAAGTATGAGTGAATTGCATTTTATGAGTATAGAAGAATTAGATAATAAATTGAAAAAATCTGACAGTGGTATTTATTTCATTAAAGATTATAATGACAATATTATTTATGTAGGCAAGGCTTTTAGTATAAAAAGTAGAGTATTAGCTCATTTTAATAGTTATTCCAATATTGAGGAATATGTCCATTTATTTAATAAAGTAGCGTATCTCATTGAAGATAGTTTGTTAAAACGCTCATTGTTACAAGTTACTTATATGATTAAATATAAACCAGTATTAAACAAAGAAGTACAAAAAGAATTCCCAGAGTTGTATACTCAATACATTAAGCAGACAAATAAAAAATCTATGTTGTTAGAAATTGATGAAGCTAAAGAAAAAGGGGATGAGTTAAAGAATAAATTAGTAAAATTAGTGGGTGGAAAAACTATGTTTTATGACATAATTTCTCTGTTAAACAATGGATATAACTATCATGTCCTCGCAAAAGTATTGAACATTGAACTTCAAACTTTAATTATAATAAAAGAACACCGAAATAAATTCCCGATACCACATAATTATAAGAGGACAATAAAACATCAAGATATAATGTATGCTTTATCTGGAAAAAAGAATTTAAGTACTTCAAGGTTAAACACTTAACTTTAAAATAGTAAATTCGTTGCTTTTGTAGCTTTTATTGTTATATTGAAATGCAATGTACATTTGTGTTTCAAATTCAATTGGTGGAATAAGGGGAGGGAAAGGGTTTCTATAAAAATACTGGAATAAATTAGGTTGCTCATGCATAAATAGCATAATTAGGTACATGTTATTTATAAATATTCAAAGATGAGAAAGTAATACAAATGAAATTCTTATTTCTGCTACTACAAGTACTATTGAGCAAATGAAGTATGAAATTGCTTTTGAACTAGGAGTCACACTGGGACCTGATACATCACATCATCTGCAAATGGTTCGGATCGGTGGAGAGATTACAAAACGCTTAGTTCGAATGGCTGAAAAACAGTTAACAGGTCAATACAGAGTACACTAAGAAAATAATCCGTATATATATGGATTATTTTTCCTTTAATTTACAAAAAAAAAATTCGAAATTGAAAAAACCTCTCATATTCCTTTGTAATAAACTTTTTTAGTTGTGTTAATGGAATAGGTATCAAAAGATAATAAACCCGATACGAACGATGTGTGAGCCTTTAAAAGAGTTTTGGTGTTATTTTCAATTTTAATTTCATAATACTTAAGCCGATATAATAAAATGTTTTATGTCTAAATTGATATAAAGTAATAATTATTAAGTGATATTTCTTTTTTATAGAATAAGTAAAAACTGATATTGTAGTAATTACTGTTTTGAGGTCAATTTACTGTGCACCTTAATTATTGAAGTTTTTTTGTTGATTAAAAACTATTGTATTTGGAAATTAATAATAAGTTTATCCCGCTATTTGCCGGGCAGTAAGACCTCCACCTCAAAATTCAGCGGAAGCAAAGAAGTTAGGTGGGGGGCGGGCTGCCCGTAAAAGCCCGATTGGTGAGAGCTAATAATCAGTGGGGGATGAACAAAACCCCCACTGATTAAAGTTTCACTTTATGTGATGCGGTAATAAAACTATCTAGTTTGCTATTCTTAGTATTTGTAAAGTCTATATATTTTTCCTCTTTTGTGGAAAGTAAAACTATTGTTACGACTAGTAATATAGTGTCATGTTTTTGAATATTCCATTCGTTTTTTATTTTTAGTTGATGAAAAGACCTTTCTCTCAATTAAATATTTAATTGAGTACTTGAATTTCCTCCACCTTGTACTTTTCAAAGCATAGTGCTTCAAAAATAGCCGTATCGCTTTCATCTGTTTCCAATTTCACAACTTCTTTATTATCTTTTTCTAAAATTTGGAGCAAAATAGTTTTTCAGTTTCACATTTAAATTAGCAGTATTTATTTTTTGAATTCAATTTGTATAAATGATTGAATTGGAACTTTGACTGTTGTTTCTTGCGGTGGTACAGTATCTCCTGTTACTTTCGCTTTATTTTAAATCTTTTTCCAGCTTGGTCCTCGCATTGACTACCACTGTATTTTGAAGTACTTCACTGTTTTCTCAAGTTCAATAATTATATTTTGTAGAATTAAGAAAAGAACTTAGTGTATTTCCTTTACTTATCTACTCTGATATTTAGATGCTAACTACAATTAAATAATATATGATTTTTATAAAAAAGATATAGTAATATTTTGTTGTGAATTGTACTAATTTGATATTTTATAGTATTATTTGTCGTGAATTATATATAACAAAATATATTTTATGGATCTATAAAGGAGAATGTAATGAATACTTCTATCGATATACAACACTTGTGTGATCTTGCACATAAAGCATTTAATGCCCCTGTACATATTTTATCTGCAGACAGAAAAATTTTATATCATTCTACATCTGATAATGTTTGTAGTCCTTTTTATTCTTCAAAAGAAGAACATCTTAGTGATATTTATCAAGAAAACGATCCCTGTAACTTGCCACTTTTTCGAAGCAACAACTATCTTGAAAATTTTGTTCTAATTCATATAGAAAATCATGATGATATTAAAGGGACTATTATAATCGGTCCTACTATACATTCAAAAGATTCAGATGATATGATCATAAAATTTCAGAAAGAATTTAAATCAAATGATAACATTCAAGAAAGACTTGCCTATTATCAGTGTTTATCTGAGATTAAAAAAACTACATTAATTGATATGGGAATTTTATTACATTACATGATCTTCAATGAAAAGTTAGATGTAGATATTGTCTTGGAAAAAAATAAAGTACTAGAGGAAACTCCTAATAAAAATGTGAAACCTGATTTATATATTTTAAAACGTCGACAAAACAAACCTAAAACGCACAATATGGCATTAGTAAATGATTTCTTTTCGACTATCAAAGAAGGAAATAAAAAAAAGTTAATACAGTATATGTATGCGGTTTCGCAAGAAGATGTTGAACTTATGCTAGTAGAGGATCCGCTCAGGAATCAAAAAAACCTTGGAATTATTGCGATTACCTTAGCCACTCGATATGCAATAGAAGGAAATCTGCCACCAGATATTGCTTTTGCCCATAGTATTTTATATATACAAACCCTAGAACAATTAGATAATGTAGAATCTGTAAAGCGATTATCAGGGGACGCTTTACGTACCTTTGCAGATCGTGTGAAAGAATACAATGCAAAAAAGTATTCTTACGCGGTTACTACATGTATAAAACATATTAATAAAAATGTTTACGATGGAATATCTCTGAATGAACTTGCTAATCATTTAGAAATTACGCCTACTTATCTGTCTAAACTATTTAAAAAAGAAATGGGAATTACTTTAAGCGAATATATTCAAAGGGAACGAGTGGAAGAAGCAAAGAAATTATTAACCCTCACTACTTATTCGTTATCAGATATCTGTGCTTGGCTTAACTTTAATGACCAAAGTTATTTTATAAGAGTTTTCAAAAAAATCACTAGCATGACTCCTAGGCAGTACCGTGAAAAATATACAATAATATAAGCTTGTTATTTGCTGTCTCCAATGTAAAGACTTAAACATGGGTGTAAGTATCCCAAAAGATGAAAATACTGGACTTATTACGCTAGAAAGAGTTTGTGATTTGTCTAGAAAAAGAACTTGTATTCAAATAGACGTATGAGATTAACCAGATATTATCTTGTTAGCGGAACAGTTTCAATTTTTAGGAGTTAGAAAAATAATGGAGAAACAAAGTATATCTATTTTTTTAATAACAATCATGTGCTGAATTTATCGGTATAGTTCTGAATCAGATAAACTAGTCTGATGTCAGCTCAAACAAATAGCTCTTGAAGACTTTATAAACACATATGTGAGCAAAAGCTCAATGGAAATCTTTGTACCATATTGTTAATTTGAAAAAATACACTAACCGTTATTTTGCTAAAGGAAATAAAAAGACAGAAGGCTGCAAAGTGTTCCAAGGAAGCTTTGCAGCTTTTTTGTAATTAAAAACCTACGTTTATAACGAAGATAAGTTTATAGACTAATATCTTCATATTAGATATTCATTAATAATGATATTAGGATGTTTTGTAAAAAATCAACAATATAACATATATTACTAAATATATCTACATTTTATGCAATTATACATAAGTAAATAAAGGTAAAAAAGTATAAAAAGACCTATTATATTATTCTATAAGTATTTTTTCTAAAATAAAATTTCTTGGTTGAGCTAAAATAGTTATTTTTAACCGTATACACATTAATTTGTAATCATTCCAATTACAGAAATGAAATTTACGAATAACTATATTTATATAATTTTTTTCGGGACATATTTTTATTTAACAGTAAATTATCGAGCTTAATCGACAAAATTTTTCTATTTACGCATTAAAAATTTAATGTTTTAATGAACAACATAACTGGTATGACCAGACAGAAAGGAGAAGGTTACGCTAATAGGAATTATAGTGAAGTTGTAAGTAACATTATGCCTTTAATAATTTTCTAAATAGTCAATTTATTTATAAGAGGTCAAGAATCAAATTGGTAATAAACGTGTTCTAAGTTTCTGCATAACAAAAGTGAAGTTATTCCGCAATAAAAGTATAAGCAATGTACAGTATAATTTCATCTTTTGTTGTCTAGTAAGGAGTTTGCTGACAAAACTAAGAGGGATATTATCAAATTGAAATTAAACAATGTTATGACAAGATTAACTGTAAGCATTGGTTTATTGATCCTCACGATTCTGTAAGTTAAACCGCAACTTTAGGAAAGAATTAATAATTTACTACTCATAAGGTGCCTGATTCAAATATAGTTAATAAATTTTTGTTATTTATATTTAAAAAAATAGAGTATCGAAATGAGAGATAAATAAAATCCTTACATCCTATTAGAAGTAAAAAACAACGATATTAACGTATCTGAAAGATTTCTCCTTCTTATTCAGTTTACAAAGAGAGCGGTCGTACAAGTTATATGAATTAAGTTATAAAAACAATGGTAAAGGAGTGTACGGAATGAAAACTAAAATAATGACAGGATTATTAGTCACATCCATTGTAACTGGAGCAACTATTCCTATCAATACTCTCGCAACACCAATCGTTCAAGCAGAAACTCAACAAGAAAACATGGATATTTCTTCATCATTACGAAAATTAGGTGCGCATTCTAAATTAGTCCAAACGTATATTGATCAATCTTTAATGAGTCCTAATGTACAGCTAGAGGAAGTCCCAGCTTTAAATACCAATCAATTCCTAATCAAACAAGATATGAAGGAATGGTCATCGGAACTTTATCCACAGTTAATTCTATTAAATTCAAAAAGTAAAGGATTTGTAACAAAATTTAATAGTTATTACCCGACATTAAAATCGTTTGTAGACAATAAAGAAGATAGAGAAGGGTTTTCGGATAGACTTGAAGTACTTCAAGAAATGGCTATGACGAATCAAGAAAATGCGCAACGACAAATCAATGAATTAACAGATCTTAAATTACAGCTTGATAAAAAATTAAAAGATTTTGATACTGATGTGGCAACTGCGCAAGGCATACTAAGTACAGATGGAACAGGAAAAATAGATCAGTTAAAAAATGAAATATTAAATACCAAAAAAGCAATTCAAAATGATTTACAGCAAATTGCATTAATACCAGGAGCTTTAAATGAGCAGGGATTTGCTATATTCAAAGAAGTTTATAGTCTTTCAAAAGAAATTATTGAACCGGCTGCTCAAGCAGGGGTGGCAGCGTATAACAAAGGAAAAGAAATTAACAACTCTATTCTAGAAGCGGAGAAAAAAGCGGCGCAAGAAGCGACAGAACAAGGTAAAACTGCTCTAGAGATTGAATCAGCAAAAAAAGCAGCTCGTGAAGCAATTGAGAAAAGCAAACAAGGTGAAATAGCAGCCGCAGCCGCAGCAAAAACACAAGAGTATGACCTGATGAAAGCCATTGATACCGAAAAGATTAAGAAAACATTTGGCGTTTTTGCTGAAGTAAATAAATTAACAGCAGAACAGCGAGCATATTTAGATGATTTAGAGAAACAAAATCAAAAAATATATGATTTAACAACGAAATTATCAATAGCTGATTTACAAAAATCAATGCTTCTTCTTACACAAAATGATTTGCATACGTTTGCAAATCAAGTAGATGTAGAACTTGATCTACTAAAGCGCTATAAAGAAGATTTAAATCTAATAAAAAATAGCATTACAAAATTATCTACTAATGTTGATACAACTAACGAGCAGTCTCAAAAAGATACATTAAGACAATTAAAAAATGTAATAAGTTACCTTGAAGAACAAGTATATAAATTTTAATATTGCGTTTTTGGGGAATTCATAAAGATTATAAGCATTTAGCGAAAGAAGGAGAATAGTCATGAAAAAATTTCCATTCAAAGTACTAACTTTAGCTACATTAGCAACTGTTATAACTGCTACTACCGGTAACACTATTCATGCATTTGCACAAGAAACGACCGCTCAAGAACAAAAAGTAGGCAATTATGCATTAGGCCCCGAAGGACTGAAGAAAGCATTGGCTGAAACAGGGTCTCATATTCTAGTAATGGATTTATATGCAAAAACAATGATTAAGCAACCAAATGTAAATTTATCTAATATCGATTTAGGGTCAGAGGGGGGAGAGTTGCTCAAAAATATTCACCTTAATCAAGAGCTGTCACGAATCAATGCGAATTACTGGTTAGATACAGCGAAGCCACAGATTCAAAAAACTGCTCGTAATATTGTAAATTACGATGAACAATTTCAAAATTATTACGACACATTAGTAGAAACTGTACAAAAGAAAGATAAGGCAGGTCTAAAAGAGGGTATAAATGATTTAATTACTACAATCAATACAAATTCAAAAGAAGTTACAGATGTGATTAAGATGCTACAAGACTTCAAAGGGAAACTATATCAAAATTCTACAGATTTTAAAAATAATGTTGGTGGTCCAGATGGGAAAGGTGGATTAACTGCAATATTAGCAGGTCAACAGGCAACGATTCCACAACTTCAAGCTGAAATTGAGCAACTTCGTTCTACTCAGAAAAAACATTTTGATGATGTATTAGCATGGTCAATTGGTGGTGGATTGGGAGCAGCTATTTTAGTTATTGCAGCTATTGGAGGAGCGGTAGTTATTGTTGTAACTGGCGGTACAGCAACACCGGCTGTTGTTGGTGGACTCTCGGCTCTTGGTGCAGCTGGTATTGGTCTAGGAACAGCGGCTGGTGTCACAGCATCTAAGCATATGGACTCCTATAATGAAATTTCTAACAAAATCGGAGAATTAAGTATGAAAGCAGATCGTGCTAATCAAGCAGTTCTTTCGCTTACTAACGCGAAAGAAACATTGGCATATTTATATCAGACTGTAGATCAAGCGATATTGTCTCTAACAAATATTCAAAAGCAATGGAATACAATGGGTGCAAATTATACAGATTTATTGGATAATATCGATTCTATGCAAGACCACAAATTCTCTTTAATACCAGATGATTTAAAAGCCGCTAAAGAAAGTTGGAATGATATTCATAAAGATGCAGAATTCATTTCAAAAGATATTGCTTTTAAACAGGAGTAGAACTGAAATTTAAAACCTAAATTGGAGGAAAATGAAATGATAAAAAAAATCCCTTACAAATTACTCGCTGTATCGACGTTATTAACTATTACAACTGCTAATGTAGTTTCACCAGTAACAACTTTTGCAAGTGAAATTGAACAAACGAACAATGAAGATACAGCACTTTCTGCAAATGAAGTGAGAATGAAAGAGACCTTGCAAAAGGCTGGATTATTTGCAAAATCTATGAATGCCTATTCTTATATGTTAATTAAGAATCCTGATGTGAATTTTGAGGGAATTACCATTAATGGGTATGTAGATTTACCTGGTAGAATCGTACAAGATCAAAAGAATGCAAGGGCACATGCCGTTACTTGGGATACGAAAGTAAAAAAACAGCTTTTAGATACATTGAATGGTATTGTTGAATACGATACAACATTTGATAATTATTATGAAACAATGATAGAGGCGATTAATACAGGAGATGGAGAAACTTTAAAAGAAGGGATTACAGATTTACGAGGTGAAATTCAACAAAATCAAAAGTATGCACAACAACTAATAGAAGAATTAACTAAATTAAGAGACTCTATTGGACACGATGTTAGAGCATTTGGAAGTAATAAAGAGCTCTTGCAGTCAATTTTAAAAAATCAAGGTGCAGATGTTGATGCCGATCAAAAGCGTCTAGAAGAAGTATTAGGATCAGTAAACTATTATAAACAATTAGAATCTGATGGGTTTAATGTAATGAAGGGCGCTATTTTGGGTCTACCAATAATTGGCGGTATCATAGTGGGAGTAGCAAGGGATAATTTAGGTAAGTTAGAGCCTTTATTAGCAGAATTACGTCAGACCGTGGATTATAAAGTAACCTTAAATCGTGTAGTTGGAGTTGCTTACAGTAATATTAATGAAATGCACAAGGCGCTTGATGATGCTATTAACGCTCTTACTTATATGTCCACGCAGTGGCATGATTTAGATTCTCAATATTCGGGCGTTCTAGGGCATATTGAGAATGCAGCTCAAAAAGCCGATCAAAATAAATTTAAATTCTTAAAACCTAATTTAAATGCAGCGAAAGACAGTTGGAAAACATTACGAACAGATGCTGTTACATTAAAAGAAGGAATAAAGGAATTAAAAGTGGAAACTGTTACTCCACAAAAATAGGGAAATATTAATTCTGTTGTAAAGTGAACTAAAACATAGAAAGTCTATGATTACACTGTTAAACAGAAAAGTAATAATTAATAAATCCTTATATAACAGAAAGGCGGAGTCTCATTAAAGACTTCGCCTTTCAATTATATATAAGTATGATTCGAATAAAAAATAACCTTGTAGTTTAATTGCTTTTTTAAAATTTGCAACAGAATCGGTTAATTTGAAGCTACATTTTCTTTAATACTTAATGATTTGAAGGCTGCTAAAGAAAGTTCAAACGATACTGATAAAAGATGTAGAACTCATTTTGAAAGACATCGCTTTTTAATAAGATTAGAACTTGAAACCATACCTTATATAGGAGGAAAACGAAATGATGAAAAAAATCCCTAATAAACTACTCGCTGTATCAGCGTTTTTAACTATAACAACTACTTATGCAGTCATACCACTAGAAACTTTTGCAATTGAAATTGAACAAACGAACACTGAAAATATGTCTCTTTCAGCAAATGAAGAACAGATGAAAAAAGCTTTGCAAGATGCTGGTTTATTTGCAAAAGCTATGAATGAATATTCTTATTTGCTAATTAATAATCCAGATGTGAGTTTTGAAGGAATAACTATTAATGGAAATGCAGATTTACCTAGTAAAATTGTACAAGATCAAAAGAATGCAAGAGCACATGCTGTTACATGGAATACACAAGTAAAAAAACAGCTTTTTGATACATTGACAGGCATTATAGAATACGATACAAAATTTGAAAATTATTATGAAACATTAGTAGAGGCGATCAATACTGGAAATGGAGATACTTTAAAAAAAGGGATTACAGATTTACAGGGAGGAATTCAACAAAATCAAAAGTCTGCAAAAGCATTAATAGAAGAATTAATTCAATTAAAAAATGCTATTGGAGAAGATGTTAGAACATTTGGAAGTCATAAAGAGACATTGCAATCGATTTTAAAAAACCAAGGTGCTGATGTGGAGGCGGACCAAAAGCGTCTAGAGGACCTTTTAGGACAAGTAAAATATCAGAAAGACATAGAATCTAAGGGGTTAGACATGGTGAAAATCCCCTTTATTCCAACCTTGATTGCTGGTGGCATAATGATAGGTGATGCAAGAGGTAAGTTAGGTTGGCTAGAACCTGAATTAGCAAAATTGCGTCAGACTGTAGATTATAAAATAACATTGAATCGTGTAGTTGGAGTTGCATTTCATAATATTAGTGATATGCATAGTATGCTTGATAGTGCTATCACTGCTCTTACTTATATGTCTACGCAATGGGAGGATTTAGATTCTCAATATTCGGGTGTACTGGGACATATTGATAAAGCTGATCAAAAAGCTGATCAAAATAAATATAAATTCTTAACCCCTAGCTTGAATGCAGCGAAAAACAGTTGGAAAACATTAAAAACAGATGTTGTCACTTTGCAAGAAGGGATAAAAATTGCAGAGAAAAAAGAACAGGATTTTTTGAATCAGCTTCGTCCATCAAACGTTTTCTACTTTTATAAAAAAATTCATAACGCATACACTTTTGAAATAAAGACTGGAACAAATGCGCCAAATGCGTCTTATAAAGTTATGAATTTAACGAAAAACACTGTTCATAATATGTGGAGTGGAGGGGCTAATACTAACATGTGGGCTGATTGGCTTTCATTCAATCCAAATGATGAATTTGCGGTAGTAGCAGTAGTGGATGGTAAAGAATATGTTGTGTATAAAGACAAAGTACAAAATATAATGAACTGAATCTGAAAGTAACGAAGTAATTGGAGCTGGAGAATAAACTAGACACCAAGTTAATCGAAAAATCTCCTTATATCCTAGAATATTTTGCTCAAGAAAAAGTAAATATTGAACCAAGGAGTTAGTTGTATTATGTGTATGGTTTTACCGAAAGGTTTCAAGTACATTACCCATACAATTATGTAGTTATCCTGAAGCATCTACAGGTGTTCTTATCGACCTTGAAGAACTACTTAGCTTCCTAAGTGGAGTGATTTTATGCAAAATTAAGTGAACGTTTTTGTACATAGATTAGTTGACATTCATATAGATTTTTTCCATTTTCAAAGATAGTTTTGTTTTTTATGTTATTTTTCAAAAATTACTGCTGAAATTTCTATATTCATGACTCAGCATATAATCATTGTTTGATGAAATGACATACCACGTCCCTTAGAGTTTCATACGTATTACGATAACTTAAAGAAAAAAGATAATAGTAGTCAACGGTTACTATTATCTTTTTTGAACTATTTTTTATTAAAATATCTCATCTGCTGTGCCCCTTATTTACTTTTCTAGATTTTATCCTAGTTTAAAATTTATGCATTTGAACTGTTTATACAATTTGTAGGATTTTTAGCTTTTTTGTCGAATACACTTAATGCAAGGAGGGACATTACATGATTATTAAAGATTATTTCATCAACCTTTCTATTTTTTCTTTACTAGTTAGCGCAGCAATATTTATTCAAGTGTTTACAATTAATTCTAGTCGATATTTTGAAAAGCTCTATGGAGGGATTATTGCAGTTACGTTAATGTTCTTTTCTTTTCCATACATGGGATTTTCCTACGATCTTCGAGTTGTTCCTCTTATTCTATCTTTTATTTACTTTGGTCGTATTGCTGGTTGGATTACGTTAATTAGCATAATTGTAATGCGTATCTTTTACACAGGAGGGTACTGGGAACCTCCTGTGATTGCTTATTTAGGTATGGGGATTCTATTTTCTACCTTTAAAACTTATTTTAAAAAACTACATCCTTTTAAAAGTGCATCGTTATATTTTTCTGTTTTTATTGGAATAAAGTGGTTAGTTGGCGTATTATTTAATACTACATTACTTTACACAGGAGGCTTATTATATATAGCGTTAGGACTTTTAATTGGGCTATTTCTTATGGAAGCCTACCAGAGATTGTATTATTTAACACAGGACTTATCTAAAATGAATCGAGAATTAAAAAAATCGAAGCAAGAACTTGCAGATACCGTACATGAGCTTCAAGGAGGAATTTTTAAATTTAAAAAAGTGGGTAAGCACTTTATACACACTTTATGTGATGGACAGTTTTATTATCAAAACGGATTTTATTCTGAACAGGTGGTAGGAAAAAGCTTACGTACTATTGATGCTTCTATTGTTCCTCCACATTTAGTTCCACAATTGATGAAGTACTATCTTCAGGCATGGGAAGGAAAAGAAATTATATTTGAATTACCTTGGCCAAATGATAAAACTATTATTCTTATTGCGCTTAGGCCGATTAAACGAAATGGACAAGTTATTGAAGTTGTTGGTTCTACAGTTGATATAACCGAAAGGAAAAAGGTAGAATCAGAATTAAGCGCTACCAAAGAATTATTGGAATCATTTATAAAGCACAATCTAGATGCTATTACCATTTCTGATCGAGAAGGGCATATTTTACAAGCCAATAAAGCTTATGAAAAGATATTTGGGTGGTCATCACAAGAAATCATAGGTAAGAGATTACCTTGTGTACCAGATTTTTTAATGGAAGAATCACTTAAAAATATTCAGAAAATTCTAACAGGTGAATCTGTGGTTACTAGATTAGAAACTGTTAGACAAAGGAGCGATGGGAGTCTTCTTGATGTCAGTCTGACAGTTTCTCCTATACTAGATGTAAGAGGAAATGTGATAGCTTTATCAGCAATATGTAGAGACATCTCTGAAAGAAAACAAGCAGAAAGAGAACGACATCGATTACACCAGCAATTAAGAGATAGTGAAATGAAGTACCGTGCACTAATTGAACAAGCAACTGATGCGGTATATGTAGTAGAGCTGAATGAAGATAATGCTCCAAGTCGATTTATTGAGGTAAACCCTGTTGGGTGTAGAAGATTTGGATATAGTAGAGAAGAGTTGCTCTCATTATCATTTTCAAATATAGTACCACAAGATTCTCAAATAATCGTAAGGTTATTAGAAAAAATTAAAAAGGGACAAACTTCCTTCACTTTGCAAGATGAATATGTTTTTCCAACAGGAAAAGTAATAACAACTGAGTTTAGTGTTCGTGTTTTTAACTTAAATGGTAAAAAAGTTTTCCTAAGTATTTCTCGTGATATCACTGAACGGCTAAAAACAGAAGAATTATTACGAAAATCTGAAAAACTTGCTGTTGTAGGACAATTAGCGACTGTAATGGCTCATGAGATTAATAATCCATTAACTGCAATGAAAGGGTTCATGCAATTACTAAAATCAACGGAAAATGAAAATAATCAAGGTTATATAAATATAGTATCATCAGAGATTGAGCGTATAGAGAGCATAACAACTGAATTTATGGCGGTAGCCAAACCACAGGTGGTAAAAATAAAACCTAATGATATTAGTGTGCTAATGGATCAAGTTTTAATGCTACTACAACCTCAAGCAATGATGAATAATATAAAAATTAGAATCGATCTTAACCCTGGTATTCCATTGATTTCATGTGAAGGAAATCAATTAAAGCAAGTATTTGTTAATATATTAAAAAATGCAATTGAATCTATGCCGATGGGAGGAGAAATTCTGATTCAATTAAATATACTTGATAATAATCAAGTAAGTATTCGTTTTATCGATCAAGGGTGTGGGATTCCAAAAGAACGTATACCATACCTCGGAGAACCTTTTTATAGTATTAAAGAAGAGGGGATTGGCTTAGGGTTAATGATCTGTTATAAAATCATTGAAACACATCAGGGGAAGGTATTTATTGAGAGTGAAGTGAATAAGGGGACTACAGTTGAAGTCACTCTCCCTATTTGTACACTTCAAAATTAAGATATTCTCTTACTGAAATTTTTTAAGAAACCATACAGAATGTAATGCCAATGTTACTTAATGAAATAATAAAGAGAAGAACACTGGTAAATGTACCCTATAGAATAGACACTTGAAAAAGCCTGTTATAAAAACATCCTTTCTTTAGAACCAAAAGAAAGGATGTTTTTAATATTGTAATTTTTCTTGGGGACATTTCAAATTTTTACTTGTAATACATTTTTTAACTAATTTTGGTTAAGTTAGTTAAAAAGGTATTATTTTTAATGAGCATATTGACATATAAATATCCCTCATTTTTAAAATAGAAATTTCTAAAAACTATATATAGGTTCTTTTTGAAAGGAAGGGTATTATCAATTGAAACCACATGAAAAAGTACCTGTTCACTCTATAAAATCTTTGCAGGAATTAATGCAATTACTAAAAAAATCTAAAGATTTTATAACGTTGGAGATCGCTTCAAACAAATCCTCTATAGTCATTTCATATTTTAGAACCTTAATCGATGTAAATATATTTCATGAAGAGGTTTTAACTTATATAAAAGAGAAGAGCTTCGATTCATTACAAGATATTCGGTCTGTCTTACCCTTTGAAAATTCAAAAATAACAAATCAAATGGAAGATATTCAGGATAGTATTTTAAACGGCTATATACTTATTCAGTTCGATACAGATAAATTAAATGGCTTGTTAATCAATGTGGCAAAGAAAGAAAAAAGAGATATTACAAAAGCTGAAATTGAATACAATATCGTGGGTCCACAAATCGCGTTTGTTGAAGATTTAGATGTAAACTTAAATTTAGTACGTAGAAAGCTTCCAACACCTTATTTACAAATGAAGGAATTGAAAGTAGGCTCTCTATCTAACACAACCGTTGCGATTGTATATATTGAGGGAATTGTAAATGATCAAAATCTACAAGAAATTATAAAACGGGTGAGTCTAATAAAAACAGACCACGTTTTGGATAGCACGTATTTGATGCAGTTAATTGCAGACAACCCGAATTCTATATTTCCTCAATTTTTGAATACAGAACGACCAGACCGTGTAGCTGCTGTATTGGCAGAAGGGAAAATTGCACTTTTTGTAGATGGCTCACCTTATGCAATCACTCTTCCAACAACATTAATTGACTTTTTTTCTACGACAGAAGATTACACCATGCCTTGGATTATTGCCTCTTTTTTTCGTCTATTAAGGCTTTTTGCTTTTATGTTTTCTGTCTTAACGACTCCATTATATGTTGCAATCTTAACATATCATTACGAGCTTATTCCAAAAGAACTTCTTGAAACGTTAATCATATCGAGAAGTAAAGTACCTTTTCCTCCATTAATTGAAGCGCTTTTTTTAGAAATAACGATTGAATTACTGAGAGAAGCGGGGGCACGTTTACCAACTAAAGTGGGTCTAACTGTCGGTATAGTAGGTGGTATTGTAATTGGACAGGCATCTGTAGAGGCAAGTCTTACAAGTAATGTACTTATTATTATTGTTGCACTTTCAGCGCTTAGCTCATTTACAGCACCAATATATCGAATTGGTAATACAATTCGAGTAATTCGTTTTCCTTTTATAATATCTGCACACCTGTTGGGTTTATTAGGAATTGTTTTAACAAGCTCTTTGCTTTTAGCACGTTTATTACGTACAGAATCATTAAGACGTCCTTATTTGTTTCCTTTTTATCCTACACGCCCTACAGATTGGAAAGACAGCATTATCCGTTTGCCGATCTCAGCGATGTTTCGACGTCCTATTTTTTCAAGATCTAAACAGCGTTTTCGTTTTAATCCAGAAGAGGTAGAGAAAAATAAAATCAAATCACGAAATGATTTTGATGATTGAAATTAACAGGGAGGAGCATTATGAAACAGATCCCAATTGAGTATCAAGTCTCTCCATATATGGTGTTTTTTTTAATTATTACTATACAGATGGGGGTTGGTATGCTTGGTTTTGAAAGGATTAGTGCAAAATTAGTTGGAAATGATGCGTGGATTAGTACGCTGCTTTTTGGAATATCTGTTAATCTTATGATTTGGATCATATATCAGATTTTAAATCAGGGTAATGGAGATATCATTGCAATCAATCAAGACGTACTTGGAAAATGGATTGGTGGATTGCTTAACTTCATTTTTTTATCCTATATTATATTGTTAGGTGCAACAACACTACATACTTATATCGAAGTAGTACATGTTTGGATGTTTCCTTCTATTTCATCTTGGATTATAGCAGGGGCTTTTTTGGGTCTATGTTATTACATTGTGACTGGAGGATTTCGTGTAGTTGCCGGAATTGGCTTCTTTGGAATCGTTATCCCAAGCATTCTAATCTTCACATTTTTTTATCCTTTGCAGTATGCAGATTTTCAGAATTTATTTCCAATTGCACAGCATTCATTCCTAGAAATCATGAAAGGAATGAAAGGAAATATGTTTAGTTTTTTTGGATTTGAAATGTTATTGTTGTACTACCCATTTATTAAAAAGGCAAGAACCTCTCAAAAATATGCGCACTATGCAAATTTAGTAACGACTATTGTCTACACATACCTTATGATTTTAACTCTTGCGTTTTTTAGTGAAAAACAACTAGCGAGCGCGATATGGGCATATTTAAGCATGATTAAAATTATACAATTTCCCTTTATAGAGCGGTTTGAATACATTATTGTTTCTGTTTGGGCTTTTTTTATATTACCTAACGTTTCCTTTACATTATGGGGAGTAAGTCGTGGTATAAAAGAGGCACTGGGAATAAAGCAAAAATATGTTTTGCCAGTTATCATCCTGTTCATCTTTGTTTTATCATTTTTCTTGAATAACCGTAATAAAATTAACTTATTAAATACTTGGACAGGTCAAATTGGCTTTGTATATATATATGTATACCTACCTATATTATGGCTAATTCAAACCGCCAAAATAAAGTTAAGGAGATAAACATGAAGCGATGGATACTTTTCCTTATAGTAAGTGTCTTCTTAATAGGTTGTGCTAAAACGAAAATTGTGGATGACATTGACTTAGTTCAAGTTGCGGCATATGATACCGAAGCAAAAGGTAAGCTAAAAGGAACCTTTGCGATTTCAGCTTATAAAGGAGGCGGGGAAGGTGAAACGAAAATCTATTCAGCATCAGGCCAGACTGGTAGAGAAGTTCTTGCAAGAGCATCCGAAAAGTCTTCTGGACCTCTAGAGTTGGGGCAATTGCGTGTTATTATATTTAATGAAAAAATAATTGAAAAGGGAATGCAGGAAATTTTAGAGACTTTGAATCGAAATCCTAGTGTAGGAAATGCAATTTATTTAGCAATTACAAATGTAAAAGGGGAATCATTATTAAAGGGGAACTATTCTAAAGAAAAAGAAATTGCTTCCTATCTATCCTCTTTACTGGAGCAAAATATGGACAATGGAACGCAACCAAAAACAAATTTTTTTATGTTTTTAAACCAACTTAATGATGATGCGAGAGATTCATATTTACCGATGATATCTAAAAAAGGTAACGTGTTGGAGTTAGATGGAATAGCACTTTTTAAAAGATGTAAAATGGTTGATAAAGTGAATCCTAAAGATTTATTTGTATTTAAATTGTTGACAGATAATTTTAAACAAGGTACATACCAATTCAAGCTACCTGGTTCTTCAAATACGTACGCCACGATAGAGAATATAAAGGCTAGAACAAAATATAAGATGGAAGGGAATAGTAAGCATCCATTCGTAAATGCTCATATTCAAGTTAAAGCTGAAATTCAAGAATTTACAAAAACAAAAAATCTAGATAATCCTAAAGAAATAAAAAAATTAGAAAAAATTATGGAAAAAGAAATAGAAAAAAAAGCAACTACATTGATAAAGAGATTTATTAAAAAAGACACAGATCCTATAGGACTTAGAAAGCTTGGTAGAACTCACGTAAGAAAATGGAACAGTCAAGAATGGGAAGAATCCTATAAACATTTACGTTTTCGTGTAACAGCTGATGTAAAAGTAACCCAATCTGGTGTTACAGAATAAATCAAATAAGATATGGTAAATTTCAACAAAAAAATATAGTCTCGCAGGAGATTAGGGAGAAGAGAAACGATTAACAAAGAATTTCATAAACATTAAGATGCTTTGTTAATCGTTTTTATACCTGTAGCTTTATCACTTATAGTAATCATAATTATAATAAAAGAACACCGAAACAAATTTCCGATACCACATAATTATAAGAGGACAATAAAGCATCAAGATATAATGTATGCTTTGTCTGGAAAAAAGAATTTAAGTACTTCAAGGTTAAACACTTAACTTTAAAATAGTAAATTCGTTGCTTGTAGCACTTCAACTAGACTGTGCCCCGAAAGTTAGAAAGGTCGGTTTATTAAGTAGCCTCTAGGGAATGAGCCTAGTACAATACTGGATTCATTTCCTTTTATTTTTCCTTGATTCTTTCATGATTATAGTACTTTATATACTTTGCTAATTCTTGTTTGAATTCTGTTATACTTTCAAATTCTTTCGATACAGAAATAGACATACAAAAACGCCATTCTTTCTTATAAATTTACAGAAAGAATGGCGTATTCTTCAAAAGTGAGTTCCTTTATTGAAAAGCTTTAGTTCTATATGACAGATAAAAGGGCAAGCAACGCTAAAATAGCGAGAAATCCTTGTTTCATGATAATTGATTTATTGGATGTGAAACCTCCGAAAATAGCTGCTATCACTACACAAATGATGAAAAATAATTGAATCATATAACCAATGGGATTGTTTCCAAGTATAAGTCCCAGAATGAGGCCAGTTGCTAAGAATTCATTATATAAACCGTTTGCAAATTAATTGTCTAAGTATTTCTAAGTTTAAAGAGTACAGTGTCTTCGTTTTTTATTGAATCAACTTTTACATGTTGGTTCAATATTTTCTATTCTCTTGGAACTTAGTTCTCGTTTACTTCTCACAAAAGCAATAAAATCTATTATCTCTTCTGTTGACAGTGCTTCTCCATCTATTAAAAGTGTTGGATCTGGATCGTTTAGGAGTCTTGTAATATCAATTACATCTTTGTTTTGATGTGAATGTTCAATTCGACCTAATATATAATCTACAGATGTATCAAATAAATCGGCTATTTTTGATAAAGATTGTAATGAAGGTAATCTATAACCATTTTCATACCCGGCATAGGTGCTTTTCGCAATCCCAAGTCGATCTGCTGTCTCTTGTAAGGACCATTTTTGATTTTTTCTTAATTTAGATAAACGTTCCAGCATTCGTCTCATACCCCATCTAATTTTATTAAATTAATTATAACATAGAAAAAGAATCAAGAATAGAAAAAAAGTACGCGTATTGAATACAAAATCTTGATTAATTCAAATTAAGTTCTATAATGATAAATATAAATACGCATTACGCGAACGATATATCGTTGTTTATTTTATGGAGGGGTTGTGTATGAAGAAAATTTTATTACTTGCAACTGGTGGGACAATTGCATCTGTGGAGGGGAATGAGGGGCTTGTTCCAGGATTGTCCGCTGAGGAATTATTGAATTATTTTTCGAAGTCTTCTCGAAACTTAGAAATAGATTGCAAAATCTTAATGAATATTGATAGTACCAATATGCAACCTGAGCACTGGAAAGAAATAGCTAATGCTGTTTTTAATCACTATGATGACTATGACGGGTTTGTGATTACACATGGAACGGATACGTTAGCTTATACATCTTCTGCGTTATCTTATATGCTGCAAGGTTTAAGAAAACCAGTTGTTTTAACAGGTTCACAAGTACCTATTAGTTTTAAAAAGACAGACGCAAAGAAAAATGTAGCTGATGCTCTTAGGTTTGCCTGTGAGGATGTTGGCGGTGTGTTTATTGTTTTTGATAGTAGGGTGATTATTGGGACGAGAGCAGTTAAAATGCGAACAAAAAGTTATGATGCATTTGAAAGTGTGAATTATCCATATGTTGCTGAGGTAAATGAAGATGAAGTGAAATATCATTGGAAGCCAACTTCCTCACATAGTGAACTTTCAATAAATACTGATTTATGTACGGATGTTTTTCTTATGAAATTGTATCCAGGTACAAAGCCTGAGGTATTTGATTGTTTAAAAGATTTGTATAAAGGGATTATTATTGAAAGTTTTGGAAACGGTGGATTACCTTTTGAAGGAAGGAACTTGCTTTCGAAAATTCAAGAGTTGACTGAAATGGGGATTGCTGTAGTGATTACTACTCAATGCCTGGAAGAAGGAGAAGACATACTTCTCTATGAAGTAGGACGGAAAGTGGCGCAACATCAAGTAATATTGTCTGGAGATATGAATACGGAAGCCATCATAGCAAAATTGATGTGGGCGCTTGGGAAAACTAATAAATTAGAAGAGATTAAAAAAATTATTGAAGAGCCTTTAGCCTACGATTTAACAATAAAATCTGATAAGGATTGGTAATGACTTCATATGATTTATTTAGGTTTTACATTTAATATGGGGGAGAAATTAAAATGGCAATGACAAACAAGAACGTGCGAGTGGAGAATGATTTTTTGGGAGGAAAGGAATTACCTATTGAGGCATATTACGGAATTCAGACTTTACGCGCTGTTGAAAATTTCCCGATTACAGGGTATAAAATTCATGAAAGTTTAATTAGAGCGTTCGCAATTGTAAAAAAAGCTGCAGCGCTTGCGAATACAGATGTAGGAAGATTGGAATTGAACAAGGGCGGCGCGATCGCAGAAGCTGCTCAAGAAATTCTTGATGGAAAATGGCATGATCATTTCATCGTAGATCCAATCCAAGGCGGAGCGGGTACTTCAATGAACATGAATGCAAATGAAGTCATTGCCAATCGTGCTCTTGAATTATTAGGGATGGAAAAAGGAGACTATCATTATATTAGTCCAAATAGTCATGTAAACATGGCGCAATCAACAAACGATGCATTCCCAACGGCGATTCATATCGCAACGTTAAATGCATTAGAAGGCTTATTACAAACGATGGGTTATATGCATGATGTATTTGAATTAAAAGCAGAACAGTTTGATCATGTGATTAAAATGGGTCGTACACATTTACAAGATGCGGTGCCAATCCGTCTTGGACAAGAATTTAAAGCATACTCTCGCGTACTTGAACGTGATATGAAACGAATTCAACAATCGCGTCAACATTTATATGAAGTAAATATGGGGGCAACTGCAGTTGGTACAGGCTTAAATGCAGATCCAGAATATATTGAAGCAGTTGTAAAACATTTAGCTGCAATTAGTGAATTACCGCTTGTTGGTGCAGAAGATTTAGTAGATGCGACGCAAAATACGGATGCTTATACTGAAGTATCTGCAGCACTGAAAGTATGTATGATGAATATGTCTAAAATTGCGAATGACCTTCGCTTAATGGCATCGGGTCCACGTGTTGGTTTAGCAGAAATTATGCTGCCTGCTCGTCAACCAGGTTCATCTATTATGCCAGGGAAAGTAAACCCTGTTATGCCAGAGGTAATTAATCAAATTGCGTTCCAAGTAATTGGTAATGACCATACAATTTGCCTTGCTTCAGAAGCAGGACAATTAGAATTAAACGTTATGGAACCAGTACTTGTTTTCAACTTACTGCAATCGATTAGCATTATGAATAACGGTTTCCGTGCCTTTACAGATAATTGCTTAAAAGGAATTGAAGCGAATGAAGATCGCTTAAAAGAGTATGTTGAGAAAAGTGTAGGAATTATTACAGCCGTGAACCCTCATATCGGTTATGAAGCAGCAGCTCGCGTTGCGAAAGAAGCAATCGCGACAGGGCAATCTGTTCGAGAACTTTGTGTGAAAAATGGTGTATTGTCACAAGAGGACTTAGAGTTAATTCTAGATCCATTCGAAATGACACACCCAGGGATTGCAGGAGCAACTCTTTTAAAGAAAAATTAAAAGAAGAGGGGGGACAAGTCCCTCCTCTTTGTTTACAATATAGGGATTTTATATGTGAATAGAGGTAGGGAGATTATAAGTAAGTAACAGTGGCGTTTAATAGTTCATAGAAACAAAATTAAGAGGAGCAGCAATATAATCAACATCACTTTTAAGTTAGTTAACATTGTTATCGTGTCCGCTATTTGGTTACTTAATACTTTAATTCATGTTTTTACCAATTATTTATTACCTCAAAATGCAAAGTTTTTGAAAATAACTATTTTAGATGTGAGATGAAAATAGGGGATAGATACTTAGCATTTAATAAAAAAAGATAAGATTACGAAATGTAATCTTATCTTTTCATTAAGAATAATGAATTGTAGCTTTAAGGCTTCAGAATGACTTTTATACAGTCGTCTTCACGATTATTAAAAATCTGATAACCATAACTCGCTTCTTCAAGGGGAATTTTGTGTGTAATAATCTCTTTTGGATCAAATTCTTTATTTGTTATTTTTTCAAATAGTTCCGGCATAAAATGAATGACAGGTGCTTGTCCCATTTTAAGATTAATATTTCTAACCCAAAATGCACCGAGTGGAAAGGCGTTATAATTGCCACCATAAACGCCGGTCATTTGAACCGTTCCATATTTTCTTACGGCTTTCGTAGCGATTTGAATAGGACCGAGAGTTCCACCTTGTAATTTTAATTTTTGTTCCAGAAATTCTAGAGGCGATTTTTTTCCATCCATCCCCACACAATCAATAACTACATCAGCACCGCCATGTGTAATTTCCTTTAAATGTTCTCCCATATCGGGGAATTTTGTAAACTCAAATACCTCAACATTGTTAATCTTTTTTGCATAATTCATCCGATAATCTAAGTAATCCACTGCAATTACACGTTTAGCACCTTGCATCCAAGCGAATTTTTGTGTCATTAATCCAACAGGTCCACAACCAAGGACGATAACAGTATCACCTGGCTTAACGCCTGCGTTTATTACACTCCAATAGGCTGTTGGTAAAACATCTGATAGAAATAGTAGGGATTCATCTTCAAGTTCGCATGATTCCGGTATAACAAATGGAGTAAAATTACCAAATGGAACTTTTAAATATTCTGCTTGTCCTCCTGGATGATTACCAAATTTCTCTGTATAACCAAAGTATCCACCAGAATCGTAATGAGGGTTTGAGTTATCACATTGACTTTCCATTTCATGTTGGCAATAGAAACAATGTCCACAAGAAACGTTGAAGGGGATGACAACACGATCGCCTTTTTTCACTTTAGTGACATCTGGCCCGACTTCTTCAACGATTCCCATTGGTTCATGGCCGATAATGTATCCTTGAGGTAAGGGCATGTTACCTTGATATAAATGTAAATCAGAACCGCAAATAGCGGTTGAAGTAATCCTTACAATAATATCATCTTTTTTCTCTAACTTTGCATCATCAACTTGTTTAACTTGTACTTGGTTTGGTCCTTGATAGGTTACAGCTTTCATCTCATATCTCCTTAGAAATCATTTTTCATAATTTATATGTATCTCTTGGCAAAACAGAAATCTTTAGTAAAGAGAAATTTACACATATTGTTGTTATGAAAGTACGTTATAGCAACTCTTCTTTCTTATGTCTTTTGCTCTATTTTAAGAAGAAACTCAATATTTATTCACAATAAAATTTCCATAAAAAGGATAATTATTATTTCATAATTTGTAACATATTAAAAACATCGGAGGTGAAATAATATGGCAAACAATAATAGTGGAAATCGTAATGAATTATTAGTTCGAGGCGCTGAACAGGCTCTTGATCAAATGAAATATGAAATTGCACAAGAGTTTGGTGTACAACTTGGTGCAGATACAACAGCTCGTTCAAACGGATCTGTTGGTGGTGAAATTACAAAACGTTTAGTAGCAATGGCTGAACAACAACTTGGTGGTAGAGCTAACCGCTAAGTAAATGGGCATACAATATAGCAGGTATGTAAATCAATTTCTTTTGTATATGTATAAAAACAAACCCTTATAGTAAATGAATTCTCACTCAAAGATTATCGATAATCTTCTTTCATAATCTTTGAGTATTTGATTTGTAAACTACTTTCCTAAACAATAAACACACAGTGTTGGAAAGGTGTTTTCCATGCATAGTAGAAAATCTTTTGCAGGAAAAAGCATACTTGAAAATTTGGTTTCAATATTGAAATCAATATTTATTATGATATTTTCGAAAGGGAGGAATTTAAAGATGGGTATTTTAAGTGGAAATCCTCAAAATGAACCGTTACATTACGGAGAAGTATTTGATATTTGGAGTTATCTTTTAGCTGCACAAGGTGCAATTGCAAGCCATCAAGTGTTTATGAATCATACAGGTGATGAAGATTTGAAGAAGTTTTTAGAAGGCTTAATTGAAAATGATATGAATTCGGAGATAGAAGAGTTAAAAACTCTTTTAAAGGTTAATGGCGTAGCTTTACCACCTGCTCCTCCAGAACGACCAGTTGCATCTATCGAAGACATTCCCCCAGGGGCACGTATTAATGATGTTGAAATAGCAGCAGCTGTTGCTACAGGATTAGCAGCTGGACTTGTGACATGTAGTCAAGTGATGGGAAAATGTCTTCGAGAAGATGTAGGCATGCTATTCGGACAATTTCATATGAAAAAGGCGCAAGCAGGTGTAACTTTGCTGCGTTTAAGTAAGAAAAAAGGGTGGGTAGTACCACCTCCGTTACATGTAAGAAATTCTGATCAAGCTTAATAAACAAAAATAAAAAAGTGGCGTTGGCCACTTTTTTATTTTTTAGATGTATCCTCAAGCTTGGATTTATTTATTGTGGAAGAATCCATATATTCATCTGACATTTCCATAGCATATTTATCATGGCGAATATGATTGTGATTTCTTAATTCATCGTCGTTATGCAGTACTAACCTCTTCATATAAATGTGGAAGAAAACCTCTATTCCGCCAATAATTAATGTGGCCATAAATGAAGAAAATCCAATATTACGAGTAGCATCTAAATTAGTAAATAAGGATGTTAAAAGCCAAATTCCGAAGAAGGTTAAGCCAAAATCTGCCATTGTAGCAATCATATTTCCGTATTTAGGCAAAATGAAGAGATCGCCAATTAAATAGGCAGCTCCTGTTAAGAAAAGAGAAATGAGTAATACTCTAGGAATGGAAATGCCTTGAAAGATACCAAGTACGATAAGTAATACTGCAGTTATCGCTGTGTATTTAATTAATAAAGCAACAATATGTTTCATTATTTTCCTCCATTGTTTAAACGTATATGGAATAAAAGATTTCATTAAAAACGGGTTATGCTATATAGCGTAACCCACTTTAATCAACCTTTAATGGTAAGAAGTACAACCTGGGTAAGAAGCAGGCTTATACTATGGATAGTATTTGCGGAATATCGAGCTTTATTCATAAAGGGTAGTTCCATTCTTATAATAGAGATGTTGCCTAAGTACAGTGTTTTTTCATATTAAACTTAATATTCGTTGGTGTTTTGATTCATTAATATAAAAATAAACAAAGTATTTCCGCATTTAATGCATCTTTTTATCTATATATTTTCCGTAATCAGGTACAGCAATTTTATCAAATTCTTGAACCAGTGTTTTGAGGCTTGTTGATAGCAATTCACCTGACATTGGTATCCCATGTCCAGTAATAGCGACTAGAGGCTTTAATTCTTCTAATTTAATGACTGATTCTTTAGCTGCTTTCCAGTCTGTTGTTAAATAACGAGGCGGACCGCTTATTTCCTGTTCTTGAGTTATTACTTTATACAGATACTCCTGTTTCACTGTAACAAAAGCGTCCCCAGCAATTAAAGTTCGGTCTTTCTCTCTGAATAATGAAATATGCCCAGGAGTATGCCCTGATGTATGAATCCATCTAAACTCTGGCATATGGGGAACAGTTCCATCGGTAGGTAGTGCTTTTACGCTATTTCCTAAATCAATCGGTTCATTAGGGAACAGGGGAGACATTTTCGCTACCATACCACCTTCAACTGTTGGATCTGGTTCAGGATAGCTTTGTTGTCCAGTCAAAAACGGTATCTCCATTTGATGGGCATAGACTGGAACATCCCAATATTTAATGAGTTCAATTATTCCTCCAACATGATCAAAATGGCCGTGAGTTAAAATAATTGCTTTTGGGCGACTATTGGTACCAAATCGATCCTCAGCGATAGAGATAATTTCATTTGCACATTTAGGCATTCCAGCGTCAACTAAAACAAAATCATCGGTATGCGGATTCCCAACAAAACATATGTTGACGATTTGAATCGTGTAGCAAAACAAATCAGGCAATACTTCGATGCCATGACCACTTTCAATTGAAGTTGCTGGAATAAATTTGTAATCACTTCCGTAATTCATCTCATTGTCCACTTTTTATCCCCCTTACTATATGTTCATACGACATTATAGTTCCCTAATTTCTCAAATCCATTTTGGAGGATTTGAGAAAAGAATGAGTGGGGGGATTAAAAAAGCAATAATTTACTCCTAGAATTAAGATGGAGACATATCAATTTATATAAAGTGCAAACAAAAAATATTGATTGTAAAGTCGTAGTTTCTACTATTATTTTGAGTTTAAGTGTATATCTTTTAAGAGGATATACCAAGTTCTTTTATTTTGATAATTACTTGAAACTTGAATAGGGAAAACATGATCAAGCCCCCATTCTAATTCGTTTATTTCATTTTCAAGTCCTGTTGGATAGAGTAAAAGAATCTTAAAATTATTTTTAACAATATTTGATAAAACGGTTTGTAATTCTAGTGCTTCAGTCAAGTTTCCGCCCCATCTAACAAATAAAATGGATTGTGAATGATGAATTTTTTCGTAAAAGTTATCAATTCTTCGATCTAATTTTTGTTTAAAATCATGGTATGTGATGAACCAATCTTCATTTGGAACAACAGGGAAATCATGATAAGATGTTACGTTATATTTTGTGTCTTTTATAATATGAGAAAAAACAGGTTGTATCACACCATCATTAAACACAATATTTTGTTCCTGCATTGCGTGCATGTTTTTTAAATCCATAAAGTCTATAAAATTATTTTTCAATAATGTGTTGATAGAAGAAAGATTCGGTGATTCAAACCAATCTAGAGGACCTGAATATTTCCGCAGCCTATATTTTTTTAGATGAATAGCGGTATAACAATTTTCCCCTAAACTAATAACATCATCATAAATTCCTTGAAGTTTTTTCATTTCCAATACAATCATCCTTTTTTTGGAAAGTGGGAGAACTAATTCATTATAAATAATATATGTATGTATAAAACCTCCTGTGAAAAGGCTCACAGGAGGTTAAACTAAAGCGTATTTCGAGTTATATACTATTTGTCGAGGTAAGAATTGTGTGTGATAATTAATGGCGTGTTATAAAAAAGGAGAAAAACAGAAGTACATTGAAGTTAGTTGTGAATAAATTATAATTTAAAATTGAGCGGAAATAAGGAGCCCCAGTTACTTCATTATGCAACTGGGGCATTTTTTAATCTCTTCCTAACTTAATTATATCATGTAAATCAAGTTCGAAATAGACTGTTTCTTCTCATTTACTACTGTTACAATCAAGTACACATGCAAAGTAAGGAGAGATGTTATATGAGTTCTTTCGTTCTCGATTTTCAGGAAATAGAAAAAACGCAGCTTTTTCTCGTCGGTGGAAAAGGATTGAATTTAGGGGAGTTAACAAACATTCAAGGTATACAAGTACCCGAAGGTTTTTGTGTTACAACGGTAGGATATGAAAAGGCTATCGAGCAAAATGAAGAGCTTCAAACTTTGTTGCAGCAGCTAACAAAGTTGAAAATGGAAGAGCGTGCTCAAATTGGTGAAATGAGTAAGAAGATTAGAGAAGTCATTATGGCAGTAGAAATCCCTACTGATGTAGTGGAAGCAGTAGCTCATTATCTCTCGCGTTTTGGAAATGAACATGCGTATGCCGTGCGTTCGAGTGCTACGGCTGAAGATTTACCGCATGCTTCATTTGCAGGTCAACAAGATACGTATTTAAATATTATTGGAGAAGAAGCGATTTTACAGCATGTAAGAAAGTGCTGGGCGTCTTTATTTACAGAGCGAGCAGTTACGTACCGCATGCAAAATGGTTTTGAACATAATCAAGTTTCTATATGTGTTGTCATTCAAAAAATGGTTTTCCCTGAGGCTTCAGGGATTTTATTTACTGCGGATCCGATTACTTCGAATAGGAAGGTGTTGTCAATCGATGCCAGCTTTGGACTTGGCGAGGCGCTAGTATCTGGATTGGTTTCTGCCGATAATTATAAGGTAAAAGAAGATGAAATCGTCGAAAAGGTCATCGCAACGAAAAAATTAGCCATCTATGGACGAAAAGAAGGCGGAACAGAGAGAAAGAAAATTGCTCCTAATCAGCAAAAACTTCAAACATTGTCTGAACAACAAATTTTACAACTAGCAAGTATCGGAAGACAGATTGAAGCTTATTTTGGTTGTCCGCAAGATATTGAATGGTGTTTAGCCCATAATACATTTTATATTGTCCAAAGTCGCCCCATTACGACTTTATATCCAATTCCTGAAGAAAATGATGGGGGAAATCATGTATATATATCAGTTGGCCATCAACAAATGATGACTGATGCGATGAAACCACTTGGGTTATCTTTTTTCCTGTTAACGACTAATGCTCCTATGCGTAAAGCGGGAGGACGGCTGTTTGTTGATGCTACGCAACAATTAGCTTCACCTGCTAGCAGAAATTACTTAATAAACACTTTAGGAAAATCAGATCCACTCGTAAGAGATGCATTAACGACTATAATCGAGCGAGATAATTTTATTACATTGTTGCCGGATGATGAAAAAGAAAAGATTGTTAGTAAAAATAAGCAACTTGCAAATTCGCAACCAGAAATCGAAAATAATCCGGCAATCGTTACGAATTTAATACAGAATAGTGAAGCATCAATCAAAGAGTTAAAACGAAACATGCAAATGAAATCAGGGGTGGATGTACTTAATTTTATTTTGGAAGACATCCAGCAATTAAAAAAAGTATTATTTAACCCGCAAAGTATCGCTGTTATTATGGCAGGAATGAATGCTTCAGCATGGATGAATGAAAAAATGGAGCAATGGCTAGGCGAAAAAAATGCAGCAGACACGCTTTCTCAATCGGTACAAAATAATATTACATCTGAAATGGGTTTAGCATTAATGGATGTCGCTGATGTGATTCGGTCATATCCAGAAGTTATTACGTATTTACAACATGTAGAAAATGAGAACTTTTTGGATGAAATAGTTCAGTTTAAAGGTGGAGAAGAAGCTCGAGATGCCATTCTAACTTTTCTAAATAAATACGGAATGAGATGTAGCGGAGAAATCGACATTACGAAAACGCGCTGGAGTGAAAAGCCAACTACAATTATCCCGATGATTTTAAATAATATAAGAGATTTTGAATATGGTGCGAGTAAGCGGAAATTTGAAGAAGGACTGCAAGAAGCTTTAAAAAAAGAAGAAGAGTTAGTAAATCGATTACAGCACTTACCGGGTGGAAAACAAAAAGTAGAAGAAACGAAGCGAATGATTCGTAATATCCGTAATTTTATCGGCTATCGTGAATATCCAAAATACGGTATGATTAATCGTTATTTCATATATAAGCAAGCGTTACTGAAAGAAGCTGAGCAACTTGTGCAGAGCGGTGTCATTCATGAAGTTGATGATATATACTATTTAACTTTTGAAGAACTTCACGAAGTAGTTCGCACGAATAAACTAGATTATGAGCTTATCCAAAAACAAAAAAATGATTACAAATTATATGAAAAACTAATGCCTCCTCGTATAATGACGTCTGATGGAGAAATCATTACAGGTAAATATAAACGAGAAAACCTCCCAGATGATGCGATTGTAGGTTTGCCTGTTTCTTCAGGAGTGATTGAGGGGAGAGCTCGCGTTATTTTAAACATGGAAGAAGCGAATTTAGAAGAGGGCGACATATTAGTTACAGCTTTTACTGATCCGGGCTGGACACCATTGTTTGTGTCTATAAAAGGGTTAGTCACTGAAGTTGGCGGACTTATGACGCACGGAGCAGTAATTGCACGTGAATATGGATTACCGGCAGTTGTTGGAGTAGAGAATGCTACGAATTTAATAAAAGACGGACAACGAATTCGGGTACATGGAACAGAAGGGTATATTGAAGTGTTGTAATGAAATAAAAGAACATCCGCTATTATAGTGGATGTTCTTTTATTATATAGCTGAATTATTTCTTTAAGCCAGCTGCATAAAAAGGTCCATGAACTGCGATTGTTGATAAAAAGTGAGCAATTTCCTCTGGTGTTTCTTTTTGCCCGTTATTTAGCCATTGCTGAATCACACCAATATGAGCAGATGCCATATTTGTCATTGGGTTCGGTCTTACATGGATCGCGGATGGTATGGTAGGGGTAAATATTTCGAACTTCACAGATACGGCACTGTTTCTATCTATTACATCCTTTAGTTTCTTCTTAATGATATCGGCGGTACTTTCATTAGTTGGACTAAAGGGAATCGGTGTATTCGCTCTCTTACTATTCTTCGGGGCACCGTTATTATCGTTAGCACCGGAAATGTTGTTACCATTTTATCAAGACTGGGTGTACGCATGGTTGCCAATGCGATTTATGATTGAAGGGCTTAGAGAAATATTCTTCTTCGGAAAAGGATTAAGCTGGAGTACACCTCTTACTGTGCTCGTTTGGATTGGTGCAGTAAGTATGATGATTATTTTAGCGACTGCTTTCAAACGTAGTGGAGTAAAGGAACAAAAAACTGAAGTGAATGCATAAAAATTAATAAAGGAAAAACCGTTTCACTAGTAGTGGAGCAGTTTTTTATGTTGAAATACATGTAAGTGTACAAAATATATTGATATAATGAAAAGGGAGTTAGTTGTTTGTTGAACTAACTGTCCCTTAGCTAGGCTTGGGATGTAGAAATCCTCCTGAAAAACCTGTTGTACTATATAATGATTATCTCTGATATGCTTTAATTTTGTTAGTTTTTCTGCATTTTCTACCACACAACGTGAAATCGTAGAGGGTGTTGCAAAGTTAACAAAATATAAACATGCAAAAATAAATGCATAAAGAAATATAGTACTCAAGATTATTTTTAAAAAGTAAGGATTTCATAATAAAGCTCTTTGAAGAGGGGATAAACAAATAGACTAGTTTAAAATTGAACGTATGAAAAAGGAATGAGAGGAAGAGTAAAATGAAGCAGATTTCAATATTAATAGCGGATGATGAGGTGGAAATTGCGGAGTTAATTGGGATACATTTAGAAAAAGAAGGTTATCATGTTGTGAAAGCTACTGATGGAGAAGAAGCAGTTCTTATCATTCAATCGCAACCAATTGATTTAGTTATTTTAGATATTATGATGCCAAAAATAGATGGTTATGAAGTAGCAAGACAAATTCGTATCAAACATAATATGCCAATCATTTTCCTAAGCGCGAAAACATCTGATTTTGATAAGGTGACAGGTCTTGTACTAGGTTAGGTGCGGATGATTATATGACAAAGCCTTTTTCACCAATTGAATTAGTTGCACGTGTAAATGCACAATTACGCAGATTTCTTACGTTAAATCAACCGAAAGTAGAGGAGAAGAAATCCGTTTTAGAAACAAGCGGAGTGGCTATTAATCTTGATCAACGAAAGGTAAATGTATATGGCGAACAAATTGAATTAACTCCAAAAGAGTTTGATATTTTATATTTATTAGCGAGTCATCCGAAGAAAGTGTACAGTGTGGAACACATTTTTCAGCAAGTGTGGACGGGTGATTATTACGATGGTGGAAGTACGGTTGCGGTACATATTCGTACTTTACGAAAAAAAATTGGGGAGGATACAAGAAAGGATAAGTTAATAAAAACGGTATGGGGGGTAGGTTATACGTTCAATGGCTAACATGATGAGAAGTTTTCGTTTTAAAATGATTGCCTTGTTTGCGCTAAGCATGGTATTAGCAGCTGGTGGAACATATATAATTTATAAAGTATTACAGCTTTATTATAGAACGATGGTACGTTACGAAGATTATTTAGCTCAATTTAGACCAATTGTAGATATTAAATTCTTTTTAATGTGTTTTATCCCACTATCTGTTGTATTCTTTTTCTTTTTAACAAAACCATACTTAAAATATTTTAATGAAATTTCTAACGGTATTCACCATCTTGCTAACGGTGATTTTACAAAGAGAGTTCATATTACTTCAAATGATGAATTTGGCGAGATTGCGCGTGAAATAAATATAGCGAGTGAAAAACTAAAAGAGGCTGTTGAGAGAGGTGACTTTGCAGAAAGTAGTAAAGATCAGCTCGTTGTTAATTTAGCTCATGACTTAAGAACGCCTTTAACGTCTGTTTTAGGTTATTTAGATTTAATTCTTAAAGATGAGAGTTTATCGAAGGAGCAAATTAAACATTTTTCTATGATTGCATTTGCGAAATCGCAGCGACTTGAAAGTTTAATTGATGAGTTATTTGAAATTACGCGAATGAACTATGGCGTGCTAAAGTTAGATAAAAAAACAATTAATATAAGTGAATTGCTTATACAATTAGATGAGGAATTATATCCATTATTGGAGAAACATCATTTAGAAGCTAGGTTGAATGTTAATCCTCATTTATATATTTATGGTGACGGGAATTTGTTAGCTCGAGTATTTGAAAATCTTGTAACAAATGCGGTTAGATACGGAGATACTGGCCAATTTATTGATATGAATGGATATATTGAAAATGGAGAGGTTATCATACAAATTATTAATTACGGAGATAGCATTCCAGAAGAAGATTTGCCCTATCTTTTTGACATGCTTTATACAGGTGATAAAGCAAGAACAGGGCAACAAGGTGGTACAGGCCTTGGGTTATTTATTGCAAAAAATATTGTTGAACAGCATAATGGAACGATTTCAGCAGAAAGTAATGTAATTAGAACAATATTTGAAGTAAGATTGCCAAAAGAAGAGAGTTCAAGAATTTAATAAAAATTTAATGTTTACCCCACTTTTTATTTAATTAGTTTTTTCTATCCTATACGTATGTTAGGTCAAGGAGGAACTGGTAATGAAAAAGTGGGGCTTTTTATATTGTACATAGTATGTACGAGGCTTTATATATCATTTTCAAAAACGTTCAAAAATTATTAAAGAAAAGGACGTACAGTTTCTAAAAGTAAAACACATGAAAAAGTGAGGATATTATGATATGAAGAAAGCAAAAAAACTAGTCATCGTTGGTATGGTCACAATTGGTTTAGGAGTAGGGTCGTATATGACATTTGCAGGAGAATCTGAACCAGTTGAAACTTATAAAACATATGAAGTGACAGAAAAACAAATAGAGGAGGAGCAAAAATTAGGCGGAGAGGTTATCCCAAATGGTATAGAAACAATTTCATTCGATCCAACAAAAGGTACGTATGAAATAGCTGTTAAAAAAGGTGATGAAATAAAAAAAGGGCAACTTCTTTTTAAATATAATGACCCAATTACTAAACAAGGTGTAACAGAAGCGGAAATGCAAAAGAAAATTGCGCAAAAAGAAGTAACATTGCATCAGAAACAAATGGATGCAGCGAAGCAGAAATTAAAAAAAGATAAAAACGCTGGTCTTCCTGAGGGAACGTTAAAAGCATCAGAAATCGAAGTACAACAATTAGAATCACAAATTGAAATGAAAAGGTTTGAAGTAGAAAAAGCTGATGAAATGATTAAAGCAGCAAAAGAGAAAGTAAACACACTTTCAGTAACGAGCCCGGCTGATGGTGTAATTGATGACATCGTCAAAAATAATGATGCTGGAATGAGTGGGATTACGCTTCGTCACGCTGGTCCATTTAAAGTAAAAGGTCAACTGTCTGAATATGAGCTTGCGAGTGTGAAAGTTGGACAAGAAGTAATAGTTTCATCAAAAACTGTATCTGGTAAGACGTGGTCAGGAAAAGTTACAGAAATCGGATCTACACCAGTAAAGAATATGGATGAAAACAAAAGAGTTTCTAGCTATCCATTCACTGTTACATTAAACGAGAGTGAAGGATTACAAAACGGTTTCCACGTAAACGTGACAAATAAAACAGGCGAAGCAACAGGTACAATCGTTCCGAAAAGCAGTATGGTGAAAAAAGGTGACAAAGATGTTGTATTCGTTGTCAAAGATGGAAAAGCGAAAGAACAAGTAGTTACGGTTGAATTTGAAACGGATCATGAAGCAAAAGTTTCTGGAGTGAAAAAAGGTGTACAAATTATCTCTGAACCTATGAAAAATGTAAAAGATGGTATGGAGGTTAACACAAAATGATTCATTTAAAAGACATCACGAAATCTTTTCAAAACGGTACAGAGTCCGTCCAAATATTACATGGAATCGATGTAATACTGAATCAGGGGGAATTCACTTCCATTATGGGACCATCAGGTTCTGGTAAGTCAACCTTAATGAACATTATCGGTTGTTTAGATAAACCAACTGCAGGTACGTATGAGCTAGCTGGTCAAAACATTTCAACTATGTCTGAAACAGAACTTGCACACGTACGTAATAAAGAAATCGGCTTTGTATTCCAAAATTTCATGTTACTACCAAGGCTTACAGCCCTTCAAAATGTAGAATTACCTCTTATTTATGCAGGAGTTGATAAAAAAGAAAGACGCGAGCTTTCGTTAGCTGCTTTAACGAAAGTTGGGTTAGCTGAACGTGCTACTCATCTTCCAAGTGAGTTATCAGGTGGTCAAAAACAGCGTGTTGCTGTAGCGCGTGCAATTGTAAATAATCCGAAATTTATTTTAGCCGATGAACCAACTGGTGCACTTGATACGAAAACGAGTGAACAAATTATGGAGCTCTTTTACGAATTAAATAAACAAGGTTCAACGATTATTATGATTACTCACGATCGTGAAATCGGAGAAGCAGCAGCACGTCAAATTGTAATTCGTGACGGCAATATCGTACAAGATTGGAGAGAATAAATTTGAATACGAATGAAAATATACGCATGGCCATATCTTCTATTTTTGCGCATAAAATGCGATCTATATTAACAATGCTAGGTATTATTATTGGAATAAGTGCAATTATTACAATTATTTCAATGGGAGATGGACAGACTGCAAAGATGCAAAAGGAACTTGCAGAGAATCAGCATATGGATGAACTTAAAATAGAATACTTCAACCCGGATTTTCCGACAGAAAAAGCAAAAATTACACCACATATGGTAAAGCAATTGCAAGTGATACGAGGTGTAAAAGATGTGTATCCCAATGTGCATAGGGACGTAAAAGTATATACGGGATCAAAAAATGTTTCCTTTAGTTTAAATGGGGGAACAGGAAACTTTATGCAGGACTTTAAAATGAAGATGGTGCATGGGCGAGAGTTAACAACGGATGAACTGAAAAAGCCAATTCCTGTTGTAATTGTAGCTGAAGATTTATTTAAAACACTATTTGATACTTGGAAAGATTATTTGTATATAGATATAAAAGGAAAACCATATAAAGTTGTCGGGGTGTACAAATATGAAGACGGTTTTCAACGTCAATTTAAATTGTATGAAGGATATACATCTATCGACAATGCATCTTTAATTGCAGGGATTGAGGAATACGATACAGTGAAAATTAAGTTATCTTCTCCAAGTGAGCGAGAGGCTGTAGAAAAACAAGCTATATCTGTATTGAATGAATTGAAATCCCCAGAATTTGAGCATTCTTTTACAGTGGAGGATACGAAAGCATATGGTCAAAAAATAGAAGAGTCAACACGAACGATGAAAATAGTATTTGCTAGTATTGCTGGGATTTCCTTACTTGTAGGTGGTATTGGTGTGATGAATATTATGTTAGTATCCGTTACAGAGCGTACACGTGAAATAGGTATTCGAAAAGCGCTCGGTGCAACGAGAGGAAAAATATTAACACAATTTCTCATCGAAGCATGTATTTTAACGTCATTAGGCGGGGCGATTGGTTTTGGATTAGGTATGTTTTTTGCTTGGATCGCTTCATCAATAGGTGAATGGCCACTAGTTATTTCTGTAAGTCTTGGATTACTCTCAGTTGGAATATCGATGTCAATTGGTATTGTCTTTGGCATACTGCCGGCTAATAAAGCGGCTAAATTAGATCCGATTGAGTGTTTGCGATATGAATAAGTGAAAAGGTAATTTTTTAGTAAGGTGTTTTCAAAAAGTCATTGATGTAATGTCTTCTATTTCTGGAGGGCTGGCTGGTGACCTTATCTAGCTGTGCCCTTTGTCATATTTTACATCAATTATTTCCTGGAGGTTCAGATAAATGAATTTATTTGATATAGTTCAACGTAACATACGGCGTAATTTTAAAGAGTATATACTTTATTTTGTATCGTTAGCTTCAAGTATGCTTATCTATTTTATATTTGCATCACTTCGATATAGTACTCAAATAAAAAAAGAAATGGTTAATAATGTGATGATTAATAGTGTTCTTCAATCTTCAAAAGTGATTCTCATTATTTTTATAGCCATATTTATTATTTATTCTACTAATTTTTTTATAAGGAAACGTAAAAAAGAGGTAGGATTATATTCTTTACTAGGAATAACTAAAAAACAAATTGGTACGATGTTATTTTGTGAGACTATGATAATGGGAGGCTTTGCTTTAGTAGTTGGCATACTGATTGGCAGTATGAGTTTTAAGTTATTTTTAGAGCTGCTAATGAGTTTAATGAAATTAAATGTACCTATTCATTTTGAGTTATCTATAAAAGCAATAATAGACACGTTCATCGTCTTTTTATCTATTTTATTATATACAGCATGGAAAAACTCTCGCATTATTTATAAATTTCCATTGATTGAAATGTTTCAAGCTAATCATCAAGGAGAACGGATGCCAAAAGGTTCTGTACTTAGGGCGTATATAGGTCTTATTTTAATGGGATTAGGATATATATTAGCAGGCTTCTTCCGTGAAGTAGTAAATATTGTGCGGAATCCCATTGATCCTATGAACCCTATTATAAATCCTATAATGATTCCAGTTTTTATTTTGCTTTTAGTTGTTTTTGGGACATATTTTCTATTCACTTCTTATACAGTTATTGTTTTAAAGAAAATTAGAAGTAAAAGAGAAATATTTTATAGCGGTATAAATATAATAAACATTTCGCAATTACTATACCGAGTAAAAGGGAACGCTAAGTTACTTGCAACAATTGCTATATTAAGCGCTACAGCTTTAACGGCAATTAGTACAGTCGCAGCAGGGTATTATGTAGGGCAATCTGAAACAAATGGAGATTTTATGCAACTGTATGGAGTTGCGTTATTTATTGGAAGTTTTTTAGGGGGAATATTTGTTTTGGCGACAGGTTCAATTATATATTATAAACAATTATCTGAAGCGTATGCTAATCAGAGATATTATGAAACTCTTCGGAAAATAGGTGTTACGAAAAAAGAGGTAAGAAAGTCAATTTCGAAACAAGTTAGCTTTAGTTTTATTTCACCTCTAATAGTCGGACTTGTTCATAGCTTATTTGCGATACCGATAATTAACAATATACCTATAAATAACATCATTATTCCAATTTTAATTAGTAGTGGTGCATATTGCATAATTTACTTTGGGTATTATGTATTAACTGTTTATTCCTATTTTAAAGTTGTGTATAAATGAAATGTGTAAAAGATAAAACCGGTTCACTATTAGTGAACCGGTTTTTTTTGAATTCATTATTACTCTATAGGAAAATAAAGTAGTGATAGATAGGTTTTTTAATTGAAGAGTTCGGATTTGCGTTTTCCTTTTATATACATGCTCCTGCTATTTCAAATTGCATAAAATGTTATGTGAAATAATGGAGGGGATACGATGTATAATTCGAATGATTATGATTGGTATAGGCAAAATGATAAGTTGATTCGTGATATTGAGAAAGCAATTAATGGAGAGTTTAGTGCAATAAGTTGCTATGCGAAATTAGCCAACATGGCTCCAAATGCGGCGGAACGAAATCAAATTCTTGAAATTCGTAACGATGAAATAAAGCATTTCCATCATTTTGTACAGATCTATACAAATTTAACTGGTCAGCAGCCTAAACCACAAATTACAGAAGAATGTCCAAATACGTACTTACAAGGATTAGAATTCGCAATACAAGATGAACAGAAGACAGTAGATTTTTACTTGGAAATTTCAGATGAAGCATCGGATGCACATATGAAAGAGTTATTGCGCAGAATAGCTGCCGATGAACAAAATCATGCGGTGTGGTTTTTATATTATTTTGTGAAGACGAAGTGAGCATTAAGAATAAATGGCTGATGTAATGAATATATTAGAATTTATTTTAAAGCGCAGTGCAACAATTGCATGAAAAACTTAATAAGCATAAAGAAACCGTTTCATAAGTAGTGGGACGGTTTTTTTTCGCGGTGAAATACAAGTTACATAGATATCGACAAAATATGGTAATTGAATTTGGTATATAATGTATGAAATGAAAACGAAAATAAATAAGCTAGGAGCAAATAAATGAAAAGAGGAATTACAGTAGATATTCCAAATGAATATGATAATTTACTTTGGAAAGTGTTAAAGCCAATTGATATTTCTTCATATGATTGGTGGGTAGGGAGTGAGGAGTCATACTTAATAGCACGTGGTGGATTGGATGAGGCATTATTTCCAGAAGAACCAAGTATAGTGGAAGGATCAGATTTGAAAATATTATTTAAAGACAATATATATTATGTTATTTTTGCAGATTTAAAAGCGTATTCAAAAGGAGAGGAAGTAGTAGATATTGAAACATATGAAGAATTTAAAGAGAGTAAGTGTGAATTAGTTTTACTAGTTGCGGATTGTACATACGTCACAATTTACGCTAAAGATCAAAAACAGATTGAATTGATGTATGAAAACGCAAGGAATCAAGGTTATTATGTTGAATACGTTACCGACGAAAATGACGGTAGAACGCGTTTATCAGTATGATAGCGATAGGAAAGGGGAACAGCGATATGGAGAGAAATACAGTTAAAGAATATACAATTCGAACTGCTACTGAAGAGGAAAGCGATAGCATTATTACTCTATTAAAAGAAGTAGCACAATGGCTACAATATAAAGAAGTGGATCAGTGGCAGTATCTTTTAGGAGAGAAAGCTACGGCTGAAATACTAGAATGTATAAGAGAAAAAAATACATATGTTGTTCTGAAAGAAGATGAAATAGTTGGTACGGTTACAGTTTCTCCTAAACAAAATGAATGGGATGAACATATTTTTGGTAAAGAGGAAGTTTCTAATTCATTATATATTCATAGATTTGCGGTGAAACGGAAGTACAAGGGAAATGGAATAGGAGAATGGATTTTACGGTGGGTAGAAGAGAATGTGCAATGTGATAAAGAGTATTTGAAGTTAGATTGCGTGGGACATAATCGTACGTTAAATGATTTTTATAAGAAAAATGGTTTTGAATATGTTGGAAGTACGGATGGGCTTAGTAAGTTTCAAAAGAAAAGGAGAATGTGAATACATCCAATTAACGTAAGTTTAGTTGAAAAGTTAATACAGGAACAGTTTCCTGAATGGGCCCATTTAGAAGTGAAACCTGTAAAGTTTAGTGGGCATGATAATAGGACGTTTCACTTAGGGGATGAGATGAGTGTAAGATTGCCAAGTGATGCGGCATATGCACCGCAAGTAGAGAAAGAAAATAGTTGGCTTCCTATATTAAGTAAGGGACTTTCTTTACCAATTTCTACACCAATTGCGAAAGGAAATCCGTCTGAAGCGTATCCATTGCCTTGGTCTATTAATAAGTGGATAGAGGGAGAAACAGTTACGAAACAAAATGTTCGTGATTTAAATGAATTTGCGGCGGACTTAGGATCCTTTTTAGTAGAATTGCAATCTATTAATGCGAGTAACGGCCCTTTAGCTGGAGCACATAATTTTTACAGGGGCGGACTTATATCGGTATATGATAAAGAGGCGAGAGGTGCGATCGAAAATAATAAGGACGTTTTTGATGAAATCGTATTAAAGCATCTTTGGGATTTAGCACTTCAGTCAACGTGGGAGTGTAAACCAGTTTGGGTTCATGGGGATGTTGCACCTGGAAACTTACTCGTTAAGGACGGAAAGCTTTGTGCCGTAATTGATTTTGGTATTTTAGGAGTAGGGGATCCGGCTTGTGATGCAGCGATGGCATGGACTTTTTTTGATAAGAATAGCAGAAACGTATTTAAAGAAGTATTGCGCATAGATGAAGAAACGTGGAATAGAGCAAGAGGATGGGCACTTTGGAAAGCGTTAATTACATATGATGCGAATAAGACTAGTAATAAAATAGTGGCAGAAGAATCGCATCGTGTTATTCAAGTAATTGTGGATGATTATGAGAGGTAGTAGAAAAAGCCTATTTTAAAATAGGCTTTTTTTATATGATGAAATATTAGAAATGGAAAGAAGGAATCTAATATAATTATACATAATATTTAGATAATGGGGGTGTCGAATTTTGAGTGAAATTGAATTAAAGAGTAATGTAATTAAGACAGGGCAAGAGAAGGGAATTATTCTTCGGTTTATACTTGCTAGTCTCGTTGGAGTGTTTATGTTTTTCGTTCCTGTTACGATAAACGGTGCATCGTCTATTATGATTGATCATATCGTATCGTGGATTAGGGCTTCGGTTCCAGGCGTAGTACCTTATTATGCATTGTTCGTTATGGCGATTGGTGCGATTTATCCATTTTATACGAAGAAATGGAATGCATCTATCGTAGACATTTGTTTTTCTATTTTAAAAGTAGTTGGCGTTGTTTTTGGCATATTATATTGTTTAAAAGTAGGACCAGCTTGGTTCTTTGCGCCAGATGTTGGACCGTTTTTGTATGAGAAGCTAGTCATATCAGTAAGTTTGCTCGTTCCAATTGGCTCGGCGTTTTTAGCGTTATTAGTCGGATATGGATTGCTTGAATTTATAGGTACATTTTGTCGTCCGATTATGAGGCCATTATGGAATACGCCGGGGAGATCGGCGATTGATGCAGTTGCGTCCTTCGTTGGAAGTTATTCGCTTGCCCTTCTTATTACGAACCGCGTGTATAAAGAAGGAAAGTATACGACAAAAGAAGCGGCGATTATCGCTACAGGATTTTCTACAGTATCCGCTACATTTATGATTATCATCGCAAAAACATTAGATATTATGCATTTATGGAATGTTTATTTTTGGACTACACTTGTTGTAACATTCATCGTGACTGCTATCACCGTAAGAATCCCACCCCTTAGTAGAAAACCAGATACATATGTAACAGAAGAAGGGTTCCCAGAGCCTGTTTATAAAGAGAAAATGTTAGAACGTGCTTGGGAAGATGCGTTAGAAGTATCAAAATCTGCACCGAGCATTATGAAAAATATTGCAGTGAATTTAAAAGATGGATTTATTATGACGATGGGAATTTTACCATCTATTATGTCAGTAGGATTAATTGGTATCGTCTTAGCGAAGTTCACGCCAATATTTGATTGGATTAGTTATATTTTCTATCCATTTACATGGCTATTACAATTACCGGAAGCAGAATTAGCTGCTAAAGCCGCATCAGTTGGTATTGCAGAAATGTTTTTACCGTCATTATTAGTAGTAAGTGCACCAATTTTGACAAAGTTTGTCATTGCAGTTGTTTCCGTATCATCTATTTTGTTTTTCTCCGCTTCCATTCCTTGTATATTATCAACAGATATTCCGTTAAAAGTGTCTGAACTTATTATTTTATATGTGCAGAGAACGATTTTAACGTTACTTATTATTACGCCGATTGCTTATTTATTGCTTTAAAGTTTTAATAAGGTAAAGTTATAAAAAAGAAGCCGTTTGTAAAAAGAGGGCTTCTTTTGTTTAAAAGCGGGATATTCTTATTTATTTTTCGTATATGACGTAACGCTTCTTAAGAAGATTCCTAGTCCCGCAAAAAAGAACCCTAAGCATAATAAGCTGCCTGGCGTTCCCCAAGTAATTTGATCTAGCATTTTTTATCCCCTCCCGTTTATCATTATATAGAATTTATTGGAAATTACCAAAAATTCTTTTTTAAGGGTTACTGATGAGTCTTCCTACCTTATACGAGAAGAATATATTTGAAAAGAATTCTTTGCTCTATATTTTTTATATTCTTATAATACGTTTTATATTCTTATGATATAGTAACAACAAAGGGGGCTTAAAAATGGAAATTATTCACGAAAGAGCAAAGTTGCGGTTAATGGATAATACTGATGTCGAAACTTTGTTTTCGATTGTAGAAGGAAATCGGGCTATTTGGGCGTATTTAATCTCTAAAATGGATAGTGTGCAAGATATGCAACAATACGTTCAAAAAGCGATAAAAGGTTACGGAAGAGGTACTCAAATACCTTTCGTAACCGTAGATCAACAGTCGAATAAGATTGTAGGAAGTACACGTTTATATAATATTTCAGTAGAAGATAAGACAGTTGAGTTAGGGCAAACGTGGTATCATCCGAGTGTGCAACGTACGAGTATAAATTCAGAGTGTAAGTATATGCTTCTCCAGTATGCTTTTGAAAAACTGCATATGCTTAGGGTACAAATTAAGACGGATGCAAGAAATGAAAAAGCACAACGAGCAATTGAAAGGTTAGGAGCAGTAAAAGAGGGTGTGCTTCGAAATGAAAGAAAATTACCGAATGGTTATGTGAGAGATGCGGTGGTGTACAGTATTATCTCGAGTGAATGGCCAGGCGTAAAAGAACAATTGTTAGAAAAATTAGAGTTATATAAAGAAAAGTTATAATTCGTGTTTTGAAAGGTATATTGTTCGTGACATATGAAAAATATACCTTTTTTCTTACAAAATGCTACTTTATTTTAATTCCTTTTGTTTCATCGTTCCCTTCTGAGAAAAAATTCGTTACAATGTAGTTGTATGGTAATAAACTTATGAATTTAAAAAATGTAATGAAAACCGCAAATGAAAATGAATTGATAATCCTCAATTTTAAATGAAAACCCTTTTATACATAAATAACAAGTAAAGTTCCTTCTTTTAAATAAACTCAAACAAAACGATTTGATATAAATGTTTTTTATAGAAGTATGGATGATGTACGGAGGCAATTACAAATGAAAGAAAATAAGAAGAGTAAGAAAAGACGAATCTTTCAAGTATTTTTACTAATGATTTGTTCTGCTATTTTATATGTAAGTTATGCAGCTTACGATATTTGGAGTTATCGTTTTAAAGCAAATGATGACGTGAAAACGGATGCTGGTATCGTACTAGGAGCAGCTTCGTGGAACGGAAAACCATCTCCTGTATTTAAAGAAAGAATTAATCATGCGATTTCTTTATATAAGAACGGAAATATTAAAAAGATTATTTTTACAGGTGGTACAAAGTTCGAAGCAGAACTTGAGGAAGCACGTACTGCAAGAGTATATGCAATGAAACAAGGTGTAAAAGAGGAAGATATTTTAATTGAAACTAAATCCCTTTTCACTGAAGAAAATTTAAAAAATGCGAAGCAAGTTGGAATAGAGAACGGAATACGCACATACACGATTGTAAGTGATCCACTTCATATGAAACGCGCAATGAGAATTGCAAAACATATTAATATTGAAGCGTATGCTTCACCAACGCCGACATCAGCATATAAAACGTTAGACACAGAAATTCCATTCTTCTTTAAAGAATTATTCTCGTATATTGGATATGTAACCTCTTTGCCATTAAAGGCATTGAAGGGAGATTAACATAAGAAAAGAACCTATCCTTAAATAGGAACTTTTCTTATTAGTCAAAAACATTGTATTTTTATCGGAATAGTGAAACAATAGAGAGGTAGCTTCATATAATCATAATGAAAAAGTGAGCGGTTGATGAATCGAACATAAAGGAGATTATAGTATGGCACTCTCATTTGTTGAAACAGAAGAACAATCTTTCATTATTGCACAAATAAATAAATTGATTCCGAAGTTCATGGAAAGGGAGCATCAGCTAAGTGAATTAGGATCATTTCCGTATGAAAATATAAATGATTTGAAAGATATCGGATATACGAAATTAACGTTACCGAAGGAATTTGGTGGTAGTGCGATTTCTTTATATGACTTTGTTTTATTTCAAGAGAAAATCGCGGAAGGCTGCGGAGCTACTGCATTATCGATTGGCTGGCATCTTGGCATTGTGAAAGAGCTAGCGGAAAATCGCTCTTGGAATGATGAGATGTTCAAATGGTTTTGCGAAGAAGTACGTAATGGTGCGCTCTTTAACAGGGCAGCAACAGAACCGAAAACAGGGAGTCCGACGCGTGGCGGCAAACCAGAAACAATAGCGGTTCAACAAGGCGAGAAGTGGGTTATAAATGGAAGGAAGACTTTTACAACGATGGCGCCAGTACTTGATTATTTTATTATTTCAGCAAGTATGGAAGGCCAAGAAGAAGTTGGTGAGTTTGTTATTCCAAGAAATACACTCGGTGTATCTATTGAAGAAACGTGGGATAGCGTTGCAATGCGAGGGACTGCTAGCCACGACCTTGTCTTACAAAATGTAGAGATAGAAAGTCGCTTTTTTACAGATATAAAAGGTGGGAAAGTAAAACAAAAGGGTGTTGGCTGGTTGCTACATATACCAGCATGTTATTTAGGAATTGCACAATCAGCAAGAAATTATGCAGTTCAATTTGCGGAATCATACAAGCCAAACAGTTTAAACCATTCTATTAGTTTATTGCCGAATGTTAGAAGATTAGTTGGAGAATTAGAACTCGAGCTTATGCAAGCTCGTGTCTTTTTATATCAAATTGCGAAAAAGTACGATGAGGCAGAAGATAAACTATCACTGCAAGCAGAATTAGCAGCTGTGAAATATGCTGTAACAAATGCGGCGATATCTATAGTGGATAAATCGATGCGCATCGTAGGGGCAAAAAGTTTATCAGAAAAAAATCCGCTCCATCGTTACTATTTAAACGTCAGAGCAGGACTGCATAATCCACCGATGGATGATGCAACATTGTCTATGTTGGCGGATGCGGCGTTTCGGTCGTAGTTTTTAAAGCTTACATTTTATTGTTTATGGATACTATAGTTGTTTTGAAAGCACGGGTTTGATTAGTAATCAAACCCGTGCTTTTTATGTGTATGAAGTACTTAGTTGAGATGTAGGTTTTTAATATAAATGATTATCATGGTTTTTTGATTGTTTCTTGTTGAAAAATTCTTATTGTAATGCCAGTTTGGAGGTTGTATAAACATTTTTCGTATTTAATCCCAAATTAATGGTCTTTCTAAGTTAACCATTCGTAAATATTGTAAAAATTGACCTGCATGGACCGCATCATGATAGGCAATTCGTAATAGCATATCGCCTAAATATCGTTGATAGCCAACATCGCTTCTATCAATAAGTCTTGAATCTAGCTCGGCTATGCTTATTGATTGAACATATTCTATGAAGTCAGTAAAGTATGATTGTGCCAATTCAATTTCTTTTTTTACACAAGTAATCGGCTCGTCATCATACGGGATACATATGTCGTTTATTGAACCGTTGTTTTTTATAATCATATGATAGTAAAAAGTTGAACTCCACACATGACGAATCATCTCACCAAAGGACATAGCCTCAGGATCAGGCTTCCAATTAAGAAAATTATTAGGAAGAGAATTCCATAACTTTTTTGAGCGCCTTCTCGTTTCTTTCAAATTTAATATACTAAGATCAATTGCATTCATAATAAATTCTCCTTTACTATTAAACTTAAAATAATTGTATCAATTTAATAGTTAGGGTATCATCGAAATATGAATGTATATCCGAATATCTCATATATAGCTAAACTAATTGCTGAACCTACAAGAGCAATCATATTAGATTGTCTAATGAATAATCAGGCACTACCCGCTAGTGAATTGGCTTATATGGCAAAAGTGTCACATCCAACAATTAGTTCTCATCTTTCTAAATTAGTAGAAGGGAATTTACTTACAGTTGAACAACATGGTAGACATCGTTACTATCGACTTGCTAATCAAGAAGTTGCAGAAGTGCTTGAAAAGTTAGGGACAATCGCACCAACAGTTCAAGTTCGCTCTTTAAAACAATCAAGTCAACTAAAACAAATTCGTTATGCTCGAACTTGTTATGATCATCTTGCAGGCAAACTCGGTGTAGAGATAACTGAAAAATTACTAGATAGGCAATTTATAATTTTAGAGGATGGAGAATACATTGTAACGGAACAAGGTAAGCAATGGTTTCTGAATTTTGGAATAAATGTTGATGAGGCAGATACAAAAAGGAGGGTATTTGCAAAACCTTGCCTTGATTGGAGTGAACGGCGTTATCATATTTCTGGTTGGTTAGGGTCTGCAATTGCAAAACTGCTTTTTGAACAGGGATGGATTACGAAAATGGATAAGAACCGAGCTGTCCATCTTACAAAGAAAGGTGTAAAGTTATTGGAAGATCAATTAGGCATTGATATGAAAACTGAGGAAAGAAAAGCTTGAAATTAGAAAAGTCCGTCAAAATGACGGGTTTTTTCATTATGGTAGGAGTGTACATGAATAATAGGATGTTACCAATAATTGTTGCCAATAAAAAAATCTTTCTTTTCATTCTTCTTTTTTAAGTTTTAAAGGAGAAAGCTAGGCTTCTTATTTTTACTAATGTTATAATAAGAAAAAAGCACGAAAAGAGGTCATCTCATGCTAGAGGTTATTGCAACATGTTTAGAAGATGTAAAACGAATTGAAAGCGCTGGCGGGAAGCGGATTGAATTAATTTCATCTTATACAGAAGGTGGTTTAACACCGAGTTATGCTTTTATAAAAAAAGCGGTAGAAGCGGTAAGTATACCAATTCATGTTATGATTCGTCCGCATGCGAAGTCTTTTACATATACGGAAGAAGAAATTGAAATGATGAAAGAAGATATTATAGTTGCACAGAAGTTAGGAGCAGCTGGTGTAGTATTAGGCGTATTAAGCGAACGAAATGAAGTGGATGAAGAGAAATTAGCGGACTTACTATCTGTTGTAGATGGAATAAATGTAACGTACCACCGTGCGATAGATGATATAGAAAATCCAGTAGAAGCGATGAGAACTTTAAAGAAGTTTCATAAAGTGACTCACGTTTTAACTTCAGGTGGACAAGGAAATATAGTAGAGAATATTCCGGTGCTTACAGAAATGCAAAAGGTAAGCGATGGTCAAATTCAGCTTGTAGCTGGAGCTGGCGTGACGAAAGAAAATATAAAGCGATTGCTAGATGAAACTGGAATTTCGCAAGCTCACGTCGGTACAGCGGTAAGAGAAGGAAAATCATGTTTTTCTGAAATAGATCCTAATTTAGTAAAAGAATTAGTTGAAATAATAAAATAAGTGCTTAAGAAAGAGGAGAAACGATGAAGGAAAATACAAAGAAAGAATTATTCTCATGGGCTAAAACGATAGGGTTTACCCTTGTATTAATTGCTATTATTCGCGGTGTTTTATTTACACCTTCTTTAGTGCAAGGTGAATCGATGATGCCCACTTTAAAAAATAACGAACGAGTTCTCGTGAATAAGATTGGTTATAGTATAAGTGGATTAGATCGCTTTGATATTATCGTCTTCCACGGAAAAGAAGGATACGATTTAGTAAAACGAGTAATTGGTTTGCCAGGCGATACAGTTGAGTATAAAAATGATGTTTTATATGTAAACGGAAAAGCGATGGAAGAACCATATTTAAAAAAGTTTAAAGAAAAAGCAGTAGGCCGTGTATTAACTCCAGACTTTACGTTAGAACAAATCACAGGGAAAACGAAAGTGCCAGAAGGCCAAGTATTTGTTTTAGGGGATAATCGTGAAGTTTCTAAGGATGGTCGCATGTTTGGCTTTATTTCAGAAGATGAAATTGTCGGAAAAGGACAAGCTGTTTTCTGGCCGTTGGAACAAGTAAGAGCGTTATAAAGTGTGGTGAAGTATGGGAGAGATATTCTTCCATACTTTTTTATTTGCTTAAAATCTATTGATTGAATTGAAAGAATATTTTATAATTTTAAATTATATGTTTGTTTCGAAAAATGGAATTTAAGTTCCGTAATTTGGAACGAAAGGGAGATAGAATGAGTATAAATAAAACGGCAGTTAAGACAATGGATATTTTAGAGTTGTTTTATGAGCATGAAGAGCTAAGTTTAACTGAGGTGGTTCGGCTTACAAATATGCCGAAAACATCTGTTTATCGTTTAATTGGCTCGTTAGAAGAGATGGCGTTTTTACAAAAAAACGAAAAGGGGAAATATCGTTTAGGGGTTGTATTTTTACGGTTCGGTCAACTTGTTTCACAACGATTATCAGTAAGAAATATAGCAATTCCTTATATGAAAGAACTTAGAGATAGTTTAGGACAGGCAGTTAATTTAATAATTCAAGATGGTAATGACGCAATTTACGTTGAAAAGATGGAGGGTGTTCAGCCGGTACGCGTGTATACGGCGGTTGGAAGAAGAGCACCGCTTTATGCTGGTGCATGTCCAAGAATTTTACTATCGTATTTCTCTGAGGAAGAGAAACGGAGATACATAGAGGAAGTGGATTTAAAACAGTTTGCAGATGGAACAATCGTGGATAAGGAACAATTGTTAGAAGTGTTGCAAATGGCAAAAAAGGAAGGCTACACAATTAGTTATTCTGAGTTAGAAAATCATACAGCCGCGATAGCAGCACCCATTTTCGCGAGCGATGGAACGGTTGTAGCAGGCATTAGTATTTCAGGATTAGCAATTGAGTACAGCGAAAGTAACATTTCATATTTTATTGCGAAGGTGAAAGAAACAGCGCATCGCATTTCGAAAGAACTCGGCTTTTTGGCATAGAAAGAGGGAGTAGGATGAAATTTTCTGCGTTAGGGGATCAAGCAATTATTGTTACATTTGGTGAAGAAATTAAGATGGGTATATATGAGAAAGTACAGCGGTTATTTCAAGCACTGCAACAACATCCGTTTGCAGGAATGATTGAGTGTGTTCCGTCGTTTACTTCATTAGCTGTTTACTACAATGTATACGAAGTATGGAAGAGAAATGAGAGAAGTGAAAGATCATATGATTACGTTCGCCAGTATATAAAGGAGCTGTGTGATTCTTATAAAGAAGAAGTAAAACAGGATGTGAAACATATTTCTATACCAGTGTGCTACGGGGGAGAATATGGACCTGATTTAGAAGAGGTTGCACATTATAAAGGTTTACAAGTAGAAGATGTGATTCGAATACATAGTGAAACTACATATTTTGTATATATGTTAGGTTTTACACCAGGGTTCCCGTATTTAGGAGGACTATCAAAAGAATTAGAAACACCTAGAAAAGAAACACCACGGTTACAAATCTCTCCTGGTTCAGTAGGTATTGGCGGAAATCAAACAGGTATATATCCGCTTGAAACACCAGGAGGATGGAATATTATCGGCCGAACACCTATTACTCTATTTAATCCGAAAGAAGAAATACCAACATATATTCAAAGTGGTATGTATTTACGATTTATCCCGATAACGAAGGAAGAGTATGTATCTCTTGAGGGGGCTAAAGAATGGATGTAGAGGTTTTGCATGCAGGAATGTTTACAACAGTCCAAGATTTAGGGCGATCTTATTATCAACAGTTTGGTGTACCTGTTGGGGGTGCTATGGATAAAAATGCGCTTAGGCTCATCAATATGTTAGTCGGTAATGAAGAGAATGAAGCAGGATTAGAAATGACGATTTTAGGTCCTAAATTGTTAATAAAGAAAACGACTTTACTCGCAATTGGTGGGGCTGATATGGAACCGTTGTTAAATGGAGAACGTATCCCATTATGGCGTCCCATTTTAGCGGAAGAAGGTAGTATGCTTTGTTTTGGAAAAGTGAAAAGTGGTTGTAGAGCGTATGTGACTTTTGCGGGTGGTATACATATTGAGCGTACAATGGGAAGCAAAAGTACGTACATACGTGCTGCGATTGGTGGTATAGAAGGAAGAATGCTGAAAAAAGGAGATTGTTTTCAAATTGGTACGTACTCAGAAATGGCGAATCGTTTCATTCAAGACTTACAAAAAGATGAGCGAATAAAAACGAAATGGGTAATTAGCAACAGCGTACTACCAAAGTATAAGAAACATCCTAAGCTTCGTGTCATAACTGACTTTGAATACGATCAATTTATCGAAGAAAGTAGAAAGGCATTTTTTACGAAAGAGTATAAGGTATCTAATTATGCTGACCGTATGGGCTACAGGGTTGAGGGAGAAGTTTTAAATAGGATTGAAGAAAAAGAGATTTTATCGAGTCCTGTTACATTTGGAACCATTCAAGTTCCTAATGGTGGACAGCCGATTATATTAATGGCAGATAGGCAAACGACAGGTGGCTATCCGAGAATGGGAAATATCATTTCAGTAGATTTACCTCTTCTTGCCCAGCTAAAGCCGGGGGACTATGTTTCTTTTGAGAAAATTACGCTTGAAGAAGCGGAACAATTGTACATAGAACAAGAAGTAAATAGCAATCTATTAAAGAGATTTATCGCTTTACGAAGTTAAAATTAGGAGGAAAACAGTGTGACTACAATCGATTTAAACTGTGATTTAGGAGAAAGTTTTGGAGCTTATAAGATGGGGAATGATGGTGAAATTCTTCCGTTCGTTTCCTCTATAAACGTTGCTTGCGGTTTTCATGCAGGTGATCCGTCTGTTATGCGTCAAACTGTTGAAAAAGCTTTGGAGCATAACGTAGCAATAGGGGCGCATCCTGGATTTCCTGATTTAATTGGATTCGGTAGAAGAAACATGAATGTTTCAGCAAGTGAAGTATACGATTATGTTTTATATCAAATCGGCGCATTAGACGGGTTTGTAAAAGTGGCTGGCGGGAAGATGCATCATGTAAAGCCGCACGGTGCCTTATATAATATGGCGGCGTCTAATTCGGAAATTGCAGATGCAATCGCAAAGGCAATTTATCGTATAAATCCAAGTCTATTACTTTATGGATTAGCAAATAGCGTGGCATTTATACAGGCTGCAGAAAAATACAAAGTAACTCTCGTACAAGAGGCTTTTGCGGATCGTACATATAAGCAAGATGGTACATTAACGAGCCGTACAGAAGAAAATGCGCTTATAAAAGATGAAGACGAAGCGATAAAGCAAGTACTTCAAATGGTGAAAGAAGGCCATGTAAATTCGATCAATGGAGAGAAAGTAGCAGTTCAGGCGCAAACGATTTGTTTACACGGTGATGGGGAAAAAGCAGTGCAATTTGCAGAAAGAATATACAGAACATTCGAACATAATGGTATTTCTATATGTGCACCGAAATAAAAAATGAGGGGAAGTGTTGGAATTGGTGAAATTAATCGGAATATTATTAGTGGCAGTGGGCTTTTTATTTAGATTAAACACACTTTTAGTAGTTATGGTTGCAGGTATTGTTACTGGTATGGTTTCAGGATTAAGTTTTTATGATGTGATCAGCATGTTCGGTAAATTTTTCATAGAAAATAGATATATGTCTATGCCAATTATATTAACTTTACCTGTAATCGGAATTTTAGAGCGTTACGGTTTAAAAGAAAGAGCCGAAGCACTTATAACGAAATCAAAAGGAGCAACAACTGGAAGAGTATTAATGTCATATTTTACGATAAGAGAATCATCAGCAGCACTAGGGCTTAATATTGGTGGGCATGCGCAAACAGTAAGGCCGCTCGTTGCACCGATGGCAGAAGGGGCCGCGCAAGGTAAATACGGTAAACTTCCTGAAAAATTAAGAGAAAAGATTAAAGCAAACGCAGCTGCTGCGGAAAATACAGCTTGGTTTTTCGGAGAAGATATTTTCATCGCAACTGGTGCTATTTTATTAATGAAAGGATTCTTCGATTCAGTAGGTATGCATGTCGGTGTATGGGATATGGCACTTTGGGGCATTCCGACAGCAATATCTGCACTTATTGTAAGCTGGATTAGATTTAGAAGGTTTGACAAATATATAGAGAAAACAATGAAGGCAGAAGGAAAAGAAAAGAAGGAGGCAATCTAATATGAACATCATCACAATGGATACAATCTATTATGTATTAGGGATAATTGTTGCTTTTATCGCTGTTCGTATCGCATTCGATCGTGAACATCCAAACAGATTCGGTTCTAGTTTATTTTGGGCATTGTTTGCAGTTACATTTTTATTTGGAAATGTAATTCCTTCGTTTTACGTGGGCTGTATCGTGCTCGCTATGGTCGTTTTAGCCTCGCTAAATAAAGTGACAAAATCAGAGGAAAAAGAAGTTCCAGTACAAGAACGTGTGAAACATGCTGAGAAATTAAAAAATAAAATTTTTATGCCTGCACTATTAATTCCTATTTTTACAATTATCGGTACGTTAACGTTAGGGAAAATTAAATGGGGAAATGTCTCTCTTGTTGATCCAGATAAAGTAACGTTAGTAGCGTTAGCGCTTGGTGCATTACTCGCATTCGTCGCGGCGATGCGTATTACAAAATCAAAAATAACAACGCCTGTTCAAGAAGGAAGCAGACTATTACAAGCTGTCGGCTGGGCTGTCATTTTACCACAAATGTTAGCAGCACTTGGCGGTATTTTCGCGAAATCTGGCGTTGGACAAGTTGTTTCAGATTTAGTCGGTCAAGTATTACCGACAGAGTATCCGTTCGTTGCTGTTATGGCGTACTGTTTAGGCATGATGCTATTTACAGTCGTAATGGGAAATGCATTCGCAGCGTTTGCTGTTATTACTGGCGGAATTGGCTTACCTTTAATAGTTCAAATGCACGGCGGAAACCCAGCAATTATGGCAGCACTCGGTATGTTTGCTGGATATTGCGGAACGCTGCTTACACCAATGGCAGCAAACTTTAATATCGTACCTGCGATGCTTTTAGAGCTAAAGGATAAAAATGCGGTTATTAAAGCGCAAGTACCAATTGCTCTTTCAATTTTTATCATAAATATGTTTATTATGTACGGCCTTGTATATCGTTTTTAATTAGGAGGATAAAACTATGAAAACAGTATTATTAACAGGGTTTGATCCGTTTGGCGGAGAAAATATCAATCCAGCTTGGGAAGTAGCAAAAGGTTTGCATGAAAAAACAATTGGAGAATACAAGGTAATAAGCAAACAAGTACCAACTGTATTTCATAAATCAATAAGCGTATTAAAAGAGTATATAGAAGAACTAGCGCCGGAAATTATTATATGCATTGGACAAGCTGGGGGCAGACCAGATATTACGATAGAACGTGTTGCAATTAATATTGATGATGCAAGAATCGCAGACAATGAAGGAAATCAGCCGGTAGATATACCGGTTGTAGAAGAAGGAGCGATTGCGTATTGGTCTACACTTCCGATGAAAGCAATCGTAAAAAAACTTCGCGAAGAGGGCATACCGTCATCTGTTTCACAGACGGCAGGCACATTCGTTTGTAATCACTTATTCTATGGACTTATGCATGAACTAGAGAAACATGATAAGAAAATAAAAGGCGGATTCATTCATATTCCGTTTTTACCAGAACAAGCGAGTAATTATCCAGGGCAACCGAGTATGTCACTTTCTACTATTAGTAAGGGAATAGAATTGGCAATTGAAGTAACGATGACAGTTGAAGTAGATATTGTAGAGATTGGGGGCGCAACGCATTAAGTAAAATGAATTGTACAACACCTCCTGTAAACAACTGGTATAATAAGAATAGGAAAATACATAGAGGTGATTTTTGTGCAACAATTTGAAGAAGTACGTTCAATTTTAGAAAAAGCGAAGAAAATTACAGTATTAACAGGCGCTGGTGCAAGTACGGAAAGTGGTATCCCAGATTTCCGTTCAGCAAATGGATTGTATGCTGATGCGAATGTGGAGATGTACTTATCAAGAGGGTACTATAACCGAAGTCCGAAAGAATTTTGGAAGCATTATAAAGAAATCTTTCAAATTAATACGTTCCATCAATATAAACCAAATCGTGGACATCGTTTTTTAGCTGAGCTAGAAGAACAAGGGAAAGATATTACGATTTTAACGCAAAATATTGACGGTTTACATCAATTAGGTGGCAGTAAACATGTCATTGATTTACATGGAACACTTCAAACAGCACATTGTCCGAAGTGTAAAGCGGGATATGATTTACAGTATATGATTGATCATGAAGTGCCGCGCTGTCAGAAGTGTAATTTCATTTTAAATCCAGACGTTGTTTTATACGGAGATACACTGCCTCAATATCAAAATGCAATGAAACGTTTATATGAAACAGATGTACTTCTCGTTATGGGAACGTCATTAAAAGTACAACCTGTCGCTTCATTCCCACAAATCGCAAAGAGAGAAGTAGGGGCAACAACTATTTTAGTAAATGAAGAGTTAACAGGACAGGAATATAACTTTGATTATGTTTTTCAAAATAAAATTGGTGAATTTGTTGAAGAGGTATCTTTAATGAAATAAGTTATCGAAAAAACTGAGGTAGATACCTCAGTTTTTTATTTGAGTAATCGCTGTTTTAAGCCATATGAAAACATTTTGATAATGTAGTAACAACATCTCTATAATTTATAAAAAATTGTTTCATAGGTAAAATAGCAGAGTAAGAAGTAATATTATCTTTAGTGAATACACAATCGTCATAAAGTAAGCTAATATGTAGCTGTTGTAAAGGCTCTATTTCGTTTTGCTTTAAGTATAAAACTAAGTCATTATAAAGTTGTTCACTATAATTACTTACGGAACATTCTATTGAAAGCTGACCTACTATGCTAGTCCACCATACTTTAAAGCTACATATTAATTCTTTAAATGATTCCTCATCACATAAATTAGCGTCAAAAAGTTTCTTATAAAATATATGATTTTCCTCGTGGAAAATTTGTAAATCATATCTGTCGTTAGCAGTTTGCTTACGAAGAGTCAGCCATAATTCTTTGAAATTTGTTTTAAAGTCAGTGGAGAAATGTAATGTTTTTGTTATGTAAGGAAAACGAAAATTTTCTTTTTTTCCTTTTTGATTGAGATAAATATTTTGAATGTAGATCATAAAGTTTAAACAATGTGGCGTTTTAGTATGTATGATAAACGAATCTGTCATTTTCGTTCTCTCCTTAAGTAATGTCTTTTATGAATTTATTTCTTTAGTATACAAAGAAATGTAAACTAATGGTATAAAAATAAATTTGCCCCATTTTTCTTTTAGAATAATATTCATTTTATTGTGCATTAAGGGAATGGTAATAAATAGGGTATAAAAATAAAAAACTGAAAATTAAATCTTTTATTTCTTTTATAATTAATATAAAATTCTATATATATCATATAAATAAATTTGATACATAATGACTTTGCGTAGAAATGTTAATAGAATGAAGCGAGGGAGCGAAATGAGACAGAAAAAGGAGCAGAAAAAACTATCGAAAAAGAAAAAGACTCATATTCCATTTCGGTTAAATGTACTATTTTTTATTGTCTTTCTTTTATTTTCAGCTATTATAATTCAATTAGGTAAAGTACAAATCATTGATGGAGAAACGTATAGAAATGAAGTAAATAAAAAGGAAGATGTAACGGTAAGCACTCCCGTTCCTAGAGGGAAAATGTTTGATCGGCAAGGCCACGTTATTGTAAATAATAAACCATTGCGAACCGTTACATATACGAAAATGAGAGGAGTAGACTCGAAAGAAGTTTTACAAGTAGCAAGAGATTTAGCTAAGCTAATTGAAATGTCGCAAGAGGACATAGACAAGTTAACAGAAACAGATAAAAAGGATTTTTGGATGCAGTTAAATGAAAAGCGGGCAGCAGCGAAAGTAACGAAAGAAGATGAGAGTAAATTTAGAAAGCAGGAGATAGAAGGGAAAGAATTAGATAAAAAAGTTGAAGAGTTACGTAGGGAAAGAATTACACAAGAAGAATTAAGTGAACTTTCAAAAGAAGACCTAGAAGTACTAGCCATTAAAAGCAAAATGAATGCGGGATATAAAATGACGCCGCAAATCGTTAAAAAAGATGTAAGTCAAAATGAATATGCTGTCGTTAGTGAAAGGTTGGCAAGTTTACCGGGGGTAGATACAACAGTAGATTGGGAACGTGAATACCCAAATGATAAAATACTGCGCTCTATACTAGGTAGCGTTTCTAATGAAAATGAAGGGTTGCCAAGAGAACAATTAGATTATTATTTAGTTCGTGATTATAATCGAAACGACCGTATTGGTAAAAGTTACATCGAAAAACAATACGAAGATGCACTACACGGAACGAAAGAACAGTCTAAAAATATTATGGATAAAGCAGGGAAGATTGTTCGAACAGAAAAAGTGACTGAAGGAAAAAGTGGAAATAACTTGATGTTAACAGTCGATATGGATTTACAGAAAAGAGTAGAGGGAAGCCTTGAAAAGAATTTACGAGCCTTTCATGCTGCAGAGCCGATGATGGATCGTGCGTTCGTAGTAATGATGAATCCGAAAAACGGTCAAATTTTATCAATGGCAGGAAAGAAAATTGTAAATAAAGATGGCGGTATGCAAATAGAAGATTATGCATTAGGAACGATGACAAGTTCTTATGAGTTAGGGTCAACTGTAAAAGGTGCTACTTTATTAACTGGATATCAAACAGAAGCGATTAAGCCGTATACACATTTCTTTGATGCACCAATGTATTTTAAAGGAAGTTCTAAGCCGAAGAAATCGTGGAAAGAATTTGGGGATATTGATGATTTAAGAGCTTTGCAAGTGTCATCGAACGTTTATATGTTTAATACGGCTTTAAAAATGGCAGGCATTAATTATGTCCCAAATAATCCATTAGACATTAAACAAGAAACATTTAATAAAATGCGCTACTATTTTAGACAATTTGGCCTAGGTGTGTCGACTGGTATTGACCTGCCAAATGAATCAATTGGTCAAGTAGGTAGAACTGATAACATACCCGGATTTTTACTTGATTACGCGATTGGACAGTATGATACATATACGCCGCTTCAGCTTGCACAATATATTTCAACCATTGCAAATGGCGGTTACCGAATGAAGCCACAAATTGTACAAGAAGTTAGAGAGCAACCGAATAGACCAGAGGATGTAGGAAAAGTCGTTCGGTCGATTGAACCAGTTGTATTAAATAGAGTGGATATGGACACTTCGTACATTAATCATGTAAAAGAAGGATTTAGAAGAGTTTTTCAAGAAGCTGACGGAACAGGTACCGGAACGTTTAAAGGTCTACCATATAAACCAGCGGGAAAAACAGGAACAGCTGAGACAGTATATGGTGGAGAAAGTGATATTGGAAGAGATGAGAACAACAACCGAAAAAAATGTTATAATTTAACTCTTGCCGGTTATGCGCCATATGATGCTGATCCGGAAATAGCCTTTTCAGTTGTTGTACCATGGGTGAATGATGATAAATCAGGAATTAATTCTGCCATTGGTAAAGAAATTTTGGATGCGTATTTTGAATTAAAAACAAATAGATCAAATACAAATTCAATTCCAGTAGAACAACCGAACAAGGCACAGTAAAAATAGTATCACTGCATGGAAACATATTGTGCAGTGATATATTTTTTGAGTTAAAAAGCGCTTTATAAGGTGGGAATGGATATGAAAAAGGAGATTAAGAGAGGCTGGGGAAAGTACATACTATTTATTTTGGTGATAGTCATAGGCTACCATTCTTTTACTTTATGTAAGGTGGAAGGGGAATCGATGCAGCCCACTTTATATGAAGAAGACTACGTATTTGTAAATAAAGCAGTAGTACGTCTTTCTAATTTACAACACGGAGAAATTGTCATTATAAAAGAAGAGGATGAATCGAAATATTATGTGAAACGTGTAATAGGGCTTCCTGGTGATGTAATTAACATAACGAACGGAAAGGTATATGTGAACGATAAAAAGCAAGAAGAACCATATACAAACAAAGATTTATTTAACAACACACAAGTGTTTTATAATTTTCAAAAGACAAAAATTCCGCCAAATAAGTTATTTGTAATGGGAGATAACCGCGAAGTAAGTAGAGATAGTCGAAATGGCTTAGGATATATTGAAGAAGATAACATAATTGGCAAGGTGGAATTTGTATATTATCCTTTTTCAAAAATGAAAATAATAGAATAAGTGGGAGAGGAGCAAAACCCCACTTATTAAAGTTTCACTTTATTTTCTTTAAAAAACCTTTTGGATTAAATGATATGAAAAATTTATGTTTAGACTCGTCGATTATGAAGTTATTATTTTTAGTTAAAAACTCATCCACAGCCTCCATCGGGCCAGGCCCCCAATCGGGAAGAAGCGGATGTCCATTAATGGAGGTATCTTCTACAATCATATAACTGCCAGTAGTGACGATAGATTTATATAGTAATAGTTCTTTGGATACATGCTCTTTACTATGATCAGAATCTAAAATAACTAAAACCACATCATCAGGTTTGCGCATGCTTACTATTGTTTGGACGGCCTGCACAGAAACAGAAGATGCTGTTAAATACGTAATCCGATTATGTGATGGTCGATTTGGCTGCGGAGTTATATCGATAGTAAGTACGTGACCTTTTCCAATTAAATCTAACATAGAAGCTAAATACAGTGCACTACCACCGTGAAAAGTCCCGCATTCAATAATTAAATCGGGCTTTAATTCATAAATGATTTCTTGATACAAAAAGAGATCAGAGGGAAGTTTACAGATTGGAACCCCGAACCAGTGTGTATCGTTTAACCATACGAGGCTGTTGTAATATTGGTTTAGAAATTCATTGCTTATAGTATCGATTTTAAATTCTCCTTTCTAAAAAGGATTCTCTCGTTTGACGTAAAGTGTTTACGCATGAAAGTTGTACTATATATTATGTAGTAAGGAATTGTAAGGCGAGTGTTTTTACTTGAAAATAAGCCAAATAACTCATGTGGAAAATGAAAGGAAATGATCGTATGTACAAATACACAATTTGCTTTATTAGAAAAAGCGATAAAATACTGCTATTAAATAGAAATAAAAAGCCGAATATGGGGATGTGGAATGGTGTTGGAGGAAAAATAGAAGATAATGAAACGCCATACGAAGGAATAATTAGAGAAACATTTGAGGAAACGGGCATAGAACTTTCAAGTGTAACGTATAAAGGGACTGTTGGTTTTAAAGGTAAAGATGAGCCCCAGGCTAGTGAAGGAATGTATGTGTTCGTTGCTGATTTGCCAGATGGAATGCAAATGAATACACCATTACGTACGGCTGAAGGTCTATTAGAATGGAAAGAAATTGATTGGATATTAGATGGTGATAATAGAGGAGTAGTTAGCAATTTACCAAAATACTTACCGACAGTATTAACAGAAGAAAATAAGTTAGAACATATGTTTACGTATGATAACCGGAATATTATTCATTACACAACTGCATGTTTGACAGAAGATAATGCGAACAAGCGATATGAAAAACAACTCATTTCTCAATAGAAGAGTAAAGTGAAAAATCACGTTTTGCTCTCATCATATATGCGAGGTGATTATATGTTTCAGAAATACAATTCATTGGTCATAATTGTAATATGCATGATATAACTTTTCTTATTATGAAAGAGTAGAGAACATATGTAAACGGAGCAAAAAGGAGGTGGCTTTGCCACCTCTTTTTGTTAGCTACAAATCGCCTTAATCATAAAACGATGTTGCTTCACATCAAAATAACCTTTTTGTAAGATGATTTCATGTATACGATATAATTCCTCACAATACCTTTCAACAGTAAAATCAGGAATTTGCCACGGAATTGCTTTTAAATAATAGACGATAGCGCCAATATCATAAAAGCGTTGGAAAGGGAATTCCTCTTTTGCATCTAAGATAGTAAATCCATTTTGCTTTAACTCACTGCATGCGGTTTCGAGAGACCAACTTGCAAATTCGCTATTTAGTGGTGAGCCAAACTGCTCATTAAGTTCCGCGCAATCAAGACCGCCAACTTGTTGTGTAAGAAAAACGCCACTTGGAGAAAGAATTCTGTTTACCTCAGAAGCAGCATACGATTCATGTTGATTTATAATTAAATTAAATTGACCATCTTGAAATGGCAAAGCAGTATCATCGGTCACTTCTACAACGGTAACCCCTAAAGGCTCTAATTTCTTTTGAGCAATTGGCACATTTGGAGCGTAGCCCTCAGTAGCGAATATAGTTGACGGGAACGGTTGTAACATAGATAAAAACTCTCCGCCGCCAGTACCCATATCGAGCATTGATTCTGCACGTTGCATAAGCTGAAAAGCAGTACTGCCGTATGACCACGATAAAGGCTCGCTCTTCATTCGACCTGTTTCTGAAATGAAAGAAAAATCCCAGCCGCTAAAATGTGTATTTGCACTTTCTAATAAAGTTAAAAATAATGGATCACGTTTCATAATTATGTCCTCCTATTTTTTTAATGGATGATATGATGAGAAAAGAAAAAGGGAGGACCTCTTATTAAAGTGGAACGGTTTTATGTTTCGTGTTCGAATAGATTCATATAAAGTTACTCCTTGTGAGAATTGTTATTTATATATTCGGGTTAATTGAGTGAAAATCCTTTGAGGGTATAAAAGAAGGCAGTTGTTTAATGAAAAAATAAATTGAGTTATCTAATTTTATAGTGTAATTGTTCATCCATACGCATAAAAAAATTATTCTCTCCATAAAATAGTAAAATTATATTGGAGGTTGAATTATGAAAAAATTTAGTGTATTTTCAATAACATTGATGACTTTTGGAATGTTATTATTTGGATTAAATAGGATAATAGATAGCTATTCTGAGCCTATTATCCTATTAGGGTATATTTCTTTTTTAATTGGAGTGGTTCTGAGTATTATAGCGATTGCTAGACGTGAAGATGGAAGATTAAAATTCATATCACTTATCTCTTTCTTTGTTCTCCTGTTTTTCATTACTTGGTTTGAGTCGTTTCAGGTACTACGAATTATTACTTGGCTAAAAAATATCTATTAAAATTTAAATTGTTGGTAAAAATGGGAAACCTTAAATTTAGGTTTCTTTTTATTATATTCGATTATCAATATTAAAACTTATTAGAGCCATTAATAAAAGAAATAGATATATAAACCGAGTGTAAAAATATTTTAATTCTTTGAAAACATTCAGCGATTTAGTATTCTTTATATATGGAATATTTTGTTTATGCAAAAAGAGGGCAAGGTGCTATATGAAAAGAATGAAAAATGTAATGTTAGTATTGTTATGTTTCTTATGTTTAAGTGGGTGTAATTATAAAGATGACGATCAGGTGAAAAAATATGTGAAAAAAAAGCACGGAATTGATGTGATTGTAACACATTGGGGTGCTATAAACGAAGGGAATATGGGGCATACATATCATACTGTTCAAGCAAAAAATAACAAAAATATTCAATTTAGAGTAGAGGTAGATGGCTTCTTATATTCAAGAATAAAAGGTGATGAATATCAATACGGAAAAAAACATATGAGGAATATAAGAAATTTAAACCAATGCTAGAAGAAATTAAAAAATTAGGTTACGTGGAACCTGAAAATAAAAATGTTTTTCAATATATAGTGGATGATGATATAGAGGAGAAACCAACGGATAAGTTATTATTAACTTTAAAAACGAGTGACAAGATTGATTACAGTCAATTTGAATCAAAAGAATTAGATCGTTTATATGCTCTAATTCAATTCATTCAGAAGAGTAATAGAAAGATAACAACACTTGAAATTGAGGATTATAATGGTGAATCTATAGGTTTCCCTTTTCAAAATGTGCAAAAAGCTATAACGAAAGAAGAACTGCTTTTAACAATGAAAAACACAGTAAGCGGTTATTGGACATATTTGATTCAAACTGAAACAAAAGTAGGCGTAAGGTTAAATGAAATTCAAAATGATCGTTTTGTAATTGAGGATATTACTTGTCCACACCCGAAAGACGGCAATTGTCTAGAGTATGAATTGACTTTAGTTTTCAATGACAGTGAGATAAAATATAGAAATGATCCATATGTAATAGATGATTTGAGAAAGGTAGTCACTATTCTTAAAGAAGAACTATATAATAAGGAATTTAACATATATTTAAGGAACAAGGATGGAACAAGTTATTCACTCTGGCTATCATCCGAAAAAATTAAGGAAAGTAATAACATAGAAGAGTTAGTAAAATAATGATATAAAGAAGAAATTTAAAGTACTTTTTATGTTTGTTATTTCTGTATTCAAAAGGAAAACCGCTTATGCTTCATTTTTGAAGCATAAGCGGTTTTGTTTAAAATACTTAAAAAGAAAAATTTTTTGGTAAAGTACCACTTTTTATTACTGTTCTTAGCCCATGTTTTATAATCCAAGGATTAATAGGATGCTGTTTATCACGTAATTGCTGTAACCACTGAAAAACGAGTTCTTTATCTTCTTTCGTAATATCGTTAATATGATTGGCTACAGATTTTTGAACATATTTAGAAGGGTCATTCATTAATGGTTCAAGAAGCTGTAAATTGTACTTAAAATCACCTTTTAGAGCTCCTGTTTTTTTAGCCCAAGGAAGTCTTGGTCTCGTACCTTCAGAAACTAATCTTCTAATGTGGCTGTTTTTATCATGAATCCACTTTTGTAATATGTTTAGTGTGTCTTCATGGTATGTTTGAAGAAAAGGCCGAATGGCATATTCAGCAGTATTCCTTTTTGTTATTTCATACATGGCGTTGAATGAGGTTTCAAAGTCGTTAAGTCCATATTTTTCAATGTATTTTGCAAGAGGCATGTACATATATCCGTTTGTAAATGTGCCTACTTCTGTTGTATTTTCTGGGCCTAATGTTTTTAGTAATATATGTATTGCTTCATTAAAATCTTTTTGTAATGCATTATGTAATTCATCTGCTATTACTTCAATACGTTGTTTTAACCCTAAACCTTCAACTTTACATGTTACAGAGGATACAAAGTTTTTTTTAGAGAAATTCGGATCGTATTTACAAATAGAATCAGCTATTTTTTCTGCTAATTCTTCGCTAAATAAAAATTTTAACGGAACATAATTACCCATTTTTTCACCTCGGTGGTCAAATGAAAACAATTTTTATTTTTTAATCGACAATCCATAAACTAACGTCTCACTCGGAGTCGTAATACTAAAACCTGTCGTCTTATAATCAAGTTTCGCCGTATCACCAGTGTAGTCTTTCGTGAATGAATCCATTTGTACGATAAGATCTGCATCTTCATATACAACATCATCTGCGTTATATGTATCCAAAATTAAATCGACATCAACGAAAATACTACAAGAGTTCGTCATTGTTCCTCTAATGCGAACGATCTTTTTATCTTCAAGTTCTAATCTATGTATAGCTGCTATCGCTTCATCAGTAATGCGAATGTTCATTGTATCCCAACCTTTATTTATATTTCCTTTATTATTGCAAAAACAGGAGCAATAGGGAAGCAAAGAGGTTTGCAACAAAAAACGAGCAAACAAATTTGTTTGCTCGTTTCACTTTATTTTAGTTCACATTTATCGAGTGGAATCACTTTTGTTTTTTTCGTAAATTTATATCCTAACCATAGTACTAAGAAGAGTGGTAAACCGATGTAAGAAACAAGTACGCCGTTCCAATCGATTGATTCACCCATAAATGCGCCATAGTTTTGTCCTAAAATTACGATAATACAAAGAGTAAATGCGAAGAGTGGACCGAATGGGAACCATTTTGCTCTATATGGTAAGTCATTTAAATCTTTCCCTTGTGCGATATATGCTTTACGGAAACGGTAATGACTAATTGCAATGCCAACCCATGCGATAAAACCAGACATTCCGGATGCGTTTAATAACCAAATGTATACAACTCCGTCACCGAATAAAGAAGCAATGAAAGCAATACTACCAACAATTGACGTTACGATTAACGCGTTAACAGGTACACCGCGGCTATCTAATTTACCAAGAAATTTTGGTGCTTTTCCTTGGCGAGCTAAATCCCAAAGCATACGAGTTGATGCATACATACCAGAGTTACCAGCAGATAGTACAGCAGTTAAAATAACAGCGTTCATAACAGAAGCAGCAAAGGCAACGCCCGCTTTTTCGAAAATAAGTGTAAATGGACTTACTGTTACATCACTTGCGGCAAGACTTTCAGTTGTATAAGGAATTAATAAACCGATAACGAGAATCGCAAGAATATAGAATAAAAGAATACGCCAAAAGATCGAACGAATTGCTTTCGGAATATTACGCTCTGGATCAGAAGTTTCACCAGCAGCTACCCCAAGTAATTCAGTTCCTTGGAAGGAGAAACCAGCTGCCATAAATACACCGATAATTGCCATGATACCACCGTTAAATGGTGCATCAGCAACAGTGAAGTTTTTGAAGCCAACAGTTTCGCCCCCCATAATTCCGAAAATCATCATAAAGCCGACAATTAAAAAGATAATAATTGTAACTACTTTAATAAGTGCGAACCAATATTCAGATTCACCAAACCCTTTAACAGATAAATAGTTTAAAAGGAAAATAATAGCTAAACATAATCCGCTCCAAATAAGAGAAGGGGTATCTGGGAACCAAAATTTCATAATTAATGTTACGGCCGCTAGTTCTGCCGCAATTGTAATCGCCCAGTTATACCAATAGTTCCATCCAAGTGCAAAACCAAGTGATGGATCAACAAATTTTGTTGCATACGTACTAAAAGATCCAGTAACAGGCATGTAAGCTGCAAGTTCAGCTAAGCTTGTCATTAAGAAATATACCATAATTCCAATTGCGGCGTATGCGATTAGTGCACCGCCAGGACCAGCTGAATGAATGACACCACCGCTGGCAAGAAATAGTCCGGTACCGATTGTACCGCCGAGAGAAATCATCGTAAGGTGACGCGATTTTAATCCGCGTTTTAATTCACCTTGTCCTTGTGTAGTTTGCGTTTTAGAGGTAGATTGATTTGTTGCGCTATTCATGTTCAACACTCCTTTTCTTGTAGGTTAGGAAGGAGCGGGGGAGAAAAATACAAAAAACCGCCAAAGGAATTTGGCGGAACGTTTCACAAATAACCACCCCATCATACCCTTCCGTTAAGATAGCACCCCACGTTTACACGGTAATTTTGTAAACGTGACAGTTCTGTTCCTTTCGGAGACAGCCCCAGCTCATATTTCCAGAGAAGAAATATAAACTTCGGCAACTTTTCCTTTCAAACGGAGTCAGTGACATTCTCTGTGTCTCGTCCGTTTTACTATTAAAAGTCGCAACCTCTACCTCATCGGATTGATGAGGATTTATATATTGCTAAGATTTTTAATATATGGCAATTGTAATGACTTTCTGAATATATTGCAAGATATTTTGTTAGGAAAAGTCAAAAAATATCGGTTATTGTATAGGAAACGCTTGCAAAACTCCACCCGAACCTACTATTATGTAGCAATAAGCAAAGAAAAAATTGTTATACAAATGTTTCGCAAAAAATATTGAAAAACCCTCTAAATAAAAAGAAAATTCAGAAAAATATAATTCGACATTCATGATAAAGTCATATTATTTGTTATAATTAGAGTAACGTTTAAGCAAAAAGGGGAAATCAAAATGAAATTAGAAACAGAAAGGCTCTATATAGTGCCGTGTACAGAAGAGAGTATTCAAGTCGCTAACGAGCAAGGATATAATAGCGGTCCGCATATTGTAGGGCATGTAGAGAATGTAAAACAAGATTCGGCTTTATTACCATGGGGGGCGTGGTATGTTCTTCGGAAAGAAGATGATAGCGTTTTAGGTGATATTGGGTTTAAAGGGAAACCAAAAGAGGATCAAACAGTAGAAATTGGCTATGGATTCATTGAGAAATATTGGAATCAGGGCTATGCAACAGAAGCTGTAAGAGAACTAATCGATTGGGCTTTCAAAACAGGAGAGGTAGAAACAATAATTGCAGAGACACTCATAGATAACTATAGTTCGATGCGTGTTTTAGAAAAGTTACATATGAAGAGAGTAAATGCTACAGAAACGATGATTAATTGGAAAATAGAAAAATAAAAAATACCGCTCTAAATTGAGCGGTATTTTTTTATAGTTATGGTAGCATTTGCTTCTGATCATTTGGATACTCAGCCGTTGATGCGTTAGGACGATTGGAATGATTTCGAACAGCAATGAAAATAGAAATAATAACGACAAGACCAACTGCAACGTAAGAAAGTGAAATAACAGTTGGATCCACTTTAAATGTAGTAAGCAGTGTACGAATATTTGTAAAGATAATAAGACCACCAACTAATACGCCAAGTAAATGGGGTGGAACGATGCGGACTAACCATGCAGCAATTGGAGCTGCGACAATACCGCCGAGCATTAAGGCAAATACCCAAACCCAGCTTACTTGTTCCCAGCCAAGTGAAATGAAAAAGCCGATTGTTGCAGCGAGTGAAACAGGAAATTCACTCGTATCTACAGATCCAATAACTTTTCTAGCTTCATTTCCTCTTGCTAGAAGAACAGGTGTCGTAATGGGCCCCCAACCACCGCCACCAGTTGAATCAACGAATCCAGCGAATAAACCAAGCGGCACAAGTTGTTTTGCAGACATACGCTTATTTGAAGTGACAATTTGTTTTTGAATGATGAATCGTAATAAAATATAAACCCCTAAAGTAAATAAAAATACGGAAATGTATGGTTTGATTACATCTCCGGGCAAATTACTTAAAAAACATGCCCCAACAAATGCGCCGATTGCCCCAGGTAATGTAAGCCTGGAAACTGTATATTTATCAACGTTTCCAAATTTGATATGAGATGCGCCGGAAGCTGCAGTTGTAACGACTTCAGCTAAATGAACTGATGCAGATGCAACAGCTGGTGCAATACCAAACATTAATAATAAAGAGGAAGACGTTACTCCATACGCCATTCCAAGTGCTCCATCGATCAATTGAGCGAAAAATCCAATAATAGCAAAGACAATTAATTTCTGCATAAATAATCCCCCTGTAATAATAAATGAAAAAGACACTTTTCCCGTATGAGAAAAGTGCCTTTGGTTTTTCCAATCAGCAATAATTAAATTTGTTTCATTATAATACATATTAATCGTATAAATCAACTAGGTTTTAAAGTTTTTGAATTGAATGAAAGAAAAATAAAATATACAATAAAAGGATGGAGAGAAAGGGGAGAAAGACATGTTACGATTTGATCATCTCGTTCACGCAGTTCATGGTACACCGGAGGAAGCGGCAAAACAAATGCAGGAACTTGGATTTCATACTGTATTAGGCGGAGAGCATAGGAATTGGGGTACTTGGAATAGTTTAAGTTATTTTGATTTATCATATATTGAATTTTTAGCAGTTCAACATGAAGAAAAAGCGAAAGAAGCAGAAAATCCATTAGTACAAGAAACAGTGGTGAAACTACAAAATGGAGAAGGAATGCTACAAATCGCGATCCGAACAGATGCAATTGAGGAGCTAGCAGTTAACTTTAATAAGTACGGCTTACATACGATAGGGCCATTTGAAGGGAAACGTATGAGAAAAGATGGCCGACTTTTAGAATGGAAAATGTTATTCGTTAAGCAAGAAGAGAACGGACCGAAATTACCTTTCTTTATACAGTGGAATGAAACGGACGAAGAAAGAAGAAACGATTTACGTAACAGTGGGACGATTACTGAACATAAAAACAAAGTGCAACAAATTGAAACGATTCATTACGCAGTAAAAAATGTTCGAGAAACAGTACGGAAATGGAAAGAAGTAATGGAGCTATCTACAAGCTTAGTTGTGAAAAATGAAAAATGGAATGCTGAGTGTCAAAGTGTATCGTTTGGTGACATTCAAGTACAGTTTTGTGAACCGGTTGGAGAAGGTCTAGTGCAAGAATACATAAAGAATCATGGCGAATATCCATTTGCAGTAGAGTTTAAAGGGGGAAATAAACGGGAGCATGAAGTGTTAGGGAGTTTGTACATATATTGATAGAGGTGAACGTTGTGGAAGAAATGCTTAGAGAGATAGAGAGAATACTAGAATGGCCTCGTATTGCAACGTGTACAGCTATTTCAAAAGGTTTTTCACATGAAGAGAAGTATAAAATTGAATTAAAGAATCAAGAAACCTATTTTGTAAAAGTATGTGATGCTGTTCATTTTGAACGTAAACAAGAAGAATATACGTATATGAAACAATTAGAGTCATTACATATTCCAACACCCAAGTTAATTCATTTCATAATAATTGAGAAATTAAATAAATGTGTTCAAGTATTTGAATGGACCCGAGGTATAAATGGTGAAGAAGGTTTAAAGAAGTTATCGGTGGAAGAACAGTATAATGCAGGAAGAAAAGCAGGGGAAGTATTAAAGAGGATTCACTCAATTGAAAGAGAAAGTGCAAGTAATAAATGGGAAACATCTAGATGGAATAAATACGAAAGATACATAGAGGCACTAACAGATTACGAGGTGAATTTTCTGGATTTGAAGCCAGTATTAACCTTTGTAGAAAATCATAAAGATTTATTGGGAAATCGTCCAATAAGATTTTTACATGATGACTTCCATCCAGCAAATAGCATGATTCATAATAAGGAATTTATCGTTATCGATTTTGGTGGATATGATTTTGGTGATCCAATACACGATTTTTATAACGTAGCGATTTTTACTATAAGAATAAGTAAACCATTTGCGGTTGGACAAGTTCACGGTTATTTCGGAGGCGAACCATCGCTTCATTTTTGGAAACTGTATACATTGTACGTCGCGATGACATTCCCAGCGGATATCGTTTGGACGAATCGAAGTACACCGCATTTAGTAGATGATATGAAGGAAAGATTAAATGGAATTTTAGAAGATCATAATCATTTTTCATCTTATATTCCAAAATGGTATCAATCAAGCGAATTTAATAAATAAAGGAGTAATTTATATGGATAAAATAGCAGTAATTTCAGATATTCACGGTAATATTCAAGCATTAGAATCCGTGTTGAATGATATTAAATTAAGAGGAATCGAGCGCATTATTTGCCTTGGAGATTTAGTAGGAAAAGGACCTCATTCCAGTGAAGCAGTTGAAATCATTCGTAAAGAATGTGAAGTAGTCGTAATGGGAAACTGGGATGATTTTATTACAAAGCCGACTGAATTTGAAGCATTGAAATGGCATCAAAAACAATTATCGGAAGAACAAAATGACTATTTAAGAAACTTACCATTTTCAATCGAGTTTTATATGAGTGGGAAATTCATTCGTATGTTTCACGCTTCACCGAGAAGTTTATATGAAAGAATTCAACCACACGCTTCAAGAGAAGAACGTATTAGTATGTTCGAAAATAGTGATCTGACGGAAAATATAGAAGGGGAAAGAAAACCAGATGTCGTTTGTTACGGTGACGTTCACCAAGCATTCGTTCAAAATTTCAGAGGGAAAACGTTATGTAATGCCGGTAGCGTAGGAAACCCACTTGAAATAACACAAGCTTCCTATTTAATATTTGAAGGAACTTACAATGAAAAAGAAGCAGCGAGCTTTTCTATTCAACTTGTACGAGTACCGTATGATATTGAATTAGCTATCAGACTAGCAGAAGAACTCGAAATGCCAGAAATTGAAGAATACAAACAAGAATTACGGACTGCTTTATATCGAGGGTTTAAGGGAAAGTAAGCTAATAATATATCAACGATTTTTCAAATATATCTATCATAACTTAAAATATATCAATGATTTTTTCGAGATATCAGCGATTCGAGAAAGGATATCAATTTACTGACAAATAGTGACATGAATTATTATCTATAATTATATTATGTCAACTAATTATAAAGGGAGATATCATGAACCGAAAACAAAGAATCAAAGAAATTGCAGATCATATTGTAAAGCTAAACTTAACCCATCCAATAAGAGTTGGAGTAAGCGGTATTACAGCCTCAGGAAAAACAACATTTGCAAACGAACTAGCGGAAGAAATAAAAAAACGAGGATTACCAGTAACACGCGCCAGCATTGATGATTTTCATAATCCAAGAGTGATTCGCTATGCAAAAGGAAAAGAATCTGCAAGAGGGTATTATGAAGATGCACACGATTATACAGCTTTCAAAGAAAGATTATTAATGCCTTTAGGACTTAACGGGAATTTACAGTATGAAACGATTTCTCATAACTTAATAACGGATATGCCTGTACATAATGAGCCGCTATTGGCCACGCAAAATATGATATTAATAGTAGATGGAACGTTTCTATTGAAAAAAGACGTTACGCATTTATTTGATTACAAAATCTTTGTAGATACAGATTTTGAGATTGCGAGAAAACGTGGTGCAAAGCGGGAGACAGAAGCTTTTGGAAGTTATGAAGAAGCAGAGAAGATGTTTTTAAACAGATATCATGCTGCCTGTAAGATGTATATAGATGAGCATAATCCAAAAAGTTATGCGGATGTTGTATTTCGGAATAGTGATTTAGCAAATCCAGAAGTTATATTTCAAGAGCGAAAGTAATACATAATCAAAATTATATGTATAGCCTTTTATTTATAGTTATAATTCTCTTATAATTAAATTAACTTTAGAAAGTAAAAAACGGGGGATAAGGCAATAAAAAAACGTAAAAAGGGGACAGGGAATAGAATGAATGAAGTACTAGAACTAAAAGAAGAACTACTACAAATTAAAAATAATAATTATGCTGTACCAGAAGACGTAGATGCATATCCATATGCGCAGTGGATGCTAGATTATATCGGATCACCTGATGCTGAATTACGTGATGATTTAATTTATAGTACGCTTCACACATGGATTACAAATGATGTATTTAGACAAAAAGAGTTAAGAGGATTAATGTTACAAGCAATTAGTCCTGATTATTTATTTTATAAAATTGGTGAAAAGGGAACAGACTCTGTATTTAAACGTGCATTCTCCGTATTAATTCCACCGCTTATTTTATCTGTTCATGAAAGAGAACCGTTGTTATCCGAAGAACAACTGTACAGTGTAGCAGAACAAGTGCTGGAATATGTATATTTAGAAGAAGATGTAAGAGGTTACGTAGAAGGAAAAGGCTGGGCACACTCTACTGCACATGCAGCAGATGCGCTTGATGCGTTAGCACGTACAATCCAAAATCGTGAATTTTCGTATGCGATTCTTGCAGCTGTTCGTCAGAAGGTACGCTTACATGACTACGTATACATTCACTTTGAGGATGAGAGATTAGTAGCACCAATTATGTCGTTACGTAACCAAAATCTTTTAACTGAAGAAGAGTGGAGCAATTGGCTACATAGCATAGCAATTGTTGAAGACATCCCGCATCCTCAATATGATATTTTAGTACAAAATATTAGAGCTTTCTTAAGAAGTTTATATTTCAGAGCTTTAGAGACAGAGGGTAGTACAGCCTTTACAGATGATATATTGGAAACTTTGAAGGATTTGCGTAGGTATTAAAAATGGTCCATTCTTAGAAACAATGAATAGATATTATTTTTGAAAATTTATTAGAAATTTATTTTTATATTGTACTCTTTCGTTATAGGTTGAAAGGGGTGTCAAATGAAAAAATTATTAAAGGCAGTGAAAATAATATTTTTAATGAGTGTTAGTATGATTTTCTTTGGAACAGGCGTTGTATTTATATATCATAACTATCAATTAAAAATGGAATCGAAATTAATGAAGAATGAAGGCGAACTTGTTAATTTCAATAATAAAAAAGTGAATGTTTATAATGAGGGGAGCGGGGAGGATACGTTTGTATTTATGGCCGGATCTGGAATTGCCGCTCCTGTTTATGAATTGAAAGGCCTATATAGTAAATTTTCGAAAGAAAACAAGATTTCTGTAATTGAGAGAGCTGGTTATGGATACAGTGATGTTTTTCAAGATGATAGAGATATTGATACGATATTAGAACAAACGAGAGAAGCGCTTATTCGAAGTGGAAATAAACCACCTTACATTTTAGTACCACACTCTCTATCGGGTATAGAGGCTATTTATTGGGCACAAAAATATCCAAGTGAAGTAAAAGGGATTATTGCGTTAGATATTGGTTTACCTAAACAGTATGTGACTAATAAAATAGGTATGGTTGATTCATTAAAAATAAAAGGGATGAATATTTTAACGGAAATTGGTTTTCAGAGATTAGCTCCCTCTATTACTTATAATCCCGAAGTCATTCGTCAATCCTTTTTAAACGAACAGGAAAAAGATATTTATAAAGCGCTTACGTATAAGAGGGCTTTTAATGATGATATGAAGCAAGAACTTTTACAAAGCTACAATAACGGTAAAAAATCAAATTCTTTATCGATCCCAAAAGAAACACCTATGTTATTTATAGATGCGATTGCTAGGCAATATAAAGATTCGAAGTATACAAAGCAAAAAAACGAAGATTATAAGGAGTTTGCTAGCAAGTTATTAATAGCTGATGTAAAAATAATTGAAGGTACACATAGTATTTATTTATATGCTCCTGATGAAATATACAAAATTGCTATGGATTTTATTAAGAATAAAGTAGTGAAGAACTAAACAATTGTAACTTTAGCGATGAAAGGCTTACATAATGAAAGTATATAATATATTAATTGTTGAAGACGATTTGATTATAGGAGATTTATTACAAAAAATTTTACAGCGTGAGAAGTATAGTGTGTGTTGGGAGAAAGAGGGAAGGAAAGTTCTTGATATAATTCATGAAATAGATTTAGTCGTAATGGATGTTATGTTACCAGGCGAAGATGGTTATCAAATTACAAAGAAAATAAAAAATCTAGGATTAAATATTCCAATTATATTTCTATCAGCAAGGAATGATATGGATAGTAAACTAAAAGGTTTGACCATTGGAGAAGAATACATGATAAAACCTTTTGACCCTAGAGAGTTGTTGTTAAGGATTCAGAAAATGTTAGATAATCAATATGGTACGTTCACGCAAATTAACCATTTATTTATAGATGCAGAATATAAAAGAGTTTTTATTAATGATTTGCGTAATGAAGTTGCTTTTACAGCAATTGAACGTAAAATATTCTTTTATTTATATGAAAATAGAGATAGAGTTCTATCTAAAGAACACTTCTATGATTACCTATGGCAACTCGAAGATAGAAATCAAAATATCATGAACGTACATATAAAGAAAATTAGAACCAAAATTGATGATAAAACAGGTGATATTATTCAGAACATATATGGAGAAGGGTATAGATTAAATACCTATATGAAGAAATGAATTTAAAGAAAAAATATCAGTTACTATTATTCTCCGCTATTATTAGCGTACCACTGTTATTGTTATCAATTAGTATCTTAGTATCAGTTATTTATAATGTTGTCTTTAAAACTAAAAATCAGAACATTCCTTTTCACGAATCCTATGCATATCCTACGATGTTAATCATATTTTTATTATCACTATTAATATTAGCTTTTGTATTTTCAAAATCGATTAACACAGTATTAAATAAAATTAATGTATTAAATCAAACGATTCGAGATTTAGCTAGTGATAAAAAAATCCCTAATATAATAAATGTTAAAAGCGATGATGAAATGGGAGAGCTGATTAAATCAGTGAACTTGCTTATAGAAAGAACAACTTATCGAGAATTAGAACTACAACAACAGGAACAAATAAAAAAGGAACTATTAAATAAATTACGGCATGATATTAATACACCCTTAACAGCGGTCAGATTACAATTATATTATTTAGAAGGTGAGTACAAGGAACAAGCACCAGTACTTGAATCAATGTATGAGCAGATACAATATATAAGTGATTTAACTAACGAATTTAATATTCAATCTACAGAAACCTTAGAGAATACTTATATTGTGAATGATGAAGTTAATATACATAATTTAATAGAAAATATGATTAAAAAATGGAGCTATTTGTATAGCATTCATAAAATTGAATTAGTATATAATCCACAAGATAAAGAGTTGATATGGAATAGTAATGAGTTATGGATTCAAAGGTTATTTGATAATATTTTTCAAAATGTCCTTAAACATTCAAAAGCTAAAAAACTCAAAATTAATATAGACGAAAATATTGTTTCTTTTAGAGATAATGGGATTGGGTTTGATATAAATAGTAAAGGTACAGGACTTGGTTTGAAAAATATTGAAGATATATCAAAGATGTTCGACATAAAATACACTTTACAATCAAATAGTGAGGGTACTATGTTTTCATTTGAAAATACTAAAGTTTAGAGCAAATTACATAAAACCAACACCTCCCAACCATACTAATAAAATGTTTTGGAGGTGAGTTTAATGGACAAAAAAGACTTTGAAAAAGTATATAATGATTATTTACATCAAGGGGAAGAGCAAGCTCAATTTGAAATAGCTCAGGAAGTTACTTCAGGAGCAGAACAAATTGTTGCTGTTCGTAAAAATGATGAAGGTGATTTGATTGCTTTTAAAACAAGTAGCGGGAGAGAGTTAGATTATATGACTGCTCTTAGTGAAGCAAAATCAGGGAAGTTAGCTCATGTGGACGTATTTCATAAGTATGGCAGAGATATTATACGTAGTGAACCTGATGGAATAAAAGAAAATAACTTAGATAATTTACCTTCATTTTAAACGGGTAAACCTCAAGAAGAGAATGTTCATTACGATATTCTCTTCTTTGTTTTGCGAAGTTTTCCTTGCAAATAGACGATTCATTTTTAAAGTGCGATCATACTTTTAAAGAGCTCTCTAAATTTCTCTTTATCTTCTGCTGTAAATGGTTTCGGTCCCTTTGTACGTTTACCACTTTTTCGAACCATTGCACTTAAATATCGTGTTTGTAACAATTGTTCAATGTTATCATTCGTATACTTATAGCCTTTATGGTGTAGAACGATACAGCCTTTTGCTAATGCAAGCGAAGCAAGACCGTAATCTTGCGTTACGATTAAATCTTCTTTTTTTGCTAATTGCATAATTCGGTAATCGGCAGCATCTGCTCCGGAATCAACATAAATTGTTTCTACACCTTTAGGCTGCTGAGCATTAGAATAATGAGAAAAGCTAGTAACTAGAGTTACAGGAATTTCTGCACTCGTAGCTTCAAAAATAATTACATCTTTTACAGGACAAGCATCTGCATCAACGTAAATTTTCATTTTTACCACTCCTATAAAGTGAAACTTTAATCAGTGGGGGGATTCACCCTCCACTGATTATTAGTTGAACCAATCGGGCATTTACGGGCAGTTAATCTCCCACCTAACTTCTTTGTTACAGCTGAATTTTGAGCTGGGAGTTTTATTGCCCGTTAATGCGGGGTAACTAGGTTCGTGTTGATAATAATGGTAGATTTTTCTTTTGTCAAACGATAGAGCTTTATGTAAAGTTATTTTTCACAAACCAAAATAGCCTCCCGCAAACGAGAAATACCTTCCTCAATTTGATCAATATCCACTTTTCCATAAGATAAACGAATATAACCATCTTTCGCGCCGAAAATACTACCAGGCATAAAAGCAATTTCTTGTTTTAAGCTTTGCATAATGAGTTGTTTTTCGTTTATCGGTTCTTTTAATTTTCCCCATATGTAAATACCACCAGTAGGGTTTGAAAAAGAGATTTTATCATGAAGTTGCTCGTTTAGAGCACGAACAATAACGTCTCTTTTTTCTGCTAGTTGTTTTCGTAACGGTACGATATGCGACTGAAATGGTACAGTTTCGAAAAACTGCTGCATAAGCCACTGCGGGAATATGCTCATACCTAATTCCATTTGGTGCCGTGCGTCGGATAATCTTTCTACTACAGATTGCGGAGCAACGAGCCAGCCGACTCGTAATCCTGGCGCAATCATTTTTGATAAAGAATGTACATAAATAACTGTTCCGTTTTCATCTATTGATTTCAAAGTAGGACAAGGCTGTTTCTTTTCTAGCGTCAGCAAGCTGGATGGATCATCTTCAACGATTGCAATTCGTAAATCTGCGCAAAGTGATAACAGTGTTTTTCTACGGTTTGGATGAAGCATCGTTCCCGTAGGGTTTTGGAAATTTGGATTTAAAAAGATCATTTTAATACGGTGTTTTCTATATAACTCCTGTACATCGTCTGGATTAATCCCATGTTCATCGACAGGTAATGGGAAAATACGAATACCTGCTGATTGGAATAGAGGCAGGGAATAACAGTGTGAAGGACTTTCGAAAGCAACAGCATCACCGGGATTTAATAAACATTGTACGATAAGGTGAAGTGCTTGCTGTGCACCAGATGTAATCATAATGGATTGTTCAGTCGCCTCAACTTTTAAATATTCTTTCATATATTTTACGACCGCTTGTCTTAGCGGGAGATAGCCTTGCGGATGATCATAACTTAATGAATGCGTTAACGGTTGTTCTCGTAAAATCGTTTGTAGTTGATCGTGAGGATAAAGATTACAGCCGAGCTCTCCGTTTGCAAAATCAATAATGTTTTCATTTTGTTGTACTTCTGCCCGAATATGGCGAAGTAACGGTAAGTTTGGTAAGAACGTACCGCCTTCTACGAAATTTCTCCAGTTCGGCGTTAATGTTGGAGAAACGCCCCACATATGTGTACTTACACGTGTACCTTTACCAGTCGTACTTTCTACAATTCCCATAGCACGTAGTTCGTTATAAGCAGTCGTTACTGTACTTCGGTTTACATTTAACTGTGTAGCTAATTTTCGTTCGGAAGGTAGGAAGCTTCCTGGAGGAAGTTCTCCGTATGTAATACGTTTTTCAATAAAGTCAACAACTTGCTGATAAATGGGGATTTTACTGTCGTTATCTAGCTTCCATTCCATACAAACGCCTCCGCATCTCTTATATACATTCAGTATAACAAATTGGCTGGGTAAAAAAACAGCCAATTGGACGGTGTTATATCCAGCCAATTTTACTATGCTAAATATGGAAGGGGAGATTCGGATGAAACGATGGCAAATGGAATGGCTCCTAGTATCTGTTGCATTAGTATGGGGAGCAAATTATACAATAGGAAAGTATGGCGTGGCATATATGTCATCTATTCAATTTAATAGTTTACGATTTTTAGTAGCATCACCGGTATTATTACTTATTACTTTTATGATGGAACGCTCATTACGTATTGAAAGAAAAGATTGGTTACGATTAGTAGCAGTCGGCATCGTTGGAACGACAATGTATCAAACGATGTTTATGCTATCTGTGAAATATACTTCAGCAACGAACGCTTCATTATTAATTGCAATGTCACCTATTTTTACAGGGATATTAGCAGTATTGCATAAACAAGAACGTTTTTCGATGAAAGTACAAATTGGCTCAATCGTAGCCTTTATTGGTGCAGCATTCGTTTTATTAACAGGACATACAGGAGGAGCTACTTACGAGTATGCGTGGCTCGGAAATATAATTGGATTAGTCGCAGCAATTGCGTGGGGATGGTATCCAATTTTAGCGCAACCACTCATTACAAAATACTCCGCAATGAGAGTTACATCATGGTCTACTTTAATTGGAATTGGACCTCTCGTTATATACTGTTTACTCAATGTAAGCACACTAACGTGGCCAGTAGATATGCCAAGCTGGGGATCACTAGCATATTCAATCGTCTTTGCGACCATATTCGGACTTGCAATGTGGTATGTCGGTATTAGTAAAATAGGCTCAACGAAAGTAATGGTTTATATGTATCTTGTGCCATTGTTTGCAGTGATCTTTGCGGCAGTAACCATTGGAGAGCAAATTAATTTGATGCAACTAGTTGGCGGGCTTATTATCTTCATCGGTTTATATGTTGTAAAAAAAGGTGGAATCAAAAAGCCAGCTCTCAATTTGAAAAAAGTAAGTTAACAGTAAAAAGGATCTCTTTCATATAGAAGGAGATCCTTTTTGTTTTTGTAATAAAAGCGCTTGTTCAACGGCACATTTTTGATGATCGTGCATGAGAAGCTCTATAGCATGCAATGGAGACATCCACCTTAGAACATGATCCTCCTCACAGTTTTCAGTTTGTTTCTGCACCATATTCGCAATATAAAAAAATCCATCGTTTAAATAATATATATCTTCCTTTTCTGCATAAAAATATCGAGCCGCATTATCGACATACTGATCAATTTTAATTGCCCATCCTAATTCCTCTAGTAGTTCACGGTGCAAACATTCTTCTTTTGTTTCATTACCTTCCATACCGCCACCAGGTAAAAAGTAACGGTCACCTTTTTGGATAACAGCAATTTTTGAAGAAGTTGAGTTGAAAATAATTGCATAACAACTAGGTCGTAATACATATTGCTCAGTAGGCTTTTTATAGCCAAAAGTAAGTTTAGATATCATAAAACACGTCACCTCTCTATAAAATACATAAAAGGAATAATAAGGTAAAAACAAAATTGTATAAGTATAATCTTACGAGATTGGAGTGATAACAAAATGATAAATCGAAAGTGTACGCGCTGTAAAGAAATTACAGGTACGATGCACGGTGGTAAAAAAATTAAGGAAGAATTTCTATGTGAAGACTGTTTGCAAAAAGGAATTGAGAGCGGGGAAATCGAATTATCACAAGTGGAACAAGAAAAAACCTCGTATCTTTCTATAAAGATATTAAAAATAACGAGTGTTATTTATTTAATAGTATCAATTATAACTGCTTTTTCTGCTGGAGCATTTATACAAGATCCAGGGCTTGGTGGAATATCTTTTTCAATAACAGGTACAGTTGGTGTTATGATAATTGGATCCATATTCCAGTCTGTTCTTGTATTTTGCGGGATATGGGTATTCATCCTATTAGTAGAAACAGTCATTAAAATTTATGAAAAAATGAAGTGAGTGAGAGGGAGAAACATATGCGAGTAAGAAATATCCAAGGGGAAGATTATGTAAAGATTCATTCAGTTTTAAATGATTGGTGGGGCGGGAGAGACATGGTTGCCATGTTGCCAAAATTGTTTTTTGTTCACTTTCAAGAAACGAGTTTTATCATTGAAGAAGAGGGCGAAACGTTAGGTTTCTTATGCGGATTTTTTTCACAAACATATAAAGATGAAGCATACGTTCATTTTATCGGTGTAAATCCGAAGTATAGAAGAAGAGGAATCGCATCGACATTGTATTCTTATTTCTTTGATGTCGCTCGTGCAAATAATCGTACAGTTGTAAAAGCAATTACGTCACCAACTAATAAAAAGTCGATACAGTTTCATCAAGAAATCGATTTTCGAATTGAGGCTGGGGATGATGAGGTAGAGGGTGTATCGGTACATACAAATTATGATGGGAATGGCGGGAGTAGAGTTTTATTTTTGAAAAATGTGTAGATAAAAGGGGAATGATTGCATGGATATGCAGCAACGGAGAATGTTAGTAGCAGGAATTGTTTTAGCAGTAGTGTTAGGGGTAGGCTATTTTTCGACAAACGTATTACAAACTTTCTCAATCGTATGTTTAGCAGTAGCGATTGTATTTGGGGTTATAGGTAGCATACAAAAGAAACGTCAAAACAAGAATTAAAAATTTGAAAATTTTATGATACCTCAAAAATTCTCGTTTTAGGGTATTTGTTTTTCTTAGCTTAATGGCGATTGGATTGTATCACAAATTCTATTAAATTAAGTTTATATCAAAACACCATGCTTGCCCTGTTGTTGCAGACATAATGATATCCTTTTTTATTTTGTTAATTTAATAGAAGTGAGTGGGATGTCAAAAGCAATTTCTGTAAAATAATTTCATCAAAAGAAGGGGATTTATATGCATTTTGAAAGAGATAGATATTTTTTGGAGATGGCATTGGAAGAAGCTGAAATGGCATTAAAAGAAAATACATATCCAGTAGGAGCAGTTATTGTTGATGGAAATAATAATGTCATTGCAAGAGGAAGAAATAGAGTGCATCCACAAAAAGACATAACAGCTCACGCAGAGATAGACGCTATTCGCAATGCAGGGGAAGCAATGTTTGATGCAAAAATAAAAAATGAGAAGTTTACTATTTATAGCACGTTGGAACCGTGTCCAATGTGTACAGGTGGTATTTTATTCGCAAAAATACAGAGAGTAGTCTGGTTACTAAATGATGACTTAGGTTTTGGTGGATATAAAAAGATAAAAAATGCTTTAGTTTTCGAAGGGAAATTTAATAAAATCGACATAGTGGAAGAACCATTTGAAGACTTAAAAACAAGACAAAAAGAACTTATGAGACAATGGGAGCTAAATCCCAATAATATTATTAATTTGCGTAGGGCTATAAAAAAATAGTTGTTTCTTTCAATTAAATCGGGATACTGCCACATTACCATCAATTTAAAAAATATAGTGAAATTATATCGATTTAACAATAGAATATGGAAGAATCTATTACGAATAGAAAGCCGTCCTAAAAGTATTCTAGGATGGTTCTTTTTGTTGTGAGGAGATAAAGAGTATGGAGAATAAACAGAGTAGAAATGAGTATGTAAGACGCATACATAAGGTTCAAGATTATATAGAATCAAACATAGACAGTTCATTATCCATTGAAGAGCTAGCTGATATAGCAGGATTTTCGAAGTATCATTTTCATCGGATTTTTAAAGGAATAGTTGATGAGCCATTATCTCGGTATGTGAATCGCTTGAAACTAGAAAGGGCAACACATTTACTTACATATCGCGCAGACATGACGATTACAGATATTGCGTATCACTTCGGATTCACAGATTCAGCAGTTTTTTCCCGAACATTTAAAAATTATTACGGCGTAAGTCCGTCTCAATATCGAAACGATAATAGCAAGAATTGCAAAGACGTAAGGGGAATTCCTCAATACAATGAATGTAAGAAGGTTCGAGGAAATGTTGAAATTGTAACAGCGGATAATATAAACGTCGCATACATAAGACATACAGGTACATATGAAGAGTTAGCTATAGCTTTTCCAGAAATGATAGAAAAATTATTTCGTTACGCGGCGAAGAAAAACTATCATGTATTTGAGGATACGAAAGTATTAACCATTTACCACAATCATCATGAATTTACTGAGGACTATCATTTAAGAACAAGTTTATGTATAACAATTCCGGATGCGTCCGCAGTAGAAACGAGTGATATTGGAATAATGATAATACCTTCAGGCAAGTATACAGTAGGACATTTTGAAATATTCCAAGATGAATATAAGGGAGCGTGGGACTTTATATATGGTGAGTGGCTGCCAAATAGCGGATATAAACCGAGAGACTCGTATCCTTTTGAAGTATATAGAAATGACCCAAAGCAGCATCCAAAGCATAAACATATAGTTGATATATATGTACCTATCGAACCTTTTTAATTACAGGTTAAAGGGGAAAGAATAATGAAAACTGCTGAAAAGTTAGATCAGATTATAAAAGAAGAATATGAAAATATGAGTGGTATGTTAGTAGTGCGGAAAGGTAATGTTATTTTTGAAAAATATTATAACGATTACGGACAAAATGATACATTTCATGTAGCGTCAGTTACAAAAACGATAATCTCTGCGCTAATTGGAATATGTATAGATAAGGGCTATATAAAAAGTGTTGATCAAAAAGTAATAGAGTTTTTCCCTGAATATAAAGTAAAGTCATCTGAAGTAACAGTGCGACACCTACTTACAATGACAGCTCCATACCCTTTTGTAGACTGGCAGGAACCGTTAGAAGAATTATGTACACAACTAGACTGGGTACAGTATACACTTCATAGAATGGGGAACGGTGGAGAGATTGGAGCTTTTAAATATTCATCTGCAGGAGCTCATATACTATCAGCGATCATAACGAACGCAATAGGAAAAAATGCGCGTGAATTTGCGAATGAATACTTATTTCAGCCACTCGGCATGAGAGAAATTCCAAACTATAATATGAAAGCATTTGGATTTGATGACTTATTCGGAAAAGATGTGAAAGGATGGGTTCACGATCCAAATGGTATTTCGACGGGCGGCTGGGGACTAACGTTAACGGTTAGGGATATGGCTAAGTTTGGACAGATGTATTTGAATGAAGGTATTCATAATGGAAAACAAGTTCTATCAAAATCATGGATAAAAGAATCAATAGCGATGAATTCAAATCAATATGGTTACTTATGGTGGTTACGAGAAGAAGAGGGTGTCTATTCGTATTGTGCAATGGGTGATGGTGGGAATATGATTTGTTGTATTCCAGAGAAGGAATTGGTGGTGGTGATGGCTTCTGAAGTTGTGCCAGAAACAAAGGATAGATGGAGATTAATCAAAGAGTATATACTTTTAAAAGAGTAATGGTGAACTTGTAGAAAAATTTAAACGCTCCCCGTAACTTTCCGCAATAAAAAATCGTTAAACATTAGGAAGGGTTATTAATCACGAATGGGGGAGAACCATGAAAATTCTAATTCTAGGCGGTACACGATTTTTGGGAAGAGCATTTGCAGATGAGGCTTTACAGAGAGGGCATGAAATTACGTTATTTAACCGAGGAACAAACAAAGAAGTTTTTCCTGAAGTGGAGCAGCTGATCGGTGACAGAAATGGTGATGTATCAAGTTTAAAAAATCGAAAGTGGGATGTTGTCATAGACACGTGTGGATTTTCTCCACATCATATTAGGAATGTTGGAGAAGTGCTCAAAGATAATATTGAACACTATATATTCATCTCAAGCCTTTCCGTATATAAAGATTGGATTCCGCATGACATAAAAGAAGACTATATATTACAACCTGAACCGATGGAAGAGCAAATAAAGGCTGTAGAGAATGGTGAAATATCTCATTATGAGCATTATGGTGCGCTGAAAGTATTATGCGAAAAAGAAGCAGAGAAGTATTGGCCGGGGCGTGTTTTACACGTAAGAGCAGGACTTCTTTCAGGAATGTTCGATTATACAGATCGACTTCCATACTGGATCGGGCGTGTAGCAAAAGGAGGTAAAGTGTTAGTTCCAGGAAGAAAAGACCGTCCAGTACAGATAGTTGATATAAAAGACGTCGCAAACTGGGGACTAAACATGGCAGAAAACAAAAATGCAGGTACATTCAATGTAACAGGTCCGAATTATGATTTGACGATGGAAGAGCTATTAAATACGTGTAAAAAAGTTACGAATAGTGATGCTGAATTCGTTTGGATAGAGGAATCGTTTATGAATGAACATAAAGTGCAGCCTTGGACAGAGATGCCTTTATGGCTTCCAGAAACTTTTTCATTAGAAGGTGAAACGAAGCCGTGGAAAGGTGGATTTTCAATTAGTATTGAAAGTGCTGTTAAAGAAGGACTTACTTTTAGAAGGTTAGAAGATACAGTTACAGATGTGTATGAGTGGATGAAGAGTGTGGACGAATGGGAATTAAAAGCAGGTATTTCAAGGGAAAGAGAAAAGATGTTATTGGATAAGTGGTATGAAATAAAGAGAGTTTAAATAAGAATCTTGTGAAAAAAGGACTCTGTTTATTGCTTAAACAGAGTCCTAATATGAATCTACCACTCAAACGGTTCTTCTCCATACAGTTCCCATAGCTTAGGAAACATCTTTTTTAAACCTTCTTCATCGTCTTCATTCCAGTCAAATTCAAAATCTACATCGTCGAATTCTTCATTAGATAAGACATGGTAAAGTGTAAAGTAAGTATCATCTTCGTCACCAGTTTTTTCTGCATATACAGTGAAACCGAAATATAAAGAAAGTTCTTCTATTTCTGGGACGTCATACTCACTCAAATTTTCTAATACAGGAATTAATCGTTCTGGATCTTCAATACAAGCTTCGTATGTCTCTTTTCCTTGATATAATAACCATCCGCGGAAGTAATCGAAAGTATCATCTGAACAGCCACCCATAATAATATAGGCTGCTGCCCATAAACGGGAGGTATAGGAGTCTTTCAAAAGGTGATGCATATGCGTATCAAAAGCTACAATTTCATGTACTGTACGTTTAGCAAGGTGAGAAGTAAGCCATTCTATTTGTTCTTCTTGGTCCTCACCTTTCGTTTTTGCACGATGAAGTAGCTCCCAAAATTCTTCTTCGGTTATCGTTTTTTCTTTTATGTAATCTTCCCCAGGCAACGGGTCTGTATATCCTTTTTTACGTTTGGAAGCAACTAGTTTATTAGCTTCTTTCATACATTCTTCTTCTGTTTCAAACTCTTTCGCTTTCACACTGCCAGCTGTGCCAATTTTTCCGTAAAACACAACATAGTCTTTTTCTTTCACAACGATTTTCCAAAACTTATTTGATTTCTCAGTTTGCTGGATTAATAACGTTTCCATCCGTACCCCCATAATGTTTTCTAGTGTGCAATATGATTGTAACATATGTATATACACTTGTAATGATGAAAAATAATAGTTTAGAAAATTCAAAAACCATTGAATGGAGTGGATAAATTTAGTAACCTTATTTGTACAGTAATTACATAATTGTTTTGTAATAATTCGATATTTATATAAGGGGGCGTTACGGATGGATCTTACGTTTAAAGTTGAGGAAACATGTTTTAATTACCGCGTTGGAGCAATTTGTAAACATGATAATAAAATGCTCATTCTGCAAGGTGACGGTGAAGATTTTTGGTATGTACCCGGCGGTAGAGTAAAAATGCTAGAGAATAGTGAAGATGCATTAAAACGAGAGCTTGCGGAAGAGATAGGTGTTCCTATTAAAAGGAAAAGGTTAATATGGTCAGTAGAAAATTTCTTTACACTTTCTGAGCGAAAGTTTCATGAAATTAGTTTTTATTATGAAGTAGAGCTACATGAGTTACCTGCGAGTGGAGCGGATCAATATATTTTGGAAGAAGAGGGTAGAACGTATTTGTTTAGATGGGTGCCAGTAGAAGAACTGCATACATATAACTTACAACCTGCATTTATAAAAGAGAAAGTAAAGGATGTATCAGTTCACACAGAACATATCGTATTACAAAAGTAAATGTATTCGGAGGGGAAAATGGTGAAGGGAACTAAAAAAGAGGTACATATAAATGACAAAGTAATTCGTTACACACATATCGAAAAAGGCTCTAGTACGGTTTGTTTTATGTTTTCAGGTTCAGGATACAATTATGATAAGCCGTTATTTTATTACGCAACGATGTTAATGCTTGAACATAAAATAGATGTTGTACATATTCATTATTCTTATGATGGACAATTAATGAATAAACCAATGGAAGAAGTAACGAAAGTAATGATGGATGATATTAATCCTGTAATAAATGAAGTATTAAAAGATGAGCAATACAACGAGACTATGTTTTTAGGGAAGTCACTCGGAACAATTCCGATTGCAAATGATTTAATGAAGAGAGAAGAATTCGCGCAGTCAAAAATGATACTACTTACACCTTTACTGACGTTTGATACAATTTTTGATTCTATCTTACATAGTCGACACGAAGGGTTTTTAGTTATTGGGGATAAAGATCACCAATACAATGCAGATCAAATTGATCAGTTATATAAAACGAATTTACAGATTGAAGTTGTCAAAAATGCAAATCATTCTGTAAATGTTGGGGGATATGAAACGGAAAATTCAATTGAGGCTATAGCGAAAATAATAGGAAAACTTAAAGAAGTTGTTAGGACAAACTAACCTATTAATACATGCAAAAGAGGTGCGAATTGCACCTCTTTTACTTTAATAAGCCTTCAAAACATGAAGTAAATAATCCTTACGATTCAGCGGATTATAATCAACACGTTTTCGAGTAGGGAAGGGAGCCATAAGTTTTGTGAAACCAGCTGGCTTCGTTGTAAATATGCCTTCTCCTTCTGTAAATGAATGTAGTATTCGTTTGAAACTCTCTGTTTTCGCAACAGGTAATGATCCTGTTAACTGATAAGAATTGTTATTGAATATAGGCTCTGCAAAAGTTGCTGGAACGGCAGCAAGCTTATACATTGCAGTACTAATTGCGTGCTCCGGTACAGTTAATTCAAATTCATTTACTGGTTCATATACATATGTTTCAGCTTGCTTTAAAGCATCCATTAATACGATCGGTGTTAAATTTCTAAAGTCACTCGCTGTTGTAACAGGACTAGCATAACCAGTATGTGTTAACGTGACGATAATATCTGTAACTTCCCATCCATATAATCCTTGTTTTAACGTTTGAAATACCGTATCTTCAATCGCTTTATGAAATGCTAAAGGTAGTGAGCCGAGCTCAACATCTAATTTATATGTTATGCCGCAATTAAGTTCACCACGTTCAACTTTGAATCCGATTGTTGCGTAAAATGGATTCTCTTTTTCACCCATTACTTCAACAGAATTGCCTACGCCAATTGGTTTCTCGATACATACAACTCGCGTATTTGAAAAAGTAACCTGCAAATTATATTTCTCATAAAGTGTTGTTTCAATTACTTCTTTTTGTACCTCACCGAAAAGGCGAATATATAGTTCATTATGAACATCGTCTTTCCAAACTTTAATGAGCGGATCTTCTTCACATAGTTCTATAAGAACAGCGTATAAATTATGAATTTGCTCTTTAGATACGGCATCAATGGCAGCTTCCATTTGTGGTTCGGCAAAGTGAATATCTTTTATATAATCCGTACGTTCACCGATAATATCACCAATTTTAATATCATTCAGCCCCCACACTTTACAAAACTCACCGCTAGGAACGGTAGAAGTTTGAACGGTATCTCCATTATGAAATAGGCACATTTTTTTTATCTTTTCTTTATGGAATAGAGACTTACTGCGCTGTATATTAACATATTTTCTAACATGTAAGCTACCTGAAAAAACTCTTATATAAGCAACCTTTTCTCCAGAAGGTTCACGTTCAATTTTAAAAACAACACCGGATAATGGTTCCTCTTGTGCCGATGTAAGAGCTGGAATGAGAGCCGGAAGTTTTTCAAGAAGTTCTGTTACGCCCATACCAGTCATTGCTGAACCGAAAAAGATTGGATACACATTCGCTTGCTGTATTTGCTGTTCTAGTTTTTCTCTTAATAGTGCGTCCGGTATTATTTCGTTATTTACATATGATTCAAGTAACGATTCATTAAATGGTGCTAACAGTTCCATACAATCGTCATATGATTTGCATTCAAAAATTCGTGCTTCCTTTGTTCCTTCGTTTTCTACAGAGTAGAAAGGGAATGTTTCATTTGAAAGAATCTCTTTTATTTGCTTCGTAACTTTTTCAGTATTTGCACCGCTACGATCAATTTTATTTATGAATAATATGGTTGGTATGTTTAGTTTCTGTAATGTTCGCATTAAAATTTTTGTTTGTGCTTGCACACCTTCAACAGCAGAAATAACTAAAATTGCACCGTCTAAAACGCGAAATGATCGCTCCACTTCAGCGATAAAATCAGCGTGTCCAGGTGTATCTATAACATTTATTTTTAAGTCATTGATACAAAAAGAAACGACAGATGCTTTAATCGTAATTCCGCGCTGCCTTTCTAATTCCATTGAGTCAGTTTGTGTATTACCACTATCTACTCGGCCGATTTCTTTAATCACATTCGTTTCATAAAGAATACGCTCAGTCAAACTCGTCTTGCCAGCGTCTACGTGCGCGACAATCCCTATATTTATTGTTGTCATATGTGAATATCCTCATTTCATTTCCCATTTTTATTTCCTCATTTCTATTTGTGTATTGCCGCATTACAATCACTCTCCAGTCATTTGAATTATTACTATTATAATGTAATTTACATTTTTTGTAATGCTGCAAAGCGCCTTAATTTGGAAAAATATAAATGAAAACAAAATGCTTGCATTCTAAATCGATATAGATTATATTAATTGACGTATCAACTATTGATACATCAAACGTTTTTATTTTAGATGTAAAGGAGGGGTAATTTGACAAGTTCATGCTCAAAAGAAGCGATTATTTTATATAAATTACACTTTCTAAATAAAGAAGTAAGTTCGAAATTTGAAGGGTGTACGGGTATGAGCCAGTCTAGGTTAGAGCTTATACTTCAGTTATATGAAGTAGGTGAAATTAGTCAAAAAGCACTTCAACAAGAAGTGAATATTGATAATGCTGCGATAACAAGGCATTTAAAGCAGCTTGAGGCAAATGAAATGATAGTAAGACGTAAAAATCCAGAAGATAACAGAATTACGTTAGTTTCTCTAACTGAAGAGGGACGAAATAAAATTCAGGCGTTTCAAGAGGAAAAAGAACGTTTTGCAGCATCTGCATTTAAAGGATTAAGTGAAGAACAGCGCGATAATCTTTTAAATATGTTAAATCACATTCAAGAAAATATAAAAGAATTATAAAAAAGGGAGAATACAACTATGACTAACTCAGTAAAAACAAATGATTTTAACGAAATTTTAACAGGACGTCGTTCAATTCGTAAATATGACACATCAGTGAAAATTAGCAAAGAAGAAATGACAGAAATTCTTACAGAAGCAACACTTGCACCATCATCTGTAAACATGCAACCATGGAGATTTTTAGTAATTGAAAGTGACGAAGCGAAAGCAACACTTGCGCCACTAGCGAAATTCAATCAATCTCAAGTAGAAACATCTTCAGCAATGATCGCTTTATTTGGTGACTTAAACAACTTTGATAACGCAGAAGAAATTTATGGTACAGCAGTAGAGCGCGGTTTAATGCCGGCAGAAGTAAAAGAAGACCAAATGAAAAAGCTTTCAGCTTACTTCTCAATGGTTACACCAGCAGTAATGAAAGATACAGTATTAATTGACGGTGGCCTTGTAGCAATGCAATTTATGCTAGCAGCTCGTGCTCACGGTTACGATACTTGTCCAATTGGTGGATTTGAAAAAGACCAAATCGCAGAAGCATTTGGACTAGATAAAGAACGTTACGTACCAGTAATGTTAATTTCAATCGGAAAAGCTGCTGATAGTGGTTACCAATCAGTACGTCTTCCAATTGACAAAGTTGCTGAGTGGAAGTAATCTAATTAGGTCATAGAAATATATGGAATATGAAAGGGGAAACACCATGATTATTATTCACGCAATATTTCAAGTAGACCCAGCAAAACAACAATCATTTTTAGAAGAAATTCAGCCACTCATTCACGGTTCAAGAGAAGAAAGTGGAAATGTATCTTATGACTTATATAAAGATACAGAAAAAGAAAGTGTTTATACGATGGTAGAAGTATGGAAAGATGAAGCAGCAGTTGCGAGCCATAATACGAGTGAACACTTCACATCTTTCGTTAGTAAAGCAGCACAATTTTTAACTGCTCCGCTTAATATAAAAGCTTATAATGGAGAATTAGTAAAATAATAAGGTAGAAAAAGATGACTTTAGCATATGGCTGAAGTCATCTTTTTTTGTATAAGTAGAATCCATTTTGGACTCAGTTATGTTGATAGATAAGCGTTGCTCGCATCCTCAGTAACAGTGCTGAATTGTATGTTAAATTCGAATATTCGGTTTATTGGGATATTTTTCCGTGGTATAATTTTCTTGTAAATACAAGGTAGAGGGGAGTAAGTGATGGGAGAATTTCAAAGTAATTTGCATACGGCAACGCAACTTGCAACGAAAATGAGAAATGCTTCAGATAGAATGCAAAGTGCTACTAGTCGCTCTATAAATAAGGCAACGCGTACGACACTATCTGTGAACTTCCAAGCACAAGAGGCAAATCAACAAAATTTACAGATCACGAAACAATTTTGTACTGCTTTTCAACAAACAATTGATAATATCCATTCCGTAGCAAATGAATTTGAGAAAATGGATACAGGACTTCAAAAGACTTTTCAATAATGTAACAACCTACGTAAAGGGGAAAAGGTAGGGAGAAAAGATGAGTCAAGAAATTGAAACGAGAATCAGTCAATGTAATCAAAAATTACGAATTATATTTGAAGAACAAAATGAAAACCGAATCGCGCTGCAAAATCAAGAACGAGCTGAGGTTAGTTTTCATGAATGGAAAAATAGAAGTAATCGTTTATTTAACCGAATACTAGAAACTTGGCACGGCGACAAAGAAGTGTTTCACCTTTTTACGAATATGCGGCAAGAAATCGGACAGTATGAAAGAAAACTTACATTCGAATTAGAAAATGAAAAAGAGACGTTGCTTAAAGAAAAACGGCATCTCAGTGAGAAAGAAAACGACCTTTCCTATGAACAGCAGCAACTACAAAGGGAGGCCAATACATGAGTTTAAACATGTATTTGGGAGAAGTACAAAGTCAAACTCAAAGTATGAACGCTATATGTAATGCTACGATTCAAAGTATGGAACAAGCCATTCAATCTATTGATGCATTTGCGATAGACACAGTATTACAAGGACAAACATACAGTAGTGCAAAAGCCTACCTTGTCCAAACATTTCGGCCATTAGCGCAAGGAATCATATGCTTATGTGAAGAATTAATTCGCCAAAATGAAGCATTTCCAAATGAGTTCCAAGCGAAAGTTGCTTCGACAGATGTGATTGAACAAGAAATAAGAGAACAAATAAGGGGAATTAATCAATCGATTACAAGTATAGAAGCAATAGAAGTACTTACACCAATGCCCGGAGTAGATGCAATTGTAACGGTATTAGGTGCAATGAGAAAAAAACTGGAAGAAAAACTAGAGCATTTATATGAATTCAATCATTCATCCAGCAACAACTACAGCACCACCCTCCAATTAGCAGCTAGCATCACAGCCGGACTCGCTGAAGTGCAAAGTGGGAAAGGATTTAGTCCTGTGAGTGGTACGTTTAGTACACAAGGGTTGAATATGGATTGGGTGAGTTCGATTCAGGGGATTATAGAAGAAACAGCTCGAAAAAATGATCAGTCAATTAAAGATATAGAAACAAATAACATAATTGAGAAGAAATCTCCGGTTAGAAATGCTTGTGACGATGCGACAGACAGTATAGTTGGCACGTTTGAAACAGCGAAAAAGATGTGGGAAGCTATTCAAAGAGGATCGGGGAAAGCTATTGGTGATGAAATCGAGTCCGCAATAGCTTTAAGTAATATGGACATAGGAACTTTTATTAATGTAACCTATGCACTTTTCCATTTGGATGAAACTGCAAAAAATATGTGGCATGCATTTTCAAATAAAATAAAACGAGATATGATAGAGGGAGATGCAGAGAGTCGTACAGAATTGACTACCTATGGATTAACACAAATAGCTACCACAATATTAGGCGATAGGGCACTAAATAAAGTAGGCCATATCACAAAAGGAGCAAAAGCATCAAGTGGAGTAAGTACATTTGCTAATGCAGTAAAATTAGCAAAAGAATTGAAGCCTACGCTTGAAATGTTACAATCATTTAAGAGAAATGCTTCCTATGCATTCTCTAGTGTTGGTGGAACTATTGTAACCAAAATACCTCAAGGCGAATTATTAGAAGCTTTTTATAAGTTTGCGAAATCTAAAGATGGTGGTAAGGGTAAAACTGGTGAAATAGCTAAGGAATCTAGAAAAGTAGCCCAAACATTAGAAGCAGCTAGAGCACAACAACGTACGGTAATAGAATCAGTAGAAAGTGGCGAAGTAGCTTTAAAAACAACGAAGCGTAAAGGAAATTATGGTGAAATGAAGATGGATGACTTTTTTGAAAGTCAAACATATACTAGAATTAGTGATGATCGTGTATTAACATTAGATCAAAAAGTTGTTAAGGGAATAGATGCTGTATATGAAAATTCATCTCCGCCACCTAAGTATGTGATAGCGGAGGCTAAGTATAACACATCCAAATTAGGAAAAACAAATGATGGTAAGCAAATGAGTGAAGATTGGATTCTTGGAAGTGAAAGGTTAGATAGTACTTTGTCAAAAGAAAAAGCAGATGAAATTGTGGAAGAGATGTTGCTGAATCCAGAAAATGTTCAAAGAATTGTTATTCAAGTTATGCCTGACGGAACGATTGTGAAGAAAATTCTTGAAGTATAAAAGGTGGAAAAGAAATTATGCTAAGGGATAAAATCAAAAATGATATATATTTTAACAAATTTATCAATTATGAGGAAAAGAGAATAGAAAAGTTTTTATTATTGGTTGAAAAGGTTATTGAGGAAAGAGGCAAAGATGATAAAGGTGTAAAGAATGGATATATAGCGTTACAAGGGTATCATTTTAATAAATTAAGGGCAATGTACTCTGCGGGTTGTTCTATCCAAACTATTCGTGATTTTTTACCTGAAGTAATAAATATAATGGAAAAAGTGTGGAATAAAGAAAGTGGATATATACGTATGTTATGGATAATATCTATAGCAGTAATGCTAAATGTTGAAGATAAAGAATTTAATAGACTAATAGCAATGGTAAGGAAAGAAGGATTAAATGATTATCTGATTAATTATTTTATTGCTTTTAGAAATAGTGAGCCATCAGATTTTTATGAGCAAAGTGAGTTTTATGTAAAATATCCATATTTCAAATTAAAAGAAGTAATTGAGAGTAATAAAATTTCACAAGAGAAATCTATAAAAAATTTAGAGAAATATATAAAGGAGTATTGGTATAAGGGACATTTAGAAGAAGCATGGTACGATGCACATGAAAATAAACATGACATTTATAGTGGTTACTGGAGTTTTGAAAGTGGAGCAATCGCTAAAATTTTAAAATTAGATGATTCAACCTTGAAAGATAGTTCATATTACCCTTATGATATGGTGCATTGCCAAGAAAAATAAATGTTGGAATCCACAGTGATAAATTTTAACACTGTGGATTTTTTAGTTTGTATTAAAGTAGGTATAAGGGTAATGTTGGTAATGGATCCAGTGAGCTAGATGTAAGAGCTAATTAGGAAATATGTACGAGATGTTGAAACGCAGACGAATTATGAATTATCACTGGATTTTTTTATCTAAATATCCATAATATCTAATTGAATGTTAGTAAATTCATAAACATATTGTTATCACCTTCTATTTATATCTGTATATAGAAATTAATTGAATAATTTAATTAAATCTTCAATAGGCCATATCACAAAAGGAGCAAAAGCATCAAGTGGAGTAAGTACATTTGCTAATGCAGTAAAATTAGCAAAAGAATTGCAGCCTACGCTTGAAATGTTACAATCATTTAAGAGAGAGGCTTCCTATGCATTCTCTAGTGTTGGTGGAACTATTGTAACCAAAATACCTCAAGGCGAATTATTAGAAGCTTTTTATAAGTTTGCGAAGTCTAAAGATGGTGGTAAGGGTAAACCTAGCAGTAACAAAAACACAACTGTAGATAATTTTGATGCAAAAACAGCTACCAATAAGCAAAAAGGGAATTATGGTGAAATAAAATCTAGTGACAATTTATTGAATAATCAAAGTTTAAAAGAAGCTGGATTTGATTTAAAGCCAGTCGGAAAAAGTACACCATCAGGCATAAATGATAAAATAGTAAAAGGGATTGATGGATTATACGAAAATGCAAATGCAGAATCAAAGATCAAATATGTTATTGATGAAGCTAAATTTGGCAGTTCACAATTAGGAAAAACTAAAGATGGACGACAAATGTCTAATGATTGGTTGAATGGTGCGAAGACCAAAAAAGTAGAATATTTAAAGCTGTTGATGGAGATAAGAAATTGGCAGATAAGATTAAAAGAGCGCTGGAAAGAAATCAAGTAGAAAGAGTACTATCACAAGTCGATAGTACCGGAAAAGTAAAAACATATAGATTAGATGCAAAGGGAAATATTATTGGAGAATGGCCATAATTTAGAAGCTAGGAGGAATCAAATAGAATGAGAGATTATTTAATTATAGAAGAAAAATGTAGAGAAGGAATTGAATATAATAAAGAGTTTATTCAAGAAAATAAAGAGGATATTAAAAGTTTAGAAGAAGATGAGAAAAAGGGAATTCAAAGATATTCTAAGGATAATAATAGTATTATAGAAGGAACCTACTTATCAAGCTTTAATTATGAGTTAGAGGATATTATTGCAAAATATTCCCTAGGAGAAGCTATCCATACAATAGAAGGAGATTTTGACAACGCTCTTATTGATTTGGGGCATATAGGGGAAAGAGAAGTTGGATATTTAAATCTAATTTGGATGATATCTCTAGGAATTTTATTAGAGACGGAGAAAAAGAATCTTGTAAGTTTAGCTAAGCTAGTTGAGAAAGAAAATATGAACGATGCAGTAATTGATTTCCTCTTATGCGCTAGTGATATCGGATACACAAAAGTGACGAATAGATATTATAAAGAAAATCCATATGCAAAAACGAGAGAGATTATAGAACTTGCACAAACAGATAAAAAAGAAGCATCTAAAAGATTACAAACGTACATGGAGAAAGAATGGTTTAAAGGCCATTATGATTATGAATGGAAAAATGCGCATAAAGAACCTGGATATGTAGGGTATTGGAGCTTTGAGACAGCTGCAATAGTAAAGATACTCGAACTTGATGATACAAGTTTAAAAGGTAATAACCATTATCCATATGATTTGGCACATTATAAAAATGAAATGAAATTCAAGCATATAGACCTAAGTGAATATCACTATGAAGATGAGACAGAAGAAATCGAGGATATAGTAGAAGGAATTGAACATAATCCTACATTGGAAAATATTATTCCGCCAAGATGGCATTCATTGGTCAATGAATTAATACATGACTATGAGAATATGGATGATAGTAGTTTTTATGAAAAATACAAAAAAACGATAGGAATAGGTCAAGTATGGTTTTTACCACAAGAGTATGAAGAAGAAAATGAGCAAAAAAATCTATTAGGAAGTTTAATTGTGTTTGCCCTGACGGTAAGAGATTATATATTACAACTGGACTATAAAGAAGATTTAGAAGACTACATTGATAATCTTAAAAATTTCTGGAATGTTTCAGAAACAAAGTTAGTTCAATTTATATTAGAAAATGATCAAAATTATTATGCATGGGTACCAAAAGGAGTAAATATCCCAAATATGTATGAAGTGAAGATAGAGAGTGTTGATGTAGAGGAAGTTCTATAACGAACAAATCGAAATGGTTTTTATTATATGTAATATTAGAATGCATTTTACTAGTTAATTGAAAACAATGCATGCGTGGGAGAAAAAAGGATGTATTGTTACTAAAAATTAGAGGGAAAGAAGGCTGTTGGATTGAGTTAAGCACCTCATTGTCAATATACGACAATAGGTGCTTTTTTGCGTGCAATGAAGAAAAAATAAAAGATTTATTTTCACTCTATTTCATCTTCGAATTAAATGTTATAATTTGGAAAAAATATATTCTTAATTTTTAGATAATTAAAAGGTGGTAGATTACTATATGAGTACATTAAAGAAAATTACTAACAATATTTCGAAGGTTATTATAGGTAAGGATGAAGCGATTGAACTTGCAGCTATAGCTCTTATAGCAAGAGGACACATTTTATTAGAGGATGTACCTGGGACAGGAAAAACAACATTAGCGAAAAGTTTGGCTAAAAGTGTGGACGCTAAATTTCAAAGAATACAATTTACAGCGGATACTTTGCCGGGAGATGTTATTGGTCTCGAATATTTTGATGTGAAGGAATCTGAATTTAAAACGAGGTTAGGTCCTATTTTTGCAAATATCGTATTAGTGGATGAAATTAATCGAGCTGTACCGAGAACACAATCTTCGTTACTTGAGGTTATGGAAGAGCGTACTGTTACAATTGCGAAACAGACACATTCATTACCAGAACCTTTTTTAGTTATAGCAACGCAAAATCCACTCGAATCAGCGGGCACATTTCCGTTACCAGATGCTCAGTTAGACCGGTTTTTACTCACAATACGCCAAGGTTATCCTACGAGAGAAGCTGAAAAGGAAATGATGAATCGGTTTCAAATGAATGATCCATTAGAAACGTTACATTCTATTATTTCAAGTGAAGAAATTATTACGATGCAAAAGCGTGCAAGAGAAGTGTTAGTAGGGAATGATGTGCAAGATTATCTCCTTGAAATTATTGAAGCAACTCGTAACCATGAGTTAATTGAAATTGGTGTAAGCCCTCGGGGAACGTTGGCATTTATGAGAGCAATTCAAGCACGGGCAATATTAAATGAAAGAGATTACTGTACGCCAGATGATATTAACACGCTCGCTGCATCCGTTTGTGCTCATCGTTTAACGTTAACGATTGAGGGAGAGATGAAAACGAAGAAAGAACAAATTATGAAAGAAATTCTTCATACGATTAGTGTGCCAGTGGAGAATGTACGATGAATCAACAGCTTGCGTATACATCTTTAGCGGAGCCTTTCGTAATGGGGGTTATGTCAGTTGTAGCCGTTATTTTAAGTGTATTTTCAAGTAATCTACTGTTTTTATCTCTCGTATTTTTATATGTAATTTTAATAGGTGCTATGCATGTATATATACGTAAAGTATCTCGTGTTGAATGGGAATACAGTCAAGGGAATTCGAACGTTTTTATAGGTGAAACGAATATGTGCAAAATGAAAATTTCAAACAAGTCGATATTTCCTATTCTTAATATCGTATTTCGATTTAAATGTGAAAATAAGCTAACTTGGAATCATGATGAAATAAACAAAAATCATAGTACAGGTTCAAATTATTATATGAATTTTAATTTAAAAGGAAGGGAGTCGGTTTCATTTGATTTGCAAGCTGTAGCGTTAAAAAGAGGCATCGCGAAATGGGAAGAAGTTGAAATTGTTATTACTGATCTCTTTGGATTTATAACGAACCATATAACATATAAACAAGTTGATACGCCCTCTTATTTAGTCTTACCAGCTGTTCCGAAAATACAAGTTCCTGAATTACAAGAATGGTCACGAGGATTTCGAAAAGCGATGTCTTCACCCTTATATGATGAAACGAAGGTAATGGGAGTAAAGTCTTATGAAAATGAAGATTTTCGTTCCATCCACTGGAGTGCAACAGCGAAAACAGGGACGATAACTGCGAAAAAGTATGAGCGAACACAATGTGATAAATACGCGATTTATCTCAACTTGCAAAATAAAAGTGGTGTTTCTTTGCGAAATGATATAGAGGAACTAATTGAATTAACAGCAGGTATATGCAAACAACTTCTTATGCAAAACTGTTCGTTTGAAGTATGGATCAATAGTGTAAAAGATAACGGTTTGCTACATATAAAAAATGGGGATAATCGGAAACATTTGCAAAATGTATTAAAGGTACTTGCCTCGATATCAGACCAAGATACGCCTATATCTTCTTCTTACTTTTACACAGCAGGCTTTCGTCGAAAGGAACTGGATGCGGTTCCTTTAATTATCGGTACTTCACCAAAGAAATACAGTAGAACGAATAAATGGATTGTAATGAAAGAATAAGAAGGGGCTTATGTCATGGTGAATAAGAAGCGGCATATGAAAGTGAAGTTATGGAGTGTAAGAACTTTAATCATACTTTTCTTTGCGATTAGTGCGATAACGTTATCACAAGGTGTTGTGTATGTACAGGACATAGTAAAAGAGCGTTTTTTCAGTAAGACTAAGACAATATCGGAAAGAAATTATGACTTTACTAGTATAGGTGAAAATTTTGATGATTCCAAAATAGATGAAGATGAATATGAAGAAGTAGAAGATACAGGTATAAGAACGAAAACGGGTAAAAAATTTCAACCTTTCGAAAGAGAAAGTCTATGGAGTGACGTGCTTTCTGTTCTTTCAAATATATGGATTACTATAGCTTTTTATGTGATAATTGCAATATCAATTATATATGCCATCTACAAGTATATTAGGAAAAAATTGACGAAAACAGAAATAGTACAGGAGAAAGAATTGATTACAAAGCACACCGCGGTAAGAAGCATAAAGAATGAAAAAGTCATTCATCAGTTAGAACAGCCGTTACCGACAGATAAGATAAGAAAAACGTTAGTTGAATGGGAAAGAACATTACCATTTCATGAACAGAGAAGGTCCTATGAAACGATGCAACAATGGTTAAAAAGAATTTGTAGAACAAGGGATATTATCTCGTTATATGAGTCTGTTCGTTATGGTGAAAAGACGTATACGGATTTAGATGTGGAAGAAATAATGAAGTGGGTAGAGGGAGATGGGAAGGTGGATACATAAATATTCACCTTTTCTTTTTTATATGGAAATTTGATTAACATGAATTATTTTCTTATATGAAACCGTATTCAAATAGGTAAACAAAATTAACTTTATTTACTTATACTTCATTACATGTTAACCTATACTTAATTTTTTAAGGGTGTGAAAATGTAATGAAATCGGTATTAAAAAGCATACTTATTTCCTTTGTTTTTTCAGCAGTAGGCATGTGTTGGTTACTGTACGTATTATTCAAAGGGGACGGAGACTGGTTATTGTCTTGGATAGGTGTATTAATGGCATATTTATCTTTATATACTTTAATAGATTTATATTGTAAAAATACATACGATAAAAAAATAAATAAATGGCTTATAAAAACAGCGGTGACTAGTTTTAGTTTTTCTGTATTAGGAATCTCATTTTGTATCATACATGAGCTATTAACACCATGGAGTCTTAGTTTAATGGTGTGGTATTGGTTGCTAATGTTAGTATTATTTTTAACAACTATAATATCATTAATCAGTTTAGTATTTGTTAATCGTAAAAATCACAATTTCACCGTTGGATATAGAATGCTCATACTTCTAAATGTATTTCTTACACTAGGACCAGTATTATGGCCGCTATTACTTTCTATTATTGGAAATGGTATGAATGCTAGTGCGGGCTGGTAAAAAGGAATATAAATTAGTTGTGTAAAGAATAGGATGAAAAGTTGATATAGAATTTTAAATGTTTAAGAGAACATGTTTACATAAAAAATGAAAACATGTTCTCTTTTTATTTGCATGCATAACTCTTCCTCAGTTTACCGTATTTAAATTTAAACGTAAGTATTTCGTAAGGAATGGATAAGAAAAAAGAGAGATTTATCATATAGGATGAAAGTATAGCTTGAATCAATCCGATATTAATGGAGGAGAGAAAGCCTTATGAAAAAATGTAATTCAATTAAGTTAGCAAGTTTTGCAGTTTTATTAGCGGGTACTGCTCTATTTACACCTGGTTTTACTGTGACTGCAGAGTCAACTCAAAATATTTCTAGTTCGTCACAAGTACATGATCAAAAGAATCGTAATGGCTGGAAACAAGTAATGCAGGAAACAGTACAGCTTGGTGCTGTAGGAATATTAGCTAAGGCGTCTAATAACGGAAAAACTAGTAGTTTTACTGCTGGCGTGGCGGACTTAAGTACAAAGAAACCGGTGAATTCGGATTATCGCTTTCGGATTGGTAGTGTGACGAAGTCGTTTACTGCCACGACTATTCTTCAATTAGTAGGAGAAAATCGCTTACAACTTGACGATCCAATTGAAAAGTGGCTACCGGGTCTCGTGCAAGAAAATGGGTATGATGGTAATCAAATTACGATACGACAACTTTTGAATCATACGAGTGGTATCGCTGAATACTTAAAGTCAAAAGACGCGGACATAATGAATTCGAAAAAAACGTATACAGCAGAAGAAATAGTGAAAATAGGTCTTTCGCTGCCTCCAGATTTTTCGCCGGGAAAAGACTGGTTGTATTCAAACACAGGATACGTAATACTAGGAATGCTTATTGAAAAAATAACTGGAAATAGTTATGCGGAAGAAATCGAAAAGCGAATTATTGAACCTTTGGACCTATCAAATACGTTTTTACCAGGAAATTCACCCGTCATCCCAGGAAAGAATCATGCTCGTGGATATGTGAAAATGGAAGGAACAGGCGAGTTGAAAGATATTACTTATTATAATCCGAGTTTAGCTAATGCAGCTGGAGATATGATTTCTAATGCGGATGATTTAAATAAGTTCTTTTCATCTTTACTCGGTGGTAAGTTACTGAAGGAACGCGAGCTAAAAGAAATGCTTACTACAGTTCCTATAGAAGGAAAAGGGGTTGGTGACGCATACGGTCTTGGAATCTATGAGACTAAACTTCCAAACGGTGTTTCAGTTTGGGGGCATGGAGGAGGAATTCCTGGATTTACAACTTTTGCTGGGGGAGTAATTGGAGGCAAACATACATTGGCTATCAGTCTCAACTCTATAGGTGGGGTCGATATTGTTCCGCAGTTTAATAAAATGATGCAAATTGAATTTAATAAATAGATGAAAAGAAAGTGAATGGAATTTTGTTATAGTTATATTTAAAAGAGGTGCTTTTTTAAGTTCGCAACTATGGACAGTAGTTGCATTTATGATATGGCATCAAGTGTATTTCAAAGTGAAAATCAATCTTAATGCTTACGATAAAAATAAAAAGGATGTCAGTTACATGACATTCTTTTTATTTTGGATAAAAAAGGTATACAGTTCTGAAAATTGTTATTTTTTAAATTATTAAATATAATAAAGGATATAGGGGCGCCAATAGGGGAGTTATGAATGGAAAATACTTTAGTTAGTTAATTATTTCTCGTTTTAATCAAAATGATTATGAGTTGATTTGGAGTTGAATACAATGGGAGAAAATCATTATAAATGGAGTAATAAACAATTACGAGAGCATGTTGAAGTAATAGATGGTAAAAGAAGTCCGCACATTTTATGTAAGAACGCAACTTATTTAAATTCCTATATGCGCGAGTGGATGCAAGCAAATATTTGGATCTATGATGACCGGATTGTTTATGTAGGGGAAAAGCTGCCAGTGCAACTGCATGAATGTGAAGTCATTGATTGTGATGGAAAGTATGTAGTTCCAAGTTACATAGAACCTCATGCACATCCATATCAATTATATAATCCTGAAACTTTAGCGAATCATGCGATGCAGTTTGGGACAACAACTTTTATTAATGATAATTTAACTTTATTTTTCACATTAAAGCGTGAAGAAGCATTTCGTTTATTAGATGAATTTGAAAAGATTCCAGCAAGTATGTATTGGTGGTGTCGTTTTGATGGACAAACTGAATTGCAAAACGGGGAAACTTTATTTAATCGTGAAGAAATAATAGAATGGCTTAAGCATAAAGCAGTTCTTCAAGGCGGCGAACTAACAGCGTGGCCAAAACTATTACATGGCGATGATGAAATGTTAACTTGGATGCAGGAAACGAAGCGATTGCAGAAGAAAGTAGAAGGACATTTTCCAGGTGCATCTGAAACGACTTTAGCGAAGTTAAAACTGTTAGGTACAGATTGTGATCATGAAGCGATGACAGGGCAGGAAGCTTTTACTCGTCTTATGCAAGGTTACACTGTTTCCCTAAGAAATTCTTCAATCCGCCCAGATTTAGAAGTTTTACTGAAAGAATTGTTGGAACTAGGCGTAAAGCAGTTTGATAGATTCTTTTTTACAACAGACGGCTCACATCCTTCGTTTTATGAGAATGGAATGACAAACGTTATGATTTCTACCGCGATAAAACAAGGAGTGCCAGTAATAGATGCATACGATATGGCAAGTTATAATATTGCTCGTTATTATAATATGGAACATGTACATGGTTCGATTGCGACAGGTAGAATTGCTAATATCAATATTTTAGAAAGTAAAGAAAACCCAGTACCAATTAGTGTCCTTGCAAAGGGGAAATGGGTGAAGCGTGACGGTGTAAATACACATGAGGCATTACATATAGACTGGAGTAAACATAAAGTAACTCAATTATCATTAGATTGGTCAATAGAAAAAGAGGATATGATTTTCTCTAATAAAACGGGGATACACTTATTAAATAACGTTATTACAAAACCATACACTAGTGAAATCAATATAGACTGTGATGAATTGTCCACAGATCATGATGAATGTTTCCTTATGATGATTGCTCGTGATGGCAGTTGGCAAGTGAATATAGCTGTCAAAGGTTTTGCAAAAGAACTAGGTGGGCTTGCTAGCTCTTATTCTGGTACAGGTGACATCATTCTTATCGGAAAAAGAAAAGAAGATATGCTTACAGCTTTTCGTAGAGTAAAAGAGCTCGGTGGTGGAATGGTCATAGTAGAAAACAATGAAGTGTTACACGAAATAGCATTACCATTGCTCGGGATTATGTCTAATTTAAAAATGAGAGAATTAATACAGGAAGAGAAACAGATGGTGAAATTACTACAAGAGCGTGGCTACGCGTATGATGATCCAGCATTTACAATTTTATTCTTTTCTGCGACGCACTTGCCTTTTATACGAGTAACACCTATAGGATTATATGATGTGAAAAGTAGTAAGGTAGTTGTCCCGCCCGTGAATTTGATAAAGCAATATTAAAAGGAAAGATCCTATAAAAATTTTATTTTATAGGATCTTTCTTATTATTAGCATAAGAATATTGTAAGCCTCAAATGATATAGTATCTAAATCATTTGAGGTGATATGTAAATATGAAAAAAATATTTTACATTTTAAGCGTATTTATTCTGTGTGTATCGATACAACACGTTGTACATTCCCAATCAGACGCACCAGAGTTATCTTCGGATTGTCTCGAAGAAAGAAAAGTTAGAGATGAAAAGTATGTGAAGAATATAATACAGGACATTAAATCCACATTTAATTTAAATATTGATGAACATAGTTTTTGGGAAGTAAGTAAAAGAGATCTGGAGGCTGCTCATTTGATGTATGGTGGAAAGGAAAATGATTCTTATTATACTTCGCTAACTAAAATTTATGATAGTGGTGGATTTAGCGAACAGCCCAGCCTATTTGTGAGGGCGCAAGAAGCATTTTTACTTTATAAAGAAAAAGATAATATCAATGTAATGAAACGCCTAAAACTAGACGTTGAAAAAGGGGAATGGCTCGTTATAAAAACGAAAAAGAAGAAAGGGAAAAAAGTGAAATTTAAGCCGTTGCAATGTGAAAAAGATTATATGAAAAAGAGAAATGAATAACAAAATACTTATTCATGCTGTTTTTATTCAACGATATTTTGCTGTTGATTTGAAATAGAAAAAGGTAAACGAACATATTAGCTTTATGGAATATGTTTGTTTACCTTTTTTTGAGAGATTTAATAATTGGGGATTATTTACTGCCTAATGAATTTATAACATTCAATGAATTTGTTCTTCATAAACATTAGATTTTGTGTCAAATGATTTATACATTGCCGAAACACCTATGTATATTTTATTCTACAGTATTTATAAAAGAATGTTGGCTATTCATAAGAAATATGATTGGCACGGTTTTTGCTTGTATTACATGTAAGGAAGGGAGATTGTATGTAAGGAATCTGTACTCGTAATAGTATAAAACAAGCTACTATTGCATTATTAATCATAGTTGTATTTATAGGGGAACTGTAAATACATACAAATAAGTGGGTTTTTTGATTTTAAAATTCTGAATTTTCATTTAAATCATTAGGGGGCAATGGTATGGTTAAATATTCGAAAATTTCTAAGTGGATTCTTGGTGTTGGACTAGTGACAATAACATGTAATGGTTTGCAAATTCAAGCAGAGACAAAAGAGAAAAATGTGAAGAACGTATTACAAATGGAGCCGGTAGGAATACAGAAATCTGTTGATGAATTGGCGCACCCTTCAAAAGTACAAGAAAATGAATCTTTTACAAAACGGTTAAAATTAGCGGATTTATCGCAGCGTCCACTAGCACCAACCGATAATATTAAGCCGTTAGCTGAAGAAAAAAAGTATTCGATGGCTGAGTTAAATCAATTAAATAATAAACAATTAACTGACCTTCTTGTGACAATTAAATGGTATCAAATTCCAGAATTATTTCAGTTTAATAGTGATAGTCTTAAATTCTATCAAGATGATAGCCGAATGCAAGCGATTATTAATAAACTAGCAGAACAAGGACAAGCTTATACGCAAGATGATTCAAAAGGGATTGAAACATTAGTAGAAGCTCTACGTGCAGCGTTTTATTTAGGTTTTTACCATGATGAATTAAGCAAACTAAATGAGCGTAGCTACCATGATAAATGTTTACCAGCTTTAAAAACAATTGCAAAAAATCCAAATTTCAAACTTGGTACATCAGAACAAAATAAAGTAATTGCATCATATGGAAAATTAATTGGAAATGCATCAGCAGATGTTGAAACGGTTTTATATGCAGGTGAAATTTTTAAACAATATAACGATAATCTTGCAACTTTCATTGAAGACCGAACAAAAGGAGACGCTATATATGAGTTGATGAAGGGAATTGACTTTGATATTCAGACGGATATGTACACGACTGGAAAAGAGCCAAAAGATACGATGTGGTTTCGAAATATTGATAACTTTATTAATGAAATAAATCGTTTTGCACTACTTGGTACAGTAACAAATAAAAACGGATGGTTAATTAATAATGGAATTTACTATGCTGGCCGATTGGGCAAGCTTCATAGCACGCCCACAAAAGGACAACAAGTTGTTACAGATGCAATGCGAATTTATCCATATTTAGGAGAGCAATACTTTGTTGCGGCAGAACAAATTACTACAAATTATGGAGGAATAGATGCGAATGGAAAAACTGTAAATTTAGATCAAATTCGAGAAGAGGGTAAAAAGAAATATTTACCGAAAACGTATACGTTTGATGATGGTGCAATTGTCTTTAAAGCTGGGGATAAAGTTAGCGAAGAGAAAATTAAACGTCTATACTGGGCGGCAAAAGAGGTGCGTTCTCAATTTTATCGTACAGTTGGTAGCGATAAACCACTTGAAAGTGGACATGCTGATGATGTGTTAACGATGGTTATTTATAATAGCCCAGATGAGTATCAATTTAATCGTCAACTGTACGGATATGAAACGAATAATGGTGGGATTTATATTGAAGGGACAGGGACTTTCTTTACATATGAACGTACACCAGAGCAAAGTATTTATAGTCTGGAAGAATTGTTCCGCCATGAATTTACGCACTACTTACAGGGAAGGTACGAAGTTCAGGGATTATGGGGCCAAGGGGAAATGTATCAAAATGAACGTTTAACATGGTTTGAAGAAGGGAATGCAGAGTTCTTTGCAGGTGCAACGCGATTAGATAGTGTAGTACCACGAAAAAGTATAATTGGTGGGTTATCTAATGATCCTGCAAAACGTTATACAGCATCACAAACATTAAATGCGAAATATGGAACGTGGGATTTTTATAATTATTCGTTTGCACTGCAATCATATATGTATAATAAGCGCCCAGAAATGTTCGATAAAGTACATGATTTAATTCGCGCAAATGATGTTTCAAGTTACGATGAATACCGTGCTACATTAAGCAAAGATAATAAGTTAAATGAAGAATATCAATCTTATATGCAAATGCTTATTGATAATCGTGATAAGTATACAATTCCACAAGTATCAGATGAGTATTTAACTCAGCATGATCCAAAATCGCTTTCGGACGTTACGTCAGATATTACGAATGAAGCGAAATTAAAAGATGTGAAAGTAACAAAGAATAAATCACAATTCTTTAATACATTTACACTACAGGGGACATATACAGGAAGTGCGGCTAAAGGAGAAGTTGAGGACTGGAAAGTGATGAATGAAGCAACGAATGATATGTTGAAACGTCTTTCAGGAAAAGAGTGGACTGGATATAAAACATTGACTGCTTATTTTGTAAATTACCGTGTAAATAATGCTGGGCAATTTGAATATGATGTTGTGTTTAGCGGAGTGAATACGGAAGAAGGTACGGCTGTAGAAAAAGAACCGAATAATTCATTTGAAACAGCAAACCCACTATCTTTGAATATTTTGTTAAGAGGAACCTTGAGCGATCAAGATCAGGGGGATAAATTTGTTATTGATGTAAAGGATCAAAAAGATTTACAAATTTCTGTTACGAACGAACAAAATCTTGGATTGAACTGGGTATTATATTCTGAATCAGATTTAAATAATTATGTAGCTTATGCAACAAAACGTGATGGAAACAAATTGCTTGGAAATTATAATGCAAAGCCAGGGAAATATTACTTAAGTGTATATAAGTATGGTGGTGGAACAGGGAATTATACGGTACAAGTAAAATAGTTTACTATAGTTTGTTTTGAAAGGCTACTTATTACATTTTTTAGCGAAATAAAGTATTTAATGTTAAACATTAAACTAATTCAACATATCCCTGTTCTAATTATAGAACAGGGATATGTGGGCTTTATATTTTTAAATTAAATAACCTCATTGGATTTTGATAAGAAAATAATTAATATAGATCTGAATTCTCATTCGTAAAGCATGTTTTAATCTTCTTAATGCTCTTTCATTTTTGTCTCAATGCTTGTTTTCAAATCAGTTGATACTTGATTGAAATACCCCAAAACGATCTCCCTAATATCATCGGATATAACTTTCAAATCACTAGCTAAGTTTTCGGCGAGATGTTCTTTTTCTATTGGCTGTAACTTCGTATAAAATTCACCAGCTTGTGTAAAGTCATCCTGTTTCGTTATAGAAGCTCTTTCAAGTTTACCTTCAACGTACCTTCCTTCACCGGTTGTAATTTGATTAGCAGGTGTCCAATCTTGCTGCTGGTTAATCGTTAATTTGCGAAATTCTGGACCAATTCTTCTTCTTTGTGAATCACTGTAAATGTTAGCGCGCCCTTGCAGCATTTTATCATCTGATAGTTCTGCACCATCCAGTAAATTAGAAGGAGAGAATGCGACTTTTTCTACTTGTTCCATAAAATTTTCAGGATTTTTATTTAATACCATTTTCCCGACTGGTATGAGAGGATACGTCTGTTCATCCCATACTTTTGTGTCATCTAAAGGATCATAAGAAAGGTGCGCTTCATCTTTCGGATCCATGAGCTGGACGTATAAACCATACTCCACTGGTTTACCATTTTCAATAGCATCATATAAATCTTTCCCGCTATAATCAGGATTTTCGGCAGCTAGTTTAATTGCTTCTTTACTAGTAATGTACTGTACACCTTCAAACGGGTACCAATGATACTTTACATACTTTCGATTACCTTCCGCATTTCTCCATACATATGTATTAACACTATGTCCTGGAATGTGGCGAAGACTTTTGGCCGTACCATTATTAGAGTATAAACGGACAACAAAATGAATAGATTCAGGTGCTTTAGCGACAAAACTCCAAAATCTATTAGAGTCTATTAAGTTATTTTTAGGTGAAGGCAATAATGCTTGAATCGTTTCAGGGAAACGCATCGGATCACGGACAGAAAAAACAGGAATGTGATTACATAAAAGGTCAAAAATGCCTTCTTTTGTATAAAATTTTGTAGAAAAACCGCGTACATTTCTAGCAGTATCCGGTGTTCCTTTCGTACTAACAGCTAACGAAAATCGCACCATAACAGGAACTTTCTCATTAGAATTTTGTAAAAAACTTAATTTAGTATGTTCAGACATCGAATATATCGTTTGAAAATAACCGAACGCACCAAATCCTTTTACATGAACAGGTCTTTCTAAAATTTTTTCATGAATAAATTCTTGTAACGTCTCGTGAAGTACACTATCTTGCTCTAGAACAGGTCCACGTGAACCAACTGTTTGTGAGTGAAGGGTAGCTTGTTCATTACGTTCGCCTTTTTCATTAAAGTGATTCCCTAGTAAAGATTGCCCCTGTTTATCATAGTTTTCATTCATCGATATAGCCTCCAAATTTATTTCGTCTATTGTTACTAAATATGATTTTATAATCTTGATTATGTATGATATGCAAAGTAGTAACAGACCGCTAGATGAAAAAAACGTGTATGTAGTGGACCTGTTGAAATAGAAGAAATTATGGAAAAATGAATATCGTGAAGAAAATTACTATTAAAATTTTAATCTAAAAAATGAATTTATACATGAGTTTATAGAGAATGAACAGAAATAAACAGGGAAAATAAATAGGAGGAATTTAACATGTCGGATTGGTTTCAATTAGATAAAGAATATATGATGTCTACGTATTGTCGTACGAAGGTTGCGATAGAAAGAGGAGAAGGATGTAAACTATATGATGTAGATGGTAAAGAGTATTTAGATTTATTTTCTGGCGTAGGAGTAAATGTATTAGGATACAATCATCCTAAAATTGTACAAACGACAATGGAGCAAGTTACAAAATCGTTGCATCTGCCGTTTCATTTTTTAAACCCAGTTGCGATTGAGTATGCAAAGAAATTAGTGGATTGCTCATTAAAAAACGGAAAGGTCTTTTTTACAAACTCTGGTACGGAAGCGACAGAAACAACTTTGAAATTAATTGATAAATATAGAGCTAATACGAATGAAGAACGTGAAGGAATTGTAGTGCTGAAGAATAGTTTCCATGGGCGTACGTTAGGGGCACTTCATTTTACGAGACAAGAAAGTGTATATCAAAATTTCCCTAAAACATCGATTCCTGTATATGAAGTAGAGCGCGAAAATATAGAGCAATTAGAAGAAACAATTATTCATGAAAATCCAATTGCGATTATGCTAGAGCCGGTTTTAGGAAGCGGGGGGATTTATCCTTTATCGCGTGAATATTTACATGGCGTTCAAAACTTATGTGAGAAATACAATCTACTACTTATCGTTGATGAAATTCAAAGTGGTATGGGGAGAACCGGGAAACTGTTTGCGTATCAAAATTTTAATATCACACCGGACATTATTCAAATTGGTAAAGGAGCAGGAGGCGGGATACCGCTAGGAGGAATTATTGTAGGTGAAAAGCTATGTGATGTATTTGCACCTGGAGATCATGGAACAACATTTGCTCATTCATCAATGGGAACGGCTTTAGGGTTAACGGTATTAAACACATTGATTGAAGATGGTTTAATGCACGAAGCGTATGAAACGTCACTATATTTAAATGATAAATTACAAGAAATTCAGAAAGAAAACTCTTATTATATTCAGGAAGTACGTCATGCTGGTATGATGTTTGGAATTAGTTTAAATGATACAAATGAAAATGTGAAGAAATTACAGGTAGAGCTAATGGAAAAAGGGATATTAGTTGACGTAACACAAGGGAATATTATCCGTTTACTTCCTCCATATATAATTACAAAAGAAGAAATTGATACATTTATTACTCAATTTATTACTTGTATGGATAAGGTTGCTACTGTAGTAAGTGCTTAAAAATTAAAAGCTATATTTTATATAAAGTGCACTCTAATTGTTGGGGATAGTTTACAATTGGGGTGCATTTTTTATAGTTGAATTTTGTAAAATACAGTCGTTTGTATATGATAACGGAAAAATAGAAGGAATTTCGTTATATTTGAGTGGTGAAGAAAAGGGAAAGTAAGTATAAAGATAGTAGATAAAGCGGGTGGTTTAAATAACTAATGATAGAACGTTTTGAAAATAATAGCATACGAATATATAAATAATAAGAATGAGGTGATATATTGGAAAATAATGATATTCAATTTACTTCTTTACAAATGAGAACGGATAAATATGGTTGGGCTAGTATTCAATATACAAATAAAAAGCAGGCTATCTTATATACTCGAAACGGAGGAGTAGAATGGGATGTTGTCAATCCTCTTAATTCAATTGTATTATGTGGGTATCCAATAAACGCTCGAAGCTCTTGGGCATATGGTTTAACAAAAAAGAATGACGATTTATTGCCAGCTATATTTTATACAGTTAATAGAGGAGAAAGGTGGAGTGAGTTTATTTTACCGGTTGAAGAAGATTGGGAGAAATCGACTGATGTTCAAGTACAATTGCATGCTACGAATATGGATAGTATATGGATTGTATTATCTAGAAAGCTTGCATCAAATAAATTTGAACATAATTTATACTATTTGAAAACGAAAGGGAAAGTTTGGAAAGTAATAAAAAATATAAGTATTAGTGATAGTATTTCAGGGATAACATTTATAAACGATCTAATTGGGGTTATTTCACTACAAAAACATTATGAAACATCAACGGTATTTAAAACAATAAATGGTGGGGAAAGTTGGCATCCTATAAAAGATATTCCAAGTCTTGAAGGAATTAATAATGGGACTGCTATGGCTTATAAAGCAATCTATAAAAATAACTTATTAGTAATACCTACTAAAAAGAATGATGATGTATTTTTAATGAATTACTCATTTGATAAGGGGAATTCGTGGCATATTTCAAATAAAACAATAAATACTAGTAAAGTGGCTGTTTCGTTTTTTAGTTCCTATTATGGCTGGGTTATAAATAGTGAAAATGGGAGTGTGTATCAAATAATAAAAAAAGGAGCAAAATGGATTAAAGTATCAAGCAATCCATTATTAAAAAATGTATTTTGTTTGCATTTTTTTAATCGGCGTAAAGGTTGGGCGTGTAATAAAAAAGAAATATTTACTACAAAAGATCGCGGTATAACATGGAAAAAGGTAGTATATAAAATTAATAATATTGATAAATTTATTTGAAAAAGTCCTAAAGAAATTAGGACTTTTTTTGTTTTTTATGGTGAGAGTTGTAACAAACAATGATAAGAGAAAGGAGGTAAGTGCAGAACTTATATTTTTAAAAATAGACGGTTGTTTTTACACAGTATAATTCACTTTTGAATATGTTAATAAAGTAGCAAATTCATAGGAAATGGTAATACTTAATATTTTATGTCACATGATGTGTAAAGGGGGCGTGTAATGAAATCGTTAACGGTTATTATTTTGTACAGTGAAAGAGAGCAAATATTAGAAGAGTCAATTCAATCTATATGGAAGCTAAATCCTCTTGAAATTATAATTTTCGTTCCTAACGATAGAAGTAATTTGTATGAAATAGCAAAGAAACATAAATGCCATATTGTTTTGATGGATAAATATAGTACGTATTATGATGGGTATGAAGCTTCTGTAAAGGCAGCAAAAGGAGATGTATTGTTATTTGTAGATAGTAATTTTTTATTATCTTCAACTGAAATGAAGAATTTTATTGAGCCAGTTGTTACAAATCAGGCGGATGTAGTATTAAACAAAATAGATGAATTTATAGAAGTTGGTAAATGTCCAAATATGGATATTGTTTGGAGAAAAATGTTAAATGAAATTTTAAGTCGACCAGATTTAAAAAGCAATTCAATACTTTCATTACCATATGCACTTACGAAAGAAGTAGTGGTAAATATCGGGTTTGATTATATAAAAGATATCGTTCTAGCTCATATGAACATAGTGAATCAAGGCTGGCGGATTAACAATCAATATGCAATAAGAATGTTATCTAAAGATGAAATGTTAGAAGAAGAAGGGTATTTATTTAAAAAAGAATTATTAGAAAATGAAAAAGAGAAAGTGGAAAAATATTTAATTGGTATATCCAAATGGATAGAGAAAAAGGGAAGAAGAGTAGGTTTTACTGATGCAGGAAAAAGAAGAGATATTATTCAAAGAGTAGGTGAAAGCAAGCAGTATCCTTCGTATCATCGAGGCTGGGGAATGCATTCTTCAATTTATAACGGGAAACAGCTTTCTGTCATTATACCAGTACAAAATGAAGAAGAGACTATAGAACAAGTAATACTTGAGGCGAGAAAAATAGAACCACTAGAAATAATTGTCGTTGTAAATGGTTCGACAGATCAAACGGCTAATATTGCTAAAAGACTTGGTGTTACTATTATTGAATATAACGAACGACTTGGTCATAATGTTGGACGTGCTATTGGAGCGCTTGAAGCTACAGGAGATATTCTTTTATTTATTGATGGTGATTTTAGTGTTTCAGGAAGTAATTTGCATCATTTTACAAAAGCAGTTTCAGCTGGTGTAGACATAGCATTAAATGATTTGAATCCGATGTTACATCCTCCGTTTTATGTTGTAGACGTCGTAAAATATATGCTTAATTTAGCATGTAATCGTCCAGAATTAAGCAATGGCTCATTAGTAGCAATTCCACATGCTATGAGTAGATCATGTTTAGATGCAATAGGCTGGGAAAGCTTACTATGCCCTAGTCTTGCACAAGTAAAAGCTATATTACAAGGGTATAGAGTAGAATGTGTACATTACGTTGATGTTGTAAAACCGAATAGAATTCGTTTAATGGAGAATGTAAGTCACAATGGACATCCTCCGGCAGTATTAAGAATAATTGGTGATCACGTTGAAGCTCTCTCTTACTTAATAGAACATCTTGAAATAGATGGAAAGGGTGATTAAACTGTTAGACCAGTACAAAAAAATTAACATTTCATATGAACAATTATGGCAAATGGATTTTCAAATTACAGAACCATTTATACTCAAGGTTGATTGGGATAAAGTAACGTATGAATTTTTAATTCGTATTAAGCCCGATGCTTCTAACACTATTGTTTTTGGATCCGGAGCAGGTGGGTTTCAAGAACAGCCAATTGGTCCACCTATTTTTCATCGACATTCTTGGATGGATGAATTTGAAGATACTGTTATATATTATAATGACCCTACGTTATATCTTGGAAAATTATCTTTAGGCTGGGGACAGGGAGAGTTAAATAGATTTTATTTACAAGATATAGCAAATATTTTAGAAATAGTATTTGCAAAGTTAAAAGTTGATTCGAAAAATGTGTTGTTTTATGGCAGTTCCGGGGGAGGATTTATGTCTTTAATTTTAGCTGGATTCGTTAAGGGCTCCACAGCTTTAATTAATAATCCTCAAACAAATTTATTAAAATGGATACCTGTACCAATAAATCTAGTTTTCGATTTGTCTTATCCAAATTTATCAAGAGAAGAAGTTGAGGAGAAATTTGGCGAAAGAATTAATGTTGTGAAATTTTTTAATCACATTAAATATGTACCGAATATTTATTTTTTACAAAATTTCGCGTGTGAATTTGATGTGCAAAATCATTTACTACCATTTATTTCTGAATTAGAGCAACTTGATAAAGACACGGAAGTAAATCAAATTATAATTGACTTATATTTTGATAAAAAAGCAGGGCATGCAGCTGTAGGGAAGAGTGAAACAATTGAATATATAAAAAAAGTAAAACCTAATCAGACTGTAAAAGAAGAACAAAAAGAAGTGGACCTATCAGTCGTTATAGTTTTAGGAGAAGAAAAATCAAAATTGAATCAAATTTTAAATAAAGTGCAGCATATAAAACCAATAGAAATTATTATTGTAGCTGATGATAGAATGAGTGCGATACAATCTATACCAACATTTGTTGAAAGTAACGTTGTTGTGATTGAGGAGAAAAGTAAACGGAAAGCACCAGTTCATGGGGCAAAAATCGCCAATGGTGATGTAGTCTTATTTTTAGATGGGGAAGATGTTATTTTTTCGGTAGAATTAGAGCGATTTATAGAACCGATACTGAAAAAGGAACAGGATGTAATCTTAAATAACATAGACTCCGTATGTTTTGAAAAGATGAGAGTAGAATGGCCAAGTATTGCTATGGTGTATAGAAAAATAGTAAACGATGTATTGGGGCGTATGGATTTAAAATATGATTCGATGTTATCTATGCCATATGCTATTACTAAAAAAGCAATTGAAGACATTGGATATGATATCTTGCAGAACCCTATTCTGTCCCAAGTCACTCTTATTGAGAAAGGGTGGCGACTACAATCCTCGTCAGCCATCACTAACACCTCCTTGAATAATATGCCCGCAAACGAAACCTCTTTCTATAAAAATGAATTAACTAAATTAGAAGTATATGAGATTAAAGAAAATATAAAAGCTTTGGAGAGTTGGTTACAACGAAAAGATGATAGAGGTAACTATACAGATGGAGGAAGAAAAAGAGAAATTATAGAGCAGTTAAAAAAACAAAAGAATTATTCACGTTTCCATAAAGGATGGGGAATGAATTCATCAATTTATAATGGAAAACAGTTATCAATTATTATACCAGCACAAAATGAAGAATCAACGATTAAAGAAGTTATTCTTGAGGCAAGAAAAATTGAACCGAAAGAAATAATTGTTGTCATTAATGGGTCAACAGATCAGACAGAAGTAATTGCTAAGCAATCAGGGGCAACAGTAATTGTTTATGAAGAAAGATTAGGGCATGATGTAGGACGGGCAATTGGTGCACAAGAAGCCACAGGGGATATACTTCTCTTTATTGATGCTGATTTTGCTATTCCAGCAAAAGATCTTCATCCGTTAACGCAAGCTGTTGCGGATGGTGTTGATATGGTTTTAAATGATTTAAATTTAAATCTTAGATTTCCTCTATATATTGTAAGTTTATATAAATATATGTTGAATATTGCTTGTAACCGTAAAGATTTAGGGGTAGGATCTACAATTGCTGTTCCCCATGCTATTAGTAGAAAATGTTTAGAGGGAATTGGCTGGGACACTCTTCACACAGCGTGTGTTGCACAAGTAAAGGCAATATTAGAAGGGTATAAAGTCGGATGTGTCCATTTTGTAGATGTAATGAAACCAAATCGTATTCGTCCAAATGAACACTTCGCAACAGTAGGACATCCACCAGCTGTATTGAGAATTACCGGCGATCATGTAGAAGGGTTTTCTTATTTACTAAAGAATAGGGATTTTAAAGATTTATTTTAATTTGGAAGCTACTTTATTAACCGGCTTGAAATAGCAACGGATAAAGTATGAGTTACGTATTGGAATAAAAACAAAATTTTAAAAATTGCTTTTTTAATTCAGTGTAAGTGAAAAGTAAAAACCTCTTCAAATACATGAAGAAGTTTTTACTTTTTTATTTCAATTTATTATAAGTATATAAAGTAAAGAGTAAATAAAGCAGTAACGGAATTAACTTAATATTAGATGCAAGAAAGGAGAGAATACCTTTTTTTACATCAATAAAAGGTATTTTAAGATTTATTTAGAAACTAAAGTCAATCCAAATGGTGGTGCAGAAATATTCGTAAGGTGCAATGATGAAAGTTTGTCTAATTTTAATGTAATACCATTTATCGCATGTATTTCTATTGCAGTGAAAGATGATTTGAGTTTCTTAGTTAATTTAGATAGTTTAATCAAACGTTAATTACCTATAAAACGAATAGTAAAATAGCATCTAATTTATAAAAATTAGTACGAGAGTCGTGTCCGAATTTAATTAACTGCATATATTGTTAAAGGAAAGGAGGGAGAGTTATGGCATGTATTACGAATAATGTTTGTTTAGATGTGTGTCTTAAAATTACAATTACCCCTGGTAGTGGAATTGATGCAGTAGTAGATTGTGGAGGCGAATGTGGGACAAGTCCTACAATTATAATTAATCCTAGTGGATCAATTGTTATTACTTTACCATTAGTTGCATGTTTCTCAATTGCACTAAATGATGATTTAAGTGTTGAATCTTCATTAACAAGCCTTTCTTTTCAAACTTCTTAAGAAGATACAGAAATGAAAAACCTGCCTTCTACTTTTCTTTTGAGTTGATGTAAAAATAAAAAAGATGGTTACAACCCATCTTTTTTATTCTGTCATATATTAAAAATGATATAATATATTATTTAGTAGGTAGGATGTATAATTAGAAGCACTCTTTACCTCTTTTTTGTTCGATGAGGTAAGAAATTGCTTCTATATGATCGCCAATGATTTGTTGTGTTGCTAATGAAAGGGAACCTTCCTCAGAGAAGTGTTTTTCAGGTCGAACACGATTCAATTTATCAACGTCGACAGAATAGACATTTTGTACATGTAAGCCTGCTACAATTGTTTTTACTTGACTTAAGGTTGGTGAAAGAAGTGAATCAAACCCAATTGTATGAATGCATTTTCGACTAAAAGCATGAGGGACAGCAATTGTGGATCCCATACCTAAATCTTTTCGATTACATGCTAAGTTGATAGCATATTTACATGCGGTGACAATAGAATACGGTAGACGATACATATAGTAGTGCTCTAGTTTATTTAAAGCTAAGTCTGTGCCATTTTGAATAGATTGTACAAATGGTAATAAATCATGACTAGAAATTAAGAAATCTCCATCTATAAATAATAGTATTTCACCTTTTGCAAAAAAGGCACCAACAGCACGTCCTGTATCATTTCCAAGTGCTTCTTCGTAGCTTATAACTGTTGCACCGCAACTCTTCGCCAATTCCTCTGTTTTATCTGTTGATCCATTAACAATAACAATAATTTCAAAAGGTTTTAATTTTTGTACCTCAAAAATGACAGATTCTATCGTTTTTTCTTCATTTTGAACAGGGATGATAACTGATAATTGTTGATCTCCATAAGTATTTGAATAAAACTCTTTACCTGTAATTATTTTTGGAATGGATTTTTGTTCTCCGTTTTGAAGCCCTAAAATAATATCCCGCTTTCGATTATTATCGGTATAGTTTCCTCTTGGATCTTGCATTTTACTTATCCAATTTGCAATGGCTTCAAGATGATAATGAATGAGTTGAGTTGAAGGAAAAGGGAGAACTTGAGGGATAGGAATGTTTAATTGATCGCAAATCCGAAATTTATGTTCAATAATTTTCATTTGTGCCAATATGGGATTTGATAAATTATCTGGATTAATTACATCAAGTACTTCTTTTGTCATTGCATAGGGAGGAAATAATAAGGAGTTAATATTTAAATCTGGGCGATAAAAAAAATGATTTGTAACTTGCTGCCAAATCATTGCTAAATTGGGCTGTTGTTTTTGATAAAAAAAATCATCTAAATTATTTAATACGACGTCAGCACATCCATTTAGTAATGGTTGAAGAAATTGTATAAGTAAGGAGGGGGGAACCATGTAATTTTCATCTAAAAATAAGAGATACTGCCCCTTTGCTTTTTTTGCACCAATTACATAAAGATTAGGAGATTCTATCGGTTCTTCTAGTGTAATAATTTCACAATTGTAGGAATCTGCACTCCCAATTGAATCCTGGGTATATCCGTTAATAGTAAGGATAATTTCTAAAGGCTGTAGTTGTTCACATGCTTTCAAAATTCCAGTTAAATTTTTTATTTTATGTTGTATAGGGATAATAATAGAAATTGAATTTTTACACATAAGCAGTCTCCTTTTTAATCAGAGGTAGTTGTTAATAAGGTTAGATAAAATAGGAGATATATTTTCTTTTTGTTATAAGCATAACAATCATTTGTTTTTATCAGATTCACAATTTTCATTACTTGAGTTAGACTTTTTATTTATTCCAGAAGCGAGTAAATTATTGAGAACGCTAAGGTCTAATTGCATAGGGATTGAGTTTTCGGATGTAGTTTTCTCATTTTCTTTTTTTGTAGTTAATATAGTCTTTATATTTTTAATTTCTTTATATTGTTTTAAGGTAATGAAAAATCCAGAAATAATAAAGAGAAAAGAAACAGTAGCAAGTAAAAGTATTATTTCCAACATAAAAGAGCCTCCTTTAAAACTACAATAATATTAATAGTTGAATGTAATAAAACAGAATTCGAGCCAATGAGTTCACTTTTTAAATATATGCAAGTCTTTAGTAAAAGTTACTGATTTCTAAGTTAGAGGAAGCAATTATAGAAACGTTATAAATATAAATAAATGAAAGGTTCATTTATAGTGTAAAGGTATATATTATATAGCCTAAACTTCATTTTATAAAAAGTTAAATAGGGTGTAAATTTATACAAAAAGAGCATTTAATTGGACAAATAATTAATTATGTGAAATAATAATAACAGACAAGGAGACGTTGATTTCCCTTAAGTGCTTCGAATTAATTTTATTCAATAAGAGAAGGTGTGCTTAAAGAAGTTAAATTAAAAAAGGAGCTGTTTTATTATATGCAACAAAATAATGATTTAAATTTTGAACCTCAAGACGTTAATATTGTCAATCCTAAACAAGCCAGGAAAGCAGTAATTGCTACTGGTATAGGGAACGCAATGGAGTGGTTTGACTTCGGATTATACGCGTATTTAGCGGTAATTTTAAGTCAATTATTCTTCTCAGGTGTTGATAATAGTGGATTGCAACTTGTACTTACATTCGGTACATTTGCAGCAGCCTTTCTCGTTCGACCAATCGGAGGTGTATTCTTTGGTAGAATAGGAGATAAGTACGGCCGAAAAATCGTGTTAAGTACTACTATTATTTTAATGGCACTTTCTACATTATTCATCGCATTACTACCAACCTATGAACAAATTGGTGTATGGGCACCAATACTACTTTTAGTTGCCCGAATGATTCAAGGCTTCTCTACAGGCGGCGAATATTCAGGAGCAATGGTTTATATCGCAGAATCTTCTCCAGATAAAAAGCGTGGTATACTCGGTAGTGGTCTTGAAATTGGAACACTCTCAGGTTACATTGCTGCATCGGTAATTGTTACCATTTTGACGTTATTGTTAACAGATGAGCAAATGCTCAGCTGGGGATGGCGTATTCCGTTCTTAGTAGCTGCACCAATTGGTTTGGTCGGTTTATACTTACGCCGTCATCTAGATGAATCTCCAATCTTTGAAGAGATGGAAAAAGCACAAGAGGAATCTGAAGACAATGAACAATTTTCATTTATGGACATTATTAAGTATCACAAAAAAGACTTCTTATTAAGCACAGTAATTGTCGCCTTCTTTAATATTACGAATTATATGATTCTTTCGTATATTCCTTCTTATCTAACTCAAGTACTTAAAGTCGAAGAAACAACAGGCCTATTAATTATTTCTATTACGATGGCACTTATGATTCCACTAGCACTATATTTCGGTAAATTAAGTGATAAAATTGGTAATAAACGCGTTGTGCAAATTGGTTTACTTGGTTTAACTGTATTTGCAATTCCAGCATTTTTACTAATAGGTAACGGACATATTGCAGCCATATTTGCAGGTATTTTCGTACTAGGTTTCTTCTTAAGTGTATATGAAGGAACATTACCTTCATTATTACCATCACTCTTTTTCACTGATGTACGTTATCGAGCACTTTCGATCTCATTTAATATTTCTGTATCGATATTCGGTGGAACAACACCGCTTGTATGTTCATACTTAGTTCATGCAACTGGTAACCCGCTCGCACCGGCATTTTATTTAGCAGGTGTAAGTATTATTGGATTAGTTGTATTTAGTGTACTATTCGTTACGACTTCAGGGCGTGCGCTAAAAGGTTCATATCCTACAGTAGAAACGAAAAAAGAAGCACACCAAATTGCTAAAGAAGATCCTGAAGAAACACTTTGGTGGCATGAAGAGTCATTAGAAATTGAAGCAGGGAAGAATGCTTCCATTTAAAAAGCAACGTAGAAGTATAAAAAGACTCCTATGAAAAAATAGGAGTCTTTTTATTACGTTATTTCTTTCGTTTCTTCAAACTTTTTTGATATGCATAAAGCTTATGAATCTCTTCCTTAAATTCATGTAGAAGTACAGTGTTTGCACCATTTGAATAACGCACAGTATTATAAGCATCTATAATAATATCACTTTGAATATTTACATCTTCTTCATCGTTTATTCTTTCTAGCCAAGTCTCAACAGTTTCTCCCCGTTTTCTATTTAAAGGAGGGGTTAACTTACTCTCTAGCTTGAAAATTTCCTTCCGAATTTCGTTATGTGGCGGTTTATTTCGTTTAAAACGATTTTGGCTCATTCCTTCTTTATCAGTAATGATAGTAGATTCGAAGGCGGGCATATTTGGTAAACTTAAATGTTTTCGTTTTTTTACTATTTTCCAAACCACGTAAATAGCGATAGCTGTACAGACTATTATTGTAGCGCTATTTATGAGTATTGGATCAAAATCAGGAATTTTTTTCCCATCTTCAATTTTGGGTTTTAAGAGATGTCCTTTATTTGCCCAAACATCTTCAGTATCTTTTAATTCCGCTGCTTTAATTAATGGCATTAAAGCATAGCCGACGCCTAATGCGACTACTTCCGTTATAAAACCAAAAATAAGTCGAATGAAAGGAAATACTTGAACAATGAATATACTCATTAAGCCAATCGTAATGATAGAAGCAAAACGTAATAGTTGTTGTTTGCGATTTGCCCCGGTTAACCAAAATGTAATCATAAGATGCAAGGCTAACATTAATAGTTTCCACAACGGTGGAAAGGGTGCATAAAATATAACTGAAACGACAAACCATACAATACCACCTAAAGATTTTTGAACTGGATATCCAGGTCCGACCACATGCACGATAAAGAAAAATAGTGGTAATATGATTGTGCCAAAAAGAGAAAAAGGTAAAAATAAAGAGAAAAGAACGATTTGAAGAACTAAAAGTATTACAAATCCTGTTGTTTTTTTCTGCATAAATTTATGAATAAGAAATACTCCAATATAGCCTGTTGTTAAAAATATTGCAATACTAATTAGTTCATCTCTTTCTGTTAATAATGAAAGCAGGAGGAGCAGAATGAAATCATGAATGTGATATAGCCAAGTTTTCAACTGGTTCCACCATCCCTTCACTAGTAATGAGAAACGTTGGCTGCGAGAGAAGAGGGAGTTCATTTCTTTGTAAACCAATGTATATCATTGTAGACGATCGTTCTCTCTTTCTCTTTACATAATGAAGGAATCCTTGTTTCGGAAGTAACGTACTATCATCTGAAATACGGGCTAATTCTTCTAAAGCTTTTGCATATTGTGTTTGTCCTTCATTTAACGGTACATGTAATGCACCGCCTTCTGCTAATACACTAATAAACAATTCAAACGGAATGTGGTGCTTCGTTGTGTACTGGAAAATGTATGTTGCATATGAAATAAGTTCTTCTACATTATCTTTCCAACCAAATCCACGATCGGCAGCTAAAGAAAGACAAATCGTCCAACTATAATTTTTTACAGGTTCATATTGCTTCGCTTGTAATTGTTGCATTTTAGCAGATGCCTTCCAATGAATAGAGCGGAAAGACTCACGCTCATATCGCTTTACACCGATAATAGATGTTTCATCATTGTAAAAAGAAAAATTCGTTCGATAAAATCCATTCAAAAGTTGCTGAAGTTCTTGCAAACCTGCTACTTCTTTAGAAGAAGGATACACAATAATTTCAGTCCTTAATTTATCAAAAACAGGTAAATGTACAGTTAATAGATGAAATGGATCTTTTAATACACATTCAAACTGTTCAATTTGAAACACACCACGCTTCGTTGCGGTTAATGTTAAACCCCATTTTTGTGCCGAATGTGCGGGTTGTGAAAATGGGAAAGAGAATAATGTTTTTGATATTTGTTCAATGCCTTGCTCTTTATGCGGTATAAGGGACGAATTTAAATGAAAGTAACAAACACCATTAACGAGCGGTATGCTGGCTCCATTTTTTAAATGAATAAAAAACTGTCCAGATTCCTCAGGAAAAAGCCGTGTAGTTTGTTTCTCATTTATGATTTGAAACTTCTTCTCTATGAAAGCGACATATTTATAAATAAAAATCGCAAATATATAATAGAAGAAAAAGAGAAACATAAGCATTCGTTGCGGGAAAAAGAATGTGAAAAGTAACGCGATTGGAACGGTTAGTTGAATAATATGGAGTTGAAAAAATAAAGGCACAGTTACAACACGCTGTCCATTCATGCTTGCTCAATCTCCACAGGTACGTCAACTTCTTTTAAAATACTTTTCATAATATCATTTTTTGTCGTACGTAATGCACCTTCCATTGATAAGACGATACGGTGATTCCAAACAGAAGGAACTAACAATTGTATATCTTCTGGTGTGCAATATTCTCTCCCGCGTAAAAAGGCTAAAGCTTGAACAGCACGTACTAAAGCTAATGTGGCACGTGGGCTTACACCGTTAGCGATATAATCATGATTTCTTGTAGCATGAGCAAGTTTAATAATGTAATGTTCTAACGGTTCCGAAACAAATATTTCTTTTACTCGTTTTTGAGATTCTAAAATATCTTCTAATGAGATGACAGATGTGACACTTTCTAATGGTAAATCGTTCCGAAAACGTCGCATCATTTGTAGCTCATCTTTAGGAGTAGGATAACCGATTGAAATCGTCATTAAAAAGCGATCAAGCTGTGCATCTGGAAGAGGGAAAGTCCCTTGTGATTCAATTGGGTTTTGCGTCGCAATAACAAAGAACGGTTTCGGCAGAGGAGTTGACTGCTTCTCAAGCGTCACTTGTCGTTCTTCCATCGCTTCTAACAAACTCGACTGCGTTCTCGGCATTGCACGGTTAATTTCATCTGCTAGCAAAATGTTTGTCATAACTGGTCCAATTCTTAATTCGAATTCGCTTGTTTTTGGGTTGAAGTATTCAATACCTGTTACATCACTTGGAAGTACATCAGGAGTGAATTGAACGCGAGAAAAACTACCACCAATACTTTTGGAAATGGTTTTCGCCAGTAACGTCTTCCCAGTACCAGGCACGTCTTCGAGCAGTACATGTCCACCAGCAAGAAGTGAAACGAGCAGTAGATCAATAACATTTTCTTTCCCAACAAACACAGATCCGATGTTTTCTTTCAATTTATTTATCATATGTACCATTCCTTTCATTATAAAAGAGCTAATATTTCTATATTTTAACAAATTATTCAGAAAATTTGTATGGTTTTTTAATTCAAAGAAATGGATATTTAATTATTAAATTACTCTTGCATATTTTGGAATATGATTATACAATATCGATATACGATGTATCGTAAGTCGATATATCATAAGGCGATGTATCGGAGGTAGTTATAATGAATGGGAAGGCGCAAAAATATATTCCGTTAACTGAGGCGACATATTACATACTGTTATCACTAGTGAAACCAATGCACGGATATGGAATTATGCAAATGGTAGAAGAGATGACAAATGGGGAAGTAAAGCTCGGTCCTGGTACTTTATACGGGAATACGACGAAATTACTTAAAGAAAAATTAATTGTTGAAGTTGCCTCTACAGATAGAAAGAAGTGCTATGAGTTAACGCCGTTTGGGAGAGAAGTACTGGAACTGGAGTACAACAGATTACAGCGGTCTGTAAAGAATGGAAACAGTATATTAGGGGAGTGAATGGAAGATGGAGACAAAAAGGGTATTTAAATTTTTTACGGCATGGAATTTAGAAAAAGAAGAAGCTTTTTTACGAAAGATGCATCAGCAAGGTTGGGCATTACAAAAATATAATTTAATGTATACGTTTCAGAAAACTGAGCCAAAAGATGTAATATACAAAGCTGATTTTAGATTAGTTTATAGAGATTCGAAAGAACAACAACAAGAGTATTTCGAAATATACGAAATGTCAGGTTGGAAACGCGTAACAAGTTTCACAAGATGGAATTATTTTTGTAAAGAAGTAGAAGAGGTTAATGAATTGCCTGATATTTACTCAGAAAAAGAGACGAGGATACAAAAACTAAATGAATTATTGCTATTCCTTGTTATTATATCAGCAAGTATATTACCATCAATGTATAACCTATTTTTAAGCCCGATGGAATCAAGATTGCCAATGTGGGCGAAAGTTACGACAGGTCTTTCAGGTTGTATGTGGATGTACTTTTTTATAAGACTCTCTTGGAAAATCAAAAAATTAAAAAGTGAAATATTATAATAAAGAGTGGAGTTTAAAAGAAGTTGATGAGAGGGAAAACCGGGATCAACTTCTTTTGTTTCTATATAAACTTAATTTGCTCACTCTTTTTTACATAATAAAAACTATGCAATTAAGGTGTAGAACTACTAGTTAAGTATTAAAATCTTATAACCAAATAAAAATCATAAATGAATAAGAAATGATTCTTAATAATAAACCACTAGTTAAAATGATCCGAAATCCTAAATATTAATATTACTTGATGTATTGTCCTTTTTTGAATATTAACAAAAGAGTGCGAAGTTTAATATATAATAAGGAAGAAATACGTTTTTTTACCGTATTAAACGAAAAAATCCCTTATAGAAAAATCTATTTCTATAAGGGATAATCATGTTTTTATTAGAAAGACTGATTTTGCGCAGGTTTAATAAATTGTTCAGGGTTTTCAACAAGTCCGCATACAGCACATTGGACACGGTATGTAGGTCCTTGATAGGCCATATGAAAAGCATTCATCGTTTCATTTGTGTATTCTTCTTCTACTTGACCAGTTTGTGGATTTATTTTGACTGGTTTTACTTGTTGCTCAAGAATATTAAAGCGAGTACGGTTCGTTTTACAGCTTGGACATAGCATTGGTTCCATATGTATACACCTCCATTTGTATCATTTCTTAAAATCTTTAATTTTATGCAAGCAAAAAACTTTCTCAATATAAATAGGTGTTTAATGTATTTAAAATTCAGAAAAAATAAAATATAATAAAAGTACGAACTGGTTATGTCCAAACCAAATCTCCTGTTTTATGCCAATAAGCTGGGGGGCCGAGAAATCGGCCTCATTTTTTTTGCTCATTACTACAAGGAACAAGGTTTTTGTGAGACTTTTGTCGAAATTTTAGGGATAGATACAAAGGGGGATGTAAAATGGATTTGAAAATGAAGTACATTATTTTATATGTAGAAAAGTTTGAGGAATGTTTAAAATTCTATAAAGATATTTTACAGTTACCTATAAAAGCAGAGCACGGTACATATATTGAATTTAATACTGGAACTACCATTTTAGCGATGAATACGCGGCAAGATGTGAAAGAATTAACAGGACTACCGCTTACAGAAGGTGAATTAAAGTCTTCTCATTTCGAATTAGGATTCGTTGTTGAGAATGTACAAGAAACGATTGAGCAATTTAGAGAACAAGGAATCAAGATTTTAGTTGAACCGATTGTAAAACCGTGGGGACAAACAATTGCTTACATTGCTGATCCAGATGGAAATTATATTGAAATTTGCAGTTCATTAGAATAGAGGGAGAAAGAGAGATGGGATTTCCAAAACTAGAAACAGAACGTTTACTCTTAAGAGAACTTACACTATTAGATGCAGAAACGATGTTCCAATATTTTTCGAAAGAATCAGTTATACGTTATTTCGGAATGGATTCTTTTGAAAATATTGAGCAAGCGAAAACAACGATTCAAACGTTTAAAAATCGTTATGAAGAGGGCAGTGTATTTCGCTGGGGAATCGAGAAAAAAGGGACGGGCCAATTAATCGGAACGTGCGGATTTCATTTAATTAATAATAATCATAAACGAGCTGAAATTGGTTATGAATTAGATGATACATATTGGGGACAAGGATATGCATCGGAAGCATTACAAGCGATTTTAGCTTACGGATTTGAAATGCTGCAACTGATAAGAATCGCAGCGGTTGTATATGTAGAAAATAAAGCTTCTCAAAAGTTGTTAATAAAAGCAGGATTTCAAGAAGAAGGATTACTTCGAAAACATATGATTCAAAATGGAGTTGCTCATAATACTATTTTATATTCTTTATTAAAAGAAGAGTGGAAGAAGTAATGAGCACAAACGAACTTATAACGATTATGAAGAAGCATAGGGAAAATAGATTCATTTTAGGTATAGATGGTTTAAGTCGATCTGGAAAACAACATTCGTAACCAATTTAAAAGAAAATATGAAACAAGAAGGCATTCCGTTTCATATTTTCCATATTGATGATCACATAGTGGAGCGTAATAAACGATATCATACTGGATATGAAGAATGGTACGAGTATTATTATTTACAATGGGACATTGAATGGCTAAGGCAGAAATTTTTTCAAAAGCTACAACATGAAACAAAATTGAAATTACCTTTCTTTCATGAAGAAACAGATATATGTGAAATGGAAAAAGTACAGATTCCTATTGTAGGGGTAATTGTTATTGAAGGAGTTTTTCTGCAGCGAAAAGAATGGAGAGATTTCTTTCATTATATGGTCTATTTGGATTGTCCAAGAGAGACAAGGTTTCTACGTGAGAGTGAGGAGACACAGAAAAACCTTTCAAAGTTTGAAAATAGGTATTGGAAAGCAGAGGATTATTACTTAGAAATGGAATCGCCGAGGGATAGGGCGGATTTAGTCATTAAATGATTTGAACATAGAAGGTGAATAGAATGAATATTTTATGGGATTTTGATGGGACGTTATTTGATACGTATCCTGCATATACAATGATGCTTTCTGAAATATTAGGTGATTCAGTAGAAAAACAAGAAATATACAAAAACTTAAAAATATCATACTCTCATGCAATTCAGTATTATAATATTTCATGCGAGCAGGAAGAAAAGATTAAAGTTTTGAAGGGAAAATTCACGTCAAAAGATATGAAACCTTTTGCAGGTGTCGAAGAGGTTTTGAAATTTGCAAATAAAAATGTGATTATGACCCATAAACATAGGGAAGGGGTTATGGGCATTTTAAAATATTACGGCTGGGAAAAATACTTCGTAGATATGGTTACAATTGACGATGGCTTTCCTCGAAAGCCAAACTCTTTAGCTTATAATCATCTGCATAAAAAATACAATATTGATTTAGCTATTGGAGATAGAGAATTAGATTTATTACCTGCAAAAGAATTAGGTATTTCAACATGTATGTTTCAAGGTAATTGTGATGTAGCGGATTATTCTTTATCACATTACTCGGAGTTTTTTAAGATAGTGAGTGATAGAGAGTTTTCTTTATAAAAAAAGTTATTAATAAAGACTGAATCTTTCATTTTATTCTGCAATAACGGGCAGCCTGATTGCTTCAACTAATAATCAGTGGAGGGTGAACAAAACCTCCACTGATTAAAGTTTCACTTTATTTTCTGTATATAATAATTACTAGAGATTAAAGGATAATCGTCCATCTTTAATAAGGAAGTGGTCAGTTTATTTTAACCAAATTATGGTTATTCATGTTAATATGAACTCATAGCTATATAGAAGGGGTGGGGTTAGTATGAAAACTGAAATAGTTCCTAAAAAGAAGTATAGTATAATAAGTTATGTATCTTTACTCATCGGCATTTTGTGTTTTCTATTCGTTTTTATAACGCCAACAAGGATAGCCAATGCAGGTAATATAGTTGGAGATTATATTACAATTGCCCTGACAGGTGTAGGTATCATGCTTTCAATAATCACAATGACGAAAAGAACAGAGAAGAAGGGAATTGCTATTCTTTCATTAATACTGTCCTCATCATTTTTTATATTTTGGATCATAGCAATTATCCTATTGTTTACTGGTCAAATTAGTTTTGCGCCGTAATGTGTAATAAAAAGAGTCCTTCTCGTATGAAGGACTCTTTTTACTTGGTATCTTCAGGTTGATATTCTAAAATATCACCCGGTTGGCATTCTAATGCTTTACATATTGCTTCTAAAGTTGAAAAACGGACTGCTTTTGCTTTTCCATTTTTCAAGATAGAAAGGTTAGCCATTGTAATTCCAACCTTCTCCGAAAGTTCTGTTACACTCATTTTTCTTTTTGCTAACATTACATCAATATTAATAATAATTGCCATATTATTCACCTCAGACCGTTAAATCATTTTCTGATTTTATATCTATAGCATCTTTTAATAGTCTTTGGAGAACGGCAGCAAAGACCGCGATTACCATTGAAGCAAAAATCATAATCATTCCGATAATAATAATGCCAGGGGCGTCATCTCTCTCTGCCACGAGATAGAAAAGTGGCATACCTAATACATATAATACACTAATTGCCAATGCGCTGTACTTAATATTTTTTAAAGCTTGAACAGATAGCTCTGAGAATGCGTTATTTTTATCAATATAGTTTAAAAGCTTAAATGTTTGGTACAGTGCGAAGTAATAAGGTAGTGCTGTTGCGTATAAATTGATAAATACAAGATATTTAATATATGCAATATCTGGATATAATTCTGCGGCAAAATTTCCTATTTTAGGGACTAAAAAAATGCACATAGCAAGAACGGGGATTCCGATCAGAATTACAACGGTCTTTAAAAAGAGTGTGGATCCTTGTTTCATAAAAAGCACCTCATTTATTTAATATCTTATTAATTTAACATGAAATTTATTGTTTAACAATAAATTTTTATTTCTTTTAATCGAGGATTTATTGTTAAACAAGTAATTAATGAAAAGGATGTTAAATCTTTTTTATAAGATAAATGATACATATCGATATTTAATTAAAGAAAGAGAAAGTAACTATTGTTAGCTTTATGAGAATTGGGAACTAATAAAACATATGTAGGTTTTGGTATGGAAAAGGAAATAAGGTGTATTGAAATGAATGCAAAGTTTATGGAGGAACAATCATGTTGAATTATGGTGTGAAGATGAAAAAGTTACTATTAGTGGGAGCTATAATAGTAAGCGTATTAAGTACGGAAAGTATGATGAATTATCATGCGGCCAAAGCTAAGGTGAAAAAAGTAGAACACCAGCCTAAAAATATAATTATGATGATTATGGACGGAACGAGTTCAACGGCGACAACATTGGCTCGCTGGTATAAAGGGGCACCGCTTACGTTAGATCAAATTGTAACAGGAGGTGTTCGTACATTTTCGGCGGAATCAGCTATTACAGACTCAGCGCCAGCAGCAACAGCTTTAGCAACTGGAAATAAATCGAATTCAGGATATGTAGGTGTATTACCTTCTATTGTAAGTTCGCCTAGCTTACAGCCAATAAAAGAAGAAGAAAAGTTACGGCCGGTCGCAAACGTATTAGAAGGCGCAAAATGTACTGGTCGTGCAACTGGCATTGTTGCTACATCTGAAATTCAGCATGCTACTCCGGCCGGATTCTCTGCTCACCATGTCAATCGCAAACATTTTGACGTAATTGCGAAGCAGCAAGTATATCAAAATATAGATGTCGTATTAGGCGGGGGAAAAGCGGCGCTGCTACCTATAAAAAGTAATGGAATCCGAAAAGATGGTGAAAATTTAGTAAAGGTGATTCAAGACAAAGGATACGATTTCGTTGAAACGAAAGATGCGTTATTGAACTCCAAATCTAATAAAATTTGGGGCTCTTTCTCACATCATGCTCTTGCGTTTGATATGGATCGTATAGCAACAAATCCAGAACAACCAACACTTTCTCAAATGACAGAAAAAGCAATTCAAACATTATCAAAAGATAAAGATGGCTTCTTTTTATTCGTAGAAGGTAGTAAGCCTGATTGGGCAGCTCATGCTAATGATCCAATTGGGATGATTAGTGATGTATTGGCATTTGATGAAGCGGTAGCAAAGGCGTTACAATTTGCGAAGAAAGATGGGGATACGATGCTCATCGCTTTAACTGATCATGGTAACAGCGGCATCTCTATAGGGAATAGGAATACGACAAAAGGATACAATACTACACCGGTTTCTGCATACATTGATCCATTGAAAAAGGCGAAAATGACACTTGAAGGAACTATAAATAAACTGAAATCTGATTTATCAAATGTAGAAGATGTAGCTAAACTATACGGTTTGGATAATCTAACTCATGATGAAAAAGAACAATTAAAAGTGGCAAAAAAGAAAATGGATGTAGGACGAATTCTTACTACATTATTGGCTAATCGTGCAAATATCGGCTTTACGACAGGAGGACATACAGGTGAGGATGTATTCTTACATTCTTATGGACCTCAAAAACCAGAAGGCTTAATCCAAAATACAGACATTGCGAAGACGATGGCGAAAGCGATGGGCTTTAACTTAGAAGAAGTAACGAATAAAATATTTTTAGAGAGTGAACAAGCCTTTAAGAAAATCGGTGCAACTGTCACAGCCGACAAAACCGAAGGAGCAAACCCGTTACTCGTAGTAAAACATAATAAAGTAGAAGCACAATTATTTGGTAACAAAAATATAATTCGTATCAATGGTAAAGGGTATGAATTAAGAAGTATTATTGTAGAGAGTAATGGAAAGTGCTATGTACCAGAAGAAGCAATTCAACTATTTGTAAAGCATTCTCGTTAAAAAATTGCCAACCAGTTAAGTTAACTGGTGGCAATTTTTTGTGTTTATTCTAAATATAAGTGTTCGAATTGTTTTGTAAAGTTTTCCATATGAGACTTGTATAAATGTTAAAGGGAAATTATATTTTTTCTTACATTAAAAAATTTCATTTTGTAGAATAAGAAGTTATACATATAGTAAAGTCTAATGTGTTATCAATTAATATTTATGAAAAATATATTAATACTTTAGAATTTCTTTAATGTTCATTATTTTTTATTTAAGGTTATCCGTTATATTTATAATATGTTTATTTCAATTTATTGTATTGAAGCTCAGTTTTATATAATTATAAAGCAATCATCAAAATAAAATCTCCACTAGAGTAAATTTATTATTTTTTTGCGGAAATTATTATGCAGCTAAGAAAACTGTAGTTTATTGGATTAGAAATATATTAGAATTTACTTGAAGAAAGAGAGAGGGAATAAAATGAATATAGTGCACTTACGTCCTAAACAGCGGTCTAAGTATCGCATTATGCTAGGGAAGTGGTATTACTCTACAAAGAGGTACATTCAGTGGTTGGCAGACGGAAAAACATATGCAAAAAGGTTCCAACAAGAAAAGCTACCTTGTACAGCAATTCAGCACCGAACGATATTACTTCGTAAGCTCAAAGATGTAGATATGTGGTATCAACAGAATAAGGTTGTTAATTTGAAAATTGCTGTTAAAAAACTAAATGGTATCGTCATTAGACCGGGAGAAACATTTTCTTACTGGCGTTTAATAGGTAAGCCAACGAGGAAAAAAGGGTATGTAGAAGGTATGGTATTACATTACGGATCTTTTCAAACAGGTATTGGAGGAGGTCTTTGTCAGCTTTCGAATTTAATATATTGGATGACTTTACATACACCACTGACAGTAACAGAACGATATCGTCATAGCTTTGATGTCTTTCCTGACTCTAGGCGCACTCAACCGTTTGGGAGTGGGGCGACTTGTTCCTATAACTATTTGGATTTACAAATTAAAAATGAAACGGACCAACCGTATCAACTTCACCTTTATATGACAGATGAACATTTAGTTGGTGAATGGAGAACAGTCTATCCGCAACTTTATCAATATGAAGTGTATGAGAAAGAACACTCAATTCAACCTGCATACTGGGGCGGTTATATACGACATAATGTGATTCAACGTAAAGTATATAATCAACAGAAACAGTTAATAGAAGATCAATATGTAACAGAGAATCACGCTATAATGATGTACGAACCACTATTAGCTTGTAATAATGAGAATAGTGAGTAATATGGTAATCCATAGATTAAATAGTATAGAAAATATTTAATTCTTATTTTTATTAAAAAAGCATGAATCCCAGATTTACTGGATTTTGATTGAAACTAAGAACATATAAAAGTTCACTGTTATTTATAGGAGAGTCTGTTTGTTTTTATATCTTATGTATTTCACCCTGCATAAAAAAATATTTCTCAACATTTTATTTGTTGAAAAAGATTGAATATTCGTATTATAACGAATATTATGTTGTTATCGGCAAAAAACGATAATTTGCAGACACTGGGGAGGAAATACATTGAAAAAGAAAAAGAAATTAAAACCATTAGCGGTATTAACAACAGCAGCAGTACTAAGTAGTACGTTTGCTTTTGGAGGTCACGCAGCGTATGCTGAGACACCAACATCATCTCTACCAATAGATGAGCACTTAATACCGGAGGAGCGTTTGGCTGAAGCGCTAAAACAACGGGGGGTAATTGATCAATCTGCATCACAAGCTGAGACTTCAAAGGCTGTCGAAAAATATGTTGAGAAAAAGAAAGGGGAAAACCCTGGGAAAGAAATCTTAACAGGAGATAGTCTTACGCAAGAAGCCTCTGACTTTATGAAAAAAGTAAAAGATGCAAAAATGAGGGAAAATGAACAGGCGCAGCAGCCTGAAGTAGGCCCAGTAGCTGGACAAGGTGCAGCATTGAACCCTGGGAAATTAAATGGAAAAGTACCTACTACATCAGCGAAGCAAGAAGAATACAATGGAGCTGTTCGAAAAGATAAAGTACTTGTTTTACTTGTAGAATTTAGCGATTTTAAGCATAACAATATTGATCAAGAGCCAGGATACATGTATTCTAAGGACTTTAATCGTGAACATTATCAAAAAATGTTATTTGGTGATGAACCATTTACTTTATTTGATGGATCGAAAATTAACACATTTAAGCAATATTATGAAGAACAATCTGGTGGTAGCTATACAGTTGATGGGACTGTAACAGAATGGCTTACTGTTCCAGGAAAAGCATCAGATTATGGTGCTGATGCGGGTACTGGGCATGATAACAAGGGGCCTTTAGGACCAAAAGATTTTGTGAAAGAAGCATTAAAAGCAGCGGTAGCAAAAGGAATCAATTTAGCAGACTATGACCAATTTGATCAATACGATCAAGATGGTGATGGAAATAAAAATGAGCCAGATGGCATTATTGATCATTTAATGGTTGTACATGCTGGCGTTGGTCAAGAAGCTGGCGGCGGTAAATTGAAAGATGATGCGATTTGGTCACATCGTTCAAAACTAGGTTCAAAACCATATGCAATTGATGGCACGAAATCTTCTGTTTCGAACTGGGGCGGAAAGATGGCTGCATATGATTATACAATCGAGCCTGAAGACGGAGCAGTTGGTGTGTTTGCACATGAGTATGGCCATGATTTAGGCTTACCAGATGAATATGATACAAAGTACTCAGGACAAGGTGAACCTGTTGAGTCATGGTCTATTATGAGTGGTGGTAGCTGGGCTGGAAAAATTGCAGGAACAGAGCCAACGAGTTTCTCGCCACAAAATAAAGAGTTTTTCCAAAAGAATATGAAGGGGAACTGGGCGAATATTCTTGAAGTAGATTATGACAAACTTAGCAAAGGAATCGGTGTTGCAACATATGTAGATCAAAGTACTACAAAATCTAAACGACCTGGAATTGTTCGTGTTAACTTGCCGGACAAAGATATAAAAAATATCGAATCAGCGTTTGGTAAGAAGTTCTATTACAGTACAAAAGGAAATGACATTCATACAACACTTGAGACACCAGTATTTGACTTAACAAATGCAAAGGATGCTAAGTTCGATTATAAGGCATTTTACGAACTTGAAGCGAAGTATGATTTCCTTGACGTATATGCGATTGCAGAAGATGGAACGAAGACACGCATTGATAGAATGGGCGAAAAAGATATAAAAGGCGGCGCGGATACAACTGATGGTAAGTGGGTTGATAAATCATACGATTTAAGCCAATTCAAAGGAAAAAAAGTAAAACTGCAATTTGAGTACTTAACAGATATTGCAGTAGCTTATAAAGGATTTGCGTTAGATAATGCAGCCTTAACTGTAGATGGAAAAGTTGTTTTCTCTGATGATGCAGAAGGTCAGCCTGCAATGACGTTAAAAGGCTTTACTGTGTCTAACGGATTTGAACAGAAAAAACATAATTACTATGTAGAGTGGAGAAATTACGCTGGTTCTGACACTGCGTTACAATATGCACGTGGCCCAGTATTTAATACAGGAATGGTTGTATGGTATGCGGATCAAAGCTTTACAGATAACTGGGTAGGCGTTCATCCAGGTGAAGGGTTCTTAGGAGTAGTAGATTCTCATCCAGAGGCAATTGTAGGGACATTAAACGGACAACCTACTGTGAAGAGCAGTACGCGTTATCAAATTGCCGATGCGGCATTCTCATTTGATCAAACGCCAGCATGGAAAGTAAATTCACCAACACGCGGTATCTTTGATTATAAAGGATTACCAGGAGTGGCAAAATTTGATGATTCTAAGCAATACATCAACAGCGTTATTCCTGATGCAGGACGTAAGTTACCGAAGCTAGGACTGAAGTTTGAAGTGGTAGGCCAAGCTGAAGACAAGTCTGCAGGTGCAGTTTGGCTTCATCGATAAAATAAGGTAAAAAGAAGAGAAGCTGCGATAAGTCGGTGAAACTGACTGATTGCAGCTTTTTTCTTCTTGTGAAAAAACTCGCTGTTTTTTATGTACTTATTGGAAAAATATGAAGTTTCTTTGATACATAAAATGCTCCGTCTGTCCAATTATAGAAGCTATTTTGGACGTAAGAAATTTGTAAGTAATGAGTAAGAAAAAAGAGATTTTCATAGTATAAAATATTTATTATAGCTACTTTTAACACCTGATACTAATAGTGTGCTATAATATGAATTAGCAACAAAAAGGAAAGGAATTAGAACAATGACCTTAGAAAATACTAAAAATTTAAAAAAACAAGTTGCTCCTTTTGAAAAATCAACGATTAAAAAAAGTGTTTGGCAACTGATCAACACAATCGTGCCATTTATTATTTTATGGTACCTTGCTTATAAAAGTTTGTCAGTTTCTTATTGGTTAACATTAGTTCCAGCACTGTTAGCCGCTGGATTTATGACAAGGATTTTCATTATTTTTCATGATTGTACCCATTATTCATTCTTTAAGAGTCGACGTGCAAATAGAATAGTTGGAACGTGTATGGGTGTTTTAACATTATTCCCATTTGATCAGTGGGGGCATGAGCATTCTATTCACCACGCTACGAGTGGTAATTTGGATAAGAGGGGTACAGGGGATATTTGGACGCTTACAGTAGATGAATATGTAGCAGCACCATTTAGACTCCGTTTAGCATATCGTTTATATCGCAATCCATTCGTTATGTTTGGGTTAGGCCCGATTTATGTTTTCTTGCTTAAAAATAGATTTAACCGAAAAGGTGCTAGAAAAAAAGAACGTATGAACACTTATTTAACGAATATTTTAATCGTTGCTATTGTAGGAATGCTTTGCTGGGCAATTGGATGGCAATCGTTTCTTTTAGTACATGGTTCTATATTTTTAATAGCAGGTTCAATAGGGATTTGGCTGTTTTACGTACAGCACACATTCGAGGATTCTTATTTTGAAGAAGATAAAGAATGGGAATATGTGAAAGCGGCAGTGGAGGGAAGTTCTTTTTATAAACTTCCAAAAATTTTGCAATTTCTAACGGGTAATATTGGATTTCATCATGTTCACCATTTAAGTCCAAGAGTACCTAACTATAAACTAGAAGAGGCACACAACAATACCCTTCCTTTAAAAAATGTACCAACAATTACGCTTGCTACAAGCTTGCGTTCACTCCGTTTCCGTCTTTGGGATGAGAAAAGTAACAATTTTGTTAGCTTTAAAGATGTCAAAAATATAATTAAAAATAATGTTTCTGTTCGGGTGAAATCTGAACTATAATTGCATCGTATATAAAATTCCCCTTAATCATTTTCGATTTAAGGGGAGTTTTTGTTTAAAGATTAGATGCCAGATAAGAAGAAAAATTAAATGTTTCAAATTGTAATGGAAGCAGATTAGGAATTGCTAGTACGTAAGTACAAATACAAGATGACAATAAATGCATTATGTTAACAATTGGAGTTATCATGAATGTTCCATTACGATAACTGTTCATAAATCCGACGAAAATTAATAGCAAAAGGGGGATCGTACAACAGTATATCTAAAAAATTAGAAAAGACTTGAACGGAAATTTCATTCATTTTTCTTGGTGTTCCGCATTCCATACACTTAAATAGGATGCATATTCTAATTCATCTGGATTGTCATGTAACATAGAAATGAATTCTAATTTATTTCTATCACAATCTAGAAAGTATACACTTGCAGCGGGCATCCACCTTTGGACAATTGGCTCTTGATTTCCTTTTCCTTGACTTCCTATCACTTCTATTCCACGCTCCTCTAACCACGCTTTAGAAGTCATTAAAAACTCTAAATTTACACCAAAAGCAAAATGTCTCAGCTCAAAGTCTTCGATATTATTTACTTCCCATAGTCCAAGCATTTGTTTTTTATTTTCTCCGACCCAAAAGAAAGCCACTCTTCTTTTGGAGAGTTTTCTTGCTAACGTTAATCCTAGCTTGTTTTGATAGAAATTTATCGCTTTTTCTAAATTTCTTACATGTAAATGAGTCTCGTATATGTTCTGTATCATTATGATCATTCCTTTCTTTCTTTCTTGGTAACTAACAGTTGAGTAATGAATGTAATTCTAATAATGTACAGCTATATCTGATATACCTATTTATTATTATATCGAAATTGAAATACGATAAATCCAACTGAGGTAGCAAGTTCAAATGAAAATTTTACTACTTTTGTAGGAGAAGAGAAAAATCCATTAAATTCAGGTGAACTCATATTTAAATAATAAAAAAAGACAACACATGAAGTGAAACGCCACGTGTTGTCTTTTTTGTATCGTACAATATTACGAAGTTTCGCTAATTTTAGTTTCACTTTGAGTGTTAGTTGCAATTCTTTTCTTAACTTTAAAGTGATAGTAGGTATAGCAAAAGATGATAAATGGTACAGTACAATAAATGCCTAGTCTTTGATCTGGGATAAAGATAAGACTTACTAATATAATGCCATACAATCCAAAACCAAGAATTGGTACAAGGGGATAGAGTGGAGTTCTGAACTTCAAATCGTCTAATTTTCCACCTTCAGCTAAATAGTGTTTGCGGAAAAAGAATTGAGAAACACAAATTGACATCCAAACAATAATTGTTATGACTCCAGAAATGGAAATTAACCATAAGTAAACCGTTTCAGCAGCTACGACGCTTGTTAAAAGAGAAAAAGCAGAAATAGCTATTGTCATGATTAAAGCGTTGAGAGGAATCCCACGTGATGATAATTTCTTTAAAAATGCTGGAGCCATTTCGTTTTTTGATAAAGACCAAAGCATGCGAGTAGCAGCGTATAGTCCTGAGTTTGCAACAGAAAGAACAGCAGTAAGAATAACAAAGTTCATAATATCAGCTGCATATGGAATACCGATATTATCAAAAACAGCAACGAATGGGCTCTTTGTGAGTCCTGCTTCTTCCCAAGGAATTAAAGCAACAAGAACAAAGATTGCTAAGACGAAGAAAAACATTGTGCGCCATATAATATTTCTAATAGAACGAGGTAAAGTTTTTGCTGGATCTTCGCTTTCACCTGCTGCGATTCCGACAAGCTCTGTACCTTGGAAGGAATAATTGACTGTAACCATTGTTAATAGAATAGCTGCAAGTCCATTCGGAAATAAACCACCATGATTTACGAAATTTGAAAGAAGTGGAGCTGGTTCGTCGCCTTTTAAATCAATAAAGCCGAACATAGCGGCGCCACCAAGAATTATAAAAGCTATAATGGCAGATACTTTTATACTTGAAAACCAAAATTCTGTTTCTGCATAACTACGAGCAGATAATGCGTTAATAGTAAAGATTGTAACACCAAATATTAAACACCAAACCCAAACAGGAATATCAGGAAACCAGCGCTGCATTGTAATACCAGCAGTTGTAAATTCAAGACCGGTCGTATTCGCCCAGCTTAACCAATACAACCATCCAATTGTAAAGCCAGTTGCAGGATTGATGAATTTAGTGGCATATTCCTGGAAAGAACCCGAAACAGGCATGGCTACAGCGAGTTCACCAAGACATAGCATAACGAAATACATTAATAATCCACCGGCCATAAAGGCAAGTACGGATCCACCAGGTCCAGCTTGACTTATTATAAAGCCAGATCCGTTAAATAACCCCGTTCCAATCACACCACCGAGTGCAATCATGAATAAATGTCTACTTTTCATCGTACGTTTTAATTCATTGTTTGTATTGTTTACTTGCGCCATTGTTTTCCTCACTTTCGTAGTTGATAGAATAAAGTTTGATGTTTTTCCGTATTATGGAATGTATTCCGTGATGTGAAATCTTGTTATAATTTTCAGACAATTAAAAAGAAAAGTCAATATTTTTTTGTTTGCGTTTTCAATTCATTGTTAGTGATATGTTTTTATTGTTAGAAAATTAAATAAATAGATTGATTTCATTTCGAATGTTTGCTAAATTGATAGTTAATTAAGCGTACTAACATATTACGAGTAAAGTTGAGGCGAGTTATGGTACAGTCCATTGATCGAGCGATAAGTATTATTAAATTATTGAATTCTACAAATGAAAAAGAGTATTGGGCTATTTCTGATATAGCTGATGGAACACATCTCCCGGTTAGTACAGTACATAGATTACTTAACTCTCTAATGGAGCATGGGTTAGTTACACAAATTACAGAGACAAAACAGTACAAAATTGGACCAATGTGGATGGAAATAGGGTTACGTCAATTGGAGAAGGTAGACTATAGATCTGTTGCAAGAGAAGTGATGAAACGTTTGGCTGCTGAAGTGGAAGAAAGTGTCTATTTGAATATTCCAAACGGAACGCATTCTATTATCATTGAAAGAATTGATAGTCCTTTAAAAATTCGGGTTATCGATAATCTAGGAGAACAAATTCCACTTTCAATTGGTGCTGCAAATAAAACGATGCTTGCCAATATGAAAACGAATGAAATGGAACATATTGTAGAGTATTTACTTCCTTCATTACCAGAACAAAAGCAAATTCTTCTTAATCAAATAAAGCAAATAAAAAATGAAGGATATGCTGTCAGTTATGGTGAAAAAACAGAAGGGACAGCTTCAGTAGCTGCACCTATTATCGGATTTAATCATAAAGTAGTAGGAGCATTAAGTGTTGGGTTAATTAGTCATCGTATTAATGATGATCGACTATCTTTTCTTATTAGCAAGGTAAAACAAGCAGCTCATGAAATATCAATAAAAATCGGCAGTACATCAGAACTATAATTTTGATAGCTGTCGTCATTTTTTATTCATATACTGGAATTAGTTTTCATAATGCGGAAAAATAGGGGGATTTATATGTCAAAGTGGCAATCAAAAGAACAATTGATTCAATTATTAAGCAGTCTTGTTGAAATTCCTAGTATTACCGGTTCAGAAGCTGAAGTAATATTGCCAGACTTTGTTGTGGAACAATTATCTGAATTACAGTATTTCAAAGAAAACCCGCATCATTTACAAAAAAATCCGACAGGGGACGGACGATATTTTGTTACAGCACTAGTAAAGAAAAAAGATAGTACAAAAAATACTGTAATTCTAGTAAGTCACTTTGATGTTGTAGATGTACAAGATTACGGAGTGTGGAAAGAAGATGCATTTAATCCTAAAAAGTTAACATCTATGTTTTATTCTCATAAAGATGAACTTCCAGACCATGTGCGTGAAGATATAGAACATGGGGAATGGCTGTTTGGTAGAGGAACAATGGATATGAAATGCGGTCTAGCATTACAAATGGCAATGATTGAACAAGCATGTGAAGGAAGATTCGATGGGAATGTTCTTTTATTGGCTGTACCAGATGAAGAAGTGAATTCTGTAGGGATGAGGGCCGCTGTTCCGAGACTGTTAGATTTAGCTAGAGAGCATAACTTAGATTATAAAACGGTCTTAAACTCAGAGCCTATGTTTTCAAGACATCCTGGTGACCAAAATAAGTATATTTACACTGGCTCTATTGGTAAAGTGTTACCTGGTTTTCTTTGCTATGGAAAAGAGACACATGTAGGTGAACCTTTTGCAGGCTTAAATGGGAGTTATATGGCTTCATTAATAACAGCAGAATTAGAGTTAAACACAGACCTTTGTGATATTGTAGAAGGGGAAGCGAGTCCTCCGCCAACTAACTTACTTCAAAGGGACTTGAAGGAGGATTATTCTGTACAAATTCCGCATCGTGCAGTTACATTATTTAATTTGTTTTTATTAGAAAAATCAATGACAGATGTAGTTTCATTGTTACGTCAAAAAGTAACGAAAATAGCAGAGAAAATAGAAGAGTCGTATGAAAAACATGCATATCGTTTTTCTAAATATAATCCATTTATACCACCTAATCTCAAAGTAAATGTATTAACGTATGAAGAGCTTATCACATATGCAATTGAGCAACATGGACAAGAAAAAATAAATCATATTCAATCTAATATTATAAAAAATAGAGAAGATAAAGATGATCGTGCGGTAACGATTGATTTAGTAGATAAATTAGCGATTTTATGTAAAGAAAAGGCACCGATGATTGTACTTTTCTTCGCTCCGCCGTACTATCCAGCTGTGAGTTCACGCAACAATCCTTTAATAAAAGAGGTAGTTGTAGAAATGGAAAAGTATGCACATTACAATCATAAAATTACATTTGAAAACCAAAATTATTTTGGGGGGATTTCAGATTTAAGCTATGTAGGCTTGCAGTATCCACTGGATTCAATGAGTTCGCTTGTAGACAATATGCCATTATGGGATAAAGGCTATTCAATTCCGCTTCAGGAATTAGAAGAGTTTGATGTTCCAGTATTAAATATGGGACCGGTAGGAAAAGATGCACATCAATGGACAGAACGTCTAGATGTAAACTACGCATTTGAAACACTATTAGATATGTTACCGAAATGCATTGAAAAATTATTAGTTTCTAATAAAATTACACAATCCTAGTAGGGAATAGGTAAGGGATAAAACAGAACCTTTAAAGAAGAGTCAAATCAAATTATTTTAATATAATTAAAAAGTAGAACGGCCAAGCTCAATTTTATATGTGTTTGGCCGTTTATCATGTAGTGAATTTTTAATTAAAATTATGTGAATTCATAGCTAACGTAATCTCTTTTATAGTTTTATTTTTTAGTTTGACCAGATAGTTCAACAGACTTTTGCGTACAACGCTGCATAGCTGAAATAATCGCTGTTCGTAATCCTTTTTCCTCTAATGTTGCTACAGCTTCTATTGTCGTTCCGCCAGGAGAACAAACCATATCTTTCAATTCACCTGGATGTATTCCTGTTTCTAGTACCATTTTTGCAGAGCCTAACACAGCTTGAGCAGCGAATTTATATGCTTGATTTCTTGGCATACCATCTAGTACAGCAGCATCTGCCATCGCTTCTATAATCATATATACATAAGCTGGTGAAGAACCACTTACGGATGTGACAACATCCATTAATTTTTCACTTACGATCTCTGTTTGACCAAAACTATTGAAAATGTTTAGTACATCTTCTAAATCTTTTTCTGTCACCATTTCATTCGGGCATAATGCAGACATTCCTTCTCCAACAAGAGCAGGAGTATTAGGCATTACCCTTACAACCTTTACTTTTTTATTAAAGGCATTTTCAGTACTTTCAATACTTTTCCCAGCAGCGATCGTAATGATGATAGCATCGTTTTTGATTACTTCTTTTATTTCATTAATTATTGATGCGTATAGGTCTGGTTTGATTGATAAAATTAAAATATCAGCATTTTTAGCTACTTCATTGTTGTCGGTAGTTGTAGTTAGCCCATATTTTTCACTAGCATTTTTTAAATTAGCAGTGTTTAAATCTGAACAAATAATTTGATTTGAAGACACTATATTTTTGTTTATCATTCCGCCAATCATAGCCATTCCCATATTTCCGCAACCGATGAATCCAATTTGTTTATCCATAATAACTCAATTTTGCTCCTTTTATAATCAATTATATCGGTTTGATATTATTTTCTTAGAATAAGAATAACATCCCTGTGCAATATAAAGAAACATTCTAAGAGAATATATTCCTTTTTGCAACACTAAAAGATAAAAAATAATTATATTCGACATTATGTAAATATATACACTATAATGTAAGGTTTTATGTTTATGAATATGAGTTAAACTTATATCATTTTGTATTTTCATTCAGTAGGGAGATAATTTCATACAAATAACTTGCGGCTCTATTTATTTTTAAAAATACCTCTTGACACCGAATCGAACTATATCGCATAATATAAAAAAATTAGATTGAAAATCGTTGAAGGGAACTAGTACATATGTCTTCTTGCGAAAGAGAGTGGAATTCACCGGCTGAAAGATTCCTCGTATAGAATATATCGAACCTATCCCTGAGTCTTAAATGAAAGTTTAGGCGTTCGCCTGCGTTATAGGCACCAAGTGGATATCTATGTATATCAATTAAGGTGGTACCGCGGAACAATGACCGTTTCGTCCTTTTTATTTTATTAAGGGCGAAGCGGTCATTTTTATTTTGCTCTTAAATACTTCATTGCAGCATTGATGAGAATAGATATAGTTACAAAGTGAATGAAGTGTAATTTATAAAAAACTTTGATTTTAGATTTGGGGGATAAAAAAGTGAAAAAACAACGAGTTGTTGTAAAGATTGGGAGTAGTTCCTTGGCAGATAGTCACGGAGGCATCTCTACAGAACAGCTTTCAGATCACGTTGCCGCATTGGCTCGGTTGAAAGAAGATGGGCACGAGGTTGTGTTAATTACATCTGGAGCCGTCGCTGCAGGTTTTTCAGCGCTAGGATATCCTAGCAGACCTGTAACGATTAAAGGGAAACAGGCTGCAGCAGCTGTCGGACAAAGTTTGTTAATGCAGGCGTACACGGAGGAATTCCGTAAATATGGCATCGTTACTGCGCAACTTTTGCTGACGAGAAGTGATTTTTCTAGAAAAGAACAATATAGTAATGCTTACGCTACGTTAGGAGAATTATTAAACCGCTCCGCTCTTCCAATTATTAATGAAAATGATTCCATCTCTTTAGAGGAGCTGACGTTCGGTGATAATGATATGCTGTCAGCTTTAGTAAGCGGGCTTGTTTCGGCGGATATGCTTATGATCTTTACGGATGTGAACGGGTTATATGACAAAAATCCTCAGAAAAATGCGGATGCAAAAAAATATTATTTTCTTCCTGAAGTTACGGAAGAAATTTCTTCTCTTGCAGGAGATGCTGGCTCAAAACTTGGGACTGGCGGTATGAAATCAAAAATCGATGCTGCAAAGACAGCGCTCTCTCTTGGTGTGAGTGTATTTATCGGAACAGGACGTGGACAGGAAAAGTTTGTAGATGTTTTGAAGGGTAAGGGTGATGGAACGTATGTTGGTAATGCTCCTCAAAAAGAAATGAAGATGAACAAGCAATGGATTGCCTTACATTCGCTTGTTAGCGGACAAATTGAAGTAGATGCTGGGGCAGCTACTGCCATCATTCAGCATGGTAAGAGTTTACTTCCAGCTGGTGTTACGAATGTATCAGGATTTTTCCAAGTGGGTGAAGTTGTAGAGGTTGTAACGCAACAAGGGCGCGTAATAGGAAAAGGACAATGCACATATAGTGCAGAGGAACTAATAGATGTAAAAGGTATGCAAAGCCAAGATATTCAAGTAAGAGGCGAGAGACATAGTTATGAAGTCATCCATAGGGATCATTGGGTTTCACTTTAAAAAGGAGGAAATAAAAATGAATGAAGTGTTGGCAAAGGGGATAAAAGCAAAAGAGGTTGCTAGAGAGCTTGTGCTTAAATCTACAGAGCAAAAAAACGAAGCACTTTCCGCAATAGCTGATCAGTTAATATTAGAAACAGCTTATATTTTAGAAGAAAACAAGAGGGATATTGAAGAAGGTAAGGCAAAAGGATTTTCTGATTCACTCCTTGATCGTCTTCTGCTAACTGAAAATCGTATTATTGATATGACAGAGGGGATTAAGCAGCTAATTGAATTACGTGATCCTGTAGGAGAATGTGTAAGTGCATGGGAAAGGCCAAATGGACTATCTATTCAGGAAATGCGCGTACCACTTGGTGTTGTTGGGATGATTTATGAGGCAAGACCGAATGTAACAGTGGATGCTGCTACAATTTGTTTGAAAACAGGAAACGCAGTCATATTACGTGGTAGTTCTTCTGCTATTCATTCTAATAAAGCGATCGTTGCCGTTATTCACAGGGCGCTCAAACAAACAAGCTTACCTCAAGAAAGCGTCCAGCTTATAGAAGATACAACGCGAGATAGCGCAAAGCAGTTGTTTACAATGAAGGATTATCTAGACGTTCTTATTCCAAGAGGTGGCAAACAATTAATCGATACTGTTGTGAGAGAAGCGTCTGTTCCAGTACTTGAAACAGGTGCGGGAAATTGTCATATATTCATTGATGAAACAGCGGATAAACAAATGGCATTGGATATTATTATAAATGCAAAAACGCAGCGTCCATCTGTATGTAATGCGATTGAAACGATTGTTCTTCATGAGAAGTGGGCAGAGAAATATGGTAGCGAGTTGTTTTCTTCTTTGAAGGATAGAGGCGTGGAGCTACGTGGTGATCAAAAAGCATTTGCAATGGATTCTTCAATTGTACTTGCTTCAGAAGAAGACTGGGGGACAGAATTTTTATCTCTTACACTAGCAGTGAAAGTGGTTTCCACTGTTGAAGAAGCGATTCATCATATAAATACGTATGGATCTATGCATTCTGAAGCAATTATTACTGAAAACGAGGAAAACGTCAGCAAGTTTTTTACTTCTGTAGATGCCGCGGCACTTTATCATAATGCATCGACTCGTTTTACAGATGGATCCGAATTTGGATTCGGAGCGGAAATTGGTATCAGTACACAAAAGTTACACGTAAGAGGACCAATGGGGCTTCCAGCATTAACTTCTACAAAATATGTGATTCGTGGAAATGGACAAATTCGAAAATAATAATAAAAGACACTCAATTGGCTTGGGTGTCTTTTATTATAAAAATTAATTACCATACAAATAGCCCAACGAGCATAGCACTTAATAAAGAAACAGCCATCCCGCTAACAAGAAGCTTCCAAACATTTTTACCGATGACTGATGATTTTTCTCCGCCAAATAATGAATTGTAAGTTCCGTAAATCATACCTACTGTACTAAAGTTAGCAAAAGAAGCTAGAAATGTCGTTGCAACCGCAACCGTATGCGGTTGTAGCGACTTTAAGTTTGATTTTAAATCCATCATTGCAACAAATTCATTCGTTGTTATTTTGATCCCCATTAATTCAGCTACATACATAGCATCACTGCCTGATAAACCGAGTAAAAATGCAAAAGGACTAAAGATAATGGAGAAGATTTTTTGAATTGTTAACCCCGTTACAAAAAATCCTAAAATCCCATTTAAACATGCTGTTAAAGCTACATATCCAATTACCATAGCTAAAATAACGATAACCATATTCATCCCGACTAACATACTGTTGGAAATAGTAGAAAAGAAATCCTTTTTTTCATGTTTGGAAGGTGTGTAAACAACGTCTTCTTCTTTCGAAACTTCCACAGGATTTAATACATTGGCTAAAATTAATGCGTTAATACAGTTTAATGGGATTGCGCTGAAAATATAAGTTGCTGGAACCATTGATAAATAAGCGCCAAGAATGGATCCGCTAACGCTACTCATACTCATAATCCCAAAAGTTAATAATCGATTTTCTTTTAAAACAGATAATTGATCACGAACAACCGCAAGTGCTTCGGTGTTTCCTAAAAACATCATTTGAATCGAAAAGAAACTTTCTAACTTTGGTAAACGAGAAATCTTTGAAATAACTGCACCTACTTTATCAATAATCCAAGTTAAGATTCCGAAATAAGATAGAATATCGAAAAAAGTAATAACAAAAATGATAGGAAGTAATGCGCTAAAGAAGAAATCAATTGTTTGATTTTCCATAGCGGATGGGAATGCAAATCGAATTCCTTCATTTGCACATGCCAGTAGCCAACTGAAAAATGACGCTATTTTATTAATGATAATACTGCCTAGCTTTGTGCCTAACATAAACCACGTAATAAAAAGCTCCAATATGATGAGAATTACAATTGGTCTCCATTTTATATGTTTTTTATTAGGCGAACATAAGAAAACGATTAATAAGACAACGAAAATCCCTAACATATTCAATATGAAATACATGTCAACAACTCCTTGAGGCTTATTATTTGTATATAAAAAAGCCTCTATTCTTCCAAATTTGGATTATGATCAGAAGTTATGAAGAAGGTAAATGATGTTTGGGATTCCTATATTTTGATTTGCTTTATTTTGAGCAATCGCAGTATTTACAAAACAAGTAGCTATTTTCAATTATTTGGTTGCATGTTAAACGTCAGCAAATGTAAACATCGCTTATAAATAAGAACGGTGAGTTGGCCATGAACCTTGGAGTTTTCGAAGTTGTATAATTTGTCCTGTATGATAAGCATCGTGCAAAAGGATATTCAAATATTGTTGCCAAATTGGTAGAGAAGGCTTTGGCTGATCTAGTTCTGCTTCTTGAAAGGATGTTAATGAAGCTTGTAAGGCATCATGTACTTGAAGCGTTCGTTTCACTGTTTGCTGCCAAGCGGCATCATCATTAGGTCCACCTTGGATAAACGTCTCATCATTATTTTGTGGAGCAACAAATGTGTCGTCTTCATGTAAGCGGGAAAGTAGGCGTTCTTTAAAGATTAATAAATGGTTCACATTTTCCCAAATCGTATTACTGGCAGCACCTTCTGGTTGCCAACATGCTTGTTCAGCCGTAAGATTCTTTAACGCTTCTGATATTGGTGGGTACCATTCTTCTTCGTAAAAAACTTGTTGGACTCCATTTTGCAACATTTCTTTTCTTCCCATTCCTATAGCCTCCTGTTCATTTTTCTTAATAAAACCAATTCTCTTTTCTCTTCAATAAACCTTTTCTATAGTTGCACAAGAGGGTGAAAGACAACTTATAACAGAGCCATTAAAAAACTTCTTTTTAATATGATACTTAATAATCAAGGCTTTAATTGAGTCAGAATGAAAAAGAGTATAAACCTTTCTCTATTTGCCCATTGATTAGAGTTTTTTTGAAGTCGCAAAATAATTCTAAAAATATAGAAGGTTAAATTCGATAAAAATAGAATTTGATATATAGCAAACAAGGAGGGGATAAAAATGGAGGTCTATCACATAACGAGTAGAAAGAGGGAAACTTATAACGTTCAAGTGAAATATTCGATACTTTTCGAATGTGCGCTTGGCATTGCAGCAATTACTCATAAGAGGTTAATTGATACACTTGAAAAGACTCAAAGTGAATGGGAAGAAATTAAGGAAGCATTAACAGAAGAAATGAGAGAACACTTACAGTTTGTAGAAGAACATAATACGTGGAAAGCATTACTCCAGTTATTGTATGAAGAGGATTTTCAAGATTTATCGCAGTTTAATTTTAAAATTGATTCATTTTCAGAAGAAGATTTGAAATTTATATGTTTACCGTTTTTAGGAGAGAAGTATGAAGAGAAAAGACGTTTAGCTGCAACGGGAGTTGTATGTGCAATACACGAACTAAAGGAACTAACAGATAATCATCAGTTTTTTTCTACTTATATTAGCTTTATATGTAATGTAGATGTACAAGTGCTGAAATCGCATTTAATCGCTGTTATGACAGGTTGGTATGAGAGTGTTATTAAAAGAGAGGAAGAACAAATACTTTCTATATTAAAACGAGATTATGAAGCAAAAAATGAAATGAATAAAAAGATGAAACCAGAAGAGTTTGTTGAGTGGGCTACTGGTGGCATTAACTATATGCCAGAACCAAGTGTTCATTACGTGCTTCTTATCCCGCAAATGACGTACAGACCGTGGAATATTGAAGCGGATATTGAAGATACGAAAGTATTTCATTATCCAGTTGCGAATGAAAGCATTCATCCTGAAGATCCGTATGAACCGAATTATTTTTTAGTTCAAAAACATAAGGCTCTTGGAGATGAAGCGAGATTGCGAATTGTAAAAATGTTGTTTGAAAAAGAACGTACATTACAGGAAATAACGGAAAGATTACAGCTTGGTAAATCGACTGTACACCATCATTTGAAATTGTTACGTGCAGCGAAGTTAGTTGATATACATGACGGAAAATATGTATTAAGAAAGAAAGCAGTACAGTCTTTAGCGAAAGAATTAGATATGTTTTTGAATAGATAATTAACAACGGGAATGTACATAAAGGGAGGAATATAAAAGAAAAGAGAACAACACAATCCATTCGGAAAACGTGGCTAGAACAGTTTCTTCACGGCTTTACATATTTTTTCACAAAACCAGTTATCGTTTGGCTCAGTGTCTTTCTTACTTTCGTGCAATTTGGAGTTGGGGTTACGCTAGTTACAAACCTTCCTTATATAAAAGATGAGCTGTCAGCAGGGTATGCAGAGTTTGGTTATTTTATGGCTGGTTTCCCGTTTGGCTATGTAGTTGGATCTATACTAGTTGGAAAAGTAACATATAAAAGCCGGCGTATACTTATGCTTGGTGGATTGTTTATAGGAGGACTCACATACATTTCTCTAGCGTTCAATCATAGTATAGTAATTGCGGTGTCCATTGAAGTTGTTGCAGGTATTTGTATTTCATTTTTCAATGTTCATAACACAACAATATGCCAACAAACAGTACCAAACAATATGATAGGACAAATATTTTCAGTGCGTTTATTTTTCATAAGATCCGCTATGCCGTTAGGTGTGTTATTAGGAGGCATACTAAGTGAAATGTGGGGAGTAAGATCACTTTACTTTATCATCGGTGCGATTATATGTATTACTTCTTTAATAGGACTATTACTTCCATATTTCAAATTTTTAGATGAAGCGGTTAAAGAGAAAACAGCATAATGCAAACTTTATAATTGAAAATAATTATCATAATCAATTATAATGGAAGAATAGTAGTATTCGTATTATAAAGAGGGAGTGGGATATATGTTTATTGAAACGAAAACATTTACAGTAAAAGAAGGTACATCAAATATAGTTGTAGAACGTTTCACTGGCGAAGGTATTATTGAAAAATTTGAAGGCTTCATCGATTTAAGTGTTCTTGTGAAAAAAGTAAGACGCGGCGACGAAGAAGTTGTCGTTATGATTCGCTGGGAATCTGAAGAAGCATGGAAAAACTGGGAAACAAGCGAAGAACATTTAGCAGGTCATAGAGCGAGTCGTGGTAAACCAAAACCAGATCATATCATTAACGTGGATCACGCCGTTTATTATGTAAAATCATCGAAAGCGGCTTATCAACAATCGTAATATATATGTAAGGTAGAGGATATTTGTTTAGTAATAAACGAATATCCTCTTTTTTTGATGTGTGGTAAAATATGGATGTTACATATGTTTTATTGTTTCGTTATAAATGGAGGGAAATGAAGTGAAAAAAATGTTTGGAGGTTACAAATGTTAGAAGCACAAACATCTATTAAACATGAGCAACATAAAAAATTAGTGCAAGCAATAGTAGCTGAAATCTTATCAATAGATAAGGTAACTGGATGTATGCTTATCGGTTCTGTCGCAAGAGGTGATGCATATCCTGAGTCGGATTTAGACTTATATATTCTGTTAGAGGACGGACAAAAGAAGAAATTTCATTCTGAAACGAGAGAAGATATTTTAGTTGAATATAAGTATGCAGACGTTAATCAAATACTAGTAAACTTTAAAAATAATCCAATGGAACTATACTCATTTTTAGAAGGGGAAATTTTGTTTGATAAAAGCGGTGAGTTAAAAAAGTTAAAGGAAATAGCTGCATATGAATTTGAAAACTATCGTGTTTCTAGCGACAAAGTGAAAGGTATTTCTCATTGGTTACATAGTTCGCTCATTAAAATTCAGTCTGCTTTGAAAGCAAATGATGAGTTAAAGGCTTCATACATCGTTTATACGTCAATTTGGACATTGTTAGAAGGGATATGGGCCATTAATAACAAACCTACACCGCCAGCTGGATCTGTTTTAAGATATATTCAAACGTTGCCGAATAAGCCAATTCATTTGGAAGCATTACTTCATAAATTATTTTTAGGCGATACGAAAGAACGTATTGAATCGGCAATCGTGTTAATGGAGTGGGTGTTAAATAAATAATAGTGTCTAATGTTGTTGGTAAATCGATATCTCGTTTCTAAGATCCGATATATTGGAAAAATCGTTGATATAAATTTCATATACTACATAACTAGCAACTAAAAGAGCGTAATCTAGTCTAATTTCCAGCTAGATTACGCTCTTTTTAATCCAATTGAATTTCAAACTCAAGTACAGCTTGATCTTTTCTAAACGGCATATTGAGTTCTTTAAATCGTAAGCTTATTCCAGACAAATTATCAGGAAGGGCAGGAGATATAACGAAATGATGACTAAAATGTCCATCAGTGCCGCCACCACCTTCTGACCAGCAGTCATATGTATCATCTATTGATAATTGAAAGAAACTATGAGGCTTATTTTCATTAAAAGCATCATTCGTAGAATCCCAATCGCTATATAAATAAACTACACTAGCATTTGCATATTGCCGAATAAAAGTTACGGTATACATGATACCTTTATGTTCATACGTTTTAAAAACAGGTATATGTTTTTTGAATGTAGTTGGTTCGACGCGAGGTTTAAATTCACCTTCGTCCATCATAGAAGAGAACAGTGAATTTAAATAGTCTGGATAAAATCCGTATTGCTTTGCCCATTTATAAATAGCTTCATCATGTGGAAAACCTGGATCACCACCTGAAAGTTCTTTCCGTTCTTTTAATAGGGCACAAATTTTTTCATCGATAGTATATAATCTTTCATCGTAATAATCAGTAGGGCGTTCAAAATTCATTCGTTGCATAATCATTCCTCCTTTTCTTTATTTTAGCAAAAAAGAAAGGGCAATACATTTTTAAATATTAAGTGTAAATCAAATGTTATAGACTTAAAATGAAGTTTGAAAACAAGTTCTATTTTGCAAAGAAATTGCTTATGCATAAAATAATAATAATGTATGAATCAAGCAGGTTTCCCATATGGTAAAGTACGAAACTATTATAAGTAGTACAGTGATATAAATAGGAGGTTACCGCTATGACAGCTGTTTTTAAAGATATGGCGTTCCAGTTAAAAACGGAACGACTCGATCTGAATATGTGGGAGGAATCTGATGCAGTCTGGCTGAGAAAATTAATTGGTGAACGTGGGGTGGACATGCCAACCATTGAATCTGTTCGTAGCTCTCTTATCGAAATGCGCAAGAAAGCAACTGAAAATGGCATTTCTCTTCTTACTATACGTAGGCGAGAAGAAGGGGATTTTATCGGATACTGTGGCTTAATCATTGGTCGTTCCACGCTTGAAGAGCCAGAGATTGCATATGAGTTGTTTCAACATGCTCATCGCAAAGGTTATGCGACAGAGGCAGCATCAGCAGTGCTAGAGGCAGCGATTGCTACGGGGCGCCAAAGACTTTGGTCTACTGTAGGTGCTTGGAATACTGCGTCTTTTCGGGTGTTAGAAAAGATAGGCTTTAAGCGGCATCATAGTACGTTTGGCGAACGCGGTGAGATTGTTTGGAATGTGCGCTACCTGTAGAAATCTGATCAAATTCGGAACGATAAAAAATATACAAGAAAGCCCATATGTTAGATTACTAAGTAATCTAACATATGGGCTTTTCTTTATGGTAAATATTGATTTTGTTTATATTTTAGCTTAATTTTTTACATCTTCGAATAATTGGAGTGCCTCTTTCACATTCAATCCATTTTTTACAATGCCATGTATTGCTTGGATCATCGCAGCTGGGTGCTCGGATTGCCATATGTTTCGGCCCATGTCTACTCCAATTGCGCCTTCTTGCAACGCATTGTACGTAATGTTTAATGCGTCTTCAATTGAATCTAGTTTGGGGCCGCCCGCGATGACTACTGGGGCAGGGCATGTGCTCGTTATTTTTTCGAATCCTTCGCAGTAATACGTTTTAATAATATCAGCACCCATTTCAACACATACGCGGGAAGCAAGTGCTAGAAAGCGAGCTTCACGTTTTTGTAATTCTTTTGCGACTGCGGTAATGCCGAGTACTGGCAGGCCGTAATCATGAGCTTCAGAAACTACATTTGCGAGATTTGTAACAGTTTGTGTTTCATAGTCTGATCCAATGAAAACAGAAACGCCGACGCCAATTGCGTTTTGTTTTACTGCTTCTTTCACAGGTGTAACAATTGTTTCATTCGCTAAATCTTTACCGACGACAGTAGCGCCGCCAGATACACGCATAACCATCGGTGTGCTGCAGTTTTCAGGAATACAGGAGCTAAGTACACCACGCGTTAAAAAGAGAGAATCCGTGTAAGGAAGTAAGTTTTTAACAGTTTCAAGTGGCTGTTCAAGCCCGTGAATTGGCCCTAAAAAGTAGCCGTGATCTATCGCTAACATTACCGCTCTGCCATCAGGTAAAATTGTATTTAATCGATTTTTAAATCCCCAAGTCATTCCAAATCACTCCTTCGTTAATGTTGGATTTTCCGTTTGTACTGTATCTTTATTTGGTAAATGTGGTGACTTTATAAAAACAGCTTTAAAAGGTTTGTCAGAATGGTTAATCAGATAGTGAGATTCATGAGGACGAACTTGCAGGACATCACCTTGTTTAATTGGAACTCTTTCATTATTCACATAGAAATCAATTTCACCTTCTAATGCATAAAAGACTTCCTCGCACGTCGTATGGTAGTGATTTTGAAACTCTTGCCCAGGCTGAATGACAACAAGGCCAAGATCAATATTCGGACCTTGTATTAAATATTTCGGCCCATTATCACCGAAGCGATAGGAGAAGTCATTTTCATTCGCTTTTAACATACATTTTCACTCCTTTATGTAAGGTGTTACAGAGCACCAGGCGCAATCCACATATGTGAAGTGAGCCCTTTATCAGCTAAAGCGAGTTGACTGTCATACACAGTTTTCCATGTTTCATAGAATTCTTTATATAGTTCATGATTTTCAGTAATTGGCTCGAATGTGTGCTCCCACTGTACAAACTGTTCAGCAGTTTCTTCCATAGATGAATAGATGCCTGCGCCAACTCCAGCAGCAATCGCAGTTCCTAAAGAAGCTGCTTCTTTCACAACGGGTACTTTTACAGGAATACCAAGGACGTCCGCTAGAATTTGTGGCCATAGTTTTCCTTTAGCAGCACCGCCAGCAAAAATGACTTCAGAAGGGAATGTTCCTGTAAGATTTTCTATTAATTTTAAGTTACCAAGTGTAACGAAGGCAGCATTTTCTTCAATAGCACGGAACAGTTCTTTTTTTCCACATTTGTCAGCATCTAAACTTAAATTTAAAAAAGAAGGTGCGGCATGACGCCAAGAAATGTAGTTCATTACGTTTGAAAAAGTAGGGATAATACCATGTGAGCCGACAGGTACGTCTTTCGCTTGTTCTTCTAATAATGCATAAGCATCTACACCGAGCTTATCAGCTAGTTTCTTTTCCTCTTGGCAAAAAGCCTCTCGAAACCAGCGCATAACGAGACCTGGGAAAAAGGCGATTGTTTCATATTGCCAAAGGTTCGGAACGACGTGACAATTTACTCGAATCGCAGCATGTGGATCTGTTATTGGCTCAGTAACATTCACTTCTTGTTGCCAAAAGCTGCCGCCGCATATTAAAGTTTGATTTGGGTTTACGACTCCAGTCCCGAGTGCTGCCATTTGAGCATCACCGCCGCCAGCGACGACAGGAATCCCTTCAAGTAAACCAGTTAGTGTTGCACACTCTTTTGAAACATTACCAATCACAGTGCCAGCTTCATTTACTTTTGGTGAAAATGGCAAATTTATACCACACTCTTTAGCGACATCGTTATCCCAATTCCTATTTTGTAAATCAAAGATTCCGGACGTACAACCGTTGGAAGGGTCGATTTGCAGTACGCCGCTTAATTTATACAAAATCCAATCATTTAACATCGTAAAGGAGTGAATATTGCTATAGACGTCTGGTTCATGTTTTTTAATCCAAAGTAGACGTGGTAAAGCACCCAATGAAAAAGTTTGCCCAGATTTTCTGTATAAATCTTTTTCAAGATGTGAGCGGATTTCTTTTAGCTCACTAACTTCAGCGGATGCACGGCCATCAACATTTGCACATGCCCATATTTCTTGCCCATGTTTATCATATAAAACAAAACCTTCTCGCATACTTGTAGCGCTAATAGCAAGAATAGAAGAGGCAGGGGTATTGCTTTTTTGAAGAACCTCTTTCGTACATTCTTGTACTAGCTTCCAATTTTCTATTACATCAAAGTTCATAGAGCCTGGATAACGAGGGTCAGATTTGTGAATCCATTCTTTTTGACTTACTGCAATTTGATTACCATGTAAATCAAAAAGAACTGCTCGAATGCTCCCTGTACCAGCATCGAAAGCTAATAAATGGGACATTAACAATCACCATCCTTTCGTAATAAGGAGAGGGCAGTTTCCTCATCGGTAATTAATGAATGAATAAACTTTCCTTTTAAGGCACCATAAATTGCATCTATCTTTTCAGTACCTCCAGCAACACCGACGACATGATTCATATTGCGCAAAATAGAGAGGGGCGTGCCAATTAGACGATTGTGATGCGAGAGCTCTAATAAATCGCCATTTGTATTATAAAACTGTCCTAAAATATCGCCAGCACCGTTTTGACTACGAATATATGTCATCTCACGTAGTGTTAATTTTTCTTCTTTTACAATCGTAGCGTCTTGAGATAATCCCCCAATACCGACAACAGCCGTATGAGCAAGTGAAGCGACTTGAAGCATATCTTTTACACTCGGTTCTGATAGAATACTTTGTGCCATTTCGGTTGTAGACGCTAGAAACGGCGTAGGGATAATGTGAAGTTCGCCTTGCATGTAGTGTAAATAGTTTTGTTTTCTCGGGAGATAGTGATTTACCCCGCCTGTTAGCGTTACGATTGAAAGGTTGATAGAACTTTCAAAATGAATGTTTTCTAGCATTTTACTTATCGTTTCACCCCAGCCGATGCCGAGTAAATCACCTTGTTGGAGATGAGTCTCTAAATATTGTGCAGCGGCTTTTCCGAGAGAAGTAGCATAATTGTTTATTGGAGTAGGGATAATGAAAGCATCTTTTAAGTGGAACTTTTTCATTAAGTCACGTTCAATGCTCAAGCAATGCAAACCGGTTCCTTTTACGTGAAATGTAACGATACCTTCACTGCGCGCTTTATCTAATAACCGGACGACTTTATTTCTTGAAATATGAAGAAGTGACGCGATCTCCTGTTGTGTTAATTGGTCTTTATAATAGTACCAAGCTACTTTAGTTAATAAATTTTCTTCAAAGTTCAGCTGAGTCATACTCTTCATCCCTTTCAACAATTGACCACAGCTTAAACATATGTACCATATATTTTGTTTATTCCAGTTGGAACGATTAATAGTACGTAGAAAAAAGTGTTCTAGATATAAAAAAAGGAATATACAATGCTACAAAACAAGTAGAACAAATAATCATTTTCTCAAAAAATGTTCTGGGTAAAGGCAGGTGACATCATGTGGAGAATGTGCCCTTATTACAAGTGAAGAAAATGAGTAAGGCGTTTTCGAATCAACTTGTGCTAAAGGAAGTGAACTTACAAGTAGAGCATGGTGATATATACGCTTTAGTTGGTGGAAATGGCGCCGGGAAATCGACATTAATGAAAATATTAACGGGGTTATATTCGTATGATGATGGAGAGATGTATGTAAAAGGAATGAAGCAACAGTTTTCAAATCCATCAGAAGCACACCGAAAAGGTATTTATTTAATACCGCAAGAACCACTCATTTTTCCGCATATGACTATTGAAGAAAATATATGTATCGGGTTAAAAGAAAAGAAAAAGAAAAAGAAACTAAAAGTACAGATTCAGCAATTGATTAGCAGCTTAGGATGGGATATTGACCTTAATAAACTAGGAGGAACATTATCGATTGCGCAACAACAGTTAGTAGAAATAGTTAGAGGATTAATAAGAGAAGCTGAGATTCTTATTCTAGATGAGCCAACATCGACATTAACAACACACGAAATTAAGAGTCTTTTTGTGTTGATGAAAAGTTTACAAGAAAAAGGAATTGGGATGATTTATATTACGCATCGTTTTCCAGAAATCTTTGAAATTGCCAACAAAGTAGCAATACTACGTGATGGAATGGTTGTAAGCCAAGGTGATGTATGTGACTATACATATGACATGCTGATGGAGGGACTATTGCCAAAAGGATATAAACAGAAAGAGAAAATAGAAGTAGTTCAAGAGACAGTAAAGACGAAAAAAATATTAGAAGTGGTTGATATAAATGGTCACGCATTCGAAAATATATCATTCACTGTACATGCGGGTGAGGTTGTAGGTGTTGCTGGCATTATAGGATCTGGCAGAACGGAATTAGCAGAAGCGATATTTGGATTGAAAACTATAAAATCAGGGTCTATCTTATTGGGTGGAAAATCAATTGATACGTGTTCTTTGCATAAAAGGCTAGACGAAGGCCTAGTTTATGTGCCAGAGGATAGGGCGAGGAATGGAATTTTCTCAATTGCTTCTGTTAAAGAAAATATTGCAGCAGCAAGTTTATATCAAAATAATCGCTTTTTTATAAATCAAGAAAAAGAAAGCGCTTTAGTTAATTTGTTTATAGAACAGTTCCGAATTGTTGTGCAGAATATGAATAAAGAATTGGCATCTTTATCAGGAGGTAATCAGCAGAAGGTCGTGCTTGCGAAGTATCTTGCATGTAATCCGAAAATTATTATTCTTGATGAGCCGACTCGCGGAATTGATGCGAAAGCAAGGCTTGAAGTGTATGAGACGATAAAAAAAATGAAAAGGGAAGGACTCGCAATTTTATTAATCTCTTCAGATGTTGAAGAAATTATCCAATTAGTAAACCGTGTATATGTAATGAGAAATGGGCGATTTGTTTCTCATATGGAAAAAGAACAACTGAGTGTGAATGAAGTTACACGCCTTGCATACGGAGGTGTAACGGAATGAAACGTATGTATAAAATGCACGAAACGTCTATCATACTGTTACTACTAATTTATATAGCTATTGTAGGGATGATAAACCCTAGTTTTATTCAATTTACCTCGTTATCTTTACTGATGAAATCAAGCGTTATTTTAGTCGTGCTAGCAATCGGTCAATCGTTCGTCTTATTTACGAAAAATATAGATGTATCAGTTGGTTCAAGCATGGGATTAAGTGCAGCAGTTTGCGGAATGATGTTAACGAATGGGTATAGTGCATTCTTGTCGATATTTGTAGCTATTATACTTGGGGCCATTATCGGTTTCGTAAATGGTATTGGAGTTGCGAAGTTTCGGGTACCAGCCATTATTATGACATTAGGCATGTTAGGAATTGTTAGAGGTGCAATGTTAATTTTCACAGGCGGAAAGTGGATTGAAGATATTCCAAACGATTTTAAGCAGCTGTCATCTATCATCATTCTTGGTTTACCTATAACTGTATGGTTCGTTCTTATTATTTTACTACTACTATACTTCTTTTTAAGAAAAGTGCCATTGGGAAGATACTTTTATGCGGTAGGTGATAATGAAGATGGCGCGAGGCTTATTGGTATACCTGTTAATAAAGTGAAGATATATGCGTTTATGATTTCAGGCATAAGCGCTGCGCTCGCTGGTTGCATATTTGTTATGAATATCGGGTTCGTTCCAAATCAAACTGGTACAGGAATGGAACTACAGGTGATTGCAGCTGCTGTGCTAGGAGGAATTCATCTAAAAGGAGGAACAGGTTCTATATTTGGAGCTGCACTAGGAGCATTGTTTTTAGAAGTGATAAGCAGTTCACTTATCTTTTTAAAAATACCAGCATTTTGGAATAATGCTATTTCAGGTTTTTTACTATTACTTATTATCATATTAGATAGCGTCATGAAGAAGTGGAAAGCAGAAAGGAGAATGAATCTATGAAGTATTTTTACAGATGGGAAGGTGTGTTAATCATATTACTTCTTATAGAATTCATTCTCTTTAGTTTTATAAACAGCAATTTCTTAAATATTAGTAATCTCCTTTTTAGTACAAATGATTTTCTATTCATAGCAATCGCGGCAATTCCAATGACTTTCGTTATTGTAACAGGAGGAATTGACGTATCTGTAGGATCAATTATGGGGCTAACCTCGATTTTAATTGGTGTGTTTTGGATGAATGGAATTCATATTTTACTAGCAGTAATAATGGCACTTATAGTCAGTTGCTTAGCAGGAGCTTTAAATGGGCTTATTATAAAATTGACAGATGTAGAACCACTAGTCGTTACACTCGGAACGATGTTTTTATACAGAGGAATTGCACTCGTCATTTCAGGAGGGGCAGGTGCTTCTGGATATGAAGGGATAAGCGGTTTACCTGATACTTATGTACAACTAGCAAATGGTAGTTTTATAGGAATACCCAATTTATTATGGCTACTTATTTTATTAACAATTGTATGCACGATTTTGTTTCACCGAACGATATATGGGCGCCACGTAAAATTAACAGGCGCGAATGAAAATGCAGCAAAATACACCGGGATTAAGACGAAGAAAGTAGTAATCATTGCTTACATACTTTCTGGGTTAGGAGGTGGATTAGGAGGAGCTTTCTTAACTGCATATTTCGGTTCTGCACGTGCTGATATAGGAAGCGAAACAATATTACCAATCATTACAGCAGTAGTATTAGGCGGGACACTTATTACAGGTGGAAAAGGAAGTATTTTCGGTACTGTACTGGCGAGTATTTTCATTGGGCTCATGCAGTATGGCTTGCAAATGACGGGTTTAACAAATGAACAATCCAATGTAGTAATAGGTATTATCCTTATTCTTTCAGTTATTATGAGACATTTCAAATTACATCAATTTTTAGCGGGGAAAAGACAGAGTTTGCATAAGGGGGAAATGTCATGAAGAGAAAACTAGGGATTGTATTGATTGTATGTATTTGTTTAATCGGTTTAATTGCGTGTTCTAGCCAAACGGCAAATAAGAAAAAGGCTGATGATGTGAAATTTGCATTTATTCCGAAATTAACAGGAGTTGGGTTCTTCACATCGGGAGGTGAAGGAGCAGAGGAGATGGGAGAGAAGCTAGGCGTACAAGTGAAATATGATGGGCCGTCTGAAGCGAGTGTATCAGGGCAAGTAAAGTATATAAATAATTTTATTAACCAAAACTATGATGCACTTATGGTTTCCTCTACATCAGTTGATGGTTTATCGCAATCACTACAACGTGCTAAGAAAAAAGGAATGACCGTCTTAACATGGGATTCTGATGTGAATCCGAAAGATCGTTCTTTTTATATAAGCCAAGGAACACCAGACCAACTTGCTAACTTATTAATAGAAATGACTTCTAAGCAAATTGGAGATAAAGGAAAAGTAGCATTCTTTTATTCTAGCCCGACAGTAACGGATCAAAACCAATGGGTAACGAAAGCGAAAGAAATTATTAAAAAGAAATATCCGAACTGGGAAATTGTAACGACGCAGTACGGTGAAAATAATGCACAAAAATCTTTATCCGTAGGGGAGAACATATTAAAAACGTATCCAGATATTAACGCAGTTATTTGTCCAGATGCAACAGCACTCCCAGCAATGGCGCAGGCAGCTGAAAACTTAAAAATGGATAAAAAAGTAGTGGTAACTGGATTTTCTACACCGAACGTTATGCGTGATTATGTAAAACGAGGAACAGTACAACAATTTGGTTTATGGGATGTAAAACAACAAGGTGCTCTCGCAACGTATGTAGCAAATGAAATTGTTGTAAAAGGGAAGAAGTTAAAAGTAGGGGATAGCTTCGAAGTAAAAGGAATTGGAAAAGTGAAAGTAGAGCCAAACTCCATTCAAGGATATGATTATGAGGCAGAAGGGAACGGAATTATCGTATTACCAGAACGAGTTGTATTTACGAAAGATAATATTGATAAGTATAATTTTTAGTAGACAAAAAAACGTCCGAATATATCGGACGTTTTTTTATTTCTGCATTAATTATGAACAGTTTCTTTTTCGTTTAATCCAAGTGTACGACCAGTAGAAGTGTGAAGGTCTTGGAACAATCTTGGATTTTCAGTTAGTGAAATGCCATATGAAGGAATCATTTCTTTTATTTTTTCTTCCCATTCTACCATGCGGCTTGGGAAACATTTTTCTAATACTTCGAGCATGACGTGAACAGCAGTAGAAGCACCTGGTGATGCGCCTAGTAATGCGGCGATTGAGCCATCAGCTGCACTTACTACTTCTGTACCAAATTGAAGTGTTCCTTTACCGCCAGCATCAGTATCTTTAATTACTTGTACACGTTGTCCAGCAACTACAATATCCCAATCTTCACTTTTCGCGTTCGGAATGAATTCGCGTAATTCTTCCATACGTTTTTCATGTGATAACATAACTTGCTGAATTAAGTATTTTGTAAGTCCCATTTCTTTTACACCAGCGGCTAACATCGTTAAGACGTTATTCGGTTTTACAGAACCGATTAAGTCAAGATTTGAGCCAGTTTTTAAGAATTTAGGTGAGAAGCCTGCGAATGGTCCAAACAGTAAAGCTTTTTTATTGTCTATATATCTCGTATCTAGATGAGGTACAGACATTGGCGGAGCGCCAACTTTAGCTTTACCGTACACTTTCGCATGATGCTGCTCTACAACTTTTTGGTTTTTACATACCATAAATAGTCCACTTACTGGGAAGCCACCGATATGCTTTGATTCAGGGATACCAGTCTTTTGAAGTAGAGGTAGGCTACCGCCACCGCCGCCAATAAAGACGAATTTAGCAGTATGATGCTCAATTTTACCACTATTCATATCGTGTACTTTTACTTCCCATAAACCATTTTTCGTGCGCTTAATATTTTCGACACTATGCTTGTAGTTTAGCTCGACATTTTTTGTTTTTAAGTAATCAAACAACATACGTGTTAATGCACCGAAGTTAACATCTGTTCCAGAGTCAATCTTCGTTGCCGCCATCGGTTCATTAGATGTGCGACCTTCCATAATGAGTGGAAGCCATTTTTTTAATGTTTCAGGAGCATCAGAAAATTCCATTCCTTGAAACAGTGGATTTTTTGAAAGCGCTTCAAAACGGTTTTTTAGAAACTCAACATTTTTTTCCCCTTGTACTAAACTCATATGAGGTAGTGGCATAATAAAATCTTGTGGATTACGAATTAATTTGCTCTTTACAAGATATGCCCAAAATTGTCTTGAAAGCTGGAATTGCTCATTCACTTTTACAGCTTTACTAATATCTATAGATCCGTCAGCTTTTTCGGAAGTATAGTTCAGTTCGCATAGCGCAGAATGCCCTGTACCTGCATTATTCCATTCGTTAGAGCTTTCTTCCCCGGCACTTGCGAGTTTTTCAAAAACTTTAATTTCCCATTCTGGTGCTAATTCTTTTAGTAATGAGCCTAACGTTGCACTCATAATTCCTGCACCAATTAAGATAACGTCTGTTTTTTGCTGCATGTTGCTCATGATAATCTCTCCATCCCCTATATTGGCAAAAAAGTGTAGGTGTTTTCTATGTCTAAGCCGTAAAAGAGAAACACCGCCTAGGCCCCACCTAGGTGTATACCTTTTTTGTCTCAATTATATAACCATCTCATACTCTATTATAATAATTAATAGACTAAAATATCTAGTGTTATCTGATAATTTTAAACTATTTAACGTTTTATTCGCTAAAAATCTTATTTAACAAGCTCTTTTAAGGTGGTAAATAGAAAAAAATTACAGTTTGAAATTATCTCGAAAAAGCTTACGTATCCTTAAGTGACTAAATCGAGTACCTTTTTATGGGATTATTCTTTCTGAAATGGTAAGATTATTCTGAAAAATAAAAAGGAGGGACTCTAATGTGTACAAAAGAACAAATTTCAAACTTATTTCGAAACTTTTCAATAAAGGAATGTAAAGGATCAAGTGATTTATATGAATATTTATCAATGAAAATTGCTGAAGATGAGGAAGTACTTACACTATCGTCCTATGCTCAGGTAGGTCAACCAGTCCCAAACTTACTATTAGGTGCAGTACATTATTTATTGCTAGCAGGGAAAGAACATCATTTAAAAACGTATTATAGTAGTTTAGTTGAAAATGCTGATACAAATTTAGATAAAGCTTTTAATCATTTTAAAGATTTCTGTAAAGAGTACCGCGAAGAAATCATTACTTTGTTACAAACGAAACTCGTTCAAACAAATGAAGTAAGACGGTGCGCATACTTATACCCAAGTTTCTGCTACATATTTAACAAAGTGAAGAAGCCGTTAGCGTTAATTGAAATTGGGACAAGTTCTGGGTTGCAACTGTTCTGGGACCAATATCGTTATTCGTACGGGACGGATGAAATGTACGGAAATATAAATTCAAATGTGCATGTAACTTCTGAAATAAGAGGGACGAATGTGCCGCATTTTCTAAAAGAAAGCCCATCTGTCGTAGAAAGAATTGGACTGGACTTACATGTGAATGATTTACATAATGAGGAAGATTATTTATGGTTACGTGCTTTAATTTGGCCAGAACATAAAGAAAGGCTTGAGATGTTTGATCAAGCTGCATCTTTAGTGAAAAATGAATCTGTCCAATTAATAGAAGGAGACGGTGTAGAGCTATTATCATCTATTATTGAACAAATAAGTGAAGAAGCTGTTATTTGTATTTTCCATACACATGTTGCAAATCAAATACCAGAACAAGTAAAACATAAGTTAGAAAAACAAATACAAGAAATTGGCGCAAAACGTGATGTATTCCACCTGTATAACAACATGTGGGATCGTGACCTTCATATTGATTATTATATTAACGGAAACGAATATCGTGAAACGGTTGGAGAAACAGAAGGACACGGGAGATGGTTTAGCTGGAAGATTGGAAACGAGACGCTTATTTAGATTAATAGGGGCGCCCTCACTTGTAAAAGAAGGGACCATAGGCTCAAGCATTGACTAAATTGGTTAAGGAATAAATGTATTAGTAACATACAAAAAATGCTTCGGAGAAATCCTAAGCATTTTTTGAATTACATTTAAACCCCATAATGGATCATGTACTTCTGTTCTGCTGCAGCTTGTACAATTTTTGAAGCTAACTCATTCAGCTCATCAGATTTTCTGAAGAACTTTGAGGATGTAACTGTTTCATAGAAAATTGCTAATGATTCAGGCGGGATAATTGTAATACCACAATAAGCTAAACCGTATTTCTGATTTTTGACTGTATGGAAGTAGGTTTTCATAATTGATAAATTTTGATTTAAACTACTGATAATATCATCATCAACAGATATACAATGATATTTCTCTGGTGTATAATCTTCGTAATTTTTTTGAGAAGTAAAATCGTCAATTATTCCAAAATCATGGACACATGCCATCATTATCATCCTTTCAACTTTAATAAAGTGAGTTCTATTAAAGTAAAATCGTCATTTTGTTTACGTGTAATAGAAATGATTATGTAGTTCATTAGTATAGTACTTCATAAAATATCTTCGTTTCTTCTTCGTGAAGACAGTTTACTTATCGGTAAACTCATCGGGAGCCCAAGTGGCGATTTCATTCCCAGGTGCAGCGACTACAAGCCATTGCTCACATAGGACACCAGCTTGCCAACATTCATAATAATCATGAAAACCATTTAAAAAAATAATTTGTCCACTCTCTAATGTAATAATTAAATGAGGGCTTTCTAAGCCAAGTTGTATATCGGTAACTTTTTGTCTTCTTATCTTACATATTCTTTCATATTCTTCTTTCTCAGAATAAACTTCAAATTCATCTTCATTTAATGGGTAGCTTTTTTGAGGTTTATTAAATAAACACCATTTGGATTCGATATTGATATATAATTGTCCGTCATAATCAACTGAGTCGTGAAAGTTTGTGAAATGAATTTTTATAGCGTCTGGAGAAATACCAAATTGTAATCCATCAACTTGTGATCCGATGAATAGATTTTTTAACACTTTTTCAGCGTGAATTTTATCCTCTGTATTCATTATTGAATTCCTCCTTTTCATAAAAATATACCTTATATTTTTATTGTAATAAATAAATTTTCATGTAAAATGAACCTTTTGTGAAAAACGAGCGAATATAGTGTGAAGGATTATGAGAGGGGAACGGAGCTTTGGATGAAGTACAATTAAAAGAATGGCTATATAAACGAAAGTATGTTATCTAAAAAAGACCTTGAGAAAGTGTTACTTTCGATTGCTGAATAGATATTTAGTAAAAAAAGCAACTAATAATTATATTATGTAAATTCTTTTTGTAAAACACCCATAAAAAATGGATGTTTTATATTTTGATATATTAGGTGGAATATATAGTTTAAAAAAGCGGAATACTTTGCGGAAAGTTAAAGACATTTTTCGCAAAGTATTCCGCTTTTACTTCCATTAATCGGTCAAAGTTGCAACTGAAGTATGCATCTGGCCAATTTTTAATGGATAGGTCAGGAGTATTAACATAGACACCTTTTGTAAAGGGGAGCATTGCCAAACGGAAGTCTTCACCCATCGAATACTTCCACCAGCACCTTCTGGTGGCTCCCAAGTAGCGAATATTGATATGTTTGATAGTGCTTTTCGGTAAAAGTAAGCAGTTGCTCATTTGGCACCTCAGCAACAGCACCGCCTAATCCGTGGAAAAATACGGAGGTGGTGGAAAAGGGTAAGTTAAATCGTAATTTCTATTTGATTGCCTTCTGGATCGCCTATTACACTTTCATAATAGCCATCTCCAGTAAAACGTGGTCCATTTAATAAAGGATAACCAGCATCTTTTATCACCTTTGTTAGTTCATTCACACGTTCTTCACTACCGACAGAAAAAGCCATATGAGCATAGCCGGTTATGTTTAAATTAGGCTTATTTTCAATCCCTTTTTTACGCATAAGTTCAAGCCTTGCTCCAGATTCGAACGTAATAAAATAAGATTCAAATTGTTTCATTTCATTATGGTATAACGAGTTTGCTTTACCATTAAAGTATTTTATATAAAAATCACGCATACATTTTAAGTCATTTACCCAAATTGCAATATGTTCAATTTTCATAGGTTTCACCAATCCTATCTGTATCAATTAGGCTTCCACTGTATTAAATTTGCATTTGCATTGCAACAATTTTGCTTTGCTATTAAAGCTAGTTGTTAATTTTTGATTGTGTACGTACATACAATATGTAATTAAGTGAATGACCATCATAGTAATTACAGAAAAGGGTGAATACAGTATATGAATCAATTTGAACAAATGATGTACGTTGGTGTCATCATGTCTATTGTACTATCTGTAATGATTTTAGGGTCCTTATATTATAATCCTCGACTTTCGTTAACTGATTATCCGAAAGATATTCAAAAAGTAGTTTTTCCAAAATCGATTCATGAAAAAAAGCAAAGCATTTATTTTAATATTGTATATAATACTATTCTTTTCGGTAGTCCTTTCGTTTCTACATATATACTACATAAGCATGAAAAGTTAATGTATATGGATGCCTATTTACACAATTTTGGTATTTTAATGATTTTCAATTTAGTAGATTTACTTATAATTGATTGGCTAATTTTTTGCTGGATTACTCCAAGGTTTGTTGTGATTCCTAGTACGGAAGGTATGAAAGGATATAAAGATTATAAGTTTCATTTAAGAGGGGCTATTGTCGCTACTCAAATTTTAGCAATCGTAAGTTTATTTTTGGCGGGAATTGCTACAACTATTTAGTGTGAAGAAGAGCATGGAGCTTTTATAAAAGATAAGGAGATTTATAATATATAGAATTAGAAATGAGAATTTGATAGTATTGGAGTAAGGAGTTTTAATAACGGTATATTAAACAATATTAATATACTGTTGCAAATGTTTTGATATTATGTAAAATTATACAATTTTACGGAGACATTTGATAAAATTCGAAAAAATATAATGGAGGCTAATATGAAAAAAGTAATTGGCGCAGCAACCGCAACTATTTTTGGATTGGGGGCGTTTACCTCAACTGCTACCGCAGAAACAATCGTAACAGCAGATGTACTTAACGTACGTGAAAAACCGACTACAGAATCAAAAGTGGTCGAAAAAGTAAAGAATGGGCAAGAGTTAAAAGTCATAAATACCGAAGATGGCTGGTCAAAAATTGAGTTGAATGGTAAAGAAGTGTTTGTAAGTTCGGAGTTTACAAAAGATGTATATCATGTAACGGCGAATTTGTTAAATGTACGTACTGAAGCAAACACGGATTCAGAAATTCTTGGCAGACTAAAAAAAGATGATGTAATTGAATCAACGCATCAAGTAAAAGACGGATGGCTGCAATTTGAGTATAAAGGAAAAACTGCTTATGCAAACGTTTCTTTCCTATCAAGTACAGCACCAACTGAAAAGAAAACCGAAGAGAAAACGAAGCAAGTAGCGAAAGTACAAAAATCAGTTAAAGAAAAGAAAGAAGTAAAGACGCAGAAAGTAGCAAAAGCGAAAGAAACAACGAAAGCACAAGAAATAGTAAAGCCTAAAGAAGAGGTAAAAGTCAAAGAAGAAGTAAAAGTTAAAGAAGAAGCGAAAGTGCAAGAAATAGTAAAGCCTAAAGAAGAAGCAAAAGTCAAAGAAGAAGTAAAAGCGCAAGAAATAGTAAAGCCTAAAGAAGAGGCAAAAGTCAAAGAAGAAGCGAAAGTGCAAGAAATAGTAAAGCCTAAAGAAGAAGCAAAAGTCAAAGAAGAAGCGAAAGTGCAAGAAATAGTAAAGCCTAAAGAAGAAGCAAAAGTCAAAGAAGAAGCGAAAGTGCAAGAAATAGTAAAAGCTAAAGAAGAAGAAAAAGTACAAGAAATAGCAAAAGCTAAAGAAGAAGAGAAAGCAAGAGAAATAGCAAAAGCTAAAGAAGAAGAGAAAGCAAGAGAAATAGCAAAAGCTAAAGAAGAAGAGAAAGCAAGAGAAATAGCAAAGGCTAAAGAAGAAGAGAGAGTAAGAGAAATAGCAAAGGCTAAAGAAGAAGAAAAAGCAAGAGAAATAGCAAAGGCTAAAGAAGAAGAGAGAGCGAAAGAAGTATCTAAAAATAACATACAGTCTGCTAAACGTGAATTAACGGTAGTAGCGACAGCGTATACTGCTGATCCAAGTGAAAATGGTACATATGGTGGACGCGTTTTAACTGCGATGGGTCATGATTTAACGGCAAATCCGAATATGAGAATTATCGCAGTTGATCCGAAAGTAATCCCATTAGGATCTAAAGTATGGGTAGAAGGTTATGGAGAAGCTATCGCTGGTGATACTGGAAGTGCAATTAAAGGTAATCGTATTGATGTTTTAATGGGTTCAAAAAGTAAAGCTATGAATTGGGGAAGACAAACTGTTAAAGTGAAAATTTTATAATAACAATAATTATCCAAATAGAAGTCAGTTCTCTTTATTGAGGCTGGCTTTTATTTTTTTAGTAGAAGGATAATAGGATTTATAAATGGCTTATTACTAAATCTGTAATAAAACATAAAAATTGTATGATGTTTAGAAAATAAAACTATTAAGAATGAGGTAAGGAAGTAGAACAGAAGTTTATTGAGAAGTAGAGAAGAGTAGTATGTTGAAAACGAAGGATTAACGTATAATGAAATGTATAAATTGGATCAAATCGTTTACTAAACACTTTCACTCATAATAGTGTAATTAAGTTCAAAGGATAGGTGTATTTCATGAAAGAAGTAAGAGAATATATTGAAATAAAGAAACAAGGTGTATTGGAGCTGCAAATAAAAGAAACTGAAGAAAAGTTAGGTGCTGCTTTCCCAAATCAATATAGGGATCTTATTAAATTAGTTAATAATGCTGAAATAGGGGAATGGGTACTATATCCGATTAAAGATAATAGAAATGTAACGAAAACTTGGGATGATATAGTTAGACAAAATGTTGACATGAGAGATGAGTATATGTCAGAAAACCTTATCATAATTGGTGACGATGGTTCAGGGGATAAATTGTGCTTTAAAATAAATAATGGAAAAATGGATGATCAAATATATATTTGGTATCACGCGGATGACGAAATGGAAGAAATATGTCCGAGTTTAAAAGAATTTATTATGGAAACTATTCAGGAAGACGATGCTTTTTAGTCTTAATTATTATCATTTTGTGAATCACTCTTATAAAAGGCGAGGATAGAATATGACAACAGAATTATATGGTGCACATTGCAAAGAAAGGAAAGGGTATAGAGTAATTGAAGGAAGAGGTTCATATAATCATTAGTTTGGCGGTCAAGATTGTAATTTGCCAGTATGTAAGTTATGCGGTGAAAAGATGCATCAAATTCTCTGTTTTGATTTAAAAGATGGGAGACTTGGTGAACTTAAAAGTAATGAACTAAATATTTTACCATTCGTTTCATGTTTAAACTGCGCGATGGTATGGGAACCGCAATATTTTCAGTTAAGTGATGGAGGGAAAACTGTTCAAATCATACAGCAGCAAAATACAGAAGAATGGATAATGGAAGAGGAATATAAGTTACCAGTTTTATTACCAAAAACAACGGTAAAGCTTATAAATATGAAAAATGAAGATATACCTACAGATGAAGATAGTTACTGGGAAGCTTTTAACTTGTTCGGTTCTGAATATGTATGTAGATTATTAGGGGTACCGTTATATGATGATCTTCCAAAGGATTTGGCGTGTCCAACTTGTGCGAAAGAGATGAAATATGTTGCTACAATTACTCAAGATATTGAGGAACGTGGACTTATTTCAGTAGTTGATTTCCAGTTTGGGGAAATGAATATATACTATTATTTATGTATAGATTGTTTAATTATAAAAACTGAAATACAAAATACATAACAAGCCTAACATATTATGTTAGGCTTGTTTTTTGATCGCAACATCATTAAGAATTGCATCAAATATATCTTTTTGCGTAAAGTTATCTGTAAAAATAGTTTCTCTGGCAACCTTAATAGTATCGTGCGGATTATACCATTTTTGTAGGGAATCTTCACCAAATTCATGTCGTTTGTCCCTTGTGTTATGTCGTCTAATAGTTTCCTCTAATGATAAATCAAAGTAATATGCAAATGCATTTTCATCAAAATAACGAATTAATTCTTTTAACATCTCACCATACCTATGACTGTTCAATATACCTTCTAAAATAACAAATTCACATTTTCCTTTTCCGTACTTCGTAATTTCAAATAGTAAATCATGTGATAAATTACCCATTGTGTCGTGTACTCTAAGCATATCTCTACGTACAACATCCTGTGATACTAAAAGTGTCCCTTGTCCGAAATGTTCTTGTAGTTGTTTTGCAATCGTTGTTTTACCACTTGCGGAGTTTCCTCTAAGAATGATTAAAGTGGATGTAAATATAGGATTAGACATAATGTATTCCCCCCAACAGTATTAATTATATAGAAAATTTTAACAAATGAAGTGAGGAAAGTGTATAATCAATATGATGGATATTTAAGGAGGGGGTAAGATGGGGGATATATTAAAAAATGCACAACCTATATGGAAACGGACATGGTTTCGTTATCTAGGGGCATTTTTTATTGTTCAGTTACTGTTTATTTTGTGTGAAATCACTGGGTGGGCACCAAACTTTAGGCCAGGCGGAGAGTTTTTTAATAGAATATTAAATTCTCAATTTTTCACTGAATGGTTCACACTCTATACAATCCCGCAATTTAACGTATTTACAGCATTTTTTGCGATTACATTACTACCATATGCATTAGTAGGTGCAATGAAAGATGTAACAGCAAGAAAAAATATAAAGGAATAATAGAGGTATAATATGCTTTTTCAAAAAGAAGGTTTATTGATTAGATACGTAATGGAAGATGATGCATCTATCATTTCTAAATGGTTAACGGACCCAGCAGTCCTGCGTTATTACGAAGGACGAGATAATCCGCAATCTGTAGAAAAGGTGCTTAATCATTTTATACATAGTCCAAACAGTAATGAAAAAAGATGTTTAATAGAATTTGATAACATTCCGATTGGTTACATACAAATGTACCCAGTGGATTCAGAGTGGAAAGCGTTATATGGCTATAAAGAATCACAAAATGTATGGGGTATGGACCAATTTATCGGTGAACCAGCCTATTGGGGAAAGGGAATTGGAACAAAACTCGTTCAGGTAGCAATTACATATATTATGAGTGAAATGGGAGCAGAAGCAATTGCAATGGATCCGAAAGTAAATAATGAACGAGCAATAAAGTGTTATGAAAAAAGTGGATTTAAAAAAGTAAAGATTTTAAAGGAACATGAGTTGCATGAGGGGAAATTAGAAGATTGTTGGATGATGGAATATAAACAATAATAATGGCTTATACAAACAAAGGGGATGTGTGAAATGAAAAAAGCATTAATCGTAATTGATGTGCAAGGGGGTATGTATACAGCTGGAATGCCAGTACATAATGGGGGAAAGTTTTTACAAACATTGCAAGAGCTTATTAAGGAATGTCGTTCAAATGGTATTCCAGTTATTTATATCCAACATAACGGTCCTAAAGATCACCCGTTAGAAAAAGGTACGGATGGATGGCGAATCCATGCGGCCATCGCTCCGCAAGAAGGAGATAATATAGTTGAAAAGACGACTCCAGATTCATTCCATAATACAAACTTAAGCGAAGTGTTACAAGAGAAAGGAATTGAACACGTTATTCTTTCGGGAATGCAAACAGAGTATTGTGTAGATACGACAACGCGCAGAGCATGTAGTGAAGGATATAAAGTAACGTTAGTGAGTGATGCACATAGTACATTTAATACAGAAGTGTTACGTGCTGAAGATATTGTGAAACATCATAACGCAGTATTGGGAGCGTTTGCGGATGTTGTTGAAGTAAAAGACTTAAAAGTGGCTGCCTCTAAATAAGAGGCAGTTTTTTATTAGAAAAAATAGCGTCAAATATTGTTAGTAAGTCGGTATTTTGAAATAATCACTTATATAATTTCACGTACCATAATGAAAAAATACAAAAAAGGAGCACCACATAATTAAAAAGGGCGCTCCTGTATTAAAACGTTACTTTTTTTTATCTTTATCCAATATATTTTGTTCTTCAGCAAACTCTGTACCATATGCAAAGCGACGATTAATACGAATGTTATCATTGTTGTGCCTTGTATGAGAGTTAGAGAAGCGATGAACGATTACTTCAGATAAAGTGAAGACGATGGCAGAAAGGATACTGCCCCATGCAATTTGCATATAGTTGTCTAATAAAATATTACCGAAAATCCATACGCTTAAATATGTTAATAAGAAATCCGACATAATGGCACCAGTATTGCCAATTCGATTTAAAATGATTTTATCAACGAACATGTAGGATACGATTGTAACAAAGAGACTGAATGAAATAATTTGAACAAACGTTGCAGGGAAAAATAAAGCAAGCCCAATGCTAAATGCGATAATGCACGATATAAACTTGATAAGCACTACTGTGAAATCATTCAAAATTTACACCTCCGATTTATACATAGTTTTTCAATAAATTCTGGAGTTCATACATTGTAACGGATTTATTTACATAAAACTTTTTCATGTTCGGAATTTAGTCTAAATATTATAAAAACAATGAAAAAATGTTATAGTAAAATGAGAGTGTATGACATTTTTAGGTAAGGGGGAATCCAGGATGTGGATTACTTCAGAAGTAGAAATTCCAGATGAGTTAATTGATCACCTTGAGCAAGGAAAGTTAGTGTTATTTGTTGGAGCGGGAGTTTCTATGAAAGGGAAATCAAACTTACCGAATTTTGATGATTTAGTTGATGAAATTGCAAAAACGTTATATGTCGAAAAACGTGAAATAACAGAACCACATGATTATTATCTTGGTAAAATTGCGAAAACAAAAGATGTACATCAAGTCGCAAGAGATCTTGTTCATATAGAGAAATCAAAACCGAATCCATTGCATTATGCAATTCCAAGGCTATTTCCTTTAGATACAGATATCCGCATTGTAACAACAAATTTTGATCAACATTTTACAACAGCAATTAAAGAAATAAATAGAGATATCAATGTTTATTACGCTCCAGCTTTACCGACTGGGAGAGCTTTTAAAGGTCTTGCTTACATACATGGTAATGTAGAACAGGAGAAAGAGGCTTTAATTTTAACAGATGGTGATTTTGGAAGGGCTTACTTAACAGAAGGGTGGGCGAGAAGATTTTTAGTTGATCTATTCTCAAATTACACCGTTTTATTCGTTGGATATAGTCATAATGACCCAGTAATGAAATATTTAGCAACTGGTTTACCACCAAGTACAAGACGATTTGCTTTTGTCGCACAAGGAGAAAATACGTACCATTGGGAACATTTAGGGATAAGACCAATTGTGTATCCGAATAAGGTGAATAATCATCAATCCCTCGTAAAAGCGGTAAAACGCTGGGCTGAATTAATGGGTGATAATTATATTACGAAAAGAATGCGTATTCGGGATATTGTAACGGTTCCCCCGTCAGTAGAACAGGAACAATTATCATACATAAAGCAATCGATTAAAAAAATTGAAACAGTACGTTACTTTGTGGAATTTGCTCATGATTATGAATGGGTCGAATGGTTAGAAGCAGAAGGTAAATTACAAAATTTGTTTATGCTTACGCCAAACTATAATGAAGTAGATGAATTACTTGCAGAATGGTTAGTGGAACAATTTCTTTTTAGTCATCAGAAAGAATTATTTCAATTAATTTATAAAAACTATTCTAAAATATCACCGTTATTATGGAGAACAATTTGTAACTACTTAAACGAAACGAAGAGTAAGATGGACCCGCTGTTGTTTGCAAGGTGGACACTCCTTTTATTAGAAACAGCTGAAAAAGATAGTAGCTCTATAGAAAAGATTTCTAAGTTACTGCAAAAATGTTCTTTTCCTGAGCATAAAGAAATTGCCTTATTGTTACTAACTTTTATTTTAGACGGAAAACTGAAGTTGAAACGTGTAAGAAAATGGGGAAATGATACGCAAGAATCAATAGAACTCGAGGAATCGAGTCGCTTACCAGTATCTACATTTTCTCATGTGGAGCAAATTTGGAACGAAAAGATGAGGCCATATATCGCTTATTATGCTGTTCCAATTATGATGATTGGATTAGAAAAATTGAGAATGTTGTCGTTAAGACAAACGGCACTGAAAAAAAGAAATAAGGAAAATGTAGAGAAAGAGTTTCATCAAAATGATCTTGCATTTTTAATACGAATTGTAAAAGAGTGTCTAACTTATTTATGCGAAAACAATGAGAAAAAAGCGGATTATTATATTACAGAAATGATAGAAGCAAATAGTGTACTTCAAAAGCGAATTGCAATTGATGCGATGAATAAAAATATTTTTGTTCGTGTAGATGACAAAATGAAATGGTTGTTACATGAAGGACTTCTTTTAGATTTCACTTATAAACACGAAGTTTTTCAACTTTTAAAAAGGCATTATGCACATTGTTTAGAAAAAACAAAAGAAGAAGTCACTCGAACTGTAATAAAGCATCTTACAGAAGAGAGGGTATTTGATGCATGTCTCGTATTAGACTTATTATTCAAGTGTGATTCGAATAGCCCATCTACGGCAAATGGGTATGAGTTAATGAAGCAAAAGCATCCTCATTTTCATTCTGAACGATACAGTGTACAAAAGAAAGAAGATACAGCAGAAAGCATTACTTGTAATGTAACTGCTGACGGATTATTGCAGCTGAAAGATGTTGAAATTATGAAGCAAGTTCAGCAATTTTCGCAAGATGGTGTTTTTGAACAACGTCATTTTTTAGAGATGTTATCAAAAGCGTGTAAATTAAACACAGAGTGGAGTATTTCATTTGCATACCAATTAGTAGGAGTGCAAGAAATAAGTAATGAAGTATGGTTTGTTTGTATTAGAGAATGGCGAAATAATCGAGGAATGACAAATGAGCAAATCCAAAAAATTATTCCGCTATTGCAGAAATTTGTTAGAAATACTGCTTTTCATTGGTTAATTAGTAGTTTTCTATATGAAATTAGTAATCGACTAGAAGAGTTAGAAGAGAATAGTATACGTGTTGTAAAAGGATTTGCTTTTTCAGTGTTTCCTCAAGTTATGAAGAGTGATACAGACTTTAAGCTTGGGAAACAAGATTTTTATAATGAATCAATTCAGCATCCAGTTGGAAAAATGACGGCTGTATTATTAAAGTTGTTATCATATGATCATTTATACGATCGTAATGTATATGAATATTTATTTTTATTTGAAGAACAAGTAAGAGTTAATTCGGAACGAACAAACTTTATGTTTGCTCGTTTAATAGCAGATATTACATTTCTATATCATATTGAAAAACAATGGTGCCGAAAATATTTGTTACCATACTTAGATTTAAAAAAACAAAATGAGATTACGGAATATGCATGGGCCGGCTTATGTTACACGCAAATAAATTTACCTTTATTTACAGAAATGAAGCGATTTATTAAGTATGCGATAGAACATTTGGAAGTATTACATCCGCATACGAGAGAAGCTTTCTTGAAGTGGCTTAGCTTTGTATTTATTAAATGTGTACTATATTGGGAGCAAAAAACAGATTGGTTATACCCGTTACTCATACTAGAAAATGAAGAAAATAAAATTAAGTTTATGCAGTTTTTATGCTATTACGTCAAAACATTAAGTGTAAAAGAACAACAAAAATTTTGGACAGCTTGGCTCAGTGTATTTTTGCGAGAACGACCAAAAATGGGTGAGATAACTGCAAGAGAATATGTAATGCTTTTACGTATTATTTTATACATGGATGAAATATTAGAAAAAGGATTATGTATTATGTCTCGTGCATTTTCAAGTGTACATGGTAAATGTACAGGTGAGGAAATGAAGCAGTTATTGATTGAAATGCTTCATAAAAAAGAAAGTATGAAAGCGCATAAAGAAATATTTGCAAATGTGTTTTTTATTTTACTACAAACATGTCACGAAGCCGTTTTATTTGAAAAAGAAATCATAAAAATAAAAGAATTATTAGTTCAGTATGAAGTAGAGGAATATGTTTTACATTTACTAGAAAATGAAATAATTCGCATAGGAATTGTAATGGGTGATTTACAAAAAGAATTATAGGACGAAAGTGGAATTTAAAAAAATATATAAAAAGTTGTTGACAGTGTTTTGAAAAGCGTTCTATAATACGAATCATACTTATTCAATTTCAAAAACATTTGAATAAACAAAGTGCAATGAAGAGATCACAGTAGTGGTTAGTCTTACTGTAACAGAGAGCTGGTGGTTGGTGTGAACCAGTACAGGGATAATCATGAATTACAGTCTTGGAGCATCTTTTTCGTAATAAAGATAGTTTGTCTTTATGAGGAAAAAGCGGTCAATTGATCGTTAACAGTGAAGAGAGGTAGACGGAAAGTTAGTCTACAACTAGGGTGGTACCGCGATAAATATCGTCCCTACTGATTTATTCAGTAGGGACTTTTTGTATTTTAGTGGTTCAACTTGAAAATTAAATAGTCATGCATTGAAAGGAAAAGCAGTAGTTGTTGTTTCCCTGTAACAGAGAGCTGGTGGTTGGTGCAAACCAGTACATAAACAAGAGCGAATTACAGTCCTGGAGCATCTTTTTCGTAGTAAAGATAGTATTGTCTTTATGAAGGGAAAGACGGTCAGATGATCGTTAACAATGAAGAGAGGTAGACGAAAGAAGTCTACAACTAGGGTGGTACCGCGATAAATATCGTCCCTACTGATTGGATCAGTAGGGCTTTTTTGTACAAAAAAGTGGGTTTTTAACTAGTAGTTCATGTCTTTGTACGAATTATTAGTTTAAAATAAGAAGAGGTATCGATTCCACTATAAATTTGTATAATTAGTCAGTTCAGAAAATAGAGAATCTTTTATTCTCTTACTATACTTTTAAAACATTAGAGGAGGATTTCCAAATGGCAAATCATGAATTAGATCAATTACGTAAACAGGTAGATGAAATTAACTTACAACTATTACACCTTTTAAACAAACGTGGTGAAATTGTTCAAAAAATTGGAGAGCAAAAGCAAGTACAAGGCACGAAACGCTTTGATCCAGTACGTGAGCGTGAAGTACTTGATATGATTGCAGAGCATAACGAAGGACCATTCGAAACATCAACAGTTCAACATATTTTCAAAACGATTTTCAAAGCAAGCTTAGAGTTACAAGAAGATGATAACCGTAAAGCGTTACTAGTATCACGTAAAAAGAAACAAGAAAATACAATCGTTGATGTAAAAGGTGAATTGATTGGAAACGGAACACAAACGTTCATCATGGGACCTTGTGCAGTAGAAAGTTTAGAACAAGTTCGTCAAGTAGGGCAAGCGATGAAAGACCAAGGCTTAAAATTAATGCGCGGTGGTGCATTCAAACCGAGAACTTCTCCATATGATTTCCAAGGTTTAGGAGTAGAAGGACTTCAAATTTTACGTCAAGTAGCAGACGAGTTTGACTTAGCAATTATTAGTGAAATTTTAAATCCGAACGATGTTGAAATGGCATTAGACTACGTTGATGTAATTCAAGTTGGCGCACGTAACATGCAAAACTTCGATTTATTACGAGCTGTAGGTAAAGTTAACAAACCAGTATTATTAAAACGTGGATTAGCAGCAACAATTGATGAGTTCATTAACGCAGCGGAATACATCATTGCGCAAGGTAACGATCAAATTATTCTTTGTGAGCGCGGTATCCGCACATACGAAAGAGCAACACGTAACACATTAGACATTTCTGCAGTACCAATTTTAAAGAAAGAAACACATTTACCAGTTATCGTTGATGTAACACATTCAACTGGACGCAGAGATTTATTATTACCAACAGCGAAAGCGGCACTTGCAATTGGTGCAGATGCAGTAATGGCTGAAGTTCATCCAGATCCAGCAGTTGCATTATCAGATTCTGCACAACAAATGGACATTCCAGAATTCCATAGATTCATGGATGAGTTAAAAGGTTTCAAAAATAAATTATCTTAATTCCATATCATATATGCGTTGAAGAGGAAACAGTAGTGCTTATCTCACTGTTAAAGAGAGCTGATGGTCGGTGTGAATCAGTACAAAGGTAAGCATGAATTACAGCCTTGGAGCATCTTTCCCGACAACTTTTGGAGGGTAAGACGGTCGAACGATCGTTAAAGAAGAAGAGAGGTAGACGAAAGAAGTCTACAACTAGGGTGGTACCGCGATAAATATCGTCCCTACTGAGCGCTCAGTAGGGACTTTTTTGTACAAAAAAATAGTAAAGGGGCAAGAGAAATGAGATACATTACAGCTGGAGAATCACATGGACCGCAGTTAACAGTTATTTTAGAAGGTGTACCAGCAGGTTTGACACTTACGGCGGAACATATTAATAAAGAATTATTAAGAAGACAAAAAGGTCATGGACGCGGAAGACGTATGCAAATTGAAACAGATACAGTTGAAATTGTAAGTGGTGTTCGTCACGGGATGACACTTGGATCACCGATTACGTTAATTGTAAAAAATGATGATTTCAAACATTGGACGAAAGTAATGGGTGCAGAGCCAATTTCGGAAAAAGAAAGTAAAGACATGAAACGTACAATTACAAAACCACGTCCCGGACATGCAGATTTAAATGGAGCAATTAAATATGGTCATCGTGATATAAGAAACGTATTAGAGCGGTCATCTGCAAGAGAAACGACAGTTCGTGTAGCTGCTGGTGCAGTTGCAAAACAAATTTTAAGCGAATTAGGCGTGGAAATTGCAGGACATGTTCTTGAAATTGGTGGAGTAAAAGCAAAACATATTTCAAACTTATCAATTGAAGAAATTCAAACAATTACTGAAAACTCACCAGTTCGATGTTTAGATAAAGAAGTAGAGCAAGAAATGATGAATGCGATTGACAACGCAAAAAGTAGTGGAGATTCAATCGGTGGTATTGTGGAAGTCATTGCAGAAGGTATGCCAATTGGCGTTGGTAGTTACGTTCATTACGATCGTAAATTAGATGCAAAACTCGCTGGTGCAATTATGAGTATAAATGCATTTAAAGGTGCTGAAATCGGCGTAGGTTTTGAAGCCGCACGACAACCGGGAAGCAAAGTGCATGATGAAATTCTGTGGGATGAAGAAAAAGGATACACGAGAAAAACGAATAATGCCGGCGGTTTAGAAGGCGGTATGACAACAGGTATGCCAATTATCGTAAGAGGCGTGATGAAGCCAATTCCTACTTTATACAAACCGTTAGCAAGCGTTGATATTGATACGAAAGAAGCATTCCAAGCGAGTATTGAAAGATCTGATAGTTGCGCAGTACCAGCAGCGGGTGTAGTAGCTGAATCTGTTGTGGCATGGGAACTTGCAGATGCACTAGTCGAACAATTCGGAAAAGATCGTATGGAATTATTAAAACAAAACATTATGCAACACAATAACTACGCAAAAGAATTTTAATAAAAAGGTGGGTTTAATGTGCAAGTAAAAGATCAACTATCATCATTACAACCATATAAACCAGGTAAATCACCAGAACAAATGAAAGAAGTGTACGGAGATCATTCGTTTGTGAAATTAGCATCGAATGAAAATCCATTCGGTTGTTCACCGAGAGTTTTAGAAGAGTTGCAAAATTCTTGGTTGGAACATGCTTTATATCCTGACGGAGGTGCTACAACGCTCCGTCAAACAATCGCAGATAAGTTGCATGTGCAAATGGAACAAGTACTTTGTGGTAGTGGTTTAGATGAAGTCATTCAAATCATAAGTCGTGCAGTACTCAAGGCAGGAGATAACATCGTGACAGCTGGTGCGACATTCCCGCAGTACCGTCATCATGCAATTATTGAAGGTTGTGAAGTGAAAGAAATTCCTTTAAATAACGGTGTATACGATTTAGACGAAATTTCATTAGCAGTAAATAATAATACGAAAATCGTATGGATTTGTAATCCGAACAATCCGACAGGCACATATGTGAATGATCGAAAATTGAATCAATTTATTGAAGGTATTAGTGAGAATACGTTAATTGTCATTGATGAAGCGTACTATGAATACGTAACAGCAAAAGATTTCCCAGAGACATTATCGCTTTTAGAAAAACATAAAAACATTCTTGTACTTAGAACGTTTTCTAAAGCGTACGGATTAGCTTCTTTCCGCGTTGGATATGCGATTGGACAGGAAGAGCTAATTGAGAAATTAAATGTCGTACGTTTACCATTTAACGTATCTTCATTAGCGCAAAAAGCAGCTACGATTGCTTTTGGTGATGACGAGTTTATTAAAGAAATAGTTCACGTGAATACAGAAGGATTACAGCAATACGAGAGTTTCTGTAAGGAAAACGAAATACCATTTTATTCGTCACAAACTAATTTCATCTTTTTACCGGTAGATAATGCTGGAGAGATTTATGAAGCTTGTGCACATGCAGGATTTATTATTCGTCCATTCCCAAATGGTGTCCGTATTACAGTTGGAACAAGGGAGCAAAATGAAGGAGTGATTTCAGTGTTAAAACAACACTTTGAAAATAAAAAAAATAAGTCTCGAGATGAGGCCAATGCGTAAAAAGGTAGTATTAATTGGAACAGGTTTAATAGGAGGCTCTCTCGCATTAGCAATTAAGAAAGAGCACGATGTAACAATAACAGGGTACGATATATTTAAAGAGCAAGTAGAGCGTGCAAAAGAATTACACGTAGTAGATGAAATAGCAGGTGATTTACAGCGTGCATGTGAAGAGGCACATTTAATTGTTTTTGCTTCTCCAGTTGAAGAAACGAAGAAGCTATTACACAAACTTGCGTCATTCCGTTTACGAGAAGATGTTATAGTGACTGATGTTGGTAGTACAAAAGGGTCTATTATGAACGAAGCGGAAGCTTTATTTTCAAAGGATGTTTCTTTCATTGGTGGACATCCGATGGCGGGTTCTCATAAAACGGGAGTTGAAAGTGCAAAGGCACATTTATTTGAAAATGCATTTTACATTTTAACACCGATGAATCACGTGCCAAATAAACAAGTGGAAGACCTTAAAGTATGGTTAAAAGGAACAGGGTCACATTTTCTTGTTTTAAATACGGAAGAACATGATTATGTAACAGGGATCGTTAGTCATTTTCCGCATCTTATCGCAGCAGGTTTAGTAAAGCAAGTTGAGAAACATGCAGGAGATAATCCGCTCATTCATCAACTAGCTGCTGGAGGTTTCAAAGACATTACACGTATCGCATCTAGTAGTCCAAAAATGTGGAGTGATATTGTAAAGCAAAATCGAGAGCATTTAATGGTATTATTAAAAGAGTGGATCTCTGAAATGGAAGATTTATATAAAACAGTTTCTACCGGAGATGCAGGCGAGATTCAAAACTATTTTGCAGATGCGAAAGAATACCGTGATTCTTTACCAGTAAGAAAGAGAGGGGCAATTCCTGCCTATCACGACTTATACGTCGATGTATTAGATAAGGTGGGGGCATTGGCTCATATTACGAGCATTTTAGCGCGCGAGGAAATTAGTATTACGAACTTGCAAATATTAGAAGCGCGTGAAGGACTGCTTGGGGTATTACGTATTAGCTTCCAAAGGGAAGAAGATCGTATGAAAGCAAAGCTAGCGCTTGGAGAAGAAGAATACCAAACTTATGAAACAATTTAAATGAGAAGGTGAAAAACGTGAAAGAAAGAACAATACAACCTGTTAATAACGGATTGAATGGCAATATTACAATCCCAGGTGATAAATCCATTTCACACCGTGCTGTTATGTTCGGTTCTATTGCAGAAGGGAAAACAACAATTAAAGGTTTCTTGCCCGGTGCAGACTGTTTAAGTACGATTTCATGTTTTAAAGAAATGGGAGTAGAAATTACGCAAAACGGTGATGAGGTTACTGTAGTTGGTAAAGGATTAGAAGGTTTACAAGAACCGAAAGCTGTATTAGATGTTGGTAATTCTGGTACAACAATCAGATTAATGTCAGGTATATTAGCTAACACACCATTTTTCTCTTGCGTACAAGGTGATGAATCTATCGCAAAAAGACCGATGAAGCGTGTAACAAACCCATTAAAACAAATGGGCGCAAACATAGACGGCCGAGAAGAAGGAACATTTACACCGTTAACAATACGTGGCGGAGATTTAAAAGCAATTGAATATATTTCTCCTGTTGCAAGTGCACAAGTAAAGTCGGCTATTTTACTTGCAGGTCTTCGTGCAGAAGGTGTAACAGCTGTTACAGAACCACATATTTCACGCGACCATACGGAAAGAATGCTCGAAGCATTTGGTGTTAAAGTAACTCGCGAAGGGAAAACAGTGAAGTTGTCAGGTGGACAAAAATTAACAGCAACAGACATTCAAGTGCCAGGTGACGTATCATCAGCAGCATTTTTCTTAGTAGCAGGTGCAATCATCCCAAATAGTAAACTAGTATTACAAAATGTAGGGATGAATCCAACCCGTACAGGTATTATTGATGTTTTAGAAAAAATGGGTGCTACGTTCACTGTAGATCTAATTAACGAAGGGGCATCAGAACCAGCTGCAAATATTACAATCGAAACATCTTCATTAAAAGGAATTGAAATTGGCGGAGATATTATCCCTAGATTAATCGATGAGATTCCTGTAATCGCATTAGCGGCAACGCAAGCAGAAGGAATTACAGTAATTAAAGATGCACATGAATTGAAAGTAAAAGAAACAAACCGTATTGATACAGTCGTTGCTGAGTTAACGAAACTAGGAGCTCGCATAGAAGCAACTGATGACGGTATGATCATTTACGGAAAATCAGCTCTAAAAGGCAATACAGTAAATAGTTATGGTGATCACCGTATCGGAATGATGCTTGCAATTGCTGGTTGCCTGGCAGAAGGAAAAACAATTATTGAAGATGCAGAAGCAGTAGGTGTATCATATCCTACATTCTTTGACGAACTTCAAAAATTAGCTAAATAAAAAGGATGGAAAGCAGATACGTGATGTATCTGCTTTTTTTGTTGAAACGTCCTTGTAGTTTCACTTACCGAATTATAATAGTGAGAATTATGATATAATTCAAACAGGGAATGGAGGAGAATTATATGAATGTCATACAATTAAAAGAAGATAAGTTCAGAGAAGCATTACGTTTATCAGAATACGCTTTTCAATATACAGTAGATGAGGAACGATTACAGCAGCAACTTACAAAAATGAAGGAAAGTCATGAAATATACGGCATTATGGAAGGGGAAGACTTAGCTGCAAAACTACACCTCATCCCGTTTCATATTTACATAGGTAAAGAAAAATTTAAAATGGGTGGCGTTGCAGGAGTAGCGACGTATCCAGAGTACAGAAGAAGTGGGTATGTAAAAGAGCTACTTCAACATTCACTTCAAACAATGAAAAAAGATGGCTTTACAGTCTCTATGTTACATCCATTTGCTGTTTCATTTTACCGTAAATACGGCTGGGAACTTTGTGCGAATCTACTCAAATGTCATATGAGTAAGAGCGATTTAGTGATGAAAAAACAAGTAAATGGTACTGTGAAACGTTTTAATAAAGAAAATCATCCAGAAGAAGTCGAGAAGCTCTATGAAGCATTTGCAGAACGTTTTTCATGTATGTTAGTTCGAGAGAAGAACTGGTGGTTACAAGCGGTTTATGATGATTTAACATTAGCGATTTACTATGATGAAAATAAAAAGGCAGCAGGTTACATGTTATACAAAATAGAAAACTATAAAATGACAGTAGAAGAATTTGTACCACTGCATAATGAAGCAAGAAATGGTCTGTGGAACTTTATTTGTCAGCATGATTCTATGATTAAAGAAATTGAAATGACAGTAAGTGAAAGCGAATCGTTATTATATTCATTGCAAGAGCCACGCGTGAAGACAGAAATAAAACCATATTTTATGGGAAGAATTGTAGATGTGGAGCAGTTTTTAAAACAATATGAGTTGAATTGGAACAATGTACAGCAAGAAGTGATCCTAAACATTACAGATGCATTTGCTCCGTGGAATAACATAACAGTGAGACTTGCAAATCATGAAATAACAATTGTAGAAGAAAAAACTGAAAAAGGAATTAAACTGGATATAACTGCGTTATCGGCAATAATGCTTGGATATAAACGGCCATTAGAACTAAATGAACTTGAATTCATTAGTGGAAGTGACGAGGCAATACGATCATTTGAGAATTTAGTACCAGTGCGTAAGCCGTTTATTTATGATTTCTTTTAATTTGCATGTATGAAGGCGGGCTATCCCAAGTGAAATTTTGGGATAGCCTCCTCTTATATTGTGAACTTCTTTCGTTAAGTCGATATATCCTGAGAATCGCTGATATAATTAGAGTTTCGCTGATATATCCTGAGAATCGCTGATATAATTAGAGTTTCGCTGATATATCCTGAGAATCGCTGATATAATTAGAGTTTCGCTGATATATCCTGAGAATCGCTGATATAATTAGAGTTTCGCTGATATATCCTGAGAATCGCTGATATAATTAGAGTTTCGCTGATATATCCTGAGAATCGCTGATATAATTAGAGTTTCGCTGATATATCCTGAGAATCGCTGATATAATTAGAGTTTCGCTGATATATCCTGAGAATCGCTGATATAATTAGAGTTTCGCTGATATATCCTGAGAATCGCTGATATAATTAGAGTTTCGCTGATATATCCTGAAAATCGCTGATATAATTTTAAATTGCGCCAATATATCTAGAAAATCGCTCATATAATTTCATTCATAAATAGGGGATAAAAAATCACAGCTATACTTTGCCACACACTTGACTTTTAGCGCATCTAATTTATAATTAAAAACGGAATGAATTTTCATTCCTGGAAATTGAGGTGGAAAAATGGCTAAAAACAAACAAGAAGATATTTTTGATGCTGCAATACAACTTTTTGCAGAACGAGGTTATGATGGTACAACAATTCCCATGATTGCTGAAAAAGCAAAAGTAGGTGCAGGTACAATTTACCGTTATTTTGAAAATAAAGAAGCGCTTGTTAATTCTTTATTTACGAAAAGTGTTTTACAACTATCGGAATTAATAAAAAATGATTTCCCGGTCGACGCAAATATTCGTGAACAGTTTAGCCATACATACAACCGTTTATTTGAATTTGCGAGACAAAATGCAGATGCTTTTCTTTTTACAAATTCTCACTGTGATAGTTATTTTCTAGATGAACATAGTAATGAAATATTCGAGGACTTCATGGGTTTCTTCATGAACTTGATTGAAGATGGAATCGAAAAAGGTTTGCTTCGTCCATTACCACCAATTGCTTTAATTATTATTGTATATCAACCAATAGAAAAATTAATTAAAGTAATGGAAACAGGGCAGTTAGAATATACAGATGAATTGGTAAAGGAATTGGAAGAAAGTTGTTGGAATGCTATTAGAATCATTTGATTCTATAGCGTTATAAGGACAGGAATGAACATTCATTCCGAAAAAAGGTATGAAAAAGAATAACAGGAGATAATAAATCTTTATAACCGAAGGAATGAATATTCATTCCGATTTACCTAGTTTAATAAAGTTAATTAATAATTTAATAGAATGATAGGAATGAACGTTCATTCCGAAAATTGTTTTCAAAAGAGTAGAAATGAATATTCATTCCACATGTGAATTTCATATTGGGAGATGATTCAAATGAGCAAGTTAAAAAGTTGGAGAAGTTTATCTTTTCTATTATGGATAGTTATTACTATTACAATGGTCGTAACGATGCCTAATATGGATCAATTAGTGAAAGAAAAAGGGAAAATTACAATCCCTAATACAAAGCAAAGCAGTATTGCTGACAAGATGATGAAAGAGATGGATAAAGAAGGGGTTGAAAAGTATGAAATTATAGCCGTTTTTAATAGTGGCAATAAGGCAGCTTTAACAGATGAACAAAAAAAGGAAATAACAAAAACAATCAACGCCCTGCAAAATGAAAAAGAGCAATTAGGAATTAAGGAAGTTGTTTCACATTTAGACAATAAAGACTTGGAGAAACAATTAGTTTCTAAAGATAATACGACTATTTTAACGCAAATATCGATAGATAAAAAACATGGTGAAATATCAAAAGTTTCAAATAATCTTCATGAAAAAGTGCAAACGAAAGGGGTAAAAACGTATTTAACAGGAAGTGACTTAATAGCGGGTGATTTTCTTAAATCCTCTCAAGAGGGAGTGAAAAAGACAGAAGTTATTTCAATCATTTTCATTCTTGTAGTATTAATCCTCGTATTCCGTTCACCAGTTGTTCCAATTGTTTCTCTTCTTACAGTTGGTATATCGTATTTAGTTTCAATGGGGATTATTGCCCAGCTTGTAGATCAATTTAATTTTCCATTCTCAAACTTTACACAAGTGTTCGTAGTCGTCGTCCTGTTTGGGGTAGGAACAGATTATAACATTTTATTATATACGAGGTTTAAAGAAGAATTAAGTAAACAAGAAAATGCATTTTTAGCTACGAAAGAAACATTCAAATCAGCAGGTAAAACTGTATTATATAGCGGAATAGCGGTGCTAATTGGTTTTGCATCACTTGCGTTAGCAAGTTTTAAATTATATCAATCTACTTCAGCGGTAGCAATTGGTGTTTTAGTATTATTACTCGTATTAACGACTTTAAATCCATTTTTTATGGTGCTTTTAGGAAAAGGAATGTTTTATCCAGTTAAAACATTTAAAGGTCATGAGGATAGTCGCTTATGGGGATTCTTTGCGAAAAACTCAGTAGCAAGGCCATTTGTCGCTTTAATCATCGTATTCGTAATATCGATTCCTTTCGTATTAAAATACTCTAATACACTTAATTACAATGATTTATTTGAAGTGGATAATAAGTATGAATCAAAGATGGGTATTAACGTAATAGAAGATCATTTTCCGCCTGGTTTCTCTTCACCGAGTACATTAGTCATTCAATCTGATAAAAAGCTGGATGAAGGAACTTCTCTACAAATTTTAGATGAATTAACTGATAAAATTTCGAAAGTTAAAGGTGTGTCAGAAGTATATGCACCAACACGTCCAACTGGTGAGAAGATAAAAGAATTATATTTAAATAAGCAAGCGGGAGAATTGAATACAGGATTAGGAGATGCCGATGGTGGCATAAAGGAAATTAATGATGGATTAACGGATGCGAAAAATAAAATGGGAAGTAATGATTCAAATAGTCTTGCGAATGTTCAAAAATTAATTGATGGAACGAACGAGGCGAAAAACGGGGTATCAGCATTAGGAACAGCTTTACATCAATTATCAAATGGCATAAACGACGGTGTACAAGGAGCACAGCAAATTGAGAGTGGTTTAGCTTCAGTAAACGAAAATATAAATGTTCTATCTAATGCAACGTCGCAGCTGCATGCTGGTTATGCACAGTTAGAAAAAGGTTTAAACTCTTACGATCAATACTTCGGAAGTATTTCTCAAGCGATTGATGGTGCGAAAAAGGGGTATGAACAAATTGAAATGTTAATGACCAATTTCGTTCAAACGAAACCGGAATTAGCGAATGATCCAAACATACAACAAACGATAGGAATTGCTAAAGAGGCTCAAAAGAAATTAAGCGTACTTTCAAATGAATTAAATCAATTAGCAACGCAGCACAAAACGGCGATGAGTTCATTTAAAGAAGCGAATCAATCGTTACTGAAAGTGGATAACGGCTTAAAAGAAATGAGCAATGGAGTTAATAAGTTACAAAAGGGAGCAGCCGATCTTAAAAATGGATTAAATGAAGGTTCTTCAGGTTCAAAACAAATTGCAAATAAATCAGTTGAGTTACAATCTGGATTAACGAAAATAAACGATGGGCAAGGACAACTTTTAACGGGCCTTAAAGACCTGCAAGAAAAGATGGGGCAATTACAATCTGGTTTATCTAAAAGTACAGAAGGGCTTGGAAAAGTAAGTAATGGCCTGCATGACGCACAGAAATATTTAGGGGAGCTCAATGAATCGAAGAGCTCTGAGAAGTTTTATATTCCAAAAGAAGTGCTAGAGGGAGAAGATTTCCAAAAAGCATTGAACACGTACATGTCACAGGATAGAAAAATTGCTAAAATGACTATCATTTTAGATGTAAATCCGTATTCAAAAGAAGCGATGCCAATTATTCAAGAAATCAATAAAACAATCGATGGCACTGTAAAGGGAACGGAATTACATGATGCGAAAACAGCAATTGGCGGAACAACAGCTAGAAACGTTGATTTAAAAGAAGTAACAGGGCAAGATTTCTTACGTACAGCTACGATTATGTTGATTGGCATTGCGATTGTATTAATCGTAATTACACGCTCATTACTAAACACAATATTTATTATTGGCTCATTACTATTGGCGTACTTTGCATCACTCGGTATAAGCGAACAAATTAGTGCACATGTATTACATGTAGAGTCATTAAGCTGGAATGTTCCATTCTTTAGCTTCATTATGATTGTCGCTTTAGGAGTGGATTATAGTATTTTCGTAATGATGCGCTATAACGAGGTAGAAGGGGATTCGGTAACGAAAATTGTAACTGCATCTCGTCATATAGGAGGAGTTGTATTATCAGCTGCGCTAATTTTAGGCGGGACATTTGCAGCATTAATTCCATCAGGTGTATTAACACTTATACAAGTTGCGTCAGTAGTTGGTGTTGCACTTCTTCTATTAGCTTTAATTGTGATGCCGATATTATTACCGGCGTTAATAGGGTTAACGAGTAAAATGAAGAGTTACAAAGAGAAAATAATAAATACGAAATAAGAAGAGACTGTAGGGAATGATTTCTCTACAGTTTTTTCGGTATATAATATTTCAGATGAAAATGAATCCGATATATTACAGAATGAGTAGTGAAAGGTTATATGAGAAAGAGGTCGATGATATACATACAAATAGCTAGGGGAATGGACAAAAACTATCCGATTTCATTGTAGAAAGGTAATCAACCGTTGCTATTCATCCAGCTTCTACTATATAATAGCTATAGTCTACAATAATTGAGTCGTAATATGCGATTTTTTAAGACAATCGGTGAGAAAACGCTGAAATAAGCGGTATTAGTAGGAGGACACAAATGATTACAGTAAGTAACGTTAGTTTGCGTTTCGCGGATCGCAAATTATTTGAAGATGTTAACATAAAATTCACGCCAGGTAACTGCTACGGTTTAATCGGAGCAAACGGTGCTGGTAAATCTACATTCCTAAAGATTTTATCTGGAGAAATTGAACCATCAACAGGTGACATACATATTACGCCAGGTGAGCGTCTAGCAGTATTAAAACAGAACCACTTCGAATATGAAGAGTTCCCAGTATTAGAAACAGTAATTATGGGTCACACGCAACTTTACAAAGTAATGCAAGAGAAAAATGCTATTTACATGAAAGAAGACTTTAGTGATGAAGATGGAATGCGCGCTGCTGAACTTGAAGGTGAGTTCGCTGAGCTTAACGGTTGGGAAGCTGAGTCAGAAGCTGCAATTCTTCTTAAAGGTTTAGGTATTGGTGAAGACCTTCATGATAAGAAATTGTCAGAATTAACTGGGGCAGAGAAAGTAAAAGTATTACTTGCTCAAGCTTTATTCGGTCAACCTGACATTCTATTATTAGATGAGCCTACCAACCACTTGGACTTAAAAGCGATTCAATGGTTAGAAAACTTCTTAATGAACTTTGAAAACACAGTTATCGTAGTATCCCATGACCGTCACTTCTTAAATAAAGTATGTACGCACATGGCTGACCTTGATTTCGGTAAAATTCAACTTTATGTTGGTAACTATGACTTCTGGTATGAGTCAAGCCAATTAGCTTTAAAATTAACACAAGATGCTAATAAGAAAAAAGAAGAGAAAGTAAAAGAGTTACAAAACTTCATTGCACGCTTTAGTTCAAACGCTTCTAAAGCGAAACAAGCAACTTCTCGTAAAAAATTATTAGACAAAATTACATTAGATGATATTAGACCGTCATCACGTCGTTACCCATTCGTTGGCTTCACACCTGAGCGTGAAGTAGGAAATGACTTATTAACTGTTGAAGGTCTTTCTAAAACAATTGATGGTGAAAAAGTGTTAGATAATGTGTACTTCACTTTAAATAAAGGTGATAAAGTTGCATTTATCGGCCGTAACGATATTGCGATGACAACATTATTTAAAATTCTTATGGGTGAAATGGAGCCGGATAGCGGTTCATTCAAATGGGGTGTTACAACCTCTCAATCTTACTTCCCAAGAGATAACTCTAAGTACTTTGAGAACAGTGATTACAACTTAGTTGAATGGTTACGTCAATTCTCTCCACAAGATGAGTCTGAAAGCTTCTTACGTGGTTTCTTAGGCCGTATGTTATTCTCAGGTGAAGAAGTTAAGAAGAACGTTTCTGTATTATCTGGAGGCGAAAAAGTTCGTTGTATGTTATCTAAAATGATGTTAAGTGGTGCGAACGTAATCACACTTGACGATCCAACGAACCACTTAGACCTTGAGTCAATTACAGCATTAAACAACGGTTTAATTGCATTCAAAGGTACAATCTTATTCACATCTCATGACCATCAGTTCGTGCAAACAATTGCAAACCGCATTATCGAAGTAACACCAAACGGTGTAATCGATAAAGAGGCTACTTATGATGAGTTCTTAGAAAATGAGGAACTTCAAAAACAAGTAGATGCAATGTACAAAGGTCAATAATATATAATGAAAAAACTCGCTCTTTTTAGAGCGAGTTTTTTTGTCGAGAAAATGTAACATCGCTGGTCGGTCAAATGAATAATTATTCAAATATAATATTAATGAACAGGAGAATTCTTTCATGTATGGAAGGGATGTAATGACTTTAAGATTTAAAGAGTTAGTTGAAGAAGGGAAATGTAAGTGGAGTAATATAATCAAATCGTATTATTTTGTCATGTGAAATATGTACCAAATTTGGAGATAGAATAGTTTGCGAATGAGTTTATAAAGGTATATAGTATGGAGTGTCATAATTAGTGGATGAATCTTGGGAGAAAACAGGAAATGTTACAAATTTATTTTGTTAAATAGAAACCAAGGTCAAAATGTCTAGAAAGAAATAGTTGAATAAATACTAGCTTCAAATTATAATTACTAATATTCTTCATATAGTTAAATAAAGATAATCTATTTGAAGAAGAAAATTTGAATAGAGAGACAGACTTATAAAAAAATAAGCCTTGGATGATCAAAAGAGGTGGAGAAATGAAACAGTTCTTATTAAAGAGCAAAAGTGTGTTAAGCAATCATTTTGGATTCTTTCTGTTTGCCGTTATTTTATTGTGGCTCAAAACATATGCAGCTTATGTAACAGAATTCAATTTAGGAATTTCAAACACAATCCAAAAATTCTTGCTGTTTTTTAACCCGCTTAGTTCAGCAGTTCTATTTTTAGGACTAGCATTATTTGCAAAAGGGAAACGATCTTATATTTGGTTAATTATCATTAATTTGTTATTGTCGATTCTTTTATACGCAAACGTAGTATACTATCGCTTTTTCAGTGACTTTATTACGTTCCCGACATTAACACAAACGAATAACTTTGGAGATTTAGGTGGTAGTATTCTTGCATTGCTACATCTTTATGATCCATTATACTTCTTAGACACGATTATATTAATTGTGTTAGTCGCAACAAAATTTGCAAATCCAAAACCAATTCGTGTTGCGAAGCATAAATTATCTCTAGTATTTGTAGCAGGTATTTTATTATTCAGTGTTAACTTAGGTCTTGCAGAGTCTGACCGTCCTGAATTATTAACAAGAACGTTTGACCGTAATTATATTGTGAAATATTTAGGTGCATACAACTACACAATTTATGATGGAATTCAAAGTGCGAAAGCATCGACAGAACGAGCATTAGCTGATGGTGATAATATGACAGAAGTACGAAATTATTTAACATCAACTTATGCAAGTCCAAATCCTGAGTATTTCGGTAAAGGAAAGGGAATGAACGTAATTTACATTCATTTAGAGTCATTCCAAAACTTCTTAATTGATTACAAATTAAATGGTCAAGAAGTTACACCGTTCTTAAACTCATTTACAAAAGATGCGAATACACTTTATTTTGATAACTTCTTCCATCAAACAGGACAAGGGAAAACATCTGATGCGGAGTTTATGTTAGAGAATTCAATGTTTGGTTTACCGCAAGGTTCTGTCTTTACAACGAAATCTCATAATACGTATCAATCAGCACCAGCTATTTTAGGACAACAAGGATACACATCAGCAGTATTCCACGGTAACTACAAAACATTCTGGAACCGTGATGATATTTATAAATCATTTGGTTTTAATAAATTCTTTGATGCGTCATACTACGATATGAATGAAAAAGACGTAGTAAACTACGGGTTAAAAGATAAACCGTTCTTTAATGAATCTATTCCGTTATTACAAACGTTGAAACAACCGTTCTATACGAAGTTTATTACGTTATCGAACCATTTCCCTTATCCAATCGATAAGGCAGAAGCAACGATTGAACCAGCAACAACAGGTGATTCATCAGTAGATACGTACTTCCAAACAGCACGCTATTTAGACGAATCTGTAAAAGGCTTCATCGATTACTTGAAACAATCTGGTTTATATGATAACTCAATTATTGTTATGTACGGAGACCATTACGGCATTTCAGATAATCATAACGCAGCAATGTCAAAAGTAATGGGTAAAGAAATGAACTCATTTGAAAATGCACAGTTACAACGTGTACCATTAATCGTTCGTGTACCAGGAGTGAAAGGTGGCGTACAACATCAATATGGTGGTGAAATTGACGTTCTTCCAACGCTATTACACTTACTAGGTACAGATACAAAGAATTATGTTCAATTCGGTTCTGATTTATTATCACCAGATCATAAACAAGTCGTTGCGTTCCGTAACGGTAACTACGTAAGCCCAACAGTTACTGCACTAAACGGCAAATACTATGATACAACTACTGGAAAACCTGTAGAATTTACAGATGAAATAAAGAAAAATGAACAAATGGTTCAAAACTCACTAAAATACTCTGACCAAGTCGTAAATGGTGACTTATTACGATTCTACACACCGGAAGGATTCACTCCAGTAGATCGTTCGAAGTATAACTATAACAACCGTGATAAAAACAAAACAAAGGTAAAAACGACTCCGGAAGGGGAAGCTAAATAATAAAAGGCGCTATTCATATGAATAGCGCCTTTTATTTGTAAATATACCATCATTATGAGACAGAACCAGCTGTTGCTTTTTGTTTTGCCTTTCCGAAGAAAACTACACCGACGATGATAATAATGATAAATGCCCATTTAACGAAAGGGTTACTTTCGAAAAATCCAGCGAACCACTTCTCATCTACAATCATTTTCGCGGCAGTATAAGCTAAAACGGCTGCTCCGATCGTAATGATGACAGGAAAACGATCCACCCATTTTAAAATTAATGTACTGCCCCATACGACTACTGGAATAGACACTAATAGTCCGATGATTACTAAAGAAAAGTTACCATGGGCAGCTCCTGCAACAGCGAGTACATTATCAATGCCCATTAACGCATCAGCAATAATAATGGTTTTAATAGCAGACCAAAATCCTTCTTCGGCTTTAATATCATGATTTTTGCCCTCAGCGATCAGCTTGTAAGCGATCCAAATAAGAAGTACACCACCAATTAGGAGTAATCCAGGTATTTTTAATAACCAAACGACAACTAAGGTAGCGAGGGCCCTAATAGCGATTGCTCCAATGGTTCCCCAAATGATAACTTTCTTTTGTTGGTCTTTCGGTAATCTTCTTGCTGCTAATCCAATTACAATGGCGTTATCTCCGGCTAACACTAAATCGATTACAATAATGGCAAGCAAGGCAGACAAATATTCAGATGAAAGAAAATCCATATACATATCACTCCTTAAGAGTAATATGTGCTAAAGTGTTGATAATATAAAAAAAAGGATTGAAATTGTATATTCAATCCTTTTTTGACTGTATTCTGATATGTATGTTTTTATTTTGAATAAGTCGCTTTTGTAGTTTTTTACTTATCGCGTTTCTTTCTTAAATTGATTCCAAGCTTCTTCAGTTTGCACTATAAATACGATTATATAACATCCACTTATTTAAACTAGGTTAAAGATAGCATGTGATATTTCAAAGTTAAATTTATTTGATAAAAGGAAAGGGACGTATACTATTGATATGGTGCAAGCGTGTATAGGTTTTCTCTATAAGGAAATTCTAAAAACGATAAAAAAGACTTGATAACCTACTAGAGGGAATCAAGTCTTTTCATTACATACGATTATCATGCCAGAAGTTTAATGGGAAGTGTTCGTTCTCATTATACGCTTCTAATTCATATCCTTTTTCTTTCAGTCCTTTAATAATTCCAGGTACTGCTTTTACTGATTGTGGATGAATATCATGCATAAGGATAACTTCTGTTGGATTTGTAGAATGAGCTAGAACGTTTTCTACAATTTTAGCAGATGCAGCATCAACTTGCATTTTGTTATATTTCCAGTCTAAAGAATCAATTGTCCAATCCCAAACTTTTAAGCCATTTTCTACAACTTTGTTGCGAAGAGCTTCGTTTAATCCTGGCATAGAGCCGTAAGATGGACGAGTTAATACTGGTGATTTACCTAAAACACCAGCGATTAAGCCTTGGTCTTCCTTCATTTCATCTACGTAATGACCTTCAGTGTAAAGTTTCTTGTAGTTATGAGTCATACTGTGCATCCCAACGTAGTGGCCTTCAGCATCTTCGCGTTTTACAAGATCAGGGAAAGCTTTTACGTTTGAACCAATTAGGAAGAATGTTGCTTTTGCATTTTCTTTCTTTAACATATCTAAAAGCTCAGCTGTGTATTTTCCAGGACCGTCATCAAATGTTAAATAAGCGACTTTTCTAACTTGCCCGTTATAATGTTTTGGAGCTTCTTTCGGAGCAAGAGATGTTTGAATCTCACTTACAAGTTGAACAGATTTTGCTTCATCTTCTGTACTAGCTAGAGCAGTATGTACTGATCCAAAAGCCACTTCGTATGTGAATAATACCCCCGCACAAACTAACATAGCCCTTTTTACTAAAGTTGTCATTCGAATTCCATTGTGCATAATTTTCCTTCTCTCTATAAAAGTTCTACTCTACTATATTAGCAATTATAGGTAGGGAAATGCAAAAAAACTTTTTTACAAGTGTAAAAAAGTTTACTCAAAAGTATGCAAGATTTTATATCAATTGCAGTTTTGAAAAATAGAATGAATTTAAACTTTATTATTTAAACTTTCAATCACCAAATCATATTTTCGTATCACTTCGTTTTCGTTCCAATTATTGATTCGAATATTTTTGATTTTTATTAAAATATTGATAAAGAAACAATTACATGAAAAAAGGAGCGGGAATATGAATAATTATATTTGCACTACATGTGGAGTACAGTATCCCGAAAATGAATAAGCACCTTCTCGCTGTAAAATTTGTAATGAGGAAAGGCCATATGTTAATCAAATTGGGCAGTCATGGATAACATTAGAAACAATGCAAAATAGCAATTTATACTAAAGTCCTATTGTTTATTAACTAATAGGTCTTTCAACTTAGGAAGCTCACACTAATGAGGGATGTTAAAGGGAATATATGTAACTTATACTAATTACTATAAAGCTTTGAAAAATGAAAAGGAGGAGATTTGCATGAAGAATTGGGTTCGATTTAGAATTGCAAGACCAACAGATAAATTTGAAGAAGTGATCAGTTTTTATGAAACAGGATTAGGACTAAAACGTATAGGGGAATTTCAAAATCACGAAGGATATGACGGGGTTATGTTTGGATTACCAGATGAAGAGTATCATTTGGAGTTTACTACACATGTTAATGGAAGTCCATGTCCGGCACCGACAAAAGATAATTTACTAGTTTTTTATATGCCTAATAAAGATGAAATTGAAAAGATAGTGAATCGATTAAGTAATATGGGCTATCATGAGGTGGAACCAGAAAACCCGTATTGGATAGAAAAGGGAACCACAATAGAGGATCCCGATGGTTGGAGAATTGTGCTTATGAATGCATCTGAATAAGGAAACTATTTTCATATGAAATAGAGTGTAACAAAATGATTTAGACATAAATCCCTACAGCGTTTGTAGGGATTTTTATATAAGAAGATTTAGTTAAGAGAGTTATTAAATTGTAGAAAGTATTTTGGTTAAGAATAAATGTAATCAATATCATTTATGCAGGAGGTATAGAAGTATGACATTAAAACATTTGTATGAGTTTTCTAAAAATGTCGGGAATACACCTCTCATTAAATTAGAATGCGAAGAAACGAAGAACCTTTCTATCTATGCTAAATGTGAATGGCATAACCCTACAGGATCAATTAAGGGTAGGGCAGCACTTGGAATGATTAATAAATATTTACAAGAAGCGGACGAAAAACAAAATATTTTATTCTACGGAAAATTGTTACCATCAAAAAACTGTACATGTTAAACATACAGTTTTTTGATGGTGTAGCTGTGCGATGTTTAGAAATTTCACATACCGTACTTTCAAAATAAATATAGGAAAACCAAAAAGTAATGTAGAATATATCGTACATACATATATACAGTCAACATAAAAGATAAAGAGGTGGGTATATGCTACTTGAGGAAGTAATGCGGCAACTAGAGGGATATGGAACAGAACAAAATCGAAAAACGTATAAAAACCACGGAGCGAAAGAGCCGTTATTTGGAGTTAGTTTTGCGAATTTAAAATTGTTAAAAAAGAAGATAAAAAAAGATCACGATTTAGCAGTTGGATTGTGGGAAACGAACAATATGGACGCAATGACATTAGCAACTTATATTTTAGATCCGAAAAAAATAGCGACAGAACAGCTTAATAGTTGGATTCAGAATGTTGATTATTACTGTTTAATGGATGTTCTTATGAAATCTATATGTACTTCGCCAATTGCAATAGAAAGAATGGAAGAGTGGACAAAGTCTAATGATGAATGGATTGGAAGAGCTGGCTGGTCTTTATTAGCAAATATAGCGATTAAAAATAAAACGTTACATGATGATTTCTTCTCTCCGTACTTAGAAGAGATTAAAGAAAATATACATAATGAAAAAAATAGAAAAAAAGAAGCGATGAATAGTGCTTTAATCACAATAGGAATTCGCAATGAAGACTTAGAGCGACAAGCGATTGAAATTGCACGTGAAATTGGAAAAGTAGAGGTTGATCACGGTGCAACGTCATGTAAAACACCAGATGCAGAAAGCTATATAAAAAAAGCGAGAGAAAGAGCTGAAAAAAGAAAGTGAAATAAGAAAAGAGGAACAGTTATGAAACCAATTGAAGCAGCACAAAACATAATTACATCACAATTTCCGAATTGTGATGTAGCTTTACTCGGCGGAAGCGTTGCACGAGGAGAAGCGACAAAAACATCTGACCTTGATATTGTAATAGTTGACCAAAGTTTAACTTCTTGCTATAGAGAATCTTTCTATAGTAATGGATGGCCTGTTGAGGTGTTTGTTCATAATTTTGAAACATATAAAACCTTTTTCAAAATGGATTGTGATCGAGGGAGACCGTCGTTACCACAATTAGTTTCAGAAGGGATTGCATTAAAAGGGGAAAAGGAAATTATTGAGAAATTAAAAAAAGAAGCGAATGATTTACTACATAAAGGACCAGCTAAATGGTCCGAAGAAACGATTAAGCAGAAGCGATATTTTATTACAGATACTTTAGATGACTTTATTGGTGCAACAAAAAGAGAAGAAGAATTGTTTATCGCTAATTTATTAGCGGATTTAGTACATGAATATGTATTAAGAGTAAATGGTAAGTGGCTTGGGAGTTCAAAATGGTTTATTAGAGTGCTAAGAAGATATGATGAGCAATATGCAAACAAATTTGTAGCCGCTTTTGATCATTTTTATAAAACGGGAGAGAAAAATGAATTAATTCATTTTATAGAAAAGACGTTAGAACAGTATGGTGGAAGAGTGTTCGAAGGATTTTCTATTGGTAAATAAAAAGGGGCGAGAAAAATGAATGTACCATATGTTCAATTAAGAGAATTGACACTAGATGATGTAGAAGATCGCTATCAATGGTCATTAGATAGAGATGTAATAAAGCATTTAGTCGTACCAGATCGATATCCTCCATTCACTCGTGGAGATACGAGAAACTGGATTGAAGCTTGTATAAGCCGAAAAAATGGTTATGAACAAAGGGCAATCGTTACTGAGGCAGGTATACATATTGGATGGGTAGACCTTAAAAATTTTGATAAAACAAATAAAAATGCTGAACTAGGAATTGCGATTGGAAATAAAGACTATTGGGGTAAAGGATTTGGAATGGCAGCTCTAAACAGCATGTTACAAATAGGTTTTTCTCAGTTTGAATTGGAGAAAATTTGGTTACGTGTAGATGAAGATAATACAAAAGCTAAAAAGAGTTATGAAAGTGCCGGATTTGTATGCGAAGGGTTAATGAGAAATGATCGATTGAGACAGGGGAAGTTCATTCATCGCAATCGTTACAGTATATTAAAAGAAGAGTATGAATCAAAAAGTAGCCTATAAAAATATTATGTAAATTAAAAAGGGGAAGATAAAATGATTCGATTACTTACAAAAGCGGATGCAAAACAATATTGGGAGTTACGTTTACAAGCATTACAAGTAAATCCAGAAGCATTTATAACGACTTATGAAGAAGCAGTACGTCAAGAAAATCCTCTTGAACGAGTTGCTAGTAATCTTTCATCCAATAGTAGTTTTACATTTGGTGCTTTTAATAATGAAAATTGTTTAGTTGGGGTAGTTACTTTATTAACAGAAGAAAAAGACGCATATAAGCATAAAGGACATATCGTTGCAATGTATGTAGATACTGAAAATCGAAGAAGTGGTCTTGCACGTGATTTAATACGTAAAGCAATTGAAAGGGCAAAAGAGATGAAGCTAGAGCAATTGAATTTAGGGGTTGTGTCAACGAACGAACCAGCCAAACGATTATATGAATCAATGGGATTTAAAACATACGGAATTGAAAAAAGGGCTATAAAAATGAATGGTGTGTATAGTGATGATGAACATATGGTGTTGTTCTTTTAAGAGAGGAAGTTTTGTATGAAAGATCTCTATTTAGAAAGAAATATGGACCCTCAAGTAGCGATTTTGTATGCGACGGTTGCTGATACGTTTAATAGATTGCAAAGGTTAGTCGAAGGTACTGAAGAGAACGAACTATCCTATAAAGGGTCTGAAAATAATGAAAATAGTATTGGGCAGTTACTTCAGCATTTAGCAGTTGTTGATTTACATTGGGTGTATCGTTTCAAGGGAGAAGATGTTCCGCCAGCATTTGAAAATAAATATGGTCCTATGTTAAATGAAGTAGGAGAATTACCAAGTTTAAGAAAAAACACATTGCAAGAGTTAATGCAAGATTATGAAGCAGTGCAAAAATTGTTTTATGAAGAATGTATGAAACTAACAGAAACTGATTTAACGCGGGAAGTTTTGTATGAAAAAGGGGAAACTGCGACAATAAGATGGGGAATATGGCATATAGCAGATCATAATCGGTATCATCAAGCCCATATAAGTCGATTGAAGAAATTATACAGAGAATATAAACTACAGATTCTTTAATTTTTGAACGAACGCCCCTAAATAATAATTAAAGGAGACGTTTGTTTTTATTCGTTCGCTTTTCTTCCCAAGCTATCATTAAATTTTTATGATAATCTTTTGGTTTCTCAATAGAAAACCAGTAAATTGAATGTGCAATAGTTGGTAGCCATCTTTTATAGCGGATGCGTATATTTTCATGGTGAGTATAGTGGGGCGAGATTAAAGTAGATTTTGACCCTTGAAAATTTTGATATGTAATGGCCTCGATTTCATACCAATGCACTTTATTCCCATGTAAATCTACTACAATTCCTTCATCATCCCAAAGTGAAATGTAAGTTTGAATGTAGATTTTTCATCGCGTATACTAAAATATATGTCATAGAGATAAAAAATTAAATACAAGGGGTTTTACAATGAAAGCAATTGTTATAGGGATATTGGCATCCTTTTTCTTTGCCTTTACTTTTGTTTTAAACAGGGCAATGGACTTAGAAGGTGGAAGCTGGATTTGGAGTGCATCATTACGGTATTATTTTATGGTTCCAATGCTATTACTTATTGTTATGTATAGAGGGAACTTAAAGCAACTCTTTCAATATATGAAAAACAATCCGAAAGAATGGTTAGTGTGGAGTATCGTTGGATTTGGTCTCTTTTATGCACCACTTAGTTTTGCTGGAGCGTTCGGACCAGGTTGGCTTGTTGCATCAACATGGCAAATTACAATCGTTGCAGGGATTTTGTTAACACCATTTTTTGCGGTGGATCCACTACATAAAAAACTTCCGATGAAGGAATTAGTTATGTCGGGCATTATTTTATTCGGTGTTGTTCTCATGCAAGTAGAACATGCTTCTTCATTAGGTATTCGTGAAACCGTTTTATGTGTAGTTCCTGTACTTATTGCAGCATTTGCGTATCCTCTTGGAAATAGAAAAATGATGCAAGTTTGTAAAGGGGAATTAGATGTATTTCAGCGAGTACTCGGTATGACTTTATCAAGCTTACCATTTTGGTTTTTATTATCTGGTTACCAAGTATCAACTGGCGGATTACCGTCAAGTAGCCAAGTTCTTCAATGTTTTATTGTAGCAGTTAGCTCTGGGTTAATCGCGACAGTATTATTTTTCTTTGCAACAGATCTTGTGAAAGATGATCCGCAAAAATTAGCAACAGTGGAAGCGACGCAGTCTGGTGAAGTTTTATTTGCGCTAGTAGGAGAGCTGATCTGGTTATCTGCACCAATTCCGTCATCATTATCTTGGATTGGTATGAGTCTCGTTATTATTGGAATGATACTTCATAGTTATGTGGCTGTCGTTGTAAAAAAAGAAGAAAAAATAACGGCGTAATGAGATTAGCTCTTTTTATTAAGAGCTAGTCTTTTTTCATAGAAAGGGATGAAAGTATGAATATACATCGCGTTGAACAAATTGAAAAAGATTCAATATTAAATGTGCTACAATATGCCGTCGGTCGAAATGAAATAAGCTTAAAGAAGGCAATAATATTTTATCAAAGTAATAAAGGGACTTTGTACAAATATGAAGAAAAAGCTTGTCTAGGTATTGAAATAATCGGAGAAACTAAAGCACGAATATGTCATATAGCAGTGGCTCCAGATTATCGTCAAAAAGGAATTGCACTACAAATGATTAAAGAGATTATAAGAGTATACCAATTGACTTATATAGAAGCGGAGACAGACGATGGGGCGGTAGAATTTTATAAAAGAATTGGTTTTCAAGTTAAAAGTTTAGGAGAAAAATATCCAGGGATAGAAAGATTTCATTGTTACATGGAAAAATAGCATGAAAATATATAATTGTACATATTGAATATAGTTTGAAAAAAATAATAATTTCATTATATAATATAGGTATCTGGAAAAATATAGATAAAAGAAGATGGGTGTATAACACGTGAGAATGGAGAAAAGTAAGTTTATAAAAATAGCTACTTCAATAGGGGTGTCATCTTTTTTATTAACAGGTTGTGGTGATTATGAAGAAGAAACTGCTCAGCAAGAAAGTACAGCTGTTAAAACAGATGGTGCAAAACAAAGAAATGAACAAGAAACATTAAATTGTGATGATAAAGCCCCAACCAATGAAAATGTAGAGACAGATGAGTTATGCAAGGAAAATAATCCGTCATTTTCATCTTATCATGAAAACTCTCATTTACCGATACTTCCATTTGTAGCAGGATATTTATTAGCGAGTAGAACTTCAAATATGAATTATACAGCAAAACCAAATTTAATGAAGAAACCGTATGCAAATAATGTTATTCCATATCGTGAAAAAGATGAGCGTAGAACAGGTGGCGGTAGTAGCGGTGGTTATTCTGGTGGTTCTAACGGTAATAATAATATTTCCAATAAAGTAGATTTAAATAAACAGCAGCCAAATCCATCCAATAAAGTAACACCAGATACAAATACGCCAACACCGAAAGTAAACTCTGGTTCAAGTGGAATTGGAAACGCAAAAGCGCCAGTAGGATCCTAAAACGAAAGGGTAATGGAGTAATGTATACAGAACGAGAGCAAGAAGAGTATATGAAAGTATGGTTTTCACTTGCAGAAGAGGCTAGTAGGAATGGTTTCACTTGGCCTAGTCTGTTAGAGAATGAAGAATGGAATCAATATATGGCAACAGGGATGTATCGCATGCCAGCAAAAACTTATACTGCTATCTCAAAAGCGACAGAAGAAATCATGTATGTGTTATATAGAACGTATCAATATATTGTAAATACGACAAAAGATTTTCAAAAACTTGGATTCCCAGCTGAAGCGTGGGAAATGGCGAGAATGAAACATAATGGTTTATTTTCATATTTTACAAGGTTTGATTTTATCGTAAATGGTGACGATATAAAATTAATAGAAGTAAATTGTGATACGCCAACAGGCTATTTAGAACCGTCTGTCGCAAATGAAGTGTTATGCCGTTATCATGATGTAAATCACCCAAACCATATAGAAGAGCATATTGTGCAGGCATGGGAACAAATTAAACATGACTATCATATAGGCCCTGAAGAGACGATATATTTTACTAGTTATGATTGGCACGATGAAGATAGTCAAACGGTTCAGTTTTTAAGAACGTATTGCTTAAATCAGTCAACGGACTATGTAGGAATACAAGACATTGTCGTTGCGGAAGATGGTATATATACGCCAAGTGGAGAAAAAATAAAATATTTATATAGACTGTATCCAATAGAGTATTTAGTAACGGACGTTGATAAGAATGGAAAAAGGATTGGTTTACAATTTTTAGATCATATTGCGCAAGAAAGAGTGAAAATTATTAATCCGCCAGCCGCGTTTGTTATGCAAAACAAAAGTGTACTCGCACTAATTTGGAAGCTTTATGAAGAAAGTGTTTTCTTTACAGAAGAAGAGCAAGACATTATTTATAAATACTTTCTACCAACATATTTTTCAAATAAGCGATTTCTAGAAAGACATGAATCATACGTTTCAAAACCTGTATTTGGTCGTGAAGGTGGCGGAGTATCTATATACGAAAATGATGAATTATTAGCTGAAGATAAAACAGAGTATTACTTTGAACAAAGGAAGATATACCAGCAATACATAGAAATGCCTGACTGTACCATTGACACATGGGATGGTCCATATACTGGTAAACTATTAATTGGCTCTCACTGTATAAGTGGAAGAGCAGCAGGCTTATTTTTACGTGTAGGTGAGAAAATAACGGGAAACTTATCAATGTTTACTGGGGTTACAATTGAAGGATAAAGTAAACAAAGAGCTCATCATTTGTGATGAGCTCTTTCGTCTATGTATAAAACAGCTTTTTATGGTGGGGATGTAAAATCTTCACTTTCTTTTTGTGTTTTAAATCTGAATATCATAATTCAAATATTTTTTGTGTAATAATATTACTATTTTTTATAGATGTGAAAAATGATTAAGTTAAAAATTAAGAAAAATATGATAATATATTTATATAAAAGTTTAAATTTACGTAGCTAGTGGGGGAACCAATATGAAAATGAATGAAATAGTAGCAAGTACACAATTTCCAAATACAATCGAAACAATAACAAAAGATTTAAAAGCATTAGGAGTCGAAAAAGGAATGACAATTATCGTTCATTCATCACTAAGTTCTATCGGGTGGATATCTGGTGGTGCGGTTGCTGTAGTAGAAGCATTAATGAAAGTTGTTACGGAAGAAGGAACGATAATAATGCCAACGCAATCTTCGGATTTGTCCGATCCGAAACATTGGTCAAGACCACCTGTACCGGAAGACTGGTGGCAAATTATCCGAGATAACGTCCCAGCATTTGATTCACGTATAACCCCAACAAGGGGAATGGGTGAAATAGTTGAATGTTTTCGTACATATCCGAATGTAGTACGTAGTAATCATCCGTTAGGAAGTTTTGCTGCATGGGGGAAACATGCAGTAGAAATAACAATGAACCATTCGTTATCAATGAGCTTTGGAGAAGAATCTCCATTAAGAAAAATATATGATTTAGACGGGTACGTATTATTAATTGGTGTTGGATATGATTCTAATACGTCTGTTCATTTATCCGAGGTGCGTTCTGGTGCATGTGAGTTAATACAAGTAGGAGCACCTATTATAGAAAATGGTGAAAGAGTATGGAAAGAGTTTTTTGAAATGGATTACGAATCTGAGAAGTTTGTAGAAATTGGTGTGGAGTTTGAGCGAAAAGGAACTGTAAAAAATGGGAAGATAGGGAATGCAACGTGTCGTCTAATGAAACAACGTGATATAGTTGACTTTGGAACAGAATGGTTTCGTAAGAAAAATTAGTAAGGGATGGTTACAATGAAGGGGAAAAAGGTATTAATTACGAGCGGTGGTTGTCTAGAAAAATGGGATCAAGTACGCGGGCATACGAATATGGCCAAAGGTACAATCGGAAGGATAATCGCAGAAGAACTTCTAGCTAAAGGGGCACATGTTATATATTTACACGGTTATTTTGCGGAGAAACCGAGTGATGTACATAGAGGGTTAGAATTACATCCATTTGAAGGAATCGTTGATTTACAAGATAAAATGAAAAGTATCATATCACATGAAAAGATTGATGCAGTCATTATGGCAGCGGCTGGATCAGATTGGATTGTGGAGAAAATTTGTGATCAAGATGGTAATGTTCTTAATATGAACGGAAAAATTTCAAGTGATATAGCACCGATTATTCACTTTCAAAAGGCTCCAAAAGTATTAAAACAAATAAAAGAATGGGACCCAGAAACAGTACTTGTTGGTTTTAAACTTGAAAGTGATTTAAATGAAGAAGAACTGTTTGAAAGAGCAAAAAATAGAATGAAAGAAGCAAGGGCGAATGTAATGATTGCGAATTCACCACATTCTTTATATTCGCGCGGAGCTGTGCATTATGTAATTGGACAGGATGGTAAAGGGAAGTTGTGTAATGGGAAAGATGAAACAGCGAAAGAAATTGTCAAAAGCTTAGAGTTATTATGTAATCGTGTCACTGCTTTTTAAAATTAAGTTTTTAGATGAGAATGAATCCGCATAGTAATAAGTAAGCAAAACTTTAATTGGTGGGAATTTTACTTTTACACGAATGTGAAGCGTATACCAATCAAGAGCTATACACAGAATAATTGGTGAGGAGTGGATTCTATGGAACATTTATTAAAGCAAGCTATTAAACTTAGAAACGAAAAGAAATATGCGCAGTCTAAAGAGATGCTTATAGGATTAACAAACTTTACAAAGGATGCAGAAGTACTGTATCAGTGTGCGTGGATACATGATGTAATGGGGCTAGAAACAGAAGCAGTTCCGTATTATGAGCAGGCAATCGCAAATGGACTTGATGGCGAATCGCTTTGCGGTGCTTATATTGGTTTAGGAAGTACATATCGTTGTATAGGTGAATATGAAAAGGCAATTACAGTATTAGAAGCTGGGGTGAAAAAATTCCCAGAGAACGCTCCGATGAAAGTATTTTTATCATTAGCAAAATATAACGTAAACGATCACGAATCAGCGATGAAATTATTACTTGAAACTGTCGTGAAAGTAGAGGAAGTAAAAGAATTTGAACGTGCCATTTCATTTTATAAAGACCATTTAAATGAGGTTTTTAAATAAAGGAGTGAACGTATGAAGGCTACACTATCACGAAGGCGAAAAGGTATTTGGATTGGACTCGTCTCTTTAATTATGCTATCAAACTATTTATTGTATGCCCTTCCAATTGTACCAGTTGCGCCGAAAGAAGTTGTGCTTGGGTCATTATTAGATTGCATGTTTGTCATTCCAATCATCACGTATTTCTTCATTATTCGAAAAAGATACTCGTTAACGTATATAGTTCCTGTTGTAATAGCTGGTTATATTTTTGCAAGATTTATTATTCCAAGTGACTATTTACAAGCTTTTTCATTCATCTCTTATATTATTGTTGCGGCTGAAATTGCATTTGTAGGTCTAGAATTATTCCTTCTCTATAAAATTGTTAGAGTGCTTCCTAAAATAATAAAAAAATATAAAGAATATAGAAGAGAAAATTATTCCTTTTCTTATGCAATTGATGCAGCGTTTGACGCTACTATGAAAAGAAGTAAGTTAGTAGATGTCATTCTAACAGAGTGTAAGTTAATCTATTATGCGTTTTTATCGTGGCGTGAAAAAGTACCAACAGGTAAATCTGTATACTCATATCATAAAAAGACTGGTGCTATAGGTGTGTATATCATGATTATTCATGCAACAATAATTGAAAGCATTGGTTTTCATTATTTACTACATCAGTGGAATCCAGTAATAGCATGGATTTTACTTATTTTAAATGTATACGCGATGATTTATTTTATAGCTGAAATACAAGCGATGCGCAAAAATCCCCTTGTCGTAACAGAAGAACAAGTAATCATTCAAATCGGATTAGGAAAGAAAATTGTTATGCCATTTACACAAATTGATAGTATTGCGTTCTACAAGGGGGAATTGCTAACGGCAAAAGAAGGGAAACAGGTATTGGATGCAACTGTTATGGAGTTCATAAAAGAACCTGCTACTTTTGAAATAACATTAAAAGAGCCAGTGAAAGCGCAGTTGTTATACGGCTTTTCTAAAAGAGTAAGTCGTGTTTACTTGAATGTTGATGAAGAACGAAAATTTTATGATGCGGTTAAGGAAAAGTTAAAACATGAGTAATAGTGCTGTTAGTTACATAATAAAAACTCTTTCTAAATAAGAAGGAGTTTTTATTATGTACTTGTATAAATCATTATATAAAAAACTATACACTTCTTTATCGCTATATAAATGGATATAATTGAGGATAGAACTAGCATAAGGGGAAACAAAATAATGAATAAGTTACTTACATCGAAAATTGAAATTATAGAAAGAAAAATCCAGTATAACTCAACAATAGTAGATCACAATTGCTTATTACTTGAAAAGCAATCACAAAGTATCGTTTTATTTCACGAGGTGCAGTATTCATTTACAATGACTGCAAATGATACTAAGTTAACAATCCCAAAAGGAAGTTATACAATCGCATATTACTGGAAAGATCGTCCATACAATTTATACGTATGGAGAGATATAAAAGGAAAGTATTTAGGTTCCTATTTTAATATCGTAAAAAACACACAAATAAAAGATGAAGTGGTTTCCTTTGAAGATTTAATCATCGATATTATGGTACTTCCAAATGGAGAATACTTCATATTGGATGAAGATGAATTACCAGAACCATTAGGGAATTTCGAAGGTGGTTATGTGAGGAAAGCTCTTTATGGATTAAAAGAAATCATTCAAAAAGAGCTGCCACCAATAGTTTTGGAGACAGCCAGGGTGCAGAGGAAATAAAATTTAATTACATAAATATTTTGAATGGGAATGAGTAGTCTCAAGTTATACGATCTAACTTTTTTAATAAATCTAAGGTTAGTAGCATATTTCTTGAAATTACTCTTTTTTTGTAGAAATTTCGTCGCTTAGTTATTAAATCCCATCAACTGCATTTAGCGTGTGAGTTTTCTTATTGGTTACAGTAGATTAAAGATCAGAAAAAATAGTAAGTAAATGATATTGTTCAAATAAACAACAGTAAAAATGTTCAAACGAATCATATGTATGTTTTGACAAAACCTAGTTGACTTATCGGAAATATTTGTATAATATGTACTTAATTCCATAACGTATTGCCGATTGGAGAAACCAAAGGCATTTTATCTGTTGATAAAATGCCTTTGGTTTTTTTATTGCACAAATACTGAATCTGTTCATTTATATGAATCATTTTAAGGAGGGGAAGAAATGACTGTTTCAATTGATGGGGTATCAAAATATTTTTTGAAACAAACTGGTACGGTTCAAGTGCTAGAGAATATTAATTTTCAATTAGAGAAAGGGGATTTTGTTACAGTAATTGGTCCGAGTGGGTGCGGAAAAAGTACATTACTAAAAATTGTTGCAGGTCTAGATAATGATTTTGAAGGTGAAGTTGTTATTGACGGGGAGCCTATCTTAAAAACGAGCAAGAAACAAGGTTTTATTTTTCAAGAACATAGGCTTTTTCCATGGTTAACAGTTGAAGAAAATATAGCGGCAGATTTGTCGTTAAAAGATAAGTATGTGAAAGATAAGGTGAGAGAATGGGTTGAAATCGTTCGGTTAGATGGCTTTGAAAAATCGTATCCGAAAGAAATTTCAGGCGGGATGTCACAACGTGTTGCGATAGCGAGAGCGTTATTAAGAGATCCAAATGTATTATTACTTGATGAACCTTTTGGAGCGCTGGATGCTTTTACTCGAAGTCATTTACAAGAAGTATTGCTAAATATTTGGGAGCATAAGAAAACAACAATGATATTCGTTACACATGATATAGACGAAGCGATATATCTTTCAAACCGAATCATCATTATGAGTGCAAAACCAGGGAAAATACATAAAGTGATTGAAAATAATTTGCCTTATCCGCGGAATAAAACTTCTCAATCGTTCCAACAACTTCGAACGAAAGTATTACAGCAGTTTGAATATGGAGGGTTGATTCAAACAAGTATATAGGAAAAGGGGGATTTTATATGTATAAAAAATTAAAAATTCTTTCTTTTGTTTTAGCTATATCAGTATGTTTATTAGGATGTGAAAAAAGTACAGCAAGTAGTAAGAAAGAAGATGTAACAATACAAATTGGTATACAGCAAGGATTAAGCCCGCTATTACTAGCAAAGAAAAAGGGGTGGTTTGAAGAGGAGTTTAAAAAAGAAGGAGTTAAAGTGAAATGGACAGAGTTCCAAAGTGGACCTCCTTATTTTGAAGCAATCGCATCAAACCGATTAGACTTTGGTGAAGTAGGGAATTCTCCAGTCATTTCAGCGCAAGCAGCAGGTATTGGATTTACCGAAATCGCCAATACAAGTTATGCGAGAAAAGGAACTGGAATTCTCGTTCAAAAAGATAGCAAAATTGCGAGTGTAAAAGAGTTAAAAGGTAAAAAAATTGCAGTAGCAAAAGGAAGTAGTGCTTTTAATTTATTGTATCGAGCACTTGATAAAGAAGGGATTGATTCAAAAGATGTAAATGTCATTCAATTACAACCAGATGAAGCGCAGCCTGCATTCGAATCAGGATCAGTAGATGCATGGGCGATTTGGGACCCTTTCATATCATTACATACGTTAAATAAAGGTGCGAAGGTGATTGCAGACGGTGAAACATTAAATGTCTCTTCACCAGAATTTTTAATTACGAGAACAAAATTTGCGAAAGAACATCCAGAATTAGTTGAGAAATTCCTCAAAGTTTATGAGAAAGCACGTGTATGGCAAGATGCTAACTTAGATGAAGCAATAAAAGTATATACTTCTGTAAAAAAGATAGATGCGAAGATCGTAAAAGAAGTGTTTAATCACGACAAACCAATTTTAGTTCCAGTAACGAAGGAAATAATAGCAGAACAACAAAAGACAGCGGATTTTCAATATAAGCTCGGTTCTATAAAGAAAGAAATTAAGACGGAAAAAGTTGTAGATAATTCTTTCGTAGAAAAAGCATTGAAAGCGAAGTGAAAAGAGGTTTTGTAAAGTGGGAAATACGAAAGCTGTTATTAAACCAGCGAGTATAACGATTGAGAAAAACAACGTCAAGAAGATGCGAAAGTTAAATGTAAAAGTTTTAGTAAGGGCGATTACTATACCGGTTATTATATTAATAATTTGGCAGTTAGCTGGTGTATTCGGTCTTGTTTCTAAAACAGTTTTACCAACACCATTAGATATTTTTCTAGCTTTCCAAGAGCTTATTAAAACAGGAGAGTTATTCGGCCATTTAAGTATTAGTGTATTTAGGGCTGCGGCTGGTTTCTTTATTGGTGGGGGCTTAGGAATCATTTTAGGAACGATTGTTGGATTTTCAACGAGAAGTGAGCAATATTTAGATCCATCTGTGCAAATGTTAAGAACTGTACCTCATTTAGCTGTTGCACCGCTTTTCGTATTATGGTTCGGTTTTGGTGAAACATCGAAAGTGTTATTAATTGCAGATGGTGCATTTTTTCCTTTATACGTAAACGCATTTTTAGGTATTAGAGGTGTGGATTCAAAGTTATTTGATGTTGCGAGAGTGTTAGAGTTTAGTAAAAGAAAATTAATCACGAAACTAATTTTACCAGCTGCATTGCCTAACCTTTTACTAGGAGCAAGGTTATCGTTAGGTGTTGCATGGGTGAGTTTAGTAGTAGCAGAACTTATGGGGTCTACAGAAGGTATTGGCTATATGATTATGGATGCAAGGCAATTTTCAAATACAGATATTGTATTTGTCGGCATAATTATATTTGCATTTGTTGGGAAGTTTTCTGACTCTCTAGTACGTTTACTAGAAGTGAAGTTTTTAAGATGGCGAGATAACTTTAAAGGTGAGACAGGGAATTAACATATAAATTATTAGGGGTAATTTATATAGAATGTGTTAGTATACGATTCAAAATAAATAAGGGGTGTGTAAAGGTATGGAATTATTATGGTTTATTCCGGCTTATGGAGATGGTCGATATTTAGGAACGACAAAACGAGGAAGAGCAGCTGAATATGGTTATTATAAGCAAGTTGCTGCGGCAGCTGATTATTTAGGATATACGGGTGTTTTACTTCCAACTGGTCAAGGATGTGAAGACCCTTGGGTGTTAGCTTCAGCTCTTGCTGCTGAAACAGAAAAACTAAAATTTTTAGTAGCAGTGAGACCAGGACTAATGTCCCCTACAGTTGCAGCGAGGATGGCATCTACATTTGATAGAATTTCACATGGGAGGCTGCTTATTAATGTAGTAGCTGGAGGAGATCCAGTTGAACTACAAGGAGATGGATTATATCTTGATCATGATGAAAGATATGAAGCAGCGGATGAATTTTTAAAAGTTTGGAAATCGACATTGCAAGGTGAAACGATCTCTTTAGAAGGAAAACATATTAAAGTTACAGATAGTAAAGTTGTCTTCTCACCAGTTCAAACACCATATCCTCCTATATATTTTGGAGGATCGTCAGCTGCTGGAAAAGAAGTAGCAGCTGAACATAGTGATGTATATTTAACGTGGGGAGAGCCGCCAGAGCAAGTGAAAGAGAAAATAGAAGAAGTAAGAAAACTTGCAGAAGAGAAGGGGCGTACAGTGCGATTTGGCATTAGATTACACGTAATTGTAAGAGAAACAGAAGAAGAAGCATGGGAAGAGGCAGAACGTTTAATTCAATATGTGGATAATGAAACAATTGGGCTTGCTCAAAAGACATTTGCAAGATATGATTCGGTTGGTCAAAAACGGATGACCCATTTAAATAAAGGTACGAGAGAGTCGTTAGAGATAAGCCCTAATTTATGGGCTGGAATCGGACTTGTAAGAGGTGGGGCAGGTACTGCACTTGTAGGCGATCCGCATACAGTAGCAGAAAGGATAAAAGAATATGAATTGTTAGGAATTGATACGTTTGTTTTATCAGGATATCCGCATTTAGAAGAAGCGTATGAAGTGGCAGAATTGTTATTCCCATTATTGAAAGACGAGAAGAAAGAAGAAAATAAAATTGTTGGTGAAATGATTGCTGATGCATATGCATTAAAAAAATAGTGAGAAATAAAGTTTCACCTATTTATTGCTTCATTTTGTTTACTGCCTGTTAATACGGTATAAAAAAACCGCAAGTTATTCGCTTGCGGGTTTTCATCGTAAATTATTAGAAAATATGGTAAAATTAAAGGGTAACTTAAGGTGCGGTTGGTTGTTCAATTATCACTTCTCCAAGTAGGAGGGGGGTGATAATTCGTGAGTGAAATAGCGTTGCTATTGCAGGGTGGACTGTTTCTCGTTGCATTGTTAACGTTCGTCGTCGTTTTAATAGACAAGCTCAAAAAATAACAACCCACCTATGCCTATAGAATGTGGGTTGTTTTGTTTGTAAGAAACAAATAGGATAAATGAACAATCCAATCTGCTAAGTTACGTGGACTAGTGTGTAGCCGCACACTAGTCTTTTTTATTTATATACAATTTATAATTGGTTTATGTGATTGTATTGTTCTTTTCATACTCATTATAACACAGTGTCTTTTCATCAAGAAAGGAGACCGTACGTTCTGGTTCCTATTATATAGTAGGTGCTTTTTCTTTAAACAGACCATCCATATACTGTTTTAAACTTTGGACATAAAATTTCTGTGTATTCACATTATTTACACCGACAATGGGTGATGGAAGGTCAAATCTTTTTTCTGATAAATGAACGACAACATCAAAGATGTCAAACAAACGAATGAAGCAAAACAGACCGTCTTTATCGCTAAGTAAAATAAAGTAATGATTTTCACTACTTGTATTTAGCGTATTCCATAAAGAACTTTTGCTTAAATCACGTACAATGCTTTTTTCTTTTAGTTCCACGAAATCTGCATTTGAGAGAATGGTAGAGATATCAATCGCATCTTGATTTTCAAAGTAGCCATCAACTGTTTGTACAGCGAATGTATAAGCCATTTTTAATATACTCATTTTATATTTACGGTTATCCAATAGCAATTCACGTTGAATAGAACTCGCTACTTTCGTTACACGTTCCTCTTTCCAAATTTCATTATGTAAGGAAATATCGTGCTTTTTACATAGTTTCATAATTAATGCATTAGAATAAAGAATTTCGTCGCTTACTTCGACAACATCAGTCTCAGCAGCCGCAAGTTCTTCACCGTGCTCATTCGTATAGAGTGGGGAATCAATTTGTCTTTTCATTTGTTCAATCTTAAATTGACTCAATTTATGCCTAATTAAAGGACGATCAATATTTGTTGTCATTTGTTCATGACAAGTATCACAAATTGAGTTTGTGAAATAATATCCACATAATATTTCTGGAATGACATATTGTTCACTAAGTTCTTTCGTATCTTTTCTGCAAATGATGCATTGTGTCATTTTTATCACCTTTACCTGCAAATTTGTATGTAATCTCATTGTAGTGTATTTATTGGTATTTTGGAATATTGTAAAGGAAAATATTATGTGAAATTCATACTTATTTTGGTACAATGAAGAAAAGTGCTAGTTTAAAGGAGGCCATTTTTTTGAAATCAAAAGTGCACTTTTGGACATTAGAAGTGCTAATGGTTGTAGGAATCATATTTATTTGCACAAAAATATCATTTTTATTTCAACCGATTGGTATCTTCATATCAACATTATTTTTCCCAATCTTAATCGCGCTTTTTTTATACTTCATATTTAATCCTGTATTAATCTTTTTGGAGAATAAAAAAGTACCTAGAAATTTAGCGATATTGCTGTTATATCTTTTTATCATAACATTAACTGCGGTTGGCGTTGGAGTAGTTGTTCCTACGATTTCACAACAGCTAATGGACTTGGTTAAAAATATGCCAGGCTACATAAAAGAGGGAAAAGTATACATACAAGAATTATCACATCATAGGTTGTTTGAATGGTTATCTACACAAAACTACGTTTCCATTGAAACAATTGAAAAAAATGCGATTGAATACTTAAAAGATATACCAAATACAATTACGTCGAGTGCAACGGCTTTATTTGGTATTATCACGAACGTTGCATTAGTTGTATTTACTGTACCGTTCATTTTATTTTACATGTTTAAAGATGGACATGCCTTTCCAGGGAAAGCGGTAAGTTTATTACCAGAGTCTTACCGTGAAGAGGGGCTTCGTATCATTAAGGAAACGAACGAAACATTATCTGCATATATTCAAGGGCAAGCGCTCGTTTGTATATTTGTAGGTGCGTTTACTTTTATCGGTTATTTAATTATCGATTTACCGTACGCTTTCGTTTTAGGGATTATCGCAGCATTTACAAACATCATTCCTAACTTAGGCCCATTTATCGGAGCAGCACCAGCTGTTATTGTAGGACTGTTCGTATCTCCGATGCAAGCCTTATACGTAATTATTATCGTAACAATTGTACAACAGTTTGAAAGTAATATTATTTCACCACGTATTATGAGCTCGAAATTAAACATCCACCCATTAACAATTATTATCCTAATTTTAGGGGTAGGTAACTTTGCTGGAATCATCGGAATGATTTTAGCAGTACCAGTTTATGCAGTAACAAAAACAGTTGTTTCGAACTTAGTGAGATTGTTTAAGACGAAGAGAAGTAATCGGAAATAGTAAAACCTGAGAAAGATACACCTCTTTTTAAGTGGTGTATCTTTTGTTTATAAAAAAATAATTAAAAGCGGGTTGATTTGATTTTATTATATATTTTTTATACATCAAATTCAGCGATGAACTTGTGTGATATAAGCTCTATAAAACTATGTGGAATCCCTCTGAACTATCCAAATCATTTCCTTACAGCGTGCTATCATCATCATAATCGACTCCTTTCAATTCTATATAGTTAAACGATTAAAGGTGAGTGTAGTACTTGCTTCTACGATCTCGAATTTCATCAATAACTTGTTTATATTGTCTTTCTTGTTTTAATTCATTTTGAGATATTGTTTCTTTTTGAATCGTAATGGTTAAAAAGAATAGGTGAAACTTCATATGTGAATTCCTCCTTTCGAATTGGAATTACAGATGACTACAGTAATGACTTTGTCTTTCTTTTACAGAATCCATAGCCTGATTAATTTGTCGTTCATGAAGCATTTCAGACTCAGAAAATTTATTTTTTTGAATGGTAATGGTTAAAAAGAATACTTTAAATTTCATAAAATAATTGCCCCTTTATAAGTGATTTAGAAAAAACGAGTGTAATAAGAAATTACAGGTGACTACAGTAATGACTTTGTCTTTCTTTTACAGAATCCATAGCCTGATTAATTTGTCGCTCATGAAGCATTTCAGACTCGGAAAATTTATTTTTTTGAATGGTAATGGTTAAAAAGAATACTTTAAATTTCATAAAATAATTGCCCCTTTATAAGTGTTTTAGAAAAGACGAGTGTAATAAGAAGATTGGCGTTCTTTTACTTCGTCCATAATATTTTGGATGTGTTGCTCACGTAAAATCTCTTTCTGTGAAAGTTTACGTTTTTGAATGGTGATTGTTAAAAAGAATGCTTTAAATTTCATGAATATATTACCCCTTTAAAATATATTTTTAATACATTTGAGTGTAGTATGAACTTTTAATGTCAGTTATTTTATCAGTTAGTTGTTTTAACTGTTGTTTACGATTAATTTCAGTTTCAGATAAAGTATTTTTTTGAAGTACAGTCGTAAAAAAGAAAATATGAAAAGTCATAAATGAATTCCTCCTTTCGAAAAGGAATTACAGGTAATCACAGTAAAGTGCTTGGCGCTCCTTAACATCATTCATAGCTTTTTCAATTTGCTCATTATGAAGAATTTCATCTTTGGAAATTGTATTTCTTTGAATCGTAATACTTAAAAACAATACGCTAATAGTCATTGAATGTTGCTCCTTTCTTAGAAAAATAATGTAAGAGACTAAAAAATCGCGCAAAAAAACCACAGGAAGATACAGTTCTCCTATGGCTGGGCGTGAAAAAGCCACAGGAAAGTATACGACCTCCTGTGGCGAATTTATGAATTAAATGAAATAAAGTACGATTTTCAATTCTCCATTAGGGTGGTCGAATTCATATTTAATTGTCCAGAAACCACAGGTGCAGTTAACGCTAAAGTTAATGCATGTAATTGTAATTTCATCATTTCCTTCGACCTCCTTTTAGAATATTTTTCTTACGTTAGTAATTATATACAATTAATGGATAATTGTAAACGGAAAAATTGAAAATTTTTAATTTTGATTAAAATGCGTATGTTTTAAAGGGTTTTGAGAAGATGTATTGTAATTAACGAAATATCGATAAAAATGGGGGATGCTAAATGAAATATATGCATCGTAATGTAGTTGTTATGCTAACAATTTTTTTATTTATTACTGCTTGTTCTAGCGGAGAAAGAATAAAAGAAATATGTGATGTGAAACCTAGTGACTTTAAGAAATATGCTGGAACATATGTTGGTAATAACTCAGATGTGGTTGCAATTGTTAATCATTTAACCGGTGGTGGAACAGTTCAAAGTATAAGTTTAGAAAATGAAAATATAAAAGTGAACTATGGCGCAAAAGAAAGTGGGGCTCTTACAGAAGAAATGATTGAGACGTATTGGTTTGATGAGAAGGATACGATGAAGAAGAATTTTTTCTTTAATGCTATATATTTAGTAATTTTAGTGCCAAATGCAAAAAGTTATGAGTTTCAGGTAGAGAATAAAAACTTTAAGATAACGAGGGAAGAAATGTTATCAATTTTGCATAGTATATTCGATGATTTTCCAAAAGAAAAAGATATATGGGATAAAAATAAAGTTATAAAGTTCTTTAACGGCAATGAAGAAAAAATTAAAATGCTTGTGGAAGATAAAGATTTTCGGAAATCTTTATTTGCTAAATATCCAGTGAGCCAGTTGAAATAATGGAGGGGAGAAGATGGAGTTAGTATACAAAATTTCTTATCATAGAATGCAGGATCATTATTTACCTAAGTTAGTACAGGCAATTAGGCTCGTTAGTGAAGAAGATTTGTGGAAACAAGAGACTTCTGTTAATTCAATTGGTGGAATCGTACTACATATTTGTGAACATTTACAGAGAAATACAAGGCGTTATAAGGATCCCAATATAGTTTTTGAAAATGGAATTGAAGAATATTTTCCAATAAAACATTTAAGCTCCGAAACTTTGTTAAAAACTGTTGAAGAAATATTTGATGAGTGGGGAAAAGTATATATACAAGTATGGGAAGAAAAAAGGCATATTGAACTTCATAGTTTATTACATTTAGTGGAGCATACAAGTTATCATTTAGGGCAAATAGTAGATCGTACAAAGTCAATAAAGGGACAACAATTTAACTTTTGTCAAAATGGTATAAATGAAAAGAATTTGAGAACAAGAGTTGAAACTTCGAAATTTTAGAAAGAGAGTCATTCTTAAACGAATGATTCTCTTTTTTTGTAAAAGAAATTTATGGAAAAAAACATTTTTATGTGATATGGTTAATTACACAAGTAATGAACCTATGAACCTAAGGTGGTGAAAGTGTGAAACCTACTCTGGAGCAAAATAAATTAATATACTTACAAATTGCAGAAACGATTGAATCTGATATTTTAAAAGACATATTGCTTGAAGAAGAACAAGTTCCATCGACAAATCAATTTGCGAAGATGTTACAAATAAATCCGGCTACTGCAGCTAAAGGGGTAAATGTATTAGTGGATGAGGGGATTTTATATAAAAAGAGAGGGATCGGAATGTTTGTTGCAAAGGGAGCGAAAGAAGTCGTACTAAAAAAAAGACAAAATACTTTTATGACTGAATATTTACCTAAAGTGTGGGAAGAAGCGAAAGTACTAGAAATATCAAAAAATGAATTGATGGATATGATTCAAAAGATTACGAAGGAGGGGAAAGAGGGATGATTGCACTTGAAACGAAAGATGTAACGAAAAAATATAAAAAGAAAATAGCTGTAAATGAAGTAACGATTTCATTGGAAGAGCATAAAATATATGGTTTGCTTGGAAGGAACGGAGCAGGGAAAACGACACTATTAAATTTACTTGCAGGTCAAATTACTTCAAGTAGTGGAAGTGTATCAATATTTGGTGAAAATGTATTTGAAAATAGTAAAGCAATGCAAAATATTTGTTTTGTTAGAGTTAAAGAAGCTGCATATTTAAATGATAAAGTAAAAAATATTTTTAATTTATGTAACATGTTTTATAAAAACTGGGATCAAGAGTTTGCTGAAGAACTTGCTAGGAGATTTCAACTTAATTTGAAAGACAAATACCATAAATTATCACATGGAATGCAAACTGTAGTAGGAATTATTCAAGGATTAGCAAGTAGGGCGCCGATTACAATTTTTGATGAACCGACTACCGGTTTAGACGCAGCACATCGAGAGCTGTTTTATAGTTTACTATTAGAAGATTATGGTGAGCATCCAAGAACAATTATATTATCAACTCATTTAGTAGAAGAAGTAACCCATGTTATCGAAGATGTAATCATCATAAAAGAAGGTGCACTTGTTGTTCAATCATCAGTGGAAGATTTATTACGACAAGGTCATATTATTTCAGGGAAAAAAGATAAAGTAGGTAAGTTTTCAATTAATAAAAAAGTTATAAATCGAGAAGTTTATGGAAATAAGGGGATTTCTGTTATATGGGAAGAACTTTCTAATGAAGATTATTACTCTCTTGAAAAAGAAGGGTTATCAATTGATAGAATTACATTACAAAAACTATTTATTCATATAACTGGTGGTGAAATAAAATGACGATGTTAATGAAGCAGTTGAAGTTACATATAAAATATCAGTATAAAGCCATTCTTATCTTTTGGACTGTGGCATTACTTATAAAAGGGACAATGACTGCAACTGATTTAAAGGGAATAAAGGTAGCATTTTTACATGATATTTTCAATAATTCATCAATTGTAATCGTAATGTTTATTGTGATAAGCGTGTTTCTTATTCAACTTGATATTTTTCCTACAGTCGTCTCGTTTGGTGTCACTAGGTTGCAATTTTTGATTGGTTCAATATGTTTTAATTTATTGCAATCAGCATTGTTTTCATGTCTTCAAGCTTTGTTTTTACAGGATACATTTTATAAAACAGAACATGTAAATTTAGGAGCATCTGCAATTGAACAATTCTTTGTACAATTCATATTTTATAGTACATTAGCTTGTTTATTCCAATCAACAACTATTGTTCAGAAAAGATTTAATTGGTTCGGATTGGCCTTTAGTATAATAGTTTTATTCGGATTGGCGAGTACAATGTATGCAGGGATAGGTATAAAAGAGTTGGTGTTTATTAATAGTAAAATGTTACTAGAAATACCTAATTTCATATTAGTTTCGATAGTTCTTATTTGCATATATATTGTAATTAGCGCTCTATTTATTCGTAAGGTTTCGTTTGAAGATACAATTTAAATACAATTATTTTAGGGGAGAAGGAAGAGTAAATGGGAGATACTTCTTCATTAATAACCGTTTTTTTATGCATTGCACTACTAATATTTTGGCGTCGTTATCGCTCCATGTATAAGCCAATAAAGGGATCGGGAAAACGTATTTTATGGCCATTACTATTTTTAACACCAGGTATTGTATGGATTTTAGGTCCCGTACATCCAGCTGTACTACAAGTGGCTATAGCAGCATTTATTGGGATTCTTTTCTCTGTACCACTTATAGCACTAACAAATTATGAGCGAAGAGATGATGGGAATATTTATACGAAAAAAAGTGCAGCTTTTTTAATTACTTTTATTGCACTTGTCGTTTTAAGATATGGTTCAAGACAATTTATCGTTGATTTAGATCAACAAACGATTGGTTTATTATTTTACGTTGTTGCTGTCTCGTATATTATTCCATGGAGAATTGCTTGTTATATAAAGTTTAGGAAAGTTTGGCGGGAAAATAATAATCATGCTATATGAAAACTTCTCATTTGAGAAGTTTTTTTATTTTTATAGGTAAGCAAAACAAGTTGTTGAAGGGCAGGCTGTCATAGAATATGATACATATTATAATGAGGAAAAGTTGAGGGGATAAAAATGCGTACAATTTTACTTTTTCTAAACAACATGTCCATCGATAAAATAGAGAACATTAGACATAAACATGATCCTTTATTTGGATTAATTCCACCGCATATAACAATCGTATTCCCGTTTAAGAGTAATATTTCAAATGATGAATTAAAATCTCATATTTTTAATGTATCAAAAGGGGGAGGCAAAATTGAAATTGAGTTTGCAAATCGTATCACTAGCGTAGGAAACTATTTGTTTTTAGAAGTTGATAGAGGAAGAAAACAAATAGAAGAACTACATGATAGCCTGTATACAGGACCTTTATTACAATTTTTGAAAGAAGACATTCCGTACATCCCACATGTAACAGTCGGAAGAAAAGAAAGTGCCGAATTAGCTGCTGAAGTAGTGAAGGAGATTCCTAGTTTTCATGGGAAGTTAAATTGTGTGATTGATAGAATAAGCGTGGAGCGAATTGGAGAGAATGGGGAATCAATTATTGAATTTGAAGTGCCATTTTTTAAAAGCTGACAAAAGTCAGCTTTTTATTTCGTAGCATGAAGTAATGCACCAATTGCACCGCTATTACCACCATCTTGTAAAAAGATTGGTGTTTTATTTTGATATTCGGTGTAGCTACTCATAATATGTTGAAGTTGTACGTTATTACATAAAGTCGAACCAATATAAATAATATGTTCAATGTTTTTTGTTTCAGCGAATTGAAGGCTTAATGCAGTAACGACTTCACCGACAAGTCCTTGTATAGTAGCAAGTATGTCTGAGCTATTATATTTCGATTCTGAAATAGCGGCTTTACCAAAATTGCTAGCAGTTAAGCTATTATCAATAGGTGAGAGAATACCACTATAAATATCTCCAACCGTAATATCTAGTTCTTTTCTAGATCCTACTTTTGTTAGAGGGATTACATCTTCAAAATGATCTATATTTGTTAACAATTTTGAAAGTCCCATAATAGTCCCACCGCCAACTCCGGTTCCACCAGCGCGAATATATTGTTCATTATAAACATAATGGATAGAAGTACCTGTACCGATATTGGTTAAAATAAAATTGTTTATAGTGTGTTTTTCTTCTTTTAATATGTATTGGACACCTGCAAGAGTAGATTCAAATTCGTTTAGCTCTATTATTTTATATGAAGCTGTAAGCAGATGCTGTAATAGTTTCGATTTACCACCCGTAATACATATTTGTTTTATGCCATTGTTGTTTTTAATCCAATCTATTATTTTATGTTGTTCATGCGAATAAAATTTTTCAAAAGTTAATAGCTTTTTTTCGTTAAAATAAGCTATTTTCGTTAATGTGCCTCCAGCATCGATACCGATAGTACGTTCCATTTTCCTGCTCCTAACTACGTAATATGTTTTCCTATTTACTTAATTGGTTGAGAATAGATATTTCCAACTGATATAAGGAACACTTTAATCTGCTTGATATATTAATAGTTTTTCTATAGTTACAATAGGCTGGTCGTTTACAGTTGCAATACCTTTACCAAGAATAAAACCTCGGCGATTGCGCGTTAGCTCATAATGTAAATCAAGTTTATCACCGGGATATGCTTTTCCGTGGAATTCAACTCCATCTAAAGAGGAGAGGAATCCTAGTCCTTCAGAATCACTTGTATGTACAAATGCACTAAGCTGGGCAAGTGATTCTACAATTAACATATGAGGCATATGTTTTTGACTATCATTTATAAACCATTCGTTATTTGTAATGAGTTTATATCCTGTAACGGATTCACCTTGTTTTACATTTGTTACTTTATCAATCATTAAAAATGGATAACGATGGGGAAGCGTGTCTTTAATATGCATATGAAAGTACCTCCAATTAATAATACCCCTGCTAAAGTTAAGCAGGGGAGTGGGAACTAATTTTTAACTAATTCATCTACTTTTTCAAGGACGAAAATGCCGCTATTTCTAATATTTTCAACAACTTGTTGCAAAACTTCTTTATCTTGAACGAGTGCAATACGTACGAAGCCTTCTCCATGAGGTCCAAATGCATGACCAGGTGTAACAACGACATTCGCACGATCCATTAATGCATAAGCGAAGTCTAGAGAAGTCCATCCTTGTGGAATTTCAGCCCAGACAAACATACTACCAGCTGGCTTATCGACATTCCAGCCAAATGTTCGGAATCCATCGACTAAAGTATCTCTCCGTTCTTGATAAATATCGCGGTTTTTCTCACAAAATGCAGCGCCATTTCTTAGTGCTGCAGATGCCGCTTTTTGAATTGGTAAAAATACACCGTAATCGGTATTAGATTTAAATTGAGTAAGTGCACGAATAATTTCTTCGTTTCCAATCATATATCCAATACGGCTACCTGCTAAACTATAACTTTTTGACAAAGAATTGATTTCTACACCAACTTCTTTAGCACCAGGTACAGAGAGGAAGCTAATTGGCTTATTACCATCGAAATAAAATTCAGCATAAGCAAAATCATGGACAACGATAATATTATGCTTTTTCGCGAATGCGATTACTTCTTTAAAGAAATCTTCATGAGCTATTGCTGGAACGGGATTCCCTGGGAAGTTTAAAATCATCATCTTCGCTTGATCGGCAATTTCTTCAGGGATGACTTCTAAGTCTGGTAAGAAATCATTCTCTTTCGTTAAAGGCATGTAGTAAGATGTTGCACCAGCCATTTGAATACCTGTTTCATAAGCTGTATATCCTGGATCAGGAACTAATATAATATCACCTGGATTTGCATAAACCATAGGTAAATGAACGAGCCCGTCTTGTGAACCCATTAATAATAAAACTTCTTTATCCGCATTTAATAAAACGTTATGAGTGTTGTTGTAATATTCAGTTACAGCTTCGTGAAATTCTTGAATACCGGATAATGTATACCCGTAGCTCTCTTTTTCACTCGCTGTATGTACCATTGTTTCTCTTACAAAATCAGCGGGCGGCATATCAGGATTTCCGATGCTCAAATCAATCATGTTATGACCTGCTGCAATTTTTTCTTTTTTATAGGCTCCTAATTCACTAAATATAGAAGATTGGAATGCTTTCATTCTAGTTGCTAACGTGTAAGTCATCAAAACCCCTCCTAAAAACAGTGCTTTCATTCTGCGTTTTTAATTATTCTGAAAACACATGTTTACATTTTATCATTTTTTTATGAAAATTAAAACGATTGATAAATTTAGAGGGAGGATTAGCCTATTTTGAAAAGTAACGATGTAAATAGCGTAGATATATTAATTGAAATGTGTATTATATAATTCATTTTATATAACTTAAGGTATTTTCTAGTTTTTATTAAGTATATTTCTCATGTTTTGAATGAAAAAGAATACGAAAACAAGGGCTATTTTTGCGGACGATTTCTAAAGTGAAATAACGCAGAAAATATTTTCTGCGTCTCCTCTGAAATGTAATCATTTCTTTTTATATGTGCATAATTTTTCGGCTGTCAAAAAGTATACATTTAATGTACCGTCGGCAACTTTTAAAGTTTGGTCCGATGTAAATGAATTACCATAATCAATGTGATATACATTAGAATTTTTGACAAATGAGCCTTTATATAAATCGTCTTTATTCTTTGTTGTTTGCATTTCTACTAAATTTTGCACAATTTCCTCTTTATTTTCTTTTTTGACAACTGTTTCAAATTTATAATATACAGGGCATTCACCTTTTTTATTGTCAACGACTTCCCAAGAACCGTATATATCGTTATTGCTGCATCCACTAAGTAGGATGATTAGTATAGGAATTGTAAGTAGAACCTTTTTCATTTTGTGCTCCTTTCTTTTAAATTTGAATAAACGTGCGAATACGATAGGGATATTATAATAAATAAAGTTTAAATTTTTTTAAAGAATTATTTAATTTCATATAAAAATTTAGGAGAAATTAAATAAGCATGAATCTAGTGTAAAGTCAGATTCATGCTAGTACTATAGCCTATGTTATGTCTTTTTTGAGGATAAATAAAGAGGAAAGCAGAATTACTATTCCATTTAATATATATACGCTTGCGATCATAAAGGCTAACGTACCTGCATCGAATATAGAAGCAAATGTTGCGATAGTCAAAAAGATAATGGGAGTCAGTAGTAAAAATATGAAACCTGCCACGATTCTTTTTTTAAAACTATGTCCAGATAAGGAAATGGCTAAAAAGTTTAGGATGCTAAACAGAGCAATTGCAAAGAGCAGGACAATAAATACTTGGATGCCATCAGACATTTTACCACTCCTTTTATAAAGAGTACTTTTTATAATCTATTCGAAATAAAAGGGGGATACTCCTTTAGGTAATTTCAATAAACGTAATAAATAGGCGTATTATAAAACAAAGAAGTATGGATTCAATATTAGATCCATACTTCTTTGTTTATTTTATAAATTCGCAGATTGTGAATGCTGTTTTTCATAATGTTTCTGCTTAGAAAGGGAAATAGAAATAATCAATAATGAAACGACTCCGAAGATGAGAACCATATATTGTAACCCAATTGTATCTAAGAAGAAGCCTGTTCCAAGTAAGACGATTTGGAACATAACCCTCTCAAACATATTACGGAATGAGAAGAGGCGACCGTGATAACTTTTTTCCACTTTCGTTTGGAAAATCGTCGACATAATAGGGAAGAAGCAGCCAACACTAAACCCAAATAAACCAAATGATGTAAGAGCCATCCATTTTATATCGCTAAAGAACAATGACAGATGTGCAAAAGCAGTACAAACTGCGAAGAAATATAGTAATTTTTCAGGTTTGAAATGATCAGATAGACGTTTAATTACGAAGGCACCTAACATAAATGCGACACCTTCAATTGTATATATGAACCCTTTAATCGTAGGATCATGTTGCATTTCGCTAATGTTAATAACCATTAAATTAAACCCAGCTATAAATAATAGAGGGATGATACTTAATATAAGTGCTGTAAAAGCAATAGGAATTCCTTTTAAAATACGAAATACTTCCATAAAGCTATTATCTTTTGCAGCTTGTTTACTTGGTGTTGTTGATTTCTTGTCTTCGAATTGTAGGAAGAAAGTCGAGAGGAATAATAAGGCGTATGCTGCCATTGAGAAGGCATACATGTACTGTAAACTCATCACAACTAAAAGAATTCCACCTAGTGAAGTACCTGCAATACGAGCGATTGTACCAACATTCATATGTACACCATTCATTTGTAATAACTCATGCTCACGTACGATGAGTGGAATTACAGATTGTAATGCAGGGAAATAAAATGCTGCTGAAATTTGAAGAGCAACCATAAATGCAATCATAAATGCGATACTTTCAAATTGAATAGCAAAAAACATGAAAATAACACTTAAAACTCGACCAAACCCAGCGTAAAGAAGAACTTTTTTCTTTTCATACTGATCGATGACACGGCCAGCCATAGGTCCAACTAGAACACCGGCTAATAGTCCGATAAATAATATAACTGATTTCATGAAATCAGAAGGGACATATTTTTGCATAAATTCAAGGTTGCCAAGAATACCAAGCCATAATCCTAGACCTGCAATAAACTCCCCAATTAAAACAATCCAAACGTTTTTATTACGCCACATAACATAAAACCTCTCCGTCTTTTAAAATGAAAAACGCGTATATAAAACCTCCTTATTTATGTAGTATTTTTATACGAACTTTTTTAGAGTCAGAGTCTATATTACGTGTTTCATAATTGGATTTCAATCTTTTTGATTTGTCAAAAATTTGATGTGTTAATTGATGAAATAAGTGAATCAAAACGTAAAAAATTTATGATTAAAGCTAATAGAAAGTAAGGGGACATATAAAAAAGCAAGAACGTATAACTACGCCTCGCTTTTCTCAAGTACAAAATTAAATATTAGATTCACTTAGCAACATTTACGCTCTTGTCCAATAGCTAAAGCGCTAAAAGATAGTGGGCCAACAACTTCTGCGCTTGCACCACTAGTAAGGTTTTTTACAGTTAATGAATATTCGTGTGTTCCACTGCTAACGTTTTGATCTATAGCTTGAAATGTTTGTACATAGAATTGTTCAGAATCTGTAGATTCAATACCTACTTGTGCATTAAAAATTTCAATATTATCACGGAAAATTCGGAATAAAACTTGTGAAGTCTCAGTTATACCTTCTATACCAATTGTAGCGATTAATTCTACTCGATTATTACGTGAATCTCTACTTGAAATTCGCAATTTCAAATTTGCTAAAATTGCTTTATTTGGAGAAGATGGGATTGCAAAAGTTGTTTCACCAGTTTTACTAATAGGTTGAGTAGCTTGGTAATCAATGATATGAGTCATATTCTTCACCTCCTCATATACTAGAATATGAAAATAGTGAATAATTAGTTTGGACAAATACTAGATTATTTAATAGAGTCAACAATAATTATTGAAAAGAAGAAATTCACATAAAAGCATTAAGAATATATCACAATAAGATGATATTTTTCTTAATGCTTTTTGTAATTAAGCAGAATATTCTTCTTTACGTACTTCAAAAAATTCATTACGTCGTAAGTAATTATAAATTTTCTCTGAAACCTCTTCTTCTTCAGACACTAAGAAACGATGATCAAAAGCGTAGAAAGATTGACCTTTAATTAATTTTACGTAATACATATTAAACGCCTCCTGACACTAGATTATTACTTGCTTCATATTATGATGGCCTATATGTCTGCTAAAAATACTTGGAGTTTCAAAGGGGATAAGTAAAGGGATGAAAGAGCTTACAATTCTGTAAGGTTTATGTCACCTTTTTCGATAGTTTGTATTTACCAGTTTCTTCTATAATGCAAATAGGTTACATAAAATAAGGGGGTAAAAAGATGGATGAAATAATTGGAGAAGTTGTAGCTGGTATTTGTGAATTTGTAGTGGAAGTAACAGCGGATGCTATAGGAAATTTAGTTTCTGGAAATGATGAGGAAAAAGAAACATTATAATAATTTGTAAAAGAATAAAGTTGATCAAATTATAAAGGCTGATTTCTAAAGAGAAATCAGCTTTTTTATTTTTTACATTATATTAACTTAATTTGAATATTCATTTGTTATCATATTTAAGAAGCCTATATAAGGAGGTGAATAAACAAATATGTCGAATTCAGGGCCTGATTTATCTGTTTCTCGTTTGATTGTGGTAAATATAGAAGAAAAAGAATATCATTTTATTGTTCGTGAACATCCGATTGTAGGGAAATTTATATCGCTATTTGAAAATGGGAAAGAATACGGTTTAATAGATAAACAAATCGCTAATAAAGATAAATTTATTACATCGGAGCTTACTAAGTTAGATTATTTTAATATAGATGTTTTATATCTTACACCTGGGTGGATATGGATTGGTATGGATCAATTTGGTTTACATGCTCGTGAGGCTACTTATAACGAAGTAGATGTTATTATGAAGTTGAAAGAGGATTTATATTATATAGATATATACGAAGAAATAAAAATGTAGTAAATATTTATTCAGGTTAGGGGGGAAGTTCCCATAGCCTTTTTTTGTTTAATAATAAAATGCAAAATTATATTATTTTAATGAAAGGTAATATGATAAGAAGTGAGATGAAAAGAGGATTTGAAAATACATTAAGAGAATTGTAATAATTATATGAGTCGTATATGTAAATAACAATAGAAAGAAGATGCTAATATGAGTAAAGAAGAGCTTGTGAAAAAACAGTTTGGCAGCAATGCAGATAAATATGTAAATAGTAAAATACATGCTAAAGGACTGGATTTACAATATGTAGTTCAACAAGTTGAGTCTCGTCATAATAATCGTCTTCTTGATGTTGCTACTGGTGGCGGGCATGTGGCAAATATGTTAGCACCTATGTTTGAAGAAGTAGTTGCACTTGATTTAACAGAACAGATGTTAGAAAAAGCAAAAGTTTTTATAAAGCAGAATGGTCATGAAAATGTATCTTTTGTAGCAGGGAATGCAGAGAATTTACCATTTGCAGACCATTTTTTTGATACAATTACATGCCGGATTGCAGCCCATCATTTTACGAGTCCGGCTCAATTTATTTATGAAGTAAATCGTACGTTGGAGGATAATGGATTATTCATCTTAATAGATAATGTTTCGCCAGAAAATAATGAATATGATACATTTTATAATTTTATAGAAAAAAAGCGTGACCCAAGTCATGAACGAGCTCTAAAAAAGACAGAATGGCTTACTTTATTAGAAAAAAACGGTTTGCAAATGCAGTCATGTCTTACTTTTGATAAGAAGTTTGATTTTGACTGGTGGTGTAATATGATGGATGTCCCTTTACAAAAGCGTGAAAAATTAACAGAATGTATGATGAAAGCACCAAACGAAATGAAGGGATATTTTAATATTCAATTTAAAAATAATAAAGTAGAATCGTTCTATACTGAAATGGCTATGTTTATATGTAAAAAAAGTACAACGTTAAAAAGATAAATGTGTTGCAGTCTTTCTGAAGTACGATATACTTAGTACAGAGAAACTGAGAATTGAGGAATAGTTATAATGATTCGTGTACGCATTGAAGGTACTGAGGAAGAAATGCTTGAATTTATGGGGAAAATGCCAGACATTCCTGGATTTGAAAAGACACATATGAGAGAGCCGAGAAAAGGAAATAACCCGAAATACGATTCAAGTAAAAATGTACTTGCATATTTGTCTTATAAAAAGATTGAAGTCGCCAATAAATAGGCGGCTTTTTTAGTTTGCGCTGTTTCACCGCCTTGTCTTTTTTACATAATAATAATAGTAGATTATGCTCAAGAGGGGTGAGAATAGTTAATAAGAAAATTATCTTTTTTGGAGACTTTGGTATTGATGACGCCGTAGCGTTAATTTATGCAAATAAAACATGTAAATTAGATATTCTAGGTATTGTTGCTGAGTACGGGAATGTATCACGAGATATCGTTACGGAAAATGTTTATTTTTTAGAAAGGTACTATGCTACACAAGTGAAAATTATTGAAGGTGCGAGTAGACCGATGACAGCTGAAGAGCCTTTGTTTTTCCCTGAAATCCACGGGGATCACGGTTTAGGTCCTATTATTCCACCTGAGATGAGAATTTGTAAACGAGAAAATTTTTGTGAATTAATCAAATTAATCGAACCTTGTCCAGAAGATATTATAATTGTGGCGACAGGGAGACTAACGACGCTTGCTACGTTATTTTTATTGTATCCAAATATAATGGATCGTATTTGTTCGTATTATATAATGGGCGGCGCTTTCCTATTTCCAGGTAATGTTACACCAGTATCTGAAGCGAATTTTTATGGTGATCCAATTGCAGCAAATATTGTTATGAAATATGCGAAAAACGCTAGCATATACCCGTTAAATGTAACACAGGGCGCGCTTATAACACCTGAAATGGCCAATATAATAGATAAACAAGGAACTGGACAGGCGAAACTCATTAAACCAATGATTGATTTTTATTATGAGAACTTTTATAAAAAAGAATATCCGGGTATTGGTGGAAGTCCTATACACGATTTACTACCGTTTATCTCGTTTATAAATGACAGTATTTTCGAATATAAAAAATCGGCAGTGTGGATTAGTACGACAAATGATGTGACTAGGGGCCAAAGTGTAGCAGACTTTAGAAAAATAGCTGAGCCAACAAGGTTTGATGATCGGCCGATTCAAAGAATTGCTGTTGGTTTTAACTATGCAGCTTTTAAAGAAGAGTTTATGCGAACAATATTGAAGCCAGATTGTCCTTAATGTGTGTAATAACAAGTCGGATAAATCGTTAGTTCAAAAAAAGGTTTAATCTGTGTGTATTATTCTCAAAAATCTTAAAGTTGAACAACATGAATAACTTATGAAAAATGTCACATAACTAATGGTAAGCAATTGTTTCTAATTATATTTTGATTGGTGAAATGTAAAGGAGGTTATTATATGATTTGGTCTTTAATCGTCGGTGGTATATTAGGATGGCTTGCGAGCTTAATTACTGGAAAAGACGTACCTGGTGGTGTAATTGGTAATATTATTGCTGGTATTATCGGTTCTTGGGTTGGTTCGAAATTACTTGGTAGTTTTGGTCCAGTCATTGGCGGATATGCAATTATTCCAGCTTTAATCGGTGCGATCATTTTAATTTTCATCGTAAGCTTCTTATTACGAGCAATGCGAAAATGAATGTAAGGACTGTTTACATTTGTAAGCAGTCCTTTTTATATGTTATGCTAGTATTATACAATCAGGAGGTGTCAGCATTGAAAACATTCACAGTAAATTTCCATCAAGAAGATAATGCTAAAGCGACAACAGTACATAAATTAAGTGAAGAGGACTTTAACAAAGCAACAGAAAAAGGCACTCGTCATCTATTTGATTTAGATACAAACGTTGGATTCTTCGTATTCTTTGATGCAGAAGATGCAGAAGGAAACGATCAATACTTAATGTTACAATACGAAGGTGATCATGAAGAGCCAACTGCGTGCTACGGATTTGATTTAAAACTATACTATCAATTTTTAGCACTGTACTTAAACGATCTTGAGTTCCAAGGTGAAACAGATGAGGAAGAGGAAGAATACGGTCCAATTCATCATTTAGCGCATTTACTTTATCATATTGTTGAAGATGGTAAATCAATCGAAGTGTAATATACATATTTGAAGCTGCCCTTTTTGGGCAGCTTTTTTATATGACATTGGAATGGTGTACTGTGAGCTAAATAAAGTGAAACTTTAATCAGTGGGGTGTTCATCCCCACTGATTATCAGCCCTCACCAATCGGGCTTTTACGGACAGCAGGGCCCCCACCTAACTTCTTTGTTTCCGCTGAATTTTGAGGTGGGGATCTTACTGCCCGGCAAATAGCGGGATAAATTAATAATAGAAATTTATTTATTACTTTCATGTTAGCATCGTAAAACACCTGTTATAATGATTGTAATTAAATTCATGGAGGCTAATTTTATGCTTGTAGATGTAAAAGCTTTTATTAAAGCTGCAGTTTTAACATGTATTTCATCATTAAGTGGAGATAACACGTTTGCTTATAATTTTGAAACTGTAAAAAATACTATCGCTACATTTTTTAAGAAGCTAAGATTTACCGTATAATTTTATTTTAACCAGTAGGAAAAGAGTAATCACTTCCTACTGGTTTTTTTCTGTTTCAAGGAGCTGTTGTGAGAGCATGTTTTAAGTTATAGATAGAGGATATTATCATTGAGAAGAGAAGGTTTAAATAAGGAGATGAAAATGGTTTCGTTTATCAGGAGGTAGTTACTTCGGATATAACAGACTTGGTTACTTTTTAGAAACAGCTTTTGTAATATATTTTGTACAAGCTTTTGGAGAGAGTGAAGCACTGACTTTTTTGGAACAAACATAATTTGAAAAGTAGTGTAATGGGTTGGTTAACGAAATGAATAAGATGCAATAGGGGGTAAAGATGATGAAAATATATTTAAAAATAGTTATGTTATTTTTGGTGTTTACATGTATGTTTGCGCTAGCCGCATGTAAAGAGACAGACGAAAAAAAGGAAACAAATCCAACCTCGGAAAATAATAAAAATGAACAAAGTAATTTTTCAGAAGAACAGAAAAATCCTGAAGCAAAACCAAGCAATGAAAAAACAACAAAACCATCGCCTGACCCAGATTCGAAAAATAGAACACTTAATCAAAAATCAATTAACCACGTTAAAGATTTGTTTGAACTCGCAAAAGAAGGAAAAGTACCTAATGTACCATTTGGAGCCCATACAGGGGATATTGAAGAAATTGAAAAAGCGTGGGGGAAAGCAAATAAAACCGAATATGCAGGGAACGGAATGTACGCAACTTTTACAAATAAAAATATTGTTTTCGGATTTAATAAAGGGTCACAAGTTTTTGATGTACGCTCATATCATGCAGAACTAAAATTGATTACATTACAAGAAATTGAAAAAGCATTAGGAAAACCATCTTCAGTTAAAGAGAATGGTGAAGATAAAATATATGTATACAAAGTAAATAACCAGTATGAGCTGAAATTTGTCATTCCAAAATCGACTGGTAAGGTAGATCATATTTCTGTATTTTCACCAGAGGATAGTATTAATAAAATGGCAGGATAAGAAATTAAGTGATTTCAAAAACACCTCACTTTCCTTAAATGAGGTGTTTTTAGTTGTAAATAAGGAACGTCTCCTGCCATATAAAACATACTTTCATACGCGAAATACTTCACTTTTGTTTTTTAATATTCATCCAATAAGAAATATTGATCTACTGAAAAAGTAGTAACCTATAAATTATGTGTAGGCTGGTTCGTGATTTTTTTACGTTCTAAATTTTGAACAAACAGTGCTTGAACAATACCTCCAATTAATAAGAAACTAGCACAAATATAAAACAGCATACTTCCATTTAACTTACTTAATAAAACTGCACCAATAACTGGTCCGCACGTTCGAGATATATCCCAGTGTATACCGTAAATTGAAAAATATAAACCACGTTTATTGTGAGGTGCAATTTCTGAAACGAATCGTAATAAGTGGTTTAGAGCAATACTTTCTCCAATGACTAAAAAGAGTAAGGTGAAGAATAACGACAATATCGTCGTTGAATAACTAAAGCCAACTGCAGCTATTGTATAGCAGGCGTAAGAAATAAGGATGATTTTCGCCATAGAAAATCGTTCAGACCATTTTACGAGGAAGATTTGTAGTATGATTTCCAAAATGGCTTTGCATGTTGAAATAAATGCGAGTATGAATACGAGATTAGGAAATACATGTTCTGCAAAAATACGATAATTCGTCTCAGTTTGTGCATAAAAAAAGCTAATAGGGAGTGTAGAAACCATAAGACCGAATATAGCATAATGTTTAAAAATAAATTGCTTTGGTGAACTTGCCTCAACTGTTTGTTTCGACTTACTCATAGGTGGAACGGTTTCTGGGAGCTGGGTCCAAACAACAACGGCATATATCGTAAGGGTTACACTTTGCACGATAAATAAATATTCTGGGTGAGTATTATAAAAACATGCACCGATTAAAGGGCCGACTACGGATCCAATTGCTCCCATCGTTTGTAGGAGAGCAAAAATTTCTGCTTGCTGCTCTTGTTTTGTTAAATCAGCAATTTGTGCACGCTGAGCTGGAATGTATAAGGAACGGCCAATACCATTAATGACATATAACAGTGCAAATATAAAAACAGATTGAGCGAAAACGAAACTGCCGATTGCAACACCTTGTAGTAATAATCCGAGTAACATAATCTTTTTTCGGCCATATTTATCAGTAATTCCTCCAGCAATAAGCGTAAATAAAATGTCTGAAAGTGGCTGTAATCCGAAAATTAGCATAGTTATTATTACATTGCCGTTTAACATTTTATTGACGTAAATAATCATAATGAGAGCTAACATAGATTCAGTCGTTCGGGTTAATAATTCACCACACAATCTAATAAAAATAGGTTTATTGTAACGAAGTAAGAGATAATTCAATATTAATTCCTCCTTTCTATATTGAAATGATAAGATGAAAGGAGAGTTGGAAAAAGGGTAGAGACTATAGGGAGGATTTTTCACCTTTTAGGGGGAGTATGATGTTTATTTTAGATCAATACATTGAACTATGGATTGCTTATGGAAAAGGAAAAAAAGAGGGAGAACGATTGGAAGTAACAGTGCAAAATATATCTGGTACATTATTTTGTACAGAGCGCAATAGTAAGTTAATTATAAAAAAATTAGATGAGTTAAATTGGATCAAGTGGTTTCCAGGTCGCGGCAGAGGAAATCGGTCTAAGTTAATATTTCAAAAGCACCCGATATCTTTAATTTTAGATAGAGGAAAAGAAATAACGAAAAAAGGGGATGTGAAAAGCGGAAGTATATTTGTGGAACGCTATAGCTCACATTTTCCATCAGTAAAGGGAGAATATCATTCCTGGGTGGATTCAATATTTGGTCATAAGGTTGAAATGACATCTGAAGGGAGAAGAGATGTACTCCGGTTGCAAGTACAAATGAATTTAGATATCACATTAGATCCTGTATACGCTACAATGCGCTCAGAATGCCATATGGTAAAACATATATTCGACACACTCGTGTATGTAGACGGTAATACAAACATTATAGAGCCAAGACTTGCATTTCACTGGGAATATAATGACGCTGAAAAAATATGGACGTTTTACTTACGAAAAGGAGTTCACTTTCATAATGGAAAACAACTTACTGCACATGATGTTATATACTCGTTGAATCGATTTATGAAGCTGGAAAATAATGCACACGCATGGATGTTACAACACGTTGAAAGTATCCGTTCAGTGGATGACTACGTTTTCGAAATTCAATTACATACAGAAAATCGAATGTTTTTACATATGCTAAGTGCAGAACAGTGTTCTATCGTGAATGAAGATGAAGCAGGAGGGCTAATTGGAACCGGGCCTTTTCAATTATATAAAAGTAATGAAAATCTGTTCATTTTAGAAGGACATCCTTTATATTTTCGTGAAAGACCTTTTTTAGATCGTGTTGAGTTGTGGAATGTAGAACAAGGTGTAGGTACATACGATGTTTTAGTAAAGGCGCAGTATAAAGATAAAGAAAAACATAATAAAGAATTGTCTCGGCTTGAGTCGAACGTGACATATATAACATGTAATCTTACGAAAGAAGGACCAATGCAAGATGAGTTATTTCGGAAAGCGTTATATAACATCATTCATGGTTATACAATCGTTCAAGAACTCGGCGGAGAACGTGGAGAAGTGGCAAAAAAACTAATATTAGCAGGTGAAAGCATTGTAGAGATTGAGGAAGATGTAGAAAGTTTAATTAAAAGGAGTACTTATCATAATGAAGTGCTACAACTCTACACATTTACAGGACGAGATCATGTTGAAGATGCACAGTGGATACAAAAAGAGTGTGCGAAATATGGGATTCGTGTAGAAAATAATTTTCTTGATATAGAAGAGCTATTGGAAGTAAGTACGATACAAAAGGCCGATATGATGCATGATAGTGCCACAATTAGTGAACGAATAGAAGATAGTCTATTATATATGTTTCTTACAAAAAATAGTTTTATTCATGGACAAAGCAGCATGGACTTTCATGAAAAGTTGTCTCCTTATTTTAGACAAGAAGAATTAGAGAAAAGAGTTACACTGTTACGTGATATCGAGGATACTTTGTTACGTCAAATTCATATTATTCCTTTATATCGTAATAAACAAGAGGTAAGTACACATGAAAAAGTTCAAAATATAATGATTAATTCACAAGGTTGGATTGATTTTTATAATATTTGGTTTAAGTCTTGATATATAAGGGCTTTTGCACATTTTCATAAGGTGTGTAAGAGCCTTTTTTGTATGTAGGAATAGGTTTGTTTTACACATTGTTACGCTACTTGTGATAAAAGTTTATTTACAGCGTAACAGTGTTATGTTACATTATTATCAGGAAGGAGTGTTATACAGTTGAGTACAGATTTAATTTCAAAAAAAGATTTATTAGAACTAACTGGTATTTCATATGGACAGTTATATAGGTGGAAAAGAAAAAATTTAATTCCGGAAGATTGGTTTGTACGAAAATCAACGTTTACAGGTCAAGAGACATTTTTTCCGAAAGAAAAGATATTAGAGCGTATCGATAAAATCCAAACGATGAAAGAGGATTTATCACTTGATGAACTAGCTAACATGTTTTCACCGAGTGTGAGAGAAATTCTTTTAACAAAGGAAGACATTTTACGCAAGGGGATTGCATCAGAACCAGTTTTACAATTTTTCATAGAACAAACGAATAAAAGAGCAGATTTTCAATTTGTAGATATTCTTTATGTGTACATGTTAGAAGAATTACTACAATCAGGAGAGATTAGTTTAGAAGAAGGAAAAATGGTCTTGCAAGTTTTACGTGAAAATTATGAAGCAATTAAACATAAAACTTGTGACTTAATCATTGTCCGAAAGTTAGGGATTTCTACATGTTTATTAGTTTCAAACGTGGACGATTTAATTTTTGAAAAAGGCACCAAAATCGTTTTACGCGAAGCGATTATGAAATATACCGAAGCATTAAAAACTAAATTGTTGTAGTGGAGGAGAAAGTATGCGTACAGATAATTTGATTATAAATGGTTACGGTTCATCGAATGGCGGCGAGTTTCATAAAGTGCAATTAAACGGAAAAGGAACTGTGAATGGAAATGTTGAATGTGAGCAATTTGAATGTAACGGTTACGGTGCAGTTACTGGCAATTTGAAAAGTAGTAGTGCACGAATTAGCGGATCTGGTAAAGTTGATGGCACAGTTCATGCTGAAACGATGCGAATTGATGGAAAAGCAACAATTACGCAAAATGTAAAAGCAAACAGTTTGAAAATTGCAGGAAAAGGTACGATAGGTGGAAATGTCACTGGTGAAGAATTTAAAGTCAATGGTCAAGCTACAATTGACGGTAATTGTGAAGTGGATACTTTTTCTTCAGAAGGACAATTTACAATCGGTGGTTTATTAAACGCAGATGAAATTAATATAAATATTCACGGTACATGTCGAGCGAAAGAAATTGGTGGTCAAACGATTAAAGTAAGACATAGATCAGGTACATTTAGTAGGCTATTTAAAACAGTGTTTGGCTTGCAGTTAGAAGCTGAACTATTAGAAGGTGACAATATCGATATTGATTATGCTCACATAAGAACAGTAAGAGGAAACAATGTTACAGTAGGAGCAAACTGTGAGATTGAACTGATTGAATATACTGGTGTTCTTACTGTTGATAAAAATGCAAATGTAAAAGAAATTAAGCAGGTTTAACGGAAGGGAGAAATCAGTATGGAACATCCACATAGTCTGACAGTAAATGGTTCTGGTAATTCAGCAGGCGGAGATTATAATAAAGTGAAGATTCGCGGTGAAGGAACAATTACGAATGATATGAGTTGTAATGAGTTTAAAACGTACGGAACGAGTGATGTACGCGGTAATATGAAAGTGAAAAATTATGTCGTGTATGGAGATAACGAAGTACAAGGAAATGTAGATGCGGAATATGTAAAAGTATATGGTAATACACAAATTCATGGTGATGCTCATATTGAAAAAACAAAAGTTAGAGGTATGATAAATATTGAAGGAAAGTTTTCAGGTGATTTCGTAGATGTAAAAGGTGCTTTAAATGTAAAGGGAGATATTGAAGTAGAAGATTTATCATTAACTGGTGGTCTTGAAAGTGATGGATTACTTAATGCTGAAAATATTGAAATTTCACTTCGTTATGAAGGCAGTAAGATAAGAGAAATTGGTGGTAAAAAAATTACCGTTCGTAAAAAAGCGAGATTTATTCCTTTTACTAGTCATGCTGGGAGCCTCCAAACTTCGATTGTTGAAGGAGATGATATCTATTTAGAACATACGATCGCTGAAGTGGTAAGAGGCAACAACGTCACAATTGGTCCTGGATGTGAAATTAGTGTTGTAGAATATCATACTAGTTTTAATCAAAAAGGTAATGCAGTCGTAAAAGAACATAAACAAATATAAGTAGTATGAGGGAGAGCAAGAGATATGGTTGAGAAGAATAATAAGCTCGGCTTTGTTGTGGCGGGCTTATTGCTAGGTATTTTAATGGCATCGATGGATAATACCATTGTCGTAACGGCGATGGGAACAATCGTTGGTGACTTAGGAGGCCTTGAAAACTTTGTATGGGTCGTTTCTGCCTATATGGTCGCAGAAATGGCAGGCATGCCGATTTTCGGTAAGCTATCAGATATGTATGGTAGAAAGAGATTCTTTATTTTCGGTTTAATTGTCTTTATGATTGGTTCGGCACTTTGTGGTACTGCTGAAAATATTACACAGTTAGGTATTTATCGTGCCATTCAAGGTATTGGTGGCGGGGCATTAGTGCCGATCGCGTTTACTATCGTTTTTGATATTTTTCCACCTGAAAAACGCGGGAAAATGGGTGGTTTATTCGGAGCTGTATTTGGATTATCTAGTATTTTCGGGCCATTACTTGGCGCATATATTACCGATTACATTAGCTGGCACTGGGTATTTTATATTAACTTACCACTTGGCATTTTAGCACTTATTTTTATTACATTCTTTTATAAAGAATCACGCGTTCATAGAAAGCAAAAAATTGATTGGTTTGGCGCAATTACTTTAGTTGGTGCAGTAGTTTCTTTAATGTTTGCGCTTGAACTAGGCGGACAAAAATATGATTGGGATTCTAGCTTTATTTTAAGTTTATTTGGTGGATTCGCTATTTTAATCATCGCATTCATTTTTATTGAACGAAAAGTAGAAGAACCAATTATTTCATTTGAGATGTTTAAGCAGCGCTTATTCGGAATGAGTACAATTATTGCATTATGTTACGGTGCTGCATTTATGTCAGCAACTGTTTACATTCCGTTATTCATTCAAGGTGTATACGGCGGGACTGCAACAAACTCAGGATTATTACTTTTACCTATGATGCTAGGATCAGTCGTAACAGCGCAGTTAGGTGGATTTTTAACGACTAAGCTGAGCTACCGAAACATTATGATTATTTCTGCTGTTATTATGTTAATCGGATTATTCTTATTAAGTACATTAACGCCAGAAACAAGTCGTGTATTATTAACAGTTTATATGATTATTATCGGATTTGGAGTAGGTTTCTCATTCTCTGTACTAAGTATGGCTTCAATTCATAACTTCGGTATGGAACAGCGTGGATCTGCGACTTCAACGAGTAACTTCATTCGTTCATTAGGAATGACACTAGGTATTACAATCTTCGGAATGATCCAAAGAACAGGTTTCCAAGATCAATTAGAAGAAGCATTTAAAGGGATGAGCGGGGAAATGAATACAAAATTAGGGGATTCAAGAGCCATTTTATCAGAATCGGCAAGATCTCAAATCCCTCCGCAAATATTAGATAAAATTATTGACGCTCTTTCTAGTTCAATTGTTCAAACATTCATGTGGGCATTGGTACCAGCTGGATTAGCATTCATATTCATTTTCTTTATGGGAAATGAGCGTATGGTAATTAAGAAAGAACAAATGAATAAAAAGAGTGAAACATCAAAAGCGTAATGAAAAAGCTCCTTTCCAATTGGAAAGGAGCTTTTTCGTATGTACGGTGTTAGATTAGCCTTCGATAATTTCGTATTCTTCGTCTGCAAGTAATAAAATTTGCGTTTTCTTGCCTTTGTTTTGAACTTCGATTACATCGTATGCGCCTAAGTCTCTTACTTTGCTTTGAGAAGCGTTAACCATAACTTCAATAGAATCAATTAAGATATCTTCTTCAATATATGATTCAGGCAATGCCATATCTTCAGTATCTAATACACACGCATATAGATTTTGTAAATTTTCAGTAGTTGGGTTTTGTTCCTCAACATCAATGATATTTTTTACTGCATCCATATTTTCTTCTTTTGCTTGGTACACTTTAATTTTAGCCATAATTTTAATCTCCTTTATAACGTAATCGTAGAGGCTACACCTCATTATAACGTTTTTTTTATGAAAGATGAAATTGTTATATGTATTTATAGTAAAAATTATGTGTCCTTACTCAAAATTGGTGTAATTTCCATATAAATGTACGAGTAGGTAACGATAATGTTACGTTAAAGTTATATTGTCCAAGCTTTTCTTATTTTCTTCTCATATATATGTAGTAGCAATTCTATATAGAGAAGGGATGGAGTGTAAGTGGGTTGTGAACCGAGAGTTTCTAGAGATTTTGTTCAAGTACCTGAACTGGTAGGTTTTCGATTACTTTTATCACATCCAGCTGGAGACCCTTTAAACTACGGATTATTATTTATTAATTTTCCTGATACGATTTTTATTTTTATATTGGCATCAAGCGGATACCTTTCCATTTCGAACTGTTTAAAAATAGAGGGCGGAACTGGTGATGCCGAAATAGAAGAGATAAAAAAATGATAGAGGATGACGTTAACACGTACAAATCAGTTGTTAAATTGACTAAAGTATATAAGAACGGTGAGACGGAATCTTTTATTTATAAAAATGAGTTATAATACATGTATTTAAATGCACCCTCAAACTATTGTTGAGGGTTGTTACATAATTAATTATGTTGGTCCTTCAAACCGTTTGTTAACGGGTAAGAAATATATTTATTGTTGACTTATTTTATAGGTTGATCATTTCATAGTTAGTAGATGTTATAATCATTTTATGTTTACTGATATTTTATAAATATTCGAAGTTTTAATTTAATAGTCAATTGCTTTTATGATGAACAGGTGGGTATGTATATGAATACGAATTATGGAGCGCTCATGAAAATGTTAAGAGTAGTTGATTCTAAAGAAGGCGGGAATGTAAATGATATATGAAGCGAATATACATACAAGAAAAAAACTAGTTTCTATGTTTGAGGATTTCAATAACGTTGTTTTACTTTCTTATTTACAAGGGCATATGGGTACTGCTTGGGTAAATGACCTTGAAAATCCAAAAGTAGCACAAGTTACGGTAGGGATTTTTACATTTTACGCTGGAGACCCAAATACGAAAGAAACAGAAGAGTTATTACGTAATATTCCAGAAAGAATTTTAGTTATCGTAAATAGTGAAGAGTGGAAACAACGCTTAGAAACATTCCATGAAAGAAAAATAGATAAGTTTTTACGTTATAAATTCAAACGAAATCCAGAAGTTTTTAATCGTTCAAAATTACAATCTTTTATATCAACACTTCCAAAAGAATATGAGTTAAGAAGAATAGATGAGCATATCGCAAATAGCCCCAAATTACATAAGATATCTGAAGATTTTACAAGTCAATTTCATTCGGTAGAAGATTATATAAACCGTGGTATAGGTTATAGCATTTTATATAACGGAGAAGTTGTATGCGGTGCATCCTCGTATAGTATTTATAATGACGGGATTGAAATTGAAGTTGCGACTGATCACAATCATAGAAGAGAGGGCTTGGCAACTGTAGTTAGTGCAGCTATTATATTGGATTGCTTAGAAAATGGAAAGTATCCAAACTGGGACGCAGCGAATACTACATCTGCTAAACTAGCAGAAAAGTTAGGATATGAATTTGATAAGGCATATGATACTTATTTTGTAGATAATAGATGAGTGAAGGAGTTACATACTAAAAAATAAATACGCCCTAGTACGTAAGTCTAGGGCGTATTTATTAGTTGGTAAATATCTTCATAACAATTTTATCATATTTTATCTTTTGAATGTTTGGAATTAAAGATATTTATGTGACTTTTTGAAAAAATAAAAGAGCAGCTAGCAAAAGCTAACTGCTCTTCTCCAAGGGGGAATGGAGAAATACAATCATGTTACCTATAGTATTGACAGAACATTGAGTTTTAATCAGCCATTTATAAAAGGAGAGATAAAATATCTTTGATTAATCCTTAGCTCCAATTAGGAGTACTGATAGAAAAACGATTGAGAATATATTTTTTTATTACATTTACAATTTGAAGAGTAGAACGTGTTTATCGTAATTCTCCAAACACCAATTATATTTTTTTAGAATGATTGGATGGACTGCTTCTTTCGTAGTATCGACTTCAGTATATCCATATTTCTTATAAAAGTTTTCTAATTCCTCAAAAGGAAGACAATATACATTTTGTATTTGTGATTTTTTTGCAGTTTCTACTAAAAATGAAACAAGCTCACCAGCTAATTGTAGCCCTCTAAATTGAGGCAGAATAAAAATTCCGCCCATTTCTAAAGTATCTTCATCTATTTGGACTAATCGGCCAACACCTGCATACTCGTTGTTATATGTAATAATTGCAACTTTATCTCTCTTTAAATCACTCCGTACAAATCCTATTGAGTCATATTGGTTATTAATCCATTCTAAATCGTTAGATGTGGCCAATTGAATACTCATATACATCCTCCTTCGGAATACTAGCGCTCTCTTCATTATATAGAACATAAGATACTATATCAAAAGAACCTTGAGATAGCACATTTGTTTAAGTTATTAGTTAAAAGTGTGGGATTGCTGGCATTGAAATCATGGCTTCACCAAACATAGGATAATAATCTTGTGAATTTAGTGTTACATAGTCAAAATAAAAATTAGTTTATGTGTTCGGTAACGTACGATTGTTTAAGTGTAGAGAAAATCATAGGGTTATTTTAATTAGTAGCTACTGTATTCATTGAAGCTATTAAGGAAATGTGGTAATCGCCAGCCCTAGTGATACAAATCATATTAGGATTTAGTAAAAAAAATTCTTCCTGAAAAAGAGGGGGATTAAAGATAAGAGCACTTCGAAAAGTGCCCTTCAGTAACGACTACTCATTCTAAAAAGAAAGGATGCAATATATCATATGAAGTTAAGTGTATTTAAGTATGGGTCTTTTATATAAATGTGAAATAAAAGAGGGTTGTCTTCTTATTAGAAGGCAGCTTTTTGTTATTACAAAAAAGAATTAGAAATAAAATATAAATTCAGTTACTTGTCCAAACAATTTTTTTTAAAATACATAAAATGCTAGTAGTTAGCCAATATTTTTATATTGCTAATTTTTTAGACTAAAAGGGGTGATTTTATGTGTGATTGTGAAGTTTGTAGAAGAAAGAAAAAACGTGATCCATTAAATCGGGGTTCTGAACCAAAAAAACAGGATTCCGAATCAGTGAATTCTTATTCATTTAGTAAAAATGCAAATTTTTTAGAAGAAGCTATACAAACAGATGAAATCGATCAAGTTTCTGAGGAATATATTGAAATAGTAGATTCAGCAGATGTACAAGTTACGACTACAGATACAAAAGCTGCACTATCTATCCAAGCCGCGTTACAAGCAGCTATTGTGGTTGTAGTAAGTATTTCTATAGCAGATAGTGAAAAGGCAGATAAAATAACACAAGAATTGTTTCAAAAATCATCTATTAAACAAATTAATAGACAAAAAACATTTATTAAAAATTCCAGAAACGTAACCGTAACAACTACTGATACAGATATTGCAGTGAATATTCAAATTCTGCTTCAAATTTTATTAGCGTTACTAGTTAAACTAAACATTTTATAAAGTGTCTATCCTATTTATATTTAGCTATAAGGGTTCACACTAAGTAAATATTTTTTGTTGTAATATGTGGTACAAGCTTGGACTTTCTCATTATGACCGAATTAATATTCAAGATTGATGGGAAATTAAGTGTGGAAAACTACACAATAACAAAGGTGAACCTATTATTTAACAGTGAATAAAACTTATATATGTGAAGTAAAGGAAAGCTGTCTTCGTATTAGAAGACAGCTTTTTAATTTTATTAGTAAAAAGCCGTGAAAATAAAAGATTAAGTTACTTGTCCAAGCATTTTTTATTTAAATACATATAATGCTGGTAGTTAATCTAAATTTTTATAGAAAACTGATAGGAGTGAATATTGTAAATGGATGATTTAAATAAGTTTTCTTCCTTTAAGTTTGATAAGGATCAAAAGAATATAATTATAGACCTTTTACTCTCAGATATTTTTAATAGGCATGGGATAAATGAAGAAAAACTAAAAAATTTATCGCCAGAAAAAAAGCAGCAAATTAAAAGTATTGTTTCTGAAATACAATCACAAGTTAATAATTATTTAGATTGAAAGGGGGTGAATGTATGAAAAAAACATGTCATTCAGATGAAAATAAAAGGTGGAGTGCATTAGACTCCTCAAATCCTCATCCATCTTTTAAAAATGATACCGTTTCAGAAGCTGCAGCACAAGAAAGTAAAACTTACCAAATTTCTGAAGAATCTATTACAATTGTAGATTCAGCAGATGTAGAAGTTACGACTACAGATACAAAAGCTGCGTTATCTATTCAAGCTGCATTACAAGCAGCTATCGTGGTTATAATAAGTATTTCTATAGCAGATAGTGAAAAAGCTGACCGTGTAGCACAAGAATTGTTTCAAAAATCATCTATTAAACAAATTAATAAACAAGAAACTGTTATTAGAAATTCTAGAAATGTTACAGTTACGACTACAGATACAGACATAGCAGTAAATGTTCAAATTCTTCTCCAAATTTTATTAGCTTTACTAGTAAAATTAAATATTTTATAAAATGTTTAACCTTTTTTAGATATAGTGCATCTTACAGGTAAATATTCACTGTTTTAATTATAGTACAGGCTATAAATATTTATCATAACTGGACTAATATTCAACATCACCAAAGTATGAATGTAAACAAACAATGTGATGGAAAATAAAGTTTGGTTATTTTACGAAAATTTAAAAGCCATTTCCTTTATTGGATTTGGCTTTTAAATTTTAAACAGTATAAATTTGAAAAGATAATATTAAGTTAAAGAAGTAAAATATACTGATACAAAATACTTATAAAATTACTCGTGTTATAGAAAAATAATAAGAAAAGGATGTTTAAAATAGAATCATTTTCATTAATAGTTCAAGTTTTGAAGAATAGTGCATACAATATAAAGTGTTTTCCTTTCTTCATTTAAGTTTTACGTATATAATTTAAAAGTACTATTTTTATTTTATTATTTTATATTTATAACAGAATAGAGGTTTAAAAATGAGTGTTAAAATCATTACGGATAGTGCGGCGGATTTACCAGTAGAATTGCTGCAAGCATATGATATTGATTTAATTCCACTCCGTGTATATGATGAAGCAGAAACAGAGTATTTAGATGGAGTAACATTAGAGTCAGTTACATTATTGCAAAAAATGAGAGAAGGCGCTGTTTATAGAACGTCATTGCCTTCGCTTGAAACTTTCCAAGAAAAATTTGTTTCTTATGCAAAAGAAGGTAATCCTTGTATATATTTAGCTTTTTCATCTGAACTGTCTGGTACATATCAATCATCAGTTGTCATTAAAGAGGAAGTAAAAGAAACATATGCAGATTTAGATTTAGAAATTATTGATACAAAATGCGCTTCGCTTGGTCAAGGTCTTGTCGTTTTAGAAGCTGCTAAAATGGCAAAAGACGGCGCATCAAAAGAAGATATTTTAAACCGTGTCGCTTTTCTAATGAACCATATGGAGCACATCTTCACTGTAGCTGACTTACAGTACCTTGTTAGAGGTGGACGTTTAAGTAAAGTAGCTGGTTTTATCGGTGGTTTACTAAACATTAAGCCTATCTTAAACGTGGAAGAAGGAAAACTTGTACCACTTGAAAAGGTAAGAGGGAAAAAGAAAGTATTAAGCCGAATTGTTGATATTATGGAAGAACGTGGTAAAGACCTTAAAGGTCAAACAATCGGTATGACTCATGGTGATGACTTAGAAACAGCGGAAGCATTAAAATCATTAATTACGGAAAGATTCGGTTGTGAAGTATTTATCGTAAATACAATTGGTGCAGCAATCGGAGCACATACAGGACCTGGCGTTATAACGTTATTTTTCTTAAATGAAGTAGAGTAAAGGATTGATCATTTGATCAATCCTTTTTTCTTTAATCTGTGATTACCGGTCGATATGGTATTGGTGAAGATAAAATTTTTGAAGTTTTCCTATATGAATTGCTCTCTTGTAGAGGGAGTATTTTTTATATGTGGAATGATACTTAATGGTAGAAGAAAAGAGTATAAATAAGAATGTATTTGTAGGAATTTAAATATTTGAAGATATCGAAATTTTGCCATTTCATATATAATTGTGTGGGGAGAAATATCTGTAACTATTTGTAAAAATAGGGGTGGCTATAAAAATGCAAGAAATTGCTAGATGGGATTTAAATCGATTGTATTCGAATGAGGATATTCTATTTCCGATTTTGGAGTTGAAAGAGCAATATTTTGTAACAAAAGATGTAGAGGTTCTTTCAAAGCTAATACAAGCTATTGAAAAAGCAGAATACTATTTGTACTGTAGATCAGTTGAAGAAAGTGTACCATCTGACCTTACTAAATTGACCGTGAAAGTGAAGGAACTAAAAAATGAATTACAGCAAGTAATAAAACATAATGAAGTGGAAACTTCAGATAATACTAAGTTAATAAAAGATGAGCTTAATGCGTGGGAAAATATGTACATACAATTACGGGATAGGATAGAAATAGAGCGCAATAATAGACAATTATCCTTTGGACAAGCAAATACTATTGCAATGAATAGTGATAATGAAAAGGAAAGATTAGAAGTATTCGAGTTACTTACAAGTACTTTACATAAGGAAAAAGAAATCTTTGCTACTGTATTAAATCAAATAGGGAGATTGCGTAATGCAAAGAGTAATGAAATAGAAGATAGAGAGATTTTAACACAATCTTTTCATGCGAATGGCATTTCAGAAACTGTATTATTCCAAATGCGGAATGCGACAGAAGAAAACCTTGATAAATTAGTAAGTGCTTTAAACGTGTATAAGAAAGGAAAAGCTTCAATTACATGGCATGAACTTATGACGGTAAAGGAAAGTAATGAGGTCATGATTCCTTTTTCAGTAGCAATACAAAACGTTTATGATGCATGTAAGAATATTGATGAAGAATTAGCAGAATTTGCACGTAATGCGATAGAAAGTGGTTGGGTAGATGCTGAACCGAGAGAGAATAAACCACCAGGTGGGTTTTGTGCTCCATTTTTCAGTGAGAAAGAATCGCGAATTTCCATTCGTTATGATGGGAGTATAGATAGTGTAAGAGTGCTCGCTCATGAATTAGGACATGCTTGGCATTTTTATAATATGAGTTTTGAACAATCTACATCTTTTTTAGATGATTACTTGCCAATGAGTACGGCTGAATCAGCATCTATTTTCTTTGAAACGGTACTCTTAAATTATCTAATTGAAACAACGGATAGTAAAGATATGAAAAAGTCATTACTTAGCTGGAAAATAAGAAATAGTTTTAATTATGTAATGGCAATACGAGCATCGTATCAGTTTGAAAAAACATTTTATGAAAAATGTAAAGAGGGTCCTTTAAGTGCTGATGAAATTGAGAAATTATCTATAATTGCACAAAAAGAAGCTTATGGAAAAGCTTTAAGTGAATACCAGCCGTTTGTATGGATGAAATATATTCAATTTTATATAGCAGATGTTCCTTTTTACAATTATCCATACACATTTGGATATTTAGTAAGTTTTAGCTTATTAGAAATAGCTCAAGAAGGTAAAAGTACTTTTCATTCGAAATATAAAGAGTTCTTACGAGAAACAGGAAAGGCTCCAGTAGAGGAGCTTATGAAAAAACATTTTGAAATAGATATAAGAAATTATGAATTTTGGAATAAAGCTTTTATTCAAATTTCTAAAGACATTGATAAATATTTGCAGCTTATGTAAGGGGAGAGTACAGTGGATCAGCAGTTTATAAAAGGTATACCTTTTTCAACTTTAGAATATGCAAAAGCTATAAGTTTATTAAAAGGTTGGCTACATGAACAACAAGAGAAACCCAGGTTTGTAGTAACTGCAAATCCTGAAATTGTTATGTCTGCAAAGGAAAATACGGAAAAATCAAAGGAGTTTAAAAAGATGTTACTATCTGCGGATTTAATAACAGCGGATGGGATTGGTGTCATAATTGGCTCGAAAATATTAAAAGGAACTTTGAAAGAACGTGTTACTGGGGTGGATTTAACTCACGATTTAATAAAATATTGTAACGACAATGAATATCGTGTCTTTCTTTTTGGAGCTGCGCCAGAAAGTAATAAAAAGGCATTAGAAAAATTAAATGAGCAGTTCCCAGGAGCACAATTTAAAGGACAGCATGGATTTGTAAATGGTGAAGAAATAGAAGAAATAAAAATGAAAATTAAGCAGTTCAAGCCGCATTTACTACTCGTAGGACTAGGCTCACCAAAACAAGAAGAGTTCATCTATGAAAACATACAAACATTAAACGTTCCGCTATCTATTGGTATCGGAGGTATGATTGATATAATATCTGGTACTGTAAAAAGAGCACCAAAAATAATGAGGGATACTGGAACTGAATGGCTGTATAGGTTACTCTCACAGCCGAAAAGATTAAAGCGACAACTTGTACTTCCGAAATTTTTATTATCGGTTATGTCTGAGAGGATTAAAGGGATTAATTAATAAAGGGGACTACATACATGAACAGAATCGGCATTATCGGAGCAATGCAAATTGAAATAGATTTACTTTTAAAAAAGCTAGTAATACAAGAAGAACAGACAATTGCGGGAATGCCATTTTATATTGGAGAATTCATGGGAACAGAAGTAATTATTACACGTTCTGGTGTAGGGAAAGTAAATGCTGCTGCATGTGTGCAAACATTAATTCATAAATTTAATGTAGACTCTATCATCAATACGGGCGTTGCTGGTGGATTACATCCAGGTGTAAAAGTTGGCGATTTAGTTATTTCAACTAACGTTACCCATCATGATGTAAGTAAAAATCAAATGAAAAAATTATTCCCGTTTCAAGAGGAGTTTATTGCAAGTAAGGAATTGATAGAGTTAGCACGTAAAGCATGTAACAGTAATAGTTCAAATATTCAAGCTCACGAAGGAAGAATTGTAAGTGGTGAATGTTTTGTTGAAGATTCAAAGTTAAAGGCAAAATTAATAGATGAATATGCACCTCATTGTACAGAAATGGAAGGGGCAGCAATTGGACATGTCGCCTACATAAATGATATACCGTTTCTTGTTATACGATGTATTTCTGACAGCGCAGATGATGAAGCTCAAGTTTCTTATGATGACTTCGCGAAAACTGCTGCGAATTATTGCTCAGAAATTATTATTGAGATGCTTAAAAATATATCTGGTAAAACTATAGTCCAAAAGGAGAGATAGGAATGTTACAAGCATTAATTTTTGATATGGATGGAACATTATTTCAAACAGATAAAATTTTAGAATTATCGTTAGATGATACTTTTGATCACTTAAGATCACTTCAATTATGGGATACGGTAACATCGATTGAAAAATACCGTGAAATTATGGGTGTGCCGCTACCGAAAGTTTGGGAAGCTTTATTACCGGACCATTCTATTGAAATAAGAGAACAAACAGATGCATATTTTTTAGATAGACTAATTGAAAACATAAAAAGCGGAAAAGGCGCTTTATATCCAAATGTAAAAGAAATATTTACATATATAAAAGAAAATAATTGTTCAATTTACATTGCTAGTAATGGTTTGAAAGAATATTTACGAGCAATCGTAACGTATTATGCTTTAGACAAGTGGGTGACAGAAACGTTTAGTATTGAACAAATACAATCGCTAAATAAAGGTGACTTAGTTAAAAGTATTATGAACAAATATGATATAAAAGAGGCAGCGGTAGTTGGTGACCGGCTATCTGATATAAATGCAGCGAAAGACAACGGTTTACTTGCAATTGGGTGCAATTTTGATTTTGCGCAAGAAGATGAACTTGCTCACGCTGATATAGTAATAGATGATTTAATAGAGTTAAAGCGGATACTGCCTGCTGTACAGAGATAAATAAAGTGTGTGCATTTTTTCCAAGTCCTATATGTCTTATTTTATGGAGGGAGTATGCTTAAAAATAATTTTAAAATTAGTAATATTCCTGCGGTTTTGTGGGGAGAGAAGAGTGAAAAAGTTTTTATTGCAGTACATGGAAATATGTCAAATAAGGAAGATGCAGTTATTCAAATATTAGCTGAAGAAGCCAATCGAAAAGGTTATCAAGTATTAAGCTTTGATTTACCTGAGCATGGAGAAAGAAAAAATGATAACACTCCTTGTAAAGTACAGTTTTGTGTTAATGAATTATCTATAATTATGAACTATGGAAAAGTACATTGGAAAGAAATAAACGTATTTGCATGTAGTATGGGGGCGTATTTTAGTCTTTTAGCTTATCAAAATGATGTGCTAAAAAAGGCATTATTTTTATCACCAGTAGTTAATATGGAACGAATTATTGAAAATATGATGAAATGGTTTAATGTAACACCGGAGCTTTTGCAAAAAGAAATGACTATAGAGACACCTATTGGTCAAAAGTTATATTGGGATTATTTATGCTATGTAAAAGAGCATCCTATTAGTACATGGAATACAGATACATATATTATGTACGGAGCTAAGGATGAACTGTGTGAACTTGAAACTATTAACTATTTTACAAAAAAACATCGTTGTGAATTAGAAGTTATGGAGACGGGTGAACATTACTTTCATACCGAAGAACAGTTAAAGATATTTGAACAGTGGTTACACAAACATATCGATTAACAAATTATAATTTATCTTGAACCTGTTAGAGAAGAATGAGGAATATATAAACTGATAGTATATTTGAGAGAAATTATAAATGGTGAATGTATACACTTAAACAAACAGATGCTTTAGTTCAATAAGAATTAAACAACTTTAAAGAGCCTTACGACACACTAGATTGTAACAAGACTCTTATATTTTCATAATAAAATTAATCGACTGTATTATCGATTTACATATGAAGTGAAGTATATGCATACTATGAATTAAATAAAGTAATAAGCATAAAAATGCTCAGAATAAATGGTTCTCGAGCATTTTTATGTATTTTCGTACTTAGGGGGAGTGGACTTGAAAGATATACATATTCAACAAATAGAAAATTTAATGGAATATGAATTCAGTCATCTCGTTCAAGACAGTGAAGAAGAGGGCTTTAATTTCCTTATAAGGCTAATAAATGAATATAAAAACAAAATAAATGTATTCAATAAAACTGGAGAATGTTTATATGGTATTTTCCAAGGGGATATGTTAGTCAGAGTTGGAGGTTTAAATAAAGATTCGTACATAAAAGACAATAGGATTGGGCGGTTAAGGAGATTTTATATTTTAAGGGATTATCGGCGTATAGGGTTAGGGAACTTATTATTAAACCAGCTATTAGGTCATGCGGAAAAGTATTTTGAAGTGATTGTTTTACATACTGACACGAAGCAAGGGGATGTGTTTTATACTGCAAATGGATTTGTGAAAGGGGGATTATATAAGGGATCAAGTCACTACAAAGTATTATAGAGATTGCTATCCAAACAATAGCTACGGAAAGGTATTTTCGTTGATAAGTCGATATATCTTAAAAAATCGCTGATATATATGAAGGTGCGACCCTTATATTAGAAACAACTTTTATAATTTCATTTACCAAATTGTCATTATAAAAAAGAGCACCTTAGCTTTTAAAATTTAGCTTATAAGGTGACTCCTTTTCAGTCAATTACGTTTTAACCTTCATTTGTTTCAATAATAATCCTGGTTTACCTTTTACATAATAAAAATGCGGATTATTTTCATCATCATAAAGCATAATATAAGGCTTTTCTTTTAGTGGGAGTAGTATAAGTACTTCGTCTATTGTAGTGTGTAACCATTGATTAGTAATAGAAACCGGCTTAGATAAAGGGATTTTTATCATATAGCCATCTTTTGGAACGACATTTAAGTTTTTAAATGGACCAGTAATTGATTTAGCGTATTGAACTGCTTCTTTTTGGATTACTGGATCTAAAGATTGTTTTTGGATGACCATTTCTTTTTGACAATCAAATACTTCAATTTGTTGATTTGTATTTGCGAACGCATTTGTTGATAATAGAAATAGAAGAAGAGAAATGACCCCGATTTTTTTTATCATAGTACAACACCTCACCATTACTATCCCCTCAAAAGCTTTAAATATTTTTCTGTCACATTCATGTAACAAAGATGTTGTATGATACAATTGGTTTTTGTTTAAAAGCAATGGAGGAAAAAATATGAAAGTTTTAATTGCAGATGACGAACAAGATATGTTAAGGATTTTAAAAGCTTATTTTGAAAAAGAAGGCTTTGAAGTATTATTAGCGAAAGACGGAGAGGAAGCACTTCAAATATTTTATGATGAAAAAATTGATTTAGCTATTTTGGATTGGATGATGCCGAAACATAGTGGTATTACTGTCTGTCAGGAAATAAAAAAGAATTCAAGCGTAAAAGTATTAATGCTTACGGCGAAAAGTGAAAGTGAAGATGAATTAGCAGCGCTTCAAAGTGGGGCAGATGAGTACGTAAAAAAACCATTTCATCCAGGAGTACTAATTACACGAGCGAAAAAACTTATTCAGCATGATGATATTATTCAAGTACAAGATGTAAAGATAAATTTCGCCAAAAATAAAGTATATAAAAATGATATAGAGTTAGAAATTACAAAAACAGAGCTCGAATTAATAAAATGCTTTTTAAATCATAAAGGAACTATTTTAACTCGTAAAAAATTGTTAGACATTGTATGGGGATTTGACTATTTTGGAGAAGAGAGAACGGTTGATACACATGTAAGAAGGCTGCGTAAAAAAATTGGAGAAAATATTATTAAGACGCATCGTGGGCTGGGTTATAGTTTGGAGGAACAAAGTGAATAAACTTGGGAAAAAGCTATTTCTCAGCATTTCTTTAACCGTTATTCTTATATTTACAATTTCTTTATTATTAATTAACTTTCTCCTGCCGAAATATAATATTTATAAAACACGTGAAAACTTAAATGAATTTACAACTCAAATACAAAATGCGCCAGTCAATGATTTAGAAGATGTTATTCATACAATTGAAAGTGAAAATAATGTTACAATTGCGTATACGCCAATTAATCAGTCAGAAGATGCTATGAACGACGCGTTACGCATGCAACTTACGAAAAAGAAAGTAACGTTAAATAAGCTTTGGATTACGAAAGACGAAGTTATGAAAGTGAAGACGGAAGGGCAATCGAATAAACTGTACGATCAAGGAAAGGTAAAAGCGAGTTTTTTTGCTAAATATATTGCGAAAGATGATACGATAATTTTAATTGGGACTTCCATTGCGAATTCAAATGAAATTATAAATACGTTAAATACATTTTACTTATATATCCTATGTTTCTCGCTCCTTCTTATTATTTTACTTGTGTGGATACTTTCAAAAATAATAACGACACCACTGAAAGAGTTAAGTGATGTGGCTCAGGATATTTCACATTTGCAGTTTAAAAGAACGAAAGTGAAAACGAATGATGAAATAGGAGAGTTGGCCAATAGTATTAATATCATGAGTGAAAAACTACATGAAGCACATCAAGACTTAACTGATCGTAATGAACATTTAAAACGATTTATGGGTGATGTAACGCATGAATTAAAGACACCGATCGCATTAGTAAAAGCATACTCTATGGGGATTAAAGATGGATTAGATGATGGGACTTATGTAGATACAATTATTAAACAAACAGATCAAATATCAAACTTAATTGAAGAACTATTACGATTTTCTAAACTAGAAAGAGATATTTTACAAAAAGAAGAATTCCCCATTGAACCACTGGTCCAGAGTATATTAGATAAGCATCAGATTGAACTGGATTCGAAAGAAATTAACTTGCAAGTAAATTGTAATGCGGGCGATACAATCGTTTATGCAGATTTAAATAAAATGAGAATGGTGTTTCAAAATTTAATTTCTAATGCGATAAAATATACAGCAAATCAAAACATAATAATTACATTAGAAGATAGAAATAAAAGTATATATTTCCAAATAAAAAATGGCATTCCTACGGATAAAATTAAGGATATCGAGAAAATTTGGGAGCCTTTTTATGTACTAGAATCTTCTCGTAGTAAAGAAAAATCAGGTACAGGATTAGGTCTAGCGATAGTGAAAAGTATTTTAGAAAGGCATGGTTTTGAATATGGAGTTTCCTCTATAGATAGAGAAATTCAATTTTATATAAATGTGAAAAAGGACTAATGAAAATATTAGTCCTTTTTGCAGCTTTAGAGATTAGCGATACAGGATGAATCACCATAATTTTCAAAATTGATGTATTAAATGGAGAATTAGCAAATGTTCTACTTTCATTAAATTCACGTGAAGTTCACAGGAAAACGTTATATTTACATAGTTATATTTGAATTTAATGAAGTGAGGTATTCAGATTTGAAAAGAAAGAAATTAGTAATTGGTAGCATTTTAATGGGTATGACGTTATCTTTATCTGCATGTGGTTCATCAGATAATATTGTAACGACAAAATCAGGAAGCATTTCAGAAAGTGATTTTAACAAAAAATTAAAAGAAAACTACGGTAAACAGAATTTATCTGAAATGGTAGTAGAAAAAGTATTAAATGATAAATATAAAGTTACGGATGAAGAGGTAACGAAACAACTAAAAGAATTAAAAGACAAGATGGGCGATAATTTTAATACATATATGGAATCTAATGGTGTGAAAAATGAAGATCAGTTGAAAGAGAAATTAAAGCTTACTTTTGCTTTTGAAAAAGCTATTAAAGCAACCGTAACGGAAAAAGATATTAAAGATCATTATAAGCCAAAGCTTCAAGTTAGCCATATTTTAGTAAAAGATGAAAAGACAGCAAAAGAAATTAAAGAAAAATTAAATAGTGGCGAAGATTTCGCGGCATTGGCTAAACAATATTCAGAGGATCCAGGTTCTAAAGAAAAAGGTGGGGAACTATCTGAATTTGGACCTGGTATGATGGTGAAAGAATTTGAGGATGCTGCGTATAAGTTAGAAGTTGGTCAATTGAGTGAACCTGTTAAATCTTCTTTCGGATATCATATTATTAAGCTAACGGATAAAAAAGAGCTTAAACCGTATGAGGAAGAGAAAGAGAATATTCGTAAAGAATTAGAACAGCAACGTATACAAGATCCTCAATTCCATCAACAAGTTACTAGAGAACTGCTTAAAAATGCAGATATAAAGGTATCTGATAAAGACTTGAAAGATACCTTTAAAGAGTTAGAAAAATAATAAATGGAATGTAAGGCAAGCGATAGAAATATCGGTTGTCTTTTTCTCTATTTATCCCGCTATTTGCCGGGCAGTAAGACCCCACCTCAAAATTCAGCGAAAGCAAAGAAGTGGCCCTGCTGCTCGTAAACGCCCAATTGGTGAGGGCTGATTAAAGTTTTACTTTATAAAGAAGGAGGAAGCGGGAAAATACTTTCATACCTGCATTAAATTTTACTTAATAAGAAATCTTTGAGTTTCTCAACTTTTATATAAAAATAAAACTGAATTTTCAGTTATTTTGTTATATAGTAAAAGAGAACGAATAAGGGGAGGGAACATTTTGAGTAAAAAGAAAATGGCAATTACACTGTCAGCAATGCTATCTGCAACAATTATACCTAGCTTTACTATGAATGTGCATGCAGAGAAGAAGGAAGAGATTAAAAATACGAAAATTGAATTAGAAAATGGGATGACAAAGCCGATTTATTCTCTCGATGAAGCTATTATCGAAAATTTATATGTAGAGACAGAAGTTGATAGTGATCGAGACGGTAAGAAAGATAGAGTATCGATAAAAGTTATGCGTCCAAAGACAGATCCGAATGTGAAAGTTCCTGTTATTTATGAAATGAGTCCATATCGATCTGGATTAAAAGATGTTCCTGTATATAATGTAGATGAAGAATTGTATGCGTATGAAGGAAAACCGTATGGAGCGGTTAATCTTGGTTCGTATGGGAACTATTACGTGCCAAGAGGTTATGCAGTTATTCTAGGCGAAAGTATCGGTACTGGAAAATCAGATGGATGCCCTACAACTGGAGATGAACAAGAGATACTCGGGACAAAATCTGTTATTGATTGGGTAAACGGTCGCGCGAAAGCATTTACAGAACAGGGTGAGGAAGTTCAGGCAAATTGGTCTACAGGAAATGTAGGTATGACTGGAGTTTCCTATAATGGTACTTTACCAAATGCTGTTGCGACTACTGGAGTCGAAGGTTTAAAAACAATTATTCCAATCGCAGCAATTAGTAGTTGGTATGATTATTATCGTGCAAATGGTGCAGTCATTGCTCCAGGCGGATATCAAGGAGAAGATACAGATAATATGGCAGAAGCAGTACTGACAAGGGAAAATCCTGAAGTTTGCGGACAAGTTATAAAAGAATTAACGGCTGGACAAGACCGAAAAACAGGTAATTATAATGATTTTTGGGATAAACGTAACTATGTAAAAGATGCTAAAAATGTAAAAGCGAGTGTATTTGTTGTTCATGGTTTAAACGATTGGAATGTTAAGACGAAACAGTTCGCGCAATGGTGGGAAGCACTTGCGGAAAATAATGTTCCTCGTAAAATGTGGCTACACCAAGGTGGTCATGGTGGGACATCAAGTAATAACTGGCAGCAAACACAAAATAAATGGTTAGATTATTGGTTGTACGGAATTGAAAATGGAATTATGGATGAACCAATGGTTGATGTGCAACGAGAAAATAAAACGTGGCAAAAGATAAAAAATTGGCCAGATCCAGCGGCTGTACCTTCAAAAATCCGTATGTATTTAAGTAATAAATCAGTCAATTTACCATTAAGTATGGGAGCGGCTAATAAAGTTTTCTCAGTCTTAGATGATGCACAAATGAAATCAAACCAATTAGTAGCAAACCCAGAATTAGAAGTAGCAAATCGATTAGTATATACAATGCCTGTACTGCAAAAAGATACGCGTATAAGTGGTACACCAAAGATTTCAATTACAGGAAATATTGATCGATCTGTATCAAATTTAACAGCATTACTTGTTGACTATGGAGGAGCGAAGCCGGAAATCGTAACGAGAGGCTGGATGGATCCACAAAACTTAAAGAGTATAGAAAATTCAACAGCGATTCAACCGGGCAAAGATTATACATTTACATGGGACATGCAGCCAGATGATTATGTATTTAAAGTGGGGCATCAAATCGGAGTTGTTTTAATTGCAAGTGATTATGATTATACAATTAGACCGAAAGCTGGCACGAAACTTACAGTGAAATTAAGTGAAGTGACATTGCCGATTGTGAAATAAATATTTTTTCTAAAGAACTTACTAAAGTAAGCTCTTTAATTTGTAGTCTGAATTTTTAATTTTTATATTTCAAATTGGAAGGTTATGTAATACAATATCATTATATTCTATGGAAAGTGAGTGATATATTATGACAGTCAGCTCTTTCGAAATATCATTAAAATTAGAGGTACAGGAAGATTAGTTGAATTGAAATCTTCCGTACGTAAAAACGGAGGAGAAAATAAATGTTTAGCTTTTATAGTACACTTTGTACGGAACTGTATGATTACACAAAACCAGTCGGTTATTCTTTAAATGGTGATATTGAGTATTACAAAGAACGTTTAAAAGATTGTAGAGGAAGAATCCTCGAAGCTGCAGTAGGTTCAGGGCGTGTCATCATTCCGCTTCTAGAGGCTGGTTTTAAAGTGGATGGGATAGATTATTCACCTGAAATGCTAGATTCTTGCCGTAAGCGCTGTAAAGAGAGAGGCTTACATCCTAATTTATATGAAGGAAGCTTGCAACAATTTTCACTTCCGCATAAATATGACGCAATTATCATTCCTACTGGATCTTTTTGTTTAATTGAAAATCGTGTGGATTCTATAAATGCATTGAAATGTTTTTATGAACATCTTAATCCAGATGGACGATTAATCGTAGATATTATGCTTCCGCATGACTGGAAGACTGGAGAAATTCATACATCGACTTTCTCTTTGCCGAGTGGAGACGGAATCACATTAGAAAATAAATCAATTGAAATAGATTGGCTGAACCAAGTTACTGTATCATATTTGAAATATGAAAAGTGGAGTAAAGGACAGTTAGTACAAACAGAACTACAACGCTTTGCGGTACGTTGGTGTGGAATAGAAGAGTTTAAACTTCTGTTAGAAAGTATAGGTTTCTCTAACATTACTTGCTCTGCTGAATATGATTATGAAAAAGAACCGTCAAATGCAAATCAAATGATTACTTTTGAAGCTATGCGAAAAGAATAGAACTAAAACTATGAATAAAAAATAAGGCAATCGATTTAAAATCGGCTGCCTTATTTTTAATTTTATGTAATGGTTTATAGAGAAAGATTGGAGGGAAATAAATGAAACTTATATTAATATTTGGCCCACAAGCAGTTGGAAAAATGACAGTGGGGCAAGAATTAGCAACATTAACCGGTTTAAAACTTTTTCATAACCACATGACAATTGATTTAGTAAGTCCAATTTTTGATTACAGTACGAAAGAAGCAAAAAGACTAGTAAGTTTATTTCGTAATGAAATATTTGAAGAAGTATCTAAAAGTGATTTATCTGGAATGATTTTTACGTATATATGGGCATTTGACCTCCAAGCGGATTGGAATTATATACATCATGTAGAAAGTATTTTTGAATCAAAAGGTGGGACAGTGTATTTTGTAGAGCTGGAAGCGGAATTAGATGAAAGATTAGAACGAAATAAAAGCCCGAATAGATTAGAACATAAACCGAAAAAAAGAGATATTGAGTGGTCTGAAAATAATTTGAAAGAAACGATGAAAAAGCATAGATTAAACTCTCTTCATGGTGAAATTGAAAAAGAAGAGTATATAAAAATTAATAACACGTATTTGAGTGCAAAAGAAGTAGCGGAAATGATTAAAGAGAAGTTTCAATTGTGAAATTTTTGAAGTCTATTTCGTTTTCGTTGTCCAAGCATTCTCCTACTAATTACACATACTATTTATGTTAAAGTCGGCTACTATTTTATATAGGGCTGTTATTTTCCTATAAATGCTATTTTAGTGAAGTGGGAGGAATCAATTTGGAAAACGTAGAACAAGATAGAATTGAAAATCAAGTGTATTCAAATCGTGTAGTAAGATCAGAATTTGATTCGAATTGGGAAACTTGTATATCAAAGAGTGGTTATGTAATTTATGTAGCAACAAGTAATAATGCTGAAGTAATAGTGCTTCTTGCAGATGGTTCAAGTAAATTATTAATTTTCGAAAAAGGCGGTAAAGTAGTAGTAGGTGGCGGTGAAACAAGTCATTACAGTAAGCCGCATATTGCAAGAAATATTTAAGATAGAACATGTTAATTAAGAAGAAGCTGGAAAACGGTTGTCATTCATGTTTAGGGCATGATAGACGAACCGTTTTTATTTGTTTATAAATTTAGAAGAACTTCATTGATTACAAATACATCGGGATGACCAGCAAAATTAGAAGAAAACTTGGCGGGTAATGGTACAAAATATTATGTAGGTTTGCAAAAATGTTATAAGCGATATAAAAAAGCATTTCCTATTTGGGTAAACACTACTTCTATGTTATAGTATAATAGTGTTTTTAGATGGTGCTATTTTAATATATTTATAATTTTGTTATGTATTATTTTTATATTAAATAAGCGTCTAAAGTATTTTTTTATATAAGGAGTAATAATTAGAGAAATGAAAAATATAGACTTTATACTAGAAAGTGATGAGGCATTAAAACCGTCTGAACGATTAGTACTATTATTATTAGAGAAGCATAGAATGTTATATACGAACGATCTATTGGCATTATCAAATTTATCATATAAAACATTAACAGATTCATTAACGGCGCTAGTTTTAAAATCGTATGTGTTAAAGGAAACAGGTAAGGGAAGAAGACAGAATTGCTATAGATTAGTATGATAAGGCAGCTGTTTTAGAAACTTTTACATATGTTTTTTCAATCGTAAGGTGAAATTGTATTTTTGTTTTCAAACGAAAAACTTACTATAAGAGGGGCTAAGATAGTAGCGTTTCATTTTTGTAAATGTAATTATTTCATCATTGAAAATACAAAAATAAAATAAACCGCATAAAACAGAAATAAAAAAACAATCCATTTTAAAAATGGATTGTTTTTTTATTGGAATAATATTATTTGATATGTTGAAAGCATAAATAGCAGAATAAACATTACCTGTTTTAGTTCATGCAACTGAACAAATATGATGAAAACTATGTGTATAGTTTTTTGCTTGCTTTTTCAGTAACTCTAATGAAATCATGGTCTTCATTGTTTAAAGGTAGTATTTTTAACATTATTGCTATTCAGCATTAAGCACAAAAAAGTAATATATATAATATTATTATGTAAACTTAAGATTTTAAAAGGAAAATATAATAATTAATAGAACATGTAGAAGGAGATGCTTAAATATTTTGAAGGATGGGAGATTATTATGGAGCATTTACAATCAATAGCACAAGCTGTTATAAGTGGTAATAAGGAAAAAGTAGTGAAGTTTATAAAGGCGAGTCCAAGTATTGTTAACGAATGTAGTGAAGATGGCTGGACACCACTTCATTTAGCAGCTTATTTTGGACAGAAAGAAATAGTGAGTTTTCTTTTAGAAAGCGGTGCAGATATACATAGTAGAGCGAAAAACGAAAATGAAAATACACCTTTGCAAGCGGCAATTGCGAACAAGCAAAGTGAACTTGTCGCTTTCTTAATTGAAAAAGGATCAGATGTAAATATTATGCAAAGTGGTGGCTGGACAGGACTCCACGAAGCAGCATTATTAGGAAATGAAGAAATAATTATGTTGCTCCTTAAAAATGGAGCTAATAAGATGATTAAGAAAAATGATGGGAAAACAGCGTATGATATTGCATTAGAAAAAGGATATAATCACCTTTTACATCATTTGAAACAGGAAGTGAACTTATGATGAATAAATGGAGTGTTGGTATATTTTTATTTAATGAAGTAGAAGTGTTAGACTTTGCAGGGCCATTTGAAGTTTTTTCTGTAACTGAGGTGAATGAAGAAAAAACATTTACTGTTTATACAGTTAGCGAGAATGGGGAAATGATTACAGCAAGGAATGGATTGAAGGTACAGCCAGATTATAGTATTGAAAATTTACCACCAGTGGATATTTTAATAATTCCGGGTGGGCTAGGTGCTAGAAAATATGAAATAAAAAATGAAATAGTAATAAAATGGATTCGCCAACAAATGAAAGAAGTAAAGCTGATGACTTCAGTTTGTACAGGAGCGCTATTACTGGCGAAAGCAGGTTTACTGGAAGGTTTAAAAGCAACAACACATTGGGCTAGTATTGAAAAGTTTAAAAATGAGTTTCAAAATGTTGAAGTTATAGAAAATGTAAAGTTTGTAGATGAAGGACATATTATAACATCTGCCGGAATTTCAGCTGGAATTAATATGGCATTTCATATTGTGAAAAACTTGTTAGGTGTGCATGTTGCGGAGGACACAGCGAAGCGAATGGAGTATGATATTAGTTTGCCAATATAAAAAGCCCGGATTGGGCTTTTTATATTGAATGAATATAGTTAAGCTCTTCATCACTCAAAATAGGGCGAACAGATGCATTTGCATTTTCTTGTGCTTGTGTTCCTGTTTTTGCACCAGGAATTACAACACTTACTGCCGGATGAGAGAGTACATAGCGAAGTGCAAGTTGCCCTAGGGTTTGATTTTTATTTGAGAGCAACCGAAGTTTCTCTACGGTTTGTAAGTCTTCTTGAAACCAAGTTTCATTTGGCCAATCTTTGCGTAAATCTCCATCTGGAAAAATTGTTTTATTTGTGAATTTTCCAGTTAAAATGCCCATTTTTAATGGACCACGAATAACAGCTCCTAGATTTTTCTCTTGTAAGAATGGTAATATATCTTTTTCCGGTTTTCGATTTAATATATTGTAATCAAGTTGTACGATATCAATTTCGTTGTTGTTATTGAAATGATGAATGTATTGTAAATCATGAGTCGAAACACCGACTGCTCTTACTTTGCCATCACGTTTTAATATGTCAAATGCACGTAGAAATGCTTCTGTTTCTCTACGATTATGCCACCAAATATGACAAAAATAAAGATCAATATAATCTGTTTGAAGACGTTGTAAACTTGTTTCGAATACGGCGATGATTTTTTCGGGAGTATCATATACAGGAACTCCATTAAGGTCGTAGTGATGTCCGATTAAACCACCTTTTGTTGATAGGATAATATCATTACGATGTCCTTTAATCGCGGTAGCCACCAACTTTTCACTATGTCCTAAACCATACACATCCGCAGTATCAATAAAATTCACACCACATTCAATTGCTTTTTTTATAGCGGTTATAGATTGTTTATCGTTAACAGGTCCCCATTCATCACCACCGATTGCCCATGCGCCAAAACCTATTTCAGAAACAGTTATTCCAGTTTTACCTAATGTGCGGTAATGCATATTTCCCCTCCTTGTAAGCATGTTATAACATGGATATGTGGGGAAGGAATTTTGTGTGTGAAAAAACTCTTCTACAATAGTAGAAAAAGAATTACAGAAACTACTATTTTATAGCAGCATGTATAAAAAAAATCGGTGTAAATATGGAAATGTCGTCGAATGCTATCTTTAATTGGTTAATTTATGGGATATTTTTGTGAAGGAGTTTATTTTATAAGAATAGAATTTAGTTTAGTAAGAAAACGTGCCGATGGTAGTGAAAAATATGGGTTAGGGGGATTTGAATGAGGAAACTCGAGCGAGTAAATGTTCCTAATATACCAGAGCAATTATCACAACCTAGTGACAAGCGTAGGGTAAATAAAAAGAAGTTAAGGCGACTTATTTTAATGGTCCTTTTTATTGCGGCAACTACTCTATATGTTCAATATATTTTAACGAAACAACAAGAAGTAATTGATAAAAAGAAAGATACGATTACGGATCAAAAGAAACAATTAGTATCTTTAAAGAAAGATAAAGATTCTTTAAAGACTAACATAGAAAATTTAACAGACGATGAGGAAGAAATTTTGAAGTTAGCGAGAAAAGAGTATCAATTTTCTAAGTCAAATGAAACTATATTTGTGATGCCAAAGTAATAAAAAACAGTTAGCTATTGAACTGCACCCCCAATTGTTAGACGCCGTCTAACAATTGGGGGTGCAGTTTTTTATGTATGAATGTCATGGTACAAGGAACAATCACATATTGTAGAAATGAAGAGTTTAAGCTATTTTCATAAATATGGAATATGCATTGAAATAAATGTTGTTAAAATTCTGTCAATTATATTATAATACAAGGTAAGCGGATATATTTTTTAATCAACGTTGAGTTCCTCGCTCATACGACTATTAAGAAACCCGTTATCCTCGTATAAGAAAGGAAGATAGCTGTGTACGCTTCAAATACAATTTATATCGTAGGGGATGCGAAAGCACCTCAAAATAATCCCATTACTGAAAAGTTTAAAAGCTATTTTGTAGCATTTATACTTGTTAAGGATACAGGGGAAATTGTAGATGCAGACTGCTCAGCGACAATTGCATTAACATCTCAATTTGTTAAATATTTATTTCTACATAAAAATATAAATGACCCGGCATTAGTAATGGAAGTAAAGAACCGATATTTCGGTTCTTCTCAAAAAGCGTTACTTGTAGCGCTAAAAGATGCACAGAAAAAATATAATCAGATTGCTGCTTTGTCTACTCAATCATAGACAAAATCCAGCCATAAGAATCATTCTTATGGCTGGATTTTTTTATTTCACATTATCGTTCTACATCAAAAGTAAACGAAAACAAAGTAGAGTGATAGAAGAGTAAATGTCCAATGGGTTTACCTAATAATTCGTGGGTATAAATCTCCGGTGGATTAAGATTTCACTTCATTGGGGAACGAAAGGATGAACAAAATGAAAATTACAGATGTAAAAGTAAATCGTAGACGTGTAAAACTGCATACACCGTTTAAAACCGCACTTCGTACTGTAACAGAAATTGAAAGTATAGATGTTTATATTCATACAGACGAAGGAGTGATTGGTAAGGGGGCTGCAGCCGCAACGCCAGTTATTACGGGGGATTTCACCAGCGGAATAGAAGAAGCGATTTTAGGACCGATGCGTTCATGTTTAATTGGTCAAAATATCATTCAGTTTCAGCAGTTATTACAGGACATTCAAATGAGTTGTATTGGAAATTCAAGTGCGAAAGCAGCGGTAGATATCGCTTTATATGATGTATATTGCCAATATCAAAATGTGCCGTTATATGCATTGTTAGGCGGGAAGAAAAAAATTCATACCGATATTACAGTGAGTGTGGATGAACCTGTATTAATGGCAAAAGAAGCGAAGAAACATATAGAAAAAGGATTTCAAACATTAAAGATTAAAGTGGGTAAAGAGGCGCATTTAGATTTGGAACGTATTGAGGCAATTCGAAATGTGGTACCAAGAAATACGACATTACGTTTAGATGCGAATCAAGGTTGGAGTCCAAAAGAAGCGGTCTCTATCATTCAAGAGATGGAAAATCGTAATTTAAATATAGAATTTATTGAACAACCAGTACACGCGAAAGATTGGGATGGGTTAAAGTACGTCAAAGATCGTGTGCAAACGCCAATTATGGCCGATGAAAGTATATTTTCAGCAAGTGACGCATTAAAGCTCGTTCAAGGAAGATATGCAGACTTCATTAATATTAAATTAATGAAGTGTGGTGGCATACGTGAAGCATGGCGTATTGCAGATATCGCAGAAACAGCTGGTGTGAAGTGTATGGTGGGCAGCATGATGGAGTCTTCACTTTCCGTTAGTGCTGTTGCGCATTTAGCGGCAGCGCATCCTAATATTCATTATTTTGATCTTGATGCACCGCTTTGGTTAATGGAAGAGCCAGAAGGAATGACTTATTCTGGATCAAAGATAAACCTTCAATCGGCAGTGAATAGTAAGTTTTAGGAGAAGAGACTAGTAAACTATCTTTTAAGGGGGATAAATATGAAAAAAGTAGGAACTGCATTTTTAACAACTTTATTTATATTTTCATCGTTTACATCGGCAAATGCTGAAGAAAAGAAGGATAATAAAGCATTTATAGATGTATCTGCTGCAACGTTATGGACAGTACCTGATTCATTAAGGCCAATCGATACACCGAGTGCAACAAATCCAGTGGATCTATGGAAATGGACGAAATCAATGACACTTGACGAGAAACTATGGTTAACAAATGCAAATAAATTAGAAACACAAGCGTTACTCGGTCAAGAAGTAACTGTTATTGATAAGAAAGGCGAATGGGTGAAGGTATTAGTGCATGGACAGCCAACACCACGAAATGAAGAAGGTTATCCGGGCTGGATACCTGAAAAACAATTAACATATAATCAAGAATTTGCAGATAAAACAAATGAACCTTTTGTCTTAATAACCAAACCAACAGCGATTTTATATATAAACCCTTCTGAAAAACATAAATCACTTGAAGTCAGTTATAATACAAGACTGCCGCTATTAAGTGAAGACACAATTTCATACCGTGTATTGTTGCCAAATGGTCAAAAAGCATGGATACGTAAAAATGATGGAACAGTTTACCAATCTCAAACTGATATTCCAACTCCGGCCGCTGATGATTTAATTAACACAGGGAAAATGTTTTTAGGATTACCGTATATATGGGCTGGTACAAGTGGTTTTGGATTTGATTGCTCTGGCTTCACGCATACAATCTACAAATCGCACGGCATTACAATTCCGCGAGATTCTGGACCGCAATCAAGAGCAGGAGTTGCAGTTGATAAAGAAAATCTACAAAAAGGTGATTTAATTTTCTTTGCACATGATCAAGGGAAAGGTAGTGTCCATCACGTTGCAATGTATATTGGTGATGGCAATATGATTCACTCACCAAGAGCTGAAAGATCGGTAGAGATTATACCGCTAAATACACCAGGATATATAGAAGAATACGCTGGTGCTCGTCGTTACTTACCTTAAAAATAGAGGGGGTTTTTAAATGAAAAAAGTTGTTCGTTACTCATTAGTTAGTACTCTATTAGTTTCTTCATTTTTAGTTGGTTGCGCAAAAGAAAAAACTGCAACAAAGCCGAAAGATGAGAAGAAAGTATTACAGTTACTAGAAACGGGTGAAATTCCGTCGTTAAATTCAGGGAAAGTAACAGATGCAGTCTCGTTTAACGTTTTGAATAACGTAATGGAAGGACTATTCCGTCTATCGAAAAATGATGAAGTAATTGAAGCCGGCGCACAAAAATATGAAGTGAGTAAAGATGGAAAGACATATACATTCCAATTGCGTGATGCGAAATGGTCTAACGGAGATCCAGTAACCGCTCATGATTACGTATACGCTTGGAAGCAATTGATTAATCCAGATACAGCTTCTCAATATGCATACATTGCGTACGATGTAAAAAATGCTGAGAAGATAAATAAAAAACAACTAGGTCTAGATGAATTAGGAGTAAAAGCGAAGGATGATAAAACATTCGTCGTAGAGCTAGAACACCCTGTACCGTATTTTACGAAATTATTAATTTTACCATCCTTCTATCCAATTAACGAAAAATATGCGAAAGAGCAAGGTGATAAATACGGCTTAGAAGCAAATAAAGCGGTATATAATGGACCGTTTACATTATCAGAGTGGAAGCATGAAGCTAGCTTTACAATGAAGAAAAACGATAAGTATTGGGATAAAAAAGAAGTGAAGTTAGATGAAGTAAACTATCAAATTGTAAAAGAAATTTCAACTGCGGTAAATTTATATGAAACAGATAAAGTTGATAGAGCTGTTATTTCTACAGAATTCGTAGATAAATATAAAAATAATAAAGAGCTAAAACAATATACAGATCCAGTTATGTACTTCTTCCGATTTAATGAAAATGTACCAATTCTTAAAAATAAAAATGCACGTCTTGCGCTAAGTACAGTTTTTGATAAGAAGGGACTCGCAGATTCATTTTTAAATGATGGATCGGTTGCAGCAAACTATTACGTACCAAAAGGATTTTTAAAGGGCCCAGATCAGAAAGATTTTAGAAGTACGGCTGGCGAGTTTAATAAGACAAATGTAAAACAGGCGAAGGAATATTGGGAGAAAGCGAAACAAGAGACAGGTACAAATGAAGTGACGTTAGAACTATTAAATTATGACTTAGAAAACTTTAAAAAAGTTGGAGAGTACATTAAAGAGCAGCTTGAGAAAAACTTACCAGGATTAAAAGTGAATGTGAAATTACAACCACATACGCAAAAATTAGCACTTGAGAAGAAGAAAGAATATGAAATGTCGTTATCACGCTGGTTACCAGATTATCCGGATCCAATGACTTACTTAGAAGTATTCCTTTCTGGAAGTAGCGTCAATAATACAGAATATGCAAATCCAGAATATGATGCATTAATTAAGAAGATTAAAACAGAATTAGGTAATGATGAAAAGGCTCGCTGGAAAGCAATGCAAGATGCTGAAAAAATGCTACTTGATGATGCAGTAATTGCACCGGTATTCCAGCGCGGATTATCATACTTACAAAAACCATATGTGAAAGATTTATATGTACATCAATTTGGTCCAGCTACAAGTTTAAAATGGGCAGATTTACAAAAATAAAAGAATGGGGAAACAGACTTCACGTATGTGATAGTCTGTTTTTTCTTATTTAAAGTTAGAAAAATAGTTCATGGTATAATTTATTAGTCTGTAAACAGTATTTGGAGGGAAAATGATGTCTATGTTTGAAGAAGAGAAAGTAATTTATACAAAAAGATTATTCATGAGGAAACCAATTGTAGAAGATATTGATCAGTTTTATAACATATTAAAAAAAGATACTGTTGGCAAATGGCTGGCTAAATCAAGAGGAATGTCGAAGGAAGAAACAAATGACTATATCGGGCAACTTATCTTACATTGGGAACAGTTTGAATTCGGAGTATGGTTGTTATTTAATAGTGAAACAGGAAAGCTTTTAGGACATTGTGGTTTAAGAAAGGTAGATGAAACAGGTGAAATAGAAATTATGTATCTCCTTGACCCAGAACATTGGAGGAATGGGTATGCATTAGAAGCAGCAGAGGCTTCCATCAAATATGCAATAGAGACTTTGAATGTAACAAGAATAATTGCTAGAGTTAAAGTAGAAAATGAGAGCTCGAAAAAACTTTTACGAAAGCTCGGGTTTATATATACCCATGAAGTTGATCATAGCGGGCGCTTATTATCATATTTTGAACTCCATACATCATCCAAAGAATTCTAGACATTTCATATGTGTTTTCATTGTTAAAAAATAAAATTATTACTAAAATTCCAGTGTGAAATTTATGTAGAATCTTGTATAATTAACGTGTTTCTATGGAAACATTTTTTTGTGCTATTTATATAGGACTTAATAGAACAAGTAAGGAAATACATACATGTATATAATAGATAAATAGAATGGAACATGTATAGAGAAAAAGGAGAGAAAAGATGACGTGTCAAAAACAAGGGTTACAATTTAATAACGATAGAAAGAGGGACAGAAGATGAAAATGAAGCATGCTTTTGGTCCTATAATTTTAGCGTGTGTGCTTTTTTTCATTATCATTCTAATCCCATCGAAAAGTTTAGTGTCGCTTATTAGTGATAAGAAGGTAGAAGATGCGGCAACTTCTTTACAAAAAGAGAAATTACAAAGTGTTTTCTTACAGCAAAAAATGTTAGAGAATTCACAGTATTTACCGATGTACGGTTCATCAGAATTTTTACGAATGGATGCATATCATCCGTCTAATTATTTCAAAGTAAATCCAGCTGGTTTTACACCGTTTTTAATTGGAACTGGTGGTACACAAAGTTTAGCTCATATTTTAAATATGACATCTACTATGGATGAATTAGAAGGTAAAAAAGTAGTCTTTGTTCTTTCACCACAATGGTTTACAAAGACTGGTGTATCACAAGGGGATTTCACTAATAATTTCTCCAAACAACAAGCATATCATTTTATTTTTAATGATGAGATAAATCCAGAAATGAAGAAGCAAATCGCGAAACGGCTATTAGATTATAAAGTTGTTCAAGAAGATGATATATTAAAAAATTCATTAGAAGGTATTGTATATAATGATACGAAACATAACATAAAAGCAGGTTTAGTTAAACCACTTGCTTATATGCATCGAAATATTTTAGATCATAGAGATTTATTTAACTCTTTATTTAAAATCGAACCGATGAAAGAGAAAACAAATATCGGACTGCGTTCAATTTCTTGGGAAGACGCACGTAAACACGCAGAACAAGAAGGGAAAGCGGAGTCTACTACAAATACATTCGGAATTGAAAATCCGTATTATCATAAGAATAATCTGAAGAAAAAACTAAAAGGTTTAAAAAACTTTAGAGCAAATGAAACATATGATGAATCACCAGAATACGATGATTTACAAATTATTTTAGATTTATTTAAAGAGAAAAATGTCAAACCACTCTTTATTTCTGTACCTGTAAATGGGCCTTGGTATGATTATACTGGCTTCCCGAAAGAACGCCGTGAAGTGTATTATAAAAAAGTTCGAGAACAGGTTGAGAAAGCAGGATATCCAGTAGTTGATTTCTCTGGTCATGAATATGATAAGTATTTCTTAAAAGATACAATTCATTTGGGCTGGAAAGGTTGGATTTATTTTGATGAAGCAGTGCAGAAATTTAATTCTGAGAAATAAAGTATAGAAATCGGAATGGCTATGAGCCGTTCTGATTTTTTTAGTATAGAGGATTTTGGTGAGGACAATTTGGGAATGCATGTATATCTTGAACCTGTCTATAATCATAATGTTTCATTGCGAACTGGGCTTGATAAAGGTATTCATACACATATAATTGACCATCGTGCGCTGAACATAATACACCAGAAGTTCCTTGCCCATTTATGAAGGAAATACCGATAGGGCGTCCGATTAAGTATGGTATTTTTTGCTGCCAATGCATAGAGAAATCACTCCTTTTTGAGATAATATACGAAAGAAATGATTGAATGGTTGCTTATCCATGTAAATGTAGATGGAAAGGTGTTATATAATTCCTGAAGATTAATATAAATAAAAAACCGCTATAACTCCAAATGAATTTATAGCGGTTTTTGTTATATTCTTAAGTAAGATTTTTACGCTTTTTTGTCCATTTTTTTATAACGAAGTATAAAAGTATAAGTACGACGCCACCAATTGCGAATGATTTCACATACGGACCAGCAATATCGTTAATATTCTCCCAATTTTCACCTAGTTTTTCACCTAAATAAATGAAAATAATAGACCAAGGGATAATCGCAAGTGCTGTTAATGTAGTGAAACGTAGTAATGGCATTTTTGTAATACCAGCAGGAATTGAAATCGCATGACGCACTACTGGAATGAAGCGTGCTGTAAAAATGACGCCAGTTCCGTAACGATTAAACCAATCTTCTGCAGCATCTATTTGTTTTTTATGTATGAAAATATATTTTCCATAACGTTCTAATATAGGGCGTCCGCCGTATCGTCCAAGCCAATAAATAAAGATTTGGGCAATAACACCGCCAATTGTACCGAATACAACTGCGCCTATAAATGAGATACTTCCATTGAATACTAAGTATCCTGCATAAGCAAGGACAATTTCACTTGGGATAATCTCAATCATAAGTCCAAGCATAATGCCCCAATAACCTAATCCTTCAAAAAACGTTAATACTGAATGAATAAAACTACTTAACATTGTTGCACCTTCTAGTTTATGAATTTTTGAGTATAAGAACCTTTTATTTAATCACATAAAAGGTTCACCATGTGTAGATTATACCTTATTTGCATAGGGGATTGCTATTTCAACTTTTTTATGTCTCTCATAAGTATTATAGTAAAGTATTATAGTAAAGTATTATAAGCCACGTTTTCATGAAGGGTTAATGAAAAGATTATTAAAAATTTCTCATATATCAATGATAATAGACTGAAAATTAAGTATAATGGTATAGGCCTTTCATTTACAAAAATAGGAGGAGAACGTATGTATATTACAGATCCGATTTATGGACCAATCTCTATTCGTGATAGAGATATCCTTCGATTGATAGATACAAAAGCATTTCAAAGGTTGGCGTATATTAAACAACAAGGACATACTTATTTTTTACATGAGAACGCAATACATACAAGAGAAGAACATTCGATAGGTGTATATGCACTAGTAAATAAAGTGATAGAACATCTTACTGAGATTGGTGACATACATTTATCGAAATATGAACGAAAGCTAGTATCTACTGTAGCCCTTCTACACGATGTTGGACATGGGCCATATTCACATTTTTTTTCAGCAAATATCGGGTGAAAATCATAGTGAGTGGACGGTACGAATCATTCAAGAGGACGAAGAAATACGTACGATTTTAAATCAAACACCTAGATTATTAGATGATGTAACGAAAGCTTTAACAGAAGATGGGTTTTTTCCAATTATAGATGAGCTCTTATTTAATTCATTAGGAATGGATCAATTAGATTTTTGGAATAGAGATTTATATTACTCATCGCTTGAATTAGAAGGTTTACAGATAGAAGGATTGATTGCTAACATGCGTTTAATTGACGGTAAACTTGTTATTGAAGAATCGGGAATCCCCTTCATCGAACAATTAATGAAAATGAAAGAAGGGCTTTACAATAATGGATTTGGCCATCCGTTTGTGATAGGAAAAGATATATTGCTGCAAACAATTTTTAAAATGATAGAGGAGAAAAATCTTTCGTTCTATACTCCTGAACTTCAAAACTTCTTTCATAAAGGAGAGAAGTTAGAAGTAGAAGACTTTCTTCCGTTACAAGATGAAATGATTTTAAATGAAATACAGTGCTTTGCAAAATCAGATGATGTTGAAATAGTATCTTTAATTCAACTTTATGTTTCAACAACTAAAAGTTTATCATTTCAAAAAGGAGTGGAGGGTGATTTTAGAAAGGAAAATAACAATTTAGCGATAATAACTGAGAAAAAGGCGTACAGTTCATATGCAGGTGGTATTTACGTCCATAGTGAGGGGCAGTTAGAGGACATTTTAGAGAAATCAAATTTCATTCAAGAGATAGTAAAATTGCCTAAAAAAGAATATGCCTATTCAATTTGATTTGGTTCGAAAATAAAAAATGAATGAGATGGAAACGTAAATTTAGAGGAGGGAATAAAATACATGAAACATAAAATTGCTGTACTGGCAGATGTACATGGAAATGCAACTGCTTTAAAAGCAGTTATCGAAGATTCTATGAAAGAAGGTGTGACTGATTATTGGTTTTTAGGAGATTTAATTATGCCTGGTCCTGGATCGAATGATTTGTTTGAAATATTAGAAAGTATTAACGTTGATACTTATGTACAAGGAAACTGGGAAGATAGTTTTCTTGACGTTCTTAATAAAAATATTGATATTGATAACGCAACTGATATTTATGTTTCTAGATTAGTTCAGTATCAATGTGAAAACCTGGATGAAAATTATATTAAGCATGTTAAAAATTTACCATTACATATAACAAAACAGGTTAATGATTTATCAATCAGTATTAGTCATAATCTACAAAATAAAAATTACGGAGGAGATTTGTGGCCCACTAATAATCAGGAACAGTTTGATCGGCTATTTGATCGTGATTATGATATTGCGATTTACGCTCATACCCACCATCAATTGTTGCGCTATAGTAGCAATGATCAATTAATTATTAACCCAGGAACAGTTGGACAACCTTTTTACAAGTGGAATAAGCTAAATTCTGACTTGCGTGCTCAGTATGCAATTCTTGAAATTGATGAGGCAGGGATTACTGATGTGAGGTTTAAAAAGGTTTTTTACGATGTAGAAAAGGAATATAAAAATGCCATGAATAAAAATCTTCCTTACATTGATTTATATCGTGAGCTGTTAGAGACAGGAAAAACTCATACGCATGATATTGAATTATTACAAGAAATTAATGACAAATATAATTATAAAGATGAAGTAATTAAGTTTATCGAGAAAATCTGATAGGAATTTAATAGAAAGAAATGAACATTGTTGAATGTTAGGTTAGTAATGATTTTTACATAATACATAATCAAGAGTTATTTTATAATGAAACTTAGATGTAAAATGATTTTTGTATTTTATATTGATTGAAAACAAGCATCCCCCTGTCCTAGGTATATGACGGGGGGATGCTTGTTTTTTTAAGGCTTCACATCTAAGTTCTGTAAAAATAAAGTTGCTGTTACGTAACGCTTTGCTAACATTTGTACATAAGCGGTATGTACAGAAAGGGTCGCAATAATAATAGCGTTACGAATTGCTTCGCGTTGTTCGTTATTAATTTGATCGAACTTACTTGCGATTTTATCAGCTTTTTCTTTTACGATGTTTTCAATTGTATGAACGGTATCTGTTGCATTTAATTGTAAGCAATTTCCTTGATTGAGTTCTTCAAATAGAGAAGAGTATGCTACATATAAATGAACAGGATTGATTAAATCATCACTTCGATCAGCTGGATCATTTACAATAAGGCGTAATAGCTTACGAATGGATTCAAAATCAAGTGCTGTTTTTAAATCTTCGACAATAAATAGTAAGGCTGCTTGTTCAATTGAATATTTTTTCCCTTTTTGAGGAGAGCCAATCATTTCTTTTATATCTCGTTTCACCCAGTTTTGCATAGCAGTTACAGAGAAACTTGTGTTTTCAATCTGATTGCCAAGCGCAACTATTTCATTTAAAGAAAAACCGACATCAGTATCGTCAATTTTAATCAGCTTTTCAAAAATAGGTGAAAGTGCGGTAGTAATAAAAGCTGTAACGCTTTGTCCGCTTTCAATATCTTTTTTATGTGACTTTGCCCAAGCTTCTTGTAAAATACCGAGAGGCTTTTTCGTATTCCATCCTCTTAGTGATAGAAGAAGGGTAGCCATTTCGTTTCGTGTGAGATGAAATGTTTCCATCTTTTCACCTCCAAAATAATAAAAAGTTCTTATGAACTTATAATATGTTTTGTTTCATTTAAAGTCAATTCTGTTTTGCTTAATTTTTCCTTTGTGACCAAACTGTTGAAAGTAAATAATACTTGCATATTTCGACAAAAGTTCATATAATAAGTTCATAAGAACCTTTAAAATGTTCTTAAAAACAAATCTATCATTCTGAATTTACTAGAAAGATAGATTTCACATATATCTATATAAAAGGAGAATGGATATAATATGTTGAAAAAACTTGTAGCAGTAATGACAGCATTCATGGTTATCTTTGGGGCTAGTAGCTTTATGTTCGTAGATCATGCAGCAGCGAAAAGTTACAAATCTGGTAAAAAATCATTTACACCAAGTTCAGGTCAAAAGTCAAAAGTTGATTTAAACAAAAAAGACTCAAATGTAAATTCTCAAAAAACGACTCCAGATTCAAAAACGAAAGCAACAAACACGGCACCAAAAAGTAATAAAGGAAGCTTTATGAAAGGTTTATTACTAGGTGGTCTTGGTGGTTTACTAATGGGTAGCTTATTTGCAAATATGGGAGCTCTTGGTTCTGTATTAGCGTTTATGGTAAATATGTTAGTAATGGCTGGTATCGTAATGTTAGCAGTTCGTGCATTTAAATACTTCAAAGACCAACGTAAGAAGAAGGCAGATGAAGTAGCATGGAAACAATAAAAATTTCTGAACAAGAGCTTATAAATGCGCTTTGTATATATATCGCTGAAAAAAGACAAGTGGGTCCAGAAGAAGTATTAGTTGAACTCATGTATGATGACGACTACGGTTTCTCTGCGGAAGTAGAGGTAAATGGTCGCCAGCAAATTTTAATTCAAGCAAACTTAATCGAAGCTTTACGCTTATTGCTTGACAGAGAATATAATGTCAATCCATTCGCAGCGAGATTACAACTTGAATTAGATGATGAAGAAGGCATTTACGCATTAGCGAAAATTAATAACTCAGATGAGTAGAGAAGAGAGCTGTTGAGAATAATCTCAGCAGCTCTTTTTAGTATGTGCATATGTAGATGAGTAATCACGCCAAATTTCATTCATCTTTCGTCTACCGATATCTACCATCGGATTAAACTGAATTGCAGCTTTCTGACGAACAAAGTGAACGTTTTGAATGGCGTGAGATAATTGTTGGTCGACTATATCACGTTTTTTGCTTGCATATTTAGCAATAGATAGACCTGCAACTGTTCCTTGCGCCATCGCAATTTTTCCGCTTTCAATGCCTGTAATATTGCCGGCTACAAATAAACCAGGAAGAGGGGTTTCCATTGTTTCGGAATGGAGAGGAACGTGTCCGCCTAATTCTGAAATGTAATGGAAGGGACAACCAGCTACAGCTGCAAGTTCGGCAAGTGGGTATAATCCTCCGGCAATACAAACAAAATCTGCTTCATATATTTTCTCTGATCCATTAATAACATTTCCTTTAGAGTCAATATTAGCAATACGTACACCTTCAACTTGATCTGTTCCGATAATTTCAAGAGCTGCTTTCCGAAGGTGAAGTGGCGTTCCGTTTATTTTCATTCCGTTGTTTGGATAGAATGTTAATCCAGCTTTTCGAATCCAATCAAATTTCATAAAGTGGCTACCTATTCGCAAGAAAGCAGAAGGAGCGAGGTGAGCTGCATTTAAAAGAGAGTTTAAAACTTCTTCAGGTTCACCAGCTTTTTGACTTAACTCGCTTTTCTCAGGGAGTACAATATGATCCACTGTAATTCCCGCTAATTGCAATTCACTTAAAATGGCGAAAGACAAAATGTTAGCACCAATAATAATTCCTTTTTTTCCAACTTGCACGCGATGAACATTTGTCATAACTTGAGCTGCTCCAATTGACATCACTCCTGGAAGTGTCCAGCCAGGAAGGGGAATAGAATATTCCGCAGCTCCAGTAGCAAGTAGTACGAAAGGTGCTTCTAACGTACCGATATTAGTATGTACAAACCAATTGTTTTCATCTCTATCTAAATTATAGACCGAAACACCGCACCTGATATGTACTGAAAGTGATTCTGCTTCTTCATGAAGTCGCTTCGATTCTTTTATTCCGTTCCACCATTCTCCAGTAGGCTCTTGATGCAACTGTCCTAACAATCTCCCGCCTGGCTTCATAAATTCATCAATAACGAGCACTTTTAGTCCGAAACGAGCACAAGAAATAGAAGCAGATAATCCCGCTGGCCCTGCACCAATAATAATTACATCACTCATCGTTTTTTCACCATCTCTCTCACGATATTCGGATGCTGTTTCCCGCTTTCAACAACCATGTTTTCTTCTACAACAGTTAAGCATGCGCGTACATTTGTTTGATTATTTACTGTCATGCGGCATTCGGAACAGTGCCCGATATTACAATAAATACCTCGCGGTGTTCCGCTATCTTCATGAACTCTTAATGTCCGTATTCCATTTGCTAACAGGGCAGCAGCTATCGTTTCATGTTCATATGCTTCGTATTGATGACCGTTAAATTGAAAGGTAATACGCTTACTACTTTGTAAAGTGCCTAAAATAGGGTGATGTGTAATTCTACTCATTTACTTTCACCTACCGATCCAAAAGTAACTGCACGTATTGGTGGTTGATATTTTAACGGTAGTTCATTAAGAGTTACGTCAGGATTCGCATTTTCAATCATTCGATCTATCATTATTCTGCATGTGCGACCACCGCAAAATCCCATGCCAGCACGTGTTCTTAGTTTTAATTCTCTTGCCGAGCATTTATATTCAGCAATTGTCGATTGAAGTTGCCCATATGTAACCTCTTCACAACGACAAACGATTAAGTTGTTTTTATTTGTCATGTGTATTCCTCCTCTAGTTCGGTTTTCACAAATTACATATGCAAAAATCATGCCAATATAGAGGAGGAGAGGGCTATCTGTAAATGCCTGATCGGTGCATACTGCTTCTTTATTGAAGTCCAAGTTTCTTTAAACGGTTATATAAAGTAGCCCTTGTTACACCAAGTTGTTTTGCGCATTCTAATTTATTCCCATTTAAAATTCGTAAAGCCCTTTCGATAACTTTTTTCTCATGCTCATCCATCTCTTCTTGTAAAGAAAGGATTGTATTATTGTTGCTGAGTAATAGGGAATGGGCTGTATGGTTGTCTAAAGTTTCAGTCGTATGAAATGGTAAATATTCTTGTTTTATAATTCCGTCTGTTGCGAATACCACAAGCCGTTCAACAACGTTTCGAAGTTCGCGAATATTACCTGGCCAATTGTAATGAAGCAGTTCATGCATAATGCTTGAAGGTAAGTCACGAATTGGTCTGTTATAGTTGATTGAAAAATCGTTTAAGAAAGAATAGGTTAATTCAATAATATCCTCGCGTCTTTCGCGCAACGGTGGAATCTGCAAGCTAACTACATTTAAGCGGTAATATAAATCTTCTCGGAAAGTTCCTTTTCTCATTTCTTCTTGTAAATCACGATTTGTAGCAGCGATAATACGGAAATCAATATTAATTTCTTTTTCACCACCAACTCGGTAATACTTTCGCTCTTGCAGTACACGTAACAGTTTTACTTGCATATCAAGTGGCATTTCACCTATTTCATCAAGAAATAAAGTACCGCCTTGCGCGAGTTCAATTTTACCTTTTTTTCCTTTACTATTTGCTCCAGAAAACGCCCCACGCTCGTAACCGAATAATTCACTTTCAAATAATGCTTCTGGAATTGCCCCGCAGTTAATCGAAATGAAAGGCGCCTTCGCTGCTTCACTTGCTTCATGAATTGCTTTCGCAAATACTTCTTTTCCAACTCCGCTTTCCCCAAGTATTAAAACAGTTGATTTCACCGAACAAACTTTTCTAGCTAATTGTATCGTTCTTTGTATAACAGGACTTTTTCCATTCATCGCAAGGAATGGATCGGATTCATCTTTATACTTTGCCACTTCTTGTTCTAAACGGTGCATTTCATGTGACATATTAAATAGTTTTTCATTTAAAGCGACTTGATTTGTAACATCTGTTTCTGAAACGACTGCTCCTATAATTTCATCATTACAATAAACTGGATTTGAATTAATTAATACGAATAAATCGGGACGAGGCTGATGGAACTGAGCGACTATGCTTTTTCCATCATGTAAAGATTGTAAAATTTCCAAGTCTTTATAATCAAAAAAACGAGTAATCGGTTGCCCAATAATCTCATTATGGTTGACTGAAAATATTTTTTCAGCACCATCTGTCCAAGTTCGAACGCATTCTTTACTATCAATTACTGTAACAGAAGAGTCAGTTGTTTGTATTACAGTGTCATAAAATGACTGTAGTTCATTGTAGGACTTATAAAGAAATGGAATCATTTGCTGAGAAGTTATACAGCATATCGGCTCATCGTTTTCGTTAAGGATGATAACAGCTAATTCATAAGAAAAAGCGTCAATTAATGCAGTGAATGAGTCATCTACATAAATAATTGCGCAATTATATTCTTCTGTAGTAGAAGGGAGGTAATAAAACCTTTCGTTTATTTTCTTAATGGGATCAAGGCTACATGTATGATTGATTAAAACGCTTTCCAAAAATTCTTGTATAGTCGGAAATGAGAATTCCATAATGTCCTCCTGTTATGTATAAAAATTTTGACAGTGATAAAAAAATAATACACCTATTTACTATGAATTTAAAATATTTTTACAAATAAAAATATTATTTATAAAAATTGTATATGTACAGAATTGGCACGTCAATTGCATAAAAAGAAAGTGAGAGGGCTAGGAAAGGAGGAGTATATTGTGAGGCACTGCGACGTTTTAATTATAGGTGGTGGAATAATAGGGTGTTCTATCGCTTATTACACTTCAAAATACGGAAGAGACGTAACAATCATTGAAAAAGGGGAATTTGTCAGCGGGACGTCTTCACGGTGTGATGGGAATATTTTGGCCATTGATAAAGACCCGGGATTTGATAGTCAAATGTCTTTAGTAAGTCAAAAATTAGTAACTGATTTAAGTGAAGAATTAGAGCATTCATTTGAATATAGGGCACCAGGAAGTATTCTCGTATGTGAGTCAGACGAAGAGATGGAAGCTGCGCAGCAATGGGTAAATCGGCAAAAAGAAGCTGGATTACCGTTTCGAATGCTTGATAGGCAAGATATAAGGGAAGAGTCGCCTTTTTTTGCTGATGATTTATTAGGCGGTTTAGAATGTGCGACGGATTCAACTGTGAATCCATATCTCCTTGCTTTCTCGCTTCTGTCAGAGGCACAAAAGTTTGGCGCAAAAGCTTTTAAGCAGACGGAAGTAAAGAGTATGGAAATAGAGACGGATGGTTCATTTGTTGTAGAAACTACGAATGGAACTTTTACAGCACAACAAGTTGTAAATGCAGCCGGTGTGTGGGCTCCTAAGATTGGTCAGATGTTAAATATAAATATACCAATTGAACCGAGAAAAGGGCATATTATTGTAGCTTCAAGGCAACAACACGTAGGATGCCGTAAAGTAATGGAATTCGGTTATTTAATTTCTAAATTTGGCGGAAAACGAAAAGTGGATGCTTTAACTGAAAAATACGGGGTTGCGCTCGTATTTGAGCCTACTGAAAGTCAAAATTTCTTAATTGGTAGTAGTCGTGAATTTGTAGGATTTCATACGAGGATAAATAATGAAGTCATTAAATGTATCGCAAATAGAGCAATTCGCTTTTATCCGAAAATGGCAGATATGATGGTAATTCGTTCTTACGCTGGTTTACGTCCGTGGACAGAAGATCATTTACCGATTATTTCACGAGTGGAACATATTCCGAATTATTTCATTGCCGCTGGACATGAAGGTGATGGGATTAGTCTTGCAGCAGTTACTGGAAAAGTAATTGAAGAGTTATTAAATGAAAAAGAGACAATTATTCCTATTGAACCACTTCGTTTGAGTCGTTTTACAGAAAGGGTGTTAAACGGATGAGGTCACAAAGAGTCTTTACGACGATTGATACACACACAGGTGGGAATCCAACGAGGACATTAATTAGTGGACTTCCAAAGTTGATTGGAGAGACGATAGCAGAGAAGATGTTACATATGAAAAAGGAGTATGATTGGATTCGAAAATTGTTAATGAATGAACCGCGTGGTCATGATGTAATGTCAGGAGCATTATTAACAGACCCGTGTCATCCTGAGGCTGATATAGGTGTTATATACATAGAGACAGGTGGATATTTACCGATGTGTGGTCACGATACAATCGGTGTATGTACAGCGTTAGTTGAATCAGGTTTAATTCCGGTAGTTGAACCGATTACTTCTTTAAAACTAGATACACCGGCTGGCTTAGTTGAAGTAGATATTGCTGTTCAAGATGGAAAAGCAAAAGAAGTATCTTTCTGTAACATACCAGCTTTTTTATTGAAAAATATTACTGTACAAGTGAAAGACATTGGAACTATAGAGGCTGATATTGCCTATGGAGGGAATTTTTATGCCATTATTGATGCGAAATCAGTAGGTCTAGAATTAGTACCAGAAAATGCATCTACAATCATCGATAAGGCGATTCATATAAGGAACACAATTAATGAGAAGTTTGAAATCACTCATCCAGAGTATTCGTTTATAAGAGGATTAACACATGTTGAATTTTATACAGATCCTACTCATGAATGTGCGCATGTGAAAAATACAGTTGTTGTACCACCAGGCGGAATAGATCGATCTCCATGCGGTACAGGAACATCTGCGAAGCTAGCTGTATTATACGCTCAGAAAGAAATCGAGATTGGTGAAGAGTTCATTCATGAGAGTATCGTTGGTTCTTTATTTAAAGGATATGTCATGAATACGACACATGTTGAAAATATTGAAGCTGTCATAACGAAAATTACGGGATCAGCTTGGCTTATGGGTATGCATAGATTTTTTTACAATGAAATGGATCCACTTAAAGAAGGATTTTTGCTAATTCCGCCGATGGAACATGAAACGGAGGATATAAAATGAACATTCAAAAAATGTATACAGCAGTAGACGTACATGTAAATGGCGAGGCATTTCGTGTAATGAAAGACGTACCATGCAAATACTACTACAGTTTGGAGCAATTAAATGAACAATTTTCAGGTGAATTAGCAGAAGAGATGAAGCTTTTATTAAATGAACCACGTGGTTTTATCGGTTTGAATGGGTGTATTGTCGTTCCATCTATCTATAATGAAGTGGATGCAGCTGTATTATTTTTTAATCATGAAGGTTCGGTTCCGCTTCATTATGGAGGCATTGTTGCAGTAATAACGATGTTACTCGAAAGTAGGTATTTAAAAAAGAGAGAGTCCAATCAATACAAAATTGAAACGTTATGTGGAATATTTTTAGTTCATGCGTATGTAGAGAATGATGAAGTTATATCGGTTTCGTTTGAAAGCAAACTATGCTATATGATTGAGAAAAATTTACAGGTTGGTAATGTAAGTTATTCTCTTATACAAGCAGATAAAGTATATGCAGTTGTAGAAAAAGGTGCGTATTCGCCAGAAATTCGCATGGAAAACATTTCTGAATTGAAAAGATGGGGAGAAGCTACACTGCAGGCTATACAAAAACAGTCGCTAATAAAAAGGCTTATTTTAGTAGATCCTTCGCAAAAAGAAAAGAACCATATAAAATCGATTACATTTCATGAAGATAACTTTATCGTACGTTCGCCAGGTTTTGTTTCTACTATTGTATCCTATGTTCATGCGTTATTTAAAAATGATTATATGGCGGATAAACCTTTTAAAAATGAAAGTATATTTAATAGTTTTATAACTGTGGAAAAAGTGAAGAAGGAGGAACTAGGATACATTTTCCGTTTTGAAAGTAGAGGATTTATTACAGGGATGCAGACGTTTCTATTAGACCCTACGGATCCATTTCCGGCAGGTTTCTTATTAAAATAAAATGTGATAAGGAGAGATAAATATGCAAAAAATTAAAGGGGCATTCCCAGTATTAATAACACCGATGGATGAATTTCAGGAAATTAATTGGGATGGGGTAAAGCAAAATGTAAATTACTTTATCGAACAAAACGTTGCAGGTATCATCATTAATGGAAGTACAGGAGAGTTTGTAAGTTTATTAAAAGAAGAGCGATTTAAAATGGTAGAAACCGTTTTGAAAGAAATTGATGGCCGTATTCCAGTTATTGTTGGAACTGCTGCGGAAACGACGAAAGAAACAATTGAATATACGAAGCATGCAGAAGCACACGGAGCGGATTGTGCATTAATTATAAACTCTTACTATTGTAAACCGAAGGAAGAGGAGATTTATTTTCATTTTAAAGAAATCTCAAACTCTGTAAATATACCAATTATGTTATACAATAATCCATTTACTTCTGGTGTTGATATGAGTACAGAGCTAATGCTCCGTATTGGAAAAGAGTGTGAAAATGTTACACATATTAAAGAATCTAGCGGAGATATTCGAAAAGCGAGAGATTTAGTAAGACAAAGTGAAGGGGCTTTCCAAGTCTTCTGTGGTTCTGAAGATTTAGTTATGGAATCATATTTAGTTGGTGCCTCGGGATGGGTTTCAGTAGCAGGAAATATCGTTCCCGGTCTCGTTACAAAAATGTATGAGCATTTTCAAAATGGTGAATTAGAAAAGGCGTGGGAAATAAACGATGCTATTTTACCGCTTTGCGAGTTTCTTGAAGGATCAGGGAAATATGTTCAAATCGTTAAACGTTCTATGGAATTACATGGGCAAGCGGGAGGACCTTCTCGCTATCCAAGACTAGGGTTAACTGTAGAAGAAGATCAAAAGCTTCAAACGATTTTATCAAATATTGCAGCTCATGCAGCTGTTTAAATAAGGAGGAGGACATAATGTTAAAGACAAATATTGAGCTGAAACCAAAAGTGGAAGCGTTTTTAAATGAAGAAATTAAAATGTTTATTAATGGCGAATTTGTTTCTGCTATTGGCGGAAAGACGTTTGAAACGTACAATCCAGCAACAGAAGATGTTCTAGCTGTCGTATGTGAAGCGCAAGAAGAGGATATTGATGCTGCAGTAAAAGCGGCAAGATCTGCATTTGAATCTGGCCCGTGGGCAGAAATGACTACTGCTGAAAGAGCGCATCTTATTTATAAATTAGCAGATTTAATTGAAGAACATAGAGAAGAATTAGCGCAACTAGAAGCTTTAGATAATGGAAAGCCATACCAAGTAGCACTTGATGATGATATTTCAGCGACTGTAGAAAATTATCGTTATTACGCAGGATGGACTACAAAAATTATTGGGCAAACAATCCCGATTTCAAAAGATTACTTAAATTATACGAGACATGAACCTGTTGGTGTTGTAGGACAAATTATTCCGTGGAATTTTCCGCTTGTTATGTCTTCTTGGAAAATGGGAGCTGCACTGGCGACAGGTTGTACGATTGTATTAAAGCCAGCAGAGCAAACGCCTTTATCTTTACTATATGCAGCGAAACTCTTTAAAGAGGCTGGATTTCCAAACGGCGTTGTAAACTTTGTACCAGGCTTTGGTCCTGAAGCAGGGGCTGCAATTGTAAATCATCACGACATTGATAAAGTTGCTTTTACAGGATCTACTGTTACAGGAAAGTACATTATGCGTCAGTCTGCAGAAATGATTAAGCATGTAACGTTAGAGCTTGGCGGAAAATCACCAAATATCATTTTAGAAGATGCGGACTTGGAAGAAGCGATTAATGGTGCATTCCAAGGTATTATGTATAATCACGGTCAAAATTGTAGCGCAGGATCACGTGTGTTTGTTCATCGTAAACATTATGAAACTGTAGTAGATGCACTTGTGAAAATGGCGAACAACGTAAAACTTGGAGCAGGTATGGAGAAAGAAACGGAAATGGGTCCACTCGTATCTAAGAAACAACAAGAGCGTGTGTTAAATTACATTGAGCAAGGGAAGAAAGAAGGCGCTACAGTTGCGGCTGGTGGTGAACGTGCACTTGAAAAGGGTTATTTCGTTAAGCCAACTGTATTCACAGACGTTACAGACGATATGACAATCGTTAAGGAAGAAATATTTGGACCAGTTGTTGTTGTTCTGCCATTTGATTCGACAGAAGAAGTAATTGAACGAGCGAACAACTCATCCTATGGCCTTGCTGCGGGTGTATGGACGCAAAATATCAAAACGGGTCATCAAGTGGCAAATAAATTAAAAGCAGGAACAGTATGGATTAATGATTATAACTTAGAAAATGCAGCTGCACCATTTGGTGGATATAAACAATCTGGTATTGGCCGCGAATTAGGTTCATATGCGCTTGATAATTATACAGAAGTGAAAAGTGTTTGGGTAAATATAAAGTAATAGGGCGTTTTACTGATAAAAATTGAGGGATGAAATAATTAAAGATGCGGACAACTAGAAAGTTTGATAATAGTTGTCCGTTTTTTTTATATACAAAATTGCTTTTCAAAAGAATGATAAGGGGGATTTGGATGGAGAATTTAGTAGAATGGTTAGTAGGGCAAGTGTGGAGTATCGGTTTAGTTGTTTTTGCATTAGGGGCAGGCGTATATTTCACGATTGCAACACGCTTTTTGCAAATCCGTTATTTTAAAGAGATGATTAAACTATTATTTGAAGGAAAGAGTTCAGAGACGGGAATATCATCTTTTCAGGCATTTTGTTTAGCCTTATCAGGAAGAGTTGGAATTGGTAATATTGCAGGGGTAGCGACAGCAATTGCTTTCGGCGGTCCTGGAGCTGTATTTTGGATGTGGGTAATGGCTTTGTTAGGGGCAGCGAGCGCGTTTGTAGAATCAACATTATCTCAAGTATACAAAAGTAAAATAGGGAATGAATATCGCGGCGGTACTCCATATTTCATTGAGAAAGGTTTGAAAATGAAATGGTTTGCAGTCATTGTAGCAGTAGTTGTAACACTTTCATATGGCGTTTTATTACCAGGTATTCAATCTAGTAGTATCGCAGTTGGATTTGAAAACTCTAATGGTATTAGCAAATATATAACTGGTATATTTTTAGTCTTGTTACTAGCAGCAATTATTTTTGGTGGTGTAAAGAGAATTGCTGGCGTTTCTCAAATGCTTGTTCCATTTATGGCAATTGGTTATGTAATTGTTACATGTATCATATTAATTGCGAATGTAACGGAGATTCCAAGTATGTTTGCTTTAATTTTCTCTAGCGCATTTGGTGTAAATGAAATGTTTGGTGGAATTGTTGGTGCAGCTATTGCATGGGGCGTAAAACGCGCTGTATTTTCAAACGTTGCTGGTGTCGGAGAAGCGACGTATAGTTCGGCGGCTGCTGAAGTATCGCATCCCGCAAAACAAGGATTAGTTCAAGCGTTTTCCGTATATATCGATACAATTGTCGTATGTACAGCGACAGCTCTTATGATTTTAATAACAGGTATGTACAATGTTATACCTGAAGGGAAAACCACCATTGTACAAAACATAGGAAATGTGGAAGCTGGTCCAATTTATACACAACAAGCAGTTGAAACTGTGATAACAGGGTTTGGTCCAATATTTATTTCAATTGCGATTTTCTTTTTTGCATTTACAACGTTACTCGCTTACTACTATATCGCTGAAACAACACTTACTTATTTAGATCGTCAACTGAAGTATGGCTGGTTAAAACCAGTTTTAAAATTTGGATTTTTAATTATGGTTTACATCGGTAGCGTTGAATCAGCGTCGCTTTTATGGAATCTTGGAGATTTAGGAATCGGTAGTATGGCATGGTTAAACTTAATCGCAATCTTACTTTTAAGTAAAACCGCATTAAAAGTGTTAAAAGATTATGAAACGCAGAAAAAAGAAGGGAAAGATCCAGTATTTAATCCTAAAAATGTGGGGATTGAAGGATTAACATTTTGGGAAGAAAGAAGTAAAGAGGTTGAAAGAAAAAGTTCTAGAGAAAAAGTTATTGTAGATGATAATTTAAAATTATAACTTAAATTAACTGAAAATTCTTAATTTAAAAGAAGGTATATTACCTCCATATTATCACATACTACAATAAGTATGGATAATATGACTGGAGGGAATAAGATGGAACATGAGCAACATAGTTCGATAAATGATATTCTACATCATTATAAAGAAGGTATAGGTAGTTTTACAAATCAAATTCCTGAAATCGCTGAGACATATAATGCGTTCACGCAAGCTTGTTTTCAAGAGGGTGCTTTAACAAAAAGAGAAAAGCAACTTATTGCATTAGGAATTAGTTTAGCAACGCAAGATGAGTATTGTACAATTTATCATACAAAAGGTTGTCTTGATCAAGGATGTTCGGATAAAGAGATTCTGGAAGCATGTGGTGTTTCAGCAGCATTTGCTGGCGGAGCTGCGATGAGTCAAGCGGTAACTTTAGTGCAAGAGTGTTTAACAGAACTGAAAAATCAAAAGCATTGAATAAAAAAACGTTTTAAACTTTATGTTTAAAACGTTTTTTATGTGAAATTAAATTTGAGTATAAAAATTATCTAGGATGGGTTCAATTTATGGTTATACAATAATGGGAGAATTTTAAATTTAGTAGGAATGAGAAATAACAACTATTTATTTAGTTTTAAGGTTTTGTAAAAAGCTTCAATTGTTTCATATAATCAATGGCTTTTGTTTTGTTTTTCTGTTTAGAAACATACATACAAATTTTTATCGTTTTCAATTTAATATTCTATATCTTCATAAATAGATTTTTCTACATCAGGAAGAACTGTGTATATACTCTTACCGATTAAAGCTTCTAATTCTTTCTTAATCGCATAAAACCCTTTCCAATGTAAAGATGTATGAGATGTTGTACCATGACGCAAACCAACAGAAATTAATCTTCTTTCCAGCGTAGTAAAGCCATCCGCATCAGCAAGAGCGTCACAAAGAGTAATTACTTTATTGTATAAATCGTAGTTACAATGTTCATTTAATATTTCAACTAACCGGCTTCTCATATGGTCAGGAACGAGACTCCATTCCGCTGCGATATCTATATGTTCATTTTTGCATGGGAATGAGTGTGTCACACAAATAACAGCGTTTCCTGTATACCCTAAATCATTCATATACATATAACCATCATAGGAATGAATGACCGATTTGGTAAAACCTTTGTATCTTCCGATATCATGCAAAAGGGCAGCGTTATATGCTATGTCAGCATCTAGCTTGTACCCTTTTTTTATAAGTTCTATAATTATGTTTTCAGTTGCATGAGCAACATGTAGTGAATGTTCAAACCAAGGGCCCGGGTTTTGTTCATATGCCCATTCGAGTAATTCTTTTGCGTATGTTCTATCTAATATATATTTCATATCGTTATCCTTTCACAAAAAATCATATCTTACTATAAATTCCTCTTATTATTTCATTATTCCTTCTTTAAAAATTGTTACAATGAAACAAAAGGGGGAAAAGTAATGCGAAATTTAGTAATTGAAGAAATTAAGAAACTAGAAAATGATATAGAAGAACTTTCGAAACTTTTGAAAATGGTTGTAAATGATGGGGCATCAATTGGTTTTTTGCCTCCACTGGAACAAAAAGATGCAACAAAGTATTGGCAAACAGTATTAGCGCCAGAAGTGATATTGTATGTGGCTAAAATAAACAACGAAGTAGCAGGGAGTATTCAATTACAGTTAGTTACAAAGCCTAACGGAATTCATAGAGCTGAGATTTGTAAATTAATGACTCATCCAAACTTTAGACGTAACGGTATTGGACGAGCGCTTATGCAAAAAGCAGAGGAACGAGCAAAGCAAGAAAACAGGTCTCTTTTAGTATTAGATACTAGAGAAGGAGATCCTTCCAATAAATTGTACAAATCACTAGACTACCAAGAAGTTGGAACAATACCAGGGTATGCAATTTCTCCGAATGGAAAGTTAGATGCTACGGTTATTTATTATAAAAACATTTAAGGTATAATCAAACGGGGAGAGTGCTTAATTATTAGTAAGTGAATAATAAACGACTATTTTTAACACCGTCTATATTTTTCTGGCGGTGTTAAAATAGTTAATTATAATCTAATTAACGCACTAAATGAATTTGAGAAAGTTTTTAGAGGGTTCTTTTAGTAATGATTCTCGTCTTATAATAAATGTAGAGAAGATGACTAGCCAACTATAGTTATTTTCGCTTTATTATGGGAAGGGGATGAAAGAATGAAAAAGAATAGTTTACAAAAGATGAAGAAAGTTATTTTAAGTGGTGGCGTATTACTTACGGGATTATTAACATTTGGATTTTCAGAAATGGCTTCAGCTCATGGATATGTAGAATCACCAGCGAGCCGATCTTATTTATGTAAGCAAGGGGTAAATGTAAATTGTGGACCGATTCAATATGAACCTCAAAGCGTAGAAGGAATAGGTGGATTTCCGCAACTAGGACCTTCTGATGGACAAATTGCAGGGGCTGGTCATTTTCCCGCTTTAGATGTTCAAACTGTAGATAGGTGGAAGAAAGTTACGTTAAATGGCGGGACGAATACATTCAAGTGGAAACTAACGGCTCCTCATAGTACGAAAGAGTGGAAATACTATATTACGAAAAAAGGTTGGAATCCCAATAAACCTTTGACGCGATCAGATTTAGATTTAGTGCCATTCTATGTGAAAAATGACGGTGGAGCTAGACCAGGAACAACAGTAACGCACGAAGCGAATGTACCAACTGACCGTAGTGGATACCATCTTATTTTAGCTGTTTGGGAAATTGCAGACACTGGAAATGCGTTTTATCAAGTTATAGATGTAAACCTTTTGAATAATGGCTTATCCTCAAATTTCGCTTTTAACAATGTAGTGCAAGCTCCTACACTATTTTAATTGAAACATACATTTCGATCATCTAATTCATTTTAGATGATTTTTTTTATGAAAATGATGAAAAATATAGAAGAAAGTGCAATTATTTATAAAAAAATATGCTTTAAATATTGTCATATTTGCTTCTTTAAGATATCCTTTTCATGAAGAGGTGGAAAACATGGAAAAAGTACTAGTTTTCGGGCATAAAAACCCAGATACAGATGCAATTTGTTCTGCAATTGCTTATGCAGAATTGAAAAAAGAATTAGGAATGAATGCTGAGCCTGTACGTTTAGGCGAAATCAGCGGTGAAACTCAATTTGCGTTAGACTATTTTAAAGTAGAAGGACCGCGTTTTGTTGAGACAGTAGCAAGCGAAGTGGACAACGTTATTTTAGTTGACCATAACGAGCGTCAACAAAGTGCTAACGATATCGAATCAGTTCGTGTGTTAGAAGTTATTGACCATCACCGTATTGCTAACTTTGAAACAAGCGATCCTATATACTATCGTTGTGAGCCAGTTGGCTGTACAGCTACAATCTTAAACAAAATGTACAAAGAAAATGGCGTAACAATTCGTAAAGAAATTGCAGGTTTAATGTTATCTGCAATCATTTCAGATTCTTTACTATTCAAATCTCCAACTTGCACAGAACAAGACGTAGCAGCTGCTCGTGAATTAGCGGAAATCGCTGGTGTAGATGCAGATAACTACGGCTTAGAAATGTTAAAAGCTGGTGCTGACTTAAGCGGAAAAACAATGGAGCAATTAATCTCTCTTGATGCTAAAGAATTCCAAATGGGTAATGCGAAAGTTGAAATCGCACAAGTAAACGCTGTTGATACAAACGACGTTCTTGTACACCAAGCGGAACTTGAAAAAGTAATTTCTGCAGTAGTAGAAGAAAAAGGTTTAGACCTATTCTTATTCGTTGTAACTGATATCTTAACTAACGATTCTGTCGGTCTTGCGATCGGTAAAGCAGCAAACGTTGTTGAGAAAGCATACAACGTATCACTAGAAAACAATACAGCTACTTTAAAAGGTGTTGTATCTCGTAAAAAACAAATCGTACCAGTATTAACAGAAGCATTCCAAGCTTAATCGTATTGCGTACAGATGAACAGTAAGGACAAGTAGTCAGATTGGCTACTTGTCCTTTTTTATTTATAATAAGCAGAAATTTTTAATTTTTAAACAGTCGCATTGTGTATGCTTAATGATATGGAAGTATTGAAAAGTAAATTACAGGGGCTTTTTGAAAAAATATTGAATCTGTTTCAAAATTAGAGAGCTGGATTTCGGAGGAACTGCGTTTAACTTTTTAGAAGAAAGGATATAAAGTTTTGATTAACGAATTAAAATAAGGATAGCGTTAGCTATCCTTATAATCGTTTATTCGTAAGATTTTTTCTTGTTTATATAAAATGTGATTATCGTAGTAATGAAGAAAATAGGTATCGCATACACTTGCCCAACAAATAACTTCCAGCCGACATAATTATAGCCTTCAGATGCTGGGATGATAACGGAAATAACGCAAACGATAAAATAGACTAATAGTGCAGGGATAATATTTTTCATTTTTATGAACCTCCTTTATTGCTTTATTAATACATGCTAGTATTATAATTTACTTTCATTATTTTGAAGAAAAAATGAAAAAATTTTATGGTATTATAATATTTGCAATGAGAGTAATCTATAGTACGTATATGGTAAAATGTGTAATTTTAACTTTCAGAATTATTATATAGTATTTCGAGAGAAAAATGTACAAAATAACGAATTTTATTTACCAAAGTAAAGGGAGTAGAAATATATATGAAAAGGCTATGTATAATTCCATGTGGAAAAAAGAAAATTTGGGATAAACATTCAGACTACGGACCGATGGAAGCAAAAGATGTATATATTAGTCCGTTCGGAAAAGCATGTCAGGCGTACGCAACTATGTTTTTCGAAAACTGGGTTATATTATCAGCGAAACATGGATTTTTAAGACCAAGTGATATTGTATTAGAAAACTATGATCTTGCATTTGATTCAAAAAGCGATGAGGTAATAAGTATAGAGCAATTACAAAAACAGATGGTAGATAAAAGTTTATTACAGTTTGACGAAATCGTCTTATTAGCAGGGAAGAAGCATAAAAAAGTAGTGACAAAGCTATATCCAGAAGAAATGATTACATATCCGCTAGAGGGGTGTAAAGGGATTGGGTATATGTTGCAGAGGTTGAAAGAAGCTGTGAAGGAAGGGGAGGAAATATAGGTGTAGTTTCAGTGATTTTAAACTCTATTTATTTAGGGAGCTGAAAAGTAAAATAGAGTTTTTAGGCATCGCCGAAAGGGTGATGCTTTTTTGTTCGTGTCGTCATTCATGTAAAAGTAATTTAGAGAATAAATCATTCGATTTATGAAGCGATAGCTTTTTTATATCGAAAACAAATTGCGTCACTTTTAGAAAATGTAGGACGTATGGGCACAGTTAAGATTGTAAGTGGGAATAGCAATAAGACAAGTTTTGAATAAGATATTAAGAAAGGAGATGTTGATGAATAATGGCTAGATATAGTTTGCACGGAGGACACAATAGTATTGTTCAAGGTGCTAATTTCGGGAATCGGAAAGAACACGTTCTAGATAGGCAAGTTAAAGATGCCGTGGCGGCTAAGTTAAGAGCCCTAGGACACACGGTTTATGACGATACGGACGAGGTAGGGGCAACTCAATCACAAAATTTAAATAATATCATTCGGAATAGCAATTCCCATGCTGTGGATTTAGTTATTTCTTTTCATCTTAATGCAAGTGATGGAAATGGACAGGGTGTTGAGGTTTTATATTATGATCAGAAAGATTTGGCGGCTAAAATCTCAGCTCAACTAGCAAAAGATATTGGATGGCGTGATCGAGGTGCGAAACAACGTACAGATTTAGCAGTATTAAATGGAACGAAGGCACCGGCTATTCTTATTGAATTAGGATTTATTGATAATGAATCCGACATGGCAAAATGGAATGTTGATAAAATCGCTAATTCTATTGTATTTGCTCTTACAGGACAAACTGGAGGAGGTGAAGCGAATTTGCTCAAAGTAAAAACTGGTGGTGTAGCATTTAGTAATTTACAAGCTTTGGCTCAAGCTATGGTTGATGCGGGTATTGATGGACAAATTGTCGTTCAAAAAGATGGCATTGGTTATGCTATAACGAATGGCTATCCGTCCGGGAATATCGATAAATTTACAGCTTGGTTAGATGCACGTAAATGGTACTATGAGTACGTGAGATAAAACGAAAATTGGTTTGATTAAAAACTAAAAATTGTCTTATTTTTAGTTAACAAGTATATTAAGTAACTATAAAAATATGGACAATTTATATGTAAATTAGTACACAAAACCACCTGTCAGAAAGGTGGTTTTATTTATCAAGCTATTTGCGGGAAGTAAAATTCTTACCTCAAAATTCGGATGAAGCTAAGAAATTAGGTGGGAATTACACTGCTCGTAGCCTCCTACTAATTATCGTTTCACTTTATATAGTTTAGAGTTTTGTAAATCTTTACTTATTAAACCCGTAATAATATTTTGTTTTCTCAATACATAAGCCGAATTTTAAATTATTACCCAATAATATAATACCTCTCATACTATTTATTAGTTGATAATAACAAAAAAACAAGCTTTGAATATAATAATGAAAAAGGAGATGTTAAATAATGGGTTATATTGTAGATATTTCGAAATGGAATGGCGACATTAACTGGGATATCGCAGCACCACAATTAGATTTCGTAATTGCACGTGTGCAAGATGGTTCAAACTATGTAGATCCTTTATATAAAAATTATGTACAAGCAATGAAAGCAAGGAATATTCCGTTTGGTAATTATGCGTTCTGTCGTTTCATTTCAGTAGAGGATGCACGGATAGAAGCAAGAGACTTTTGGAACCGTGGTGATAAAAATGCAACAGTTTGGGTAGTTGACGTAGAAGTAAGAACAATGAACGATATGAGAGCGGGTGCACAAGCTTTTATTGATGAATTACGCAGATTAGGAGCTAAGAAAGTCGGTTTATATATTGCTCATCATATGTATGCTCCATTTGGAATGGCAAATGTCAATTGTGATTTTGTATGGATTCCTCGTTATGGTGGTAACAAACCGGCCTATCCATGTGATATTTGGCAATACACAGAGACAGGCAATGTGGCTGGTATCGGCAAGTGTGATTTAAATAAGCTGATTGGAAATAAGCCGTTAGCTTGGTTTACAAATCAAATTGTTGAGCCGATAAAAAAACAAGAAGGGGTTGGAATTATAGTGAATAAATATAACAAAGTAGTTACTTATGAATTTGGTGTAAATTTAATTTCTGACATGATTCAAATGATGGATAAGCTTGGATATATTTCTAAAATAATATCTCGTGGAGATAACCAAGGGCTTGTGTATTTCGAAACAGATTATCGTCAAGGGAACGAACTGGACAAAGCAACTGCTTGGTTAGATATGAAAGGAATTAAATATTTTTATACAAAAGAGTAGTTTGCTAAATAAAAATAAGAGCCGTCATGTGACGGTTTTTATTTTTATTTAATCTTTTAACTCTACTTATAATATGGAGAAAATAGACTAATAAACAAGCCTTTGTATACTTTCAAACATAGAATATGATGAATTCTATCAAGGAGGAAGCATATTTATGAGAAATACTTGTCATTGTGGACATTTTCAAGATTGTAATAAATTTTGGGATGATTTAATGTTTGGGAGATGTAAGCGCAATGATTTTCACGAGTGTTGTTGCAAAGAGAAACCGAAGTGTGAGTGTGAAAAATGTCATTGTAAAACAAAAGCGAAATGCCATTGTAGGCATGAAGAGGAAGGGTATTAATAATAAAAAAGAGTACGCATCGTACTCTTTTTTGGGGTGATTATATTCCATTTTGAACAGATTTCTTTACAATTACCCATGTGTCTTTCTTTTTAACCGTTATAGCTACATTAGTTCCATTAGATTCCTTATAAAAGATATATCCATTATTTGAGTTTACATATGTTACTGGTTCGCCTATGCAATCTCGCGAGCAGGATTTGTTGACTAGTTCAATTAAGGATAGTTCACTTGGATCGGTTTTACTGGCTTCTATAACAGCATCAAGGCTTGTTTTTCGATAACCTTGCAAGTTTATATGAAAAAGCTGCTCTATTTCTCCTGTAATGCTAGTGTTCATTACTTCTACTGAATTCTTTTTTTCTTGAAGAAAGCCGTTTTCATAAAGTAATTTTGTATAGCCAATCCATGCTATTAACACTAGCATGAAAAACATACCCGTCATTTTAAGTATTCGAAGTCGTTTGCTTATAATTGTTTCTGAGTATTTCATTCACTCTAATCCTCCAATGTTTTTAATTTAAAATATGCTTGGATACATACTTTTAGAAGAGGATGAAAGTTAATGAGTTTTTAATAAAAAAGAAAACATCCAGGGTTAGATGCTTTCTTTTTTTGGTATTTTTGGCTATCTGTTAGTTACTTGTTTCATAAGTGGTCTTATTTCTTTAACTGGTGGTTTCTTATCATAGGCATCAACGTAAGAAAAGTAGTAGTTTAAGTTTCTTAGAAGACCTTTTCCTATTTTTGCACTTAAGAAAGGAAAGACTTGTCCGGTATAATCATCGAGAGATTTACAGTAATATTTTTCATCTAAATATATACTGTATTTACATGTTAGTTCTACTAAAGGATTCCCTTCATCATCAAATACTTCTTTAGAATCAATAATATCTATTAGTGCAAATTTTTCATTTAAGTAAACTTTCTTTTTTTTCTCGTGTTTATTTGTAAGTATAAAAACGAGACCAATCGCGTTAATCAAACTATTTCCTCCTATAAAAAACGGATATTAATAAAATATATCGATATAAGCTAAATGTAAAGAGGAGAGGTGAAATATCATGGAGAGAAAACTAAATAAGCCGATTGGTGAGAGCTGATAATCAGTGGGGGATGAACAAACCCCTCACTGATTAAAGTTTCACTTTATTGAAAGACTTGCGGGAATTGTTTTACGATTGCGTTTGTTATCATGTCAGCCATTTCTAATGCTTCTTTTTCAATTTTATCGTAAAGTTTTACTCCTGCTTCATAATCTTTATTTAGGAAGGCAAGTGCTTCTGCTTTCGTTAGTGCTAAATGTTCATAAAACATTTTTCTAAATTCTTCTTTATCTATATATGGGTTGATACTGTTAAGAAATTCAATAATTGCGTCACCATTAGCGTACCATTTTTTCTCTATAGCGGCCGCTGCATTTTGATTACCAGCTTTTGCCGCTTTAACAAGATCCGCTGCAATTACTAAGTGAACTTTAATTAATGCACTATATTTTTTTACTGCATCTTCACCGTAAAATGGTTCAAGTGATAGTCCCATATGTGTTGCGTTTTGTAGAAGTCGTCCAACAGTAACGTTAACATCTGGTAAATTAAATACTATACTTATAATAGCCAATCTCGTCCAAGCGACGTGTTGTTCCCATAAAGAACGCATATATCCTTTTAAAAAATTCTCATTTTTACTAATTCGGTAGTTCCGTACGGATAAATCATAGTTTACATAAGGGTTATGGTAGGGGGAGTAATACGATTGCCAATAAGAATACATAAATAGTAACACTCCTTTGAACATGTATAACTCAAAGTATGATGAAGATTTATTTTTAGTTCCGTGTCCTAGATTATTTTTAGGGAATTTGAAATGGAGAAATTCAATGAATGATGTTGTGATATATATGAATAATTTGAATATAAAGTAAAAGAGGGTCTGCAAGGGAAGTTACAGACCCTCAAAAGGGTATTGCCGAGATGTCGGACTCGACTACGTAATGTTATCATAAAATTCTTTTGAAAAAACCTGGTAAATGTGTCCAAATGAAATTGGGACCTTCATACAGTCAAAGGGACCTGCTTCCCGCGGCAGATCCCAATAACTAGATAATGTCGATGAGCAAAAAACTCATCTGGAGTACTTTTATAGTAACAAGTAAAATGTGTTTTGTGTATTGAGAAAGAAGAATTGCATAATTATATACGAACAATTTAACTCCCAACAATTTATGATTATCATTAATTGTTGGGAGTTAAATATGGTTATAAAATGGAGAAAAGACTTGGAAGTGAGATCGAGGTACACAGAAGTATGTAATCATGAAAAAGACCTGCTAATATAAGCAGGTCAACTTAAGGGGTTTATCCAACAGATTATTATATATGTTAACAACTCAATTGTAGTAAGTCTATATGTTTAATATTGAGAAAACTTCTGTGAATAATATATTTTTTGCGCATATATTAACGTTTAAAAAGTTGAGAAAGAAAATTAAAAAGCTTTTTATAAGAGAATAATGGCTGATACTTATAGTATGATTCATATTTCCACGCATCATTATTAGAGAATTGGAGTTGTTTTGTTTTCGTTTTTGCCGTGATGGACCTCATATTACGATGTTTCATATAGTAACCTCCTGAATTTATATGTATACGATTAGTAGTATTCAAGAAAGGGAAATAAAATGAACATTTAAATTGAAACTCTTTCTTCTTGTGTACTGGATTTACGTTATAAATGTTGTAAAACATATAAAATAATGATGCTAATTCATATTAAATAAGTGAAGAAACATAGAATAATGAAAAAACAATAAGCATCTAATCATCCCTTTCAAGTCGCATAAGTGATTGATATAATAGAAGTAGATGAAAGATAAAGAAAAGCAGGTGACTCTTTTTTGTTTACTAAAGCACAAGAACTTTTAGCGTCCTACTTTGGTTATTCTTCGTTTCGAAGAGGACAAGATGAAACAATTAAAAATGTACTAGATGGGAAAGATACGGTTTGTATCATGCCAACGGGTGGCGGTAAGTCGATTTGTTATCAAATTCCGGCATTAGTATTTGAAGGAACGACGTTGGTTATATCACCTTTAATATCACTTATGAAGGATCAAGTAGATACATTGGTACAGAATGGCATTTCAGCTACATATATTAATAGTTCTATATCTATTGCAGAAGCAAATCAGCGAATTCAATTAGCGAAACAAGGACATTACAAGTTACTTTATGTGGCGCCTGAGCGTCTTGATTCGATGGAGTTTGTTGACCAACTTATCGATATGAAAATCCCTATGATTGCGATTGATGAAGCACACTGTATTTCACAGTGGGGACATGATTTCCGTCCAAGTTATTTACATATACATCGCATATTAGATTATCTTCCAGAAAAGCCGCTCGTATTAGCATTAACAGCAACAGCAACACCGCAAGTACGTGATGATATTTGTAATACACTTGAAATTAATCAAGAAAATACAATTATGACAACGTTTGAGCGTGAGAACTTATCGTTTTCTGTCATTAAAGGGCAAGATCGAAATGCATATTTGGCGGATTATATTCGTCAAAATCAAAAGGAATCTGGGATTATATATGCAGCTACTAGAAAAGTAGTCGATCAGTTATATGAAGATTTAATGAAGGCAGGAGTTTCTGTATCAAAATATCACGCTGGTATGAGTGATATTGATCGAAATGAGCAACAAGAACTCTTTTTACGAGATGAAGTAAGTGTAATGGTAGCAACATCTGCATTCGGGATGGGTATTGATAAATCGAATATTCGTTACGTAATTCATTATCAGCTTCCAAAAAATATGGAAAGTTACTATCAAGAAGCAGGACGTGCTGGTCGTGACGGATTAGATAGTACATGTATATTGTTATATTCTTCTCAAGATGTACAAGTACAGCGTTTTTTAATTGATCAATCAACTGGAGAATCACGTTTTTCAAATGAACTTGAAAAATTGCAAAATATGACCGATTACTGTCATACAGAACAATGTTTACAATCATTCATTTTGCAATACTTTGGAGAAGAACCGAAAGAAGATTGTGGACGCTGTGGTAATTGTACAGACAATCGCGAGAGCATCGATGTGACAAGAGAATCACAAATGGTTTTATCATGCATGATTAGAACCAACCAACGCTTTGGAAAGCAAATGATAGCGCAAGTATTAACTGGGTCGAAGAATAAAAAAGTTATTGAATTTAATTTTCATACTTTACCAACGTATGGGCTTTTATCGAACCGTAGTGTAAAAGAGGTCAGTGAGTTTATTGAGTTTTTAATTTCAGACGAGTTAATTGCAGTTGAACATGGCACTTATCCGACGTTAAAAGTAACTGAAAAAGGGAAAGAAGTATTACTTGGTAAAGAGAATGTTTTACGAAAAGAACGAGTAGAGACAAGACAAATTGTTCAAGACCATCCTTTATTTGAAGTGCTTCGTGAAGTACGTAAAGAAATTGCACAAGGAGAAGGTGTACCTCCGTTCGTTATTTTCTCTGACCAAACATTAAAAGATATGTGTGTGAAAATGCCGCAAAGTGATTCCGAATTGTTGACGGTAAAAGGTATCGGAGAACACAAACTTGTGAAATATGGCTCGCACTTCTTACAAGCAGTTCAGCATTTTATTAAGGAAAATCCAAATTATGCTGAAACGATTAAGACAGAAGTAGTTTCAGAGCGTAAAAAGTCAGGAAAAGCGTCCGCAAATTCTCATTTAGAAACGTATGAAATGTATAAACAAGGTATTGATTTGAATGAGATTGCAAAAGAACGTAACTTATCAAGACAAACAATCGAAAACCATTTAATTCGCTGCTATGAGGATGGAATGGAAGTAGATTGGCAAAGCTTTGTTTCAGCAGAGTATGAATCTCTTATTGAAACTGCCGTTCAAAATGCAGATGGTGGTCTGAAATCTATTAAAGAACAGCTTCCGAATGAAGTGAGTTACTTTATGATTCGTGCTTATTTACAAATAAGAAAGTAGAGGCATATAAAGGGGATAAGAATTTATGTATCATGTTTTCGTTTATGGAACGTTAAGAAGAGGACAAACGAATGCTCATTATATGCTAGGTGCAACATGCATCGCAGACAGAGCTTGGACATATGGAAAATTATTTGATACGAACGAAGGATATCCAGCCATGACTTATTCGATTGAAGAACAAGTGTATGGAGAAATTTATGTAGTAAATGATGAGATATTGTGTAAGTTAGATGAACTAGAAGAATATACAGGCAATGCGGAGACTGATTTATATAATCGAATCACGCAAACAGTATATGTTGCTGATAGGGAAATTGAGGCATATGTGTATATCGCTCAGGATAAAAAGATGTTAAAGAAAGTGATAGACTCTGGTGACTGGCTTATGTATCAAAAAATATAATAAGGTAGTTTTAAAAATTGGAAAGCAGATAATGACGAATTCATTATCTGCTTTTTATTGTGTGAATAATTGTCGTTCTCTTTTTATTCTTATAGTTCTTAGTACGATTCCAATTCCGAGAAATAAAACAGTAGCAGCGACCCCGCTAATAGGATTTAACCAAAAATCACTACTGTTTGTAAGAGTAATAATCCCTGTTATTGTAACTAAAACAGTAGGAACAGCATCCTCGATCGCATGCATGATAACACATGGCCAGACGGATTTTGTAAGTCTATATATTTCAACATACATAATTGACCAACAAACCATAAGGATACAGCCAGATAGAAGCATATTTAATCTTGAGATAGATTCAAAATACTCATTTGGTAAAAAGACTAGATAGTAAGCAGCATGCCAAAGTGCCCAAATGAAACCAGAAATAATATAAATGTACCAATCGTTTAGATTTAGTTCAATCAACTTTGGAGTTAAATAACCCCGCCAAGAAAACTCTTCAAAAATGTTTTTAATAAAGTTACCAATAGTAGACATGACTATGAGTGACAATAACGTGGATATATCAAAACTAGAAATATGAGCTATTCCAAAAATGAGCGATATGCTTATCGTTATTACTGTAACAAATGGATAAATAAGTAGTGCAGTGAAATACCATATAAAATTTCCTTTCAAATTTGGCTTGATGCCAAAATCATTCCAATCTCGGCTAATAACTCTAAGTAAAATGCTTACGAGGAAAGGTAATATTAGCCATAATCCCATACCTAAAGTGTTTCCTTCAGGTTGATTTGTTAGAAGAGAATCTAGAAATACCCCAATCCACCCACTGGCCAAAACAGTGAATACAAAAATAAGTAAATATAACTTTAACGGTTTCTTTTTCGCGACATTCATTTGAAGAGCCTCCTTTACTTTTATTTATCCTACTATTTGTGGGCAGTAAAACGCCCATTGATTAAAGTCTTTCATTTTTACAATGTTTTTTAATAGATAAATTAAATAGTAGACAAATAGAAAGTAGTATCTTTTGTATGCATCACTATACTATATGTGTATTTCTGTGATTTAGATGTTGCATATTCTTTTTAAATTAGAAAGATGAAAAGTAAGTTTTTTCGGAAAATTTAAATGGAAACTATTGACTTTATGATTGGGTTTTTAATACAATGATACTTCGACTGAAAAATTAGAACGGACAGGAGGGAATCGTCGAAATGAGCAACATATTTGAAGATGAGTTACAAAAAATGAAGGATACTTTACATACGATGGATGAGCAATTGGATAAGCTTGAAAAAACCCCGGTTTATTATGGAGAAGATTTTAAAGAGCAAATTCTTGAAAGTATGAGGGAGTCTAATAGACAAAACTTACGTATTGGTGTGCAAGAGCCGTACTTTGGAAGGTTAGATTTTCAGGAAGATGGAAAAGAAGAAGTTATGCCGATTTATATCGGAAAAGTAGGGGTTTCGGATATGGACACGATGAAGCCAATCATTATTGATTGGCGAGCGCCTGTCGCAAGTATGTTTTATTCATTTACCGGTGGAGAAGAATTAGCATTTTATCAATCACCAGATGGGTTAGTAGAAGGTGATGTGTATTTAAAACGAAACATTTCCATTCGAAAAAGAGAACTTGAACGTGTTGTTGATACATATGTAAAAGGAAATGAAGATGTATCGCATGCCGATGATTTTCTTCTATATCGATTAGGTGAGAATAAAGATAATAAGCTAAAGGATATTGTTTCAACAATTCAATCGGAACAAAATGATATTATTCGAGCGGAAAGAAATTTACCATTACTTATTCAAGGGGTTGCAGGGAGCGGAAAGACAACAATTGCTTTACATCGCCTTGCTTTTTTAATTTATGAATATCGTGAACAATTAGAAGCAGAAAGAATGATCGTATTTGCGCCGAATAGTCTGTTTTTAGACTATATTTCGAGTGTACTTCCTGAATTAGGTGTAGGAAATATTAGTCAAACAACGTTTCCGGATTGGGCATTACGTACGTTAGATGATTCAGTGAAACTAAAGCAGACAGAAGAAAAATTGAAAGAAGCATTTTCAATTAATCGTGATGAAAAGAAGGTAATGCTAGGTAAATTAAAGGGTACGTTGGAATTTAAGACGTTTATTGAAGAGAGAATGATCCAATTTGAAAATGAGTTAGTTCCGACAAAAGATTTTGAGGCGTGGGATAGAGCGACTATTCCAGTAGAAGATATTAAAAAATGGATGCAAGTTGAATATAAACATTATCCTTTACAGAAAAGAAGAGAACGATTAGTAGGACGAATGAAGCGCTGGATTGAAATTGAACTTAAAAAATTCGGGGAAACAAACGAGAAAAAATTACTTAAAAAAGAAGCGACTAAGAGACTGAACGCATATATGAAGTTTTGGCCGAAAATGAGTGCTCTTTCACTGTATAGTTCAATAGTAAAAAGTAAAGAAATACTCGAGGTATTACCTGAAGAACTTGTTAAAGAAACAGAAAAGAGTTGTCGTAAAAAAGAAGTGTATGTAGAAGATTTACCAGCTTTAATATACATACATCATCGTATAACAGGGATTGAAATCGGGCAGAAGTTTCATCACGTTGTTATTGATGAAGCGCAAGATTTTTCGCCTTTCCAAGTTTATGTATTAAAAGAAATTACATTAGGTAATTCTTTCACTATATTAGGTGATTTATCGCAAGCGATTTATGATTACCAAGGAATTGAAGATTGGAATGCTTTTAAGGAAGTATTCCAAGAAACCGGTTATTATGAATTGACAAGAAGTTATCGTTCTACAAAAGAAATTATTGAATTTGCAAATGAAATAATTAAAAATGCAGAAATCCCAGTAGGACTCGCAACACCAGTCTTCCGCAGTGGAGAAGATGTGAAAGTAATTCATGCGGAAAATCAATTTACTGAAATTGTGAAGACGGTAAAACATTTGCAAAATGCAGATGTGAAAACAATTGCGGTAATCGGAAGAACAGAAGATGAATGCCGTGATATATATGTGAAATTAACAAATGCAGGATTAACGGTAAACGTAATTGAAGCAAACCAAAGTAAATATGAAGGTGGTATATCAGTAGTACCTGTCTATTTAGCGAAAGGTTTAGAATTTGATGCGGTGCTTTTAATTGATGTGGATGAGGAACATTACAAAAACACAAAACATGATGCAAAGTTACTATATGTCGGATGTACGAGATCACTTCATGACTTATGGATTTTCCATAGTGGGGAAGCGTCACCTTTAATTAAAGGATTAAAATAAAGTGAAACTATAATCAGTGGGGAGTTTTACTGCAAGCTAATGTGGGATAAATATAAAAAGAGGATTTTCTAGTACTGTATGAAAATCCTCTTTTTTATATTAAAATGGTAGACGTGTAAAATGACAATAAAGTTATTTAATTTTCGATATAAGATACTTCACTGTACTTAAAAATATAACAATAAAGTCGTTTCTGTAGTGCTTTAAGAAAAAAATGTACTTTTTAATAGACTACATGCTGCTAATTTAAGTCTTTAATTTATAGCTGTAGAAATAAATAATAATGAATAAAGATAATGATTAATATATAATTTAATGAGAACAAATGTACATTTATTTTTAAATGTGAGTTCTAAAAAATAAAAGCCTTTTCTCAATATCGAGAAAGTAGGGTCTTCAGCATACACTTTATTTTTCACATTCACAATCATCTAAATAATATACAACAAATATTTCCCGATCTTCGTCTATTTCTGACGCACATCTTTTTAATGGTCTCGCCTGTAGAGAATGATTAAAAATTAAAAGATGAGGTAGTAAGTCAGAAGTACTTTCTTTCTCAAGAACATGAAGCACCTCTCTTTGCGATGGTTCATCTTCATATTTTCGGTATTCAACACATCTAAAGTTGTATTTCTTTGATTGAGTTAGGTAAGTTGTTTCTTCCTTCAACTTTTTAAGTTTAATTCTCACTACATCATCAACCCAAGAGCCTATATTCTCGTAAACTACACCATTACTTACAATGTAATCAGTTATTAATCTCGCAGATATCTCTTCATTTTTTAAGTTTTTACGTGAAAATAATACTTCTTTCGTTTCAGTAATATATTCGATGGTATTCATTTTTGCATTAGCCTCCTTCACTTAGTTTAAAATTAGCTTATACTATAAATAAGACAGATTTTGTCATATTTTATGAAAAAGGTGATTAAATGTCTAAAACTAAACGTATCATTAGAATCATGCTGGCATTAAACAATAATAATTCCATTACTGCAAAGGAACTTGCTAAATCCGAAGGAGTCTCAGAGAGAACAATCCTCCGAGATATACAGGAGCTAAGTGAAATTTACTTTCCAGTCTATTCAGAAAGAGGTAGAAATGGAGGATTTAGTACACTAAAAAATAAAATGATCCCTCCTATTTGGTTTAGTGAGGATGAAATAATAGCTTTATTTTTTGCAATAGATGCCATGCAATATGTTGGCGCCACTCCTTTTTCTACTTCATATAATGTAATTTTAAATAAACTGTTCAATATGATTCCTCAGGAAACTTCCGATGCAATTGAGAATACTAGAGACAAAATCTTGATGTGGCAACCAAATATTAAAGTAGATAAAAGGGTCCTAAGAAACCTTTATGATGCATCTGTAGAAGAGAAAACTGTTAATATCTTATATGAAACAACTGAAGATGAAATCTATAGAGAGATAGAACCTATGGGCTTATACGTATATGACGGGTATTGGTATTGTCCCGCTTACTGTAGAATGAGAAGAGGCATAAGGCTTTTCAGAGTAGATCGAATAAAAAAAACAATTATTAATTCTACTTCTCATTCCACTAATGTCCATTCGAATGTTAAAGAATGGCTGTATTCTGAGTGTGAATCTAATCTCATAAAGCTCGAAGTGAGTTTAAGCAAAGAAGGAAAAAGAAAAGCTGAGAGCATATCATGGTTAAGAGATAATATGGAATACAATTCAGATGGAACCGCGAAAATAACAAAGAATATTAACCCTTCAGAAGAGTGGTTTTATGTTGAACTACTTTGGAATATTGGACAAGAAGCAGAAATAATAGAACCTGATTTCATAAAAAATAAGCTTATTGAAAGGGCTAAATCAGTGATAACGAAATATAATGACTTTTAGCTTAATTTACATTTAATTTTATACTACTAGAAAGGATCACTGCATAGATAATTGTTCCTTTATTCAACTAAAGGGTGCGATTGTGGCATAAAATAGATAAAAAATAATCAAACTTTATTTCAAATCCACAACGGATGATGGTCCTATTATCAACGAATGGTATCTATCTTCCTAAGTCTATTAAAACGCCATAATCCCCTACTCGTGGTTTAGAAAGTAGGGGGTATTTTTTGTAAAAGATTTATCCTTTTTATCAAAGCACTACACTACATTTGAATAATGTTCAATTTTAAACGAATAAAGCCATTAATATTAAATCTTGATAGCCACCATCCAATTTTACACCCTTTGCTTTTCTACCCTCTTCAAAGAAGCCTAGATTCTTATATAACTGGATTGCACTTAGATTATCTTCCATTACCTCAAGACAAACTTTTTCAATCTTACTGTTATTTTTAGCCCAATTGATTAACGTTTCTAGAAGAGCTCTTCCAATACCATAATTTCGATATTCAGGTAGTATGTTCATCGCAAAAGCCCCTTGATGACTGATTTTTTCTTTGTTTCCGTTCTTAAAATCTATTGCACCGACTAACTTACCAGAAACTTCAGCAATAAACTGTACATAATTTGGATTTTCATGATAAGATTTTAACGTTTTTTGAATAACATCGATACGCACCTTTTTTACATCCTCAACCGTACTTAGCATGTATGGAGCGTTTATTAAAGCTTTTGAAGCAGAATCTAGTATTCTTTCTGCATCCTGTTCTTTAGCTTCTCTAATTATTATTGTTTTTCCATCCTTAGATTTATAAGTAAAAACATTAGTTGATAAGATACTACACACACCCTTTCGGAATATAATTAGTTGAATTTTTTAACTATCGTGCAATTATTAAGTAAGAAAAAGTCGTATCACCTTTTTCTGCAATCGCTCTGCTTCAACTTAATGATGATTATTTCAAATATTTTTAATTTTTACAAGGATTTATTCCTTAATATAGCCCGATTGTTGAATAACATGACTAGCGTTTTTTAAACAATTTTATTATGTTTTAAACAACTTTATTATCTCTGTACAAGATGAATTAATGACTTGAGCTGTTGTGTAAATAATATACAATGACCTTTTCTAATTCCTTAGTTTGTTCTTTTTCCCATATACGAACGGCATCTACTAGAGTTTGTGTGTGTTTTAACCAATCTAGAATAAGATGTAGTTGTTCTTGTATTTGCCCAATGTTTTGCTCCTTTATGTTCTTATTCTGAATTCTATCAATTAATTGAAGCATATAGGGAAGTTTTTCTATGCATTCGCTTAAATCTCCGCAATAACCTGAAGGGAATTCATGTGTGCCAAATTCTAAAGTATTGATGTAATTAGAAACTAGGTATATCATAGCTTCTTGTTCGGTATCACCACCTAATTCAATCGCTTTTCGAAGGAATTTTTCTAAATCGTCTTCTTTATTGCTAGAGTCCATATAAATTCCTATCCATCTAAAAGGTCTTGAATCAAATGGGTTGTTTTCTGTCCATCTATATAGAATGTCAATTAGAAAACTATTTAGTGAGAAAGTTAAGACCTCATCTTTTTCGTTTAATGCATCTAAAATAGTAAACAGCGAAATGGCAAACTCTTCTTGAACTTTTGATTCCCATTTTTTTGCATTTGTAATAAATGTCCCTAAATGTTTAAAAGCTAATTTTCGAAGTCCCGCTTCGCGATGCTGACAGTAACAAATAAAATCATGCCAATGCTCATTTGTATTCATATGTATAATAATAGTTTGTAATGCAGTGAGAGGTTTATCCATTATAAGTCCCCAATCTATTAAGCACGTGTTGAAAATTTAGTGTTGCTATATCATTACATAAATTAAAGTGGGAAGAATTTAAGATGGATTTTATTGGTCACGGGATCTAATCGATTGGTAATGTAGCGATTCTAACAGGACCCATTATTGACTTTGAAGATGAAACGAAAAAAGTTATTATGTTTATCTGAATATTGAGGGGATATGTTTATTTAATTTTTAGAAAACATAGACTATTAAATTTGTAAATGGTATAATCTTCTTGTTATTGGAAATAAAATCAAAATATTCGAAAATAAAGGATAGGGTTGGTTTTAATGGGGGATTCTGATCACAAAGAAACAAAGGCAATATTAAAGTTATGGTTTATTTATATACCACTTGCATTTGGAGAATTTGTCTTTTCGAATATCATAGGTTATTTAAAAAAATAAAGATTTTGTATTTGAAAAACAATTAACCTAATTTAATTGTTTTTTTATTTTCCTCTAATAAACCAAACAAAAATAGAGATTTTGAACAAGATGAAGTTTATGAAGGAAATAACGTTGATTAGGTGCTGAAAACGGGAATCATTCAAGCATGGTAATTCACCGTTTTTATAGCTTCCTATAGTGAGATGTTATGTTCACATCATATGTATACGATATTTGTAACTTAATATAGCATTACTGGAACTTCAAAATTAGTAGTTAAGGTTGTTACCTTTTAGAGTGTTATATATAACTTAGCTAAAAAAGCACAAATCATATAATTTGCGCTGTTCATTATCTGTTTTTTGGTAAAAAATTATAGTTTTTGTCACATTAATACTGTACGATACATAGTATAAAACACATACTGTATGACATATAGTAATGGAAATGAGGTGAGTGAATGGATACTTTATTAAACTCGTTAATTACTGAGTTAAGAAGAGGGACATTAACGTTAGCTGTTTTAAGTCAATTAAGAACGCCGCAGTACGGATATTCACTTGTCCAGTTATTGGAGCAATCAGGGGTTACAATTGATCAAAGTACTTTATATCCACTACTTCGCCGATTAGAAAAGCAGGAATTAGTGACGAGTAGTTGGGATAAAACGGAGAGTAGACCTCGTAAGTATTATGTTTTAAGTGATTATGGATTAGAAATATTTTTGCAGTTGAAAAAAGAATGGATAAAGGATTCGAAAGAACTTTATAACTTATTAAAGGAGGAGGAAGAGAATGAATTTAATTGATCTCTATATCCAAGAGGTTGCGAAGAGATTACCTGAAAAAAATCGTGAAGATATTACACTTGAACTAAGGTCAACTATAGATGATATGTTACCTGAAGATTATAATGAGAAAGATGTAAAGAGCGTTCTCGAAAAATTGGGGAGTCCGGTTTCATTGGCTAATGGTTATTTGGATAGACCGATGCATTTAATTGGACCACGTTATTTTGATGTATATACAACGTTGTTAAAAATGATTATACCAATCGCAGCTGTCATTGCACTCATATCAATGGTTGCAGAAAATTTTATAGGCTATAGTGGTGATCAAGCAGTATTAAATGTTATTTTTCAATTGATAGGTAAAGGCATTGGGGAAATTTTTGAAGTGGGCCTCCATGTATTTTTCTGGTTGACACTTGTGTTTGTTATTTTAGAAAGAACAGATACAGACAAAGGTATTGAGCCGTTGACGACAAGTTTAAAAAAATGGACACCAGATGATTTGAAAAACATCTCGTATATTCCAAAGAAAAAAGCAATCTCGAAGTTTGAAGTTTTTGGAGGTTTAATGTGGACAGCAGTTTGGGCTACACTTTACTTTTATGCGAATCATCTTGTTGGCGTATATAACGGTACGGCAAATGGACTGAAGTTTGTCTCGCCAACTTTTAATCAAGATGTTTTATTGCAGTACTGGCCAATCGTTGTAATTATGATCGTTTTTGAAATATGTATATCCCTTTATAAATTAGTGCAGGGACAATGGACTCAAAGATTGGCGATTGGGAATGCTATTCTTCAGGTAGCTGGGACGATAGTATTCATTGTAATTGTAGTAAATCCACATGTATTTAACGCAGGGTTTATTACGTATTTGGCAAATGCATTTACTATTTCCCTAGAGGGATTTAAAACGTGGTTAGTTGGCGGTGGAATTGTAATTTACACATTATCTGCTGCAATAAATATATTTGACGGTTTCCGAAAAGCTAGTATTCGTATGTAGATAAAAATCGGAAATTTCGATAAAATAAAACTATTGAAAAGATAGTGATATAAGGTGAACATGATGAAAGGAAGAAAACAATGATAAGGGAAGCAACGAAAAAAGATTTAGCATACATTTTAGATATTTATAACGATGCGATACTTTATACAACAGCTGTATATGCGTATAAACCTGTAACCCTTGAAAATAGAATAGATTGGTATGAACAAAAAAAGGCTGAAGGGTATCCAATTTTTGTATATGAATTAGATAATAAAGTAGTAGGATTTGCGACATTCGGCCCATTTAGAACGTGGCCTGCTTATAAATATTCAGTTGAACATTCTGTGTATGTAGATAAGGCATATAGAAAAAATGGCATTGGGTCTTCATTAATGAAGGAATTAATCAAAATTGCAAAGGAAAGAGAGTATATGACCTTAATTGCTGGAATTGATGCAGAGAATGAGAAAAGTATTGCCTTGCATCAAAACTATGGATTTGTTCATGCAGGAACAATAAAAAAAGCTGGTTATAAGTTTAATAAATGGCTAGATTTAGCTTTTTATCAGCTGGAACTTAACGGTCCTGAAAATCCTATAGAAGAATAAATATTTTTCGGTAGCAAGAAAAAATTCATGCTACCTTTTTCTTATTTTAATAGCTAATGAAAAGGTTTTTTACATTCAATGTTGAAATATTAGAAGTTAATATAACGATATAAAAAGAGGGATAGAAATGGAAACTGTTATAAATAAAATAAAAGAGGTACAATCTAATTATGTGGGAATGGCAATTTATTCTACAAAAAATAATCGTATAGTTGCTTCGTATAATAGTGAATTAAATATTCCGTTAGCATCAGCAGCAAAATTAGTCATTGGATTTGTAGTAACGCAAATGGTGAAGGAAAATAAACATAATTGGAATGATATACTTCATTACATTAAATTTAATCCACATGAAGATAGTGCGCAGTTATATCCGCATTTACAAGGAAGAACTTCTTTAACACTTAGTGAAGCGGTAGAGGTAATGATTGCTTGTCATGATAGTTACGTTGCACAGTCAGTTGTAATGCACTGTGGTGGATGGGATGCTGTGAAAATGTACGCACAAACGTACTTTTCAAAAATTCATATACAAGAGAATGCTAGAGATGAGAAAAATGTTGGAGAATTAAGTGAAGTTCTTGCCCTTTTCATACAAACCTTTCAAGGTTATAAATCAGAACCAGAATTATGGGAACCAATTATTAGCGGCATGGTAAGACAGCAAGGAGAGTATGAAGAAATTCCATATTATCATATAGCTCATATGACAGGTGGATTACTCACAGCTACAATAAATATTGGTATTATAGGAATGTTTAACGAATTTCCACTTCTTTATGTGATTGGGGGAAAAGATTTACCGAATCGCCGTGAAAATAAAGAGGTAGATGAAGCTTTTGCAGTAGTTTTAAAGTACATATACAAAGAATATAGTGAAAGCATGCTAGGAGTGAGCGATTGAAAAGAAACTTAAAGACTTCAACAATCATTATTTTAATTTTAACGATTATTGCTCTTGAAGTTGGAATCGCACTATATGATCACAATTTGTCATTAGATACAATTTACTTTGCAGCAATTCTTATTTGTATTGTATTGCTTTTTGGCACACGTGTTTCTGAAGAGAAAGAAAGTACATCGAAACGAGGACGAAGAAAAATAGCTGTTATATTTTGGCTATCTATTTCATTGTCTATCGCTTGTTTTGCAGTTATAAGTTACATAAGGGTAGGGTAGGCTATGTCTCTGTACCAGGGATAATTGGCTTTTCATGCTTTGTTACATATGGTGGATTCGTTTTGATTAGTATTTTAAAGGGGAAAAATAAAATGTAGCTTACTAAGTTGAAAGGAAGCAATGTATATGAAACATATAGAGAACGGTACACGTATTGAAGGAGAATACATTAAAAATAAAGTCATTCAATATAATATGTCCATCTTAACAGATGAAGTAAAACAGCCGATGGAAGAAGTAAGTCTCGTAGTAAAAAATGAAGAAGGAAAAATATTTGGTGGTGTAACAGGTACGATGTATTTTTATCATCTTCATATCGACTTTTTATGGGTTGATAAATCAGCTCGTCATGACGGTTGGGGGAGCCAACTTTTACATAAAATTGAAGAAATTGCGAAGGAAAAAGGGTGCAGATTAATATTGCTAGATTCATTTAGTTTTCAAGCGCCAGAATTTTATAAAAAGCATGGTTACCGAGAGTATGGTATCGTTGAAGATCATCCGAAAGGTCATAGTCAGCACTTTTTTGAAAAGAGATTATAATAATATTATGTATACTGATTGATGGGAGAAAGCATATGTACACGTATAAATTGCAACAAGAACAACCAATCTGTGCAGAAAAAATAAAGAAGCTTTATGATTCTGTCGGTTGGTGGCCAGAAAGAAAAGAAGTCGATATTGAAAAAATGTTAAAGAATAGCATAGCCATTGGAGTATGGGAAGAAAATGAATTAGTTGGATTTGCTAGAGTCGTTTCTGATGGTGTTTTTCGAGCATACATTGAAGATGTTGTCGTACATGAGAATGTAAGAAATAAAGGTATTGGAGAGAAAATGCTTACAATATTACTTCGAGAAATATCTCATATTGATATTGTTAGTCTATTTTGCGGAGAGAAGCTAATAAAGTTTTACGGTGAGCAGCAATTTCAAGCAACGAAGCAAATTGTGATGCATCGTAATCAAACAGGGAAAGAATAAGAGGTGCCAATTAAAATGAATGCAACAAGAGCGTACTGTTTATCGAAAAGAAAAGCGACAGAAGATTCTCCAGATGGATGGAGTGCAACATGTATGAGGCTTAATAATAAAATATTTGCGATAGTAAATCATGAAGAAGGTGAAAAGGCTGCGATTACATTGAAGTGTGATCCAGAAGTCGCATTAAGAATAAGAGAAGATTATCCAGAAACAATTATTCCAGGGTATCATATGAATAAAAAACATTGGAATACCGTTTATATTCATAAGGGTATAGAGCAGGAGCAAATTAATAAAATGATTGATTGGTCGTATGATTTAGTACTACAATCATTTTCAAAGAAAAAGCAGCAGGAGTTAATGGATTAATATGTATTAGGAGTGTGTGTAATGAAAGATTCGATTAAAGATACGTATGATAAATTAGCGAGTACATATAAAGAAAATCTAGATTTCGCAAATCCATATAACAGTTATTATGAAAGACCGGCGATGATGGAGCTTATTCCAAAGGAACTAGAAGGAAAAAAGATATTAGATGCTGGATGTGCAGCTGGATGGTATACTTCTCAATTCATAGGAAGAGGAGCAAATGTTACAGCAATTGATGTAAGTCCTGAAATGGTAAAAGCAGCAAAAGAAAATATAGGAAAAGAAGCGACGTTCCTTTGTCATGATCTGCAAGAAACATTGCCATTTGAAGATAATACGTATGATGTGATTGTAAGTTCATTAACTCTTCATTATATAGAAAATTGGAATCAAGTATTTCAAGAATTTCGTCGTGTATTGAAGCCAGGTGGAGAACTTATATATTCTATTCATCATCCTTTTATGGATTTCACAAAGTTTCCATGTGAAAATTATTTTGAAAAACAGTTATTAATAGATACTTGGGTTAAACCGAATATTACTATTGAAGTCAAGTTTTTTAGAAGATCATTACAAGACATACTAAATGAAACTACAAATTATTTTGTATTAGAAGAGATAGTGGAACCGAAGGCAATTGAAAAAATGAAAGAAGTAAGCGAAAAATCATATCATTATTTAAATATGAATCCACATTTTCTTATCATAAAAGCAATCAATAAATAGCTAGTAAAATAACTTTGTTTTACTAGCTATTTACAGTTTTACATTACATATTAGGAGACTTTAAAATGAATACGAAACGAAATAGAGTAGTATATGCACTATTTACTATAGTTGTTATTATTTTAGGTCTTAGCTCAAGAAAGTTTGCTTTTGCACTACCACATCTATTAAATGATTATTTAGGTGATGCATTATGGGCATTAATGATTTTCACTGGCTTTGGATTTTTGTTTCCTAAAACAGAGACGAAGAAGTTGGCTTTTATTAGTTTAATGTTTTGCTACGGGATTGAAGCGAGCCAATTGTATCATGCGGAATGGATAGATAGCATTCGTGGAACGACTTTGGGCGGACTCGTGTTGGGATACGGTTTTTTGTGGAGTGATTTAGTGGCTTATACAATTGGTGTTGGAGTGGGAATACTGTGTGAGGTTATTTTTCGGAAGAAATAAGAATTGTAAAAGGGGTATTGTAAATGGAACAAGCACTGGAAATTGCAAAGCTTTGGTTTCGAAATGAACATGTCACAGCTACTGTAATGCAACCAAAAGTAGCGAAGGTTTTATGCAAGAATAAAGAGTACATTTTAAAGAGAACGGGATCGATAAAGCAACTTCTAGTTGAATTCGATGTTTTGAAGCAACTGTATGAAAAGGGAATTAAAGTACAGAGAGTAGTAAAGACAGAAAATGATGAACAATATGTATTATATAAAGAAAAATATTATTGCTTATATGAGTATGTTGCCGGAAGTGTTTTAGAAATAAAAGATACGAATAAGCTGGAAAGGCTAGCAAGTACAATTGGAGAAGAAATAGCTAATCTGCACAAAGCATTACATTCGGTGAATAGTGACCATGAGTTAATAAAAAGAGATTTATATAAGATGGTATTTGAATGGGCTATACCGATTTTAGAAAAGAATGAGCATGTTCATCGAGAGGTAATTCAAAAGATGGAGCGAATGCACGCAGCTTTCAAGGAAACGGTCCATCCATTACCGAGACAAATTATTCATCGTGATATGCATCTATCAAATGTAATCTTTAAAGATGATAAACTGGAAGGGTTTATAGATTTTGAGATTTTGGAAAATAATGTAAAAATATTTGATTTATGTTATTGCTGTACAAGTATATTAAGCGAGCTATTTAGTGATGAAAAATTAAGAGGGAAATGGTTACATATCGTTAGCAAAGTCTTTGAAGGTTATTATAAACAAAATGATTTAACGAAAGAAGAACTAAAAGCCATTTGGTATGTTATGCTTTCAATTCAAATTATCTTTATTGCTTATTTTGTCCAGTTACCAGATTTATTAAAGTTAAATGAAGAAATGTTCTTCTGGATTTTTGCTAATAAGGAAGCTATTGAAGAAGTTATAGAAGGTATCGTAAAGGTATGAAAAAAATAATATTAATTGGTTCTGGTGGTTCAGGAAAATCTACATTAGCAAGGCAGTTAGGAAATAAATTAAATATTAAGGTGCATCATCTTGATGCATTATTTTGGAAACCGAATTGGGAAGGTGTTCCGAGAGAAGAACAAATAGCAGTTCAAAATAACTTAATTAAAGATGAGAAGTGGATTATTGATGGGAATTATGGCGGGACGATGGATATCAGACTGAATGCAGCTGATACAATTATCTTCCTTGATATTCATAGAACAATTTGTATTTATCGTGCGTTTAAAAGAATTGTAAAATACCGGAATAAAAAAAGACCAGATATGGGCGCGGGATGTGAAGAAAGATTTGATTTGCAATTTTTTAAATGGATATGGAAATATCCTAATGCTAAACGACCTACAATTTTAAAAGGGTTAGAGCAATTGTCCGAAGAGAAAAAGGTTATTGTTTTAAAATCTCCAAATGAGGTTCGGAAATTTTTAGAGCACATATAATAATAGAATGTGACACAACAATTCTTTTTGAATCTTACCGATTAGTTTAATTAAACTAATCGTTTTTTATTATGGAAAATTTAACGCTTTTGAAAATTGTATTTTGTAATGAGTATATGACTATAAATTCATATAAAATGAACGTTTGGAGGAATAGAAAATGACTAATGATTTAATTCAACTAATTGATTCATTAATGGTAAATATTCCAGCTGGAGAGGTAGTATTAAGAGATGATCGAATAAAAAAAGAATGGCTAGTGCAAATTCAACCATTTCTTCTTGCGAAGTATGCTGTAACAATCGAACTATATGATGCTATTACAAATAGTACATTAAATAATTTTGATAAAAATCATAAACCAGTTGTCAATATTTCATGGAACGATGCCATTGCGTTTTGTAATGTACTTTCAAAAAAAGCGGGATTAAAAGAATATTATTCTATTAGTGATGGTGGTCAAATTGTGAAATGTAATTTAGATTCAAATGGCTACCGATTACCATGTGAGGCAGAGTGGCAATATGCATGTAAAGCAAGTACAACCGGATATACATACGGGAAACTTCATGATATAGCGTGGTATAATGAAAATTCAAATGGAGAGATTCATGACGTTGGCCAAAAAGAACCGAATGCATGGGGACTTTATGATATGCTAGGGAACGTTTGGGAATGGTGTTATGATTTGTATGATGAAACAGTGTACGGATCATACCGCATTTTTCGTGGTGGTAGTTGGGCTGAAACAGCGAGAGGGTGCGGCGCTACTTGTCGTCGTCGAAGCCATCCTACATTTCATATAGATGATCTCGGTTTTAGACTCGCTAGGTCAATTTAGTAGGAACATGCTACGAACAACTAAGAAAAGGGTATGGAGAAAATCCGTACTCTTGCCAACATAGAAACGATTTAACGTAAGGAGTGTTTATTATGGCGCGTGTTTTATTTATTAACGCTGGATCAGAAGGACATATAAATCCAACTTTACAAGTTGTAGAAGAATTGATTTCTCGTGGTGAAGAGGTCGTTTATTTTTCAATAGAAGCTTTCAGGGAGCGGATTGAGAAGACAGGTGCTACTGTACGAACGATTGATGATCAAAAATTTATAAAAGCGTTTCTATCTGGAGGCAGAAATTATTTACAGGAAAGAATAAACGGCCTTCTACATACAGCGAATATTGTAATATCTAGCGTTCTAGAACAAATTGAAGGTGAACATTTTGATTACATGATTCATGATTCTATGTTTGGTTGTGGCCATTTAATTGCTCAAATTCTTAAACTTCCAGCCATAAATTCATGCACATCTTTTGCGCAGGATGAAAAATCCTTTGAGCAAATGTTAGGTCATCTGTCAAAAAATATCCCAGTAGAAATTCATGATAAAATACAGAATGATTTTCAAAACTTAACAAAGGGAATTACTGAAAAATATGGTGTTGAAATAAAATCATCGTATGAAGTTTTCTGTAATCCTGCACCCCTTACTATTGTGTATACAATTAAGGAGTTCCAGCCTTTTGGTGATACGTTTGATGAAACATATAAATTTGTAGGACCATCTATCTCTGCACAAATGAAAAACAGAGACGTTGATTTTACTTCAATTGAAGAAAAAAGTCCGATTTATATTTCATTAGGTACTGTTTTTAATGAAGCGATTGACTTTTATAAACTGTGTATGAAGGCCTTTGAGAATAGTGAGCATACAATTGTTATGTCTATTGGCAATAAAACAAAAATAAGTGATCTAGGCGAAATCCCTAAAAACTTCATTGTGAAAAACTATGTGCCTCAAACCGAACTGCTTACTTATACGAAACTATTTATTACACACGGCGGGATGAACAGTACGCATGAAGGACTATATAACGGGGTTCCGCTCGTTGTAATACCGCAAAGTGCAGATCAGCCAGCAATCGCAAAGCAAGTGGAGAGTCTTGGAGCAGGAGTTCAATTACATATGAATGAATTAACCGTGGAGAAATTGCGTGAAAGTGTGGAGTTAATTTTAAATAACCCTTCATATAAAGAAGCTGCTTTGAATTTGAAGGAATCATTCCGAACATCGGGTGGATATAAGGAAGCTGTTGATGAAATTTTTACATTTGTAGATCAGTAATAAATATAAAGTTATACATGAAAAAAGTGTCTATATTAAATGATATAGACACTTTTCTGTTGTAAGAAGAGAAGAATTGTTTAAATGAAAATACTAAATGTGAATTTTGAGAACTAAGTCTACAATTTCTGCTGCACACTTTTATTTTATCCCGTAGTAACCGACCGTAAAACCCCAACTAATTAAAGTTTTACTTTATGATTTCAGGATGTGGTTTTATATGTTAGTAATAATTTCACTGTTTCTGCACAACTTCTGCACATGCTTAGGCGAGTTCTATGTCATGATATATTCATAAAGTGAAATGTTTCACAAGGAAAAAATATATTTTCACTGCGGTGTATGCATAATTAATACATACATCGGTACAAGTTTGTCTCTTTTTATTCTTTTACATCAAAGCCCACATTCCACTACAAAGTATAACAAGAAGGAGACATGAGCATGAATAATCGATTTTTAAAACAACTACAAAATATGAAAATGAACAAAAAAAGTTTAGGAGCTGTAGCATTAACAGCTGGAATTATTAGTACGACACTTATTCCTCAAAATGCTTATGCGCACGGTTTTGTTGAAAAGCCCGGTAGCCGATCCGCTTTATGTAGTCCAACTTATGGTGCGCTAAATGTAAACTGTGGAAGTGTTATGTATGAACCACAAAGTTTAGAAGCTCCAAAAGGGTTCCCGCAAGGTGGTCCAGTAGATGGACAAATTGCTTCAGCAGGCGGAAAATTTGGTGGTATTTTAGATCAACAAACAGAAAATCGTTGGTTTAAAAATACAATCACTGGTGGGGAAAATACATTTACTTGGAAGTATACTGCGCCTCACTTAACGAGTAAGTGGCATTACTATATTACTAAAAAAGGATGGAATCCAAATAAAGCGCTAACAAGAGCAGATTTCGAACCAATTGGAACTGTACAACATGATGGTTCTGCAGCTTCAAATAATTTAACTCATAAAATCAATGTACCTACTGATCGTAGTGGATATCATGTGATTTTAGCAGTATGGGATGTAGCTGATACAGCAAATGCATTCTATAATGTAATTGATGTTAATCTTATTAATGATGTGAAACCAGACATAGAAGCGCCAAGTAGTCCAAATGGACTTCAGACGCAAAAAGTAACAGCGAATAGTGTAGAACTAACATGGAACGCTTCTACGGATAATGTAGGGGTAAAAGGATATCAAATCTTCCGTAACGGAGAGATGATTGATACAGTACCAGGGACTCATTTTATTGATAAGAAGTTACAACCAAGTACAGAATACTCTTATACTGTAAAAGCAATTGACGCAGCTGGCAATGTATCGAAAGAAAGTACAGCGCTTACAGTAAAAACGACAGTTGAGACTCCTGATACAGAAGCACCAACACAACCAAAAGGATTACATAGTATGGGAACGACAGCGTCAAGTGTGGATTTAATGTGGAGTCCATCTGACGATAATATTGGTGTAGACCATTATGATATTTATAGAGAAACAGAAGGGTCAATGAAAAAGATTGCAACATCCAATACAACTTCTTATTTGGATAAAAATCTGCTCGCTAATACTACTTATAAATATGTAGTGAAAGCTGTTGATGTAGCTGGAAATGAATCCGTACAGAGTGATATATTCACAATTACTACAAAAACTGAAAGCGCTTCACATGAAGCGTGGGATGCAAAAAAAGCATATAAAAAGGGAGATAGAGTTCTACACGAAGGAAAAGTATATGAAGCAGTCCAGAGTTATCAAGGAAATGGTGATCCAAACTGGATTTATGCATTATCATTATGGAAAACAGTGTAAGTTTTACCTAGGTATGAACTAAAAGATGATGGGCTTTGATGCAAAAGGTAATTTTGAGAATTCACTTTTCTATTAATAAAACAGGGTAGTGTATGAATACATAAGATTCATATACTACCCTTTTTATTATGATAACACTTTCGTCATAAGTATGTGCGGAATGCCATCTTCCATAAATATATCAGAAGAAGTTTGATAGTCTAATTTTTTATAAAATCCTTCAGCTTGTGTTTGACCGTGTAGCTTCACTTTTGTAGCTTGTTCGTTACGAGCAATTTCTTCTAACGTTTGAATGATGACTTTACCTAATCCATATGTACGATAATCTTTTAAAATACAAATACGTTCTAATTTTCCGACACCATCAACAAATCGTATACGCCCTGTGCCTACAGGAAGATCATGATAATAAACTAAAATATGTTTACATTGCTCTCCGATTTCATCGAATGTATCGAATTCATCTGTAAGAGGAACACCTTGTTCTTTTACAAATACTTCTTTTCGAATATGAAAGGCAGTTTCTAAATCAGTAAGTTCTGTTATAAGTTTGGATTGCAAAATGTTCAGTCCTTTCTAGTGTAATCAGTTTGCGTTTTCCTAGTATATCATAATAAAGCACTATTAAGAGAAGAAGAACATACTAAAAAGCCAACTTTAAAAAGTTAGCTTTTATTACAATTTCTTTATCCCATTTTTAGTGCCAATAATTGCTGTACTCGTCATACTTATAAACAACCCTGTTTCAACTACACCAGTAATCATTTTTAATTGGGTGTGTAAATGGGCAGGATTAGAAATATGATTAGGGAATATACAATCGATAATCATGTTATTGTTATCGGTTATATAGGTTTCATTATTTTTTAAACGTAACGTTGTTTGACACCCTAAAGACTGAATTTTATTTTCGGTTTGTTTCCATGAAAAAGGGATGATTTCAACAGGTAATGGAAAATTACCTAAATGTGTTACAAGTTTCGATTCATCAGCAATGATAATTAGTTCTTTAGAGGAAGAGGCAACGATTTTTTCACGAAGTAATGCACCGCCACCGCCTTTTATAAGTTGTAAATTTGAATCAATTTCATCCGCTCCATCAATTGTAAGATCAAGACTTTGTACGTCGTTTAACGAAAGTAGGGGGATATTTAGTTGATGTGCTAATGCTTCAGTTTCCTTTGATGTTGGTACAGCTTGAAATGATAATCCTTCTTTTACACGCTCACCTAATTTTTGTATTGTCCAATATACAGTAGAACCTGTACCAAGCCCAATCTTCATGCCATCATTTACAAAGTTAGCGGCATATTCGCCAGCGAGCTGTTTTAAATTCATCGCTTTACTCCGCCGGACGCGGCCCGGCATCAAGACCTGAATTTTCAACTGTAAGTACCGGACGAACGACTATATCTTTATGTACACGCATTTGACAAGATAATCGTAAATGATCTTCAATTCCTTTTTCCGTCATTGCATGTTTCTCATTCGCACTTGCTTCACAGAAATCACCTGCTAGTATTTCTACTCTACAAGTTGTGCAACGTGCATTCCCGCCACAACGATGAAGAATGTTGACACCGCTATCTTCAATTGCTAATACTAACTTTGTTCCTTCTTTCACATCAAAAGTTCCCGCACCTTCAATTGTTAATTTTGGCAAATTTGTTCCTCCTCACGTAAAATTGTACATAACATATTTATGACCGCGAATTATTGAACATAAACATTATTTTTTTATATCCCCGTAACTTTTTTTAATGTTGAATCGTTTATTAAGTAAGCGCTGAAAAGGAGTGGTTATTTTGTGCACAAAAGTAACTCATGTTTCAAAGAACCATATCGATATGAATCATTCAAATATAAACTTTTTAATTGAACAATATGGAGAGTTAAAAAGATACTGTACTTTTTTAACGAAAAACAAATGGGATGGGGAAGATCTCGCCCAAGAAACAGTGTGTAAAGTGCTTCAAAAATATAGAAATAAAGATATTTGTATGACACTCGTCTATAAAATAGCAAGAAATCGTTGGTTAGATCAGATGAAGTCTAAGTCTGTTCATGAAAAAATAAGAGCACAAATCACTTTTGAAGAACCACATGAGAACATTGCAGATTTGCATGAAATGGTAGGGAAAGTATTGTCTTCATTAAATGTACAGCAATCCGCAATTTTATTATTAAAAGATGTTTTTCAATATAGTATCGCTGATATTGCTAAATTGTGTTCTGTATCAGAAGGTGCAGTGAAAGCTTCTTTATTTCGGAGTAGAAATAGGCTGAAAACTGTAAGTGAAGAAGGGATTGAGATAGTCGAATTCACAGAGGATATTGAAGTTGTTGTAACATCTATTCGTGAGGAAAGACCAGAATTATTAACGAAGCTTCTTCCGACAATAGATTTTACTAAATTACCATCTAAACAGCCAGTCTTATTATTTAATGTGAAAAACCCTTCTTCCTACAGTTATATGCTTTACGCAGCATAACAAGTATTGGAGGGATTTAAAATGAATGCAATTCCATATGTAGTAGAACAAACAAAATTAGGAGAACGTTCCTATGATATATATTCAAGGTTATTGAAAGACCGCATTATTATTATCGGCTCAGAAATTAATGATCAAGTAGCGAGTAGTGTCGTAGCGCAATTATTATTTTTAGAAGCAGAAGATGCAGAAAAAGATATATTCTTATACATCAATAGCCCTGGCGGTTCAACGACAGCAGGTTTTGCAATATTAGATACGATGAATTTAATTAAACCAGATGTGCAAACGCTATGCATGGGCTTTGCGGCATCATTCGGTGCATTATTATTATTATCAGGAGCAAAAGGAAAACGGTTTGCTCTCCCTAACAGTGAAATTATGATTCATCAGCCGCTTGGTGGTGCACAAGGGCAAGCAACAGAAATTGAAATAACTGCGAAAAGAATATTAAAGTTAAAGCATGATATTAATAAAATGATTGCAGAAAAAACAGGCCAACCGATTGAAAGAGTAGCACATGATACAGAAAGAGATTATTTTATGACTGCAGAAGAAGCCAAGGCATATGGGATTGTAGATGACGTTGTTACGAAAAAATAAGTTAAAAACAGGCTAGAGGATATGCTAACCCTCTAGCCTATTTTTATTAATCTTTTACCCATTCATCAACTAGCGCTTGATTCTTCTTAATCCATTTTCGCGCCGCTTCTTCGGGATCTTTCGTTTTATTTAACTCGACCATTAACGTACCAAGCTGTTCATCGTTCATCTTCCATTTGTCAAAGTATTTTATGATATCCGGATGGTCTTTTTCGAAACCTTTACGAACAGAGTAATAAATGTCATCTTTTTCACCATATACTTTCTTAGGGTCTTTTAAATATTTTAAGTCAAATTCTGAAAAGCCCCAATGCGGATTCCAAAGCGTAACAGCGATTGGTTTCTTTTTCGTATATGCTTTCTTTAGTTCACTCATCATCGCAGCTTCAGAAGATTGGACAAGTTTTAGTTTTATATCATATTCTTTCATTGCTTTATTCGTTAAATTCATAAGACTACTACCGGGTTCGATACCGACAATTTTATTCTCTAGTTCATCTTTATGAGCATTTAAATCTTCGATACTGTTTATGTTTTTCATATAAGAAGGGACGACTAAACCTAGTCCAGTACCTTCGTACCATTTTGATTTTAAGACAATATCATCTTTATAACGATCGTTTAGCGGTTTATCTGTAACTGGTAGCCATACTTCTAAATTCGCATCAACATCACCACGAGCGACACCAGTCCAAATTGCGGCTTTTTCTAAATACATAAGTTCAACTTTGTAGCCTTTTTCTTCTAATAAAACTTTCCACATGTTTGCGGTTGCAATATTTTCTTTCCAACTTGTTACACCAAGTTTAATTTTTCCTTTCGAATTTGCATTTGTTGCATTACATGAAGTGAAAATCATAGTAATAAATAATGCAAGGCATATAAACCAAATTTTCTTTCGCATCGAAAACCTCCTAAGTAACGTTTGCCTTATAAAATAAATGTATAAGTAAGCATTCTTATTATGAACGGAAACGAGAATTTTAAAGAAATCTTATGAATGTCATTTTTATGTAATATTTCTTTGTAAAATCGCAACACTATGTGAATAGATGGGTAGAAAAGGAGTAGTGACATGGATAATACAAAGGTGCGTGTTGAAAACGTAACAAAAGTATTCGGGAAACATCCGCAAAGGGCCCTTTCCTTATTAAAAGAAGGAAAAAGTAAATCGGAAATTTTAAAAGAGACAGGAATGAACGTTGGGGTGAAAAAAGCAACGTTTGAAGTTTACTCTGGAGAGATTTTCGTTATTATGGGTTTGTCTGGTAGCGGGAAATCTACGCTAGTTCGTATGTTAAATCAATTGATTAAACCAACTGCAGGTCATATATACATAGATGGTGAAGACATCGCAACGATGGGAAAAGAAGAGTTACGGAGAGTAAGAAGAACGAAAATGAGTATGGTATTTCAGAAATTCGCTCTATTTCCGCATCGTACAGTTATACAAAATGTTGCATATGGTTTAGAAATTCAAGGAGTTCCGGTTGAAGAGCGAGAGAAAAAAGCGTTAGAATCGCTACAGTTAGTAGGACTCGATCATCATAAAGATAATTACCCAAGTCAACTTAGTGGTGGTATGCAGCAGCGCGTTGGAATCGCAAGGGCACTAACGAATAATCCAGATGTATTACTAATGGACGAGTCATTCAGTGCATTAGATCCACTTATTCGAAAAGAAATGCAAGATGAATTGTTAGAGTTACAAGATAAAATGGAAAAAACGATTATATTTATTACGCATGATTTAGATGAAGCGCTTCGAATTGGAGATCGTATCGCATTAATGAAAGATGGAGAAATTGTCCAAATTGGAACACCAGAAGAAATTATGATGAGCCCCGCTAATGAATTTGTAGAAAAGTTTGTTGCGGACGTGAATTTAGGAAAAGTAATTACGGCTGAGTCTATTTTAAAACGACCAGAAACTTTATTAATTGATCGTGGACCTCGTGTAGCCCTTCAAATTATGAGGAATGCAGGTGTCTCAACTGTATATGTTGTAAACAAAAAGTATGAGTTTTTAGGTATATTAACTGCGGATGATGCGAGTAAAGCAGTACAAAAACAGTGGCCGATTGCTGATTTATTACTTAATGATATTCCGCATGTGTATTTGGATACTTTACTGGAAGAGACTTATGCAAAAATGGCGGAGATGAAATATCCGTTACCAGTAATCGATGAGAAGAAAAGGCTAAGAGGAATTATTAAACGTGAAAGTGTCATTCAAGCTCTTGCAGGAAACATTGAGGAAGAGGTGAAAGACGATGAATAGTATACCGCGTATTCCATTAGGGGAATGGGTCGACTCATTTGTTGCAAGTTTATATGAGCACTTTGAAGGCTTATTCCGAGGATTCTCTTATATTATTGGCGGATTTGTTGATTTACTCACTAATTTTTTAACAATAATACCTGCCATATTGATGATTATTATCTTATGTTTCCTCATTTGGTACACAACGAGGAAATTATCTTTAGTCATTTTTACGCTCATTGGATTATTATTTATTTTGAATATTAACTACTGGGCACAAACGATGCAAACATTGGCACTCGTACTTACGTCTGTTATTATTTCAATTATTGTCGGAATTCCAATTGGTATATTAGCATCTCAAAATGAACGTTTCTCAAAATTTTTAAAACCAACATTAGATTTTATGCAAACAATGCCTGCATTCGTATACCTTATTCCAGCGATTACATTTTTCGGAGTAGGTGTAGTACCTGGAATTATTGCATCAGTAATCTTTGCAATGCCACCGACAATTCGTTTTACTGACTTAGGAATTAGACAAGTTCCAGAAGATTTAATTGAAGCAGCGAATGCATTTGGATCCACAGCATCACAAAAACTATTTAAAGTACAATTACCACTTGCAACCGGAACGATTATGGCTGGTGTGAACCAAAGCATTATGCTTTCGTTATCGATGGTTGTAACAGCATCACTTGTAGGAGCTCCAGGACTTGGAGTTGATGTATATCGCTCTGTAACACAAGTTAATATCGGAATGGGATTTGAAGCTGGATTAGCTATCGTAGTAATCGCAATTATATTAGATCGAATTACACAAGGGTTCCATACGAAAAGAAAATAATGAATAAAAAACACACTTTTATAATACAAAGTGTGTTTTTTATTGCATCCAGATCACATACGAACGATAACAGAACCTCCAGCTGGTGCACAAACTTGGTTTTTTTGTTGTTCCATTGATTTAATTAATTGATTATTTTCCTCGATTAATGAGATTAATTTAGTTAATTGATTTTCAAGACTTGCAATACGCTGCATCATATATTGTGAATCATGATGCAATGTATTCCTTGCGGGATGAGGGGAATAAACATACTGTTGATTTATATTTGGATTCCAATGAGGATACATTTGAATCGTTCCTCCTTCAATAAATTACGAAGCTTTCTTATAGTAAATGCCTATGTATAATTAATAGTTACTTGAAAATTTTCCAATATAAAAGGAGTATGTACAGAAAATGGAAAATATTATATGTGAAGTTACAGGACATTTTTTGGAAATATTTAAGCGAAATAGTGCGTATATTAATACATTCAAGTAAATGTATGTTATTTAGGGAGAAATGGTGGGAGGAGATGTAATTTTGGCTAAAAATAAAAAAAGAAATGATGCTTTGGCAATAGGTGTCGGTATAGGGGTTGTAATTGGTGTATTTCAAGGGCACTTTACAAATAATTTAGTAATCGGAATTGTGATTGGGATTATAATTGGGATTGCGTTTTTGAAGAAGTAATGAGATGTAAATTCATTTCAAAAATTATTGTATCAAAAGAATGAAAATTCGGAATATGAAACCTGTTTTTCCTTTTATTGTGATATTATATATGAAAAGGAAGGTGATGGATATGTCAACAAACAATCAAATAGAACAAAACTGTTTCATTTGCAAAAAACATATAGGAAATATTATAGTTCCAGGTGGAGCTATTTACGAAGATGAACTCGTTTACGTTGGACATGTCCACTGGGATAGTGAAGAAACATACCTGGGTTATGTAATGATAGATATAAAAAGACATGTACCTGGCCTTGCTGAACTAACAGATGAAGAAGCGAAAGCGTTCGGACTTATAACAAGTAGAGTAAGTAAAGCGCTAAAAGAAAGCGAAGGTGCAGAGCATATTTACACTTTTGTTTCAGGAAATGGTGTACCACATATGCATATGCACATTATTCCGCGTTATCCGAATACACCAAAAGAGTTTTGGTCACCAACCGAGATAGCGAAATGGACTGGCGCACCATATGGTGACGAAGAGAAAATAAAAAAACTATGTGAAAGAATACGAAAGTATATGGTAAATGAGTATGCATACAACAAATAATACACAATATTCATGGGTTGGAAATATAGAAATGTGTTTAGGAGAAATTTCAGTTAAACAATATGGTGATATTGTACTTGGTAAATATGGCGGGAATAAAAGTGCTGGAGCGAAAAAGAATGAAGATGGTGCATTAGTTTGGTCAAATGGTGAATGGGAATTTGCAGCTATTCTAGATGGACATAATAGTGCGGAAAGTGTTGAGTTAGTAGTAAATACAATCCAAAAAGAATATGAAAATATAAAAGTAATTTTGAATGAACCAATTAATTCAGTATTTCAGTCTGTTGAAAATCATATACTTACAATTTTTCAGTCATCTTCATTTAAGGAAAAGTGCAAAAAAATTAAAGGTGAAACAGCTTGCTTACTATGTGTAAGGAAAGAAAATTATATATGGTGGCTTTCTATCGGTGATTGTTTAGTGTATGTATTTCATGAAGAGTTACATAAGTTAGGACAATATGCATTAAATCAACGTCATTTTTACGAATGGATTGGAAATGTAAACAAATTTGATTTACCTGTTCCTTGCTATTCATCAGGTATTCGTGAATTACGTACTGGAAAGAACCGAATTGTAATGGTGACAGATGGAGTATTAGAATGCGGGGAACGCCGATATGAAATACCTGTAAATTTGTATAATGCTATGAACAGAAATGATAAAACACTTAAAGAAAATATTCACAATGTTTTAGAACACGTGCATCATCAGTTGGGACGTGATAGTGCGACAATTATTAGTTGGGACGTAGAAAATAAAAGGAATGCTACGTATCCGAGTGATCAGCCGGAGAAAAGGTAAAGGAGGAAACATCACTGTTTTGGGTTAAAGGAATTTTATTAATAGTATGGATTATATCCTTAGTTGTTTTTGAAAAAGTAGTGAGGAAAAAACTAAATATCCCGAAACAAACAGACTGGAATAGTAAATATGTAAACAACTTTCATAAATGGGGCACTAGGGCTCTTATTATTTCTTATATAATTTTTACGATGATATGTGCTACTTTAAATCCCGTTTATATTAGTAATTTACCCATTTTATTTTTAATAACTTTATACTGCTTTCAATCATTTATGGAGTGGAAATTTGATAAAGAATCGAGGGAATATGTCATTTCTTTAGGAACGGTTCCGCTATTAGTAATAACAGGAATTATTCTTAATTTTTTCTTTTATACCTATTGGATTTAATCATATGTGGAATGAATGGGGAGACAAAATGAAAAATCCTAAATTACGTGCTGAAGCAATGATTTTAAATGAAGATCATTCTAAAGTACTTGTACAATGCGATGAAAATGGATCATTTTATCGTTTTCCAGGTGGCTCTATTGAATTTGGTGAAACGTCAAAAGAAGCAATAATTCGAGAGTTAATAGAAGAATACGATTTGAAAGTTGATGTTCAAGAGTTAGCAATTGTAAATGAACACATTTTTGAGTGGGACAACGAAAAAGGTCATCATTGTACATTGATACATTGGGGGACTGTTGAAAAAATCATTACAAATGAAATAAGGCATAAAGAGCATGAGGATATTATATTAATTTGGAAAAGTCTAGAGGAATTACAGGAGAAGCCGACATATCCTGAAGGCATCATAAGTTATTTAGAAGGGGATAACCGTAATATAGTCCAATTTATTTCAAGTAATTAAATGAAATAACTAATAAACAAGAAACCATTTACTACTAAATGGTTTCTTGTTTATTTAAGCATTTATTTTAGTTAATATAGATGTAATGAAATTAGTTTTATCCTCTGCATACTTATGTTTATCAGTAGGATTAGCTTGTGAAAGTTGAATCTTTAACTGTTCATACTGCATGCGTGCAGTTTTATTGTCTATTAAGTAATCACGAAATTGTAATTGTTCTATTAAATATGTATTCCCTTGTTCATACATATGAATTTGATGAGTTCTTGGTTCACCTTTATTAAAATAGTATCTTTCGGGTAATACTTCTTTTCTATATTTATAGTTTAGTAGTTTTAACTTTTTAATACAATGTATACCGTCCGTATAATTTTCTAATTCAATTGCTATATCAATAATTGGCTTTGCACTTAAATATGGAATAGAAGTACTACCAATATGGTGTATCGCTAAAATATGTTCGCCAATTTGTTCCTCAATGAGTTGTTTCTCTTTCATAAACTCAATTTCCCATTCTTCAGTCCACGGCACTAAAAACACTTTCCCATACGGTAAACCTAACATTTAATTAGCATCCCTTTCAAAATAGTTTTCAAAAAGTTTATTACATTTTCTTAAAGCTTCTCAAAACAAGGTGTTCCCACAATCTCCAAGGAAGAATCTTCTTCGCAAAGATCATAAATTTCACACCTTTACCGATTGGATATCGTAAATTTGTACGCTTAGATTCAGCAATTTCTACAATTTTATTAGCAACATCTATCGGATTACCAAATGTATCACTACCGCTATTAATATGTTTTTGTATTTTATCCATATACTCTTTGTAAGGAGATGTTGTATCAGATTGGTTTTCAGCTAGTTGTTTCCCAACCTCCCATATGTTTGTGTTATAAGAACCTGGTTCAATTAAAGCAACATCTATTCCGAAAGGTTTTACTTCTAAGCGAAGCGATTCACTCCAGCCTTCTAATGCATATTTTGAAGATACATAAGGAGATAAACCAGGGAATCCAACTTGGCCGCTAATGCTGCTTATATTAATGATTTTTCCACTTCTTTGTTTTCTCATATACGGTAAGACAAGCTGGGTAATTGATATAGCTCCAAATAGGTTCGTTTCAAATTGTTTACGGTATTCCTCTACTGGAATTTCTTCTACAAAGCCGCCATTTGCATATCCTGCATTATTAACAAGTAGGTCTACTTTTTGTATTTCTTTTAAAAATAATTGGAAGTTATGTATAGAGTTTTGATCGGTTACATCTAATTGTTGAATTTTTATGTTTTGTTGTAAGTTGAGTTGAGCGGCTTGAGATAGTAAGTTCACTTGTTTTTCAAGGTTCCGCATTGTAGCAATAACTAAATAATCTTTTTTTGCGAGTTCGAGTGTAGTTAATAGTCCAAATCCACTTGAGGCTCCTGTAATTATTGCGATTTTTTTATTCATTTTCCGCCAGCTTTCTTTTTCTTTTATCATAACGAGTTATGATAAGAAAATCTATTATTCTTACATTCAGTATGAAATCAATTTGTATGTAAAAAAGGGGATTATAGGGAATGAGCGTATATAGAGTAGTGTATATTAATATGATAATGAAATGAGGGAAGAAAAATGGTCCATGTGAAGGATGTATTAGCAGATCAATTGTTGGCGAATGCAAACGATCCCAGTTGGTATATTCCATTTTCAGATGCAGTGAAAGATCTATCTGAGAGAGAAGCTTTCTGGAAACCGAATGAAGAGAGTAATAGTATAGCTGAAATTGTACAACATTTACTGTATTGGAACTCAACGTGGCAAACTAGGTATAAAGAATCAAATGTGAATGCAGTACCCGCTATTGGAGATAATAACAAAAGTTTTATGCTTTCAGATAATCAAACTTTCGATGAATTACGGGAAAAACTATTAGAAAAACTGTTACAATGGCAAAATCTTCTAAATGAAGAAAAGGTTGAAAGTGATGTAGTAGGATTTCCTGTTTCTGTAAAGTGGTGGGAAGTGTTAGCGAATGTAACAACTCATAATGCATATCATATTGGCCAAATTATTTACATCCGAAAATTACAGCAGAGCTTTGATAATGAATAAAATAATAGTTCTCAAATTAGGTGAACAAAAGTGGACAAAACGAGACAGATGTCTCATTTTGTCCACTTTTTTATTATGAAAGAAAAGAGAAAACCTATTAAATCAAGGATTAGAATTTGGCACGGTACTTGCAATATAAAAGATGATCAAGAAAATAGGAGGGCTGGATATGTTAAAAACAACTGAAAGTAAAGAGAATGAAATTACGAAAGAACAAGCTTGTTGGATGTACGAAAAAATGTTAGAGATTCGTAAGTTTGAAGATAAGGTGCATGAATTGTTCGCGCAAGGCGTTTTGCCAGGTTTCGTTCATTTATACGCAGGTGAAGAAGCGGTAGCAGTTGGTGTATGTGCCCACTTAACGGATAGTGACAGTATTACAAGTACACATAGAGGTCATGGACATTGTATCGCAAAAGGTTGTGATTTAAATGGTATGATGGCTGAACTTTTCGGGAAAGCGACAGGATTATGTAAAGGTAAAGGCGGTTCCATGCATATTGCGGATTTAGATAAAGGAATGCTTGGTGCTAATGGCATTGTAGGCGGGGGGTTCCCACTTGCTTGCGGTTCAGCATTGACAGCTAAATATAAAGGAACAAAAGATGTAAGTGTTTGTTTCTTCGGTGACGGAGCAAATAATGAAGGAACATTCCATGAAGGGGTTAATTTAGCGGCGATTTGGAAGTTACCAGTTATTTTTATTGCAGAAAATAACGGTTACGGTGAAGCAACTACATTTGAATATGCTTCAAGTTGTGATTCTATTGCGGATCGTGCAAAAGCTTATAATATTCCAGGTGTTCAAGTAGATGGAAAAGATCTTCTAGCTGTATATAAAGCTGCTGCAGAAGCAGTGGAACGTGCGCGTAATGGTGATGGTCCAACAATTATTGAATGTATGACATATCGTAATTACGGTCATTTTGAAGGTGAAGCGCAAACATATAAAACATCAGAAGAAAAAGAAGAACATTTAAATGAAAAAGATGCGATTGTGAATTTCCGTAAGCATTTAATTCATGAAGGTTTATTAACGGAATCTGAACTTGTTGATATGGAAAAAGCAGTAGATGATGCAGTACAAAGATCCATTGAATTTAGTGAAAATAGTCCATACCCAGACGATGAAGAATTATTAAAAGATGTATACGTTTCTTACAAATAAGAGGAGGGTGAAAAAATATGACTAGAACAGTAAGTATGTCAACTGCAATTAATGAAGCAATGAAAATCTCAATGCGTCGTGATGAAAATGTAATTTTAATAGGTGAAGACGTTGCAGGCGGTGCACAAGTTGATCATCTGCAAGATGATGAAGCTTGGGGTGGTGTTCTTGGTGTTACGAAAGGACTTGTACAAGAGTTTGGCCGAAATCGTATATTGGATACACCAATTTCTGAAGCGGGTTATATGGGAGCTGCGATGGCAGCTGCTGCAACTGGGTTACGTCCGATAGCTGAATTAATGTTTAATGATTTTATCGGTAGTTGTCTTGATCAAGTATTAAACCAAGGTGCAAAATTCCGCTATATGTTTGGTGGTAAAGCGAAAGTGCCAGTTACGGTACGTACGATGCACGGTGCAGGTTTTAGCGCAGCTGCACAACATTCACAAAGTTTGTATGCCTTATTTACGAGCATTCCAGGTATAAAAGTTGTCGTTCCTTCTACTCTATATGACGCAAAAGGCTTATTATTAGCGGCAATTGAAGATGACGACCCGGTAATCTTCTTTGAAGATAAAACACTTTACAATATGAAAGGTGAAGTGCCGGAAGGGTATTATACAATTTCTTTAGGAAAAGCAGATATTAAACGAGAAGGTTCTGATGTAACAATTGTCGCAATCGGAAAACAAGTTCATACAGCACTTGCAGCTGCAAAGCAATTATCGAAAAAGGGGCTTGAAGTAGAAGTAATTGATCCACGATCTTTATCACCGCTTGATGAAGATACTATTTTATCATCTGTTGAAAAAACAAATCGTCTTATCGTTATTGACGAAGCGAATCCAAGATGTAGTATCGCAACAGATATTGCGGCAATTGTAGCGGATAAAGGTTTTGATTTGTTAGATGCACCTATTAAACGAATTACAGCACCACATACACCTGTTCCGTTCTCACCACCACTTGAAAAGTTGTATTTGCCAACGCCAGAAAAAGTAATTGAAACTGTATCAGAAATGATTGGAGACCAATCTTTATTACATGTGTAATAAAACGATGAGAAGGGAGAGAGACACATGGCTGTAGAAGTTGTAATGCCGAAGTTAGGTATGGCGATGAAAGAAGGTATTATTACGAGCTGGAATATTAAAGCAGGCGATAATGTAGCAAAAGGAGAACTAATTGCTAGTATTAATTCAGAAAAAATTGAAACGGAAATTGAAGCGCCAGCTGATGGTACGGTACTTGATATAGCTGTAAGTGAAGATGAAGGAGTGCCGCCTGGTACTGTAATTTGCTACATCGGTAAACCAAATGAAAAAGTAGAAATGCAGGAAAGCACACATGTGGTAGAAGAAAAAACATCTAATATAGAAGTACAAAATCAAGAACCAAATGGGAAAGAAGTAGCGAAGCAAAGAATTAAAATTTCACCTGTAGCGAAGAAAATTGCAAAGTCTGAAAATCTGGATATCAAGGCATTAGTTGGTACAGGTCCTGGCGGAAGGATTACAAAGGCAGATGTATTAAAGGCGCTAGAAGAAAGAGTAGCAAATCCAGAAGTACCTGAACAAGAAGAAAGTACAGTCGTTCCTGTTACTGGTATGAGAAAAGCAATTGCGAGTCGTATGCATGCAAGCTTACAAAATAGTGCGCAATTAACGTTAACGATGAAAGTAGATGTTACAGATTTAGTTGCATTACATAAAGACATAGCGGAAGTTGTGCAAAAACGATACGAAAACAAACTAACCATTACGGATTTCGTTTCTCGTGCTGTTGTATTAGCACTTAGAGAGCATAAAGAAATGAACAGTGCTTATATAGATGATGCCATTCATCAATTTGAACCTGTGCATTTAGGCATGGCAGTCGCATTAGAAAAAGGATTAGTCGTTCCAGCTATTCGCTTTGCAAATAATTTATCTTTAGTAGAGTTGTCTAAAGAGATTAAGGATATGGCACAAAAGGCACGAGCAGGTAGCTTAAGTAGTGATGATATGCATGGAACGACATTTACAATTAGTAATTTAGGTAGCTTTGGTATTGAATATTTCACACCTGTATTAAATACACCTGAGACTGGTATTTTAGGTATTGGCGCAATTGAACATGTTCCTGTATATAAAGGGAAAAAAATTAAAAAAGGTAGTATGTTACCTTTAAGTTTAACATTCGATCATCGTGTACTAGACGGTGCACCAGCAGCAGCATTTTTACGCACAATTAAACATTATTTAGAAGAACCTATAACAATTCTTTTATAAAGAGGAGGTGAGAGAATGAGTAAACTAGTTGTAATTGGAGGCGGACCAGCTGGATATGTAGCGGCAATTACCGCGGCTCAAAATGGAAAAGAGGTCACTCTTATTGATGAAGCTGACCTTGGCGGAACGTGTTTAAATGTTGGGTGTATGCCGACGAAATCACTGTTAGAAAGTGCTGAAGTACATGACATTGTGAGAAAAGCGAATGATTATGGGGTTACGCTTAATACAGGAAGTATATCAATTGATTGGGATCAAATACAGGCGAGGAAATCACAAATCGTAATGCAACTCGTCCAAGGAATACAATATTTAATGAAGAAAAATAAAATTAAAGTTGTAAAAGGAAAAGCGAAATTCGAAACGGATCATCGTGTGCGAGTTGTACAAGGAAATAAAGAAGAAGTAGTTGATGGAGAGAGCTTTATTATCGCAGCTGGTTCCGAACCTACAGAATTACCATTCGCTCCGTTTGATGGACAATGGATTTTAAATAGTAGCCATGCGATGTCTCTTAAGGGTGTACCATCTTCATTGTTAATCGTTGGCGGTGGTGTAATAGGATGTGAGTTTGCAAGTATTTATAGTCGCCTTGGGACAAAAGTTACGATTGTTGAAATGGCACCGCAATTATTACCAGGTGAAGATGAAGATATCGCACATATTTTAAGAGAGAAATTAGAAAGTGATGGCGTAGAAATATTTACAGGAGCTGCTTTAAAAGGATTAAATAATTATAAGAAGCAAGCTTCATTTGAATATGAAGGTAGTATCCAAGAAGCTAACCCGGAATATGTTCTCATTTCTGTCGGCCGAAAACCACGTGTACAACAATTAGATTTAGAAAAAGCAGGGGTTCAGTTTTCAAATAAAGGGATTGCTGTGAACGAACATATGCAAACGAACGTATCACATATTTACGCAGCTGGTGATGTGATCGGTGGAATTCAGCTTGCTCACGTTGCCTTCCATGAAGGAACGAAAGCAGCATTACACGCAAGTGGAGAAGACGTGAAAGTAAATTATCACGCTGTGCCTCGATGTATATACACAGCTCCAGAAATAGCTAGTGTCGGGTTAAGTGAAAAAGGTGCAAGAGAACAATATGGTGATATTCTCATCGGAGAATTTCCTTTTACAGCGAACGGAAAAGCTCTTATTTTAGGAGAACAAGTAGGGAAAGTAAAAGTCATTGTGGAACCTAAATACCAAGAAATTGTAGGGATTTCTATTATCGGTCCTTATGCAACTGAACTTATTGGTCAAGGAACCGCAATGATTCATACAGAAGTTACCGCTGATATAATGAGAGATTATATTGCAGCACATCCAACTTTATCTGAGGCGATTCATGAAGCGTTAATGCAAGCGGTAGGACATGCTGTACATGCTTAGAGGGAAATATAATAAACCACTATTCTCTAAATAAATAAGAGAATAGTGGTTTGACTTTTAATAATACCTTATTACTATTTAATTTCAATCGCTGAAGTAATATCGTTCCAATCAGCAGCTAAATTAGCAGTTTTACCGTACCAATCAGCATGTTTAAATAAAACGCCTTTTCCATATCCTTGTGTTGAAGTGTGCTCCCAAAGTGTCGTTGAATAACTTGCAGAAGGTGACGCTGTACTTACAGAAGAAATTCTGTCATTCCAGCTAGATGGTAAGTTTTTAAAGCCGCTACTCCAGTAAATATATTGGCCACCTTTATCTTTATGTTCATAAAAATCAGTACTACCAGCACCGCTACCTAAAGGATTAATTTTATTTTTAATTGCTTTTTTATCCTTTTCAATATACGCATCTAATGTTTCACGGCTAGTAAAACCATAAGCTAGCCAATCTCCATTTTCATTTTGCTCTGGTAATACCATAGTAATTTGGATATCTTTCTTATCCTGATCACTTAATTTTGCAAATGAATTAACATTTTGTTCATCCACTTTTAAATAATCAAATGACTTAATTGTGTTACTTTTTTCTTCAGCACTTACCGCACCTAGTCCTCCAGTTAGTGCAAAACCCGCTACTAATGTCCCTGCTACTAATTTCTTCAACATATAACCATCCCTTTTTGTTTGAATTTTTGTACAGGTGAATCTTGTACAGCTAAAATGTATTCTAATTTTATACTTTTGTAAATATTCTGAAGTTTTAGAAATAATAGGCGGAATATTTATAGTTTTACATTTTTTCTTTAGAAAGAATGGTTATTGGAATGATACAATAAGTGGATATATTGTTTTTACTGGATGTAAAGATGTTTTAGGAGAGGTGTCATTGAAATATTTTACAAGAGATTGGTATAAAGAAATGCAAGTTTTAGAATTTGTAAGTTTTATAGATTCTATAAAAGAATGGTCGGAAATGGATATAGAAAGTTTAAAGGAGGAAATGGAGAAAAGGAAAATAGATTTATTAAAATTCCTTCCTGAATCGATATACTCAATTATACAAAACATCACAACTAATTCAAAATACCCATCAGGTGAACTGAAAAAACGTATGCAAAAGTGGACAGCAGATTATGAGAAAAGAGTGGCACAATTAGATCAATTATACGTAGAATATTTTAATTCCATTGAGAAAAAACTTCCGTCAAATGTCGCTCAGTTACACAAGACATCACTACACGATAGTGTAATTAAAGTAGTAAAGAGAAAGTCAGAAGATACTTTGTCTATCATATTAGATTGCAGTGGTACTTTTAGTGAATTTGATAAACTTGAAGTAACCTTTATCCCGCATTAACGGGCAGTAAGACACCCACCTCAAAATGCAGCGAAAACAAAGAAGTTAGGTGGGGATCAACTGCCCGTAAAGCCCGATTGGTTAGAGCTAATAATCAGTGGGGGATGAACAAAACCCCCGCTGATTAAAGTTTCACTTTATAGGAGTAACAAAGTGTTCTATGCCGGAAAACTTTGAAGATGCTTGGTGGTTATATCATGAAATAGCTCTTACTGAAGATGGTTTTGAACTAGGTGTTTTATTTGACTGTCCATTTAGAGAAGTGACGATTTGCGCGGCAGATGCATTACTTGTGAAGAAATAACTTTTTATGGAGCATTACAAACGTTTGACATAATAAAAAAATAAAGTTATTGTAGAGACATGAAGTCTACAATAGGGGCTGTACTATGAAATATTCTAAAGCTACAAATTATGCTCTTCATACAATACTTTTTCTGGCAAAGGCTACACCAAATAAGTTAGTTAGTGTTCACCAATTAGCAGAAATGCAAAATGTTTCACCAACGTACTTGTCTAAAATACTAACTAAGTTGACGAAGGAAGGGATGATACATTCATCATCTGGTCCAAAGGGCGGTTACTCGCTTAGTAAGAATTGGGAAGATATTTCATTTTTAGATATTATACATGCAATTGAAGGTAAAACATCATTGTTTGAATGTTGTTTACATGACAAACCTGGATGTTTAATTAATGAAGTAATGCTTGCAGCAGAAGAGAAAATGGAAGAAGAGTTACGAAATCAAAAAATCGTAGATCTTGCGAAAAAAATAAAAGTGGATTTTTAATCTGCTTTTATTTTTAAATTAATTAAGGATAAAAAGACTCTTTGATATCTTTAATTGTAGTTAGAAAATGATATGAAGAAGGAGAGAAGATGATGACTAAATTTTGGAATGATCGATATAAATCAGATGAATATTTTTACGGGGAAGAACCTAATACATTTATTAAAGAACAAGCATTTCGTTTAGCAAATCACAATAAAGTAATAGCTTTCGCGGAGGGAGAAGGTAGAAATGCTGTATTTCTAGCAAGACAAGGGAACGAAGTAACAGCTATTGATTATTCGGAAGATGGATTAGAGAAGACAAAAAAATTGGCAGAGAAGCATAATGTAAACGTGCATACAAAAAAAGTAGATTTATTAGCTGATAGTTTGCCAGAAAATGAATATGATGCAGCAATTATGGTATTTGGACATTTTCATGATGATTATAAAAAAATGATATTAGGTAAAATGATACAAACGATAAAGCCTGGTGGTTTAATTATGTTTGAGGTTTACTCAAAAAAACAAATAAACTATAGTACTGGTGGACCAAAAGATGTTGATATGCTGTATGATCCAATTGATATTCTTACTTGGTGTGAAGAACATAAGGTAATTCATTTCTTTAATGGAGAACAAGAGCGAGTTGAAGGGAAAGGGCACACTGGTTTAGCTGATGTTATTCAAGTTGTTATTAGAAAATGAATATAAGTGTTAATGAAAGGTAAATGTATGAATGTAAAAAGACCAGTCATGTAAGACTGGTCTTTCTATTTAGATACTAAATTATCAAGCTTCCAATATGTATCTGTTAACGGCGCAGCTTTGCTATCTATGTATAAATACATATTATTTAAATCTTTTGGTGAAGTTTTCAGTTCAAACACAACGTCAGTAGTTAAAGAGAATTCGTGTGGAACATTTTTATAGTGCTCGTCATCTATCGGATGAGCTTCACCTTCATATTTCTGACCAGTTTTTTCATCTTGTATGAAATATTTTATTTCCGAAAGATCAATAGTTTGTCCATCGTCCCGAACATTATTAATCATAACACGAGTAGTAAGGCGCCGCTCTTTGTCTATTTTTTCAAACTTTGCATTTTCAACTGTCGCTCTATAGTATTCGTTTTTAACTATTTCTCCATAGTGCATTGCATTCTTTTCGAGAGCGCTCTTTTCTTGTTTTGATGTAGTATTGCTATTACATCCTGTCAATATTCCAGTAAATAATAATGCTGTACATGTCGTTTTGATTAATGATTTCATAGTAATCCCTTTCTGTGTTAAAAAGTAAAATATAGGAATAATTTTACATCAATAGGAAGGTGAATGGAAGTATTTTTGCGTAATATACAGATATACATTTATTTGGTTGTCAAGTTAACAGGATAGAAAGAGGGAGAAGACTGTATAAAACGGAATAAATAAGAATTGAAAATATTGTAAAACAGAAGAGGCATGCATATAATTAAAATAAAGTTTAAGTTTCTGAATCTTCAATAACGGTGGTGATAACATGTTTACTGAAGAGCGTCGAGAGAAAATTTTAGAACTACTTAATACAGATGGAAGAGTAATCGCAAAGGATCTTGCGGAAAGATTTGATATGTCTATTGATTCTATAAGAAGAGATTTGTCTATTATGGAAAAGGATGGTTTATTAAAAAGAACGCACGGAGGTGCAATTGAACTTACGCGAGTGAGAAATTTAGCCGCGGAACCAGCTAAACGTTATAGTGATAGCTCAATATATGAGGACACAATTGCAAGAGTTGCGGTATCTTATATACAAGAAGGTGATTCAATTTTTATTGGCGGGGCTTCCACTCATAATGCGATGCTGAAATATTTACCGGAAGTATCATTTACGGTTATTACGAATTCTATAGAAATAGCTGGTTATCTACGAGAATATAAGAATATTGATACGTATTTAATTGGCGGAAAAGTAAAACCTTCAGGGAATATTACTGATACACTTGCCTCTGAATTGATAAGTAGATTTTCTATTGATCTTTATTTCTCTACAGGTGGAGGCATTTCATTACAAGGTATTAGTACTGCAACACCTGAAGTTGCTTATTTTAGTAAAAGAGTAAGTGAAATTGCTAGAAGAAATATTTGTTTAGCTCCGCATAATAAACTTGGAATAGATTGTTTTATAAGAGGAGAGTCTTTAAAAGAAATTGACATTATTATAACTGACGAACAGGCGAGTAAAGAAACTGTTCAGGACTTTGAGAAACAAGGTAAACAAGTTGTAATAGCGCCATTATATTGATTTGAAAGGAGTTTGACATGATTGTAAAAGAGCAAGAGTTTCATATAAATGGATTAACTTATACAATTCGTTCTGCAGCTGAGAAAGATGCTGAGCAGTTATCAAAAATTAGAGTTCAGATTGATGGAGAAACTGAAAATATGGATAGAGATGCTGGAGAGGGATTTATAGATGACCTAGGGTTTCAAAAAATAATAAAAACAGATAGTGAAGAAACGAAGAATCTCTTTTTAGTTGCAGAAGTGCACAATCGAATCGTTGGATTTTCAAGGTGTGAAGGATCAAATTTTAAGAGATTATCTCATAAAGTGGAGTTTGGTGTTTGCATTTTAAAAGAGTTTTGGGGATATAGAATGGGGAAGAGCCTATTACAACAATCTATTAAATGGGCTGACGAAAATGCAGTAAATAAAATATCTTTACAAGTATTAGAGACAAACGAGAAAGCTATTCATCTTTATAAAAAATTAGGTTTTGAAGTAGAAGGCATTTTGAAAAATGACAAAAGACTATCGGATGGAAAGTATTATAATACGGTAGTGATGGGAAGATTTACTAATACTTTTCATGAAAGAGGTGAAGAAGTATGTTTTACAGAAGGAAGTACTATGTAGTGAAAAATGAATTCATAGAAGTATTTAATGATCATTTCAATCACACAAACTTACCTAATCAGTTAAAGCATGGTTCTAGGCTAATAGGACGCTGGATGAAAGATAATAAGAATGGTACGTATGAAGTATTTGCCATATGGGAATATGATAGTTATGAACAGTATAAAGAAATAGAATCGAAAATTAGAAGTGACGAGAGGCATATTAAAAGAATACATGAATGGTATGAAAACCATGGCGGGAAAGAATATGTTTTACAGGAGTACATAGTAGAGATGAAAAATGAAGAGTTAGTATGTACTGTAAAGTAACAGAGGGGTGAGGGATAATAGAAATTAGAACAAAATTATATTTTAGTTTAGCATCCACTATTTTATTTGCGATAGCCGTGATTGTTTTCTTTATAAATGGTAATCCACAAAAGTGGTTTTGGTTATGTATTTTCTTTGCGTCCATTATACAAAATATAGTGCTACTAAAAAAGAATAAAGAAATGCATTAGGATATTCAAATTATTAACATATTTGTGTCGTCTTGCTAGTTTTATTGAAAACGCTTTTATTCAGTTTTATAATAAAAGTATGTTTTATAAATCTCCAAAACAATTAAAAGGGAGATGATACAATGTTAGCTTCACCGTTTTACTTACATACATGGAAAAAGTTTATTGATGAAGGAGTCCTTGATTCGAACCGTATAAACGAAAGAATTTCAGAATCATGGTACCGATGTAAACAAGCAAATGTGAATCCTCATATGAGTAAAGGTCAGAAAATTTTGTCTTCTGTTTTTTTTCAAGAACAAAAGAAAAAGAGTGAAATTTTCCTTGATATAGCATTACCTCAAATACAAAATATGAGAAAAACCATTGATGAACTACAAATGATGGCATTATTAATCGATCCAGATGGTTATGTTCTATCGTTAAGTGGAAATAAACAAACGTTAAAGCGAGCGAAACATATTAATTTTATTGAAGGTGTAAAATGGACGGAAGCAGCTGTTGGCACAAATGCAATTGGAACAGCGCTAGAAATTGAAGAAGCTATTATGATAAGTGGTACTGAACATTACTCCGTGGTATCTCATAGCTGGAGTTGTGCGGCCGCTCCCATTCATAACGATGACGGGAAATTAATTGGTGTTCTAAATTTCTCATGTCCAATTGAATTTTCGCATCCATATATGCTCGGTATGGTAACTTCAATGGCACATGCAATAGAACGTGAATGTAGCATAAGAGTTCATCAAAATGAATTACACTTAATCCATCGTTTTTTAGATGTCATTGATAGTGATGAACAAGTAGTTATTTGTAATCATCGTGATGTTATCGTTTCTGCGAGTAAGAGCGTTCGTGAACGAATAAATAATTGGTCAAGAATGAAACTTGAAGAGTTAATGCACCATGGATTGGAAACTAAATTAGAGATACCAGTATATAGTAATGAAAGAATGATTGGGAAATGTATGTATTTAAAGGAAAATAAACAAATGAATACATATTCTGCTCTCACATTTATAAAAGGGATTACTTTTTCAGGAGTTACCGGGACAAGCAGAGCATTTCAACACACACTAGAAGAAATTAAGCTTGTTTCACCGACTGATGCTAGTGTGTATGTATGTGGTGAGACAGGAGTAGGAAAGGAATATGTTGCGAGAGCGATTCATGAAAATAGTCCAAGAAAAGACGGGCCCTTTATAGCTGTTAACTGCGGTTCTTTGCCTAAAGAATTAATGGAAAGTGAATTGTTCGGTTATGCTGAAGGTGCATTTACAGGTGCGCGACGTCAAGGATATAAAGGGAAATTTGAACAAGCAAACGGAGGAACATTATTTTTAGATGAAATTGGTGAAGTACCACCAGAGATGCAAGTAGCATTATTGCGTGTTTTACAAGAACGCACAATAACTCCAATTGGGAGTTCAAAATCGGTACCAGTAAATATTCGTATTATTACTGCCACACATAAAGATTTACTACGGTTAGTAGAAGAAGGGAAATTCCGTCAAGATTTATATTATCGTTTGCACGTTTATCCGTTATATGTTCCATCGTTAATAGAAAGAAAAGAGGATATCCCATATTTTATACAACACTTTTGCGAACGGAAGAATTGGAATGTTGTATTTCCAAAGAGTATATACAATCAATTTTTACAACATACATGGCCCGGAAATATTCGGGAACTAGTAAATGTATTAGAACGCATTTACATTTTGTCGCAAGGACGGGAAATATGCGAAAAACAAGTAGTTTTTTTGTTACAAACAATGAGGGGAAATCAACAACAACTTGAGTTACAAGTTGAAAATAAAACAGAACATACATTACATTTTCGTGAAAAAATACAGCGTGATAGCATGATTGAAGCATTACAAAAGACAAATGGAAATGTTTCGTTAGCTGCAAAACTATTAAATGTACCCCGTAGTACATTTTATAAGCGAATGCAAAAATATAAGTTATAAAGTAGATTTTTGTAATCTACTTTTTCTTTGTGGGCTCATGTTCTGTCGGAATGTGCGCTTACCGGGGAAATAATAGAATTGTTAGAAGGGAAATTTCCTAATGGAGGTTAGTGTGTGAAGTACATTGAAATTGGAATCGGGAATAGGTGGTTTGTTCGAACGGAAACTGAAAATAAAGATGGGACTGAATTTGAAGAACGAGGTATTATAAAACCTATTTATTTTGAGTCATTATACGTACGTATTTGGTTTCGGAAAACTTGTTTTATTTTTGATACGAAAGAGGGTTTTAAGAAAGATAAGAAGAGAAGGGTTGAATATAAATTTATTGTTGGAATTGTAAGTAGACTGAATAAAGAAAAAGTGGGCTAACATGCGTAGTTATATTGGACAGGAAATTCTTTTGACTTATATCAAATTCATGAAAAGCACATTTACTAAATATAAATTGTTAATAAAATCGCTAAGAAAACTTAGCGGTTTCTTTTTAAAAAGGGAGGGTTTGCGTATGAATAGGATCGTAACTGTTTTACTTGCAATTATTATAATGGGGTATTCCATTTATAGTTGGAATGATACTTCGGAACTGAGTATGCTAATTTTACAAACGCTTTTAGGGTTTATGTTAGTTAGCTTAGGTGTGCAAAATTTAAAAAATAACCGAAAAGAAAATAGAAGTATAGGAATTGCTTTACTACTCGTGGCTTTGTTTTTAATTGTTGTATCTTTAATAAAATATTTTATATGAATAAGTTTTTAAATTAATAAAAAATGATTATTTATTGAATCCCCCTCACAATAAAAAGTTGAAATTCTACTTGTATTTCACTATATAAAATATGGCATAATGATTTAGTTAAAATAGAAATGGATAGGGTATTTGAGAGGGGCAGTATAATGAGTTTTGCAATTGAAATAGTAATAAAAGCACCATTGGATGTTGTATGTGACTACATAATAGAAGATGAAAAAATAAAAGAATGGAATACGTTTATAATAGAAAATCGCTATCCTTCAAATATGGATAAAGAGAATCCACGTGTAGGAGATAAATATATTACTGTTCAAAAAGTCGGTAAGAAAATATTCGAGGCTGAAGTAGAAATCCTTGAATACGATGCACCGCATATTATTTCACTTGGTAGTGAAATGAAGCAAGGATATTCAGCAATGACTTATATGTTAGAAGAAGATGAGGAAGGTACAGCACTAACAGTAATTTCAGAATATGAACCTAGTAATTTTTATTATAAAATTATGTATAAGTTAACAGGCTGGATATCACGAGGTATAACTATGGAACAAATGGAGCGTCTAGCAGAATGTGTAGAAACTGCTTATAATAAAGAAAATTAATATTAAAGAAATATTAAGAGGAAAACGTTACTCAAAGGATTGAGTAACGTTTTTATTATTTTAAGATTTTTCATTGGAAATCTTAAAAGCTCTTTTTTATATTTCTTTATCAATACAAAATCTCTTTGTTATCCAATAAGTAAGTTCAGAAGAGGTAAGGTTATGTTCTCTTTTCTTACCTTGGAAAATACGGTATATGTATGTCTCAATGGAAGGAAAAAAATGACCTGTTTTATTACCTTTTTCCAGTCAATTATTTTAGTAAGAGTTTCCCACTTTACTTTTTCTTGATGAGCTTTAATAAGTTCATTTAAAAACTTTAAGCTAGTATGCTGTTTTGTAGCACCTAAAAATGATAGAAAACTATTTACTAGTTGTTCTTGAGACATTTTCTTGTCCTTTCTATATAGGAATTGTTATTGGTATTATTATACAATAGATGTCAGGAAATAAAGGTATTTACTAATGAAGTGGGGGAGAATTTTATGTCTATGTCGCTATATTATAAAAAAATCCGTGAGCAATTAGGACATGAACTAATATTCATGCCAAGTGTAGCTGCTGTTATAAAAAATGGGCAGGGAGATATTTTGTTTCAATATCCTGGCGGGGAATACTGGAGTTTGCCAGCTGGAGCAATTGAACTTGGGGAAACTCCAGAAGAAGCAGTAATTCGGGAAGTTTGGGAAGAAACAGGATTGGAAGTACAAGTAAAAAAACAAAAAGGAGTATTTGGAGGAGAAAAGTACCGCCATATATATCCGAATGGTGATGAAGTAGAATATATTGTTGTTGTGTTTGAGTGTGAAGTTACTAGTGGCGAGTTAAGATCGATAGATGACGAATCGTTAAAACTAAAATATTTCCCTTTATCTGAAAAGCCCCTTTTAGCATTGCCATACCCAGATAAAATATTTTTATAAATGTAAAATAGCACACCGTATTTATTACAGGTGTGCTATTTATATAACCCCGTCGTATACATTTCCGTCAATGTATGTATTATCTCTTCTAACTCTAATTTTTTATCATTTTTCACAATCGTCCAAAGAAACATCTCATTCATTGCGAACCAAGCACGTGCTACAATTTCTTTATTTAATTCAGGCTGTGCTAATCCACTTTCTTGAGAGTATGTAATATCCTGCGTAATATTGTTTATGAAGCGTTCCCGTATCTCGTCCCAGTTTTGACGTATCTCTTTTGATAATCCGATTGCTTCTTCTACAACTTGTAAAATAGCTCGTTCTTTCTTTGCTAGTTGTAGAAATGCTCTAACTTGATTTTGAATCATTTTATGTGCTTCTTCCTTCGTTTGAGGCAAAAAGGAGCGCTTGGTAATATCATAAAATTGATTCATAACATCTTCCATTAAAACGATAAGGAGATTATCTTTGTTTTTAAAGTATACATATGCTGTACCATATCCGGTTTCTGCATGTTTAATAATTTGTGTAATTGTCGTTTTTTGAAATCCGTTACGTATAAAAATAGTGTAACCAGAGTGTAATAGTTTCTTCTTGGTTTCTAAGGAGCGGTGTTTTCTTGATGAAAGGGTACTGTTTTTCAAAGAATCACCTCTTTACACTGAAATATCTGAAAATATAACTGTATTGTAAAAGAAATTCATATATAAAGTCAACTGACATAATATCATTGACGTCGTATCAATTGAGGTGATATATTTCAATTAGTTAGAATAAAAAGAAAATTAAGAGAAGGTGACACCATGTATAAAGAACCATTTCAACCGAATTATGAATATGCGCTTGAATGTGATAAACATGATGAACTGAAAGATTTTCAAACTGAATTCTATAAAAAAGAAGGAACGATATATTTAGATGGAAACTCATTAGGACTACTTTCAAAAAGAGCAGAGAAATCGTTACTTACTTTGCTAGATTCATGGAAAGAGTATGGCATTGACGGCTGGACAGAGGGTGAGCATCCGTGGTTTTTCCTCTCGGAGAAATTAGGTGAGTTGACTGCACCTCTTATTGGAGCTTTACCAGAAGAAACTATTGTAACCGGTTCCACGACGACAAATATACACCAAGTGATTGCCACATTTTATGAGCCGAAAGGAATACGTACAAAAATTCTTGCGGATGAATTAACATTCCCGTCAGATATATATGCACTTCAAAGTCAAATTCGTTTAAAAGGATTAGATCCAGATGAACATTTAGTAAGAGTGAAAAGCAGAGATGGTAGAACACTTTCTGAAGAAGATATTATCCATGCGATGGAAGATGATATCGCTTTAATTTTATTACCTTCTGTTTTATATAGAAGTGGTCAAATTCTTGATATGAAACGTTTAACAACGGAAGCTCATAAACGCGGTATTCATATTGGATTTGATTTATGCCATTCAATAGGATCTATTCCGCATCATTTCAAAGATTGGGATGTCGATTTTGCTGTTTGGTGCAATTATAAATATTTAAATGCAGGACCGGGTGGCGTTGCAGGAATTTATGTAAATAGTAAACATTTTAATAGACTGCCAGGGTTGTCTGGATGGTTTAGTTCTAGAAAAGATAAGCAGTTTGATATGGAGCATACATTAACAGCTGCCGATCATGCAGGTGCTTATCAAATTGGTACACCGCACGTATTAAGTACAGCACCTTTAATTGGTTCTCTTGAAATGTTTAAAGATGCTGGTATTGAACGTTTACGCGAAAAATCTTTACATATTACAAGATATATGCTGAATTTAATTGATCACGAATTAAAAGATTTCGGATTTACAATTGGAAATCCATTAGAGGATGAAAAACGTGGCGGGCACATATATTTAGAACATGCAGAAGCAGCACGTATTTGTAAAGCGCTAAAAGCAAATGGAGTTATCCCTGATTTCCGAGCACCTAATGGAGTAAGACTGGCGCCGGTCGCTTTATATAACACATATGAAGAAGTGTGGAAATCTGTACAAATATTAAAGAAAATTATGAAAGAAGAAGAGTATAAACAGTTTGAAAATAAGCGAGAGGTTGTGGCATAAGCATGAAAACATCAGAGTGGATTGATATTTCACAACCGCTAAATAATGATATTGCAACGTGGCCAGGAGACACACCGTTCTCATATGAAGTTTCATGGTCAAAAGAAGAAAGTGGCTCGGTAAATGTTGGAAAGTTAACGATGAGTATTCATACAGGCACTCATATTGATGCACCATTTCATTTTGATAATGATGGAAAGAAAGTATTGGATTTAGATGTTCAAGTTTATGTTGGCCCAGCACGGATTATTGACGTTTCTAATCTTGAAAGCATCGGGGAAAAGGAATTAGAAAGCTTTCATTTAGAAGGTGTAGAACGATTATTATTACGTACATCTTCACATGGAAAAGCTGAAGAATTTCCAGATGTGATCCCTCATTTACGTGCAGACATAGCACCTTTTCTTTCGGAGAAAGGTATTCGTTTAATCGGAGTAGATGTACCATCAGTTGATCCGCTAGATGATAAAGAATTAGCAGCGCATCATCAATTATTTAAACATGGAATTCATATTTTAGAAAATGTCGTACTAGATCATGTAGCAGACGGTGATTATGAATTGATTGCATTACCACTTGCATTAACTGATGCAGATGGAAGTCCAGTTCGAGCCGTTATTAGACCAATATAAGTAGAATCATATAAAAGGGGCGTTTGGCTAATATGAAAGAAAATGAAAAAGTAATTATGGAAAAAGGGATTCATACGGATTTTAAAGAGAATATGACGTATGGGGAATATTTACAATTAGATAGTTTACTATCTTCTCAAAAAAGATTATCAGACCATCATGATGAAATGTTATTTATCGTTATTCACCAAGCAAGTGAGCTTTGGATGAAGCTCATTTTACATGAGCTAAATGCGGCGATTGAATCTATTAAACAAGATAAATTACAACCAGCTTTTAAAATGTTAGCACGTGTATCAAAAATTCAGTCTCAAATTATTCAATCTTGGGATATTCTTGCGACATTAACACCATCAGAATATATTGAGTTTCGTGATTCACTCGGTCAAGCTTCAGGTTTTCAATCGTATCAATATCGTATGATTGAGTATGCACTTGGCTATAAAACGCCACATGCATTAAAAATTTATGAAAAGGATCCAGAATTACATGCACGACTTCATAAAGCGCTACATGCACCAAGTCTATATGATGTCGCGATTCAAGCATTAGTAAAAGAAGGATTCCTTATTCATAAAGATGTGTTAAACCGTGATATTACGCAGCCTTATGAAGAAGATGCAACAGTAGAAGCAGCATGGTTAGAAGTGTATGCGGATGTGAAAAAATATTGGAACTTATATCAGCTTGCTGAAAAATTGATTGATATTGAAGACTGGCTACAACAATGGCGTTTCCGTCATATGAAAACAGTAGAAAGAATTATTGGACATAAAATGGGTACAGGTGGATCCTCCGGTGTTTCTTATTTAAAGCGAGTACTTGATCAACAATTCTTCCCAGAGCTTTGGAATGTTCGTACGAAATTATAAAAATAAACCTGTCAGTTCATTATGGCTGACAGGTTTATTTTTATTTGAGCACAATTATGTTTAAAATGAAGGAACAAGATATAATAAATGGATTAACTATTTAAATGGAGGTAAAGTTTTGGATTTCAAGCAACTAGAAAATAAATTCGAAAAGAAAAAAGTGAATACATTTCTTGTTTATCAAAAAGGACAATTAACAACTGAGTATTATAAAACACCCGAATGTGCAAATAACTTATATAAAATAAATTCGATTACAAAAAGTATCGTATCTTTATTAATTGGTATTGCAGTTGATAAGGGCTATATAAATGATATACATACACCGATCACAGAGTGGATTGAAAATGTACCTAGGGGAAAACATAATTTAACACTATATCACTTATTAACAATGACTACTGGTGAGGACTGGAAAGAGTTTGGGAATGGAGTAGTATTCCCAAATGACTTTGTAGAATCAGAGAACTGGGTACAGTACATATTAGAAAAGCCAATAATTGAAGAACCTGCTACAAAAATGAATTATAATTCAGGTTCTTCTCATTTACTGAGCTATATTATTCAAGAAGCTACTGGAATGTCGACAGAGCGGTTTGCAAAGAAATATTTATTTAATCCATTAGAAATTAACGAATACGAGTGGCAACAAGATCCGCAGGGTATATATGTCGGCGGCTTCGGTATGAAAATGAAATCTACCGATTTATTAAAATTAGGAAAATTATGTTTGCAAAATGGATATTGGAATGAAAAAGAAATTGTATCAGCGAAATGGTTAGAAGAGTCAAGTAGGGCGCATTTTGAAACATATGAACATGTCGGCGCATATGGATATCACTGGTGGGTATTACATACCGAAAGATTTCACATACCGTATTGTATATATTTCGCTATGGGATACGGCGGACAATACATCGTTATCATTCCTCAGTTAGAAGTAGTAGCTATTATAAGTAGTCATATGCCAAAACGTGGGCTCGTTCCATTAAAACTATTTATTGAGCATGTACAGGGAATTTCTAATTATATATAAGAAAAGGAGGGAATGTATGAAGGATGAAAAAATTTTATCTTTATTTAGATTCTGTTTAAGTCTTCTAGTATGTAGCGCCATTATTACGCAATTCATAATCAGGGCACAAGTGAAACCGTTCAATCCAGTTAACTTTTTTAGTTTCTTTACTATCGAAAGTAACATTTTAGTTGCATGTATTCTCCTTTTAAGCAGTATCGGAACAGCTACATTTGGTCGCTCAGAACAGTTTAGTATACTTCGTGGTGCGGCAACGGTATACATACTTACGACAGGACTCGTTTATTTTTTGTTACTAAGAGGGTTAGAAGAGTCACTTCAAACGGCAATACCATGGGTAAATACTGTGCTACATTATATCATGCCGATTGCAATGCTTTTAGATTGGATTTTAAATCCACCTATTAAGAAAATCACTTGGAAACAATCTGCAAGTTGGCTCTTATTCCCGTGTTTTTACGTTGTATATAGCTTAATACGTGGCCCAATCGTGAATTGGTATCCATATCCGTTTTTAGATCCAAGAATAGGTGGGTATGGTAAAGTACTTTTATACAGTATAGGGATAGCAGTTGTAATCGGTGCTATTTGTATATTGGTAAGATTTTTAGGGAATCGAAACTTTAGAAAAGAATTTTAGAAATGCAAGAACCCCACTGTGTCTGTTTTTAACAGTGGGGGTTTCACTTTATCCAGCTATTTGTCGGGCTGCCCGTAAAAGTCCGATTGGTGAGGGCTGATGATTAGTGGGAGATGAACAAAACCCCCACTGATTAAGGTTTCACTTTATCTACTCGTCTTCTGAAACGACAACTTTATAAATTTCTCCGTCTTCGTTTCAAATTCTACATCAACAAAAACACCGTATTCTTTTCCATCTTCACGTAACCACAATTTAAATTTTTCAACAGTTATTTGAACTGTTTTTGGTTTTCTACCTATATGAAGATAGTCAATAATTTCTGCTTTTGGGTATTGTTCTTTCGTCTTTTCTACGGCAAGCTTACCCCATTTGGCATACGGCGGCTGCGCATGAACAATTGATGAGCCTGTATATATATTTGAACATGTTGTTAGGAACAGAATGACAAGTGCGACACGCTTTAACAATTTCTTCATGATGAACTCCTTTTATCTTTTTTGTATATTGTTTACATATTTTTTCAACGATATGAGTTTGGATTTTTTTGTCTTCTTTACATAAAAGCGAGGCTTTTACAAAACATAACCAAGAAATCATTTCCGTAATTAAGGAGGGAAAATTATGCGCCAAAAGGCTATTTTTAAAATAGCAGTTTTACTTGCGTTCATAGGACTGTCTTTAATGGTCAGTAGTATACAATTAAAGAATGTAGAAGCTTTTTCTAATCAAGTCATTCAAAGAGGGGCATCTGGCGAAGATGTCATTGAACTGCAATCTCGTTTGAAATATAACGGATTTTATACGGGAAAAGCGGATGGTGTTTTCGGATGGGGTACATATTGGGCACTTCGGAATTTTCAAGAGAAATTCGGATTACCCGTTGATGGTTTAGCTGGAGCTAAAACGAAGCAAATGCTCGTGAAAGCAACAAAGTATGACAAGTCAACTGCTAATAAAGGGACGACAACGAATAAAGGAAATAGTGGTGGCACTGCACAAGAGAATAAACCACCTCAAAATAAAGGGACAAATGTTCCGAACGGTTATTCTCAAAATGATATTCAGCTTATGGCAAACGCAGTATACGGAGAATCACGCGGTGAACCATATTTAGGACAAGTTGCAGTAGCTGCTGTCATTTTGAACCGTGTTACAAGTGCATCATTCCCAAATACTGTTTCAGGTGTAATCTTTGAGCCTAGAGCATTTACAGCGGTAGCCGATGGACAAATATATTTAACGCCAAATGAAACAGCAAAAAAAGCAGTTTTAGATGCGATTAACGGATGGGATCCAACAGGAAATGCTTTATATTATTTCAATCCAGATACTGCGACTAGTAAATGGATTTGGACTCGTCCACAAATTAAAAAAATCGGTAAACATATTTTCTGTAAATAGAGCGGAGGTGGGACAATGTTACGAGGTATTATTATTGTATTATTAACAGTCGGTGTAGTAGGAACAGGATATTGGGGCTATAAAGAGCACCAAGAGAAAAATGCGGTTTTAATTCGAGCGGAAAATAGCTATCAACGTGCATTCCATGATTTAGCATACGAAGTCGATTTATTACACGATAAAATTGGCACAACACTTGCGATGAATTCACGATCATCTTTATCACCTGCATTAGCAGATGTATGGCGTTTAACATCTGAAGCTCGCTCAGATGTAGGACAACTTCCTTTAACATTAATGCCATTTAATAAAACGGAAGAATTTTTAGCGAATATCGGTGATTTTAGTTACCGTGCAGCCATTCGTGATTTAGAAAAAGAACCGTTAAATGAGCAAGAATATAAAACGTTGCAAACTTTATATTCAAATGCAGGAAATATACAAGATGAACTAAGAAAAGTACAACATCTTGTTTTGAAAAATAATTTACGCTGGATGGATGTAGAAATGGCACTTGCATCAAATCGCGATCCAGCAGATAACACAATTATTGATGGATTGAAAACTGTAGAGAAAAACGTAACATCATATTCTTCTACAAACTTCGGACCGACCTTTACAAGTGCGCAAAAAAATAAAAAAGGCGGATTTGAAGCGGAAGGAAAGGCAATTTCTAAAGATGAAGCGGCGAAAATTGCCAAATCATTTTTGAATTTAAAAGGAAATGAAAAAGTAGATGTTGAGAAAAGCGGAAAAGGTGCGAAAGAATCCTTCTATAGTGTGAAAATTAAAGATGAAGCAACGAACAATGAGTTCTATATGGATATTACCGGAAAAGGCGGATATCCAATTTGGGTTATGAATAACCGCGAAATTAAAGAACAGAAAGTTAGTTTAAACGATGCAGGTAGTAAAGGTTTGAAATTTTTAAAGGACCATAAGTTTAATAATATGGAGCTTTATGATAGCTCTCAATATGATAATGTTGGTGTATTTACGTATGTAGTAAATGAAAATGGAGTACGAATTTATCCAGAAGCAATCCAAATGAAAATTGCTTTAGATGATGGTTCTATTGTTGGGTTCTCCGCAAAAGAATATTTAGCATCACATCAAAAGCGAACAGTTCCATCGGCAAAGCTAACTGCAGCAGAAGCAAGAAAGAAAATCAATCCGGATGTAAAAGTCATGGAAGAACGTAAAGCTTTAGTAGTCAATGATTTGCATAATGAAGTACTTTGCTATGAATTTGTAGGCACTTTAGGAAAAGATACGTACCAAATATTCATTAATGCTAATAGCGGGGCCGAGGAAAAGGTAAAGAAAATGCAAGCTGTTGAAAAAATTTATGATTAAACCTTAATAGTGAAGTGGTGAAAATAATGAAAACTCTAATATATATATTGATGCTTTGCTTTGTTATAACTGGATGCAGTATTGGAAAAAAAGACAATCCAAACGAAAAAACGGAACAAAAAAATGTTTCAATGAAAAATGTTAATTATACGAATAAATCAAATAAGCCAAATGAAAAAGCAGCAGATCATTTAGCATCTTTAGCGGCAAGTGTGCCAGGTGTGAATGATGCAACCGCGGTCGTTGTTGGAAAATATGCTATTGTAGGTATTGATGTAAAAGCAAAACTTGATCGAACTCGAGTTGAATCAATTAAATACTCTGTTGCAGAAAGTTTAAAAAATGACCCTGACGGTGCTAATGCAGTCGTTGTAGCAGATGTTGATACGTATGAACGCCTCAAACAAATTGGAAAGCAAATTAAAAAAGGAAAAACAGGTGAAGGTATACTAGATGAATTAGCCGCTATTGTGGGCCGAGTAATGCCACAAGTTCCAAATGATATGATAGAAAATAGAGAAACGAATCCAATTAAAGATAATGATAAACAATTACCAAAAGATGAAGAACAAGAGTTAAGAAAAGAACAGAATGATCAATCAAATAATCATTTGAATAAATGAAATTAGCCTCGTACTTAATTGTACGAGGTTTTTAAATATAATATTAAATATTCAGTTTATTTTTAAGGGAAAATATGGTTTAATTATGATGGGAGGGACAACTGTTATGATGAAAAAAAGCGCATGTATATTGTTTAGTTTATGCTTAGGTTTCAGTATGACAGCGTGTGAACAGAGAAAAGAAGTGAAAAATCAAACAGCAACTTCTTCTACTGTGATGGAAAAGCAACAGAAAGAGTCTATCAATATAAATCATTTCTCGAGTATAAATGAAGGGATGACTTATACAGAAGTGAAAGATTTAATTGGTTTTGAAGGAGATTTACTTATAGAAGAAGGGGTAGAACATTCTACACAAATTAAACAAATTTTTGCTTGGAAAGGAAACAATCCAAATTCATTTTTTGAAATTACCTTTTTAGATGGAAGAGTGCATTCAAAAGCACAGCAAGGTATAGGTTAATAAGCTAAAAAATGGGAGAGTTTAGCATGAACATACACACAGGGGAAATTCAATTAGTTCCGTATAAGGAGAAATATAAAGAAGTTATACAAACATTTACTTTACCAAGTGAACAAGTTCAGTTTACATCAGATCCAAGCGCATTACTGGAGAAAGCAAAAAGTGATCGTACAAAAAATGTGATTGTTATTTTAGATTACAATGGGGTACCGGTGGGTCTTTTCTCATTGCAAACAGGCGATAGAGTACAGGAATTTATAGACAATAAAAACGCTTTACTTTTAACCTCATTTTCTATAAATCACAATAGACAAAGAAAAGGATACGCCAAAAAGTCATTGTTATTATTAGACGAGTTTGTAAAACGTTATTTTCCAATAAAAAATGAAGTTGTACTTGCTGTGAATGAAAGAAATATTCCTGCACAAGATTTATATGCAAAAGTCGGCTTCCAAGATAAAGGTTTTAGAAGAATGGGACCAATAGGCCAACAAATAATAATGCATTTGTCTATAATGAAATAATGAGATAGAAAACTTACTCTTGAATATTCATGTAGTAGGTTTTTTTATTTTAACAATATATAATATATGTATATAAAATGAAATAGAAATGAAGGATATAAAAAATGAATCAAGATAGAAAATGGAATATCGTTGGGGGAAGAGTGATTAAAACTGGGATTGCAGTTTTTCTTACAGTGTTAGTTTGTGAATTTTTTAATATCTCAACTTGGAGTTATAAAAATGATTTAAAAGATTATAAACCAAATCATTATCATCACCATTTTTCAAGTGAGTATATTATTTTATTTGAGGTATTATCTATTCATGATATGTTAGAAGAATTAAAACAAATATCCGAGAAATATGAGTGGGAAAATCGATTCAATTGATAAGTTCATTTTATTGTGGGGGGAATAGTATGACACTTTATATTGCATTACTAAGAGGAATCAATGTCGGTGGACATAAAGTAATCAAAATGGCTGAGTTAAAACGAGTGTTTGAATCAATAGGGTTAAAACAAGTGAAAACGTATATACAAAGTGGTAATATAGTGTTCGAATCTGAGGAAGATATAAACTTTCTAAAAGACCGAATACAAATGGAAATAAAAAATGAATTTGATTTCGATGTTCCAGTCATGCTAAGAACACATGATGAATTTATAAATATTATTAAGCAATGTCCGTATGAAGTTCATTCATTGTTAGAAGGAGAAAGTGTTCATATTGCTTTTTTAGCTAATGTACTTTCTGAAGAAGAGAGTAGTCAATTGCTTATATTTAAAAGTGAACTTGAAGATTGCTATATAGATGAGAAGGTCGTTTATTTGTTTTTCAAAAATAGCATTCGAAATTCTAAATTAATGAACCAGTTTCAGAAGTTACATACACCAGCTACAGTTAGGAATTGGCGGACTGTGAACAAATTAAAAGCAATTGTAGAGGGTATGTAAATATAAAAAGATGAGGTTTTCTACATGTAGAAAACCTCATCTTTTTATTTATATTGTTTTGCAACTACGAGTTCGACAATAGGATAAATAAAGAATGAAGAGCAAATTGCGATGAACAGAGGGAGGTTTTTTACTCCATCTAAATTAGCCCCCATAGAAAATCCTTCAGAGAAGATTAATATAAGGAACATTACAACTACAAGCACAAAATATGCAATTTTAAAGCTTTTATATGTAATTTGTTGTCCCATTTCATCTTGACTTTCTTCTGATACACCGTGGGGATCTCCCCAAGTAATGTAATTAATTAAATTACTAAGTATTAACGAAATAGCAAAAATCGTACCGCCCAAAATAGAACCTTCAGTTATGTATTTATATGTGCCATGTACTAGTATTGCAATTAATGCTAAAACAATGATTATAAAAATAGTTTTTTTAGTATTCAATAAATAATTGCCCCCTCGATTGTAAAAAACTCTTTACAAATATAAGTATAAAATTGGAAAAGTATCATGTCAAATACTTTTTACATGAAATATGTAAGTATGTAATATTTTAGTTCTATGATAAATAAAAAATTACAATACATTTGAATGTAAAAGAATGGGCTCGCATATATTTGGAAGGGATGTCAGATTAATTTAGGGGGTAGTTATGTCTATACTTTTAAAAGCTGGTGCAGATGCAGGAAACAACGGTTTGAAGTTAATGGTGAAAGGGCAAGACCCTATTTTTATTCCGAGTATTTATTCTTTATATATAGGTGAGCCTACAGGACTCTTAGATGAGGTAGATGTTTCATTATCTGAATTAGAAAACCACATTGATGTGACTATAAGTTCGCCATCGTTAATGCTAAATAATGTACGATACATCGTTGGAGAAAAAGTCATTCAAGATCAATTAAAAGGTACTGAGGTAGAGAAGAAATCAAATAAGTCAACGGATGAGTTAATGGTTATTACAATACTATCAGGTTTGGCGGTAAGCGCTATGCGTCAAAGTCCAACTTCTAGCCATATTAATATTCGTTATGATTTATCTGTCGCTCTTCCTATGCAACTTATTACACAAGAAATAGCTGCTGAAAATGCAAAACGTTATATGGGAAATCATAAGGTTATTTTCCATTATCCGAACGGACGCGATGTGACAATTAATGTTTCAATTGAGTATTGTAAATGCCTGCCTGAGGGTGCTTCTGGGACGTGGGGCATTGTATACGATGAAGAAGGAAATGTTGTGAAACATAAAATAGAATGTGAGCAAAATCAAGTTTCTGAAATTGATTTTGTAGATAAAACGCTACTCTCTTTTGATATTGGCGCAGGGACGACAGAAGAAGTCGTTTCATTAGGGGTGAATTTCCGTCCGCAACTAAGTAAAGGTTTATCTTATGGTGTAAAAGAGACGTTACTACAAATCATTACGAGATGGAACCGGAAGTATCCAACTAAAACGATTGATAGTATTACAGAATTCAATCAAATTTATTTAAATGATAAGCATCCGAGAAATACATTATTAGTTGAGGAATCACAGCCAGCACTATTAGGTTTAGCAGCACGTGTTGCAACAGATATTATAAATAAAATTGATGATATGAAAGACGATCCATACGTGTTTATTTATGGCGGGGGTGCAGTAATTATTAAAAACAGTTTAAAAATGATTTTAAAGCAAAAAGGACGACTCAAAAATGTAATCTTTGTAGATAATCCGTTATTTACAAATGCACGAGGATTATTAGTCTATACTTGTTCGCCAAAATATAGAGAGCATAAGCAAAAAGAGTTAGGATTTACAAACTTAACGATAAGTTAGTTGGTGGAAGTATGCGATCTAGGCGATATAAACGTGGTGATCGAGTAAAAATCAATATTCATAAATCGGTATCACCTGAAATGCTTGCGTGGCTGAATAAACAATCAAATCCAACTAATTTCTTCTTCTTTGCTGCGCAGCAACTATTTAAACAAGTAGGAGATATTGACGTTTCTAAAGCTTTACCAAGCAGCCATGTTTTCTCATTATATGTGGAGCCTTCATCCTTATTAAAAGTCGAGGTAAACCCTTTTAAAAACATGACACTAGACACAAATACATCCACCGAAAATGCAAAAAAAAAATTATGGGAATCTGTTGATCAATTAGATTGTCCATTTTTTTAAACATAGAAAAATATAAGAAGTCCCCATCACTATACATACGAATACAGTGATGGGGTTTTGTTTGTAAATAGAAGGGGGCACAATACAATTTGTGCCCCTTCCATTAGTTATTTATCTAAATTTTAGATGTATGTTTAGAAACAGCATTAATTATGCTTTCCCAGTCATCTGGATGGTTTTCATGGCCTGCCCCTTTAAGAGTTAATAGCACTGAGTTTGGAATTTCATCAATTAGTGCGAGGCCATGTTCAAATGGGAGTGCTGTATCGTCTGTTCCGTGAATAACCAATGTAGGTGCTTGTATGGAGTGAAGTACACCCTCATATGCATCATCACCTTGAAGTAAAGCGTGATTAAACATACTTAATAAATTGTTTGCGCGTTCTATTTCTTGTTTTACTTGTTTATAAACTCTATTTTCATCAAATATTCGTTCTGATCCACATAATAGACGAGATCCTGAAACTAAATACTCTGCCACATCATTTTTATTTGTCCAATCTATACTTGTGCCATTTACATGATGTGTTAAAATCCTTTCATCCATTGGAGGTAAATCGCGAGTATTGTCATCAGATCCTATTACACTAGTCGCTAGTAAAGTTAGCGTCAAAATTCTTTCGGGATGTTTTACAGCGGCAATTTGAGCAATCATACCACCTAATGACATACCAAATAGGTGAGCTTTATCAATATGATAAGCATCTAGTACTCCAATTGCATCTTCAGCCATATCTGTTACTGTATAATTGGAAGTTCTAGGTTCATAGGTAACAGAGCGTCCAACATCACGGTTATCAAAGCGAATAACAAACTTCCCCGTACTAGCCAACAGCTCACAAAACTCTTCATCCCAATAAACCATGGAACATGTAGCACCCATAATTAATAAAATAGCAGGGTTCTTAGGGTTTCCAAAGCTTTCTGTACATATATCAATTTCGTTTATTTTAAATATCTTTTCACTCATATAGTTAGCCCCATTTCTTTTGAATTTAATTAATAAAACAGTTTTGGATGATTCTAAGATGTGTGTAAGATTCGTATTGGAATTCATCCCGCTATTTGCTGGTCAGTAAGAGTCCCGTCTCAAAATTCAGGGAAAGTAAAGAGGTTGGGAGGGGACCAACTGCCCGAAAAAGCCCAATTGGCGAGGGTTGATTAAAGTTTCACTTTATAATGCTTCTTGCATAATTACCCCCAAAAATAATTATATGTTAATTCAAGGAAAAAAATTTTGAGAAATAATTGTATGTTATTAAAATAAACAGCAAGGAGGAGAGGAAATGAAAGCAATTGTTATTGATCAATATGGTAGTGTTGAAGAATTAAAAGAAAGGCAAGTTTTAAAACCGGTTGTTCAGAATAACGAAAAAGCTCAACAATAAATAATATCCCATACTATACATTTTCATTTGCGGGTATTATTTATTGTTAGCTATTGTGATATTACTTCTAACAAATACTGTTTCGTATTGTATCGTGTAATTTTTCTAATCCAATTTCCATATCTTTCTCGTTTAACATTGAATAGCTAATTCTTAATTGGTTATCATTTGTTTCGTAATTTAATAGACAAGCCGTTCCTGGTAAAAAAGAGACATCTACTTCATTTGCTTTTTGTAATAAGGTAAAGGGATCTATCGAATCAGGCAGTGTCACCCATAAATTAAAACCTCCATTTGGTATTTCAAAGTTTAGTTCTTTTAATGGCGACAATATATCAATTGTTAAATCACGTCTCATTTGTAAAGCTGTACGTAATTTTTCTAAATGGTTTTTCATACGTTCTGCACGTAAAAATGGTAGAAGTGCCTTCTGTGTTAATAAAGGACTACCGATATCCATCGAACCTTTTACTGCATATAGCCATTCAAAAATAGGGCCATCGGCAATAAGTGCTGCGATACGCAGTCCTGGTGCTAACGTTTTACTAAATCCTTTTATATATATTACGTGGCCATCTTTATCAAAACTTTTGATTGGGGGCGGGATTATAGCATCCTCAAAATATATTTCTCCGAAAGAATCATCTTCAATGATAAAAAATTGATATAGCTCCGCTAGTTCTATAAGTTCCATTCTTCGTTCTTTACTCATTACTGTACCTGTCGGATTCTGGAAGGTTGGATTTGTATACAATAAAACGGGATTTTTACTTTGACAAATATCATCAATTAAGTCGGAGCGAACTCCATGATTATCAAGAGAAACGGGAATGATTTGAACACCTTTATTGATGAAAACATCAAGCGCAGCACTGTAACATGGACTTTCTACTAATACAATATCTCCAGGTTTTAATAATGTTTGAGCAATTAAATCAATTCCTTGTTGTGCTCCGCTTGTAATTAATAATTGAGATGGGTCTGTCACTAATTTCTGGTGTTCATTTAAGTAATTTGCTATTTCAACTCGCAATTCATAATCGCCTTGAACTGGCCCATAAGTTGCTAACAACATCGGATTTTTATCCAGCAATTTATGCATTTCATCTGCCAAAAATGGATTTGGTAACAGACGAGGATACAGAATTGCTTGTGAAAAATTATAATATTTACGGTGCTTATTCATTGCATATTGAGAACGCATAACATTAATCGTTTTCGTTTGTTGCCATTTATACGGAATTGGTTTGAAATCTTTCTTTACCCGTTTATATATGTAAGCACCTTTTCCTTGTTCGATGCGTATATACCCTTTCGTTTCTAACTGTTTATACGCTTTACGAACTGTTAATACATTGATTTGTAAATCTGTGGCCATACAACGTAAAGAAGGAAGAGATTCACCATGTGAAAGCATACCACTTTGTATTCTGTCAACAATTTGCATATATATTTGCTTGTAATACGGTATGTTTGTTTCTTTACGCAATACAATTTTCATAGGTTCACCTATTTTTCTTTTTAACTTAATTAAAGCGAAAAATATATAGGGAATCAACTACAACTTGAAGTAACTGTTATATGTACCGATACACTGTTATACACCATAGCCTCTATACTCATTCTAAGAGTAAAAAGGAGGAAGCAAAATGGTCATTTTTAATTACATTTTAGTATGTATTATTTTCGGGACAACATTTTTAACGATAAAAATTGGAATTGAAGCAGGGGCGCCACCGTTGTTTTCAGCAGGAATTCGCTTCTTTTTAGCGGGCATAATCCTTATGATTATTTTTAAATTCAAGCGAAAAGAAATTATGCCACATATATTTTCAAAACGCATTATGTATGCTGGATTTTGTTTAACATTTATGACATTCGCAAGTTTATATTGGTCAGAACAATATATTTCTTCGGGATTAGCTGCTGTTCTTTCTGCTACGGGACCAATGATGATTTTGTTAATACAAGCAAAGAGGAATAGGGAGAAATTACAAAAGGAACAACTCGTTGCTTTAGTTATTGCACTAATAGGTGTTATATTTGTTTCTTTACCAGGAATGCATCAACAAGTAAGTTTCATATGGAGTATTGCTTGTATTGTTTTAGTTATAGGAGAGTTATTTTACGGAATAGGCTCTATTCGTTCGAAAGAAATACTTTCAGATCTATCAAATGTATCACCATTTCTTATTAACGGTATTCAAATGTTTTATGGAGGGATTTTACTACTAATCACATCTATTATTGTAGAACAACCCAATGTAACCGTATTAACTTCATGGAGTGTGCAATGGCCTATTTTATATCTCATATTTATCGGATCGATTGGTGGACACGGATTATATTACTGGCTCTTATCAAAAACAAATCCAGTATTTCCATCGACGTGGTTATATGTATCACCATTAATTGCAATAATTGTGGGATATATCATTTTAGGGGAACCTTTAAATCCTACAATGGGAATGGGGGCTTGTCTTATATTGATTGGTGTATTTTTGGCCAATCGTTCAACGCTACGGGCTTATTTCAAAAAAGGGCGGTTATTAGAGAAGGAGATGTAGTTCCATAAAGCAACAGCCCTGTATATTACAGGACTGATAAAATAAAAAACACAGTTGGAAAAATAACCAACTGTGTTTTTTATAATTAATTCACTTTTTTAATAAAGCCTTTATAATGACGTTTTACAAGCTGGCTTTCTAACGTCTTCATAGTTTCTAGTGCTACACCGACAATGATAAGTAAGCTTGTACCACCAATTTGAGCAGAAGGTGGTAACGTAGCAATTTTCGTGAATACGAGCGGTAATATAGAAATAGCACCTAAGAAAATTGCACCGATAAATGTTAAACGGTATAGAATTTTAGTTACATATTGTTCAGTTGCTTTACCAGGACGAATACCAGGAACATATCCATTTTGCTTTTTCAAATTCTCAGCCATTTGTTCAGGATTTACTTGAATAAATGCGTAGAAGTATGTGAAAGCAACGATAAGACCGACATAAAGTGTCATTCCAATTGGATGTGCGAAATCAAGATTTGCAACTAACCATTTTGATACGCTTGAATCAGGGAAGAGCTGCGCAATTGTACGTGGCGTCATTAAAAATGCAGAAGCAAAGATAACTGGTATAACACCAGCACTATTTACTTTAAGAGGTAAATGAGTGTTTTTTGCTCCTTGATATGGATTGTTTCCTGAAACAGCTTTTGCATATTGGATCGGTATTTTACGTACAGCTTGTTGAATGTAAATAACGCCAACAACTATCGCTAAAATTACGAGTCCAATTAAAACAATTTTTATTATGTGCATGAATAGCTGATCTCCAGCATTTTGGAATTGTTGTAAATAAATTTGATTTGCAACATTTGGAATCGCAGCAACGAGACCTGCGAAGATAATCATCGAAATACCATTACCAACTCCGTTAGCGGTAATTTGTTCGCCTAACCAAAGTAAAAATGCAGTACCTGCAGTTAAAACTGTCGCAATAAATAAGTATGTAGTCCAGCTTTGATCTGTTATTAATTGTCCACCTGCTATATTATTAAAGCCATAAGACATTCCGATGGCCTGTATGAATGCGAGAATGATTGTAAAGTATCGAGTGAATTGAGCTGATTTCTTACGGCCCATTTCTCCTTGCTTTGCCCATTCCGAAAACTTAGGTATAACATCCATTTGTAGTAATTGTACTATGATGGAAGCTGTAATATATGGTGTAATACCTACAGCAAAGATTGAGAAGTGTTGCAATGCTCCTCCGCCAAATACGTTTAACATACCTAGAACGTTAGCTTGATCTTGTACTTTTAATACCTCTGCGTTAGTATGAGGAACTGGAATAAACGTGCCAATTCGAAAAACGATTAACATCGCTAGTGTAAAAAGGATTTTCCTTCTTATCTCAGCTACTCTCATGAAATTTGAAATCGTACGAAACATTATGTCGCCTCCTATATTTTTATCAGTAAAAAACTGATTATTATACCCTATGAAGTAACCACAAACCTCCTTCCACACTAAATTCATTTGACAAATGGATTTTCATACACTTTGTAGTTTTCACGGATATAAAAATATAAGGTGTTATATAAGCGACCTATACACTTTACGTAATCATTCAATACCCATAATATATCGAATAAATTAACAAATGTACATACATACGCATTAAAAATGAATAAATAGGGTCGTTTTTTACATTTATTTAATGATAAATTGATAGGACATTATACTGGTAAATGCGCTTCGTATATTCCTTTAATCAATTAAAATCCTCCACCTTTTTATTTTCTTACAATCAATATATCGATTTAAAAAGACTTTAAAATCAAATAAAAGTATGAAAGTACATACTACTTTAGTAGTAGTAATAGTAATCAATTGTATTTCAATTAAAATTCATGTGATTAGAGGATTCTTTTTATTTAAGAAGGAATAAATATTTAAAGAAAGCTAAATAAACAGTGTACATATTTATAGGGGAGAAGATGTAAATGAAAGTTTTTATAAAAAAATTACCACCATTAGAAGTAGCATATATAAGACGAACTGGTAGCTACTTTGAACCACAAGATCACTGGGGAAAGTTACTAAATTGGTCAATTGAAAATAAACTTTATCCACCAGAGCAATCATTTATCGGAATATCATTAGATAATCCTGAACTTGTTGCAAGTCATAAGTGCCGGCATGATGCATGTGTTACGATTCCTGAAAACTTCGATAAAGAAAAGCATCATGATGTGCAATTTAAAAGATTAGATGTAGGTACATATGGTCTATACCAGTTCTATGATGAACCTCATAAATTAAGTGAAGCGTATCAATACATGTATGCAGAGTGGCTACCAAATAGTGAGTATGATGCAGATTATGATAGAGATAATTTAGAGTTTTGCTTAAATAATGTTGCTGAAGATCTAGACGGAAAGTTAAAGGTTAATTTATTTGTGCCAATTAAAAAGATATAAAAAACAAATAATTTCATTTGTAGCTTTAAAATGAAATTGGAATAGTAGTGAAAGAAAAACTTTTTTTGAAGATAATATTTCTAGCGTAGGAATTTAAGTATGTAGGTTGCAATGAAAGGAGAATCCACATGGATACATTTGTAAATGACAAGTTTTATGAAACGAGAGATCAATTAGTTGAGGAAATTACTTTGTTGAGTGATGCTCAATTTAATAGGAAACCAGATAAGGATAAATGGAGTATTGCACAAGTTTGTCATCATTTAGTTTTATTAGATGAGAGAGTTATAACAGTTATTTCATCAGGATTAAAAAAGTTAGATAGTACCCAAAATGAGCGTAAAGAAATTCACACTATTTTATTAGATAGAACGAAAAAGTTTATAGCTCCAGAAATGATTGAACCAAGTATAGAACCATTTGAAGTGGAGCAAATGCTCAATATGCTAAACGAATCAAGAAAAGAATTGATGCGTTTCCTGAGTACAATAGAAGATGAGTCTATATTAGCGAAAAAAGCAGTGATGCATCCAGCTCTTGGAGAATTATCCCTTGATCAGTGGATAGAACTGATTTATTTACATGAACAGCGTCATATTTCACAAATAAAAGAGATAAAATTGCTTTGTGAAATTGAAAAGTAAAAATCATTCCCTATTTATTGATGCGTATTATAAACAGGGAAAACGGTTGATTCATATTGATTCAGAAGAAAACAAAAATAGAATGAAATTAGTTGAAAGTAACCAATAAGCTTAAGAAAATATGAAACTATCCGATTTTCTGTATAAGTGTAACCCCGTCTTAAATGAAGAGCGGGGTTATTTTTTTGGAAGTATTTTCATTGAGAAGGAAATACTTCGACAATGAAATTCAAAAAATTAATCATCATAACATATTTTATATGCGAATTTTAGTAAATTGAAATAATGATTTTATGATGATGAATGATATGTCCTTATTTTGAAAGTACTCTTCACACGCTTAAGGAAGGGGTATTCTGTCAGGAAACGATAAAATACAATTCTGTTAGGGGATGTATGCAATTTATTCTCTTTATTTTGCAACAGAACCACCTTCAAAATTATCTTTTGTAGTTGAAGTTTCCTGAATAATAAGTTACATTTTTAAAGTTCAAGCAACTTTATGAAAGTACAAAAAGGGGAGAAATATTATTATTATGCAAAAAATGAAATGGAAGAACTATGTATGTTACTTTGTAATTCTATTACTGCTTGGAACAGCAGTAATAGTCAAACCACCTATCTCTAAGGCTGAGGAATCTGAAGTTAATATCACATTGTTAGGTACTGCAGATATTCATGGTAGATTTATGCCTTGGGATTATGCGCTTGATGGAGCAAATATGAGTGGAAGTTTGACGCAGCTTTATACGGTTATAAAGAAGGTCCGTCAAGAAAATCCAAATACCATATTAGTAGATGCTGGGGATACAATTCAAGGAAACTCAGTAGAATTATTCAACGATAAACCACAATCGCCAATGATGGTAGCGATGAATACAATGGGATATGACGCCTGGGCATTTGGAAATCATGAATTCAATTTTGGATTAGATACATTGAAAAAAGTTAGTGAGCAATATAAGGGAAAAACGTTAGCAGGAAATATTTATAAGGAAAATGGAGAGCGCTTTCTTCCTGCATATACAATTGTAGAAAAAGGTGGAATTAAAGTTGGGATTATTGGTATGAATACACCAATGATTAGTGATTTTGAAAAAGGGACAGATCACTTAGATGGTTTAGTGGTGAAAAATCCGGTAGAAGAGACGAAAAAGGCAATTAAGGAATTAGAAGGTAAAGTAGATGTAATGGTAGGAGTTATGCATATGGGATTAGAAAATGAGAATGGTATCCCTGGTACTGGTGTTCAAGATATTGCAAATGCTTGTCCGGAACTAAGCGCTATTTTTGCGGCTCATATGCATAAACTTGTAAAAAAAGAAGTTGTAAATGGCGTAATTATTACAGAACCAGATAAATATGGAACACATATTTCACGTATTGACCTTACTTTTACAAAGCAAGATGGGAAATTGGTTTTAAAAGATAAAACTGCTACCGCTATACCTGTAAAAAATGCTGATGGAACAACGATATTATCTGATCCTACACTTGAAGAAACATTAACACCTTTTCACGAATATGCGAGAGGAGATGCAAATGTTGTAGTCGCTCAATTAAAGGGGAGAAATCTTGTTCCTGAAAATGAAATAAAAGGTATTCCAAGTGTTCAGATTCAAGAAACACCTTTATCAGATTTCTTTCATGAAGTCATGCTCTACTACAGTAAAGCGGATGTAGTAGCCCATCAAATTGATAATGATTATGCCCGTTTGGATATAGGTCCTATTAAGAAAAAAGATATTGCGTACAATTACCAATATGCCTTGGGAGAAATTACAGTATATAAGATTTCTGGAAAAGATTTAAAAGACTATATGGAATGGGCAGCAGGATATTTTAACTCATCTCGTGCCGGAGATGTAACCGTTAGCTTTGATAAAACCCGCCGTGCATCTAAATACAGTACGAACGATTTCTTTGGAGGCGTAAAATACGAAATTGACTTAACAAAACCATATGGAAGTAGAATTACAAATTTACGCTCTATTCGTACAAACAAACCAATCAAAACGAGCGATGTTATGACGCTGGGAATGAATGCATATAGAATGGAGGCTCTTCAGGCAAAAGGGGGAGCTTTAGAGGGGCGTAAGTTTGAACAAATTTGGTCATCTAAACAAGAGAATGCATTTGGAGAAACTGGTGGAACCATTCGTAACCTTGCTATTACATATTTAAAAGAGGTAAAGAACGGTGTATACACACCAAAAGTTATGCGTAATTGGAAAATTACTGGTGTAGATTTACATTCTTCAGAGCATAAGGCTGTAGTTGATCTTGTGAATAAAGGGATTTTAGAAATTCCAAAAACAGAAGACGGAAAATACACAAATATAGCATCTATAAATACGAAAGACTCAATTTCAAAAGAAGAGATTGTAGCACTCGCACAAAAAGCAAATATTAATCCAAATGAGTTTAATCATGCAAAGACAAAAGGTGAATTTTATAAAAAACTTAATAGGATTACTAAAAAAATATAAATTATAAGGTTTCTTATAGTAATTGTTATTTTAATAGTATGAAACCCACTCTTACAATAGTAAAGAGTGGGTTTTTATGTTGTTATTTAGATGCAAGTATACTTTTATTAGAATGAATATAGATAATTAATAACTAACCAATTGGATGAGTGTCTATAAGGATTCTCTTTTATTCAAAATAATGTACATATGTGTTCCGTTCATTATTTATAATATTGACCACAATTTATGTAATTTTGCATAATGTTACATAAATTTCGTATTTTCTCTTTTTTCCGACAGGAATAGACAGTATACTTTGTACAAGCTTTCTATTTCAAAAATTATACGAGGTGAAATAATGAAAAACAAAAAGACATTAACTAAGGTAGCATTAACAACAGGATTAGCTTTAACAGCTGTGGCACCATATGGCGTAGGTCATGCAGAGGAAACAGATCAACTACAAGTTCAAATTCAAGAGGAATCGTTCCGTTCGGGTGAACTTACACAGCCGTCACAAAAGGCACCAGAAAATGTAGTAAAGGATGCACTTAAGGAGAAAACAGAGCAAGCTCTGTCCCAAAAACAAGTCAATGGAGAAGCAGGGGTAGATTATAAAGTCCTTCAAAAACGTGGTTCGTATGATGGAACTACACTTGTGCGTATGCAGCAAACATACGAAGGAAAAGAAGTATATGGCCATCAATTAACTGCACACGTAGATAATAAGGGTGTTATTAAAAGTGTTTCAGGTGATAGCGCGCAAAATTTAAAACAAGAAGAATTGAAAAAACCTATTAATCTATCAAAAGATGAAGCAAAACAATTTATTTATACGAAGTACGGGAACGATATCAAGTTTATTTCTGAGCCAGAAGTTAAAGAGGTTATTTTTGTTGATGAAAATAATGGACAAGCTAAAAATGCATACCAAGTTACCTTTGAAGCTGCAACACCAACCTATGTTTCTGGTACTTATTTAATAAATGCACAAAATGGTGATATGTTAAAAAATATGGTACAAGAATCTAACTTAAAAGCCAGTGACAAACTAGTTGGAGCTTTAAAGAAAAGTAAACAAAGCAGTCTTACATCATTAACTGGAACAGGAAAAGATGATTTAGGTATTTCTCGTTCATTTGGTATCTCTAAACAAAGTAATGGCAAATATGCTCTTGCTGATTATACAAGAGGGCAAGGCATTGAAACATATGATGTGAATTACAGAGATATTACTAAAGAAGAAAGCTATTATCCTGGTACATTAGCGACTAGTACTTCGGCAACATTTAACGATCCAAAAGCAGTAAGCGCTCATTACTTAGCAACAAAAGTATTTGATTTTTATAAAGATAAATACAAGCGTAATAGCTTTGATAATAAGGGACAAAAAGTAGTTTCAGTTGTACACGCTTGGGATTCTGAAGAGACGAATGATCCGAAAAATTGGCAGAATGCATTAAGTGCTAATAATGGAAGTATGCTTGTATATGGCGATCCTATTGTTAAAGCATATGACGTAGCTGGACATGAATTTACACATGCTGTTACTTCTAGCGAATCTAATCTTGAATATTACGGGGAATCCGGTGCGATTAATGAGGCATTATCTGATATTATGGGAACATCTATTGAGAAATACGTAAATAATGGAAACTTTAACTGGACAATGGGAGAACAAACAGGATCTGTTTTCCGTGATATGGAAAACCCAGCTTCTGTTCCATCTTCACTAGGAGTACCTTATCCAGATGATTACAGTGAATTTAACGATTTTAATGGATGGGATCAAGGCGGTGTTCATTTTAATTCAAGTATTATTAATAAAGTTGCGTATCTCATTGCAAAAGGCGGAACTCATAACGGAGTAACTGTTAAAGGAATTGGTGAAGATAAAATGTTTGATATTTTCTATTATGCAAATACAGATGAGTTAAACATGACTTCTAATTTCAAAGAATTGAGATCAGCATGTATTCGAGTGGCAACTAATAAATATGGTGCGAATACAGCTGAAGTTCAAGCAGTTCAAAAAGCATTTGATGCAGCAAAAATTAAGTAATTTAGAAATATAGTTCTCATTCATATATTAATACATTATGAAAAACAGCTAATATCATTTTAAGGATATTAGCTGTTTTTTTACTTAGCAATGTATTATTGAAAATAAACTGACTAAGCAATAATGAGGCGTTTTCTCTTTAAGAAGTAGTGACAAATCAATAAGGTTTAAAGTGTATAAAAACAGAAAATTAATAATATATTGACCTCTTGATAGAAAGTCTATAAAATGAAAGCGATAACAAACGATTGCTTTAAAATGATTTCCCTGACCTTTTAGCATTTACAAACATATGAAGGCATTAACAAATCTATTTTTTTAAGCATTAATGCAAACGCTTTCGTATTAAAAGGTCATTGAAATACATACGTGAAAATAGCCAATATGGAGGTGAATTAAAAGAGATTTCTAGATTAATTTAAGCAGTGTTATTCAGTGTAAGCATAATAAATCGCTAGTAATATTTGAAGAAAGGGTGTATGTGGTGCAAATTACAAAAAGGTTAATTAACAAATCATTCTTATTACTTACCATAATCGTTATGTTATCATCTGTTTTCTCCTTTCAGAGTGTGAAGGCAATTTCAAATTCGAAAACAACTGAAATTATCATTCATTACAAAGAGAAGCTTGGAAATACAAAAGACTGGAATCTTTGGTTATGGGGTGAAAATGCAAATGGTACATCTTATGAATTTACTGGTGAAGATGAATTTGGAAAATACGCTAAGATAAAAATAGACGGTGACTATAATCGTGTAGGATTTATAGTTCGAACAAATGAATGGGAAAAAGATGGTGGAGATCGTTGGATTGAAAATATAAAGGACGGTCGTGCTGAAGTATGGATTCTTTCGGGTGATGAAAAAGTATATAACTCTAAACCTTCATCGGATCTCTCAATTCAAAAAGCAACTATTGATAGTTTCCATGAAATTACTGTAACGACTAATGTCCCATTTAATATTAGGGAAAAGAAAATTGAAATTGAAGGCATTAAAATTAAGGATATTAGTCCTTATGATATAAACAGTGGAGATATTACTAATAAGGTTAAAATAATTACGGAACAGAAAATTGATTTAAAACAAACATACAAACTTAAAATAGAAAACTTAGCTGATACGAATACTGAAATTGGTAAAGTCATTCGTAGCGAGGAATTTGATAATTTATTTTATTATAGTGGTAACGATTTAGGGAATACATATACTCCGCAACATACAAAGTTCCGTGTATGGGCTCCTACTGCAAGTGAAGCGAAGTTAGTTACATATAAAAAATGGAACGATAAAATAGGTACTGAAATAAACATGCAACAAGGTGAAAAGGGAACTTGGACAGCAGAACTAAAGGGGAACCAAAAAGGGCTCTTTTATACGTATAAGGTCAAAATTGGTGATAAGTGGACTGAAGCGGTTGATCCATATGTGCGTGCTGCTTCTGTAAATGGGGATAAAGGTGCAGTCGTTAATTTAGAAGAAACAAATCCGAAAAAATGGAAAGCAAACAAAAAGCCAAAATTTAAAAATCCGGAAGATGCTATTATTTATGAGTTACATGTACGCGATCTTTCCATTCAACCTGAAAGTGGTATTAAACAGAAAGGGAAGTATTTAGGTGTAACAGAAAAAGGAACAAAAGGGCCAGGAGGTGTAAAAACAGGACTTGATCATATAAAGGACCTTGGTGTTACTCACGTTCAGTTTTTACCGATATTTGATTATGCTTCAGTAAATGAAGAGACTTTAAATGAACCGCAATATAACTGGGGATATGATCCTAAAAATTTCAACGTTCCAGAAGGCTCCTATTCTACAAATCCTTATGAGCCGACTGTGCGAATAACTGAATTAAAGCAAATGGTTCAAACACTACATGGTAATAATCTTCGAGTAGTGATGGATGTAGTATATAACCATATGTATAATGCTGCTGAATCTAATTTTCATAAGTTAGTTCCAGGTTATTATTATCGTTACAATGAAGATGGAACATTTGCAAATGGAACTGGAGTAGGAAATGATACTGCTTCAGAAAGAAAAATGATGAGGAAATTTATGATAGATTCCGTCACATATTGGGCAAAAGAATACAATTTAGATGGATTCCGTTTTGATTTAATGGGTATTCATGATTATGAAACGATGAATGAAATACGTAAAGCTGTTAATCAAATTGACCCTTCTATTATACTACACGGAGAAGGATGGGATTTAAATACACCTCTTGCAGCTGAGCTGAAAGCAAATCAAAAAAATGCAGAGAAAATGAAAGGGATTGCTCATTTTAACGATAATATACGTGATGGGTTGAAAGGTAGTGTATTTGAGGAAAAAGAAAATGGCTTTATAAATGGAAAGGAAAACATGGAAAATCGTATTAAAAAAGGTATTACGGCAGGTATTGACTATGATACAAATTCGTCTACCTATCAAGATCCGGAACAGGTATTAACTTATGTGGAAGCACATGACAATCATACATTATGGGATAAACTTGAGTTAACTAATCCAGGTGACAGCGATGAAGCGCGAACACAAATGCACAAATTGTCTTCTTCGATTTTATTAACATCACAAGGAATTCCATTTTTACATGCAGGGCAAGAGTTTATGCGGACGAAATACGGTGATCATAATAGTTACAAATCTCCAGACTCAATTAACCAGATGGATTGGCTGCGCCGTGCAACGTTTAATAATGAAGTAGATCATATGAAGGGTTTAATAGAATTACGCAAAAAGTACTCAGCTTTTCGAATGACATCTGCAGAGCAAATAAAAACACACGTATCATTTATTGATGCTCCGAAAAATACTGTAGCTTATACAATAGAGGGGAATAAAAATGAATACTTTACAGTGGCTCACAATGCAAATAGAGAAGCTGTTGAAATAACACTTCCATCGAAAGGGCCTTGGAAAGTACTAGTAGACAGCAAGCAGGCGGGAAGTAAACCACTTTATGTTGTCCATGACAATAAAATTAAAGTTCCTGCATTAAGTTCATTTGTCTTAAAAACAGAGAAACCGATTAAATAAAAGCGAAGAATGTGGAAATAAATACTGCATTGAGCAAATTTAACAAGGATTGCAAATGAAAAAAGCGAAGTGAAGATTATTCTCACTTCGCTTTTAAAGTTAATGTAATATAATTTCACATACTGTAATTATATTACAATTTAATAAAAGAAATAAGCAATAGATTATTTCTTTTATGGCAGTAGGAGAAGAAGATATCTTTGAGTTTATTTATAAAATTATCTGAAATACATTCGTAATTCAGATAATGTTTATTATATATTCGAACATATAACGAACTAGATGTTCGAGTTGTATTAATTCCTACAAATCGTTTAAAAATAACAAAGGCGTAAAAAGTATATGGAATTAAAATAGAGAAAAGACACCATTCAAGGTGTCTTTTCTCTATTTTGAATATGAAATGTAAGTAACTCGATTGTATGTAATAGTATGTGATATTTTCACACTAACTGATTAAGAAAAATTTAAAACTCTTTTCTTAATCTATTTGTAATAAATTACATCATAAAATTTTATCGATATAATAAATAAAACTTTCTCAACATTATTTGATTTAATAACTATATTCAACCGCTCTCCAATCCATTACAATAATTTCACATTGGAAATACATGAATATTCTCAATGTTATAAATGGTTTATATCTTATAGGATTACTATGGGAAAGGATGTGAAATATCCAAAAAAAAATCATTTTTTATGATGAAATAAAAAATTTTAATGAAGAAAAAGTTATTTCATTATTTTCAAGTTTCGTTAAAGTGCATGTATTTATAATCACTATGAGACAAGGAGCAGAATCTAAAAAAAATTTTGTAGATTAGAAAATTGCATTTCAAAAATAAGTTAAACGTTTATGGAGGGTTATATGAGCGAGAAAATTTATTACTGGTCTCCGATTAAGCATTGGGAGAAGTTGCATAATGAAGTTTTGATCGGGGAAATGAGATTTACAGGTATTCTGTCTGAGTGGTTTCCTGATTTTTATTTTATGGCTCAAAAAGGTGTGAAAATCAGTGAACTAGTAGAGCGCTTTTCATTAGGAAATGTAGAAGAGACACACAAAAACATAGAGCTCATGATAAAAAATCGTGTGTTAGTAAGTAACATATTACACCCAAGAGAAGTATTTTCTTCACAAGAAAAGATTTTTTCCAATCCATATAGCAACCAGATTCGCTTTTCTAAAGAAAAGTTAGATAAGTATATGAGTGAACAATTAAATCGCACGCACGTTGCTGCACGGTCGACCGAAATTCAACTTGAAACAACAAATGAGCTACCTACTATAATCAAGGAACGTAGATCTTGTCGTCAATTTGATATGGAAAAACATATTAGTTTTTCGGAATTTTCCCGATTCTTATCAACTCTAAAACAGGTTAGGGAAGAAAAAATATACTATCATTACGCAAGTGCAGGCGGGCTCTATCCCATTGATATCTTTGTTTATGTAAAACCAAAACGTATAGAGGGTATGAAAGCTGGATTTTATTATTATAACCCATCAAAAAATAGTCTTGTGATTGTAAATAGCATTGATCAAGTAATCAAAAGTGATCATGAGTTAATTAATCAGGATTTATTTACTCAATCTGCCTTCTCAGTTTATTTGGTTTATAATGCGAACGCTTCCATCCCGAAATACGGTTCAGATGGATATTTATTTGCTTGTATTGAGTCAGGCATTATCACTGCTACCTTAAATATAGTTGCTGAGACATTAAATTTAGGGGTTTGTTCAGTTGGTCATATGAAATTTGAAGATATTCAGCAATTTTTATGTTTGGATAATCATCAAGTGTTTCTCCATGGGCTTGAAGTTGGCTTAAAAATTAACGAGTAGAAGAAATGAATATTAGGGGGATAAAGATAAAAATGCACATTAAAGATCGAAGTTCGATTCATGAAAATAAAGAAGTAGAAGCGTTTTGGAAGGAGCAATTATCTTCCGAGATTCTCGATTTTTCTGTATTTAAATTTAATAGCGATTACCAACTAAATAAAGAAATACCTTGTGAGTACGTTCAAGTCATAGTGAATGTAGAATTTAGTAAAAGTATACAAAAAATAAGTAAGTCTCAAGATTTATTATTATTTAGCTGGTTTCAAGCCGCTTTAAGGGTTTGTTTGGCACATTATACAGACCAAGAAAGAATTACTATTGGTATTCCTATAATTGAAAAGAATCTTGAACAAAGTGAGAATCTTAATAAGTTGATTCCTTTAGGAAGTGAAATCCATCCGCATCACACCTTTAAACAATTAGTAAATGAGATTGAACAAACGACTTTATTCGGGTATGAAAATCAGGAGTATCCGCTCTCTGAATTATTAGTTAAACACAATTTAACTCCTTTTCAAATTGTAATCGGGATGGAAGGATTACATAATGAAAATTCGCTAGAAGAATACGCAGAGAATAATTTAGTCCTATGGATACGAAGAAAATGGAATGAAATACATAATGAATTTGAATTTCAAATTTCTTGCAAGTCCCGTTCATTCTCTTCTTTGCAACAGTTTGCCAATTCGTATTGTTATGTTTTAAAGCAAGTTTCACAAAATCCGAATTTGGCATTGAAAGATATTTGTATTATTGCAGAAGAAGAAAAAGAGTTGTTAGAAGGATTGAATACTTTTCAAACGGGCATAGATTTGTTTCAATCATTTCAAGATTTGTTTGAAGCGCAAGTATTAAAAACTCCAGATCAAATTGCTGTTGTTTGTAATGATCAATCTTTGACATATAGAGAATTGAATAAGAAAGCGAATCAATTGGCTTCTATTCTTCAAAGTAAAGGTGTTTCAAAAGAAAGTATTATTGGCGTTATGGTAGATCGGTCATTAGAAATGATTATTGGTATGATGGGGATTTTAAAAGCAGGAGCAGCGTATTTACCAATCGACCCTAACTACCCAACTGAACGAATTGAATATATGTTACAAGATAGTCAAGCAAAATATTTACTTAGTAAGCGAACAGAGGAAGTATTGCCGCAATTTGCGGGTGAAGTACTGTATCTTGATAAAGAATATCTTTTCCAAGGTGAAGAAAGTAATTTAGTACGAGAACATAATCCTAATGATTTGGCTTATGTTATTTACACATCAGGATCGACAGGAAATCCAAAAGGGGTAATGATCGAACAAAAATCGCTAGTTCATTTTTTAAATGTAATGAGAGAAAAAGTAAAAGCTAATCAATCATTCTTGTTTCTTGCTAGTGTATCTTTTGATATTTCCTTGTTAGAAATATGTCTTCCTTTAACGCAAGGTTCAAAAGTAGTAATTGCTACAGAGGACCAGTTTGCAACAAAAGAATTGGCTCTTTTAGTCAAAAAACATAAGGTGGATTTATGGGAATCAACGCCATCGCGAATGGAAGTGATTTTGAGTGATCCAGAAGGGGCAAATTTTCTAAAAGATTTAAAATCTATTTTATTAGCAGGAGAATCATTTCCCATTGATTTGGTTGAAAAAATTCGTTGTATCAGTGAAGCAACAATTTTAAATATTTATGGTCCCACAGAAACAACCATTTGCGCAACAGTAAAAGACTTGAGCACTTCCAAAGAAGTTACGATTGGCAAACCTAACCCGAATTATCATTCCTATATATTGAATAAGTATGGCCAATTAAAACCATTTGGAATTCCCGGTGAACTCTGCATTGCTGGCGTAGCGGTAGCACGAGGGTATCTTGGTAAAAATAAACTGACAGATGAAAAGTTTGTACCGAGTCCTTTTGCGGCAGGGGAAATGATGTATCATACAGGTGATCTCGTTCGTTGGTTGCCTAATGGAGAACTTGAATATTTAGGTCGAATGGATCATCAAGTGAAAATTCGGGGGTATCGGATTGAATTAAGAGAAATCGAAACTCGATTAAGGGAATATCCAGAAATAAACCAGGCTATCGTTGTTGATCAAGTGTATGGAAATAGGAAATTATTAGCTGCCTACTATGTATCGGATAACAAGGTGTCTTTTGGTGAAATCAGAAAATATTTAAGTGATAAATTACCTGAGTTTATGATTCCTGAAAAAATGATTCAGGTAGAAGAGATTCCATTGAATCCAAATGGAAAAGTGGATAGAAAAAGATTGTTGGATATAACACAAACAGATTATGTATCAATTCCATACGTTGCTCCGCGCAATGAACTTGAACAAAAATTAGTGCGTGCATGGGAAAAAGTTATGGAGATCGAGGGAATCGGTATTCATGATAATTTTTTTGCATTAAAAGGAGAATCTATTAAAGCACTTCAGGTAATTAATTTATTAAGAAAAGACGGCTTAAAAATAAGTACAACAGATTTTTTTAAGCACCCCACAATCGCTCAACTGAGTTCTTGTGTAAAGCTAGAGCATAAAGAGGAAAACCTTGAAAGTAGACCAACTCATGTTAAAGATTTGTCTAAGCCATTTTCCTTAACAGAAGTTCAGACCGCGTATATGATAGGACGGAATTCACAGTTTGAATTAAGTGGTATTTCCCCTCAAACATATTTTGAATATGAAACAGCATTGGATATCAATCGTCTTTCAAAAAGTTTTCAAAAGGTAATTCATCGTCATCCAATGTTGCGAGCTGTAATTTTACCAGAGGGAAAACAGCAAATATTACAAAGCGTTCCTGATTACGAGATTGAAATAGTGAGTCTCATAGATTTAGATGATAGGAATCAAAATGCTCGCTTACAAGAAGAGCGTTCTCGAATGACTAACCATGTATTCCCTTTGGGGCAATGGCCTTTGTTTGAATTGAAAGCTTTTCTTTTAAAAGAAGACACGTATTTATTATGTTTTCGATACGATGCTTTATTAATGGACGGAGCAAGCATGAACATTGTTGGACAGGATTTGTTGCATTATTATTATAAACCAAATCAAAAATTAGAATCTTTATCTTTTGATTTTCAAGATTATATGTTTATCTATGATGAAATGGAACAAAGCGAAGAATATAAAACAGCAAAAGATTATTGGACAAGTAAGCTTCCTGACTTTCCTTTTGCACCTTCTTTGCTGTTAAAAAAGGATCCAGCAGAGATTGCTACTCCTAAATTCCAATCACTTACAAAAATCCTGGATAATAAAAAATGGACAAAGCTACGAAAGTTAGCACAAGAGAAAGAGGTAACGCCTTCCGCTCTACTTTGTACAATATATGGTGATGTGTTGGCATATTGGAGTAATCAACGTCGATTAGCAATTAACTTGACTGTATTTAACCGTTATCCTGTTCATGATGAAGTAGAACAGATTGTTGGAGATTTCACATCACTTATTTTATTGGATGTTGATGTAAAATCAGAGCAAACTTTCTTTACTAGAGTAAAAGAAACGCAAGCTACTTTATTAGATGGCCTTGAACATCGTCATTACGATGGAGTTAACTTTATTCGAGATTTTACTCGATATCATCAAATGACGCCAAAAGCAGTTATGCCAATCGTTTTCACCTCGATGTTAGCAGGTGCAGGTGCTTTCTCTTGGGAACAACTTGGTTCTCTTCGCTATATTCATGCTCGGACTCCACAAGTGTATTTGGATAATGTAGTAATTGAAAAAAATGGAGAGTTATTAATTAGCTGGAACTATGTTGAAGAGTTGTTTGATGTTGATGTAATAGAAGCAATGTTTTCCCAATTTGTTGACTTATTGGAACAATTGGTGAAACAAAGCGATATAACATCTTTGCAGATGAAAGAATCGGATCAAACTCTAATTAAGCAATACAATGAAACAACAGAAAAAATACCTTCAACTACCCTGTATCAATTATTTACAGACCAAGTAAAACGTACGCCGGATGAAGTAGCAGTGGTATTTGAACAAGAATGGTTAACATACTCGGAACTTCATAAACGTTCTAATCAAATTGCCCACTTCTTAAAAGAGCAAGGTATTGGTCTAGGTGACAAAGTGGGTCTTTTAGCAAAAAGGCGAGTTGAGACAATTGTTAATATGTTAGGTATTTTAAAATCAGGTGCCGCTTATGTTCCGATTGATCCCGATCATCCTTTAGATCGCCAAACATATATTTTAAAAAATAGCTCATGCAAGCTTTTATTAGAACCTAGTCTTTATGAAGAAAATCATTTGTCATTTTATACAACAGAAGATATGCCCGCTATTGCTGGTTCAGAAGATATTGCCTATATTATATACACTTCAGGAAGTACAGGAAAACCAAAAGGAGTAATTATTACTCACCAAGCGGTTACAAATACTATTCAAGACATAAATCAAAAATATGAGGTGAATGAAGATGATCGTATTATTGGTATCTCTTCCATGTGTTTTGACCTATCTGTATACGATATTTTCGGAGCTTTAAGCACAGGTGCAATGTTAGTAATGATTCGTGATCCGAGAGACATGCAAGAATTAATCCGCACTGTCGAACGTAGAGGGATTACAATTTGGAATACAGTGCCTGCAATCATGGATTTGGCATTGGATCAAGTAGGTTCTCATTTTGAATATCCTTCTTTACGTTTAGTTTTACATAGTGGAGATTGGATTCCGCTTTCTTTACCAGAAAAAATAAAAAGACATTTTCCGATTGCAGAAGTAGTTTCACTAGGAGGGGCAACAGAAGCATCGATTTGGTCAATTTATTATCCGGTCAAACAGGTGGAATCACATTGGAATAGTATTCCATACGGGATGCCCTTGGCAAACCAAACGTATTATGTGTTGAACTATGAAAAGAAAATGTGCCCTGTTGGTGTAATTGGAGATTTATATATCGGGGGAGTGGGCCTTGCTAAAGGATATTTAAATGATGAAAAGAAAACAAATGAAGCGTTTGTGTCACATCCTGATTTTGGTCTTATATATAAAACAGGAGATTGTGGAAAAATGCATTCTGAGGGATATATTGAATTTTTAGGCCGCCAAGATTACCAAGTGAAAATTCAGGGATATCGAGTAGAGTTAGAAGAAATCTCTCATTGTCTTCTAACTTATAAACAAGTCGAACATGCTGTCGTAATTGATCAAACAGATGAGAACGGAATAAAATTTTTAGTTGCATATGTGGTAACTGAGCAAAATATTAGTACAACAGAACTACGAAAGCATTTGCGAGATCACTTGCCAGATTATATGATTCCTTCTTATTTTGTTTATTTGGAACAATTACCCCTGACTCCAAACGGGAAATTAGATAGAAAAGCGCTTCCTACTCCGGAGAAACAAAAAAATGAAGTATTTATTGCCCCAAAAACTGAAATGGAAAAAATATTAACTAGTATTTGGCAAGAAGTACTCAAAATAGATCAAGTTGGAGTAAATGATCATTTCTTCGCCTTAGGTGGAGATTCGATAAAAGCGATTCAAGTGTCCGTTAGACTGTATCGACAAGGATTCGAGCTTGAACCAAAAAATCTATTTTCATTTCCTATATTAAGGGACATGGTTCAATTTGTTAAAAAGCTAGACCAGTTTTCAAGTTCACAAACAAATGATGTAAATATAATGAACGATAATAAAGCTATATTACTAAATGTTAAAGATAAACAACTTAATCAACATACACTTACCAAAATACAAGAAAAAATGCCGGATATAAAAATAGAACGTATTTATCCGTTAGCACCTTTCCAGGAAGTTATTTATGAGCACGCTACGAATGAACCTGATACAAATGCATATTTTGAACAAACAATTTGGGCACTTGAGGGGGAGCTGGATATTAAACTCTTTATTCAGTGTTTCCAACAATTAGTTGATCGTCATGATTCTTTAAGAACAATAATTGTGCAAGATGAACAAGCAAAACCTTGGCAAGCTGTTCTATATGATGTTCAAATAAATTCAGAAATAAAAAACTTAATTGAGATGACGAAACAAGAACAGCAAGAATTCCTAGATCAGTGGATGAATGAAAATTTAAGTCAAGGATTTAAAAATGATGAACTTATGACCCGTCTCTGTATATTCCAACTAAGTAATAACGAGCATAAGGTAATTTGGAGTTCCCATCATCTATTATGTGATGGTTGGAGCGTCAGCATTTTGATAGACGAATTATTCCAGCTCTATGAAACAACAAATGCGGGAACTACGGCAGAGTTACCTATGGTAAAACCTTTTGAAACATTCATAGACTGGACTTTGGCACAAGATCATGAGAAAGCACGTCATTTTTGGCAGGATTATTTATCAGGATACAATCAGAAAATTAGTATTCCTAAAAAGAAAGTCCCATCTAGAAGTGAAGGGTTAAACTTCACTTTTATGGATTTAACATTAGAAAAGGATTTGACTAATCAGTTACAGACATTTGTAACTAAAAACAATATAACTATGAATACAGCACTACTAGCTGTATGGGGAATATTACTTGGCAAATTTAACGGAACGAGAGAAGTAGTATTGCCTAATCTAGTATCAGTCAGACCTCCCGAAGTAGAAGGAATTGAAAATATGTTCGGGCTGTTCACAAATGTTTTGCCTATCCGATTAGCATGGACAGAAACGCAATCTTTTGTGGATTTCCTGCAAAAGGTACAACTAGAGACATTGAAATGTAATGAGTATGCATACTATTCATTTGTTGATATACAAAAGCAAAGTGAATTAAAAACTGAGTTGACTGACCATCTTTGGGTTTTTGAAAACTATCCAACTAATCCAGCAATCTTTTCTTCAAATGAAAACAGACATTTTGCTATCACGGATTACGAAGTTGTTGATGAGCCACATGTAAAGTATGGAATTATGTGCTTCCCTGAAGAAAAACTTACAATAAAGTTTGGATTTGATCAAACGGTATATGAAGCAGAGAAAATACAGGAAATATTAAATCACATCCATGGATTAATCAACATGATTCTTCAAAATCCAATACAAGCAATTGGTGATTACAAATTATAAAAATTAAAAAGGCGAGCAAGAACTCGTCTTTTTAAATAGAATAGGAGTAAATCAAATGACAAAAAACTTGCAGTTATCAGCCGAAGAGATGCGTCAGTTAGGATATCAAGCGGTTGACTTGATTGTTGATCATATGAATCATTTAAAAAGTAAACCAGTTTCAGAAACGATTGATAGTAATATTTTTAGAGACAAGCTAATTGAAACGATTCCGGAAAACGGATCTAATCCAAAAGAATTACTTTATTTTCTTAATAACAATGTGTTTAATCAAATTACTCATGTGGATCATCCTCATTTTATGGCTTTTGTGCCAGGTCCTAATAATTATGTTGGTGTATTAGCAGATTTTTTAGCAAGTGGGTTTAATGTATTTCCTACAGCTTGGATAGTAGGTGCAGGTGCCGAACAAATTGAATTAACGACAATTAACTGGTTAAAATCAATGCTAGGATTCCCTGATTCAGCTGAAGGACTATTTGTCAGTGGTGGTTCCATGGCTAATTTGACTGCACTTACTGTAGCGAGACAGGTCAAGCTGAATAATGACATAGAAAATGCGATTGTTTATTTTTCTAACCAAACTCATTTTTCTGTAGATCGAGCACTTAAAGTATTAGGTTTTAAACAGCATCAAATTTGCCGAATTGAGACAGATGAAGATTTAAAAATTTCAGTTAGTACTTTAAGAAAACAAATAAAAGAAGATCGATTAAAAGGGAAAAAACCATTCTGTGTTATTGCTAATGCAGGGACAACGAATTGCGGAGCGGTGGACTCCCTCGATGAATTGGCTGATGTATGTGGTGATGAAGATATATGGCTACACGTGGATGGGGCTTATGGGGCTGCAGCAATTCTCAGTGAAAAAGGAAGGGAGTTATTAAGTGGAATTCATCGTGCCGATTCTTTAACGTTAGACCCGCACAAATGGCTTTTTCAGCCTTATGATGTTGGTTGTGTACTTATTCGAAATAGCCAATATTTAAGTGAAACATTTCGTATGATCCCAGAGTATATTAAGGATACAGAAACTAATATAGAAGAAAAAGTGAATTTTGGGGAGCGTGGAATTGAACTTTCTCGTAGATTTAGAGCATTAAAGGTATGGCTTTCTTTTAAAGCATTCGGAGTTACAGCTTTTCGTGAGGCAATTGATCATGGCATTATGCTAGCTGAACAAGTTGAAGAGTTTTTAAGGAAAGAAAAAGATTGGGAAGTAGTAACACCTGCCCAATTAGGAATTGTTACTTTTCGTTATATTCCATGTGAGCTAACATCTACAGATACAATTCATGAAATAAACAAAAAATTGGTGGAAGAAATTAATCAAAGAGGATTTGCTATGCTAAGTACGACTAAATTAAAAGAAAAAGTAGTAATTCGACTTTGCTCTATCAACCCAAGGACAACAAAAGAAGAAATACTTCAAATCATGATGAACATAAAAGCATTAGCAGAGGAAATAAACACATCGCCTAAACATCTTATATCTGTTTCTCAACCTTGATATATTAGGCGGATTTTACATATTAATAGCCGATTCTTATTTAGAATCGGCTATTATATTTAAATGATAAATACATATATACTATTTATAAGTGTTTCTCTTGTAATGGGATTAAGCCTCAACCTTGGATACTCGTTTGAAACCAGTCTTTATTGCTTGTACTATTTCGTTCACAGCATAAATAGATACATCGGCATTTGGATTTAACCCTTCAAACCAGTGATAGGCATTTGGATATAAATGAAACTCCACATCAACACCAGCTTGTGCTAGTTTGCTTATATAGGTTAATGTTTCGCTGCGGAATGGATCTAATTGACCAACAAATGTGTAAGTATACGGTAAGTCACTATAATCCTCAGCTCGAGAAGGTGCTGCATAGGCAGGGATTTGATCCGTTCCATACATTTCTCCTAAATACATTTTCCAGCCAGCTTCATTTGCCTTTTGGTTCCAAACAAATCCCTCTTTAATTTCATTCGCTGAAGGTGTATCATTTCTGTCATCAATCATTGGATATAGTGGCATTTGTAAACAAATTGAAGGATATTTTCGATCTCGGGCTAATAATGATAATGCTGCTGTTAGTCCACCGCCAGCGCTTACTCCTGCAACCCCAATTCGATTCGAATCAATGTTTAATGACTTTGCATTATCAGCAATCCATTTTAAAGCTGAATAACAATCCTCAATTGGTGCTGGGTAAGGGTGTTCAGGTGCTAAGCGGTAGTCTACAGACACGACCACACAGCTAGCTTCTTTTGCAAACCTCATACAAGTATCATCGTTATCATCTATAGACCCTAAGATATAACCTCCACCATGTATCCATAATAAGACAGGTAAAGATTCATGATTTGATTTTGGACGATAAATTCGTAATGGTAACGGATTATCATCAGGCCCAACAATGACTTTATCTGTTAAAGAAAGAGAGTCATCAACAACGGTAGGTGGTCTCATTTGAGCTATTCCTTCTCTGATTGATTGCAAATTCTCTGGGCGTAAATCGAGATCCGGAAACATCTCTAACCCTTGTAATAATTCTGGATTTACTCTAGTTTTCATTTTAGCACCTCTATTTGTAATTGTTTTCAAATAAATGAAGTGTATTCTAAGTAGTTTAATTGTGAAAGAACACCACAATTAAATTGTAAATTGGATATGTTATAACGGTCAACAGAATATTCGGAAATTAAAACCTTTCTCAAGAAGGAGTTTCATGCAATTAATAATACAAGTAGCGGATTTAAGAGCAAAGTGTTTTAATGTCGTTGTAATTATGTACATTAGAAAAATTTATTTTCTAGACTCATGAAGAATTATGAAAAGCAAAATTTTATAGATAGTTACCTTAAAAATAAACAAAAAGAGAAGAACTAACCAATGTTCTTCTCTCTTTTTCATATGTAATTAGGGTATCCATAAATGTAAATAAGGATGGTATAGATTAATGGATGAATAATTTATTTTTAAATAAATAACGTAATAAATAAATATTTTTGTATGTAATATTGCATATACAGGGACCACTGGTGAAAATGCTGAGCGATGTTTTTCCATATGGTAAATTAGTTCTTTAGTTATTTACTTTATTTCATTTTCAATCGTGTAAGGCTTGGGGCTAAGATTTACAAAGGTGACTAGTAAAAAATATAACAATATAAGTATAAGATTTTGTACTTAGTAATCTCGCGATTTAAGGCATGGCATTGGATAAGTGCGGGGCGTTCAATCGATTTTGAATAAAATTGATAGTATCAGTTGCAATTTTTTTACGTTTAAGAACGATCCCGGCATGCCCGCATGTATAAATATATCGTGTAGGTTTTTCCCAAGCTTCCCACAAGTAGTCTGTATCCTCAGAATGCACATATAGATCGTGCTTACCTGAAATTAATAAAATATTTTCTTTTTGTACTTTTGGTAATGCTTGACTCGGTTCAGTGATTTTCCAATAATCTATTAAATCATCATACGTAACACCATGATGTTCCAAGTCTTCTCTAATAAATTTACCTGGAGTTGTATTCCAAATAGAATAAGAAAGTCGATTTGCATAGAAAATGGATGCTAACACATCAATCTCTTCTTCAACAAGAGAGGTTAAGTTAGTAATAAATCCGCCTAAACTAATTCCTATTAGAATCAGGGGCCCCTTTTTATTTGCTTTAATCCATTTAATCAAAGCTCGTAAATCAGCTACCGCTTGTCTAGTTGCTTGTAATGTTCGTTCAATATTTGCACTTACCATATACTCTCCACTGAATAAGGATTGATCGGGTTTTCTTTCAAAATGATAGGGTAGAGTGAAATAATACATATTCCACTTCAGGCTGGTCATATGATCGTGGAATATTTTTTTCACACGTTCGTTAGAATCCATTCTCCAACCGTGAACAAAGATAACATGAGGTGCATTTTCATTTTTATGTAAGAATAATTCCCCAGTTACAGAGTCGTTGTGTGAATCACCGGATTGAACCGAACTTTTATAGTTGAATTGCCCAACCATGTATTCATTTTCCTGCTTTGAATGCTTAATGTCAAAATGAAAATGTGATGGTTTTACTTTATAAAAAGATTCTATGTTCTTTATATTTAATGAAGTGTTAGAAAGGGAAGTAAACTGAAACGCTACACTTCTTTTTTTGTGTAAATCATATAAGGCGTACCGATCAATGAGTTTTGAAAAAATCAAATTAACCTCCTCCAAAATACATATTGTTTAAAACATAGACAAAATTTATGTTTTAAATTAATTGGGAAATATTCTCTTTTCCTAATAGTAGGTGCTTGAATTATAAAAATAGGTGATAAATTTGTATATTATATTATAAATCTTGCAATAAAATAAAACTATAAATAATTTATATTAAAATTTAAGAAGAATGTTAACTTGTTTCTTTTCTTATTAAAAGATGTAATTTCTATGAGGAACTTAACAATTCCCATCTAGATATTCACAAATAGCTTCTCTATATTTATTGTATAGAAATTATACAATAAATATATTTTTTATATTATATACATTAAATTAAGCTTAACCTCTCTTTTCTATAAATCTCTTAAATTGACTAACTCCTTACCAATATTCAAAAACGACTGCATTTTTGAATTTGTGTTCTAGTTTTTCTTGAACAGGTAAATGAATAACTACACATAAACTCCTTATATCTCTAGTTAAACTACCGATTAGCTCCATATAAACTCTAGATAACCTATATAGAATACAAGTTATCAAGGAGGTAAGAAAAATGAATTTTATGAAACGAGCGATTCTCAGTATGAAAAAAAGGATAGGAACATCATTAATTTTGATGGCAGTTTTTCTGATTGTTACAAATTTGGTTCTTTCAGGTTTCACAATCCAAAATGCATCAAAAAAAGCAGCGGATGCTGCAAGAAAAAAACTTGGTGCAGATGTTACTTTAGGTCTTGATTTCGACAAAATAGGTCAAAAAGCTAAGGAAACTGGAGAAATGCCAAATCCGCCGCAGCTCGATGCAAAAGAAACAGATCAATTAGCGAAGTCCAAGTATGTAAAAGATTATAATTACATAGCTAACACTTTCGGTATTTCTGATGGGCTTAAACTAGTAGGAGCTTCAGAAGGAGAAGAAGAAGGAAAAGGTAAAGTGGGAATGACGGCTGCGCGAGGCGGTTCAAGCTCTGGTACAGAAATAGATATGAATGCTTCTTTTATGATTGAGGGAGTTCGCAAGACTGCATTACAAGAAAGCTTTAAAAACGGAAAAAGTAAAATCATTGATGGAAAACCAATAACAGAGCAAATGAAGGATCAGAATGTAGCTTTAATGGAAAAACGATTAGCGGAATTAAACAATTTGAAATTAGGAGACAAAGTTAAAGTGCAATCAGGGGATAAGAAGGAAACCCTTGAAGTTGAAATTATCGGTATTTACGAAACAAATGAGCAAGCAATGGGTCAACAGGCTCCTCCTATTATGGATCCAGCTAATAAACTATATATGCCGCATTCAACTATGAAAAAATTAGAAGTAGACCAAGGTATAAGTAGTGTTCAAGTCGTGTATTTCTTGAATGATCCACAATATATTGATGCATTTAAAAAAGAAGCAAAAAAATCTAATATTGATTTTAATTATTATAAATTAGATGCGCATGATTCATTGTACAAGCAAATGATTGGTCCTATCGAAAATATCTCTTCGACTTCTCAAATGATTATTTATATTGTATCGATTGCAGGTGCGATTATTTTAGGATTAATTATTATGCTATCAATTAAAGGACGTCGTAAGGAAATGGGGATTCTATTGTCCATTGGAGAGAAAAAGTGGAAACTGATGGCACAGTTCGTAGTAGAAGTAGTATGTGTCGCTATTTTAGCATTTGGATTATCTATAACAACAGGAGCTAAAGTTTCTCAATATATCGGGGATAATTTACTTTCGAATGAAATTGCTACTGCAAGCGAAGAAACAGATACCTCGCAACATGGTACTGTAATGATGGCTGGACCTGGTGGTACTCTACAAAATCAAAAAGAAGATCCAATTGATAAAATTGATGTAAGTGTAACAGGAGAAGATGTAGGGAAAATGGGTGGAATTGGACTAGCTATTGCTATAATAGCAACGCTTCTTCCGGCATTATCTATTCTACGTTTAAACCCAAAACAAATTCTTTTAAAAGATGAATGAGGAGGCTCGATATGGAGACAATTTTACAGTTTAAAAATTTGGATTATTATTATGAAAGTAATGGAAAAAATGTAGCGATACTAGAAAATGTTAACTTTTCTTTTCAAAAAGGACATTTCTACACGATTTTAGGACCATCTGGATCTGGTAAAACCACAACTCTAAGCTTAGGTTGTGGACTAGATGTCCCTAAAAATGGTTATGTACTGTATAATGGCAAAGATATTAGAAAAATTGGTTTGGATCGATACCGTAATCAAAATGTATCTGTAATTTTCCAATCTTATAACTTAATAACCTATATGACAGCTCTTCAAAATGTCTTAACAGCAATGGAAATTACAGGTGTTAAAGTGCAAAATAAAACAGCAAGAGCATTAGAATTGTTAGAAAGGGTAGGACTCACAGAAGTTGAAGCGAAACGAAACGTCCTGCAACTAAGCGGTGGACAACAACAGCGTGTAGCAATTGCTCGAGCACTATCTTGTAATGTTGATTTACTGATTGCAGATGAGCCGACAGGAAACCTCGACGAGGAAACTGCAATGGATATAATAGAACTATTTCAAGAACTTGCACATAAAGAGAATAAATGCATTATTGTTGTGACGCACTCACAGGAGGTTGCTAAAAAATCAGATCGTGCAGTGTATTTAAGTAAGAAGAAGTTGGTCGTAAATGAAATCTAATATAAACATCGTAGCTTTTCAATTCACATAATTTTCAAAATCTAGACCTTTCAAAAGCTTATATTTGATTTATAATAAAATCAAGCCATAATCAAAATGGTCTCCCTGTACTGAATGTTAAAATAGTTTGTTGTTCCCGTTTTAATAATATAATAAAAAGAACTTGTAGGATATTCTACAGGTTCTTTTTATTATAATTGGTTGCCTATATCATGGGATAATCACACATAAAAAATGGGACATTACCTAGATGTATGACCTAAATATCGTCCCGTTTACCTACTCTGTATAGTTATTGCAGAATTAAACCTACAATCATAATTAAACTAAATACTATTATCCAACCAAACGCACAATAGCCAAAAATTCTAATCCATTTAGGTAATTGATTCATGTTAATTTTATTTGAGGGAACTCCCTGCATAGAAAACATCATTTTTTGATCTCTATCTCTATTATTTTGTTGTTCATACATACTATCATCACCTTTCCAGAACTATTGCGTTTATAGTATATCAGCCTAAAGAAAATTATGTACAGAATAAGAGGGGATAGCATAAATATTATGTGGTGAATTTTATAAATAAATGCATTTAATTGCCATGGTTCTAAGCGCTAATCCGTTATAAATACTGAAAAAGAGCACTACATAAATAGGACTCTTTTTCTTCAAATATTAAGTTGCTGGATATAAATCAGAACCAAGGTAACGTTCTTTTATAATTTGAAGGTGATGAAGCTCATGACCAGCAATGATGTATGCTAATGCACGAACTGTAACTTCAGAATTATTCGCATTTCCTCTTTGTGACCAAGCTTCTTTATCTAAGCTTCTAAGTAAATACAAGGTAGATTGGCGAACAACTATTAAATTCTCAAGAAGATTTTGCATAGATTGCTTATCAAAACCAGCTCTAAGAACATACATATCATCATTATAGCCTGGAAGTTCTGCTGTCTCGCCTCGAGCGATTGATAGCAATCGATACGCCATAATCCGTTCTGTATCTGCTATATGACCGATTACTTCTTTTATACTCCATTTAGTAGGAGCATACCGGAAAAGTCCCTCACTATCAGAAATTCCCTTTAATAAAAGATTTGTTTCCTTCATTTGTTGTTCTAGAATATGTATGATATTTCCGTCTGATACCAAGTTGGTATACGTTGCATAATAGGAGTTATATTCACTTACCTCTGGTCTTATTTGCATATGAATCATCCTTTATGTTTTATATTTAATCTTTACATATAGCTTATCATAAAAGAATTCTAAATTAATCTGAAAAATGGAGGGAAATATGCATTTTTCATCTTCCTTTTCATCTTCATAGATGAAATGCATCTCGAATAAGAGAATCTAATTTGCTGTTAAGCGGAATTTCGTTTTTTTACTATTATAGTAGAAGATAAATATGTAAATTGAATACAGTTTGTCACTACTTATGATAATCGCCATTTAAGAAGCAGCATTTGTCCATTAAGTGAAAAACCTGTTAATAAATTTATACTTACTACAAAAACAAACAAACTCGTCCTATTTAAAGGAGAGTTTGTTTGTTTTTATGTTTAGATAATGGAATACTCATGTAAAATTGCACACTATGTTCCATATTTTTTATTGAATACTTTATATCTAGCGTTTCAAGAATTTGCTTAACAATATATAGCCCTAAACCATTTCCTCCAGTATTTCGATTTCTTGATTTTTCAATTCGATAAAATGGTTTGAAAATTTGTTGTAAATCTTCATCTTTAATATTGACACCTGTATTTATAATTTGCATTTCGATTTGACCTTGTTTCGAATCCTCACTTAACTTTATATAGACTTTTTCATTATGTGGTGAATACATAACCGCATTGTGAATAATATTTTTACATGCTTTTTCTAAAATAGCACAATCGGTATAAATAGAAAGGTCAGAATCAATTTCTTTTATTATTTCAATGCTTTTTTGAGAAGCAAAAAATTCGAGATCTTTTGTGATTGCACCTATTAACTTTGAAAGATTAACTTCCTCTACTTTTAGTTTGAAGGTGTGTTGTTCTAATTTCGATACGCTTAAAATTTCACGAACTAATTGTTCCATACTTTCAATAATTTGATGATTTTTCTTTAAATATTGATCGCGATTTTGATAAGGGCCAATATTGTATATCATTCCTTCTAAGTATCCTTTCATTACAGTAAGAGGGGACTTTAATTCATGTGCTACAATCGCAAAAAACTCTCTGCGTTTTGTTTCTATTTCTCTTTCTTTTTCAATATCATTTTTTAATTGTTCATTTGCTTTTTTCAAATCAAACATAGCTTGTTGCAAGTTAATAGACATGTCATTCAAACTATTAGATAATTCTCCTAACTCATCTGTAGAGCGAACCTCAATTTTTTCGGAGAAATCTAAATTTGCCATCTTTTGTGCACCTTCATTAATATAAATAAGTGGCTTTGTAATAAACCTGGAATAAAAATAAGCACTTCCTATACCAATAACAAGCACAATGATACTAATATAGGGGAGAAAGCGTACTAAAACCTGTGAAGCTTCATCAATCGGTTGAAATGTAGCAAACACTACAAGCGTTAAACTACCATCTTGAAATTGAATTGGTTTCGTAACGTTATATGAATTGCTAAGGGTACTTGCATTCTCGAATCGTGTTGCTTTAGTAACTACTGTTTTTTGGGTACCACTTTGAATAAAAGAAAATGAAGGAGAGTAAATAATTACTCCTTCTTTATTTTGAAGATAAAGCATCGCATTATTTTTTTTGGCGTATTCATCAAAAAGTGGTATCGCATCTTGAAACGTAAGATTTTTAGACTTATCAATGATTTCGTTTATCCCTGTTTGAAGTTGATCTGTTTTATATTGCTCATAAAACGTAGGGAGAAAGAAGTATAAAGTTAAATAAATCAATACTGCAAAGGATAATAAAATGAGAGATGTAGTCATAAAGAGTTTATAAGTAATTTGCTTCATTTTCATGAGTTTCACAATACTATTCATCAATTTTATATCCAATACCCTTTATTGTTTTAATATAAGGGATAGCTAATTTTTTGCGTAGGTTTTTAATATGTGTATCAATTATTCGTGTTTCTCCAAAATAATCGTAACCCCAAACCTTTTCAACGATATTTTCTCTTGTGAGTACTTTTCTCTCATTTTGAAATAGTAGTTGTAGAATTTCAAACTCTTTTGTCGTTAATATAATTTCAACGTCATTTACATATACTCTATATGCATCCACATCAATACGCACTTCTTTAAATATCAAATGATTATTTACATTTTTATCATAACTTCTTCTAAGTACAGCTTCGACTCGTCTAATCAAAACATGAAATGAAAAGGGCTTTGTTATATAGTCATCGATCCCAAGGTCGAATCCTTTCATTTGATCTTCCTCTTCTTCCAACGCAGTTAGCATAATAATTGGTACGTTTGACTGACTTCGAATCATTTTAGAAACTTCAAATCCATTAAGATTGGGCATCATGACATCTAGAAGAATTAAATCAAATGATTGCTTATTAAATTGTGTCATACCCTCTAGTCCATCTGAAGCGACTACCACTGTATAATGCTGTGTCATTAAAAATTGTTTAATTAATTCCTGAATTTCTTGATCGTCCTCTACCACGAGAATATGATAGTTTTTCATAATATCACCTCTGGTAGTCATTATAGCCGTACTATCTGGAGTTTATGTGGAGATACAATAGGAACTTCATAGGACGTTTAACGTATTAGCTTCATTTTCAAGAATGTGTATTCTCCAAAAAATATGATTAGCCATATTCCTTTTTATGAAAAAATAATTGTATGCTTGAAAAAACTTATCGTATGAAAAGCTGAACGATTTATATTTCTAAAAAACCAATGTATAATATTGGGAACTGCATGTGATTTCTTAAACTGTGTGAACATATACTTGCGCTACTTACTAAAAGGGGAAACGGAAATGAATTTCAATATAAAAAAAGCTAGCGAAATTATAGAGTGTACTTCACAAACTTTAGAGTTTTTTTGCTAATTTAGTAAACGCTTAAAGTTGAACTAAGGATTATTTAAATCATGTGAGAAAGGTTGTGAAATTATTTGATGGGTTATAAAGCGATGCTGTTTGATTTAGATGATACGTTAATTGATAGGGATAAGGCAGTAGATAACTTGTTTTTATTAGTTTTAGAAAAATGTTATGAGGATGTTAGTGATACAGTCAAAAACAATATGTTACAGAAATTCAAAGAATACGATAAAAGGGAATACGGCATTAGTGATAAAACGATAGTTTTAGAATCATTATTTGATGAATTCGCGCCGAAATATAGATTGCCACACAATTATATCCAAGATTTTTGGAATGAAAATTTCCCTAGATGTTTTTCAATAGACCAAAATACTATTCATTTCTTAAATCAAATAAAGAAGCACTTTAAAGTTGGAATTATAACAAATGGCTCAACTCAGAGGCAAAAAGCTAAAATATTTAATACGAATTTAAATAGGTATTTTGAAACAATCATTATTTCTGAAGAAGTGGGATTTAGTAAACCTGATAAACGTATATTCGAACTAGCATTAAATAAGCTAAATTTACAGCCGGAAAATACTTTATTTGTTGGGGATGACTTAGAAAAGGATATTGTTGGTCCTCAAAATGCAAATATAAAAGGTGTGTGGTTTAACCCTCAAAAAATCAAGAATACGACCAAAATACAACCATATGCCGAGATTAACACTTTGGATAGTTTGTTAAGTTATGTTACTCCACAATATTTTTATAACAAGTAAAAGCAATTTCATATATATACATTCAAAAATATAAAAAAGAGAAACTATCATTAATTTCATTGACCGTATTAGTAATAAAAAAAATATATATTTACAATAAAAAATAGAGGCAATTTTAATAGCTGCGGCTAATTTAATCTATGATTAATACGAAGTTTTGTAAAACAATTTTACTCATACTCTGTAAATTATAAAGGGGTGGGACTATGGAAATAAAGAAAGTAGTAATCGATGGAATCAATATTGCGGTCATTAGAAACGATAAGGTATTAATATCGGATGTTCAGTCTGCATTAGATACTATGGCAACAGTTCAATATGAGGTAGATGCGAAACATATTATTATCCATAAATCTTTAATAAATGAAGATTTCTTTGATCTAAAAACACGGCTTGCGGGCGATATCCTTCAAAAGTTTATAAACTACAAGGTAAAGATTGCTATTGTTGGAGATTTCTCTATGTATACTAGTAAAAGCTTAAAGGATTTTATTTATGAATGTAATAAAGGGAATGACATTTTTTACTTAGCAACTGAACAACAAGCAATTGAAAAACTAAGTACATTAAAGTAATAATTATATCCCGCTAAATTCCCCCATTTCACTTAGTTCATGATTATATACGATATAGAAGAACTGATGTTTGTGGTAAACTAAGAGATGAATAAAGGGGGAGTTTTCTTGAACAATTTTAATAATATAATCCAAAATTTAAATAATATAGTTTACAAACCTAACAACTTAATGATTACGAATCTAAAAGAAGAAAAGCAAAACGCAGAATATGCAGGATGTTTATTCCATTTAAATAACAAAACTATTCGTTTTAGAAAATCAAAAGTTACACCTAATAAAATTGGTCAATTTGTTTCTTTTTGGGAGAAAGATGAAAATATGCGAAATAGAGCTTTCTCTTATGAAGCTGCTCCTGATTTATTAGTAATCACTTGTATTGCTGATAATAAACTAGGACAATTTATTTTTCCTAAAGAGATTCTTCTTAAAGAAAAAATATTGAGAACACAAAGTCAAACAGGGAAAATGGCAATGAGAATTTATCCTGTTTGGGATACCACTGTTAGCAATCAAGCTAAAAAGAGTCAAATGTGGCAACTTCAATATTTTGTTGATTTAAGTGATATTAATAATTTGCCTATAGATAAACTATTAAATTTATATTCGTAGCTTTTGATCTACTCCAAAAAGAAGTAATTACAGAAAAGGCATTTGTAATGACGCCTTCTATTAATTTACCTCGTGAATCGTAATTTTTGTACCGGTACAGTTAAATGAAATGTACGTTGTTACAGTGCCCCTTAAAATTTACAATCAGCATATATTATTTAAACTTATAAATTTTTAAGGGGTGCTAAATATGACAAGTTTACAAGATCAGCTTTTCACAAGATTAAATCTTAAAAAATGTAATGATGTAACGTTTGAAGAATTACCTACCATACTCTTTTCGTTTGCACACACTATACCATTTGAGAATTTAGATGTTATAGCACGAAATACGAATCAAATCTCTCTGGAAAACTTACGAGAGAAAATTTTAACTAGTTCCCGTGGTGGACTTTGCTACGAATTAAATACTCTTTTTTACTATTTCTTAAAAGACTGTGGCTATGATGTACAACTGGCATTAGGTACGGTGTATAAAAATGATATAAATGCATGGGCACTGGAGGATGGTCATATAACAATTATTTTAACTTATGATAATCTACAGTATTTAATTGATGTAGGTATAGCTTCGTTAGTACCTCTTGTTCCTGTACCTTTTACTGGCGAGTCTGTTTCTTCAAAAAATGGTTCGTACCGAGTGAGACGAAAAGATACAAGTAAAGGAAATTATGTTTTAGAAAGAATAGATACTGATGGAGAATGGAAAGTTTGTCATGCTTTTTATAAACCTAATATTAATGAGATAGTAGTAAACGATGTTCAAAGAAGAGTGATAGAAGATGAGAAGTCTATTTTTAATAAAGGACCAATTGCAGTAAAGTTGACGAACTCTGGCCATATTTCATTAACGAATACAAGTTTAACCGAAATTATTCATGGGGAAAAAACTAAGCGTGAAATTACAGAAGATCAATATAAAGAGTTTTTATATACTTTATTTGCTATTAAGTTATGAATAATAAAGATAGCCGGTTCTTATTCAGAAGCGGCTATCTTTATTATTTTGGTGTAAATGGTTTTCTTCTAATATGTTTCGGAAACTGCGGTATAGTTAATGTTTTTAATGTTTCCTCCGCTTCTTCATATGTATGAAAAATTGGTTCTTTTCCATCATCCCCTTGTAAAACTAGCCCTTCATCTCGGATTACATATGGCATAAAACCACCCCATCTAGTAAAGAATTATATTCTTTTGCAGCAGAATAATACGATTTAAAGTTGATTTTCTTAATACATATAATACACTAGAACAGTACGCAAAAGTATGTACAATGAATTTTGAATGTAAAGGAAGATTAATATGTCAGTTATTGATAAATTGAAACTTAATAAGTATACAAATATGGTCGTTATTAACGAACCAAGTGATTATGACATTTTTACAGGTAAAGAAACTGCATTCTCAAAAGAACACGATGCTATCTTTATATTTGTAGAAACGCTTGATGAAATGGTGAAACAAACGAATTTTATTATAAGTAATGAAGAATTACTAATTGAAAAAGGTTACGTATTCTTCGCATATCCGAAAAAAGGTAATGCTCGTTATAGTACGTTTATTCACCGTGATGAGATGTTTCCGGCATTAAATGTTGGAGAAGATGGTTATGTGGGAGAAAGTGATATTAAATTTGCACGAATGGTAAGTATGGATGAAGTCTTTACTGTTGTAGGTTTAAAACGCGAGAAGAAAAAAACAACGAAAACATCTGCTATGAGTCAATGTGTTGCCGATTATGCAGATCGAATTAAAGATGTTGAAGCATTATTAGCTAATCATCCGAATGAACTTAAGTTTTATCAAAGTTTAACGCCTGGATATCAGAAAGATTGGGCACGTAATCTTTTTTCTGTAAAACAAGAAAAAACACGTGAAAAACGTCTAGAGAAAATGATAGAGATCCTTTCACAAGGCTATAAAACAATTGAATTATTCCGTAAGAAGAAAAAATAATGATTAAGAAAGTCACAATGCTGCAACAATTAATTGTGATGAGTACATTGAAAAAAACATTCCTTCTATTATACTAAGGAATGTTCTTATATTTATATAATTAGCAAAAGAGAAAAGGTGTTTGAGATGAAATCGTATATTGTAGTTGGATCTGGAATTTTAGGAGCGTCTACTGCTTATCATCTTGCTAAGGCAGGTGCGAATGTTACTATCGTGGATCGCCAACAATTAGGGCAAGCAACTGATGCAGGAGCAGGTATTGTATGTCCATGGCTATCGCAGCGTCGTAATAAAGCATGGTATAAAATTGTTAAAGGCGGTGCACGTTACTATTCTTCGTTAATTCAGCAATTAGAAGAAGACGGTGAAACTGACACAGGATATAATCGTGTAGGTGCAATTAGTTTACATACTGACGAGAAAAAGTTAGATCAAATGGAAGAGCGAGCTTATAAACGACGTGAAGATGCCCCAGAGATTGGTGAAATCACTCGCTTATCAGCTGAAGAAACAAAAAAATTATTCCCAGCATTATCAGACGAATATAGTTCTGTTCATATTAGTGGTGCTGCACGAGTAAATGGAAGATTATTACGCAATGCATTAATAAGTGCTGCGAAAAAACATGGTGCAACTTTAATAAAAGGCGATGCTATATTAGTCCGTGAAGGAAATCATATTACGGGAGTTACAGTAAACGATGAAACAATTTTAGCGGAAAAGGTTATTGTAACTGCAGGCGCATGGGCGAACGAAATCTTGAATCCATTAGGAATTAATTTCTTAGTTACATTCCAAAAAGGACAAATTGTTCATCTGCAAATCGAGAATACAGCAACAGAAAATATGCCAGTTGTTATGCCACCGAACGATCAATATATTTTAACGTTTGACAATGGGCATGTCGTAATTGGTGCAACACATGAGAATGATACTGGTTTCGATCATCGTGTAACAGCAGGTGGTTTACATGAAGTATTCCATAAGGCATTAGCAATTGCACCTGGCTTAGAAAATGCTACAATGCTTGAAACGAGAGTTGGATTCAGACCATTTACACCAGGATTCTTACCTGTTATCGGACCACTACCTAACTTTGAAGGAATTCTCGTTGCGAATGGATTAGGGGCTTCGGGTTTAACAGCTGGTCCATATCTAGGAGCGGAACTTGCTAAACTAGCGCTCGGACAACCGATTGAATTAGATTTAAATGATTATGATGTTGCTGGCGCAATTGAATAATATAGGGTACTGCTAACATTTAGGAAAAACCATGCTAAACACATTCGACAGGGAATAAGCAGTTTTTCCTCTGTTAAGAGTAAACCTGGTTATGAAAAATAAAATTCTTTAAAAATAGAAGGCCGACATTATAAACCTGCATTAATAATGTAGAATTGTGATGTCGGCTCTTTGTTTATATTTATTTAAAACTTATTTTCGAGAGGAGCTTAAGCAATGAGAGCGCCATATCAAGTATTGATATTTCCTTATATAAAAACTGCTAATTCCATTCAATATGCTATTTTCAAAAGAAGTGATTATAGTTATTGGCAAGGAATAGCTGGTGGCGGAGAAGACGGTGAGATTCCTATTGAATCAGCAAAACGGGAAGCGTTTGAAGAGGCTGGTATTACAAGAGAATGTCCATATATACAATTAGATTCTGTGTCTTCACTACCAGTAGAGGATGTAGTTGGAGGATTCCTTTGGGGAGAAGAGGTTTATGTAATAAAAGAATTTTCTTTTGGAGTTAAAGTTCCTACAAAAAACATATCATTATCTAAAGAACACTTTAATTATAAATGGTTATGCTTTGAGGAAGCAGTAACGTTTTTGAAATGGGATAGCAACAAAACAGCATTGTGGGAATTAAACAAAAGATTATTAAAACAATAAAAGTGTTAGCTAACAAAAATAGTAGTGAAAGAAGAATTGAACCATTAACAAACCCTTGCTACATTTCTAAACAATGTTTTAGATTATAAAATAGAGTAATATAGATTTGGCATGTTATGCTAAAATTCGCTTAGTGTATATTTTCGTTAAAATGTGGGTGGGCCCCCTTTTAGCAAAACCGGAGTGGAAATGATGAGTATAAATAGTTTTGTGGGATTGATAAATGACGAATTATTAAAAGAGGTAAGTATAAGAAGTGATGATGAATTCGAGCCTGTAGTAGTTAAAGGTATTCCTAGACTTTGGAAGTGTTTAGGAACAGGTAATTATGCCGCAGTATTCATGCACAGAGAATACAAAGATTGGGTAGTGAAAGTTTACGTGCGAGAAGGAGAAGGAATTGAAAAAGAGTCAGAAGTATACCGAAGAATTGGAGATCATCCTTCTTATTCAAAGCTTATATATAAAGGGGAAAATTTCATAGTATTGAAACGTTTAAAAGAAATTACCTTATACGATGCCCTTCATAAGGGGATTAAAATTCCTAAGCAGGTAATCCTTGATATAAATAAAGCTTTAGAGTATGCGAGGGAACAAGGATTAACTCCTTGTGATGTTCACGGGAAAAATGTGATGATGGAAAAAGGAAGGGGATATGTAGTCGATGTATCTGATTTCTTAAAAACAAAAGAAGATAGTAAGTGGAGGGATCTAGAAAAGGCATATTTCACCTTTTATTTTCCTTTCATTTATAAATTGCCTTTCTCTGTTAAAATACCGTATTTTATGTTAAACATTGTTAGACGTTCGTATAGAAAATATAAGAAGCTTAAAAAGAACTTCAAATTATAAAAGGACCACATATGTTCCTGAAAATGAGTTAAATTCACATAAATAACTTTAGAAAAATTTTAAATTTTGTTTAGGGGCTACTTCAAGACCTTAGCTTGCTGGGCATGTGGTGCTACCTCAAAATATAAAAAGATTAGGAGTGAACCCTAATCTTTTTATTTATACATATTTTTGTTAGTTATATCACTATCAATTCCAAAACGGGATATTTTGAATAAATGAAACCGTCAAAATAAGTGTTGATGCGGAACCAGCAGTTACTAAAGTTACTATTTTTCGTCCATTCTGTTCTTTTGAAGGTTTTATAAGTTCTGTAATTAACACAATCCATATTATGATAGAAACTATTGAAATAATATTTATAGACATATGTAACACATCCCTTCTTGTTTTCACATAAATATTTCTTCTTTTATAAAATAAAAGCAATTTAACAAGAAAATATGTAACGCATTAAAAATCAATATTTTCCTGTTAAACCACCTTTTTTAAATAGAAATACGACTGATAAAACGATAACAACAGCCTTCAAACTGCCCCAATATGGATAAATAGCATGATCTGTTAGACTAGCATGCTGAAAAATATTCTCTAAACCGAAAATTCCTATCATGACTGCTAAAAGGAATGAAGCTGATCCATACGTCCCTTTACGATAGAGGGTAAATAAATAGACTGCGAAAATTAGTGGTAAGATGATTTGTAGTACGATTATCATAGTTCGTCCCCCAGATTATTTATAATTATATTATATACAAAATTGTAATAAAAAGGAATAAAACTTATTTGATACTAACAGAACTACTCTAATCATATTCTTCTATAAAAAAGAAGAAAAAGGGGTGTACAGTTAATTGACAAAAGTTAAAGTTAGTTTACGACCCATTGTTCATAACGTAAATTTACCAACTGTATTGAAAACAACGATACTTCCAGGTGAATCGACCGAAAGACTATTTATCGCAACTCAATTAGGAGAGATTTTTTACATAGGGGACGGAGTTATAAAGACATTTTTAGATATTCGTCACCTAATTATTAAATTAGGTACATTTGAAGAAGGTGTTTCTAGTAGCGGTTATGATGAACGCGGATTGCTAGGACTTGCGTTCCATCCACAATTTTATCAAAATGGGTTATTTTATCTTCATTATTCAGTAGCCGGAACTCAAGGACCAGGTGCACTTTCTGAACAATTTAAACCGAATCCTTGTGACCCTAAAACGTTAAATTTAAAGTGGGTTAATAGAAATACGCAATATGATCACATTGATACAGTGGAAGAATGGACTTTACAATCTAATGGTCAAGTTCAAAAGCGACGAACATTACTGAATGTAAGAAGACCATTTTTTAATCATAACGGAGTCAATAGTTTAAACTTTTCACCTGAGACTGGAAAACTTGTTTTTACAAATGGAGATGGCGGATCAGGTTATGATCCATTTAATTTAAGCCAAGATGATTTAGAAATAGCAGGAAAAATAATTGAAATCGATGTAAGTAAAAATACATTTATAAATAACCCTCCTGTAGTTACACGCTTTAATGAACTTCCTTTATCTATACAAGAAACACTTACAGTAATTGCAAAAGGAGTACGTAATATAACCGGCATTTCATTTCAAAGGTTTTATAATCAATATATCAAATACGCCGGAAATGTCGGACAAGATATTGTAGAGTCTATTTTTTCATTTGTTCAATATAAACCTATACTGGTAACAGAACTTGTTCAAATGCATTTTATGAGGTTAACTCCCAATCAAGATGGGTTTATCAATTTTGGGTGGCGAGGATGGGAAGGGGATTTACCTACTTCTTTTATACGACATTGTTCTGAGAATCAGACTTCGGATGAGAGAACAATGGTTTATTATGATGAAACAATACAAACTTCAGTGAAGCGTATTCTGCCTCTACTTAGTTATTTTCATAAAGATTCTAGAACAGATAAGTTTGGAGGAACTTCACTTACAGGAGTTCAGCCATATATGGGAAATGCAATTCCAAATTTAACAGGTAGCGTTGTTTTTACTGACCTTGCCAAGAAAGGAGAATCTCAGTCTCCAGTTAAGGGTGTTTTAGCCTATACTAGAGCAGGTACAGACGGTAAACATGCTGACTTTTATGCTATTGAAACCAATTATGATTTTGGTACGCAAGCAGCTTATTATATGAGTTTAGGAACAAATTCGGATCAAACTAAATTATATTTAGGAGTTTACAGTTCTATGAAAGTAACTGATTTTAACAAAGGTACCATTTTTGAAATTATTCCTTGATACGATATATACTCGCAGTTTAATAATCCAAGGAATTCATTTTGTTTCAACACGCACAATTTATCCCCCTAAAAGTCTTTTATTATATAGTAATTCATAACAAATAGAAAGCAACTCATAAACCATAAGTGTATGAATAATATAGAAAGTAATGAATGTGGTATCTTTAGGGGGTATTTTAATGAATTGGTTTGTACGTTATTGGTATCAACTGATGATAGAACATGATACGAGCTTTGTTCATAAAAGAAAATTGTCCCTTGCGAATAAGTTAGTACTTACAGCTTTGATGAGTGCATTGGCCACCATGTTTCAAGCAGCTGGGAACTTAGTTCCTGGTATAGGTTTGCTCATTAGTCCATTTTCGACATTACCGATTTTTTTTGCTATTTTCTATTCTATTCGTGAGGGAATACTTTCTTATATTCTTACTATTTTTCTATTATTTATTATTGAGCCCAGTGAACTAATTGTCTTTCCTTTTACTACAGGCTTATTAGGTCTAGCCTTAGGAGTATCCTTTTTAAAATTAAAGAGGAGAATATGGATTGTTTCTTTTTCAGCAACTTGTCTACTTATAGGTATTATGATCGTTCTCGATGTTTTCCACTTTCCGGTACTTGGTCCTGCTGTTCATACAACTATGGATATAAAAATTATTTTATCAATATTTATAATGAGCTTTCTATACTGTTGGATTTATGCAGGTTTTTGCAGAATAATGATGAATAGATTATATAAAGTGTTGTATTGACAATGGCATAATGAGGATTGGAGATTGAATTCATGACTAACGTTGCAGTTAGACGACCGAATTTGAATGATGTAGATGAACTATATTTATTTTTCCGTATAGTTATTACAAATACATACAAAAATGAAGGACTGTCACAATTATTGGATGACATAGAAAATGAAATTAACTCAAAAAAGCAGTATTTGAAAAGTGATTTTGATAGTAACGGAGAAAGTCGTTACTTTTTATTAGCAATTGATACAAGTAACAATAAAATCATTGGAACAATCGAAATCGGTCCAGCAAGTACATTGATTAATAGTTGTACAGGTGGTGTACTTAAAAATTTGTATGAAATAGGAACTGTATTCATACTTCCGGAGTATCAAAGAAAGGGAATAGGGAGTTTATTACTACATACAATGTTTCTTACATTACTTAGCAGAGGGATAACAGAATATTGTTTAGATAGTGGATATAAAAATGCGCAAAGTATATGGACGAAAAAGTTTGGAAAACCTAACTATGTATTGAAAGATTACTGGGGAGAATCCAGTGATCATATGATTTGGAAGAAAAGTTTACATGATACACCTATAATATTTGAATTATAAAATGAAATATGCCTCTGAACATAGCTTTTCTTACTTATGTATGCTATTATTTATCTTTATAATAAAAGAGGACGTGAATGAACTTGATTAAAATTAATATTCCTGAAGCTGATGTTTCAATTACTGAACGTAAACAAGTTATTAAAGGAGACGAGCCAATCATTACTCCAATTAATGGATTTATCGATTTCCACTTGTTCCCTAGAGATAAAGGCGGCATTTTTATGTTTTACAATATTAATGACGAACTTCTTTTCGTAGGTAAAGCTCGTAAAATTAGACAACGTATTAAGAAGCATTTTGAAGATAATGTTTCACCAATTAAAAATCACCGTGATGAAGTATACCGCATTGATGCATGTATCGTAGAAGATCCAACAGAAAGAGAAATTTACGAAACATATATCATTAATGAATACAAAGCGAAATATAACGTTGATAAAGTATTCTACAAATAATCAACATTAATAAAAAACAATCCTAGCTAATATGCAAGGATTGTTTTTTATTTAGATTTATTCTTCATATCTTTCTCCTTTTTTCAAATGATTAGCAGCAACAAAACAGATTACACCTATAAATATAAGTACAATACCAACCGTTTTATGTTTTCCCTCAAAGAAAGGAATATCTGAAATAACATTTGTCATACATAGTCCTAAAAATACAAGGATAGGGCCCACCCAAAGTAATACATTACCGAATTTTGTGTGCTTCCACATAATAACCCTCCTTACCCCTCTTTACATATATATCCATAAATAAAAAGTAAATTCATAGAGAAATATAGTTTTTTTCATATCGAAAATTTAACCCTCATATATTGGTACAAGCAAAAGAGAAAGGAGACCATCATGAATTGGTTAGAAGCTTTCATACTAGGTATAATTCAAGGTTTAACAGAATTTTTACCAATCAGTAGTACCGGACATCTTTATTTAGGAAGGCATTTGTTCCGATTAGATGAGGCTGGCTTATTTTTAGATACGATGCTGCATATTGGGACTTTACTTGCGGTTTTTATTTATTACAAAAAAGAATTTATATATTTAATTAAAAACCCATTTTCAAAGCTCATGTTATTACTTATCGTTGGGACAATACCCGCAGTTGTAATTGGTTTATTGTTTAAAGACTTCTTTGAAGATATTTCAAAAACAGGAATCACGATCGGTTGGGAGTTTTTAGTGACCGGATTCTTTCTCTACATGGCAGATAAACAAAAGAATGGTCGTAAAAAAATGGATGACATAACATATAAAGACGCATTAATTATCGGTTCATTTCAAGCTGCTGCTATTTTTCCAGCCATTTCCCGTTCTGGAATGACAATTGTCGCTGCATTATGGAGAAAATTAGACCGTGAAACTGCTGCTTACTTTTCTTTTTTACTATCGACACCAGCCATCATTGGAGCTATCATTTTGCAATTTGTAGACGTTTTTCAAGGGAAAGCAGAATCTATTTCTAGCACATCTTTAATTGTCGGAACGTTATCAGCAGCGTTTTTTGGATACATAGCCGTTTCATGGATGATTCAATATTTAAAACGTCACTCCTTAAAAGGATTCGCGTATTACGTATGGGGATTAGGTATTTTAATTTTAATGTTGCAATTTACTGATGTATTTTAAGTATAATGATAAAGAAGTTAATTAGTTTAAGATCCTGTTTCATTCATACAAGGCAGGATCTCTTTTTATTAAGGGGGAAAATATGTTTAATAAGGCTATCGTTATTGGTGGAAGTATGGCAGGAAAGTTTGCAGCAAAAGCATTATCAACTTCTTTTAAAGAAGTAATCATTATAGAAGCTGGTGAAAGATGGGATGGAAAGTCTTCGAGAAAAAGAGTTCCACAAAGTAATCATCCTCACGTGTTATTAAAAGGTGGAGAAAACGCAATTGAAGAATTGTTTCCTAATATTACGAACGAATTAATAGAAGCGGGTAGTATTATAAACAACTTTACGCGTGATTTGAAATGGCATCAATTCGGTCTATGGAAACAACCGTTCATAGGGGAAGTACATATGATTCAACAAAGTCGTCCTTTGCTAGAATGGCATATTCAAAAACGAATACATCAAATTTCAAATATTACTATTAAATATGAAACATTGGTTAAAGGGGTATTGGTAGATGCAAAGCTTAACAAAGTGTGTGGAGTAAAAGTTAAATATTTAGAGACAAACACACAAGAAGAAGTTCATGCGGATCTTGTAGTTGATGCGAGTGGATTTGGCTCGAAAAGTATAGAGTGGCTACGAGAATACGAAATTAAAGTACAAGAAGAGAAAGTTCGTATTGATTTATTTTACGCAACGAAAATGTTCAAACTTAAAGAAAATGAGGAGTTAGACTGTTGTAATATGCTAATGTCTCCTAGTTTCCCTGATAACCCTTATGGCGTTCTTATTCAAACGATAGAAGATAATCGTTATTTTGTTACTTTTAGTGGATACGCAAATGAGAAAGCACCACAAACAGATGATGAGTTTTATGATTTTGCTGAAAATCTATCAATTTCTAATGTTACAGACTTCTTAAATAAGGCTGAGGGAATTACTGATATAAAGACATACAAAATTCCTTATCAAGTACGCCGGCGATTTGATTTAGTGAATAATGTACCAGAAGGATTATTAGTTGTTGGAGATGCGCAATGTCGTTTTGATCCCGTTTTCGGCCAAGGCGTATCAGTTGCTGCTATGGAGGCTCACCAATTGCAATTACTTTTGCAAGATAGAAAACAACTTGATAAAACATTTACACAACAATTTTATAAAAAGGCAGCTACTATAATAGAAACCCCTTGGGATATGACAACAACAGAAATATCACGTCACCCGCAACTAAAGAGAGAATTAACTACAAAACAAAAATTTCAACTATGGTATACGAAGCAAATATATCGACTATCCGTAAGTAATTCTGATGTTTATATTCGGTTAGTACGAGTGATGAATTTAATTCGTAGTCCATTTCATCTCTTTCATCCGAAAGTGCTACTATCTGTATTACTTAATCGAAAGAAATAGCAGGAATATAATTGATTAAAAAAGAATGTATAACAGTTAGTAAATCAAGAAGGAGAATACGGAATGGAAATATACATAGAGCAACTAAAGAAACAAGATGCTAAGGATTTATTTACGTTTGAACTTACAAATAAATCTTTTTTTGAAACAATGGTACCAAATCGTGGCTCGAAATATTTTGAATTTGAATATTTCCAAAAACTACTAGACGATTTATTAATAGAACAGGCAGATGGAGATTCTTATTTTTATTTAATTCGTAATGAAGAAAAAGAAATTGTAGGGCGAATCAATTTAGTAGATATAGATACGGAAACTCGAATTAGTTCGCTCGGGTATCGTGTCGGAGAAAAATTTACTAAAAAAGGAGTTGCAACAGCAGCCGTAAAATTAATTTTAGATGTAGCGAAAAATAATGAAATTACTGAAGTTTATGCTAAAACAACGACTAATAATCTCGCATCACAAATTGTACTAGAAAAAAGCGGATTTTCTTCTTATCAAAACGAATCAGATATAACATCTGTAGAATTAAATGGAGAACATGTGAAGTTTGTGCACTATATTTGGAGAAATACTTCACACTTATAATAAGGAGGACTTATTCATGAATGATTTACGTTATCCAATTGGCCAATTTACATACAAACGTCCTATAACTGAAGAAATGATTGATACATGGATTCAAGAAATTGAAGATTTACCTAATGAACTAACAAGGGCAATTAAAGATTTAGATCAGAAGCAGTTAGATACACCATATCGCGTTGGAGGTTGGACTGTACGTCAAGTAGTTCATCACGTCGTTGATAGCCATATGAATAGCTACATACGCTTTAAATTAGCACTGACAGAAAAGAATCCAACTATTAAGCCGTATAAAGAAGAGAAGTGGGCAGAGTTACCTGATTCAAAATTACCGGTAGATGTTTCACTAGTAATGCTAGATTCATTACATAAAAGATGGGTTAATCTTTTATATTCTCTAGAAATTGAAGATTTAGAAAAGACATTTAACCATCCTGAAACTGGTGAAACAAAACTTGCTGTTGCAATAGGACTATACGCATGGCATGGTCGTCACCATACAGCTCATATTACTTCTTTAAGAAAGCGTCTAAATTGGTAACATGGAGATTATATTAGAGAAGGCGACAGAAACTGATGCAGAAGTTATATTTCAAATGCAAATAGACTCATTTAGCTCTTTATTACATAAATATAAAGACTATGAAACAAATCCAGCAAATGAATCTATTGAAAAAACTATTTTTAGAATAAATAATCCCAGCAGTAATTTTTATAAGATGATAATAGATTCGAAACTTGTTGGAGCGATATGTATATCCCAAAAAGAACTACCTTATAAATTTTGGATTAGTCCAATGTTTATTCATCCAATCTATCAAGGGAAAGGAATTGCTCAGAAGGTACTTATTTTAATCGAAGAAATGTTTCCAGAAGCACGAAGTTTTGAACTTGCTACGATTTTAGAAGAAGAAAGAAATTGTTTTCTATACGAGAAAATGGGGTATAAAAGAACAGAAGTAATAAAGAAATTAAATGATAAAACTACACTTGTTTATTACAAAAAAGAAAGGTAAAGCATTTAAAATACGCTTTACCTTTTTATGTTATTTTAGATTAAATATACAAAAATAATGTATGTTCTTCCAAAATACTCGGGTTAGTAATTTTGAAAATGAATAAAGATACAAAAACCACTACTTTGTCGTAAAGGTTACTAGCGCTTTTTGAATGCTTAAAATACTATCGTCACCTTTAAATTCTTTCGTAATTGGTTCCTCCATACTAGACACCCAAATTTTAAGTTCTGCATCTAAATCAAAATGCCCAGCCGTTTCGATGCTATATTGTGTAATACTTTTATAAGGAATAGAATGGTATTCTGTTTTTTTGCCAGTTACTCCTTGTTTATCTACTAATATAAGACGACGATTTGTAAATACGATTAGATCACGAATTAATTTATAAGCATGCTCTACTTTTTCATCGTCTAGCATAATCTTCTCTAAATCACGTTCTACACTTTCAGAACTCGTATTTGATGCATTTCCTAAAATACCGCTAAATAAACCCATATTAAATTCCTCCTTTAATATATGTGGAATGAATTACTTATATTGTAACATGTTACTCACAAAGATATTATCACATTACTTTAGTAGTTTCTGGTTATTGTTGTAATTAGTTTATATAACCTCATCTTAAAATCTTATGCTAATATGAAATTAAGAAAAAAGAAGCAGAGGGATATAGAATGAAGAATATCGGTTTAGTATTAGAGGGCGGAGGAATGAAAGGTTTATATACTGCAGGTGTACTCGAATATTTCATGGAAAAGAACTTATTCTTTCCGTATGTAGTCGGCGTATCAGCTGGAGCCTGTATGGGAGCAACCTATTTGTCGCGTCAACAAGGGAGAAATAAGAAAGTAAATACAGAGCTAGTATCAGATTACAGGTATATATCTTATCGAAATTTAATTCGAAAACGTGAATTATTTGGAATGGACTTTTTATTTGATGAAGTACCTAATAAAATTGTTCCATTTGATTTTCAAACTTTCTTAAACTGTAATGAACAATTTGTTATAGGGACGACTGATTGCGAATCAGGACAAGCTGTTTATTATAATAAAAAAGAACATGGAAATGATATTTTAAAAATCATCCGTGCATCCAGCTCTGTGCCGTTTATAGCACCTGCTGTAGAATATAATAATCGAAAATTACTAGATGGAGGAATTATAGATCCTATACCAGTTTTAAAAGCTCAAACTGATGGTTATGAAAAGAACGTTGTAATTATGACAAAGCCAGAAGGATACGAGAAGCAGCGAAATAAATTTTCTGGTCTAGCTAAAATTCTATATAGAAAATATCCGAAAATCGCAGAGAATTTAGTAGACCATTATCGTTTTTATAACGAGACGATATCTTATATGAATCAAGAAGAACAAAAAGATAATTTTTATGTAATTCAACCAAGTGTACAGCTTCCTATAAGCGGAATAGAAAGAAATAAGGAAAAGCTCGTTAATTTATATAATCTTGGGTATATCGATGCTCAATATCATTATGAAAACTTATTAAATTGGCTAGAGAAATAAAGGGGGGTAGGTAAAAAGGTTATTTTTAATGAATTGCAGAACATGCCTAGTCCACTGTATAAACCGTTTCCGAATTGTGACATTCGAAAAATAAGAAAAGATTTTAATAATACGTTTACAGAAGATGGTTGTATAAGCGCTGATTTAAATTATTATTGGATGCATACAGCAGGTACTTTAAGTTACGTGCTTAATAATAATGAACAGGAGATTATGAATTATCCCATTTTATATAGAGATTTCATAAATTATGAAAAGACCCGTAAGCTATTACTTTATTATCTTACTGAATAAAAATTAAAACGTACAAGTGATGCTGCTTGTACGTTTTTTGTTCATAAAATATACAATATTAACACCTTGTCCATGTAGGTATTTTAACGAGAAAAAAGAAGTACATATAGAATATGTAAGAGGGAGGAGATAGAAGCTTGTTAGCTGTTTTCCTTTCAATTCATGTCCAACTCAAATATTTCGAGTAAAATTCGCTTCTAAATGGTATTATCAAATATCAAGAAAACTAATTTAGAAACGAAGAAGGGACAGGTTTAATATGGAAAACGTATCAAATGTAGATAAAGTAGAATCTATACAGTCTTTACAGTCAACAATCCGTAAACTTGAAAATGCACTATCTCAGATGACTCAAAAAGGTGCAAATACTACACTAGTGAAAAAACGACTTAAAGCTGTTTGCTTAGGATTAGCAGTGCTAAAAAACGTTTGGAATCAAGAAAATCATATGTATAGCCAAGAAGAGTTAGAAGAAGCTCGTAACGTCCTTACTGGCTTGCTTCCATCAATTGAGAGAGCCTATGATAAATCTAAAGCTGGTAGTCCGCAAAGAACACTTTTAACAAGAAGAATAAAAGCGTTGGAACTTTCTATTCAAGCAATTAATAAACTTTCTAATAAATAACTTAACTAGATACCTAACATCTTAATACAATTTTTAGTTTGTGTTAAAAATAGGTATGGACGTGCAGTATAGCAGTCGTTTTCCTTCAAATGATTATCCATCCGGAAAGATTGAAACATATTCTTTTTATAGTTCGATTTTAAATAACACACGTAAAATTCATATTTATACGCCTCATGATTATTCTCACACTTCACATCTTCAAGAACTTCTCATTGTATTTGATGAGAATTCATTCATTCATAACCTTCCAATCGCAAAAACACTTAATTATTTAATTTACAAAAATGAAATCCCATCTTGTATTGCTGTTGCTATAGATCCTGTCGATCGATTAGAAGAGCTAACTTATAACGATAAAATGAATGCATTTTTCAAGGAGGAATTACTTCCGTGGATTCAGGCGAAGTATCGTGTGCATTAAGAAGCAAAACATACAACAATTGCTGGTTTCAGTCTTGGTGGCTTAGCAGCTTGTTATGCAACACTTCAAAATCCACATGTTTTCGGAAATGTGTTGTCAATGTCTGGATCCGTACATTGGAAAAAAGATGATTATGAAAATGCAATTCCTTGGATTGAAAATCAAATTTAATCAATAGATTCTAATGCGACTCATCTCTATTCTTACATAGCAGTAGGAGAACTTGAAAACAAACCTCTTTTAACGGCTAATAGACGTCTGTATGAAGCTTTAAAAGAAAAGGAATACCAAATTACTTATGAAGAGTTTCAAGGCGATCATGATAGCGTGTGGTGGCGAGAAAAGCTATTCGAAGGATTAAGGGCATTGGAATTTACAAAAACGACACTAAAAAATAAAAAGGAGAGAGAAGCTATGAATCAAGAAGAACTAGATAAAAAACTAAAAAAACAAGAGATTTTAGTAAAAGATGAGAAAGTTTGGTCGTATACGTATGAGGATCATATTAGTTCTATCGTTAAACAAGCAGAACAGAAAGGAGCTTTTGATAATTTACCTGGTAAAGGGAAACCTCTTAATCTTGATAAAGATCTTTCGTACAATCCTGAAAAGCAACTTTATAGAACTTTAGCAAATAATCATGTTTTACCTAGGTGGATTGAGCTTTCAAAAGAAATTGATGATTTAAAAGAAAGACTAAAAGAAAATACAAATACGGCAGAAGCAGCGGATTTAATTCGAACTATTAATAAAAAGGTTTTAGAACACAATTTACTTTGTCCACCAAGTGCGCAAAAAACGAGGGTGAAAACGGACTTTTAACAATTTTTCACGAAGCTATTTCTTGCTATATAATTAAGTAAGGCATTTTCAATTCATTACTAAAGGGAGGCAAATGTAGTGAAGAATACGTATCAACTTCAAATTCCGAAAGAACTAGAACAGTATCGTAGTATTTTAGAAAAAAGTGTGAAACCGTATATTAAAGTGTCTGGAACGCAAGCAGAGACAACGCTTTTTGAAAGTAAATTTGGTGGATATCCGTATTTACCTATAGATCAAGAGCATCCTAAAGACTCAAACGGACAACCTATGATGCTACTTGCGCAGTTAAACCTTGAAGAAATACCTAACATTGAACATATGCCTCAACATGGAATGTTACAGTTTTTCATAAGTGCTGAAGAAGATCTTTTTGGAGCAGATTTTGATCATCCCACAAGCCAAAAAGACTTTCGAATTGTTTATCATTCTACAATCACAGCGGATTTAACTAAGGTGATTACTGATTTTAGTTATTTAAACACTTTAGATTTAGAGAATTTTATCATACCCGAAGCAGCAAAACTAAAGTTTGAGTTGGCATATCAGCCAGTAACACCAAGAGATTATCGATTTGAAATGATTTTTAGTGATAAAATTGATTGGGAAGAAATTGTTGATGAAGAAAATAATACAGAATTAGGCGAACTGTATGATGATTTATGTAAAGATCAAGGACATAAAATTGGTGGATATCCATTTTTCACACAGACAGATCCGAGAGAATGGGAAGAAAAATACCAGCAACATGACATATTATTGCTGCAAATTGATACAGACGATTCATTAAATATTATGTGGGGCGATTCTGGGGTTGCTAATTTCTTTATACGTAAGGAAGAGCTGTTAAATCTAGATTTTTCCAATGTCATTTACAATTGGGATTGTTACTAGAAGATATAAATAAAATAATAGCAAATAAAAAATCTTCCTGAAGGTGAGGAGGATTTTTTTATTTTAAAAATAAGTGTTATGTTAACTAGAATAAAAAAACAATGAGTTTAATGAAAGTCAAGCATAAATAGCAACAAATAATCTAAAGTTATAAAACGTGTGTAAATAGCAACAAATTCATAAAGTAAAACATAAAATGAATATAATAATTTATATTTTGTATAGCAATAGTTTTTCTGTATAAAAAATTTCTTGTCGATCAAAAATGTTTTTGATTCGATAATTCTTAATGGATTATTGATTTGAATTTGCTGTGAAGGATTTATAGCAAAATAAATGATAAAAACTGTAGAAATTCGTTTAGATAAGATTTTGTGTAAATCTCACTAAAAATCTCTGTTTCATCTCATTAAGTATAGTTTACTTGGTTTTTGATACCTGTAATCACTTTCTTTCTACAACTGCCTATAATATATATTATGTTAACTGTAAAAAAGTAATGAACTTACTAAGTTTTAGTTGCGTTTATTATGATCCCCTTTTCCACCGAATTAGTAATGTGTGATTGGTTATGTATTTATTCGCTTTATTAGCTATTGATAATAATATTTTCGGATATAAATTAGATTTTAAATAATAAAAATACAATTCGTTTAATCTGTTCATTTTAAACGAATTGTATTATGATGACGAATATTTTTTTATAACTAGTTTGCTACAGCGATTGCTTCGATTTCAATTAATAAGTTATCGTTAATTAACTTTCTAACTTCTACAGCTGAACTTGCTGGTGGATTATTAGTGTCAATGTATTGATCTCGAATATTTCTCACAATGGCCATTTGAGAAATATCTGTTAAGAAAAATGTTAATTTGACTACATCATTAAATTTTAATTCCGAAGTTTCCAATGCACTTTTAATATTTTCGAATACTTGTCGCGTTTGTGTAGCTAAATCGTCAATTCCAACTATTTGACCGTCAGTGTTAATCGCTACTTGTCCAGATATGTAAATTGTTCGTTTAGCGTTTGTAACTTCGACTACATGCGAGTATCCAAAAGTTGATGGCATCGTTTCTGGATTGATAAATTTCTTTTGCAAGGCTCTTCTCCCCTTTAAACATTTCATTTTCTTAATGTTAGGTTTTGATTTCAGATTATCCTCTATTTACTAATAATTATTTATCGATTTAGCTGCTACATTTGTAAAAGTGTATTAGCACTTTAATTTAAAGTTATTGATGGATTATGTACGTTTGATTTTTTTTGTGCTTGTTATAATTACACCTTGTTTTATTAATTCTTCAGTTACTTTTGTATAGAAAAAGTGATACCACCAGATAAAAAACTCTTCATAAGTAATTTCTTTTGAGTATCTGCTGCTGGCAAAGTATTCTTTTAAAGATTTATCGTTTTCATTAAACAATAAGACTAAATCTTTACTGATCCAAGATGAAGCATTACAAGTAAATATTGAAGTTTCGTTCCTTTTATTTTTATAGATGGCGAATTATCTCCAGAGAAAATCATTTTAGCTTCATAAGCTGTATGTAATATATTCTCCGGAATATTATTAGTAAACACTTCATAACCCCTCCCTTACTAGTAAATTCATTGTAAGATTTATGTATTTACTAACTTCTATAAACGAAAATAAGTATCCTCTAATAATCTCAAATTAAAAACCTTAGCATAGATATACTAAGGTTTTTTGTATTTTTATAATGAATGAATTCTTTCATAGTCTTTTTTAAATTGATTATCATTTTTTAACCAACTTTTAAAAGTTGGTTCCTTTATTTCTAAAATGGAACAAGTTTTAGCGATACATTTATTTTTCATATATTCCTTAAGGAAATTTTGTTTTCTCTGCTTAACAGCAGATTGGGTTCTTTTTAGGTTTCGATCTTTTAATTGATCTAGACTTAGACTTTCTTTCTGAAATTCTTCATATTTTCTATGCAAATAAATATCTTTGTCTTTATAAATCCAATTTGAAAATAGTTGTATTGATTTTCTCCCGGTTAAAATGACGCGATAATGTTTATTTTGATTTAGTAAATCGGCTGGTAAATTGTGATTTTGTAGTACCTGATTTAAAGAATTCATAAAGCTATATGATCCTCCTACAAAGCTTACTGTATACGTTTCATACTTGACGTAACCATCCCCATCAAAATATCCACGAACAAAATGATGTAAATATTCTTCAGGCACGAATGGAAATTTAATATTTAATGATTTACATGGCATGATTCCATGTATGTTCATAAGGTCGTCTTTTATTGTTTTGCTATTAATGTTTAGCATATATACGTCTGTTTTTTTGTTTTGATAAAGTGGCTGGTTGGTGTTTAATTCTTTTTTTATATCTTCTAAAATATAACTTTCTTTTTGTGATATACTGCTGCTATAAATCCTAAAATATAAGCCATATTATTTGACCACGTTTTAAAATAATTTTCTGTTATGTCATACTTTCTCTTCCAGCTCCCTATAGCGCGCCTTGGAACGTTGCTGTCTGATAGAACCATACGAATATATCTTGCAGACACATTAGCAAGCATGGCGATTTCTGAAGTACTTTCCCCTTCTGCATACATATGAATGATTTCAGCTTTTGATAGTTTACATTTTGATTTCTTTTTTCGCTCTATTTGCACTTACATCCTCTCCTTCCTTTTAATAATTTGAGACTTATCTTCTTCTATAACATATAACGAAACATACGTTCTTTGTTGCTTATAAGAAGAAATTTACTAAATTAAAACAATTTACATCTACTTAATATTGATTTTATCTGCTGCTACATGGTTTTTATTTTGCATATAAGAATAATGAATTTAACAAATTTATGAAATGTACTGCAACTGCATTTAAGGTGAAAGGTAAAATGATTTCGTTTAAACTACAAATAGCTACAATAACAACATACGTATATTGTTAATCATAAAAAGGAGAACGAATGAATAAGAAATATACAAATCAAATGCATACTGATATGAGTTTTAAACCGAAAGATATTATAAGTTTAATGACGGATTACTTTAAAATGAAATCAAAGCTGCGTCCTATAAAGGATTTGCCTGTTGTTTTATCAAATAAAGATAATGAAGCGTTAGAGAGTGTTACATGGTTTGGCCATTCTGCTTCTCTTTTGAAAATAGAAGGTAAAAAACTGTTATTAGACCCGATGTTTGGAGATGCCTCTTCCCCATTTCCTTTGTTTAATAGTAAACGCTATAGTGGTGCTTTTTCTTTAGAACGTGATGACCTTCAAGAAATTGATGCGATTGTCATTTCTCATAATCACTATGATCATTTGAATTACAAAAGTATTATGCAGTTAAAAAATCGCGCAAAACACTTTTATGTTCCAACTGGAGTTGCACAATATCTTATTAAATGGGGTGTTTCACCTAGTAAAATTAGTGAGCATAATTGGTGGGACGAAATTACGTTTGATAATATTAAGTTAGTATGTGCGCCTGCAAGGCATTTCTCTGGACGTGGTATGACAGATAGAGATCGTTCATTATGGTGTTCATGGCTTATTCTTGGTCAAGAGACTAAAATTTTCTTTAGTGGTGATAGCGGTTATGCCCCTCACTTTAAGGAAATTGGTGATAAATACGGTCCATTCGATCTTACATTAATGGAATGCGGGCAATATGATCCGAGGTGGTCTGCTATTCATATGTTGCCTGAAGAAACGGTACAAGCTCATATTGATGTTAAAGGAGAATTACTTCTTCCGATTCATTGGGGTGCTTTTACGTTAGCATTACACGAATGGAGTGAGCCGATAGAACGTGTTACGAAAGAAGCTAACCGTTTAGGAGTTAAAATTACAACGCCACAAATTGGCGAATCTATTACGTTAAAATCTACAGACTATCCTTTATCCGCTTGGTGGAAGAAAATTTAATTTTAAAATATAAAAAGAGCGAATCCTCTTATAAAGAATTCGCTCTTTTTTCTGTATTTAAACTTATTTCACTATATTGGATCTCCCACTATCTAATACTCTATTTGCTGGTACACTGGATATTTCAACCACTGTATTCATACTCTTATCAGTCAGTTCAATGAGTTCGTTTTCATGTTTTATTTTATTTAAATCCCACACCATCCCATGAAATTCATTGTGTTGACCACTTACCTGTATAATGCTTTTTGTTTTATTTGAAGGCTGTATTTGAAGGTTTGTAAATTGATTCCCACTAATTTCATTTGGCGTAGTTACTTGACTATCCATATAAATCATATTTACACAGTCTTCTAAAGAAAAGTTCATAAAACGATTGGCATTTATCCAAGCTTGTCCGGTGCTCGGTTTTTTCGCTACTAATTTCAGTCCAGTTTCCATTCCTACAACTTTAATATTTTCGAAGTTAACAAACGAAATTTCATTTTCTTTTCCAGCAGAGTATAAAGAAATTCCGGTACCTTTATTCGTTTCCGTCCAATTGATAATATTTATATCTTTTATTTGTGTTTTGTTCCAAGTGTTATAATATTTATTTTTACCGTCTAAATAAATAACTTCAGAGTTAAATTTAGGATCGTCAATAGTTATATACGCTCCTTCAATGGATGCGTTTTTCTCTAGTTCTAAAACTCTAAAGTTTCCCTCAACTACAAATTGGGATCCGTAACCAAATAATAATTTCACACCTTTTTTAACAATGATTGGTGACGTGATTTTATACTTTTTATCATCAAGCAATACAGTTTTAATTTTACTAGACTCTGCTTTATTAATAGCAGATTGTATTTTTATTGAATCATTTTCCCCTTTAAAGTTTTCTACATACAAGTTAGTACTTTTAGCTGCATAGTCTTTTTTGTTGTATTGATAAAAAGCAAAAATAATTAAAACTATACCCATGAGTAAAACAATTATTTTCTTCATCGTACTCACCCCATATCGATTAATCTATGGCTTTTATATTCAGGTTATTATTATTTTGCTTTGTATTTCAGATTACCATTGCTGCTTTGTCTATTAATCCCTTCCTCTATCCTTAATAAGCTCTTACTGGCGATATAAGATGTACTGCTGCAGATTGCTCTCCTGCTTCAATCAATATCGGTCTCATAGAACCGCCAAAGCTTAAAGTAATCGTTTCTTCTTTTATTGCTCTTAAAGCATCAACCATAAAACGCCCATCGAAAGATATATTTAATTGTTTTTCACCTTGAATTGCATCTATTTGTTGCGTTTCGGATATTTGCCCAATTTGAGAAGCGTTTGAAGAAATTTTAATTGTGGATTCGTTTATGATTTCTAAGTTAACATTGTTATTGGCCCATTCACTTGCTAATAAACTTGATCGGTCTACACCTTGTAATATCTTTTTTCTATCTACGTTAATAATCGTTTTAAAATCATTTGGAATAAGGTTAGAAATATTAGGATATTTCCCTTCAATTAGTCTTGAATATAATGTAGTTGTTCCGAGCGTAAATATAATATGACTCTCTGAAAGGTAGATATATACGAATTCCGAATTGCTGTTCATTAATTTTAGAAGTTCACTAATGGTTGCGCTTGGTACAATACAATTTGCTTTTACATCTGAGGAAAGTAATGTTTCGCGTATCGCTAGTCTATGTGAGTCAGTTGCAGCACAAATTAACTTATTATTAGATAACTCTATATGCACCCCAGTAAGAACAGGTCTAGATTCATTTTTTGCTACCGCAAAGACTGTTTGTTTAAATACTTCAATCAATTGCTCTGTCTCTACTTTGATTTCTGCATGATTGTCTATAAGCGGTACATTCGGAAACTCATCTGCAGGAAATCCATTTAAACTTAATGTGATTTCTTCTGATTGTATCTTAATAATTTGCTCATTCTTACTTTTTATTGCTATATCACTTGGCATTTTCTTTATTATTTCAATGAAATACTTTGCAGGTACAACAATAGTTCCTGCCTTTAAAATAGTTGCAATCTTTTCGTCTTCAATTAAAACAGGAATGAATTTTTCAATAAAAATATTCGAGTTACTTGCAATTAAAGTAATTCCAGATTGATCTGCAGTTATTTTTATACCAGATAATATAGGGATTAAAGATTTTGTTGATATTGCTTTGTTGACTTCTGAAAGTGCTTGAGTGAATTGTTTGTGATTAACGATAAACTCCATGTTTTCCCCGCCTTACATGAGATAATATTTTTATGAAGATTGATGAACGATTGTTCCATTAAAAAAATAAGGTACTGTTTCTTTCTTTTGTAATAAATATAGTAAATGTTCTGGTATGCGTAAATACGGTGCTGCTTTATGTAATTCCATCCAAGTAATCTCTTCGATTTCTTTTGGCCTTGATATATATGTCTCCCCGCCGATTATTTCGCCTAGAAAATTAAAGAAAATGGCATGATGATCTCTTTCCTCGAAAAAGGCTTCGCTGATAGAAAAAATCCCGTTTACGTTTATATGTAACCCTGTTTCTTCTTTTACTTCTCGAATTACTGCTTCTTCTAATGTTTCTCCTAGTTTAACTGCGCCACCTGGTAATGTATAATAAGAACCATTTTCCCCTTTGTTTTTTACCATTAAGATCTTTTCATTAGTTTTATCGTACAAAATCGCGTATGTAACATTAACTTTTTTCATATGTACCTCCTCTATTTTAAATAAAAGGAATTTTCTGTCTTCTATTCATTCTACCATTAACTCCTTTTAATATATATAAGTTAGTTAAGTCTTGCCTTTACCGCTATTGGTGGAGTTAATAAGAATAGGCTACTGATATAAAAAAGAACGTACCTTAGGCAGATTATCCAAAGTACGTTCTTGCAGTTTTAGTATAAAAATTGATTCAATTAATACTGAAATTAATAATAACCTCGCCCTTATTGCATTTGTATTCCAAATACTAATGTTAACAAATTCTATATACTTTTTAACCGTTTTTCTAAATAATAATGATTATGTCCTTTCGGATGATCTTCACTTACTCCAATTACTTTATATCCATGTTTCTTATAAAAATCAGGTGCTTGGAAACTAAAAGTATCTAAATTAATTAACCTACACCCTTTTTCAATTGCAAATTCTTCAATAAGCTTTATTAACTTGCTTCCGTAACCTTCATGCCTATATTCTTCAGAAACCCATAGAAAGTTAACGTGGACATGGTGCCAAAAAGTTATTGCTGTTACCCCACCTACTATTTCTTCTTTTTCATTTCTTACTATGAAACTAACCTTTTCTGAAGGTGTTTTTTCTTCATCTGCAAGATATTTTTGATTGTATTCAATTACTTTCTCTCTTATGTAATCACTATCTTCTTGTACCCACTGCTGTACTATTTTCATTTTAAGTGTCACACTCCTTTTACGATAGCTATTCAACTTCATAATTCTAATGTCCTGTCTAAATAATAGTCGTAGATGACTAATACAATTGTTTCATTTCACTAAAATAAAAAAGCCCTACTACATTTCATCTGTAATAAGACTTATATACGTTGTGTAGAATCCAATTAATCTCAATGAATGTGATTGGTCAAAAAAATATTAAAATTGTTCAATTCTTTTTTATGAAAACTTCCGTTATTTCAACACCTTAGGAGAATAGTCCAATTGTATCACTGCGAAAAAGAATGAACATTCCTAAACCAATTAGAACAATTGGAACAATAATATGACAATTGTTCTCAAGTGCTTTAGCTAGAATAGGAGCTCTTATCAATTTGTAGCTAATAAAACACCATATCGCTATCATGGAAAAAAAGATAACTAATGTAACGATATTTGCTTCAAGAGTTTGACTAGCAAACATTGGTATATAAATTGAGATATTGTCAGCTCCATTGGCTAATGTAATCGCAGCTACTTTAAATAATGAATCGGAAGTGTTATCAATAACTTCATTACTTTTGTTAGAACGAAGCGAGAATAGTCCTTTAACCCCCATATAAATTGGCACGAATCCTAATAACCCAATCCACGAAACAGGAATGAAAAAAGAGCTTAAAGACCCAACGATACTTAGAAAAATTATCATACTAAACCCTACATATTGTCCAATAACAATATAAAGCTTTTTTCTCATAGCTTTTTCGCGGACAGCTCTTCCTTCTTTCCTAATTACTTCTGTTCTTACTTGTGAAAATAAAATAAGCAGTATAAAAATGTCGTCAATATTTGTTGTAGCGAATGCCACAACAGAAGAAATTATGGTTGTAATCAATATAAGCCAACTACTTTCATTGTAAACTTATAAGAAAATAATGATCTATGAATGAAGTGAACGTTCCATCACAAAGTTGGTTAACTGTAATTTTCTAAATGTTTTTTAACAACATGTTAGTTCCTTTATAAAACAATATGAATATTCTACGTATCTGCTACTTAGTTCATCAAGAAATAAACAACTTTATTGCTTCTCAAATCATTTCATTTTAAATTAAATAACTCTATTCTCTCTACATAAAAAAGAGCCCTATATTAGGACTCTTTTTAGTATCAAGCTACTTTCCGATGTAAATGTTTTAGTTCCTTTTTCTTCTCTGCATTTGGTGGGCGGATTAATATTGAAATAATGAAGGAAATAACACTTAAAACACCGATTATAATGAAAGTTGGTTGAAATCCTCCGAGTATCGCTCCAATAAATGATCCTGCAAGCGCACCAAATCCGAAACCTTGGTAGACAATCCCATAATTTGTACTATGGTTTTTTAATCCAAAGAAATCTCCGACAATAGCTGGGAATATAGTTATATTACCGCCGAAGCAAAAGGCGACACTTGCTACACAAGCAAAATAGATTCCGTAATTTAGCGGAATAAAACTTAAAGTAAAGACTGACAAACCTATAATAATAAACGTTGCAGAGACAATTTTCATTCGCCCGATTTTATCTGATAACGTCCCAAGAATGATTCTACCTACTGTATTAAAGATTGCAATCATAGCAACAGCGTTTGCAGCGGTTGCTGCGCTAAGTCCAACAAGTTGTACGCCGATATCTTTTACCATACTGATTAAATACAAACCACCCATACACGAGGTGAATAACATAAAAAATAGCAGATATACTTGTTTCGTTCGCATCATTTCACGCGGAGTATAGTCATTGTGTAATGTTTCAGTTACAGCATTACTTACAATTGCCTCACGTAAGAAGCACGATCCGATTAACACTAAAAGTAACACGATAATACCCCAATATAAGAATGCTTGTGATACACCAAGGTTATCGATAAGATTTCCGTTTATATATCTAAAGATTAAGCTGCCCATTCCATACGCTGATACAGATATACCTGAAATAAGCCCTTTCCGATTTGGAAACCATTTAATTAAATTAGATAGTGATGTAATATAAGCTGTTCCATCCGCATAACCAACAACAACACCAGCTAATAAATATAAGAGTGGTAAGGAAGAAACTTGTGAACTAAGTATTAAGCCGAGTCCTAAAACAATTCCTGCAGTAGCAATAAGTTTCCGAAGTCCTAATTTTTTCTGCAATTTTGCTGCAAATAAAGTTGAGAATGATAAAGAAAAACTTGTTATGGAGAAAGTTATCGCTACCGAATTAAGATTCCATCCAAACTTACTTACAAGGGGTTGATTAAATAAACTCCATGTATAAATTGTTCCAAGGCCAATTTGAACAATGATTGTACCTAGAACAATTAGTAACGGATTTATAGAAGTTTGTTTCATACTAACTGTCCCCTTCTTTTATCTTGACATGAATTTTCACAGTTAGTATATCCATCGTAAATTGCAAGATACTGTACGGAAAATGGTAATTAAGTTCATATACACAAAAAGACACTTCATAAAGAAGTGTCTTTTGCAGGTTATATCAGATGTTTCTAAAGAAAGCTTTGTTAAGATAAGCCATTTTCAAATGCTTATGTATATATGTTATCAAATAATTTCTTATATGTGATGAGACTTAAGACGTATTTTTCATTCATCATATAGTCGGATGAAAAATTAATATTCGATTTCATCAAAATCCTTCGGCTGCGGTACAGTTTGCATATTAGCTGCATCTTTAGGATCGCTATAAATTGCATTTTGCTCTGTATTTACATCTTTTATATTTTGTTTTTTATTTTTGTTCACTTTATCTTTCACTTACAATCACTCCTTTTTGTTATAGGAGTAATTATGCCCTATTACCGTTACTAAATGTATCAGCGACTAAATTACTAAATTCACGTAAATAATATAAGTAATTATCACCGCCGTAGTTATATCTTTTGTTATACATTTTTGCAACAACTACATTATATTCAGGTATTACTAAAATAGTCGGTCCAGTAATCCCTAATATTTGATATGACCCTTTTGGAACACGTTCACCAAGTTCGCTTAATTGTGCAGATTCATTTTGAACGAACCAAAACAAGCCATTTTGTGGTAGCTCTTTATTTACATATGTTGGACTCTGCAAACTCGTAGCGATTTTTATAACTTCTTTTGGAACAATTTGCTTACCGTTTATCACACCTTGATTTAAATGAAGGTTGCCCCAATAAGCAAATTCTCTAGCTGAGACAAACAGATTTTTTTCAGTACCGTCATCTACCGTACCAATTTCACTAATTGCGTCTTCATTTGGATTATTAACAACGCCAACTAAATTTTCATCTCGCTGAACTCTCCAACCTGTTTCTTGAAAATTAGCAGGCTTAAAAACACGCTCCTTTAACAATTCAGGAAAACTTTTGTTATATAGCTGATAAATAAGACGTGTCATCATTCTTACATTAATATCTCTATATGCCCATGCTTGTCCCGGTTCAAATTCACGAAAAATTGTCCCGTCATTCATTTCTTCTAATCCGTGCGAATGTGTTACTAAATGTCTTATCGTTGTTTTACCAAGCAATGCAGGATCAAAGTCTTTAAAATATTTTATCGCTTCATCATCAATAGAGTTTATTTTCCCCTCGTAAAGCGCATACGCTATCATTAATCCTAAATAACTTTTTCTAGCAGAAGCAACGTTGAATTGCGAAGATGCAGTTACTTTTTTATTAGTCGCTGTATTTGAGTGATAACCGCTATAATGCTCTAATACGACTTTATTATTTTTTATAATACAAAGTGCTGTAGCAGAACTATGATTTTTTTCTTTTATATTCTCTACCCAAGAAGTCAACTTTTCGTATGTATACAAATAAATCCTCCTTAATCCTAATACAAAATTACAGCATGAAAGAAAAGTATAAACAGTATTTACACCTTTCTTTCATGTAAAATAGTTTTGATCTTCTATACTTAAATGATCCACCAGTTCCAGCAATTAAAGCAACCAAAACATCCGGCACAACCTACGCAACCACCACATCTGCCGCCGCCACAACCGCCACAGCGTCCACCACAACCTCCGCATCCGCCACAACGACGTGCATCGCCTTGGATGTAATAATATGGATATTGACTTTGTTGTTGATCCCAATACACAACATTACCAGTTTGATAATCATTAAGGTTTAATGTTTGTAATTCATGTTGAAACTGATTCATTACGAACCCCTCCATTTATAAATATAAATTTCGCCCAAACGTTAAAGTTTATATATTTTTGTAAACAAAATAGAAACAAGACTATAGACTAAATGCGTACATCAACAAAATATGAACTTACACTAGGTGATGTACCTTGTTTTTTAGCCTATTTTCTTTATATCCTTGCGATGGACCTATTTAATATAAATAGAGTGATTTAAAAATTACTTATCCAACAATTTAGTAGTTCATCACTTAACTTTCTTTCTAGTAATTCCTTCACTAATGGCATTGGCATGATTTCATAATGATTTAAGGCTTCTTTATTATAATCTATCCAGTGAAATGCTAAATGAGACTCGCTAGATTTCGGTGTTAAGTCCGTATGTAAATCTTGTGACTCTACTTCAAAAATGTGGTTAATTTCATGATGAAGCACTTCTTTATCTTGCCATTGATTTTCTATGACTCCTAAAAATTGTTGTATACTACAGTTTACTCCAAGTTCTTCCCTTAGCTCTCTTATTAATGCATTCTCTGCTGATTCTCCAATTTCAATATGGCCACCAGGTAAAAAATAATGATGGCCAATATATTCAGCAACTAATATTTTTTCATTTTTTATCATGACTGCTCGTACAATATGATGGAATTTACTTTTCAATTGATATCCCTCCTAGTTATTCAATGTATAGTTGCTCAAAATAGTCATTTAGTATTGGTATAATATAAATCATAGGTGTTTCATACGGATGAATATCATTAATAACTTCAAGAGCATCTTTTACAATTTCTCGTTTACACTTTATTTCAACTTTACATTCTTGCCCTTCGCATATTCGCCCAATTTCTCCATTAAAAGGAGATGCCTCGTCTAAAGGTCTCCAATATCCTTTCACTGAACTATAGGAAAGGCAATGGTCATATTCGCCCGTTTTACATGCTCCAATTTTATTTAATTCATCCCTTAATGTTTCAATATATTCTTCAGGAATGAACACTTCAATTTTCACTTCAGTAAATTGCATATTTCATTTCACACCTTTACTTCCTAATAGTTAAACAAATAAACGATATACTTGCTCACCATCATACTCTTGTCCTAATGATATGAAACCATATCGTTCATATAATTTCTTTGCAGAGAGATTATCTTTATGTACTGTTAATCTTATTTCTTTACACGATTTAAAAGTATTTTTTATTATATTAATACTTTCTCGTAATGCTGCTTTTCCATAACCATTACCTTGCTGCGATTGATCAATAATAAATCCGTTAATCCAATACATATCCGATGTCTCTCTTACAACAGCATGCATAACAAAACCAACCATAAGGTCACCATGGTATATAGCGAATGGTATGTACTCTACATTGTCACCATCTGGTTTTATATATACTTTAGCAAGCGAAACTGCTACGGGTGGAACAAATTTCAACTGATTTTCTTTAACTTGTAGTTTTAATGCTTCTTCCCAATTTTCTCTCGTAACAACCTTTAACTGGATATTCAATATTGTAAGCTCCCTTATATAGAGGATGTATGTTTATATTCAACGCATTGAAATAATTCCCTTTTTCGACAACAACTTATAACATAATTTTTATAAAATCTTGAATGAATTTTTGTTCATCTATTTCTAATGCTATATGGGCTCCTTCAGATATAGAGCTAAGGCGAAAATCAGCAAATGTTTGTCCTTTCGTATCTCCGTATGTATCAACATTCACTGTACGATGTACAAATTCAAAAAAGTTTGGATTTACTAATCCACTTATAGCAACCACATCATGAAGCAATGGCCCTTCGATAGATGGATTAAGTTTTTGGTATGCAGAAAAATAGTAATCATACATTGGTTTCATTATCGTATGGAATGGATTCTTTGAATTAGCTTGAATATAGTCAAACACATTTGGTGTTAACACAGCTTTGTTTGTTACATTTAAAGGGAATATTAATAAATTCTTTGCTTGATGGAAAACAATTTTACTTGCTATAGGATCTCCATACACATTTGCCTCTGCTAACGGCGTAACATTTCCTACTTCTAAAAAAACACCACCCATGAAATAGATTCCTTTTACATTTAGCATTAAATCATTCCACAAATTAAAAGCAATTGCTAACGAGGTAGATCTTCCTACATCAACAATCGTTAAATCTTTTCCGTAATTTATAAGAATCGCAGCAATACTGCCAAAATTGTATATTGGAATAGATAATACGCTTTCTGGAACATGGATGGTACCTAATCCTTCTGCTCCGTGAATTTCAGGGTAGTACGTAGTAATTTCTTCTGTAAGTGGTTTTGTTGCACCACTAATGACAGGAATGTCTTGTCTATTTGCTAACTGTAAAATATACGCTGCATTATGTGCAGCATGTATATGCTCAACATTTCCGTATCCAGTTACAATACCGACAATTTCAATTTCGGGATGCAGTAAGCCATACATAATGGCAAATGAGTCATCAATACCTGGGTCTCCGAAAAATAATACTTTTTCCAAGAAATACGCTCCTCTCACGAAAAAATCGAGTCATTAGTAACTATGTATATGAAAAAAGCAAGTATATCTATGCAAATTTTAGAATGGATAATGTTTTACAAAATATTAAAAAGGAACTAGCGTATGCTAATTCCTTTCTTGAGTAACCATTCTCAAATTTAATTAATTATCGTATCCTTCATAAATTGCATCATTTATTTGATTTTGTATTTTTGTATCATCAGGTATAGGTTTCCACCAATTTCCTGTAATGAATAACATAGTTAATAAATTATAACTATCACTAAAATAACTTTCTCTCTTATTCTTCATCCAATCCCAACCGCTATTTACCCACTTTTGATTATTGCTACTTGTTATACTTGCAGCAATAAACGGTGAAACAAATACAGCAGTTGAATAACTACCAATATTAGATCCATTTAATTGATAACCATCCACAATTTTAGAAGGATTTCCATTCGTTTTATTTTGAATCCACGAAGAAACTTTATCAGAAATGACTTTACTTCTTTTCTCGCCGTACATCGCATAGTCCATTACAATTCTCAATGGTACCCGACTAGCATTGTAATAATATGCATTTGTATATTCTGACTCCTCTAAGAAGTCTTTAGGTGCGGGTTGTGGTGGGTTTTTTACAACGAAATCTGAAATAAGTCCTGTATTTGGAGAGTACTTATTACTAAATTGCGTATAAACATCGTACAAATTATTAATAACAGTAAGCCAAGTTTTATCACCTGTAAATTCATAAAATGCTCTAAGGTGTGACATCATCCAATCAGATGGTCTCGTATCAAGTGAACTTTTAGAATCCCAATCTCCTAAATTTAGTCGGTTATTATTTGTAACATTACTAGCTTTAATACCTTTTGTAATCATGTCTTGTGCTTCTTTCAAATAATTAACTGTTCCATTAGATCCCCACTGCTTATGAGCAAGAAGAAGAGAATACGCAATATCTAAATCTCCATCAGTAGCAGAATCAAAATGACCTTGTGCTTTTTTACTATCTGCGACAACCCATCCCATTAAATTAGGATTTTGAGAACTTTTAAAAGTTCTTGCTGTTTTAAATAAACCGTCATAGATTTTTTGAGCATTCGAATCATAACCAGCCATTAATACTGTAATTATCATCCCATACCCTTGACCTTCTGAAGTTCCAAGTGGCTTAAACCCATCTGCATCACCTGTAATCTCTCCTTTTACATAATAACCACCAGGTAAAGAAGATAAATCATTTTTCAAATATTTCTTTTTCCAATTATCGTAGTAACTTCTTACAGAAGCATTTAAACTTTCCTGTGTAACATGATTCGGTTTTATAACACCTGCATAATTAACTTGCTGCGGAAATGGTTTCATTTCCTTTGCAGCAGCTACTTGTTGATTAACTACGGGAATAGAATTTTGTACTGAATTGTCCGTTACACTTGCTGCGAAACTAGAATTAGAAAAACTAGCTAGTCCGATTCCTACAATAGAAATACATGTGAAAATTTTTCTTTTTCCATTCATTATGTTGTCAGCTCCTTTTAAAATGCTTACTACATAAAATGTAACATACAATATTTAACTGAAATACAAAATATTATATTTATCAACATAAGAAAGAAACTATATAAAAAAGTATCTTAAAGTCATTATTGAATTACATTATACGGATTGATTATTTGCTAAATTCCCATGTTTTTCTTTTCTTAATACTGGTATATGAGCAATCACAATTCCAAGTATAGTAATCACTCCGCCAATTATCGAAACTAAAGTTGGCACTTCTCCTAACCATATCCAAGCAATGAAACACGCAGTTATTGGCGTTAAATATAGAGAACTTGTTGCTTCAGAAGCACCAGCACGAGATATAATATAGGCCAATGCAATATACGGGAGTACTGTTGGAAAGACACCTAAATATATAACGCTCAAGTTAACTTCAAGAGGAGCTGCTAGTATTTCTTGATAAACTCCGGGTAAGAAAATAAGCATACATATAGTACTAGACAAAATTGTATATATGGTAAATGGTAAGAAGCCGTATTTTTTTAAGTAAGATGTTTGGAAAACGAAAAATAGACTTTCTGAAATCGCCGCTAATAATATAAATAACCCCCCGCTATTTAATTGAATAGCGTCGCCTTGGCTAAATGAAATTAAGGCAATTCCTGCAAAACTCATTACACCACCGATCCAGCCATTTAATTTCATTTTTTCATTCAAAAAAACAAAAGCAAGAATTGCCGTCACTATTGGAGTGACTGAAATTATTAAACTTGCAGATCCAGCATTGACTGTTTTTTCGCCGTAATTTAATGCGATGTGATAAATAGTAAACCCTAAAGCACCAAATATAAAAATTGCTGGGATATCCTTTAAATCCGGTAGTCGTAGTTTGTATATAAATGAAAATAACAAAAGTATAAATGAAGCGATTAATAAGCGTAGTAAAGTAAGGTGTTCCGGCGTATAAGATTCAAGCCCCATACGAATTGCTGGAAAAGCAGTTCCCCATATAAGAATTGTAAAAGCGTGAGCACATATAATGCGTAAATCCCATTTTTTATTATGCATGTTTTCTCTCCCTCCCTAATAAACCAACCATTTTTAAATTACCAATTATTTCTTTTCATCATATTTAATAGTTGATACAATGTCTTCAACCAGTTATTTATCGGAAAAACCAACCACTTTGAATCTTTTAAATAAACGAGGGAGTTTTTTATATGACAAACGATAAAAAAGTGCCCAAATATCGGCAGATAATAGACTATATGAAAGAAAAAATTGAAAACGGAGAATGGCCAATTGGAAGTAAAATCCCTAGTCAGCGGCAGTTAGCAAAATTATTTCATGTAAATCGAAGTACTGTAATAACTGCGCTAGATGAACTTATGGCAGATGGTTTAATTCAAGGACAAATCGGAGCAGGAACAATTGTAACAAATAATACATGGTCATTATTAGCAACTAATCCCCCGCCTGATTGGAGTGAATATGTAAAGACAGGTATTCATAAACCAAGTAAGTTAATGGTGCGAAAAATAAATGCAGCAGAAGCAAATAAAACGCTTATCCATCTTAGTAAAGGTGAACTTGCACCTCATCTTTTCCCGCTCGAAACTATGCAATCTATAATAAAAAACGTCAGTGAGGAATTAGATTATTTCGGATACGAAGAACAAAAAGGTTTTTATCCGTTACGTGAAGCAATAAGCAAATATGTAAGATCATTTGGAATACATGCATCACCGGGTTCTATATTAATAGTGTCTGGTGCACTCCAAGCATTACATTTAATATCAATTGGTCTTTTACATAGAAAATCAACTGTTTTACTTGAACAACCTTCTTACTTATATTCACTTCATGTTTTTCAATCAGCAAATATAAATTTATCCGGTATATCAATGGATTATCACGGTATTTTACCTAACGACTTATTAAAACGAATTAAATATAGTCAAAAGAATAATATTTTATATTCAATCCCTTGTTTTCAAAATCCAACGGGGATATTGATGTCCAAAGAGCGAAGAAAAGAAATATTAAAAATATGTGAAAAAGAGAAATTGCCTATCATCGAGGATGATATTTACCGAGAGTTATGGCTTGATGAATCACCTCCAGCTCCTTTAAAGTCGATGGATAAACATGAACATGTATTATATATTGGTAGTCTCTCTAAAACACTTAGCCCAGGACTTAGAATTGGATGGATAATCGGACCAGAACCTGTTATTGATAGATTGTCAGATATAAAAATGCAAACAGACTATGGATCGAGTTCTTTATCTCAAAGAGTAGCTGCTGAATGGATAAATGAAGGTTTTTATGAAGAACATGTAGCAAACGTAAGAATGCACCTGAAAGAACAAAGACAAATAATGATACGAGCTTTAAATAAATATTGTGCAGATATTGCATCGTGGGATATTCCTAGTGGTGGAGTTTTTATATGGCTAAAGGTTGTACATAACATTCCGATGAAAAAACTATTTTCAGAGGCACTATCAAAAGGAATTCTTTTAAACCCGGGACGTATTTATGAAGAAGAATCAGATCAGTACATTCGTTTATCGTATGGATATGCTTCTCCAGAACAAATGACTTACGGGGTTAAATTGCTCAGTGAATTAATTCGGAAGTTAACAGCATAAAAAAATCCTCTTTTGTTTTTGGAGGATTTTTTTACGTATCTTATTTACCACAATTTCATTTCCTGCCCTAATAAAATAAGTTCTTCATAAGGATCTCCGTCAATATTTAATACTTGAGCAAAAGCAGGTTCTGTTTTTAAACCTTGTTCCTTTAAGTGAATAACTTCTTCCCTTATATGGGGATGCTGCATTAATAACATGTGCTCCACTATCATATGTCTATATGCATTTTGATTACGCACTGGCTTAGGTTGAGCAAATAATTCAAATTCAAAACCTTCGAATTCAAAATTCACCTTTATCGATTCAGTACCTTTCATTTTTTTCTTTTTTATATTGAACCCTCTATAAGAACCATATAAAGATCTCATTTCCTGCTCAAAAACATCAAAGTTATATACTTCCATTACAATATCTAAGTCAGATTGAGGAGTATCAATTCTTATAGGGATTGTCCCGCAAAGAACGGGATTATATAAAGCTAAATCCTCCATAATATTTAGTTTGTTCAAAACATCATATACTTTTTGTTGCTTGTCATTCCCTGATTGTAAATATGTAATAGATGTAAACATGGAAGTCTCTCCTTCATTTCACGTAATACGTGTCTCACTAAACTCAAGAAAAATTTGTCCGTTTAAACTTGTTCTTGAAGTACCTTTACTTCAATATATTAAAGTGAATAAACAATATGTTTCAACTTTTCTCCTATGCTGCAATACTATAAAAATAAAAAGGGAGGAATTATGATGAGCATTTTCAACATTCTTTTAACCATCCACATATTATTTGGAATGATATGTTTAATAACTGGGATAATAGCGATGGTTGCTCAAAAGAAGAAAGGTAAACATACGGAATGGGGTGAAATATATCACGCATCCTATGTCGTTATCACCGTTACTGCCATTATATTATCCATTATAAACTGGGATAAAATCGCATATTTATTTTATGTAGCAATCTTCTCTTATTCATTTGCGATTTATGGATACCTTGCACGAAAAAAACGTTGGAAAAATTGGCTCCATCACCACATTAGAGGTATGTTAGGTTCTTATATAGGTGCAGTCACCGCACTTTTAGTAAATGTCGGCATCCATATTCCCATTATAAATTTACTTCCGCCAATATGGTTTTGGTTTTTACCCACCTTAATTGGTATCCCCCTCGTAGCCAGTGTATCAAAAAAATATAAAAAGCGTAGTTGAAATTAATTACATTTTGATTACTTTCTGATTATTAGAATGAAAAATTATAATCTATGTATCACGAATGATATCATGAGTGCTCGCCCTATGAATATTTAAAATAAAATGCCGCCCAACAGGACGGCTCTTATTTTTACTTTACAAACGTAACATATTCACCAGAAACCCATTGATTTCCACCAACATTATACCAACCATCTTTATATCCAAATGATTGATATTTTTCACCTTGATACACGTTTTTCACAATGCCGTAATTTGTTCCTGGGCCGGTACGAACACGTAATACATCAGCGATTATAGTAACTACACCTATACCCTCATTTGATGATTGTGAAGGTGTTGGCACATTTCCTCCCATATAACGAATATATGATGGATCGTTAAAAATCCACTGATCGCCACCGAGATTTAACCAGCCATTTGATTGCCCAAATACTTTGTAGGACTCTCCTTTCCCTAATTGACGAATAACGCCATATCCAGTACCAGGTCCTTTTCGTAAATTTACATTACTACCGTTAATATAAGCAATCCCTACACTATCATTCGACGTGGGAGGAGCCACTACGTTTTGAGCACCTTTTCCAAAAGTATCCGTTCCATATCCTTTGTAGTTATATTGCAAATGCGGGCTATCTACAAATCCTTTCCAGTCACCGCCCCATTCAAAACCAATTTGTTTAGCATAACGAATTGCTGATGCCCACGGTTCTTTATTATAGCCATTCCAATCTTCTGTACCATTCGACTGAATTGGAACAAAATCTAATGCCTGTCCTACTAAGTGATATGAGCGCATCGTTTGTGATGCTCCTTTACGAACATATTCACGTTGTTGCTCGACCGTTCGGATTGTTTCATAAATTAATACTTCAATTCCATTGTCGATACAGTACTGATACCACTTAAAAGCTGCAGCTTTCGTATTATCCGCTAATTTATTCAGATTACTTACATTTCTATTGTGGTATTTCAATATGCAACATCTCCTTTTCTATTATCCTATGCAAAACTCGTCTCACGGGTTGTACATATACCTACAACGATACGAAGTACAAATACATAGGAAGCCAATTCAGCTAAAAAGGTTTTCACTTCTAGCTTCAAACTTTGTAAGTTGAAATCGAAGCAATAAAAAAACCACAACTTAAGTCTTCCAGTTGCGGTTTTTGGTATTTTCTTTTTATATGCTACATGCCTTCTTGCATTGATAATCCTAATATACAGGTTGTGTAAATTTTTCCTTTATGAATAACACTTCTTATTCATGACTTTTCAAATCCAATAATATTGAATGTAAACGATCCGGATCATTAGTAAACATCCCATCAACGCCCCATAAAAGTAACTTTTTCATATCTTTTTCATTATCTACAGTAAATGGATGAACTTCTAATCCGTGTTTCTTTATTCTCTTTACATAAGCGGAATCAATATATTTATAGTTCATCCCAAGACCGATGCAGTATGTTTTATACTTTTTTATCTCTAATTCAGTTAATTGAACTGCCTTTTTGTAAGGTAGTAATTGTACTAGCGGTAAAGTAACATCTAAACTATGAATTTTTTGCAGACTTTCTTCACTAAATGATTGAATAATAACGTTATCACTTATTTCGTAGTGCTTTATAATTTCTAATAGCTTCTCTTCCATACCAGCGTATTCATCTGGTGATTTTGTTTCAATATAATAGTTTGCACCATTCCCGAACGTTTCAATAATTTCTTCTAGTGTTGGAACTTTAGCATCTTCAAAGTCTTTCTTTGCTAAGTTCGGATATTTTTCATTGAAAAGAGAGCCAGCATTTAGTTGCTTTATTTCTTCTAATGTATGCTCTTTTACCAGCCCAGTACCATTCGTTGTACGGTTTAATGTTTCATCATGCATAGCCACTAAATGTCCATCTTTTGTCATTTGAAGATCAATTTCTATATAATCTCCATTCATTTGTTGGCCTAATTGATATGCTGCTATTGTATGTTCAGGTGCATACGCAGAAGCACCTCTATGTGCGATATTTTTTATATGATTTGATTGATTAATAGCTTTAGTATACTTATGTTCATTTATTTTCTGAAAAACAAAGATACTTATTACTATAAAGGCACAAATTATTGTAACGAGATATATCTTTTTCATAACGATTTATAAGCTCCTATATAAAGACGATTTAACTTGAATGATTTACTCAATTAAATGTCGATTTTCCAATACAGTCATTTTGCCGATAGCTTGAAATCCCGAGTTTTTATAAATGTTGATTCCATCGGGTGAAGCTTGTAACACACAATACATATTTTTTAATTTTTGTGCTTCTTGCAGAAGGAAATTGAACATAGTAGATCCGAATCCTCGTCCTCTCATTTCCTCTTTAGTTGCGATATCATAAATACCAATACTATCTTTTGAACATATCAATGAACCAACAGTTACGACTTCCCCTTCATAAAATCCTAAAAATAGTTTCATATTTTCACTGTTCCATAAATCAAGATTAGAAATTTGATTATAGAATGCTTGTACATGTATACCTTCTTCTGATGTGCCGAATAGATTAGCTAACATTTCTCCAAATTTTTTTATTTGTGCAGGTGAAGATGCCTGTTGAATTGTAAAACTTACTGGCATGTTTATTGTTGGAGAAATTGTTTTTAAGTCTGCTACCATCGCAATATTCTGTTCCACTTCTTTTAAACCAATTTTAATTAACTCGCTTTTTATATCCCGCTCTTGCTCTTCATCCCATAACCAAACACTCATTGGAATTTTCTTTTGATTATAGTAGTCTACCTCCTTATATAATTTCTCTATCCCTACCGTTAAATTATTGTTTAGTAGAGTGATGATATTGAATGTATCGGCAGGTAATCCGCAATCAACAGCAATATAATCTTGCGTTTCTTTTATACTCATTCCGGGCACAAATTGCGCAACATATGAAGTTTTAAATGCAAAGTTATCTATTAGTAGTTGTTTATAATTCATCAATAGTTCTCCTTTTCATAAAAAGTACTCCTCGAATTCTTCTATATTAAATATAACATATTAGAAATTTACCTTTTTCTATAAAAAGTACCTCTTTAAATTGTGCTCTATAGTTTAAAATAATTAAAAATGATATAACGTTGTCGGAATGAAAAAAGTGGTATATAATAAATATTAACATTACTAGTAATTATTTTAGGTATTCCTAGAATAAAGGAGCGATACATATGAAAATTACTATTTATTTCGGAAGTCATGAAGATCAAGATGTTCGTACTATGGACTGTCATTTAGATGTAGAAGATACAGAAGAGATTGTTTCTGTATCATAATATAAATAGTTAGGGTAAACCCTATTCCCTACAGCGTTTAAGGCACCTTTTATAAGGTGTCTTTTTTGTTATATTTTCATCAAAAACCCTTTACTTTATAGCGTTTTAATAGTAAAATATAAATATACGAACAAATGTTCTTTTTATTTTAAACGTACATGAAGGGATGATTTTAACAATGGCTCCATTAAAGCGCAGAGGAAGAAAAAAGCAAGCACCTATTATTTCAAATACAGGCTTTATCGGCTCTGTCTTTATTGATACATTGGAGTTACAAAAGAAATCCTATTATTTCGCTCGTAAAAAACTTCAAATTGTTCATCACGTATTAGATGGTCTCTCTGGAGCAACAAGTGCTTTATTTAAAGAACATAACATTTCAGCATACATGTCATGTGTGTATTTACATAAACAAAAGAAAATTGGCTTTGTTCTTTCAACGAAACCATTTGAACAAAGTGATGGCGTTTCTTATTTTGTCAATTATTTAATCGAAAAGAATTTTTACGGCGGCCATGACGAAGATGTAGAATATCAAGAAGTATTTAATACAGGTTTTATCGGTGTAGTATTCGCTGATTTATCTAGTATAGATCGCTTTAATTTCGAGTTTGAAATGGGTATGCTAACGAAATTAATGAAAGATATGATTATTCCGGTTAAAGAACTCTTTTTACGCCATAATGTACCGGCTTACATCTCCACTTCTCATTTAGAAGAACAAAACAAATTAGGTTTCGTTCTCTCTGTAAAGCCATATGACGAACGCGCTGAAGCAGATTTATATTTTGAAGCATATTTAAAAGAACGAGGATTATTTATTGGTGATGAAGAAGATGAAATTGATAAGATCGTTATTAGAAAAACAGCTGAATTACGATAGAAAAGCGCAGGATTCTAATCCTGCGCTTTTTAAGTTACGTTAAACACTATAATCTTTTGAATAAATTTCTAAATTTAACTTATTTGCTAAAATTTTATTCAAAATAAAAAATACAATCCCCCCTGCAATGGGAAGCGTATAGGCTGGAATAAAATTTAATAATAGTCCTGATATTGCAAGTGCTATTGGCTGCATTATTTTACCTAAGCTTAATCCAATACTAAGAACTCTTCCTCTATATTCTTCAGGAATCTCATTTTGCATGAAATACATTAAAGGAATATCAATTTGTGCTATCATAAATCCTAAAAAGAACATAATCATGCAATACGTAGTAACATATACCAAATTATTTACTACAATAGATTTAAATAAAACAGGTATTCCTGAAACTATCATAAAAATTGCCAACATAAAACTTATTTTCTTCAATAGATAAGAATAAGAAAAACAATCAGTTATCTTTTTTACTAATATTGCACCAACTATCATACCTATCGGAAAAGTCCCTTGAATCATACCAAATTGCTTAGAACTAAGATTGAGAACTGTGTTAATAATGTATGGCAATGGAACAGTTACAGCAAAGCCTAAAAAGAAATTAAGTGAAATTAAAATACTAAAAGTATTTTTTAAGCTTTTCCGCTCCAATAAGTAAGAGTATCCCTCCTTTATATCTTCAATAAAATTAATTTCTCTAATTGAACATTCCTCATTTATGTTTTGCTCGCACAATTTAAAGTTTATAAACAATATGGATATAGCCGAAAGGATAAATGAAATGCCGTTAATAATGATAAAAGTTTTTATATCAAAGACTGCAAAAACAATGCCCCCTAACATAGGCCCTAAAATTAAAGATATAGAATCGATAATTTTACTTATAGAATTAATACTCATTAACCGTTCTTTAGTAACCATATTCGGTTTTACGGCCTCTAATCCTATTCCAAAAAACGTTGTAAATACTGTCATAAGAAAGGTAGTAGTATAAATAATGAATAAGTTTAATCCATAATAGTTGCTTAATATATAAACAGTTATTAATAAGCACCCGCTTAATACATCCATGCAAACGACGAGTTTCTTTTTATCAACCTTATCAGCAATGACACCAGCAAATGGATTCATAACAATCATTGGAATTGTTCCTAATATGAGCGTAATCGCAAAATTTAACGCAGATCCGGTTATTTGTAAAACATACAATCCTAATGCAAAACTATAAATAGAGCTACCGAATAGTGATACTGTTTTTGCAATTGAATATAAACAAATATTTCTTAGTTCTTGGTTTCTTTTTTTATTTTCTATATGTAATCGTAAACTTCCCATCACTTTCCCCTCACTTTTCTTTGTATTACATAAAGTGTAAATTCTCGGGTTAACCCAATATCAATACACTGTGTTTAAAAATTACTACAAAGAAATGAAAAAAGATGGGGTTAACCCCGTGCACATCAACTGAAGATATTAGTGCATCCTACAACGATAAAAAATAAAATGATTAATAAGATCACATGTACAAATGCAAATTTTTTATTGAAATCTAAAAAATAATATGGTATCTTCTATTACGTTGATTAATTACATATGAGAATCATGTATAACTCCAAGAATATGGCTTGGGGGTCTCTACCAGGAACCAACAACTCCTGACTACAAAATGCGTCTTTTAGCGTTTGTAGTCAGGAGTTTTTTTTGTTCTACGGTAAATAATGCAGAGAAGGGAATATAAAAAATGAATTTCAAAGTATTTATATTAGCTTTAGCAACGATAGCGGTAGGTCTTGTAGAGCTTATCGTTGGAGGAATATTGCCAGACATCGCTAAAGATTTTAATGTTTCATTAAGTTTCGCTGGTCAATTAATTACAATTTTCGCCTTTACTTATGCAATAGCAGGTCCTGTATTATTGATTTTCACAAGTAAAGTGGAAAGAAAAAAATTATATATTATTTCACTTTACATTTTTCTAATTGGTAATCTACTTACTTATTTTAGTCCGAACTTTACTTTTATGATGATAGCAAGAATTTTAACTGCTATGAGTACTGCTTTAGTTGTAGTACTTTCCCTAACAATTGCAGCTAAAATTGTTAATCCCGCTTATCGAGCAAAAGCATTAGGATTAATTTATATGGGTATTAGTTCTTCACTTGTACTAGGAGTACCACTAGGCATATTAATTTCAAACACATTTGGCTGGAGAATTATTTTTTTATGTATAGCTATTTTATCATTGGGGTCTATTATCTTAATTTCAGTATTTTTAGATAAAATACCTGGAGAGGAAAACCGAACTCCTTTATCTATCCAATTAAAGGCCGTTTGTAGTCTTAAACTAGGATCTGCCCATCTAGCTACCATGTTTATGTTAGCAGGACACTATACTTTATATGCTTATTTTACTCCTTTTTTAGAAAATAAGTTTCACCTAAGCCCTTATTGGATTAGCATATTTTATTTAGTGTTTGGTATAGCTGCAGTAAGTGGCGGAGCGTTTGGCGGTGTATTATCAGATAAAATAGGCGCTCAAAAAAGTATTGTGATAGTTATTACTCTATTTGCTCTAATCTTATTTATATTACCGTTTACGGCAGTTTCTATTATCCTATTTATTCCTGTTATGATAGTTTGGGCTGCATTGAGTTGGGGGCTTGCACCACCTCAACAAAGTTATTTAATCCAAACTGCCCCGGATACGTCAGATATACAGCAAAGTTTTAATAATTCAGCCCTACAAATAGGAATTTCACTCGGCTCTGCAGTTGGAGGTATAGCTTTAAAACAAGTACATAATGTCGCCAATATGGCCTGGGTTGGTGGATCTCTAGTTCTATTGTCTTTAGGTTTGGCTATCTTTTCTCTTACTAGACATACATCGACAAGAGAGTGTCATGTGAGTGCTAAACATGTAGATTAACATACTCTTTGTCTTTTAATCGCAAAGAGTATAAATATAAATCGTCAAAAAAGTCCAGTTATAAAACCGGACTTTTTTTGACGGGATTGCCCTTATCTTTTTCCGAAAAATGAATATGTATAAATTTCTTCTCCTTGAACAAAGAAATCCTCGTACTTTCCTCCTCGTGTCAAATAATTTGAAGTACTTTCATCAATCGATTGAAACTGTAAACTTTGGATTTCTTTCGTTACTTTTACAGATGTAAAATTCACTCTGAGTCTAGGTGCAATTTGGCTATTTATACTAAATTTATTAAATAAAATAAACGAACTTAATAAATAACTATTGTGTTTAAAAAAGGAATTTAATTCGCACAATAAGAACTCCTCATGTTCAAAACTATAATTACTTGTACCTGATTGATCAATTACAATATCAATAGAATAATTCTGAATAGGTATGTTTAGAAAATCGGCACAGATAAATACAATATTTCTTTTCACATTTCTTCTCTCAATTACATCTTTTAAAAGTAAAAGTTTATTCAAATCTCGATCAACAGCAATATATAAACACTCTTCCGGTAGTTCTTCATAAATATTTCGTAAAAAGAACCCAATACCAGATCCTAAATCAAGTAGTATTTTTTCATTTAAATCTAGTTGCATTAGTTTCTTTTTCGCCCATTCTCCTCCTCTTTGAACATTTTCCAAAAAAGCAGTATCAGTTTCATGGATATAATCCGAAATAGAATCTTCAAGTGATGTCTTTTCACACGCTTTCAATGAGTTGCCAGCTGTTAAAACCCCTGAAATAATCGCGTATTCTTCACCACAATTACAAATTAACTTTCCCTCAATAATTTGATTTTTATTGATAATGCCATCTTCAAGAATTAAATTTCCGTTACACTTAACACATTTAAATAAATGAAGTACTTTTAAATCTACCCCTAAAATTGAACTCGAAATTTCAGTTTCTATAGATAAATTATGTAACACTTCCTTTAATTTATCCCGCCTCTTCCCCAAAAGCTCTATTTCCTGTTCCATCTTGTCATATTTCAATTTAAATAAAGATTGGTAAAAAGTATCATTTTCGTAATTCATAGATTTCGCTAAATTTTTATAAAAAAATAGTTCTTTAATTTCATTCAAGCTAAATCCTAGATCTTTGTAATGTAATATAAGTTCTAAATCTATTTGACAATACTCATCAAAAAAATAATGCCCTCCCCTTTTTTCAGGAATAATGAGACCCAGGTCCATATAATGTCTAATTGTATCAATACTTATGTTATTTAATTCTCCAAATTTACCTATTTTCATAGCATCACTACCATTTATATATTTTTTTATATAGATTTCTATTTTTATATTTAAAAACCCTTTAAACTTTCGAAACAACATTATTTACGTTATGTATGGGATATTTGAATGCCACATATTTTATAGGTGTATAATCCTTTTATTTAATTAAATTTCCATCGCATAGAATATACAGGAATTTACAACTTAATATAGAACATAAAAAGGAGCAGTTTATATTCTAAATTAGGGGACATACATACGGAATGAGGGATTAGAAAATGAAAATTGCAATAGTCTGTTTTGATAACTTTACTGATATAGATGTTTTTCTACCATGGGATTTATTAAATCGTGTACGTTTAGTTGGCGGTATTTCTGATTGGGACGTTCAACTATTAGGAACGGGAAAAACTCATATATCCATGTCTGGCTTACGTATTCCCATGACAGGAAGCATATCTGATATTCCGTCTGCTGACGCTGTAATATTTGCAAGTGGTAAGGGTGTACAAAATTTATATAAAAATCAAGAGTATCTGAATAGCATTCATGTAGATCCTCAAAGACAATTAATAGGATCTATGTGTTCTGGTTCATTACTACTAGGAGCTAAAAAATTACTAACAGGTAAGAAAGCCACTACATATCCGTCCGTAGTAGAACAGCTTAAAGAATTTGATGTAGACGTTATTGAACAAAGTTTCGTAAACGAAGGAAATATCTCGACTGCTGCAGGCTGTTTTGCTGCTCAAGATCTCTCAGCCTGGATTATAAGAACCCTAATCAATGAAGAAATGGTCGATACTGTTCTAGAAACTGTTCAGCCAGTAGGCAAAGGTTTATATTTTTAATTTCAAATCAAGTTGAGGGATTGGTTGCTCCTCAAAACAATAAAATGAGCCTTTTTGTTTGATGGCGACGTGATATGCCTCCAATTTCAATTTAATTAAATAAAAAACCCGTGAATTATTCACGGGTTTTCCTCTTAATAACTAATTGCTATTGTACCTTCACCTGCATGAACCGCAAATGAAATTGGTAATGGATATAGTTTAAAGTCCATTTCAGGGAATGCTTTTCTAATATCTGAAATCCATTCCTCAGCTCCATCTTTATCGTTAGCATGGAACATATGAAGTACTTTTGGTAATTCTTTTTCGAGTTCATTTTTAATGTATTCTCGACATTTTTGGATTTTGCGAACTTTCTTTTCAAGTAAAAGCTCTCCACCTTTTACTTCTAATATTAAGTTGACACTTAATAAACTTCCAAGTAAAAATTGAACTCCCTTTACACGTCCACTTGCGTAAAGGCCTTTTAAACTTTTCGGGAATACGTGGAAAGGTCTTCTTTTTTCATCTACTAATGTTTTGTGTATATCTTGTAACGTCATACCATCATTGTATAACGATTTCGCTTTTCTAATTAGTTCATCCATTGGATAACTTGTTGTTTCACTATCCAATACCGTTAATGGGAAACCTGCCATGTCTGCAGCTAACTTCATGTTTTGATAAGTTCCACTTACTTTTCCGCTAATAGCAACTGCAAATCCCTCTTCATATTCTTCTTTGCATTTCGAAAATAACTCTACCATTTCCCCTATGTTAGGTTGTGATGTAGTGACAGTTTTACCTTCGTTTAACGCATTATAGACGCGCTCACGCACACCTTCTTCACAATCTTTGTACGACACACCATCAATAATAACTTCAATTGGAATAACAAAGTTATCTCCTTCTGTTTTAAAACTCGCAGTTGTACTATCAGTAATCCAAGCAACACGCTTCATGTTGTTCCTCCCTTAATTCAATTCCTCTTTTCTGACTTTTCTATATATTTATGTTACGAAAAGAGAATATCCCTGTAATAGTAACAGGACTTTATTGTTTTGGCTATAGTAGATGCATATTAAATGTGACTATTTCTTGTCTATTTCACAAATAAAAAAGAAAATCAAGGAATTTGCTCGATTTTCTTGTTATCATATACTATTTAAAAGTTTCATTATCTAAAATTACAACATAATCATTCGTTAATCGGCCAGCTTCTTTTGTATAACTAACAAGCCTTTGTATATTATCACAGCAAAGTTTCGCTCCCCATACGAGTAACGGTACGCCGATGAAGTCGATGTGAAATCTTCTAGAAAACAGACCACCGAAAGTCATTGGTAAAGGCACTGTTGGTGATGTATTAGAAAAAATAATCTTTTCATGACTTTGATAATGTTTTTGCAAAATCTCTCCTAAATGTTTCATCGCAGGTACAACGACTTTTGATGCACCACATCCAATTGTATAAACCGGATTACCATTTTCGTCTATTCCATGAAAAATGATTTTGCCCATATCTTCTGTTTTCAATTTATTAAAGTAATCTACATTCAAAATTTCTTCTTTCGTTAACTTGCGATCCGTTGGTAATTTATTTAAATGATAAGCTGCAGCAAGTGAAGTTGAATGTGTTCCGCCAAAATCTGTATAAATGAATATCATATTATCATCCCTTGTTGTAAAAGTTCAATGTTATTTAGTATTACCGTTCACGGCGCTGTTAAACAATGGATGAATACTTTCATGTTTTTTGTATTAATTCATTATATTTTTTCCAAATATAATATCGTTTACTAATTACAGTACCTAATGTGATACATAAAAAGGTATTTGTTACAACCATTAATGTATAGTGAGTACTGCTAGAAAACATACTTTGTTTAATCAAAACCTTCGTACCTAGAATGGCAAGTAGAATAGTTGTACTTAACCAATTTCCTTTTCGTAATACATGACCTGTTTCACTATCTAATCGAAATGTTAAAACTTTTCCCCTAATCATTCCAAGACCCAATCCAATCCCCAGCATTACAACGAATAGTAATACTTTCAATATAGTTAATTGTCCCATATGAATAATAGACTGGATTGTCGCAAAGCACAGCAAAGTCGGAATGAACCAAATACGATTAATATTCACTTTATATTCTTTACCTTGCATTAATATCATTATAAAAACAACAAGTAGAATAACAAATAGAATATCCATTTAGAGTCCTCCTATTTACTTGTTTACATTTGAAAATTATATTCGCTTCTTTTCATTCCATACTTTAAATATACTAGCTAATAAAAATTATAAAATATAGAATGTGATTTCCCATCAGTTTTAAGCATTGTTTATGCAAAAAAGACGTACAAATAAATAGTACGTCTTTTTTGCATTTATTAATGCGTTCATAAACTCTTTTAACCTTATGAAAAAGAGTTTTCTAATTCTTTCATTATCTTTTCAGGACCCGCTCCTTTATTTGACGGAATAACTACTGTAATACCTAAGCCTGGATATACGGCTGAGCGAAAACTGACTCCTGGATCATATCCCATTACATGATATTTGAATATCTTGTTTTCTCTTGTTTCAATCCATATTCCATAGCCGTAAGACTGATTATTATTTACTTGCATATGAGGAGTTAAAAGCATGTTTGTATATTCTCGGCTTATGATTTCATAGTTAAATAACGCTTCCCAGAATTTCAGCATGTCTGGCGCAGTAATAAAAGCACCACCATCAGAACCACCTTTTATTGGTATAGAGTAGGCGTTTGTTCTCCAATTTTGGTTAATTTCGTCTTTTATATATCCTAAAGCTGTGTGTCTTGGTAAACTATCTAAAGAAAAATAGCCAGAATCATTCATACCAATTGGATTGAATATGTTTTTTTCTATATATTCCGTAAATTCAAATCCTGTCTGTTCTTCGATTATTAATCCCAGTATGATAAAACCTGCATTATTGTAGTGAAACTTACTTCCAGGTGCAAACATCATATTTCTGCTTTGGAATAATGGTAAGAAGTCTTTTAAATTTTTTAATAGATACATAGGAGTTTGTTCCCAAAGATCTTCGAAGTTATCCATAATACTTTCATCAAAATAATCTGGAATACCCGAACTATGCGTCAAAAGGTGATGTATTGTAATATCTTCATTGAAGTTTGGAAAGTTTATACGTAAACACTCTTTTAACTTTGTTTGAAAAGTAATTATCCCCTTCTCAACAAGTTGACAGATACCGATAGCAGTGAATATTTTACAACCGGAGGCAATTCCGAACCTTGTTTGTAGCGTATTATTTATACATTCATTGCGATTTGCGTAACCAAACGCCTCTTCATAGACTAAGCCTTTTTCTTCTTTTACTAAAATTATCCCAGAGAAATCTATATGCTGATGCATTTCTTTTACAATGCTGTCTATTTGATCTTTTGTTTTCATTACAAAAACCACCCTCGTTTATCAATATTGTTCACCCTTCTTATATTTCCATATATAGGAGGGTAAACCCTCCAATTGAATACCGTAAATCAAAACCAAGATTACTATTTTGAATTGATTGACTCAGAGGAATGCACTTTAGAATGTGAGGGCAATAAAGTAAATACACACAATATGATAGTTATAAGCAGCATTACCAATGAGCCTACAATAACCACAAGTTGTATAGAAATAAATTGAGTTGCAACTCCGAACAAAATCGTAATTAAAATGGTGATGCCAGCAATCACAAGCCCATATATACTCCCAATCCGTCCCATGATATGGACAGGGACATTATTTTGATAAAAGGTATAAAATCCTGTGTTTGCATACGCCATAGAGAAAGATAAAATAAAGAATCCAATAGCAGCTATTAAAAATACATTTGAAAAAGCATAAATTAAATAACCAATTGTAATGAATAATGATCCTATTCCAATTAGAAGTGAAGGTGCTAATTTCTTTGACAAAATTGTATTTGTTATGGCACCTAAAATAAATCCTGCACCAGCTATACTAACTAGAAAACCATATTCACTATCTGTTAGTAGTAATACCTCTTTCGCAAACGATAGTTCAAGTGAATCAGTAGCGGTTGCTAATACGAACATACTTTGAAATAAGAAGTACACGCATACGACATACACATGTTTTCTACTAAAATTTATAACAGTGTTCCAATCTTTTTTTAATACTGTAAGAGATAATGTATTACTTGTTGTATCCGAAGCTTCTTTCTTATCAAGATTAGGTAAAAGTAATGTAATGAATCCTGATAACAGAAATGCTATAGCATTTATATATATAGCAATCTCTGGTGTACTCGCAATTAATAAAACCCCTGCTATCGCTGGACCAATTAAAAATGCACCAGATCCTATTAAACTACGTAATGAGTTGAAACGTTGTCTTTGTTCTACTGGAATTAATTTCGTCATATACGTCATAGCAGTTGGCTCATAAATTGCACTGGCCATACTTATAAAGAATACAAATACATAAACAATCCAAAGTGACGGAAGTAAAGGTAAAATAGCGATAAATAACGCACGATATATATCGAGGTGAATCATTAATTTCCGTTTATTTAAACGATCAATCATACTCCCAGACCAAGCGTTTGTAAATAAAGTGGCTAATGGTTTTATTACATATAAAGCAGCAACAGCTAAGGCTGATCCGCCCATATGATAGACAAGTACATTCAATGCTATTAAGTAAATCCATGCTCCTAAATTCGCAATACCAACACCGGACAGTAGTAATAAAGGATATTTCCAATCTTTAAGAAAGTTTTTCATTTTTGGCCCCCGCTTTCCAAATTGTTTTAAAACAATAAAAAAATCCCACCCCCAAGACTTTTAATCTTAGGGACGAGATTTATCATCGCGGTGCCACCCTAGTTTGTTAATATGTCACCATATTAACCTTATCAGGTACTGCATTCTAACTCATGCTTATACCATAGCTCTATAACGGGAGCTCCCGTCACACCATCCCCTAATAATAGGTTCCGATGCGCTGCTCAGAGGCTTGGTTCAATAAAGAATTTTTACTCCTTTTCAGCTAAATGGAGCTCTCTGTGAAAAATTCATTTTATTACTCTTCTCTTCACTGCATTTGATTTTTTCCATATTATCACAATTATTTTTAACTGTAAATAAAAAATAATCAGATATTTATATTTCCGTCATTTTTGCTTTACGACCAATTCGACATACGAAACGCATTAGCTTTTTATGAAGATAAGGAAATAAAGTAAAGAATACGTCCATCGTTTTTTTTAATGGCATTGGACAAATTACTAATTTATTTTTATGAATAGCTTTCAGTGCAATTTCAGCAAACTTGTCAGCTGAAATTGGCTTATTTGTTTTTAGTTGTTTTATAATGTGATTCTTATTCATATTAATTGCAATTGATTTTTTAAATATGGGTGTATCTACAAAAGTTGGACAAAGCACACTTACATTTACACCGTATTCTTCCGCCTCATAATGTAATGAAGTTGTTAAACCTACGATAGCATGTTTGGTTGTTGCATACGCGGTACAAAGGGGAGCTGGTCCTAAACCAGTTGCAGAAGCAGTATTAATGATATGACCAAATCCTTGTTTTTTCATGAATTGGTAAGCCAATTGTGTTCCGTAAATTACTCCTAATAAATTTATTTCAATAATATGTTTCCAATCATCCAAAGACATATCGTATACTTCTCCATACATAGCAATTCCTGCATTATTAAACATATAATCAATTCTACCAAACTCATTAACTATTTTTATAATAAGTTCTTCTACGGATCCAGCGTTAGTAACATCTAAATATTCGAACCTAGCTAGTTGATTATTATTTTTTATATTATTCACAAGGTTTTGGCCACAGGCTTCATTAATATCAGCGATAATTACAAATATATCTTTATTTGCTAATTGAATGGCTAAAGCTTTACCAATACCAGAAGCGCCGCCAGTTATAATTGCGACTCTTTGCTCATCCATATAAATAACCTCCTGTTGTTTATACATATAATGAAAACGGACGAGTGTAAGGATTTGAACAATCGTTCTAATTCGCGTGTCACGCTACATATATTTGTTTGAAATAGAGAGTAAAAAAATTTTAATAGCTTCTTCAAATAAAACTTCTAATTTCTCCATTTCAATTGAATGAATGAATTGACATAATCCACCTAGCCATGAACCTAATAAAAGGCATGAACCCTCAACATTTTTCATATAAAACTCACCACTTTTTATACCTTCATCTAAAATTTGTTGATATGCCTTTAAAGGGACAACAGCTAAACCATAAAGTTGTTGAACTGTAGAAGGATTCGTGCTCGGATCAGAGGCAAGTTCTTGCCCCGCTCTTAATAACGGCGTTTTGTAATTATAAAGTACAAATTTAGCCATTCCATATAATTTTTCAGTTGCGTTTGTATACTGTTTTTCTGCCATTTTCCATTTATCATGCCAGTTTTTCATACTGTCTTTAGCTAAATAAACAAATAATTCTTCTTTATTTTTATAATGATAATATATATGTCCTTTACTATAACCAGAGGCTTTAGCAATGTTATCAATGGAGGTTTTTGTATACCCTTTTAAGGAAAATAACTCTATCGCTTTTTCTCCTATTATTTCTTTGGCTAAATCACTATCATATCGTCTTTTATTCAATGTAGACTCCTTCCATCGTTTAATACAAAAATTGAACAATCGTTCTAATTTCAATATATGTAAGTTTTTTTGTTTTAGTAACTGTTAAGTATTTTATTTATTATTTTTTCTAAAAAATACGGTGCGTGAAATTACTCATAAATTTTTAAAAAAGAACCTATTGGATATAGGTTCTTCAACAAGTTTGAATTAATTCGTATTCGCCTCTGTTAACGGTTGTAACGGCGGTTCTAATTCTAGTTCTAGTGTATCTCCTTCTTGTAAATTTTGTCCTTTTTCAATACTTTGGCTCGTTACATAACCTGTACCAGAAGTTTTCAAATCTAATTTCAAAAGCTTAGAGAAATACATAATATCACGCATGGACCAACCTTTTACATTTGGCATTTGTGCGTTATTCCCTAATAAAAATATACGATCCCCTTCACTCATGACCTCGCCAGACTGTGGATATTGTTTTATTATTTTTCCTTCTCCTAAAATTATTGGCTGTAGCTTCTCTTTTTCTACACTTTTCTCTGCTGTACCCATCGATTGATTTACATAATTTTGTACTTTTAATTGAGATTGCTTCGTTGCATCAGCTATTTGTTTTTCTGTATACGGTTTCACCTTTAAATATTCAAGGCTGTTTTTTATAACAGGTTTAAATATTTCAGCAAGAGGCTGAGCTCCATACTCATCTCCTTTTAACTTTGGCTGCTTAATAGCTAAGTATACGATTAACTCCGGATCATCAATTGGAGCCATTCCTAAAAAGGAGAAAATGTAATTCTCTTTCCCTTCCATATATTGGCCGTTTTCAGGATTCGGTATTTGTGCTGTTCCTGTCTTACCTCCAATTGGATAACCATCCACTTTATACATTGTACCAGTTCCTTTTGAAGATGTTATAACACGCTCCATTAAGCTTCTAACCTTGTCCGCTGTTTCTTTTTTTATCGGATTCCCAATTTCTTTCGGTTGATTTTCCATAATAACTTCTTTATTTGTTGGATTTACAACTTTATCAACGATATATGGTTGCATCATTTTCCCGTCATTTGCTATAGCAGTAGCCGCTTGGATTAATTGAATCGGAGTTACTGTAGAACCTTGACCGAAAGAAGTTGTAACCTGTTGAATTTGCGTATTTAATAATAAAGTATTTTTACTTTCTCCAGGTAAATCTATTCCTGTTTTTTGATTGAATCCAAATTTATTCATATATTGCTTAAATTTATTTGGTTTCAGTAACTGATCTTCTAAAATAGAAAAAGCTACGTTTGATGATCTTTCAAAACCTTCATCAAATGTAATTGATCCCCATCCAAATCCACCATTATGATCTTTTATATCAGAGGAACCAACGGAATATTTTCCAGATTGAAAATATTCTTTTCCGTTATATACACCTTCATTAATGGCAGCTGCTAACGTAAAAACTTTCATAGTTGAACCTGGTTCATATGCATTTGCAATCGGATCATTTAAAAAGTATTCGATATCACCTACATTAGGATTGTAACTAGGCTTACTAGACATCGCTAAAACCTTTCCTGTTTTTGGATCAGCAATAATGCCAATTAACATAGAAGGATCATAATGCTCTTGTGCTTTGTTCATCGCTTCTTCTAAAAAGCTATTAATTTGTTTATCAAGCGTTAAATACACGTTATTCCCATTTTTAGCAGGTTCTACTTTACCTATATCATTTGTAAGCGGAATCCCCCTTCGTGTACCCACATATTCTATATTCCCGTTTGTCGAGCGCAAATATTTATCCAAACACTTTTCAAGCCCAAACTTCCCTTCCGTATTCCCTTTATCATCTGGTCTAGCAAAACCCAGTATATAGGATGCAAAGTCTTCATTCGGATACACTCTTGCTTTTTCCGACATAAAAGATACACCTGGTATTTTTAAATCATTAATTTTTTCCTTCTTTTCCCTAGATAAGTTCCGACCAATTTTCCCAATTTCAACTTGCGTACGCCCTTCATGAAAGTTTTTTAATACTTCTTCTTTATCAATTTCAAGCGCATCGGCTAATTGTTGTGCGGTTTCATCTTTATTTTTCACTTTATCTTTTCCTTTTAAATTCACAACAACTCGATACGTTGTAGAATCTTGTACTAACACCTTTCCCGTTTGGTCATAGATAGTGCCACGATTCGCTTCTAAAACACCTTTTTTATTATGTTGTTCATCCGCGAGGTCCTTTACATTTACATTATGCACGACTCCTACTGCCTGAATATAGACTATACGCAAAATCATAATAAGAAACAAAACAATAAAAGCAATCATCATATATCGAGCGCCTTTATTCGTTTGAAGTTTTTGCATACTTATCTCCTCTCTTTTGGAATGGATTCGTACGAAGATGCGTTTTATAATTTGTAGTTTTTGTTTACGATACTATATGTTTCGAAGTTTTCTTTTTAATTCCTTTAAAACAATACGAAACTAACTGTTGTTATTTTGTGTCATTATTTTATATATATTAAATACGGTGCGTGAAATTTCAGAATATTAATCAGTACAACTTGATTACAGAGCACTCTACACTCTTTTCGTATTTCCTATAAAAAAGTTCCCCTCTGGATGTCCAAAGGGGAACTTTTTATAAGAAAATTACGTGATATGATTATATTTCGCTAAGAAAGGAATTCGTCTCGCTACTAATGCATACATTTTGAATACAAGTTTCGCTATTGGTTCAAACATACGTGTACTTTGCATTACTAAAGCGCTCGTAATAAGCGTTAAGAATGCTGCACCAAGTATATCTAAAGGATAATGAACACCTACGTACATACGTGATATACCGACTAGCACTGCCCATAATAGCGCGATATATTTCAGTTTTTCTCCTCTAAGAATAAATACGAAGGCGATTGAAAATACAAGTACAGAATGATCGCTAACGAATGATGAATCTGCTGCGTGTGGCACTAATTGGTGTACATCATGTGATACGAACGGACGCGGATGGTAATATACTGCGTGTATAAGAACATTTACTACTAATGCAATAATAACCGAAAGCGTCGTATATAAAACTGTATATTGTTTTCTAATTGCATTCTCTTTCTTTCCATTATTAAACCATAAGATAAGCATAAATAGAACGGCTACGTATGCAGCGCTATTTGTAATAGCAACCATTATCGTATCAAATAGTTTGGATGAATCAGCAAAATTATTAAACCACCGAAATACTGTGTAATTCATAATACTCTCTCCCTACTTACAAGTGTTCTTGATTTACACAGTATACAATACCATTATGAAAATGGGCTTAAACTTTTCTCATCTAATTCTCATTTTACTATTGCTCATGTGACAATTATAAAACAAATTTTATACGCTATTTATGTATAAAGTTCGTAAACCTTTATAATAAGGCGATTCGTATTTTTTTCATGTTTGGAATACATAACATGTTCATTTAAATATACTAATTGTAAAATCATATTTTTTAATTCATTTGAAGTACAATATTTCCGAATTGTTCTCCACGTTCCATACGGCTTAGTGCTCGAATTGCTTCTTCTAACGAGTAAACTTTATCAATAATTGGTTTAATTTGATGTTTTTCTATAAACTTTATCATCTCATTAAATTCCTCACGGCTACCCATGGATGTTCCCATAATATCAATTTGATTGTAAAATAGCGCGCGTAATGGTAATTCAATTTTATCTCCTGAGCTTGCACCAAAATTCACGATTCTTCCGTTTGGTTTTAATACATCAAAATATTTCAAAAAAGTTGCTGGACCTATACTATCTATTATTAAATCTACTTTTTCACCTTGTAAGCTCTCCCCCCAATTTCCGGCACTATGAAAAGAAATATCTGCACCATATTTCGCAGCAAGTTCCCTTTTATTCTCTACCCTTGAAGTAACACTCACTTTTGCGCCAATTGCTTTCGCGAATAACATGGCAAATGTAGCAACACCACCGCCTATTCCCGGAATTAAAACGTGTTCGCCGCGCTTCAATCTACCTTTAGTAAAAAGCGCTCTGTATGCAGTTAATGCGGATAAAGATAAAACACCTGATTCTTCCCAAGTAAGATATGACGGCTTTTCTACAACATTTTCAACTGGTACAATTACATATTCAGCAAACGTTCCATCTTTCGGCCCACCTAGCACTTCCGGTAACTCCGGTACTTCAGTAGCATGTTCCCATCCAATACTAGGATTAATAATAACTTCTGTATGTAGTGTAATATTTGAAACTCCTTCTCCTATTTCTGTAACAATTCCTGATCCATCTGACCCTATTACTAATGGTAGATCCATTTCTTTTCTATTATTTATAATAAATAAATCCCTATGATTTAACCCGGCAGCTTTTAACTTTACTTTTACTTCACCTGCACTAGGACTTATCTTAGGTGAAAATTTATATCCTACTCCCTCTAATCCTTTTTTATATTGATGTACAATAGCTTTCATTGCTTAATTCCCCCTTAATATTTCCAATGTACTAGAAATATCAAAATAAATAAAATAGTTTGCCTCCAATAATTAGAAATTATATATTTAGTCATGAAAAAACAAAAAATCCCCTCCCTATAAAAAGTGTAGGAAGAGGTTTCAAAACTAGTTAGATAAGAATCTATAAATTCATTGAGTTCTAGCCAATTCTAATATTTTTCGAATAAACGGCGCTTTTGCCTTTGTATATGAAACACGATCAAAAGCATATGTAATAGCAAGTATCTCTTTTAATTCTCTATATTCTTTACGTGCCCATTCATGGCTTATTAGAAAGTCACGAAATAAAATATTGTTCCTCCATTCGTCACTATTATAAATATAAACATGCAAATGATGAGTACCCGCTCTCCACTTTCCTTTTCTAAAAAAACGCCAATTGGTTGCATCTTTTGGAACATACTCATATCCAATTTCCGATAGAACTTCAATCCACTTTTCAGTTATTTGCAGTTCTGTTACGCCAATCATCATATCAATAAGAGGTTTAGCTCCTAATCCTTCTACTGCTGTGCTTCCTATATGTTCAACAGCAATTATTTCTTGTCCTAACAAGGAACAGAATTTCTCTTTTTCTTTTATATACTCTTCAACCCAGTCTTTTTGATACGGTTTAATAACAATTTGTTGATCCATTGTATTCACCTCTTTATAAGTATTTATCATTATATTTATAAAATTCAATATTGTTAGCATAGGATTTCCATAAAATATGTCGAATAGTGGAATGTACAACTTAATTATATTAAATGTGAGGTAAGCTATGAAAGATAATTCCGTCGAAATTCAGTTAAATAGTGTAACATTCCAATTAAAAGAATATCATAATTTTGATTGGCTTATTAAATTAGGGACCGTATTTGCAGTTTTTGACCAGCAAGACTCAGGTAATATAAGTTTTGGTGTAGAAAAAGATGGTCACAAGAAATTTATCAAATACGCAGGAGCACAAACAATTGCATATGAAGGAACAACGGGTGATGCTATTAAAAGGCTAAAAAATTCAGTTACTATCTATGAAGATTTAAAGCATGAATCGCTCATAAGACTAATTGATCATTTTCCAGTTCAATCTGGATATGTATTAATTTTCGATTGGTTTGATGGTGAATGTCTTCATTCGCATTGGAGTTTCCCACCTCCTGAAAAATATAAAAATCCAAACTCACCATTTTATAAATTTAGGCATTTATCTGCTATAGAACGAATTCATTCCTTACATTCCATTTTTTCTTTCCATACTTATGTAGAAAAGAAAAACTATGTAGCAATAGATTTTTATGACGGTAGTATTTTATATAATTTTAATACAAAAGAAACAAAAATTTGTGATATAGATTTATACAGTAAGAAACCTTACATAAATAAAATGGGCCGGCTATGGGGTTCCTCCCGTTTTATGTCACCAGAGGAATTTGAACTAAACGCAACAATTGATGAAAGAACAAATGTATTTAATATGGGAGCAATGGCTTTCTCACTTTTAGGCGGTGAAAAAGATCGTTCTTTTATAAAATGGAAAGCAAGTAAGGAATTATATGAGGTAGCGTATCGTGCTGTAAATAAAAATCGTGCAGAACGTTATGCATCAGTTACAGCATTTTACGAAGCGTGGTTAAAAGCATCTAATGCAGAAAAGATATAACCCTAAATTATTAAAAGAAATATAGAGTTTATACTATTATCATGTAAATTAAAAATGGTTTTATGAGCGTTTCGTACTAGTGTGTTCTAATTTATTATGGCTATTATTGAGGAAGACATATCAGCGATAATTTATGTATATTTTGTATAAGTGTTAGCAAGTTCGTTTGCAAACTTGTTAGCACTTTTTGTTTAAATAATTCACATATTCTTTCTTTACATACTGATTATATTTCCAATTGTGTACTAATGTGTGAGTTTAACTCCCCATATTTTAAACAAAATGGATGGTACAGGGTGATGACAATATAAGTATTTCTTTTTCCTACTATTGCAATTTTTGAAAAGGCCTTTTCTCTCATATCAGGCTCTTTTATTTATTAAAAAAAGATTATTTTATATAGATTACTATAAGCATCCATAAAGCCAAAGCACCAATGATAGCGAGTACTATACGTGTTGATAGTATCCTTACTTCAAAGTCTGTTTTCTTAGAGGGTTCAGGATATGCAATTATGTAAATTCCTTTTAATAATGCAAGCCATGCAATAACCGTTAGGAATCCCTGCCAGTTGAATACCCATACATTATGTAGAATTACAGTACCTAATCCTAGGAAAATCGATAGAAAACCATACATAATACCAAACCCTCTGTCTTCAACCACTAATTTTTTTAACTCACGTAGCACCGATGGACGGACGAAAAGTATTCCCGATACGATAACCGTCATCCACCCCCAGAACAGCCCTAAAAAAGTACTAGTTTCCATTATTATTTCACTCCCCTCAATTATATTTATATTTCAGATATTCCTTCCTTTAGAACAATTCCAGCACTTTTATGTGTAGGTTAAAGTCTGCTCTTTTTTAATACAAACATTCCGTATTCAATGCCCATACTTAATCACACCATTTCTCTACAAAATGAAATTTTTATTAATCTTCCTCACCTCCGTAACAGTTATATAATTCCTAGCATTCTTCCGACTTACTATTCTACTTTGATACACTGGTCTTGTATAAAAACGAACTGTTGCAGGAAGTACGATCATATACTCAGCGTACTCCTGTATAGTTCCAATCCATAGAGATGATTCACTTTTATAAACGACGTACTCCTTTACGTTCAATGTTCATTCTTCCTTTTGATTAAAATAGCACTTTTATTAAAAGTTTCTATCTTTACATCATTCCCTATCCGCTTCTACTGTGCCAAAGCTTGTACTATTTGCATACGCTATTAATAAGGAAGAAGATAGGAGGTTTAAATAGAATGTCTTGCATTATCACAGGATTAACTCAGCCACTTTGTTTAACTCTTATTTATAATATTTCTAACGGTAAACTTGTATTCTCCTCCGTTGAGTACGGATCACGTTCACTATCAACAGAATTTGATTATGATAGTAAGAATCTAGTTATTAGAGTGCCATTTACTGGTGAAGGTACACTTGTATTTAACAATAATTTCGAAGCAAGTTGTGTCACAACGAATATAACTCAACCTTAATCAAATCTATTTATTCTTAGGGAAAAGTAGAATTATACTTCTATTCCCCCCTTCTCCCTCCTTTAATAATGTAAAACTCGCATTGATAATTCAAATAACGTTTTTGTTTCAAAATTGCACCATCATAAAAAACATACATACAATATGATGTGAACCTTTTTTTCAATATACATTTTAGTCATAGGGCGCTTTTTTATTACATTTATGAAACATTCATATGTTATCTTCAGTACGTTCTTTTCTCTTTATAATGCCGTGTGAGATATGCTCAGATTTGAAGCCCTAGACCCCCTAAATCTAGGACTTCTCTATTCAAATAACGTTTTTATTTAAATTTAATCCCCCCCTTTATCCAAATAGATTCAAAATTATCTATTTAACATATATAATACTTTTAAACAATTTAAATTCTATACATAAGTAATGGAGGCTTTAAAATGGGGAGTGTCCCAAATTTAACACCACAACAATCAATCTCAAAAAAACAAATTAACCCTAATAAGAATCAACAAACGAATAAAAAACTAAGACGTCGTCTGTTATTAGCACTTGCTTTTATGCTACCTATGGTTATTTCCATTCAAATCTGCATTTACAAACAAGAAGATATGATTCAAGAAAAACAAATTACACTTAATAAAGAAAAGAAAAAATTGTCTGAATTAGAACTAATAGGACGTTATTTTGAAAACGATGTTAAAACTTTAACAGAGAGCGAAGAAGGTATTTTAAAGTTCGCAAGGAAACTATATGGATTCTCCAGACCTAATGAAACTATATTTCAAATAGCTGAATAACTTTTCAATACATAAGCAATTGTCATGAGTCAAGGAGTGAATTAATGATCATCGCTTTTTATCAAAATTCTATCAAATAACTATTTTATTAAAACATTTCACCTTTTAACTGGACAAGCATATATTATTGTATGGAGTCATCCACTCATAGAAATCTACCTTTCTTGTCCAAGAGCACATATATTGTGCTCTTTTTTATGCCCAAATAACTATTTTATTATGTTTCCTAACTTACAGTAATGTCCTTAAAAAAACATTCATATATATTTATCAGATGCATTTTAAAATCCCAGAGTATCAAATACTTTTAAGAGTTGACTGACCAACAATATTCGACTTATCTTTAAAAACTTATTAAAAATAACTTAGATACAAAAAGGCTACGTTTTATATAGGATAAAAAATTATCTTACGCAAAGGAGCTTGATTATTTGTGAATTACCAAAATGATAATAACTCTAACATTCACAAACCTTGCACTTGTCCATCCCCCACGGCTAACAGTTTAAATGTTGTTCAAACTACCCCATCAATAGTCTCTGTAAATTCTGCGATTCCACTAGATACCGTGGTAAATTCTAATGGTACGGCAATCTCATTCACACCACCAACAACTGTTTTACTTGAAGGTGGAAGAACCTATTTGGCAATCTATGAAGTGCAAGTTATCATTCAACCAGGAGGTAATTCGGCAGGTATCACTATGTATTTGAATAATAATCCAATCATTGGCTCTGGTACTTCTCTGGGATATACTGCAGGATTCACTTCTGTATCAGCACCCGCTATTTTCACTACACCTTTAGGTATAACAAGTACTCTTACTGTTAATGTAGGACCATATTCTAATACATTAAATACATTGGGCTTAACTCTTGCTGTTGTAGCATTAACATAGTAAAATCTAATACTTTCTAAAATAAAATTCTTTGTTCTTCGACCGCCATTTTGGGTTAGCCGCTAAGAAACCGCTATAACTACATATAAAAAAATATTATTTGGATCGATAGTACTGGGTGACTCGGCTGACAGAATTGCTGAGTCACCTTTTTTTCTAAAATAACGCTTTTGTTGATTTTATAAAGTGAAACTTTAATAATTGGTGGGGTGTTTATCCCCACTTATTATTAGTTGAACCAATGGAGCTTTTATTGGCAGTTGATCCCTCACTTAACTTCTTTGCTTCCGCTGAATTTTGAGGTGGGGATCTTACTACCCGTTAATGCGGGATAAATTTAATAGCTTGTATATTTTACTTTGTAACTTTCATTTCTCCTCCTATGATTACAATCTTTATTAGTAATTAAGCATTGATTATACGTCCCCTAAGAACATCTCCATTTTGTTTACATATACTTTGAAGAAAAAAACATTAAACATATACCCACAAACATTTTAAACATAGTTGCTAAAATAATTTATCTAGACTTACCTAACATTTATTTTTTAAAAAGGAGGTTACTTATGAGATATAATCAAAAATCAAACTCACCAAATCCTTGTGATAAATTCCAGCAGCCCTGCTTTATTTCTATATCCCCTTGTAATCAAAGTAATTGCTGTACACCTGTTTTTCTCTCAAGTTCTCAACAACAAGAATTATTACAAATAATAAGCCAATTAAATCAAGCTATTCTTTCTTTTTTCACAACACCAAATTCAACAACTATAGAAATACTCCAATCTGCATTACAGGCATTAAATAATTTATTAATAGCAGTACAACCAAGTACACCAAATAGAAATTTAGTCATAAGAACTATAAATCAATTAATCAATTCCTTACCTACTGCATCTCTCACTCAAATCTCAGCGTTACTCCAATTTCTATTCCAAAGCTTGTCTTCACTTATCAGTTGTTCAAATATATCAGACCCCTTATTACAGCAAACATTCAACCTAATTTTACAAGGAATCTTGAATAGTTCGTTATTGAGTAACATCGGAACGCCAGGGCCGACTGGAGCAACAGGACCTAGAGGAATTCCTGGACCTAGAGGAGCTCAGGGGTCTCAAGGTGTGCAAGGCATTCAGGGACTTGAAGGACCGGAAGGGCCGGAAGGCCCTCAAGGTGTGCAAGGCATCCAAGGGCCTGAAGGACCTCAAGGACCGGAAGGACCTCAAGGTGTAGAAGGGATTCAGGGACCGGAAGGGCCGGAAGGGCCTCAGGGACCTCAAGGTGTGCAAGGCATTCAAGGACCGCCAGGGCCACCTGGGCCGACTGGTTCGGGAACCGGAATGGGAATTCCTGGACCACCTGGACCGACTGGACCTCAGGGTATACAAGGGATTCAAGGACCGGAAGGACCGGAAGGGCCAACTGGACCTCAGGGTGTGCAAGGCATTCAAGGGCCTGAAGGATTAGAAGGACCGACTGGACCTCAAGGTGTGCAAGGCATTCAAGGGCCTGAAGGATTAGAAGGGCCGACTGGACCTCAAGGTGTGCAAGGTATTCAGGGGCCGGAAGGACCACCTGGGCCGACTGGAGACTGTGAGTGTCCACCTGGACCACCTGGGCCGACCGGGCCAACCGGACCACCTGGACCTGGATGTAATTTCCTTGTATATGTTACTAACGCAGGAGCAATCGATGACCCTGCAGATGATACAGTATCAGTGATTAACACCGCAACAAATACAGTAGTCGCTACAATTACTGTAGATAATGCACCTCTTGAAGTAACAGTTTCACCCAATGGGGCTCGTGCTTATGTTACTAATATTTTTTCCGATACCGTTTCCGTTATTGATACTGCTACTAATACAGTTATCACTACCATCCCTGTTGGTATCGCTCCGCAAGGAATAACTGTTTCTCCAAACGGAGCCTTTGCATATGTTGCAAACGAATTAAGTAACACAATTTCTGTTATTAATACTGCTACTAACACAGTTACCGCTACCATTCCTATTGGCATTCGCCCTAGAATAATCGTTTTCACACTAGATGGCACTCGTGCGTATGTCACGAATCAGAACAGCAATACTGTTTCTGTTATTAACACCGCTACCAATTCCGTAATTAATACAATTAACGTAGGTACCGAACCTGTTGGTATAGATATTACACCAGGTGGAAATCTTATTTACGTTGTAAATAAAGTTAGCAATAATGTTTCGGTAATAAATGTGGCGACAAATACTGTGATTGATACAATTCCTGTTGCTTTATCCCCTGATCAGGTAACTATCATACCTGATGGCACTCGTGCCTATGTTACAAATCAAGGTAGTAATACTGTTTCTGTTATTGATATTGCCACGAATACTGTTATCACTAATGTCCCAGTAGGTTTCGCTCCAACAGGAATAGCAACTGGAACTATTTGTGAATAAAATGAAAAACAAACATAGTTTTTATTAAGATCGATAGTATGTGATATTCTTTCTTTCATTACCTTCAAACAATCAGAATGAACCTCTATATTCTCTTCTTTTTTATCTTAAAGAACCTGCTAAGCAGTTAGCTGTTGTCAGTCGCTCTTTTTCTATAAAATTCAAATTTTATAGAAATTAATCAACTTACATTTTTAGGGTTTCATGATGATTATTACCTATAAAATCATTACCCTTACAAAAAGAGTTATGAACCTTTCCACTCATGGCTCTTTTTTATTACGAATTTGACTAGCTTCACGACTAAATCTCTCTGAGTATCTTATTGCTAATTTAGTAATATTCATTCGAGTGATATCTTCTAAGGTATATCCCATAATTTAAAAATAAGAAAAGCCACTTATCTAAGTGGCTTTTCTTATTCTTAATAGACAAAATTAATTTAAATTCATCATTTTCTTCACACTATTTTTAAAATGAACATAATTATGTTTTTCTACTAAACGGCCTTTTACTCCAATCTGCAGATAAATTATTTAACAAGAAAAATGTATTTGGAACTGGTAATGGAAACCTCGCAGCTTGAAAATTTGTAAGAAGCGGAGATGCAATAACGCCATCTATGGTACTACCGGCTTGGACTTGCACCATATCTCCTGCATTCAATTGTACAATGGTAGAAACTGTTACTGCATTTAAAAGCCCAGTATTTCCACCAAAAAAGCTATCATCTCCTGCTATTAAAGCACTGTTAACTGTTATAAATACTTCCGTCACATAATTTAGAGTATGATCAGTAGGACTAAAAATTATAGTAGTAATAATTAAATATACTCCATCTTGTTGCGGTATAAATGTTGATACACCATCATATTCACCATTTAAATCGAATTGTGTAGTTTCAAATGTTACTATAGACAGTGTATTAGCAGTAACGGACTGATCAGTAGATTTGAAAGCTCTGAATGCAGATTCAAATCCCGTTGGTAGAGTAAATGAAGAAATCGGTGGCAATGTCGGTCCTATTAAACTCGAATCCAGTGAATCAGCAGATGGATTTTTAGAGTTTAATCCTTCCCATTTCTTTTTCCTCTCCATATATCTCACTCCAAATTAAAATCATTTCTAAAATAAGAAAATATTAATTGTACAAAATATGATATATACAAGATGTACTATTCCAAATAAGGTGTTTTAAATAAAAATATTGCTTCAAATATACAAAATCATTTTATAAAATTAACTTTTGTAAAAAAACAACTAATATATTAAATAATCAATTCAGTTTATATATGGTAAAATATATCCATCGCTGATATGTCCAACTATGTAATTTTCATAGCAGCAAAATTACAACTAGACTTATACAACATGATTCAAAACAAATGAAGGAGTGTTTTAAGTGAAAGGACATATTCGAAAAAGAGGAAATAAATATTGCATCATTATTGATATCGGTCCTGATCCAGAGACAGTAAAAAGAAGATAAAAGTGGTTTACTGGTTATAAGACAAAAAAGAAGGCGAAAAAAATTACGGAGTTAAATAAAGGGACTTTTGTGGAGCCGTCTAAGCTTGCTTTAAAAGACTATCTGGTTCAGTGGTTAGAAATTAAAATGAAACGTATAGAAAAGAATATCTACGTTTCTTATAGTAGCAACATGCCCCACCATGTTATAACTAACATAGGAATGATTGCACTTCAGAAATTAAATGTTATGCACATTCAAGAATAGTATAAATCAGCACTAGATAATGGTATTTTAAATAATTCCATACTCCTATTGCATTGGATAGTAAAAGCAGCTTTAAATCTAGCAGTTAAATAAAATATTATTTCTAGAAATACCGCGAAAACAAGTGAATTTTATTAACAAGTTTCGTGCAGCTTAACACATGTTATCATGTATAATACATATGAAAAGGAAATTCAGAATAACGAGGCAAATATTATGGACTTTGTTTATATTAATCAAAACGTATTAAATAATCTTCTATACATTTTATGTAGTATATTTGTTTTTTATTTCATATATGATAGCCGGCACTATTTAAAGAAATATAAAATACTACTGATTACCCTTTGTTCTAGTATCCCGCTTATTTTATGTATGCGATACCCTATCTATATGGATGAAAGTTGTATTCATGATTTAAGACAAATTCCGGTCATAATAGGTACGCTTTATGGTGGATTCCCTGTCGGTATCATATTGTTTACAATTTTATTAATTACGAGATTTTTATTTTATGGCTTTAACATGCTGACAGTTGTTGTTTACGGAATAATGTTCATCGTTACAGCACTCGCATCTTCAAAATTTAATACATATAATAGAAAACTTAAAGTAGCTTTTTCCATGTTTTTAACCTTTTTCCTAGCAATATTTACAACTTTAATTGTATTAACCTTATCAGATTTTGAAGTGAATAATTTGTATATTATTTATTTCATGGTATTACCGACTACTTTAATGTTATTTATTGTTTATATAAATGAAGTTATTAAAGATGCTGTATTAATGCGCTCAAAATTAATTAAAATGGAAAAAATGGAGATTGTTAGCCAACTCGCTGCAAGTATATCGCACGAAGTCAGGAATCCCTTAACGGTTGTAAAAGGATTTACACAGCTTTTAAAAACACAAAATTTAACTCCTGAATCAAGAGACGAATATATTAAACATATACTTGAAGAGTTAAATCGTGCCCAAGAAATTATCGATGATTACTTAACGTTTGCCAAACCTGCTCCAGAAAAATTAGATCAAATTTCAGTAAAACAAGAGTTAAATCGAGTTATTAATATGATATTGCCATTGTGTAATATGAATACGATACATATTACACAGGATTTTTCTGAGGCAACCATTGTTGGTAATAAACAGCACTTTCAACAATGTTTTTTAAACTTAATAAAAAACAGTATTGAAGCAATGCCTAATGGTGGTACCTTAAGTATTTCCTCATCTATCAATAATAGTAAAGTTGAAATACGAATTGAAGATAGCGGAGTTGGAATGTCACAGGAGCAAATACATCGATTCGGTGAACCGTATTTTAGTACAAAAACAAAAGGAACTGGTTTAGGTACAATGGTTGCTGTTAAGATTATTGAGACGATGCATGGAAGTTTAAAAATCAGAAGTATCGTTAGTAAAGGAACGACTTTAACGATTACGTTCCCGAAATATAGTAAGAATACGCATTAAAACAAATAAAAAAGGAGCATAGTCGCTCCTTTTTTATTTGTTTCGATACATAAGTATCTTCAATGTTTTTTTAGTTTACATTTGTGAAGACTAATTAAAAATTAGTATCCTCCGCCCCAGCAGCTGCATCCTACAATTATTAATAGAATGAATAACACAACTAATAAAGCGAAACCTCCACCAAAACCACAAGAACCACCGTAACTCATATTTTCTCCTCCTTTTGGTTTGAAAACTAATAGGTAGTTGATCATTTTAACTGGTTCGTATTATACATTATGTGTATATCCCTTTTTTGAGCATGTCTACATAAAAATAAGTAAAAGCACTCATGTAAGAGTGCTTTAAAACGGATACCAAAAGTTTTGAAATACGTTTAATTTTAAATATACCGCAACAATGAATATGAAAAAACCGGCAAATAAAGCGATGAAATCTTCACATTTCGCCTTACTTGTATAAAACCATGTACGTTTATCCTTCTTTCCAAATCCTCTTAAATCCATTGCATTTGAAACCGTATCTATTCTTTCTAGAGAATGAATGATCAGTGGCCAGAAAATTAAAACACGGTTCTTCATACGAACCCATAAACTTGCTTCTCCTTTTTCAAAAGCCACTCCTCTTGCTTCTTGCGCGTGTTTAATAATTTTATATTCAGACTGGATGTCAGGAATATAACGTAGTGCAATATTTATTGCATATGTAATCTTATAATGAATACCAAGTTTACTTAAGCTACTTACAAATTCGCTTGGATCTGTCGTGTAAATAAAAAGAAGTGTAAATGGTAATAACGTAAAATACTTTAATGAAAGTGTAGCTGCATAAAATAATGTTTCATATGTAATCGTTGCATATCCAACATGTAAAAACGCGGTATATGATTCAGTTAATTCAGATCCATGAGTTGGTGTAATAAATAAAATCATGACAGAGTTTAATAAACTAAATGTAAATATGACACTAAAAACAATTAAAATTTTACGAAATGGAATTTTAGCAACGCTGAGTCCGATACACCCAATAATAAATAATATTAGCAACACCCGAAAATCAAAAAATAAAAAAGTAAGCGTCATACAAAAAATAAATAAAAACAATTTCACTACCCCATCCATACGATGAAAATATGTACTATGCACCTTCCTCCCTCCTATTACTGTCTAAATAAAGCTCCATAAATTTTTCTGGAGATGCAATCCCACTAAATTTAACAAGCTTGGTTAAAGAACTCTCTCTTAAGTTGGCTCTTTGAAACGTTTCTTGATCACCAAATACATTAGACACTGTATTATCCGCAATAATTTTCCCTTCATGTAGAACTACTGCACGGTCTGCATATTCTAGTACGAGATTCATATCGTGAGTGATAAAAACAAATGAAATACCCTTTTTAGCTAAAGTTTTAATAAACGACATAAATTGTTTATAATGATAATAATCTTGTCCCGCTGTCGGTTCATCTAATATGATAAGCTTAGGATTTGTTGTTAATACAGATGCGATTGTTAATCTCTTTTTTTGCCCATAGCTTAGCGATTGAATTGGCCAATTACGAAATGGATATAAACCACAAATTTTTAAAGTTCCTTCTACTTTATTCTTAATTTCTTCCTTAGAAAAATTATGTAATGTTAATGTAAATGAAACTTCTTCAAAAACAGTAGGCTGTGTAATCATATGATTTGGATTTTGCATCACGTAAGATATGATTTCCCCACGTTTACGAATAGACCAAGAATTAATATCTTCACCTTTTAACAAGATTTTCCCATTTTTCATTTTGTTTATGCCTATAAGACTATGAGCTAATGTTGATTTCCCTGCTCCATTATGTCCTAACAGTGCCACAATTTCTCCTTCATATATTGAAAGGTTTACATTTTCTAATATTTTTTGTTTATTAGGGTATGAAAATGATAAATTCTCCACTTTAAGTAATTCCTTGTTTTTAGTATTCCCTTTTAATATGACTTGTTTCTCCATCCACTCTTTTATAACGTTGCTTACCTTTTCTTTTTGAAGGTTTTCCATTGGATATATTACGTCATTATTACTATCAAAATGTAATCTCTTTAATGCTTCGATGTAAATAGGCTCTCTTAAGCCGATACGTGGTAATATATTTGACGCTAAGATTTCTTTTGGTGTTCCTATCGCAATAACTTTACCTTCATCAATTAATATAACTTTGTCTAAATCCAGTTTTAAAATTTCTTCTATTCTATGTTCGATAATAACAATCGTTTTATTATATTGTTCATGTATATCTTTCATAAGTTCTATCGTATGTAAGGCGCTTAGTGGATCTAAATTAGCTAACGGTTCATCGAACAATAATATATCCGCATTTGTTGTTAATAAACCAGCAAGAGAAACTGTTTGCTTTTGACCTCCTGATAATTCATGTGGACTTTGTTTATGAAACATATGCATCTTCACCTTTCTTAATGAGTCCGAAACAATCTTTTTCATGTCATCTTGCTTTACACATTCATTTTCTAAATAAAAAGCTACATCTTCTTCTACTGTCAGACCAATAAATTGAGCATCTTGATCTTGCAAAATTGTTCCTACCAGTTTACTTTGTTCAAAAATACTTCCTTCCCTCGGGTCTTTACCGGCAATTAAAACGTTACCTGTGCTATTCCCTTCGTAAGAAAATGGGATTAGCCCATTTATACAATGAGCTAATGTCGACTTTCCTGAACCACTTCGTCCAGCAATTAGCACTTTTTCCCCAGGGTATATATGAAAGGTAATATCACTTAAAGTAGGCTGCGCAGCATGCCTATATTGAAAGGTGAATTGTTCAAACGAAATAATTGGTTGCATGTTAACATCCCTACTTTTCAATTTTTAAATGTGTATGTTTCTTATTGGATTTCGCCAAACCAATTGTAAGTGGCAATCCAAGTACTAAGAAAACGATGACATCGGAAATTGTTGCTCCTAATACTTGTATAACAATTTTGTCAAATGGTTCTCCCATCACAATAATATCGAATGCCCCAGCAAATATAATAGCAATGACAATACCAACTAGCCCAGTAATTGCTAAATAAGAAATATCCCCCTTGTTAAACGACCCGTTTTTCACACTAAAACCAACTCTTTTTTGAATAAGTCCCATTGAAAAACCAATAATTCCTGAACTAATAACCCAGCCCCACCAAATCCCCCATCCAGCAATCGTATCTGTTACGGTATGACCGATAAGTCCGATTAACAGTCCTGCCACTGGACCAAATAATGCTCCAAAAACAGTTAATATAGCTAATGCTGGTTTAATAAATGTATTCGGTGCAATAGAAAATCCCCAAAGTCCTAATATCCCGTATAATGCTGCTCCAATACCGATTGCTACTACTAACTTTGTTGATAATTTGTTCATGACAATTCCCCTCTCATATTAGTCAACTTTTATTACTCTATATTTAATTTAAAAATGAATTATGCATCGACACTCCCTTTCTATACAACAAAAAAATGACCTCTTACATAAGAGGTCATTTTCTTTCACGTTCAAGAATCCTCTTATCTTTCAAAAAACACATCGTGTCCTCTGCGGAATTAGCACCTTCCTATAAAATTGCATAGGGGTTGCTGAGGTTTCTTAGGGCCGTTCCCTCCACCTCTCTGGATAAGTATTAATTTGTAATTCGTATTATGGCACTAAAGAATGTAAATTTCAACACTTTTCTTACTATTTTTATTTTTTTATTAAATAGTGCATTTAAATCATTGTATTCTTATCGGAATTATGAAATAATAAATTCAAAATCGTTTCGGGAGGAATGCATTATGAAAGTTATTGGTTTGATTGGAGGATTAAGTTGGGAATCTACATCATTATACTATAAACATATTAATACACTTACACTCTCTCAATACGATCAAAATGCGAAGCTAATTTTATATAGTATGGACTTTGGTGAAGTAATTACTTTATTACAAAACCATCAATATGAAGAAGTGAAAAATGAACTAGTTACAGTTGCAAAAAAAGTTGAAAAATCTGGGGCTGAATGTTTATTAATGTGTTCAAATACTGTACATCTATTTGCCGAGGAGGTAGAACAAGCAATATCTATCCCGCTTCTTCACATTGGTGATGTAAGTGCTAAAGAAATGGTAGAACAGAATATAAAACGTATCGGACTATTAGGAACAAAACAAACGATGGAGCAAGATTTCTATAAATCACGATTAGCGAAATATAACATTGAGACAATTATCCCAAATGACGAGGAAAGAACTTTTATCCACCATGTCATATTAGATGAATTAAGTAGAGGGATCATTTCAGAAACATCTAAAGAAAAGTTATTACAAATTACAAAATCATTAATTCAAAACGGCGCTGAAGGTATATTATTAGGCTGCACTGAAATACCTTTACTCATCTCCCAAAATGATCTTACTATTCCCGTTTTTGATACTGCTTTTTTACATGCAAATACTGCTGTGCAATTTGCTGGATAAGAATATACAAGCATAAAGGTGAAAACCTCTATGCTTGTATATAGTTACGACTATTTATCCCGCTATTTGCGGGCAGTAAAGCCCCCACCAATTAAAGTTTTACTTTATTTAAAAGAGATTCAATAACTGCAATTGCTTCTTTTGAACCACCACATTCTATAAAGCTATCATTAAGTTTTCTTATACCATGTTTATACTTTTCATTTGAAAGAACATCTGTTACGGCCTCTTTTAAAGTGTGCACATTAACATGTTCTTTCAATAGTCTATGTGCCGCTTCAAGCTCAGTTAATCTTTGCGCTATCATTGGCTGGTCTTTATCATGCGGTATTATTACAAATGGGACATTATAATGAATGGCATCGTGTACGCTATTCATACCGCCATGTGTAATAAAAACATCTGCTTCATTTAATATTTCTGATTGAGGTACGTATGGAGCAATTATAAAATTATCTGGTGCTTTCTTAATTTTAGAAATATCATTTCTATCACCAATTGCCATTACAACTATCCCATCAAAATCTGAAAAAGTATCAATACAAGTATTAAAGAATGGTTCGAGTCCTTCAAGCAGTGTCCCCATTGAAATATAAATAACTTTCTTTTCTTTAAGTGATTCCAGTGGAAACTTTATATTTGTTTTACGCTTTGAAATACTCGGTCCAATAAAAATGTTATTTTCTCCGAACGATTCGCTATTAGGTTGGAAATAACGACTTGTGTATACGAGACAAACATCACCCTTATTATTCATAAATTGAAGATTATTCTTTGGTTTTACTCCAAATTTATGTTCCATCTGATTTAGTAATTTTTCAGAGATTTCCTCTGTTTGGAATGGCATATCTGCATTTGGATGAAAAGGTAATGTCTTCAAAAATTCTGGCGGAATTAAAAATATAGGTGAGGACACTACACCTGGAACTTGTAAATACTCCTTTACTAACTCTCCTGCGCCAAATATATCATAAATTACGAAATCAAAATTTATACTTTCACATAATTGTTTCGTAATTTCTAATATATATAAAGAAGTTTGAACATGCACATGAAAAAAAGCATTTAACCCAGATGAGGTTTCAGCATCAATAGAAATCTCTTTTAATAGATCCGGATGAGTATGTACAGTAGCTCCTAAATCTTCAATTCTATCCTTAAAGTTTGCCGTTGTAATATAATGTACATTATCCCCTCGTTCAGTAAAGGCTTTTACTAAATTTAATGTAGGGTTTACATGTCCCTCTGCTGGAAAATTAACCACTAAAATATTTAGCACTTATTCCTCACTCCTTACATTTCATTGTTTTAATTAAGCATACTGTTATTTGTACAAGTAATCTTCCCCTAATAGTCCTAATATGCTTGCTACATTATATTGATAAATAATTTTCAGTCATCAACATAAAAAAAAGCATCTACCTATGTAGATGCCTAACCGTGATAAGGAGTGTTCTGTGAGGTTAGAACAAGCGTTTCTGCTTGTCCTATGCTATCAATATATGATTTATTTTATAAAATGTGAATCGTTAATAGAATTATTTTATCCATTTTATATGGTCAAATGGATAAAATACCATTTCTACTTTACCTATTATATTTGATTCATCAATAAGTCCAAGTGTATTCCTACTATCTTTACTATGATTACGATTATCACCTAACACAAATAATTTATGCATAGGAACTTTTATTTCTCTAAAATTGGAAAAACGATTGGATACTTGTGACATATCTAAATGTATATACGACTCATCACGCTTTTTACCGTTAATAAATACCTCATCCTTTTTTAGTTGTATGTTATCCCCCGATAATCCAATAATTCGTTTCACATAGTAAGTAGGCTCGTCTTCTTTTTTTATAATGACAACATCTCCATGATGAAAAGACGATAAACAGACGTTTACCTTATTAACAAGTATATAATCTTTTTCATTCAAAGTAGGTTGCATCGAAATTCCTTCTACCATACAAAATAAAAAGAACTTATTAATAAAAATAACCCCTATTATAATTAATATGTAGCTACATATGTTCCTCCAATATTTTAGAATAAACAGCTTCATATATACCTCATTTCTAATCTATCCCCAGATAAAAACGCCTCTAGTTTACAGGAATGCTAGAGACGTTTCGTACATTTTAATTCTCTTTAGAGGCATCTGTTTTTGGCGCTTCACCAGTTAACCGCTTATTCTTCAAATCAAAATAAGCATCTAAAACTTCTTTTCCAATATCGGAGTTAATGCCCGATTTATCATTTTCAACCCACGGTACTACAACAGAAAATGCTACTTCTGGATCATCATATGGCGCATATCCAGCTAATGTTAAGTTATAACATTCTCTACGATCGCCTTTCGCATTTCGCCCAATTGCATTTTCTCCACCATATACAGTTTGTGCGGTCCCTGTTTTACCAGCTGGTTTATATGGTGCTTTTTGGAACGCTCTTACTCCTGTTCCATCTCCTTCTTGAAATACTTTTCTAAATCCTTCTTTTACTTGATTAATATATTCTTGTTTCATATCGATTCTATTTAAAACAACGGGTTCTATTGATTGTACTACTTTACCAACCTCATCTTTTTGAACGGTTTGTTCTCTAATCTCTTGAACAATTTGTGGTTTCATTCGATATCCTCCATTTGCGATAGTCGAAATATATTGTGCAAGTTGAAGTGGTGTATACGTATCATATTGCCCAATAGAATAATCTAATAAGAAACCAGGCTGATTATCTTTTTTTCCAATTTGCCCTGCAGTTTCATTCGGTAAATCAATACCAGTTTGTACGCCTAGTCCAAATTGCCTGAAATAATATCTCATTTTATCAAAATATTCTTGTTTAATATCTAGTGAACTATTTTTCACATAATCCACACCAGCAATTTTTAATGCTATATTAAACATATAAACGTTTGAAGAAACTTGTAACGCTCTTAGATCGTCTATATCACCAAAATTTTTCCAAGACTTCTTTTCCTTAGTTCCTTTAAACTTCATAGGTGCATCATAAAAATGTGTTCCAGGAGTTATTGCATTTGTTTCAAACCCTGTTAACACTGTCGCACCTTTAACCGTTGATCCAAGCTCATATGAACTTGTCAGCGTGCCTAAAGCATAATCTTCTACTTCCATTTTCCCGTCTTTTTCTACAAGCCTTTTCCCAGCCATTGATAATACTTGACCATTTTTAGGATTCATCATCACTACGAAAGCACGGTCTAACATTGATTCTGATCCTTTATATTGTTTTAATATTTTTTCTATGCTCTCCTCTACTTTTTTTTGCAATTCCATATCTATTGTTAAAGTTAAATTTTTACCGCTTTTCCCTTCAGTAACAGTTTCCGTTCTAATAGTATTTCCTTGTTTATCAGCAATGCTTCTTACTTCTTTTTTTGTACCATGAAGTACATCTTCGTATTGCTGTTCGATATAACTTTTGCCGACCCTATCATTTCGGCTATAATCACGCACTAAATAATAATCTAATTGTTCACGTGGCAATCCTTCATCAGCGTTTGAAACGTTACCAAGAACAGAACGGAATAGACCATCATTTACATAGATTCTCTCCCGATCAACTGATGCGTCTACTCCTGGAAGGTTCGCTAAATTTTCACTAATCACCGCATATTCCTGTTCACTAACGTCCTTTTTAATAATTTGAGGTGCCATTTGAAAACCTGAGGTCATTTTACTTTTAATAGCTAACACTTCTATATCTTTAGCCGTTAGTTCTTGAAGATTTTTGTCTGTAACGCGTTTCCTTTTTAAATCTTCTATTTTTTTGTCTAGCTCTTTTCCGGTAATATCCTTATCTCGGAACTTATCTATTTCTTTTTTTGATACTAAGTCTTGAGCAAGTTCTGGATTTAATTGCATCCAAAAGTCTTTCTTATCAGTCTCAGTTAACTTATCTATATCTTCTTGTGGCATTTCAATAATATCTGCAAGTTGTCTTGCTGATTTTAATATTTCTTCTTGTTTTACACCTTTCACCTTTGTATATGTAATCGTACGTAAAGACTTATTATCAACTACTGGATTTCCTTCACGATCAAATATTTTCCCACGTGGTACAGAAAGGCCCACGGTTGCATTTTCTCTCTTCTCTACTTCATTTTTATATGTTTCTCCATCAAAAATTTGCACTTTCCCTAACTGAATAATAATGCCAGAAAATAATAAAAATACACAAAGGAATAAAATATTTAACCGGAGAGGTACTACTCTACCACTTTTCTTCTCTTGCTTTTTCACCTTGTCATAATCTCCTCCTTACAATATTCCAAATAATAATCACATTTCTATATTAAAAGTAATGTACAATTTCTATACATTGCTTTGTACAAATATTAATATAGTGTTTAAAACTTAATAGAAATTAAAACAAAGGTAAAGAAAAGGTAAAGTTTACTAAATTAAATATAAAAAATACCCAATAACAAAAAGCTTAGTTTTCACTAATCGCTTTGTTATTGGGTATTAATTGATTTAAGAATTACTACTATTGCGTATTGCTATACATTTGTCGTCACAATTAGAAAGAGATTGTTTACTTAGTACTTTCGGTAAGTAAATAGTTACTGTTGTCCCGACACCAACCTCGCTCATGATACTAATTGTCCCTTGATGACTTTCAATAATTTTATAACTTAACATTAATCCAATACCAGTCCCTTTTTCTTTCGTACTATAAAAAGGTTCACCTAATCTCTTAATTCTTTCTTCAGGTATTCCTATTCCTTCATCTATTACATGAATGATGACACCATCATCATTTATTTCTTTTATGTGAATTGAAATTTCCCCACCATTTGGCATAGCTTCGATTGAATTTTGCAAAATATTAATAAATACTTGTTTCAATTGATTTTCTGAGCATTCAATAATTATATCTTTGTCATCCGTAAATAGTTCAACTTGAATATTTGTCATAATTGCTTTTGTATTCATTAACGATACGACATTTTTAAAAATTTGATAAATATTTTTCTTTTCTGTATTTATCTCATCTGTTTTAGCAATTGCCAGAAATTCTTGCAGGATCGCTTCTATCCTTTCAATTTCAGAAAGCATAAGATCAAAATATTTTTCTTGATCTTCTTTATTAATTTGAAATAACTGTATAAAGCCTTTAATTACAGTTAAAGGATTTCTTACTTCATGAGCCACGCCAGCTGCTAATTGACCAATTGCTGCAAGCGTATCTGATTTATTTAGCAATTCTTCTGTCTTTTTTCTCTCTGTAATGTCGCGTACAATAATCATAATTTTATCATGTAATAATGGTAAGCACCTAGCCTCAAAGAAATCAATACTTCCATTAAGTGTGAGTGGATATTCTACAATTACATTCGTTCCTTTTTCCTTCACTTGATTAATGGCTTCATGAAACTGCTGTGCTACTGAAGATGGTAATACTTCGTAAAACTTTTTTCCCATAAAAGCTTCTGCGGGTACGTAAAACTTTGTAGGAGATCCTGCCTTGTAATCTATAATTGTGCCATCATCTTCTGTTAAGAAACATAAATCTGGTAAAGCTTTAAAAATTAATTCCAGTTCAGATGTTTGTTGTTTTAACTGCTCTTCTATCGCTTTTAAATGTGTAATATCTACACCAACAGCCCAATAACTATATCCTGTTACAGGAAACTGTTCTGATATATTCGACCACATTATTGTTTTGATTTCACCATTTTTACATGTTAAGTGCATTTCCCAATCTCTGAAATTTTTTCCACAAGTTAAAAATTTCTTTTGTATTTGATGGCGATAATTATAATCAGGATACAGTAATTGCAGTGCATTGGGATTTCCAATTATTTCTTCAGCGGTATAACCTGTTACAATTTCACATTCTCGATTCCACAAAACAAAATCTCCATTATAATCAAGCGCATCGACCATAACAGGCATGTTTTGTAAAATCGTATGTAGTTCCTCCTCTTTCCGAGAAAGCAACGTTGTATTTTTACTTTGAAATACTTTTATTGCGCCATCTAAAATTAAACTTGAGAGCATTTCAAAGTATTTTTGACAACTAAAAATTTCACTTTTTTTGGACCATACAACAAAAGATCCTAAATGTTGATTGTATAAGAAAATGGGGATTTCAATCTTTGGAAGTTTACTCTTTTTTATCTCATTCATTCCGAATGAAAAAACACACTCTTTTTCAGCATCAAGAAGTTGATGTGATATGTTAGTTAATTGATAAAATTGTTCTGCCATGGTTTCTATTGTACTCACATCAATAAGTTCCATTAGCCGCGAATTCATTCCTTTTTCACCTCAATATGTAAAATTCATACAAATCTAAAATTCATACTTCTTCATTATACGAAGAAAGCTAGTGTAGGTATATAGCTGTAGAATAATTATTCGAACAAATTTTATTTTTCACTTAAAACAAGAAAAGAATATATATACTGAAGATACCTTTAATTAGTATATATTTCGTTGATGCCTCACTTATTGTCTAGGTAACTTGAATTCCTCCTTACATTCACTGAATTTTCACTTGAGAGTCATACACGTTACTAATAGCGGTATAAACATGCAATAAGTATAAAGTTCATAAAATATTCACAATTTTTATGAAAAATATAAACATTTATTCCAATATATTCTATATAATAAAATGTAATAAGGCTTCTATGAATCTCATAGAATACCTTACCCCTAATAAAAAGAAAAAAGAATCCACTTGGATTCTTTTTTCTTTTTTAATTACATTACATATTTATATAAAGCATGTGCCACACCATGTTCTTCATTTGATAACGTTTCGTATTTACACATTGCTTTTATTTCTTCTACTGCATTCCCCATTGCAATTGATATGTTCGCTTTTTCCATCATAGAAACATCGTTTAGCCCATCACCTATCGCTACAGTGTTTTCAACCGGAATATTAAGATGTTCTGCTAAAGTATATAATCCATTCCCTTTTTGAGCATCTCGATGATTAATCTCTAAATTGTGCCAATATGAAGATGTAATTGCTAAATCTGTATTATGAAGAAATGTTTCTTTGAGTTTTTTTAATTTCTCAATTTCATAAGAAAATGGTAATAGTTTATGCACATGTATATCTGTTTCTACAATTGGTTTACAACTTTCCGCACTATGAAACGCTGTATGCTCAAGATATAATGCTGCGATTGTTTCTAACTCTTTCAAGTCGAAATTTTCTTTTGAATTCTTTACATACTCAATTTCATTACGTACACTCTCTACTCCATAATCCGGTACATACACACCTTTATCAGTATAGAGCTGATAATATAAACCATTCTCTTCAAGATATTCTACAATCTCAAGTGCCTGCATATTTTGAATTGGATATCTCTTCATCATTTTTTTATCTTTATATATAAGAGCCCCATTTTCCGCAATGATTGGACACTCTAAATCAACTTCTAACAATAATCGCTCAATGTCAACAATAGAACGTCCTGTACAAATTGCTACAACATGGCCAGCTTCTTGACATGTTCGAATTGCTTCTGCATTTTCTTTACTTATCATTTTATTCCCCGAAAGAAGAGTTCCATCTAAATCAATTGCGATTAATTTCATTATTTCTTCACCACTTTCTATAAATACACGAGTTCTAATTAATTATTAGGTATCGTTTTCATACAATCCTCGTGAGGTACTTCTTATTTATAATTTATGAAAAGCGTTTCAGGTCAAGAAATAATTAAAAATAAAATCCAAAGCTTTTCTTTTTAAAAAAGCTTTGGATTTTAAACTATGAATTATAACTAATGTATTTTGTCTCACACATGTACACATTTTTTTCTTCAGTTGGGATATATACTTTAAACTTTTCTAACCGTTTTCCATAGACATGAATCGTAATAACGCTTTCATTTTTGCTAATTTCAAGAATATGACAATCCGCTGGTGGAATTACTTTATCTGTTTCTCCTTCTCCCAAATAAAGATTTCCTGTATGTGTTAAATAAACAAGTGAATTTCCAAGTTGTTTCGTTTGTATAAAGTTCTGCACCATAATCCTTCCTGAAAAAACGCCTTCTACTCCCCATGTGCCGTCATGATCATGTAAAGGTGTAGATTGTCCATCTTTCCATACGAGAGCTAGTACTTCAAAACGTTTGAGCGGATCTTCATACAATAAATGTCGTGCATATTGAGTCAAATTGGCCTTCTGTTTATCTAACGGAAGCCATGTTTTCTTTTCTAAAAGTTCTTCTAGTAACTTTTCAATGCCACACACTATTTCTTCTTCAAATAAACCGTTTTCCATAAGATCTGTAACACCTTTAATAAACTTTTGAAATGATTTACTTCCATTACAAGTCAACATAAGAATCCTCCTCTACGTTTTATACAATTCCATATTAAGGTGATTACCGAAAACTCACAATTGAGAAACAAAAAACAAGATGCAAATGTATGCACCTTGTTAAGATTTTTATTTAGCTTTCAATCGAATAGGTAAGTATTTTAATGTTTGTTCATTTTCCAATATACATTTTTCTAAATAGAAAGATGGAGATAGCTCTATTTTTTCAAAAGCATTTATAAAGGTAGTTAATGCAATCTCAGCCTCTAAACGTGCAAGTGGTGCTCCTAAGCAAAAGTGAGGACCTTTCCCAAAGGTTAAATGCTTTTCATTTCCTGTTCGATGTACATTAAATTGAGAGGCTTGTGAAAATTTTTTCTCGTCTAAATTCGCTGCACTAACCCACGCAACAATCATCTGATCCTTTTTCATTAAAGAACCAAATATATTTGTATCCTCTGTAATCCTCCGGGCTAATGTAACAGGAAAGCGATAGCGTAATACTTCCTCAATCGCTTTTGAAATTAAGTTAGGTTCTTTTCTTAACTCTTCATAAATTCCAGGTGAATCTACTAAAAAGCAATAAAAGCTATTAATAATTAAATTTGTAGTGGTTTCATTCCCAGCTGCTAGTAAACCTAATGAAAAGGTTACAATTTCTTCATCGGTTAATCTTTCGCCTTCATATTCAGCTCGAATTAAATCAGAAATGATATCATCGGTTAAATGATATCTCTTTTCCTGAACAATCGGTAGAAGGTATGCTTTGAATTCATTTAATGCTATCCCTTTCTCAGCATCCAGATCATTAAACTTTTCTTTACTATACGGCATAAATAAAATATCAGACCATTCTTTAATTTTTTTACGATCTGTTGTTGGGACTCCTAATAAATCAGAAATAACGGTAACAGGTAAAGGTGCAGCAAACTGTTCAACGATATTAACTTCACTACATTTTTCGATATGTTGTACAAGTTCATCTGCGATGGCCTGTATTCGAGGTTTCCACTGTTCTAAACTTCTTGGAGTAAATGCCTTAGAAACAATGGAACGTACATTGCGATGTTCTGGTGGATCTGTAGAGTTTATATTTATTCTAGTTTCTAAAGGAGGGATTGAGAATTGTCTGCGCTCCCTTCTACTTGAAAATAAGCGATAATCTGATAAAACACGATTTACATCATCATATAAAAAAACATTCCATACATCCTGCTCTTCATCATAATGAACTGGGTGATTATCCCTCATCAAACGATACCATTCATATGGATTCCATAATTCTTCTTTTGTTTTCAGCTTTGAAATTTCATGAACTAAAATAACATTTTCAGGTGAAGCCATAGTTCTTTCCTCCCTTTTCTTTTACAATAAAAGTGATAGGTCGGCAGTTCAAAGTTGTATAAACTATCATATGTTATTTTAACATATACTAAAGGGGATTTTTCATTAGAGAACTTGAGAAATATATAAGGGGGATTTTTATGTACGTTGATATTTTACTACTAGCAGAATTAACGACCGGACCAAAACATGGATATGAAATCAAAAAAAATGTTCAAAATCGTTTAGGTGAGAATTTTGAATTAAATCACAACATGCTTTACCCTGCCCTTCGGCGCTTTGAAAATATGGGTGCTATAACGAAAAAAATACATAAACAAGTTGGAAAACCAAACCGAAATATGTACGATATAACAGAAACAGGAGAAGAAATTTTTTCTGAAATGTTACGAGAGTTTCCCGAAAAACTTGCGACAAATAATGCAGAATTTCTTGTTCGTATCGCGCTATTTGAAAAACTTGAATATGAAGCTAGAAAAGAGATTTTGACTGTACGTCAAAACGTACTACATAATCAACTTACCGCTATTCAGTCTCTAGAGGTTACCTCAGCCTTTATTACTGAAGTCATTGAATTTAGTAAATCACGAATTGAACATGAATTGAGTTGGATTACATCACTTATGAAGAAAATATGAAAAAATAACAAAAAAAGCTAAAATTAATGAATGAAAATGATATTTATTATCAATACTATCATTAATAAAAGGGCAACCACGATTTGGCTACCCTTAAAGAATTTACACTTCTGGATCGAATGTTTTGCAATCTGTTTCTTCCGTTGTAGATGCATGTTTACCTTTATGACTTACTACGTAAATTGCCTCTGCACTACATTTATTACCGTTCGCCCAAAATTTACAGTTGTTTACTTCACATAAAACGTCTTGTGCCATAGTATCACACCTCCTTGTTCTATTATCATTAACAAAATTCGGAGGTATGATACTATTTGTCATCCATTTTTCATTCCCTTTTTAGCTTTCTTAATGGTTCAATATCTCCGCGTACAATAGCATCAATATTTCCAGTTATTTTTTCAATATCAAAATGCCACCATTGAATTTGCAATAATTCTTGAATTATTTCATTTGAAAATCTCTCTTTTATTTTATTTGCAGGGTTTCCACCAACAATTGTATATGGTGCGACGTCTCTAGTCACAACAGATTTAGCTGCAATGATTGCACCATCCCCTATTTTTATTCCGGGCATAATTGTTGTATCCATACCAATCCAAACGTCATTTCCTATAACTGTATCACCTTTATAAGGTAAATCAGACAAACTAGGTGTATACTTCTCCCACCCATTTCCAAATATATTAAATGGATATGCCGAAAATCCATCCATCCGATGATTGGCTCCGTTCATAATAAAGTTAACTCCAGATGCAATACAACAAAACTTTCCAATAGTAAGGCGATCTCCAAGAAATTCATAATGATGTAATACTCGATCTTCAAATGTTTCTCCATCTTTCGCATCATAATAAGAATAGTCACCAACAAGTATATTAGGTTTTGTTATTATATTTTTTATAAATTGAACGTTTTGATTGCCTTCAATAGGGTATTTAACATTTGGATTAGGATTCATTTTGTATAGCACTTCCTTTACCACTTATTTCACTTTCTACCGCTATTACTGGCTTTAAATTGTATATAGGTAAAATAAACAATAATCCAATTATAAAAAGTAAAGCCGTCCCTTCATACAGCATACTTAATGAAAACATCTCTTTTAATGAGCCAGCTATACTCATCGTTACTACCATTGAACCGGTAAAAAGCGGACTTAAAATACCATTTACACGACCTATAAAATCGGTATCGCTATTTTGAATAATAAGCGTATTAATACCAATTTGGATACAAGGAAGAGCTAAACCACTAAAAAGCTGCGCTGTAAGTGTCACCCATAAATTTGTAGAATATCCTATAATGCCAATACCAATTGCTTGACCAAGCATACCGATAATTAACATCTTTTGCGGAGCAACGTTTTTCGCAAATACCATTGCTAATGCTCCGCCAACAATCATTCCCGCACCATTTACTGTTAGTAGCCACTGTAAACTCTCTTTTGATAATCCTAACTGCTCAGTCACAATAAATATACCTAATGGCTGAATTAATCCTATACCTAGTCCTGCAGCCATAAAACAAAGCCCTAGCAAAGTTAATGCTTTTTTCTTTTTGACATACTTAATACCATCCTTCATCTCCTGCAACAGAGTGATATCCTTCTTTTCTACGTCGTTTTCAAGATCTTTCGGAAGGAATAACAATACAACTGCCGCAAGTAAAAACGAAATACCTGTTATGATGATTGAAATATAAATTCCAAAACTATGAAAGATAAATGTCCCTAGTATTGGTCCTAATACCATAAATATTGCAAATATCGTTTGATATATAGACATTGCTAATCGAATTTGTTCCGTTGATAAATGTTGTTTAAACAACTTCATTCCAGATGGTTGTGAAAACTGTGAAAGGATTGCAGAGATGAGTGTCACAAAAAACACAATTTTCCACGTTCCAAACATAAGCGTAATTAATACAGCGAATACTGAAATGGAACTTAACGTTTCACACCATATCATTGTCTTCTTTGGCTTCCACCTATCAGCAAAAGTACCGCCAATAAATGAAAAAATAAAAATTGGAGCGAATTCAGCAACTGAAATCATCGAAATAGCAAAAGCATCACCTTTTGTCATTTCCATTACATATAGTAATACCGCAAAGTTTCGAACCCATATTCCTATTTGTAAAAATAATGCTGATGCTAAAATCCCTTGAACAAACCGATTTTTTAATACTTGTGATACCCCATTGTTTTGTTTCGTTACTACATTTGTCGACATAAAAAAGCCTCCTATTTCATGTTCTGAACAGGAGGCAGCACAAATCATATAAAAAGACTATATATTCGCAGAGCGATATACATCCCTTTTCTATAAATGTACAGACTAACCCTATTCAGAAGAATATTTCGTTTTTTAACGAAGATCTCTTACAAATAGAATTAGTTGATCATTGGGATGTTTTCACCCTTCCGTTTCGAATTTAAATAACACATACATACTCTATGTAAATCATTTTCGATGTATGCATGTCTCCTTTTAACTATTCTAGAAAGTTAAAGGCAATTCCTCTAAAGAACGCATTAAATAGTTACCTTGCCATTTAATTTCTTCACGATCGCCTTTTATTTGTAGTTCAGGCATTCGATTAAACAAAGTAGTAATAGCAATCTTTGCTTCTAACCTCGCAAGTGGAGCGCCTAAGCAGAAATGGCTACCATGACCAAAGGCAATGTGACGGTTGTTCTCCCGTGTAATATCAAATATTTCTGGATTTTCAAATACAGTTTCATCACGGTTTGCAGAAGCTAAGGCAATGACAACCATATCTCCTTTTTCGATTGTTTGGTCGTGAATTTGAAAAGGTTCCGCTGCCCATCTTGCAGTTGTAACCTCAACTGGAGAATAATAACGCAATCCTTCCTCAATAGCCGAATCAATTAGTTTTGGATTATCTTTTAATAACTGTAATTGATTTGGATTTTCAAGAAGTGCTAATACCGTATTTGTAATTAAATTCACTGTCGTCTCGTGTCCTGCTACAATTAATAGCATTATCATTGAATATAGTTCCCGAGCGCTAAGTTTATGTCCTTCACTCTCTGCAAGTATTAAAGCACTCACTAAGTCTTCTTTTGGCTCTTTTCGTTTAATATCAACTAAATATTGAAGATATGTAATAAACTCAGATAGTTGTTTTTCGGTCTCTTTTATTTCTTCAGGTGTTTCTGGTGATGCAATAACAGCATGAGACCAAATTCTAAATTTCGCTTGATCTTCTTTTGGAATACCGAGCATCTCACTTATTACAATAATCGGTAATGGAAATGAATAATCATCCACAAGATTTAATGTACCTTTTCGCTCTATATCACTTATCAAATCATCTGCTATTCTCTCAATTCTTTTGTCTAATTGTGCAATCATCTTCGGTGTAAAAGCTTTTTGAACTAAAGATCGTAAACGACTGTGGTTAGGTGGATCTGAATTTAACATATGTGTTGTTAAGTGGTCACTATTATCAACGGAAAGATACATGTTCTTTATATCTTGAGAAAACACATTTGTCCAATCTTTTTTTAAACGATTATCTTTTAAAAGTGGCAGAGCATCTTCATATCTAGTAATGAGCCATTCTTTACCGATTTCAACTTGGTTTACAAATAATATAGGTTGTTTTTTTCGCGATTCTTTATAAATTTCATACGCATCTTCTTTAAACTGAGCTGAAGCTAAATTAATGCCATCCTCTATGCTTAACCCAACTTTGTTTTTCATTGACATTGTATTCCCTCACTCTCATTTGTTTTTGAAAACCAACCCAACATATGCATTATACTCTAATAAAAACGTGAAAATTGTAAATTTTTAATCAAAATCTTACTTCGTATATTGAAAAATAAAAAAGTGAGAGAGTAAAATCGTTTCACTCTCCCACTTCTCTTTATGCGAAGCACATAAAATTACTAATTTGTTGATAGCGATAACTTACTTTACGACGACGACCACCTTGCCACGTGTAACCTGACACTCCATTTCTTCTCACTTCAGTCGGAAAAAACCATAAGTCCCTTCCGAAAGGACCAGGACGATGTAAGCGTAAATAGCCCCATCTTCCTAGACAGTTACACATCCATGATTTCATATTACCTGATTGAGCCGGAGAAGCAAATGTAGACGGTAACGACGGCGCCTGTGACGGTGGTGGTGACGTTGGAGCATCTTCCGCATCATCTGGTCTGTAATCTTCTTGTTCAATATCTCTCACTTCATTTGTAGGTTCATACCCGTAGTCATGTGGATTATAATACATCGCTTGATCATATGGATAATTTTGTTGGTTATACATATTAACAAATCACCTTCTTTTCATTCATTACCTTTACCATTCATATGTGATATGCCCTCTCTGGGAAGCTTATGTATAGCCCAAATTCAACTTAAAAAGCTCGTATTATTAAAAATACGAGCCTTTCAAAAATAGAATGTGTTTATTATTTCCTTAACTTCACACTATAAAAACGCATTTCATCTAACGAACCTTCAAATTCAAATACTTCTTGTTTAATTAATTGTTTCAAACGATATTCTAAGAAAGTATCTCCAACCAATTGTTCAACAAGACCAAGTGCTTCACCAATTACTCTAGGAGCTTTGAGGAACTCTCGATCAGCACCCACACTTTTCGCGCATTCAATTATAAATTGATCAAAATAATCTTCCTGTACAGAATGCACTTCATTTTCTTTCCACACTCTTAAACATTCTATGCTTTCCGATAATCTATCCCACTCATTTTCAAACTTCATGCGCTTCTCTTCAGTTAAATAAGGTAGCTTTATAAAACTTTTTTGGAATAGAGCTAAACTTTCAGGTGGTAATTCTCCCGTTCCACGAATATCATACTCTTGTTTTAATATTTCTCTACTTGCTTCAGACGTATTAATAACTCGAATGTTTTTCTTATCCTTTAATTGTGCCATTACAAAACTTAGGCCTACATGTTCATGTGCATTATCAGCCTTCCAAATTGTAATAGGCGTTTCAACAGGAATAGTATGTAGTTCTTCTATAGTTGCTATAAATCTTGATAAATATTCTTCTTCAAAATAACTATCATAAGCTGTTAAGTTATTTATTAACCACTTCTGTCTTGCTAGTTGCCCCTCATTCGTATGCAACCTATATATCGGTCCAATTGAAAAGAATTCCGAAAAAGCAACAACACTCTCTTCAAATAATTCTTCTTGACTTAACATATATTTTAAGCAACCAGCCGTTGAATCATCAAAAGCAATATGTACGTGCATACTTTCTTTTACATTCCTTTTATAAGTAGGATTACTTGTTAATTGTTTCGGAATATCCATCAAATTTTTAATTGTATCTTCAGTATAGTTTTCTTCTAATAAGTTTAACTGTATGAGAATACTTTGAAGTAAATCTTTAGCCTCATCTTCGTACATATCCTCTACAGCATTTTTAATTTTATCTATCACACAAATCCCTCTATTCAATTCAAAAATAACGTAGATTATAGTGTATCATTTTAGTATAGTTCTTTAAAGTTAAATCCAGATTACTACAGCAATCTGGATTTTCAACAAAAGCTCTCCTTATATTTTTGAATTGCTAAATATTTTTACTTTGAAAATCCTTGTATCTAAATGTATAATTATATAAAAACAAAAATATAGGAGCTATATTTATGGATAAAGTACTTACAAATTATAAACATTACTTAAAAAATTGGAGATTTATATTTATTTGCATACTACCTGCTATTGCCTTATTCGTTACTTCCGATGTCATCTTTGAACTACTGTTTCATCAAAATTTCTACTTATCTAACTTAATTTCTGCTATCATATTATTTTTAATATTTATTAACGTTAAAGATAAATTTAAAATTAAAGGCTAAAAAACACTATTTCAAAATAGCTATTTATTATTGCATCCTACTATAAAATAAGGCTCGTAGTAGATTTTCATAAAAAATAAGAGCACCCTGCAATTGGATGCTCTTATGTGATTAGAGGTTTTTTCTGAGTATTAAGTAGGACACGAAGATCTTGTCCTACTTAATACTATATGCTTGTACTTATTATTTCGTGCATATATTAAGCACCATGTTCAGGTACTTAATATATGCATAGTCATTGCTAAAAAATCTACTCAAATATTCACTGTACAATTTCATATTTATAAATTAAAAAACATCCCCAATGGATGTTTTTTATCTAACATTTTAAGCTTCCATAAACTTAGCCGGTACACCAATTTTTTCAACTACAGAAGATATATTAGTAGGATTAATCATTACATTTTCAATACATACTAATTTATTTTCTAATATCCCATTCTCTGTAGTAATAAGTTCTTCAAACCGATCTAAAGTCATTGAGAATTTATGTTCACTTCCACCATTCATACTAACTTTTACATACTTCATAGTGTCACCGCCTTTCATAATAATTTACATTTCGACAAGAAGGCGCTTACATCCTTTTTATTTACTCTTAGATTTCTCACGTTTACATATATGTTGAGAAAAGAAACTACTATTATTCACTCACAAAATTATTGCTAATAAGAAAGATAAAGATAAAAATGCACAAAGTGGAATATATAAACCCGTATCCATTCTTGCAAAGTGCGTATCTTTTTGTCGTTTAAAGATACCAAAATAGTTAAACTCACCAATTACTCTAATAGAAAAGACAATCATACAAATCCAGGAACCGACTTGAATAATAACATTAGGAACTGCAAAATGAACAATATTTGCTTGTTGCAACAAAATTATTGCTGCCATACTTAATAATAATGCAATGAACAATGTCATTCCGGTGCGAGGTGTAAACGCCTTTTCCCCTGATTTAGTTGGAATAACACTATTTGTCCCCCAATTACCTCCGAAAGCCCAATATACATGTAAAAAGCTAACTAAGAATAATATACAAGCAGATATATATGTAATGATAAGCATTTTATCCTCCCCTTATTTTAGTTCCTATCTATAAAATATGCTATTCCCCTCCGCAATAACAACCTTCATTTCATTACATAAAAAAACCGTAATGATTTATCAATATTAAGATAAGTCATTACGGGGTTATTAAACTTCATTATGCATTATACCTATTTCTTCGGCGTTCCATCCTTGTTTGACCTTGAACTGCATTTTCTTTGTATGGATCTATTTGCTCTGTCATTTCATATGTTGCAACTGGTTCTTCGTACTTATACTCATGGATTTTTTCTGGCATTTTACTTTTAGATTCTTTCCCACCAAACTTAAATAGTTTCATCCTTAATTTCGGTAATCTTGGAAGACGAATCTTAAATGATAATCTTTTGCGTTTCTTTTTTGGTCCAAGTAGATTTATATTTTCTTTATTATTATCTTTCTCTTTGCGGTGAATGAACATCGCAAGTAATCCTCCTATTACAAGTCCTCCAATTAATAGTAATATATATACATAATGGCTTGTCATTAAACTCGTTATGCGTTCAAGTATGACTAACGACTGTACTTCTTTTATATCCCATAGTAAAGCGGCCCATAATGAGAATAAGCCCAAAGTAAGTCCATATGTACGAAAACGGAATAAACATGGAATTAACGCGACACATGCAGCAATTTTCGCATTTGCTATGATTGAGCTTGTTGAAATATCCTGATGCCAAATAACTAACAGTAATGTTATAAATGGCGCATACGCTATCCAACTGCATATACGTGAATACATCTTTTTAGCAAAATAACTACCGAAACTAGTAAAAAATAAAAGCCCTCCAATATATATAGATTGTTCTAGAGGGATTTGCTTTGTAAGTCCTGCAATTGGAAAGAGGCCGCTCAGTAGCATTAAGAGCACATCTAATTTCTTCACAATTCCCCATTCCTTTCAAATTTTTTCAATTAATAAAAATCGTTTTTCCATATGAAATAGTTTTTGTATTTCTAAAAAACATATTAATCCTGTCTGCACATAAAGTAAATATGTAAACGAAAAGATACTTGACAAAGGATATCCTTATTTACATAAAAAAATGACAAATCCTGATCGATATAACGAGCAGGATTTGTTTACTAGTATTTAAAGTAGAATAATTGAATCTTTCTTTTCTACTTTTACTACATCTACATCCAATTCATCATCAAATTCTTTAAACTCTCTTGCATCTATGTCAGTAATATAACTCTTTATTACCTTTTCCATATGCATGGAATATGTCATGTGTACATTCTTTTTCGAAAGCATACTAGAATTACAGCACATGTAATGTATCATTTTAGCGATATAATCCCTTTCTACAGGTTTTACACCTAATGGTAGAATTTCAAGTATATATCGCTGAAAAATCCCACTACAATTAAGTGAATATTCACCAGTGCTATAATACATCCCTTTTTGATCTGCATATAAGCCAATGCTATCTAAAGCATCATCACATTCTATTAAACCGTAACTTGGTACATCAAAACCTGTATTTATTCTAATAATATTTAAATTTGGAACCTTTAACACCTCTGGAACAATTTCAGGTAAAATATCTGTATTAATTTCTTTATTTTGTAACTCTTTTATCCAATACCTTCTCAAATTTGCATCTACAATGAAATAAACTTGTTCATTTTGTTCTTTTGCATATTGTACAATTTCCATTAATGTTTCGGAAACATATTGTTTAAAAAGAGCTCCCATATCATTTCTCTTTGATGGTTGTGGTAAAAATGCATTATGTTTATTTATATTTAATAATACGTAATCAATCGTTTGCCATTCTGTATTCCCATATAATTTATATAAAATTTCTTTTCCTTTTATTTTTGAAAGAATAGGTAAGAAATCAAATTTCGATATTCGTTCAATTGATAAATTAACATATATACAAGGTAAATTTATCTTATTCCAACTACGCTTCAAAAATCCTTTTTGCTCTAATAAACTAAAAACACTATTTACAATTGTTTTACGAGATACACTTTGGCCTATAAATAAATTAATAAATGTTGAAATACGGTTTGCTCGTGCAAATCCCTCTCTAATGATTTGTTTTGGATCAATTTTTTCTCGTCCATCACAATTTTTCAATGCGATTAATGCTAATGTCGCATCACTGCGCTCGCCCGCGGTAGCATAGACAGCTTTCGTAACATCATCTACAAGATTTGTTTTATATTTTTGGCAATATTGCATTTTATATGGATTTTGTAACACCTTTTCAATATTGTATCTCACAATCTTTAATAACACTGGAAAATCTGTATTCAAAACATAAGAATTTTCACCAACTTTAGTCAAAACAATTTGACTCTCAAGTAATGCTTGTTCTATTTCCAGCACTATATTTTCAGACCAAACTTCTAATGTTAATGTCTCTAATCCTTTTGGTGCAAATAAAGGAAATAATTCATTTTTGTTATTTGTTGCTATCTTTTTACATTCTGGAAGTATTGTGAAATAAGAGAATTTACGCTGAAATTCTTTAAATAAATACTCTCTTTCCTTTACTTTTATACCCGGTTCTATTTTAGTACCTTGAACTTTATAAATTCTCTCATTGTATGGAAATAACACCCTTTTATTTTCCCCTACAATATAATCTTTCGGATATTGGAGAATATGGTCTAAATCCACCTCTCCCCCTATTTGAAAATCATCTTTTAAATTTCTAAATATTTTAATCCATTTCATACCGGTTGTAGCTTGTTGTATTTTTAGTTTTACAAACCGTATTTTTTTATTATTTGACGCAAACTCTGAGGTAGAAATCAATATCATGCCTCGTTTCCGTCTTAAAAGTAAAGGAATATCTGGATGATTATATTCTTGATATTAAGACTGTTTTTATGATTATTTCTTGTTAGTGTGTATTAATTGATTATGGCTATTATTGAAGATGATATATCAGCGATAATTTATGTCTATTTCGTATAAGTGTTAGCAAGTTCGTTTGCAAACTTGTTAGCACTTTTTTATTTCTTCTATTCTCCCATGAAAATTAGCATAGTTTTTATGAATTCTATATCTAGTAGAAAGCTCTCTATCATATAAAAGTATAATAATAGGTTAATAAACAAGCAGTTTTTTTACTAAAACATAGAATAATACTAACCCTAATTGAAGGGAGGTATAAAAGAATGTCCTGGAATAATGATTGCTGGAGTTCTAAGAAAAATCATTGTTGTGATGATTGGTGGAAATCTAAAGATAAGCGCCATTGTGATGACGATTGGTGGAAATCTAAAGACAAGCACCATTGTGATGATGATTGGAAGTTCAATCGAAATAAGTGTCGTTGTAACTGTTTCTTTATTTGTTGCCATTGTAAAAAGAAACATTGGTAAGATTTTCAGTACCAACTTAAAGGCAAAGAACATGCCTTTCGGACTGATAAATACTAGATTATAGTAATTAAAAAGCTGACTAATTATTGTCAGCTTTTTAATTACTTTACATACACACAGGCTTCATTTGCTGTTACATAGTATGCTTTACCTTTGCTATTATTATGCACTTTATTTCTCACCAAATTATTCTTTTGTATAGTAATAATTTAATCCTTTAGCATCTAACCATGCTGTTGCTTTATCTAGCTCGCTACCTTGACGATAATCCGACTCGAAATAAACAAGCCCCTGACGATCTCCTCGGGAAACAATTTTTGAAGTGTATCCAAGCTTATCCATCATTTGAATCATTTCGGGAATTAAATTTACACCAAATTCATAAGAAACCACCTTATTATGTTTGTTCACGATAATCTCCACTCCTTCTTCTTTATACGATTTATTTGTAAACCAATCTAACGACTTGCTTCCAATTAATTCATTCAAATCACACTTTCCAATACCAGGTACATTTCCTGTTTCAGTGTATTGCCAGATATCACATGGATAAGCTGGTCTATTCCCACCATAACGAGGAATCCATACAAAGTCAGATTTTACATTTACCATTCCGAATGGAGCATACATATGATGACCAACATATAAACCAACTTTCTTAGCACCTAATCGACGTAATTCATCGATAAAAGCCTGTGTACCTGCTCGCATATCATCCATGGTTTTCATTTCTACATCAGCCACCCAGACTGTTGCGCTCTTATCTCCACGATTCCAGAAGTCTCGAGCTTCTACACGTGCGTCATTCTCAGAAACGAAACGACAGAATGCATAGTTACCAAAAGGAATACCATGTTGCTTCATAGCTTGTACATATCCCTTATATAATGGATCTACATAATTCGAACCATCTTGTACACGAGCGATGATGAAATCAATGTATTGTTTTGCCACAGGCCAGTTAATATTACTATTCCATTTTGAAATATCTACAACGTGTCCCATTATTGAACATCTCCTTTTAGTGTAAGTTATTTTTTTCTAATACATCTTTTTGTTGTAGTCCCTTATTGCTCAAATAATTGTTCTTCCACGCCATATACAAAGTGAATGCACCTGTAATTACAGCTACTAAATCGTTTGTGATTTTGTCATCAATCGTTTGGTATCCGACAAGATTTAAGACACTATTAATCACAGCAATCACCAATACGACATAGCGACTAATTGATGCTACATCAAGATTTTTCATATTCTCACCTCCTTTCAAAAAAAAGTGACCGTATATACGATCACTTTCCTGCGAATTTAAAAAGAGCCATTATCCCACCAGTGATAATAGCTCCAACTACTGTAGTACCAATCCAAAATACTAACTTATCTAATCGATCAATTCGTAAATGAGCACTTTTCGCTGACTGCTGCGCTTCAATCGCAACATCTTTAACGTTACCAAGTGTGTCTAACTTTGTTTCTACCCTTGTTAATCCTACTAATAGCTCTTTAAAATCATCATGTTTTTGCTCTGGCATTGGTTCAACTCCTTTCCAAATAAAAGCCCTATTTTATACAAAATAAAAAAGCCTGCTTATGCACGCTTAATCTGTAATATCTAAATTAAAAAGTTCATTGCAATATGAACAGTACTCCCGCTCGGAACACCATTCACGAAAATCCCCCCATCAGGTTTTATTGTAACTTCACAAACTGCGGGTGTATATCCATATGCCAGTGCTGGAAAAGCAATGTGCTGTACAGGTCTAAATCCAACTGGTAGTGTAGCGAATACTGCCTCATTTTGAGGATTTCGAACTGAACCAATTACACTAATGTTTTCACCACTTCTCTTATATTTCATATCTCTATTAGCAACATTCTCTACCCCAGTTGTAGGAAGGTTAATCCAACCTGTATCATTTGCTTGTCTAATTGTTCCATCTGTTCGAAATTCTACTCTTTTGGACCAATCCCAAGTATCCCCCTGTTCCTTTGTAGAAGGGGCAAAAATCAGCTCTCCCTGCGCCCCTTTGTGAATGACTGTCTTATAAGAACGACTTCCCAGCACAATTGCGTTATCAATCTTAAATTCAAGTAATCCATTTATGATGTCGCCAGCTTTCTTAACAAGGTTTGTATTAGCGGAAACATTAAACGTTTTATTGTTACGATTATAATCCCAAACGCCTTGATTTCCTTTAACATCCCTAATCCCGTAATAACCATCCCCTGTTTGGTAGAAGTTGAGCTCTTCAACTCCTGCCGTAGAGAATGCTATTTTGTTAGTATTGGCTATACCCGCCCTGTCAAACAAGAGGTTGCCAGGCATCGTATCGCCACTTTTCTTAACAACATCCATAGCATTTAATTTCTGCTGTAACTCGTCTAACGTTTTCTTAATAATCTCAAACTCAGAAATATAGTTTTCGATTTTAATATTACCTTCTTTTACATCCCGTCTTAATGTAATCCGAATGTCTGGTGTACTCATTCGTTCTGTACTTTTTTCCATCACAAAATAAGCTGTCCAATCATCCGATGTGGAAACAGCTTGCGAGGACAACGTATATGAAAACACACCATTCTTTGCATCAACTATTTGGGCATCATCCCGAACGAACAGTCCGACTTGATTAATCGCTTCGTACTTTACTGCATACCCTGTTAAATCAACAAGTTGCCCCTTTTCTCTTACATTTACAGTAATCTTCAATCCGTTTTTATCATTTTGCCTCGAACGAATTGTTTTGGTAAACACAGGATCTGCTAAATCTATAATAATTTCCTCATTTCGCATGACTACACCTCTCTCTAACTATTCCTTTTCACGCGTCTAGGCGGTCTTCTTTGACGTTTTACTTTTTTTCTGTGTTTTATATTTCCTTTAGGCTTTATCGGCTCTAATTCTTCGATTCTAGCATCTGTTTTAGTTACATACTCCTGAAATGCTTTTACAGTCTGCGAAATCATTCCATATATGCCAACACCATTTTCTTTTGATTCATCCGGAAGTACAATTCCATAATGAGTTGTAATATCCTTTGTTGTAAGGATTGGATCTCTTTCTTTACGTTTCATACGCATATCATACAACTCGGCTACTTCTGTCTTAAGGTTATACTGTTTAATTTCCCAGCCCATTACCTTCTCTAACGCATCAAATTTAATATCACGTATATTCGTTTTATATTTCTTTTTAGAAGATACTTTAAAATCTGCTGCTAAAACACCATTGAAATAAGTACCTCCTCCACTTTTCACTTGCACATAGGTACTTTCATAATTTCTGTTATTCCGTAATAAGATGTTCTGAAATACGATGTCACTATCTCCACCAGGTGTCAACTTCAAATCCACAATTCGATCTCCATTTTGGCGGAAATTAAACCCTTCTTTTGCAGTGAAATAAGCACCACCTGTTCTACTTTCTAGAAAAAGATTATTTTGGCTTCTCAAAGAAGCATAGGATTCTTTTGACTCTAGTTCTAGGCTTTGATCCGCTTTTAGTTCCGCATGTCCATTTTGATTAAACGCAAGAGCCGCTGAAAAATAGACTCTTGTCGGATCACCATTTAGGTATCCATTCGATATTCCGATTCCTCCTGACTTTGGAGAACTTTCGAGTTGGTAAACTAACACTGCACCCTGCGTTGCTGTTATATCATTGTTGCCACCTAATACAATAGTGGGTTGCATGACATTACTTTGATTTATATAATAGCCCATGAAAATCCGAGTAATATACGATTCCATTAGCCTAATAAACTGTCTGGAAATAGAGACATAATTAGAATCATTGGCAGTTCTAAGAGTAGTTCCTGTTATTTCTCCGCCTTGAATCAAATTTCCATTCAATACTCCAGTTGTAATAAAATCCGCAACAATACGCCCATCTTTTGTCATTGCTATTTCATACGGACCATTTACCCCGTTTGATGAATAACCTAATCCGTTTATGTTCCACTGCCACACTTTTGAAGCTGTCATTTCATTTTTTGTGTCCATAATTAGAATTCGGTCTGGATATACACGAACATTTCCACCAAATCCTGAATTGATTAGTTTTGTTGCATTTTCTTTCGCTGCATCGAGTAAAGATCCTGGCATATTTGATAAATCTTGTTGAATTTGATCTACTTTACCCGCCATGTCTGTAAAAGATTCTTTAAAGTTACCAATGGTTATATTGATATATTCCTTTTTAATCGGATCATATTTATACGCAATGACTTTTGCTTGAATATCAATACCGTCTTCCTCATGTTTAACTGTAACAATATCGCCCATCCAGACACGCTGCAAAATTTTATATTCTTTATACTCCTCTGTTTGAGATAACTCTTGAAATTCAACCTTATATGTCGCTTTCGGTTGATCTACCATCTGAATATCAAACATAGCTTTAGCGGCTTGACGTAACCTTTTATATGCTTCTTCTACAGGTACTGCGTCTTCATCATTTGCATTTTTACCAATAGCTGCTTTTATATGATTAAATTCAATCACTCGTATTCTCGGATGTGGATATTTATTAATCAGTGGACTATCTACATATTTTTCTGGTAATAACAATCCGTCAAACCCTTGCGGCATAATTCTGGTAGTAGGGCTTTTCCAGTCCACACTTCCTTCATAACCTAACAAATCTTTTTTATGTCTTATTACTACTCCACGATTAGCTCCTCGGCTTTTCAGCATCTTAACATCGAAGTTGTCTCTTTTTAATTCCCCGCCCCATCGATTCACGAATGAGTTATCTTGACTCGTATCCAACATTGCTTCCACTGGATTCTTTCGAACAATACGTGCGGTGGATATATTCATTACGTCAGAATAAAAAGTAAAAGGATGCTTATACTGACAACCTGATGATAACCTAGCCATAGCCCCACTACCATTTGTGGGCTGTATAAATATATCTTCAATCAAGTTTTCCGTTAAATCATAAAAAATGTGATAACAAACCGCTTTGATTTCCCCCATGCTCACTTTAGGAGTCACCACGCGAAATAACTGATCCCCATCAGGAGTAGGAACTTTTATGATGCTCATTCCGTCAATCTTCGTTCCATATGGAGCAAATAAAGGGTAATTAAAATTAAAAACAAATAAACCGTTGAGTTCTTCCTCAACAGTTGCACTATAAATATGTTTATCTAAAACACCAATTCCGTTATGTGTAAAATCTGTTTCATTTGGTTTATATAAAGTAATCATTATTTATATCTCCATCTTGGTTGAATTGAAATAAATTGAATAGCACCTGACCACTCTATTTTATTTTCTCCTATTTGGAATTCTGGAAAACCACCAATCATCTTATCATTCATTGATACTGTACCACTGTATGCCTCTAATAATTCTGAATCTATTACAACAGAACCATTTACATCTTTAATCTGAAAAGAAACATCATTAATAAAAATTCGAAATGTACCATTCCCTGCAACGAACAACATTGGAGTTGATTCCATTGTACCTGGATTATAAATAGATCCAGGAGTACTCAACATTATGTTTGCATCTTCTGTATACTCAAACGGATCAAGCGTAAAGTCGATTTCAAACTCACCATGTTCTTCAATTTCATTTGCAATATCACCTACTACAACATGTTTAATTTTCCGATACACATCATCATCTGTAAAATATAGTGTCTTGCCATTCATCAACCAAGCCTTCATGCGCCGAACTAATGGCTTAATATTCTCTTCTTCAAGCATATTGAACTTTATTTTTAAAGGGACGTCTTTAAACGCTCCTTTTTTTGTAAGTGAGCCATGTCTACCCGGCACTTCAATATGTTCTACTTCCTGTTCTGCTGTAGGAATAACAGGGCGTTCTACCATACATATTCCATAGTCACTTGCTAACTGATTATCGATACCTATGTCTAGCAATTTAAGTCCTCCCTATTCCTATTTTTACATTACGGCCACGCTCAGCAAACCAATCATTTGCTTTTTCAAACATGCGATCAACATCACGTTCATTATTAATTGTGTTATAAAAATTAATTTCTACAGGACCGCTATCAATTTGTTGAACAATCGGTTGAACTGCTCCTGTTGCTAATGCTGACAGATTAGAAGCGATGTTATCTTGTTTGTTTATCCCATATAAATTCAACTTTTTAAAAGTATCATCAACCATGTTTGAAATATTATTAAGTGCGGATTGTAACCCATTACTTTTGTTTGTCTTTTGGTTTGGAGCATTATAAAAATCTCTAAAAATTTGCTCTCTGAAACCAGATATTTTTTTACCAATTTCTAGCCACTTATTCGAATTGTTAAATTCTTTTAGTATATCTTGAGCTGGGTCTCCCCCCTCTAGTATGCTACGAATATACCGCGCAATAGGACTATCGTCTTCTACTCCATCAAGAGTGAACTGTTCTAATTCTTTCCCAACTGCTTTTAATGCATCTCTCATATCCATTGGTAAATGAGTAATCCAATCATTAAGATAATCTCCATCATATAAAATTGCTTCAAAATAACTCCGAAGAGGATTGTTATTCATCATGTCATTTACAGTGGAGCTATTGAAAGTATTTAATGTTGTTTCTAATACTGAATATACTGAATTCGCTAAGTTTTTAGCTGCTGCAAGAACTGTTGAAATTGATTGTTCCATACCAACAGCAAGCCCCGCACCAACTTGTTTACCAACCTGATCCCTCATTTTTCGAGATGGACTATGGATGTCGAAGAAGGAAGTAAAACCATCAAGAATATCGTTACCTATAGACTTCACCTTACTTAACACTTTACCAGCCATGCTACCTAGACCATCTATCAATCCACTTATGATATCTTTACCTATCTTAAATAGATCGATTTTTCTTAATGTGTCAACGATTTTCGGTACAATATCTGTTACAATTGTCGAACCTAATTGCCCTACCATGCTGACAATCCCTTTTATTAAAGCCCAAATTAGTTGAACACCAGCTTCAAGGATTTTAGGTAGATTCTTAATTAACTCTCCTGCTAAAGTAACAATTAGCTTTAATGCGGCTGCAATTAATTCCGGTATCACCTTTACAATCCCAGCAATCAACATAAGTAAAATTTTCACACCAGCTTCCAGTATCTTCGGCAAGTTTGCAATTAATGTGGATGCTATTTTGACAATTAAATCTAATGCTGCATTAATAAGCTGTGGTAACACTTGTACGATACCATCAATAATGGCCATTAAAATCTTTACACCGGATTCAATTATTTTAGGTAAGTTTGTTAATAAAGTATCCGCCACTTTGGTTATAAGATTTATCGCTAAATCAATAAGTTGCGGTAGCATTTTAATGATTCCATCTATTAAGCTAGTTAAAACCTTAACACCAGCTTCAATAATCATAGGTAAATTCGCTGTAATGGCTTCAATTAAAGTTGTAATGACTGTAATAATCGCTAAAGCAATCATTGGTAAAGCTTGTGTGATTCCTGTAATTAATGAAACTAATAAATTTATTCCCATTTCAATTAACTGAGGTAAAAATGACATGATTCCGTTAATAATAGTTTGAATAATTGTTACAGCTATTTGGATTAACTGTGGAAGCATCTGCATAATTCCGTTTATTAAAGTTAGAATCAATTGAAGTCCTGTTTCTATCAGAGTAGGTAAGGCTTGTACAATTCCAGAAATTAAAGTTTGAATGATTTGTATTCCCATTTGAACAATCATAGGGAGATAGGTAGCAATCATCTGTGAAATTGTGTTTATAATCCCAACAATGGCTTCAAGCATAATTGGAGCTGCTACAACCAAACCATTCACAAGGTTTGAAATCATTTGTGATCCCGCTTCAAAAAATTGCGGTAATACTGTTGTTACGAAGTTAGCTATATTGTTAAAAATATTTGTAATAGTTTCAAGAATAATCCCTGAGTTTGCATTCAAATACTCCGCTATAGCTGGTAAATAACGAGATACCGAGACGAGCACACCAGGAAGCCCACCAATAATTGCTCCTGCGATTGTAGGGCCAATCATCTTAAAAATTTCACCTAACTGGCTAAAATCTCCCGAAAAGACCGCTTTTACTGCATCAAAAAGATGAAGGCATGCTTCACGTATCTTACTAACTGCCAATCCTATCATTTCAGCCGCATCTTGAAATCCTTTTGGCAAATGAGTAATCCAATCATTTAAATAATCTCCATCAACAGCCGTATAGAATAGATATTTACCTAGTGAAGATAATGCGTGTCCAAAGTTTTGAACGCTTTCAATTACATTCGTAATGCTATTTTTGAACCCTTCATTGGTTTGCCATAAATTTCTCATCCAAATAATCAATCCAGCAATAACCGCCGATGCAGCTATCACTCCACCTGCTACTAATGCAACTGGACCAGCAACAGCCCCAATACTCACACCCAATATACCAGCTATACTGGATAAGGTGACAAATACTGGGGCTAACGCCATACATGCTCCAACAAGAATCCCGAGCGCTGTTACAATTGTTGTTATAGCTGCTGATAACGCTGGGTGTTCCGAAACGAAGCCCGCAAAAGCACTTATTACATCAGCAATGACTCCCAAAACAGGTTCAAGTGCCATTTTCAAGTCGTTCATAGCTTTTTGAAACTTTACAGCTGGGCTGGCATCCATTTTCTTAATCATTTCATTTAGTTGTTCTTGATTCTTGTTTAAATCTATAACTTTATCTTGAGCTCTAATAAGTGTATTGGTGATATTCTGGCCTTGATCTTCATACATCGTTCCGAAAAGCTTAACACCAATCTCATTTCGCTTTGTTTCATCTTCAATACTAGCCAATGCTTTAGCAATCTCTGTCATAGCTGCCGAACCTTCTTTACCGCCTTTAGCCACAGATTGCCCCCACTTTTCTAACTGATCAGCCGAAATTTTAGTGCCTTCAAGAGCTTCTTTCATAGACTTGTCGACACCTTGACCAAATTCAGCCGCTTTAATACGGCCTTCTTTCAGTCCATCTAAGAGATTATCAATCATTTATATTCAACGTGATTCGCAACGTCACGCCCGTTCTTATGAACTGCTATACGTCACCGTATAGATTAGACTATATCTTCAACTACTTGAGTTGCTCCCCGTTTCGAGTGTCATTTGCTTACACCCTACGTCTCTCGACTAGTCGTTGCACGTTCCTTAATTAAAAGGCTTCGCTCAGTATTGTCTCATTTGAGAGTTCCACTGAATTAAAGGAGTTTTTCATTGTATGTCGCCATACAAGGGAACTATACTCTAATTCCAGGTACCTGTATCAACACCAGCCTCCATAATCGCTTGTACTTCTTCAGCATTGTAACCTGCTCGTGTTAGCTGCCCACCATATTCAGCGATAATGTCCAATTGCTCAGGAGGGAAACCGATTTTTAACAGACGATTTGTTAGACCTAAAGCCGTATCACTAGTTATTCCTAATTCATTACCGATTTCATTCGCTTCTTGAATTAACTCAGTAAAATCTATACCTGCATAGGCACTTGCAATGGCTCCTGCTCCTTTTACAATGGAAGCATTAGCTTTATCACTGACAGTTTGATTTAATGCCCATTGTCTACGTGTACCCTCAAGTGCTTCTTCCACATCAACACCATAAGCTTCTAAACCGCGAACCGCTTCTTCTACTGATTTTTTAGAGGATGCTGGAACTTCAAAAGAAACATCAATTTTTGTTTTTAATTTAGAGGTATCAAGTGCTTGCTCAATGGCTCCTGAAATACCACCACCAGCCATTAATCCACCTAGAATATTTTCTAAACCAATATCTAATTCTTTGAAACTGTGCGATGCTCTCTCCGCTTCTCGTGAAAGGTCCCTCAAATCATTTCGAACTTGTTGTAATGAGTTCCCATCATCTATAGAACGAAGAGATCGCTGTAATTTTTCAATATCTGCTTCTGAACCTAATGCTTCACGACCGATGATTTTAATCGCTTGCTCTAACTGCCTGGCTGTCGCCGTACCGTTTCGTATTGCGTTTGTAAGGTTATTCCCTAATGCATTTGCAAAATGGTCTACACTCGTTTCAGTCGCATCAAAGAATGTCTTTAATTGTTTCGTTGCATTTTCTTGTTCCTGCAAACTTCTATTCGTCACACTTAATTGATTCTGCAACTGTTGTTCTGCTGTCCGAGCTTGTATAAGCTGCGTTTCATACCTTTGGATTTCACTAGCATTTTCGCCATACTGCTGTTTGGCTTGATCTAACTGTTTTTGATAATTTTGTACTTTACTAGCTGCAACAGTATGTTGCTCTCCAAGATTATCTATTTTCAAACGTAACTTTTCTATTTCTGAAGCATTTTCACCAAGCGTTGCTTTTTGTAACTCGTATTGAGCATTCAACTTAGAAAGAGAAGATTGCAACTGCTCTTCCTGTCCTTTTAGCTCTTTCAGTTTTTGAGCTGCCTTAGCTGTTTCGCTTGTTCTTTCCTGTTCAGCATCTCTCGCCTGTTTTAAACTTTCAGAAGTTTGTTTAATACTATTCGCTAACTGTTGTTCTGTTATTTGTTGGCTTCGTAACTTTGATTCCAACTTTGCTACAACAGTAGAATTTTCTCCGTACAATTCTTTAGCACGTTGTAAATGTTCAGCCGTTGCTTGCGTAGCCCTATGTGCAACTGCATACTGTTGGGAAAGGTTTTGAAGCTTTGCTTGTAGTTTTTCTGAATCAGTAGCATTTAACTTCATCTGCTCTTCTTGCAATTTCATTTCTTGACGAAGTTTTTTAGTTTCCTGATTCATGCCCTTCATAGCATCATTAAAATCTTTATTTTGCGCTTTAAATATAACTTCAACTTCCGAATTATTTCTTGCCATTTTCTCACCTACCTTTACTTGGGATTGTTACGCCATGCTTCAAACGCTGTAATCCCTGCGTAAATACGCTCAACAGACGAAATTGGCTCATGCCAAAAAGTCTCTGGATCTATTCCAGAGACTAGACAATACAAGACGTATTTATCCTCCACACATTCGATTTTTATGTCTGGATTTTTTACTTTTTTTCACCATTACCGCCGCTATTTGTACTTTTTTGGAACGCTATCGCAAATTGATTTGGATCTTGACTGATTACATCCACAACAAGTTTCGTATATAGTTCAATAGATTCTGCTAATGAATCATGATACTTCTGTAAGAAATCATCAAATGTTAACTTCTCTTTTGGGTTTGCGCCTTTAAACGCCATATAAATTACCTTATGGATACTTGTTTGATCGATTTGTTCTAAAGCTGATAAATCTTTATTATCCTCATTTCTTAATCCATCTAATGCTTGGAATTTCACAATATCAGCAATAATCGAACTAGTAATAAGCCCTTCTTCTTGGCCTTTTTTCAAAGCATAATTTGTTAAAAATGCTGGATAGTCCTGTTCGTTAACAAAACTCTTTTCATACTCACCATCTACTTTTTTAAATTCCACTTCTTTTAATGTTATTTTTTGAACTTTCATCTGCGATTTCCTCACTTTCATTTTCTTCTCATTTAAATCCAAAAGAAAAAGCCCTATATGAAACTAAGGCTTTAAGCTGAAGTTGTTCCTTTCACTAGAGCTGAATTAAATTGTGTATGCCATTTTTGAGCGACTGTTGCATCTGCTAATTCATCCACGAACGCTTCATAATAGAATTTATTTAAATCATCTGGTAAGGCCGAGAATTCTAATTCCATCATTGCCAATTCTTCCTCACCATTCGCAATAGCAAATTTAAAGCCAGTAGAGTTTGAGCAATTTGGAAACGCAATAAGTTTTACAACATCTTGAAACTCATCTACTACATCAGCCGTAAACACAAAATCATATCCCTTTGAATCACTACCGAACGCCCATACACCCGGCTTTAATCCAGTTGTATTAAAACCAAAATAATCTCTTGCTACTTTAACAGGAATATGCGCTGAAACAGTAACTTTAAGTTCCGTGGTTTTCGATTTCTTTTTCAAAGTCACGCCACCACATGTTTTTTTCATTTCCTTGTTTTCTGGTTCACCTTCAATTGATCCTACACATCCAAATTTTGTTCCTGGCTCTTGCGTTCCTTTCTTCTTAAATTGAATACTTGCATTCGCAATCGACACGGAATCAAATTCTTCAATTACTTTAACCATTTAAAATTCCTCCTCCAATACTTTATCTACACCTTTGTGTAGCTCTCCTAAAATTCTTGGCCTAGCGTTTACAATCCCACGCTCCGCAAATCGTTGTTCTAAGGGATTATGTGAACCCCTTCCTTCGTTCGGGAATACTAGATAACCAAACGATCCTTTTTTATTAGCTGACCCACCACGGGCTAATATCCTAAAACCTAAATTCATCTTTTCGCTTTTTGACCAGTTGCTATCTTTGGCATGGGTTTTATTTCGAACACTCCATTTAGAACGAGATACCGGAATAAGCTTTGTAATCTCTTCTATTGCAATTCGTATACCGTCCGTGTGGAGGATGGTATTGATTGTAGGTTCCATCTTATTTGGTAATAACCGCATTTTTTCTTCAAGCTTTTCTATCGCTTCATAATCAAGCTCAAATGCACTCAATTGGAATCACCCTCTTAAACGTAAAAACAACACGATCAATAAAACGATCTGTATCTTTCACTTGAAGGCGATCGCTTTTAGAAACTACAAAGGATACCATTTTCACCTTGCCAACCCACGAAATAATATCAATGACCTGCTCATCTAAATTCGATTGATTTTCCGATAAATAACTGACATATATACTTTGAGAAATTGTACGCTCATTAGAAGACGGTTGAAACTCACCATATTCTAAAATAAAACAGTGGTATCCCTCTTCTGTTAACTGCGATTCTTCATCTTCTGCTAGTTCATCCTCAACAACTAAAAGCTTAAATCCGTCTTCAAGGGCTTTTTTAATGCCACTTCTCTGCTCCTTCATAAGCTTTTTAGATTTTTCATTCACGAGATTTCACCGCCTGCTGCAAATAAAAGAAAAGGTATTGTTTGTTAGAATCATAATCCGCTTTAATCACGTCATATTCGATTCCATCCATTAATACCTTAAGTTTATTTTTATTTATTTTTCTAAAGGAAGGTGGATACAGTGTTTTAACTTTTACATCTAATCCCGTTGTTAAAACGCCCACCATTTTGTAATCACTGTCCCGTAAAGACATCACTTTATAGGCAAGCTTCCCTTCTTCATGAAACTTCTCACCTATTCTTTTGCCCTCTTCTGAACGCTCTGTTTTTTTATATCCGTATTGTAGAAATCCGTCATTTAAGGTTTCTCTATACGATTTAAGAACCATTGATTACACCAACTTTTCCTAAAGCCACATCTAAAATAAGCCTGGATAATTCATTTTTATAATTTTTTTCAAACTCATCACCTGCATTGTTATAAACATAACGACAACGTTCTAACAACAAATCTTTCGGGGTTAGCTCCTTTGAAAAATCAAAAGACGCATTTGTTAAACCCAACAAATACGCCTCTCCTTTTTCCAAAAGTTTTATTAAACTAGCATCCTCTTCATTCCAGGTGATTTTAAGAACATCTTTTAGTTCATTCAAAAGCTCATCCATTCGCATCCCCTTCTAATAAAGTGATAAGTTCAGCCTTTGTTGCATTGGACTTGTATTCAATAGCACTTTGATCTAATAAAGACTGAATCTCTACCTTCGTTAATGCTGAATAATTCCTCTCTTCAACAGGAGAGGATGGATTAGGGCGTTGTAGTGCCTTCTTTCGCTTCTAGCGCTGTAATGTCAAATACAGTGAACGAATCAGGATCTAACGGACGACCATTTGCGAGTTGACGAACGAGATATAAACGTTGATCTTCAATTAAACGGATTGTATCGTCTGACTCTAAACGTTGTTCTGAAGCAACTCCCATAAAGTAATCTTTCGGTTTACCAGAGATCATTGTATTTAATGGGACGGCTGGCGACTGGACCATCGTTAAACCTGGCACTCCAAAATTATCATATGTCCAAGTACCATCATCTTTACGTTTTGCACCAATCGGGAAAAATTTTGTTGCATAATCTAAAGGATTCACAATAAGCGTTACCCCTGTATAGCGTTTCGTTCCTCCTTTAGTAGTAGGAGCTAAGATTTTTTTACCGATTGTTACAGGAGTAAAGTCTTCTAAAACGACTTTCTTTTTATCTGGATAAATACCATCTGTTACTGATCCTTTTAAATCTTTGATCATACCAATTGGTTGTTTTTTCCCTGTCCCTATAACAATAACTTTTTCTAATTCTTCTGCTACAACTTCTTTCATAAATGCACGCACATACTTATCTAACCACTCAGGACCTAGTTCAAACATAGCTTTACATACAACTAAAAATCCGCTAAGTTTGTACATTCCTTCTTCAATTGTTTCAAAACCTTCGTCAATCATCTCTCTAATTGAGTCACATACATCACCCCAAAACGCTGTCGTAGTGCCCTCTTTTCTAACAACCCAATGTGTCTTTGCTCCTACGGTTTGGAAATTAACAAGAGAAAGTAACGGATGTTCCTTTTCTAAATCTTCAAAAACTCGTTCGAAAACAGTGGGCGGCATCAATTGATGTGTTTCGCTAAATGATTTAACTTCAATTGATGCATTATAAAATTTCTTTTCTTCATTTGTTAAAACACGCACACCGCGAGAGGCCAACACTTGAGCATCCCAATTTTCATTTTTTGCTTGTTGTGCTTCATTAATTACATCGTTCATCATATCTTGAAAATGTTGCATATTGTTTTCCATATTTGCGACAATTCGTGCCGCTACCGCTTGTGCATCACCTGTTTCAAGCGCCTCTTTTACATTATTAATTTGTTGATCTTTATTTTCGATTATCGGACGATCTAAATTTTTAATAGTCATCTTATTCCCTCCTGTTTTTAAGACAATAAAAAAAGCACTGCTTTACGCGTGCTTAAATTTGTTAAGTATATTTTCAGTTGAACCTGCTGCTACTGGTTCATTCTGTTGGTTATTTTTATTTCGGAATTTCTGAAGTACATTATTTTTAAATTCCTCTGGATCTACCACATCGTCATCTTCTACATGTTCATTTACTTTATGAGCCAATCCAATCTCTACTGCCTCATTGGCAGTAAACCATGTTTCATTCGCAATCATTGTCTCAATTTCTGAACGTTCCCCTTGATAACGGGTCATATAAATATCCGCAAGCGATTTATCAATTCCCTCAAGAGCATTCAATGTCTTGCGAATATCTAATTTTGTTCCCCAAGTCCATGTAGAGGCTTCATGAATCATTAACATAGAACCTGTATTCATAATTAGTTCGTCTGCTGCCATTGCAATAATAGATGCGGCACTTGCGGCCAGTCCATCTACGTTAATGATAATTTTTGCCGGGTGATTTTTTAGTTGGTTATAAATTGCAATTCCATCGAATACATCCCCACCAGGACTATTCAAATTGATATTAATAATATTTGCTGAAGTAGCTTTTAATGTTCTCTCAACATCAACTGCGGATGTAGAATCACTCCACCATGATTCACCAATATCACCATAAATCGTTATGTCCAGCGAATCAGCTTTCGCTTCTGCCTTAAAGGCATGTTGAACATTAGCTAGATGGTTATATTTTTCATTCTTGTAACGTTTCATCCTTTTCACCTCCTTCCAGTGAATCCGCTTCTTGATAGTTTTTTGTTACATGTCTTCTGTTTGCCCATTCTTCATCAATAGGCTCTTTTCCAAGCATCATTATCACATCATTAATTGTTAGACCACCAATAGCAAATAATTTATCCATTGCGGTTGATAATTTCGTAATATCAACAATCTTAATTTTTGTTGTATCAATTTTTAAATATGTTCTTTTTAAATACTCTTCTTTTTTGTACATCTTTCGATTAAATTCATCTTGTATCAATTCAGCAATCGGATTAATACAAAATGCTAAAAATGAATCCATTTGCTTTTCAATATCAGCCACATCACCTTTTAAAATGCCGATAGGCACATGAAAAGCCGTTGCTACATAACCAAATATATCACTGACTAAATCGCTAATATCACGGCTTGTGCTATTGTTTGCTACGCCGTTTTTACTATCACTCATATCTTCAATTTCATATCCATTTTGTAATTGAAAAGCGGAACCTACTTTATCTGCGTTAAACCAATTTTTTAACTGACCTTCAAACATTTCATCAATCGCGGCTTGCGTTTCTGGATCTTGCGCTCTTAGAAAATCACCTTTAATTAACAAGCGCTTATTATTTTTTCTTTTATAATAGTCAATGGACGATGCAAGCAATTTCCCAAAACTGTTATACATTCCATCTATGACTTGCATAATATTGCGGTCATTTAATTTAAAATGAAATACTTCAGATTCATTAAATGATTTATCAAAGGTGAAGTCACCAATTGTTATATCGTTATAAATGTTTTCTTTTAACGCAAACTTAGTAATATCAAACGAATCTGCAATATATAATTGCTTATTTTGCATAATTACTACACATTCATTTTCCATAATTAAGTGATTAACTAAGCTATGCATAAATTCTGATGCATTTTGATTTTGATTAGGTTGTACATTAAGCAAATAATGATTCTCACCACGTTTTTCTTTCCCTTTTTCAAACGTTTGAAATTCACTCCTAGTTAGAGCATTAGCTATTAAATCAATACAACTTTCTACAGCTAATTTTTTATAATAATAATCAACACTCAATTCATAAAGACATTCCTTTAAAGTAATCGTGTTATTACTTCCTAGAAATCCGCTTATCCATTCTCTTAATCCCATATTCTCACCACCTTTTACACATTAAATGATCTAAATATCTTTCTAACATTCTCTTTTGTTAAAGCATTAGATTCTTTCAATTCACTATCTAAATTAAGAGCATGTAAAAAAGCGTGAAAACCATCTGTTTTCCGCTTCTCTGGATCAATCTTTGCATATTCAATATTCCCATTGTTCTTATTATCCTTGAAAGTATTCCATACATACCAACGCATTAATAAGTCATCACCAAATACTAACTTCCCATTGATAAATAAATCATCAACAAGTGGCGATAATTTCGAATGCGTAATATGTCCCCTTCTTACAATCTCGACTTCAAAACCTGCTTCTTCAAGTACAGGACCTAATACACTTGCACGATGCGAGTCCATACAAATCTTTTTAATTCTGTATTTCTTAGCCATTTCTAAGAACCAATTTTTAACCCGATGTGGATCAATAGATTTTTCAGTTCGAATAATCGTACATAATTCTTTCGCTTCCGCTTCTCGGATAACATCCATATTTATATCTTGAATATCTAGTGCAACTTGATTAATAAAAGAATGATGTAACCAATATCGTTTATTATCTTTTTTAAACAATAGACCCATTCCACAAAAATCTCGTACTTGTGCAAAATCCACAGCACCAATACATTCAAATCCAGACAAATCTGGTATTGGTTGATTTGTTCGCTCTAATTCATCCCAGGTACAAACTGTTTCTAAGATATTTGAAATTGGAATATTCATACGCTTTGTCATAAATTCGACTCGCAATTTTGAATTACGTTGCATCTTTTGGTATTCCCGTTTCATTTTTATCTTTAGCTCATCATTGTATGGTAAAGAAGGATTAGCTTTCTCCCAATTTGCTGGATCATCAACCTCGCCTTCACTATCTAACTTACAAATGAATGGTAAGAAATGAATGTCCTCAATCTCGCCAGATAAAATTAATTTTGCTGTTTCTTTTAAATCATCAAGTGGCCCACCTCTTACGTGTCCATCTGTGGTGGTATAAATGATTCGGGAACCTCTTACTTTACCTTGACCACTTGTATAGACATTGATATTATCGTAATTTTCGTATTCATGTGCCTCATCAAAAATTACACATCCAGTACGTTTACCGTCTTTTGTCCGAGAGTTGGAAGTGTTATAATTCATCACTGAATTTGTTTTTTTATGTTGAATTTCTTCTAATGTCCATTTAAAGATTTTTTTAAACTTCTCTTTAAAAGATGGCGTACTTATAACATTATATACATCAGTAAATGTTCTCTTCGCTTGATCTTCACTGGTTGCAACTACATCAATATCGTAATTATTAATACCATGATGTCCGGTCATCATATAAAAAGAATCATATGCCATATAACCTGTTTTACCGCCACCACGACCCATTAATATTAAAACTTCATCAAATACAATACGATCATCTTTTTTGAAGCGCACACCATACATCAATGCATTTAAAAACTTTTGCCATGGGAATAATTCAAACGGAAAATATTTAGCAGGAACATTAATAGAATCTTCTGCTGCTTTAGCATTGAAGTAGATGTCGTCTCGACTTAACATTTTCCGAACATATTTCATTAATAATTTTTGTTCTTTACATGATTTGATTTGACCACTTTCTACCATACTCATATATTCATCGATATATGGATGGTATGTTGCCGATTTCTTAGACATCATCGTCATCATTACTTCCATCGTATACAGGTTCTTTTAAACCAAGCACTTTTAATAAGTCCGTCATACGCTTATTGGTTTCACGAAATTCTTTCGTAGCTGGATTAGCTTTCATTCCCTTTTGGCTTTCACTATTCTGCCATTCAATCATTGGTCCATTCTTTTTAATTTCTCTCGCTAATTTGTTTTTCGTATCGAACAATGTTATGTAATCGTCGACAAGGTCAACATAGTGCATACCATTCAAATTAGCATTTTCCAATTGTTGTAATAAATCTTGTTTGATTTGTGCTTTCTTTGATAGTTTTTGCACATGTACCCCCCCTCTTAATTTGATATCTCAAAAAATATTTTTTCCCATCTCCTCCCCCCGTTGAACGGTCCTCCTACTAAAAGCCGAACTTTTTGACCGGGGGGTGTTTAAGAAACTAATTCAAAGTAAGTTTCAATAAAATCCAAAATAAAAAAGACTTCTTCACTAGAAATCTTTAGCATGTCTGTTGTAAATATTAAATTCTCTTCTTCTTGCAATCTTTCTCTAACATCATTAAGTTTAAGTCGTTTGCACTTTCTTGGGTTCACACAATCTCTTATTTGGCAGTAACGCCAGTAAGCATACTTTCGGAACTGATTAAGCATGTCGCGCTCATATGACGTACGCTCGTCCTTCTCAGCGTATTGAATCATTAAGTCAGTATCAAATGTCCAACTACCATCCACAATAATCATAGCTACCACCGTTCCTCATTCATGAACTTAGGTACCTTCTTCTCAACCTTATCTAACCGATCGTGTACTTCATTGTGACATCGAATACATAAGCATTGCAGGTTATCTAAATCCATTGCTAAGTGTGGATGTGTCTTCACTTCTTTAAGGTGATGCACATTCTCAGCAGCTTTGTATTTACCTTTTGACTTACACATCTGACATTCACAATTATCACGCTGTAAAGCCTTTAGCCTCAGCGCTCTCCATTCTTTAGACTTATAGAACTTCATAAGCTTACCTTCTCTTATGAGCTTAATATAGTCCATTGTTAACACACCGTCCTCGCTCTTATGCATCTAGGCTTGCGATTTATAACCTGTGACTTCATCACTTTATGTCTAAAATATCCATATACTTGTTTAGGTGTTGTTGGTTCATAGTCATAATCTAGGCATTGTGTAAAAGCTCTAGCCATTTCCATTATTGATTCCCAATTATCTCGAATCCAATTGCTGATTACTTTACACGCTTCATATAACTTATAGAACTCTTTTAATCTAGTCTCAATTACATCTTCCATCTCCTCAACCCTTTCTTAACTTTCTCCAAAAAAAGATATCTTCTTTGAATGTATAAACTACAATCAAAGAAAGTGTAGGACTTTTAATAATCCCGAATTTATGTAGAAAATATGAGAGCAATCCATTTTTATAATATCTCTTAGCCCATCTAATCTGAGCAATCCACATTCCTAATAGGCTCTTCATTTACTCACCCCTTATCTTTCTCTAACAAATCATCCAATAATTTTTTGGTTACACTTGTTACAGCTTCTTCCTTTTCTTCAAGTGTTGCTTTTTCTTGTAACTCATCTAACACTTGAATGACATCTGGTAACCTTTCTAATCCCACATACTGTTTTATTTTCTTTTTGCTACGAAGAGCGCGAAGGATTATTCCAATGACCATTGCTTTTCCAAGCTTATTTAATTCCACTATTCATCATCCTTTAAAATCAAATGTTCAATTCCTTTTAATCCTTCATCATCAACATGTAGAGTAACTCTTTTTAAAATTTGAATCACATCATCTAATGTTTTGATTTTATTTGGATCAATCTTGTGTGGATACGTTGATTTAAATACTATTGTTTCGTTCCCCATCATTCATCCTCCTCAAAAATAAAAAGCACCCGAATGGATGCTTTTTTAAAATAAATTATTGACCTAAAATCCCCTCAAACGCCTCATTCAAATATTCCACCAATATGCCTTCAGTGAATATTTCTTCACGGTTTTTACTGAATAGTTTTCCTTCTTGTAAAATAATTTCGTCCAAATCTTCATGTATGAATGTATCTGTTGTTTTTTTCACTTTAATAGTATTAGTACTTTCGTCCACTCTAACTCTAAATTTTACATTTTGTATTCTTAGTTCCGAATTCTCATTCGATGTAGAAATAAAGTAATCGTATCCATCTATTTGTTTTAAACTTTCTTCAATTTTTTTCATACATGGAAGTATTACCTGATTGTATTTTTCGCGTAATATCTTTTCTTCTACATCTGCAGTCACAACTACCTTTACTCTTTCAATGAATTGATCTAAACTACTCATCCGTTCCACAACCCTTTCTACATTTAATATTAAACTTATAAACCAATACAATTGTATCATGTTCAGAATTTAGAGTCTTATTGAAAATCAACAAAAGAGCAACATTGCGCTACTTATTCTTCCTTCAAAATATGAATACGGTAAATGAAGTTTTATCCTTCTTCCAATCACCTAATGTTGCCCCATCAAACCGCTCGTACATTATTAAGTAACTGGAAGAAGAGCAAAAGCTCTCCTTATTAACGGTGACATTCAATCAGTACCATCTGCTGGTTTCGGATTTTATGTGCCGTCATTATGAAGCCGTTTAGAAATTTAGAAACAACATAGTGAGTTGTGTTTTCCGCCACTTCTCACAATACAAATATATCATGTTAAAAACCAAAACGTGTCCGTAAATCGTTCGCAAATAGTCCGCAGATAGTTCACAAATAGTTCGCGTTTTTTATTTATGCATTTTTTTACATCGTTTTTCAGCCTCTTTTCGCATAGTTTTGAATAAATATGTTCTTTAATCCTAGGAAATGAATTAGCTATAATCTGGATTGTGTTAAATTCACCTATTCCGTTTCACCTTAGAGATATCAATCTTTTTCGTATTTTATAAAAATGAATTTGACACTTTTCTTTTGTAGCTAATTCCGAAAAAGTAAGCGCACATACAAACTTTACTCAATTTTAATTACGTTTATATAAATCCAAATTATCTACACAATAAAAAGGGGATTGAATAAAATTATAAACCTTTTATTCAATCCTCTTCCTTTATCTTCATGATTAAATTTTTTTAAAAGAAATAACCGTTCCTTTTCCTTTGTTTTCATCTAGATATCCTACAGGTAAATTTACTATAGCCTCTATATCTGATTGACATAATCTAACTTCCTCACAAATTTGCTTCTTCGTCTTAACGTGATTATCTATAATTAAATCAATTGCTTCTTTTAATAATAATGGTGATTCACTTTGTAATAAATCATCATATGGCTCTTGAGTTCTCCAACCTTTTTTCGCTATTTGCTTCCACAAATAACTTGCTTGATAATCATTTATTATATTTAACTCTCTTGAACGATATATCATAGCTTGTATAGAAATCTGCCATCTCTTTTTTAAAAGTAAGTAATAATCCAATGTATGACTAATAAGTTCCTCTGAAAAGGATTTAGCAGGCATTAAAAACGAAGATGCAAAATAGTTAGCTTCATCCTCCATACGCTTATAAACTTCTTTTTTATTAAAGTCTTCTTTTTTTACATGTTTGTGTAATAGATAATGTCCTAATTCATGCGCTAATGTAAACTTTATTCTTGAAGGAGTAGACCTTTCATTACCAACAAGTATAAAAAGTTTATTTCCAATCCACCTAGAGCAGGCATCTATTGCAAAGTCCTCAGATTTTATCAGACTTACTACTATTCCATGCTTTTCAAATAAATGTGTAATATCTGAAATCGGCCCCTCATTTAAATCCCATTGCCTTCTTAATTCTGATGCTATATTTTCAATATCATTAAAATCTGTAGGCATAAAGTGTTCTTGATGGTTTATATTCGTTTCTGGAAGATCAGATTTTGGAAATTCTAATATTGTCTCCAAATAATCAAATATACTTATTAGCCATGAAATCTTGATTTCGTGAATTCTTTTTAACTTTGCTGTTGCGTTAGCTTTACTTCTAAAATACACGATTTCTTTTTCTATTTGCCTATATCCATCTTCAAAGAAGTAATCATATGGAAGATTTAATATATTCATGATGCTTAATAGAACTTCAGCAGGCGGTATTGATTTACCATTTTCATATTTGGAGAGAGCTTGATGAGTCCTCAACCCAATTTTCTCTGATAGTTCTCTTATTGTTAATCCTCTTGATTCGCGGCCCTCTTTTAACTTATCAGGACAAAAGGATCTATTTACGTTAATTCTTACCCCCATTTTCGTGCACTCCTTGGGCAAAATTTTTAAATCTAACTAATTGTTCTCTTGAAATTTCATTCTTCTGTTTATCTTCTTCCGATGTGCCAACTAGATGTAATTCTTTAGTAAGATCAATACAACTAAACCATTTTCCGCTTCCATCAGGAACTCCTAAATTTACAAAAGCAACTCTTCTATTAATTTGATGGTGTGTAAGCTCTAAATAACCAGGTTCCTCAATAATTTCTTGTTTATCAAAATTAATATAATACTGATTGTCTCTTTGTAATAGAGATCTGTACATCGCTTTTCTCGCCGTCTTATCTTTACTTTGTACTCTATTTATTGTAATAACTACATTTTCTGTTTGCAGTTCGACATGATAAGCTGATTTGTTTTTATTAGGTACAATTTGAGTTGTAATGTCCTTAAGTATGCCCTTATTTGCTGCTTCATATAAAGTAAACTGAGCAGCTATATTGTCAAGATATCCTATATGCTTTTTCCCTAAAGCCCATTGTAAAAAAGAAATATCTTTTATGGAAGCATCCACTAATTCATAGGCTTGCTGAATCAACGGAACAATTTGTCTCCGAACTCCTTTAGATATCTCTTTATCAATAAATTTCTTTACATCGATTGGCACACCGATATCCATAATAAGCAACACCTCATTTTTAATTTAAGGTTCTACCCTTTGCAACCATTTTACCCTTTTCAGTTGTTTTTGGCAACTAAATAACCGAAATATTGAGAATACAAATCACATTTAAAATATATTCTTAAATCTTAAATTTCCTCTGATAATCATTTAATGTATCTTGTTCAATCCCTATATATCTTAAAGTCTCTTTCTGATCTGTATGATTTAACATCTTTTGTAAAGCAACTACATCTTTAAATTGCTTATAGTGATGATACCCATATGTTTTTCTAAGTGAATGAGTCCCTATACGTTCTAACCCAAACTCCTCTGCAGCTTGATTTAATATTAAATAAGCCATAGCACGAGTAATAGGTTTGTTCTTTCCATTCCTACTCTTAATTAGATATTCATTCTTCGGCTTTCCTTCTGTATAATTCCTGATAGCTTTCTTTAATTCTGAAGGCATCTTCACATCTTTAATCTTTTTTGTTTTCTTTTCACGTATTACAATATTCCATCCCTCAACATCTCGAACACGTAAACGCAATATATCCGATATTCTGAACCCTGTATTAATACCAAGAAGAAACAGAATGTAGTTCCTCTCATTCTGCTTCTTATAGAATTCCTTTATTTCTTGTATTATTTCTTTATCTCGAATCGGCTGTACAATGTTCATACACTTTGCCCCTCTTTTTGTCTACATTTTTTTTGAAATACCTCTTTCTTTAGATTGAAAGCTAAACGCAATATCGCACGACCTTTTAACTTGTAATACTTTGTTTTACCTATACCTAAGTCCATCCAGATATCTGGGTCATATCCAATGTCATCTTCCATATAAAACTTCACGATTACCTCACGTTCATCATCTCTTAGGCGATTCACAGCATCATACAACCAACTCATAAATTTATTTCTTTCTTGTTCATACTCAATTCTTTCAATTGCAATATTTTCAGTTGAACTATTAAATTCATTTGTAGTTGATGGAGGAACAATAAAATATGATGGTGTCACTTTTGGCAACATATCACATGGCATTGTTGCTAAGTATGTACGATACTCATTAAATACTTTTTCAATTTCTTGTTTTGTTCTTTTTCCATCCACGATTGGCATTTTAAATGATAATTGTTTATTCATATTAAATTCCTCCATTGTTATTATTTTTGCCTTACAGCTCCACGTCTGCGTTCATAACGTGGTCCATGAACTCCCATTAACTCTTCAATTTCACGAGCACTAAATTTCTCTATTCTTTTTTTCTTATTTTTCCTCTTTGCTTGTTTTAATTGCTTTTTCCACTCACGTAGCTGATCCTTTAACACCTTCATTTCCCCATCTCCCTTTTCAAAATAAAAAGGACACCAATCCCTAAAACAGCTTTAATTGCTGTTTTAGGAATTGGTGTCCTCTAGTTTTCTAGCCGGACTTTTTTTTCAAATAAAGATACTTTTACTTAATAACTTCCATATCACCATGTTCTTCTAGCTCTTCCAACAAAAAATCCAACTGTGTAATTGTATGTATAGCATTAAACAATCTTAATACATCTGCTTCATTCCAATTATTCGGATTATCGCGCCCATGTAAAACCCAGTCTCGATTAATAATTGAGAAACGATTTTTATTCTTATCAAAATTCCCCATTTTAAATACACTTTTTAAGAATTCGTGTACAGAAATATAAATTATTATATTCGTTCTATCTTTTTCAATTTCTGGTTTTACTTTCTTGTACTTCTCTTTTAATGATATTCTTTTATTACTAGTAATATACTTTTGGAATTTTGGAGTGATAACCATATGAGCTAGACTTTCAATAACTATAAATAGATTAGGAATTACAATTAAGTAATTTCCTTTCTCATAGTTATCAAAACATTGCCCAAGCAATTCTTTCCATTCTTTCACAAACTCATGTGTCAGAATTTCTCTTTTCATATTTTGAAATTCATTTAAATGATATTCAACGATTTCTTTATCAAGTTCTCTTAAATCTTCTACTTGAGATAGTCTAATATTATCTTCTACATCCATTAATAATGGAAGTGTCCAACCCTTTTTCCCTAACAACTCTGCTGCATTTTTCCAAGTTTTTTCTGTTTCTGTCCAATCAATATCTTGAAAAATCTTCATAGACTCGCTAGATATTTTTTTATACAATTCATTCAAATCAGCAAAAAAGTCGCTTAAAACATCCGAGTTTTGCAATTTCTTGATCAGTTCTTTCTTTTCCTCTTCATTCATCCTAATTATTTCTCCTTTCTACATCCATTAATTAACAAATATTTTATCATTTTTTCTTCCTAACTGCATTTTTCTATACCGCCTAAACAAAAGGATTATTTTGTTCAAATTTTCGATAGATGTTAATATTTTCTATAAAGGAGGTCTACTAATGAAAAAATCCTGGAAGAAAGTTTCTTTAATTGCTTTCATAGTAATTATCCTTTTAATAATTTTATATTTTGGTGGTATGTTGTTTTTTTGGAACCAACCCTGAATAAAACGCAATATTCCGTCAGTACTATAGATGACACGGTAATCTTTTCTCCTTGTTCCCCTTTGGAGAACCGAGCAGTTAGCTTTTGCTAGCTGCTCTTTTTATGAAACTACAGTAAAGCTTTCTTCTCGATACAATGATCGTTGCAATCCTATTTCTATAAGCAACCATCTTTTTTATATAAACTTGCTTTATATTTTTGGCCTATTGTTAATTCGTCGTAATTGTTATGCCACTTTGTATATATAACTTCCATATCCATTCCTCCTTGAATAATTCCATAAGCTTTGTCCATACTATAAATGCACTTGAGTTCTGAACTTCCTTCTTAACTCTTTTCTGGAGAGCGGTTAGCTTTTGCTAGCTGCTCTTTATTTGTACAAGGTACTGAATTAGCTTGGCGCACATATACTATCCTGAGTTCCTTTCTTTATGAATTGAAATAGTCATTACAAAATGAATCTCGTCACGAGGGCACTTTACTAAGTGCCCTTTTATATTCCAACTTAATACAAAATGAAGTTTTTATTTAGTTCTTTTTCACTTTCACATAATATTTTTAATTCTGCTTATAATATAGCTGTAACTTAAAGTTACATATCATTTACTTGTAGGGCCTAAATTTCTTTTGTACAACGAACAGTTAGTTTTATTAACTAGCTGCTTTGTTGTGCTTAAAGAAATTTTTTTGCTTTCTTGCATAACATTTTTGCTTCTGCTTATACTATAGTTGTAACCATAAGTTACAAAGTATTGTGGGTATCGTCATTGTTGGACGACAAAGCAGTTAGTTCATTGAGCTAGCTGCTTTCTCCTTTTTAATAAAATAGCGTTTTTGTTTATTTTCATTTTTTCATTCAACCAAGTTCATAACATATTCTTTTCCCTCGATAAAATAATGATAAGGTGTCCCATGCGCATTTTATCCACTGGAAATAATACCTTTCACGTACTTACGTATTAGAAACTTCATTTCTGCTTCTTCTGTAATAGCAATTTTATTCACTTTTTTGATACATTTATGAAACATTCACATGTTATCTTCAATATGTTCTATTCTTTTTGAAAAACCATGTGAGAATACCAAAACAAGAAGCCCTAGAGCCCTAACTCTAGGGCTTCTTGTTTTCAAATAAGGATTTTGCTAAAAAACTGCACATTTATTAAGAACATGTATAAAATATAATGTGGTATTCTTTTTCAATATTATTTTTTATCCGCGAGCGTCTTGAATGGCGCTCCTTAATTTTTAAATAACATTTCCAGGTAATTACGAGAGCGGATTTTATTATGTTGTACAAGCACTAATTCGCTTTATTAAATAGACTATATAGATATCTAAAAGAAGGGAGCTTTAAATTCATATGGCTGATTACTTTTATAAAGATGGTAAAAAATATTATAAAAACCAATCGCATTCGAACGACCAAAAAAACAACTGTTTTATTGAAACTCATACGATAGCTGGTTCTGCAGAAAATGAAAATGGAAATATACCTGTATCTGTTTTCCTTGAAACCACCGCTCCACAAACTGTATTTGAGGATTTTACAAACAATCATAATAAAACATTAATTCAGTTATTCGTTGTCGGTATGAGTGCACCTGTTCAAGTAACTATTCTAACAAGAAGATCTAGCGTACCAATTACTACTACATTACAACCTGTTCAAACAAAAATATTTCAAGTTGAAGATTTTCAAAGTCTTACTCTTACAAAGCAGGAAGGTTCTACTAGTGTAGTTAGTTTATTTGTTCAAAAAACATTTTGTATATGCTGTAAAGATAATAACGATTCATGTGATGAATATTACCACGAATGTAATTGATATATTAAATCACCAGAAGAACCCTTTATATAAAGGGTTCTTTTCCTTTCACTCCCCTCATTTTTCTGTTTTTTATTAAAATAACTATTTTGTTAAAAATCTTTCTTCATTCTTTTTAGATCATGTAACATATCTTACTAAATAAGGATATATTCCACAAAATTTTGAAAGGAGGAATTTTTATTAACACAACTTTAATTTCTCATTTTTATAACGAAGAGTATCTGCTTCCGTGGTGGTTAATGCACCACACAAAATTATTTGATCATGGCATTCTTATTAATCGTGGGTCTACTGATCGTTCGGTTGAATTATGCAAATTATTTGCACCTCATTGGGAAATCCGTGAATCAAAGGTATTAGAGTTTGATGCCATTTTAGTTGATCAAGAAGTAATGAACATAGAAAAAGAAATTACGGGATGGAAAATGGTGCTAAATACCACTGAATTTCTTTGCTGTGTTGATAAGGAAGCCTTTTTCTCATCTCTTGCCACTTTAGGGCAAAACATGTATGCTATTAGGACTATTCTGATGGTGGATGACCCTGCTCACGGTTATACCAATCCGAGATACGGAATTCCCCTTGTCAAACAGCGTTATCATGGGAGAATAATCCCCCCTAATCCACCTGCTCCATACTATGGCGGTAGATTAATCCACCATTATCCGCATGGTAACTATTGGGCAGGGCGGCATTGGTCACCTCATCCATTTATCGTTTACATGTATCCTGCTTTCATTTTAAAATTTTTTTACAGTCCCTGGAATACAGCTATGAAAAACCGAAAATTACAAATTGGGCCTACTCTTTCTAAACATAGCATCCAGCGTGGCTTAGGTACTCATCATCTGGCAACACTAGATAAATTAGAAAAAAATTATATACACTTTACAACCTCAACTACTGATCTTCGGTTAAACCCGGAATATCAAGTTTTATTTCCAGATTTATGTTTTCCTAACTTACAGTAATGTCCTTAAAAAACATTCATATATATTTATCAGATGCACTTTGAAATCCCAGAGTATCGAATACTTTTATGAGTCGACTGATCAACAATATTCGATTTATTTTTAAAAATTTATTAAAAATAACTTAGATACAAAAAAGCTACGTTTTATATAGGATAAAAATTATCTTACGCAAAGGAGCTTGATTATTTGTGAATTACCAAAATGATAATAACTCTAACATTCACAAACCTTGCACTTGTCCATCCCCCACGGCTAACAGTTTAAATGTTGTTCAAACTACCCCATCAATAGTCTCTGTAAATTCTGCGATTCCACTAGATACCGTGGTAAATTCTAATGGTACGGCAATCTCATTCACACCACCAACAACTGTTTTACTTGAAGGTGGAAGAACCTATTTGGCAATCTATGAAGTGCAAGTTATCATTCAACCAGGAGGTAATTCGGCAGGTATCACTATGTATCTTAATAATAATCCAATCATTGGCTCTGGTACTTCTCTGGGATATACTGCAGGATTCACTTCTGTATCAGCACCCGCTATTTTCACTACACCTTTAGGTATAACAAGTACTCTTACTGTTCATGTAGGACCATATTCTAATACATTAAATACGTTAGGTTTAACTCTTGCTGTTGTAGCATTAACATAGTTAAATCTAATACTTTCTAAAATAAATTTCTTTGTCCTTTAACTGCGGTTTAGAGTTAACCTCTAAAAACTCACTATAACTACATATAGAAAAAGAATATTTTCTATATCAATAATATTGGGTGACTCGGCTGACACAATTGCTGAGTCACCTATTTATCTATAATAAAATAACGCTTTGATTAAAATTTTTGATTCTGCCATTCAGTAATACAAGCTGATTCAATTTCTTCAAAATCTCCTTTTTCTTCATCAAAATCAATGACAGCATAGCTGGGAACTACTAAAAATTCTTTTCCACAAACGTTACAAGAAGGATCATCAAATACATAAACTCCTTTAAATGTGTCTGGATTTTGCAAATCATAATCAGCATTTTCGAAAACTACAAGACCATTACACCCTTTAACATTACATCTATGTGCTTCAATTGCCATTTCTCATTCCCCATTTATTATTAAAATTCAAATTGTCCCAGCCACGTATCGAATTGCGTAGGTGGGATTTCTTCACCTACTTGGTGCATCTTTTATGTCTATTACTATGTAATTTACTAGCAGTGATCATTTAATTTAACACAATCACATCACATTCTCATAGCATATTTAATCATTTTCATTAAACATAAAATATAGTATAGTACCGAAAATAAAAAACATTAAAAAAGAGAATGTCTTCAAAAGTTAATCTGTGGATACTTTTTTGACATTCTCTTTTCTTATTTCAAAGTTTTCAAACAAGAAACTTATAAGCGATTATACGAATGTTATACCCGCACTTGCGAATCCTGTAATAGCAGTAGCTATATCGAAACCAGGTGTAGTTGATGAAACAACAAGTAATATCTTATCTTGTGGAGCTACCGCAATTGCTTCTCCAACAATACCACTTGAAGTAGCACCGATAGCAATTAGACCACTAAATGCTGGTGTTAATAGTAATGGTACACCTACTGGAGTGAAAGTATTACTTGCTGCTGGCGCGCTGTACAACTGCATTTGAATTTGTATGCTTCCTAATGCTAAAGCAACCGCTACACTTACACTAAAGAAGCCTGCTAACGAAGTAATTGTACCTGCGCGAGGGGCTACAAATGCAAAATCAAATACTGGAGGTACAGGACCTATAGTAATTGGACCACCAGGTGGGACAATTACTGGGAAGAATGAACTTCCAAATCCAGAAGTGCTCCTGTGTTTGCCAATCCACCTAAAACAGTTGCTAATGCTACTGGTCCACCTGATGCAAACGGAATAACCGCTCCAGCTCCTGTTGCTCCTGTTAGGCCTGTTGCTCCTGTTAGGCCTGTTGCTCCTGTTGGACCTGTTGGACCTGTTGGACCTGTTGCTCCTGTTGCTCCTGTTGCTCCTGTTGCTCCTGTTAGGCCTGTTGCTCCTGTTAAGCCTGTTGCTCCTGTTAAGCCTGTTGCTCCCGTTGGACCTGTTACTCCTGTTGCTCCACCAGTACCTGCTGGACCTGTCGCTCCTGTTGGACCTGTTGCTCCTGTTGGACCTGTTGCTCCTGTTGCTCCACCTCCAGGACCTGTTGGGCCTGTTGGACCTGTTACTCCACCTCCAGGACCTGTTGGACCTGTTGGGCCTGTTGGACCTGTCGCCCCTGGCGTAGCATTGATTAATTGAATTAATAAATTAAAAAGAAGTTGTAAAGTTGCAGAATCAACATTTGAGTCGCAGGATATAGGGATAAGATCTAAAGCGAAGAAGAATTGTGCAAGGGCGCTATAAAATTGTTGCAATAATGTTGACAATTGTCCTAAATTAGGAGCTGGAGATTGTAATAAAACTAAAATACTTTGAGTTAATTGTTTCAAAAAATTAACTTCTGGGGAAGGTAATAAGGAATTTAAGAAAATTAAAAATTGATTAAACACATTGAATAACGCTACTCTGTTTGCATCACTTGGATTTGCAAAAAATGCTGAAATAGCTGATACTAATGAGTTTAGTAAAGTAATTAATTGACTTAATTGTTCCCTAGTAATAGGAACTGACTGTGGATTTTTACAACAATCTGCTGAAAAAACAATCGAATTGCAGTTATTATGATCAAAACAATCATTATGTTTCATTTATTTCCTCCTTATTTAATAATTTTGAGAGAATACTCTTATACTAAGAAACACTCAATTGTAATAGCGTTGAATATTTTTAAATATTCATTTTTCTTAGAATAAAAATAGTTACTAATAATTAAACTATAAAAATTCAGTTTAATTACTTTCACAACTCACATAATATAAGTATACGCATCTATTTATCTAGTGCTTAGATTAATTCCCTAATGAAAAAGCGTATTTTTAAAGGAATACGTTATTACTCCTATCAAGGTGTTTATTTTGCCACTAAACGAAAAGACATATTAATTTATAAGTTCAATAATGCCATTCTAGAGTAATATCAAATGAAGTTTTTTTGAAAAAGTTTAATCTTCACAACCTAGTTGTTTATATCATGAGTTTCTAATAATGCATTTCATTTTCCATTAAGAGCTAATCATTTTGCTTTTGCTGACTAATTTTTATTTCTTTGTAACAACTTATACTTATCTTACATACATTATCTTGAATCCTTACTTGTTAAACCATTTAATTGTTCATGACTCACAAACATCAACAATATTTGAATGGTGTACTGATTCACAAAAGAAGAGTACCATATTGAAGTGACCCTAAAAGTTAGACACGGTTATTTCATTAGGCAGCTTGATAAAAGTGAGTCCGGTATTGTACCGGGCTCATTTTTAATTTTGCCTTAATCCGTTTCGTATTATAATAATCTATATATTTTTCTAATTCTATTTTAAAGTGCTCTACATTTTCAAATTCTTTTATGTAGAGGAACTCCGACTTCATAATCCCAAAGAAATTTTCTATTACTGCGTTGTCGTAACAGTTGCCTTTTCGAGACATACTCTGGACGATAGCTCTTGATTCAAGTGTCCGGACGTACTGTCCCATTTGATAATGCCATCCTTGATCCGAATGCATCAGTAGCTGGTGGGTTTCAGGTAAACGTTCCAATGCTTTCTCTAACATGTCTGAAACAAGCGAATACGTCGGTCTAGAACCAATTGTATAGGTAATAATTTCACCATTATACAAATCTAATACAGGTGATACATACAGTTTTTCTCCAAACAATTTAAACTCTGTGATGTCTGTTACCCACTTTTGATTCGGTGCATCTGTATGAAAATTACGCTCTAAAATATTAGGTGCGATTCTACCGACTTTTCCTTTATAGGATTTATATTTCTTCATACGCACGACACACTTTAACCCAAGCTCTTTCATAATGCGCTGAACCTTCTTGTGGTTCACTTTCTGGCCACGATTCGTTAATTCATCACGAATGCGACGGTAACCATAACGACCTTCATTTTCCTCATAAATCGCTTTAATCTCAGCTTTCAAATCGGCATCTACATCTGGACGATTCATTTTCTTTACTAAATCATAATACGTGCTTCGAGGAATAGTAGCTAGCTCCACAAGTGCCTTCACCGAATATTTATGCCTTAATTCATAGACTACTTGCGCTTTGTCTTGTTTTGTGATTTTTCCTTGTTTTGAACTAAGGCATTTAACTTTTTTAAGTACTCATTTTCCATCTCAAGCTGTTTAATGCGTGCTTCAAGTGCTTCGACTGACCCTTCAGCTAAAGGTTGTTTTAATTGTTTATTTGAATCTTTTTTCATGGATGGACGCCCCTTTTTCTTAGATTGAAGGGCATCAATTCCTTGTGTTTCAAGCTGTTTTTTCCAAACAGAAATCGTTGAAGGGGCAGGAATATTAAAAATAGCTGCCGTCTCAAATAAGGACATACCGTTTTCAATCATAAAGTTTAGTACGTCTAGTTTAAATTGTTGTGTGTAATTTGTACATCGTTTTAGAAAAGCTTCCAGACCATTCTGTTTATATTGGTTTACCCAATTCAAAATGATTGTGTCACTTATACCGAGCGATCTACCCATTTCTCGATAACTTTCATTCCCGTTCAAATAACGTAGAACGATTTGTATTTTTTCATCAGCTGTAAATTTAGCCATAGAAAAACTGCACCTCCAATTGTTAGACTGTGTCTAACAATTGGGGTGCAGTTCATATAATGGTGCTCTTTTTTATTTCTTTGTAACAACTTATACTCATCTTACATACATTATCTTGAATCCTTACTTGTTAAACCATTTAATTGTTCATGACTCACAAACATCAACAATATTTGAATGGTGTACTGATTCATAAAAGAGTACCATATAATGGTGCTCTTTTTTATTTCGACAATTTTATATGAAATCTGTATACTTTTTTGACCAATTTCCAATAAAATTTCTTAAAACCTTAAATAATATCATTGATTATTTACTCCGAGAAAAGAAATTTTTCGAAGAACCCTTTTTTAATACACTAAATATACTTTAAGTACAGAAACTTCTAAGACATTTCAGTTAATATTTCTTTAAGATTGGAGCAGTTAGCTTTTTTGTTCTTATTTTTTGCATACAACATACATTGTTAGTAAGTTCGTTATGTTCACAGAATTAGTTACCTCCTATCTTTAGAGCGCCGTAAACGAGTGCTCTTTTTTATATCGGCTTCACCAACGAAGCATTTTTGTCATACCTTAATATTGAAAAGGTATTCAAACTTCATTTCATAAAAGCTTAGTCAAAGTGCACTTATATACAGTTCTCTTTGACTAAGCTTTTGTTACAAAATAAAATTCAGGTTCCTTTTTACTCCCGAATAACATTTCCAATTACGTTTATACTATAACTGTAATCTTAAGTTACAAAACATAGCGTGTATGTGTATTGTTCTTTTAGATCGCAAAGCAGTTAGTTCACTGAACTAGATGCTTTTTATTTTAACCATTTCTGCAAGAATAAAATTTATATGCATAATTTCTAAAGTGAAATCCATACTATATTTAGGTCTTAACATCTAAAACCCTTATTTCAACCTTAGACCTAATAAACCGTTCCTCTTCCTTGGGACTAAGCAGTTAGCAGTTAGCTTTTAGCTAGCTGTTTCTTAGTTTAAAGAATAACTTTTGAAAATATGTTAATACTATAGATACATCAAAGTGCAAGATGAATAGCCATCGAATTCTTCTTATGCATAGGACAATTAGTGTAACTAACTGTCCTTTTTATTTTTCATAACGCAATATCGTTTTTGTATAAAAACTGCACATTCAATAAAAACATACATAAAATATCATGTGGCATTCATTTTCAATATTAGTTTTGGTCATAGAGCGTTTAAAAAAACGCTCTTTATATTTGCTAATAAATAACCATTTTGCTCAAACATACTCACGGTTTATATTAACAAAGCATATATTTAAATAGACAAGACATAGCTTTTTATTTTACATGCACATTTTTTGTGCATGTTTTTTCTTCAATACAATAACTATTTTATCATATTCCTTGCACTTTTAAATGAGACAAGCATATGTTGTAGTATAGTGTTTCATCACTTATTTACACTTCCTTTTTTCAAGAGTACATATTCGATATGTACTCTTTTTGCATCACTATATAATAACGCTTTTGTCTTGTTTTATAATCTGCCATGCTTCTTTAAAAACTCTTCTAGCTCACTGATTCACTCCAAAGTGAATTTAGTTGGCTCTTCAATCATGTCATCCATAATTGAAACTATATTTTTATAAGTAATTTCCGCCTCATCTAATTACCCTCGCAAATATCCTTTTTGATAATCTTTACTTTTCATTTTCACGCCACCTCTCCAAACTACGAATATATAAGGATTAAAGTTGATGATTTCGTTCATATTTTACTTTCGAATTTTTAATGGCCACAATTTTATAGTTCGGTTTTTATACAAATTTCAAATTTCGTCTTACTTTACATCTACACGTGCTTGACTTGCTTCTCGACTAAAACCATCTGGATATCTTTTAGCTAATTTTGCAATATTCATTTCAGCAATATCTTGTAACGTATATCCCAGTTCATGCGCCATAATTGATAAATAATAAAGAATATCTCCAAGCTCTAAGGCTAACTTATAAGTGTTTCCGTCCTCTTCTCCTGGACAATGCGATGGTTGAAAACCATGTCCGTGATAAATTGCTTTTTTAACAATATCGGCAACTTCACCAGCTTCGCCTGTAAGTCCTAAAGCTGCATTTGAAACTCGTCCTCCAAAATCAGTTTTGTTATTCCAAGTTCGTAAAGTTGCTTCCTGATAATCATTTAATTCATCAATCGATAAGATACTTGCAATCTGTAAAACTGTAGCTTCATTTATAACTTGACCCTCATTTTTTACTTCACTCATTAATTTAGTTGCTTCTAATACACCATTTTCCATAATGTTCATTTTTAATTTCCCCTTCCTATTCAGCAAATTCCTAATCCTATCGGACGATTTTCAATTAAATACTTATCAGCCTGATCTATTACAAGGAGAGCAACCTCCGCTTGATGTCTCCTTAATGCTTTTGCCATCTTCGGCAAACTCATACCTTGACTCCACATTTTACGAAAACGAACTACATCTCTTTCATCCCAAATGAAGTTAGCTTCTTCTAAAGCAATGTATACCTTCAACCGTGATTCCTTCATCGCTTCATGATTTCTCGCTACACTCATAAGCGAACCTACTTTCTAAAAAATTATTTTACCTTTTCAGTAAACTTAGTATCTACACGATCAACTTTACCGTTTATCCAAACAGCAACTTGTTCACCAAAACCACTCTCCGGTGGATTGAATGCTGTAACATTTCCATCCTTTACTATTAAAAGCTTGTTGTTACTAACATCAATTTCTACTTTTTTCATATGCCCATCTCCCTTTTACTACCTCATGTACTCAACAACATTAGGTTTAAAGCCACTTCCTAAATAAACCCTTACCGGAATTATTTCTTTTTTATCCCTTGCTGCCTTACACAATTCTTCAGCTGTATCCCAATTGAAAAACTTATCTACAGCTCTTTGAAATCTCCATATTGCCATTACATATTGCTCAAAGATGTCATAGCGATCATCTTGTTTAGTTGTGCGTGGTAATTCATCCGTACACTTTGCATTCTTAGGAACTTGGACACGTACATCTGCATATGTAACGCGTCCATTTCCTTTCTTAACATTGGCTTTCATTACATCGAATTCACAAATTGCTGGATCTACATCGAAAATGTTTAGTTGCTTAGGCATGTGCCAGCCCACTCTTCTGAATAAGATTCAGTAATTCAATTACCCCTTCCTTGCTTAAAAACATACGGCCACCTAGCAACTCTATGTTGGTTTCAGAAACTTCACCCGTTACAAAGCATGACTTTTCATATTTTCTTAGAACAATGTTTTCACCCTCAACATGAAAATCTAGTGCCGTACTTTCGACAATCCCTAAAGTTCTGCGTAACTCTACTGGAATTACTACACGACCTAGCTCGTCCAATTTTCTTGCAAAGCCTGTGTTTTTCATACCTTACTCTCCTTTAGTATTTTTATATTTATTTAGAATCTCATCCAAACGTTTCTTATTATCTTCAAGATTATCGCTTTGAATTTGCTGTGGCTGCTGTATTGGCTCTTGTTCTTCTTGTTTGCATAACCAATCCGGTACAACTTCCGTTCGTTTGGAATAACCTTTACCAGTACGTTTGTTGTTTTTCTTACTCATTTCAAATCGAGTATCTAAAGCAGCAACATCATTTAATGTTTTTACTTTTTCCTTTTCCCAACTACTTAAAATACTGCGAATATATCTCCACTTTGGTACATTTTCATCAATTGCTTTATTAACAGCGTGAATAACTAATTCATTACCAAATCTATCACAAAACTTACCTAATTCTTGAATTGCAATTTCACTTAACGGAATCCCCTTTTCAAGTAAAAAGTTGTAACTAATTTTAAATTCTTGATCAATTAATTTCTGAGCTGAAGTAGCATCATCATCATTTATATTTGTAGTAATCTCTGTAGTAATATTTGTAGTAATCTCTGTATTTGTCTTACGTTCTAGTGTAAGAGACTCTTCCGTTTTATCGTAGGAGGGTATTGCTTTAGAATGTAAGACTCTCTTGCTTTCTAAAGCAATAGGGCTATTACTTTTCAGTGTAGGAGGGTTACCATTTCCCCAATATATAATAGATATTTTCTGAATCATTTCAGGTACAGGTTCAACATACATAACGTTATTACACCTAGTTCCGTTAACAAGAATCGTCCTAAATTCAATTTTTATAAGTCCACGTTCTTTCAGAAAGTCACATGCTTCTTTTACTTGTCTTTTTGTAAACCCAAATGAATCGGCTAATTGTTGATAACTCTTTTGAAGCATGTCTGCCTTAAACTTTTGTTTATATTGAACTTGACTAGATTCTTCACTTCTTACTTCAGTAGGTTTATACCAATAAACAATTTCTCCTAAGATAGTAATTGCAACAATATTAGGTTTACCATTATCTAATGTAAGTGTTTTAAACCATCCATGATCTATAACATTGCCACGAAAATTTATTTGCCCTATTTGTAATACCTTGTTGTTCATAGCTTTCACTCCTTTTCATAAAACCAATGTGCTATTTCCCTACTTTCCGTGGTATACTTATAACAACTTATTTTTCGAAAAGGACCCACTGCCATGGGTCTTTTTACTTTGCTTCACATCACTCCAAGCCCATTGTTTTATCGGCTCATAAGTTATGTAAAACAACCATGAACCACATGCAATTAATATCGCTAATATAGCTAATGATGTTGTATCTTCCACTAAATCACTTCCTTTTGTGCTTCAAGCCAAGCTTCTAAATCCTTTTGCAAGAAAAGTAATTTACGACCTTCCCTAATCACTGGAAAATGTGGATGATTTGCTAATTCATACATTCTACAAACTGCTATATTGAGGTAAGCAGCTGCTTCTTTCACCCTCATTACCTTGTTTGGTTGTGATTGTTGTTGGAATGAAGCTAAAGCTGCTTGAATTTCTTCGCGAACAACTTCGCGGATTGACTCTTTAATGATTTGATCTAATCCCATTTTTTTGCTCCTTTCTAAGTTACTTAACCAAACATAACTTAACTTAAGGTTAAGTTATGGACAAAAAATTTTAATTGCATCTAACTTCACTTTAAAAAACTCAGCAATTTTCACAATTAAATCATAATAAGGTCGACGCTTCCCGTTTTCTATATACCAATAATAAACTTCAGTAATACCCACGGCTTCAGCTACTTCCCTACATGTATATCCCTGTTCTACACGTAGCTGCTTTAGAGTTTTCATAAACAACTCCTCTCTTCCGTTTTTGTTGTTAATTACATAATAACTTAACCTAAAGTTAAGTTCAAGTGTTTCCCAAAACTTTTTTCAAAAAAATTACCTTTCCACTTAACTGATAGTTAATATATAATGACAGTGTGACACCATAATAGTAATTAAGAAAAAAATAATTTCATATAAAATAAGCTTGGGGTGTTTTTTATTATGTTTAGTCATGAGAGATTGAAATCATTAATTGAAAAGAAGAGCATCACCCAACAACAGTTAGCCGATGCAATTGGTGTTAGTCATGTTTCTGTTTATAATTATGTTGAGGGAAAAAAAGCACCCGGTACACGTACACTTCAGAAGATAGCAAATTATTTAAAAGTAACAACAGATTATTTGTTAGGTTTATCTGATTCACCAGATTTAACAGCGGGCGAAGACTTACAGTTAACAAAAGAAGCACACGAAATTCTTCAGATCATTAATGACTTACCTGAAGAACAACGAAAAAAAGCGTTAGAGCAATTAGAGATGTTTGTGAACTACGAAAAATCTAAAGGAAATATGTAGTGTAAAAAGACTATCCAAAAAAGTTAGATAGTCTTTTTCACATAACTTTTTCTTTTTTGGATTCAGTCAAACAGATAGAAAATAATTTCTCTTTTGGATTATCCTCTTCTTGCAAAAGTAATAAAGCTTGTTTAATTAGATTAACTTCCCCTTCTTTGCTCTTCATCTTCTTCAATCTCCCTCTTTGTGTTTTTGTATTTTTTTTACAATAATTTCTTTTTTCTTCTTTCAGCAAAAAAAGAAATTTCTCCTAAAACTACAAATGACATCGTCAATTAAGACGATGTCATTTGTAATATATATAAACCTTTATTATGTATTTTACCAGCCGCCACCAGGGTCAACCATCATGTGTTGAATTGTAGGTTTTAAATCATTTTTACTAGGTTTTTCTTTTATAGAATCAGTGTTAATGAATAATGTAGCAGCTATTAATAGCGCAGGAATGATTGTAATTATTTTTTTCATTATTTCACCTCTTTCCGAAGACAATTATACCAATTATTCAAATTAAACCCAAGTGTATTTTTGGTAAATTCGAATAAAATATATTCCCTGATTTTTGACACATCAAAAGAGAACGTTTCATTAACTCTTCTTTTTTAGTACCTTCATATGTTAAACCTAAATATGCAGTCTGTATGTCTGTTAATCTTCCATTCTTCTCTTTTAATTGAATCAATAGTTTTCTCGCTTCAATCCTCTTACCTTGTTTAATCCTTAAATATGCTAGTTCACCTGGATGAACAACATCTACGCTACTAATTTCTTTATCATGATGAATCTTTAGAAATGATAATGTATGTTGCACCATTTTTCTTTTTCTCTCAATTCCATTAATCTTATTATCCCCTAGCACTTCAAGAGTCTTTTCCAAATAATATTTTGCCTTCTCATATTCATTCGCTGAAAAAATATACGATTCTCCTAGCTTTAAATATGCATTTACTTTTGGAAAAGAAAAAAAGTTATCCCATTCAAGATCATCTAATAGTTCCATGCTAACATGCCTTGCTTCAATGACTTCACCACCCTGCAACGAAGTAACCGCAATGGCTTCTTTATATCGTAATTTATAACATTCTCGAATGTACCTATTACTTATTTTATTTATTTTTATTTCAAGAGATTTTAATCGCTCATTTAAAGAAGTAAAATTACCCGATTGATATTGCGCTTGACATAATAAAATTTCAATTAACACTTCCATCTCTGAGGTTCTTATTGATTTACTTTCGAGACTTAATGCCTTATGGTACTGTATAGCATCAATCTCACCTATATATCGTCTATATATAATTCGATACACATTAGCAAATTCTCTATTTTCTGCTACCTTTGATTGTGATTCACTATTTATAATATTAATTAATAGATTAAACTTTCCCCTTAAAGCTAAATCCTCCATTGCCTCACGTAAGTTTTCTGATTTTGGTTTCGTTATATATATATAATCTGTTAATAAATTTTCTTGAACCTGTATGCCTTTGTTTAATAGGATGACTGTCTTAGAAAGAAAGCCAAAACTCATGTCTGTGTTACCTTTAAAAACTTTTGTAACAGTACTTGGCTTAACTCCCCAATAATTTGCTAGTTGATTTTTCCTTATTCCAGCTGCACATAACTCTTTTTCAATTTGATTTAGAGCTTTCCACATGTTTTGTCCCCCTTATTGGAACAAGACACACTTCCCTATCATGAAAACGCACCTTAATGATGAATTACATCTAAAAGTTGTGTTATACTAGCCGTATATGTTACGCATAGTCGTAACTAAAAGGCTCATGGCAAATGTTTTCCCTACTACAATTAGGGCAAACGGTGTAAAAGTGTTCCCAGCACAATTACACACGCTATGGGTCTTTTTCGTTCCGTCAAATTATATTATTAAGAATATTCTATCACAAATAACCCAAACATCTATTCTCTTATATTCTGAAAATACTTGAGAAAGTTAAAAATATTAATATAATCCTTATTTTTTAGACTCCCTAAAAAAATATGCAATATTGCATTTAATAATCTGAGTAGACATTTCACTATTGTTTAACAACAAATGAATCCCCTACACTATAACTGAATTTATTTTTATATGGTAAAATATATCCATCGCTGATATGTCCAAACATGTAATTTTTATAGCAGCAAAATTACAACTAGACTTATACAACATGATTCAAAATAAAATGAAGGAGTGTTTTAAGTGAAAGGACATATTCGAAAAAGAGGAAATAAATATTGCATCGTTATTGATATCGGTCCTGATCCAGAGACAGGAAAAAGAAGACAGAAGTGGTTTTCTGGATATAAGACAAAAAAAGAAGCACAGGCCGATGTAGCAAAGAAGATTACAGAGTTGAATGAAGGAACTTTTATAGAGCCATCTAAAGTTACACTAAAAGATTACCTAAATCATTGGCTAGAAATTAAAAGTATGAGCATAGAAAAGAGTACCTTTGCTGGCTATAAGGCATTTATCAACCAACATGTTATACCTAGTATAGGAATGGTCGTGCTCCATAAATTAAATGTTATGCACATTCAAAAATGCTATAAAACTGCGATAGATAAAGGGATTGCAAACAATTCTATTCTACTTATGCATAGAATTTTAAAGAGCGCTTTAAACCTAGCCGTAAAACAAAATATTATTTCTCGAAATCCAGCAGATTTTGCTGAGATACCTAAAAAAGAAAAAACCCCTATCCAGACTTGGACAGAGGAAGAGGTAAAAAAGTTTTTAGCTCATTCACAAGAATCACGATATCACATTGGGTATCTACTTGCAATAACTACAGGTATGCGTCTGGGAGAAGTTCTAGGTTTACGATGGCAGGACATTGATTTTGAAAAACATACTGTTACAATAAATCAAACATCTGGTCATGACAATAAAATCAAAAAAACTGCAAAAACAAATTCATCAAAACGCACAATTCCTGTACCTAATGAAACAATAGCAGCCTTAAAAAAACATAAAATTTTAATCAATAAAGAGAAATTAAGGTTTGGTTCTGCTTATCTAGATCAAGATTTAATAAATTGTAATGAGTTTGGAAGAATCATAAAAAGAGCACATTTCAGAAAAAGTTTCATTAGGATAACACACAAAGTAGGTATAAAAGAAATTAAATTTCATGATTTAAGACATACACACGCAACTCTACTATTGAAACAAGGAGTTAATCCTAAAATCATCAGTGAGCGATTAGGTCATACAGATATTTCAATGACATTAAGTGTCTATTCTCATGTTTTACCGAATATGCAGGAAGAAGCTGTTAAAAACTTCGGTAAAAGTATCTTTGGATAACCTATGTTTGCAAAATGTTTGCATTTTATCAAAAAAAGTCAAACAAACGTTGTCATATCAAGGTTTGTTTGACCTAACATCTTATATTCTTGATAAAATCTCCGAATCCCTATTGAAATATTTAATAATGGAGCGTTCTCACCACCACGGGTTATGCATTGGAATCGATATACATAGGAGAAAAAATCTTGTGTTTTTTCATCTTTTATCGGCTCTGACATCGCCTCACAAATATTTTGTGATCTAAGAGGAGAAAAATAGATTTCTTCTTCATTTGTATTTTCTAAATATATAGGACGCTCACAAAAAATATGTGAGATTAAAGCGGGTACCCACTTAGAATACGTTTCATTATCATGTAGTACTGGCAAATTAGAAATCAAATCGGATTGCCATTCATATTTTGGTGGTTCTACTAATCTATTTGGCTTCCAATCATGAATAATCTCATACCAACTTTGAAAAATATAATCGAGTTGCTCTTGTTTAATAGGTTCTTTTGATACAATCCATGGTATATTTTCATTTAATACGTACGGATTATGCTGAATAAACAATATATCCGAAAACATATCATATAATCTTTTATTCAAACGTTTCAACTTACTCGTTAATAAAAACGTCTTATAATGTATCTCTACGATGTCCAGCCATTCAATAGGAAAGTATATAAATGATACCTCTTCATTTAAAAGGGGTTCTACTATATTTTCAAATGTTAACAGCCTTAATTTTTTCATAAAATGATTCCTTTCTTCGATTGTCTTGATTATCAAAAAGCTAGAACAATAATTACTTAATCTAATTCATTTAAACGAAGTATTTAAAAGAAAAGTAAAAACTATTTATCTAAACAAAACATTATCAAAATGACTCTTTTAAAAATTAAAAGTAATTATCATATACAGCACCCCCTTACATTTATATTTTAATACATTTGAATTATACAATTTACTTGGTATATTGTACTTATCATTTACAATAAATTTACAAAAAACTAAAAAAACACCTTAAATCGGTGCTCTCTTTACAAATATTAAGCGTTATGTGACTGAACATATAGATAACAGTAATGCTCCAAATGAAATTGCTCCTAGTAAACCTACTACAAATCCTGTTAAACAAATACAATCAGCGAGACAAATAGAAGACTGCGATAATGGAACGAATGACCTACTTGTACCCGACCCATATTGTTTTATTTTTTCATAATTCATATCTAACATTAAATGTAGACATGTTACACCATCCTCAATAGTATGTAGAGATTCTTTTTCTAATCGCTCCAATAATTTACTATCAAAAGAAACTGATAGAGGATACTGCTTATCTAATTTCATATTTTCATAAATTAGTTGCAAACGAGATAACATATTGTTTTTCTTCTTTTCAGATGTTACTGTACATTTCATATTATTAAATTCATTTAATAACAGTGATAATTCATCTCTTTTTCCGTATAAATCTTTAGCTATTTTTCTCTTTAGTTTATACGAATGGAAAATAGATTTTAGTTCAACCATATTCATACACTTCCTAATTACATATTATTTACCCAATTATTTTATAGATAAACAGTACTTTTTAATCTTATTTAAAATACACTCAAGCAACTTATTTTACTATCGATTAACATTACATTAACCTTACACGGTTGTAATAAAATCATTAGCTAGAAGGAAGCAATGCCCAAACTAGACAGATATTTAATGATAAAACCATAAGAAAAAAACAATGATTAGATTTTAAATCTAGTCATTGCTTTATCCATCACATCTTGATTACATCTATATATCTTATTGTTACTCTTTTACTTGAATGATTGAATATATCCATGAATAATGGCTATATTCTTTGTCGGCACGTACATATATAACTAATGTTTTTTAATTGATAAAGTGAAAATTTAATCAGCTCTCACCAATCGGGATTTTATGGGCAGTCCGCCACCTAACTTCTCTTTGCTCTCACTGAATTTTTTTGGGGATGTTACTACCCGCAACTAGCAAGATAGATGTTATCAATATTCATACGTTACAATAGTACCGGTAGTATCAGTAAAACCATCAAAACAGTTAGAGCAACCACCACAGCCGCCACAACCTCCGCAACCTCCACAACCAAAACAACCGAAGCAACCAATACAACGGAAGCCACCACAACGGAAGCCGCCACAACGACCTCCACCACAACCGCCACAACGACCACAACCGCCACAGCGACGAGCAGCATCTTCAATATAGTAATACGGATATTGGTTTTGCTGGTCCCAATAGACAATATTTCCAGACCGGTAATCATTAAGGCTTAACGCTTGTAGTTCTTGTTGAAACTGATTCATTTTCATAACCTCCGTTTATAAAATACAACCTCATCAATACTTCCCTATATTCCTGTTCGTTACATCTAAGTAGAAATAGCGCTATAAACTAAGTTCAATACGTACACCAACAAAGTATGACTTATCACTAGATGATGCACCTTGTTCATATACCTATTTTTACTATGGGCTCATTTTTATAAAGTGAAAATTTAATCAGTGGGGTTTTGTTCATCCCCTACCTAACTTCTTTGCTTCCGCTGAATTTTGAGGTGGGGGGCTTACTGCCCGGCAAATAGCGAGATAAATAAAAATTAAAAAATATGAATTCTAGCGTCATATCTTCATACTTACTAAGTTCAATTAATTTCTCAATAATTATGATCCATATCCTATATATTTCCGTCTGCTGCTTAGATTTTTCTGTACTGTAAATGGCTTTCGCTATAACACCTCCAAGTGACCAGTTTCTATGACGGTTAAGAAATTCCAACAAAAAAAGCCCTAATTAGGGCTTTTCATTCTATTTCTCCAGCAAATCTCTATATGAAATTGCTAATTGAAAAAAGACACATTTAGATTGATGCGTCTTTTTTTGATGCCTCTTTTGTGAAATCATATAAAGCAATTGCGCCTAAAAGAACAAGTATCCCTTGAGGAACATCTAGCAAAATAGTTTTCCAAATTTCTGGAATTACCCATTTAATATCTGCTGCTGTTTCAAGATATGTTTGGAAATAGCTGATTGTAAAATTAATTATCCCTAAAAATACAAATAACGATAAACCAAATCGAATTAATTTCTTATTTGTAAACATATAACACCTCTCAAAATTCATTGGATATTCCTGCTTTTGCTTCTTTATATTCCTATATCTCTATATCTAATTTTAACACATAAAGAACTCAAAAAGATACAATATGCATATTTGCATATTGTATGAACAGCATTCCATGATGATTTAGCAATTCCCGTAAAGAAAAAGCAAATCCATTACAATTAACAGAGCCGGTTTCTTTTCTTATTTAACTTCATACCACCAATCTTTACGTTTTTTGAATGTAAAATAAATGTGGCAGAAATTTATCCAGTTAATTCGTAGACAATTAAATTAGCTAACTTATCGATATTCTATTTCGCCATATCCGTAGCACTAATGACTTTACACAAATTTGACAAGAAAAAATATATAGATAGGTATGATCCACACCTATCTATAACATTACTTCTATTCTTTATCCAATTACGTCTTTTACGTCTGTATCCACTGGCCACTTTTCTAATGTATAAGCCATTTCCCAAAATGAATATTCATATTGACTGCTAATAATAAAATGCTGTTTCATACGCTTGCGGTCTGCCTCTGTTACTTTTTCAGCAATAGTATCTAACCGTGTAATTTGTTCTTCAACTAGCGTACGGAACCAATCAGATCCATAAGCAGAAATCCATTCGTTATAAATTGCCTCTTCCGGCTGGCACTCTTTTAAGCGTTCACCAATTTCATAATACAACCAATAGCAAGGTAAAATTGCTGCAATAATATCTCCTAAATGCCCTTCATACGCAGCACGATACATATGTGAAGTATACGCATATGCAGTTGGCGCAGGAATAAAATTATCTTTTTCTTCTTTTGTTATCCCTAGCTTTTTAGCAAAATTCTCATGTAAAGATAACTCTGCTTCATATGTATTTTGAGCATGATGTGCCATACGAGCTGTCGTCTCTAATTCAAGAGCTTTTGCAGCTCCTAAAGTTTGTACTCTAGCAAAATGGCTCAAATAATATGAATCTTGAAGCACATAATAACGAAAACTAGCTAAATCTAACGTTCCTTCGCCAAGTTTTTTTACAAAAGGATGGTTAAAACTCGCTTCCCAAATTGAATCTACTTCTTTACGTAATGATTGTGAAAAAGTCATTTAAATCCCTCCAATAATATATAAAATATAACTATTTATCCACAATTATTAAAGCTGTAAAATAAAAAAACTTTCTTTACAGGCGTAAAGAAAGTGAAATTGACAGTATTTATTTACTCATTAAATAGCAACGTCTTTCCCACTTCCCTACGCTGGCATTAACCAGATCAGGTACTAAGAGTCTCAAAATCACATTTGATCTCAGCCTATAAAAGGCCCCCCTAGTGGATAAATATTTTGTTTTTATAATGTATTCATCATAGCATACTTCGTGAAACTGTCAAAAAATTAGTTATATAATTCCCTTAAAACCCTTCTTCTTTTCTAACTTTTAATGATGTTTCAATAATCATATCTAATAGTTTGCTATAACTAATTCCCGCTGCTTCTGCACTTTTTGGCAATAAACTTGATTGTGTCATCCCTGGTAATGTATTAATTTCCATTACATATGGAATTCCGTCCTTCACCATCATATCAACTCTTGCATAAACACTACATTTTAATGCTTTATAACAAGCAAGTGACGCTTTATTTACACGTTCATTAATTTCTGCTGGAAGTTCGATAACTTCCTCAACTGTACTAGTATCATCATATTTTGCATTGTAGTCAAAGAACTCGGCTGCATGTCGAATTGAAACTATAGGTAACTGTTTTCCATCCAGAATTGAACATGTAATTTCATCACCTTTTATATACTTCTCAATTACTACTTCAGAATCCCATTCGAATACAGTTTCTAGCATTGAGATCAATTCATTTTTATTATAAACGATTTTCACTCCGACACTCGATCCGCCAGAGTTTGGTTTTACTACTAATGGAAATCCTAACTTATCTAACTCATCAAGATTTAGATCCTCCATTTTTGTAAGTTCAATCCAATCTGGTGTTTCTACACCTTCATAACGTAAAATCTTTTTCGAAATATTTTTATCCATACATATACTGCTAGATAACATATTACTTCCGCTATAAGGAATTCCTAAACTCTCCAGTGTTCCTTGAACTGTCCCATCTTCTCCGTATTTTCCGTGTAACGCGAGCAACGCAAAGTCAATGTCTTTCGCTTTTTCAATTAAATCCACTTTTTCATTTAATGTAATTGGAACTATTTCATACTTATTTTTATCTAAATGAGCAATCATTTCATTCCCCGTCATAATTGAAACTTGTTTTTCAGACGATACCCCGCCCATAATAACACCGATTTTCATTTTCTCAACTCCAAATTTCATTTTTTATTGTATCACCAATTATTTTAATTCCCCGAACTATTTCTTCTTCTTTCAAGCGCGAAAACCCTAATCGGAAAGTGTTCGCTCCTTCTCCATCAGAGTAAAAAACATCTCCAGGTGAAAACGTAACGCCTTTCTCATAACACTTTTGTAAAAGTGTGCGGGCATTCATATGCTCTTCTAGTTCTATAAATAAATGAAGTCCACCATCTCCAGTCATTCTTTTGAAATGAATGTACTGGTTACATGCCCCGACAGCTAACTCATATTTTTTCTTATAAACAGATCTTGCCTTTTTTAAATATTTCTCAAAATATCCCTCATGTAAATATTGAAACAGAACAGCTTGATCTAACGTAGATGTGTGGATCGTTCTTGCTCTTTTTACGCTTTCTAAATAATGAATCAGCTCTTTATCTGCAATAATCCAGCCTACACGTAAACCAGGGAAAAGTACCTTTGAAAAGCTACTAATATAAATCACATTATTGCCAGCTCCAGCAAAAGTTAATAATGGAGCTAAATGTGAACCTGAATAACGTAATTCTTCATTAAATCCGTCCTCTATAATAGGAACCTTGTATTTTGAGAATAACCTCATCAATTCCGTCCTTTTCTCTGAACTCGTAACAATACCAGTTGGATTATGATAAGAAGGAATTAAATAAGCAAAATCAAAATCTTTTTCACGCAAACTTTTTTCAACTTCATTCGTATCAATACCATCCTCATGCATATCAATCCCATGAACTTCAAGTCCATGTAAACGGAAAAGCTTAAGTGAAGCGTGGTGAGTTGGATTCTCACAAATGACACGCCCGGATTTTTTTGATAAAGAAGAGAGTACAATATCCAATCCTTCTGTAAATCCATTTGTAATTAGAATATCTTTATTCGAAATGTCTACACCTTTCATTTCCATGTAATGAAGTAAATAATTCATTAACGGTCTATATCCCTTTGCATATCCGTAGTTCAATACGATGTCTCCTTCAATGGACATACGAGTAAGAAAAGCTCTTTTGAAATTTTCAACATCAAATAGCTTCTCATCCGGGGCTATACTATTAAAAACAATCATTCCTTTTTCCCAACGAACACCATGTTTCATTAAATCTAATTCATCCGCTAATGCGGTCACTGTATTAAGTTTATTTTTCCAATCTATTTCAACAGACGAAGTGTTAGATATATCCACCTTCGCAACAAAGTTCCCTTTTCCTTTAACTGCATAAATGAGTCCTTCTTGCTCTAAATCTGCATAAGCAGCGAGTACAGTGTTTCTACTCACACTTAGTAATTCACTTAGTTCCCTTGTTGATGGGATTTTTTGATCCCCGAGCAAATGCCCTTTCATAATCATCTTCTTCAAATAATCTTTCAATTGAATATAAACGGGACGATCTTTAACAACTTTAAAATCCTTAAACAATTCCTTACCCCCTGCAATCATTTTTGCATATTTATTTCATTCTCAAAAGGTCCACAACATATGTATTTTTTATAAAGGGCGGTACGGTCTTACAAATCTTTTCGATATAAGTTAATTACATCTTTTAAAGCTGCAGCTGCAGCGCCTCGTGGATTAGAAGCCCCACCAATTGTAGTAACTTGTCCCATCGTATCTGTAAAGAACGTAATTCCTTTTTCGGTCCCATTTACTTTTGCTAACGGATGATTTTTTTCTATTTCGCACGGTTCAACATTTAAATTGACATTGCCCCCCTCATCCTTATATGTTGATGCTATTAATTTAATAATTTTATGTTGTTCCTTAGCATTTCTAATTTGCTGTTTTGTAACGTGCTCGATTCCTTTTATATGTATATCAGTAAGTGTTTTCTCTGTTCCCATTAAGCTGTTTGTCAAAAGTAACAATTTACACGCACTATCTGAACCACTTATATCTAATATAGGGTTTGTCTCAGCAATTCCTTTATCTTGTGCTTCTTTCAGTGCTTCTTCAAATATCATATCTTCCTCATACATTTTCGTAAGAATATAATTAGTTGTTCCATTTAATATTCCTTCTATTTTTTCAATACTGCAACCCGCTAAACTAAATTGTCCGATATCTAGGATCGGTAGTGCAGCGGCTGTTGCACCGCTATATCGAATTCGTACATTTGCGCCTCTTGCTGCTTCATTTATTTCTCTCCAGTTTGTAACGAGCGCCCCTTTAGAAATTGCTACTATATCCATCTGTTTCTCCATCGCTTGTTTCATATATTGTTTCCCTGGATTTCCATCTTTAAGATTTGTAACTGTTGATTCTACCAATACAGTACCACTTATGCTAGTTGTTGCACGTTCCTTCGGATGATACTCTAAATATTTTTCAATTGCAGCGGTACCGCCACCATACATCAATAAATGATGAAGTGATAAGCCGTCTTCATTATGTATCGCAATATTTCTCCCTAATACGCCACTTACAACTAATTGAATCCCATATGTTTCATATATATATGAATATTTTTCATTTAATAATTTTATAAACTCTCTACCTACTGTTCCGTATCCTGATAATACAACTTGAATTTTCATAATATCCCCCCATATTTTTCTACCAAATCCCTCTTTCAATATAATATAAAGCGCTCTCGAATTCCATCGAGAGCGCTTTATTATTACCTATTTCGGTAAACGTGATAGCTTTTCAGCAATTGTTCTATAAAACTCTTGAATGCTAGAAAAACCTAATGAGTCTGAAACACTTAATCCTACCATATCGAGATGATCCCAATTCGCTTTCGTTTCGATATGATTCCATTTTCCAATCTGTAATGACTCATTATTATTTACAGCAACATTAGAAGAGGGTGCAATCATAGAATTTGTATTTACTACACCATCATTTTGCCACCAAGAAGTATCAACTAACGGACGGTTTTCTTCATATCTCGCATAAGAACCTAAGAAAAATGCATTTCCCATTAACACTTTATTCATCGTTATATGAGGCAAATGTAAACCTGTTATAGGTGCTGCTTGTGATGCATGCCCACTATAGGATAAGTAATACACATCTGGTTGCGTCTTTACCCAATTATTTAACTCCTTTGCACCATCTGTACTTAAATCCCATTGACTTATATCTTTTGTATTTTTCCAAAGTGAACTATTTAGAATACGATTACTATATTGGAAAAAGGACTCTCCAGCATTTTTCTTTATACCCCATTGATCCAATTTAAAATCATATAATGATAAATTATTGTTTCCTCCAAAGCTTGCAGCTGTAATGAGTAAATCTTTAACGAACGGCAGTAGAAGACTACCATCCGCAAGTGTTGTACCGTTGTGAGGGGTTGCTAATGTTGTAACACTATGAACATATGATTTTCCGCCTTCAAATAGTGGTGATATTTTGGTGTCTGGGTGATTTTTTACATAATTCTTTTCTTCAAAACTACCTTCTTTTAATAGCTGTACTAATGTTCTAATCGTTTGTCCACCCATGCTATGTCCAACTAAATGAACTTTATTTGTTTCACTCCAATTCGGCGCAAAACCACTATAAGTTCTGCCAAAACGATTATGTCCATGTTTCTCAGCATGTACTGCACCATAGTCTACTGTCCCACCGCTAATTTGTGCATACAATTCACATGCACGATCCCAGTTACTAGAAACAGGTCCAACAGCTGCGGTATGTACCGTATAACCATTGCGTTTCAAATCTTCCTGTATATCATGAACACCACCCCAATATTTTACGCCAAGCATTTCTTCTCTACCCCATCCAGCAAATCCATTCACCAATATGATAGGATAATTATTTTGTTGCCTCTCTTCAGCGTATGATATTTTCGCTGCGAATGAACATACGGTCACTAATGCGAAAAAACATATTTTTAAAAATAACTTCCCCATACTTTCTCCCCCTAATAAAACGTTTACATTTTTCTTTTTTAAAAAATAACAGAATACTTTAATAACTTAAACATAATGTAAAGTATTTTATATACGTTGTATATATAGAAAACATATACAGATGTTGATAAATATTAATTCAAATAAACATTTACTTTTTACAATACAACTTGTAAATCTGTTTATTAGAATTTATAATTAAATATAGTTTCCTCATGTTAAAAAGATTTAAAAACCATAAGAAAACTAATCTCATTGCTTGAAAAGGAGGAAAAAAGCATGCAAATCGGATCAAATATTCATACATTATCTCAACCTACTAAAATAACTCCATCTACTCTTGAGCATAATACTATCTCTTCTACTAAACTTGAAAGTAAGAAAGTAAATGATCCTATCAAGTTCGATATTCGTTCATCCGAAAAAGAAATGAAACAGCCTGAACATAAATTTAATGAATTAGATTTATGGAAGATGTTAAAGGATAAAGGTGTTCCTTTATGGATTATACTTGAAATGCTACAAAAGGCTCGTAAAGAAAAAGAAGCACAAAATAATTCAGTTCAAAATTCAAATGCGATTGAAGAAACGAGTGAGACTCGATTAAATGAAGTAATGTAAAGCATAATAATTGATTTGTCTATAAACTAAAAAGAGTTCGAAGCTGATGAAATTTTTATCAACTTCGAACTCTTTTTTAAGGTTTTTCGCCAATCGTTACAAAGTGAAAAGATACTTCTCCTTCCAAACCTTTAATTAACTTTTTTACTTTGACATTTTCATTAACCAATGTATTATCTGTCGACATTTTAGGTTTTTCGTCACCTAGTGATTTTTTCAAATGAAGAAGATGCATTTTCATTTCATTTGCCTTTATTTCTTTATAAACACTATTTTTTGCTACAATCATATACCATTCCGTTGAATATTTACGATTGTTACCTATCCAAGCATCACTATCGTATGTAACAGGAATCTCTTCCTCTCCTATTTTAATACTTTTCATAGTCTTATTGTCTTCACTTGTAAATAATAGCGCCCCTTCTTTTGGGAATTTCGGTAACGTATCTATAATATAATTGGAGCCATTATCTTGTTTTCGAAAAAGTTTTTCTTTAATCAATGCTTGTGCTGTAGATTCATTTAAAATTAAGACATTTCCATTTCCAACTTCCCCTTTTTTCACAGAAAACACTTCATTTTCTTCCGTAATTTCCTGATAACGATTAATAATTGGTGAAATATTATTTTCATCTCCAATAATTAATACACCGTTTGCAGGAAATGGATTTTCCTTTTTAGAACATGCACTAAAACTTATTAATAGTAGTATCGTTAACATAAAAATAGTTAAAGTTCTTTTCATCTCGTTTCCTTTCATCATACAGTACATTTTTCTACATACTTTATTGTAGTCTTACAAGCTAATAAATTCTATTGCTCCATAACCTTATAAAGCTTTTGCAGATAACGCCAACGGGTTATAAAGAAATATAAAACTTGTATACATATAAATGAAATTAAAATAACGATAGAGCTATTTATGATAGAAAAATCGACTAATTGCTGTAATGCTATATAAGCGACTACAGTATGAATCACTGCAACGACAATTGGTAAAAAGAACATTAATAATAACTGTCTCGTTACAACTTTTTTTAACTCACCTTTACTTAATCCCATTTTCGAAATCATTTTATATTGCTGCTGATCGCGATCCAAATCTGTATATAATCGGAAATAAATAAAACTAGCAGCAAATGTAAAGAAGACGATTCCGACTAAAATACTTACCATAAGTAATAAACCATTCTTTTGCTTTGCTTCCAACAAGTTTAATGTTAAAGCTTCAAAGTAGAAATCTCTGTCCCTAAGATCTTTATCAAATATACTCTTTAATTGATTGGAAATCTCTTTCGTTTTTATCCAATCATCTACAACAAATCCGTAAGTACGATATGGAATTTCTTTATTAACTGGGTCACTAGTAAGAGGCATTCCATCATATACCTGATCTTGAACAGCGATATAAATAGTTCTAGAATCGTGTGGTAAAACTAAATTTTCTACAGCTTTTTTCACATGAAATGTCTTTGTCCAGTCACCTTGAATGACTTCTATATTCTTTTTATACTCGCCATTTTTAAATTCTTGTTTTTGTGATACGACTCCAGGAATTAATAAAATTTCATCTTCTTTTTCAATTGTTTCTTGTTGATAGCCTAGTGCTTTAGCAAGATCGTTGTATTCACTTAACTTCATTACATTTACGCCATTTTCTGTGTATATATATGAAGATGAAGCCATTCGATACGGAATATTAGCATCAGAAAGGTGCTTTTTTATAATAGAAAGATTTTTATTCAATACTTTGTCATTTTCAAAACTTCCATACAAAAATGTATACGGATTTGTCATCCTTACCAAATCCCTATTTCCAATTGCGGCTGTTGTACCAATTGCTGTAAATGCAACTGCTGAAACAATAGATACTATAAAAAACATCGTTGCATTATCTTTCATACGGTAAATTAATTCAGAAAATGTTAATATATTTGTTCTCTTTAAAAAGAAAGATTCTCTCCTTTTAGCAAGGCGCAATATATACACGCTACACTGTGTATATAAAAAGTACGTTCCTATAATTACTAGGAGCACACCTATTCCAAGCGTAATAAAATTGGTACTTGGTATGAAGCGAAATACTGAAAAATATCCATACCCTATACTAATTAAAGAAAGTAGCGATAATAAAACTGAAGATTTCGGTTCAGGTTTTGGCTTTTCCTCTGCTCGAATAAGTTCCACAAGTTCCGTTACTTTTATCATTTTAAATGTAAATAATGAAACAATTAAAAACAAGAAAAGAAATGTGATAACTGTTAATAATACAGCCCGCACTGGTATATAAAAAGGTAAACCATTATTAATCATTAATACACTTGCACTTATCAATAAGACTAGTTTAGAAAATATGAGTCCAATGAAAATCCCTATACAAATTGAACCAAGTCCAATCAACATATTTTCAATTAATAATAATTTCTTAAGCTGTCTCATTGACATACCTTGCATCATTAAAACGCCAAATTCTTTCTTACGCGTTTTTAAAAACGAACTAACTGAATATAAAATGAAGAAAAATGAAAATACAAAAATCAATCCTTGCGAAACTGAAAATCCCAATGTACCAAATGCACTTATTGTTGCACTTGTCGATTTCAACTCACCTTGTAAATCAGGATGAAATAATAAAAGAGCATACGTAAAGAAAATCATAATAGAAAATGCACTACTTAAAAAATGGGCAGCATATGTACGCTTATTACGAAAAATATTATTAAATGCGAACTGACGAAAAGTCATGCCTTTTCCCTCCTAACAAAGAAAGGACATCCATAATCTTTTGATAAAAGGCTTGTCTGCTTTCACCACAATAAATTTCGTTATATAGTTGACCATCTTTAATAAAGATTACTCGGCTGCAAAAGCTCGCTGCATACGGATCATGTGTAACTAACATCATCGTTGCTTTTTCTTCTTTATTTAGAGTATCCAGCATCTCCATTACATCATTTGAAGATTTAGAGTCCAAGTTCCCTGTTGGTTCATCTGCAAGTAATAATTGCGGCTTATGAACAATCGCACGAGCGATTGCTGTCCTTTGAGCTTGTCCCCCTGATATTTCAAACGTTCTTTTATTCAATATATCTGTAATATTTAACTTCTCTGCAATCTCTTCCAATCGCTTGTTCATTTCTTGCACGGAAACACCATCTAAAGTCATCGGCAATACGATGTTTTCTTTTACAGTAAGTGTGCTAAGAAGATTAAATGATTGAAAAACAAATCCTAATTGTTTTCTGCGGAATAACGCTAATTCTTCTGATGATAATTGAAAAGGATTTGTGTCATTAATAAATATTTCTCCCGATGATGGAGAATCAATAGTAGATACCATATTTAATAACGTTGTTTTTCCGCTACCTGATGGACCCATAATTCCTACAAATTCACCTTCTTGAATTGATAAATCAATATCTACTAATGCTTTATAAGGTACTTTCCCTTTATATACTTTACTAATACTTTTTGCATGTAAAATTTCCATGTATATTCTCCCTTCATTTCCACTGCTCACTATAAAGTGTAAATGAATTGTCTTACAGCTCATATTGATTCATCTTTCATTTACCTTACACGCTTGTAAGATTTCTAAAAAAACTGACAACATAATTATTTCAAACTAAAATTAACGCATAACTATCTTATAATAATTGTATAGTAGTAGGAAATATAATGTATAATAAATCTTTATTATATAAATGAGAAAAGACCGATTGCTATCGGTCTTTTACTACCAAACGTTATATTTTTATCCACTCAGATTTTCTCAATATATAATGATTATATATTTGATTTTCTATCCTCTGTTGGCTCTTATAAATAAACCCGCATTTTTCAATAACTTTATTTGATGCTACATTGTTAATTAAAGCAATTGCGTTAAGGACATTTAAATTTGTTTCTTTAAACAAATAGTCAATTAAACCTTTAGTCGCTTTTGTAGCATGGCCATGATTTTGATATTCATTTGAGATAGCATACATTACCTCTCTGTTTGGTGAAGAGAGTTCTTCTTTCATACCTGTGCAGCACCATCCAATGAGTTCATTTGTAGCTTTCTTAAATATTCCTAGCTTTAACATATAATTATCTATGTTATTCGTAGTTTTCACTGCATCAAGAAATGCTTTGTTTGCTGGTATTTCATAATCTGCAATCCAATCCACCCTTTGTTCTTTCGTTGATTTCCAGTCTGGTAAAAATTTTGCTATTTCCGGTTGATTTGCTATTTTATAAATACTCTCTGCATCTTTGACCGTAAACTCTTGCAAGTATATATCTCCACAATCTATTTTAAATAACTTAGTGAATCTCTCTTCTCCCATGTTAATCCCCCTTACTTACGTTATAGCTCCTTAATCTGCTTCGTAAGTTCAATAAACCGTTCATCCAGTGCTTTATATTCTTTGTCTTTAGAAGTTAAAAAGCTTAATTTCCCTAATACTTCTTGTCTCTCTGTTTCTAACGTTAAACGTAGCTCTTCAATATCATCTCTTGTTTTAGTAGGTTCTTCTAGCTGCTTTTGTATCGTATTGTTTGAAAACACGAGTTTTGTGTTAGTTGTTTTCTCCAGAAAATATCGATCGTGAGATACAATTACTAATGTTCCGTTATACTCAGCTAATGTATTTTCAAGTTGTTCACGTGAAGGTAGATCCAAGTGATTCGTCGGTTCGTCTAAAATGAGTACATCTTTTTCATCTAAAATATAAGCCATTAGCTTACACTTTACTCTTTCTCCCATACTCATATGCTCAATCGGCTCTTTCCATTGAGACGCTTGGAATCCTAAATGTTTCATTAAATTTTGGACTTTTCCTCGTTCTTCAAACGTCTCTTTAAAAAATAAATTTTCTGGTGTTTTATCAAGCGGTAAATCAAAAACTTCTTGTGTTAAATAGCCGATGTTTGCTGAAGGTGAAATCCATATTTCTCCTTCAGCAGTTTCCATTCCCATAATCATCTTCAGTAATGTTGTTTTCCCACTACCGTTTGGTCCAACAATCGCAACTTTCTCACCGTGCTGAATTGTAAAATTAACGTTTTCAAATAATACTTTCCCATGAAAGTCTTTTTTTAATTGCTTTACTTCTAAAAAGCGTTTTCCTACTTTTTTGTTCGCTTGAATAGAAAACTCAACTGAATACTCTTCTTTCACACGTTCTACTTTCGTTTTCTCCAGCTCTTTTTCAAGTCGTTTTCGTTTTGACTTCACTTGTGCATCCATTCGCTTCGCTTTTACACGATAGAATTCTTTCACACCTTCTTGTTTTGTAGACTGCGCGTGTGCCTTTTGTGACCATGAACTCAATTCTTTTATATGTGTTTCTACTTGTTCTATCTTTTTTTGCTGCTTTTCATATTCACGCTGCTGCGACTTTCTTTTTTGCTCACGTGCTTTCATGTAGCTCGTATAATTACCACTATGCTCAATTAATTTTTTGTCCTCAATTGACCATATTTTTGTTGCGACAACATCTAAAAAATATCGATCATGTGATACAACGATAACTGTACCTTTCATGTTTTTTATTTGTTTAATGAGAAATCCCGTACTGATCTCATCTAAATGATTTGTCGGTTCGTCTAATATTAAGACATTAGGATTTTCAGCAAATCCTTTTGCTAATCGAATTTTCAGCTTTTCACCACCACTTAAAGTATGAAAATCGTTCGTTGGCACGCCCCATTTCGCAAGAAGTTCTGCTTCTTTTGCAATTACATCATTACTAATAAAAGATTCTATTTCTTGCTCAACATATGCGGTTGTCATATTCATTTGCTGCCATTCAACAATCCCTTTTGAAGGCTCAATCTTCCCATTTATTAATTGAAGTAACGTTGATTTACCAGCTCCATTTTTGCCGATTAACCCAATAACGTCCCCTTGTCTTACTGTCACATTCATTTTCTCTAACAAAGTATTTTCTTTTATTTCCATATAAACATCATTTAATTTTAATAGTTCTTTCATAATACCAATCCCTTTCATAAAGGGAGAATAAAAAAATCCTCCCAAATAAATTTGGCAGGATTAGTCGTTAAAATATTTACACCCAAATAAGCTATTACGTAACATAAATAGCAATACCGTTCTATGGAAATTGGGCAGACTAATCCTATTTTTTAGAAATTGAAATTTATTGAATTTCAACATTTAAAAATAAGATTAGTTAATCATCGTCCACCCATCATTCCTTTCTGTCATTAATAACCATATTGTACCATGATAATACTGTATGCGTAAATATTATTATTTGTACTTCAAAAGCAATTATTTTTCTTCAAGTTTATTTTTACAATTTCATGTGCTCATATCTTTAATTTTTACTAATTTGTATCATTTATTCATATGAAAACTTTTTAAAAAATACAAAACAAGGCTAAAAAACTTATCTCCAACGTTCTTTAGCCTTGATCACTTTTTACACATTAAAAAATATTACTCGTACTACCGTACCTTTATCAACTTCTGAATGGATTTCTACACTATGTCCTAATTGCTTCGTAATTTCATATACGAGATATAGCCCCATTCCTGTTGATTCTTTAAAATCTCTACCGTTTTCTCCTGTAAAGAAAGGTTTGAAGACTCTTGGTAAATCTTGCTTCGGTATACCTACGCCATTATCAGCAATTTCAAGTATAACGGTATTACCTTCCTTACAAGCTTTCACTTTAATCTTTTCTCTACTACCTGATGAATATTTAATCGCATTCGATAGTATTTGCCCAATTAAAAATTGTAACCATTTCGCATCACTTTCTACAGTAATGTCCTTATCAATTTCAAGCTCTGGATATACAAAATTCCGGATAAAGAACCGTTTATGCTCATGTACCGAATCATTCACTATTTTATGTAGTTGTACTCTTTCTACATAAAAATCTTGTGTAAATGCTTCTAAACGTGCGACATACAGAGCCATTTCTAATCCCTTTTTTAATCGATCAGTTTCCTCATTTATACTTTCAAAACGTGAATCTACTTCATCCTGTGTAATTAATTCTATTACAGATAAAGGTGTTTTCATTTGATGAATCCACTGATTCATAAAGGTTAAATGGTCATTATTTTTTCTCTCTTGCATTTGCAGCTGATTTTGATAATGTCGATATTGCACCTCAAGTAGTTCTTGAAGAGCAGCCGATACAGCTGCAAAATCAGATTTTTGAACAGATTCATCCAAAGATTGCATCGGGTTTGCTAAGCGCTCATAAAAAGAACGATGTGTAAAATAACGAAACACTAAATAACTTCCCATAAAGAAAGCCCCTAGAAACATTGCATATAACGCCGTTGTAATATGATTATGCCCATCAAACCAATATACGAGAAATATAGCTAGTAGTTGAATTATAGTAAAGCAAATAAGTGGTATATGATCACGTATAAACAACCTTATCATTTTTCTATACCAGTATCCCAAGTAATATGCAATCTATATCCAACACTACGAATCGTTTCAATCGCACCTTCTATATGTAACGTTTGTAACTTTTTACGCACACGTGTTGTATTTACACTTAATGTATTATCATCAACATAAGATTCGCTATCCCATAATTTATTTAACAACACTTCCCTACTCACAACACGCGGATAATTTTTCATTAATGTCTCTAATAAAATAGCTTCGTTTCTCGTTATATCAATCTCTTCGTTTCTAAGTTTCAATACAAGTCTTTCAGGATATAAACAAAGGCCTTGTTGCTCAATCATTCGCTCTTCTAGTTTCGGTGCATAATCTCCATATGCACGTCTTAAATGACTACGAATTTTCGCCACTACAACTTCATAATGAAAAGGCTTCGGAATAAAATCATCGCCACCATTTTCTAACGCCATAACTTGATCCATCGTGCCTTCACGGGCCGAAATGAATAGTATCGGACATGTAGAAACACCGCGAATTTGACGACACCAAAAGTACCCATCAAAACTCGGTAAATTAATATCTAATAAAACTAACTCTGGTTGTTCATCTAAAAAAATGTCTAATACATTTTGAAAGTCCGATACAATAACTCCTTGATAACCATATTTCGCGACATGTGTTGATAATAGTTCTGCAATTTTCATATCGTCTTCTACAATCATAATTTTGACCATTATTGAACTCCTTTTTAATCCACATTCTCAAATATACTTATATAAAATAAATACTACCCCTTTTCACAAAATCCGTAAATTAAAAAAGGATGCTTTTATACAAAAGTATCCTTTTTCGTCCCTTATCTATTTAATATGAAATTTACTAAAAGTAAATCCTAGTTTCTCCACATAATCCATCCCTAATTCCATACGCGCCGTTTTCAACGGATCCACAACTTGGCAAACTTTTAAATTACCTGCTGCCGATAATAAAAGAGTTGCATCAGCTTTAGACATTGCTAATTCTTCATGTAAAAATTTCACCATATTATGTACAGCACGACTTGCTGCATCATCTAACAATTTCTCTGAAGCAATCGTCATCATTTTTTCTTTTTGAATAGCCATTGGTAACGGCCATTTCTTTCCTTTTATAATTTGAACTGTTACCGTTACCTCACCAGCAACCTCTACACCACTAACACCAATTTCACCATCACCCATTGCTGCGTGTAAATCACCTAACGTTAATAGTGCTCCTGGGACATTAACTGGTAGTAGTAATGTTGTTCCTTCTTTAATTTCTTTACAGTCCATATTCCCGCCGTGATCATGCGGTGTGCCACATGAAATGCTCTTTTCTTTCGGTGCAGTACCAATTACCCCAATCATTGGATTAATCGGGATTTGTAGTTCACTTGAAAACAAAACATGTTCGTTATGTATTGGGACAATTTTCACTGTATTTTCATTTAACTCATCCCCCATTACACCAAGGTTTGCACCTGTAGTTAAAACGCCCTGCTCTGCAATTTTAATTTTTTCAATCGTTACAACTAATATATCGCCAGGTTCTGCTCCTTTAATATATACAGGTCCAGTCGCTGGATTAATTCGATTCCAATCTAATTCTTGAAACACAATATCTTCAGAATCGATTTGATTTTCAAAGCAATCATATGTTTCAAATACAAGACTGCTCCCAATTTCCACTTCCATACACGGCTTATTCTCTGGTGACATTGAGTAAATGATATGGTCTTTATGAATTCGATACATAATACCTCTCCCTTTTATATTTATCTACTATTACTAATTAGCTTTTTTTATACAAGCTCCTCTTAAAATTAAATGTTATTTTTATGTAAAAAAGCACGCAGATTGTTTTATAACATACACTCTTTACTATAACAGAAAGGTGGTATCACTATGCCCCTTATTCCATACAACGAAAGTGATGTTGATTTACTAGCTCGTTTAATTCGTGCTGAAGCTGAGGGCGAAGGTCGCCAAGGTGAGGAGTTAGTTGGATGCGTTGTAGTAAACCGTGTATTTTGTGATTGCTTAGATTTTAAACAACTCCGTACCGTACGAGACGCTGTATATCAAAGCCCCGGCGGATTTGAAGCAGTACAATATGGATATTTTTATCAACGCGCTCGTGAATCAGAAAAAGAAATCGCACGAAAAGTTTTACAAGGTGAATGGCGCTGGCCTGCACGATGGGCTCTTTGGTATTTCCGTCCAGTTGGAGCTTGTCCACCTGAATGGTATAATCAGCCATTTGTAGGACAGTTTAAAAGCCATTGTTTTTATGAACCAAGTGGTGATGAATGTCCGAAAATGTATTCACGATAGTAAAAAAGAAAACACCGAAAGTACCTGCTTTTATATATACTTTCGGTGTTTTCTTTTCATTCAAGTAATCTAATAGTAAGATAAAATATTTAACTCCTATAACATTTTATTAATCGAATATTCAACATGTACTGAAGTTTCTTAGACTAATAGAAACCAAATCGTATATAAGAGATTATCACTAAATAACAACTTTTAGTTTTAATGTATATATTTATTTATAAAAAAATGATAAACTAATTTACGCATTGGAAAAATTTTATAATGATAAAAAGGGGATCACTATGAAATTACTACGTTTATTTCTCATTCTAACTCTTGTTGTATTATTAAGCGCATGTGGTAATACAGCAGTAAAAGTCACCAAGGTTCAAAAAAACGGCGAAACAACTTTAAACATTGGCTCCCTGAAAGGGTATTACGATGTACAAACGATCAAAACTGAACAAGGAAATGTACAATTTCCTTTTGATGCAACCGTTGAAGAGGGTACAATTTTATTACAAATCACTAAAGACGATAAGGTCATTTACGAAGAAGAAGTCACTTCTCAAAAAGAAGGTTTACTTTCTTTTGAAGCACCAAAATCTGGATCTTATAATTTAATTGTACGCGTAAAGAACGAAAAAGAAAAAGCAAAAGGTATACAAATACATACAAAACTATAAAAAAAACGGCAAGCGAATTCTAGCTTGCCGTTTTTATTTCTAACTCAATTTTCATAATATATACTTATCGATTAAACGAATTGTTTTGTGTATACTTCATCTTTATTTACATTCTATATTTAGACATTATTCTTAAAAAATCTTCTAAAATAAAAATTAAGTTATGACTTCCGGAATTTTAGTTTAATTACCTAAAAAAATTCTTTATCGCTTCTAATTGAATTTTATGACTACACTCATCACAACAATATGCCCCGTTTGGTTTCTCTTTAAATCGCTTATATTTTTCACTGCCTTCGTAAACACGAAATATATTCTTACAAGAAAAGCAAACAATTTCATAAAACATCATATGCATTTTCCTCTCCTTGTTTATACACTTTTTTAATCACTTGTGAGAAGGTCATTTTTCTACAGTATAAATCTTAATATCCTCTGACTAAAAGGTTTACCTCTATTCTTATCGAATTATATTAATATCTTATAACGCGAGGTGAACATCTTGTTCAGTAATATAGAATTAGTTTTAGATGCTAAAGCAAGTTTAGCTGAAGGACCATGTTGGAATGAAAAAAAGCAACTTTTATATTGGGTTGATATTATGGAGAGAAAATTATGCATCTACAATCCTACCGCTAATACGAACCGAGTAATTGCACTCAATCAACAAATTGGCTGTGTTGTTCCATATTTAGAGGATGTACTACTCTTAGCTATGGAAAAAGGCTTTTATTCTATTAATGTAAATACCGAAAAACTGACACATATTTTTGACCCTGAACCACATTTAATAGAAAATCGTTTCAATGATGGAAAATGTGATCCAGCTGGTCGTTTCTGGGCAGGTTCTACAGATACATACGGTATGAATGCTGCAGGTTCCTTGTATTGTTTACATCATAATTTAAGTGTAGAGAAAAAAGTTTCACATGTAAATACATCAAATGGAATTGCTTGGTCACCTGATCATACATACTTTTACTTTATAGATACACCTACTAAAAAAGTGGTTCGCTATCAATATAATATACGTACTGGAGACATTCATAATCCAAGTGATGTAATCAATTTCTCTGAAAATGATGGTCTACCTGATGGTATGACAATTGACGAAGAAGGTTGTTTATGGATTGCACATTGGGGAGGTTCAAAAATAACTAGATGGAATCCATCTACTGGAGAACAAATATTAAATATTCCAATTCCAGCTTTATATGTAACATCATGTACATTTGGAGGACCTAATTTAACAGATTTATATGTTACAACAGCCAGAACAAGAATGACGGATGACGAATTAAAAGAGTATCCACATGCTGGTGGTATTTTTCGAATTCAAACAAATATAAAAGGTTGTCCTACATATGAATTTTGCAATAAAAATATTGGGGCTGAAACAATATAAACCGTATCGATTACATAAGACAAGAAGAAAAGAAATATCACGACCTTTGCTATGAACAATATAAACTATTTGAAATTGGCTCTTGGCTGTACAAACCGGTTAAAACAGTTATGGACTTGATGGATCACTTTGAAGGACAAAACAACTTGCAAGTACTTGATCTTGGCTCTGGCGTCGGTAGAAATAGCATTCCAATTGCACAAAAATTAAGAAATACTAGCGGCACTGTTACATGTGTTGATTTACTTAATTCCGCTTTAACAAAGCTACAAACTTATAGCAAAGAACATGATGTATTCGAGGTTATAAAAACAGAACAAGCAGAAATTGAAAACTATCATATTGACTCTAACGCTTATGATTATATCGTTGCAGTATCAAGTTTAGAGCATGTTAAATCAAAAGAAGATTTTAAAAAAGTGCTCCATTCTATGAAACAAGGGACAAAAAACGACGGTATTAATTGTTTAATTATTAACTCTAACATACAAGAAATTGTTTTAAAAACGAATGAAGAATTAGAAGCTTTAATTGAAATTAATCTCCCAACTGATGAAATGATACATCTATTAAAAAGTATTTATAAAGGATGGAAAGAAGTAAAAGTTGAAATAAAAGAATTAGCTTATAATATAGTTCGTAATGAAAGACACATTCAATTAAAAACAAATGCTATAACGTTTGTAGTTCAGAAATAATCGTATAATAAAGATATGGTTATTTCTCTCAGATTTATTTTTATTGCACGAAATTTGCAAGTATAAATATTTATGAAACAAAAAAATAAAAGAGCACTTGTTTCCGCAAGTGCTCTTTTGGGGATTTTGAGATACCCTATTAACGAAAGTTAAGGTTACTTAAAGTTAAAAGGTATTTATATTATATGCTTGTCCTTTTTATTTGTGCATAATCAATATATAAACATCTTTAATCATTCTTAATAACTTTTAGTTATCGTTCTTTCTTACATTTTATCATTAAGAAATTGATTGAAGGTTTATTTACTATGTTCTTATTTGGTTCATCAATTTCCGAAACTTGTACTAATCCATATTGATTAAAATCTTTTTTTATAGATTCAGAATCATAGAAGAACATTTTTACACCTTCCATTATCTCATAATAATCTTTATCCAACTGTTTTCTTTTTCCGTACATGGGAGCTTTTTTAGAAACAGTTGTAAAAACCATATATCCTCCTGGTTTTAACTGATTATAACAATCTTCAATAAATTTCTCTCTTTCCTGTCCATTCAACAAATGAAGAAGTGCATGACTAAATATCCCATCATACAGTTTATTATCAAAAGGCATTTCGTTTACTGAACCGTGATACATACTAACATCTTCTAGTCCGTTTTCTCTTGCTAAATCGATCGCTGTTTTCGAAATTTCAATACCTGTTACATTTATACTATTTTCGATAAATACCTTTGCGTTTCTACCATATCCAATACCGGGAACTAATATGTCCTTAATGTTCTTTTCTAGAAAAAAATCTTTTGTCAAAATTGCAGATTCTGTAGGTTCAAATCCCCACATTGTTTGTTTCTCAATAAAACTTGATTCCCAAAATTCCATTTTATTTTTATCTCCTTATTCTTATCTCATGTTTAATATCACATGAAAGACCTATTCATTTTAACGCTGCTTTTTTCACCACAGTCACTATAGCTCCATTGAATATAGCATATTAATAAGCCTATATCTAATTTAAAGATTGGCTGAATATCTATTCTAAATATTAACTTTTACATTTAGAAAAAATAAAAAATGCCAATAATTCAATTGTATATTGGCATTTCACATAAGAAATTATCTTTTTATTTTGTGCTGATCTAATGTTTTTTCTAACATTTCTAAAGTTATCGGTTGAGCTTTCTCTATTAATTGATAACCAATACGTCCATTCGGCTCAGCTGTAACTTGCTGCAAAATCTTTAAATCATGTATTCCTTTTTCTCTTAATTGCATATAAAGTTGTTGTTCAGACATTTTTGCCTTCATCAAGTTCGCTTTAATAATCTCTCCATTTTCAACAATTACAAAGCTACTGCCATTTAGGAATTGTTCCGCCTCCCTTGATTTCAGTTCAAAGAAATGAATGATAAGAAGTACGCTTGCAAATATTACAGCTGCAAATATAGATGGGACTACTTTCCTACTTAATACAGGCTCTACAATAATACGCGCAATTGATACTACTATGATGATTTCAGCTCTTGTCATTTGGCTAACAGATTTACTACCTGTCATTTTTAATGCAAGAATCCCAGTGAGAATTAAAATAATGCTTTCAACAATAATATGCATAATAGCCCAATCCTTTAATGGTAAATGTTATTAGCATTCTAGATGCACTTTAAACTTTTTGGTGAAAATTAAAACTTACATATATAGAAAATGGATCTATTTAGATCCATCTTTTTTCAATAAGAATTTGATGATCTATTTTCTATTGTCAAAAAAACAAAAGCACCCAAATGGATGCGTATAGATTAAACTTATTCATTATTACTTTCTCCACTTTGATCATCAACTGATTTCGAGTCTAACATGCTGCCTATATCAGGCGGTAAGGCTAGCTCTATACCAGCTACTGGTTGATTATCTTCATTAAACCATTGTTTCTTAAATTTACTCAATTCTTCATTTTTCTTATTTCCATCCATATTACCCCGCCTTTTATGTACGTGATATTAAATACTTTACTTAATATGTACATTGAGAAAGATAATATACGATTTGTACATAATGAAAGAGCAACAACCCGTTGTGCCTATTAAAAATTAACACGTACATGCTACTCCTCGTTTTATTATCATATTAATGACAAAATATATGTGAGCTACGTGACAAGTACGTTGTCATTTTATTCATATGAGACAAATACTTTTAAAGGAGTAATTATTCCTTCACTTAATTCCTCAAAACATTTTTCAAGCGCAGTATAATGAATTTCATGTTGAAAAATCTCTTCTATCCATGGCGTCTGTTCTATTTGACTAAAAAACCAATCTGCATGTTTTTGGTAATCATATCCATCACTTGAACCAATGATTTTCAATTCTTTTCGATAAAAGTCGGCTGTTAATGTTAAGTCTTCTATATTACCATCAGAAAGAATGCATATCGCTCCATTACTATTAATAGCCTTTTGCAATGTGTGAAACCCTCTATTTATAGCAGAACATTCCAAACCGTAATTATATGTTTCTATTATTTGTTTTTCTGAATCAAAGAGGTTTTTCGCACCAAACTTCTTTGCAAATTCTCTTCTATTTTTATTAGGCTCAACAACATCCACACGCTCAACACCTACATAGTATTTTAAGAAATAACAAGCGAGTAAACCGATAACTCCCATTCCAGTAATAAGTACTTTTTCATCCTGTCGCGGGTCTAGCTTCAATACTCCTTTAGCAGCATCACACGAAAGAATAGATAATAAAGCAACTTTAGGTTTTATATAACTAGGCACTCGAATTACTTTATCTCCCTTAACTATTCCTATCGTTTCATGTCCATAAAAAGAAACTACTTTATCACCTACGTTTAAATTTGTTACTTTATTATCAACTTGAATTACTTCACCATAACTTTCATATCCAGTTTTTTTTGGATAGATAGGATTTGTATCTGTAACATCCGATTCTTTATACTGTGGTAACTCTGCTCCAATACTTATTGCACCTGCAATTGTTTTAACGATAATTTCATCGTCCTGTATGTCCTTAATTTCATTTGTTTCCCACTCGATTTGTTTAGGCTCTTTCAAAATTAACTTATATTGTTCCATTTATATCCTCTCTTTTTATAAAGATGTTATAAGTAATATTGTTATCCATCTAGTTATCGACTATATTTATTTACCTAATAGAGAAATTACCCTTGCCCAGGTTTATACCGTTACTGCTTCTGTACATTACTGTTCAGCATCTAACACTTTAAGATTACTATTCTGATAACATCTTAAGAAAAGTTGTTGCCGCCCAAATAAAATACGCAAGTTGCGTAACGATATACATCGTAATTTCAAAACCTGTAAGCTTTCTTTCCCTTTTTATTTTCTTTAAATATCTATAAAAACAAAATGAACATAAGATCAGTAAAACAATAGACATTTGATATAGATTTTCCAATAAAAGAACTGCCATTTATTTCATCACCTTTCCAATAGAAAATAGGCTATAGTTCAAGCATATCACAAAAAACGGGATTAATTACCATATTATCCCAAGGAGATATTACCCAATTAAAACCAGTCACCTTTTTGAATTTACTCAATACAATGTTATATAATCAACTACACACGATATAATAGGAGATTACTTTCTTTCACTGCAAATGCTTAGGAGGAAGTTGTACATGCAATTGATTCATAACATAAGAAAGGCGTTTCATAACCTATGTCACTACGATACAGTCAATTTAATACACGCTATTCAATCATTAAATATTTCACTTCATAAAATATCTCCTTTTATTACTTCACCAGTTAATCTTGAATACGGAAGGAACGTTATCTATCAGTCTGAATTTGTAGAGATTTTAGTATTAAATTTCCCCAGCAAAGCAAAGACTTTTGTGCACGATCACGGAATATCTGTAGGATGTATACTAATAGTCAATGGTACGCTACAAAATATAACGTACGAAAATAATAGCGAGCGGATTGAAGAGTTTACAGAGGGAAATATTTTCACAGTAAAAAAAGATACTGTGCATAAAATGTATAATGCTACAGATTCGGCAGTAATAACTTTCCACGTATATTCCCCACCATTAAAACATGTCCAAATATATGAATAGTCTTTAGAAGGAGGAAATATGCAAAATTTGAAAGATTACTATATAAAGAGCTTACAAGATGGTCGTAACGTTTGGCTCTATGGACAAAAAGTAGATGTAACTACAGACAAACATTTTGCAGGAACATTAAGTACCATTTCTAATTTATTTTCATTGTTTGATGATCCAATACGAAGAGATTCTGTTGGATATGTTAGCCCAAAAACGAAAGAATTTGTCCATACAGCCTTTTTAATTCCGAATTCCTATAACGAATTATTAATGAGGAGAACCGCTTTTGAAACGTGGAGTTATGCTACAGACGGTGTAATGAGTAGACTATCTGATTACGCAAGATCGAGACTTACCGGCTGGTACGTATCAAAATATTTTTATAAAAAATTCGATGTACAGTTTCCAGATAAAATTACATCTTATTATGAAGAAGCGAGAGATAATCACTTGTTCTTAAGCGTAGTTCAACGTGATCCACAAATACATCGATCTACAGAATCAATGTTGAATACAAATGACTTAGGATTACTAAGAGTTACGAAGAAAACTTCTGACGGAATTTATTTAAGTGGTGCTAAAATGATCGGTACTGCTTCTCCTTATTCAAATGATTTATTAATCTATCCATTAGCAAAACTGACTGATACTCAAAAAGATTTAGCTCACTTTCTCATTGTGGCAGCCAATTCTCCTGGATTACATATGGTTTGTAGAGAACCATTTGCGAATACACATTCAATTACAGTTGATTCCCCTCTTAGCTCACAGTACGATGAAATGGATGCACTATTAATCTTTGATAATGTATTTGTACCATGGGAACGTGTCTTACTATATAACAACCCTGAAGCGTTATGGGCAATAAAGTCAGATATAGCTTCTAGTAGTTTAGCTTATCACCAAGCAATTGTACGATTAGTAGTAAAGCTAGAATTTATAACTGCAATTGCTTGTGAAATTGCTGAAGCAATCGGTGCTACTACTTATTTGCATGTTCAAGAGAAGCTTGGGGAATTAATTATGCAAATCGAAACAATTCGCGCACTTTTAATTGCTGCAGAAGTTGAAGGTACTACAAATGAAACAAAAACTTATTTGCCGAAATTTAAATATATCGAAACTGCAAGGAATCTTGGTTCCAAATATTATCCCCGTGCAATAGAAATTTTACAATTAATTGGAGCAGGTGGTTTCATTCAACTTCCTTCGAGCTCGAATGACTTCCAGAGTCCGATAGCTGATTTATTGAAAAAATACTTTAATGGAACGAATATAGATGCCGAACAACGTACAAAATTATTTAAGTTAGCCTGGGATATCATCGGAAGCCCATTAGGATCTAGACACGAATTGTACGAAAGATTTTACGCGGGAGATTCAATACGAAATACAGCTACGCAATATGTAAATTATGATAAAAATCATTTTAAAAAGATGCTAAGTAAATATTTACATTAATGAAAAAGAGCACTTTTTGCTAAGAGTGCTCTTAAAAAACATATAGTTATTCAGTTACATATATAGTTGCTCCGGCCACAACTGCTACTTTTCTCCGTAATCGTTTCATTTTATTCAACTTTTATAATTCAGCTTTATAACCTCTGGTATATGCTTCCTATCATATTTCCTCATATAGGCTTCTCCATCTGGAGTAACTAATTGTAAAACAATCTCACAACAAACCTCCTAATTCAAATTATTCCTTTCTAAACTGAAAATCCAACTGTCTTGATTGCTTGATTTCCTCAATTACTTTACGAATACCTTCTTCAATCTTATCTTCTTTTACATTCGAAACATTTAATTTTAATAGTTTTTCTTTAGGAAAATCCCTCATATAATTCTTATCAATAGTATCGACACTTATTTGAATGTCACCTAATTTTTGTATAAGTGTTTCTGTAACTATGTTTTTCTGCATTTCTAAACAAGTGTGTATTCCCAGTGTGTTTTGTCTATTATATGTAAATAATGATGAATTTTCATTTTGCACTTTTTCTAATGTTTCTGCTAGTTTTATTGATCTATTGTAGTAGGAAGAATTAATTTTACTTTTATGACGTTCAAACATACCACTCTTTATATAAATTTCTAAAGCCGCTTGAGAAATCATCGGACTATCAATATCTAGTATTTTTTTGTATGTATAGAAAGCATTTGCAATGGATCGTGGGATGACCGCAACTCCAACCCGTAAACCTGGAAAAATAATCTTCGAATAACTTTTCAAATATATGACATGACTACAATTATCCAAGCTATATAACGGATCTGCTTTTGAATCAGTTTCTAAATCTGCTAAATAATCATCTTCCACTATAAATACATTGTATTTCTTAGCCAATAGTGTGATTTTTTCTTTCTCATCTTTAGAATAAGACGTTCCAAGCGGATGATGATATCTCGGTATCGTATAGAAGAATTTTATTTTTCCAGTTTGAAATATTTGCTCCAATTCATTCAAATCGATACCTTCATTCGTACGTCTAATACCGATTACAGGAACTTTATTTATTTCTAGATAATCAATATATAGATGATATGTTGGCTGTTCAATTAATACAGTTTCATTTCCATTCGGAAATGGTATGGAAGTTAATATAGCAAGTGCCTGCTGAACACCTGACGTTATAAAAATATTTTCTTCTTTTGTAAAGACTTGATAATTTGCTAGTTGTTTTTGAATAACTGGTATTAAAGATGGTAACCCTTTCGGCGTTCCATATACAAACAAATCATTTTTATACGTATCAATAGCCTTATTAATACAATGTTGAAAATCTAAATATGGGAAAACATCTGGATCTGGTGCTGAGGAAGCAAAATCAATTATCTCGTTATTTTCTATGGTACTCCCAGATTTCTTAACAACGTAATATCCACTTTGAGGGACAGAATATATAATATGACGCTTTTCTAATTCATGAAGCGCACGTATAACTGTCGCCTTATTACATTCATATTGCGTAACGAGTGACCGTATAGACGGTAATTTCTTTCCTTCATTTATTTCTCCATTTTGAATCATATTTTCTATGTCGTTTAAAATATGTAAATACTTATACATATTACACCTCCTTCAGCAATTTTCTATTTAATTATATCGATTTTATATTCATATAGCATTCATTCCTCAATTAGTTAATTTTCCGATCATCTATATCGTAAATCCCAATAGCGTATGAATCATTTTCAATCCATTTCTTTACTGCTTCTGTTTTAAGTACCCCTTCAACTTCTTTTTCTATTTTCTGTCCAAGTTCTCTCGCCCTTACTTCACCATCGCTAATCTTAGTTTTTATATCAATGGTAACAGGTTGATTCTTTTTATAATTTATTTGCTGAATCCCAAACCCTTCATATCCATTCTTCCTGAATACGTCATCAAATATCTGTCCAAAAACTAACTCCCATCTATGTTCTGCATTTACAATCTCCTTGTTTCTTTGAGATATATTTACTTTATAGGACATAACACCTTGAATTTGCAATCTTTTATTAATTTCTTTTTTTATTTCGTTAGCATTTTCGCTATCAGCAATTTCTAAATCTACTATTCTTGCTTTTTCATCCCATATAGCAGCACTAAAAAAAGATTCCTCCTTTACCGCTGCTGTAGCAATATCCATCACTATAGAATCTTCACTTTTAGCATCTTCAATCTCATTCTCACAGGCACATAATAAAGCAAATGGAATTAAAAATACAAGTACCTTTGTTCCCTTTCTCATGTAGCACCCCTCCACACATTTTCATTTACGATAAACTTTTTACTTTGACATATAAATACCTTCTATAATTATTAAATTTAACATTATTTCACATTTTCCCCACTTAACAAGGGAATTACAATTAATAAATAGAATATCTCTATGAATAAATAAAAAGTGAGGGATATATAATGCAACGTGTAAATACGATTGATATTAGTAATGTACTACAATTGGAAAAAACTCTTTCGACTTTGTTAAATAAGATGATTTCTTCAAAACTAGACCTTGAAAATTGGTTAAAAGAGCAGTCAAAAGTAATTTGGGAAATCGAAGAACAATTAAGATTACATTACATCGCCTTTCAATGTAATACGGATGATGAAGAAATAAAGGATACATTTGAACATGATCAACAATTTGTAAAGCCACTTTTAAAGCGGTACCAAAATTTATTGGATAATAAATATTTAGAGTCACCTTTTCGAATGGAATTAGATTCTAACGTATATGGTTTATTAGATACAAAAATAAAAAATGCTCAAAAGTTATTTTGTGAGGAAAATATTGAATTAGAAATACAGGAAGACAAATTAGTCACAGAGTACTTTGAAATCACTGGAGGATTAAGTGCCATTTGGGACGGAGAAGAAAAAACGATAACAGAATTACAATCCTATTTACAAGATTCGAATCGTGACATCCGTAAAAAGGCAAAAACTATTATTTCTGAACAATTTTTATCTGTTGAAAAAGAACTCCAAAACATATTAAATCAATTAATTGAAATTCGCCATCAAAAAGCAAAAAATATTCAACTAGAGAATTATCGCGATTATATGTTCAAAAAATACGAGCGTTTTGATTATTCAGCGATAGATTGCTATGAACTAGCCGAATCCATACGTAAGTATGTTGTGCCTCTTAAAGATAAAATAATGCTAGAGAAAAAAGAAAAACTGCAAGTAGATACACTTCGCCCTTGGGATGTATCAGCTGTAACTCCAGATCAAAAAGTACTTAAACCTATTGCAAATGAAAATGATTTAATTGAAAAGAGCACTCATATCTTTAATAAACTAGATGTTGAATTTTCAGCACTTTTAAACCGAATGTATAAACACAATTGTCTTGATTTAACAAGCCGCAAAGGAAAAGCAGCTGGTGGCTTTTGTGAGTACTTACCAGCTTCACAATTATCTTATATTTTTATGAACTTAAATTATACACAAGATGATATTATCACTTTTATACATGAAATGGGTCATAGTATTCATAACGAACTCATAAAACCATTAGAATTACGACAGTATATAGAAGTTCCAGCTGAAACAGCTGAACTAGCCAGTATGACAATGGAGTTATTCTCGCTTAATTATTGGGATACCTTCTATACAGACAAAAAAGATTTAAAACAAGCAAAAATTAACTTCTTTAAAGATGTTATTTCATATTTACCTATCATGCTTATTGTAGATCAATTTCAACACTGGCTGTATGAAAATCCAATTCATACTTCTGAAGAAAGAAATGAAAAATACTTACAACTTCAAAAACATTATCAATCTAGCGTCATACATATTGATGGCTACGAAAACTGGATAGCAACGAGTTGGTTACCTGTACTCCATATTTTTGAAGTACCATTTTATTATATTGAATACGCGATTGCCCAACTTGGGGCATTACAAATGTATAAACAATATAAAGAGGATCCTAAGCAAACACTAGAAAATTATAAAAAGGCATTATCACTAGGAAGCTCGCAATCTATAAAAGAAGTATATGATGCAGCCGGTATTCGTTTTGATTTCTCTGGTGAAACCATTAAAGAACTAATGCTATTTGTAGAAAAAGAATTAGAATTACTTGAGCAATTATAAGAAGAAAACTACACCTATATTTTAGGTGTAGTTTTCTTCTTTATTTTATTAATCAGTTCTATGTACTGAGTATCTCCATATCCGATTGTAGGAAAAAGATGAAACAACTTCTTTAATAATTCTTGAGTTGATAAATCTTTATTTTTAGAAATGAATTTCATTACTGCATTATCTTCTGTTAACATTTCTAAAAATAAGTCTATAGCCTGATACATTACAGGTGGTACCTTATGGGGGGTCTTTTTATGGTTTACTAATACTTCATTGTATATAGAAGAGTAATTCCCCAATTCAAGTTCAATTTGATTTACTTTAAATTCATCCTCTCTAAAGCTATTTAAGTATACCTTCCCTTCATAAGCAGACTGTTCAAGGTGAGAAAGTATGGTAAGTAGGTTCATTTGGCAAAACATATCTTCACCAAACCATAGAACAATACATTTATACTTTTTCGTAAAAAGGTTTTCTAACGGATCTATAACCTTTTTTATATAACTTTCTACTGAACTGTTATGTCCTTTCGCTCTTGTTTTAATAAACTCTTCATTAAAAACTTGAGTAGTAGCCGAGTTCACACACATTGCCTCATTAAATGGGGCATAATCAGAATCACCCATTAGCTTTTTATTTTTAAATTCTTCATACATAACTTGACCATTTAATATGTTAAGTACCTCTTTATCAAATAGCTCACTCTTCCTATTTCGCAACTGTTCAACCTCTATTTTTCTAGAAATATTCATATTAAACGCCCCTTCTTTATTTAAATTTAGTTTAAGAAATGATTGAATAGACATTTTGTTAAGTTGATATTCTCTTGGATTCATTCCAAAAACATTTTTACATATTCGATTTAGCCATTCCTATTTATAGTGCGATAGAATATTCATTTGCTGGAAATGGGAATATCATTGACTATGAACATTCTATTACAAAAGCACTATTTGAAGGCTACCAAGAGGAAAATGAACTACCAAAAGAGATGATAGACAAGTTTCCATTATTTATTAAATTAAAGGAGATTTTTGAATATAGCTTAATGCATATGTATTGGGATAAAGAAGAATTAAGGGAGGAACAAGTACGGATTATGAACCTTTATAGGATGAAGATCGAAAATAAGAATACCTATATCAATATTTAAGAACGCTGTTGTTTAACTACAAGGAAACTTTGGTTAAACAACAGCATTTATTAATTTGCTGACAGCCTTTTTTATGACTTATAAATACTGATTCAATAATCTTTTCAAATACACTTCATTTTGCGGTGATACTTTTTCAGAAAATCTAGCTGCAATAATAATAGGAGCCCATTGAAAAACTTCATCTCTTGATAAGCCGGTACGACTGCAATATATATGTAAATACATCTCAGCTAATTCTACCGAAGATTGTGAGTACAACAAGTATGTTCGAAATACATCTGCGCGAATATCACCTGAACTTGCATCTACCCAGTCTATAACTTTCACTTTCTCTTCCTTACTCAAAATCAAATTAAATGGATGGAAATCTCCATGACATAGCCTAAAATCAAATGTAATAGAATCTAATTTTTGTAATATATTCTTCTTTTTGCTTTCATCCAATTTATGTACAGATTTAATTTGACGCTCTAACCTTTTCCTCATTAACTCCATTTCATCTGTATTCACACGTATAGCATGGATCTTTTTTTGCTCATTAACACAAAGTCCGATATAACGCTCTGCCTCATTCAAATTATTAAGCAGGAGATTACCAATGTTCTCCCCTTTTACATATTCCATAATAATTGCCTGTCTATTTTGTATCTTTGTCACTTCAAATACGTTTGGAACTGGCAGCCCGCATGAATACGCATATTTTTGTTTTTTTGCTTCCTTTATAGACTCTGTATCTGAGAGGTAATCTTTAAATAATTTTACAACCTTATCATCAGTTAAATAAATTTCTGCTGTATTCCCTTTTGCAATCGGATTACCTAAAACCACTTCATTTCTCCCCTTAACATAAATTAAAATAACACCTTATACCTCTCTTTAAATTCACTATAATCCTAGCTAAAACCTTCTTCACGAATATACAAAAAACTTACCGCTTTCCATCCTTAAATAGAAAGCGGTAAGTTTAATTGTTTAGGAATATCAGAATGAAACTCTGATGTATGCACAATTGAAAATGTATATCCTTGCTCAATAAATGATACTTCATTACATTTATATTCAAATGATACACCATTTTTCTTAAAGTTATTTTGGATTCGCTGTAAAAATGCGACGTCTGGTGTTCCGAAAGAAACGTGTACTTTCGGTGATAGAGCTTTCATCGCGATTGGAATCCAAGGTCGCTGCCACCAAGTTGCGACGACATAAGCAGTGCCACCAACTACAAAGTTAAAAATATCCCCGTCTTCCATCGTTTTCATATTTAGATTTGATTTCAGCCATTCCCTAAAAATAGGTACACTTTTAACAGGAAGACCAATTTCCCTTACATATAAAATGTTTAAAGGTGACTGCGGTACTAATACATCTTCTTTAACATAACTATGCGCGATAATTTCGAGTAGATTTCCATCTCCGTCTTTAAAGTATAAATTGAATCGACCATCCTCTTCATCAATTATATGACCATCTTTCCATTTCGCAATGAGTAATCCAGACTCCTCAAGCCATCTTGCTGTTTCATGAAATTTTGAATATGGGATTTCAAAAGCAACATGTGCAGGTGCAATTGGTTCATACACTTCTTGAAAACTAATTGTTGTATAAGGTGTTACTTCAAATTGAATGAAGGATGCTGTTTCTTTTTTTATTGGAAAAGATAATATGTCCTTATAAACTTGTTTTACCCCTTCCATGGAAACCGTTTGTAGTTTTATATCTGATATATGTGTAATCACTTTACATTCCCCCTCATTTCTTATTATCTATTCGTATTGTATTACACTTATAAATAGATAAAATCAAACGGAAGGATGGATTTTTCATATAGAAACTACAACTTTAGTATGAATATGTTAGCTCCAATTATTTTTTATTTCTGCTATAACAATTTCTGGTTTATCCCAGTGCAACATGTGTGTAGTATCAGGAATTACTTTTACTATCCTGTCCGTTTTCTCTTTGAAAACATTTACTGTCTTATCTCTATAATCCGCCCAAACTTGTGGAACTGTAGCTCGGAGTAATACAATATTAGCCGGCAGCTTCTCATATATATCTATCGTTTCATCTTTATGCATACCTCTTATTATATTACTAGCTGTATTCCCCCTGGCATGCCACCATACTTTGTTATCCATTTCGATCCCTAGGTCCTTTACAGCAACTTCTAACAATGAAGACCACCTAGTATAAGCTTCTTTTTCACTTTTGAAAAATTCGTCCCAATTATTAAAAACGTATTCATCAAAGTCCTTTTCATAATAAGCAATTTCTTCTTCCAACGTTTTTTCTTGAAGCCTTTTTGTTTGATATCCACCATCAATAAGAATACTTCCTTGTACTTTTTCTGAATGATGTAACAAATAAAATAACGCTACAAAACTTCCCCATGAATGTGATAGAAAATAGAAGTATTCGATTCTCAATTCATTTATTATTTCATTTAACCAATTTGCTAAATTCTGCATCTCATAATCTTCTGTTCTTTCAAATGGCGGTGTTTTACCATGTCCAGGTGCATCAACGGAGATAAATCTATACTCTTCTTTTAATTCCTCAGCAATTTCTATAAAACTTAAACTCGTACTACCTAATCCATGTAAACAAAAGATAACGGGCTTGTCATTATTCCCCCATTCAGTAATATGTACATTTATTTTTTCATTGCTAATATAGTAACGTTTCAAAACATTTATCCTCCATATTTTGATTTACACTTTATTTATTTCTATTATTTTCAAGTATTTCCTGTATTCTTTTCCACACAAAAAGCTGCTTTTCTTTAAATGAAAAGCAGCTTTTACGCTAAAATATATTATAATTTAACAGCGATAATCATAAATCTTTTTGAATTTGTATGAATCCCTTTTTCAGAACTATTCGTGTCAATGAACTTTTGTAAAATAGTAAAATCCTCTTCCTCTTCTCCAAATCTAGGAATAATAGGTGTATGTTTTAATAAGAAAATAAGATCTTCAGGCGTACTGTAATAATCAGTAACATCATATTCACGTACTTGCACGAGTTCAAATCCTGCATTTATAAGTTCACCCATATACTTTTCTTTTAAAGTTCCATCTCTTTCACCTAAGCATTGTCCTCTCCCAAATGTCTCTTTTAGGTTTAATTTATCATGTTCGCTAACTTGTTGCGTTAAGAAAAAAGCACCCTTTTTCATTACTTTTGATAATTCAGTCGCTGCAAATGGTGCATGACAACTTGAAGCGATATCAAAATGCGCATGTGGAAACGTTAAAGCTTCAGAACCCATTTGAAGAAACTCAACATTTTGTACACCTGATTTTTTCAAATTAGAATGTGCCGTTTCAATCATGCCGTTAGAATTATCAATTCCAATTAACAATTTAGCCCAAGATGCTATGTTAAGTACATTTTCTCCTCCACCTGTACCAACATCAAGTAGAATGTCTGATGGTTTACATCTTTCTTTTACTTCTCCATAAAAGTCCCATACTTCTCCTACAGTTTCACTTTTTATTTTACTAAAATCCCATCCATTTAATCTTCCTACTTTATCATAAAAGCTTTTATACTCTAATTCATTCACCTTATAATTTCCCCTTTGTAAAAATAAATTAAACATGTATTATAACCTGCAACACTGTTTAATTATATATTATAAAATAAAAATTATTAAAACAACATTTCACTTCGCACTACATTTAGTTTACATAACAATTTTATAGTTTATCTTTAACTATATGTTCTAAATGTCTTCTTCCCCAACTACACATACTATCCAAAACAGTACTGACTGTTTTTCCATGCTCAGTTAAGCTATATTCTACTTTAGGTGGTATTTCTTGATGATGCTTATGAATCTTATAAATCTCTTTCTCTTGTAAAAAGGCCTGGCCATAATAATGAAATTGCACATACTGTTCTATATTTAATGCAAAATAGTTTTACTACAGGTAATGTATTATTTCCAGATGGAGGGTACACATATCATTAATTATTAAAAATTTAATGCCTCCTTGTATTAACTAGCATTAAGGAGGCATTATTAACTAAAAAAGGGATCTATTAATGTAGGATCTTCTTTCAAAAGTTCTGCTAACAACACTAATTGCGGAAAAGGTCATAAGATTAACTCTTTATCCAGCAACCCCTTTTGTTCTCGAATCATTCCGCCTCCTCGCATAAAAACCGCCCTAATTTCTATTCCCTACAATTTTATATAAAATCAATATTATAAAGTAGGATTCAACAACTTCTTACAGAATTCTATATTTAATACGTATTGGACGGATTATTTTCAAGTTCCTCTATAAAAAAGGGAGGTCATACAATTGTGAAATTTGTACAAGAACAAAGATTAACTGTCAAGACAACTTTTTCAAAAGAATACAAGATTTTTATTTTTGGTTTACTCATTTCACGAATCGGGGATTCACTATATACTTTTGCACTGCCTTGGATTGCCTATCAATTAACTGGTTCAGCTGTAATTATGAGTTCTTTATTTGCTGTTAACGTATTGCCAATCGTTTTATTTGGCCCTTTAGTTGGTGTACTAGTTGATCGATATGATCGAAAAAAGTTACTTTGGATGGCAGATATTACCAATATTATTTTAGTAAGTCTCGTACCAATTCTACATGCATTACATCTATTAGAAATCTGGCATTTATACGTAATTACTTTTATCTTAGCAGTTATGTCCATGCTTTTTGATGTAACAACTGTTACAGTCATTCCACACATCGCAGGTGCATCATTAACGAAGGCTAATTCTTTATATCAAATGGTTAATCAATTGGCTAGTTTGTTTGGTCCAATCATAGCTGGGCTTTTCATATCTTTTATTGGCGGCTTTCAAGTACTTTGGATTAATGTTCTTTCATTTATTGCTACATTAATTGCTGTGATTATATTACCTTCTATGAAAAGCTTAATCAAAAAGAATACCGATAAAAATACATTGCAAAATGTACTAAATGATTTGCTTGATGGATTTAAATGGCTCAAAAATGATCGGTTAAATATAGCTTTGTCACTTCAAGCTATGGTAGGTAACTTTGGAGCAAGTGCTGTTTTAGGTATACTTATGTATTATTTATTATCGACATTAAATCTTACCTCCGCACAAAGTGGCTATAATTATACTTTAATAGGAATAGGTGGGCTTTTAGGAAGCTTAATTGCCATTCCTTTAGAAAAGAAATTTCGACGTGGTGTACTTATTCCTTTACTCCTATTTTTAGGAGCGCTTGGATTAACATTTGCTTTGTGAAGTACATATTGGCTCGCTCCCGGAATTGCTTTCGGAATCGCGATGACATGTAATATCACATGGAATACGATTGTTACATCAATTCGCCAGGAAACTGTTCCATCCAATTTGCAAGGACGTGTTTTAGGTTTTTCTCGTGTACTTACACGATTAGCTATGCCATTAGGCGCATTAGTAGGTGGAATTATTTCAGCCTACAATCCTGTATTTATATTTGCTTTAGCTGCTTTTACTAAATTAATTGAAGTCTTTATTGCCTTATATAGTCCGATACGAAAACTGTAAAGAGGGAAAAGTACATATTTTGAGATATTAATAAAATAAAAAAGGCATAAAACATGCCTTTTTTATTACTTATTTGTTTATTGGATAACAAACTTCTGTAACCCACTTATTAGGATCCGCTTCCATCGCTGGGCTCACATGATAAATATTAAACATCGGGCCTACTAATTTGTAACCCTCTGCCTCAATCCATTTTGCCGCAGCTTCATTTACAGCTGTCATCTGTTCATAACTTCCATTAACCGTTATGGAAGCTACATGAATTGATTCAATCTTTTTAAATGTAACGTCTTTTGTATTTTCGTGCTTACCAAGAATACTTAGCTGTATTTCTATATCTACATCATTTTCTTTGTATTCACGATCATGGAAAACCGCAATACTATAACTCGAATGGGCAATACTAATATTTTTCATTTGAATTTCTTGCATCAATATACTCCATAAATCACCTTCGCAATTATACGATGGAATAATCTTTCTAACACTAGCTACAGTTCTTTCTGGAATTTCTTTTATTGAAACATGATAATTCATCTCAACAACATCCTCTCTCATCATTTTCATTGAGTCTTCGAGGAGACGTAATTGTTTTTGGAGGTTATTCATGTCTTCTTTAATTTGAGCACTACGATTAAAAAATTGCTCTTTTATGGTATCTATATTATCGCATTCTATTATTTCTTTGATGGTAGCAATATTAAACCCCATAGCTTTTAACGTTTGAATTTGATTTACTTTTTTTAATTGGTCTGCTGAATAAAATCGATATCCACTCTGCTCATCGACTTTTACTGGTTGTAGTAATTCCACTTTATCGTAGTGTCTCAACATTCGTATACTAATGGAAGATAGTTTTGAAAAATCCCCTATTTTAAACATAATTTCCTCCTATAAGTTACATCTACTTTGAAGCTCAACTTTATCTTAAACAATGACATTGTGTGAGGGTCAACTGTTTATAACGTTTGAATTATATTTCTTTAATTATTTACCCTTATATACTCTTCTGTCTTATGCCTATAAAGATTGATAATAATCCGTTCACAGCTAATAAAATTACTATAATACTTGTAAGTAAACCTACATCTGCCGCAAATATTTTTATCGTACGCCATGGTGAGCTTGTACAATAAGTAAGAAGTGGAATGAAAATAATAGATAATAGTAGGAATAGAGCCCCTACGAATAACCAAGTTAATTTTTTTACAGTTTCCTTATGTTTATATTTTTTAATTAACATAATTGATGAAATGAAAAGCGCGAGTATAACTGTAGACATAACAATTTGTGTAAATGGTATGCTTTTATGGGGATCAACCGGTTCTTCTTCATTCAAAATATTAATAATCCCCTTTTTTAATACTGAAAGTGCTGGTTCTTCTAATACATGATTTTTATTTGTTAAAATCACACCACCCCAGCCACTTTTATTTAAAGTAAATATTTCTGTACGAGCATCGGGCGTTGATCCTGAATGCCAAATCATCGTTTCGCTTTCATTTATACTTGTTGTTCTTAATCCAAAACCATAGCTTTTTTCTGAATTTATGTTATAAAGTGGTGTAAGATAAAGGTCGATGTTTTCTTTCTTTAAAAATTGAGTATCTTCTTGTCGATTCAAAAACATAATAAATTGAATCATATCTTCCAAATTTGCGGTAATATAACCATACGGTGCCCCGGCATTATCATAGGATACTACACTTTTTCTTGGTATGCCAAACCATGACTGATAACCTGTTAAATAGCCTTTTTCATATGCAGTTTCTTTACTTGCTACCGCACCATTCATATTTAATAGCTGAAAAACATGTTTTTCCATATATGAGGAATATGTATCATTTGTAATTTCCTCAATAAGTGCACCTAAAACAATATAATTCGCATTACTATATTGATATTTTTCTCCTGGTAGAGCAGTTAATTTTACATTTGAAAGTCTCATTACATTTTCTTTTAATGCTGTAGAACTTTTGGATTGCTTATCTGATATTAATAAGCCTTCATATGTGTTTATTCCGCTTGTATGAGTTAAAAGGTGTTGGATTGTTATAGATGAGGATATTTGAGAATCTTTTAGTTTAAACCAAGGAAGATGTTGTTGAACTGAATCCTCTAATTTTATCTTTTTGTCTTCTATTAATTTCACTATAGCTAAAGCTGTTAAAGATTTGCTTATTGAGCCGATTGCAAATGGTGTTTTACTAGTTATTTTTTTTTCAGATTCCCCAGTAATCCCCCACGTTTTAGTGAAGAATACATCTTTATTATGTACAATTGCAACAGCAGCCCCTGGAATATTCTGTTCCTTTATAAATTTTTCAATATACTTATCTAAAGTAGCTTTAATATCTTGCTGAGCATATGCTTTTGGATAAATGATACATAATACTATTACATTACAAAGAATATAGATTTGAAATAGTTTATAGATAGTTTTCTTCATTATACTTTAGATAGCTTTCTTTTTTTATAACTTACTAAGCTAATAAACACTACTACAGAGAGCATAAAGCTAATCATTATTAATAAAACGTTCCACCATTGATTCTCTGATATGCGATATAAAATATTATAATTAAATGTATTTTTGCTATTAGTTGAATTAAATGATTCAGTTAAAAATATTGAAAATGTAGTTTGCGAGATGAGGTAAGTAATAATTGCGATGAATATGCCACGTAAGATAAATGTGTTGAATTTTCCTTTTTCATTTTGAAGTTGTTTCATTTTAACTTGTAAATCAATTTCATTTATTTCTATAAAATCTTTAACAAATAATTGAGGGGTACCTAAATCATCTATACTGTCTTCACCATGTTCATGACACTCTTGAATATGTTCTAATATTTGTCTCTTAATATTTTCCCTTTCTTCTAAACTAATATCGTATTGCTTTAATTCCTTAAGTACGTCTCTTAAAAATTGCTTTTCTTTACCTATCAATTTATTCCTCATTTCAGAAGGTCTCCTTTCAAACCGCTTTTTAATAATGTTTGAATGTCCAATTGCAATTCTAACCACTCATTAATTTTCTTCTCAAGACGTATTTTCCCATTTTCATTAATTTCATAATAAATCCTCACTTTACCACTGTCTGTTACCTCTTGATAAGTGTTAACCCACTCTTGATTTTTCAACTTAGTTAAAATAGGATAAATACTTCCTACTCCTTTCAATTTTAAATTGTTTATTTCAAGTTCTTTCATAATCTCATAACCATAACTTTTCTTTTTCGACAAAATAGATAATACACACATTTCTAAATGACCTTTAATTAAACTTGTTCTATCCATAGGATAAATTTAACAGAAATATATACTTCATTCAAGTATATATTTCTGTTAAATTTAAAAAATCACACAATGAAAAATAGATTAATAAACAAAACATATCACTTACGAACCATTTTAAACCTTAATTTTCGCTTTTATAATATAATAATTACATAATATATTAATCGTTTATCACTATTTGTTTTGTATCTCTCCTTCCATATTACTTCTTTTCTTATTGAAAAATATTGTATGGAGACATAAAAATACTAAAAGATCCAATTTCTTAATTTTGATATTAAGAAATTGGATCTTCTTTCATTACCTTGTATTAATCATACTGCGCTAATATATACATTATAAAGAATATATGTTTTATTAATTTATATTAATAAAACATATATTAATAAAATTTACTGATTACTCTCAAGACATTCATAAACCGCCATCATATCTCGTTTATCCAACTCACGTATGCGATTGAAAATGGGTATTTGTCCAACAGCTTCTGTTAATAAGCTTTCATTCACAACATCACTTACTTTTCCAGTTAACCACGTTTGTACATCCACGCCCTCGACAACTTCTTTTAACCCTTCGTCATTAATACCACTTGCATTACAAGTTACACATGGAATTGTTAGTTTAAAGACACCATCATGTAAATTATCTTCGGTTATCACTTTCTTACCTTTACAAAATGGACATGGATTATTTTTTTTAATTTTATTAATTTGGGTAACTAATTTTTTGTATCCAAACGCTTCGTATACATACGTAAGTTTTTTATATTTACCATTTGTGAAATACTTATCTATAATGGTTTCTCTCGTTTCATAAACATTAGGGAAATCACAAACAGTTACCTGATTATTAACACTAATGGATTCGATATTTCCTTTTATTTCGCTCCAGAATGGTAAGACATTTTGTAACACCATTTCATAGTTTGAAAAGCTTGCTTGTTCTAATTCAAACATTTTCAATGCAACTTGTGCTTTTCTTGGCAATAAAGAAACATCTTCCGTCAATACCATATCGCCACCAACAATAGACTTCAATTTAACAAGTGCCGGTAAATCACCAACTATTTTCAATACTTTATTAATAGGCTGATTGATTATTTCACGAATATTTACGTTACCAAATTTAAGTGGTTTATGATGATTTAAAACCGTCCCCTCACAAATTGGACATTTCATCATTTTTTTTGAACTCTTAATTTCTTCTTTAATAGGTGCTTTTGAAATAACAATATATCCACCAATAATTGTATTAAACCCTACCCATGTTCTGCGTGTCTTTCCTTTTTTATCATAAAATGATTTTTCAAAATATCCGTACCAAAACGTATGCTTTTCTTCTTCTGACATATCATTATAGCTCTTTGACAAATCGTGACCAAGCTCATTTTTTATTTCTTCGAATAGAAATTCTATTTTTTCATGCTGATAAAATTTTAATACCTTCATGATTTCTTGATCGAATAGCCCATCCCAAAATGGAACACTTTTATCTTGAATGGCAATATCTTTATCAAAAACTTCAATTTGAAGACGTCCAGAACAAGATGGACAATGATTGTCCTGTGAATAGAAATCAAAACTTCTCGTATCTTTATTAATTGGATGAGCAGCTACAATATGATTAATTAATCCACCAATCTCATATAAGAAACTATATTGACTATATAAATGTCTTTCAAGATCAATAGCAACAACAGGTGCAATTGTATCAGATTCATATTCGCCATAAATTAAACGGGCCATTGATGATAAACTTTTTAAAATACCACCCTTATAAATGTTTTCGGCATTTTTAAAATAGTTAATATGATTTTCTTCTAAATAGTGAACGCCTTCTTTATGCTTAAGTGCTGAAGAAATATGTATTTGCTCAGCATTATTCACACTGCTTTTTTGACGATAATAATTTTCATGACTTACTACATCAAGATGCTTTATAGATTCAGGCTGTCTTTTCCCGAAATCTACAATATAATCAGAGCTTTCTAACATGTAACTATTATGTTCAATCATAATGATAGAGACTGATTCATCTTGCAATATCCCTCTAACACTATCTATAAATTGATTTAAAATATTTTGGGATAAACCTTTTGAAGGCTCATCAAAGATAAATAATGTATGTGGATTTCTAGTGTTTGCAAATAACTCCGAAACTAAATGAACACATTGAAACTCACCTGTTGATAATGTTTGTGTTTTTCGTTCTAACGTTAAATAACCAAGTCCTAATTTAATAAGTAGACTCAAGCGTTTATACGCAATATCTTCATTTGGAAGTTCATCTATAATATCCTCGATCGAACGCTCAAAAATATCATCAATTTCTTCACTATACTTTGATAGTTTCTTTTTAATATCTAGGAAAGTGGCTACAGTTGATCGACTTGTAATGGATTGATTTCGATCTTGTCCTACCATAACTAATTTATCTTTTGGATATCGTTTCAAGAAATCTGTAGCTAAACATTCATTGACAAGTGTAGATTTCCCGCATCCAGATTCTCCAGTAACCGTCACAAGCCTATTTTTAGGGATTTGAAACTCCGCCATTTGGATATTACGGCAATATAATTCATGGAATGTATAGTATTCTGTTGGTACTTCTTTATTTAGATCCGACAGTATTGGTTTTGGTCTTGGCGATTCTTTCACAATTTGTCCACCATATTTTCCGCTACCAGGTCCAAAGAACAATTGCTCATCTGTTGTATCCAGTACAGTATCTGAATGATCAATGAGCCAAATTTGATTTTTACACCCTAACTGCTTAATCTCTTCTAATATTTGTAATAATGTTTCATGATCAAGTCCAACTGAAATCTCATCAATAATAATTACAGCATTTTCGCTTACTGCCATAAATTCAGCCAAATATAGTCTTGTTAACTCTCCACCTGACAACGTACCCATAATTCGATTTAATGTTAAATAACCAATGTTCATATTAATTATATTTTGCAGTATATGTTGCTTTGCTTCACTAATTTTTAACTCTTCCGCTAACGAAAGAATAGACTCAACACTTAAATCATTAATATTTGAAATTGTATGTGGTTTAGCAAATAAATCTATCTTATGTTGTTCGATTTCTTCGCTATAACGTTTTCCCTTACATTTTTTACACTCAATATTTTTAGTAGTACCTCGGCCTTTACAGCCAGTACACCAGCCTAACTGGTTATTGAATGAAAAAACCTCAGGTGAAAGATGAAATACATCAGCAAGTTTTTCACGTACCTCTGTGAAAACACCAGTATGTGTACCGATTGTTGAACGTGGATTGGAAGAAATCGATGATTTTCCTAGAAAAAGAACTAAAGGCATATCTTCTATCTTAATAGCACTAAAATTCGTTTGCATAATGTTAGGAAATAAATATTGATATTCAGCCTTTGGCAATAAAGAAACTAATCGTTTTTTTGATTCTTCACCAATCGTTTGACAAAAGGTTGTTTTACCTGAGCCTGATAACCCAGCGATTCCAAACGACTTATTAAATGGAATCACTGTATCTAATTTATTTATGTTATTAGCAATTAATTGATTTACTTTCATATTAACCTCTATTCTTATTTTTCTTTAAAATCATTTTTACAGTGTAATAATTACATAATGAATATAACTTTTTATACAATTATCCTCTCATTTCAAGGATCTTATTCTTATATGTTTCACACCATTGTTGCCATTCATCTTTAGAAAATTCTTTTTCTTTTCCTTCTAGTACGGAAGAAAAAAGATCTAAGCAAATATGCCAACCAGCTATATCTTTCGGTGTATGATCAGTTAATACATGAATGTACTCTTTAAGAAGTAAAAGAGTCCCACTTTCTTCTTTATGTATTTCAAATCGGACACGATCTTTATCCCAAGTAAATTCAAGTACTGAATTTACTTGACACTCTAAAATATCCATATTTATAAATGAACCGTCCATCATGTCGAACTTTATTATTCCACCCGTTTTAAGACTTTCAATTTGTAAATTAGACATCCATTTTTTAAGCTTACTGTTTTCTGTTAAAACAGACCAAACTTCCTCTATTGTATTTGGAAATCGGCGTTCAAATTTTACAATATACCCATTAGTTAGTTTCCAAATTTCAGCTATCATATTGATTGCCCCTTTATACAGAATGTATGTTCTCACTCTATTTTACACGAATATAAATATAAAATAAATCTTTATGTCAACGAAGTATTAATTTAAAGTTAATGGTAATGAGAAAAACTTAAATATTTTCCAAGTCGAGTTATATAATGTTGAAAAATAATTATCATGTATATCCGTTTCCTTATTAAATATAGACTTACGCACCAATAAAAAAAGCCGCATTTGCGACTCATGAAATTATAGTATTAACCCTTGCTTTTATTGAATGACTTACCGCTTAATCGCATCAACAATTAGCGATGGAAAACCAAGCTTCTCACCTTTATTTCTAGAATCATACCTTTTCGAACGGAAAATAACACCGTCGTTTGCATCCCATTCGTTGTAATAAAACTGACCATTTTCATCACAATATTCAAGTAAAACTACCTCAAATCCAGCAAATTTAAACATTTCCGTTAATGTTTTATAATTATGAACAATTTTATGACTTGCTGCTGGATGATTTTTCGGGCCAGGTCCGCCTATTTGAACTATGTTTTGGTATGCTTCATCTCGGAAAAATGCATCAGGAACACCACAACGAATATGCCCTCCTGGCTTTAAAAATTCATAACAAATTTCAGCTGCTCTTACACCTTCTTCAAAAGTAAGGTGTTCCCATACATGCTCAGCTAAAATAGCTGAAATAGAGTTGTATTCAAATCTTTCTTCCCACGTAGCTTTATCTAGTAAGTTAAGTTCATCTTCTTGCGTTTGAATCCAAGCTGGATTATTATTAAACACTCCAGCTCCGGCAACTACTTTAATTTCGTCTTGTTTTATTGCCACCATGTTCACCTCTTAAATATTTTAATTCATTAATATATTCTATGTTTACTATTATCCTTCCTCCTTTAACAAATTTAGTACCATGAGTCCAGTACAATACCAAACTCATGTCCTAAAACTCTCTAACGCAACGATCTGTCTAACTCTATAAAATTAGTTCATAATATACGATTTTTCTTACAGAAATATAGCACACCAAACATTAGCATAATACCAATTACGTAAAAAATTGTTGTTCCGCTCCCACCAGTATTAGGAATTACCCAATTATTCTTCGCATTTTTCACTGTTATTTTTTGTGTCTTTACTGCTTCTGTAATTTCTATTTCTATTGGATCCCTAAGTAACATGTATCCGTTCGGTGCTTTTATTTCTTTAATCGTATACTTTCCAATTGCCAATTGGTTGGAAATTACCTTTCCTTTTTCATCCGTTATTAATCTACTAACTTCTTTCCCTTCTTTATCTAACACTTGAAATACAGCGCCTTTTAGCTTTAATTCACTATCCTTATCATCAACTTTTTCAATTTCAAATTGCCCAGTCGGATCTGGCAATTTCTTATTTTCTATTTTAATTTCTACTACTGTATCTTTTTCTATTTTTACAGCTATTTTATCTTTTAATAATTCATAACCTTTAGGTGCCTCTATTTCCACTAGGGTATAGTTTCCTATTGGTAAGTCCTTTGATATCATTTCTCCTTTTTCACCTGTTATTAACTCTCCAACTACTTTTCCTTTTGCATCTTCTATATGAAACTTTGCCCCTGCTAGTTTTTTATTTTTATCACTTATGTCTACTTTCACAAGCTTCATTTTTCCCATTGGATCTGGCAATTTCTTATTTCCTATTTTAATTTCTACTTCTGCATCTTTTTCTATTTTTACAGTTATTTTATCTTTTAATAATTCGTAACCTTTAGGTGCTTCTACTTCCACTAAGGTATAGTTTCCTATTGGTAAGTCTTTTGATATTACTTCTCCTTCTTCATTTGTTACTAGTTCTCCAACTATTTTCCCATTTAAATCTTCAATTTTAAACTTTGCTCCTGCTAGCTTTTTATTTTTATCACTTATGTCTACTTTCACAAGCTTCATTTTTCCCATTGGATCTGGCAATTTCTTATTTCCTATTTTAATTTCTACTTCTGCATCTTTCTCTACTTTTACAGCTATTTTATCTTTTGATAATTCGTAACCTTTAGGTGCTTCTTTTTCCACTAAAGTATAGTTTCCTATTGGTAAGTCTTTTGATATCGCTTCTCCTTCTTCATTTGTTAATAGTTCTCCAACTATTTTTCCTTTTGAATCTTCTATATGAAACTTTGCTCCCACCAATTTTTTATTATCATTATTACTATCAACTTTTTTTATTTTTACTTTTCCAGTACTAGGCTTGTTCCAATGTTGCCAGTTAAATTTGAAATTGTGAAATTCAAATCCACCAGTTTGTTGTACCGCGCCGACAAATGCTTGTCCATTAATCGAGCCGCCTTTTGTTTCTAATACAGCATTTGGGGCAAACACACTCCCAACGACACCATATCCCTCTGTTGTAATTTTTTTCGCATTTGGAAAAACCCAAATCACTTTCCCGTATAGCTCAGTAAACGGGGAATTAGGAGAATATGGTTGTGATGTAGGAACTATATCTGTAGCCCTTCCAATATTGTTCGTGTCATATAGAATAGACCCGTTTTTAAATGTAACCTCTGTTGCATCCGAATACATAACAATAAAATCTTTGTCCTTAGCATTTGGTAAAAATACATCTCTTATATCTAAATTGATTTTCCCTGTCAATTCTGATGAAACATAAATATTAGGATTGTTTATATCTTTTCCGATTCCATGACTCATATTTGGAATTGGGGTATTCGTTTTATATTGACCTGCATTTTTACTGACTTGGTTCACTATATTGCGAAATTCATTAAATTTCGCGTCAATTTCTAGTTTTTCTTTATAAACGATACGATCATAAGAGGATTGTATGATGCGATCTGGATCACTCTCTTTTGTCATTACGACTATTCCGTTTTGAATGATAAAAGATTCTTCTCTTGATTTCTTAAATTTTCCAGACAATAACAAGGACGGATATCCCTCATCAACCCATTTTTCACCTACTATATTAGATGTTCCCGCTGCAGCACCTACAATCGTATACCCCGATGCATCCATATCACCTTGAACTGCAATTGCTCCTTCAATGTCGCCACCTATTGCTTTATGGTTACCAAAGACAACTGCATTATAACGCGATATATCACCTAGACCTTCTAAGTTTGTCGTGGATCCATATACTTCTTTTGGTACATATACGACAAAACTTACACTTAACATTAACAAAACAATAAAATGAATACTTACCAGCTTTAATCGTAGCCTCAATTCCTTTGTTCCCACCTTTACCGTATTTTTTCTATAGTCGAATAAAATGACATATTTATCAATGAGGATTTACTTCATTCCCTATATACCTTCTTTACTTATCTCTGAATTTCCGGTCCCACTGTCCATTAATGCAGGATAAATAAATACATTCTATCTAGTTAACCTTTTCTTATAAATTACGACTAGAAACACACATAACAATAGGATTGGAACTATTACAGTCCACTTATTAAATATAAATATCTCTGTACTCACTTTTTGTTTTTCTTTCTCGTTTAACTCCACACGCACACCTCGAACTAGCAATCTATTGGTGTTTACTCCATAAGGCGTACACGTAATTAAAGTTGTATAATCTTTTTTTTGTACAATTTGTAGATCGTCCGTTTCGTGTGGTAACACTACTTTAATTTGATCTACTTTATAAGCAAGAACTTTGTCTAAAGAATGAATATAAAAAAGATCTCCTTCGCTCAACTTATCTAAATCTGTAAATAATTTTGCTGATGGTAAACCACGATGCCCTGTTAAAATAGTGTGCGTATTTTCTCCACCTATCGGGAGCGAAGAAAAATCTAAATGACCTATCCCGCGGCTCAATACTTCCTCAGATGTCCCTTGATAGATTGGCAGTTTTATATTAATTTTCGATATTTCAATATACCCCATTACATCTCCTAAATTTAACGCATCAGCATATGCTTGATGATTACTTTTTTTTTCAGAAAATGGATCAGTAAATGTTTTCGTGGAAGTGTGAACTTGTTTATTATATTCGGCTGCTTCTTTTTCCCTACGTTCAACTTCTTTCTTTTGTAGCGCTTTGATCTTCTTATCGTAAGAGCTAATCTCAGAATAATGTGCACGAGTCGCCAACCAATTACTAATAGTAGGATATAAAAAAACACCTAATCCAAATAAAAAAATACCTCCCAAAACAAGATTTCGTTTCATATTTCCACCTCTGTATATGCTTAAATATCGAAAAGAGGGAAGCATTTTGCTTCTCCCCTTTTCCCATAGTTACATGTTCCTAAAATCTTAATTATTAGCAAACTTTTTTCTGAAGAAAACAAATGCCGCTGTAACCATTAACGTAAGACCTATTACAGTAAAAAGAGTCGTTCCTATGCCACCCGTTACCGGAAGAACCCATCCACTTTTATTATTTTCAATCGTTAATTTAACCGTTTGATTATTTTCGCTAATCTTTACATCAATGGGATCTTTTAATAATTGATAAGAAGCTTTTGTACCATCTTCTTTTGTATATGTTGGTGCTTTCGTTTCAAAAATTTGATAGTCTCCATATGGAATGTTAGACCATTTAATAACACCATTTTCATCTGATACACCTGTTACTTCTTTTCCTGCTACAACAACTATTTTTCCATTTTTATCTTTAAGTACAAACTCTGCACCTTTTAATTTACTCTTATTAGCACCATCAATTTTTGTTAACTCAATTATTCCAGTTGTTGGAACAACAACTACAGGTTTAGATTCCTTTTCTCCAATTACATCATTTTTATTTGTAAAATCAATTTTTGCTGTATTTAAAATTTCCGAACCAGATGGTACTCCTTCTTTTACTTGAGATTTAATTTGCAAATGAAATTCTTTTTTACCATCTAATTTTGTGAAATCTTTTACTGTAGCTGTTACTTTTTGACCTTCTATAGCTACCTCTACAATGCTTGCATTTACTTCTGCTCCATCAATTTTCACGATTGGCTTTCCTTGAATCACTAAACGATTATCCAAAGTATCTGTTACCACATATTTTTTGTATTCCTTAATGTCTTCTGGAATTAATGTTTTAATATCATAATTATAATTAGTTAACGGATTTATTGGTAACGCTTCCAATTTTCCGTTAATTTTTTTATCAATTGTTGGTTCTTCATTGTTTTTCACTTCTATTTTAACTACTGTACCAGAAGTAATAGTTCCATCTTCATTAATTGTTCCGGAGTTCTTAACAAAAAACTCACGTTTAGTTGGATCTATTACGTAGCCTTTCGGAGCTTTTGTTTCTTGGAAATAGTATTTACCATACTCCAATCCTTGCACGCGAATATGACCATTAGCATCTGTTACTAACTCTTTTTTCACTTCTGTACCGTCTTTTTTAAATAAAGAGAATACTGCACCTGCTAATGCTTTTTCATTTACACCAGTTTTTATTAAATCCACTGCACCACGTTTAATCTCATTTTTGGGATACATGTGAACATCATAGTTTAGCACCTTACCCTCTTTATTCGTTAATGGGATATCCACTGTATACGTATTGGGATTTAGATTAACATGTGGAGGTCCTGCCACTTCTTTCACCTCATAACGTCCTAGCGGAAGATCTTTTAATACAGCTTGTCCGTTATCATCTGTTACTACTTGATTTGGAGTGGCTCCCATTACAGGTTTCACGTCTTCTTTTACGATTTTCCCATCGTTTGAAATTTTTTCAAAAGAAGCAACCCTTTTCACTTCAAACGTTACACCTTTTAATGGTTTCACATCTTTTGGCACCTCTTGATTTGCAGAACCGTCACCTTCTAGTCCCTGCGCTCCATCTTTTTCTTGTTCATACTTATGAATCGTTAAAGTACCTTTAGATGGTGAATCTGCCTTTACTAATACACTAGACCATGTAGAAAATGTTAAGAATAACACTAAAAGCACACTAAATATTTTTTTCATTTCTCTTATCCCCTTTACTACTTCTATCATTTTAAAAATTTCTTTATTACTATTACCTTCTTAAAAGCAATAGTGTGCCAAGTATCAGATTTAAACGAATAACATAAAACATAGTCGTCCAACAATCCATTGTTTACAATCACTTATTCACTTTTCTTATCTTCTATTATTACGTTGTCTCTCCACATGATATATGTAATTTTCTCCCCTAAATTACACGTATATCCCTATTTCAAGAATCATTACATTTGTTACATAATAGCTTTCACTGCTAATTTCGACTAGTCACTTACTGTCAATCTATTCATATCTCACTTCCTATCCCTATTTAAAATCCAATCTTAATCATTTTTTGATACATATAAGTAATAACCAACAAATAAGTGTGACGATTCATATTTTACGTTACTGTCCAAAACTATTACCTGTATATTCAAATAATATGTGCTATTCATGTTAAATTATGGTATTATTCTTAGAAGTTTATAACTTTTATTTATATTTTTTATTGATAAAGGTTTTCCGTATCTACTTATGAAAAAGGAATATATGTTTATTTAACTATTACGCATAACTGTAAGGAGGAAGAATATGACTAAAAAACTCAGTCTAGTTGAGATAGAGTACATTTGCAATATGTTTTTTCAATCTTTCGAAATTCCAGTTTGTTTTTTAGATTGTAACAAAAATATTCTTTTAGAATTTAAATCCAAAAATGATTCACATTCGTTATATACATCAAAAATAGAACAGTTACATATGCTTTTTCAGAGAAATGATACATATAATTCTCCCATCTTCAGAACTCACGAATATCTAGGGCACTTTATTTTAATTCACATAAAGAGCGATTATATGGTGAACGGTACTGTTATTATTGGGCCCTTGACACATGTAAATTTTTCTACAAGTAAAGCGGATAGTAACCTTAATTTTATTCCAAATTATAAAAGAACAAGAGACCATTATTTTTCATTGTCAGTCAAAGATCAAAATTTCTTTGTAAATATAGCGATATTGTTCTATAACATTCTCTATAAAAAAAATTCAGATGTAAGCACCTTTTCAAATAACAGTGACTCACTTCATATAAGTCATAGCAGCATCTTAAACGAAGATGTATATATTTCAATGCAAAAAGACGAATCCATTTATCATAATTTATATATAGAGCAGCAACTACTTAGTTCTATAGAAGACGGGGATAAAGAAACCGTACTCAAATATTATTACGAATTCCAACAAGAGACTCTTTCATCTTTATCTTCATTCCATCAATTAAGACGTCATAAAAACATTTGTATTTCATCCATCACGCTCGCTACTAGATATGCGATAAAAGGGGGACTTCCATCTGGGATTGCTTACAAAATTTATGATTTACATATTCAAAGAACAGAAGATTTAAAAGACAAAGAATCTGTTTGGGATTTATTAAAAAATGCTTTTTGTACCTTTGCAGACCGTGTAAAGGCACAAAAAACACAGCAATATTCACAGACTATTGCTATTTGCAAAAACTATATTTTTAAAAATATTTACAATCCAATATCTGTTAAACAACTTGCTAAATTTGCAAATGTGAATTCAGATTATTTATCTATATTATTTAAAAAAGAGGTCGGTATTTCATTAATTGAGTACATTCAACGTGAACGAGTCGAAGAAGCAAAGAAATTATTAACTTTCACCACCTATCCCTTATCAGACATATGCGCTTCGCTTAATTTTAGCGATCAAAGTTATTTTACTAAAATTTTTAAAAAATTCACCAATGAAACACCTGGTAAATATCGAAAATCTCATGTTGTCATTTAGAGTGAAACTTCCATTAAAACAACATGTTTTCAGTAACTCATCAATGGCAGATTAGAAGCACCCCCAGATTCATGAACTATAGGATTTATGCTTTTTCCAAACCAAAAAACACGTTACTATTCTTTTATTTTAATGAGAATAATAACGTGTTTTTTATGTAATGTAGTTTTGTAGACATAACATGATCCAACTACAAATTTTTATAGAAGCCAAATGCACCGCTTAACTACTAAAATCTTATTAAGTAAAAATCCATATTTTGTTTTACTTACTTTCTACTTTATTTCTTTTGAATAATGAACTCTTTTCTTCAAAAGAATGATCCCTACTATTATTTTTGTATCTTTCTAAATTTGCGAACAAAAGTGAGTACTGTGCCTGTAATAATCATCAATATGCCGATTGCTGCACTGTTAGTTGTACTTACACCCGTCTTTGGAAGCTCCTTATATGTATATTCTTTTTTATCGCTATTATTGTTATTTGTCTTATTAGTAAGGCCATTAGCTTTGCTAGTTTCTTTATCTTTCACTAATACTTTTTGTATTGTATTTACCTCATTACCCATGGAATCTCTAACACTATATATTATTTCATAAGTACCAGCTTTAGTTGTATCTATAGTTCCTTCATACGCTACTTTAGAAGTAAGGTCACCGTCCTCTTTATCAGTAGCTGATACCCCTACCAACGGATCAAATTGATCACCCTCAGTAATTGAAGTTGTAGCAGGTACTTTTAGTATTGGTTTATCATTTTTAACTTCTTCTCTAACTTTGACCGTTACAGTTTGTTTCGCCGTTACTTCATGACCTTTAGAATCTGTAACCGTGTACGTTAATACGTAAGTACCGACTTTAGATGTATCTACTCCACCAGCAATTTTTACTTTAGAAGTAAGATCGCCGTCTTCTTTATCAATAGCTTTTACTTTTATCATTGGATCGAATGAATCTCCTACATGAATTGTCGCTCCAACAGGCACTGTTAATTTAGGTTCTAAATCTAATATTTCTCCATTTCCCTCTACAATTACAGTCTGTGTAGCCGTTGTAGTTCTCCCTTGGGAATCAACGACCAAGTATTCCACAATGTATGTACCTGGTTTTGAAGTATCTACATCGCCTTTATGCTTTACTTTATTTGTTAAATCACCATCTTCTTTATCAACAGCTTTTACATTTCTCATTGGATCAAACGTATCACCTACACGTAGTGTAATGGTAAACGGCACAGTTAACTCTGGAGCTTGGTTTTCTGCTGTTTTTTCGTTTTCTTTCACTGTTCCGGTAATTTTTGCAGCATCAAAAGCATTTTGGACTGCTTGAACTTCAATTGAGTTCGTTCCATATTTATTAGTTGCCACTTTAAGGCATGCCAATTTCAATTCAGAGAAATTAGAAGTCATGTTTAATTCATCAGTATTTGCATAATAGAATATATCAAACATTTTATCTTCACCAATACCATTTACATTTACACCGTTATGAGTACCACCTTGTGCAATTAAATACGCAACTTTATTAATAATACTTGAGTTAAAATGAACGCCTCCATAATCCTCTCCATTTAAATCATTATATTTACTATAATCATCGGGATACGGTAGTCCTTCTGAAAAATTAATTGCAGTTGGATTTTTCATATTACGAAAAGTCGATCCAGTTTGCTCTCCTATTGTCCAGTTAAATTCCCCATTATTTATGTATTTCTCTATAGCCGTTCCCATAATATCCGATAATGCCTCGTTAATTGCCCCAGATTCTCCTGAGAATTCAAGGTTAGATTCACTTGATGTAACTGCGTGTGTAAATTCATGACCGGCTATATCGAACGCTTTTACCATAGGATCTCCATATAAAAGCATACTAATGTTATTAATATTAGTACTAAATGCATTCTCCCAATTTTCAGGATCATTTGTTCCTCCAGAATCCCATGCATGTACAACTGAAACTACTTTTTTTCCTTTATTATCAAAACTATTACGATTATATTTTTCTTTATAAAAATCATATACCTTTGTTGCTAAGAAATGAGCGCTTACCGCCTTTGGATCATTAAATGTTGTTGAAGCGCTAGTTGCTAGTATGCCAGGATAATAACTTTCTTCATTTGTAATATCTCTATAATTTACATCATATGTCTCAATTCCTTGCCCTCTTGTGTAATCAGCAAGCGCATAATTCCCACTAGTCTGTTTAGAAATACCAAATGTACGAGTTACGCCTAAATCATCTTTTCCTGTTCCAGTTAATGATGTGAAATTGCTAGTTTTATTTTCCTTAACGGATTCAACATACTCTTCACTTATTTTCAAACTTGATTCTTGTACCATATCTTTTAACATATCGCCATTATGAGCATTCACTAAATAAGTTCCAGATACATAATTTGGTGTTGTAGCAGCAAATGTAACTTGATATGCATTGCTAGCCTGCCCATGATTTTCATCAACAAAAATAACTGCCTTAACTTCTGGTTCAGAAATAAATTTAATGTCGTTTCCGTACTTTTTATAAATATATTGTTTCGCTTCTTCTTTTGATAAATTAATAGGTTTCTTTAAATCTTCTTGTGTTAAATTTTGTGCGCTAGCTCCTGAAATGCTTTTAATAATACCTTTTTTATCTACGTGAGCAGTCAACTGGTGGCCATACACTTCTTTTCCTTCATATATTTGTTGCATGCGCACAAGTGTAGTTCCATCATAAGAACCACGTTTTTGAAGAACTTTGTAATCTACTCCTGTTTCTGCACTAACTTGTTTTGGAGACAAAGCATGGTCCGTATTTTCCTTAAGTGCATCTTTCACTACATTCTCTGGCGCCTTTTTTGATGGTTGTGTAAGATCACCTGTACGGAACGAATCCTCGTGAATTTCAACTTGCATTTGACCAGGTTCCTCTGCATGACCTACTCCATATGGTGTTACACTTGTTAAAACGAATCCTGTTGTTAATGCAACTATAGCTATTTCTTTTTTATTTCCCATGGTATTTACCTCGTATAAATTTCTATTATTTATATGAAACTGCTAAAATGTATACAATCTATTCCTAACATAAAAAGATGACTTTTGTAATCTACAAAAGCCACCTCTTCAATATATAATATCCCTAAAATGTTTTTAATACATAATTTCTATACAAAAAAGAAAAAAGCATTCATTAACGAGCATTTTGCAATACTTTTATTAGGTCATTTATATTTTCAACTTTCTGCTGAAACTGATCAAATCTGTTATGTAGCGATGAAGGATTTTTATCTTCAGTTGAAATAACTTGTTTTAATTCATTTTCTAATTTATCATACATATCAAAAAAATTATCAAATTCTACACTTACAAGCTCTTCATTTTCGCGATAGAATCTTTTTGCTTCTATATAAGTCATATATGATTTATTTAAAAATCCTAATGAAATTAAATATTTAGAAGTGTTTTCTTGATAAATAGCAATATCACATGCTATTTTAATATCAGAATAAGTCTTTTGAACGAGACAATGCAATTCAAAAATCTTAAACTTTAATCCATTATTCATTTCATCCCCTCCCATCGTATCTATTCTACATAAAATTAGAATATTATACAAAGAAAATTATTAGCAAGAAATTGACAATTAAAAAAATAACTTAAGGATAAACAAAATCCCTCTCATTATAAATTATAATTGCGGAGCATTTACCAACATAACGGCTAAATAAAAAACGAAAAGAATAAATCTTTCCGCTCTTAGAGTAATAAATACATTTCATATTGCGCTAAAGAATTCTTTTCAAATCCACACTTCTTTAAAAAACCCTCCAATAAATTATTGTTAGGAAACCCAATTGATAAACTTGATAAATTTAATTCTTCTATTGCTACTTGTAATAATTTCATCCCAACACCAATATTTCTATAACCTTTGTCTACGAAAATAAAACTAATTTTACCTTGTTCATTTACGCATAGAGAGCCTTTTAAGTCATTATCGACATATACACCATAAAATACATTATTTGTTTTTTTAATATAATCAATATCATTTTGCCAATTTATATGGAAGTTTAACCATTTCTGAATTTCATCTTTAAAAGTTGGAAATTCTAATTGTTTTACTTCAATATCTTTACAATCTTTATTCATTATTTTAGTCAAATCATTTAAATTATAATAAAAAAGATCGTACACTTTTTCATAGCCCAACTTATTATAAAAATGAATCGCTCGGTCGTTTCCTACAATGACTTCGAGAAAAAGTTGCTTACATCCATGTTGAATCGCCTCTTCTTTATGCAGTTCAAATAATTTTTGACTCACACCAATACCGCGGTAATTAGGATGAACCGCTAATGTTCCGCAGCGCATAGTCTTTATACTTTCATAATCCTTTATGCCACCTAGTATTACGCCAACAGATTTGCCTTCTTCTAAAGCAAGAAAAGAATGCTCTAGCAAATTACCTTCTGGTCCCAAAAAACGTTGTATAAAATCCTCTTTTGAAACCTCCATCTTAATAATGTAATCTGAAAATCCATCTTTAAAAGCTTCATATACTAAATCAATATTTACTTCACTACACCTTTTATATTGAATCATATAAAATTGCCCTCCAACTGCTTATATTAAACTCAACGTGTACCCATATAATATATTCCATCTATTATAAATTTCAGCTCTTAATTTGAAATGAGCGGACATTTCCCTACATATAACTCACTATTGATTTGTTTTATAACAAACTATCTATTATTTACTACATTAACCTCATAAACACGTAAAAAAGCAATTAAATGCTCACATGCTCTTTCACATGCTAGCATTTTAAAGATTTTTTGTTCTTCTTTCGTTTTATCATTTGCTTGATCTGAAGCAGCTTTTAAACAGAGAAATGGTTTTTTATTTATTTGGCATACATAGGCGAAAGCTGCTACTTCTTGATCAACTGCCAATGCTCCATATACGGTATGGAGTAAATATCTCATTTCCGAACTACGAATACGTTGATCTCCTGATAAAAATGTACCGAAATGTATCGGATCATACGATCGTATTTTTTTTATTCTTCTTACAAGTGATTTTGTTGTTTCAATAGGTGCTGTTCTACCGTTATATAAATTAAAAACATCTTCCCCTGAACCAGCAGCAGTAACATCATGTTGTATTGCGTTTAGTGCGACTACAATATGACCGTTTTTCACCTTGTTTGATAAACTTCCGCATATTCCTGTCATAAACAACTCATCTGGCTGAAACTCACTAATTAACAATTGTACACAACTAGCGCAGCTTACTTTACCGACACCAGTAACAACTGATATAATTTCCAGCTCATTAATAGTATGAAAATGAAATTCCCAAGCTGCTCTTTTTTCAACACGTTCACTTGGATAATGTTGATGCAAATACGTCAGTTCTGGTTCCCATGCAGATACAATTGCAATACGTTTCATTACACGCTCACTTCCCCTATTGTCATTTAAATAAGTTATCTATACTTTCTCGTTCATAATCTGGAATCCATTCTTTGTATTTCTTATATAAATCTCGTATTATTTCTTTATTCTTCGCAATTACTTCACATCCTCTATCATCATACATCAACATGACAATATCTTTCGTTGCATTTATGAGAAATACATCTGGATAAGAAATTTCTTTTTTTCGTCCAAATCGAGGATATAAATCAAAGAAATCCTCATGATTAGCAACTTGTATAAGCGATTCATATTTAATATGTTCCGCAAGGCATTTTAAAGAAAAATGATATGTACAATATAAATCTGCTTCTTCATCTTCAAATAAAAACGGTAACGTTTCTTATCTTATATGAAATCTTAAATCTCTTTTCCTAATATATTTATTGTATACATTTATTTTCTGTGGAGTTTTTATATTTTCCTTTTTAAATCTATAAACATTTGTCACTACAAACACTACATCTTCTTTTGAAAATATGTCTTCAAATAAGAATTTATTATATGTATATAGTTGAGAAAAGTATTCCGTATTTAAATTGTCGGTTCCTTCTACAATTTGATATTTATCTTTTCCAAAATCAAAATGTAAATGATTTTCCCACTAAGAATATAAGTAGGGTACTAATGTAACTCCTGGAAATGTTTGATTCACATATTCTTTTAATTGCATTTCCTTGTCCTTTCTACTGTACAATTCCTTTTAAATCCCAGTATGCTTCTTCTAGCCACGGATGTATAACTTTCAATGTATCTTTCCTTTCCCACAAATATGAAATATATACAAAAGCTGCTTTTTCCAAAGATTTTTCCAATCCTTTTTTTATTTCTATTAAATATGGTGGTGTCCCTTTTTGATCCCATTCTATTTTATCTGCAACAAATAATACTAAATCCATCTTCGTTGCATGTTTACGCAGCGTTGTGTGGCAACAAATTGCATTTAAAATCTCTTCATCTTCTACTTTAAATATTTCTTTTGCGATTACTCTCGATAGTTTTTGATGAATGATCATAGGAAACTTTCTTTCTGCTTCCACTATTTCTACACCAAATTCTTCAGCAACTGCAATCCGCTCCTCGTTCGGAAAAATGCCACTAATATCATGTAAATATCCTGCAATTGCTGCTTTTTCTTTATCTACGTGAAACTTTTCTGCAATCTTTTTTGCCTCATTTGCCACACGAATTGAATGTTTATATGTAAACTCTTTATTATATTTTAGTAGAAAAGCTTTAATATCATTTTCTATTTTTCCAGTTGGAGTAAATGAATATATATCATTACATAACATAGAAAATCCCCCTTATAACTAACTTTCATTATAATGTAGAATCTAAATATCCTCGTTATTTTATATTCGTTATTAATCTTTTTACTCCTTTTTAATACGTTACATGAAATTTTATACAGAATCATCGCTACAAGTACATAAATGTTTGATATTATAGTAATGTTGATGATTTGTAAGGAAAGGAACTACACAATGAATAAAAACATATTAATTATTGATGATGATAAAGAAATTGTTGAATTACTTGCTGTTTATTTGCGAAATGAAGGCTATAACATTTATAAAGCTTATGATGGCGATGAAGCATTGCAAAAGGTTTCTACATATGAAGTTGACCTTATGATTTTGGATATTATGATGCCAAAGCGAAACGGATTAGAAGTTTGTCAGGAAGTGCGTGAAAATAATACTGTACCAATTCTAATGCTTAGTGCAAAAGCAGAAGATATGGATAAAATATTAGGTCTTATGACAGGTGCCGATGATTATATGATCAAGCCATTCAATCCATTAGAATTAGTAGCAAGAGTGAAAGCTTTATTACGAAGATCCTCTTTCCAAAACGCTACTTCGCAAAAGAATGAAGATGGTATTATTCGTATTCGCTCTGTTGAAATACACAAACATAATCATACTGTTAAAGTAAATGGAGAGTATATTAAATTAACCTCTATTGAGTTCGATATTTTATATTTACTTGCAAGTAATACAGGAAGAGTATTTAGTTCAGAAGAAATTTTCGAACGCGTTTGGAATGAAGATGGTTACGGTTCAAATAAGACTGTAATGGTTCATATTAGCAACTTACGGGATAAACTTGAAACAGTAATAAATGGAGAAAAATTTATTCACACTGTTTGGGGAGTTGGCTATAAAATTGAGAAATGAAGCATTTGATATATTAAAAGATATCCCTAAATGGAAACTTATTTTTTGGCTCTTATTAGCTATCACACTCACGCCTATTACTGAGTTAATTATTTATCGCCTCGTTACGAGTGTAATTGAGAGTTCACTTACTCTAACTGAACTTGGTAAAGAATTCATTCGAATTTTTGGTTATGAAAAGTATAAAGGGATTAAAGAATCGTTATGGATGATGATTGTATCTTATTTGTTTTTATTTTCTATTTTTTCATCCTATCTTTACATTTTTTATCGTCACGAGAAAAAACTTTATTATGAAACTTGTATTAAAAAAATGATAGAAGAAATTCGTTATATTGCAAATGGAAACTTCAATCATAAAGTTTCTATTGTAAATCATAATTATCTAGAAGAATTAGCAATCGGGGTCAATGAAATTGTTGAACAATTAAAAGTCTCCATTGATGAAGAAAGACAAGCGGAACAAGCAAAAAGTGAACTTATTACAAATGTATCACATGACTTACGCACTCCCCTTACTTCTATAGTTGGATACGTAAATTTAATCCATCATGATAATTATAGAGATGAAGTAGAATTGCGATACTATATTCAAGTCATTTACGATAAAGTAACTCGTCTTAATGCATTAATGAATGACTTGTTCGAATATACACGTGTTCAAAATAAAGAGTTAAGCTTGTATTCTGTCCCTATTGACATAGTAGAGTTACTTGGGCAATTAACTGTTCAATTCCGTATACAATTTCAAGAAGCAAATATAGAATGTCGACCTTCTTTCCCATCTCAAAAGCTCATGGTATTAGCTGATGGTGAAAAATTAGTGCGTGTGTTTGAAAATCTTATTATAAACGCTATCGCTTATGGAAGCGAAGGTCGCTATATTGACCTTACTGCTTATGAAAGCAATAATATGATTACAATTGATATAACAAATTACGGACAACCTATTCCTAGTACGGATTTACCTCATATTTTTGAACGTTTTTATCGCGTTGAGAAATCTCGCTCTACAAACACTGGTGGATCTGGACTTGGATTAGCTATTGCAAAAAGTATAGTCGAATTGCATAAAGGAACAATTGAAGTATATAGTGATGATGAAAAAACAACATTCACTGTAAAACTACTCCCATACAAATGTTAATATTATAAATAAAAAGTTCAATTTCTTATCATATAAGAAATTGAACTTTTTCCATTAACACCCAAAATTTAATAATCCTTTATAATTCTTTAGAAATTCTTTACCTTTTCTTTCTTCCTAATTAAGCATTCCTTTTTACAATACTAGTATTGATGTCATAATAGGAGGATCGCTTATGCAATTCTTAAAGAAATTCGCTATTTTATTATTATCTTTTTTTATTACTGCACTTATCGTTTTATATTTTTATCTTTATGTAAATGGTCCCATTATTCAAGCTAAATCAGCTATTTTAATAAATGCTAATTCAGGTGAAATTGTTTATAAAAAAAATGAAGAAACTCCGATACAATCAGCTGCTTTATCTAAATTAATGACAGAATATATCGTATTGGAGCAACTAAATGATAGAAAAATACAGTTAGATGACTTCGTACAAATAAGTAACGAAGTTTTCCGAGTAGAAACAAGCCCTATACAAGTAACATCGAATGATAAAACAACGGTTCGTGATTTACTTCATGCATTGCTACTGGCAGGGAATAATCGTTCTGCACTCGCTCTAGCAGAACACATTGCTGGAAATGAAGATAACTTTACAATATTAATGAATAAAAAAGCAAAAGAACTAAAGTTATTACAACCATCTCCATTTCTAAACTCTACTGGAATTAATAATGATACAAATAAACAATCAACTACAACAGCAATAGATGCAGCTAAACTAGCAGCACGATTAGTAAAAGATTTTCCAGATGTATTGAATATTACGAAACTAACCTCTTACCAATTTACCTTCAAAGATTCCCAAGTTTTCAATACGAATAAAATGATATATTCCCTTAATGAAAACATTAAACTTCAAGGTGTTGATGGCTTACAAACTAGTTTTTCAACTAACGGTAATTATAGTTTTGTTAGTACAGCAAAACTTGGAGATACTAGACTAATTTCAGTAATATTAGATGCAGATGAAGAAAACATTTCATTTATTGAAACAAAAAAGTTGCTACAGTATGGTTTTGATCCTTCCTCGTACTCTGCACTCCAAGCTTTTAAAGACACAATTACATCCTGGACAATATTACTTCAGTTTAAAAATTTAATTATACAAACTATAATGATTTTTTTAATCATTACCACCTTAATGTTTTTACATATACGTCAGAAAAAATCCGAGGATTTCAATTAAGAAATCTTCTTATATATAAAAACCGACTTGCGTTTGAGATGCAAGTCGGTTTTTAATTCTATCATCCTCGTCCAATCAAATTTGCTGAAACAGATTGCAAGTTTAACTCCCTCGCCCATATAGATAGCTGACCAATATAATGAATTTCATATCCCATTACATGTCTTAAAACCTATGTTTTTCGAGGCATACATCCATCTCTGTTTCCGTTCGTTGTGTTCTTTTGTTTAGTATAAATGGGTTAATCTATTAATTCTATTAAATCCAACAATTGAACTATTACATATTAAAGTTCTATTCATATACTATAGTAGATTACTAGAAAGGAGGCTTAACTATGGATAGTTGCGTTGTATTTGTAAACGGACAACCTTTTTTAGTTCTTTCAGTAGCTGGTATTGAAATTGCTAGATTAGAGATTTCCCTTCAAGTAGCATTAGCTCTAAGAGTGCTTGGGATACCAATCTGTGATTAATTACCAAATTAAAAGAAAAAGAGGGCATTAGCCCTCTTTTTTTATTTTCTTCTCACCTTTTCTTAACAACAAACAAAATTCAAATTTGATTAATTATAAAAAATTAAAATATATGAACGTTACATGAAACACTTGTTAAAATAGCTGTCCTTCACACTATTTATTTCGCGACATTATATAATCAAAGCACACAATGATTAACTTTTTATACGGCTTATTTTAAGTGTGCTAGCATTCTATGCTAGATGATCATGACTGCAAAAAAACTTCAAGTTCTCGTTTATATAAATCAAATAACGCTTTCACTTTTTGAACCGATTGATAATCTTTAAATTGCGGTTTTCTATCTTCTTCTCCTTGAAGAGCACTAATCCAACTATACTCTACATCTACAATATGAAATAATGTTTCTAAAATACCACCAGTTTGCAAAGTAAATCTTCCTCTGAAAGTTGTTCACACCACTTAAACCAATCATCTCTTACTTGCCAATTATATTGAAATAAAGTGTACACATTTATCTCTCTCTTACTTCAATTATCCACCTAACAGCATCTGTTATACATTTAACCATTGACAATCACTTCTCTTCGGCCAAGTTCCTCTACAGCGTGATTAATTATTTCACTTACAGATAAAGAACCATCCAATATGATATCTGAATTCGGCTTAACAGTATGAATTGCCTCTAAATAAGCTTTTCTCGCATATGTCATGTAATGTTCCAAATCATTATGTATTTCATCTATTGTACCTTCCTTAAAATCTCGCAAAATCCTTCTAGCCATCGCAATATCTAAAGGCGTATCAATAAATATAGTTACATCAATGAATTTTCGCATCTCACTATTTAAGTATGCAAAAGGATAATCTACAATAATATAGTCTAAGGTATTATTTTGTATAAGTTGCTCAATATCATGAATTAATGGTGTTAATACCCACTCGTCGTAATTCGCCCCATCATCAATCCATTTACAAATATCAGCAGGACAGTTATCAAATGTATAACTATCAAAATATAAAGCTTTTGAGTTTTTAAACTCATGCTTTAATCTTTCTGTAATTGTAGTTTTACCTCCCCCTGAAACAGCTGCAATTGAAATTATTTTTGTTTTATTATCCACTATACCCACCAAGCCTCTTTTGTTAACATAATATAATTATAAATTACTATCGTTGCTACTTCTTCCATTCATATTCTAACATACTCATTTCCCATAAATTCCAATACGTTTCTCCTACTCTTTTTGACTCTCTTAATAAGCCTTCTTTTACAAACCCTATTTTTTCGTAACATGAAATGGCCGATGTATTAAAATCATACACACCAAGAGTTACTCTATGTAGTTTTAATTTGTCAAAAGCAATATGAAGTACTGCTTTCATCATATGTTTTCCTATAGAACGTCCTCTCATCTTCGTATTACCAACTAATACTTTTCCAATTCTAGCGGACTTGTTAATATTATCTATTTGCCCAAGCGAAATATGACCAATAACGTCTGAAGTCTCTTCATCTACCACTTTGAAAGCGAATGTATTTGCACTTTCTATATACTTCTCTAATTGCTGTTCGTCTAAAGGAAATGTGAAGGCATTACCTGACCATTGTATTAGAAATTCTTCGGAATTAATCCAACTTATTAATTGTTTATAATCAGATTTTTTAAAGGTTTCTAGTTTAATCACTTCCTTGCTCCTTTCGTACATCATGCTTTATAACCTCAAACTTATTTCTATATAAAGAATATATTCTCCTTTTATATGAAATTAAAATAAAGCCATTCATGTGAATGGCTTTACAAAAAAGCAGCATAATTATGCCTTGTTTGCTACATCAATACCATTAAAATCAAAGTCAGCAGTAACCGTTGTAACAGGTGGGAAAATTGCTTCAATTTTGCAAATGGAAATAATTACTCCAACCGATCCAGGAATAGCCGCAAGCTTAACTACATCACAACTTACAGACGAAACAGTACCTACATAAGTACGTCCCTCTGTGTTAATTTGAACTGTTCGATTAATTAATTTCTTAAGTTCATCTCTAATTCCTTGTACACAAGAATTATCACATTTCTCATGCTGTTCTTTTTTACACTCTTCGAATACTTCCCAACAATCATCCTGTTTACATGTACACTTCTTTTTACAATTATTAAATCGAGAACCCAATACCTCACCCCCTAATCATTTCTATTAGTAAAGTATGTCCACTAGCTTAAAAGGGTACGAGGCAAACGCATAAAAAGAAAAAAACAAGCAATTGTACCAAACCTTCTTTTCATTATTCATTATAAAAACAGACCTCTCCTAATTAAAAGCTTGTTTAATGAGCGGCCGTGAATTTAGTCCTACTCCATTTAATGTTTAGACACCGCTTTCTAAAACAAATCTTTTTTCTTTTAAATAAGACGCTCCTTAAAAACGCACTAGATTTTCCCATTAACTCACATATACATAGACTTTATTTGTGGATTTTTCCTTTGTTATTGTGAAATATACATTCAAAAAAGCGTACTCGAAAATAAGATATTATTTGTAATCAGAACGCTTTCTTCAACAAATGTTTATTAAAAAATACCATAACTAGTAGTAGTTCCCTCCACTATCTCTTAAAAATTAGCATAGTTTGTATGAACTCTATATCGAGTAGAAAACACTCTATTATATAGAGATAAAATAGTAGGTTAATAAACAAGCCATTTTTTTATTAAAACATAGAATAATATGAACACTATTGAAAGGAGGTAGAAATAAATGTCATGGAAAAATGATTGCTGGAGTTCTCAGAAAAAGCATTGTTGTGATGATTGGTGGAAATCTAAAGAAAAGTGTCATCGTGATGATGATTGGAGTTCTCAGAAAAAGCATTGTAATGATGATTGGTGGAAATCTAAAGAAAAGTGTCATTGTGATGACGATTGGAGTTCTAAACGAAATAAGTGTCGTTGTAAATGTTTCTTTATTTGTTGCCATTGTAAAAGAAAAAATTGGTAATATTTTTAATGTCAACTTAACGGAAAGAATATGTCTTTTGGAACCAATCGGACTTTTCCGGAAAGTTGATCCCTCACCTACTTCCTTGCTTTCGCTGAATTTTTAGGTGGGGGCATTACTGCCTGACAAATAGCGAGATAAATACTAGAATGTAATATATAAAAAGCTGACTGAGTATAGTCAGCTTTTTATATATGAACACGTAAAGGTTTAAACAGACATATAAGCAGTCACGCTTTGTCATCACCTTGTTGTTGTAAATTAGTATTCCCCCATTGAATAGACATTCTATAATATCGTATTTTGATTAAAACTATAAAACATACTTAACACTAATAGTAGAATTTTTCATCTTCATCAACTTCACTTCTTCTTTTTTTATAAACATAAAAAAGGAGCTCTATTTATATAGAGCTCCTTTCTAATTTTATAATTTACTAGACTGTAACCCCTGAATAAACGGAACTACTTCAGGATTTACAAGTGAAGACAAATCACCTAATTCTTTTCCTAAGTAAGCTGCTTTAATAACACGGCGCATTACTTTAGAATTACGTGTTTTCGGTAAATCTTCTACAACGTGGATGTCTTTAGGACACAACGCTTTTCCAATATGAGAGTTTACTAAACTCATTAATTCTTTCTTTAATTCTCCTGTGAATGTTACATGGTCTCTTAATACTACAAAACAATGACAAACTTCACCTTTTACTTCGTCAGGTATACCAATTGCAGCAGCTTCGATTACATCGTTATGTTTCACAAGAATAGATTCATATTCAGCAGGTCCAATACGTTTACCTGCAATATTTAACGTATCGTCTGAACGCCCTGTGATGATATATTGTTCACCATCGTAAATGACCCAGTCACCGTGGACCCATTTATTTTCAAAACGCGACCAATATGTGTTTATGTAACGTTCATCATCTTCCCAGAAGCTTTTCGTCATACCTACCCAAGGTTTCTCTAAGCATAATTCTCCGACTTCATCTCGAATTGGTTTACCTTGATCATCCAGTACGACAGCTGCCATTCCTGGTAAAGATGCGTTAAAACTAATCGGTGCTATTGGCTTAATAAGAACATTACCGAAAATCCCACCAGAGATTTCAGTTCCACCTGAGTAGTTACAGATTGGGACATTTCCTTTTCCAACTGTTTCAAATAACCACATCCATGGATCAGGATTCCAAGGTTCTCCTGTTGATGCGAATACTTCCAAACTCTTTAAAGAATGTTTATTGACATACTCATCACCTTTTGCCATTAATGCTCGGATTAACGTTGGCGAAATACCTAAATGAGTAATCTCATATCTATCAACTGTCTCCCATAACCGGTCTGCTTCTGGGAAGTCTGGAACACCTTCGTACATAACCATCGTTGCTCCATTAATGAGTGAACCGAATAATAGAAACGGCCCCATCATCCAGCCCATATCAGTTACCCATAATACACGATCACCTTGTTTAATATTCATTCCAAATCCTGCATCAAAAGCTGCTTTCAAAGGAAATCCTGCATGCGTGTGTACTGTTCCTTTCGGCTTACCAGTCGTTCCTGATGTATAAATGAGCATTAATGGATCATCACTTTGCATTTCCTCTGCATGTATGAATGGTTTTTCTTTTTCTAGCGTACTCCACGAAAAGTCATAGTTATGTGGTGTAAAATCATTTCCTGCATGACGAACGATAACAACTTTTTCAACAGTTGGGCAATGTTCACAAGCTTTATCTACTTCATCTTTTAAAGAAACAATTTTACCGCGGCGTGAAAATCCATCTGCGGTAATAATCATTTTTGAACCTGCCGCTTGCACACGTGTCATAACTGCATCAGACGCAAAGCCTGAGAATATTGGTGAAATAATTGCTCCGATTTTCATTACAGCTAGCATCGCAACAACTGTTTCTGGAATCATCGGCATATAAATTGTTACACGGTCACCTTTCTCAATACCCGCGTGTTTCAAACCATTTGCAACACGGCTTACCCAGTTGTCAAGCTCTTCATATGTAAATGATTTTGAAGTTCCATTTTCCCCTTCGTACTGAAGTGCTGGCTGTATTCTCGTCTCTTCATCCGCAAGCCAGCGGGATAAAGCTGATTCTACAACGTTACATGTTCCGCCATTATACCACTGTGCAAACGGTGTACCATTTTCTAAATCTAACACTTCTGTATAAGGTTTCATCCATTGATAGCCTACTGCTTTTTCTGCCTCTCCCCAAAACCAAGCTGTTTCCTCAATAGATTTATTATAAAAAATTTCATAGTCTTCATATCCCAATGATTTCATCCAACCATATAAACGTGTTTTTTCCTTGTACTCTTCTGTTGGAAACCAAACTGCTTGTTTCAATGTTTTCCCCTCCTTAACTTTTTGAGCAAGAAAGCCCTAAATAGGGCTTTTAAACTGGATATACAGGATGTTTACGATCTGTGAATACTTGATATTTGCTCATATACATTTCGAAACGTCCTTTTAACTCTTCACGTAAATTGTTTGGATGAACAATACCATCAATCACCATCTCTGATGCTAAGTGGTATATATCAATATCTTTCTTATACTCTTCACGTTTTTCAGCAATGAAGCTAGCACGCTCTTCTTCTGGTAAAGCTGCAATTTTATTTGCATATACAGCATTAACCGCAGCTTCTGGACCCATTACCGCAATAGAAGCTGTCGGTAATGCCAGACAGCAATCTGGTTCAAATGCTGGACCTGCCATCGCATATAAACCAGCGCCATATGCTTTACGAACAACGATAGAAATCTTCGGTACAGTTGCTTCACTCATTGCAGAAATCATTTTTGCACCGTGGCGAATAATACCGGCACGCTCTACTTTTGTACCAATCATAAATCCTGGTACATCCGCAAGGAATAATAATGGAATATGATATGCATCGCATAAATTAATAAACTTAGCAGCTTTATCAGCTGAATCGTGGAATAATACGCCGCCTTTCATACGCGGCTGATTTGCAATAATACCAACTGGCTTACCATCAATACGTGCTAAGCCTGTAATTAGCTCTTGAGCAAATAATTTTTTTACTTCATAGAATGAACCTTCATCAATAACTCTATTAATGAGATCTTTCATATTGAAAGGAGCATTTTGATTTTCTGGAATGATTTGTTCTAACGTTTTATCGAATTGTTTCGGTTCTTGAGGTGTAACCAATGGAGTCTTTTCTAAATAGTTGTTTGGAAAATATGAAATGTATTGTCTTGCTTGTGTAATCGCATCTTCTTCCGTCTTACATAAAACATCTCCGCATCCTGATACAGAGCAATGCATACGAGCTCCGCCCATCTCTTCTAAAGTTACCTTCTCACCGATAACCATCTCAGCCATACGAGGAGATCCTAAATACATAGATGCATTTCCCTCTACCATCATTACAACGTCACAAAAGGCTGGAATATACGCACCACCAGCTGCAGAAGGTCCAAATAACAAGCATACTTGAGGAACTTTACCTGATAACTTCACTTGATTATAGAAGATTCTTCCTGCACCGCGGCGCCCTGGGAACATTTCTACTTGATCTGTAATACGCGCTCCAGCAGAGTCAACTAAATAAAATAACGGAACACGTAGTTTTTCAGCTGTTTCTTGAATACGTAAAATCTTTTCAACTGTGCGTGATCCCCATGATCCAGCTTTTACAGTAGAATCATTGGCCATTACACACGCAGTACGACCATGTATTTTACCCGTTGCCGTTACAACGCCATCCGCAGGTAAGCCTGTTTGTTCACAGTTAGCAAATAATGCATCTTCTACATATTCGCCATTATCAAATAGAAGCGCTAAACGGTCTCGAACGAATAATTTTCCTTTTGCTTTATTTTGCTCATGATATTTCGGTGCCCCGCCTTGTTTAATTGTTTCAACTCGTTCTTCAAATGAATTAGATTGTTGTTTTTGGTCTAACATATTTACTCCCCCTTATACATCGGTTTGCGTTTTTCTTTGAATGCCTGTAATCCTTCTATGCGATCTTTCGTATGGATTACACCTTCATACGCTTGTTTTTCCATTTGTAATCCGGTATGTAAATCAACTTGAATACCATTTGAAATTGCCTCTTTTGCTAATCGAACAGCAATAGGTCCATTACTAGCAATTTTCTCTGCTATTTCAATCGCTTTCTCTTCAAGTAAATTAGCTGGTACAACAAATTCTACTAAACCGTATTCTTTTGCTTCTTGCGCTGAAATACGTCTACCTGTATAAATTAATTCTTTCGCTCTACCAGCACCAATTAATCTCGGTAAGCGCTGTGTACCACCTGCTCCTGGTATAATTGCAAGTGTCGTTTCAGTAAGACCAAGACTTGCAGATTCAGCAGCAATTCTAAAATCACAAGCTAAACTTAATTCCGTACCACCACCAAGTGCAATTCCATTTATAGCAGCAATAACTGGCTGTGGTAATTGTTCAACCATCTTCATAGTAGTACGAATCATACTAACAGCATGGCGAACTTGTTCTTCATTCATACCGGCACGCTCTTTTAAATCTGCACCAGCACAAAATGCTTTTTCACCAGCACCAGTCAAAATAACTACACGTGCGTTTGAATCTTCACTTATTTGAGTTAATATCGTTTGTAATTCATCTAATAATGCCAAAGATAATGAGTTTGCTTGTCTTGCACGATTTAACGAAATCTTTACTACGTGAGGTGTTACATAATCAACGGAAATGTTTTGTAATTGTAGCATCTACTCACCTACTTATCGTTTTATGTTGAAGCGCTCTATACACATGACTCGGTAATTGGATATTCAACTTACTTTGAATAAATTGACTAGCTCTCAATAACTTTTCTTCGTCTATATTCGTTTGGACTCCTAATTTATGGAGCATATGTACTAGGTCATCAGTGGCAACATTACCTGATGCTCCTGGTGCATAAGGGCAGCCCCCGAGTCCACCACAAGAACTATCAAACGTTGTAATACCGTATTCTAATGATTTAACTACATTCGCTAGAGCCATTCCATACGTATTATGAAAATGCATTGCAAACTGCGAAGCATCATACTTCTTTAATAGGTGTTCTAATACTTGTTCTACTTGTAATGGATTCGCTACACCGATTGTATCCCCAAGAGAAACTTCATAAATGCCGTATGAAAATAGTTGATTACATAATTCGTCAACTGCTGCGAGACTTATATCCCCTTCATAAGGACATCCAAATACAGTAGAAACATAGCCTCTTACCTTTTTCCCTTCGAATAATGCCTGTTTTGTTATATCTTCAATTACAACTAATGCTTCTTTAATCGATTTATTAATATTACTTTTATTATGAGATTCACTTGCTGATAAAAAAACATTCACCTCATCTACATTTTGCAAAAAAGCTCGTTCCAAACCATTTTGATTCGGAACAAGCGCAGCATATGTAACATTTGGATCCCTTTTCAGCTCAGAAAATACATCATTTGCATCCGCTAATGCAGGGACCCATTTTGGGTGAACGAATGAGGAAACTTCAACATACGACAATCCTGCTTCTGTAAGTAGTTGAATCCATTTTACTTTATCTTTTGTGCCAACAATCTTTTTTTCATTTTGTAAGCCATCACGTGGCCCGACTTCTTTAATGACAGCAAAATTAGGTAGTTTCAATTCGCTTCCCCCTATATCTCCCTATTCAATTTCTAATAATACATCTCCTTCATTTACAAAATCGCCTTCTTGCACATTAATTTTCATAACCGTGCCAGCTTCTTCTGAAATGATTGGAATTTCCATTTTCATAGATTCCAAAATGACGACATCCTGCTCTTCCTCTACTGTATCTCCTACTCCTACAACAATCTTCCAAACGTTTCCTGCCATCGATGCGTATACTTTCGTCATCATTTTTTCCCCCTTAATATTGTTAAATCTTATTTTTTAACGAGTTGTTTCGTTACAAAGCCTGTTGTATAAATACCCTCTTTGAACACTTCGTCTTCCAAAACTTGCAGTAGCATTGGTGTGTTCGTTTTAATACCTTCTACTTTTAATTCCTCTAGAGCATCATGTAATTTTGAAATTGCTTCTTCACGAGTCTCGCCATGTGCAATGACTTTCGCAATCATTGGATCATAGAAAGGTGTAATCGTTACATGATTTTCTAAGAAGTGATCAATCCGTACATTTGACGGTAATGTTAAATCTGTAATTTTCCCAGGTGACGGGAAGAATGTTTTCGGATCCTCTGCATAAATACGAGCTTCAATGGCATGACCACTACGTTTTACATCATCCTGAGTAAATGATAGTTTCTCTCCACTTGCAATCAGAAGTTGTTGTTCTACAAGGTCTAATCCCGTAATTTCTTCTGTCACTGGATGCTCTACTTGTAATCTCGTATTCATCTCTAAGAAATAGAAGTTCTTCTGATCATCTACAAGAAACTCAACTGTACCTGCATTTGTATAACCAAGTGCTTTGGCAGCTTGTACAGCAACTTCTCCCATCGCCTTTCGTGTACCTTCATCTAAAAATGGTGAAGGTGCTTCTTCGATTACTTTTTGATTTCGGCGCTGTACCGAACATTCACGCTCCCATAAATACACTGTGTTACCATGTGTATCTGCTAAAAGCTGAATTTCAATATGATGCGCGTCTGCTATATATCGCTCTAAATACATTTCTCCGTTACCGAAGAAGTTTTGCGCTCTCGTTTTATTACTTTCAAACGCTTTGGTGAGCGTTTGCTCAGTTTCCATCAACTGCATACCAATGCCTCCGCCGCCTGCGGATGCCTTAAGCATTAATGGATAACCAATTTGTTTTGCAATTTCAATTGCTTCTTCAGCAGTTTCAATATTTGTAGTAATACCTGGGACTACTGGGACATCTGCTGCTTGCATTGCGATACGTGATTCGATTTTACTTCCCATCTTCGTAATGATTTCTTCTGAAGGACCGATAAATACGATTCCTTCTTCTTTGCAGCGAACCGGAAAAGACGGATTCTCTGATAATAAACCATAACCCGGATGAATTGCTTCTGCATTTGTCTTCTTAGCTATTTCAATAATTTTTTCAAGGTTTAAATAGCTTTCTTGGACACGCGGTCCACCTACTAAGTAAGCTTCATTTGCCATTTTCACATGAAGGGCATTTTCATCTGCTTCAGAATAAATAGCAACAGTGCGAATGCCAAGTTTTTGACAAGTTTTCATAATACGAACAGCGATTTCCCCGCGATTCGCAATTAATATTTTTTGAAACATAGTGATTCCTCCCTTTTATCTACATCCTAAATGTCTAGCAATTACGAGACGTTGAATTTCAGAAGTTCCTTCACCAATTTCTAATAGTTTCGCATCACGAATATGTCGTTCAACTTCATATTCACGCATATAGCCATATCCACCATGAATCTGTACTGCTTGATTCGCAATACGGCTTGCCGCTTCCGATGCAAATAGTTTTGCCATTGCCGCTTCTTTACCGAAAGGTTTATCGTTATCTTTTAACCAAGCTGCTTTATGTACTAAATTGCGTGCTAGCTCTACTTCAGTCGCCATATCAGCTAATTTAAATTGAATCGCTTGGAAATTAGAGATTGACTTTCCAAATTGTTGACGTTCTTTCGCATATTGCAATGCACGTTCAAAGGCTGATTGCGCAATACCAACTGCCAATGCTGCGATTGAAATACGTCCTCCATCAAGTGTATATAAAAATTGTTTAAAACCTTTATTTACATCACCAAGAATATTTTCTTTCGGTACACGAACACCATCAAGTACGATTTCACAAGTATTAGAAGCGCGAACGCCCATTTTATCGTAAGGACTAGAAATCGTTAATCCTTCACTAGTAGTAGGTACGATAAATGCTGAAATGCGTTTTCTACCATTCTCTTCAACACCGTTGACAGCGGTTACAATAATGGTATTTGCATACTCTGCGTTTGTAATCCAACACTTCTCACCACTGATTACATACTCATCGCCATCTAGTACCGCTTTCGTTTGAGTACCACCTGCATCTGATCCAGCATTCGGCTCCGTTAATCCGAAGGCACCTAATGTTTTACCTGACGCCATTGGAACTAAATACTTTTGTTTTTGTTCTTCTGTACCGAAATAATAAATTGGAGAAGCACCTAATGAAATTGTTGCAGCATAGCTTAAACCAGTGCCACCACAAGCGCGACCAATTTCTTCAACTGCTAACGCATACGATACAGTATCGCCACCTGAACCTCCATACTCTTCTGGGAATGGGATGCCTAATAATCCTAGTTCGCCCATTTTTTGAAATGTTTCATATGGAAACTCTGCAGTTTTGTCATAATATACAGCTTTCGGTGCGATTTCCTTTTCAGCAAAGTCACGTACCATTTCTTTAATCATTTGTTTTTCGCGAGTTAGAGTAAATTCCATTCCGCTACACACCCCTTATCGAATATTGAGTTTCGACAGCGTGCGAGTTTCTACTACAAACATAACAACTTAAAAGACAAGAATATTAGTTAGACAATTGCTACAATTCTGTCATAACTTAATTTTAAAACAGATTCTGTACTAATGCACAAAAAAATTCCTACATTGTTCTACAACAACATAGGAGTTTTCTTGTCGAAATATGTAATTTATTGTTTAATAATCTCTACCTTTACCCGAATCTGAAATCTCTACTAAAGCTTCAGGGTATGGTTCGAAATATGTTTGTCGTAATAAATACTTTTCATCAAATCGAAGAGCCCATGATTTTAAAATTGCAAGTATACTACTAAGCGGGCTTTTCTTTTCTTTATATTTTTGTATCAGATCTAAAAAATGATCTTTTTCTTGTTTTTTCAATTTTGTTTTAAAATATCCAAAAATATGTTCACATACATTTACATTCGATGTATAGCGGGGTGTACGCATAAATAATTCATATAAAGTCTTCTCATAGTTTTCAAATACAACTTCAATCTTTTCATTTTTGTGATTTGCAATTATACGCCCTAATTCCTTTTGTTTCACTTGATTATATGCCATAAATAAATATTTATTGTCCGACTGAAACGATACAAGGTCTTTCATATTTTTATTATGTTTAATCATTTTGTAATATGCGATTGTAAATAGTCTTGTAAAGAAATGCTCTCTAATAATAAAATTCGACAATCTGCCTTCCTCTTCAATAGGAAGATGCGAAAAATTTTTTACTACTGCTCCGCCAAATAAGCCCGATCCTTTTCCCTTTGCTGGCGCTTTTTCAAAACCAGAATAAATTTTCACATCACGCGTACCACAACTTGGCGAACGATTCTTTAAAATAAAACCATCCACATCCGATATCGTTTGTAAAAAGTCATTTGAAAACTGCTCCATTTTTTCAGTTACATCTTCTCGTGTCGACGGTTGCACAAGTCTGTTCTCACCATTTTCTTCTACAATTCGTATCGTTTCACGAGGAGTTCCCAATCCAATCTCCACTTCTGGACAAACAGGTATAAATGTAACAAATGGCTGCAAATTTCGTATTGTTACATCTGGAATCATCTCTCCATTATAACGACAAGCATCAAATTCTAAACATTTACTCACAACAATTGTTGGTTTTGCAAATTGTCGCATTTCATTACCTCCTTTGTACTAGTCCGTACTATATAAATTGTACTAAGTTTAGTATCGTAATCAAAGTTTGTTTTATTTAATATTTTAATGCACATATTCAATGCCATTTTAACAGTTATTTAGCTCTACGACGTAAAGATGTTCGCTTTAAAATCATGGTTTGATACTATCACAAATGAATAATGCACAAAAGAGTTGGAGAATGTAATACGTAAGAAAGGAGGAGAAATTTATGAAGAAAAAATTATCATCTATTTTAAGTGTTTTAGCACTATCTATTATGTTTTTAGGTACATCTGCCCAAGCTGAATACGATGGAAATCATATGAATAGAGTTAATAACACTGATATTTCAACTCGAGTTAATGACAATAATTTAGACAGAGTTAATAATGATGTGAGAACTCGAAATGTAAATACGACAAATGATTTAAATGATAATCGTGATAGAAATAATAATTGGGCTTGGCTCGGTTTATTAGGACTAGCAGGATTATTAGGTCTTAGAAGAAGAGACAAAGAAGTACGTTAATCTAGAATGTTTTTCGTAAACAAGTACTTATTTATCAAAAATATAACAAATATAAATCGCCTTTTTAAAGGCGATTTATTATTTTGCTTAAATGTAACATATGTAATTCATACTTCGACGATTAATTTCGTGGCGTTAATCCGTACAGTATAAATTGAATCGTATTTTCAATTTCCAAATCATCATCCCATTTTTCTTCAGGTAATAATAAAAATCTTGTTAATAATAAACCTAATACAGCTGATAAAGTAAGTCTTAATACTGAAGATGGCGGCATTTCAATAATTTCCCCGTCTTCTTGAAACTTTACAATCAACTTTTTAAAATGTGAAAATAACTCTGTTTCTACTAAATGTTGTATTTCATTTTTTAGTTCTGGCTGAAATGGCACTTCTTGAATTAATATTTTTATCATTGGAAAATGCTTTTTTGCAAATTCAAATCTATTATAAATCACAACTCTTAGAAACCCTTCGTATGATTCATACTCCGATTTAAATATTTCCTTTGCGAAGGTTTGTACGAAAAATGGTGCAGCAAACTTTGTTAATGTTGGCATGACGACTGCTAACAATAAATCTTTTTTCGTCTTATAGTAGCGGAAGATGGTTCCTTCCGCTACACCAGCACGCTTTGCAATTTCACTTGTTGAAGTTGAAGCGTATCCTTTTTCTCCAAACATATCAACAGCCGCCTCTAATATTCGCATTTGACGTTCATTTCGTTTATCCGTATTAGTTGCAGCTATTAATTCCTCCAGCCAATCCTTCTGCATTTATAAAGCTCCTTTTTGTCATTATTATATTTTGCGATGTTTCTTTAAAGCAAATACATTTCCTACTGCAAATAATAGTGAAAAAAGTAATAATACAGTAAGATCTAATGCAATCTCTGTAAACCCTTGATTCCGAATCATCACTTGTCTCATTGCGTCAGCGCCGTATGTGAGTGGAAATACTTTCCCTAACATTTGTAGCCACTTATTCATAGATTCCATTGGAAACAATCCAGAAAAGAAGATTTGTGGCACAATAACAAGCGGTATAAATTGAATCATTTGAAATTCATTATTTGCGTATGCCGATAAAAACGTACCTAATGTTAGTGCAGTTAAAGAGAGCATACATGTAATAAGTAGCGTTAGCCATATGGAGCCAGCTACGTATAAATCTAAAATATAAACGGAAAAGCTTACGATAATAATGGATTGTATAAAGGCAAAGATTCCAAAACCAATAATATAACCTGCGACTATTTCCCATCTTCTTACTGGGGTGGATAATAACCTTTCTAGCGTACCACTTAAACGTTCTCTTACGAAAGATACACCTGATAATATAAATACAAAGAAAAATGTAAAGAAACCAATTAATACAGGACCAAGCCCATCAAACATCGTAAAGTCTTTAGAGCCATGTAAATAATTTACTTCAGGTTTCATAATCGATACATCATTCTTCTCTGTACTTTTTTGCAATACTTGAAGTACAGCACGATTTTTTGACGAATCACTACCTTCCAACAGAAGTTTCATTTTTCCATTCTCTATACGAAGTACTGCATCTACCTTTTGTTTTTCCAACTCAGAAATCGCCTTTTCTTTACTGTATTCATAAATTGACGCTTCTTGATTTTTCATCATTTTTACTATTTGAGCGGGCATATCAACAACAGCAATTTGCGGTACATAGTCTTTCTGTGTAAACACTAGTGACAAAAGCCAAAGTAATAACATCGGTGCTCCAAACATCATTGCTAACGAACGCTTATCTCGAAAAAATTGACGAATAATACGTATAATTACACCAGTAACTCTCATGATGGCACTACCTCTTCTAGCAAAAAGACATCTTCAATCCGTCCAGATGACACGCGTTTTTTCAATTCTTCAGTTGTTCCAACCGCAACTAGTTTCCCTTCTCTAATTAACCCTAGACGCTCACAAAATTCAGCTTCATCCATAATGTGCGTCGTTACAATAATCGTTGTGCCTTTCTTTTTAAGATCATAAAATTTTTCCCAAATCGTTTTTCTAAGAAGCGGATCTATCCCCACTGTAGGCTCATCTAAAATTAATATTTCTGGTTCGTGAAGGAGCGCTATTGCTAATGATAAGCGTTTTTTCATTCCACCTGAAAATTGTTGTACTTGCTTTTTCATATACTGTGACAATTGTACAAGTTCAAAAACCTCTGCAATTCTTATCTTTTTACGTTTTCCCTTTAGTCCATACATCGTTGCTATAAAATCTGCATTTTCATATGCTGACAATTCTTCGTATAATGCATCCGCCTGGGCCATATAACCAATTCTTTTCATTTCATTTAAATTAGGCATATTAGTATTATTAACAAGCACTTCACCTTTCGTTGCCTCATTAATACCTGCAATCATTTTAATGAGCGTTGTTTTCCCCGATCCAGAAGGTCCAACAAAACCAAAAATTTCTGCTTTTTCAACTTGCAATGAAAGATTGTGTAACACTTCTTTTTTTCCAAAACTTTTTGATACAGTCCGTAAAATAATTGAAGGTTGTTGCACGTTTCATCCTCCTTTTTCAATAAAATGAGTGAGTACTCACTTTTATTTTACCCTTGCTTAATTATATGTCAAACTTCATTGATTAGTATGTATGTTCAATCAACGATATTAAACAATGAAACAGAGTCGACATTAGAATTTCATTTCCTAAAATCGACTCTGTTTCATTTAAACTATAAATTTCACTTTACGTTTTTAAATTCATATACTTCCGAATTCTAGCAACATCTAAAGAATATTCAATAACTAATTGCTGTAACGGTAAAATAACTGTGTCAGGATATAAATGTGCATATTGTAATGTTTCTGCATATTTTTCTAACCTTTTTTCTAAATACTTTATTATTTGATCAGGATGACTTACTAATAAACATTTACAATAATAATGTATTTGTTCCTCAATCGCCGTGTATTCTTCAATTTCATATTCTTTATGCATGTGTACACCCCTTTAAGTTTTTTACATGAATTACTTATCACAATTTTCACTCGACAAATTTTAAGTTTTTTGATTATTTACACTATAACAAACAATCAGGGTCAAATTTTGTTACTTTATGTAACGTAGAAAATTTTTAACAAAATTGTAATGTTAACTCCTGCAAAATACATAAAATCTCTTTACTCACTTTTGCATAAAAAAAATCGTACAGCTTAATTTAACTGCACGACTACAATCTCTGGCCTATTCAAAATTCTTTGCGGAATGATACTATTTCCTAATCCTCTACTCACTACCATTGATGTATTTTGTTCTACATATAAACCTGCTGTATATTTAGGTAAAACACCTTGATTTGGAGCAACTAATCCACCGATAAATGGCAATCTAACTTGCCCTCCATGAGCATGTCCCGATAAAACCAAATCCAACCTCTCATTCGTATATTCCTTTATAAATTCAGGCCTATGGGATAATAATACATTATATCTATCTGGCTGCATTTCAATTTTTGCTTTTTTAATTTCATCTATTATAATATTTCCTTCATCACGGTTTCCAGTAACAAACTCTGGATCATCAATACCTAGCAAGTTTATTTCTTGCTCACCCTTTCGAATGCCTACATGTTCATTCCTTAAAACATTGACACCATATTTCTTCAACTCTTTTTCTAAACTGTTATACTTTCCAGACCATTGTTCATGGTTTCCTGTCACAAAATATACAGGATACTTCTTTACCATTTCTTGTATTAATTGCATACTCACTTCTGCATCGTATGATTTACTGTCAATTAAATCACCCGTAATCGCAATAATATCTGGGTCTATACTTTTTATTTTTTGAATTAACACATCTTGATTATCGCCAAATTTTTTTATTGTGTAAGTCTGAAATTTGTAGAATTTTATACCCTTTAAAAGAGGATGGTATTTTACTAGAGGTTATTTTAACCTCAGTTATACTTATTAAATTGTTCTGTAAATATAAAAAGATTGTAAAACCTACTAATATACAAATAATCATTACAATTCTATTAATTTTCTTTTTCATATTTTCTCCTTTACATTCTCATCAAACACTTCTATATGCTAACTGAATTATATTATACTTTCTTGAAATTTATTTAAATTAATAAAATAATGCAGTACATGAAATTTCGTATGAGATATGTCATATATATTCGTTATATTTTTACTTCTACCTTTTTAATAATAAGAATACAAAAACGACTCTTATCACAAGAAAAGAGTCGTTTTCTAACTTTATACTTTTAATACTTTCATGTTAAAAATGCGAAAACTAAAATACTATTACCTAAGAGCCTTAACTATAACTTTAGTTGCCTCTGCAATGAGTTGATTATCATAGATTGCCTCTTTCTCATCTTTACTAGATAAAATTGCGATGATAATTGGTGCTCTATTTGGAGGCCAAACGACAGCAATATCATTTCTTGTCCCGTAACTACCAGCACCTGATTTATCTCCAACTACCCAGTCAGTTGGTACGCCTGCACGAATAAGTTTGTCCCCTGTAGCATTTCCTTTCATCCACTCTGTAAGAATTTTACGTTTTTCAGCTGGAAGTGCATTTCCGACCGTAAAAGCTTTAAGATTCGTAGCAATAGCTTTCGCTGTACTAGTGTCACGAATGTCTCCTGGAATAGCTTCGTTTAATTCTGTTTCAAAGCGATCAGACATAGTAATCCGATCCCCCATATGCCTAAGCGCTTTTTCATATCCTTTCGGTCCTCCTATTTTATTAAATAAAATGTTCCCTGCAGTATTATCACTTGAACGAACAGCTGCCTCTGCAATTTCTCCTAGTTTCATTCCAGTATCTACATGTTTCTCTGTAACAGGTGAATAATCCACTAAGTCTTCTTTCGTATATGTGATTACTTCATTTAATGAATCAATTGAGTTTTGCTGTAGTAATACTCCCGCGGCTAAAGCCTTGTATGTTGATGCGAAGGCAAATCTTTCGTTAGGTCGATAAGAGATTGTTTGATTTGTACCAGTATCAATCGCATATACACCTAATCGAGCATCAAATTTTTTCTCAAGTTGAGAGAACTCTTTATGCGTTGCCTGATTTTTATGTTTCACTTGTCCAGTCTTTTCTTTCGCTTCAACTTGCAGTGACTCTCCTGTAAAAGCTTCTAGGCTTGTAATACTTAAACCTAATATACCAACGCATATTCCTATTTTTAGCATCCTCTTATTTTTCAAAATCATCATTCCTTCCAAATTTTTAGCACCTTTTTATACGTACACATAATAGACAATCACCGAACCAAATTTGTTCCATAAACTGAAAAAATTTATAGCTAGTATGAGAATTATTAACAAAATAAGAGATAGTAGCTATGATCGCCACTATCTCTTATTTCACATTTCATTTTTTTACTTATAAATGGCTTTATATAAACAGGTTCTCTTCCCTGAGAAAAGTATTCTAATTTTGCTTGGAACCACCTGTACTAGTAGATTCACCATGTATACGTTGCTGTTTTAAATCAAAGTATACATCTAATACTTCCTTTCCAATTATAGAATTAATTCCATTTTTATCATCATGAAGCCATGGAACTACTACGGAAAATGCTACTTCTGGATTATCATATGGAGCATATCCAACTAACGTTAAGTTATAACATTCCATACGTTCTCCTTTTGCATTTCTACCAATCGGGTCATCTCCACCATATACAGTTTGGGCTGTTCCTGTCTTTCCTGCTGGTTTATATGGCGCGTTTTTGAAATATTTCACGCCAGTTCCATCACCTTCTTGGAATACCCATCTAAACCCTTCTTTTATCCGATCAATATGTTCTTTCTTCATATCAATTCGATTTAATACGACAGGCTCTATGGAACGTATAACTTTGCCAACCTCTTCTTTTATTGATTGTTCTCGTATTTCTTGTACAATTTGAGGTTGCATTCTATAACCACCATTTGCAATCGTTGAAATATATTGCGCTAATTGCAACGGCGTATACGTATCATACTGACCGATAGAAAAATCTAGTAAAAACCCAGGTTGACTATCTACTTTTCTCGTTTGTCCAATTATTTCATTCGGTAAATCAATACCTGTTGGGACACCTAAACCAAATTGCTTGAAATAATAGCGCATCGTATCAAATGCTCCTTGTTTAATATCCAATGAGCCATTTGGTACGTAATTGACTCCCGCAATTTTTAAAGCTGTCTGGAACATGTATACATTCGAAGATACTTGTAAAGCCCGTAAATCATTAATATTACCAAATCCGGATACATTCCACGATTTCTTAGCTTGTGTACCTTTAAATTTCATCGGCGCGTCATAAAATTGATCTCCTGGATGTATTGCCCCTGTCTCATATCCAGTTAATAAAGTAGCACCTTTTACAGCTGACCCTAGCTCATACGAAGTTGTCATGTTTCCTAATGCCAAATCCTCAACCTCTATTTTCCCTTCTTTTTCTACAATCTTTTTGCCTGCCATTGATAAAATTTGTCCGTTATTTGGATTCGTCATGACAACAAAAGCTCGATCGAGCAGTGGCTCTGAACTCTTAAAAGCTCTCAAGTTTTTTTCTATACTTTCTTCCACTTTCTTTTGTAATTCCATATCAATCGTTAATGTTAAACTATTACCACTTTTTCCTTTAGAGATTATTTCTGTGCTAACAATGTTTCCTGATTTATCAGTAATATTTTTTACTTCTTCTTTTGTGCCGTGTAATACATCTTCATATCGTTGTTCAATATAACTTTTTCCAACACGATCATTACGGTTATATCCACGTACTAAATAAGAATCTAAATTTTCTTTCGGTAATCCTTCTTCACTACTCGTAATATTTCCTAATACAGAACGAAATAAATTACCGTTTACATAATTACGTTCCCAATCAACAGTTGCATCTACTCCTGGAAAATTCGCAAGATTTTCGCTTATCCGCGCATACTCTTCATCTGTTACATCTTTTTTAATGATTTGTGGTGTTAGTTGATAACCTGAACTCATTTTACTTTTAATAGCTAACACCTTTAAATCTTGTGCTGTTAATTCTGCTAATTCTACCTCTGTAACCCGACCTCGTCTTAAGTCTTCTATTTTTTTATCTAACTCTTTTCCCTCTATACCCTTTTCTTTAAACTTTTCTATATCTTTCTTAGTAATCTTTGTCTCCGCACGTTTCGAATTCAACTGCATCCAAAAATCTTTTTTATCGATATCTGTTAATTTATTTATATCTTGTTCAGGCATTTCAAGTACTTTCGCCAAGTCTTTTGCTGTTTTTAAAATATCTTCACTCGTAATTCCCTTCACCCTTGTATACGTAATTGTGCGAAGAGATTTGTTATTAACAACTGTTTTCCCTTCTCGATCTAAAATTTGTCCACGTGGAACTGGAATACTAGTTATTGCATTTTGACTACTTTCCACTTGGTTCTTATAAGCCTCTCCCTCAACGATTTGTACCTTTCCTAGCTGCATAATAATAGCTGAGAATAGTACAAATATGCAAAGGAACATTATATTTAATCGAATAGATATATATGTCTTCTGCTTCTTGCCTTTTTGTTCTTTCATAAATCCTCCATTTAATCCTTTCAGAAATTGCTACAAATACTAAAAACATCCCTTATATATTAGATACCGATAATCGGTTATAAATATCGCCTCAATCTTTTGCTTATTCCTTGTAAGCATCTATTCCTTTTCGTTTAGCTATGGAATTAATAACTCTCCCTTCTTGTTTTCTCTCTATTTTTTGCCGCTTGCATTAGAAGTGCTAAACTGTATAATGACTCTTATTAAACTTACCTATAAACTTGCTAGTAAATTTTCATGCTAATTATTCCTTTCTTCATGCTGTAATACTTAATAGACAACCTAAACAATAAAGTTGTTCCACATTTACAAAAAAAATAATTAAATATAAGATGAAATAGGCTACATAAGGGAGGGTTATATGTTACATACAAAAAGATGGAGATTTTTTGCGGTTCTTTCTATTGTAGGTTTGATTTTACTAATTTTATTAAAAATCAACTTCATTTCAATTACTATCGCAACTTCTTCAGCTGAAAGAGGAAAGATTTTTGATCAAAATGGTGTAATACTAGCTACAAATAAGAAAGTTAAGTCTCTATATTGCACTTCTAATGATGAAAAGCTATCGAAACAAGATACATCAAACACATTAGCTTTTTTTAATCAATTTTCAAGCGAGTTTCAACATGATATTTCTACAGAGAACATAAAATCTCAATTACAACAATCTTGTAAAAAGCAGACTATGAATGATATACCGTTATACTCTCATATAACTGAGAATGAACTTGCATTCATAAACAAAAACAAACCCAATAATGTAATAATTAAAGATGAATGGATTCGATATTATCCTAAACACGAAATTGGTTCACAAGTAATTGGGTATGTAGAAAATGACCTTAATTCAAAGCATATGGCTGTTGGAAAAAGCGGGATTGAGCTGCAATATGAAAATGATTTAAAAGGAAAACCAGGTAAAACTCTTATTTTTAAATTGAATAATAAAAAGTTCTTATGGAACATTCAAAACGTACAAAAAGGTAAAGATGTGCGGCTAGCTTTAGACTCTGAGTTGCAGCAAAAGGCAGAAGAAGCATTAAAATCTCAAATTAAGAAAACACCTGATGCTAAAGCTGGTTATGCTATAGTGAGCGATGCAAAAACTGGCGCAATTTTAACTATGGCCAACTCGGTAGTTTTTGATCCAAATATATTAAATACACATGTATCTTCTAGAAAAGAAAACATTAAATCTCTTTCGCAAAATAAAGCAATTCAAAAATTAAAGTATGGTGAATCTTATGTAAATATGGCTTCTACTATAAAACCACTCACTATTTTAATTGGATTAAACGAAAAGCTTTTCCAACCCGAAGATACTTATTTAGATAAAGGTACTTTTCAGTATGATAATCAAAATAACATTACGAATGCGCCTGGAACACCAACAGGGGAGATTACACCGAGGCAGGCTATCATTAATTCATCTAACACATTTATGACAGCAAAAGTAGCTCTGCCCTTATTCAACCAAAATAATGGAAATATAGAAAAAGTGGCACATATATGGACAGATTATTTAATGCAATTCGGCCTACGTTCTAAAACTGGGATTGATTTACCCTTTGAAGAAGACGGACAATATGAATTCCATCCATCTAATAAATTTGAAAATGGGATTTCAGCTTTATTAAATGCCTCTTGGGGAGGAAATGAAGTGCATACTCCTCTTCAACTCGCTCAATATGCAGCAACTTTGGCAAGTAAAGGCGACAAATATAAACCTCAAATCGTAAGTGCGATTATTGGGCAAGATGGTAAGGAAACCAAAAAGTTTAAACCCATTTTAGAAAGTTCAAATCGTTACCCGATGAACTTTTGGAGTGTCGTGCAAGGTGGGATGAGTCAAAATATAGAGGAAATTAAAAAGTTGCCCTTTGACGTCGCAGGTAAAACAGGTATTACAGGTTTTCCAAATGAGCAAGCAAGAATGATAAATCACTCTCTTTTCATTGCGTATGCTCCTACGGAAGATCCACAAATTGCCGTTTCTGTCGTTATCCCTGGTAGTAATTCAGAAAAAAACATTGCCGCTCTCGTTACATCAGAAATTTTAGAGTACTGGAATACTCTTCAAAAAGAAAATAAAAATAAAGAGGAAGGTTCACTTTAATGAACCTTCCTCTTTTACCATATAGAATTTATATTTATTATTTTCCATATACCTTCATTATTCTTTTCGAACATAAATGAATATTTAATATCAGTTAAAACATACTCTTTCTGTACATATCCAGTATTACCGTTAATTGTCGAAACTTTTATATATCCATTATTCTGTACTTTTTCTGGAATCCAAGCTTTTACCATTTCATTAGATACTTCATATAAAACTTGTGATTCTCGTTTTGGTTCAGCTAAAATTTTCGTTTTATTTCCAGTAACAGTTGCATATATAAAATGCGCTTGGTTTGGTTGGTTACTTTCTGTCAATCCACTTGGTACTTTATATACTTGCTTTGTATCTTTTGCAAACTCTCCTCCCATTGTAAGGGCGACTTGCAACTCATGAAAGATATCTTCATCAAACTTCAGTTCATCCTTCCTATAACTCTTTCCTTTAAATAGAACTTCATCATTTAACGCTTTGTACAAGTTATTTTCATTTTTTGAGTTCGTACTTTGATATAGTTCATTCATAAATTGTTTTAATGATGGATCTTGAGCAGACTCATCTTTTGTTTTAGGCTTAATTTGAGTACTACTTTGTACCGGCGATTTATTATCATCAACCCAAGGTTGTTGAACAATGAAAAATAACATTGTACAAACCAAAACAACTACAATAGGTAATGCTTTTTTACGAAATGGTCTTTTATGTTTTTCAAAATCCACTTCATTATTTTCATATATAGACTGCTTTATTTTAGAAATAAATTCTTCTTCATCTTTACGATTCTCCATTGGGCCTTTTTTTATTTTTCTATACCAGTCAGGATTTTGTTTATTGTTCATCACTACTACCCTCCCCTATTAATTTTGAAACCTTACTTCTCGCTCTACTTAATCTCGATTTTACAGTTCCAATGGATACTCCTAATGTTTCAGCCATTTCTTCATAAGATAATTCATATTTTGCATCCAATATAATTATTTCACGGTGCTTTTTAGGTAGTTCTAATACCACCTTCCACACATCATTCATTTCTTCTTGCTTAAAAAATTCTTGTTCTGCTGACAAGGATTGCTTATCGTCACTAAAAAATCCTATTAAAGATATCCTTTTAAAATAGGAGGATTTCAAATAGTTTATTGCCGTATTTCTTGTGATTTTTAAAATCCACGTTTTAATAGATGACTCCTTTCGAAATGAATTCCAATTTTTAAACACCTTTATAAATACATCTTGCGTGATATCATCTGATAAGTGTGGATCTTTCGTAATAATAAATGAATAATTCCATACATCTTGCCAATAGTCTTTTATAACATAGTCCAGCTCATCATGATTACACTTTTCAATAAACGTCTGTTCCATTTCCACACCTCAAACTTATTTGAATAAACATAAAACTGCCCTCACTTTTTTATTATGGTTTCAATATATAGACAAAATACAAGTTTCATTTGTTCCATTGTTTATCTTTTTTCAGGCAGAATAATACTACTAAAAAACAAGTAAAGCATACAATGATAAAAATCCACTCACAATAATCTATTTTTTGAATTTAACGTAACACTCTACTTGTCCATTTCAATTTGCTATTCCCTTCTATTTACCATTAACAATGTCAACTTTTCTAGAATGACAGCAAAAAAGCATTCTCGATTAGAAAGAATGCTTTTTTGAAATTTAATTGTTCTATATTTCCCCCAATTTATATCTTTGAGTGAAGCAAACATATAATAAATGTAGTGAAAAATTCACCTTATAATTAAGTATTATTTCTGAAATACATGTTTTATTTTTTCACCTGGAACGTTACTTCCTCCTCTTCCTTTTACATCTTCAATCATCATTGTAACAATCATGTCTGGCGCATTTGCATCGAAAGCTGCGAACCATCCCAGTTCTTTTCCGTCTGCTTCTTTCGACTCTTTCAGTTCTGCTGTACCAGTTTTACCAGCAAGCGTTACACCATTAACCTTTGCAATTCTCCCCGCGCCATCAGGGTCATTAATGACTTTAATTAATGCACTCTTTAATATCTCTTGATTCTTTTTAGAAATCACATTTTCTTTCCAATTCCCCGCTACTTTTGCTTCTTTTAAAAGGTGTGGCGACGGAATATTCCCTTCATTCACAATCGGTGCATATGTTAATGCTAAATGAAGTGGCGTCATTAATACTTGTCCTTGTCCATAACCCGTGTCTGCTAGTTGAATATCATTTTTTATCCCATCTTTTGCAATAATTGAAATAGGAAATTCGTATTCGATTGGTAATTTTTCATGAAATCCGTACTTTTTAAATTCATTTACATACTGATCTTTTCCCATTTTCAAAGCTTGTTGAGCAAAATAAATATTATCAGAGTACTTCATTGCCTTATCAAAATCAATTGGACTTGCATCCTTTACACGCGTTACATAGTAATTTCCCCAAGACGAATCTTTTGTCCACTTCAATCCTTGAATTTTAAATTCTTCCTTCGGATTTATTGTGTTTGTTTCCAAACCAATTGCACCTGTGATCGTTTTAAATACGGAACCTGGTACAAATGCTTGTGTAAAGCGATTCGTCATTGGTAGTTTCGAGTCGTTACTCCATGCTTCTCGTTGGGCTTTCGATGCTCCTCTAACTATTATATTTGGATTATAAGCAGGGCTACTTACAAGTGCGATTGTTTCACCTGTTTTAGGATTGACCGCTGCACTAGACCCTGCTTCAGTTTTCATCTCATTAAAGATTTTTTCTTGAATTGCAGCATCAATTGTTAACGTAACATTTTCTCCCTCTTTTGATTCTTTTTTTGCTACGTTTTTAATCTCTTTCCCCTTCTCATCTTCTATAAATACGCGTCCACCCTTTTCACCACGCAATTTATTTTCTAACACTTTCTCTAAACCGGTCTTACCTACTAAATCATCTGCTTGATAACCTTGTTTTTGAAGTGATTTTAACTCCTCCGCATTCACCTTTCCTATATATCCAGTTAAGTGTGCCGCTGCTTCACCTAATGGATACGTACGAATATTTACTGGACGAGATGAAACTCCTTCTAATTCAATATAATCATTCTGTCTGGTTCCTTCTTTTAAAATACCAATTGGTACAAAGGAGTCTGGTTTTATCCATTTCGCTGTGAGCTTTTGTTCAACCTCTTCTGTAGACATATCAAGTAATTGTGCTACTATTTCTTTCGTTTGCGCTGCTGTTTCGCCTAGTTTCTCTGGAATAATTCCAACCTCAGTCGCTTTACCATTCGTTGCAAGCCCTTTTCCATTTCGATCATATATTTCTCCGCGTTTTCCTTGCTCTATTTGCATACGTACTTTGTAATCTTTTTTCATTCCTGGAAAAATGAAGTCTGGCGTCCAATCTATTTTCCAAGACTCTTTATCTTTCACAAGTTTTGCTTCATGGATGAATGAAACTGATCCTACATCGGTATCCATCTTAACTTCAAAAAGAAAAAGCTCTTTATCTTTCGTATTCTCTCCTTTCATTTTAACTTTTAAATTCTTAGCTCCAATCCCCTCATAGATTTTTTGATATTTTTCTGTGAATTCTTTTTTAGAAATTGATTTTTTTGCATGATCTGATAAATGATCATACATATTTGTAAATTTTCTATCATTCCATAAATTGATATATTCTTCAAATGCTTGTTTTGGCGGTTCGTTTTTATTACATCCTACCAACATAACCGCGAAACAAACGAAAAGCAGCATCCATAATTTTTTCAATTCAATCTTCTCCCTTAGTTAAAAATGATGATTCCTTTCTTAATTTATTTAATAAAAAATGTTTTAACGCTTAATAGACAGTGAAAGTAAGGATATTGTTCCATATTTACAAAAAACTAAAAAAGAGTGATAAGAATTCCGTAAATTTGGAATCCTCATCACTCTCGTTTGATATTGTGCAAATCATGAATATGAAATAATAATTTCTAATTTTAAAAAATAATTTTAATTTTCCAACTAACGAGATAAAAATCATGTATTTGTTCTATTTTTAATAATTCATAAATTCGTTGAAATGTTCGCATCAAATTCATCTGATGTTTTGGTATCTATTTTTCTCCCATCAATTGTCATCTTTATTTTTTGTTTTTGGTTTGCTGTTACTACCCAAGCGTTCGGTAAATAACGATCTTCATGGGATAATGTAGACGGTGAATTTATAACCTTTCCTCCTAAATATAGCGTAGCAGAAGAACCTCCATCCATTGCCATTGCATTTATAGCTCCTTTTTCATATAGAATATCTTGACACTCTTTCAACGTAGCTCCTATACTATGTGTCTGTCTACCGTCAATAACTAGAAACATAATTGTACCATCTTCTTTTTGGGCCATAATACTTCTTGGAGCCGACCCCCAACCGCCGTCTCCTTCTGTAATCATTTTTTCTCCATTTACAATTAACTGTGGCATAAATCCAGCTGCGGAAACAACTTGTTTATCCAACAGTTGTTGGGTTGAATAATTTCCTGTTATCATTTGACCAAACTTTGTTAATCCCGTAATAATTGTAGGGGCATTTCTATCCATATTTGTATCAATAGCTTTCCCATTTTCTATCACAATTCCAGTAGCAACATTTCCTCCACCCCTTCCTGTTTCGTCAGCAAATCCACTTGCATTCACAGCAACAAGTGCATGATTACGTTTTGCCATTACACTAATTTTTTCTCCCCTGTTAGCACCCTGTGTTCCTTGATGGCTAACAAGTTTAACATTGAAAGGATTACTAATTGTTACTAACTTTCCTTCGAAAAGAAAGCGACTATCTTTATTACTTTTAATTGTTTCTACATCAATTTCTAATGGCTGATTTTTTAATTCTTCTAATCTTTTTCCTACTATTTTTTTATAAATATGCTCATCACTGTTTGACCATTTTGGATGATTAATTCTATCTTGCAGTTTATCTAGTTCCTTTTGGGATAGGAATGTATATTTCGCATATTGTGGATGCTGAGAAGTTAATATACTCCCAGCGATTGTTATACGAAGCTCTCGGCCATAGCTAGTACCAAATAGTATTCCTACGCCAATAATCATTAAAATAGAAAATAGAAGCAAAATTCGTTTGAAGATTTTTCTTAGATGTTTCATAGTTTTATCCTCCAGCATTCATTACATTCAATAAATCCATTAAAATATTATTTATCTAAAGACAAAAGTGTTTGATTTCCTCATGCCTGAATTCCCCACTATGTTTTAGCAATTAAGGCAACATACTTATTCCGGATTTCGTTTTTTTAGTGTATATTTATAAATTTAATAACGTTTTTGCAACCATGAAGTAAATTATTAATCCTGTTCCGTCAACAAATGTTGTAATAAATGGACCTGAAACAACTGCAGGATCTAGTTTTAATTTTCTTAGAATTAAAGGTAAAACAGCTGCTACAAGAGAAGCCCAAATAACAATAAATAATAAAGTAATTGCTACAACTTGCGCAACTTCTGCTCCAACTCCTAACATATAAGCACGAATGAGCCCAGCTATCCCAAGTGCAAGTCCAAGAAGCATACCAATTGCAAATTCTTTTTTCATTACACGGAAAATGTCTTTAAATTTTAACTCTCCAATACCAATTGCACGAGTAATTGTTGCTACAACCTGTGTTCCTGTATTCCCTCCAGTGCCTACTAATAATGGAACAAAGAAAGCAAGGGCAACTACAGTTTCAATTTCGTCTTCAAAATACTTTAATACTGTACCTGTATATGCCTCAGCAACAAAAAGAAGTAATAACCATGGTAGACGTTTTAGGAAAATGCTCCAAATACTAGCTTCAAAGTAAGATTGATTCAATGGTTCACTTCCGCCTAACTTTTGAATATCTTCTGTAGCTTCTGCTTCCATAACATTCATTACGTCATCAAATGTTATAATACCAATCATTTTATTATTTGCTGTTGTGACAGGTATTGCTGCTAAATTATAATTCAGTAGCTTTTTTACAACTTCTTGCTGGTCAACTTCAGCGTGTACTGAAATTACCTCTGGCATCATGATAGTAGATAATATCTCTTCATCTGCTGCTAGTAATAACTCATGTATGGAAACGATTCCCTCAAGATAACCATGACTATCAAGAACATAACTATAAGATATTGATTCTACATTTTCAGAATGTTCCCTAATGTACTTCAATGTCATTTTTACTGACCAATTTCCTCTAACTGCAACAAAATCACTTGTAACAAGACTTCCTGCCGTTTCAGGTTTGAAAGTCATTAATTTTTTTACGTTATGTTTTGTAATTTTATCTAGATACGCCATTAATTTGGCCTGTTCTTCCGGATGAACCGCTAGAAGTAAATCTACTAATTCATCAATCGGTTGTAAATTCAGTAACTTTTTAGCTTTATTTTCAGATAAGTGAATTAAGATATTATATTTTTCTTCTGCACTCATATATTGAAGAACTTTAGAGCTTTTTAATACAGGAATCGTATTTAGTAATATGACTTGATCTTCAATTGAAAACTGTTTTACTTCTTGCGCAATATCATACGACGGAAGACGTAAAACTTTCTCTGCATCCAAGTTATTTTTGGTTATAAGTAATTCCTTTAATAATTTCTTCATGCTAACTCCTCCTCATATTGCTAAGGGAGACTCTAGAGTTTCATGAGTGGTTTTGTTTTATTTTATCTGTCTTAAATTTTTTATTAGAGCAATAATAGTTACATTGCAATCAATTCATTAGTTAGAATTACCTCCTTTTTGAATATAGACAAGATAAAAATAAATAACATTAAACAGAAAAACCTTTACTCAAAAAGGAGTAAAGGTTTTTTCACAATACAAATAAATGATTATTAAGACAGCTCTGCCGAAATCACAGAGGTGCCTTTCTATCAAATCGTATACCACTCCCTCGTTGAGTTTTAGCACTGTATAGCATAGGTTTTTATAACCAGCTACATTAAGAAGGGCCTTAATCCGACCGTTCCTGTTGACCCATTGGCGTCTCTCGACATTTTTGGGCAGCAGCGTTTCTCTATACAGGAGCCTCACCTAACAAAGTTTATTGAATTACTTCAAAATTTAAACCAGAATTTAATATTTGTCAACTGACTTTCAATTCCATTTATAAAAAAATCTTTTATAGAAAATGAAATTATATTTTATTATAAATTTAAAATTCCCCTTAAAAAACATAGAATTCAAATAGATTTAATTCGAAGAAACGTAATAAAACATATGAAACTTATTATTTTTAATCAAATTCCAACTTTATAACAAAAGATGAATAATTAGTCATTCTGTATACAAAAAGAACATTCACAAAAAATCTTCTTTTATGATTAAAATCTTCTTTACTGTTTATCAAATTTATATGGTTAAACTACTTAATCAAACGATACACTACAAGTCAAAAATATGTACTTATACAGAATGATTACAGACATTTTTTCATATCATTTCTCAAAGGACTATAAAGCAATAAAACAAATAAAATTAGCAATATGGTTGCTTGACAAGCAAAAAAAATATATTTATGCTTGCTACACGAAACAAACACATAAAATTTATATTGCTTAACCTGTTAGGTGAGGCTCCTATGCAAACACAGGCTATTGCCCAAAAATGTCGAAAGACGCCAATGGGTAGAACAGGAATTGTCGGATTAAGGCTCTTCTTAAGATAGCTAAGTAATGAATTTTCATTACTTTACGTTGTATAGTGCCAAAGCTCTACTAGAGGGAAAAAAGCCTTATTTAGTCATGCCATTTTGAATCCCTCTAGTTACATACTAGGGGGATTTTTGCGTAAAAAACAGGGAATAAGCGATAGAATCTTCCTAAACAAAAGTCATATTTAGTAATTAACGAGAACAAGATTCTATTCATTAGCAAATGTAATATTATGTTTTGTTTTAAATCAGGAGGATATTAAAATGAAAAAAATATTAAAAATCGATTATCTATTGCTCCTTCCTCTATTCATAACATGTACTTTAGGTATTATCATGATGTATAGTGCAAGCTCCATTGTCGCTGTTCAACATTACGGTTATAACAGTAGACATTTTGTTGATTCTCAATTAACAAAGCTACTTTTAGGAACAATAGGATTAATAATTTGTGCTTTACTCCCATATGAAATATGGAAAAAACGAATAGTCTCAATCTGTATTATGGTTGGGGGGATTTTTTTATTAATTATGGTTTTATGGAAAGGAAAAGTGGTAAATAATGCTCAATCATGGATCTTTGGAATACAGCCAGCTGAATTTCTTAAGTTAGGAACAATACTTGTAACAGCCCGTTTTTTTGCATTGCGACAAGAACAAGCTAAAAATAACTGGCGTGGTATCGGAAAACTTTTATTTTTTTTAGCTACAATTTTTTTTCTTATCTTTAAACAACCAAATTTAGGATCTGCACTTTTAATATTAGGTATAGGTTTTAGCATATTTCTTTGTTCAGGAATAAATATAAATCTACTAATCAAAAGAACTACCATCGGTTCTATTTTATGGTTACCTATTTTATATTATTTGATTCAATATAGTTTATCAGAAGTTCAAAAGACACGTATTACTACGATTTTCAATCCCTTTCTTGATGCGCAAGGAAATGGATACCAGCTTGTAAACTCTTTTATTGCCATGGGCTCTGGAGGAATCACTGGTCGTGGATTTGGAAATAGCATACAAAAAACAGGTTATCTTCCAGAACCACACACTGATTTTATAATGGCAATAGTTTCTGAAGAACTAGGATTTATTGGTGTATTTATTCTATTGGTTGGAGTTTTGACTATAGTACTTCGCTCCTTAAAAATTGCACAATTATGTGTAGATCCTTTCGGCAGTTTTATAGCAATTGGTATAGGATGTATGATTGGTATGCAATCAGTTGTAAATTTAGGTGGTATTACGGGACTATTTCCTCTTACAGGTACTCCATTTCCATTTGTAAGTTTTGGTGGAAGTTCTTTAATGGTGAATTTAATAGCAATAGGAATATTGCTTAATATCTCAATTTTCAATAAAATAAGACTTTCTCCTTTTTAAAATCTATTGTACTATAGTCATTTTTGTTACATTTAGAGAGATTATACAGGCTTTCATAATGATTTGATCAAACTGTAGATTTATTAATTTTAAACGAACATTTAAAATATTTTATAGCATAGAATAGACAGTATACAGTAGACACCACTAATATCTACTAGGTGAATAAAAAGAAGGAGAAAATAAATGACTCTAAATATAAATAGAGTATTCCCACGTAATTGGTATGCTGTGAGTTATGTAAAAGATATAAAAAAGATTCCAGTAAAAAAAAGAGTTGCTGGCAAAGATTTTGTATTATATCGGGATGAAAAAGGCGAAGTTCAGGCTCTATCACCTTACTGCCCTCATCGTGGCGCTGACTTATCACTGGGACAAGTAGTAAATGGTAAACTAGTCTGTCCCTACCATGGTTGGGAGTTCGATAGTTGTGGTACTTGTGTAAGAATTCCATCCCAACCCAATAAACCTATCCCGAAATTTGCTCATACCTTCTCATACCCTGTAAAAGAAAAGATTGGGTTGATTTGGATATACCCTAATAGTGAGGAAACTCCACCTGAATGGAAAACTTTTCATGTAATGGAGAACACTCCTTTTAAACTCTCTTTCTTCCACGCCACTTGGAATGCACACCTTACTCGATCAATCGAATCTGTGCTGGATATTGCTCATCTTGCTTATGTACATAAAAAAACGATTGGTAGAAAAACAAAAGCCGAATCAACCAATTATAAGCTGGAGGGAACACTGGATCAGTTTATATTCTCAAATGGTAATGCTTACCTTGAATACAAATTCCCACATCAGTGGATGCTTCACAGTGGCAAACAGGAGAATGAGTCATTTATTCAGTACATTACGTTTACACCAATTGATGAAGAAGAGACATTAATTATGGGATATACCGGAAGGACATTTTTAAAGTACTTCCCTTTACTAGACCAAATTTTAGCTGAATTTAGTTTAAGAGTACTAAAAGAGGATCAAATTATTGTAGAAAGTCAACATCCTAGACCTATACCAGAAGCTTTAAAAATGGAGGCCCATGTTCATGCAGATATGGCTCAAGTTCAGTTTAGAAAACGTTGGTTTCAGTTTTTACAAAATGGGTCTTGTTTTTCACTTGATTAAAGGCACGTAACTCAGTATTAAATATAGGTGTAGTGATGTTGATAGACGTGGATGCTACCCCATCGCCATCAAGCTAAAATTTTATAGTACCCCCTGAACCCAATTTTGTACTAACTCGTAACAAAAAATCCCTTCAAAAAAAGAAAGGCGCCTATGCACCTTTCTTTTGTAATGCATTCTCACTCTCTTAGCATTCAGAATCCCTTATGAATCACTTTAATGCATCATTGTACGGACCTAATTACTCTTTAGAAAAGTAATAATTTGTCTCCTTACTTTTCAGTAACATATTTCCTCTTATTATTAAAAATAAGTCGTTTCTACTTAATATTTTTACTATAACTCTAACTAGTGCTAACCAAAGGATCATAATAAGCCAAATATAATTTATTAATCACGTTTAAAGTACATAAGTCTGCACTGATTGAAAATGCAGAACCAGCATTAATATCGTTTAGCGTATTTCTAATCCGCTAACGACTTAAATCACCTTATTTCACTCTCTTCGGTAAAGCTGAGCCTGAATGTTCAATTACTAGATGAACATAAACATTAATGTCAGCATTACTAAAATAATTTTCACCTTGATCCCAATTCTTACTTATTTTCTTCCATTCTTTATAATTATTCCGCTTATATACTTCTCCTAATGCTAATACATCCACCTTATATTTTTTTTGAACAAGCTTTATTGATTTTTGAATCCTTTGCTCCATCTCTTTTGAAATATCCTTCGTTAAGCGTTTTTTATCTCCATGCTCAAATGTTTTCAATTATTTTTGTTTCTCCAGATTTATTATAGAATCTTTCATCTAAAATTAGTCTGTTTTACCAGTTAACATAGAATTTGACAGACGAATAAATTCTTCTTTTCGATTTAAAAAAATGTATGTGCAATAAGAGTTATGTTTAACATTAACAAAACACTTAATATAACCAATAAAACCATACACCCAAAATTTACTTCTTCATTGAAAAAACAACATTTTTAGCTAGATATAGTAAGTTATTTTAGGATGAAAAATTTAAAATATCTATCTTTATATACAGTTCAATATATTACTACAATTTTAACAAAGGACCACAAGCAATTGTAAAAGAGAAAATGAAAAAACAACTTAAGTTTTACCCTATACAATCATTAAAATATATTAAATTTATTGTTGTATTAATTACCAATAAGAATTTCATAAAGAAAGCACAGACTTATTAAGACACATATTTATCTAACCTACATAAAATAAAGATGTACAATTGCCTACTTTATGAATTTTTTATAATGATATATAGAAAGGATTCATTAAGTTATGTTTGTTGGGAAATAACATTTATATTTCCTCTAAAATAAACAGGGTACAAATTACACATATCAGCCTGTTTATTTTAGAGAAAAGTTGTTTATAAGTAGTTCTTTTCTTTAAAAGAAGGAACTACATTTTTTAAATTAAATTTCTAAATGGATAAATTTAGCACGGGAAAGGAATTGAACTTATGTCTAATTTAAATTTCATTTCTGATCAATTTGCTGCAATTCTTAAAGGAAAGAGTAAAATAAATCAAGGTGGTTGTTCGGTGTCTTTTCACCGCAATTTTAAGGTCCTGGTTCAAGGAAAACCAAGTGCCTATGTAGTTCCCGTCGGAGTAAGTTTTGAATCGTTGGATCAAAATGGCAATGCATTAAATTTAGGAGAAATCGCGGTTCTACAAGAAGAGATCCCTGCATTTATGAAATCAATTGTACAACAAGGAATTATTGTCAGTGCTTTACATAATCACTGGTTATACATGAATCCCTTAATTATGTATATTCATATCCAATCGGTAGAGCATCCGTTACATTTTGCAAGAAAATTGGCAAATTCATTTTTATCGTTAAGCAGCTATCCTGTTACTAATATCGAAGGGCAATAATTTATCTACAATCATAGATATGATAATAATATGTACCAGACTCCATGCACGTTGCGCTTGTATAAATAGTATTATCTAATGTATCTTCTTCCGTTATTACTCCTCCTTTTGGAACCTCACAATTTTACAAAATACGAAAAATGACCGATATACCCTCTTCTTCGTTATCTATACCCTGAATATTTTATTTACCATACGCTGCTCGTATAAACCTTGATGGTGGGGTGAAATCTCCATTAAGTCCCATTGAACCTGAACCTTGTCCAAAAGTACTTAATGGTATATCCCCCTCGCATGGCTGCGATTTAAGACCTATATATTGTCTTAAATTTTGTAAATGCCAATTAAACTCAGGACTATTAGTCACTACTCCTTGTCGATTCTAATACAATAGATTCACCCCATTTATCCGATAAAATCCAATGTAATGGTGGAGTAACTCCTAAAGCAGGTAATGGTACCTCCCAAAAGGAAATACTAGCTACAAATTTCTTTAACTCTTCAACAGATTTGAATTGTGTCTTTCGAAACCAGAAGAAAAGCCAATAGATTTCTGAAAACTGGGCGTATGATTTGATATTGTAAAGCCCTCAGGCATCAATTTGTTCATCACCTATCATCATGTATCCCTTGGTTGAAACCATCAGCTTTTCTGTACCTCTTCCCAGTCGATAGCTCGAAAAGTTATGAGTGTTGAGCTCAACTTAACGACGACGAGAGCTGCTCCCCAATTAGTGATGAAACCCATTATCACATTTCGTATCATGTGGCATAGGTCCATCCAAGGAATCCAGAAAGGCAACGGCCTGTTTGAGGTTCCTCAAAAATAAATGCGCGAGATCCATAGAAAACCCGTTTCGAACCACAACGCGCATAATCGTCACTGCTTCTAGGTCTGGAGGCAATGGATATGCGGGTACTTGCCAGCCGAACACACGCAATTGTCGAGATAAATCATAAAGGTTCCAGTTTAATGTGTAACCTTTTTTCAGTTGCCAAGCGAAAACCGGAATATCCGAACCATCGGACAAAAGTTCGAACGGTTCCATCTCCTGAATTGCCTTGCTAAGAAAAAGAGCGACCTTCTGAGAAGCCCTTTGGACATCATAGTACCCACTTTTCCCCAAACGCAGGTAATTGTAATATTGTAGGAGCACTTGTGCGCCAGGACGTGAAAAATTCAGGGCAAAAGTCGGCATGTTTCCGCCTAAATAGGAGACGCGGAAGATTAAATCATCGGGGAGATCATCAGCTTCCCGCCAAATTATCCAACCCAAGCCAGGATAGACTAATCCATATTTATGTCCCGATACATTGATGGACTTCACCCTCGGCAACTGAAAATCCCAGACTAAATCTGGTTGAAGAAACGGTGCTATAAATCCGCCCGAAGCCGCATCTACATGCATAGGAATGTCGAGTCCCGTCCTCTCCTGTAAATCGTCCAACGCTTTTGCAATGGCGGCAACCGGTTCGTAAAGTCCGGTATAAGTCTCACCGAGAATCGGTACCACACCAATCGTATTTTCATCCACGGCTGCAAGGACCCCTTGAGGATCTAATCGGGGATGCTCAGGGCTAACCTTCACATAGCGTGGTTCAACCTCCCAATAGTTCGCAAATTTTTCCCAAACGACTTGAACAGCAGAACTAAACACAATATTAGGCCGATCCACCGGCTTACCCTCTCTTTTTCGTGCATTTTGCCAGCGTCTCTTTAACGCAAGCCCCCCGAGCATACAGGCTTCCGACGATCCAGTTGTTGAAACGCCCATAGTTGTAAGGGGGCTGGGGGAATGCCAGAGGTTGGCTAAAATGCGGACACACCGCTCCTCAATTTCAGCTGTCTGTGGATATTCGTCCTTATCAATTATGTTCTTATCAAATGATTTAGCATATAAGTGCTCTGCGGTAGGTTCCATCCATGTACTAACGAATGTTGCAAGATTCAAGCGTGCATTGCCATCAAGAGTCATTTCATCATGGACGATTTGATACGCTGTTTCTGGTAACATGCCTTCATCAGGCATGTGAAAGCGCGGAACGACTGATTCTCCTTTGCGGGCAAAAAGAGGATTTATAGAAAATTCGGGAGGCAGCTCCATTTGCACGTGACGCGGTAGATATTGTGGATTATCTGGCATAACCTCTTTTCCTTCATATGTATCGTTTTGCACTTCTTCTTTTCGATCCTGCGGCATACTAGTCCCCCTTAATTAATGGTTTAACAAATATATTATTTACAAAAAAACATTTGCTAAACCAAGGGACAATTCTAATAAAAGGTGATGCCATCATTCAAAATAAAAGAGTATAGTTTTTGATTATAAAATAGAAATCGATTTATATTTTAATGAAAATATTGAATATTTTTAATATAATTATTGAGTTATGTATTTATAGAAACTTAAGGGGTATGATTATGGAGTTTATTACTTTTAAAGTAATTTGTATCTTTTTATTTTTAATGCTTATGACTTCTATAGAAGTTTTAGGATATGGAGTTCAACTTGTTGGAGCGAAATTAGCTTTAGTTTCATCGGCTTTTGCTAAATATAATATTATGTCTTTAATTGCTCGATTTTCTAATATGTTTCAACAACCATTTACTGTTTCTTTAGTTGATAGTACAGCAAAAAATGGTAGATTAGAATTACTAATTAAACAATTAGATTTTTGTTATTAGGTTCTACTATGGGAGTAATACTTGGAGGGATTATTAGTACCATTTTTTATGAAAGTTCTTTCTAAAGCGCTAATACCATTGTCAAAAGATGGTTCGTTTTTAAACATGTTCAAATTAATATGTTCACAAAAGAATTGATGCAACGTTAAAAAGAATGAGCCCGGTACAATACCGGACTTATATTCATACAACCGCTGTATTTTTCTGTTTAACTGTTGGGATTCAGTTCATAATGAAACATATTTTTACATAAAAGACTTTCGTATATAAATTTTTCAAATGATTTATTAGCGAATTGTTGACCAATATCACTTTTTTGAGTGAGTAATTTTTTAGATTGATGATGTAATGAATTTTTTTCGTTTCTTTTATGTAAAATATTCTAGTTTTGCATTAGGAAAGAACTGTTTCATATAGGAATACAGATAGTTTTTTATATCCTCTTCTTCTTCTTTTTGATAAATGTATTTTCCGATTCCATATTTCCCCCATTTATACCTTCTTTTCTCTTCATCTAATTCTAGTTTTGTCATCGGGTAGTTTTTTTCAATTACTCTCTTAGCTGGCTTTGTAAAACGATGTTGAATAAATTCAAATGTAATATCATCCCGTGCATCAAGAGGTAATTCAGCATTTAGGCGTTCAAACATATGATAGTATCCTTCCTTCCAGCCTTCATGCAGGTAAATAGGAGCTACAATGAAACCAAGAGGATATCCAGCTCTAGCTACTTTTCCTGCTGCCTCAATTCGTTTAGCTAAGGGAGAAGTTCCTGGTTCAAAGTTTTTAATCACATAATCAGCGTTTACACTAAAGCGAAATCTTGTTTTTCCATTATGTTTAGCATCAAGTAAATGATCTACATGGTGGAATTTCGTAACAAATCTCAATTTCCCATATTCAGATTCTCCAAAATGCTCAATGGCCCGTTTAAGGGTATGCGTTAAATAATCGATTCCTACAATATCTGAAGTACACGACGCTTCAAATCTTGTTACTTCAGGTGCACGCTCTTTCATGTATTTATCAGCAGCATCTAAAATTTCTTCAACATTTACATACGTTCGTATATAAGGCTTACTTCCCATCGTTGTTTGTAAATAACAATAATGACAATGCCCCATACATCCCGTTGCAAAAGGAATTGCATACTCTGCTGAAGGCTTGGAAGTATCAAATTTCAGTGTTTTTCTAACACCAACAACCAGCGTGGATTTTGCTACTCGATACTTTTGAAAATCGTTATCCCCTGGCAAATCTCTTACTTGATTATGGGAAGTAGTATGTCGAATTTCAACATCCATCTTTGAAAACTTCTCAAACAGCTCTTTCCCCAAAGGATAATCTAATGCTTTCGGTTCAAAATATACGAGCTTAGGCATAAATGGCTTATTCATTCAAACATCCCCTCTGAAATATCACCATAATAGTAAGTGTAAGCTTGGTTTGCCTCATCTTCGGTAGCATATATAGCCATCTCATTTGTTAGTGGATAATACGTTTCGTAAAGAAATAGTGCTAATTCATTAGGTCTTTCAGGATTATTTACAACTGCTGCAGCTTGTATGTTAGCTACGTCTTGAGTATGAGGATTTCGGTAAAAAATATAAACAATGTCACCAGCATGATACGTATTACTTTCAGAAGAAAATTCCATTCCATCACCATCTCATTTCATAAAATTCAATGCTCACAGTTTTACTTTCTAATTTCCTTGTAGTGTAACTATTTAATTACATTGATAATGATTACGCCATACAAACATATTTTGAAAAATGAATAATAAATGTACTCCCAAAAAGGCAAGCATATATCAATGCTTGCCTTTCGTTCTAACGACGATGTTCAACAAGATCGATTACACCTAAAACGACGTGTGCTAAACCAAAACCAAATACTGTACTTGCAATCATTTTATTAGTTCCACGAGTTTGTTTAAGAGCATAACCTGCTGCTGTCACTGCTGTACCTAAAGCTGTTGGAATTAATCCTTCACGAATGTCCACAGTGATGCCTCCTTGTTTCGTAGTTAGTAAATTTGTTTTAATGACTCGAAGTAAAGTATTAAAACAAGTATTAGTATTTTTCTTTTTAATAAAATTATGTGAAATTCTTATGAATAATATTTTAAATCCATAACAGCTATAAAGATTGAAAAAATTATTAATTAACAAATAAGAAAATATCTTCAAAACGTATTTTTATATGAAAATTTTATACCTCAGACAAAAAAATCTTTGCGAAAATTCTCTCCATAAAAAGTGCTCCTAAATTTATATATATAGGAGCACTTTTTATGAAACACTATTCTTTATTTGCTTATGAACCACTTTATTATAATAACCATGCTTTACAACTTGCCTAAAATCATCTACCTCGATATCCATTCTTTCCGCAATATCTACAACAATTGTATTTTGTAAAACATTCACCACAAATCCCATTAATTTCAAATTATGATTTTTACGATATGAAAATTCAACGTAATCCCCAAGTGTTACTTCTTTATTATGTTTCATTTGGCGCCCCCTAAATTATCGATAATTATACAATAGTTTCCCCCTTTTTTACTTCTACATACGGGGTCACCAGTTTATCATTTTAGCTAATTCATCTCCCACCTACTTATTTTGCGTTCCTTGAGGAAGGGGTCTTCTTGGCTAAAATGATAAAAAAAGACAAACTCTCCAATGTGAGGAGTTTGTCCAAAACCATGATTTCTTTAGTTTAACAATATAGAATTCAGTTCCGATAAGAATCTTTCTTTTTTCCATACCCCACGGTTTTTACATCGATACTAACAATAGTGGATTAGAATAATGACTTAATACTTGCTAGGACAGTAAGAATACCTATAATAATGACAAATACATTGCTAGATTTCCCTTTGTATTTAGCAAGTACTGATACTTTATGGATTGCATACATTGGTAGTATACATAAGATAGCAGCAACTAGCGGACCGCTAAGGGCATCAATGATTCCAAGAATACTTGGATTTGTATAAGCAACATACCAGCATGTTAATACGACAAAAGTAAGAATCATTGTCTTAACTGTTTTTTCTCCTATATCTTTCCCACGTTTTTTACTGGACTTGATAATCATGTCACGCATTACCTCATACGCTCCTATATAATGACCAAGGAAAGACTTTGTAATAGCCACAAATGCAATGATAGGAGCTGCAATAGTGATTACTGGCGAATTAAGCTCATTAGCAAGATATGATAGGATTGACAAGTTCTGTTCTTTTGCCACCTTAAGATCATTTGGAGTTAAACTTAAGGTACTGCTCCAAACAAAGAACATAACAACTGCGAATGTCATAATATAACAAACTTTTTGTATTTGAGCACATTTAGCATCAGTAGCATCTATTCCATACGTAGCTCTCTGTTTCATAACAAATGACGAAATCATAGGCGAATGATTAAACGAGAATACTATGATTGGAAGTATCATCCATATCGTTCCTAAATATCCTGTTCCTGTTGAAGCAGTAGAAACACTTGAAAAACTAAGCATTGACGTATTCCACTGTGGAATCAAAGATATTGCGATAAAAAGTAGAGAAGCTATAAAAGGATACACTAGCATGCTCATGATCTTTACAGTTATATCTTGACCAAAATTTAGTATAGCGATAAGACCGAGTACTAAAACAAGCGATAAAATGGACCTTGGAGGCTCCGACATGTGCAATTGATGCACGATAAAGCTACTAGCGGTATTTGTAAGTGCGACCGAGTACATCAGCACGATCGTATAAATGGAGACAAAATATACAATATTAAAAATGATACTTGCCTTATTTCCAAAATACTCTCTTATTGTACCTGTAATCCCCTCATCGGCAGAGTTCGAAGCGTAAATCATTTTAGCAAGCGCCCTATGTGAATAATACATAACAGGATATGCAAGTATGGTAATTAACAGCAATGATAATAAACCACCTGAACCTGCATTAATCGGTAAAAAGAGTACTCCTGCTCCAATTGCTGTTCCAAAAAGGCTCAATGCCCAGGTAGTATCCTGTTTATGCCACTTTTTAGGGTCTAGATATTTCTCATTTTTTACTGCAGTGTTATCAGCTTGAAATTCTATGTTTTTTGCAGTATTCCCATCCATATAATAATTCCTCCTTGTGTCCTATTCTTAATTCTCTTTTTAAGATATAGGAATATAGACCGTTCTTGAAAAATGAATAGCTTATATAGTGCCCCACAACGAATATCCCCCTTCTAGGTTAATAAAAATCAAAAAATTAGCGAAGCATCAACCTGAAGGGTTTGTTACCACTTATAAAATATTTTAATTATATAGTAGTATATTTTATTGATAACTCCCCCAATATACAGACATCCTTAGGCGAACAATAGAGTGAAAATTGTTGAAAACTTCACAATATACTCGATAACTTATTGATTTGATTGTTTCTCCCCAAAGATTTTATTTTTAATGGAAATTCCTGTAGGCGTAGCTGCAATACCACCTAAACCTGTCTCTCTTAATTCGCGAGGCATCTGTCTTCCAACTCTATACATGGCTTCAATCACTTCGTCAGCATTGATGAGATTGTTTACGCCGGCTAATGCGATGTCCGCTGCTGCTAAAGCATTTGCCGTTCCAATGGCGTTTCTCTTTACACAAGGAATTTCTACCAAACCAGCGACCGGATCACAAACTAAACCGAGTAAATTTTGTAATGCAATCGAAAAAGCTTCAGAAGATTGCTGTGGCGTTCCACCCGCAGCTTCTACCGCAGCTGCAGCCGCCATCGCTGAGGCACTTCCTACTTCAGCTTGACATCCTCCATACGCTCCTGAAATACAAGCGTTGTTTGCGACTATCGTTCCAAATAACGCTGAAGTGAATAGAAAATGAATCATATCTTCATGACTTAACTGCAACGTATCTTTAATACTAAATAGGACTCCCGGAATCGTCCCACTCGCACCTGCTGTTGGAGTTGCACAAATAGCTCCTAATGCAGCATTTACTTCATTAACACCGATAGCACTTTGAATCCCTAACACCATCAAATCTCCAGAAAGAGTTTTCCTATTTTCTCGATAGTTTTTAATTTTTACAGCATCCCCTCCGGTCAAACCTGTTGGAGAAAATACACCGTCGCCCTCGATACTTTTATTTATTGCATGTTGCATAGTCGCTAAATTTCGTTCCATTTTACTCCATACTTCTTCATAAGAAGTTTTAGTTTGTTTGATTTCCTGTTCGATTGCTAATTCATAAATTTGCTTTTGGCTTTTATTAGCTGCATCCACAATTTCTTTTATGGCCATATGCATATTTTTCACTCCTTAATGTGACTAAAGAATAATAAGATTAGCTATATTGCTTAAATCTCCTAATTCCTTCTGAGCATTACCTGGCAATATCGAATCCAAAGCGAATGCATATAAATATTTTGTTTTATCTTCCAAACTATGAAAGTTGTTAATTTCCACATCATATTGTTTAAAGATCCTGCGTAAAACAAATTCAAAGTCAGCTCTTTCTGAAATCGCAATAACAACTGGCAATGGCCCCTGCAGATTTAAGCTAAATCCATCAATTTCAACATTTTTGACTTCAATCAACCCACCACCGACCGAAATACCCATTACTCTAATACTTCGACTTTCATCCTCTGCATATACATCTGCCGTATTTGGATGACCAGCAGGACTATTACCCAATTGTTCAATAAAGGTAATGTCAATTCCCTTAGACTCTGCTATTTTAATAGCATCTGGCACTTTGCTGTCATCAGCAGCTAAGCCTAATATACCAGCAATAATTGCAAAATCAGTTCCGTGACCTTTATGGGTTTCAGCAAATGATTCATAATACTTTACCACAACTTTTTTGGGAAGACCTTGAAATAATTTATTAGCAACTGTTCCAATAGCCAAAGCACCTGCAGTATGTGAACTTGAAGGGCCTATCATTATGGGCCCAATCACATCAAAACAACTTTTGTATTTAACAATCTTTTTTTCTTTAATAGATGCTACATTCATGTTCATATAAGCACCCCCATAATTTATTATTTTTAGCTGTAGTTGAATCTAAGTTATTAGAATGATCGATTCAAAACAAGTTTTGTTTGATAACGCTTTCTTTATTGAGTTGAATAAACTTCCCTTCTAATCCGCTATCCTCCGTATAGTAATCATATCAGTATGTCCAATTTTAAAAAATTACTGGCAAGTTGTTTAGAATTTTTAATCCAAAACGAGGTTTGATATTTTCTCTAGAGGTAATAAATTGTGTCTCGACGCCCTCATTATAACTTGTATATTTATAAGTTTAATCTTTTTTTATTTTTAGAAAGATTGAATAGACAGAATTTTGAATAGGTAATAAATTATACTTAGTATGTAGCAATTGTGTCCTTTGTTTGAAGCTGTATTAGTTAGTAAAAAAGCAAAAATAACACAGAGTTCCTTTCATAAACACATTGATTATATTGAAAAATCATTATAAAGATACTTATATTGTCTTTTGTTTGAACATCTTGTTTTGAACGGGAAACCTGTTGCAATAAATAATTCATTCAGATGAAAAGGAATACATTAATAAAATTTAAAAACGTTTTAGTATATTAATTATACATTTTGTATAAATATTAATTATCAAAAAAAACTAACTTCTTATTAGGATCTTAACATAAAGGATACATTCCAAATAACAATGGAGATTCTGCTTTATCAATTTCTTTATACGTCATATTTCCCTCTTTACCTGCAACAGCAACTTGTACTTTTTCATTTGTTTTCACATCTTCTGCACCTATTGCACCACCCGCCAATAATCCTGTACTTAACAGACTATCGTGAACAAAAGTTAGAGAGTTATAGAACAAAATATAATGTGTATGTACATACATTTCTTTTAAAAGAAGTTTTGTAGTATGCAACTGAATTAAAAAAATATAGATTTTTATGACTCTTTTTAGGGGATATAGCAAAGTGAGATCTTTTATATGCACATTGCTATACCGAACTAGATTTCAGCATAGTATTTTTTTGCAACACATTGATTTTTTACCAAACACGTATAAAAACCAACAATATGAAAATAAACGACTGGCTAAAATTTTACTTTCAATAAAATAAAAAAGAACCTGCAAATTTGCAGATTCTCCTGATAATGATTTATATGAGTAAGACTCGAAAATATAATACAATGATTCAAAAATAAGTTCAAGTAAATTCAAAGAACCGGCTAGAGTTCGAGTTCTTTCAGAAATGATGATGTTTTCTAGGCTTCGCAAAGTGAGAAAATACAAGAATATAATACATCGAGATTTAGAGAATTTCAATACTTAAATTAGAGGTTATTTTAATGTGATGTAACATCAGCATTTTGAAGGAATAGCAATGAATACCTTATACATCCCCAGTCTACATAACGCTTTATTATCAGTAGAAAGAAAAAGGAAAATCCCTACTTCCACAATAAATCCGCCTTGCTACTCTATTCATTTTTTGATACATTCCTATCCACCGTTTTAAGGTTCTCTTTTGTACTGTGTTAGCCAAAAAATTGTATAAATCATAATTCGTTTTTCTTCCACCTGTTTCACCCTTTCTACACCCTAGTTTTACAAAATAAGAAGTCATCAAAACTTATATTTATTACTTTCTGTTATCTCCTCTCTCTTGTTCTATGCATAGTCTATCTAAATTTTTATTAGCTACTAAAAAAAGAATTTACAGGACGATTAAAAAAAGCCAAGTGCATTGCACTCGGCTTTATGGTCGATTAAACAATTTTACTTCAGACGTATTAAACTGATGTAGATAGTCTTTAGTAGAAGTATAACCTGAATTCATGAGTGTTTTCTTTTCTTCTTCTGTGATATCAAAATTAAACGACGACGTAAAGAATGTATTAATAAATACAGTGCGGGCAGCATCTTCTTTGGTGGTTTTTCCGCTCTCATGACCTTTGATCATGGTTTGAGACAAATTCCATGCAAAATGAATAAGAGAATGGCCAATATGATGTTCTGTTGAGGTTGCGATATGTTTTAACATGGCAACCTCCGCCTGAGATTCTAAACGGAAACCAAGTGTTTCTTTGTTGTAGACAATTTCATCTGTAGGATCAAAGAAAGATGCATTGTATTTCGTGTGTAAGCTTCTTAGTGTAGAATGATCCTCTATATTGCTTATCAGTTTATTAACCTCGTCAATCGTATCTGTGGTCGTGAAGTGTTCTTCTTTATTCACAAAACTTTTCCGATCAAATAAACGAATTGGGTAGTTATCGAGTACACCTCCGTCTACATAATAATCTTTATCCCATTCCACAGATTTAAAAAAGAATGGGATGGACATCGAAATCCGCACAGCAACTACTAACGGGACATCAGGTGTCGTTTCGCGAGAAAACGTACGAAGCTGGTGTGTAGAAACGTTCGTTCCTTGGAAAAACACGTCTTTTCCTGTTTTGTCATACAACTGCTGAAAAGTTGTGTCCTTACTCCCTGTCCACTTTTCAACGATCTTTCCTACCCACTCAGTGAAGAAATCCCCTTTATAGATACCAAAACCATCAAAAAACAAACGAATGTTATCTTGTACAATCGAAAAATCATCATCTTTAAACGCTTTGAAATTCATGTCTTTGTGGATTTTTACAAGATCTGCGAATGGAATGGAAAGACCTAAAAGTAATGCAGTAATCGCTCCTGCTGAAGTCCCTCCAAATCGTTGTATTTCTGGTAAAATCCCTTCTTCATTTAGTGCACGGATGGCACCTATGTAAGCGCTTCCCTTTACCCCGCCACCTTCAAATACTAAGTTACGAAATGGATATGCCATTATATACCTCCAATAAAGAAATTTTCGATCTGTTATAGTATCGGAAGTATATTGAAATATATTCCAAATGGTATTAAGAAAGTTTCATGTCCTCCGATACGTATGGCCGAATTATCTTTATTCAATGGATGAATTGTTTGAAAGAGAAGAAATTTGCTTGGAATGGTAATTTAGTAGGATAGGAAACAGGAAACGGAGTGCATCTTTGGATGCACTGAATAATATCCCCTTTTGAAATCGTATATAACGTAACTTCTTTTCCGATGTCCAAGTAAAATCACGAGTAAGAAATCAAGGAATAATCTACATTTCATAAATCCCGCACTCTCTTTAACATACAATTCAGTGAAATAATTTGTTTCAAATACGTAGAAATATGGTTTAACCAGCAATCAATGATCAGGTCTTCTTACCCTAAGTAAACCTAAATCTATTTGTCTCCATACAGAAAGGAATAAATAGTTTTGTTCCTATTCATGAAATAGTACAATATATGCAAAATTACATATCTAATTAATTGCTTTTAATGTTATATTTTAATAGCGATGAATGCTATTATTTCATAAGTTGTCAACAAGCGTTATGTATGTATGAGAAAAAGGAAGGAGCCAAATAGGCCCCTTCCTTTTTCTACTAATTAACTAAATTACTCTCTGGTAAAAATTTAAATAGTAATGCTCATTTACAGGCGTCTGATTATGCATTAAACATGCTAACTTTGCTTGCTGTCGGAAAAATTAAAGACGATAGTCAAATATGTCCTTTCATTACTTTATATTGAAATAAATAATGATTCAAAGTTATTTTGTGAAAATTATACAAAAAGTACTAATTCGTCGTTTACCTAACAATAGATAATATAGATAAAGAAAAAATACTAGAGGATATCACAGTGTAGTAGTCTCTAGTATCTTTTCATAGTATTTTAGCGGCTATACAATACGGAGGGATAAAAAAAGGACCTCTTACGGAAAGATAAGAGGTCATCAAAAAGATAAAAATGTTGTATTTGAAACACGCGAGTTTCTAATTCACATCATAACACAATATATTCATATATTCAATATATACATTAAAGATAAGTAATGTATGTTCAAAAAACACATGGAATATTAATTTGTAACAGTATATATTTTCCTCTTTTATTCTATTTCTTCTACAATGCCGTGATTGTAACAAATATCCCTCTTTCTTTTTTGGATGATTACGAATAAAAATACTACATGTTTTCTGTCTCACTTGGAATAAAGCATCATGGTAAAAATACAATGCTGACAAGTAAAATACTTAATACAATCAACCCTATCCCTAACATCATCCATTCACCCTTTTTAGAATTTTAAAATTTAGCCCTTCACTTTCATATACTTCTCTTTTACATGAGCCAGTAAGTCCCTCAGCTTATTCTCTGCAGGGTGTTCTTGATTTTCTAGAACTTCTCTGCCATAGGATGAAAAGTTTTGTGAGCATGCACTAGTTGTTACTTTCAATTTCGCGTATGAGAATGTATGCTCATTTTCTTTACCAATGTTTTCAGTAGTGCTTCCATTTGAACCAACGCGTATACAGCTTTCGTCAAGTTTAGTACGCTTACCTTCCTTGTTAACTGTGTAATATGTGTCATTGACTTCTCCATATTTCATATTAACTGTTGATGTCACTGCGGTCCCGTCTGTAGAAAAAGTAACGACACGAAACTCATCTTCTTCTGGCAACAACTCAGCTCCTGGAACATTATATAGAACCAAAAGGTCTCCTTCGTATGCTTCTGGAATGAGATAAATGGTATCTGTAGTATCTTTTCCGAATCGGACACAACCGCTTAAAAGAATCATAATAAAGATTCCGCAATACATGATAACTTTTCTCATAGAGTCTCTCCCGTTATGTATAAGAATGGTATAGTATGTATTATATAATGCAATATATTTCCTTGGATAGAATAAGTTTCTAGTATGAAATCGGTTTTACTATTGTCATATAAATGATTTATGTCAATGGTTGATTGGCACGAAGAGAAATGGAGTGAATTAATGAGCAGACGTTTTGCATTAACATATGAAAATAAGATTTTGAGAAAGATAATGATTACCGTAAGTATTGTCATACTCGTTTTCATTACAACAGGGTGTGATTCGGTCCAAAATAATCCAAAGGATGTAACGGACATTCCGCTAAACAGCAAACTAGATTCCCTTATTTCAGAAAGTATCATTGCCTGGGATCAAGACAAATTAAATCATACAGAAAAACAATTTGAGACGCGTATAATCTATGGAACTGAAATGAAGGATGAAAAAATGTATGTCTACCTCCATTCCCTCATGCAAGGATATAACCGCGAAACACAGACAGTTCCTCAAGCAGGACATTTACTTCCAATCCGTGTGACAGTCATAAAAAATGGAAATGATTACATCATTGAAGATTACGGTGAACCAGGAGATAGTGCTGAAAATGAACCTACTTTGCGCAACATTTTCCCGAAAAAGCATGCGGATGTCGCACCTGCTAAGACATTTTGAATAATCTTTGCAGCTGCTACATCAACGGGTAATTTACTGTATTTCCAATCTAGAGAATCAATTGTCCAATCCCATACTTTTAAAACTAGTGCAATAGATCTTTTTAATTACATACTTAATTTATTTTTTAATGTCCAATATTTTTCTCCATTAGCTTCAAAAGAGAATTCTACCCATCCATTTGGATCTTCACGATAAATAAAGATGGTTGTTCCAGGAGTTACTGTACCAACTTTATTTTCCTCGACAGCTACATCTGGTCTACTTTTAATTTTCAAATTAAATGGATAAGGTACCTGGTAGTAAGTAGCTGATGATACAACATTTGTGCTTGAACCGTCTGCATACATTTTATACGGAATTTCATTTGATAACGCTTCGACATCTAATGTTTCAGGATTCTTTGATAATTTTTTTGCATATGTATAGTCTTCTACACGAAACGGTTTAATACGTTCCATAATGCCTGCAATTTTCTTAGCCCAGCCTTTATCTGATGCATATTTCACATTCATGCCAGTTAATGTTGGCCCGTTATAATATATACCATTTTCTTCCAAATATCTTTCTCGTACATAATTAGCATTATAAGCAATGCTATCGCCGTAGCTTGGTAAATATTTCGCATATTTAAACGGATCTCCATCATATGCACGTAGACCGAATAAATTATGTTTTTGATATGCGATTTCTGATTTTCCGTATCCAGATTCTAAAATCGCATGCGCCGCTAAATAATGAGCACTCACGCCATATTGATTTTGCGCATTGATAAAATCTTGTCCATGTCCAACTAAGGGACTATCTGAATGATATTTTGCAATAAAACTATCAATCTCTTGAGCTGTAATTTTCGAAGCCACTGTTAAATTTAAATCTTCATATGAGGTAGCAGTAATAACCTCTTTTTCATCGTTTAAATTTTGTTGTAACATATCTGTTTTTGCAGTAAGTTGAGCAGCTTCAGCACGTGTTATAAATCTATTTGGTTGCCAACCGTTCTCGGTACCATTAGAAATTTTTAAATCTATTAAAATATTGGCATGTTTTTCTCCCCAATGCCCTTTTAAATCTTCAAATCTAACCTGCTCGTTATGATTTGCTGTGCTTTGTAGTTTATATGCATTTACTAGCATGGTAGCCATAGCAGCACGAGTTACTTTTCCGGATGGATTAAAGATTCCATTACCTTCACCTTTAACAATACCAGCTTTTTCAGCAGCAGCAATATAAGGAGTAGCCCAGTGATTTTGTGAATCTGTAAAAGATGGTTTTGCATTAGGATCAATTTGTATACCTAAAACTTTTGTCATAATCTTTGTAGCCGAAGCTCTGTCTAAGGAGTCATTTGAACCAAAAGTTCCATCTGGATAACCATTTAATACCTGTTTATCAACTAAATAGTTAACGGATTTATCAGCCCATGTAGGAACATCAGGGAATTTATGAGTATCTGCTAAAATATTAGAAGAATAGGATAATATAGCTCCTGCAAGGATACCTGTTGCAATTAATTTGTGCTTCATTAAAATAAACACCTCTACCATTGTATTTATCAAATTGAAATTTTCTATTTTTATATTTACATGTTTGTAATAATAATAAAATCGTATTATCACGCATTCAATTTGATGTAACGAGTATAGTTACTTATATACACAAGTGTCAATGAATTTATTTTACAAAAATGCATAATTTTTACATTATTTTGTAATTGAATTATGTATAAATTTTGTAAAGGACCTTTTGATAGATTTTACCTGAATAAATCTCTTTAGTTGTTAATTTGCCAATCTTTCTTGTTTACTATTAATCAATTAAAAAAAGAATTTTTTTGTTTAAGAGCTACTTTAAAATCTTAAGTTGATGGATGTGTGAACGTACCGCTACTAAAATTCTTGCTTTTAAATCATTATTACTGTATTATATTTACGTATCAATATAAGGATTATATTATATAAAAAGGAATCAAATCTATAAGTAAGATTTAAATCCTTCTCGAAATCAAAAAGACTTTGTCAAAATCTAATATAATTTATGCTTGTCTTTTTAATATGTATCTAGTAAAAACATATTTTTTATCCATAGAATTCTGTTTTCAATGATAGGAATTAGTGTTCTAAACAAGAAACCGTACAAAGTGATCTGAAAAACCTGAGAGATATTGTATGTAGTTTGCTCATCTCCAGGTACTACAATAAAAGAGCCTTACCTTTCTAGGCAAGACTCTACTAGTTTAGTTGTATACTATTTACATGATAACTAAGAAACAGAAAACATATAACACCAAATAACAGCACCCTATTACTCCTCCTACAGCTAATACCTGTTTAACCCAACTCTTAAATTTTTGATTACTGTAAATCGCTTGCACTCTTTCCATATTTCCTCCTATTAAGCAGAACCCTTAAAGACTCTCACCTCGCTATAGTACCATTAAAAAATGAATAATAGAGATCTAATGTATAAATATGCAATATTGCATACGAAAATGTATTGTTATAATTGTAAGCGCTTACTATAATAAGGTTATAAAGATTTATTACATCTTAATACGAAAAAGAGGAGAGAATAATATGGAAATCGCAATGGCAGTTTTAAAATTTATAGGTGGAGCAATCCCATTAATTCAAGAACTACTAAAAGCATTTATGTAAATTCACTATTTAGCAATTATTTATAAAAATTATTATACAAATGATCTGTATATCAAAAATGAATTGGTTTACAGATCATTTGCGTGATCAAGGTCCCTTTAACATGACTAAGGGGCCTTTTTAAAATTTTTAAATAATTAAGGTTACGTCACATCACCATCAAGTTAGCAAAATAAAACGAAACTTTAACTTGATGGTGATGGGGTAACAGTTGTGATTTAGAGATAAGATCAGATTATACAAAGTTTTGCACGTCAGCAATACTGAAAATAAACTTCGCCTTTAGTAGCAAGAATCCCCAATAAAGATAGTCAACTTGCCTATTTAGGAATAAGAGTGTCAATTTAAATGATGCATTCTGAAACACTACTCTTCTTCTAAAATAGCGTAATAATATTCATCCCACCATTCATTCCCATGTGGTATACACTTCCTGAAATAGCCTTCTCTTCTCATTCCAATCTTCTCCATTACTCGATATGATGGGGTATTTTGTGGTTGACATGTAGCTATAATCCTATGTAATTTCATTTCCTTAAAGCCATATTCCAATGTAGCTTGTGCTGCTTCAGAAGCATATCCTTTATTGAAATATTTAGGATTGAACACCCAACCAATCTCATATGTATGCTCACCAAAATATTTATGAAAAACTATATGACCAATCAGAATATCTTTATCAATTAATACTACAGGAAAGTTCTTAGCGTTTTCACCAATGTTTTCATTCACAAAGTTTCTTGTATTTTCTTCAGTAAAAACCCCTTCAGGTATGTATTTCATAACATTGATATCTGATGTATACTCATGAACAGCTTGCCAATCTTTGAACTCAAATTTCCGTATTAATAATCTTTCTGTTTTTATAAACATTTACTTTTCCCCCTCAAAAAATTGCAACTATATTTGAAATCCACATTTAACCCTTAAAACAAAAAGAACTTGTAGGACTCTCTACAAGTTCTTTTTAGTTTAAGGTGAATATACGAGCCAAACAAACTATCTTACAGATTGACTGTAGAAACTTTAGGGGTAATGCTTTGACAAATATATTATATAACAAATATTAACATCCATAGGATTTATTTTTGAAAATTATGTGAATTAAGAAAGGAAGTAGTTTTTTCTTAGCTATTATTATTATTATTAACTGACGGTATCATTATATTTCATTCTGCAACTTATTTAGAAGAGCTATGTACATTTCGAAGAAGTTCTTCAATAAGTTTTGTTTTTTCATTTACCTTTGTGGCATATGTGAAATCACCATAACAATATGGATACCTAAAATTATTTTTATTTCCACCACAAGTATACATCGCTGGATTTTGATCAACTTTCATCTTAGAAAACTTTTTGGCTGAATCCTCCGAGTGTTGTTTAACTTCTTGACTAGCAACAAAATCAATATAACCTGGCCCCATATTATAGCTTTGAATAATTGTATCCATGCTAACATCTTTTTCCGTTCCATATTTGTACATTTTAGCAAAGTGCTTTACCCCTTGTTTAATGCTCAAGCTTGTCTCTTGAATTTCATTTGGCTTTAATCCAAGTGATTCGGATGACTGCATAGGGTCGTTTCCCTCACCTCTACTCTCTTGATACATAATTCCTAATAAAATTGGTGTTTTCTCTCCTAAATTATATTTTTCTAATTCTTTTTTTAAGGTAGACTCATATTGCAATACACGTTTTTCGGTGGCTAGCGCTTTATTTTGTTGAATATTGGTTTTATGATTAAAATATAGCATTCCAAGTATTGTTCCTAAGCCTAAAATACTAATAAGGAACACTTTTATAATTTGTTTTTTACTTGTATCCTTCATATATTCCTCCTCGTATAAGAAATGCAATTTTTCAAAGGTAATTGGTTATATATAAACTATGTAATGAACATCTATCTCCCACCCTTTTAGACTCATATATCAATACTTTAAGGTTTCAAGTTTAATATAAAAATTTAAAGATAAGGTAAAGATAAGATAAAGATAAAATAAAGGGTATTTTTTAGCGTACTTTAAAAGATATTGCTACAAAGGGATATATGGGACAACTTGTTGATATGAATGGATTTAGTGATAATTGAAAGGTTATTGTACAAGTGATTAATTATGGAGACATCATTCCAGAAGATTTAATCCATCTTTTCAATATGCTTTATATAAAAACCACAACATAACGTATAATAAAAAACGGCGAATCCTCCACCTAGGAGAATCCACCATCACAAATAACTGATTATTTCACACCTAGTTTTTTTGCTTTCTTAGGGGTCCCGTCTTCCAGCACTTCCTCCCAAGCTGTTACACCTGGAATATGATGTGATTGCATTTGAAACAGGGCTTTGGGAAGCAGCAGCTGTTCAGCAAAATTTTGATAACTCAACCGCTACAGAAGCGATGAAATAATCCTTATACTCTGTATGGAAAGCTGAGGAACTTGAACAATTATTTACCTATATGAAAGAACAAAAAGAAAAAGGAAAGCCACTCACATTAGCTCGTTTTGATATGAATTTGTTTTATAAATCTTCATTCCGCCCTTATGCAAAAGAATGGTTGCAAAAAGTAAATCCTGAAGTAAAGAGTGAATTTGATACAGCAGTGTCAGAGTTGATTGAACTGGATAGGTATTACCATAAAAATAAAATATATCCCTATGATCGGTTTAAAATGGAGATACAGCCCGTAATTAACAAGTTTGAAAAGGTTAGAATGTTTATTCAGAATCATAAATCTGAATTGATTCAAGTTACACCACATCCTACGTATGATGTGAAAGTCAAAGGTGGCATCTCCTCACCTCACCTAACCTGACAGACTATTCTTTTTATATCCGAGATCAAAAAATGGCACAAAACTTCGCATGGCTAACTGAAATGCAGTATGGAAACAAACTAGCTCCCTTTAACAAGTAATAATTTGTTCTGCACCCATGTTGATAATTCTTCTGGTAATCGGAATGTAACGGAACCATGTTGCTCTTTTATAATGACATAGGGATTGCGGAATTCTTCTTGAATGCCGACTCCAATCACTTGATACAATTTTCTGCACTGACTCGGAAACAATATATTTGGAATGTCTAATGATTCAATTTCATGAAAAGAATGACAGAATCTCACATCCATTGCAAATACCATCAAACCAACTCCCAGCTATACGTAAAACACAATTAGTATACCGGTGAGATCTATGTTACGTGCAGAAATCCCCGTTTTCTCCCCAGACTTATCTACAAGAATAAAAAAGGAAACACAAGATATGTTCCCTTTTCACCATTTGTTTTCTACACTTTTAATTCCAATATTTCTAGATGCTGAATAGATCCGACCCCTGGCAGGTAGACATCTTCCTCCTTCAGCAGGGATACAGAACTTTCCGTTTCTACTAGTGATGGAAGATTGCGCACGCCAAATAATAATACTTTTCCCCTATTGCCCAAATGACGTGGGGTATGCATGGAAATCGTAAGGGTGTTTATGCATGTAATTGTTCCTGTTCTTAAACATTTTCAGGTATCTATTTTTATTATATTTTGCTTTTGTAGTATCTCTTATTTTTATTGTTTGATTGTTATGACTGGCACTTGCTCGTTTTCGGAAATTTCACTGTAACCATAATAAAGTAGAAAAAACAATAAAATAATTGTCCAAATAAATATAAACACTTTATAACTATACTTCATATGAAAAACCTCATTTTCCCTATATAAGTGAATGTACATACACCCTGTAAATCTAATTACATAAATTATCGGATGTTTTAGTAGTAGAGAATCATTAAGTATTAGGAATTGTTATTCATAAACATATCCAAGAATTCTTCAAAAAAAATATCATCTAGGCATTTTAACATTTCATCAAAATGCACAGATGATATTTTGTAAGTTTAGCTTGGTAATGCTTTTTATGTAATGAATTCTTATCTCTATTTCACCTTAATGTTTATATGTACAAGAGTCTGTGTAGCAATTAGGCTGTACTTTAAATATGTACTCAATTGTGTGTGGGAAAGGAAGCACATTTTATTTAAAGTGGTTACTTTAAAGCCCTTAATTAGTTGGTAGTCTTCTTCATTCAGACAGAAAGGAAATTTAAAGTGTGCACGTACTTTCAACTCAGACTTTTTACTACACACACTCCTATACACATAACAACATTTATAGTTTTTTGTAACATTACGGAAATAACAAGAAACAAAAACGAAACATTTATAATACAATGTAACAAATTAGTAACATTAATGTAACATAACGTGTGTAATCGCACAATACTTTTTTAACTGAAAATCAATAAATTTATGTAAGTACCCATAACGTATTACATATTGTTTGTGAAACCTTTTAATGAACAAGTATAAGTGGATGGCGGGAATCGAACCCGCGGTTGTCGCCGTAAAAGGGCGATGTGTTTGGCCGCTTCACCAATGCGCTGTATTAAATATGTACCGAATGTATCCCTTTGGTACATAAATAGACCTGTAGATAGGAAATGTTCGCTACGTTTATACAATTATGGTCAGAGGTTCTGGAGGCCCCTATTTTGCCCTTAAATTATACCCCCTCGTGGTCGGAATGACAGGACTTGAACCCGCACATTCAACGGAATACTAGATCCACAATCTAGCAAGTCTACCATTTCGCCACAAACTCCATGAAAATAGAAAAAGACCACCGAATGTACTCGATTGTCTTTTTGCCATGCATATCTGCACAAGAAGTGTATACTTCAAACCCTTTAATATTTTTAGCTATGAGCATACTTATAAAACTCTAAAAACTATTTGAAAATCTTTTAGAATCTAACTTTCTTATAATACTATTTGCTATTTCTTCAATATTTTCATTTAGAAAGAAATGATTACCTTCAAAAGAATGAAAAGTACACGTTTTACTTGTGTATCGTTCCCATTTTATTACTTGATCATATGTAGTAAATTCATCATTTTTCCCATTAAATATAAGAAAATCAATATCACATGGTTGTGTATTTTTGTCATGAATATACGTCTCAACGATTTTAAAATCTGCTCTTAGAATAGGGAGGAAAATCTCCATTAATTCTTCTGATTGCAGTACCCCAGATGGTGTACCTCCCATTGCAATAACTTCTCTTTTAAATTGCTCATTAGAAAGATTATGTCGGATATTTTTTATTTTACTATTTGGATGATTTCTACCGGACAAAACAAGAAATTCAGGCGATACGTTTTTAGAATCTTTTATTTTTCTGGCTACTTCATAGGCGATCAAACTTCCCATGCTATGCCCGAATAGAATGTAGGGCGAATCATCTATCTGCATAACTATTTTATTGTAGACATCATTTACTGCCTCTTCCATACTTTGGTACAAGTTTTCTTCAATTCTATATCCTCTACCAGCTAACTCTATCGGGACTACCTCAATATATGGATTAAAGTGATTTTTCCATTTTGCGTAACTAAACGCAGATCCCCCAGCATGTGGAAAGCAAAAAAGTTTAGTCTTCTGCATTGATTTTCTCCTTACTTTCAAATTTGTATATATTTTGGAAAATTGCATAAATGTCTTTAATTATTATCTCTTGCGGAAATTCATCCCTTGTTGCACAAGCAGATAACTTATAATTTGGATCAATGTTATATTGTTTAAAGTAAAAGTTTTTAGGTATATTCTTGTATAAAATTAAAGCTCGTGATTCTTTTTTTATAGAGAATGAATTTAATGGGGTATAAAGCCCTTTTCCAATCGTTTTTATATAGCTTTCTTTTAATGTCCATAAATCATAAAAATAATTAATTTGTTCATCAGAATTCATATTAGATATATCATAAAATTCATCCGCTGAAAAAAATTCTTTTGCTAATTTAAGAGCCTCTATCTCTGAAACCTTTTCTATATCAATACCCACATTAAAATTAGCAGTAGTACAAACCACCCATTCTCCTGAATGTGACAGATTAAAATGAAAGTCAGAAAAATTTTCAACAAAAGGTTTTCCATACTCATTATATTTAAATCTAATTTCTTCATTATTAATTTTATACTTTTGGCAGATTAGAGATCGGATTAGTAAATCCCCTATCAGTGTCCTATTAACGTCGCATGAGTTTAATAAACGCTTCATTCGTTCTTTCTTCTCATTTGAAACCAAGTTACTAAGTTGCTTAAACAAATGACTTTCAATATTCTTTGGTATTTTCACAGCTTGAATGTGTATGATAAATCACTTCCTTTTTTAAAAGATGGCTTCATATATGTGCATTACATAAATTCAAATTAACTTTATTAAATTGCAAATACAATAGAAAAGGTGCATATTTACATATCAATGAAAATATGCACCTTTCCTCAGTAATATCATCAAAGCATTAGTTTCTATTACAAAAAATAGAGAGCATTTACATCATTCTATGAGCAACTCATATAGGTTTCTATGTCTCTATCAAGTAAATTTTCCATTATCCTCTTAAAAAGTAATACTCTTGATATATTCATTATTGCCTACGCTTTATTTGCAGTTATTGGGCTGCCCTTTTCGTTCATAGCGTTGCATCTTTTGCATTCTCTACTTTTCAGTTAATGAAAGGGATGTTTCTTTTATCCCTTCAAATTCATTTAATAGGTACTTAGCTATCTTTTCAACTGCGGGGAAGTCTACTATTTCCTCATGTGATCCAGGGACAGAATACTTATTTACTCTTCCATTTAATAAAGGTCCCCAATCTGTAAACAACTCTTTTCCTTCCTCAGCACTAAAGTAGATAACTTCTCCAAAGTATGGTATTAAATCATGCTCTGCCATTAAGTTCAGGCATTTCCTATGAGCATTGATAACTTGCTTCAAATTCATAAGATCTGCATCAGGCGGGAGTACTCCCTCCATAATTAGTCGCTCTACAAGCATATCTTGTTCATGGAAGAGGCCTTCCCCCTGCTCAGTAAGATCTCTAGGAATGAAATGTTCAGATATATATGAGAGCATATCCTCACTCGTTTTATAGTCCTGCTTTGAAGGTACTTTAGTATCCATTAGTATCAACAACTCAACTTCCTCACCTTGATTCTTTAGTACAGTTGCGATTTCATAAGCAATTGCACCGCCTAAAGACCATCCTCCAAGACGATATGGGCCTTCTGGCTGAACACGTTTGATTTCTTCAATGTAAAGTTGAATTAGTTCCGGCAAGGTCAATTCATCAATTTCTCCCTTTTCTATAAGAGGATTCTGTAAACCATAAAATGAACAATGGTTCTTAAGTAATCTTGCTAGTTGAATGTAACAAAATACATTCCCCATAAACGGATGAACACAGAAGAAAGGGCTTTTTTCTGATTCTTGTAGTGGAACTAGCGCTGCTACTGATTTCGTCATATCATGCTTATCACGAATAAGGCATGCGATTCCTTCCAATGTTGGATTCTTAATCAATGTAGACACCTTAATCTCTTTTCCAAACTTCTCCTTAATTTTTGAAACTAATTTAATTACAAGGAGAGAGTGTCCTCCTCTATTAAAGAAATCATCATTTACATAGACATCTTCTATCTGTAACACATCCTGCCAGATTTTAATCAACTGATATTCAATTTCATCCCTTGGAATGATTGGTGTAGAGAAGTTATTTTCTCTATGAATAGTTAAATTGTTCAATGCCTTTCGATCAACTTTGCCATTCGTTGTAAGAGGAATCTCGTCTACCTTAATAAAGTGTGCGGGAACCATATAATTTGGTACTTGTGTCTTGAGATACTCACGCCACTCATGCATACTACCATCTCCAACTACATAAGCAACCAATCTCTGCTCTCCTAATTTATCCTCTGTTGCCAAAACTACTGCTTCTTTTACCAATGGATGCCTCTCTATACTCGCTTCAATCTCTTCAAGTTCAATACGAAAGCCCCTAATTTTCACTTGATTATCAATTCTTCTCAAGTAATCTAAATTACCATCAGGTAAATAACGAACCAAATCTCCCGTACGATATAAACGCTCTTCTTCATTAAATGGATGACAGATGAATCGCTCTGCTGTTAATTCTGGGCGATTCAAGTATTCTCTCGCTATACCTGCACCCCCAATATATAGCTCACCTGTTACACCAACTGGAACAGGTAACAAATTTTTATCCAATACATAAGTTTGAACGTTCGGCAACGGACGTCCAATTGTTACTCTCTTACTATCTTTTTTGATATGATAGCATGTTGCATCAACCGTACATTCTGTAGGACCGTATACGTTATAAAAATCAATTTTTTCGGTCTCTACTAGCTGTTCCCATAATGACGGCATGATTGCTTCACCACCGACCAATATCTTGCTTGGTACATGAACATCAGCACTTATTTCTAGCAATCCTCCATCTATTAGTAATTGAAGTAATGAAGGTGTCATATCAAACATTTCCAATTTATTCTCCCTAATATAGGACACAAATTGTTCTGGATTAGTGCGAACTTCACTTGGAATAATATATAAACTTGAACCATAAAGCAGCATTTGTAATTGCTGAATAGATACATCAAAGGCAATTGATGCATTCAAACCGACGCGCATATTACTAGGTATCTCATGTGAGAAAACTTCTTTTTGTAAACCATAGGATAGGTTTATTACAGAATGGTGCTGTACTAAAGCTCCCTTTGGATTCCCTGTCGAACCAGAAGTGTAGATAACATACGCTAAGTTTTCCCCTGTTACCTCACATATTGGTGAAAGTTTGCTTTCTTGAGAAAGCATTGCTTGGTCCCTATCTAGGCAAACTGTCTTAATGTCTTTAGGAATCCAGCCTAGTAATACTTCATTTGTAACTAACACTTTAATTCCTGTGTCTTCTAAAATATATTGTAGGCGGCTTTCCGGATTCGATGGATCTAATGGAACATAGGCTGCTCCAGCCTTCCAAATTCCCATGAGACCAACCACCATCTCAACTGAACGCTCAAAGCAAAGGCCAACTAATGACTCTGTCCCAATTCCACATTTCTGTAAATGATGGGCTAATTGATTAGCTCTTTCATTCAGCTCTCGATATGTTAGTTGCTGTTTTTCATCTACCACTGCCAACGCGTCAGGCGTACGATTTACTTGCTCTTCGAATAGTTGATGAATTGCATTCTCACGTGGATAGGATATAGTATTATTATTCCATTCTTCCAATAGCTTTCTTTGTTCAGCTTCCGTAATATATACTAGCTCCGATAGATTTTGATCAATGTTTTTGAGCATTTGCATTAACACTTTGTGTAAATGACCCAGCATTCGTTCAATGGTTACTCTATTAAACTTACTACGGTCATACATTAACTTTAACGATAACTGGATTCCTGGAACTACAGCTAACCCTAATGGGTAGTGGGTTTGTTCTACCCCTTCCAATTCACCAATTTCCAGATTTTCTGAAGACTCCTCTTTCACTGGATAATTTTCAAACACATATAAACTATTGAACAGCGGTATTCCTCTAGGAACTTCACTCCACCCCTGAATCTCTGTCAAAGAAGCATACTCATATTGTCTTCTTTCTATCTCTTCCTCTTGTATCTTTTGCAACCAATCTATTAATTTTATATCATCCATCAATTGAATTCGCGTCGGTGACGTTGTAATGAAAGGACCTACGATGTTTTCAACATCAATAATCTCCGTAGAACGCCCTGAGCTTGTTACACCAAAAACAATGTCATTTTCTCCACTATATCGGCTCATGAGATATGCCCATGCACCTTGAATTACTGTACTCAAAGTAAGTTTATTGCGTTTCGCCCATCCTTGTAACGCTTGAGTCTGCTCTTCTGATAAATACGTAACCTTCTCTGTGTAACCTTTTTCTTCCTCTTTACTTTCTAAGCCCAGCAAAGTTGGCGCAGTAAAACCTTTTAGCTTCTCTCTCCAGAATTGTTCCGCCTGCTCCTTATCTTGCTCTCTTAACCATTGGATATATTTCTTATATGGTGAGGACTTAGGTAACTTCACAGCTTCTCCATTCATTCTCTTCTGATAGACTGTAAGTAATTCATTAAATACTAATGGTAAACTCCATCCATCCAGTAAAATATGGTGATGGGTCCAAACAATCCGATATTCTTCCTCACCTTCTTGAATGACTGTTACCCGCATCAATGGTGCTTCATCAAATTGGAAGGCTTGTTTTCGATCTAATGCCAAAAAGACTTTTCTTTTTTCCTCTATCTCTTCACTTGTCATTGTACGCCAGTCTTCTTTATTCACTTTAAATGGGATATTTTCATACACCACTTGTACAGGTTCTTCAATTTCGTCCCATACAAATCCTGTACGAAAAATTTCATGCCGCTGAATTACAGATTTCCACGCCTGCTCAAATGTAGGAATATTCATTTTTCCTCGAATCATAAAACTCAATTGCACTATATACGGTGCAACATGTTCATCCCCTTGGTCATGCAATGTGTGGAAAATCATACCTTCTTGCAAAGGTGATAGTGGATATAAATCAGTAATCTGATTGTTCTTTCCGCGATGCATTTTGTTTAGTACATTTGTCAAACCTTCTTGGCTAAGATTAGCCATTGCAAAATCCGAAATGGTCAGTGCAGATTCTCTATCTGAAAATTGAATCAATGTACTCAGTTGATATAGCATATTCTGTGCAATACTTTGAATCGTTGATTTGGCAAATTGTCCAACATTGTATACCCAAGTGAACTGAAGTTTTCCATCCGTTACAACCCCAATTACATCAATTACATGCGATCGCTTGGAACCGGCAGCATGATCTAAACGCTTAAATTCGTTCTCCGGAATAAACATTGCATCGCTAGAAAACATTTGGTCAAATTGTCCAAGATAGTTAAAACTAATAGACGGTGTATATTGGGAGCTTAATTGCTCACACATTGTTGCGTTCATGTAACGCAACACCCCATAATCAACACCCTTATTAGGAATTTTGCGAACTTGTTCTTTAACTGCTTTTAATGCTTCAATTGGCGTATTAGCACTAGTAATATTTAAATGAACTGGGTAAATACTTGTAAACCATCCCACAGTTCTCGATAAATCAACATCTTCAATAATCTCTTCTCGACCATGTCCCTCTAAATCTACGCTCAATATCGGCTGCCCCGTACATGCTGCCGTAGCTTGTACTAATGCTGCTAATAATACTTCATTGATTTGGACACGGTGAGTGCTTAAAGTCTCTTGCAATAACATACGGGTCTCATTCTCATTTAACACCACAGTAATTTCCTCAGTTACTGCGCTTACTGGATTACTTATAGTACCATCTACCGGCAATTTAACTACGTCTTGTTCAGCCTGCTCCTCCCAGTAATGTAGCACTTCTTTTGATAGGCCAGTTTCAGCGTAATGATGTAATTTCTCCGACCATTCTTTAAAAGATGTACTCTTCATAGGTAATTGAATTTTCTGCCCTTGGACTACTTGCGTATATGCTGTTTGCAAATCTTCCAATAAAATTCGCCAAGAAACACCATCCACGGCTAAATGATGAATTGTCCAAAATAATCGGCCAGCGTGCTCACCTTCATCAAAATACACCATTCTCATTAGCGGACCATCATGTAAATTCAAACTTTCTTGTGCAATATTAATCTCTTTTTGAATAACCTGATGCCAATCAGCTTCCGGCACTTCGTCTAATGAAATGACAGTAAGCATCAATTGTTCTTCTATTCCTTCATTCCACTGTTTCCAAACCCCATTAGGTAAACGTTCATATCTTAAACGCAGAGCATCATGATGAAGTAGAAGGTTACCTGCCGCCTTTTCCAGTGATCCTATGTCCAATTTCTCTTTCGTTCTAAAGAACATGGATTGATTCCAATGATGTGGGTTAGGATGATTTTGTGCAAAAAACCTTTGCTGAATAGGTGTAAGTATCGTCTCTCCAGTTATAATTCCCTGTTCAGCTTGTACACCTTGTTCTTCTTTGACTACTTGCGCCAACTCAGCAATCGTTTGGTGTTCAAATATTTGTTTTGGTGTCAATTGTAAACCAACTTGCTTCGCGCGCGAGACAATCTGAATGCTAAGAATTGAATCTCCACCAATTTCAAAGAAGTTATCATTCATACCAATACGTTTTGAACCTAGCACACGTTCCCAAATGATAGAAAGCTTATGTTCACGTTCATTTCTTGGGGCCACGTATCCTTCTTGTGTTCCTTGATAATCTGGTATAGACAGCGATTTCCGATCAATCTTTCCATTTATGGTTAGCGGTAATTCTTTCATTTCGACAAAGTAGGAAGGTATCATATGGATTGGCAGTTTTGTTTTAAGATACTCTCGCCATTCTTCTAAACTGCCTTCGCCCACTACATAAGCTACCAGCCTCTTATCTCCCGACTGATTTTCCCTAACCATTACAACTGCCTCTTTTACTAAGTAATGCTCCTGTAAGGTCGACTCAATCTCTCCAAGTTCAATTCGAAATCCTCTAATCTTCACTTGATTATCCATTCTTCCTAAGTATTCTATATTACCATCAGGAAGATATCTCACAAGATCACCCGTTCTATATAACCTCTCGTCTTCTTTGAATGGATGTGAAATAAATCGTTCGGATGTTAACTTTGGACGATTCAAGTACCCCCTTGCTAGACCTGCTCCTCCGATATAAAGTTCCCCCATCACACCAACTGGAACTGGCAACCTATTTCTATCTAATACATAAGTTTGAACGTTCGGCAACGGACGCCCAATTGTTACTCTCTTACTATCTTTTTTAATATGATAGCAGGTTGCATCAACCGTACATTCTGTAGGACCATATACATTATAAAACTCCATTTTATCAGTCTCTACTAGCTGTTCCCATAATGAAGGCATAATCGCTTCGCCACCAACCAGTACCTTACTTGGAACATGAACGCCATCGCACGTTTCTAACAATCCGACATCTAAAAGTAATTGAAGTAATGAAGGTGTTATATCAAAGATTTCTAACTTGTTCTCCCTAATATAAGCTACAAACTGCTCCGGATCACTTCGTACTTCATTCGGAATAATATACAAACTTGAACCATATAACAGCATTTGTAATTGCTGAATAGATGCATCAAAGGCAATTGACGCATTTAAACCGACATGCATGTTAGATGGTATCTCATGTTTGAAAACCTCTTTTTGTAAACCATGCGACAAGTTTAGTACAGAATGATGCTGTATCAAGACACCCTTTGGATTTCCCGTTGATCCTGAAGTATAGATAACATACGCTAAGTTTTCTCCTGTTACTTCGCATTTTGGTGAAAGAATGCTTTCTTGGGAAATCATTGCTTGATCCCGATCTAGACAAACTATCTTGATTTCTTTAGGTATCCAATCTTCCAATGACTCGTTCGTAACTAATACTTGAATTCCAGTGTCCTCCAAAATATATCGTAGGCGACTTTCTGGATATGATGGGTCTAATGGAACATAGGCTGCTCCAGCCTTCCAAATCCCCATAATACTAACAACCATCTCAATTGAACGCTCAAAGCAAAGTCCAACCAATGATTCATTCCCAATTCCGCATTGCTGAAGATAGTGGGCCAATTGATTAGCTTTTTCATTCAGCTCTCGATACGTTAACTGCTGTTTTTCATCTACCACTGCCACCGCATCAGGTGTACGATTTACTTGCTCTTCAAACAGTTGATGAATTGTACTTTCCTGTGGATATGCTACAGCACCATTATTCCACTCTTCCAACTGTTTTTGCTGTAATCCTGATAATATAGGCAACTTAGCTAATGATTTATCAGGATTCTCTACGATTACATTCAACCAGTTCCCAAAATGTTCAGCCATGGATTCAATAGTTAAGCTGTCAAATAAATCAGTTCTATAAACAAAAGTAAGTAATAAACCCTCTTCCACTTCTGCAGCAGTTAAACTTAAATCAAACTTAGCGATCGGAGCATTACTTTCCATTACTTCTATATTTCTTCCATGTAGTTCTGGTAGCTTCTGTCCCGTATTTTGCAAAGTAAACATGGTTTGGAAAATCGGAGAATGGCTTGTATTTCGTTCAGGTTGGATAACCTCTACAATTTTCTCAAACGGAACATCTTGATACTCATACGCCTTCAATGCTTTTATCCGTACTTGAGATAACAACTCTTGAAATGCCGGTGCATTACTTAAATCAGCTCGATAAACCAAGGTGTTGACAAAGAAACCAATCAGCCCCTCAATTTCTCGATAATTTCGATTTGCAATTGGGCTGCCAACAATAATATCCGTTTGTCCCGTATAACGAGCAAGGAAACTTTGATACGATGCCAATAAGGTCATGAAAAGTGTGGCCCCTTCTTGACGACTTAGTTCGTTTAATTTATCCAGTAATGAGCGTGACAACAAAACATTATGAGTTAATCCATGGTGGGTTTGCACTGGCGGACGCGGACGATCTATTGGCAACATTAAGACTGGTAACTCACCAGATAATTCTTCCTTCCAATATGCAAGTTGTTGATATAGTACTTCATCTTTCAACCAGTCTCTTTGCCACTGAGCAAAATCGGCATATTGAACTGGTAGTGGTTCCAGCTCTGCTTGTTTTTCACCAATCGCATTCTCATAAAATGCCATCCATTCTTGAAGCAAGATTTCCATCGACCACCCATCCGAGATAATATGATGCATATTACACAGAAGAACCCATTCTTCTTCTGAAATTCTTATGAGTTTCCCACGGAATAATGGCCCTTGTTCTAAATCAAATGGAGATTCTACTTCAGTTTGAATCCATTGCTCCAACTTTCTTTCTCGCTCCTCTAATGAAAGCTTAGTTAAGTCCATTTGCAGAAGCGGACGGAAAACGTACGGTTGAATCTGCTGCACAGGATGGCCATCCTCTTCATAAAATACAGTCCGCAAAGATTCATGACGCTCTATCAACTGATTCCATCCCAACTCCAAGGCCTCAGGTAACCAATTCCCTGTAAGCCGGCATACCATTGGCATATTATAAAGTGCACTATTAGGTGCAAATTGATCAATAAACCATAAGCGCTGTTGGGCATAAGACAGTGGAATATTTTCCCCTCGTTCCATCGGCATCAATGGTGGAATTTCTCGTTTTTCGCTCCCCTTACGTAACTGATCTATTCGTTTCGATAATGCCTCGACCGTTGAATATTCGAACAGTTCACGTACTGGCAATTTGATTTGAAAGACTTCCTGTAAGCGTGAGACCACTTGTGTAGCAAGTAGAGAGTGACCACCGAGATCAAAGAAAGAATCCTGAACATCAATGTCTCTTATTCCTAGCACTTGACTCCACACTGAAGCAATAAGTTCTTCCAGCGGAGTTCTTGGGTATACAGTATTTTCAGTGGATTGTTCACTAAGTATAGGCAATGCCTTCAAATCAAGTTTTCCATTCGGTGTAAGTGGTAAAAATTCCATCTCAATAAAGTTTGTTGGAACCATGTAATTAGGTAAATGTGTTTGTAGATGTTCTCGCCATTCATGGACACTTCCTTCACCAACTACATAAGCTACTAATCTCTTATCACCTTGATTATCCTCTCGCACCAATACAACAGCTTCTTTGACAGAAGAATGCGCCTGCAAAACAGCTTCTATTTCTCCCAATTCAATCCGGAAACCACGAATTTTCACTTGGTCATCTATACGTCCATGGAACTGGAGATTACCATCAGAAAGATAACTTGCTTTGTCTCCTGTATAATAGAGACGTTCTCCTGACTTGAAAGGATGTGGAATAAATTTTTCCTTTGTAAGATCCGGACGATTAGCATATCCACGTGTAAGACTCTTCCCTCCAATATAGAGATCTCCAATTACACCAATTGGTACTAGCTGAAGATGAGAATCTAACACATAAACTTCTGTATTCGCAATCGGTCGACCAATCGATGGCGTACCTGTTGTCACTCCTACAGGTACATAACAATCTGTGGTAACAACGGTATTTTCCGATGGACCATACTGATTAATTACCGCAAAAGGAATATCGTTAGATGGATACTGCGTTAATTGATCCCCACCAGTAATGATAAAACGAAGATCCGTTTTATCTGGCCAAGATAATTTCAAGAGTCTTTCCAGAATAGGCGTAGGTGCAAAGCTAGCTGTTATTCGTGAATCAATGAGCCAGTCCCTTAGTGCTTCTGGATTAATTCTCAGTTCCTCTGTTGACAAGTAGAGTGCTGCGCCAGCAGTTAGATACGGCCAGATCTCCTGGACAGCCGAATCAAAAGCAACCCCTGCAATCTGAGTCGCACGATCCTCTGCTGAAATATGATAAACTTCCTGATGCCAAGAAACCATATTCATTAATGAGCGATATTCAACCATGACACCCTTCGGTTTTCCTGTAGAACCAGAGGTATAAACAATATAGGCTAAGTTCTCTGGATTTATTTGACGTGTAGGTGCGATTACGCTTTCCACCGTTAATTCTTCTAACCTCACCATTTCGACGTGTGCGAAATGTCCTTCTTGTCCTTCCGCCGTCACTACAAATTGAATTCCTGCATCTTCAATCATGTATTCTAACCTTGATTTTGGATACAACGGATCTAAAACGACATAAGCTCCACCAGCTTTTAAAATGCCTAGTAAACTTACCATCAGCTCAGCTGACCTCGGAAGATAAACCCCTACCACTGACTCTGGGGCTACTCCCTTTCGCTGTAAAACATTTGCCAACTGATTTGCTTGTGTATCCAATTCACCATAAGTCCACTGTTTTGTTTGATCAACTATCGCAATCGTATCAGGACGCCTTGCTACTTGCTCCTCAACTTTGTCGCAAATAAGACCCTGATGAGACATTTCCATTACAGTGTCATTCCATGTTTCTAATAACAAAGTACGCTCGGTTTCTGATAGCATGCTCAGGTCATGCAACGGATTTTGTGGGCGATGAGAAACTTCATGTAGCCATTTCTCAAAGTGTCCTGCCATCCGTTCAATAGTAGTAGCATTGAATAAATCCTTATTGTACTCAAAAGTAAAAAGTAATCCCTCTTCCGTCTCAACTGCCATTACACTTAAATCAAACTTTGCAATTGGACTATGGCTTTCTATCATTTCAATACTTCTACTCGATAACACCGGTAACTCTTGTTTCATATTTTGCAAGATGAACATAGTCTGGAAGATTGGCGAATGACTTGTACTTCGCTCCGGTTGCACAACTTCTACAATTTTTTCAAATGGAATATCTTGATATTCATACGCCTTCAATGCCTTTTGACGAACCTGATACAGTACATCTTGAAATGTCGGTCTACCACTCAAATTAGCTCGATAAACCAGCGTGTTAACGAAGAAACCAATTAGTCCTTCAATTTCTCTATAATTCCGATTCGCAATTGGGCTTCCGACCAGAATATCTTCTTGTCCCGTATAACGAGATAGAAAACTTTGATATGCAGCTAAAAGCGTCATGAAGAGCGTAGCCCCTTCTTTTCGACTAAGTTCATTCAATTTATCATGTAGCGTGCTTGGCAGAACCAGAGTGTATGTCGACCCGTGATGAGTTTGTATTGCGGGACGCGGGCGATCCACAGGAAGTTGGAGTACAGGAAGCTCCCCAGACAATTCTTCCCTCCAATATTGGAGTTGTTGATCAAGCACCTCCTCCTTTAGCCATCCTTTTTGCCACTGAGCAAAGTCGGCATATTGAACCGGTAATGGTTCAAGTTCCGCTACCTTTCCATTCGTTGCTTTCTCATAAAATGCCATCCATTCTTCAAGTAGGATTCCCATTGACCATCCATCTGAAATGATATGATGTAGAGTACAAAGGAGTATCCATTCTTCCTCTCCCACGTGCAAAATACTTGTCCTGATTAATGGACCCTCTGTTAAATCAAATGGCACTTCTGTTTCTTGTTGAATTAAACGTTTAACTTCTTCTTCTTGATCTTCAGAAGAAAGCATAGTTAAATCCGTTTTCGGAATTGATTGAAAAGCATACGGTTCAATTTGCTGTACGGGTTGACCATTCACTTCTTGAAAGACCGTCCGCAGTGATTCATGACGTTCTATTAGTTGATTCCATCCCGTTTCCAATGCTTCAAGTAGCCAATTCCCTGTAAGACGGCATACCATTGGCATATTGTAAAGGGCACTATTAGGTGTAAATTGATCAATAAACCATAAACGTTGTTGGGCATAAGATAGTGGAATAGCTTCTCCTCGTTTCATTGGTATTAGTGGCGGAATCTCTCGTTTTTTATCTCCTTTACGTAACTGTTCTAATCGCTTTGCCAGTGACTCCACCGTTGTATATTCAAATAGTTCACGTACCGGTAATTCGATTTGAAAAATTCCCTGTAAACGTGACACTACTTGAGTAGCTAGTAGTGAATGACCACCGATTTCAAAAAAGGAATCCTGAACACTAATATTTTTTATTCCTAACACTTGGCTCCAAACGGAAACGATGAGCTCCTCCACTGGTGTTCGTGATGAAGTAATATCTTCACTTATGAACTGTTCTTCTAATTCCAATAATGCTTTCCGATTCACTTTACCATTTGGAGTGAGTGGCATACCTTCAATTTGGAAAAAGTATGCCGGAACCATATAATGTGGTAATTGCTTCTTAAGGTATTCACGCCACTCTCCAGTATCCCCTTCCCCCACTACATAAGCTACTAACTGCTTATCTCCTGGTCGATCTTCCTTCACCAACACGACTGCCTCTTTTACAGATGAGTGATCATGTAAAGCTGCTTCAATTTCTCCCAATTCAATTCGGAATCCTCTAATTTTAACTTGGTTATCTATTCTTCCAATATATTCTAAGTTACGATCATTCATATATCTCACCAAGTCACCCGTTCGATATAATCGTTCCCCGTCCTTAAAAGGATGCGGAATAAAACGTTCAGTAGTTAAATCCGATCGATTGAAGTAACCACGTGCCAATCCTACTCCTCCAAGGTAAAGTTCCCCTGCCACACCAATCGGGACCACTTGTTGATATTGATCTAACACATACAACTCTGTATTATCAATCGGACGACCAATCGGAATAATCATTGCTTCTTTTTCTAAATCACAATCGTAATAAGTCACATCCACAGTCGCTTCAGTAGGACCATACAAGTTAATTAACTTTGTTTGCTGAACATTGTAAAAGATCCCCTTAAACCGGCGAACCTGCTCAGTGTTTAACGCTTCTCCACTAGTAAAAACTTGAATTAAAGACGATACATCCCTTTTCGAATTATATAGTTCCATATAATCTAAGAAAGTAGATAACATCGACGGAACAAAGTGCATGGTGGACACGCGATATCGTTCAATATACTCCTCAATCACCGCAGGATCTTTCTCTCCTCCTGGTGGAAGTAAACAAACACGTGCTCCTACAAATGACCACCAAAATAATTCCCAGACAGAAACATCGAACGAAAACGGTGTCTTTTGTAGGATTGTATCCTCCTCGGACAATGGGTATTTTTTCTGCATCCACTGTAGGCGGTTGATAACGGAATGATGTTCAATCATTACCCCCTTTGGATTTCCCGTCGAACCCGAAGTGTATATAATATAGGCTAAGTTATTTGCTGTTACTCCACTTACCGGAGCTAAATTACTCTCTTTAGAAATCATCACTTGATCCCGGTCTAAACAAATTGCTTGAATATCTTTAGGTAACCAGTCCTGTAGTGCCCCTTTTGTTAACAGCACTTGAATTTGTGAATTCTCCAAAATATATCTCAGGCGGTTTTCAGGATAACTTGGGTCCAGTGGGACATAAGCCCCACCTGCCTTCAAAATCCCAAAGAGACCGATAATCATATCAGGAGAACGTTCAATACATATACCAACCAATGATTCAGGTCCGATACCTCGTTTTTGTAGAAAATGTGCCAATTGATTCGATTTTTCATTTAGTTCTTGATACGTTAGCTTTCCACCCTCATAAACTACCGCCACTGCATCAGGTGTCCGTGCAACTTGCTGCTCAAATAGCTCATGAATCATACAATCATGACCATAAACTACGTCCGTATCATTCCATTCTTCTAGGAGTTGTTTTTGCTCAGTATCCGATAACATTGACAGCTTTGTATATGATTCATCTGGATGATACGTGATTTCATTTAGCCAGTTCTCAAAATGTCCTGCCATACGTGCAATGGTACTACTATCAAATAAATCCGTGTTGTATTCAAATGAGACGAATAGACCTTCTTCCACTTCATAGGCAGTTAAGCTCAAATCAAATTTAGCAATAGACATATTACTTTCTACCATTTCAATACTTCTATCAGGCAAATCTAGTCGTTCTTGTTTTATATTCTGTAGCGTAAACATGGTCTGAAATATAGGGGAATGACTCATGCTTCGTTCAGGTTGCACAGCTTCTACCACTTTTTCAAATGGTATATCTTGATATTCGTAAGCTTTTAACGCCTTTTTCTTTGTTTGGTTCAAAATCTCCCGAAAAGTAGGGGTGCCACTCAAATCTGATCGATAAACCAACGTATTAACAAAGAAACCAATTAATCCTTCTACTCCCTTATGGTTCCGATTTGCAATCGGGCTACCAACTAGAATATCTTTTTGTCCCGTATAACGAGCAAGAAAGCTCTGGTATGCGGCCATTAAAGTCATAAATAAAGTAGATCCTTCTTGTCGACTTATATCCTTCAATTGACTGAGCAATTTATAAGGAAAAATCACATGATGCGCAGCCCCAGAGTAAGTCTGCTTAACCGGTCGAGGTCGATCCACTGGCAGTTGTAAGATAGGAAGCTCACCAGACAATTCTTTCTGCCAATACGTAAGCTGACGATTTAGCACATCACCTTGCAACCACTCCTTTTGCCACTTCGCAAAGTCTGCATATTGAATAGATAATGAACTTAATTTAGCAGGATTTCCGCCCGTTTCTTCTTCATAGAAAGCAAGGAATTCATTCATGAATATACCAATGGACCAAGCATCAGAAATAATATGATGCATCGTACACAGTAATAACCATTCATCCTTCTCTAATTGAACAAGCTGATTACGAATTAAAGGACCATTCATTAAATCAAATGGTTCTTGCGCTTCTCTCGCAATTAAACTATCTACCTCTTTTTCTTTTACTTCTAGAGGAAGTTGAGAGTAATCCCTTACAGGTAATGCTCTAGGAAGGAATTCGACAATTTGTTGCACAGGCTGTTCTCCTATTTCTTTAAAAACAGTTCGTAATGATTCATGACGTTCAATGAGTCGATTGAATCCCTTCTCTAATGCTTCAGGTATCCAATTTCCTTTTAGATGCCATACTGTTGGAATATTATATAAAGAACTGTTTGGGTTAAATCTGTCCATAAACCACAAACGTTGTTGTGCATAAGACAACGGGAGTGCTTCTTTATTCTCCTTTTTTTGCATTTGCTTCTGAAGCCATGCTCTCTTCTCAGGAGAAAGTGAACTCAGCTTTGCAAGTAAATCACTTCTCATTTTTTTACCCCTTCCTCAATCAAATTACTCTCAAATATCCCTTGTGCTTCTTCCTCTGATAACTCTTCTAATTGCTTAAGCAGTTCCAGTAATTCTTCATCATTACTCACTTCTGCTTCTTTTTGAATATAATCTTGAAGGCTTACATTCTCCTTACTATCATTCTGCATTTCTTGATTTTTGTTATCGAGCAATTGATCAATCTGTTCTGCCAATTGCTGCACCGTATGAAACATAAATAAATCATGCAATGGTATCTCGATTCCAAAAGCCTCTTTAAGATTAGAAACGGCTTGCGTAGCAAGTAATGAATGTCCACCAATTTCAAAAAACGAATCTTGAATTCCGATGTTTTCCATGCCTAAAACTTCATGCCATATCGAAACAATTGTTTTTTCCGTAGACGTACGAGGAGCAATATAACAACTCGCTATCTCCTGCTTCTCTGGTGCTGGTAAAGCCTTCCTATCAATTTTTCCATTAGGAGTGAGTGGAAATGCATTTAATCCAACAAAATAGGATGGAATCATATAATTTGGTAGTTGGTCCTTGAGATAATCACGCCACTTTTGAGCATCCCCGTCTCCTACAACATAGGCAATCAAACGTGGATCGCCAGGATAATCTTCCCGCACCATCACAATAGCTTCGTTAACTAATGTATGCTTTTGTAATACCGCTTCGATTTCTCCTAGTTCAATCCGGAACCCACGAATTTTCACCTGATGATCAATTCGTCCAACATACTCCAAATTTCCATCCGGCAAATACCTTACTAGATCTCCAGTCCGGTATACTCGCTCGTCTTCTTTAAACGGATGCGGTATAAATCGATTTTTCGTTAAGTCAGGGCGTTTTAAATATCCACGTGCTAACCCTGATCCACCAATGTACAACTCACCAACTACACCAATTGGAACCATTTTTTGTTCAGCACTCAATACATATACTTCTGTATTGAAGATTGGTTTACCAATTGGTGGTACCCTATGCATGACACCCTTTTCTAATTCCATATACGTGGAATACGTAGTATCTTCAGACGGTCCATATAAGTTGAACACCTTCTCAATCGTACTTCTCTCGTATAAATCTTGAACAAGCGGATATGGTAACGGTTCTCCAGCCAAATTCATTACCTTTACTGAAGAAGGAATTGTTTTTGCTCGAACCAGTTCCTTTGCTGCCGATGGCACAGTATTAACCAAAGTCACACCTTTGGTAGACAACTTGTCTAGATGTAGAGCATTTTCAGCGACAATCACCTTACCACCCATCGTTAAGGGAACAAATACTTCAAAAACGGATAAATCAAAAGATAGTGAAGTTGAAGCTAATACTCCCGCTAATTCCTTTCGAGAATACGTATGATGCGCCCAATGAATCATTGTTACTGTATTCCTGTGCTCAATCATTACTCCCTTTGGATTTCCAGTGGAACCTGAAGTATAGATAATATAGGCTAAGTTATCGCCCGTCACTTCACTCGTGCATACCGTAGTAACTTCTTGTTCTATTTCTGCTCGATTACGATCAATACAAATGACGTTGACGAATGTAGGTATAACCATTTTTTGTTGTAACTTTTCCTGTGTCACCAGTACCTTTATTTGAGCATCTTCTAAAATGTACTGCAGTCGACTTTCCGGATACGCTGGATCAATTGGGACATATGCTCCTCCCGCCTTCATAATTCCTAAGAGACCGACAATCATCTCGGATGAACGTGTAACGCAAATCCCAACCAATGTTTCGCATGTTACACCATTTTTTTGTAAATAATGTGCCAACTGATTCGAGCGTTCGTCCAACTCTCGATATGTTAGTTCTTCATCTTCGCACACTACTGCAATTGCTTCTGGTGTTTTTTCCACTTGTTCTTCAAACATTGTATGAATCGTGCTATCTTCTATATCTATAACGGCTGATTCATTCCATTCCACTAGTAGTTGCTTATATTCCACTTTCGATAACATATTCAATTTTGATAATAAACATTTTGGATAAGAGGCAATTTGATTTAGCCAATGTTCAAAATGATTTACCATACGTTCAATGGTTGTATCATTAAACAAATCAGTATTATATTCAAAGGTTAGTGATAATCCTTCTTCCGTCTCAGAAGCAAATAAACTCAAATCAAATTTGGCAACAGAAACATGGCTTTCCATGAGTTCCATTTGTCTTTCAGATAGCTGAAGAAACTCTTGTTTCGTATTCTGTAAAGTAAACATAGTTTGGAATATTGGTGAATGACTTGTATTCCGTTCAGGTTTTACGGATTCTACCACTTTCTCAAATGGGATGTCCTGATACTCGTATGCTTTTAGTGCTTTTTTTCTTATCTGCGATAAAAGTTCTTGGAACGTCGGATTTTCACTGAAATCAGCTCGATAAACTAACGTGTTTGCAAAAAATCCTATTAATCCCTCAATCTCTTTCACATTTCGATTAGCGATTGGGCTTCCAACTATAATGTCGTCCTGTCCTGTATAACGAGAAAGGAAGCTTTGATACGCTGCCATCAATGTCATAAATAAAGTGCATCCTTCTTGCAAACTTAAATCTTTGAGCTTTTCCTGTAAGGAATTCGCCACTATTAAGGACTGACTTGCACCACGATGGGTTTGAACTGCAGGTCGAGGACGATCCATCGGTAGTTGTAAAACCGGTAGTTCCCCAGACAATTCTTCATTCCAATATTGAAGGTGCTGATTCAAATTCTCTTCTTTTTGCCATTCCTTCTGCCACATAACAAAATCTGCATATTGGATAGATAACTCCTTCAATTCTGCCGGTTTGCCGCTTAATGCGCCTTCATAAAAAGCCATCCATTCTTCAAGTAAGATTCCCATTGACCATCCATCTGAAATAATATGATGCATCGTACAAATGAGAATCCATTCTTCCTTGTCCACTTTCAATATTCGTGTTCGAATTAGAGGACCTTGTCCAAAATGAAATGGTTCCTCCGCCTCGTTTTGAATGAGCCGTTTCATTTCTCTTTCCCTATCTTCCAAAGAAAGATCTGTTAGATTCGTTTGAGGAATATGTCTGAATACATGAGATTGAACTTGTTGAAAAGGTTCACCCTCTTGTTCTAGAATTATCGTCCTTAATGATTCATGACGCTCCAACAATTGATTCCATCCGGCCTCCAATGCTTCAATTGACCATTCACCTGTTAAGCGACACGCTGCATGGATATTGTACATAGCACTATTTGGCATTAATTGATCAATAAACCATAGACGTTTCTGCGCATAGGAAAGTGGGATAATTTCTTCTCGTGTCATAGGTACAAGGGGAGCAACCTCTCGTTTTTTATCTTCTTTTCGTAACTGATCCACCCGTTTCGCCAATGCTTCCACTGTATCGTGCTTGAAAAGTTCACGTAATGGAATTTTAATTTGGAACAGTTCTTGCAATCGAGAGACAATTTGAGTAGCAAGTAGTGAGTGCCCACCACGTTCAAAGAAGGAATCCTGAATGCCAATATTTTCTGTTCCTAACACTTGACTCCAAACCGAGGCGATAAGCTCTTCCGATGGCGTCCGAGGTAGCACATTTAAATCTTCAATAGCTTGCTCATCAGGTGCTGGCAAGGCCTTTCGGTCAATTTTCCCATTTGGAGTAAGCGGGAAGTGTTCTAACTCTATAAAGTGCGCTGGAATCATATGATTCGGTAATTGTTTTTGTAAATACTCTCTCCACTCCTCGGTATTTCCATCGCTTATTACATATGCAACCAATCGTTGATCACCTGGACGATCTTCTCTAACTAATACGACAGCCTCTTTAATAAACGAACATTTTTCTAAAGTCGCTTCAATTTCTCCTAATTCAATCCTAAAACCACGCATTTTGACTTGGTGGTCCATTCTACCTATAAATTCTAAATTCCCATCAGTTAAATATCTTACTGAATCTCCTGTTCGATATAGTCGTTCCCCAAATCGATATGGATGCGAAACGAATTTTTCAGCAGTAAGATTCGGACGATTTAAGTATCCACGTGCTAAACCAGCACCACCAATATATAACTCACCCTCAATTCCTATTGATTGCAAGCGTTGATTTTGGTCTAATACATATAATTGCGTGTTCTGTATTGGCTGCCCAATAGAAACAAATTCTTGATTAGGCTGAATATCAAATGCATTCACATAAATAGTGGCTTCAGTTGGCCCATAAAAGTTGGTTAATTTCACTTGTCCACTATAATTCCATTTCTGTTGAAATCGTCTAACCAACCCTGAACTTAGTTCTTCTCCACCAGAAAATACATGGCGTACGGACGAGCAATTCATGTTCAATTCAATATGATTGAAGTGGTCTAAGAAAACAGATAACATCGAAGGTACAAATTGAACTATAGTAACCTGATGTTGTTTAATCACTTCAGCTATAATAGAAGGATCTTTTTCTCCACCTGGAGGTAGGAAAGATACACTTGCACCAACGTGAATGCCCCAAAACAATTCCCAAACAGAGACATCAAATGAGAATGGCGTTTTCTGCAAGACCACATCCTTTTCAGAAAGCGGATATTTATGTTGCATCCATTCTAGATAATTAATTACTGAATGATGCTCAATCATTACTCCCTTTGGATTCCCTGTAGATCCTGAAGTATACATAACATACGCTAAATTTTCTCCTGTTACACCACTTATACATGGGGTTGATTCTTCTTTTTCAATTGCAGTGTAATCTTTATTCATACAAATTTTTTCTATATTTTCAGATACAAACAAATTTTTAGAATTCTCTTCCGTCACTAGTACTTCGATTCCAGCATCCTCTAATATATATCGAAGTCGACTCTCTGGATAAGTAGGGTCAAGTGGAACATACGCTGCTCCTGATTTTAGAATACCTAATAACGCTATCATCATTTGTAATGAACGTTCCATATATACCCCAACTAGAGACTCTGGGCCTACACCATGCTTTTGTAAATAATGAGCTAGCTGATTTGCACGCTTCTCCAACTCTTTATAGGTAATTTGTTCATTTTCGTAACTAGCCGCGATTGCTTCCGGTGTTTTTTTAACTTGCTCCTCAAACATCGTATGAATCATGCCTTCAGCCGAATAATTAAATTGAGTATGATTCCATTCCTCTAGTAACTGTATTTGTTCTTCTTCTGTTAAATGAGTAATTTCAAATAGTTTTGAATCTAGGCTCTTCGTCATCTGAATTAATATTTGCAATAAGTGATTCTGAATCCGATTTATTGCTTCTTCATTAAAATAGCTTCGATCATACATCAACTTTAAAGTAATTTTCTTACCGGGCATTACAATGAGTGTTAAAGGATAATTTGTTTGTTCCGTGCTTGTAACATCTAGTAATCTTAAATCATCATTTCTCTCACCTTGAATTGGATAATTTTCAAACACATACAAGGTATGAAATAAGGAGCAATTTCGCGGAACCTCACTCCAGCCTTGAATATCTATCAACGAATTATACTCATACTGTCTTCGTTCCATTTCTTTCATTTGTATTTTACGAAGCCAATCTACTACTGATGTATTATCCGTTAATCGAATTCTGGTAGGTAATGTGTTAATAAATAGCCCCACCATATTCTCTGCTCCTATTAAATCAGTAGGACGTCCAGCGCTAGTTACGCCAAATACGACGTCACTGTCACCGCTATACCTACTCATCAAATAAGCCCATGCACCTTGTACTAACGTATTCAACGTTAATCGACTATTTCGTACCCACTCTTGTAAACTCTCAGTAAGTTCCTCAGATACTTGATAAGCACATTCTCCATAACCCTTCTCTTGTCCTTGATCCTTTCTTTCCATTGCTAATGGAGTAGGTGCATAGAACCCTTTTAATTCTTCTTTCCAAAATTCCTCTGCTTGACTTTGATCTTGTTTATTTATCCATTGAATATATTTTTTATAAGGAAGAGATTTAGGGAAATTCAACAATTCTCCCTTTATCATCTTGAGATAAACTTCCATCACTTCACTAAAGACCAATGACACACTCCATCCATCTAGCAAAATATGATGATGTGTCCAAATAATTCTCGTTTTCTCTTTTGCTTCTTTAATCGCAGTGACTCTCATCAATGGTGCTTCATCCAATAAAAATCCTTTTCTACGATCTACATTCAAAAACTGTTTTAATTTCTTCGCCCTTTCCTCATGTGGATGGGTGCTCCAATCCTCTTGATGAATAGTAAAAGGAAGACGTTGGTAAACCGCTTGTAGTGGCTTTTCTACTTCCTCCCATACAAATACTGAACGTAAAACCTCATGTCGATTAATAACATATTCCCAAGCCTTTTCAAAAGTATCAACATCCAATTGCCCCCCGAGCAAGAAACCTACTTGTACAATATAGGAAAAAGAATGTTCATCATCTTGATCGTATAAAGTATGAAACAGTATTCCTTTTTGCAAAGGTGATAAACCATATATATCAATAACGTCTCCCATTTTTACACCCTCTTCTTTGTTAATTTAAGTAATACTTTGCTCAAGCTTTCTTCCGTAAGATCCTCTGCATCAGCAAAATCTGATACCGTAAAAGCAGACTCTGTTGTTGGTTTATTTATAAGTTGACGAAGATGCCTCAACATACCATCTGCTATCACTTGAATTTTTAATTTAGAAAACTGTTCCCTACTATACATCCAAATAAAATGTAACTTTTCATCTTTCACCATTCCGATAACATCAATTAGATGAGATGGTTTGGAATCTGGAGCATGATCTAAAAATGTAAATCCTGTCTCTTGCATAAACAAAGAGTCCCTTGAAAACACCTGATCAAATTGGCCCAAATAGTTAAAGCTTATTGAAGGCTTTTGCTGATAAAACGGAAGTAATCCTTTATTCAAGTAACGTAAAATACCATAGTCAACTCCGCGATTTGGGATTCGACGCAATTGCTCTTTGACTGCCTTTAACCCTTCAATAGGTGTCTGAGTTCCTTGAAAATTGAGATGAACGGGATAAATACTCGTGAACCAGCCCACTGTCCTTGATAAATCAATACCTTCAATCATCTCTTCTCTTCCGTGTCCTTCTAGATGAATAGAAACGGTTTGCTGATTTGTACAATCGACGATAGCTTGTCCTAATGCCGTTAATAGTACCTCATCAATCCTTGTCTTATGAGTGACTAGAACTTCGTGAAACAATGCTTGTGTTTCTTCTATTCCTAAAGTCCTCGTTACTTGATCAATCGATTCTTCTGTCGTTTCTTGTATTGGATAGTCCATTGGAATTTTCATCGTTTCTTTTTCTACTTGTTCATTCCAATAATTTTGTATTTCTTTTAAAATACCCGAATTACTGTACGTCTGGAGTCGTTCAGACCACTCTTTAAAAGATGTACTTTTCGCAGGTAAGCGAATTTCTTGACCTTGTTTCATCTGGTTATATACCACCTGTAAATCTTCCAATAGAATCCTCCATGACACTCCATCTACTACTAAATGATGTATCACCCAGAATATTCGATCATTTTCAGTCAAGTTATCTTCAAAGTACACTACTTTCATTAACGGACCAGTAATTAAATTGAAACTAGCTTGATTAATGTTCATCTCTTCTTGTATTATTTTATTCCACTCTTTTTCATTAACTTGATTCCGTTTTACAACATGGAGTACTGACAGCTCATCAGTCCCTTCATTTCTCTGCCTCCACGTTCCGTTTGGTAACTGTTCGTACCGGAAACGTAAAGCATCATGATGTTTCAGTAAATTTAATATCGCTCCCTCTAGTAACTTCACATCCAATCTTTCTTTTACTCTTAAAAGCATTGATTGATTCCAATGCTCTGGATGTGCATGTTCTTGCTCGAAGAACCAGCACTGAATTGGAGTAAGAGGCACATCACCTATCACAATTCCCTGCTCCGCTTGTACTCCCTGCGTTTCTATAGCCACTTGTGCCAGCTCAGCGATAGTTGGGCATTCAAACATTTGCTTTGGAGTAAGTTTTAACCCCACTTGACTTGCTTGAGATATGATTTGAATACTGAGAATCGAGTCGCCACCAATTTCAAAGAAATTATCATAGATTCCCACCTTTTTAACACCTAATACTCTCTTCCAAATGGTAGTTAGTATCTGTTCGTTACTATTCCGAGGGCCAACACATTCACTATTAATCTGCTTTTCCTCCGGCATAGGTAAGGCCTCACGATCAACTTTACCGTTAGCTGTAAGTGGAATAGCTTCCATCGCCACAAATCCCGAAGGAACCATATAACTTGGTAGTTTCGCTTTAAGATACTCTCTCCACGCATCTACATTTCCATCTCCTACAACATATGCTACTAATCGTTTATCGCCTGGCTGATCTTCTCTTACAATTACAACTGCCTCTTTTACATATGCATATGTATGTAAAGTAGACTCAATTTCCCCAATCTCAATTCGGAAACCACGTATTTTAACCTGATGATCAATTCTTCCACGATAATCTAGATTCCCATCTGGCAAATACCTCGCTAAGTCTCCTGTCCGGTATAATCTTGCTTTCAGATCACTACTAAATGGATGAGATATAAAACGCTCTGCTGTTAATTCAGGTCTATTTAAATACCCACGTGCAAGCCCCGCCCCGCCAATATAAAGTTCACCATCAACACCTATAGGAACAGGTTGTTGATAAGCGTCTAGTATATACACTTCTAAATCGGGAATCCGCTTTCCAATATTACTTCTTGAAGCATGCTGCACATCATCTAAAGTAATTGGATAATATGTAACATGAACTGTGGTTTCTGTAATTCCATACATATTAATTAACTGTGGGTTTTTCTCCCCATACCTTTGAAACCACGGTAACAAGCTAGTAGGTTCTAACGCTTCTCCGCCAAATATGACATAACGCAGCTGCAAATTTTTATTCTTATCTTCTTGTTCACACACTTGTATTAATTGTCGAAATGCGGAAGGTGTCTGATTTAGAACTGTGACTTCTTCCTCCACCAATAATTGATAAAAATCCTTAGGTGATCGACTAATCCAGTACGGAACAACAACTAATTTCCCACCATATAATAACGCTCCCCAAATTTCCCATACTGAGAAATCAAATGCATACGAATGAAAAAGCGTCCAAGTATCTTTTTCATTAAACTGATACCAACAATCCGTCGATTTAAATAACCGAATGACATTGTGATGCTCTATCATAACGCCCTTTGGATTTCCCGTTGATCCCGAAGTATAGATTACATATGCCAGATTTTGGGGACCGACACTAGAAACCGGCAAAGTCTTACTTTCTTTCCAAATCTCATCTTGATCACGATCCAGGCAAATCGACTCAACATTTTCTGGTAACCAGTTCAATTCTTTTAAACTTTCTTGCGTTACGAATAACTGAATGCTAGCATCTTCTAAAATATATTGAAGTCGTTGCTCTGGATATGTTGGATCAAGTGGGACATAAGCCCCACCAGCCTTCAAAATCCCTAAAATACCTACAATCATCTCGTGGGAACGTTCAACGCACAGTCCAACTAAAGTATCAGGTCCTACTCCTTTTTTCTGCAGATAATGAGCTAACTGGTTTGCACGTTCATTAAGCTCCTTATAAGTAATTTTTTCTTTTTCATACGTAACTGCAATAGCATTTGGATAAATCATCGCTTGCCGTTCGAACATTTCATGAATAGTTACTTGAGATGGGACATCCAGCTTAGGATTGTTGAACTCAACTAAACTTCTTCTTTTATCTTCATCAGAAATGATTTCGATTTCAGCTACCTTCTGCTTTGGTTTTTCAAAAGTGTTTTCCATTATCGCTAACATCACGTTAAAAAAACGTTTTATCTCTTCCTTAGAAAATAGCTCCTCACGATAATCAATATGTACATGTAAAGAGTCAATATCAATTAGATTTTCAATATGCACTGCAAAATCTTGCACCTCTTCATGGTTTGGAATCCATAGTGAGTCACCACTTTCATCACGATCCCTATAATCAATCGTAGTTCCGAAAAGTCTCACATTACTATTATTCTCTTTATTAATCTGCTTTAATAACAAATCAAATGGATATTTCTGGTGTCTCAATAATTTGCTTTGTTTTCTGGATACCCTACTAATAAATGAAAGTACTTCTTCTTCCGGATTAATATCCATTCTTAAAGGAACTGTACTCACCATCATTCCAATCAATTTTCGCTCCATTTTAGTCATACGATTGCCGTAAGCCATTCCTAAACCAATATCAAGCGATGAGGTCCACCGATACATGGACAACGAGAAAGCAGCAACAAAAAAAGTGTATAAACTAATTTTGTAATCTTCAGAAAATCTTTCTATCTTTCTCTTCAAATGCTCCGTTAATATAAACGTCTCACGTGATGCTTTGGTACTAACTTGGTACGTATTATAAGGCTTCAATCCAGTCGCAGATGGCAGTGTTTTAAATTCCTCTAACCAGAATTTTTGATCTTTTTGAAAACGACTACTATTCAAATATGTTTGTTCATTAGTCAGAAATTGAACATATGAATTTTTAATTTCGCCTTCCTCATTCTCGTTATGCATGTCATAATAATATTTTGCAATCTGCTCAGTAAATATTTGAATTGATAAACCATCCATAATAATATGATGAACATTTCCAAAGACTGCACATTCATCATCGTTTAATTTTATTAAAGCGAAATAGTATAAATTTGAATTAAATAATGTAAACGTTTCTTTTGTTTTCTGCTCAATCCATTCCTCAAGCAAATTTGTATTCTCCACATTACTGAAATCAAAAAACTCAAATTCTTGTTCTTCATGTTTAATAAAATATTGTTTCGGTTCCTGATGCTCATTTTCTTTTAACCTAATGCACAGACCGTCATTTTCACTGATAACGCGATTCACAACTTGGTTTAATTTTGAATAATTCATTTTCCGATGAAGTTTAAATAAAAATCTTAAATTACATATTCCTTTATCAGAATGAATAACTTCTGTATACCATATTCTTCGCTGCGGATGGCTTAATGGATAACATTCCTCATTGGTCATAAAAATCTTCCCTTCAAAAATTATTTGCTCTTATAGGTTCGTGTTTATGTTTAGCCCATAAATATTTCTGCAGTGAAACTCCAATTACTCCAATAATAACAAGCCCAATCCCTCCATAAACATAGAGTTGAGTTACTCCAAACAAATGCACTAATGGACCACTCATAGCAGGAGAAATAATTAGAACTGCGTTTGTTAAACTGCTTTGTATACCAAATACTCTTCCTACTTGATCTTGATCCGATTCTATTTGTAAAATGACTTGATTAGATACAAGCATCAGCCCACTTCCGATACCAGCGATAAAACTAATTAAATAGGCTAAAACGAAGACCGTACCGGGCGTTATCAAACCAATCCCCCCAAAACCAATTCCCATTAAAACCATACCTCCGCATACTACCCAGCCATATTGAAATTGTTTTAATTTCTGAGTTAGTAATGCACCAAGTATTCCGCCAAGACCAATAATAGAAATGATATATCCCATTTTACTTTTATCATGTGGGAATAAGCTCTTAAATAAAGTTGGGAATTGTGAGTCTACTAATTGTAATACCGCCATGGCTATTGTAACGAAAATCATGGTTGATAATATTATCCGATTAGATAACACATAACCCCACCCTTGTACCCAAGCGGTCCAAGTACTTTGTTTTTGCTTTTCAACAAATTTTTTCGATATAGTTTCTTTAAATTTTATTGTGGGTATCAAAACTAAAGTAGCTAATAAACAACTTATAGCTCTTATAATGAGGCAGAACTCTGGTTGAAACCAGCTCAACAACATGCCCCCTATAAGTGGGCCTACTATCTTTGTACCCTGCTCTACTATTCCGTTGATACTTACTGCTTTAGTAAGCAAGTCCGGGGATACAATCTGTCTTGTTAGTGTTTGCTGTGCAGGATAATAGAAAACAATAAAAATGGAACGAATCATTAATGCCACTAAGAGCCAGTGGATATCTTGTACAAATAAAAGAGCAATTGTTATTAGACCAACCATTAGATTACAGAACATCATAATTGGAATTTTTCTAAAACGATCTGCAATAACACCTGCCCATGAGCCAAAAATAATTCCAGGAAGTGCATATGCAACAGGAATCAATCCAATCATAGTAGGATCTACTTCCCATTCAAACCCAACTATAGTCATAATCGCTAACATATCAATAAAAACACCAAGCATAAGCAATGAATAGGCAGAGAAAACTTGTAAATAAACCCTATTTCCTAATAGGCCTTTTGAATCAGTAGTTTTCATAAAAGCAAGCTCCTTAGGTTACTAATATAAACGCTTTTGCGTATAAGGTACCTCTTTATTAAACCTAATTAATCATTATTGAAATCTCACCTAGAATTTAACTTCGTCAAAACTCAAACCAGTCTTGTTTTTCATATATTTAAAATAGTCAGACAAACAAAAACGTACCTATTTCTTCATTTTTATATCAACTGTTACAAAATATATCTTTACCTTACACTAATAACAGCTAAACGTTGCCTTAATATAACCCTTTACAGTTGTTTGCACATTCAATTCACATCCTTTTTAAAGTTGGCTTTTTTCTATCTCAAATACTATCACACAAATATTTCACCTACTATATTCATAAAGTTGAAATATTTGAATCAGAAAATTCGGATAAAAAGCTAAATCCACAAATCATACCAAACAATTATTTAGTTATATTGTCATTTTATAGATGGCTTTAGCCATAAGGATATCAAGAATTAAGTTTTTTAATTTTATTAATATAATAGTTTATAGAAACTATTAATCCTACTAAACAAAAAAATAAATATACAATAAAGTATATTTATTTTTTCTTATCCTACATATTTTCTATGCAAATTAATTCCAATAACTAAAGTTGATAATAAAAATATAATATTACCAATCACTAATGTACTCATAACAAGAATTAAATAATATAGTATTAATACTTCTGCACCTACTACCTATTTTATTTATTGGATATTTATACTTCAAAAAAATTACACATCATTCACAATTAGGATACATACCCAAAATATCATTTGAACATGTTATTATATTTTAAGATAATATAAAATCAGTTTTTCTATAAGAGAACTTAATTTTTATGTAGTACGAAACTGTTAGTAATACAGCATATACTAATTTAGTTATAAAAACATTTAAAGACCACCTATTTCCATAAGTGATCTTGCTTTGTGATTCTGTATTTGTGCACTACTGTAGAAATATATCGTAGAAACGCTTTGTTTGCTAAATGTTTAGTTCTTTCCATTTACTAAAAAACATAGCTTCATACACTTAATATCATATTCGTTACATTGCAAACTATTATTTTGTCTTCTGTACAGGCAAACTACTAAAAATCAATTCCGCAACTTTTACATATCCTTTTGAGTTTGGATGAATTAAATCCTTAGACCAAAGCGTATTGTCATTAACTAAATGATGATTCCAAAAATCAACATGATGAAGCTTATACTCTCTGCTCAGTGAATGTATAACTTCATTTGCCTCTAATAATTGTTCTTTTATTACTTGTTTTTTTTCAGAAGCAAAAGGAAGCCTAACTGTAAAATCTGGAAGGTTTGCTATAATAATATCAGCCCCTGCTTTACTTAATGTATCTATCATAAATTCCATATCATTCTTATATGCATCATGATTCCAACGTCCTTTTAAAACATCGTTTGCCCCTGCAATGAGACTAACCAAATCTGGATTAAAAGTTAACGCCTTTTCCAATTGCTGCGAGCGAATTTCTTTAGTTACTAACCCACGCTTTGCAAAATTGGCATATTCTATATCGTTTTCACACAGTTGAACAAAATGATCTACCCAGCTTTTTAATGCAATTCCCTCAACTTCATCCCCTATCCCCTCTGTAAAACTATCACCAATTGCTACAAATCGCTTCCACATATGTATTCCCCCTTTATTTTTAAACATATCTATACTATACAATAGCTCACAGCGTAATTGTTATTTCTAAGTGTTTTTCGATTTCAATTATATTCGACTTTACTATATTTACATTTAGAATCCAAAATTGACCGATTCCCAAGTATACTAAGGAATCGGTCATATTCGTATATTTACTAAAGAAATAAAATCCCGCTAGGAATTATACTTTTTTTCAAAAAATTTGTTGTTCTTTGTTTTGCCCAGTTGATACATTTCTTTTCGATTAAATGATACGAAACTATAGAAAAAAGTATTGTCATTGCAATGCACAAAGTAAGAAGGAAAAAGATAGGTATCTTTGTATACAATAGTTTAAATAGTATCATCATGATTGGAAAATGACACAAATAGATACTGTATGAAATTTCTCCTAAGTATACAAATACACTCTTATTTAAAAATACTTTTACTTTTAGGTTACTCATAGCCATTATAATAAATATACTAACCCCCATTACGACACCCCAATCTTTTAATAAGAAAGTTGTATCATTACGGGAAAAACCATAAATTAAAATGGAATATAAATATAGAATAACCCCTAATGCAATAAGAAATCCTTTTTTAATTTTTTTCATATTCCTATATGAGTAGATAAGTTTTTCCTGATACTTAAAAAGTAACATTCCAACCATAAACATAGATGTAAAATGCAGTGTATCAGCATAACCATTATAAAATCCTTCAGCTTTCCCAATATGCAACATATTAAGAACAACACTAATTAAAGAAAAGCTCAAAGCAAATAGTATCGTTTTCTTCCAATTCAGTTTATAAAAAAGAAGGAATAACAAAGGAAACACAATAGATATACGCATTTCTTGAGCCAATGACCAAATAACTGGATTATAATTTTCCGTAAAAAAGTTATTAAGAAGCACAAAGTGGTTTAAAATATCTAATTTTGTTATAGACCCTTGCCACCTATCATAGAACCAATCCCGTAGTCCTACCACTTCATACGACGAAAATAAAATAAATAAAACAAAGGTAACGATTATCCAAAAATAATAAGGAATATAGATTCTTACAAATCTCTTAATTAAATATCCCCAATAATTTGTTTTTGAATGATAAAGTGCCATAGATAACACAAAACCACTTAGTACATAAAAAACGATAACAGCTTCCCCACCCGCCCATAAAAACCTAAGCGGGGAAAATTTAATAGAATTAGGCAACGATGGTAGCATTAAACAAAAATGTCCAAATACCACAGTAAGTGCCGCTAACCCTCGTATGGAATCTAATTCTTTTATTCTCTTACTCATAAAATGTTCTCCTTGTAAATTGTAAATTTTGCTGTTCATAAAGGCCACTATAAGAATGTAGTGGGAGAATTGTACATATTCTTTCTTTAAATTCCTAATATAAGCAGTACAAAGTTAATTTGACCTCCATTTCTTTATATACATAATTTAAAACAAAATATTTAATACAAAGAAAAGATTTTATTAAATTTTTATAAAGTGAAACATTTAGTTGTATCCTATAAAATTAGCTTTTTACTATATCAATCGCACTATCCCACATACCACTAAAAAAAGATCCTGTTTTACGTATAAAACGTGTAAGCCAATTTGCTTGTTCCACATCAGATTTTGTTACAAGGTCTATTTGTAATGAATTACCTGATAAGAACCCAGGATCTGTATTATCTTTAGACGAGATAATCATTTTACTAATTGTTACACCTTTTTTAATAGGCGCTTCTTGTTCCGTATTCGATACTTTAAATTCTTTTTTATAAATGTCTTTGTTGCCCTTCGGCATTGGAAGCGAAACAACTTGTTTCATTTGAACTACTACATCTTTTTCTTTTGCATTTGCTACTCGAACTGTTTCATGCCCTTTTACTACTGAATCTTTTCCATAGACATTCTTCACTTCAAAATTCGCAAATCCATAATCGTATAATTTCTTTGTTTCATCAAAACGTGCCGTATGAGATTTTGCTTTTATCACTACAGAAATTAGGCGCATACCATTTCTTTCTACTGTACCAGTGAAACAATCTCCCGCTTCTGGAGTCGTTCCTGTTTTCAAACCATCTACACCTTCATATTGCTTAATTAAGCCTTTTAACATCCAATTAAAGTTCGCCATATCAATTGGATATTTACCACCCTCTTGGAATGTTTTTTTAGGAATTTTTGCTGTATTTAATATTTGGGGAAAATCTTGAATAAGACGTTGTGCTAAAATTGCACAATCCCTTGCAGACATTTTATTTTTCTCTTCTAGAGTTGTCCCTTCTAGATGATATCCTTTTAAATCTTGATTTGTTAAGCCGGTAGAGTTTACAAACTTATAGTCTTTCATACCAAACTCTTTTGACTTATCGTTCATCATTTTTACAAAATTGACCTCTTTACCAGCAATCTGTTCAACTAAAGCAATTGTTGCACCATTTGCAGAGTAAATTGCCATTGCCTCATATAACTCTTTTACCGTATAAGAGCCACCATTTTCTAATGGAACATTTGATAGTGAACGATCTTGCGAAATCTTATGTGCATATTCAGAGATTTTAACTTTTTGATCCCATTTAAGTTTTCCTTTATCCACCGCTTCATGAACTAAGTATTCGCTCATCATTTTTGTCATACTAGCAATTGCCAATGATTCATCTGCATTTTTTTCATATAAAATTTTTCCGGAATTTGCTTCTATTAAAATTGCTGATCCTGCTTCAACGTCTATAGCAGGATCTGTTTCCGCTGCTGCTTTTCCAATTGTAACGACCATGCTACAAAATATTGTAAGCACTGTTACTATTGCAATAACTCTCTTGCAAAACATACCTTTCACTTCAGTTACCTCCAATTTCTTTGTACTAAAAAAAAGCGTTATTCTAACATAATCCCGCAAAAAAAAATAGACAGTGTTCTCAAATTGTATATACATATAAAACGTTAGAATCGCTTTCATATAGACCATCTCATCCGACACTTTTAGGTGCGCTAATACTTTGTATTTCCACACATATCCTTATTTTTAATCCCCTTATATTTTTCAAAATGATTCACACTTTCATATTTTTTAGGATTACAATTAATAGACAATCTAAATAATACATTTGTTCCACATTTACAAAAAATAAAAAACTACACCCTATACTGGATGTAGTTTTTCTAACTAATTTATTTATTTTTCACTTCATTTTTATAAAAAGTAAATAATGGTTCGATGGATGGACTAGATAACAGCGGAATTGCCTTCTCAATCAATTTCCTATCCCAATCAAACCAACGCATTTCCATTAACATGTTTATTTCTGTATCAGTGAATCGTTTCTTTATTTCCTTAGCAGGATTTCCACCAACTATTGTATACGGCGGAACATCTTTACTTACTACAGATCCTGCAGCAACAATTGCACCTTCACCAATAGTAACGCCAGGCATTATTATAGCATTCATTCCAATCCAAGCATCACTTTTAATGACTGTATTGCCCTTAGGTTCATATGATTGTTTAATTTGCTCAGCGAATGGATATACTGTAATCCATTCTGAGTGATGATTATGGTTACCACCCATTAAAATGACTACTCCACTTGCAATGCAAACATAATTCCCAATAATGAGTTTATCAAGGTGCCATCCCATCTGTTCAATTGGATTGAAAAGTGCTTGGGACTTAGCATCTCCCCACAAATACCTTACACATCCATCTTCAAAATTTTGATGACTATAATAGCCTGAATAATAGGAGTACTCTCCTACTTCAATGAGTGGATTTGTTACTATATCTTTTATATACTTTGTTTCTGACCAATGATTAAATAATGGATACTTCATAGCTTTATTCCTCGCTTCTAAGTATTATATATATTGCTATTTACTTAGAAGCTTACTACGACTGCTACATTTTTTAGCTTTCTCAAACGACGAATCATTATCTTCAAGCCTTTCTTTTATACTAGAAAAAGCATAACGCAATACATTACACTAGTCAAATTGTGTAATTTTGAACACATCTTAAACAGTGTAATACTGCAATAAGAACATGAAAACACTTTAACTTTGATACAAATAATATATTGATTACATTTAGTTCATATTTTGTAAAAAAATTTTAATTGCCATGACAAAGCAAACAATAACCACTATTGGTCGTATTAATGCCGTCCCTTTTGTAAGCACCATCTTCGCCCCAATATATGACCCTATAATTTGACCAAGCATCATAATCAATCCAATTGTCCAATCGATTTGGCCAAAAATAATAAAATACAACAAAGCAGCGAAATTACTTGTAAAGTTCAAAATCTTAGCATTTGCAGTCGCCCGTGTAGCACCATATCCACATAAAAGAATGAACGCTAAAGCAATTAAACTACCTGTTCCTGGGCCGAAGAAACCATCATAAAATCCCAGTAACGGAGCCACTGTTAACGCAAACAACAACATACTTATTTTTCTCGGTCGATCTTCATTTGCTATATTTGGAGATAATAGAAAATAAATCCCAATAAAAACAAGTAAAAAAGGTAATATCATAATTAGATATTCTGCTCGTATCTGTAAAACAAGCCATCCACCCAAAACTGATCCAAAAAAGGTCATTAAGATGGACAAACGCATTTCTTTAAGATTAATCTCTTTCTTCTTAATAAAAAACACTGTTGCCATGAGAGTTCCGCTACTCCCTTGCAGTTTATTAGTTGCTATCGCTACAGAAGGAGACATACCTACTAATAACATTATCGGGATAGTTATCATACCACCGCCTCCAGCAATCGTGTCTACCCATCCTGCTAATACAGCTACTAAAAATAGTAATATGAGTAATTCAATAGTAAAATCCATACAAAGAATATGGGAAGACTTGAGCTATTATACCCCAAACCTCCCCATCAGCCCTCCTCTCTTTAAACTAGTTAATTAAATCTTTAAAGTAACTTTCTTTCTGATCACGTAATCGGCTGGAAACGTATTGCCTGCAAACAATTCTTCTTCCGTATTTATTATTTCCAATCGGGATTTTATATTCTTCCTCAGATAACCTTTCCCTACCATGAGTTACATTTGTTTGTTTACCATAGTAAGAATTTGGTATAAGTAATAAATCTTCAGATGTAAGTGGAACCTTATAAGTAGGCGTTGTTCGTAAGAGTTCTAAAAACATGTCAAATTTCAATTTTTCTTCTTCACTTTCTCCCACATAAATCAATCTATTTTCTGCTCCATTTAAACAAGTTGCAATAATATCGCCATTATCATCCAAAAATATAATTTGGTTTATTTCCCCTACAAATCCAGATATTTCACCATCCGCCATTCCTGCTATATGAGCAATAGGCATTTTACTTATTGCCAATATGTCATCTTTACTGAAGTGATTTTCTTCAAGATGCTTTTGAAGTAATTTTGGCGTTCCAATATGAGTTTGAGTTTTTAAATTTAACACTCCTTTTAATAAAAGAGCATCAACTCTAGTAAATTTTCCACAAGTAATTTCAGACACTATTCGTTCCACAGATTTATTAAGTCTATTTGATACAATTTCTAAATTCGTATTGAATGTATTCAATCTTGCTTCAATATCTGATTTTTCTTTCATATCTGTATACACTGTGGCATCGTTATGTTGATAAAAGTTCCCGCCACCGGTGCTTGCACCGACATTTCGCAAAACTTCATCGTTATTTAAAGGAGAAATGAGATGAAATCTATTTTTCCCAGCATGTTCGGATGGGTGAATTAAAGCATCATAATTAAAAAGTGTGGCAAAAAGCCATGTGACCCATTCTGCATAAAAATATTTTTTCATTCTATCGTGTTCGTCTTCACCATAATTAAAACCTCTGCGATTTTCCCCAGGTAATAGTGTTTCCATAGGATCACATGGAGTATTTTTAATAAGGATAGGCGGTACGTTCCCACCACAATTCGCTATTTTTATCATGTGTAGTAGATTTTTCATGTCTGAATTCGGGGTTTTCTTTGAATAGTCAATCAAACAATTAAGCCACTCTTTTGAAAAATATGCTACTATTTCTTGATCACAAGTATAAGGATTATGAGTTTTTAATTCATTGTCTATTAGATTCTTCATTTTATCCTTCAATAGATTCGGAATAGTAATTTCTTCAATTTCTGTAATCTGCAGTATTCCTTTATTCATTATAAAACCTCCGTTGTTTTATTTTTTACACCCTATCTTCTATTAAACAAACTATCCACTTCTTTTTTACTCCTTTACTTTTCGTCAGAGCTATTAGAATTACCGATTTACAAATAAAAAACATGGAGTATAAGAGATTTCTTCTTAGTTACATTTCCCCCACGAACCTCTATTGAATTGACAAATTTAATTTAAAAATCTGATTCATTTTCATACTTTACTTTCAAACTATGTTTATATGATTTTCAATTCAAGTAAGAGTATTTCATTTTCTAAAGTTTTCCTAATTTTAAAATCAGAATTTTCAATACAACTATGTTAACACTAAAAATATAACACGAAACCAAAAAATGTAAATGAATAGTTTTTTTATAAAAAATAGTCAGACTATTTACAAGGTAATTCGTATTCCATTGAACCAACTACGGCCCCTCAATTTTATTGATAACAATAAAAAAGCCCCCTAAATGATAGAGGACTTTTTCCAAGTATATTCTATTTTAAAGTTCTTACTTACCTTTTACTTTAAAAGATATTGCTGTAACTTCTTTATTAACAGTTCCATCCCGTTTGGACTTACAATAATCTTCCCATTCGCTAACGAAATATTGCTGTCTGAAATATCTCCTGTAAGTGCACAAGCTCTTGGAGATTGATATTTTCGTAAAATAATCTGATCCTCTTCTATAAACATTTCAAGAGAATCTTTTTCTACAATTCCTAAACTCCGTCTTATTTCCATTGGAATAACAATACGCCCCATACTATCTGCTTTACGAGTAATTCCTCTTGATTTCATAAAATGCCACCCTTTATATTTATCTAATATTACGGTATTCATTTTAGCAATAAACAACAATTAGGAATAGTTCGTATTACAGTACTTTTTTTAGAAATAAATAACAATTAGGAATAGTTTATGTTAAAATTCTTTCTTGTTTATTCTTGATTTTTAATATATTTTTCCTTGATCATTTTTATATATTGTTTTCTTTCAGTTAGTTCAAATATAAATAATGCTTTTTTTATGTCTGTTAAACCAACTTCATTAGAGTGCTGAACTTTCAATAAAATTGCACCTTTTTCAAAAAACAATTCACCTAATAAGTATAAAGTATTCATATTTATGGCTAATTTTATGCCTATTTCACTATACTTTATTGCTTCTTCATATTGATTTGCAAGGTGTAAACATTTTGTTAACGTATGAATGAGTCTTAATTTGATTTCTTTTTCTCTAGGAAATTCTATCTTATTAAAATTAATTAAACTTTGTTTTAATATATTTATACTTTTCTCATACTCTTCATTTTCTGCATGTATTATAGCAATTGAATTCATTATGCTTATTTCTTTTTCTGATAAAAAGTTAGTACTACTTAAGGTTTGTTTTAGTGCTCTATTTAAAATGTCAAAAGCATTACTTGTTGCTCCATTTACATAATATATAGCAATCGCTTCATGCCATAATAGAAATTGTTTATCTTCTTTTGATTGGAAATTATCATCATTTTTCTCTTTTTTTACTATTTCGTAAAGCTCATTATATTGTTTTTGTTTTACACAATCTCTCATTACACATTTTACATTTTCAATATATTTTATTTTTTTATTTTTGGTTAGTGCGAATATATAATTTGGATCAATACCAAGTCTTTCAGATAATTGATACAACAATATGCTAGATGGATAAATAATACCTTTTTCTATCTTACTAATTTGACTTTGTGAACATATTCCATGACATAATTCAGATTGTGACATGTTTTTTTTCTTTCTAAGTTCTTTAATAATAATACCAAGATTGTAGAATTCCATCTTTCCTCCCTCAAATGTAACACTTTATGAGTATAAGAATATTTTCCAACTTTTAATGTAATGTAAAATTGATATAGTTACAATTACTAATTATATGGATTTATAGTTTCTTTTACAAACTTGTACCACAATACGAGAAATTATTAAAATATGGTTCACTAATAATCAATGTGCGTTTTATTCACCCCCACTGATTATTAGTCCATCCCAGGCAGGCGTTTACAGGGAGTCCGACTTCTTTGCCACATCTAGATTTTGAGGTGGGAGTCTTACTATCCGCAAATAGCCGGATTAAAATAAATATGATTTTTCACCTTTATTTCTTTTAATAGTTTCTTTTGATATTTATATAAATAATTTCGAAGGAGCGTATTTTATGAAAAGAATGTTGACCGAAAGAGAGTTAGAAGTGGCTATTTATGTAGCAAAAGGATATACGGATGCAGAAATTTCCAAAAAAATATATGTTACCCCTCGAAGAATTTCAACGATAATTAATCATATTAAAGAAAAATGGCATATTAATTCTAGAGTGGAATTAGGTATTTTAGTTTATCATTATGGTTTTATAGATGCACCCTTATTTTCAAATAAAAAAATTCAGCTATGTAAAAAGGTTGTACAATAGATAGCGGAATATAACGAGTTTAAATTGCAAATAAAAATAGAAGAGCAAACAAACTTTTATTATTTGGTTTACTCCATCACTTTTTAAATTTCAGACATTAATATAAAAAGGTTAGAGAATTAACTTCTCTAACCTTTTTATATACACTATTAGGTTTCAAACAGTAAAGATGCCCTAATGCTACCATTGATCCTGTTCCCTATTCAACCTTGTATAAACAAAAAAAAATCAGACATTACCACTATTCAAAACCAGTTACAATTCTCTCTTTCATTTTCTGTATTACTTCACTGCTCAATACTTTTTGACCAGCAGGAAGTTTTAATATGGCAGCGGCACCTTTACTAAGGTATATTTCTTGATCATTATTTTGATTTACTACCAATATTCCTTGCCCTTCAAATTCGAAATAACTAATATCTTTTGTTTCATTTGTATTATTTTTTATTGCTTTATATAATCCATATAAATCTTTACTTCTATTTTCTCCGCCCGTTCGAATCGGTTCAGTATCATTCGCAACAATTAGTCCTTCTGGCTGCTCACCCTTCATAATAAACCACAGCTTTTCATTTGTTGGTAATAGTAAATTCTTAAATTCAGAGCTATTTAAAATTTGCTGTGCTGGAATTGTTTCATAGATTGGTAACGAAAATGGAGATGTTGTTATTTTTTCAAAACTTAAATTTTCAGAAGAACTTCCCTTACTATATTGATAATCTTTTAATGCGATCGATTGTACTGATTCACTTTTATTTTTTGATGCATAACTAATTTTACTAGCGAAAATAATAACGGTCATTAAGCACATGCACAGTATCACAAGCTTAAGTAGTTTTCCCATTTATGAACCCCCGCTTTTAATATTATTAGTTTGCATGGATATTATAAACAGTTTCACTCCACCAAAAATTATTATTGTTATGGAACGTACTGAAATTATGATTATAATGATCACCATACCAAGGGTCCATGTATGTTATATAATCTGTTCCATTTGTCCCTTTATAAAATCCATCAAGTACTAGAAAGTGTCCGATGTTAGCTCCATTTTGCCACATAATGAGTGCAATCATCGGCTGATTACTATTAATTTGACTTTTGAACCAATCATAAGATTTTGCTCCAGAACTTATAGCTGAGCTAACACCATATCCCGATAATCCATATTGTATTTCACGTGAAGTTGCAGGATTATTATATGACCCACCCTTAACATACCTAACATACTGATCTTGTGAAGGAGTTTTCCCAAAATAATTTAAAACTGAAACCGAAGTGCCTGCCCAACACCAATTTGATCTTTCTTGTAATATGTTAGGTACAGATAATTTACGGTCTGTTGGTGTACTTGGGGGATTTCCATTAATATACGCTGACGTTACATATACTTTTTTTCCATCTTTAAAATAATAAAACCAACGATTATCTAAATTTCCTGTCCAGTAATCTTTAACCGCTTCACCATACTCCCATCCTTTAAAAGATACTTTTTTATTTCCGGGAATCACATCTACAATATTTGCATTCAAACTTTTTGCCTCTCTAACATTTACATTCAATGGAGCTGTTGTTCCTGAAAATTCAACTTCTTCTGCTATTATTTTCTGAACACCAATAAAACTAAATGTGAAAAACAATAAAAACATACAAACAATAAAATGCTTTCTTTCCTTCATTTCTCCACCCCTTCATTAGTACTAAAAAACATCAACAATTCATCCTTATTAATTGTTCAAGCTTAATATTACATACTAACGAAAAATGACTTCTCATAAAGTGAAACTTTAATCAGTAGTGGTTTTATTCATCCCCCACGATTATTAGTTGAACCAATCGGGCTGCCCGGCAAATAGCGGGATAAATTCCAATACAAAAAAGGAGCCTATAAATTTTTATAGGCTCCTTTTTATTTCGTCGTTATTACTTAGCTAATTCTTTCGTACCCTTCATTACATCAATGAAGAATCCCCAGTTATTCACTACAGAAGAGATACTGATATGTTCATCTGGAGTGTGGACGTTGAAAATGTCTGGTCCGAATGAAATTGCATCTAATTCAGGCATCTTTTGAACGAATGCGCTACACTCAATCCCCGCATGCACAGCGAAGATTTCAATTTCTTTATTGTATTTTTCTTGATGTACTTTTTCAAATAAATTACGAATTTGTGAGTTTGGATTGTATGGCCATTCTGGATACTCTGACTCTATTTCAAATGTAGCACCAACTAATTCAGCAATATATTTGATTTCTTCTGCAACATGTTGTTTTAAACTACTTACAGAACTTCGCACTTCGTTACGTAATTTAATTTCATCTTGCAACGTTTCAATAACGCCTAAATTTGTTGAGCTTTCTACAAGACCTTTAATATCCATGCTCATACTTTGAATGCCATTCGGAATTAAGAATAATGATGAAATAAGCTGCTTTTGTGTCTCTTTAGCAAATACTTTTTCAACTGTTTCATCCAATTTTGTCAGTGTAACATGAACATCTGGATCAACAGCACGCATTTCTTCTTGTAATACACGTGTCCATGATTCTAGTTTTTCTTCTACTTGTCCTACATCTTCTGTACGAATTAAAATTGTAGCTACACTTTCACGCGGAATTGCATTCGTTTTTAATCCGCCGTGAACTTCACTTATGTAAAACTCCGTACGTGCTGATAAATCACGTAATACTCGTCCTAATACTTTGTTCGCATTACCGCGTTGTTTATCAATCTCCATACCAGAATGTCCGCCTTTTAGACCACCAACATATAGACGGTATGCATCCATATTCGCTGGCGCTTCATCCCAAATTACGGGAATTGTTTCAACAGCTTTCGCACCACCTGCACTACTTACAAGTAATTTATGATCTTCTTCAGAATCAATATTTATAAATATCTTTCCTTCAAAATGATTTGGATCAATAGCAAAAGCCCCGCCCATTGTCGTTTCTTCTTCAGTAGTGATAACGACTTCAAGTGCTGGATGCGGAATTTCTTTCGAATCTAATAAAGCTAATGCATACGCAACTGCAATACCATTATCAGCACCTAGAGTTGTTTGATTTGCATATAACATGTCCCCAATGATTCGTAATTCAATTGGATCTTTTTCAAAATCATGTACTGTTGCTTGATTTTTTTCGCAAACCATATCCATATGACCTTGAATAATAATAGCTGGTACATTTTCATAACCAGCTGTTGCTTCTTTTTTAATAATGACATTTAATGCTTCATCTTGAATGACTTCTAAGTCACGCTCTTTTGCAAAGCCCACTAAATAATCACTAATTTCCTTTTCATTACCTGATCCTCTAGGAATCTTTGAAATTTCTGCAAAATGATAAAATACAGGGTGCTTTGTTAATTGTTCTAAAGTAGAATACATTTTTCAAGCTCCTCTCAAAATGAAAAAATAGTATGTAAGTCTTTTATCATTATACCATGATTCATTATTTTACCTTTCTTTTAACTTTTATTGTTCATTTTATGTACAACACTCTTACAATATTGTAAGGGCGTTGTAAGCTATATCGATTTTTTTCATTTAATAATAGTCGTATACTTTTTAAAGAAACACATTAAAGGAGATAAAGAAAATGAAAAAGTTTTTAGCAATTATTACACTATGTTTATTATTTTTTAGTTTTACTATTGGCTGTGAGAGAGCGTCACTAAATAGAATTGGTAAGGATGTATATTACATGCAGATAAAAGGCGAAGGAACTATCGAAAAAGTAGATGGTAGAAACTTACGAAACTATACGCTGCCCGCATATGATGAAGATGGTGTCAAAAAACAAATTACATTTAGAAGTACAAAAAAAGAAAACAACCATAAATTAAATGAAGACGCGTTTTTACGCCTTTATGTAGATCAAGATGATAATAGCAAAAATGAAATATCATCAATTGAAGTAAAGTCCTATGAAGAGATTCAGAAAGCAGATTTACCTGAAAAAGTAAAAGATAAGTTTACTATTAAATAAAAAAACAAAAGAAAATGCTCTATGCATTTTCTTTTGTTTTTTTCACCTGTATATATTTTGAACTACTATTATTCATCAGTTTCTCTAACCGATTTATATTCTCCGTTAATGCACCTTTCACAAGAGAGAAATCTGTATTGGATTCTTCTTTTTTTTCTTTAAAAAACGAAGACTTTTGTACATTGACTTCAGCCATCTCTTCTCCCCCTTTTCAAAAAGATACAACCTTTTATTTATATTATATAGCAAATGTAGAAAGAGTGTACACTTATGATTTTCTTTTTAATTCTTCTTCTAATTCTTCTACTTGCTGCAACGTATCCCCTTTTATTAAAGAGAAATCTGTTGTATCTTCGTTATCTTCTTTAAAAAAATCATTGTCATAATCTTTTACCACTACAATCACCTCTACATGCTAGTGTAGGAATGATTGTCCAATTTTATTCAACTTTGTCGGATTTTGTTTTTAATTTATGTATAGAAGAAAAGGACAGAAAAAGATTCTGTCCTTATTTACTAAAATAACTATGATGTATTGTTAAATTATATACATTTTCAAAATCCCGATCTTGCAGGTTATTTTTCTTTCCATCAATAACAATGAAAACGTCACTTACTATTTTTGCTGGTATAACCCCGACATTTTCTACTTGCACCGCTTTCTGCTCATTCAATTGCTCGATATGTTCTAACGGAACGATAATACTAAATTGCGAGCGAATACCACGAAAGTTTGTATTTAATTCTTTCGCGGCTTCAAAAACAACAATTTTCGCGCCAATCTTTTCCCCGTATGAATCTAAAAATGCATTTAAGCTCTTTGTATATTCCTCTTCCGTATGCCATTCCATCGTACCGAATACTGCTGGATTAACATTTTGAATAATTGTCGTGTATATTTCTCCTCTCGCTTTAGATGCAATTAATGATCTTTTTATGGATTGAACTGTCTTGCCAATATCGCTAAATTTCGCACCCCATATTTCTGAAATATTAGGCGTTAAAATGAATGCAATATCTACAAAAATAACCATTGCAGTAAACATTAAAAGATTTTTCCAGAGGGTTAAATCGATTCCTTTTATCATGAAATACACGGTGACAGATATGATAAACAAACCATACCAAGTCTTTCTAATACGTTGCTTTTTCTCCTCGTACAACTCTTCATTTTTCCAATAAAAGAAAACAAGGACTACAAAGACAATCGCTAAAACAAATAAGCCAATTCGAATGTTAGAGATCATTAATCACATCACCCTCCATTCAAAAACTACTCACGATACCATTACATGCGCAAGCTGCTCTCTTTATGACAAAAGACGTGGACAAGCTTCTAAAATTAGCTACATCGCATATATATTAGAAGGTACCACGTCTTTTATCCTGCTATTTGTGGGCAGTAAGACCCCACTGATTAAAATTCCACTTTACCATGAGTCTATATTGTATATGTAGACAAGCATTCATTTCAAATTTTCGTATTAAAAAGAAATATGTTTCGGAATTTCCCCTTCAGGTACTTCTCCATCCATACTTAAATAATAATGACGAATCGGACTTAAGTTTTCGTCTAATTCATAAACAAGCGGAATGCTAGTTGGAATATTTAATGAAACTACACCATCACTTGAAAGTTTGTCTAAATATTTTACTAGCGAGCGAATTGTGTTACCGTGTGATGAAATAATTACTTTATTATCACTTTTTAATGTCGGCGCAATTTCTGAATGCCAATAAGCAAGTACTCTCTTCTCCGTATCCTCTAAACATTCAGTTAATGGAAATTCACCTTTTTTGAGTGTTTTATATCTTGGATCGGTCGCTTCATATCGAGGATCGTCTTCAGTAAGAGCCGGTGGTCTTACATCAACACTTCTTCTCCAAATATGAACTTGCTCCTCACCATATTTTTGAGCAGTTTCATCTTTATTCAACCCTTGCAATGCACCATAATGTCTTTCATTTAGCTTCCAAGATTTATGTATTGGGACCCAAGTAAGATCCATCTCATGAAGTACAATCCATAACGTCCGAATTGCGCGTTTTAATACAGATGTATAAGCCACATCAAAAGTATATCCGTTTTTCTTTAATATTGCTCCTGCTTCTCTCGCTTCACTTAATCCATTCTCTGATAGATCAACATCTGTCCATCCAGTAAAGCGATTTTCAAGATTCCATAAACTTTGTCCGTGACGAATAAGTACAAGTTTTATCATTATAATTCCCCTTTCGGAAATGTGAATTTTATTGTTCCATTACGTACACGTATAAAGTATCTAGTAATGTATCTTTTCATCCATTCACTCTATGACCAATCGATAGTTGCCAAATGTATGGATAAAATTTGTTCTTTTTCAAACGATAAAAACAGAAGCTTTTTCATTATTTTTGATCGACTGGTATTTCCCGTTTCGATATCCAAGCATCAAAACCTGATCGGCTATTTGCCATTTCATTCATAACTTGGTGCCAATTGTCCTCACATGATTCACCAAATTTTGAAAAAATAGCACCCATTTGTTGTCTTTGTACATCACTCAGTTTTTTCTCTAAATCTGTACCTTTTTCTGTTAAAGACAACTGTTTTACACGTCGATCATGCATAGCTTCATTACTCTCAATTAAGCCCTTTTCCACAAGTTGACGTAGCGGCCCGTGGAGAGCTTGTTTACTTATTTCTAATAGTGATAATAACTCATTTACACTTATCCCTGGAAAACGTGCGATAAAAAATAAAATTCGATGATGTACTCGTTGAATGCCATATTCTTTTATAATTTCATCTGGCTTTTCAGTAAATGTTTTATATGCAAAATAAAATAATGCTAATGCCTCATTCATCTGCTCTTCTTTATGTTGTGTCATCTACTTTCCCCCTGTATGTAAATTATACCACAATCTAGTAATGAATATTTTAATCAACGCATTAGAACTTCTTTAGTCTATTGAAACATTCATTGCATAATTAGGAGATGATTCATTTGAAAAAACAATATACTGTAAGTACATATTTATTGGATAGACTACACGAATTAGGAATTGAACATATATTTGGGGTTCCTGGTGATTATAATCTTGCCTTTTTAGATGATGTGATAGCACATAAAAGTTTAAAATGGATTGGCAATTGTAATGAATTAAATGCTGCATATGCAGCAGATGGGTACGCTCGCATAAAAGGAATCGCTGCTCTTATTACTACTTTCGGTGTCGGAGAATTAAGCGCCATTAACGGCATTGCTGGCTCATATGCAGAAAACGTACCAGTTATAAAAATCACGGGTACGCCACCAACAAAAGTAATGGAAAATGGAGCAATCGTTCATCATACGTTAGGCGATGGAAAGTTCGACCACTTTTCCAATATGTATCGAGAAATCACTGTGGCACAAACAAATGTAACACCTGAGCATGCTGTTGAGGAAATTGACCGTGTTTTACGTGCATGTTGGAATGAAAAACGCCCTGTTCATATTAATTTGCCGATTGATGTGTATAATAAACCAATTAATAAACCTACGGAACCAATTTTATATAAACCGATTTTAAGTAATAAAGAAGCGTTGGATAAAATGCTTCTACATGCCACTTCAAAAATAAAAAACGCCAAAAAACCTGTTATTTTAGCTGATTTTGAAGTAGATCGATTTCACGCTAAAGAAAATTTACATCAATTCGTAGAAAAAACTGGGTTTCCCATCGCGACGTTAAGTATGGGAAAAGGAATATTCCCAGAAAAACACCCTCAATTTATAGGTGTTTATACTGGTGATGTAAGTTCTCCGTACTTGCGAAAAAGAATTGATGAGTCTGATTGTATTATTAGTATTGGTGTGAAGTTAACTGATACTATTACAGGCGGCTTCACACAAGGTTTTACAAAAGAACAAGTGATAGAAATCCATCCCTACACTGTGAAAATTATAGATAAAAAATACGGTCCAGTTGTAATGCAGGATGTTTTACAACATTTAAGTGATTTAATTGAGCATCGTAATAAAAATACCCTTGACATTAAGCCATTTATTTTAGAATCATCACCTTTTACTGAAGAGTTCAATCCAAAAGCACAAATGGTCACACAAAAACGTTTTTGGCAGCATATATACCATTTCTTACAAGAAAACGACGTCTTAATTGTAGAGCAAGGAACACCTTTCTTTGGTAGCGCTGCTATCCCTCTACCTAATAACACTGCATATGTAGGACAACCGTTATGGGGATCTATCGGATATACACTGCCCGCTCTACTTGGTACACAGCTCGCCAATTTATCACGGCGCAACATTTTAATTATTGGTGATGGTTCTTTCCAAGTAACTGCCCAAGAGTTATCAACTATACTACGTCAAAATTTAAAACCGATTATATTTTTAATCAATAACAACGGATACACTGTTGAACGTGCCATTCACGGCCAAAACCAACCTTATAATGACATACAGATGTGGGATTACAATAAACTATCAATGATATTTGGATCAGAAGAAAAAAGTCTAACATTTAAAGTAGAAAATGAAGCAGAATTAGCAGAAACCTTAGCAAATATAATTTTTAATAAGAATCAACTTATCTTTATTGAAGTTATAATGAGCCAAAGCGATCAACCTGAATTGTTAGCTAAACTCGGGAAAAGATTCGGTCAGCAAAATTCTTAATATAAAAGCATAACCTAATTATACAACTAGTAGTGTAAAGCTTGTTTTGAGAATAGTTTCGACACTCAAAATACATAAGGAAAAGGATGGAAAGCACCATCCTTTTCTATTTTAAGAGCCTTCTTCGACTAACGCCCCGTGTGACAAGCAAAAATTCTTAATCCATCTTTAACTTTATAGCTTTTGTCGCAATAAATGTTTTAATATGCTTATCTAATATCCTTGTTCCACCAAAATCATCCTCATAAAAACCTGTTATAGCAAAACCAGCTTCAATTTGACCTTGGATTTGGTCTTCTAAAGTATGCGCATATTCTATTGTTTGATTTGAATCGATGTAATCTTGAACTTCATCCTCTGGTAAATAATCCAATGTTGATGAAGGAATTGAATGTTTAACATCCAGAATACCTTTTTGCTCTTGGTTATCATCAAAAATCCATAGTAACGGATTTGTAAATCCAGCAATAAGAACACCTTTATTCTTTAAAACCCTAGAAACTTCATTCCATACAAGATGAACATCTTTTACAAACAAATTAGACACAGGATTTACAACAATATCAAAATATTCTTCCTCAAAATCACTAAGGTCTGACATATCTCCTTGTACGGTTTTTAAAGTTAAACCATCCCGTTTTGCTACCTTTTCATCTTGTTCCAATTGCTTCTTAGATATATCAGTAACTGTTACATCTGCTCCAGCAGCAGATAGAACTGGTGCTTGTTGTCCGCCACCTGATGCTAAGCAAAGTATCTTTAATCCATCTAATGACTTTGGAAACCATTCTCTAGGAACTGATTTTTCCGTAGTGACTGTAATCTCCCATTCACCTGATTTGCTTTTCTCAATAATCTCGCTACTTACAGACTGCGTGTATCTAGAACCTTCTTCCACCTTCTTATCCCATGCATTACTGTTTTGTTGTGTAGTATCCATTACAATTATTCCTCCTAACGATCTAGTTGCATTTTAAGTGTAAACTTATTAACTATTTATGCTTTCCTTTTTCTATTAACCCGCCTGATAGTTCATACATAGTTGTCTATATTTATATTAACAGATAAACGCTAATAATCGCTAAAAATTCTAAAAAGACAAAAAATTATACATCCATTCCATTCATTTAAAATAATCGTAGAATTGGTAAGTTTTAAACAACTCACTTCCACATAAAAAAAGCATTCCAAATCTGTTGACAGTTGGAACGCTTTTTTATGTTATTTCATTTTTCAAGCTTTTAACTAAATCCATTAAACAAATAAGCTACGCTTTTTCTTTTTTTATTCAGCAAGAGTTAACTGCCAAGATACACCATACTTATCATTTAACCAGCCAAACTTTTTACTAAACGGATAAGAACCTAAAGGCATAAGAATCGCTCCATCCTGCGCTAATTTATGAAAGACCATTTCAATTTCTTCTTCTGTCTCACAAGTTACATAAAGAGACATAGCTGGAGTGAATGTGAAATTATGATTTACATAACTATCAATACACATAAACTCTTGGCCATTTAGCGTAAAAGTTGCATGAATTACAGTTCCCTCTTTACCAGGTCCATTTTCATCGTAGCGAGAAATACTTACAATTTCTGATTGATCAAATAGTGACGTATAAAAATTCATTGCTTCCTCAGCTTTGCCCTCAAACATTAAAAACGTAGTAATTTTTTGATTTGCGTTACTCATATGGAGACAGCCCCTTGCTATGTATTTATGTAAAACATACGCCACCAAAAACAAACGTATGTTCCTTTTAATATATTGTCTATAAAAACGATGAGTTTGTCAATTATCTACTTTATTATTTCTTCTTAAATAATGCTGTCCAAAGAAATGATTCTCCAAACATTTCTTTCGGTTGTTTCATTTGTTTCATCCTTCTAATCTCAATTACCTCAAATTCTTTAAATATCTCTCTTAACTTTTCTTCCGAGTATGCAAGACCACCTTGTAGACTCCACCCTCTATATACGTCCCAATCTGTTATTTCCGATCCATTTCGCTCATCTAAATCGCCTGCCGCAAAACATGTTAATCCGAAATAACCACCCGATTTTAATGAGTTTTTAATTAAATCCACATAATTTATTCTTCTATGCGGTGGAATGTGATGCAAACAGCCCGAATCGTATAAAAAATCAAATTCGTTTTGAACCTCTAAATTAAAAATTGAATCACAAATAAAATGAATTTCTACCCCTTTTGCCAATGCCCTTTCTTTAGCCCAATTAATGCCTTCTACAGATAAATCCACTGCGGTTACATCAAACCCTTGAGTCGCTAAATAAATGGCGTTTCTACCTGGACCACATCCAAGTTCTAATACTTTCCCTTTTGAAACTCTCTCTTTTTGTATATACGAAACTAGGTTCTCATCTGGAACATTTCCAAAAAACGGAACATCCTTCTCTCTATTCTCATAAAATTCATTCCAAAATGGTTCTGCAGGTCTTAATAATGAATCAAGCATTTTTAAAATGTCTTCTTGTGTGTGTAACGTTTCATTTTTCATTAACACCCCTCCACGAATTAATAGTCAGAAAATTATTATATATCTTTTTGAACTTTCAAACAAAGAAAAAACTCCTACATTACTTCACTTTCTATTCAAAGGATCTATTTTGTTAAAAAATTCATTTTAATTTATAACCGCTATCTTTTTCTTTTATTTTCCATTAAAATTGAGTAAAACTATTTTGATAACATAGGAGAAAGCTATGAAGCATAACATCAATCTATGATCCTTTATTTGTTCTTTAGTTTGCGTTGGGCTATTCCGTTTATATTTTGAAATTTCACTTGAACTATTCAAATTTTTCACGGATTTATTACACATTCACCCTTTGTTTATATTACTAGTTTTAGCAATAGGAACTTTTTTGCAGACATCATAGGATTTTCTAAGATGAATAATTGGATTGCGATGCTTAGAAGTGTAGCAACAGTCTTACTAACATTGGTATTATCAGTGTTTTTAACACTAACTTTGATTGTTGGCTATGCATTAAGTTAAACATCGTTCTTCGTGAATAAAACTCAATATTCCGTTAATAATATAGATAGGCAATAGCCAAAACTCATTTAATGAAATCCCTAACCTTTCTCCTTTCCCCTTGGAGAACCAAGCAGTTAGCTTTTGCTGGCTGCTCTTTTATTTTCTGCAATTGGTTACACTTACCTGATGTTTTTAACGTAAAATTAAGTTACGATATAAAAGAATAAAATATATTTGGCTGTTATACCATTACCCTAGGAAACTAGGGTTTTCATTTCCATAAAATTAAATTTTTGTTAAAAATAACGAACTTTCAAAGCTACTGAATTGTAAATATAAAAACACGACAGTAGACAAAAGACTTTGCAAAGATTGCCTTTACAAGGCGCTCTTTTTTTACATATACTTATCAAATAGCGTTTTGGTTTAAAATAAATGCTCTAAATAAATTAGATACATTTACCAGTATGTTTACCACAACATTCATGTTAAAATCCCTTGTGAGTACGACATAACTCGACCTTATGAAGCCTTGCAGCCATTATCGCGGGGCTCTTTTTTTAATTTAATTAACGGTTTTGTTTAATTTTCTAACTTTTCCCCCACTTAACATACTAAAATTCATATATAATAAAAACATAGTTGCAGCATTTTATTATTAGGAGGTGTAATTATGTCATTTGCAGTATGGAGTGCAATTTTTATGACTTTGATCGGAGCAATGTCCGGAGCAATATTTGGTACAATCTCTTCTAGAAATAAGAACAAAAGTACGAACTAAAAAACCTAATATTAAAATTTAATATCTATTTCAGTGCCAGCTGATACACCCTTGACATTTCAGCTGGCATTTTCTATTTAAATAAGGTTTTTGTTAAAAACTTACATGGATATATTTTCTGATACTTAATTAATTATATTAGGAATGTTAGTAATACTAAAAATAATAATGATTTTGTTATACATCTGTTTCGGAATAAGTGCAGTTTTTAGATTAATAAAGGAATTTCAAAAGCTACAGAAAAAACAGTTCTTGATTTTAGTTGATTCTCTAATTTTGATAGAAGCAATATTTTTAATGGCTAGTTTCTTTATCTAAATTACATAAAAAAACTCCCAGTGAGTGAAGCAGCTAGCAAAAGCTAACTGCTTTTTAATTACAATTACTAGTTTGTTTAAATTCACCTTAATTCATATCAAGTTTTCTTAACATTCTCTTTAATAACCTTATAATATAATTAAACTATTTGTATGAGAGGTGATTATTATGAACTGGAAACAAAAATACAATCCAAAATATCTCCTTTACCGAATGTATAGTTATATTTATAAAGCCCTTGATGATATATCATGGTCCTTAAAATAACGCTTTTGTTCACTTTTTTGATACATTTACGAAACATTCATGTGTTATCTTCATTAAGTTCTTTTCTTTTTATAATGTCGTGTGAGATATACCAACAGAGGAAGCCCTAGATCCCCTAATCCTAGGGCTTTTTTATAAGAATTTTATACATTTTATTATTTCCACTAACTCTTTAAATTGTATATACATAATATAAAATTTTCATGTTGTTATATTTTTTGATGGCCTCTTATCTTTCCTTAAAAGGCTTTTTTTTCAAATAACGCTTTTGTTTAATTTATATTTAAAAAGTTCCTTTTCATAAAGACTTCCCTTATATGCTATACTCATTCTTAAATAATTGTATAAGGAATGTTAAAAATGGATGATAGATCGTCAAGACAATGGAAATTGCGACAAAAGTTAAGAGCACTGAAAACCAAAAACAACAATGACACAAACCCTTTATTTAGTGAATGCCTTGAATCCCTAGGAAACGAAACTCTCATTTTCTCCCAAGAAAAAAGCCAGCAGATTGCTACTATTTTAATGAATTCATTTCCTATAACTGTCTCGGGAAGAATAGATTGGGAACAGATAGATAATCAATTCATAGCTTCGAACAAAGAACAACTAATTTCCCTTATTAGAGCAAACCAACTAGATTTTGACGAACAGATTTTTATAATATGGGATAACTATGAAATCCCTGTAGTAAGTACAAATCTTGATAAAGTATTCCAATCACTAGTTGACGTTGATGCAGTCAGTTTTTATTACTGGCTATTAGACAAAGAATATAGATTCGTAATTGAAATAAATGATGAAGAATTGATTAGGGTTGGGTTTCGCTAATACTCTAAGCATATGAAGCTAGTTCCCTTCATTTCTTAATATTTTCTTCGTCAATATAGCTATTATTGTCATTATGAAACTAATAGCAAATATAGGTAAATAAATTTTCGTACTGAATCCTTCGAACATAAAACCATATACGACTTGCCCAATTGGTGCCATACATTGAGATACCGCTGCTATAATTGCCATCACTTTTCCTAGATTTTCATTTGGTGTTTTCTTTTGGACTACAGTAATCACATAGATGGATACAATTGTCATAATCATTGCGATTAGAAGAGAAGAAAGTATAAAGAGGATAAATGGTGGATAGTATCCTAAATTAAGAATAAACGGTGTAAATGATAGTGCCACTGGCATTACTAATAAAGCTATGATAAGCATCCAATTATATAATGTTTTCATCTGTAACTTTTTAGCAAAGAAACCGATTGACAATGCCCCTAATATGGTTGCGAAATCAATTAATCCCATTCCAATTCCATACATCGTATCGCTACTCTGCATAGTTACTCGTAACATAATAGGTCCTCCAACAACAAATAACGGTGTCAAAATTAAGTTTAGTAAAGCTGCAAGTAACATAGCCTTCAAAATAAAAGGTTGCTTTAAAACATAAAGAAAACCTTTTTTCATATCTTTTACAATTGTCGGTATGATATGGCTTTCTTGCGCTCTTTTTATAAAAGGTATTGTAATAAACATTTCTAAAATTGCAGATAAAAAGAAAGCAAGACAACTTGTTATTACGAGCATTTTCAAACCAATTATGCCATATAATATTCCTCCTAGTACAGGTGCAACTATATTAGATAATGCTTGCACACCATTTATGATACCGTTTGCTTGTTCTAACTTTTTCTCTGGAACTAATTGCGGAATACTTGCCATAACAACTGGTGAGTACATTGCACTAATGACTGCTAGTAAAAACATAATTGCTCCAATCAATAAAATAGATACCGATTCAGTTAATAACAAAACTATAAAACTTAATACAATAGCAGCGTTTATAAAATCCAAAATGACCATTACATTACGGCGGTTGAAACGATCTGCTATCGCTCCGCCAAGAGGAGCTAACAAAAACGGGATACTCGTTATGGCATATAACCCTGCAAATATATCGGCACGTCCTGTTATATCTAGCACATATAAAGACAGTGCAAAACGTAATAGTGTTGAACCTAAAATAGTAATAATTTGACCACTTACCATTAAGTGAAAATCTTTCAAGGAAGATTGAATACTTGCTGGCATCTTCATCACATCCTTCATTTAGTCTAGACCGACTGCCGGTCTATAACACCCAAACAGAAAAAAGCTATTTCTGTTTCATTAAAACCTCGATCATATAATTAAAGGACCCTTCTTTCGCTCCAACAGATACTTCCATCATTTTAATATAAGCCTTAGCTCTTCTCATCATTTCTTCCGGTTTCCACTGGAATAAACCATCATCAAATATGACTTGTGCTGAAGAGAGTAATAATTCAATTGTTTCTTGTGGGTATGGAGTAGAAAATATGCCTTCTTCTATTCCTTGCTCTAAAACTTCCGTTAATACAGGAGATAAATGTATAATGGATTGCACTAAACTTTTCTGATGCATTTCTGCATTATTTGGTTGATGGAATTGTTCAATCATTTTTTCTTTGACATCTCCTGATTTTGGTGATTGTTCCATTAAAATTTTAAATAACTTATCTAAAACGGGGATATCGGGATTGGAGACAATCCTTTTCGCCTTAGTGACATCCTCTTTAATAATCCTCATAATGATTTCATCCATTACTTCCTCCTTCGACTTAAAATAATGATAAAACGTCCCCTTTGCTATACCAATTTCTTTTAAAATATCATTCACGGTTGTTTTCGTAAAACCTTTCGTAAGAAACAAACGCTCAGCTGTTTCTAAAATTTCCTTTCTACGCTCCTCATACTCCTTTACAATTCGCATTCAAGTTCTCCTTCCCATCAGACCGACTGTCGGTCTATTAAAATTATATGTTTAGTTTGCAAAAAGTTTCCTATTATCGTACATATACAACACCATACTTTCTATTTCCTTTATAAATTTTTATTTTTTAACGTCCGCTCAATTTGTTTAAAACGTATCTCATGTTTCTTATCGTCACCTTTCATTTTAGGAAAAGAACGATGCCTCCGTTCGATCTATGTACTTATCAATGGAGTATTTTGTTGAGTTCCAATATGTAATATTGCATATTTCGCACTTTTAATTTTTGCACATGCGATAATTTATTTATAAAAATATAAATTATTAATAAGGGTGATTTATATGAGCAAGTTCCGAAAGAAGATGATTAAATATTTGCAAACATTTTGGGGATGCTTAACATTTGGTGTATTAATGTTTGCTATCTTCTTAATTACGGATTTAACAGATGCATCTTTAAATACATTAGGTTGGAGAGACTGGCTAGGTTCTGTAGCAGGCGCAACCATTTTATCTGTTGGGATGTTTACTTTAAATAAATTGAATTTAAAATAAATATTCGGTCAATACTGTATGTAGGCTGTATGCCAACATTCATTTAAAGTAGTCTTCTCTGTATCTCCTTGTATTGAGCAGTTAGCTTTTGCTAGCCGCTCTTTTATTTTGTTCCGGTTCTTGCCTCTTAAAGAACTCTTTATCTACTTTCCCCCAATAAGTACACATATCTATTCTCCATTGCTACAAAATGAAATCTTTATTTTGTTTTACGCGTCGCTTCTTCAATCAGCCAAGATACAATATTAAAATCATTAGCTTCACCCTTTAAAGATGTTCCGTTCCAAAAGCATTCTTTCATCACTTCAAGTAATTCTTCAACAGCTTCAATTCATCTCATATTCATTTTCCTTTTCTTCCAAATAACTATTTTGTTTTACTAATTAGCTGATTAATTTCACAAACACCTTTATCAAACATTCCACGTTTCTTCACCCCGTGAATATTTTTCAAATAAAAATACATACTATTTTCAAGCCGCCGTGTCCACGGCTAATACCTCTTTCTTTTGTTACAGCAAAAGCAGGTAGGTTCTTCACTTATCTGCTTTCTCTGTATATTTTTTAAGAAATCGAAAATAATACCAACAAGCTGTTTGAACTAGCAGCTTCACTCTTCTCGCAATGGGGATGCAAATTATCACAATTAGCTAACTCATTGAACTCACTGGCAGACAACCAAAATCGTTGTCTGCTTTTTGTATGAGATTTTTCGTTTTACATATACTACTTTTGAACCTGCAGACCAATACGAGCCATTTTGGTGCTTGGGATTTCCCTTCCGGGGATAAGTATCTTTTACTTATCCCTTTTTTGTATAGACATGTATATTTAGGGTAAAACTAATTACAAGCAGATTTTCTGTTTATGCGTAGTTCTAAACAAGATTACTTTTTCTCCTATTAAAGGACGGCAGGTACGACTGCTAGTCCTTTTTTCTTATTTCGCATATTATCACTACATTACCTTCATCGTCATAAGCAATTTCCCCATAAGGATGGCAGTGGTGCTTCTCGATTTCCTCATTGATCAAAACTAACAAATTAGTTTTCCAGTTTCCAACGATCGTAAACCAATACGAGTTTAATCCTTCATAAACTTCTCTTGTTCCCTTTCGATAATTGCGGAACGTGTAATGAAAATACTCGCTCACTTTAATACCTTTGCTTTCAACCAAAGTGTTCTGCCGAAATAGTAGACATAATAAGTTCCGTTCTCTTTTGCTACTGCATAACATTCCCGTACCGTTTGAATATGTTACAAATTGCTTTCTCTCGATTTTTCCGCTTAAATATTTTTCATGCATAAGTTGCACTTGTTCTTGAATGACGACATGGTAGTAATACCCTTGCTCTACTGGTTTTGGACTATAAAATTTCCTTTATAAATTTCAAATACGGTGAATGAAATTTTTGTTTTTTCTTGTCATCATCCTTGTTGTATACAAACAAAAAAAGAGCCACAATATTTTGCGACTCTTTTACAATTATAACTATTTAACGACCACGTCTTTGCTGACCTTGCTTTGTACTACCTTTTTTATTACTTGGTTTATTAAATGATCGGTTATTTTCATTTCTAGAACTATTTCTTGAATCACTTCTCGAGCTATTTCTCGAATCACGTCTTGATTCACTTCTTGAACCTTCACGGCTATCTCTTTGACGATTTTGACCTGATTTCTTCGGAGCCGGCTTTGGTACCGGTTTTCCATTTTCATCTACACGTTTTATCTTCGGTTGTTCGATTATTTCTCTTTGCAGTGGTGCACCAAGCGTTTTTTCAATTTCTTCTAAATGTTTTTCATCTTTCGCTGCAACGAACGTAATTGCAAGACCTGATCCACCTGCACGTCCTGTTCGGCCAATGCGGTGAATATAACTTTCTACATCTTCAGGGATATCAAAGTTAAATACGTGCGTTACACCATCTACATCAAGTCCACGAGCTGCTACATCCGTTGCGATTAAGTACTGAATTTTAGCTTCGCGGAAACTCTTCATAACTCTTTCACGTTTCGCTTGAGGTATATCACCATGAAGTTCAGCACAATTATAACCTAATCCTTTTAAATTATCATAAAGCTTACTTGCTCTAACCTTTGTACGACAGAAAATAACAGCTAAAAATGGCTGATCACGATCCATAATAAAACGAAGTGCATCTGGCTTTGCACGGTCTGTCGTCTCAATGACACGCTGCTCAATTGTATCAACCGTTACTTCTTCACTTTGTACTTGAATCATTTGCGGCTCATCCATATAACGCTTCGCCAATTTTTTAATATCTTTTGGCATCGTTGCTGAGAATAACATCGTTTGTTTACTATCAGGTGTCTCATCTAAAATATCTTCAATATCATATAAGAAACCAAAATAAAGCATTTGATCCGCTTCATCTAATACAATCGTTGAAAGATTACTTAAATCAATTGTTTCACGTCGTATATGATCTAATAATCGCCCCGGTGTCGCTACAACAATATGTGTATTACCTTTTAATTTTCTCAATTGTTGTGCTACATCTTGCCCACCATAAATCGCTAGTACATTAATATCTTCTCTTTGAACAAGCATTTTTTTAATTTCAGTTGTAATTTGCAGAGCTAGTTCCCTTGTTGGTGCAACAATTAAAGCCTGAACATCACTAGACTCTGGATCGATTTTTTCTAAAATCGGTAACACGAATGCTAACGTTTTACCCGTTCCTGTTTTCGCCTGCCCAATAATATCTTTACCTGACATAATAACAGGAATTGCCTTCTCTTGAATTGGTGTTGCTTCTGTAATTCCATTTTCACGTAATGTATGATTAAAAGTTTCACTAATTCCTAATTCTAAAAAGTTTTTCAAATAGACCACTTCTTTTCCTTATTTTTCACATTAGCTTTCATTGTACCATTTGTTTCGCCAAATATGAAAAATAAAAAAATTCTTATCTTCTTTTTTTATATTCATCCTGTACTAGATGAACAAAATCTTTTTGCTTTTTCTCAGATTTTATTAATGCTTCCATGTTAGTAGAAGACAAAATGAACTTCTTAATTTTGCTATTACATCAAATAACGAACCCATCTTCTCCCCCCTATACCCTTGCTCAAATTATATATATATTCTTCTTTACATATATATTTCAATTTTACCGAAATATAATGTTACTGATTTGGTTGAAATCGCAAAATATATGAACTAAAAAACCGATCTTTTCGATTTAGGAAAGACCGGTTTTCATTAATTTATACAGTAAGCTTTCCTCCATGATAGCAATAATACTCTGCTGCTTTAAAACTTTTAATCCTGTTTAAAGACTGTTTCGCTTTTTCTATATCCAAACAAAAATTCGGATTAGCTATTACTAACTCACGATTCTCTTGAACAGCCGCATCTCCCGTAATTACACAATCTAAATTCGGAAAATATAATGAAATATGCCCCGAAGTATGTCCTGGCGTCGCTACTATTTGACATTCATTATTCAAAATCATTTGACCATCATGCACTTTTTCATCGACGGAAATATGTTTTATATTTTTTAACTGTTGTATAAACCATTTACCAAATTCTTTTTCTTCATTTGGCATACGTTCTAACATTTCTTCAGCTTGAACTAACCTCTCTGATTTTATATCACCACTAATATAGTTAGATTCAATTTCACTAGCAATAACATTAATTTGAGGATATTTCACTTTAAAATCGTATACAGACCCTAGATGATCATCATCATAATGAGTAATAATTATATTTTTTAAGTTTTTCATCTCATATCCATGTTTTAATATTGCATTTTCAATTAAAGGTAAAAAACTTGGATATCCTGTATCGACTAACGTTAATTCATTATGTACTATAATTAAACTTGGATAAACACATTGTTTTTGCCCGTTAAATTCGAATTCAATTGGTAGTTCTATTATTTTCATTTTGCTTCCCCCATACCGCTTATAAAATGCATAATAATAACTAAATCATCCACATACATTTTACAATATATATACTATGTAACGGAACACTATGAATCGTTGCATAATCCACATTATATTATTTTAAACAGGTAATCCCCTATTTTTATGGAAATATATAATTAAGAAAAACAATAAAATTGATTAATCTCTCACTTCTTTGTCCATCCTTTTAAAAAATCTATGTTTTGTAAAAGGAGTGTTTATATGGAGAAACAGACACTTTGGAAAAAGTTCAAAAAAAGCTCTGTAAACCTCGGTAAATCTAGCGTATATGAAAGTATTATTTTATTCTACACAATGAAAAAGAAAAAATTACCTACTAAGGCGAAATTCATAATATTAGCCGCTTTATCTTATTACGTATTAACAATCGATTTCATTCCAGATATAGCTGCTATTATTGGGATTGGCTTATTAGATGATGTTTTAGCAATCGCTGTAGCGCATAAATATGTGATGCGCCATGCAGATGCTGAAATCCGAGAGAAGAGCAAAGTAAAGATGGAATCATTATTTACTTCAGCACAAGCATAATGAAATTATCTAGTCATTTACCTACCTTTTTACTTTCAAATAAAGCTAACTGTAATTAATAATAGTTCCACCTCACTGAATATTACCCTTCACCATGAGAGCATAGCAGAATAAATTCCTAAACAAAAGCATTTCTCTTAGCTCTCAAACCGTAAACAAATAGGGAATCAGCACTTGTTCCTAAGTTCTGACTCCCTTTTATTTGTTCTTATATCTATCTGTTATACAGTTGCATGCATTCCCTTATACAAAACTGCTATTGCCGCTACTATAAGAATCATACCCATAAAAGCAGGTGCGGCATGACCAAGTGATACATAGATTTGTCCTCCAATAATCGGACCAATCATTCTTGCTAAAGCTTGAATAGATTGGCTTCCACCTTGAATCCTTCCTTGTTCATTAGAACTGACAGACTTTGAAAGCATCCCGTTGAATGAAGGCCCGAAAATTGAATCCCCAAAACCAAACATTAGCATTCCAACGATAAGTAGTGGAGAGAGTGAAAATACAGCTGATGCTGCAATAAAACTGTATCCTATAATCTCCGAAACCATCCCAAGAATTGCTATTTGTTTATCACTAAGCTTGATTAAAAGCTTTGGCATTATAAAACTTTGTGAAACAATGTCTTGAAAGCCCAAAATTGAAAACATAAGTCCGATTAATGCAGGTTTCCAACTGAAAGTATCCATTGTAAATTGTGTGAAAATCGCTTGTAAAGATCCGTTAGGTATCCATAGTAAAAACGCTGAGACAAGTAACCATTTTAAGTTTTTCATGGAAAGTATGTTTGCTAACTGCGCAAAAGGATTTAACCTTACAAAAGTAATCTCTTTTAACCTATTATTTTTGTCAAGGCTTTCAGGCATATATTTCATACCATATAAAACATTTAATAAAGTTATGAGCGCTCCAAAGTATAAAGGTACAGAATGACCAAACTTTGCAAGTAAGCCCCCAAGAGTTGGTCCAATAATAGTTCCCGCACCTACAACTGCACTCACCCATCCAAAGTATTTCGTTCTCTGTTCTGGAGGGATGATGTCTGCAAAATATGCGAAAATGGTACTTATGCTTCCGCCTGTTATTCCTTCTATTATGCGTCCAGCAAATAGTACCCATAAAGCTCCTCCTATTCCAAAAACTAAGTACCCAATTGCAGAACCAAATAAGCATATTAAAAGTAATGGACGACGGCCATACTTATCGCTTAAAACCCCGAGTGCTGGAGCAGCTAAAAACACGCAGGCCGCATATACGGAAGTTAGTAGTGTAACAACCAATGCTTGTTCTTCCGGATTACTTGTATATGGCTGTACTAAGAATGGGACTACAGGCATGATGATACTGAAACCTATACCACAAAGAAATACAGAAATAAGTCCGAATAGTAACGCATGTTTATCTATGCTTTTTTCAGTTTCCCTTTCATTTTTTGATCTAAATATAGACATTTAACTTCTCCCCTCAAAAAAATGTTGCTTTGTCAACAAAATAATAACTCTGTTTTGTTGATTAGTCAACAAAGATAAAATAATAAAAAAGCAGCCTATTCTCATATTAGAGTAAGGCTGCCATTTCATTATTAAAATGTATTACGATTTAATATGTATACCTTGTTTCTTTATTTCTGCATCCAAATGTCTACTATACTTTTCCACAAAGCTAATTATACTGTCGAATTCTTCTTCAGTTACTTGCTCAAATACAGCTTTATCCCGCTCTTGAAACTCTTTGTGCAGATTTTCATGGATTTTATAAATTTCTTTCCCTTGTTCGGTAAGCTTAAAATAAATTTCTTTCTTATTTTCTGACTTTTGATAACTTTCAACAAGGCCTTTTTGTATGAGCTTCTTAGTCATTCTACTTATAGCACCGCGAGTCACATAAAAAGCCTCTGCGAGTTGCGTCACGTTAGAATCTGCATTGTTTTCAATATATTCAATGCAGTGGACTTCAGAAGACTTAAAACCTTTAAGACCTTCTTCCATCTTATCTTTATTAAGCCAAACCAGCTTATTATATAATTCCCTGAAACCGTTCATGACCTGTTCTTCTTTATTCATGATCTGCCCTCCTCACCGCTCATTAGCACATTAAAACTATTATATTAAATTTCTGCTTACGTTTCGACAATATTGAAATAATTATTGTAACATTAAAGATATGTGTAAAAATAGGCGCTTAAATAAAATAATTTTTAAACAGCAAATTTTGCAAGCTTATTGCTACTTACAGTAAACAGTAGACAAAAAGTAAGAGCTAAGACTATTTCTCTTAGCTCTTCTTTCATAAAACTATTTCACTTCATTAGCGACAAAAAAGTGCTCACATACACTTGATATGCGCTGTAAGTCTACGTTCCCACCAGATATAACCGCTACTACTTTTTTTCCTTTTATATAGCTATCAACTTTTCCTGCAAGAAGTGCAGCAGTTGCTAATGCACCTGCACCTTCTACAACAGCTTTCCCACGTTGTAATAAATCTTTCATCGCTACTTCCAGCTCTTTTTCTGATACAGTTACAATATCATCTACTAATTCTTTTACAATTTCAAATGTTAATTCTCCTGGTATTTTAACTGCGCAACCATCTGCAATAGTAGGCGCCTCATAATGTTCTACGATTGCGCCTTTATCGTAAGATGCCTTCATTCCATGAACATTATCTGCTTGGACACCAATTATATTAATGGATGGATTAAAAGATTTCAATGCTACAGAAATACCAGAAATAATTCCGCCTCCACCTATTGGTACAATGACAGTATCTACATCCCACATATCATCAAGAATGTCTAATCCAATTGTACCTTGACCAGCCATTACCTCTACATCATCATATGGATGTAAGTATGTTTCACCTGTTTCCTTTATAATTTCTTCACATTTTGCCTTTGCATCATCAAAGGTTTCACCATGTAAAATCACTTCAGATCCATATCCTTTTGTTGCTTCAACTTTCGCCTGCGGTGCAGAAATTGGCATAACAATTTTACTCTTAATACCGAGTAAATGAGCAGATAATGCAACTCCTTGTGCATGATTACCTGCTGAACATGCAATTACACCTCTTTCTTTTTCTTGATCCGTGAGCCGCGACATTTTATTAAATGCGCCACGGAATTTAAACGAACCCGTTAATTGCATATTTTCTAATTTCAAATGAATTTCTCCGCCCGTTTTACTAGTCAAGTAAAAAGATTTTACTAATGGCGTTTTACGAGCATTTCTATCTAGAATTTTGTGAGCTTTTTTAATATCGTCTATATGTAATCGTAGTTTTCTAGTTATCATACTGACACCTCTTCCACTGTTCTATTTCTAAGTTTTCGTAAGTCGTAGCTCCTTTATACGAAAAGAAAAAGTCTTTATATATGTACCCCACTCTGAAATAAACACATTTGCAAACAATTTAACATTCTCTTCATATCACGTTCTTTATAATGATTTAAACATGCAATTTGAATCCAATTATTCTTTTGTAAATAAGATGACTCATAATGAACGATGTATCCTTGTAATGCTAATGCATCGCCTACTACTTTAGAAGAATGATCTTCGCTCAATACAATAGTAAGTATAATTGGCCCGGCATGTTCTTTAGGTGAAACAAGCTTTAAACCCATATCAGTAATAACTTCTTCAACATAATCGAATGTCTCTTTAATTTTTACAAATGCCTTTTCATCTTCAAATCTCTTCAACGCTTCTTGCAATGCATAAATTAAATTCCATGATTGTGAGTATGGAATGCTTTCATTTTCTTCATACATACCAATGTCCATATAGGCCGGCACAGCCTCGTTTATTTTTACAATGTGGTTATGAAAAACGAAAGAAATTCCTGTATATGATTTAATCGCTTTACCGCTAACACCACTTGCAAAATACACATCCTTCAAGTCTAATGGTATTGCTCCAATTGAGCTTATGCAATCTACACATAGTTTTATTTGATTCTCGTTACAAAGAGTATTTAGCTCGTTTAAATCGTTTAACATTCCAGTAGATGTTTCATGATGAACAAACCAAATCCATTCATAATTTCCAGTTGTCATGATTTCTTCTAATTCGGTATAAATAAATGGATCTCCCATTTCCTTTTTATACGTATCAAAATGTAACCGTGCTCGTTTTGCATGTCCAACTAATCTATTACCAAATTCCCCATTTGTTAATACTAGTCCTTTCCCTTTTAAAGAACGTAACTGTAAAGCAATCGCATCATTTGCTAACGTCCCTGTTCCTAACATAAGCTGTACATGTTTTGCTTTTGTCATGTAAAGTAACCGTTTTTTCACATTGCCCATCATCACTTGAAATGACTTAGAGCGATGCGAAATAGGCCGCGTAGAAAATGCCTTTCGAACGTTCTCTTCAATATCTACTGGACCAGGTAAAAACGTATATTCTTTCGTCATAATCCCCCCAACACTCGACTCTTCAAACATAGCAGGGGTAACATACATTGGCTGGAAGGCTGCTTCTTCTGTACCAACTAACGTATGGAAAGATTTGAATCCCATTTGCTCATATAAAGCTAGTTCACGTGTTGTTGCAGAAATGAGTGCTAATTCATATCCATTTAGAAGCAAATAACGATGTAGAAAACGAATTAATCCTAACAACGCTCTTCCATTTCTATATTCACGTTCTACTGAAAGTAAACGAATTTCATACATTTTTTCTCCATGCTCTTGCAAATAAACATCTAAATTTGAGATTTTATAATCTAACGAGAATGGTCGTTTTCCCCGCACTGCGACCATACCTACTAATCTATCCTCATCTAAACAAATTAAATATGTATTTTCTTTATGAAACCGATCTATACGAAACCGGTCTTTCGTTTCTTCATGTTGTGGTATCTCTTCCACAAAAGTTTTATAATTTAATTTATGTATACTTTCAAATTCCCAATCTTGATCAGCAACTTTATAAATTAACCCCATGCCTTATCTCCTTTATCTATTTAATAAAAAATGATAAGTGGAGATTATCCCCACTTATTAAACATTCATTTTATTCTCGATTCACATATAGAATAAGTACAATAATCATTCCACTTAATATAGTGGTAACAATAGAATAAGAATAAAGAATCATACAAATTGGTAAACAAGCAATTGTAATTAGTCCTGGCTTCGTAAACCCTTTAAATATTAAATAAAATACAATAAAAATGCCTAAGAGGGTAAGCGCTATCAAATAATCAAATGCGATTAGTCCTCCTATAAATGTTGAAATACCTTTACCGCCCTTGCCTTTAAATAAAACTGGATAAATATGTCCAATAATAACGGCCAATAATGTTAACATTACGAATGTAGGATCTTCAAAAAGATATTTTGCAACAGTAACAACGATTGCCCCTTTAATCGCATCACCTAAAAATGTAGCGATGAAATACCCTTTTCCATATACGCGCCCCATATTTCTTGCGCCAGGATTTCCGCTTCCTTCATCCCTAATATCAACGTTATGTCTCAATTTTGTTACTATATAAGCGGTCAATATGTTTCCAATTAAATAAGAAGCCACCAAATATAAAAACTGCATACTATTAATCATGTAATCATTCACTTTCTACATGGGATTACATATACAATATTCAATTACTACGTATATTGTACGTTTTTAACATACATCCCTTTATACATTTTAACATCATATTTTTACAAATCATACAAAAATTCTCATACACTATTTTTAAAAATATATATCCCTCATTAAATAATATGTTCCTTTCACTGCCATTTCTGCTTGTGATACGAATGTAATTTCTTTCATACTATCTTCACAGCATTTCTTAAATACAGCAAATATTTCAGGAACTAAACGTAATATACTGCCACTTACTGCAATTGGCGTTGAGTGCTTAAAGTTCAACTTGTTATAAACACTTACTGTAATCCTTGCCAATTCCTTTCCAGCTTGCATCATAATTTCATGCGCATCATCATTGCCATTTCTCGCTTCCTGAATAACTAATGGCGCGATTGCTGCAATTTTATCTTTAGAAGAAGTATATACTAAGCTTTTTATATGAGACGGTGTCAAAAGTTGAAACTGCCTTTGAATGTTCAAACTCAATGGACAAAGACTGATTCCTTGATCGAACTGAATTGCCATTTTCTTTAAAGCTTGTAATGCAATCCAATATCCGCTCCCCTCATCTCCTAAAATATGTCCCCATCCACCGCTATACTGATATACTTCCCCTTTCTTTCCTATACAAATTGCACCTGTACCACCTATAGTTAATATTCCCTCCTTACCTTTTAAAGCAGCTGCATGTGCGATCATTGCATCATTAAAAATTTCAATTTTTGTTCCGTATTTCTTTTTTAAACGTAATGTTAATTCATTTGTATTCGCTCCGCTTATACCAGCTAACCCTAAACAAATACAAACGCAATGCTCATTTATTAAACTCTTCTGGCATTGATTAATTGCTTCCATAATATGCAAAAGCGCCTGATCAAAATCTATTAATACATTTCCAAATCTGCTCGTACCTCTTACAACTTCATTTCCATCTTGATCAAATGCAATTGCCTCGGTCTTCGTTCCCCCGCCATCTACTCCAATCATATACTTCATATGTTCGCCTCATTTTCATCTGCGTATGGAGGGAATGTTATATTCCCTAAAATTACGGAATTCTTAGCACCTGTTGCGCTCGGCACATTACTCGGATTACGATGATACGTTTCGTTTGCTAAAATAGCAAATGCAATTGCTTCTTTCGCTGCTGAAGAATGACCAATATCTTCTTGTATACATATGCTACATTTCCCTTCTCTTAATCCATTCCGTAACATTTCAACAAGTGTATTATTATAACTTCCACCACCACCTAAAATCACCTCATCAATTTCATAATACGGCAAAATAAACGCCTTATAATGATGAACAATTGAACATGCTGTAAACATCGTGACAGTTGCCAATATATTTTCTTTACTATGCTTTTTAAATCGATTCAATAATTCAGTCACAAACGCTTCTCCAAACTGTTCTCTACCTGTTGATTTTGGTGGTTTCATGTTCAAAAATGGATGGTTCATGCAGTATGTTAAAATTTCATCTACAACTACCCCCTCCTTTGCAATCCAACCATTTTGATCATATGGTACATGAAATAATCTTTGACATACTTCATCGATTACCATGTTGCCTGGTCCAGTATCGAAAGCAATAACACTCTCTTTACTTCGTTTACTTGGAACAACTGTAACATTACCAATCCCGCCAATATTTTGTAGTAGTCTATTTTTAGTTTGATGCCGATATAAAATAACCTCTGAATATGGTACAAGTGGTGCACCTTGTCCCCCTGCCGCCATGTCCATCGTTCGGAAATTCGAGATAACCGTCGTGTTTGTTTCATATGCTATTACTGCTGGTTCCCCAATTTGCAATGTTGAAGAAATAATATTCTCTTCTTGCTTTGACTGATGATAAATCGTTTGTCCGTGAGAGCCTATTAAATCTAATTGTCTCAAAGGAAAATTGGCCTCTTTACAAACTTCCTTTACAGCATTGGCGAAGCATAAACCAAGTTTAAAATTCAAGCTACATATAAGTTGGACATTCGAAGTTTCAATTGATAACGCTTGTTGGATCTCATTTTTCATATCATTACAAAATGGAACAGTAGTAAAATGGATGAGTTCGATTTTAGAATCTACACCACTTCCTTCTATATGAACGAGCGCTACATCTATTCCATCTAATGAAGTACCAGACATTACCCCTGCAATATACATAACGTGCATGACCTCCTATTTACTAAAAAACAATCATGTAAGTAACCAACGTACAACCAATCGAAAACAATATAAATCTAAAAAACAACTGAGCTTTCGATGCAAACGATCCATCAATGAAAGAAACAACTACCGTAAGCAAAACGCTTGCCGCAATGCTTGTAACGAGCCAGATACTATGCATTTGTGATAAATTTAGCATGCCTAATAAAGGGACAAAAAGTAAATTTGCACAAATCACTCCAAATAATAATAAAAACACACCTTTATAACTAAATTTTATATTCATTCAATTTCCCCCTTTCTAATTTTAATGTGAAAGAAGTGATAGACAAAAAGTCTATCACTCAAAATAACAGCATGCAGATTAAGGATTAACCGACTCTCCGTCACCATTCTTTTCAATTTCAAGCATATTTTTGTCGTACATTTTAAAGAATGGTAAATAAATAAGGAACGATATTGCTATATTTATAAAAACTAATACAATCGCACGCCAATCTCCACCTGTTGCTAAATATGCACCGATTGGAGCAGGTAATGTCCATGGCGGCATAATATGCGTTGGTGTTACAAATCCCATTGCGGTTGCAGCATACGCTATAGTAGCTGTTACTAACGGTGTAATGACGAAAGGAATAATTAAAATTGGATTTAATACGATCGGCAAACCGAATATAACCGGTTCATTTATATTAAAAATCCCAGGGACAATACATGTTCTCGATAATGCTTTCGAATATTTTGATCGACCAAATACAATCATAGCTAACACAAGCCCTAACGTTGCACCCGAACCACCAATCCAAATAAACCATTGATAAAACGGTTCTGGTGCAATAAACGGAAAATGACTCGCTCCACTTGCTACAGCTTCACCGTTCTTTCCTAAATACACATCCCAAAGTGGCCTTGCCACAGTACCTACAACTGATACTCCGTGTATCCCGAAAGACCAGAAAAACGTAATTAAAAATACAGGTATAATAACGCCAAAGTAACTATCACCAGCTTTTACTAACGGTGCGGCTAGTTTATCTACAACGTAATGTAAATCAACTTTAAAAACGACTGTAATAAGACTCATAATAATAATAACGAATGCTGCAGGTATAAGTGCTTCAAATGAACGTGATACTGACGGTGGTACTTGTTCTGGCATTTTTATCGTTACGTTATTCTTCTTACAAAATCTTAAAATCTCAACTGATAAAATAGAGACGATCATCGTCACAAATAATCCATGACCTCCAAGATTTGTCATCGGAAGCATGAATCCTTTTTTATCAATTAACTCAGGCGTTAATGTTAAAAGTAGTGAACATACCGCAAGCTGTGCTCCTGATAAAGCATCTAATTTATAACTTTTCGCTAAATTATATCCTATTCCAAATGCTATATATAAGGACATAATAAACATAGTTAAACGATATGGTATCAATATACTTGTTTGATTCTTTAATGCCCAAACCGATATGAAACTATCTTTCGGCAGTGGTGGAAATGCTACTATTAAAAAAAAGCTTCCTACTATAATAAATGGTAACGCCGAAATAACTCCATCACGGATTGCTTGTAGATGCCTCTGCTCAGAAAGCCTTGCCATCGGGCCAGATAAGTTTTTATCAAGAAACGTGACAAACTTATTCATAACGCTTCCCCCTAACTAATTAATTCATTTACAGTTTTTAATAAAGTCGGGCCTCCAAGTGGCGTGTATGCTTGCGGTGGAATGATGCCACACGGAATAGATTCCTCCTCTGCAAATTTTTTTACAGAGTCAAATCGGTGTCTTATTTGAGGTGCCACCATTACGACATCCCAGTCATTCTTTACTTCTTCCTCTACCTCATTCGTTCCAATTGCATGCACTTCCATGTTTACACCATTTTTCTCCGCTTCTTTTTTTAAAGCGTTTACAACAATTGCACTGGACATTCCTCCAGAACAGACGAACAAAACTTTCATTTATTAATCCTCCTATACTTATAATTTATTACCCTTCAAATGAAAGGAAGTTTCACTTTACTAACAAGCATATGAAGTAGTAAATGAATTTAGTTATAATGAAAGTAAATTTCATTAAAAATATTTTTCCTATTAAATTAATGTTTCAATATGCAATTTTCTCTATTGCAAAGTCAACCTCGCCTCCTATATTATTTTAAATAATCATATGATAGGGAGGCGTATAAATGATCGTTAAACGTTTATTAATGATATGTTGTATCGTCATCTTGTTCATCCCTTTCTCTTTCATTCCCCCTCACTCTACTTATGCTGAAGTAAATACTGCATACAAAAAACATGAATTACGTGCTGTATGGATTGCATCTGTTCTGAATATTGATTGGCCCTCAAAAACTGGCTTACCCATTGAAAAACAGAAACAAGAATTTATAAGATTATTAGACGATGTAAAAAGCACTGGTATGAATGCAGTTGTTGTACAAATTAAACCAACCGCTGATGCTTTCTATCCTTCAAATTACGGTCCTTGGTCTGAATACATTACAGGAACACAAGGAAAAGATCCTGGTTATGACCCGCTTGCATTTATGATTGAAGAAACTCATAAAAGAAATATAGAATTCCACGCTTGGATTAACCCATACCGAATAACGATGAATCACACCGATATAAATCGATTATCGAATAATCACCCTGCAAGGCAACATCCCAATTGGGTTGTCTCTTATGGCGGAAAGTTATATTACAATCCCGGTATTCCAGAAGTGAAAAAATTTATAACAGAAGGTGCTTTAGAAATCGTGCAAAATTACGATATTGATGCGCTGCATATGGATGATTATTTTTATCCATATAAAGTAGCCGGTGAAGAATTTCCAGATCAGAAAACGTACGAAACATATAATAACGGTAGATTTACAAATATAGAAGATTGGCGACGTAACAATGTAAATGAACTTGTAAAAGATTTAAATACTGCTATAAAACAAGAAAAATCATATGTAAAGTTTGGCATTAGTCCGTTCGGCGTATGGAGAAATATAGCTGACGATCCGACTGGCTCTAACACAACCGCAGGCCAAAGAAACTATGATGACCTTTATGCTGACACACGTGAGTGGATACAAAAAGGATATATTGACTACATTACACCGCAAATATATTGGAATATAGGTTTCACCCCAGCTGCATATGACATATTAGTAGATTGGTGGGTTAAAGAAACAAATAACAAACCGATTCACCTATACATCGGTCAAGCGGCCTATAAAATTAATAATAACTCCGTCCCTGCTTGGTCTGATCCAGAAGAATATCCAAGACAAATTGCATTAAACCGGCTATATCCTGAAATAAAAGGTAGTATGCATTTTAGCTTAAAAGATATTAATAACAATCCACTTGGAGTTAAAGATAGACTCTCAAAAGACATATATAAATATCCTGCATTAATCCCGCCTATGCCTTGGCTTGATCATGATCCACCAAAACAACCGACTTTAAAAGGCGCCATTCCAAGAGATGAAGGTATTGCAATCGGTATCATTGACAATAGAGATAATGATTCTGCTTATTACGCTATTTACCGCGCGAATGGGAAAAATGAAGTGGATATACAAAATCCGAAAAATTTACTTACTACTGTAAGAAAAACAAAACTTGGAGAAATTTATGTAGATAAAACAGTTATTTCTGGAGAAACGTATACGTATGTCGTAACTGCAGTTGATCGATTGCATAATGAAAGTGTGGCTTCTAGTAAATCTACTATTCAAGCAAAATAAAAGTAAAAGCCCCCATTTTTTTGAATGCGGGCTCTTACTTTTATTTTCGTAGTTCACTATATTGAATATGAATTCTATTCTCAGGGTTTTTATCTACTGTGTAAAGTACAAATAAGAAGAACCATTCTAGTGGCTTCATTAAAATATAAACAAAATCAGCCGACCATTTCGTATTAATATGTTTACTAATCGGATAACCGTATTTATCATAAAAATTACGAATAACTTTATGACATTTTGGTACCCGCTCCTCAATTACATTTTCAAAAGCGTTCGCAATTAATAACTGTCGATTAACTGTAATTCTTTCCCCATGCCTAATTCCTGCTCGTAATGGCTTAACGATGTTTTTATGGCCTTTCACAGAAACTGTACATAAATAATGCCCATCGCCGGAGACAATTTGAGGACTTGGGGCAGGAATCTTAGAATAATTAAAACTACTTGTTTCCATAAACACTCTTATAAAACTATCTGGTTTTTGGCCAAACAGTATTAAAATAAATTGAACAATTAACAAGACAGGAAATAAACTTATCATCCAGACTGTAGCCATTTTTTGATATCCAAAAGAAATACGATACAGCAATAATATAATTCTGTTGCTCTGCGTATAATCTTTCTCATTCTGAGATTGTATGAAATAACCTAATGTATTTCTTAATTTAGCTAAGAATAATAGACTAAAGGCAAGCATTCCAACTTGAATACAAAAGACTGGAATGTATCTCAATCCTCCTAATTCCGTATAAAAGGCAAAGCCTGTATGGGTAATATAGATGAATGTATATACAATGTTTACTATCATTAAAGTACTATAAAAAATATAAAATATTGGTGAAAGTTTTATTAATCCTGTTGTTAATCTCCAATACGAAACTCCACCTAAAATAACTAAGAGAACTACTATCGCAATGTAGTCATGGGCTAAAGAAGCATATTGATCAGACATCATTCCGTTCTTTTCAAATTTATGTAATGGTATTCCTGCTCTTACATCATTTGCATTCCACATAATACCTAAACCAAAGATAAAATAACTCAAACCCATTGATAATATTTCCTGCGGCTCGAACTTTAGTATACTTGAGGAATTCTCCTTCTTCGATTGGAAACTATCCCAAGCTTTACTAATAGGGTAGCCAAGAAATAAAAATAGAATTACAAATAGTATGACTAACTCAAATAGCACAATATCATACCCCTTTTATAATAATTGTTTACACAAAGTATAAAAAAACACTCTATATTTTACCATTTATTAACGTTTGTATATACAATTTCACAAAAGATTACACTCCCTCAATTCAAAAAAAACGCCTAAAAGCTGAAACATTCAACTTTTTAGGCGATCTCTTCTATTTATTCTTAAACTTCTCAGTCGCTGCTCTCATCTTCACATTTAAATCGTGATCAATTGAGTCGCGAATATCTCGCTCTACTACTTCCATTTCTTTTTGGAAATTTTCTAAGTAGATTTTCAGTTCTTCTTCCTTCTCTGGTCTTTGTGAAGGCGGTAATTGTACTACCAACGATAACATAGCCGTTAAATCTTTCAATAAGAACGTTTCAAGTTTATGTTGTTGTTCAAACATGCGTTGCTCTTGATAGTACGGAAGTGCATTCAATACTGAAATTGTAATATCATCAACCGTTCTTTGTAATGAAGGATTTATTGAGCGTTTATACGCTTGAATTGTATTTAATGCGTCTGGATAACGGTCATAAAAATACAATTTGTAAAATGATAAGTCTGTCGGTTTTACAGTTTGCTGTGTTTCTTGTCTTAAGAAATCTTTCACTTTCATCGCAGCTACATCAATATCTTCATTCGTAAGCTTTTTCGTAGTTTTTGCCATTACATGCACTTTTTTCTGCTTTTCTTTCGGTAACATCGAGAAGACTTGTTCTCTCGTACGTTGACCTGATGCACAAAATAGAGTATTTAATGTATTTTGTTCTTTCTTTCCTTCAGTGCGAATCCAACGATAAAACAGTGGATGTTGTGTAAATTCTTGTAGAAACGGTATTGATTTGTTTGATAACTTGTCTAAAGAATCTTGCGCTCTTTTATATGGCTTCGTCCATGAAAAATACAGCTTCCGTCCGAAATATACCACTAAAACAACGACAGTAAATGCTATTAAAAGCAATGTACCGAGTAGTAATAATACTGTTTGAATGAAACTCATTTGTTCACCTCCTCTAATAATCCGTTATTTCCTTGGACGCTGAATGAGTTTCTGCTTCATCTCATCATTAAATGTGTCTAGTTCAATAACGAACTTCTTACTTGACTCGATAATACGTTCTGACGATTTTTCAGATGCTTCAATTGCAGCGAACACATTTTGGAATGATTCACGTAATTTATCCATGCTAATAGCAGGGTTTTCAAGCAATTTTGTCGTTTCTTCTGTATTTTGTTTTAACGCTTGAGAATTACTTAATACCATCGATTCAATTGCTTCATTTGTCGCATTCACTGCATCGATTGTTTTCCGTTGATTTGTTAACGCTAACTGAATAGCAGCTGAAACCGTTACAACGTTTTGCGTCATCGTAATTGCATTACGAATTGCCTCTGTTAACTTTTCATTATTTTTCTTAATAATGTCTACAGATGCGATAGATTGTAATAAAACACTTTTCGCTTGCTGCATATTACGTGTACGTACAAGTATCTTTTCTAACGCATCGTTAATTAATGGAATATCTCTTTGACGTTCTGGATTTTGTTTCTCAGCTTCCAGCATGCCAGCAAGTTTTCTCCCTAAGTATACTTGCTTATCAAGAGCGTGAATTTTATCATGCGATTGCTCTTTAAGCATTTCAAGACCAACTGTATCTTCTTGTAAGTTGTCACGACCAATTAGAAGGGATCTTATAATCTCCTCAATTTGCTTATCTATAGATTGATATTTATGCACGTATGTTTCAAGTGGGTTTTTCTTGAATACTTTAAACATAATTTTCTTCATACCACTTGCTTTTAATGAATTCGGATCAAGTTCTGATACCACTTTTCGTAATTCTAACAATGTATTTGGAATTTCTTCGTTTTTTCCATTCATCATCGCTGTTACAGGACGTTTTAATGCTGACAACGTTTGTCCTGCTGCTTGTTGCTCTTTATCCCCTAAATCTCCTAGCTGAGACAATACTTTTGATAAATCTGTATTTTGCTCGCTATTTAACTTTTGTACATAAAGATCAGCTTCTTTATTTAGTTCCTCTAATTCTTCATCTTTTATAACTGTATCAACTACTACTTCTACATTATTATCTTTCACAATGGATACAGGTTCTTTTTTCTCGAGTTCAGTCAACAAAATCGCTCCTTTATTTATATGTGCGAATTTATATGCACTATATTTCATCAATTATATCGTATTTCATATACATTCTGACTGCTTGAAATCGATTTTTTTAGAAATGCCTGTTTATGCAGTCATTCCCTGTTTCTTACTATAAGTATACCTGTAATCAACATAATTTTCCTCAGACTTAAGACCTAGAGAACGACATGCTGAAGGCGGATTCTTCGTATGTTACTATAAATTATGTTCTTCCTATCCTACTGTACTCAATCTTTTGACATACACCCTTTTTCAATGTGATAATTATATTACGCTATACCCTATTTCTTCTTATGCGCTACAAATGCTCCATTTTGAAATGCCAATAAAACCGTTTCAAACATTTCATCTTCTTCTATCATTTTTATAAACTCATCTAATTCACTCGCATGAGAGGTTGCGTTATCAACAACAAGAAAACCCTTTGGTTGTAAAATGCGTTTTATATGCTCAAGCCACCACATGTATTGCGTACGCTCTGAATCTAGGAAAATAAAATCAAATGAATGATCTAATTGCGCATCTAAAAATGCCCCTGCTTCTTGATTATGAACATCAATCCTTTGTAAAAGGTTTGCCTTTTCAAAATTGACAAGTGCCTCTCCAACTCGTTCTGAAGAAAGCTCTACAGTTGTTACATTTCCATTTGTTTCTTCTACCGCATTAGCTAACCACAATGTAGAATAGCCATTAGAAGTTCCGATTTCTAAAATGTTTTTTGCGCTACACCCTTTTACTAAAATTGATAAAAATTGCCCCATCTCACGAGTAATATTCCGTAATTTTTCTTCCCGTGTTTTTTTATTTCGATCATGCTCTTCTCCATATTGTTCAAGTTGAAATAATAATGAATCTAACGTATCCATTTTTTTCATCGCCTTTCCAAAGCAATATGATGAAAAAGCTCTTGCTGCCCGTCTACTTTTTATTATATGCGAAACAAAAACCTTTTTCCTGTTATATGACAAAGATTTATAATTTTTTATAGCATATTGTTTCGTTTTTTGGTAAAGTTAATTTCTACGTGCAATTATTCCATTCATATTATTTCATATTAAAATTGCAGTTATTAAATTATATAAACCCCATTTAAATGAATCGGTATTTCAAATTCAATTAAGCGCCCTTTTCGGACGCATTTTCTTTGTTTATATATTTCCAGAAGAAAGGATGCTTACAAATGAACGTGATTAGCTTAGATGCTGCTCGAAAACGAAAGCAGCATAAAAAATTAATGATTACTATACCGATTATTACACGTATTTATGAAGAAGACGGGGAAATTAAATTTGAGGTAGCTGGCGAAAAAGATGTACCTCTTGAAATGTTAGAAAAATAATAAAAAAACGCATTTCTGAAGAAATGCGCTTTTTTATATTTTTACATTTAAATGCATAAGTTTTTCAGGGTTAACCATCATATAAATATTTGAAATTTTCTCATCCTCAAATGCAAACGAAAGAACATAAGTTACTTTATTATTTATTGTAACTATAACTCCTGGTATACCATTGACCATTTTGAAATCAACAGTGTACTCTTCTGTCAATCGTTGTGCAATCCCAAAGAACAAACGTATAATTCGATCCGCAGAATAAATCGGGTTAATAGCAGTCGTAACTTTACCACCACCATCAGCTTTGAGTATAGCATCTGTTTTTAATACTTCTAACATACCTTCCGCATCCCCACACTGTAATGATGATACAAACTTTTCAACATAAGAAGCCATTTTCTCCGTGCTTAATTTTGATTGCTTCGGTTTCTCCAACATGCTTTTTCGAGCACGTTGAAAGATTTTCCTGCAGTTCACACTACTCTTATCAACAATTGAAGCTATTTCTTCGTATTCATAACTGAAAACCTCTCTTAATATGAAAACAATCCTTTCTACCTCAGATAATTGTTGTAAAAGTAATAAATATGCGGTGGAAAGGGATTCTTTCATTATAAATGACTTTGATGGCTCATCACTCTCTTCTACAATTGGCTCTGGCAACCACATCCCTACATACACGTTACGTTTATGCGCTGCCGATCGTAATTTATCAATTGAACGATTTGTCGCCATCTTACATAAATATGCTTTCATATTTTCTATAGATTGAGGATCTTCTATATTATTTAGCGAGATAAATACATCCTGAACGATATCCTCAGCATCCATAACACTCCCAAGGATTCTGTATGCTAACGAAAATAATAATGGTTGATACGCTTCATATAACTGCTCCGTTTCCATGATGAACTGCCTCACTTTCATATTGCTTTAAAATGTGTAACGCTGCACGTTTCCCGCTTGCTACCGCAGCATCAGCTAATATTTCATCATGCCCTGCCCAATCTCCTGCAACATAAACACCTGGCATTTCAGGTATATTAGGACCCGGCTTTTCAACACGGTCAATATGAGGAAAATCATGTACTACTGTTATTTTCGGTAAATATTGCTGTGCAACAACTTCTCTTTTCCAATTTGGATGTAACAACTCCATCGTACTTTCCAACTGTTCTTTATCTTCATGAATATGATTCATCTCTAGCATAGGATTATGGTACTTAATTAGACTCACTGCAATTGATCCATCTTCACTTAATTTAGCTGCTCTCGATTGATTTGTGAAAAATATAGGTTGATCTAATCCTAATACAAATTGATGTGTAGGATTGGGTAATTGTCTCAAGCCAATATCTAATGCAGCAACAGTAACCGGTACCGATTGTTCACTCCATCTATGCAAACTTGTTCCTTCTGCACCTTTTATTATTTTACAAGCCTCTTTTGGCGGAGTCGTCACGATGACTGTACCTACTTCAAAAACCTCATCATCAACACAATGTATTCTTTGTTTATCTTCATAATGCTCTATTTCCAAAACATGCTTTTTAGCCAAAAATTTTACCCCGACATCATTCGCTAAATCTCTTAATTTTGTTATTATCGTCTCCCAACCACCATCTACATAAAGCACTCCTGCTTTTATAGAAAGCTGTATTTGCTTTAGTACAGATGATGCTAATTGTATTGTAGGAGCAAACGTATATGTTGTTGTCCGGCATAGCGCATAAAATATATTGCGAACCATTGGATCTTTTATTTCATTTTCTGCCCATGTAGTTAGACTCATTTTCGGAACTTCTCCTACATCTAAATTTCCTAAACGAATCATAAGACGTGAGAATTGTACTTTTGCAGACCACGAAAGTAGTGGTGTTGATAAAATTGAGCGAAAATCTGTTGGGATGGTGAATATATCCCCTTTCCATATTCCATGTGCTTTTGTAGATGGTATTCCACCTGGAAGATTCAAACCGAGCTCATTAAAAGTTATAAACGCTGCTCCGCCTCTATATAAAGCATGTGCACCAAGATTCATGCAGATTCCATTTTTATTTATAGTCATCCCTCGGCCACCGAATTGACTGGATTTTTCTAATACAATCACTTTCTTTCCAGCTTTCGCTAAATATATAGATGCTGTTAATCCAGCAAGCCCACCGCCAATAATTGCTACATCAAATGTATTCATAATAAAATCCCTCCTTATCGTTCTACATACAAGACGAACGATTAAGGAGGGATGTGACATGAAAATAAATTTTTATTACCCTACTTTATTTCATTACTTTTTAATTCGGTCATATTGCATACGAAATAACTCAATTGCAAATGGAATATCCTCTTCACTCTTTATATAATAACTGATCCATCCTGATTCAGGTAATACGTGATGTGGTTTTACCAATCCTTGCTTCACTAATTCATCTCGCTTTAACTTCGGAAATGGTAAATCAGCTAATTTATCACCATGAAGATGGCCAAGTTCTTTCTTACCATAATTTATTTCAATACCACCAAATCGATGCGGTTTTTCAGAAACACCCGCCCAGCTGAGTACTTCATTTCTAATCATTTCACTAAATGACATGAACATTCACTCCTTATAAATGATTGATGTACTTTTAAATTAACATTTTCATTACTTTTTTCCATCAATCCAAAGTATGAATGGGAATACGAATATAGTTTAGTATTAACACCTTATTCTTTATGAAATAAGTGAATTTATTAAGCTGCCGACAACAGCACAAAACAAAGACTAGACTCATATCCTAATTTTGTAACCTAACTTCCCTATAGAAAGGCGGGTAATACAATTGACTGCCAACATCGACTATACCTCTCCCTCAACCAATTTTACTTATAATGTAAATAAAAGTAATTTTTTTCGGAAAGATGCCCAAAATTATATAAATGTACTCGGTATTAAACAATTAAATACTTTAGAAAATACTTCTTTATTAGATATTTATTTAAGTACAGGAAATGTTGTAGAACCACATATTCATCAAAATGCAGCTGAACTTGTTTATTGTATTTCAGGGTCTGCTGTTGTTTCTTTACTTAATCCATTTACGAATCAAATTTTAAACTTACCGATAAAACCGGGGCAAGTTGCCAACATTCCACAAGCGTGGTGGCATTATGAAATTGCTACAGCAGATAATACTCATTTATTAGCTATTTTCAATGCCCCAGCGCCAGAAGTTATTTTCGGTTCTGATATTTTAAGATTAACTCCGGCTCATATGATGGCCCATACTTACTGCCTCAATGAACAACAATGGAAACAAGCGGTTTCCCCTATTCAATCAACTACTGTAATTGGTCCTCCGGCAAACTGCAATCAAAACCGTGAAACGAAAAATTATCCAACCCAGCCCCTCGCTCAACAACATAATCCGCATCACCAAGATTCTTATTACTTTCCTCTTTACTGGGGCTATTAATTTGTAAATTTTCAAAAAAACACAGTTTATCTCCTAGGAAAATACCGAGGAGATTTTTTTATTGTATCTTCTCTTCCTATTAAAAATAGTAACAATTGATAGTGTACATACATATAATATTTATATATTAAATTGGAGGTGATAGTACTATGAGTAATTATAACTATCGAAAAAACTACTCTTATAATAAAAATAGTAGCTCTTCAGCATCCTCTCAATCTTCCAATTCTCAATCTTCCAATTCCCAATCGCAAAGAGACTTAGCCGAGCAAGGCTATGTAAAGAAAAAAGGATGTAACTGCAATAAAAATAAATAGTTTATTTTATGGATGAATTCTTTTTTAAAAGAATTCATCTTTTTTTGCTGATCGGAAATTTTTAAAGTTACATAACTTATGCCTTAAATGAGAAAGGGTAAATTATACTTTTTTATACGAACTTAATAAAGAGTAATTATTCAATTGATTTATTACTTATTTCCTCAAAAAATATAGTCCTTCCTAAATTTATTAGGAAGGACTATATACAAACCCCTGTTTAATTTCCTACTAAACATTGTAACAAATTAAACGATATTAATACCTGCACTTACAAATCCAGCAACTGCAGCTATTGGACTTGCTGCTGTTAATGAAACATATAACAGTATTTTATCCCCAGCTGCTACTGGAATAGCTTCAGGTATGATTCCTGATGCTGTAGAACCAATCGCTATTGCGGCAAATGCTGGTGTTAATAAAAGAGGTGCGCCTTGTACTGTAAACGTATTGCTTGCTGCAGGTGCAGTTAATATTTGTATTTGCACTTGAACAGGTGATAATGGAGCTAATGCAGCTGTTGCACTAAAGAAACCAGCTAATGACGTAATAACCCCTGCGCGTGGTGCTACAAATGCATAATCACCTACACCTAATGCTAATGTGATACTTGTTCCACCAGTTAAAGCTACACCAGGCTGACTAAATCCAAATCCAAGAAGAGTTCCTGTATTAGCTATTAACGCGTTAACTAACGCAGATGGTGTTGTACCTGAAGCAAATGGAATAATAGCTCCGCCACCAGTTGCACCAGTTGCTCCTGTTAAACCTGTTGCTCCTGTTAAACCTGTTGCTCCTGTTGGACCTGTTGCTCCTGTTGGACCTGTCGCTCCTGTTAAGCCTGTTGCTCCTGTTAAACCTGTTGCTCCTGTTAAACCTGTTGCTCCCGTTGGGCCTGTCGCTCCTGTTAAGCCTGTTGCTCCTGTTAAACCTGTTGCTCCTGTTAAACCTGTTGCTCCACCAGTACCTGCTGGACCTGTCGCTCCTGTTGGGCCTGTTGGACCTGTCGCTCCGCCTCCTGGACCTGTTGGACCTGTTGGACCTGTTGCTCCGCCTCCTGGAGTAGCACCAATTAATTGAGTTAATAAGTTTAATAAAAGTTGTAAACTTGCAGGGTCAATAATTAAAGAGAAGAAGAATGGTGCAAGAGCACTGTAGAATTGTTGTAATAAAGAAAGTAATTGACTTAGATTTGGGTTAGGAGATTGTAGTAAATTAATAATACTTTGAATTAATTGTTTTAAGAAATTCCCTTCTGGGGAAGGTGCTAATTCATTTAGTAAGTTCAATAGTTGAGTAAACAAATTGAGTAAAGCTAATCTGTTTGCATCACTTGGATTTGCAAAAAACGCTGCAATAGCCGCTATTAAAGAGTTTAGTAAAGTAATTAATCTACCTAATTGCTCACTAGTAATTGGAACTGTTTGTGGATTGTTACAGCAATCTGGAGTGAAAACAATCGGATTATTGCAGTGGTTATGACCAAAACAATTATTGTTTGTCATTTATGTCCTCCTTACTTGTTTTATATTTGAGTTTTTCCTATTATAAGGATCATAAAGTTGTAAAAAAATATGTTATATATTGACTTAAAATAGGAAACATGAAATATAATTAAACTTACAAACGCTATTTAATTATGTTCATGACTCACATATTAATTATATGTTTTTAATAATTGACTGCTTAGATTAAATACCTAAACTTACGGGTTTATTTTATTTTTCCACGTTTATCTCTTAGGTTTAAATACACATATTAATTTGAATATACTCAACAATTAACAGTGCTATTTTTTTATATAAATATACATTATTTCTTTACTAAGATTGTGTTCTCTTTTTAAGCATGAAGCCGTTTGTATTATAGAGAACTCTCATATAATATATTGAAAAATTCATTTTATATTTTATTCCAATACACTGTGAAAAGGATTGAAGTTAAAATTCCTATCATTCAACCATTTATGACAGCTAGAAATTGAATGTACCTTCACTTAATTTTAACTATTTAAATATAAAACAAAAAAAGACAGATTCCTTTTCATTAAGGATCTGTCCTTTTAATTAATAATGATAAATTGTAATATAATTGAAGATCCTTGCGATGGAGGTTGAGTATCCAATAAAGTTAATTTACCAGTACTCACCTCATATAATGGCTGTGGTTGCATTATTCCATTAATAAATAAATTAATATATGAAACTTCACTAGGCGATAATATATTCGTTGTACCATATTGAGGTATCCCATCGGCATCTGTATATATAAGTTTCTCTCCATCTGCAAAAGTATAATATAACAAATTGGTTGTTGTGATAGGACCAATACCCCCAGTAGGGCCTGTTGCTCCGGTCGGCCCCGTTTCTCCGGTTGGGCCTGTTATTCCGGTTGGGCCTGTTTCTCCGGTCGAGCCTGTTTCTCCGGTTGGGCCTGTTATTCCGGTTGGCCCCGTTTCTCCGGTCGGCCCCGTTATTCCAGTCGGGCCTGTTATTCCGGTTGGCCCCGTTTCTCCGGTCGGCCCCGTTATTCCAGTCGGGCCTGTTTCTCCGGTCGGTCCCGTTTCTCCGGTTGGGCCTGTTATTCCGGTTGGGCCTGTTGCTCCGGTCGGGCCTGTTTCTCCGGTTGGTCCCGTTATTCCGGGCGATCCCGTTATTCCAGTTGGTCCCGTTGCTCCGGTTAGCCCGGTTACTCCAGTTGGTCCCATTATTCCGGTTGCTCCTGTTGCTCCGGACGGCCCCGTTGCTCCGGTTGGTCCCGTTATTCCGGTTAGCCCGGTTATTCCAATTGGTCCTGTTGCTCCGGTCGGTCCTGTTATTCCGGTTGCTCCTGTTATTCCGGGCGGCCCCGTTATTCCGATTGGTCCCGTTATTCCAATTGGTCCCGTTGCTCCGGTCGGTCCTGTTACTCCAGTCGGTCCTGTTATTCCAGTCGGTCCTGTTATTCCAGTCGGTCCTGTTATTCCGGTCGGTCCCGTTATTCCAGTCGGTCCTGTTACTCCGGTTGCTCCCGTTATTCCGGTTGCTCCTGTTATCCCTGTCGCTCCGGTCGGTCCCGTTATTCCAGTTGGTCCTGTTGCTCCGGTTGGAATATAAATTGGTGGAAGAATCGGAAATGTAGGTCCAATATTTTCTGGTCCTATCATCCCCTTATTCAATGATAATTTGTCATTGCGTTTCAAGTTAATACCTCATTCCACATGTTTTTTAACTCATACATATCATTTAGACCTTATCATTAAAGAATAACTTTATAACTATTCTCTTTTCTTCTCATAATAATTATTACATGTATTAAACATTTTACCGTTGCTATAGCCACTATTATTAATATAATAAATTGATCATTCTATTTAAAAAGTATTAAATCTATAACATTCTTATTTAAAAAGATGAGGTGATTTATATTCAAGATAATAATGAAATTAGAAAAAAGGAACTAATGTCAATGGCTCTTGACATTATTTTCCCTTACAGGCTTACGGGGCCTACCGGGAATACTGGATCTACTGGAAGTACTGGACCTACCGGAAGTACTGGGCCTATCGGAAGTACTGGACCTACCGGGAGTACTGGGCCTACCGGAAGTACTGGACCTACCGGAAGTACTGGTTCAATCGTTACAACAAACTCTATGTTCGCTAATAATACATCAGGTGGTTCTGTTTCAGTCGTATTAGGAGGAACAAACATTCCACTGGCAAATAACCAAAGTCTCGGTAATTTTACAGTTAACGCTTCAAATGACGTATTTACAATTCCTGTAACTGGAAGATATCATTTAACCTATCAAGTTAATACGACAACCGCTCTACTTGCTGGAACTAGACTACTATTAAACGCTTCTACGCCAATTCCTGGCTCTATTTTTTCTCCCGCTTTATCCACTTCAAATTATAGTAATAACTTAATTACTAATTTAAATGCTGGTAATACAATCTCACTACAATTATTTGGTATATTATCCGTCGTGAATTTAGTTGGAGGCGGATCAACAGGTGCCTCTCTTACAATTATACGAATTGATTAAAAAAATGATTCATTGTTTTTATAATAAACAATCTAAATACTCAATTGATAAATATTACGATAGTGATTAAGTAATAAAAATAAATTTTACTATATCCATAGTAGAAAACATCTATACTAAATTTTCCGTATATATATTATCAATTTACACTCACCCATGTCGATGTTACATTAAAGATGAAGATTGTTTCTTCTTTACAGACCATCTCAATATGTATTTGAGGAACATCTCCAATCCTATACGCGAGAGCAATACTATATTGACACTCAATTGAGTGTCTTTTTTTATATTCAAAAAATAAAAATCAGACTACTTTATATACTAATCCATTCACATACCCTATGTGGTTTAAAACTTTTAAGAGGAAACCTTCTAACAATAGGTTTCCTTCCATATCATATTAAATAAGAAGCAGGTTAAATACGGAGGTGATTTTGATTAAGACTACTTTAATTTCTCATTTTTACAATGAAGAATATTTACTTCCATGGTGGTTAATGCACCATACAAAGCTATTTGATCATGGCATTCTTATTAATCGTGGATCCACTGATCGTTCAGTTGAAATCTGTAAAACATTCGCTCCTAATTGGGAAATACGAAACTCAAAATCACTCGAATTTGATGCTTATTTAGTTGATCAAGAAGTTATGGAAATTGAAAGAGAAATTACAGGATGGAAAATGGTATTGAATACGACAGAATTCCTGTGCTGTTATAATAAAGAACAATTTTTTAAATCACTTAGCACTATGGGCGGCAATATGTTTTCAATAAGAATGATTATGATGATTGATGAACCGACTTATGGCTACACTAATCCAAGATATAGTTCTCCGCTTGTTAAACAACGTTATCACGGCATAATAATTCAACCTAATCCAAATCAACTATATCTTAACGGTAGATTAATTCACAATAATTCGCACGGGAACTATAGAGTCGGGAGACATGGTTCGCATTATCCTTATAGCATTTACATGGAACCTGCTTTTATTTTTAAATTTTTTTACAGTCCATGGAACGATCCAATGAAAAAACGAAAATTACAAATTGGGCCGACTCTTTCTCAACATAGTGTACGACGTGGATTAGGTTCTCATCACTTAACAACAATTGAAAAATTAGAAAAAAAATACAAATACTATGCAACCTTAACTACGGATCTCCGGTTATTCCCAGAATACCAAATTATATTTCCTGATCTTTGTCCTTAATGTCATGAATATTTAGTTTCGACATCTATCCGTTTTTTATTAACATACCAACTCCAACTAAATACTTTTCTCTAGTAGAAATCTGAGCTAGAACTCTTGCTGCACGCAAATTCCTCTTATTTAATCTCGTATCACTAGCCTATAATCTTTCATACCATTTCATTCAGCACTTGATGTTGGATCAGAAATAAAAAATGGTAATTCATTTGGAAAATTTTCAAATTCAGATTATATACCTTCTAAAACAAAGAATTCAAACAATAGAACCTAAACTAATGTTTTAAGTTATGGCTTTATTTTTTTTTATTATTCACTTTAAAATCTTTTTATAATAATATTGAAAAATACGGTATAATATAAATTACTGTTCTTTAGGAGGATTACAATGGCTGATAAGTATAAATTTTTCATTCTCATTGTTACCGCATTTTTTTCATTCTTTTCTTTAATAAAAGATTTTCGCAACACTTCAAAAAGTTTCTTTTGGGGTAGTTTTATCATTCTTACAAGCTTCATGATACTATTAATACATGCTCTAGATTTAACTCAAATACTTTTTTATCCAAAGCAAATTGCGCTTGAATTTATTACAATACCACGGAAATTATTTTTACCATCTGTCACTGAGGCCGCCAGTCTCCCTCCAACACTAAGATAATAATTTGATTAAGAGCTCTTTCTAAAAGAGCTCTCTTTTTTTACATAAACATACCATATACAAAATCCAACCTTAACCACTTAATTACTTATAAGAACCTAACTTATAAAACGCATAATAATTATACTTATTTACTAGTATACAAGCCGTATCTCTTAGTAGAAGCACAGCATATTATACGATACAGGACAAAACTTTCAAAACACTTGTCCGAGTTAATTTTCAAAAAGGGGTGAACATAAATGCCTATCGTTAAACCTTTTATAGCTGGAAGACGATTTGTAAGCACAGCAGCAACAGGAACTGCTGCTGGAGCAGATTTAACTTTTGCTAACACAGACTTCACTGATGACACTGGTGCTGTAACAACATTCCCTGCTTCTTATGCCTTTTTAACACTTTATATTAATGGTGTTATTCAAACAGGTGATACTATTACTGGTGTGACTACTACAGCTGCTACTATTGTAGGAGGAGCAGTCCTAGATGGAGGCACTCCTATCGCAATTGAATTTACTATAACGTAACTTTAGTTGTCTTTTTAGAGGTTTCATTAAAAGAAACCTCTAATTTTAAAAATTTACATCAATTTTAGTAGCAACTACATAATACAAGTGCATATACTAAATAGAATAATAAAAATTTATACTCACTCTCAAAAAGAGCACTTATCTATAGTGATCTTTTATATAGCACAATATTTTTTCGCCTATTTGCTCTTGGAGAACCTACTAAGCAGTTAGCTAAATTAGCTAACTGCTTTTTCGATATTGTATTTATTATTCATAGCTTTATCCATAATAGTAACGCTTGTGCACTATCTACTATAAATTTTCATATATTGTATTATGCTTGTCCAAAACGTGAAGTTAATACTCACGAAATCTAAATACAAGAAAGGAGTGAAAATATGCGCTCATCCATTCGTAAATTCACTAATTTTAATTGTGAAGCACAAGCACCTAGTACACTACCTGCCCTAGGTTTTGCCTTCAATGCTACTTCACCTCAATTTGCAACATTATTTACACCACTACTATTACCTAGTACAGGCCCAAATCCTAACATTACTGTCCCTGTAATCAATGATACAATTAGTACTGGAACTGGTATTAAAATTCAAGTAGCTGGTATTTATCAAATTAGCTATACATTAACGATTAGTCTTGATAACGTTCCAGTAGCCCCAGAAGCAGCACGCTTTTTCTTGACATTAAATTCATCGACTAATGTTATTGCAGGATCCGGAACCGCAGTCCGTTCTAATATTATCGGAACTGGTGAAGTCGATGTATCAAGTGGTGTCATTCTAATTAACTTAAACCCAGGTGATTTAATTCAAATTGTCCCCGTTGAAGTAATAGGTACAGTAGATATTCGTTCTGCAGCGTTAACGGTTGCGCAAATTCGTTAATAAAGTGAAGCTTTAATCATTGGGGTTTAGTTCATCCTCCATGATTATTAGCCCTCACCAATTGGGTTGCCCGTTAATGCGGGATAAAAACAAAAGACTTGGCTAACTAACATTTAATGTTCCTTATACACACTAAAATATATTTTTATAGATTTGACACACATTTATATCAAACAAGCATATTTTATTGTATGTTGACTATATAGTCATACAAATCTAAAGCGTTCATAAAAGCACACTTATATGTGTGCTTTATTTTTAATTAAAACCTACAACATTCTCAAACAATATCCATATATTATCTTGATTCCTCTCTAAATATATAGTTTGTCTCAGAGCGCTTTTAACAGCCCTCTTTTTATTTAATTTTAAAGTTCGATTTTATGCTTTACGTTATACACATGCTATACTACTTTTGAAACAAGATATACATCTAAAGACTGCAAGTGAACACTTCTGTCATAAAGATATGTTCATAATATTAAATCGCTATTCACATGTTTTACCTGGAATGCAGGCGGATGCTGTTAAACTATGTATTGAAAGACCATTAGAATAATATTTACAAATATAAAAAAATGCGGTTTCTCCTCTCAAGAGAAACCGCAACATATCAATGCTTTTACTATATTTTAAACTGGCTCGTATACAAATCAAAGTAGAATCCTTTATCTTCCATGAGAGATTCATGATTCCCTCTTTCTAAAATTCTCCCATCCTTTATAACAAGGATTTGATCTGCTTTTTCAATTGTTTTAAGTCGATGAGCAATCACAAAACTTGTGCGACCTCTCATTAAATTATTTAGTCCTGCTTGTATTTGTAATTCTGTTCTTGTGTCAATATTAGATGTCGCTTCATCTAGAATTAATATATCTGCATCTGCTAAAATTGCTCGTGCAATCGCAAGAAGTTGTTTTTGCCCTTGACTTAAATTCGATCCTTCTGAAGCAATTTCTGTTTCATATTGATTTGGCAAATGCTTAATAAAAGAATGTGCAGATGCTGCCTTAGCTGCAGTGATAACTTCTTCATCAGTAGCATCTAAGCGTCCATAACGGATATTATCCATAATCGAACCAGCAAATAAATACGTATCCTGTAAAACTACTCCTATTTTACTTCGTAAAGAATTAATATCATAATCTTTTATATCTTTTTCATCAATATGAATTTGTCCTTGCTGTATATCGTAAAAGCGAGTTAACAAATTAATGATTGTTGTTTTCCCTGATCCAGTCGGACCAACTAAAGCAATTGTCTCTCCTGGCTGCGCTTTAAGACTCACTTCTTTTAAAATCGTTTTATTCTCTGCATAGCCAAATGAAACATTCTCAAGTGCAACATGCCCTTGTAAATTTTGTACAACAAATGCGTCTTTTTTATTTTGAATTTCTGGTACCTCATCCATAATCTCAAAAACACGTTCTCCACCAGCAACTGCCGCTTGAATTGTATTCATTAAAGTCGCAAATTGACTTAACGGTCTTGAGAATTGACGAGAATAATTAATAAAAGCCGCAATAACACCTACTGTTGTCATTCCGTTTAAGACCATAACTGATCCAGTCCCAATGACAAGCCCCATACCTAAGTTATTAATAAAGTTCATACTTGGAAAAATAAAAGCTGAAAATGTATCAGCCTTCGTAGCTGAAACTCTTAGCTGTTCATTAATTTTATTGAAATTTTGTACAGTTTCTTTTTCTTTTCCGTACAACGTCGTAACATCCGCACCTGTAATTGCTTCCTCAATAAATCCATTTAATTCACCTAAATCTTTTTGACGCTTCGCAAAGTTTTTACCACTATATGCAACTAGTTTTTTTGTAACGTAAAACATAATAGGTACTGTAATTAAAGTTACAATTGCTAAAATCCAATTTAAGGCGAACATCGCAATCGTTACACCTATAAAAGTTAACGCTGATGAAATAATTTGTACAACACTTTGTGTCAAAGCTTGGTTCAAATTATCTATATCATTTGTCACACGGCTCATTAAATCACCTTGAGAACGCACATCAAAGAACCGTAAAGAAAGCGTTTGGATTTTCTCAAAAATATCTTGTCGTATTTTTTGAATTGTTTTTAATGCAACGTTAATCATGACAAATGTTTGTAACCATGTTAAAAGTACAGTTACACCGTAAATCGCGATAAGTAACATACACATTCTTGCTGTACCACTTAAATCTTTCGGTACAATATATTGATCTATAATGACTCCCATAAAATAGGGACCTAATAATCCAAGTAAAGTAGTAACAACGACTAGAAATATAACAAACATTAGAGCAGCTTTTTGATAGCCCATATAGTTCCATATCCGCATTACAGTTCCTTGGGCATTTTTAGCTTTTCCCATCTTTGGCGTATTTCGTCCACCTTTATTAGCAAATTGTCCTTGAAAATTACGCATGTTCTTCCCCACCTTCTTTATGCAAATTACCACCTTGGGAAAGATAAATTTCCTGATAAACCTCACTTCGTTCTAACAATTGTTCATGTGTACCATTGCCAACTAATTCACCATTATCTAATACAAGTATTTTATCCGCATCCATTATGGAAGAAATTTTGGACGCGATTAATAAAGTCGTTGTGCCTTTATATTTTGTTTTTAAAGCTGTTTGAATAGTAGCCTCTGATTTTGCATCAACTGCTGATGTAGAATCATCTAATATGAGAATCGGTGGTTTTCTCACAAGTGCTCTTGCAATTGATACACGTTGTTTTTGTCCACCTGATAGATTTGTCGCACCTTGTGTTAAATTATATTGATAAGATTCTTCCAGCTTATTAATAAACTCAGTCGCACAAGCTGATGCAGCTGCTACTTCCAGCTCATCATGTGTTGCATTTTCTTTACCATAACGTAAATTCTCTTCTATACTACCTGAGAACAACAAAGCCTTCTGAGGTACAAACCCTATTGAAGCACGGAGTTTTTGCAAATCATATGTTTTAACATCTATTCCATCTATACATATTTCACCTTGATCCACATCATATAGACGTGGTAACAGTTTCGCTAAGATAGATTTACCACTTCCAGTTGATCCAATAATCCCTACTTTTTCACCTTTTTGTATGCTAAACGAAATATCTTTTAAAACGTATTCATTATTTTTCGTATAGCTATAACTAACATTTTTAAATTCGATATTCCCCTCGATTTTCTCAGGTTCGATTGCATTCGCTTCGCTTATAATATCAACCTCGGTATTTAACACTTGCTGTACACGATCCGCAGATGGAAAAGCTCGCGCAATTTGAATAAATACCATGCTAATCGACATAAGTGACATTAAAATGATATTCAAGTAATTAATAAATGCCAAAATCGCTCCTACTTGAAGCGTTCCATTGAATACTTTTTCTCCACCAATCCATAATGTTGCGACAATCCCGCCACTTACAACTAGCATAATGATTGGCATCATTAAAGAAATAAGTTGCACAGCTCGAATATTTATCTTCGTTAAATTTGTATTTACACTTCCAAATTGAGCGATTTCATATTTTTGTCTTACATACGCTTTTATAACACGTACACCAGATAAATTTTCTTGTAACTTTGTATTCACTTTGTCCAATGCCTCTTGCACCTTTTTAAATGTACCACTTGCTTTACTTGCAATTAAAATAATCGCAAGTAATAAAATCGGAACAACTACAAGTAATATTGGAAATAACTCTCTTGCTGTTACAAAAACAATAATTATACTTCCCATAAATAACAGCGGACCACGAACGAGAACACGTAATGTCATTGTCATTGCTGATTGAATGGAAGTGATATCATTCGTCACGATCGTTAATAATTTACCTGTTCCAAATGAATCACGATTATTACTAGAAAATGTTTCTATTTTCGCAAACACATCTTTTCGTATGTCTGTAGCGAAATTAACAGCTGCTTTTGTAGAATACATCATACACCCAAGCCCTCCAACTAAACCGAGTGCTGCTGCTCCTATCATAAGAAGCCCCATTTTTATTACATAATTTAAATCCCGATTTGCAATCCCAACATCAATGATATGTTGCATAATAGTCGGTTGAATTAAGTCCATCGCAACCTCAAGTACCATAAATAGCGGTCCAATAATAGCGAAGAACATGTATGGTTTTAAATACTGTAATAACTTACGAAATGATTTCATACATAATCTCCTTTTCCCATAAAATTACCACTGAATAATTCATATCCCTCCTTATTTAATTGATATTTTTTGTAATTTCTTCATTACTTTTATTATATTATGCAAATTAATATTTAACATTATTAAATGATAAGTATTAATGACTTTCTAGTCAATAAATGTGCTTTATATTATGTAAATACAAAAACCGCATTCTTAATGAAAAGAATACGGTTTTTTTCATCTATATTTCTTCAATTGTAAAATTTAAAAACTCAGTCTCAAATCCCTTATTTTTAGAAGGACTACACGTGTAAAAACCTATTTTAATAGGCTCATTTCCTATATCCTCCATTAAATGAGCGATTCTTATTTGTTCCCATTGATGGCTCTTTTTCACATATATTGTATAATCACCGCGTTTTCGAATAATTCGAAAACGAAGTTGTTGCTTAGCTGCTTCAGTTGGATAATCTTGCGTTGACCAGTCAGAATATCCATTATTCGTTACGACAGCACCTAAGTGAGATGGCCCTTCAGGGATATATTCTAAAGATGTTTTTAGCCAACAGTTCTCCGAAATCATAACAAAAAGACCTGCTTGATCGAATTTTGAATTTGGATTCATACGTAACTGAACTTCAGCTTGAAAGTCTGTCATCATCTCATTATAAAATACATGACCATTCATGACTTCAAAACCATAATGTGTTTTAAGCCAAAAATCGGTTTCTGCTTTCGAACGGACAATAAACGCATGATTATCATTAATTTTATAGTATTCAGGTACATTCATTATAGTGAGTTGCTCAATACGTTCTGGTATATACGATATATTCATAGCTCCTCCATAATAAAGCATTTATATAGACATTTAAAACTCCGCTAATACTGGAAATTTATAACCTTTAAAATCTAACTCTTTATCACTTCGAACCATTAAATACTTGCTAGACTGTAATTCTGTAAACTGTACATCCTCAATCCCTAATTGATCCGGAGAAAAATAAAATTCGATTTCCGTAAACCTTTCATTGATTTCTCCACATAATTCATCTAAAACCGGAAGTACTGGCGCAAATACTCCAAATAATTTCAACTTTTCATTGTCTACTTCATAAACGATTAAAGCATCTAGTTTCTCTGAATAATACAATTTCTCATTCCATTCCGAATCATACATATTCAAATAAAATGAAGGATGGAAGTTTAAAGTTGAAAAACTATTTGAAAGTCTTTGGCTACTATCAATAGTTTCATGTATTAACTGTCTATTCTCTATATTATAGAAATCTAACTTTTTAAGTAGTGAATCGTTATTATTAATATTTTTATCATATGGTATAGTCATCAAATATTCCTGCACAACTTTAAATCCAAATGCTGTATATAGTTCAGGTTTTTCCGTAAACAATAATGCACATTCACATTTCTTATCGATTTCTTCTATCATTTTACTCATTAATTGTGTCATTAGCCCTTGTCTACGGAAATTAGGGTGTGTCATTACTGATTGAATACCCGCCGCATTTATTTTTTCACCATTAATTAATAATGGGAGTGAAAATGCCGCAACATTTGCAATCACTTTATCTTCTTGTAAAAATGATAAAGCTTTATATGTATCATCCCAATATCCTTTATCCGAAAAATCATTCAATGTTTGAGTTGTAATTCCCAACACTTCTTCAAATAAAGGAAATAACTGCTCTCTTTTCGGTTCTTCTATTAGAAGACTTGCCAATTTTTCAACATTCCCCATGTTGTACCTCCAAATGTTAAATTCCATTAAATTAGATATACTTATATGACCTACTCTTAAAAATAGAGGTCTTACCAATCAATATACTATCATAAAACATAAAAAAAAAGTCTAATTAATTTTATGTTTCGACTATTTGAAAATAAGTCGAATAAAAAAATATTAAGATTTCTGGATATTAATTAGTTTATTTTATAAAAATAGCGCTTTCTAATTAGCTTTTACTAATAGAAATACACTATTTATAATAAAATATTTTTATTCTTTTATCCCTTCAAGTCTTTCCTTCGTATTAATTTCTTCTCCACTTATACGCTTTTCAAAAGACTTTCTCCAACTATTTGAAAGTGCATTTACTTCTAATATCCTTTTTACCCCTTCAATATTTTGTTTTTCCTTATGCATGATACGGTTAGCGAATGCTACTGAAACACCTTTTGGATCAGACTGTAGTCTTTTTAAGGTGTCGACTGATGATACCCATCCTTCTTTTAATACACGAAAATAAAATCCTGTATATCCTGTTTCTTGAAAATATAGTGGTAACTTTGGAATATTATATTTTTTTGCTAATTTAAAACAAGGTTGCCTTGGTTGTGTTACCTGTACGATTGCCTGTCCTAGCTCAAACGTATCACCAATACAAACATCCTCTTCGCTCATACCACTAACTGTTATATTTTCTCCGAAAGCCCCATATACAAGATCTTGATTCAATTCTTTTTCCCAGTATGGATAGTGATCACCAGTATAAACACAAACTGCTTTATCTACTCCTCCATGATGAACTAAGTCAGCTTGTCCATCCCCATTAAATTTTACAAAGGATAAATATACCGGTTCCTTTACTTGTTTCTTATTTATGCCTGTATGAACTACCTTTCCGCCGTATATAACCTCTTTTGGTAACCCTATATTTAAAGATAATAATTGATATTCATTAGCCATTCTATTTCCTCCTTTAAAGGTGTTACATGTATTTTCTCTCAATTAATTTTTACAACCCTCTCTGTTATATAAAGATGATTATAAAACCTCTAAAATCATTGTTCAATTCAATTATTTATATAATAATGATAGGTATAACCTATTATTATACTTGAGGTGATTCCAATCGAATTACGACAACTTGAATACTTTTTAGCTGTTTCAAAAGAATTACATTTCACAAAAGCAGCTGAGAAATTAAATATTTCACAGCCTTCTCTAAGTCAACAAATACGTGCATTAGAGCATGAACTAGGAATGCCACTTTTCGATCGAATTGGTAAAAAAATATCTTTAACTGAAGCAGGAAAGATTTTATTATCACATAGTAAAACCATTTTTCATGAAGTTGAACAAGCTCGTTCAGCTATTCAAGACCTAAACGGATTACAGCAAGGTTCCTTAACAATAGGGGCTTTGTTAACCGTCGTAAATTATTTACTACCACTAACTATTTTAAATTTCAATAATTTATATCCCAATATAGAGCTTTCTGTATTAGGGCTTCGCACAGGAGATATCCGTGAAAAATTATTACAAAACGAACTAGATATTGGAATTACATTTCTCCCGGTGCAAGATAAAGAGATTATCTCTATCCCTCTATACAAAAGCGATCTTACATTAGTCGTGCCCACTGGTCATCGATTAGCTGAACGTAATCATGTATCTATTGCTGAATTACAGAACTATCCTTTAATTCTTTTACCTAAAAATTTCTTTTTAACCGAACTAATTACATCTCATTGTCAAAAATTCAACTTTAAACCAAGACCAATTTTAGAAATTAGCACGATGGAATCTTTAATCCAAATGGTTTCCAAAGGAATGGGAATTACAGTGTTACCCAAACCATATATAGACTTTTTACAAAATAATAACATTCAAGCTATTAAAATAGAAAACCCTACTCCAACAATTGAAATAGGGTTAATTTATAGAAAAGATAAATATATGTGTGCTGCAACTCAAGAATTTATTGAACAACTAAAAAGCACAGTAAGTTCTTTCCAAAACTAAAAAAAGAGATTATCCTATGAAACCGTTTCACAACGATCTAGTAGAATAATCTCTTTTCAAAACAAAGTAAACATTATATTAAACTCTTATAGATTTTAATGTACCTTTTTAGATATTGGAATATATTTAGTAAAATATGCACCAACTAGCAATAATACAATTGAAAATAACCAAGTAAAAGCACCGCCAAAGTGAAACCAATATGCAAACATATTTAAAATTGCGAGTGAAAAGAAGCAAATAGAAGTTAACGCACTTTTCAATCCTTTTATCCCAGATTTTTTTCTCTTTTGATAAGCAATATACATCGCAATAACAAGAAAAAAGATAAGAACAAATGGTAACATAACTTTTAGCATTGGTAATCCCTCCTGTATAAACGCACTCTTTACACTACCATATTATACCACATAGTACTAAAGAACTTTTATTCATTCCTGTTGTTTTTCACTATCTTTCCTTCACATCAGACCTCATCAAAACTCTCAACTAATGATTATTTGCTAACTGATAATTGCCTTGTTAAGATTATGGTAATAATAGAGTTCCAAAATAAAGTGATTTGACATCCGATAAACAAAAACAATACATTGTCCCCACTTATAAGCAATCATCTAATTCATGAAACTAAGAAACTTATTTATCAAAGCAAAAGGAGAATTTATGTATGAGCAATTGCAAACCAATTGATGAATTAACTATTGAAGACCTAAAACAAAACCCCATTTTGGAATGGGCAATAGATGAAGAGGAAAACGAAGAACATGACGAAACATGGGTAAAACTAGCAGCAACTACTAATTTTACAGAGGAGTTAAACGGTTCAATCGTACTAGGCGAACTATTCTTACATAATGGTAAAAAATCCCCTATGATGTGTGAAATTGACATTGAAAATAACGAGGCAGTAATTCGTTCTGTTGTTTATTATAACGAAGTAGAAAATGAGTATATTGCTATAGAAGATATTGTGAAAACGGTCGAAATGCCGTTATCGATTATTATTAACCTAACAATTCATGCAGAATCCAAAACCTTACGCTTCACTGCACATAAAGTAGATATTTATAAAAATTCAATAACGACTAATTTAAATTAAAGTTGGGCGAAATAAAGAAAACAATTATTAAATAAAGTGAAGCTTTAATCAGTAGGGGTCTTACTGCCCAGCAAATAGCGGGATAAAAACCGGAAAATCATTATCGATTCCCCGGTTTTTCAAACTAGATTAAAGTATTCCCTTTTCTACTAAAGTCTCTGCGATTTGAACTGAATTCCAAGCCGCACCTTTTAATAGGTTATCGGAAACAATCCAGAGGTGGAATCCGTTTGGCATATCAGGATCTTTACGTATTCTTCCGACAAATGTATCTATTTTCCCTTCTGCATATAATGGCATTGGATACAGCTGTTTACTAGGGTTATCCTGCAAAATAACACCTGGTGCATCCATTAATACTTCCTTAATTTCCGCAACGGTTGCTTCTTTTTCCAGTTCTATATAAACCGATTCTGAATGTCCTGATACAACTGGAACACGTACACAAGTAGCTGCCATTTTCAGGTTTTCATCTTCTAATATTTTCTTCGTTTCTTGAATCATTTTTACTTCTTCAAAAGTAAAATCATTGTCTGTAAATATATCTACTTGAGGCAGTACATTAAACGCTATTGGGTAATGTTTTTTATCTTTTTTCGCCGGTAATATATTACTTTTCACTTCTTCACCAGCAAGCATAGACTTAGCCTGCTCTTGTAATTCATGAATCGCATGAATGCCAGAACCCGATACAGCTTGATATGTTGAAACGATAATTCTTTCTAAACCGAATGATTTTCGAATCGGCTGAAGTGCTGTTACCATCTGTAATGCTGAACAATTTGGAACTGCAATGATACCTTTATGCTGCTTTAAAGTATGCGCATTCACTTCCGGAACAACGAGCGGTACACCTTGTGCCATTCGGTACTCACTTGTGTTATCAATTACAATCGCACCACTAGAAACTGCATGAGTTACAAATTGTCTAGATACTTCTCCCCCAGCGCTAAAAAAGGCAATATCTACACCTTCAAAGCTAGTTGTTTTTGCCTCTTTTATAATTATCTCTCGTCCTTTGAATCTTACTTTCTTACCAGCGGATCGTTTTGACGAAAGCAATGTAACTTCAACTATATTAAACTTCATTTCATTCTCTAACAGTTCAATAATTTTTTGCCCTACCGCACCTGTAGCCCCAACAACAGCTACATGATAGCCCTTTTTTTTCATCTTTTCTCCTCCAATATCACCTAAATGAATATTTCTACAATTTCATTTTATACAGAATTTAATCATTTGGAAAATTAAAATACATGATATAATCATTCACAAATCATGATAATAAAAGAGGGATCGCTTATGGAAATGAGACATGTTAAAACATTTTGCGCCATTGTGAAGTATGGTAATTTTTCTAAGGCTGCGCATGCGCTAGGTTATGCGCAATCTACTGTTACAGCACATATGAAAGCTTTAGAGAACGATTTACATATTCCTCTTTTCGATCGGTTAGGGAAAAAAGTGCTACTTACAAAAGCAGGTCATCAATTTCATCCTTATGCATTAGAATTACTTTCAATATATGAAAAAGCGCGAGAAATCCCCCAAAATAAAGATTATTTAGAAGGTACATTAAGTATTACATCTAATGAATCATTAGCGGTATACCAATTACCACAATTATTACGTACTTACAAACAGAAAAATCCAAAAGTAAATATCGTACTTGAAACAAACACAAATGAACAAGCATTACAAAAATTACGTGAAGGAGAAACAGACGTTGTCTTCATAATTGGAGAAAGTATAGAACATAATGATTTTATTACGCGTACTTTTAGTAATGAAACATTTGGATGGATTTTACCAGCTTATTCCTCTGCGCATACAAATCCATTCCAGTTATTACAAGACACCCAGTTCATTTTTACAGAACAAAGCTGCGGCTATAGGCCAATGGTAGATCGTTTTTTATGTCAAATTGGAAATATTCCAGCTAAAACATTTGAAACTTCCAATGTTGAAGTCATTAAACAATCCGTTATGTGTGAGTTAGGCATTTCAATTCTTCCTTATATCGTTGTACAAGAAAGTTGCCAAAAAGGACAACTATGTTTTCAACCTATCGAAACTCCAACAGTTATTCAAAGTTATGTAATCTATCATAAATCTAGATGGATTTCCCCGGTATTACAATCGTTCCTTTCCTTACTTGAACGAGACTAAAATATTAAGACGTACATAGAAAAAGAGTAATTGCCTAATAAGCAATTACTCTCTTTCATTAATTAGTATACTATTTATTAGTCTGTCCCCCACCTGCAATTAATTTACTACCTGAATATGTACCTTTGTTCATAAACACTTGATTAATTAATTCTTTTTGCTCAGCTTCCGACATTACTCCTTTTCCTTCTCCTAAATTCCCACTTTGTAATTTCCAAATCTTATTGTGATCCCCATCAACTTTTTCATATTTTCCTTGTTTCCATCGTTCTAAAATTTCTACATATGTACTTCCCTGTACAAGATCATTACTCTTTACAATATCAATTAAGCTTTCAATCCGCTCTTGTGTAATAAAAATATAGCCCCACTTTTGATCAGCTTTCGCTTTTTGATGTGCCATTTCATGTAATGCTGTCTGTATGTTCTCATCTGTCCATTTAAAATTTTTATTAAAACCACTATTCGGCAATGAATAATTTCCATTTTCTAAAAGCTTTGCATCTTCTGCTTTTACGTTACTATCAGCTAATACTTCTACTGCTGGAGCAGCTGGTGATACCTTTTTCGCAGCTGGTTTACTATTATTTAAATAATGCAGCATACCATATGTTAAACCTACTCCGATTACCGCCATACCAGCTAGAATACCGATTATTTTAAATAGTGTTTTCATCGCGCTTGTTTCCTCCCAAATTTCTCTGTTCTGACTACCTAATTATTTCTTATATAAAAACTGTTACTTCATTCAAAATATCGCATCCCCTATCATATTATTTATATATACTTCCTCATATTGTATTTCTTTTCCTTTGAAATTAAAAGATTATTCTGTTAAATAATGAAAATATTCTACAAATTTTTCCTTTATATTTATAAAGAAACAAAAAAACAACGATTGCGTTCTACAACACTCGTTGTTTTTACTTTATGCACGATTTTCTTTTAACCACTTCGTAATAACATCTAACTTCGAAACATCAAAACGTCTTTCTTCACACACGTTCAATTTTTTTGAGTTTTTCACTATTTCTAATTCATTATTTCTTACACTTTTCGCCTCAATTAATTTACAATACCCATCTGTAACAGTATTTAAATTTTCATAATAACGTTGAAACGATTTTGATATATGTAAATGTTTTTCGAAGTTTCTTCTTCTTTTCGTCTCATCAGATACTTTCCGCTTTCTAAGTTCTTCATCGTTCGTATATAAATAAAAATATTGATCTGGAAAACCAATTTCCCTATTTATCATCTTTTCTTTATAAAAATTTTCTATTAAAGATAATGGCTGATTAAATATATCAAAATGAAAACACCAATTATAACTAAGTGGCTGATATATATCGCCATCGAGTATTACTAATTCATATTGCTTTGACTTCTGAACAGCTATATTCCAGCGCTCAACTTGTTTTTCAAAATACCATGTTCTATGTTCATTTTTTGGCCTTTCAAATAAAGAATTCACTTCAGGTATTATATAAGCACCATAATTCTTTTCTAATTCACGGCACGTGGTACTTTTACCAACAGCGCTTGCTCCCTCAAATGCTATTATCCCCATAGTTTCTTCCTCTTTCATTAACTAAAATTTCGTTGTTTCACTTTTCTTCCCCATAACTTTCTCCATAAAACAATTGAAGCAATAGTGAGCATGATTGTTGTAATGATACTACCTTCAATTCCGAACGTGCCTCCATGCAATGTTTCTGGTCCATTTGTTATAGACTTAAAAATTGGAGTAGAATATACAGTTGTGCCACTAACTGCAAAACCATATACATTATATTGAGCCCAGTTCCAAATTGAGTGCCATGCACATATTCCCCACAGACCGTCTTCTTTCAATACATATAAAGCTGCGAAAACACCCACTAATATTATATTCGATATAGATAATATTGTAATTCCCGGATTAAGTAGATGAAGAAATCCAAATAAAAATGAAGTTACAATTATTCCAACCCATATACGACTTCTAACAGAAAGAACCGGGAATAACCAACCTCGTACAATAATTTCTTCCGTTGCCCCTTGTATTAAAAAGGCAACTAGAGATCCTACTATTCCTACTATCACTGTTGAGGTAATATGTTGTACTTGCAATTTCACACTCCCCATTAATAATAGTAAAATAACTGGCGTTGAAATAAATAAAAACCCTATTAACGCACCTTTTAAATACTTTCTCATCCATTTCTCTTTCCAAAAGCCAATGGATGAAAAAGGTCTTTTTTCTACAAAACGAACCCATATAAATAAAATAAATATAGCTCCGCCAAACGTTAACACCATTCTAACATTGTCATAAATACCTTTCATGAATATCGTTTCAGCTTTCGGTAAAAATAACATAAATAACATAAAAAGTTCGCCTAAAGTCAAAAATATAATGGCTAATATTACAGCAAAGACTGGATGGACCTTTTTTCTCCCTGCTTTTGCTGCTTCAATTATTAAAAATGAATTATTTTTCACTTTCTTTTCTCCTTTTATAATATTTAACTACCAACAGTAAACAACCATATTTTACCACAAAAAATACATTATTAATATTTACTCTAAGTTTTTCTTACATGATTTTGCATAAATCCAAATTAGGAATAATATATAAATAAAAGAGGTGCCTTTGTGCCTTTACTATTATCACCCAGATTACTCAGTGGCATTACCAGCACTTGCTATTTCCCACCATTTGTTGTAAGATAGTAATTAAGGTCAATTTAACACTATATTTTCTTTGCATATTATCAAGTATCAATCAGGGACAGTTTGTACCCCTTATGGGTTTTTGATAATATGTGAAATTTTATTTTCATTCAAATAAGGCCGATCATATTGTAATTTTTCTACTTTTAGGAGGCATTACCATGACATTAACAGGTAAAGTAAAATGGTTTAACAGCGAAAAAGGTTTCGGTTTCATCGAAGTTGCAGACGGTAACGATGTATTCGTTCACTTCTCAGCTATCACTGGTGACGGCTTCAAGTCTCTTGACGAAGGTCAAGAAGTTAGCTTTGAAGTTGAAGAAGGTAACCGCGGACCTCAAGCTAAAAACGTTGTAAAGCTATAATTCAAACAATAAAAAGGTTGTTACCAGCAAGGTTAACAACCTTTTTAATATATAACTAAAATTTTTTACATAAAAGGAGTGGTTACATGTATCGCAATCGAAAGAACGATGTAGCAGAAGTACCACCAGAACAAACCCCTGTTTGGGAATGTGAATCAGAGGATTGTTTAGGATGGATGAGAAAGAACTTTTCATTTGAAGAAGAGCCTAAATGCCCTTTATGTAAAAGTAGCATGAAAAGCGGAGAACGTTTATTACCTAAATTAGGTTAATTTATAATAAAAAAAACCTCTTTTAATTAAGAGGTTTTTTTATTATAAATTTATGTCCTCAACATCAGTTCGCACTATAGAATACAATAATGCATCGTGTTGCTTATTTCCTTGATGAATATATCCGCGCAATAGCCCTTCCTTTTGGAAGCCAATTTTAGATAACATTCTACAAGAAGTAACATTTTCAGGATATGTAATAGCTCCAATTCTAAACAAACCTAAATCTTTAAATCCATAATCAATAATTTCTCCAGCTGCTTCTGAAGCATAACCATTTCCCCAATAGCGAGGATGCAGATCATATCCAATCTCAGATCGTTTACTCCATAATTGTAAATTGTTTAGTCCAATTGTTCCTATTAAAACGTTCGTTTCTTTTAACACAATTCCCCATCGTATTGCCTTTTTCTCAAAGTAATTTTTTGAAAAAGATTCGATCATACGTGAAGCTTGTCCAAACTCCGTAAAAGAATTCATACCGTAGTAACACGTCACTTCATCCAATGAAAAGATTTCATATATTTTTTGACAATAAGATTGTTCTATTTCAACTAAACGTAAGCGTTCTGTTTCTAATATAGGAAATGCCATAGGATCACTCCTTTCTCTCTACTCATTCATTATATCAGAAAAAATATGTATAATTAGTAAAGTCCTTATTGTTCCATAAATCAAACATTTCTAATGGCACATTCTCTCTTAATTCTATATACACGAATTAGATACCTTCTGATTGCACCTCAAACATCACGCTATAATTTCCATAAATCGAATTTTAAATTATCAAGAACTGTAAAGAAATTGTTTCTTCATTTTCTCCTTCTAAACAACCAACCTACCCCATACATTTATGGTAAAATATAGTTAATATATTATTTTATTGTGGAGGTGAAAATTTCCTATGTATATATTCATCGGCTTATCCCTCTTACTCATATTACTTATTTTTTTATTCGCAAAGAAATTCACACCAAACTCATTCATGATGACTAGCTTTAAAGGCAATAGCTTTACGACATTTTCAATCGGTATTTTAATCGCTGCCATACTCTCACTTTCATATGGAACTTATCATGCAGTAACATATCAACCTGGTTATTTAGATATTAAATTAAAAAATCAAAACTATACTGTTTTCGGTAATGTAGGCGAATTCGGTTATTTCTCCGAAGAATTATTAAAAAAAGATACAGAAGTACAACTATATTTCATCTCTTGGAAAACAATACAGTTAAAAAATCCGGTAATACTTATAGAATATCCTTCAGGAAAACAAGAAACATGGAAGCCAAATATCGTATCAATACCGGTAAATAAATTACAGGAAAAACATGATATAAAAGATATTTATCAACTATCACCGTATTCATTTAAAGAGTCTGGAGAAATAACATTAACAATAAAAGAAAAAAATGTAAAAAACAACAAAATTTCCATTCAAATAAAATAAATAAAAACTGTTCCTCCATTTTGCTGAAGAGACAGTTTTTATTTATTCTACAGTATTATTTATTTAATATAGCCATTATTTCATTGGCTATATTCTTTCCATTTCCAATACACGCACCAATTCCGACACCGTAATATGAGGCACCAGCTAAATATACATTTGGATAAAGATTCGTCATTTTTTCTTGCAATGTTTGAACCGCTTGATTATGTTCTAAATGATATTTCGGCATTAAATCTTTCCAATTTGTAACTTCGACTACTTCTGGTTCACCTTTAATTCCAAGACTCTTTTCAATATCATATAAAGCTACTCGTACTAATTCTTCTTCACTATAATTTTTGATTGTTTCATATACCGGATTGGTGCTCTTATAAAACATTCTTACTAATAATTTTTGTTTACCCGATGTATGTTTCCACTTTCGACTTGTCCATGTACAAGCATCACAATGTAAATCACTGTTTTCCGTTACAATAAACCCTGTGCCGTCAGCTGGTAGTTGTTCATCTAGTATGTCAAATCCTAAGTAAATACTTATAAGAGATGAGTTTTTAAATGTATTAAACTGCTCATTTAACTCATTAGACTGTAATAAAGTTTGTGCTATATCATGTGGAGCTGCTAAAACAACATAATCAGCTTGTATTGTTTCATGATTTACAAAAGAAATCTCATATCGATTTTCTTGTTTACTTACAGCCGTCGTTATAGCACCTTTTTTTACGACAGTTTCAGTCAGCACTTCTTCTAAGCGATTAATTATCGTAGATAGTCCACCTTTAAATGATACGAATTTTTTATTTCCTGCTGATTGAAATTGTTTTTTATTCTCTTCAAAACCTTTAATAATACTTCCATACTTATTTTTATAATCTAGTAAATATGGTAATGTAGATGCCATTGTAAGCTCATTCAATTTACCAGAATATACGCCTGAAAGCACAGGAGCAATTTGTCTTTCCACTAACTCTTTCCCTAAGAAACTTTCTAAAAATAGAGCAAGTGATGTATCTTTCGTAAACTCTTTATTTTTCGTTATGAAATCTTTTAAAGCTACGATTTTCCCTTTCGTTGAGACTAGTGTACTGCTAAACAACGACCGGGCGCTCATCGGTATCCCAAATATAGTATCAGAAGGAATCGGATGTAACATGTTTTCAGAATATATGTAAGAAATACCCGTTTCATTATATACCATTTCATCTTCTAAATTTAAATCTTTTACAAGTGGCATAACATATTCATTACGAGCAACGATTGAATCCGCTCCTGACTCCATAATGAAATCCTTTTCTTCCACACTATGGATTTTTCCACCTAAATACTCTTCTTTCTCAATAAGAATTAAATTTAAATCGATATTATAATCCTTTTTTAATTTTTCTAAATAAAACATAGTAGAAAGTCCCGTTATACCTCCACCGATAACAACAACTGTTTTCATATGTGCTGCGCTCCTAACCGATACAATTAATAATTCCTTTTTATTATAACCAAAAGTCCTTATATTCGACTAGCAAGTTGCGCATTCTGTAAGAAATTAGACAATATATTTGAATATATTTTCAAATTACCTAATAAAAAAGAACTATAACATATACAAACCACGTCATAGTTCTCTTTATTTTAAAAACATAAAGTAATTGATTAATTTGTCTAGTTCTTGACTCAATGCCAATACTTTTTCATGTTGAATTCCATAATCCGATACTAAATATAAAAGTTCTTCTTTTTTTATTTCAATTACTTTTTCTAATTTCGCTAGTTCCATGTCGTTTTACATCTCTCCAAAAATAAAATGTATGTATTTCAGTATAGCCTACTTACATAATTAGTAAAAGTAAAATAAGCATGTAAAATCTTACATATTTGAAAAAATAATATACTACTAACAAAAAAAGAAACTAGATTAAGCTTCCTTTTACAGATTATTGACGTTCATTAAGAATGAATAACATACCGGAATTTTTCTAATGTTATATCTTTATAATTTGGAGCTCTCTTTATATGATTAAAATAACTAGCAATTGTAGCTGCTCCAAAATGCGCATGCCAAATATCATTTGTTTCTTTTTTGCATTGAGAAATAATTGAAAGGCCGCCTTTTAAAATACTTTTGTTTTCCATTTTCTTTCTCCCCTAATAAAAATCACTATATTTTCATCCTAAAGATGGTGTCAGTACAAATAAAATGTGATTCGATTCATCACTTTTATTCAAAAATCGATGCTTCACATTCGGTGGAATACGTACAACATCGCCTTCTTCTAAAAAATATTCTTTTCCCTCCAATTCCACGTACACTTCCCCTTTCATAATAACAGCAATCTCTTCCTTATCTTCATGGGAATAATGGCTTTCTGTTGTGTTTGCTTGTTTATTTAAATCCATCATTAACATTTCAATACGTGCTTTCATAAAATCAGGTGTTAATACATCATATACAATGTGATCATTGTTTTCCCGATATACTTTTTTTCGATCTTTTTTCTTAGAAATGAGCGAATCTGTATCAATATCATTAATAAAAAGTGTAAACAGCGGTACATTTAATGCTTTTGCAATTAACTCCAAAACATTTAAAGAAGGATTAGCATGTCCTCTTTCAATTTGGCTAATTAGTGATGTACTAATCCCTGCATACTCAGCGAATTCACGAATTGTCATATTATTTTTCTTACGATAACTTAATACTGTTTGTCCAAGCCTATCATGTATCATAGTAAAACTTCCTTTCGTCCATCATAATGCATATTTCATTGTCTTTGTGCTGACATACTAAACAAAGGCAAATAATCCTTTCCTATTATCTCAGGGACTTATATACTTACTTTTGTACATTATATCGCATTAAGTTTATTATAATAAACATTCTATCGGAGGGACAAACTTTGAAATCACCTATTCTTTCATATTGCATCTTATTTTTTGGTGTATTCGCCTTATCAACTTCAGCAATTTTTGTAAAATTGGCAGATGCTCCTGCGACAATCATTGCTTTTTACCGATTATTCTTTGCCACACTAATCCTGTTACCGTTATTACTATTTAATAAAAATAGTCGAAATGAGCTAATAACTTTACCGAAAAAACAATGGGCACTTGGATTCGTATCTGGGCTATTTTTAGCTGCACATTATGTACTATGGTTTGAATCATTACAATATACTTCTGTAGCAAGCTCTACAGTTATCGTAACGTTACAACCTTTGTTCTCAATGATTGGTGGTTATTTTTTATTTAAGGAGAGATTTACGAAAGGAGCGGTTATTGGTTGCCTCATCGCTATTTCAGGTAGTATCATCATTGGCTGGCAAGATTTCAAAATTAGTGGAGAAGCTTTATATGGAGATATTTTAGCATTTATCGCTGCCGGTATCATTACTGCTTATTTTTTCATTAGCCAACACGTTCGTAAAGATTTGTCACTTATACCCTATTCGGTAATTAGTTATGGAAGTAGTGCTGGCTTTCTTAGCATATTTGCTTTCATGCAACAAGAATCTTTCATCCATTACTCTACACAAACTTGGTTGTGCTTTATTGGATTAGCTTTCATTGCTACAATTTTAGGACAAACCATTTTTAATTGGTTATTAAAATGGATGAGTGCTACTGTAATTTCAATGAGTATTTTAGGTGAAACAATTGGCACTTGTATGCTAGCGTACTTTATATTACATGAGACTATTTCTTTACAACAAGGACTAGGAATTACAGTTATTTTTATTGGTTTAGTATTATTTTTATTACAGCCAAATTCTAATGAAAAAGCATGACAGTATACTGTCATGCTTTTAACTATTAATTATGTACAATTAAACCATTCGGTCTAAAACGACTCATCATAATTTCATTAATAAACTTTCCGTGAGCTTTCAAATTCCCTATCTTTACTCCCTCTTCTACAAATCCAAATTTTTCATATAAAGCTTTTGCTTTTGGATTCGTTTCTAACACACCTAGTTCTACTCTCTCTAACATTAACCAATTATCAGTCAGATCAAGCATCTTCGTAAGAAGTGCTTTCCCAATTCCTTTATTATGATATTCACTGTCTACCCCAATGAATAGATCGCCTGAATGAGATCTTCGGCCCGGACTTTGTGTTAAACCTACAAACCCAACAACTTCTCCATCATATTCTGCAACAAATTCAAATTGATTTTGTGCTAAATTTCGAATTCTATTTTCCATAGCTTCTACACGCATGCTAGGTAGGAAAACCATATACGGTAAAACGTCATCCTGTATACATATACGATGAATTGCTCTAGCATCTTGTATTTCTACTGCTCTAACGTTGATCCCCATCTTTCTCTCCTCCATATAAATAACAATATATTTGTTTGTGTGTATTCTAGAAACATGTATGAATGACCTTCTCACTCGTATTTCTTTATGTCATTTTTACATAATTATTTCGATATAACACTTATTTTCCAAAAAGATTAACAAATATGGATTTGGTTAACTTTTCACCTCGTTATATAAATCAAGTAAATTTTCAATTGGAATACCATTTAGTTTCATCCCGACTATATTACAATTTTCTATTTCAATATTTTTCAGATTACTGTTACTTATGGTGCTACCTTCCAAGTCACATTTATCGAATAAAATAGGTTCCTTCTCATCTCCGAGACTTGTATTTTTGAATTGTACTCCACCTAAAGTCACCAAATTAAATTTACTGCCAGAAAGATTTAAATCTGCATATGATGACCTTCTAAAATTTATATTTCTAAACTTTGATTGACTTACATTGCAATTACTCATATTCGTATTCATTATATTGCTACCAACAAATGAACTGTTTTTTAAATTCACTTGATAATACCCTGTATTTGCTAAATTACAGTTTTCGTATTGACTATTTTTCATATCTTTATTTGTAACTACACTCGCTTTGTTTGAGCTTGTTTTTATTCTTTTCACGTAACAATACTCATCTTCCGATTCAAAAATCATTTGGTAGCCCATCTTTTTATAAAAGTGATGATTATTAATTTGTCTACTAGATGTTTCGAGATCCCAAATCTTTATGTTTGGATATTCCTTTTCTATTAATTTCATAACATGTGATCCAATTCCTTTTCCTTGATAAACAGGATCTACAAAAATACGATCAATTCGACCGTACGACTTACCAGAAATCGTAACTATTATCCCTCCAATTATTTCTTTATCCATTACAACTTTGAAAGAATCCAATTCTTCAATGGAATATTCCATCATTTCAACTGAAGAATATCCTGGTGGTTGAATGTTATAATCAATGACATCATCTTGTCCATATAGCCATTGTTTTGCTTCTGCATCAAATGTTCTTTTCATTATTTCTGTTAATTTCTCAGCATCTAAAATTGTAGCTTTTTCTATAGATATCATTGTTGTTTTCCCCTTCATTATTACAAACCGACAACTGTTGTGAATGCTATAATTATCAATTCACTTTTATTTTTAATGCTTTTCCCATTATTACATATGGAGTATCATTTGTACTTGGATGAAATGACTCCAATACATTTACCCAATCTAATCTTTCATATAACGAACGTGCTTTTTCATTGTTTACTTGTGTTGTTAAAACACTCGTTCTATTTGAAAGCCCTTCTAGTAATTTATTATGTAATTTCGTTCCAAGACCTTCATTTTGATATTGTGGGTGAACTGCTAACTCTACAAATTCAAAACAATCTTGTAACCATTCGTCTACTTGCTCTAGATGTAACGCTTCTCTCATTAATTGATTATAGTACTGTCCCTCCATTGAGCGATAACCATAAGTAAAGCCAACTACTTCATTTTCATCATTTATTGCTACTATACCTTTAAAACCTGTATATTCTATATGCCTATTCATTCGTTCGATCATTTCATTGAAATTTGTTTTCTCAAATACTTTACAATACAATTTTGCCATATCCCCAATTAAGATCTCATCTTTTTCAATGCTTATGAATTTCACTTTATTCCCCCCCCTGTTAAAACATTTATATCCTTATTCTTTTAAAAACAAAGAAAATTAATACTAATCACTCTCTTTACTATTAAACTACAAATCACCCTATATTTTCCACAATCACTTAGTATTAATGAATAAAAGAAGAGACCATGTAATGTAAACATGTTCTCTTCTTTTATTCATTTTCAATTTTATCCCGCTATTTTCCAGGCAGTAAGACCCCCACCTCAAAATTCAGCGAAAGCAAAAAAGTTAGGTGGGGGTGGGGCTAATAATCAGTGGGGCTGAACAAAACCCCCACTGATTAAAGCTTCACTTTATATAATTAAAAATTAGATATTACTTAAGCCACTCGTTGCAAGTATTACTTAACTGCTGTAAATCTTCTATAAATTGACTCGCATCATATCCATCACAAACCGAATGATGTACTTGCAATGAAACTGGTAGCATAACCTTGTTTCCTTCGTTAAAATATTTCCCACAAGTTATAATTGGCAATAGAAAATTTTCATCATTATTAATATTAAGATTAAATCCAGTAAAACTAGTCCAAGGTATACTAGAAATTGGAAATACATTAGGCGGAATATTTTCTTTCGTGAAAAAACCATGAACACTAGCATAGCATCTCATATCGTCTTCATAATTCTTATAGAAAGTGCGGAAATACCTTGAATAATCCGTCCATATACTTGAAAAAGACTTATCATCTTTATGAAAGATCGTATAACTCGGTATCATTTCCTCCCAATAGCCTAAAACTCCTTCATCGTTAAAACATGTTCGAAATTTTTTATGATTATTTACTACTCTAGAAATTAAATATATAAAAACGGGATAAAATTTTATTCCCTTTTTATATACTTCCTCTAATAACATCGTGATATCAACATTAACAGTCATACTAAATGTACATTTCAACTTTAAATAATGCTCAAAATACTGCTCTCTATTCCAATCTTCTCTATCAATTACATGAAACTTCATTCTAATAGCCTCCTAAAATTTTCTTTTTATTTTAGAAGGCTAATTCCCTTGCTTTCACCATAATTGTTCACTCCTAACAGTTTACAATTCACCCTAATTATTTATTTAATTATATAACATATGTAAGAATCAATTCACATATTTCTGGAAATCCATCCACATACTATAGATAAATCAAATAAAATTTGGAGGATACATACATGAATAACAAAAATATGAATAAAAAAGAAAATGTTACTGAAAACACTACATCTATTCAAAATAATAATACTGCAAACCTTACTATCGAAGAACAAGCAATGAACGGCTTATACGGAATGCCCGAAACAACAATTGAAGATGCTGATCACGCTGCAGCTGATGATTTGACTTCGAAAAATTAATTAACTACATTGAAAAAAGCCAAGGAAAATATCCTTGGCTTTTTTAACTAGGCATCCACCTTTTGTATTTCTTCACTCTTTCTTGAAAGTTTACCTGGCCAAAAAGCAAATCGGCCTAACACAACTGTAATTGCGGGTACAAGTAACGGTCTTACGATAAACGTATCTAGTAATACGCCAATTGCAGTTACAATGCCAAATTGAACTAATACTTGAATTGGAAGTGTGCCTAACACTGCAAAAGTTCCTGCTAAAATTAAACCTGCCGATGTAATAACACTACCTGTTTGTATTACACCATTTTTTACTGCATCCAAGTGATTTTGTGTCTTTCTGTTTTTCCATATTTCTGAAACCATAAAGATATTATAATCTTCACCTAAAGCAACTAAAAATACGAATGCGTACAACGGTATCGCACCTTGAATGGCCGGCGATCCCATACCGTAATGAAGTAATATCCATCCTGCTCCTAACGCTGAGAAGAATGATAAAACGACAGTTACAATTAAATAAATCATCGCAACAACCGATCGTAAATAAACAAGTAATAGTAAAGCGATAATGCTAATCATTACTGGAATAATTACTGATTCATCACGTTCAGTAATTTGCTTTGTATCATATAATGAAGCTGTTTCTCCACCAATCCACAATTGCTCTTCAGCATTACTAATCCCAGCATCTTTTAATACTTTTTCTACATTACTTTTCAATTTAGGAATTTGATCTAACGCTTCAATTGAGTATGGATTTTCCGCTAAAGAAACTTCATACATTTGTATTTGCTTATTTTCTTTTCCCTCTTTTGGCTCTTTCACTGTATTTACGAAAGAAAATTTCTCTAGTTCTTGTTTAATAGGAAGCTCTTTTCCTTTCGTATCAACAACCACTTTTACTGGTGCTAGTTCACCAGCTGAGAAATGATCACTAATTAACGTAAACCCTTCACGAGAAGGCATATCCTTTGGAAACGATTCTAATAAGTCATATGTGTATTGAATACGTGGTACGAACGAAGCCAATCCACCTAATACAAACACAGTTAGCATAATTATTGTCCACGGTCTTCGGACTACTACATCTCCAAGTTTTTTACTAAAGGAGCCTTTTGATTTTTTAACTTTTACAGCCCTCTTTTTCTTTCTTGCAAACTCCTCATTCATTGAAGTTGTTCTCGGTATAAACGGGAAAAATGCAATTCTACCGAAAATTAATAATAGTGCTGGTAAAATCGTTAAAGCTGCGATTCCCATTATAAATACAGCAACACTAAATGGTACTGCAAATCGATGAAAGGCACCATAATGAGCAAGTAATAATGTTCCTAATCCAAGTACAACAGTTAACGCACTCATTATTATTGCACCGCCAGAAGCTTTAATCGCAAGTTGCAATGCTTTATATTTACTTTCTTCTTCTAACAAGTACTCTCTATATCTCGAAATTAAAAATAGACAATAGTCCGTTCCAGCACCAAACAATAATACTGTCATAATTGATATCGCTTGGGCATCCACTTTAATCCATCCGTGATCAGCTAAAAAACCGAGTGTAGGACTAATGATACCGTATGCAAAGCCAACAACAAGTATAGGTAAAATTGCTAAAATTGGCGAACGGTAAAGTAAAATTAATAGGACCAAGACTAATAATACAGTAGCCACTAACAATTTCACATCTGCTTGACTAAATAAACTAACTGCATCCGTTTGAATACCTACAGGTCCAGATAATCGAACATGTAAACCAGATTCACTTATTTTTTGTTTAAATGGATCTTCATCCACCTTACTATTCACTATTTTTCTAAACTCTTCAAGATTTCCTTTTAATATATCCGTACCAGCAGATTTATTAAAGAATACCGGTGTAACAAATGATGTACCATCTTTTGATGCACTTTTTGATAATACTTGCTCTGGAATTGTATCAAATGGTGGTAACGTTGATTGTTCTTTTAAAGGACTAGCTTTTAACTCTTTATAAACGTCTTGTATGAGTTTATAATCCTGTGACTGTAATCCACCATCTCTATACCATACTACTAACAGCGGATTCCCTGCATTATTCGGAAATTCTTTTTTCATAAGCGCTTCCGCTTGCTGTGACATAGCTGTTTCAGGTGAATTTTTCGGATTCGGTTCTTTCGTACTGTTTACTTGTGGTAACGTAAATGAAAGTAATAATGTAATAAGAACCCACACCGATAAAGTGATCCATTGCGTATTTCTCCCTGCTATAAGCCTCCCTAACATATGTAACGGGTGCTTTTTCATAAAAAACCCACCTTCCTTTTTCCCTCCATTATTAATTATATATACTGGTCGGTTAATTAATCAAGGGTGATTGAAAATTATGTTATAATTATCTCAATCATAAATGTCAGGAGCGAATGGATTTGGAACAAAAACAACGTCCTCTCGGAAGGCCGCGTCAAAATAAAAATACAAAATCTACAAAAGAAACCATTTTAGAAGTAGCAACCCGCTTATTTCTTACACAAAATTATCAAGTCGTTTCTATGGATGAGGTCGCAAAAGTTTGTGACGTTACGAAAGCAACTGTCTACTATTACTATTCAACAAAAGCCGATTTATTTACCGCTACTATGATCGAAATGATGGTACGTATACGTGAGAATATGTCTCAAATACTCTCTACAAACAAAACTTTAGAAGAAAGATTATTAGACTTCGCTAAAGTTTACTTACACGCAACGATGGATATTGATATGAAAAATTTTATGAAAGATGCAAAACTGTCGTTATCTAAAGAGCAATTGAAGCAATTAAAAAATGCTGAAGATAATATGTATGAAGTACTAGAAAAAGCACTCGATAACGCGATGCACATCGGAGAAATTCCGAAAGGAAACGCTAAATTTGCGGCTCATGCTTTCGTATCTTTATTATCAATTGGGAATTTTAAAGATGAAAATCACAATCCTATTCTTGCAAATATAGATGAATTAGCACAAGAAATCGTTTCTTTTTATTGGAACGGATTGGATCATTCATATTAAACTGATTTGCTTTAATAAAAGAGCATGTTTGAATTTTTTCAAACATGCTCTTTTATAATTTATTTATATACTAATAATCAGATTATACTTCAATGCTGTTTAACAAAAAATTTCACTTTAACTTTTACAAATTTTGAAGTTGAACATTTATATTCTCCTTACTAAATCCCCCATGGTAACAAACTACAGATTCAATATGTAAATTTAAATACTTCTTCAAAGACTTCTTTGCTTCCTTAATATTTATAGTTGTTGGGGCGTGAATTCCTCCTAACATCCCATTCACACTATACATAGAGTCTCCTGCAATAAGAATTTTACTTTGTTTCAAATATAAACTAATATGACCCGGAGTATGCCCTGGAGTATGAAGAATTAGTATTCCACCGCAATACGGAAGTTCTTGCCCATCAATCACAGTATCACTCACTTTTCCTTTTGGTCGGTTCTCTACATTTCCGTCCTTCAATAAAGGTAAATCCCCCTCGATATATGGCTTATCTAGTTCGTGCGCATAAACTTTAATATTACTTCGACAGCGCTGCAACAACTCCGGAAGACTACCTATATGATCAATATCCTGATGCGTCAAAATCACGACTTTTAACTTATCAAATGATACCCCAACCTTTTCCATCTCTACTTGTATATCTTCAATTTGTCCTGGGAAACCCGTATCTATTAATACTGCCATTTCATCATCCCATAAAAGAATTGGATGAATAACAAATTCTTGAAATTCAAGTTGTAACATTTCTATCCCTTTAGCAATCTCCATACAGCCATTCTCCTTTATGTTGAAGTTTGAAAATATGTACGAGTAAACTGAAAATATAAAGTGAAACTTTAATCCGTGGGGGTTTTACTACCCGGCAAATAGCGGGATAAAGCACCTCTATCTTATAATATGTTTTGTCATACCAATAGAGAATGCCTCAAACCCTATAGATTCATAGTAAGATTGCAATTTTTCTACACACATAAGTTGTGGAATAACCTTGTTTTGTTCACAGTGCTGGATTAATCGTTTCACTATTTCTTTTCCGATGCCACTAGACTGATATTTTGGCAATACACCAACTCCACAAATAACGCCTGTTATTACTCCATCTGATATGACACGCCCCATCCCTACTAACCTCTTATCATCAAAAACATAAATTGCATACCAACTTTGCTTACACATTCGTTCTAACTCGTTAACCGTTAATTTAAGAGAATTCCATCCTAAAGATTCGTATAAGGATAATAATCCATTAAAATCTGTAGGATGTTCACTTGTGTAGCGTATACTATTTTCCATGTAAATACTCCCTATTCTCTGGCTTGTTTATATTTCATAAAATTCCCTTTACACAAATCTGATCGATGTAAAAATAACTAGAACAAACTTCAATAAGAAAGATAGAATTCCTTCTCAATATAAAATAAAAAGAAGTTATCTCACTTAAGATAACTTCTTTTATATAAGACTCTCATTATATTATCAACCAAAAAATATACAACTGCATACGATTAGCACAAACAAAACTAATAAACCATTTGAGAAATAACCCATTAAATACTACCCCTTTATTAAATTATGTAAAAGATTTTATCATAAAATGATTTACAACTTAATAACTGAAAAAGACATTGTATTCATTAGTTATATACGTTTAGTAATATTTTATATTCCGTTATATTCTCGTTCCCTGAAAGTGCTTATCATACTCTTCTACTTCAGTTCATATAAGTTCAAAATATTAAATAATAAATCAAGAAGACCTCCACCTTACGAGGTCTTTTTTACTTATTTTCCAAATACACTAATTGATTCTTCCTCAATTACAAGTAAACAATTAGCATATTACATGATTTAATATCCCCATAGACAATTCAACTCTATTAATTCGGTTCGATCTTAATATCCCCCTTTTATTCCAAAAACTCAATAATCGTTTCACATACTTTATCCGTCTCCTCGATATCTGGGAAATGTCCACTTTTTTCAAATATAACAAGTTTACCATTTTTCAATTGTCTCGTTATTCTATAACTCATTCCTACACCCGTGTTATAGTCATGCGCTCCAACTATGACACACGTATCAATTTCTAAACCTTTAATACGCTCAATAAGCGGTAAAGATGATTTTGTTCCAAAAATAACTTTGCTCATCTTCCCTGTATTACTTAACTGACTTTCCTCCCAAAGACTCCGATTTAGCTTTGCAAATTCTTCATTTTTAAACAATAATCGATCTACAGCTTTTGTATCAACTATACTCCAAACTTGATTATACCTTTCTTTTAAAGGAATTTCTGACTTACTTATTATCAATATTTCTTCTTTCATTTCTCCTTTCGTTACTTGTAGAAAACCTTCTATCTGCACAGTATACATATCATTTAAATCATCTAACGATGGTGCTTGTAATACCATTTGTTCAACATTTTTTGGATATTTCAAAGCATACTCTAAACAAAGTTGTCCACCAAAAGAATATCCTAACAAATTTATCTTCTCTACATGTAATTGCTTTCTTAATTCCTCTAAATCTTCGACTAGAGTATTGATTGAGTACTCACCGTCATCTTGTGGTGCCTCACTTCTACCACATCCTCTTTGTTCATAATAAACAACAGTCATATTTTCTTCTAACCTCAACCCAAGTGTTCTTTCGAATACATAATGATTGCCACCTGGACCACCATGTACAATAATGAGAGGAACTGTATTATGAGCTGCCCCTGCAACTTTACACCAATGCAATACCCCATTGATTTTCAAATAGTGTACACCATCTTGCAACATTAACTGATTCATTTACCCTCTCTCCTCATCGCTCACTTATTACTATCTAAATGTATAAGTTCTGACCATTCACACTTTCTCCCTTTGTATCCTTTAGACACTATCCTCATTTATATGAATAGCTTTCTTATTCAAAAATAGATTTTTAAAAATTCCTACTCCCACAATTAATAAAACTATACCAACTAATTTATTTACTTGTAATGGAACACTCTCCATTCCAAATAATCCGAATGTATCAATACATAACGCAACAACCAATTGAGTAATAAGACTAATTAGCACCGTATATGCTGGACCTAAGCTCTTTATTGCACCCATTATACAAATAATTAACCCGATGCCAAACAGTCCACTTACATAAAACAAATAATTTGTAGTATACACTTTAATGTTAATACTGTTTTCTGTAATGATATAAAATAGAATAGAACTAATGAGACCTATTCCAAGGACACATGTAGTCGTTAACCACTGTCCTACATTTTCATTTACTTTTGCATTAAAAACAGATTGTAAGCTAATTAATATTCCTGCTAATATAGCTAAACTAAATCCAATCAAAATCTTCCTCTCCCTTTCATTGCTCATATATATTATCTTTAGCGACTTCCTTCATTCTAGAAAAATCTTTAATTACAATAACTCCATTACTCTTTTCAATTAATTTTTCATTATAAAATTTTTGTAATACCCGTATTACGTGCCTATAACTTACCCCTATAAAATCCGCAATACTCGTTACCGAAGTTGCATCCAAATCCTCTTTATACATATTCCCGTTACTATCTGTTGAAATTGAAAGTAAATAACTAGCTACACGTACTTCTACAGGATAAAGTAAATTAAGAGCAGTAAAACGAGTCGATATTTTTAATGTGTTCGCAATGTTTTCAAGCAAGAACTTCATAAATATAGGATCATGTAATAACTTGTTTCTAATAACCGTATTAGAAATAGAGATTGCTACAACATCTGAACAAGCTTCAACGACATTATGTGCTTTGCTATTTTGAATTAATTCAATATCACCAACAATGGCCAATGGATTGATAAAGCGAAGGATTAGTTTCTTCCCTTCAGGTGTAATCGTGTAAACTTTTGCTTTACCTTTAACAACAAAATATAAACGATCCATTTCGTCATCTATATTGCAAATAAGCTCGCCTTTTTCAAAGTGATTTAATTGAAAATAAGCTGTATCTATTTCTGAAAAAACCTCGAGCGTTTTATTGGTTTTCAAATAATGCGTAATTAAACCTGATCTATTCTCCATATTCATTTCTCCTTTCATTTACATATTAAATACAACAATACCTATAATCATTACTATCGTTCCCACAATATGATATCTCTCCATCTGTATCTTTTTTATATGAAACAGTCCTTTCATTTCAATAACTGTTGCCGTTAACAATTGAGCAACCATTAATGTGCCAGCTGTCAATGTAACTCCTAATGAATATATCGCCATAGTTTCTGCACAAATAATGAATCCACCAAATGCACCAGCTGCTAAATATATTTTTTTCACACTCTTTAAATTTGTTACTTTCTCCTCTTTCTTTAATAAAAATACAGTTGTTGCAATAATGAATCCAATTAAATGGGTTATAATACTCGTCGACCATATACCGATATGTGAACTAAGTTTCGCATTAAAGGTACCTTGAAGTGTTATAAATATCCCCGCAAAAATAGCAAATAGAATACCTTTCAAAAAATCATCTCCTCATCCTTTATTTCTGACTTAATTAAAAACCATCATCCTATAATGGCAAAAGGACAAATGTCACATCACTATGAAAATAACTTGAAATGAACAAAAACACACCTCAAAAATGCGAGATGTGTTTTTCATTATTTATATATAATGTTTTAAAAATGAAAATTACGCTACATTAAAAGATTTCTTTTTCATAACAAACTTTGCAAATAAGAAACGTACAAGCGGTCCCATAATAATTAATTGTAATGGATATGCCATTATGAAATTTTTAATAAAAATCGAAAAATAAATGGAAACAAATGAATCTCCTTGTAGTCCACCATGTAAATACATCATAGCCATACCGAAAAATGACATAAAGAACACCATTCCAATTACCATAGTTGTCGCCATTGCAACGATAATATTTATTTTTTTAGATTTATCAAATGGCAATATGAATACAATTTTTTTCGCACAAGGTCCAACGATACATATTTCAATTAATAGTGCAATAATAAAGCCAATTAATAGTTCTAATGCAATCTCTTTAATATAAATTGGTCCTCCTGTTTCATTCATTAGTAAATTGTAAAACGTCATTACGATAACCATCCCAAGGCACATCATCATGCCAAATTGGAGGTTTTCCTTTCTTGTTGTTGGCAAATTTCATCATCCTTTCTCTTTGAGTCTTTGTCATTATATCGACATTGGAAACCCCTTCGTAAGTGAACATTTTGTGAACAAATTTAAAGCGTTTTCATATTTTTCCTTTCTACTCAAATTCTCACTTTTACTTATAGAGGTTATATATATCGCAATGTTGAATTACTAAATTTAACATTGCATTACACTATTACTAGGAGGATAACCATGAATGAAGCAGAATTTTACGCATATCACATCGTAACAAGGAAAAAAATGCATATCGGACAAATCATTCCTTTTAACAAAAATCAACACAATACTCTATATCACTTCTTTTTTGAAAGAGAACAATTAAATGCTAGTGGTGAAGATGGCATACAAATTTTAAATAAACACTATAAAAATAACGAATTACATATAAATAATGAAAATACTAAAGTAGTTATGAGTTATATGGATCAAACAATTAGAGCAGTTAGAGAAACAATTGTAGAAATGGTTAGACTACAAGAATTCCCTGAATACCCTTCCAGGTTATCTTGCTTATATGCTGCTAAAAGCTATGAGGATGCTTTGAAATGGAGAGCGCTATTTGATTCTTACAATCGAGAAGTTTTACAGATTGTTAAACTACGAGTGATTGGAAGTTCTTTTGAAGGTGACGGGAATCTTTTACCGAAAGAAGATGGAATTCCTTTTTCTCAAAAAATCGAACAAGCTAGAGAGTATTGGAAAGGAAATATTAGAAATGAGCTTCCTGAGCTACTGATTAATGGAGAAATTGAAGTGGTGGAAATTATTGATGACTTTTCCTCAATTCATATTTAATTTCTAACTAAATCATATAGGATGGAGATTACAATGAAGAAAAAAGTGTACTTCAATCATGATGGCGGCGTAGATGATTTAATTTCATTATTTTTATTACTTCAAATGGAAAACATTGAACTTACGGGTGTATCTGTTATCCCAGCAGACTGCTATTTAGAACCCGCAATGTCTGCCAGTCGTAAAATTATCGATTGCTTCGGCAAAGGTAATATTGCCGTAGCCGCTTCAAACTCTCGCGGGCAAAACCCGTTTCCTAAAGACTGGCGGATGCATGCATTTTATGTAGATGCTCTACCAATTTTAAATGAGTCTGGAAAAGTTGTAACACCCGTGGTGGCAAAACCCGCGCATCATCATTTAATAGAAACGCTTCTACAAACGGAAGGAAAAACAACTTTATTATTTACTGGGCCCCTAACTGACCTTGCTCGTGCATTATATGAAGCTCCCATAATCGAAGATCAAATTGAACGCCTTGTTTGGATGGGTGGTACATTTCTTAAAGCTGGCAATGTACATGAACCAGAGCATGATGGAACAGCTGAGTGGAATTCATTTTGGGATCCTGAAGCAGTAGCTCGTGTATGGGATGCAAAAATTAAAATCGACTTAGTGACACTAGAAAGTACAAACCAAGTTCCGTTAACTATAAACATACGTGAGCAGTGGGCAAAAGAACGAAAGTATATTGGTATGGATTTCCTTGGTCAATGCTATGCAATGGTCCCCCCTCTCGTTCACTTCTCAACGAACTCTACTTACTATTTATGGGATGTACTAACTACCGCTTTTGTCGGAAACACTAGCCTTGCAAAAACTGAAACGATTAATAGTATCGTTCATACATACGGACCAAGCCAAGGACGTACAGAGGAAACTACTGATGGACGACCTGTAAATGTCGTTTATGATGTAAAACATGATGTTTTCTTTGAATATATTACTGAATTAGCAAAGAAAGCTTCTATCTGAACCCCTATAAAGTGATATAACTTCAGATAATGAGCCCCAATTTTAGAAATTGGTTGTAACTAGATATTTAACTATTAAAAAGAGTATTGAATTAAATTTCAATACTCTTTTTGTGCAATTTAATTATATTTGATTAATGTAGTGTCTTACAGATTATTCATTTCATAACCATTGACAAAATACGTTATTGTTTCTAACTCATCTGCATTTAATTCTCTATCTAGCTCTTGTTTATACGCTGCCTTTATCTTCTCTTCATCGCCTTTATGAGCTTCTGTATATGTTCCTACTGTTTTTAGCAAATGAATTTCTTGTAAAAACTCGTCTCGATTTATAGCTGTCCCATGAGAAAGAATATATGTCTCAGCATCAAATTTCTCTAATTCATCTATCAATTTAAACGTTTTTTTCGTCGTATAGTTCCACTTTGAAGAAAAAATATCTGCATATATACAATCTCCTACAAACAATATCTTTTCTTCTTTTATATACATAACAACTGAATCATGCGCATGATCTCCGCCCACATGTTTTAACACGCATGTCACTTCACCAAGGTCTAATTCCATTTGATCCTGGAACGTTAAGGTTGGAGGAATAATGTTAATATTTCTCGCTTTTTCTTCAAACTCTTTCTTGATACAATTCGCACAAAATGCAATTTCAGTACCCTCTTTTACGCGTGCGTCCAACGCTTCATCTGTCCATTCATAAGATACTATTGCCTGCATTTCTTTTTTCGTTTCAGCGTGCGAAATAGTTAATGCATTCTGTAATACAGATAATCCAAAAATATGATCCCAATGCCAATGCGTTAATGCTACAAAATCAGGATTCGATACATTTTGTTCTTTTAACATTTCTAAAAATAATTGTGCATGTTCTTCTGAATTTCCTGCATCAATCATTAACGTTTTTTCTTGTCCAACGACCATTCCTAAGATAGGTCTATCTGTTTCAGAAACAGGTGTCATATACCAAAATGAGTTTCCTATTTTTTTAATTTGTTGCATAACCAATTCCCCTTTTCATTTTCTCACTTAAAATTAATATATAAATTATAACGAATCACTACTTTTTTCTCTATAATCAAACACAATTACTTGGACTAATCTAACTTTCTTTTTCGTAAGCTAAAAATAAGGGAATAGAATCGGAGTGTGATACTATGGAACGTTTATGGATTCCAATGATTGTAACATTTTTTTCGTTCGGTGGATTACTATTAGGAGGTGCTGTTGGAGTAGCAACACGCCAACTTATTGAAGAAAAGATGCATCGTTTATACGCATTATGTGGTGGTATTTTACTTGGGCTTTTATCCCTTGAAATTATTCCTGAAACATTTTCAAGCTACGAAATGGTTGGGCCTATACTTGGTATAGCTATCGGTATTTTAGTTATGAGCTTATTAGATAACTATTGTCACCATCCAATGATACATAAAAAAGATCAACAAGCATGGCAAACCTTCCTTTTTCTCTCTTTCGCTATATTTATTCATAATATACCGAGTGGATTTGCGTTAGGTACAGCTTTTATAAATCATAATGACTCTGCCATTCCCTTTTTAATAGCAATCGTCGTTCACCATATTCCAGAAGGATTAGCTTTAATTATTCCATTTCTTTTTACAAAACATAAATATATTTCCTTTTTATTAACGACTTTATTACTTTCTCTTATTCTCGGTACTGGCACAGTTTTTGGCATTTTGATGGAAGGAAAAGCTCTTCACCTGCAAGGCCTCATTATGGGAAGTGCTATTGGTTCACTTGGATATGTCACAATTCATGAAATGCTTTGGAAAGCTAAGAAACAGCTCTCTTTCCTTACATTTCTAATGTGGGCAACTAGTGGTTTTTTACTAATAACAGTGTTCACTTTATTCGCTGGTCATCATTAAAGTTGCTAAAGTGAAACTTTTGTTCCTCCCACACTGATTCTTGGATTACAAATAACTAGATAAATTTCTTACTTGTATATTTTTCCTTTTTATTCAAAACATAATGTTATCTACCTATTATAAGGAGGAACAATTATGTTTGGGAAAACAGCAGGTGAAGCATTAGTTGATTTATTAATTGATTGGGGAGTAGAGCACATATACGGTATGCCTGGAGATTCCATTAATTCTATCATTGAAGCTTTAAGAAAAAAACAAGATAAAATTAAATTCATTCAAGTTCGCCATGAAGAAGCTGGTGCACTAGCAGCGGCTGCCTATGCGAAATTAACAGGAAAACTTGGCGTTTGTATGGCAATTGCAGGACCTGGTGCTATTCATTTATTAAATGGTTTATATGATGCGAAACTCGATAAAGCCCCTGTTCTAGCAATTTCAGGTCAAGTAGAAACCGATTTACTTGGAACGGACTTTTTCCAAGAAGTAAATTTAGAAAGAATGTTTGATGATGTTGCGGTTTATAACCAGCGTATTATGTCAGCAGAGCAACTACCTGCCGTAGTGAATCAAGCAATTCGAATGGCTTATACGAAAAAAGGTGTATCCGTTCTTACTATTCCAGATGATGTCCCGAAATTTGAAGTGAAAAATGGTGCCCGTGTTACAAATACTTCTTTTACTTTGCCTGAATTATTTCCACAAAAAGAAGATTTAGATGCAGCGAAACTCGCAATAAATGAAGCGAAAAAGCCTGTGATTTTAGCTGGAAAAGGAACAAAACATGCGAGAGAATCTTTACTTGCATTAGCAGAACATATTGGTGCTCCAATCGTACTTACATTACCTGCTAAAGGAATTATTCCTGATGAACACCCTCTTTGTATTGGTGGATTAGGATTAATTGGAACGAAACCTTCTTATGAAGCAATGAAGCATGCAGATACTTTAATTATGGTCGGTACTTCTTATCCGTTCACCGGCTTCTTACCTGAAAAAGCAAAAACAATTCATATCGATACAGATCCTGCCCAAATCGGGAAACGTTATGCGACAGATATTGGTTTAGCTGGTGATGCTGATAAAACATTACGATGGTTAATTGAAAATGTTGAAGAACACACAGACCATTCCTTCTTAGAACAGCACCAAGAAATGATGAAAAAGTGGGAAGATAAATTACACGATCAAGAAGAAGACTCTTCCATTCCAATTAAACCACAACGTGTTATGCATGCTCTGCAGCAAGTAGCTCATGATGATGCAATTCTATCAGTCGATGTCGGAAATGTAACAGTATGGACAGCAAGACACTTCCGTATGACAAACCAACAATTTATCATTTCTAGCTGGCTCGCAACACTTGGCTGCGGTTTACCTGGTGCACTTGCTGGAAAAATTGCTTTCCCGGATAAACAAGTATTTGCAGTTTGTGGTGATGGCGGATTTGGAATGACGATGAATGACTTCGTAACAGCTGTAAAATATAAATTACCAATCGTTGTCGTCGTATTAAACAATAATAAAATTGCGATGATTAAATTTGAACAAGAAGTTATGGGTAATATCGAATTCGAAACAGACTTAACGAACCCTGATTTCGCAAAATATGCAGAGGCTTGTGGAGGTATTGGATACCGTGTTGAGAATTTAGATGAACTACTTCCCGCTTTCGAAAATGCAGTAAAACAAAATAAACCATGTATTATTGATGTAGTTGTAGATGCTAACGAAGCACCAATGCCAGCAAAAATCACATTTGGTCAAGCCGCTGGTTATACGAAGCATATGATAAAAGAATTATTTGAAGAAGGTAAGATTGATTTACCTCCACTTTAAGCGAAAAAAGATAGCTGAAAACAATTTGTCTTCAGCTATCTTTTTTATTTTTGTATCTCTCTATAAAAAGAAAAGTCATCCATAGTTGGTTGTACTTAAGACTCTTATTTTTTATCAAGAGTCTTTTTATTTAATTTCGCTTCAGTTAATACTATGCATCTAAAAATCTTTATACATCTCGCTAACTATTTCAATTCTCTAAAGTTCGGATATACTTTATTTTATGAATGTATCGCACATCCACTTATAGAATTTTTCTTTCTCTTCAAATTGTGGATAATGAGCTGATTTCTCAAAAGTAATAAATTGTTTTTGATCTGCTTCTATCTTATCAAAATATGTTTTTGCTGCATGCAATGAAGTGTTATAGTCATATTTCCCTATAAAGAAATAAAACGGTAGCTTCATTTCAATCACCTTAGTAGGCAATGGATTTTTTAAATCCTTTTCTAATAAGACAGTTTGAGAATGTGATAATCCAACGTTATAACGAATTACGTCTAACAAGTTATATTCATTACAGAAAGATTTGAAAACATCTCGCATACACATTTTTATAAAAACACATAGAAAAGAGCCCTTGTTTTCAACACAATGACTCTTTTCATAAACTATTTAGCTACTTCTTCTTTCGGCATTACCATACCTTTATAAAGTTGAACAGTTATCCAGTAATACATGAAATAAATGACTAAGAAGATTCCTATTGGCACCCACACTTTCACAAACGGGTCAACTAATATAAAGCTGAATAAGTTAAGCCCAACTAAAACGTGAGAAATGCCAATGATTGCTGGGAAGATAAATAAATACGAAATTTCTTTATATATACTTTTCGTTAACATACTACGTCTTACGCCAATTTTTCGTAACATTTCATAACGTCGTACGTCGCGAGAAGCACCTGTTAATATTTTGAACATAAGGGAACTTACCATCATTGCTAAAAAGGCAATTCCGAGGAAAAATCCCATAAACATTGTTCCGCTCATGAAGCTGTTCGTTAACTGATAAATTGTCATTTTCGTAAATATGTCTACCTTTGCACCTGTTGCTTTTTCAATTTGTTCTTTTTGTCTCTTGTCTATTTCGATCAATAATGGTTTATATTTTTTCATATCATCTACTTTTGCTAATGTTACAGTGTGTTCGGTTCCTTGAATTCCTTTATAATGCTCTTCATCTGCAATTCTTACTGGTTTTCCGTTAAATTGATTATGTGTAAGTTGTATTTCTCTTACAATAGCATCTTCCCAATCTTTTGGCATACGAGGAAGCTTATTCGCTACTTCAGGAGCTTCCAAAGCAGAATATACGGGTTCAGTTAAAGGTTCAGCCACCCGTTTACGCGCAGGTTCTTTTAAAGTTTTCGTATCAAAGCGTTCGGAAATTAGTGGTGGCTTCGCTACTAAGTCGTTACGTAAGTAATACACCGCTTCCCCATCTACTTTATACTTGTACTTGCTTTCTTCAACAATTTCCATTTCTTTTAATGCTGCTGTATCTTGTTCGTTTGGATCATGAATTGCAACATCATATACACGAGAAAGGTCTGTCATAATACCTACATTTTTTTGGAAAGCCATACCTGCAGTCATCGCACCTGCGCCTAATGCAATTAACATAGCTACAGTACCTAATACTCTTGATAAACTATTAACTCGAAAGCGTAGCTGTGCGTATGTAAAACTATTTAAGCCCGTTTCATTTCGTTTTTTATTTCCTTTAATTTTCATCACAAAAAATGGGAGTAATGAACTAAAGATGAAATATGTTCCAAGTGTTGTAACGATGGTTGCTATAATAAAACCTAATTCAGCATATATTTTTACATTAATCATAAAATAGTACCCTGTACTTACTAGTAATACACCAAGTACTGTCATTATTATAATGCGAGTTTTACTTTTCTTCACTTCATCTAGTGTTTCATCCTCACGAATTAACTCTAGTTCAGTTTTACGTAACAATCGGACACTGTTCATTAAGCCAGTAATGAAAAATAGTATTAAGAAGAAAATAGCTGTGACTAAAATTGCTGGTGTGTATACAGATGCATAACTACCTTTTGCTGAAATTTCCATTCCATTCATTAAAAAGTTTCCTGCTACACTTGCAAGTAACATCCCTACTAAAATACCGATAATAATACTGACAATACCCATACCGAATGTTTCAATAAATAATAACTGTGCTACTTTTTTCTTTTTCGCACCAAGCATCATGTACATACCGAGTTCTTTTCTTCTTAATGTGAGCAAGAAAGAGTTGGCATATATAATATAAAATACAGTAATGAAAGATAATAGTATTGCACCTACCCAAAAGACGAGTCTAATACTACTAATTAGACTATTATCTTTCGTAAATTCACTATTCATCGCCATCGTTTGGAACATGTAGAAAATACTAATACTAATAACGAGGCCAATAAGTAAAACCATATAATCTTTTAACATCTTTTTCATACTATGACGTGATAATTTAAATAACATAGTTTCGCCCCCCTACTTAGACTCAGCAGCTGAGCCCATATGAGCGAGCACACCTAAAATGTCTTGATAGAAATTCTCTCGAGTGCCTTGACGATTTAATTCTTTATAAAGAAGACCATCTTGAATAAATAAAATACGCTCACAATAACTTGCACTAAATGCATCGTGTGTAACCATCAAAATACTTACATTGTGATTTTCATGTAAATCTTGCATCGCTTCTAATAAACTTTTTGCGTTTTTACTATCAAGCGCACCTGTCGGTTCATCTGCTAATACAATTGCTGGATTATGTACTAAAGCTCTTGCCGCCGCTGTTCTTTGCTTTTGTCCTCCAGAAACAGCCGTCGGATATTTTGTTAAAATTTCGGTGATACCTAATTTCTTGGCAACGTCATTTACCTTTCCAGTAATCTCACTTGACGGTACGCCTTGCAAAGAAAGTGGTAAAGCTATATTTTCATAAATTGATAAGTTTTCTAGAAGATTAAAATCTTGAAAAATGAAACCTAATTTTTGAGAGCGAAAATCAGATAACGCATTGCCCTTCATAGAAGTAATATTTGTACCAGCTATCGTCACACTACCACCTGTCGCTTGGTCAAGTGTACTTATCACATTAAGTAAAGTCGTTTTGCCAGACCCAGAAGGTCCCATGATCCCGACAAATTCTCCTTCTTTAATACTTAACGATACACCCCTTAATGCTTTTGACTGATTCTCATTTCTTTTCCCATACGTTTTTTCTACACTTTCTACAGTAACTACATTTGTTGACATCTCTTTCACTCCATCCCTTTTGTATAAAATTAATTTCTCACATATTTCTTATTATTTTGCCATGTAAATCCTTAAGATTTTTTTAATTATTCATTCAATAAGAGTTACATCCTTAACATGAACCTATTTCCTACTCCATATTCTCATTTTTCTACAACTCGTTCCCTCGATTTCGCTTACATTTACCTTACATTTTTGTAAGATAAAAACGAAAACACACTAATTGCTAATAGTGTGTTTTCTTTACAATCAATATTTTCTATTCCTTATTTCTTCTTCAATACTTGCCACAAATACATCTAGCGCAATAACTTCTGACTTCTCTTCCCCATATTTACGTACATTTACAGCTCCGTTTTCCATTTCCTTATCCCCAATAACAAGAACATACGGTACTTTTTGCATTTGTGCTTCTCTTATTTTATATCCTAATTTTTCATCTCGTGCATCTTGTTCAACACGAACTCCAGCTTGTGCTAATTTATGTGCAATCTCATTGGCATATTGTTCATGTACTGCATTTGAAACTGGAATTACTTTCACTTGAACTGGTGCCACCCATGCCGGGAACGCACCTCCAAAGTGCTCAATTAATATTGCTAAGAAGCGATCTAATGACCCTAAAACTGCTCTGTGAATAACAACTGGTCTTTTCTTTTCATTATTTTCATCTATATAATTCAAATCAAATTTCTCTGGCATTTGGAAATCAAGCTGGATTGTTCCGCACTGGTGGCTTCTATTTAAAGCATCTTTAATATGAAAATCAATTTTCGGCCCGTAAAATGCACCGTCACCTTCATTTAGTCTATATTTATAATTTAGCGATTGTAATACATTTTCTAATGCCGCTTCTGCTTGCTCCCATAATTTATCATCACCCATTGAATCTTCTGGACGAGTAGAAAGCTCTACTTCATATTCGAATCCAAAAGTTTTATATACGTAATCAATTTGCGCCATTACTGATTTAATTTCATCTTCAATTTGTTTTGGAGTTACAAATAAATGTGCATCATCTTGGCAGAAAGTACGTACTCTTAATAATCCGTTTAACGCACCACTAAATTCATGACGATGTACTTGACCAAATTCACACATACGAATCGGTAATTCACGATAAGAATGCAATTTATTTTTAAACATAAGCATGTGCCCTGGGCAGTTCATCGGTTTTAATGCAAAACTTTTATTATCTACTTCAGAGAAATACATATTATCTTTATAATGTCCCCAGTGCCCTGATCTCTCCCATACTTCTTGGTTCATCATGAACGGAGTGCGTACTTCTTGATACTTATACTCTTTTTGAATTTCTCTTAAAAATGCTTCCAATTCGTTACGAATCATTTGTCCTTTCGGTAAATAAAACGGCATTCCCGGAGCCTCTTCAGAAAACATAAATAACTCAAGCTCACTGCCTAACTTACGATGATTTCTTTTTGCTGCTTCTTCAACGAAATGTAAATACTCTTCTAATTCTTTTTGAGAAGAGAATGCAACACCATATATGCGCTGAAGCACTTGGTTATTACTATCACCTCGCCAATATGCACCGGAAACGTGAGTTAATTGAAATGCTTTCAAATAACCTGTAGATGGTAAATGTGGTCCTCTACATAAATCTACAAATTCACCTTGTTTATATAGTGTTACACTTTCCCCACTAGGAATTGCTTCTAAAAGTTCTAATTTCAAGCGGTCGTTCATTTCTTGAAACAGTTTAGCTGCTTCTTCTCGAGAAACCTCAACTCGTTCTATCTTTATATTTTCATTTATGATTTTTTTCATTTCTTTTTCGATTTTTCGTAAATCTTCTATGTTTACACTACTTGGAAGATCCATATCATAATAAAATCCATTTTCAATAACAGGTCCTACTCCAAGATTTATATCACCATACAATCTTTTTACAGCTTGCGCTAAAATATGTGCCGCGGAGTGTCTTGCAATTTCTACCCCTTCATTTGAATCTATAGTAATGATTTCCACTTCCGCATTTTCTTCAATATCTCGGCGTAAATCATATAATCCATCATTTACTTTCCCCGCGACTGCTTTCTTTTTCAAACTACTGCTAATGGATCCAGCAATTTCTTCTAAAGTAACTCCATTTACAAATTCTTTAACGCTACCATCTGGAAATTTAATTTCAATCATTTGTTCTTTCATTTTTCATCTCTCCATTTCATAATAAAAAGCACACTCATCCCTAAAATAGGGACGAGCGTGCTTTTACCCGTGGTTCCACCCAGATTCCCATTGTAAATATACAATGGCTTCATTTACGGTAACGTCGTTTACACGGCACTAGATACTTCATTTCCCTAGTGCAGCTCTAAGGTGGTAAGTTATTTTTCTGCGTTAGGAAGTTCTCAGCTTTCCTTCCTTCTCTGTATAACCGGGTAAAATAACTCGTGTCCTTTTCTTCGCTTATTATGAAATTGAATGCAAAAAAGCATATTCATCCCAAAATATAGGGACGAATATGCTTATATCCGTGGTTCCACCCAGATTCCCATCACAAAAAAACATAATGGCTTCTTTTGCGATAACGTCGCATACACGGCACTAGATACTTCATTTCCCTAGTGCAGCTCTAAGGTGGTAAGTTATTTTTCTGCGTTAGGAAGTTCTCAGCTTTCCTTCCTTCTCTGTATAACCGGGTAAAATAACTCGTGTCCTTTTCTTTGCTTTTTGTAAAACATCCATTTATTGTTATTTAATATATCTTATTCATTTTATTTTTGCAAGTGTTTAAAAAAATTATTTATTTAATTTAAAAAAGCGAAACCAAATTTTTTTGGTTTCACTTCACAATTTTACCAATCTTGTGGTTCGTAATTTAAGTCTGCAAATAGACGTCTTTTCTCTTTCTTCGTTAAATCTCTCCACTGCCCAACTGGTAAATTATTCAATTCGATATTCATAATTCTCGTACGTTTTAACGTGTATACTTGATAACCTAAAGCTTCACACATACGGCGAATTTGGCGATTTAGCCCTTGTGTTAAAATAATTTGGAACTCATATTTTGATAACTGTGTAATCTCACAAGGAAGCGTTTTTGTTCCTAAAATTTTAACACCCGCTGCCATTTTCTCTAAGAAATCAGGTGTAATTGGCTTATCTACTGAAACGATATATTCTTTCTCATGTTTGTTTTCAGCACGTAAAATCTCATTAACAATATCGCCATCATTCGTTAACAAAATTAAACCGTCAGAGTCTTTATCAAGACGTCCAATGTGGCTAATTCGTAAAGGATGATTCACTAAATCAATAATATTACCTTTTACTGATTTTTCACTCGTACATGTAATACCTACTGGTTTATTTAAAGCGATATATACGTGATCTCGAGCAATTCGAAGCTGCTCTCCATTTACTCGTACATCATCACCTGGGTTCACTTGGTCACCAATTTTTGCAACCTTACCGTTAATAATTACTCTTCTCTCATTAATTAGTTTATCCGCTCCACGTCGAGACGCTTTTCCAGCTTCACTAATAAATTTATTGATACGCAAATTAGGCACATCCTTTTCTAAAAAAAATTTCAAGCTCACACTGCTTCTACCGTACAATACAAAAGGGTAAGCCTCCTATTATAACTTAAATATATTAACATGAAAGGGTATATAACGTCTTCTATTAATTACTTGTTTATAAGAAAATATCTTTATTATACATTCATTTATGCACTTTTTCAGCGTTTAATATACAAGCCATTCTTCCTTACATACAGCTTGTTTTCCTTTTATCTCTTCTATCTCTTCATGAATATTAGCTAATTTATATAAATCTGTGAAAATCTCTTCCACATAATGTTGATGTGTCTTTTCATCTTTCCAATACGTTAACACTATGTAACGATTTTCATTTTTTAAAGACTTCCCAACTACTCCACCTAACATTCCTTTTGCTTTTTCCATTCCTTTATTCCAAATTGTTTCTTGCTTATGTAAAAAATGATTTTCCTTTTCCATCTTTACATCACATATAGCAACTCTTACGAATGATCCTTCTGTAACAACGTCTTTCAAATGCGTATCAGTTATATCATACAACGTTTGAAATAATTCAATTTCACATGCAAGAAACGTATCCTCTTGATTACTATTTAAATAAATTGTATCGTGAGCACCATTCATAAATGATTGATATGTACTTCTATCTTCCCATAAAGTAAATACACATGCCTCATCTTCATACCATCCACCAAATTGTCCATGAAAACCATCTAGGTGCCGTATATCACGCCATTTTCCTTGCGCATTTGAAAACAATTCCTTTTTCTCTTCTTCCACCTTACAGTAGATTGTTTTTAGTAGCATTTTTAATTCCCCCTTTAGCATATAATTTATCTTCTTCTCACAATAATTAGTTCACATAATATTTTTATAATCACCCTAATACTTTTTATAGACATATAGAACTAATCATATTTATCACTACATCTATCAAAACATCTATCGAATTTAATTTCAAATGATTCAGAATAAAAAAAGATGTAACTCTTAATGAATTACATCTTTAGCTAATCTCCCTTATTCATCTTTTTCTCAAATAAATAATACGTAATTTCTCCCGGATAATGTACTACTGCTACCTTCCGCTCCCCTTTTTTAAAACTAACAGTATGCCCATTTTCCCCTAAGTTCTCCCATCCACTCGCCTTTGTAATTGGCATTACACTTATATATTGATAGTCCTCTTCCTTATCATCGTTAATATGGATTGCTGACATTGGCACTGGAAAATCTTTAATTTTAGATTCTTTATTCATAAATATGAATGCAATTAAACCAACTAATAACATAACCATTGAAATACTTGAAACTAGTTTTCTTCTATTCATTTTCACTAAAAACCCTCTTTTCTCACATATAACTTTCATCATTTTACTAACTTTAATTATTTATGTATAGAAAAGATATATTTTAAATCATTTCTAACCTATTTTCTCTACTTAAAACAACATTATTGTTATATATTATAATTATAAGTTTTTAAATTTTGGAGGCGTTACATATTGCAGAAATTACTTTTTACTAAATGGACAGTTGTTATTTCTATTTTCATCATTTTTGGTACAATTTTCTACGTTACTAATGTTAAAAATAACCACGAAAAAGCAACTATAGAAACAGCGGATACAAAAACTTTCAAAACTAAATTACAACCTAAAATCAATGAATTGACTACTACTTATAATAACATCATCAAAAAAGATTGGTTACCTGCTTGGGAAGAGATTAACACGAATGGAGATTCAGTAGATCGAAATAAACTATTAGTTACAATGAGTGCTGTTTCCAAGCAGTACGAAACAATTATGAACGAAATAGACACGCTTAAAATTGAAGAAAACATAACAGATATAGATATACAAAAACAACTACTTCAATTCACAAATCAGTTTAAATCCGCATCAAATTTCATGAAAAATGCAGCAAATTTGATTATAGACGGAGCAAATAACTCTACTCCAACCGATGAAACTATTGAAAAAACAAAACAAGCTTTAGGACTTGCGGATCAACATATTGTCATCGCTTTATCTACTTTAAATGAAGTTGAAGATAAATTAGGACTTACAAAAAAATAAAACTATTTACTATTTTAAAATAAAAAATGATTGCAATTCACAATTTGTATGTCTATAATGTTTTTATTGATTTACAATCAATGTGTTTATAAATTTTATAATTCGGATGAACCATTCAGGAGAAGGTCTATTGATCTACCGACGGGGCAAAAAGTTGTTATACCAACTTTGAAACTCTCAGGTCTTGGTTACAAGTAGAACTGCATGGGGACGAATCTCTGGAGAGACTCCCTCTCGCTTTCATAGAGCGCGGAGGAAAACGAGCACCGAAGGAGCAAATCCGCTACTTTAGCGGATAATCTCTCAGGTAAAAGGACAGAGACAAGCGAAAGAAAAAGCCGATTGTATCGGTTTATTTTTCTATCCCTTGTTTCTCCAGAGACCATTTCATTTACTTGAAGTGGTTTTTATTTTTTCTAAAAAAGGAGAATAAAGATGGAGACAGTAAGTAAAGTATTAGAACAAATGAATCAATACGTGTGGGGATTACCAACTTTGTTGCTACTCGTTGGAACAGGTATCATTCTCACAGTGCGTTTGAAAGGTTTACAGTTTAGTAAACTATTATACGCTCACAAACTAGCGTTTAAAAAATCAGAAGATACTTCTTCTTCTGGAGATATTAGTCACTTCCAAGCACTCATGACAGCTATGGCCGCAACGATTGGTATGGGAAATATAGCCGGTGTTGCAACAGCGGTTACAATTGGTGGTCCTGGTGCAATATTTTGGATGTGGATTACCGCTTTATTCGGTATGGCAACAAAGTATGCCGAGGCAATACTTGCAGTAAAATACCGTGTTAGTAATGAAAATGGTGAATATTCAGGTGGACCAATGTATTATTTAGAGCGTGGTTTAGGTAAGAAATGGCTGGCAGTATTATTCGCTATATTCGGCACAACTGCTTCTTTCGGTATTGGTAATATGGTGCAATCTAACTCAGTTGCAGAGGCAATGCGAATTAATTTCTCTTTCCCTCCTGCTTTAACTGGTATAGTAATGTCATTTTTAATCGCAATTGTTATTTTAGGCGGTGTAAAAAAAATTGGGAAAGTGACGGGATATGTCGTTCCTATTAAAGCTTTCTTTTATATAATTGCTGGTCTTATAATTATTTTCTATCACTACGACCAAATTCCAGAAGCATTTTCACTTATTTTTTCTGGTGCATTTAATGGTACAGCAGCTGCTGGTGGTTTTATTGGGGCAACAGTTGCATCAGCTATTCAAATCGGAATGGCGCGTGGTGTATTTGCGAACGAAGCTGGTTTAGGGAGTGCCCCTATTGCCGCGGCGGCGGCAAAAACTGATTCGCCTGCAAAGCAAGCTTTAGTTTCAATGACTGGTACTTTTCTAGATACGTTTATTGTATGTACAATTACAGGACTAGTATTAATTACTACAGGTGCTTGGAGATCTGGTAAAACTGGCGTTGAAGCTACAACATTTGCATTCCAATCTGTATTTGGTACTGCTGGTAGTATGATTCTCGGTATCGCAATTATTTTATTTGCCTACTCTACTATTTTAGGCTGGTCGTATTATGGAGAAAAATGTGTAGCTTATTTATTCGGAGAAAGTGCAGTTAAATATTATAAAGCAATCTTTATTGTTATGATTGCAATTGGTGCTAATTTAAAGCTAGGAATCGTATGGACATTTGCTGATATTGCAAATGGACTTATGGCAATTCCAAACTTGATTGGTCTAATTGGATTAAGTAGTATTGTTGTTGCTGAAACGAATCGCTTTTTACAAGCAGAGAAATTGAAAGAAAATAATAAAAAACAGGCAAGTTAATCTATGAAAAAAGGAATGACTCATACATGATGAGCGTTCCTTTTTTCATCCCCTCTTTTACTTAATTACTATCATTAAAAATATATTTATATCAATATTTACTCCTTTTTATTCCTTCAAAAGTTTTTCACATAAATGTCATAAATCGTATGGTCTAACTATATAGTTGAAAAGGAATGCGACATTAAGGTGTCACTGAAAAACTCATCCAAGAAAAGGGAGGAAAAATCTTTTGAAAAACAAAATCATCGTTTTCCTATCTGTTTTATCATTTATTATTGGTGGTTTCTTCTTTAACACGAATACTTCAAGCGCTGAAACATCATCTACTGATTACGTTCCTAACCAATTAATCGTTAAGTTCAAACAAAATGCATCTTTAAGTAATGTGCAATCTTTTCATAAATCTGTCGGAGCTAATGTCTTATCTAAAGATGATAAGTTAGGTTTTGAAGTCGTACAATTTTCAAAAGGTACTGTAAAAGAAAAAATAAAGAGCTATAAAAATAATCCAGATGTGGAATATGCAGAACCGAATTATTACGTTCACGCCTTTTGGACTCCAAACGACCCATATTTTAATAATCAATACGGGTTACAAAAGATTCAAGCTCCACAAGCTTGGGATAGCCAACGAAGTGATCCTGGTGTAAAAGTAGCTATTATTGATACAGGAGTTCAAGGCTCACACCCTGATCTGGCTTCGAAAGTAATTTACGGGCATGATTATGTTGATAACGACAATACATCTGATGATGGTAATGGTCATGGTACACATTGCGCTGGAATTACTGGAGCACTTACGAATAACAGCGTCGGAATTGCTGGTGTTGCCCCACAAACTTCAATTTATGCTGTCCGCGTATTAGATAATCAAGGAAGTGGTACTCTTGATGCTGTAGCGCAAGGTATTCGAGAAGCTGCTGATTCGGGTGCAAAAGTAATTAGTTTAAGTTTAGGAGCTCCAAATGGTGGTACTGCATTACAACAAGCCGTTCAATATGCATGGAATAAAGGCTCTGTTATAGTTGCAGCTGCTGGAAATGCTGGAAATACAAAAGCTAATTACCCTGCTTATTACAGCGAAGTAATTGCAGTTGCTTCTACAGATCAATCAGATAGAAAATCTTCATTCTCTACTTATGGTAGCTGGGTAGATGTTGCAGCACCAGGTTCAAATATATATTCAACATATAAAGGAAGTACGTATCAATCATTAAGTGGTACATCTATGGCAACACCTCATGTTGCAGGAGTCGCAGCTCTTTTAGCAAATCAAGGATATAGCAATACACAAATCCGCCAAATTATTGAGTCTACTACTGATAAAATTAGTGGTACAGGTACGTACTGGAAAAACGGTAGAGTCAATGCATATAAGGCTGTACAATACGCTAAGCAATTACAAGAAAATAAAGCTTCTTAATAAATAAAGTAAAATTTTGATCGGTCGATCTACCATTAATGCCGGATAAAATAGAAGGAGAGACTTCTACAATTAAAGCCTCTCCTTCTTACAAACTATATTACTCTCCCTGCTTTTTAACCATATGTAAATACAGTACAAAATCCATCATTGTCGACGAATGACCAAGTTGACGGATCATCGCTGTTATATTTCCTCTATGATATGTACCATGATTTACAACATGTTGCACTAATTCTAAAATCGAAGTTTCTAATTTCCCTACATATGGATTCTCAATAACAAATACAGCATTCACATCTTGTATTGTAATTAAAAACTCTTTATATTGATTTGCCATGTTTTCAAACATTTTTTCTAATTCATGTAACGATTTAGTTTCAATTTGTTTTCGTAAATCTTCTCGGTCTTGTATTGCTTCATTCATACTTTTACCATGCAATATATGTAACCACACTTGATCTGTAATATAAATATGCACAAAAGTATCCTTAATGGATGGGAATACACTCTGTATCTGCTCATTAAAAATTTTCTCATAGTTTGGTAACTCTTTTAATCGATTGAATAATCTAGTATTAGCCCAAGCATGGTAATCACACTGTTTTAATATATAATCTTTCAATTTATATTACCTCCTTATTGTATGAAACGAATGGCTTGTTTCTTCATTTCTGATTCTCTATCAGCCTTTGCAATCCCTTTTTCTTTCATTTCATGCTTATTTATCGTTTTATATTTTACATACGTATAAAATTCCGTTTGAAATGGAAATGGTGTAATCCGAATTGTTTCCTCGTCCACCCATTCAGCTTGAATAAGTTTCTCCTCTTTACTATTAAACATTTCTGTTCCTTCAAAACCATCTTTAAATAAATCAATTTCATCTTTCTTTTTGACACCAGGCTTATTCATACATACGTATAAAGAAAGTTCATCACAAAACTTTAATAATCTATAATGCTTATCGAACATCGCAAACTGTTCCTTTGTTAACGTTTTCAAAACTCTTTTTTGTCGTTCTAATTCATGTTTATAAAATGACATCATCTCTTCATCTTCCTCGTTTAGTGGAAATGATAAAAAATGTTTACTACAAAGCAATGCCCCGTATGGATTAGAATTTTCAATTTCATTCAATCCAATCGTATAAAAAACAAAACGTAATGGGCTTGGACAATCCATAAATGTATATGGAATATTTTTAGCATCATTCAAAATTGGTACTTTATCAAGCTCTATCCATCCTCTGTCATGCTCATATATTGCATCAACTGTTTCTTTTAAATATGTTTTATCTTCAAAAAAGTCTTCTTTTATATGCTTTGCAATCTCTCCGGCTAAAAAACCATGATCATGTTGACGAATTAAAATACTTTCCTTCTCATTTTTTTCACGAAAAATCATTCGTATACTCCCCCTCATCCTCATATTAAAGCTTTTTATATGCATCGATTCTTAATTAATCCCTAAATAATAGAAGGGATTCAGTCTCTTGCAACGAAATTAACATAATTATATAGTATTCTTTCTAATCATAGTGATAGCTTTATCTTTACTATCTATTATACTAAAACATTCATTCCAAAAATTTTTTTATGAGGTGAAAACATGAACAAAACAGAATTAATTAAAAACGTAGCTCAATCAGCTGATATTTCTCAAAAGGACGCTTCTGCAGCTGTACAATCCGTATTTGACACAATTGCTAATGCATTACAATCTGGAGATAAAGTTCAACTAATCGGGTTTGGAACTTTTGAAGTACGCGAAAGATCTGCTCGTACAGGACGTAATCCGCAAACTGGCGAAGAAATTCAAATCGCCGCTGGTAAAGTTCCTGCATTTAAAGCAGGTAAAGAATTAAAAGAAGCTGTTAAATAAAAAACAAGAAACCAGCCATTTTATAGGCTGGTTTCTTGTTTTTATTTAAGCAATTGCTTTATATTCTCTGCATGATACACTTCACAAATATAAAATACACATTTGCAGTTACTTACAATTTGATACTTTCTAGTTGGATACACATTCGCTGTAACAGAACATCCATCAAACAATTCAATAATATTTCCAGATGGCTGATATCCTTCATATAATACGTTTCTTCTTACTTCCATCTTTTCTATAAGCTTTTCAACAGGAATATTTCCACTCTCTAATTCACTCTTTATTGCGTCCGTTAAAAACGAAGTGTCTGCAAAAATTAGATTTTCAGATAACACCTTTCCTTTATAACTAACATTAGATACACGGTAAAGAAATGTTCCATCTTTATCAAAGAAATTCTTTGCTTCTTTCGGAATGTACTGTCTACCAAGTGCCTCTTGTTCAAGAACATCAAACTGAACTGTATCATTTAAAAGCTTTTCTAAAGCATGAATGGATGATGTATCTCCAGAAAATAAAATATTTTTAATTGCTTGTACATTATAAGTGAATTCATTCTTTCTATTTTCCGCTACTAACATGAGGAACACCTCTTCTGTAATTTTTTTATTTAAGATTTAAAAGTGCTGCCGCGTCTAATTGCGTAATTTCAGTCACTTCCTTACTGAATATTGCAACAGAAGCCCTATAATCTAAACTAGGCCTTACATCTTCCATCATTGTATTACTTGCTAACTCTTGTCTATCCTTAAAAACCAACAAGTTTGGAGGATCATTTGGAGCTGATACTGTAATATGTACTGGTGGAATCATTAGTCCTTCACCTGTCGCTTTCAGCACCGCTTCTTTTCGAGTCCAATATGTTAAAAAACCTTCTATTTTCTGTTCATTTGGCAGTTTCATAACTTGCGCTATTTCAATGTCTGTTAATACACCTTCTGCCATTTTCATAACATCTATACTTGGATTCATTTGTTCTACATCTATGCCAACAGGTGCAGATTTTGTAAATGCAACGACAACCCACTCACCTGAATGCGAAACGGATAATTGCGGCATACCTTCTGGTAATTGTGGTCTTCCATGCTGCAATTTACATACTGAGCACATTCGATCAATTGGTACTTGGACTGGTGACATAGAAAGTATCTTGCCGAGAACTAATCTACTTATTACGCAACCTATTATAAAACGAGCTCGATCTGCCGAATGATGATACGAATTTGCTTTCTCTCGCTCTATATCATTTAGTAAATTGTAATGCCATGATTGTAAATCCGAAATTCTTGCCCACCATATTTGACAATCATTCTCATTCAAAGTTGGAATAGAATCTACAACTTTACTTTCTATCATGTAAACTCTCCTTTATTCAACGAATATCAATTTTCATAAAAAAGCATACGTATATTGTTATTCATTGACAAGTACTTTCTCTTTTTCTGATACAGATAATGTTTTTTCTTTCTTCTTTGACATTACCTCTTTATCGGAAATACGTAAAGAAAATAGTAGTGCTATGAGCAAAAATATTGCTGACCCAATTAATGCTGCTTGATATGGTAAAAAATCGGATTGAACGTTATTACCTCCAAAACCAGCTAGTATACTAGCTAAAACCGCTACTCCTATTGCTGAACCTAGTCGATTTTGCACATTGAATATAGTAGTCGCTCTCCCCATAGAAGGCGGCGTGATATTGTTAAAGGCAGAAAATTGAACCGCACCGACAGATTGACCTAAGAAAATACCGATACCAAACAATAATGCCCGGATTTGCCACGGATTCGTATCGTGATTTACAAAACTCAATAAAACAAATATAACCGCCGTACATATTAATCCAATAGAAATTACCTTTCGAGCTCCTAATTTCTTATATGACCATGGTACAATTTGTGAAGAAATCATTAATCCAATCGCCTCTGGAAATGTCGTAAGTCCTGATTCCAGTGCAGAAACTCCTATCACATTTTGATACATAAGAGGAAAAACAAATAACATTCCTAATAAACCAGCTGATGAAAATAATGATATAATGCTCATCTTTCTAAAGACTGGTTCTTTTAATAAGCGTAAATCTAACATCGGTTGCTTTGCTTTCAGTTCTACAATTATAAACAATGTAATGAATACAACCCCAGCTATCCCAGTACTCATAATTTCTGGAGAAATCCACCCTTTTGATGGTCCCTGGCTGAGTGCATATATGAGCATCGCAAATCCTGGTGCTGATAAAATAAAGCCGAGCGAATCAAAGCGACCAGCTGATTTTTCAACATGTTCTGCTAAAAATAGAAGTCCAAATAGCAATGCAACGATTCCAAACGGTAGATTAATATAAAATGCCCAACGCCAAGACATTTGATCTACAAAGAAACCACCGATGATAGGACCAATTGCTGGTGCTACAGCAATTGGAAGTATAATGAACCGGGAAATCTTCGGTCTTTCCTCTGGTGAAAATGTTCGAAATAACATCGCCATTCCGACCGGTGTTAAAAGCCCTCCGCCAGCACCTTGAATAATACGGAAAATATTCAATGAAGTAATATCGTTAGCCATTCCGCATAAAGCAGATGCAATTGTAAATACGAAAAGAGCAATTAAAAATACTCTTTTCGTACCAAAACGATCTCCTAACCAACCAGAAATCGGAAGGAAAACAGCTAAACTAACTAAATATCCAACATTCACCGTCCCCATTGCAGATGGAGGTACTTGTAGTTCTCTACTTATCGTTTGCAGTGCTACATTTACAATCGTTGCGTCCATCGCAGCCATAAACATCGCAGTTATATAAACGATACTTACAACTACTTTTGGATTTAGTTTTTCTTTCATTATCGTTTTCCTACTAATGTTTTTTCGCGAACTTGATTACCTTGTGGATTCAAATCTTTCCAGTTATATTCAACATATTCTAAGCAGCTCTGCCTACTAGCTTCTTCATATACGACATTCCAGCCAATAGGTACATCGAGAAAAGCAGGCCAGAGAGAATACTGGCCCTCCTCATTTATTAATACTTTATATGTGTAATTATCATTTTCAAATGGATTCGTCATACTCTACTTACCCCTTTCTTATTCTGCAAATATTTCGCTAATACTTGTCCAATTTCCGTAAGTGGACCTGGCTGACATAGATCTTTATGTCTACAATCAATATCGTGCTGCACAATTTGCCCATCTAAATAATTTAGCCACGTATTTGGAGAAATAGGATCAAACCAGTCTGGTATAACAGTAGATCTAAAGAATAAGATATCTCCGTTATAAACTTTCGGTACATATTTCCCTAACAACCCTACTGAATTTACATATGTTTCTTTCAAGTTCAATATAGTCTCTTCTTCAAGACTTGCTAATGCACTTCCATCTTTACGAAGGATTTCAACTGCACTTTCCATTGTAAGTGGTTTACCATCCATGTTATCTGGGTCATATCCGCCTAAAGCAAGTAATGCGATTAACGCTTCCTCTTCAGTAGGCGCTTCCGTATTCGGTAAGAAGTGTCCAGGATAAGAGTCAAGCATAACGAGTAATTCTACTTCTTCCCCTTCATTTTGTAATTGCGCCGCCATTGCATGCACAACATTTCCTCCAAGCGACCAACCTAGTAAACGATATGGTCCATGAGGCTGTACTTCACGAACATGTTTCAAGTAATCCGCCGCCATCTCCTCTAAGCTTTTTGGAAGTTCTTCATTTTTAGCAATACCTCGTGCTTGTACACCATAGATTGGATAATCTGTTCCTAAAGATTTCATAAGTCCTGCATAGCACCAACTTAATCCACCTGCTGGATGTACACAAAATAGTGGTAATTGATCCCCGCTTGCTCGTAATGGAAGCAACACATCAAGTGCACTTTGACCATTCCCCATCTCAAGTCTTTCAGCTAACCCTGCAACAGTCGGTGCTGCAAATAAAGTGCCAATATTTAGTTCCACTCCAAGCGCCTCTTTCATGCGGCTCATAAGTTGCACTGCAAGGAGTGAATGGCCACCAAGATCAAAGAATCCGTCATCAATTCCAATTTGAGGTACACTTAGCACTTCTGTAAACAAGTCACATAACATTTCTTCTTGCGGTGTTCTTGGACCACGACTAGAAGATGATGCAATAAATTCTGGAGCTGGCAATGCCTTTCTATCTAATTTACCGTTTGGAGTTAAAGGTAACTCATTTACTACTACAAAAGCGTATGGAACCATATAATCTGGTAAACTACCACTAGCAAACTGACGCATTTCATTCGTATCAATCGCTTCATTATTTGATGCAACGATATAAGAAACTAACCGTTTATCCCCTGGTTGATCTTCACGTACAATAACGGCTACTTGCTCAACTTTAGGGTGCTTCATTATGACTGCTTCTATTTCTCCTAATTCAATTCGGAACCCACGAATTTTGATTTGATGATCTGCACGTCCTATATAATCTAGCGTCCCATCTTTACGCCAGCGAGCTAAGTCTCCTGTACGATACATTCTTGTACCTGGCTTGCCAAATGGATCTGCGATAAAGCGTTCAGCCGTTAATCCTGCTCTTCCTAAATATCCACGCGCAAGCCCTGCACCTGCAACATACATTTCTCCAACTACTCCAGGTGGCACTGGTTGTAAATAGTTGTCTAACACATACACTTTAAGGTCAGGTATACTGCACCCAATTAAACTATTTGCTCGTAAAGAGACGATAGTTTCATCTATTTCAATATAACTAACATGTACTGTCGTCTCCGTAATACCGTACATATTAATAAGCTTTGGTGCGTTATGAGGATGTCGACTATACCAATCTTCTAAGCGACTTAGCTCAAGTGCTTCTCCTCCAAAAACAACATATCGTAAAGATAATTTTTGACCAATCTCTTCATTTTCACGATCTGCTTGCATCAATTGATAGAACGCTGATGGAGTTTGGTTTAAAACCGTAACCTTTTCTTTAACAAGAAGCTGTAAAAATTCTTTCGGCGAGCGACTTACAGTATGTGGCACTACAACTAAACGCCCTCCATATAATAAAGGTCCCCAAATTTCCCAAACCGAGAAATCAAAAGCATATGAATGGAACATCGTCCAAACATCGTTTTCGTCAAACTGGAACCAATGATCAGTTGCTCCTAAAAGTCTTACTACATTTTGATGAGGTATCATAACGCCTTTCGGTCTACCCGTTGACCCTGACGTATAAATAACGTAAGCAATATGTGATGGAGATAATGGCTTAATGCGTTCCACTTCATCAATATTGTCTTCACTATATTTCTCAACTTCTGCTATTACTTTTACATTATCAATTAAAACTTTTAGTGCCTCATTACATTCAATTTCCACTTCTGAATTCGTTAAAACACATGATGGTTTCGCATCGTGTAGCATAAATGAAATACGGTCTGCTGGGTAATCTGGATCTAACGGAAGGTATCCAGCACCAGCTTTAAGAACAGCTAATAAGCTTACAACCATGTTTAATGATCTTGGCATCGCTAAAGCAACGAGTTGATCAGGACCAATCCCTTTTGCTATTAGGAATCGAGCTATTTTATTTGCTTTTCTATTTAACTCTTCATAAGTTAATTTCTTATCTTCAAAGACAACAGCAATAGAATTTGGATTTATATGAGCCTGCTTTTCAAATAATTGTGGCAATGTCATTTCTGGTGCAATTTGAAAACCACCATTCCACTTTTCTAACACTGTATTTTTCTCTGCTACAGTTAATATTTCTAATCTGCCAATTGATTGATCCGGATGTTTCGCTGCATCATCTAATAACAAAATGAATCGTTCTATTAGTTTTTGAACCGTTTCACGTTTATATAAATCGGTACTAAACTCTAGTAATCCATGTAAACCGTTCGGAGTACCATCAACCCCGTTACTCTCACTAATTTCAAATGTTAAATCAAATTTTGCAGAACCGACGCTTTGAATTTCAAGGCTCGCTTCTAAACCTGGTACATGAAACGTTGCTTCTGGTGTATTTTGAAAAGCTAACATAACTTGAAACAACGGGTGGCTGTTTCGAGTACGTACTGGATTTAACACTTCAACAAGCCTTTCAAATGGAACATCTTGATTTTCATAAGCTGCAAGATTTACCTGCTTCACTCTATTTAATAATTCTTTAAAACTTGGATCTCCTGACGTATTTGTACGTAACACTAATGTATTTACAAATAAACCAACAATATCTGAAAGTACATCATCATTTCTTCCAGCAATCGGACTTCCAATTGGTATATCAGTGCCTGCACCTAATCTTGTAAATAGTGCACTAAGCCCTGCTTGCAATACCATAAACAAACTAACTCCATTTTTACGTGCAAGCTCTACTAACCTACTATGCATACCTTCATCTATATGAAAATGAATTGTTTCCCCGCGGTAACTCGTCTCAATTGGACGCTGGAAATCTGTAGGTAACTCCATTTGGTCTGGTAAACCTTTAAGTTCTTCTTTCCAAAAATCTAATTGTGTTGAAATAAGACTCTCTGGTGTCGTTTCATCACCTAGCAATTGCTGTTGCCAAAGTGCATAATCTGCGTATTGAACTGGAAGTGACTCCAGCTGAACTCTATCACCTTGACATCGCGCTTTATACGCCGCTGTAAAATCTCTCGTTAACGGTTGTAATGACCAGCCATCACCTACAATATGATGTAATAGAATTAATAATACATGTTCGTTTTCACTCACTGTAAAAAGTTGCAAACGAACTGCCGGCTCAAAATCGAGGTTAAAGCTATATCTTACCGCCTCTGAAAGTACACTTTCTAATTCATCTTTACATGTATTAGTTATAACCATTTCTAGATTTAAGTTTTCCATATCTAAAATTTTCTGATAGGAACTACCTAATACGTTAGGGAAAATTGTTCTAAGTGTTTCATGTTTCTCAACTACATCATAAAAAGCACCTTGTAATGCTTCCCGATTCAATATTCCATTCATACGAATGACTAGCGGAATATTATAAGTAGGACTTGGACCTTCTAAACAATTTAAGAACCATAACCTGCGCTGTGCAAATGAAAGTGGAACTTCATTTGGCCTACTTGCTTTCTGAATAGCTGGTCTTGCACTTTTTGCATGGTTTAATTGTTTCGCCAGTTCGGCAACAGTTGGTGATTCAAATAGTTTCCCAATTCCTAATTCCACACTTAACGTTTCGCGAATTCTTGCCATTAAACGAGATGCAAGAAGTGAATGTCCACCCATTTCAAAGAAATTATCATCAATGCTAATTCGAGAAACACCAAGTACTTCTGCAAATAAATCACATAATATTTCTTCTTTCGGATTTCTAGCAACTCTCTCATTGTGCATTCCATTAAAATCAGGAGCAGGTAATTTCTTTCTGTCAACCTTACCATTTGGCGTTAATGGTAATTCTTCTAGCACAACAAATGCCGATGGTATCATATAATTCGCTAAACTTTCTGAAACATAAGAACGAATTTCTGAAAGATTAATCGGTTCCTTTTCTTCTGCAACGATATACGCAATGATGCGTTTATCATTTGGACGATCTTCTCGTACTATTACTACCGCTTGTTGAATATTTTCATGTCGTTGTAATACCGTTTCAATTTCAGCTAATTCAATTCGGAATCCACGAATTTTAATTTGATGATCTGCGCGACTAATGTACTCTAACGCACCATCACTACGCCATTTCACAAGATCTCCTGTACGGTACATGCGCTTCCCTGATTCTCCATAAGGATTTGCAACAAACCGTTCAGCTGTTAACTCAGGTTTTCCTAAATATCCGCTTGCAAGTCCTTCCCCTGCAATATATAATTCCCCAATAACTCCAGGTGGAACTGGTTGTAACCCTGCATCCAATACATACACTTCTGTATTGCAAATTGGCTTTCCAATAGGAGGTATACCCTTTTCACCTTCATCAATGTTCATGAAAGTAGACCAAATCGTCGTTTCAGTTGGTCCATATAAATTAGTTATTGAGCAACCTAATTCTTTTAATTTATTTGCTAAATGCGCTGAAAGAGCTTCACCACCAACTAGTATGTTTAGCCCTTGTAGCTTCTCTGGATAATCAGTTACTAACGCCTGCCAAAGCGTCGGTGTAGCCTGCATAATGGTCACTCTTTCTTCATGTAAAAGTGTCGTTAATGCAGAAGGCTCTTGTATGTCTTTTTTTTGCGCAATTGTTAAACTTGCACCACTAATAAGAGGTAAATAAATTTCTAGAGCAGAAATATCAAACGCAAACGTTGTAACTGCTAATAAATGATCATTTTCATTTAATGAAAACTTTTGTTGCATAGCCATTAAAAAGTTACTTAAACCTCTCATAGGAACAATTACACCTTTTGGGTTTCCTGTTGAGCCTGAAGTATATATTGTATAGGCTGGGTTTAAAAGTGATACATCATTCTTACATGCTATATTCATACGGGAATATGTATGTAACGCTAGTTTCGTTTCTTCTTCATCTAATACAATTTTTTTCATATCATTTTCTATAACTAACTTAGATGAAACAGATGAATGTGTTATGATACAAACTGGTTTTGCATCATTTACTATATAATTAATTCTTTCTGCTGGGTATTCTGGATCTATTGGTAAATACGCTGCACCAGCCTTTAAGACTGCTAGCATACTAACTACCATTTCTATTGATCTAGGGAATACTAAAGCTACAAACTGGTTTGGTCGTATTCCTTCTTCTACTAAATAATGTGCTAGTTCATTCACTCGTTCATTTAGCTCTTTATACGTAAGGTTTACACCGTCACAAGTAATGGCTAGTTTATTGGGATTTTTTTGCACTTGTTTTTCAAATGATATAGGCAGACTGATTAACTCATCGTCTTCCTTCGTTTCATTCCATTCCAATAAAACTTTATGATTTTCTTCAGGCAGAGTAATGTTTATTTTTCCAATCGACTCGTTTTTCTCATAATTATTTACTACTAATTCAAATAGACTCATAAATCTTTCTTTATGCAATGCTAGCTCCGCGCCATTATATACTTCAGGATTTGCATCAAAATGAATCATTAGCTCATTTTGATCAAAACGTTTATATACATTTATTGATAAATCATCGACAGGTCCTGCTGATAAATTATGCGTAATACCACGATTTCCAGCAAAATTTAGCCCGTAATCAAAAGGCATAACATTCACTAACGGTCCAAACAACCTTTGATTTTCACCTAGTAACTTTAAGTCTCTTCTTAATTCCTCATGACGGTATTTATAATGGCGACGTACATCTCGGATTTCTTTAGAAACTTGCTGCAATAATTCCGCAAGAGTTATATTTGGAGTTACTGTAATACGAAGTGGCACTAAATTCATTACCATACTTGGTGTATGAATAGATACCGAACCTAGACGTCCCATCATCGGTAAACCTAAAACAATATCATTTGCACCTGTTAACTTATGCATATAAATACTTGTTACAGCGACAATGAATTCCGGCCAACTTGTTAACGAAATATTGATATCTTCTAATAAAGTTTTCGTGCTAGAACTAGATAAATAAGCTGTTTTTCGTGAAAATCCATTTGATGTTCTCGGTGCTCGCTCTGCCAAGCTTACAACTTCTGGTTCATCCGCAAATTTTTCTAACCAAAAAGTACGATCTTCCTGAAATTTTTTAGACTCACGATACTCAATATCTTCTTGCACGACTTTTGTAAGAGAACCAAACGGCTTTTCATTCTTCTTTGTTTCTTCTATAAGTGATGTATACTCATTCGCCACTTTTTGGCTAAGAAGTGAAAATCCATAGCCATCCATCACAATGTGATGGATGCGCTGATACCAAAAGAAACGATTATTTTCAACTTGAATAAGTGCTTCAGTAAATAATGTATCTTTTTTCAAATCGACTGGCATAGATAAATCATTTTTCATCCATACTTTAGCAGCTTCTTCAGGATTTTCTTCTTTACGAACGTCAATAAAATGCATATGAAACTGTGATTCTTCAATAACTTGCCATGGGCCAATTTCATTCTCTTCGAAGCGAACATGAAGTGCTTCTGTTTCCATTACAACTTTACGTACAGCTAATTCAAAAATGTCTTGATGAATATTTCCGTTTATTTCTACATATTCCCCAGTATTATAAATTGGATTAAGCGGATCTAATTGTTGCGCAAACCACATACCAGACTGCGCAGATGATAACGAATGACGAATCTTTTGACTGTTAGGCATTCTTTACTACCCCTTTATTATGTAGTCTATTTGTTACAGCACCTGTGCTGTTTGTGAAGATAGTAAACTGTACCAACCTGCAACAGTTGGATGTTCTGCTAAATGTGCAAAAGTGATTTCTTTCCCTTCACGACGCCACTTCTCTACTAAACTCATAATTCTGACCGAATCAAGCCCTCTATTTAATAAGTCCTCATCAATATCAATACTCTCTACTGGCTCACGAAGTAGTTGTGCAACTAGTTCATGCACTTCCTGTATAGTGATTCCTTCACTCTCATCATCTTTTACACTTTGTAAATCGTTTAACAGTAGGTTTGTTGATGTCGTTACTGCACATCTATTAGATGCATACTCCAATGCTTGTTTATGATGCTCTAGTGAAAAATCAGCAACTGCATCTGCTACAAAGAACGGCTCTATACCATCCATAAATGCTTCACAAGCTGTTAAAAGACAGCCAATATGCGCATAAATACCGCAAATAATGAGTTGATCTCTTCCTTGTTCATTTAAAATTTCTAATAGATTTGTCTTTTTAAATGCACTATATCTCCATTTTGTTATGAATATATCATCCTCATCAGGAGTAAGTTCATCAACAATTTTCTTTTTATCTGGTCCAGCAGGTATACCGTCACCCCAAAAGTCTTGTAATAAACCTCGTTGTTCTAACGTTTGCCCACCAGGTTGTGCTGTATAAACAACTGGTATACCAAGTTCCTTACATTTTTCTCTTATCATTTTAATATTTGAAATAAGTTCTACTTTTGGTGATTCTTTATCGCTATATGCATCAAGAAAGTATTCTTGCATGTCATGAATTAAAAGTACTGCACGTTTCGGATCTGGTGTCCAATTCACTTTATTTTTTGGTAGTTCTGATTCAATTGGCATTTTATATACTGAAATAGATGGGATAGCCATCTAATCACTTCCTTCCGGTTTTTATTATTGTTTTACTGTAATAAGTTTTTGAGCAATGACTTTACGTAGTTCTTTTTTGCTGACTTTTCCGACTCCTGTTTGCGGGAATGATTCAATAAATTCAATTCGATCTGGAATTTTATAAGCCGCTATACCACGTTCTCTTAAAAACATTTTTAATTCACTTACTGCCGGAACTTGTCCGCGAGCTATAACAAAAGCACAGGTGCGTTCACCTAAATAATCGTCAGGCATAGATACGATTGCTACGTCATGGATCGCATCGTGTGCTAATAGATGATTTTCAACTTCTTCCGCAGCAACTTTCTCACCACCACGATTAATTTGATCTTTATCTCTTCCTTCTACAATGATGTATCCTTGTTCATTTACTTTTACAAGATCACCTGTGCGATAAAACCCATCCTTTGTAAATGATCGTGCATTATGCTCTTCGGCTTTATAGTAACCACGAATTGTATATGGACCTCGTGTTAATAAACTACCTACTTCGCCCGGTTGTACATCGTTGTCATTTTCATCAACAACTCGTACTTCATCGAGTGCAGACATTGGTCTACCTTGTGTATGAATAATAATTTCTTCCGGATCGTCTAATCTTGTATAGTTCACTAATCCTTCCGCCATACCGAATACTTGCTGTAACGTACATCCAAATGTAGGACGTATACGTTTTGCAACCTCAGCGCTAAACTTAGCACCACCTACTTGCATAACCTCTAGGCTTGATAAATCGGCATTACGAGAAGATGCAGCATCAAGCCAAATCATTGCTAATGGCGGAACAAGCGCTGTAATTGTAACTTTTTCTTTTTCGATAAGAGCAAAGGCCTCATCTGGACTACCACCAGTTGCCAATACCACTTTTCCACCCGCATAGAAAGTTCCAAATGTCCCTGGAGAACTCATTGGGTAATTGTGTGCTACTGGAAGAACTGCCATATAGACGCTTTCTGCATTCAAATTACAAATTTCAGCGCTAACACGTAAACTATAAATATAGTCATCATGCGTTCTAGGAATTAATTTAGAAAGACCTGTTGTGCCTCCTGATAATTGGAGAAATGCAACATCACTTGGCTGAACTTCTGGTAATGAGACGGGATCCATATACAGATCATTTATGTTCACAAACTCTTCTTCTTCTCCCACTACAATTACATGTTGTAAAGTTGGCACTTTCTCTTTCACTTCTCTTGCTAGTTTTCGATAATCAAAACCGAGAGCCTTATCTGAAATAACGTAAGCGCTCGCCTCGCCAAACTCACAAAAATAACTAATTTCACTGCTTCGATGTGAAGGTAGTGCAAAGACAGGAAGCGCTCCAATTCGAAATAGTGCAAAACATATTTCGAAAAACTCAATAATGTTAGGTAACTGGATTACAACTCTGTCCTCTTTCTTTATTCCTAAATTGAGTAAACCTGCTGCTAAACGATCTACCTTTTTATTAAGTTCACTATATGTTATATGCTTCTTACCACTTACAACCGCGATTCGATCTCCATATTTCTCAGCCCGCTCTCTTAACACTCCTCCAAATGTTTCACCAAGCCAACATCCTGCTTCTCGGTAACGATCGGCAAATTCTTTTGGCCATTCTGTATAACCTACTAGCATTCTTTCTTCCCCCTATTTTTCATTAAGTGAACTATCTCTTAACCCTAAAGCTTTTAGCATTGTTTGGAACTTAGCTGATGTTTCTGCTAATTCATCTTCTGGTTTTGACTCAGCAACAACTCCAGCTCCTGCATATAAACGAAGTGTATTTTCTTGTACTTCAGCACAACGAATTGTAACAATCCATTCTCCATCTCCATTTAAATCGCTCCATCCTAGCATTCCTGTAAAGAACTCGCGGTCAAATGGCTCAATATGCTGTATAGCTTCTCTTGCTTTTTCCATCGGAGTTCCGCAAACTGCTGGCGTAGGATGAAGGGCAATTGCTAATTGTAAAGAAGAAGTATTTGGATCCTTAAGTTCACCTTTCACTTCTGTAGACAAATGCCACATCGCTTCACTATGAATAACTGATGGCTTTTCTGGAACATGTAATGTATGACAATACGGACGAAGTGCAGCGGCAACCGCTTCAACTACTACCGCATGTTCATGTAAATCTTTTGGCGAAGAAAGTAATTCCTCTGCTCTTCTTTTATCTTCTACTGGGTCCTCACTACGTGGCCTTGAACCAGCTAACGGGTTAGAAATAACTTGCATACCATTACGTGAAACAAGTAATTCAGGGCTTGCTCCAATTAGCGTCTTACTGTTCTCTTTTTCATCTTTCGGTAAATTTACAGCAAATGTATAACCATGCTTATTATGCTCTGCTAATTCTCGCAGAAGTTTTTGCTTATCAATCTTTTCGGAAGATTTAACATCTAACGATCTGGATAGAACGATTTTCTTTAAATCACCGTCCTGTATTTTTTCAATTCCTTGCTTCACACCATTCATATAAACTTCAGGGTCTGGCACTGGTGTCATTTCAAATGTTACATTCTCATTTGTTTCAAGCTGATTTGTTGTATCCAATTGTAAACGCTCAGAAATTCTGCTATATTCTGGTACGATGAGTTGGACTTCTTTTCTACGATCAAATGGCAAAGCACCCACAACGATAGGATTTGGATTTCCAGCTTGTTTCGCATTACTTAATGTCGCTTGCACAAGCTCTGGGAAACTTTCAATTTCACGATGCTTTACTGTAGTAAACTCTCCTTCTGCTAATATCGTTCGAGTTGGTGAAGCGAAAAAGAATGAAGATTCAGTCTTATAATCTTCTAAAAGTTTTTCTGACAATTCCTTTACAGCTATATGTTCATTCATAATATAATAACCTCCTGAATTTTTATTAAACTCCTAACGTAGCACCGCCATCAACACATAAATTGTGCATTGTAATATGACTTGCTCTATCTGAGGCTAAAAATAACACTGCTTCAGCAACTTCTGAAGGTTGTGCAATTTTTTGTAATGGAATTCCGAGTCTATATGTATTTTGAGAACCAGCAATTATATTTTTAGCTCCATTCTCATCAGCCCATAGTAATCTTTGCATCTCAGTTTCAGTAGAACCTGGAGAAACTAAGTTGCAGCGTATATTGTATGCCGCAAGCTCTAGTCCTAAACATTTCATAAACATCGTCGTTGCGGCCTTTGACGCAGCATACGCAGCCATCTCCATTCTTGGCGTATTTGCCGCATTTGAACCGACTGTAACAATTGCCCCCGATTTTCTTAACATCATATTTTTACTTACCGCTCGGGACATATTGAAAACCCCTGTAGTATTTACAGAGAATGTTTTATTCCAATCTTCATCACTTAACGAATGAATTGGTCCCATACGTAAAACCCCTGCAACATTTATTAAAATATCTATTGGCGCTATTTCATTTGCAATATGATTTACCATGTCTTCAACAGCGGCGCTATCACTCACATCTAAACGAAACGTTTTCATACGTGTATTGTTTAATTCATTTTGATTTAAGAGTACATTTAACCCCTCTTCATTTTGATCAACCGCAATAACTGTGGCTCCTCTTTCTAAAAACATTTTGGCAACGACACTGCCTATGCCTTGTGCTGCACCTGTTACTAAAACTGTTTTCCCATCAAATTCCCCTAAGTTCATTTTCTCTATCCTTTCACATAAACATTAATTTCATTAAGTAACACCGATGATATTGATTTTCATTATCAGTTGTGTTGTAAAAAATAATACACTTACTAAACTAATTGGTCAAGTGCGCATTACTTTAAAATTCATTTTATTGATAATGTTTTTCATTTACCATCTTACACCGAAATGATAATGTTTCTCAATAAACTTGTCAATCTTTTTTTATTTTTCAGATAAACCATTTTAATGCTTCTTAATAAAATCATATGTAAACGCATTAAAAGTACTTATATTATAAATAAAATTCAAAGTCCTCTTTTTAAAATTGAAGAAGCTAAACTAGAGATACGTTCATTTACAATGCTTTATGAAAAACTCAAGTATATATTTTCTCAATATTTTTCTGAAAATATATCTTACAAATACTAATGAATGTCTTCTTTATCATTTAAGATTTAATATATATTTCGAATACGATGTATCAATTTATTATATTCCAAATGGGTATTCCACTCACTTTTACATCTATAAAAATCCCAAAAGTAATTTAACCTTGTTAAAATAACTCATAAAAAAGCATCCTAATTAATAGAATAGGATGCTTTTTCGTAATCATAGTGTTATAGAAGATTTGTATACTTATGCTACGCTACGATACTCTTCTTCTTTTTCTTTTTTCTGTTTAGGTGCTTGAATTAAAATTGCGATAATGAATGACACGACACATAATACACCTATTACCATGAACGTTGGTTTGAATCCACCTAGAAGTGCACCGATAAAGGAACCTGCAAGCGCCCCAAATCCAAATCCTTGATACACAATTCCGTAGTTCTTACTATGGTTTTTCATACCGAAGAAATCACCAACAATAGCTGGGAAAATAGTGATATTTCCACCAAAGCAAAACGCTACACTTGCTACACATACGAAGTAAATACCATAATTTAAATCTACAAAACTTAGAACTAAGACTGAACTCGCCATAACAACAAAAGTACCAGTAACGATTTTTAAACGCCCAATTTTATCCGATAACGGTCCTAAAATGATACGACCTAATGTATTGAAGATTGCAACCATAGCCACCGCATTAGCTGCTGTTGCTGCGCTAAGTCCTACAAGTTGAACACCAATGTCTTTTACCATACCAATTAAGTATAAGCCACTCATACATGATGTAAATAACATGATAAATAATAAGTATACTTGTTTTGTGCCTAACATTTCTTTCGTTGTGTATTCCTCAGTTTTTGTTTCATGAACTGCTCCTTGATCTGCAGCTTGATGGATTAAACAAGCACCAATTACAATCATAGCTGTAACAATTAAACCCCAGTATATAAATGCTTGGGATACACCAACTGATTCAATCAACTGTGCGTTAACGTATTTAAAGATTAAGCTACCTGAACCATATGCAGAGACAGAAATACCAGCAATTAAACCTTTACGCTCTGGAAACCACTTTATTAAATTTGATAGTGAAGTGATATATGCTGTACCATCTGCATAACCTACAACAACTCCCGCTAGTACATAAAGTAATATTAGTGAGGATGCTTGTGAGCTAAGTATTAATCCTAGTCCTAATGCTAATCCAGCTATTATAATAAGTTTACGAAGTCCCCATTTTTCTTGCAATTTACTCGCAAATAAAGTTGAAAATGCTAAAGAAAGACTAGTAATTGAGAAAGTTATCGCAACAGCGTTAAGACTCCAACCGTATTTACTAACTAAAGGCTGATTGAATAAACTCCATGTATATATCGTCCCAAGCCCCATTTGTACTATAACTGTGCCAAGGACAACAAGCCATGGATTAACAGTTGATTTTTTCATACCTTTCCGCCTCCTCTTTCTATTTCAATGCTATTCGCTAAATTTACTTTTTTTATGTTCATTTTGGTCACCTCTTTTGATTTAACACCTTCATTGTATAAGATGTTTTCGTTTATGTAAGCACTTACAAGACAGAGCGTCAAAAACGTAGAATCAGTTACAAAAAACGAAGGATGAAATACAAAAACTACTTATTAAATACGTAACAGTTATTTAATAAGTAGTTTTTGTATAAGCTCTATTTACATTTGTTTTTGAACCCTTTTTTAAAAAGTGAAACAATAAAACCGTCTCTTTACTATTTATTAAAGAGACGGTTTTATTAGTTCAATTCATAAGCCTGACTTTTTTTATACGTTTATGTTTCTCTGCAGTATTTACATAGAAATATTGTTTCGCTAATGCTGAAAACAATTTACTTTGCTTATAATAAAGTGAAACTTTAATCAGCCCTCACCAATCGGGCTTTTACGGGCAACAGGGCCCTCGCCTAACTTCTTTGCTTCCACTGAATTTTGAGGCGGGGGTCTTACTGCCCAACAAATAGCGGGATAAACTTAAATAAAATATAACTTTTAACATAGGAGTACTTTATACTCTTCTATTAGAGAACAAATTTTTTTCCAATAAATAAAACTAAATATTCACTAATATATCTATCCGTGGTTTAATATATATAATAAAAAATATTTCTGTCTTTAATGAGGAGGTACTATGAAAGCAAACGTAGGGGATACTATACTTTTTCAACGAAATAATTTAAAGATTACAGGATCTGTATTAAAACTTTATACTGAATCGGTCTTAGTTGAAATTACAAATGTAAGCGGTGGTACTTTTGAATTTGATCGAACAATTGTAAATCATAAAAACTATAAAGTTTTAAATACAAATACATAAAACACCACAAAATAGCCCCTGCTCAACAGCAGGGGCTATTTTATATAAAAATATTTCACTAGTTTATATACCCTAAAACATTAACAATCTTACTCGCTTTTAAATTGTTAATATGATAATAAATTTCTAAACCTCTTCTCTCTGCTCGTAACACTTTACCCTTCATTTTTGATAAATGTTGTGAAACAGTAGATTGCGGAATATTCAGTAACTCTGTTAATTGTGTTACATTACAAGTTTTTCTCGTACTTAATTCATTTACAATTTGCAGTCGGATTGGATGCGCCATAATTTTTAAAATATCTACATCTTCTTCTGAAACTAAAGTTTTTCTCATTTCACTCGTATATGTTGTCATAAGACATTCCCCTTTTATATGAATTCCATATTCATAAGATCTATTTCCAAATTTTTTAAAACCCTTGATTAAAACTTTCATATAGAAATAAAAGGATTTTAAATTTTTGAAAACAGAACTTACATTCACTTTATTTATTTATTTATTTGGTACATATACATAATACAATGTTAATATGTGCTCTATGTGAAGTTCGCATAAATTTATGATGAAGATTTATTTAGCCACTCACATCCTACTCATCTAATTACTCACTGCATAAAATCATCAGTTATTTTAACACATTTTAGGCGTTTGTATATACTATTTATAAAACAACTTTTATAAAGGGAGGATTCATATGCCTACAGCGTTACAAGAAGAAGTCGAAGAAGCACGGGAAACATATGTCAGTCGTATCATCTTAGTTGGAGGATCGACTTTATTTTTAGTAGGCGGGGTTATATCGGCAATTTCAGCTTTTAAAGCTTATAATCGTTTGGAGAATACGCCGCCTTCTACAGATAATTCATAGATATTTTATAAAATAAAACGTCGCCTCCAATATGAAGAGACGACGTTTTATGATTCATACATATGACACTAAAAGTATCGATAGATTCCCTACTCCATTTTCTAAGCTTACTTCACCACAAACCTAGTCTGACTACATCCATCCTTCTGCTTCGTTACTTCTAATACAGCTGGCATTGCGTTTTTCAGCTCTTGAACGTGTGAGATGACACCGATAAATCGGCCTGATTTTTGTAAGTCAATTAAGGCATCTACTGCTTTCGTTAATGATTCTTCATCTAATGAACCGAACCCTTCATCGATGAACATCGTTTCGATAGAAATACCACCTTCATATGCTTGAATGACATCTGCCATTCCTAGCGCTAAGCAAAGTGATGCGTTAAATTTCTCTCCGCCGGATAATGTTTTTACATCGCGCGTTTGGCCAGTGTATGCATCGTACACATCTAAACCTAATCCACTTTGGCGGTTTCTTTTTTCAACTCGCTCACTTCGTTTTAAATAAAATTGTCCATTTGATAATTTACGTAGTCGTTCGTTTGCGATTTGAACAATTTGTTCTAAATACTCAATTAAGATGTAACGTTCAAATGATATACGACTTTCGTTATCACCTTTCATTACTTCATATAAATCAACAAGTTCTTGGAAGGCTTTTTCTTCCTCGTGAATTTGTTCGTCAATACGTCTAATGTTTTCATGTAAATCAGAAATATATGTTACCGCATTTTGCGCACGTTGACGTTTTTCTTTAATTATATCGAGATTAATTTCTAGATCTTTTATGTGTTCACCTAAAGATGTAATATCCATATACTCTTTATCTTTTAATTCTGAGTTTAACTCTTCAATTTGTTTTGCAAGTACTTCAAGCGATGAATAATAACCTTGAATTTCTTTTTGTAATATCTCCATCTCGGCATCGCTTAATTTGGCTTCTTTATACGTGAATTGATCTGTAAACCCACTTTGTTCTAGCTCTTTCATAAAGCGTGCGAAAGTCTCTTCTTTCTTTAATTTTGCACTTTCAAATTGATTAGAAGCACCTTTTTGTTCAGCTTGAATACGTATATTTTCATTTTGCCAATGCTGATACGCTTCCTGCACTTTCTTCCATTCGTCCTCCATTAACCTAAGTTCCTGCATAGCTTGATTAAACTGTGCTTCCCAAGCTTGTACTGTTTGTAAGTTTTCTGGAATATTTCGTTTATCATGTTCATATGACGTACGAAGTTGCATACACTCCATTTCTGTACGGTGCTGCATTGTTTCTACTTCTCGTTTTTGTTTCTGAAGTTCTTCTATTTTTTCTTCTACGCTTTTCATGTTCGCAGCAATCTGCTTACGTGTTTCTTCACTTGCTTTTAACGTATTAACATCTGCAGCTAATTGTTTTCCTTTTTGAACAAGTGCACTATATGTTTCAGCTAATTTTTCCGAATTGTAGCCGCGCTTCACAACTTCTTCTATCACTTGTTCATATTGTAGTCGATAGAAATTCCATTTCTCCTCTACTTGCACATGGAATTTTTCAGCAATGTTCTTCTTATCTCTTAAATCGTTTAACTCTTTTTCATCGATCGCATTACTTTGCTCTGTAGCTTTTTGTGGATGATTCGTACTACCACATACCGGACAAGATTCACCGTCATGTAAATGAAGAGCTAATATACCAGCTTGTTCACTTAACCAGCGGCGCTCTATGTTTTCATATGCACGAACTGCCACTTGCATTTTATTATTTGCCGCTTCTTTTTCTTGCTCGAATTTTTGTTTTTCTTGCCAAACATCATATGCTTGTTTTAAAACTTTTGCATCTTCTCGCATATTCGTTAGTTCTTCCACTTTAGCTACATATTGCTCAAGTGCTTGTTCTAATTGCTGCAATTCATCAGACATTCTCTGTTTTTGGTTTGTATGCTCTTCTAGTTGTTGATCCAACTTTTGCATACTTTCTTTTAATTTCCCTATTTGAATTTCGGCATTTTGTAAATTCAACTTTCTCTCAGCTAATGATTCAATGATCGCTTGTAACTCTTCTAATCTTTGAACAAGTTTTTTAGCATCTTCTCGTTCAGCTTCTTTATTCTTTACTACTTCATACTTCTCCTGAGCAAGTTCAAAGCTATTCATTATCTGTTCTTGTTTGACGATTATCTGTTTTAACAAACTTTCAGCTTTCTGCTCATTTTCCATCGCTTCTTCATACCATTGTTCAAATGGTAATAAGTGCTTTGCTTGTTCCGCACGTTTAAAGAATTTTTCTTTCCTTTCAATTGCTGCACGGTTCTCTTGTAAAGTGTTATATTTCTCATTCTTTTGTTGTAAATCTATAAATTTCTCATTTACAGATTTTGCTGCATGAAAACGTGTTTCTGCATCCTTTAATTGCTTCGTTTGAACATCTTGTTCTACTTGTAATTGCTCAACCTCTGCCTTATACACGGTTGTTTCTTGTTCTAACGCTTCTACTACTTGATGCGTATTTACATGTTCTTGTGCCACTAATGTCTCTAATAATGCTCCATCACGGATTGGTAATTTAAAAACATTACGGAAGTATAACTCTCGCTCTTTCTGCTTTTCTTGTAAGACGTCTTTCCATTGTTTTCGTTTTTGGTCAAGTAACTCACGCATTAACTTATAACGATCCGTTTTAAAAATACGACGTAAAATCTCTTCTTTGTTTTCCGTCTCAGATGTTAATAATTTTCGGAATTCCCCTTGGGGTAACATAACAATTTGGCTAAATTGATGTTTACTTAACCCAATTAAATCTTCCACTTTTTTGTTTACGTCTGTTACATGAAAACGATCGACGGCTGGAACGTTTTCTCCATCAATAACTTCATATAATTCTACTGCATGTCCTGTAATGGTCTTATTCCCTTGTTTTTTATGTCCAAGTTGTCGTTTTATTTCATAGCGTTTCCCTTTTAATTGAAAGGTTAGTTCAACACTTGTATAAACATTATCATCAGCAAATTGACTTCGAAGCATGCTCGTATCACTACGTTCTTCTCCACTAGCCTCACCATATAACACATAACAAATCGCATCAAAAATCGTTGTTTTTCCAGCTCCTGTATTCCCAGAAATAGCGAAAATACGATGTTCTCCAAGATCTTCAAAATCGATTATTTCTTTCTGTTTATATGGCCCGAATGCTGTCATAATAAGCTGAATCGGTCTCATCCTCGTTCACCTTCCCGTTCTTGCACTGTTTGTAATACATCTATAAATAGGCGTTCTTTCTCTTCTGATAAATCTAACCCTTTCATTTCTTTATAGAAAGCCTTTAAAAGAGATAAATCATCCGTTTTATGTCTTGAAACAGTTACTTCATTTGTATCTGTGAGTTCTCGTCTTTGCATCGCTCTTTCAACGTGCATTGCATTTGGATATACAGATCGTATTTTCTCCATTGGCTGTAAGACAGGGTTTTCGTCTAATAATTTTACAAATACGTAATCTTCACTTACTGGGTGCTGTAATAATTCATCTATTTTCGCTTCTACTATTCGCATTTTACGACGTGGTGAAAGTAACCTTTTTTCAATTGCTACTTCACCAGTTTCATTCAGTTCTACAATGTAATAACCTTTTTTATGTTTCTCTTCAGAAATTGAATAGGCAAGTGGTGAACCTGAATATCGAATCGTCTCATTACGTACGAAATGCGCTTGATGTAAATGTCCAAGCGCTGTGTAATGAAACTTATCAAAATAATGACTATTTACATATTCAGCACCACCAATTGAAAGTGGTCGTTCTGCATCACTTGTATTCTCCTCCGCTTCTCCTGAAGAAGTTACAAATGCATGTCCAACAAATACATGTCTAGCTTCTTTATCCATCGTTTCAGAGAGCTCATTCATAAAAATGCGCATCGCATCATCATGAGAACGTACGTCTTCATTTTTCAACACGTGCCTCACTATGCTTGGGTCTGCATACGGTATTAGATGGAAGTGAACCTCTCCATATTCATCATTTAGTACAACAGGTTCATACGGGAATTGAAATTGACCTGCAATATGCAAGCCCTGTTTTTTCATTAAACTACTTCCAAAATGGATACGATCCGGACTATCATGATTACCAGCTACTGCAATAACTGGTGTTTGTAAATCAATAACTATTTTTTGCAGCACATCATTTAATAAGTCTACTGCTTCTGTAGGTGGAATTGCTCGATCATATAAATCCCCTGCAATAATTACAGCATCAGGTTTTTCTTCTTCAACAGCCTGTACAAACTGATCTAATACAATCTTTTGGTCTTCAGTCATATACACGCCATGAACAAGCTTACCTAAATGCCAATCCGCTGTATGAAATAACTTCATATTTTTCTACTCCTTTTAATTTACTGATTTTAGTGAAACGAGTTGATAGTTTATTATAGTTTTTCCGTTCTCCCACTCTAGCTTTAATATCGTTGCACTTCCAATTCTTTCTTCATTTGATTTATATAAAGGCAATATTTCTTGAACTGTAAATAAGTGATAACCATCCAATATTAATTGAAATATATTTTCTTCAATATGTAATCTTACTTCTTTTTCATTTGAAATAATTTTTGTGTGCATCTCAAATTTCATGATAGATACAACCCCTTTTTATAATCTCTACATTTTAATAGTATAGTGGCTATGCAAGATTGACAAGTACATACACAGCAAAGTACACACTTTTCTATTGTTATATGTTTTATGTATTTTATATAAAATACGGTATGTGAAATTTTATATTTTTCCCAAAATAAAAATGCCTATTGTGACATCTTTATTTTTGTATAAAGTCTTTCATTACATAATATAAAACGGTAATTAAAACGATTGCGACGAAAAATGAGAACACTGCGACAATGTACCCATCTTTATTTAATAAAATACAGAATGAAATAGATATTATAAAAATCGGAAATACGAGACGTACTTTATCCTTCACTTCTTCTGTCGTATCTGTATGATGAAAATACTGCGTTATTCCTATCATTAAAGAAGACAAAATAATAACCGACAATAGTAAAGGTCCTGGCATTCCGATTTCTCCTTTCTCTATTTCTAATTCAGTGTAAAATTTTTTATTACAATTGTACGATTCATTTTTTCTTCAAACACTCTTTTTAGAATTGATAATGAACAATTCACACCTATATAATAGCGCTTTTATCATTATAACTTCAAATAATTACACTTACAGTAATGTTGTAATATTCCCCCTCAGTCTCTGAAATCCTGCAAAGATAACTCGTCAAAATATGCGGTGACCAAATTAATATTTACCGTCAACTTTTGACGAAATTTATAAAGGACATTTCAGTACATATCAAGAATTAAGAATAAGAAGATATGTAAGGGAGGATGCATTATGACTGAACACGTTTTATTTTCTGTTAGTGAAAACGGCGTTGCAACAATTACTTTAAACCGTCCAAAAGCACTTAATTCTTTATCTTATGACATGTTACAACCTATCGGACAAAAACTTAAAGAGTGGGAACACGATGAGCGTATTGCACTTATCGTGTTAAAAGGAGCTGGCACAAAAGGTTTTTGTGCAGGCGGCGACATTAAAACTCTTTATGAAGCGCGTTCCAATGAAGTGGCATTGCAACATGCAGAACGTTTTTTTGAAGAAGAGTATGAAATTGATACATATATTTATCAATATACAAAACCGATTATTGCTTGTTTAGATGGAATTGTAATGGGCGGTGGTGTCGGTCTTACAAATGGTGCGAAGTATCGCATTGTAACTGAGCGTACGAAATGGGCAATGCCAGAGATGAATATCGGCTTCTTCCCAGACGTCGGAGCTGCATATTTCTTAAATAAAGCGCCTGGATATACAGGACGATTCGTTGCTTTAACAGCATCTATTTTAAAAGCTTCTGACGTATTATTTATTAATGCTGCTGATTACTTTATGACATCTGATTCATTACCAAAGTTTCTTACTGAACTTGAAAGTGTAAATTGGCATAAAGAAGATGATGTACATACTAATTTAAAAGAAGTTATTCGTACATTTGCAACTGCTCCAAACTTAGAAAGCGAGCTTGCTCCTTCAATAGAAGTAATCAATTCACATTTTGCTTTCGATACAATTGAAGAAATCATCCATTCATTGGAGAAAGATGAAAGTTCCTTTGCTCTAAAAACGAAAGAAACACTGTTATCAAAATCCCCTATTTCACTAAAAGTAACATTAAAACAGTTTATTGATGGAAAAGATAAATCCGTTAAAGAATGTTTCGCTACGGACCTTATACTTGCTAAAAATTTCATGAGACATGAAGATTTCTTCGAAGGAGTACGCTCCGTTGTCGTTGATAAAGATCAAAATCCGAATTATAAATATAAACAGTTAAGTGACGTTTCAGAAGAAGATGTGAATCGTTTCTTTAACTTACTTAATGCATAAAATGAAACTGTCATGAGGGGGTGTTTCGTTCATCCCCCACCTAACTTCTTTGCTTCAGCTAAATCTTGTGCGGTAAAAATCTTACTACCCGCAAATAGCGGTATAAAATCGAGGCTATATAGTAGCTGTAATTACAGCTACTATATAGCCTTTTTATTTAATGCTTTTTAATAAAATTTAATTTTATTAAATCCATTTTTGTGCTACACTGATTTTAATCAAATATTCTAAAAATAAAAAGGAGGGGCGGCTATGATAGAAAATTATCTTCTTTTCATCATTATGTCTATTTGCCTTATCATTTTACCTGGTCCAGATACAGCAATGGCTACGAAAAATACATTGGTTGCTGGTAAAGTCGGTGGAGTGAAAACAGTGTTTGGTACATGTATTGCACTATTAATTCATACTTTAGCTGCTGTAATTGGTCTTTCTGCACTTATTGTAAAGTCAGCTCTTTTATTTTCTATTTTCAAGTACGTTGGGGCTCTCTATTTAATATATATCGGTATTAAAGCCCTTTTAGCAGTAAGAAACAAAGAAAACTTAGATGCAAATGATCTATCTTTGAATAATGAAAACGAACATACTTCTTGCTTTCGCCAAGGATTTCTTACAAATTTATTAAACCCTAAAGTTGCAGTATTCTTTTTAACGTTTTTACCGCAATTTTTAAATCCAAATCATAATACGTTTATCCAACTACTCGTAATGGGCCTTACTTACCTCGTTTTAACAGCCATTTGGTTCGCTTTTTATATATTTTTAATTGATAAAATTAGTGCTTTTATGAAAAAACCGAAGACGCAACGTTATATTCAAGGGTTAACGGGAGTCGTCTTAATTGGTTTTGGTATTAAACTTGCTTTTGAAAAAAGTAATTAACAAGATGAAAACCACCACTATTAATAGTGGTGGTTTTCATTTAATAACTAATTTGGCTGTTTATTTTATATTAAAACCAGCGCTCAGTTACAACTTTTTTACGTGTATAGAATTGAACGCCATCTGTACCATTTGTACCTAAATCACCAAAGAATGACGCTTTGTTTCCTGCAAATGCGAAGAATGCCATTGGTGCTGGAACATTTACGTTTACACCGATCATACCAGCATCGATATTATCACGGAACGTTTGTGCATGTTTACCGTTTGACGTATAAATAACTGCACCATTTGCAAATTTAGATTGATTTGTTAGTTTAATACCTTCTTCTAAATCTTTAACTCGTACAATGCTTAATACTGGAGCAAAAATCTCATCTTGCCAAATTTTCATTTCTTGATTCACGCCATCAAAGATTGTTGCACCTACAAAGTAACCTTCTCCAACTTCTTCCTTAATTTTACGGCCATCTACTAATAAAGTTGCCCCATCTGCTACACCGCTATTAATATAGCCTAAAACGCGCTCTTTATGAGATTCACGGATTAATGGTCCAACATAGTTCTCTTCGTTAAAACCATCGCCTACTTTTAATTTTTTCGTTTCTGCTACTAATACATCAATGAATTCATCAGCAATTTCATCTACTACTGCTACTACTGAACATGCCATGCAGCGCTCTCCACTACTTGCGAATGCAGATCCAATTACACCTTGTACTGTTTTCTCAAGATTGCAATCTGGCATTACAATCGCATGGTTTTTCGCACCAGCTAACGCTTGTACACGTTTCCCGTGTTTCGTACCAGTTTCATAAACGTAACGAGCTACCGGCTCAGATCCAACGAATGAAACAGCTTGAATATCTTTATTTTCTAAAATGCTATTTACAACATCTTTTCCGCCTTGTACTAAATTTAATACTCCTTTTGGAAAACCAGCTTCATAGAATAACTCTACAAGTCGCTCCGCTAAAAGTGGCGTTCTTTCAGATGTTTTTAATACGAATGTATTACCGCAAGCAATTGCAAGTGGGAACATCCATAACGGAATCATCATCGGGAAGTTAAACGGCGTAATACCAGCAACAACTCCGATTGGGTAGCGCCAAATCGATCCATCAATTCCGCTAGCGATATTCGGAAGTGCTTGACCCATCATTAAATTTGGCGTAGATGTTGCAAGTTCTACCGCTTCAATACCACGCTGTACTTCACCTGTTGCATCCGTTAGCGTCTTACCATTTTCTAGCGTAATGATTTTTGCAAGCTCATCTTTGTTTTCTTGTAATAGCTGTAAATATTTATATAAATTTCTTGAACGATTCGGAACTGGTACTTTAGACCATGTTTCAAATGCTGCTTTTGCCGCTTCAACAGCTTTTTCGACATCTTCTTTTGGAGATAGTGGAACGTAAGCGATAATTTTCCCAGTCGCTGGATTTGGCACTGCTTCTACTTCCGTACCTGTCGATTCAACCCACTCACCGTTAATGTGATTTTTTACTCGTTTAATTTCAGTTGTAATCATTGTATTCTCTCCTTTGTATAATTTATTTTTGATTAGAAATTAATTGCTCGCTAACTTTCTTATATAAAGCAGCCATATCGTTTTCACCATATCCAGCTTGACTCGCTTCGTCATATACGTTTAATAACATTTCGCTTATCGGTAAATGGAGTTCGCTTTCCTTAGCTAAGTCAACTGCAAATCCTAAATCTTTCTTCAATAAATTCACAGTAAATCCTGGCTCGTAGTTTTCAGGTGCTATAAAACTTTTATAATTACGTTCATAAATTCTACTTTGACCGTAACTTACATTTAAAATATCAAACATTTTATCTAAATCCATATTGTTCTTTTTCGCTAATGTTAAAGCTTCACTCACACCAGCTGTATAAAAACCAATTAATAAGTTATTAATTAACTTAACAGTTGTACCACTATCAATCTGCTCACTAACGTGGAAAATGTTCGCGCCTAGTACGCCCATGATAGATTCCGTTTTCTCATATACCTCTTTTGATCCACCAACCATAAACGTTAATGTACGGTTTTCGGCTCCGATTACACCACCGCTCACAGGTGCTGCTAAAAAGTCTACTTTCCTTTCCTTTGCAGCTTCCTCTAACTGTTTGTTTAACTGCGGCGATACCGTACTTGTATCAATGAAAACTACATTCGAGTGACCATTTTCAAATAATCCTTCTGCTCCAAAATATACCGCTTCAACAGCGCGAGGTGAAGGTAAACTTGTAAAAACTACATCACATGTTTCTGCTAGTTTTGAGATTGATAGACCGATAATTCCGCCTTCTTTTTCAAAGGACGCTTCCGCCTCTTTATTTAAGTCCACGCCATATACTGTGTAACCTGATTTAACTAGATTTTTTGACATTGGAAGACCCATGTTACCTAAACCGATAAAACCAATCTTTTTCATATCGCTTTCCTCCTATTTACACAATATATTTCCCACGATTTATAATAGCTTTCGCAATTTCTCTCTTCTTCGTAAATACGTTCGTGTATACAGGCACTAATAATTGACGGATTTCAGCTAAAATCACATGTCTATCTTGTTCTTCTGTGACAGCTGCTGAAAGTACAGAAATCGCCGCTTCTTCTACTTTACGGTATCCTTCTTCACAAATAACATCCGTTATTAATTGCTTCGTACGTTCTTTTTCCTCACCATTTTTACTTACCGCTTTTCTCGTACGTAAAAACGCTGATTCCATGACGTACACGTCCGTCAACATATTTGAAATTACACGTGAATATTCTTGTTCTTGGTCAATTTTTAGACCCGGAGTTTTAGAGAGCGTTTTCAAAGATTGTTTCAACAATTTTTTCGCTAATAAAATGTAACGATGGTTTCTTTCGACATTTGCTACATCACTTTCTACTTCAGTATCTTCTAATTGTTCGATTTGCTTCATTAACATTTTAGCAACTGTTAATCTATTAATTTCGTTCGTCCCTTCAAAAATACGACTAATTCTAGCATCACGATATAATCGTTCTACCTCATATTCTTGCATATAACCGTAACCACCATGAATTTGTACAGCTTCATCTACGATATAAGCAAGTGTTTCAGAAGCATTTACTTTATTCAGTGCACATTCAATTGCAAATTGGGACATTTTCTTCATAAGATCCTCATCGCTCTCATGAATTGCTTCATCAATTACACCTGCTGTACGATAAGCTGCACTTTCGGCTCCATATGTAGCAATGATCATATTTGCAATCTTCTCTTGAATCATCGTAAAGTCTACTAATTCCGTTTGGAACTGTTTTCGCTCTTTTCCATATTGAACCGACAAACCAATTGCTTGTTTTGCTGTTCCAATATTTCCAAAAGCAAGTTTAAGTCTAGCAAAGTTAAGAATATTAAGAGCTACGTGATGCCCTTTCCCAACTTCCCCTAAAACATTTTCAGCAGGGATGACAACATCTTCTAAAATAAGAGTCGCTGTTGAAGAACCTTTAATCCCCATTTTCTTTTCTTCTAATCCAATAGATACACCTTCACATGTTCTTTCGACAATAAACGCTGTCATTCCTTTATTTGTCTTCGCAAAAACAACGTATACATCTGCCATATGAGCATTTGTAATCCATTGCTTCTCACCATTTAACTTCCAAGCTGTTCCCTCTTCATTTAATACGGCGCTTGTTTTTGCGCTTAATGCATCCGAACCAGCATTTGGCTCCGTTAAAGCATAAGCCCCAATCCATTCTCCCGATGCGATTTTCGGTAAATATTTTTCTTTTTGCTCTTTCGTTCCATAATATATGTAAGGCAATGTACCGACACCAGCGTGTATATTAAAAGAAACGCTAAACGCACCAGCGTAACCCATTTTCTCTGCTACAAGACCTGAGACAGCCTTTCCTAACTCGAACCCGCCATAATCTTCTGGTACCTCAATGCCTAATAATCCAAGTTCCCCAGCTTTCTCAAATAATTGACGAGAAACTTTATAGTTATGTTGTTCAATATTCTCCATTTGTGGAACAATTTCTTGTTTAACAAATTGTTCTGTCGTTTTTGCGATTAAATCTTCATCACCTGAAAAATCTTCTGGTGTAAAGTAAGTATGATTTATATCTTTTTTGAGTGAAAAAAATTCATCCCATGGTAACTTCGTTTTCTCCATATGTATCCCCCTATCATTCGGCTTTCATAGCTTTTTGCTTATGCTCGTCTACGATGAGTGGAATATCTTTTTTGAAAATAGAAGGCGATGATTTTTCACATCAAGCATTTTATTTTGCCAAAGATGTATTTTCATCGCCTTCGCTGCTTTATCTATTGATCTTCTGATAATACTGTTTTTGCAATACCAGTATCTAACTCTTCAAAGTCATGATATGAAATTGTTTCGTATAATTCACTTCTCGTTTGCATATTAGAAAGTGCATCTTTTTGAGAACCTGTTTCTTTAATTAAAGCAAACACATTTTCATACGCTTTCGCTGCAACGCGAAGTGAAGTTACAGGATAAATAACCATTTGGAAGCCCATATTCGCAAATTCCTCTGCACTATAATATGGAGTTTTTCCGAATTCAGTCATATTCGCAAGCAAAGGTGCATTTATCTTACTATTAAATAGACGGAATTCTTCCTCTGATTGAAGCGCTTCAGGGAAAATTGCGTCTGCACCTGCTTTTACATATGCATTTGCTCTTTCAATTGCTTCATCTAATCCTTCAACGCCGCGAGCATCAGTACGTGCCACAATGTATAAGCTCGGTGCAACTTCTTTAATCGCTTTAATTTTTTGAACCAATTCTTCTGTAGTAACAAGTTTCTTACCATTTAAATGTCCACATTTTTTTGGTAATTGCTGATCTTCAATTTGGACAGCTGCTACTTTCGCTTCCATCATTTCTACAGCTGTTCTCGCCACATTTAGTACACCACCAAATCCTGTATCAATGTCAACAAGAACAGGTAAGTCTGTAGCTCTTACTAAATCTCTTGCTCTCTCAGCCACTTCAGTAGACGTCACGATACCTAAATCTGGTAAGCCTTTACTTGCAGTATAAGCAGCTCCTGATAAATAAAGAGCTGAAAAACCTGTATTTTTTGCAACTAAAGCCGCCATTGCATCATGAGCACCTGGAATTTGCAAAATTTCATTTGCTTCTACTAAAGCTCGGAATCGATTCGCAAGCTCCTCTTGTGTTGACTGCTTTTTCACAACCCAAGCCATTCTAAATTCCCCCTATTATTAAATTAAGAATAGATCTACAAATTCGTTTACATTCATATTTTCTAGTTTTTCTTCATTTAAACAAACTTCATGAATTTGTTCTTGTTGCTTACTAGAATAATGACCTGCCATATTTGCAGTGAATTTTTGAACAACTTTTGGAATTGCTTCGTCTCTACGGAAGCGGTGACCAAGTGGATATTCACATTCCACATTTTCTGTTACTGTGCCATCTTTAAAGCGAACTTGAACAGCGTTGGCGATTGAGCGCTTGTTCGGGTCAAGGTAATCTAAACTGTACTGTTTGTTTTCAACAACAACCATCTTATTACGTAATTCATCTACACGTGGATCGTTTGCTACTGCATCTTCATAATCGTCTGCAACGATATCTCCTTTTAATAAACCAATTGCCGTAATGTATTGTAAGCAATGATCACGATCAGCTGGGTTATTTAATGGACCTTCTTTATCAATAATACGAATTGCTGATTCATGAGTTGTAATTGTAATACGGTCAATTTCATCTAATCTCTCTTTAATTTCCGGATGCAACTTCACTGCACATTCTGCAGCCGTTTGTGCATGGAATTCTGCTGGATATGACACTTTAAATAATACATTTTCCATTACATATGACTCTAGTGGTCTTGCTAATTTTAATTCTTGTTTATTGAATAATACATCTTGGAATCCCCATCCTGGCGCAGATAATGCTGTTGGATAACCCATTTCACCTTTTAGAGCAGTCATTGCAAGATGAACACCGCGGCTCGTTGCGTCACCTGCAGCCCATGATTTACGTGAGCCCGTATTTGGAGCATGACGATATGTACGAAGACTAGAATTATCAATCCACGCATGTGATAATGCATTAAAGATTTCTTCACGTGTTCCGCCAAGCATTTTCGCAACTACTGCAGTTGTTGCTACTTTTACATATAATACATGGTCAAGACCAACTCTGTTTAAGCTGTTTTCTAAAGCAAGCACGCCTTGAATTTCATGTGCTTTAATCATCATTTCTAATACTTCACGTACTTTTAAAGCTTCTTTTCCTTCTGAAATACGAACACGGCTAATATAATCTGCAACTGCTAAAATTCCGCCTAGGTTATCAGATGGATGTCCCCACTCTGCTGCAAGCCAAGTATCGTTATAGTCTAACCAACGGATCATACATCCGATATTAAATGCACCTTTTACTGGATCTAGTACATAAGACGTACCTGGTACACGTGTACCATTTGGCACGATTGTTCCTGGCACAACTGGTCCTAGTAATTTCGTACATTCTGGATATTGCAGTGCTAAAATTCCACATCCAAGTGTATCAAGTAATACGTAACGAGCTGTACTGAATGCTTCTGCACTAGTAACCTCTTTATTTAATACATAATCGGTAATCTCTTCTAATAATGCATCTTTTTGCTTAATTTCATTTGTTTTAATCATGCTATTCTTCCCTTTCTGTCGAAAATTCGTTATTATTAATGATGGGTGTCGGTCAAACACCCATCTGGCGGGCGGCGCTAACAACTCCCCAGTTGTTCTTATTTACTAAGTACATGTCGCTCGCCAATATAATTTACACGTGGACGGAACAAACGATTATTTGCATGTTGCTCAATAACGTGCGCACATAACCCCACTGTTCTAGAGCTAAAGAAGATTGGTGTGTAAAGTTGAATTGGAATACCTAGCATCCAATATACTGGAGCTGCATAATAATCAAGATTTGGATAAATTCCTTTTTCTTTTTCCATAATCTTTTCTCCAGCTTCACACATTTCATATAGTGTATAATCACCTTTTACATCACATAACTGTTTTAAAGCTTCCTTCATCATCAGTGCTCTTGGATCCATCTTCTTCATATAAACACGGTGTCCAAAGCCCATAATTTTTTCTTTGTTATATAGTTTCTTCTGTAATAACTCTTCAAATTTCTCAACATTACCAGCTTCTAAAAGCATGTACATAACCGCTTCATTTGCACCGCCATGTAAACTTCCTTTTAAAGATGCAACTGCACCTGTTAGAGCACCGTATAAATCTGATTGTGTTGATGCAATAACGCGAGCTGTAAATGTAGAGTTTGGCATTTCATGCTCACTATATAAAACAAGGGAACGATCAAAGATCTTTTCCTCAAGTTCAGTTGGTTTTTTACCAGTTAACATATAGAAGAAATTCGCACTATATGATAATTCTTTAAGAGGTTCAATTGGCTCCTCATTATTTAAAATATGATAGCTATTTGCTACAATGTTTGGCACTTTACTTAACAGCTTGTACCCTCGGCTTTTATTCACTTCTAACGAGCGGTTTTCGATATCATTATCGTAACCAGCTAACGCTGACACACCTGTACGTAATCCATCCATGGGATGCGTCTCTTTAGGCAATGCCTTTAGTACGTTGAATACACCTTCTGGTACTGCATATTCTTCTTTTAATTTCTTTTCAAGTGTTGCTTTTTCATCTTCATTCGGTAGATGTTCCTCCAATAAAAGGTGCACAATGTCTAAATACTCTTTTGTTTTTGAGAGTTCGATTAAGTCATACCCTTGAATTACAATTTCACCTTTTACTGTGTCAAGAAACGAGATTTTCGTCTCCGCTGCCACTATACCATCTAATCCCGGGGAAAATTTTTCTTCAGCTTTCATCATTATTTCCTCCAATCCTAATAGATCTTCGTGCACATAACTGTAAGCCTTTACAATATTGTGAAACTACATTTCTATTTCAATGTATCAGAGTTTTTAGAAGATTTCAATTTATTTTATAATGATAAGTTTCCTACACTTTTCTTACTGTAACAATACAATTTTTTGAAAATAATTCTTATATTTTATAAAGAAAGGATAGACTTCTTTGCGTATTTTCAAAAACAAGATATAAAGATTTTTCATATAACACCGCCAAATATAAAATTATTCTAATTTTATTTGAGAAATAGAAAAAACGAGCTGTACATAAATACAGCTCGTTACTATATGATATTTATTTCAATATCTCTTAAATATAATTTTTATATAAAACTTATTCATTTTTAATAAAGTTATTATTTTACATAATTAAATTGAATTTCTTCCATTTCCTCATGATAACTTACAAATAAATCATAGTTTTGAAAATACCAAAGATTATCAGAATCTACAAAAAATATAATACCTTCCTTCTCAACTGACACTATTTCGCCATCGGGTTTCTCAGCAACAACCCCTAAAGAATATCCGGGCTGAATTGAACTATTCCCTCCGTACCTTACAGTAAAACGTACAGATTCACCGTGCTTTATACGTAATTCTTCCTGGAACCATTGCAGAGCCTTACGATCAATTGAAATTCTCATCTTTATTCCTCCAGTTTACGCAAACTCTTTTTTTCCTAATCGTTGTTTTACAAAAAAGACGAAAATAATTAAGGCTATCAATGCTGAAATTGCACTCCCTGAAAATAAAATACGATAACCAAACATTTGTGAAACAACTCCAAGTAAAATAGCACCTAACCCGATTCCTAAATCAAACGCTGTAAAAAATGAAGCATTTGCAACTCCTCTTTTACTCGGATCGACAATTGTAAGCATTGCCGCTTGCAAAGCTGGCTGTGCTGAACCAAATCCAATACCGTATAATGTTGCTGCAATAATTACACCTATCAAACCATTTGAAATAGTTAAAACAACTATAGCTAAAATAGTAATACATAATGCTGGAAGTATAATGAATACTTCTCCATACTTATCTAATAGTTTCCCTGAAATTGGTCTTACAATTGTTAATGCAATTGCATATACAAGAAAGAAAGTTCCCGGATTCACATGAATTGATGATGCAAATAACGGTAAAAAGGTTGTTATTCCTCCATATGCAAACGATAAAAAGAATACTACAATCGTGATTGTTAATACGGATTTCTCAAATAGCTGCATCTTCCCTTTTTCTTTTTGTGGCGTAAATGGCATCTTCGTTATTAATGATAATACGACTGCCATAAAAGATAACAACGTCGCTAATAAAAATAGACCATCAAATGAATAATTTTGCACAACCCATAATCCAATCATAGGTCCGATCGCCATTGCAATTGTCATCGCCATCCCGTACCAACCCATACCTTCACCGCGGCGTGAATCTGGAATAATATCCGTTATTGCTGTTCCAACAGCTGTTGTAGAAACAGCCCATGTTACTCCGTGAATAACACGTAAAACAGCTAAAAGGACAATAGTCGATGCTATATTATAGGAATACATCGTTAAGCCAAAAAAGATGAGTCCGAAAATAATAAAGGATCTTCTACCATATTGATCTAACATTCCTCCAATAATCGGTCGTATTACAACCGCAGCTATTGTAAACATCCCCGTCATAAGTCCAACTTGCGATTCATTGCCACCTATCTCTTTAATAAAGAGCGGGAGCGTTGGAACAAGTAAATAAAATGCTGTAAATAAAAATAACATTGCGAAAGTCATTTGAATAAATGATTTCGTCCATAATCGTTCCATAAAAATACCTCCATACACTCGTAAAATATTACGATTAACACCCTCATTGTATATTTTTTTTATCTCTTTTCCCTCCGCAAATAGACGTATCTTTTCATATTAAATAGTCCACCATCAGCTTACATTAGTCTTAAGACTTTGTACGCATGTTTTAAACGAAAGTCCTATATATGTACCTTTATACGTGTGAAAAGAATATACTAATTTATTAACACAACTTAGGAGTGAATATTTTATGTGGGTATTATTAAGAGTAACTGCCGTAGTTCCTTCGACTCCTGGGATACATGTTCCTGCAGTTCATACAGCTAGCTCCGATGTAGGAATTGAACTTCCCGCAACTTGGCAGCAATATCAAATTCCCGGTCAAGTTACCCCTTCATTTTGGCATCATGGTGCCCATCCAAGTAGCACTACCTTTTATCATCCTAGCTACGCTCCACTACCTCAAGCTCAAGTCTTTTATCATTTCCCATCAATTTATTTTCAAAATTTTTATGGTACGTTTAACATTTAAAACACATCATTTCATAGCTACTACATTTAAATGAAAAAAGCACTTAAGATTGTAATTTTCACAAATCTTAAGTGCTTTTTAATATTTTTTATAAATTTTTCTTATTGCCCATTATTAGCAGGGGCCTCTCCTGCATTACCGCCAGTCTCTGGTTGTGTGGTCGCTGGTGGAGTTGTATTTCCTTGACCTCCTCCATTATTTGCTGGAGGTGTCGTATTTCCTTGACCTCCTCCGTTATTTGCTGGAGGTGTCGTATTTCCTTGACCTCCTCCATTATTTGCTGGAGGTGTCGTATTTCCTTGACCTCCTCCATTATTTGCTGGAGGTGTCGTATTTCCTTGGCCTCCTCCATTATTTACTGGAGGTGTCGTTCCTTGGCCATTTCCATTATTTTGTTCTTCTTGTTTCTTTTGCTCTTCTTGTTTCTTTTGCTCTTCTTGTTTCTTTTGTTCTTCTTGCTTCTTAAGTTCCTCTTGTTTCTTTTGTTCTTCTTGTTTTTTCAGTTCTTCTTGTTTCTTTAATTCTTCTTGCTTTTTCTCTTCTTCAGTTTTTTGCTGTTGATCTTGTTTTGGTTGCTCCGTTGTATCCGGTACGCTAGTATTTGGCGATGAATCACGTTTTTCACCTTTTATACGTAGCTCACTACCTTCTTGAATAACGCTACTTGGCATTTTAAAGCGTGATTTATCTGTAGCCATTTCGCTCATCATTTCTTTAAAGATCAACTGTGCAATTTTCGTATTTTTACTACTAATATACTCGTCTTTACCATCTTTCATATACCCAGTCCATACTGCCATCGTATATTGCGGTGTATATCCAGCGAACCAACTATCACGAGTTGCACTTTCTGGAATTTTATATTGAGCTAATTGCTTTGATGAATAGTTTGTCGTACCCGTTTTACCAGCTACATCTAAAGAGCCTACATTTGCCGATGTACCAGTACCTGATGTAACTACAGAACGAAGCATATCAGTAATCATGTATGCGGTAGAATCTGTCATAACTTGTTTTGGTTTTTGTCCAAAACTTTGTGACTTACCGTCTGGATAAACGACTTTCTTAACAAAATGCGGTTTCGTATATTTACCTTCATTACCAAATGCCGCATAAGCACCCGCTATTTCAGTTGGCGATACTTCATTTGTACCAATCGCTGTCGATTCTGTCGGTGCTGTATTAAATGTAATACCTAGTTTCTCAGAGAATTCTTTCGATTTACTAATCCCTACTTCTTTTGCAGTTTTAATTGCAGGAATATTACGCGACATTTTTAATGCTTCACGCATTGTAATTGGACCCATATGACTTCTATCTGCATTTCGTACTTCTTGTCCCGTTGAATACTTAAATGGAGAGTCATCAATTTGATGGTACGTAGCCCATTTTAAATATTCAATTGCAGGAGCGTAGTCGAAAATCGGCTTCATCGTTGAACCAGCTGCACGATCTAATTCAATTGCCATATTATGCCCTTTAAATACAGCTTTATTTTCTCCACGGCCACTACCTATAGCACGAACTTCTCCTGTTTTCGTATCCATAAATGTGAATGCACCTTGGAATTTATCGTTCGGATAATCAATGATATTATTATTTAAAATATTATCAGCAAGTTTCTGTGCTTTCGGATCTAACGTTGTATAAATTTCTAAACCGTCAGAACCGATATTAGCATCTGGTAATTCTTTTTCTACTTCTTTCACAACTGCATCCATAAATGCAGGGTATGGCATTGTTTGTAGTTGAGCTGCAGGCTTAAGCCCCTTTTCTACGTCAACTTTTGATGCTTCTTCCATTTCCTGTTTTGTTATATATCCATGTCGGTTCATTAAACTTAGAACAACATTTCTTCTTTCTGTTGCTTTTTGAACATTTTCTTTTTTCGTTGGATCATAGTTATTCGGTGCTTTCGGTAAACCTGCAAGCATCGCAACTTCTGGTAATGTTAAGTCCTTCAATTCTTTACCATAGTAGTTTTGTGCTGCTGTTGCGATACCATATGAACGATTACCTAAGTTAATTTTATTTAAGTACATCTCTAATATTTCATGTTTTGAATACTGTTGTTCTAGCTTATAAGCTAAATATATTTCTTGCGCCTTACGCTTTGGTGTTTTATCCATAGATAAGAAGTAGTTTTTAATAACTTGCTGCGTTATCGTACTTCCACCTTGAGAGCCATAATCTCCTTTAAGACTCACTAAAACAGCACGGGCAGTACCTTTAAAGTCTACTCCGCTATGCTCATAAAAACGTGAATCTTCTGTCGCTAAAAATGCATTTTCTACTAATTTAGGTATTTGATCATACGTAACATTCGTCCTTTTTTCTTTTCCATATTCATATACCAAATCCCCGTTTTTATCATAAATTTTTGAGGATAACGGATTAACAAGTTTTGCTTTTTCCAGTTTTGGTGCGTCCTTAATCATTACGAAAAAGGTAGCAACCCCCGCCACTAAACCTACAATACCAAGTAATAAACAAGTAATTAAAAACTTGCGGAAAAATGATGTTTTACCTTTTGGTTTTTGTGTTTTAGAAGCTGGTTGTTTTTTCTTTTTAACTTGTCGTCGCTCCTCGCGAGAACGATAATTTTCTGACATGTTACTTTCTCCTGCCTTTCAATTCTCCCGTTGATTTAATTAAAAATATTGAGGTCACTTTCGTAAATACGTTTAGGCAAGAAAGTGTATTGACCTGGAGCATTCAATATTTTCCCAATTCACAGATTACAAATTTTAGAATGGCTCTTATACATACTATTTTCACTTCTAATTTTCTAATAATGCTGCCCCTTTTAGCATAATAATGAAAGAAGTGAATTTTTATTACCTCGTATAAATAATATACCTTTTTTTCAAATGGTCAATATTTTCTTATTAATAAATCAAAGGTGAAATAAAAATAGCATATCGATATGAACTTCGTGTGAACTTACTTATAATTACGTATAACCAATATTTAATATATTTAATATTGGTATAATACCTCTTTAATTATAAAGATTTCAACACCACAATACCGTTTCCTACAAAGAATTATTAAAAATGAAAAATAAGGAGTTGCATAATAATGAAGCTATCTCCGGTTACCTCAAAAAATATAGTTGCTGTTGGTTATAATCCTTTTTCTATGATTTTGCGAATCCAATTAAAGCATGGTATGTATGATTTCTTTAATGTACCAGAAAGCATTTATACTGGCCTATTACATGCACAATCTAAAAGTTATTATCATAATACTTACATTAAAAATTCTTTCCGCCACACAAAAATTTAAACTTAACACCCACTAAAAAAGAAAGGAGGTTAATCCTCCTTTCTTTTAAAAACATTTGGCAGATGAATTATCTTCGATTTCTCTTATTAATTTCATCATATGCTTGAATTTGTTTTTTCAAACGCCGATCAGCTTTTTTATCATGCACTACAAGAATTGCGTGTATAACTCCTGGAACCCAAAATATTAATGTTAATATGAAATTTATGATTGCCTGAATTGGTTTTCCACAAAATAATACAGCAACAGGTGGAAGAAAAATTGCTAATAAATACATCATCCCTTGAAAACTCCTTATTTTATATTTTATATATCACTTTTCAAAATATACGCAAAAAAACCTACTACCATTTTAATCTTAACCTGCCTCTAAAATCAATGTATCCCCTTCTATTTATATAAGTATTTCAGACTTTTCATTGTTTTCTAGCCTATTTTCTTCCTCTATTGCAGTTATTCCAATTGCGGAAATTAACGTTCCTATCGCTTGTATCCAAATACCAATGAGTGCAATGATTCTCTCATCCTTCTTATCAAAAATACTATCTTTATTTTCTTTCTCATCTTTCAATACATTTAAAACACCTTGATACGCTTGTAATCCAGCTCCTAAACTTTGCATGGAGTTACCCAGTATAATAATTTTCTGTAATACATTTATATCCACCAAAGCTGCTTCTACTCCTAAAAAAGCACCAATCGATTGTAAACTGTTCCCTGTAATGATAAGATAATCATTCTCTTTCAATTGTTCATTTATATTAAAATATATTCCTATTACATTTGATATATTTCCTAATGCTAATAACTCAATTCCTATTTGATCAAGTAATTTACTTTGATTCTCTCTTTTTTCTTCCCCATCATCATAATTGCTCGCAATGATTTGTAATATATACCCGAGGGCTTGTAATGAGCTTCCTACAATAACAAGTTCCGATTCAACTTTCTCTTCTCCAATAAATCCTCTTGTCGTTCCAATAGCAGCTGTAAGATTCCCCCCTACTTGAAACCATGCCCCTGTCACTTTTAAACTGCTTGGATTCATTTTTATCACCTATTCAAATATTTTCTAAAGCTTTCAAAACAAACAAATCTCACCCTTAATCTTTTATTTTATTTTTCAGATGTAATTTTGTGAATGATATAATGTGCTACTAATATAAAAAGCACCTTAAAGGTGCTTTTTATACGCATGCTGGGCATGTCAATGAATCTCCATTTTTATCTATTGTTATATTCAATATATATTCAATCGCTTTATGTGACCAAGTTTCAGGTGTAGGCGATTCATTTATATATTGTGGCGCACATGACTTCAGCATTGGAGTACTAATACTCCCTCCAGGATCTAAAGCAACTACAGCCATGCCATGGGGTAATTCCAGGGCCATAGATTTAGTGATACCTTCAATTGCAAATTTCGAGGCACAATATGGCGCAAGCTCAGCTTCACCTTCTCTCCCCCAACTAGAACTCATATTAATGATAATTCCTTCTTTCCTAGATACCATTGCGGGAACAAACGCTCTTATTACATTTACTACACCATTCACGTTTACATTCATTACACTTTCGAATTCTTGAGCCGTAATTTTCCAAAGTTGTGCATTTTGATTTACAATCGATGCATTATTTATTATCAGATTGGGAGCCGTATGTCTATTAAGTATATAATTTGCCCAATTGTTAACTTGCTGAGAATCTGAAACATCAATTACTTGGAAATCATGTATTTTACTGTACTGTTTTTTTAGTTCTTCAATTTTATCTTTTGAACGTCCACAACCATATATGTTCCACCCTAATTCATGAAATCGATCAACCATCGCACGTCCTAACCCTTGTGTCACACCTGTAATAATTACAGATTTACTAATTTCTTTTCGCTTCATTTCTCTCATCCTCCTTCCCTATATCTTACTCTCTTCATTTTTATTCAGCGATTTACTATAGTATCAACTCAACTCATACTTTAGTAATGGTTTTGATATTGCATACATAAGCAAAAAAAGTAACCATCATGGTTACTTTTTGCTATATATCTAAAAATTCATTGTTTATTTCATTATTGTTTTTACATTTCAGCTTCTCTTTTCCACATTTCTCACACTGGTAAATATAAACTACACCTAATATACCTTTTTTAAAATCCTCATTATCCTGCATCTTAATAAAAATATATTTATGTTTACAATGCGATTCACCCAAATAATTTTTAAACCACTTTTTCAACACAACACATTCCACCTTTATGATAGAACCTTTATTTAGCTGCTTTATTATATACTTTTATTTAAATGTTCAATCTCATCTTGCAATTTTTTAAATTGCTCAAAATGCATGGTAATAGATTGGCTACTACCATAATCAACATTTTGTTTCACTAATATAACACCCGTATCATGAAAAAGCGCTTCAAGTTCTTTCCTAATAGACACTTTCGCAATATGGGCTGTTTTAATTGCAGATAAAATTGCAATTTCATTAAACTTTAATTTTATTTCATTTGGACAAAATGCGTCTTCAACTAATATAACTTCATTACTATAAATTAGTGCAACAAGATTACTTGATTTGGCATCTGTTAAATCAACTTTTTTCATAATATCTTTCATTACATTTTGCCTCCTTTATTTTCATATATATCAATTATACAAATTTTTTAAAAAAATTACTCAACTTTATTATATTAATTTTAACACACTTTTATTGAAATCCATGCTCCAAACGTTTTACTATTCCACAATTTTTATTGTATGAACCATCTGGACTATAACTCCATATAGTAATGTTAACAACTTATTATAAAGCAGGTGAAAATTATGCCATCAGTTGTAGGAAATTTAGTTGTACAAAATAGCAATGGATCATTTAACTTAGGTGATTTCTACAACGTATCTCCGAAAGAAAATACGAAAGCTTATAATGGTTCCGGCGCATCAAACGTTGGTTTTGTTGTTAATACTTTTAGCGGTGTTAGCGCGACCAATACATTTGATTCTGACCTTGCAGATCAAAACCAAGTGGGTACAGCCTAATCTTATGTTCAACTTTCTGTATAGAAAATTTTAATTTGTCTATACTATAATCAGGCTGTTTGACAGCTCTTGTTGATTTTGGAGTACCCTATCTTTTTCTCCCTTTCCCTGGGGCTCAGCAGCTAGCACGAAGCTAGCTGCTTTTTCTTGTATTATTTGTCTCATAAATCAGAAATAAAAGAAGCTGCCATTTAATATTCAGCTTCTTTTACGTTATTTCAATAATATCCATAGCGTTAAATACGTAAGTTTTATAAAAGGCGTCTGTACAAATTACAATTTGTTTTACCGGATTGATATGTACAACAGTCATGTAGCTTGTTAGTATGTAACCATCTTCAAAATATGTTACCAATATTTCTTTCTCAGACAATAATGACGTTAATAATTTATCAGAAATTCTCTCTTTTGCTTCATTTGTTAAAAGCGGTTTTTGTACTTTTAATTTCTCTCCAATAATCTTTCTCATATTTAAAAGTTGTTCGGACATTACTGTAAACAGAACCCACTCTCTTTCTTCTTTTTGTATCTTTACATCGTTCATTTTTTATCTCCTTGATCATTTATACATTTATTTAGCCATACTATCCCTTAGTTATTTTTAATACTTACTAAACTCGGATTTACTTCTAAACTATAATTAGGTTACCTCTCAAAAGAACACTCGTTCTTATTATACACGAACTTACGTTCTTTTGAGAAGAGCCATACTTATTATTTCTTAACAAAAAACATAATTTTATTTATCTCCATACTTTTTTCCTTTATCAAATAAACTTCTCATTTCTTATATAACATGCATATAACAACTAAAAGGCGACTTCACCCAAAGTGAAATCGCCCTTTTCTAAAAAATATTTCAAAGCTTATTTTTCTATCCTAACTAATGTTCTTTCTGGAATACATAATTCATCTATATTAAAATGATTTATTTTTAAGTTCAATTCCCCTACTCGTTCCTTATCTTCATCACCAACCCAACAACTAAATAATTCGAAATAGTCTCCATCTTCCAAATAACCTTCCATAATCTTGCATAAAGTTAAAAGTTTTTCTTTCGCTTCTTTTTTTCCTTTACATTTTGCCACTCGACAAGTTCAATTCCCCAACTAGTTGAAACCTCATATGTGTAATTTGTTTGGAATTGATAATCTTGTACAATTTCAAGCATACTTTCATCTGAAAAACACGGTCCAAAAACAATTAGATTATTAGAATCCGGATCCGTTAACGGAATTTCTACATTACAGCCTATGTAACTTGCTAAACTCATTTTATACTCCTCCAGTATTCGTATAAAAAATACTTCATAGTATATTTATTTACTCAAATATAAAATCCCTGCCTAAACGAAAAAGTTTTAAATTTTTATCGTTTATTAACCATCTATAACTGAAAACATATACTATGATGAACGAACTCACAAAGCATAAGAAAAGAGAGCATTTACAACACTCTCTTTTCTTACATACTCTATGGAACTTTACAAAACTGAATCAATGATTTTTATTATTATATTTTATTACATATACTTAGGTTGTACTATTATATGTAACTCTCTCTCTGTATCCGCTTTTTTCGGATGACGAAAATAATTAAGTTCGTACTTTAACACTTTATACTCAACCATCCCGATTTTAATCCCTTTCGTTTCTTTTAATATAGCTAATAAATCACTTACATTTTCATCATATGACTCAAAAATTTTCGCGCCGCCCTCTCCTTGAAAGATTACTTTCATATATTCTCCACCACCTTAATTTATTGATGTGGTAAATGACGCGTTTAAAACGATTCATTCTTTATCCTAAAATTTTCATATGAAAAAGAACATCCTTTCCAATCGAATGCTCAGCTTTTTACTAATTATCCATGTTAAATATTTATTCAAAAACATTATATGTATTATTTTTTAAATTATGTTCGATATCCATTATTAAAGAGTAAATATATGTAATAAACTTGCATAATGAAAACCGTAGAATATTCACTTTCGTTGAAATAATTATAATCCATAATTTTCCATTGTAATTCTTAATATTTAAATGTAATATTGTATTGTCTTACTATCTATTTATAACTCACACACTAATTAGAAAAAGGGAACTCTATATGAGTTCCCTTTTCTAATTATGATTACAGTCATTATTTCTTTTCTAGAAATTTAAATGTATCTTTAAATTCTTTATTATTCACTTTAATATCAGCATCTTTCAATAAATCATTGACTACTTGTTGTTTCCATTTACCTGTCGTATCTTGTAGTCTTTGTTGTTCTATATCTTTACGTATTTTATCCTTTACTTCATCAAATGGCTTCAATTCTTTTTTATCCGTCACTTTAATAATATGGTAACCGTAAGTTGTTTTAACCGGCTCACTTACTTGGCCTGCATCTAATTTATACGCAGCTTCCTCAAATTCTTTCACTGTTTGCCCAGGGGCAAAACCAGATATTTCCCCGCCCTGTTCCTTTGAACCAGTATCTTCTGAATACTGTTTTGCTAAGGCAGCAAAATCTTCACCATTATTTACTTTCTCCTTTATTTCTTTAGCCGTTTTTTCATCTTTCACTAAAATGTGACTTACTTTCATTTCTGGTTTATAGTTATCTTTCACATCTTTATCTGTAACTGTTGCTTTAATCGCTTTCTCAAATGCAATTTCTGGCTTCATTTTTTCTTTTAATTCATCTTCATTTTTCAACCCAAGTTGTTCTAAAGTCGATTTAAAGTTTTCACCCATTTTATCTTTTGCTTCTTCTACTTTCTTTTTTGCTTCCTCATCTGAAACTTTATATTTATCTAGCAATGCCTTACTTAACATCATTTGATATAAAGTACTTTCTCCATATTGTTGTCGTAATTCTTTACTTAATTCTTTCTCTGTAACATTTCCTACTTTTGATGTTACTACGTTGTCTGAGGAACCACATGCAGATAATGCTAGCATCATGCATGAAATAATTGTTCCAATAAATATTTTCTTCTTTTTCAATTCAAATACCTCACTTTTATCATTATGCAAATTAACTATACACAGTCATTGTGAAAACAGTGTGTTTTCTACATGTAATTCATTTCATATGAGTTGACTATGTATCATGTATTTTCATTTTTAAATATAAAGAGTCTTCTTACTATGCATAGTAAGAAGACTCTTTATATAATTCTCAAAAAAATATAGCTTCTATAGTTGCTTAATAATTACATGTTTTTCAGGTATCCAACTATTCTGCCCGATATCTACCGCATTTCCCACTCTACCCCACACTCGAAAAGATGTCGATCCATCTATGTTTCCTTTATAATTCATACATTCAGGCTCTTCATAATAATTTACTCCGTAACCGACAGGATATTTTGAAGTTGCATAAAACCATTTCACATTAAAATGTTTTAAATATACCCACTGCTTATCGTTCCCTAAACAAATCATATCTTGCTCACCGCCTCCCCAATAACCTGCTAAGATTAAATATGGAATTTTCTGAGTGAGTGTACCTGTAAATTGGGGATTCATGGGGTTTTCATATAAATTTATTCCATATCCATCAGGATATTTCGAAACTGCAATACCAATGCCATTCGGTTGCTGTGTATACACTATGTTAGATTGATTTGCTTTGTTCGAATTTATAAACCAAGAAAGTGACTTATTTCCTACTAATCGATTCAGATCACATTTCCCAATCCCAGGAACATTCCCTGAATCCGTATATTGCCACATATCGCATGGATATGCTGGCTTATTCCCTCCATAACGAGGGATCCATACGAAATCAGCTTCAATATTACGTGCTCCAAATGATAGATACGTGTGATGCCCTACATATAATCCTACTTTTTCCGCACCTAAACGGCGTAATTCATCAATAAATGCCTGTGTCCCGCCTTGCATATCTACCATCGTTTGAACTTCTACGTCCGCTACCCAAAACTTAGCAGATTGATCACCACGATTCCAAAAATCTTGTGCCTCTTTCTTTGCATCAGCAATAGATATAAAACGGCAAAAAGCATAATTACCGAATGGGATACTATGCTTTTTCATTTCACTAACATAATTTTGATACATAAAATCCACCGTATTAGAGCCATCTTGAACTCTAGCAATCACTAAATCTAGCTGAGATGCTGCAATATCCCAATTGATAGTTCCATTCCATTTTGAAATATCTACAATATACCCCACACATTCCAGCTCCTTTTTAATGTCTTATTCATAGCTTGTTTTATTGTAAGCCTCCTCTCTCTAGAACTAGCTATCTATAATATAAATAAAAAGAATCTTTACCGTTTTTCAAAATATATTCTCTTTCAGAAATATTTCTATTAGTTTTAACATGTATGTCACAAAAAATATTCTCATATTCGAAATATACCTTACTATTTGTTATGTAGTCTCATCCTATCAATTTAGGTATTGAACATTTTTATAGATATTAGAAAAAATCCTCTTATATTATTAACTTAAAACTCCCAGTATCAATTCCCTTTCAGTTAATAAAAATCACTACTCATTTTCTATATATTATTAAGTCAAATGTTGAATTTTTTAATTCATTAAAATATGTGATCCAAGGTGGCAAAAGCTGAACTTGTACATTTTCTTCCAATATTTTACACTACCTCCTTATACAATTCTTACTAGCATAATATGTAAAAAACTAAAAAATGCATCAGTTATATTAATTAAACATCTTATTTCACATTCTCAATTTTCCCTTTACATCTTTAAGCACTTTTACTACTATGAAATTCTTTATTATAAGCAAATCCACTGAAATTTCATATTATACTAATACGACTCTATATCCTTTAAATTATAATACTCAATATTAGGAGCTGATTTCATGAAAAAAAAACCTATCGTGTTTAAAATCCCACCAAATTCAAAACTAAAAGTTACATTTTTCGGTCCTTGTAACGAAGTAATTACAAATGTGTCTATAATTAATCAACTATGCGCCCCTAAATGTCAAACTATCACGCAATATCCAGACTTTAAGAAATATGTAACTGAAGTACGATCGTTATCCCGTTGTTAGTCCGCATAATGCACGATTTTCACAACTTTGTTACCTAAAATAACTGAGAAAGAAAATAACTGCATTTCTAAATTAAAATTACTCATTTTATGATATTCCATTGATAATTCATTGATTTTTTACACGTTTTTATTAATAGAACATATATTATCGTATGGAGATTATCCACTCATAAAACCTATCTTTCTTTGGAGCATACTTTTTATGTATGCTCTTTTTTTATGTAACCGTCCCCCTTCTAAATTGACCAACAATATATTAAAATTCTTTATATACTCAAGGAGGTCAAATATGTTCAAGTTGCATCCAATACTACTCATCTTAGGATTGATTTTGTTTTTATATAGTGTAATCGCCTTTATGTTATTCTTTTCAGTGTATTAGGATTCCCTACACAAATCTATGTTCAATATATAATTTCTATATAGTAAAGAAAAAACGTAATGATACGATCTTTTATGTATTCCGTCTTTCTTGTTCTATAAGAAAACTAGCAAACTTACTAACAATGAGTTTTCACAAGCATGTTACTTATTATTCTGTTTATTATCTGAAGAAGGTTGAAACCTCTACAAATTAAACTACACTTCACCTGTTTACTTATATATTCTAGAAAAACAATAATAATCCCCCACCATTTGGTAAGGGGATTAACTAAACCTACTAAAAAACATTTAATGATCAGTTTTATTTAGTTGGAGAAGGAAATCTTGCCGCTTCAAAATGTGCCCCATCTTCTAAAGGACTTAAAACCCCATCTATACTACTTTGTGCATAAATCTCAACTTCATCCCCTGCATTCAATTGAACAATCGTCGAAACACTTACGACATTTCCAAAACTTATTGGACCAAAAAAGTCATTATCTATAGCTATCGCTGCGTTTCCATTCACACGAATTTCTACACGCGCTCTATAATTTAAAGTTGGATCATTTGGAAAGAAACCAATCGTTCCAATAATAGAATATACTCCTTTAGTCTTCGGCGTAAAAATAGATGTTGCTGGATTATACTCATTCGCTAAATCAAATTGTTCATTTTGAAATAACACTTTCACAAAAGTATTAGCAGGAACATTTTGATTCACAGTATTTCTAGCTCTAAATGCCGATGCTCTAACAAGATTGTCCTTATTATCATGACACTTACTAATGTTCTTACAACAATCATGATGCTTCTTTTTATACTCCTTACAATACTTACAGTAGTAATAACAAGACATACTAATTCCCCTTTCAAACTTATTACTACATATTATGTAAGATTGATTTATAAGGTTTGGACTAGCTATTTTTCTTATTCATAAGGGCGCTATTAATCTGCACCCTTATTTATATAAACCACTTCATTCCTTACTAGTTATAAGTTGTATATAGTTCCATATGGAATAGTAAGAAAAGAACTTCCGTACGGTGTAACATGATGTACTGGATAAAAATACTCTACGGATGAGTAATATGGTTGTACTCCTTGCTGCTGCATTTGTTGTTGCATTTGCAATGCTTGTTGAATAGCTTGAACTGTACTTTGTGCTCCACTATACGTTATAGACGTACCATACGCTGGTCGCATGCCAGCTTCAGAATTAATATATGAATAAAACATAATTTTCAACTCACTTCCGTATAATTTGTTACACATTATATTATGATTCTTTATTTCATTGGTACTATAATGCTAGTTCGCTCGCTTATATTCAAATGATAAAATAAAAAAGTAGCTGCTAGACTACTTTTAATTCTTCTTATTACCAAATGAAATGATATACATATTCTCCGTTTACACGCTCATCAATTCCAGCAACCCTAACGAATCTAAGTAAATCCGCCCCTTGAAGAAAATATACCGACATCGTAACCGGTACTTGTGACCACATGAATTGATAAAGCTCATTCACTCTCTGATTCGTCGTAACGATTAAATCATTTACAGGTCCATGATTCCATGCAGAGGTTTGAACTGAAGTGAAAGAAAGGTCTTTCCCATTAACCACTATTCTTGCCACGCTTTGAGTTATGTCCACAATACTCCCCTCCAACATTACAAAAATTGGACCTTTTTTAGTTCATATTATTATAAATATTCTTGACTGTAATAAATGTTTAAGGCAAATCCCTAATAAAGTGAAACTTTAATCAGTGGAGGTCTTACTGCCCGTTAATGCGGGATACAATTTTTTTATTCATATCCCTCAATTCCCATTACAACCATATAATTTCTAACCTGATTCAATTTTTGTAAAAGTTGAACCAGCAAATGTAAATTCCGTAAAATTATTAGAAAAATTAAACTTTACTTTTGAAGGTACTCTGAGAAAAAGCGAAAAATCAGCTGGAAAGCTTATCGATTTAAATATTTATTCGAAATTAATAAGCGATTAATTTTAGTCACTCTGCCCATACTCAATCAAAGTTTGGGCTTCTTTAATTTCTGTATAAAATTCAAAAGTTTGACACAATCCTGGAAAAAGCTTATAAAGAAAAGTGAGGTTCCGTTATTTTCACACTTAGTAGCACAGTCATGTTACATACAATTTTATAAGTGTGAACGAACTACAAAACTAAAAAACAAATAATAAGTTTGCAACATGTTTGCAAATACGAATTTTGCATATAAATTCGTGTGATATTGAAAGGAGTTTTACTTATGAAAGAAATTAAAACAGAACAAGAATTCAAAGACATCATCGCAAGCGAGGAGCCAGTAGTTGTTAAGTTCTTTACTACATGGTGCCCAGATTGCGTACGTATGGACAACTTTATCGGAGATGTAATGGAAGAGTTCAATAAATTTGAATGGTATTCTATTAATAAAGATGAGTTTCCAAGTATCGCTGAAGAGTATCAAGTAATGGGTATTCCAAGTTTACTTGTATACCAAAACGGTGAGAAGCTAGGCCACTTACATAGTGCTAATGCAAAAACTGAAGAGCAAGTTACTGAGTTTTTAGAAGCATACTAAGATGAAAGCCCTCTGGAAAATATTTTTCAGAGGGCTTTCATCTGTTTTCATAATTATCTTTTGACTTTTTTCCTCGTTTAATGAATTACACCTTGTCATGATAAGAATAATATGTAGTAAGAAAAGTATTCGTTTCTTGATCCATCTCCCCTCCTCTCTCTTTAGTAAATAAACTCCAATTCGGTTTACACCCTGACTTTGTACTTTTCAACATATTTTTCCTTCACGAAACTTTGTTATCCCCTTCTTAAAAAGCTATAAAACGTCAACAATGTTTGTATAGACCCACACGACTTTCGTTTGATACTCTATTTATAGAAAGAAATTCCTTTAAAGAAAGGTGAGTGATTAAAATGGATACTCTTTCTCATAAAGAAGCTGATAAAGGCGCTATTGTCAGCATTATGGCCTACATATTTTTATCCTCTATGAAAATCATCATCAGTTATATTACCTTCTCTAGCGCATTACGCGCTGACGGTTTAAATAACTTAACGGATATCGGTGCTTCTTTAGCGATATTAATTGGTCTAAAAATATCTCGTAAACCTCGTGACCCAGATCATCCGTATGGGCATTCGCGTGCCGAACAAATCGCATCACTTGTTGCGTCCTTCATTATGGCAACAGTCGGATTAGAAGTTGTTATTAGTGCCATTCAATCTTTCTTAAATCCGAAACAAGCAGCGCCTAATGTACTCGCTGCATGGGTTGCTTTATTTTCTGCTGTCGTTATGTATTGCGTGTATTTGTATACGAAAAAAATTGCAGCACGAACAAAAAGTAAATCATTAGAAGCCGCTGCAAAGGATAATTTATCAGATGCACTCGTAAGTATTGGTACTGTAGTAGGTATTGTCGGTTCTCAGTTCCAAATGCCTATTTTAGACCCTATTGCCGCTTTAATTGTCGGTCTTATTATTTGTAAAACTGCATGGGAGATTTTCGTAGAATCTTCTCATATGCTTACAGATGGAATTGATCCTGATAAAATGGAAGAATACGCTGATGCTATTGAGCATATTGGCGGTGTGGAAAACATTGTAGATATTCGAGCACGTATGTACGGGAATCAAACGTACGTTGATATTACAATTGAAGTAGATGCTCGCATGGATGTTGGAGAAAGTCACTGTATTACCGACAACATCGAAGCTATGCTTCGCAAAAAGTTTGGAATTTACCATGCACACATTCATGTTGAGCCAATGAAAAAAGAACCTATTATGACATAGGTTCTTTTTTTATGAACGTTTTATGGAATATAACACATAAAACGAGCCAGCTACCACCAGCTGCCCATCCTGCTAATATGTCAGATGGATAGTGCACGCCAAGATATATTCGACTAACTGAAATAGATAATACAACAAAGCTTGCTATAAGAATAATTAACAATTTTTTATGCAACGAAATACGCTCTTCAGTAATTGTGACGTATGCAATAAATCCTAAAAAAGCAGTAGCATTCATCGTATGACCGCTCGGAAAACTATATCCAGTTGCAGTAACAAGCTGCGTGACATCAGGTCTTGCTCGTTCGTACCATAGTTTAAGCATACTGTTTAAATAACGAGATCCGTAGTAATTAATTGTTAGAAGCAACGCACTAAGCAACTTTTTTCTAACGAGAAAATACATTACAAGAATAATGAGTAATGGAAAATATATTCTTTTGGAACCGATAAAAGACACCCAAGTAAAATAGGTCGTCAAATAATCGTTTCGAAAGCTTTGAATAAAATGTGCGACTATATTGTCAAAGTTCTCAATACAAGCGGTATGATACGAAAGTGATAATACGACAAAACAAATGAGTAACGTAAAACTTAGCAAGTATAAATGTCGATATCGTTTCACATACATAACCTCACTATGCAAAAAAATGGAGCGGTTGTTTTAGTTTTCCTCTCCATTTCTTTTTTATGCATAGTTTATTAAAAAATATAATTATTAATTTTTTGCTTCATCTCAGGGATATCTTCTCTTGTTACAGTGAAGCGAATAACCTTCTCATCAAGATCAAGTGCCTCAGCGAATAAACCAGCTAATCCACGTGATTTTCTATCTACTTCCATAATTATTTCTAATCGGTCGTATGCACGTGGCAAAATTAATAATTCTAATTCATCTAATCTGCCGTAGTACTCTCCAGAAACCGGAATAAACTCAAATTCTTGTGCGAATGGAACTTGTTTACGTAATCGGTGCGGTAATTCTTCACATTCTATATGACGTGCTTTAAACCCTAATTCATTTACACTATCTAAAACACTACTTAATAATGCATTAGGTAACACTTGAACGTAGTCGCGGTCACTTGGGTCTATACTACGTTTAATATCAAGACCTGTATGAATCCAAACCGTTTTCATACCAAGTGTAAGTGGTGCTTCAATTGGCATTGGAAAAGAAAATGGAATGTCAACTGTTTCATTCGGTTCTACAGAAAAAGGTTCGGTTAAGCGTACTCGCTCTAAATCATATGTTGCTGTTACTTTTTTATCATCCACTTCTCGTACATACGACGTCGATAATGTTAAGTAAATGCTTTCAATTTGTTGGCTAACTGAACCTCCAGTTATATGAACCTTTCCAACTATTTCTTCCCCAACAATATACTCATCTTTTTCAAGAACAGTATCTACCTTTGCACTTCCAATACCAACGCTTGCTAAAAACTTTTGAAACATGGAGTCTCCATCCTTTCTAAAGCAGAAGCTACATCTTGTTTTAAATCTTGTACATTCTCATAGTACGGCGTTTTTATTTGTAACATTCGCATAAGCATTTCGCGATTATAATTTTCCAAAGTTAATTCTTCGTACCATGGTTTTTCCTGTTTTTCATTAGATTCATATCCTGCATATAATAAAAATAATGAGAAATGACCGAGCGCATAAAAGTCGCTACGAAATTGAACTTCTCGCATCAAAGCTTGTTCACCTTCGTAAGTTGTAGCTCGCTCATCATCCTCACCTTTCCATTTAGCTAATCCAAAATCAATAATACTAATTTGATTTTCTTTCATTAATATGTTTGGAATGCGTAAATCTCGGTGAATAATGCCTTCACTATGAAACACCGATACAATTTCTAATATTTCATATAAAATCTCAAAAACTTCACGTTCTGTATATACATACTCATCTATGAAAATATAATCTTCAAAATTTTTACCAGGCATGTACTCCATCACAAAGAAGCTCTTTTTCTCCCATATGAAATGATCATATAGACTAGGAATTGCATGATAATTTAATGTTTGTAAAATCATTTTCTCTTGTTCAAATGATTTTCTACCAGACTCATATCTTTGTTTACTTTGTCTTAATTGTTTTAAGACTTTATATCTATTTATTTGCAAATCATTAACGACATATGTAACCCCATAACTGCCCATTCCAATTACTGATTCAATTTTATAACGCTCTGCAACAATTGTATTTTTTCGCAGTGGTCTATCAAATAATGCTAGTACACGACGCCATTTCATCAGCTACTTGAAAAAAAGCTACGGCTTTTACGTTTTCTTTTATAATGTTGATGTCCATAACCAGATGAACGTCGTTTATAATCGCTACTTGAATACGAGCGCCCTCTACGACGATAATCACTACTTGAATACGAACGATATTTTTTCTTTCCTAATAAAGAATCAATAATTTTTTTGAACATTACTTCACCTCTTGAGTAAAATTTCCTTTTCATTATACCAATAATTATTGACTATATTTGTGACAGGTTTGTAAAGAGTAAAAAACGACGAGTTATGCCCGTCGTTACTTTCATTCATCCTCTTCATCAAAAACTTCATCAATCATGCATTTCTCTAATAAATACTCAAATGTAATATCTGCGAGATCTTCAATTTCTTCTCGTTTTGGGACGTACCCTCTTTCAATTAGTTGCTCATAAAAAAACTCCGCAATCTCTTCCGTATCAATCACGACTTCAATTTCCTTCATGAGCATCACTCCTTTATTTCTGTTTTATGAAAAAATCTCAAAATTATGTATATGAGATTAGAAAAATAGATTTTATTTTTTTATAGGTCATAAGCTTTGGACGAGATACATACGATTGTAGTACAAGCTATTCAAAGGGGGAAATAATAATGGAAAATCAATATGAAGTAGGACAAACAAAAGAAGAGTTCATGCATGAAGATCAATGGGCAGACTCTCTTATAAAGTGGCTTTTTATTTTTTTAATAGTTGTAGGCATACCTTATACTGCATATGTTGTTGTTCAATTTATTCTCTCTTTCTAGTTAACTATTTTTTCTCTGTCAATTTAACTAAATAATTATGAACAACATCCATTACAATTTTATATTCTTCATCTTTAAATGTATCGAACAATAATTGATAATCGTTATAAATGTCAAGTAATCCATCAATGATTTCTTGACGATTCGTCTTAACACTCACTTTTTTCGAGTTGTTAATTGACTTTAACTTTCCTAAATCTAATTTATTCATACCTGCTTTATCTTGTTTCATTTTCTTCAAAATTGCATTTGCCGTTTGAGCATTGGCGAGTAACGTTAAATCTGATTCATCCGCTTCTAACCATTCACCATCCGTAATCCGTGACAATTCATAAATTGTATCTTCCCATGCGTCATTCTTATATCTCCATACTTCTGTACGAAAACCAACAATACGGAAAACATCTTTATCATATCCAGTTACTTGCACAAGATCACCAAACGTGAAATTATAATTTAGTTCAATCCACTCCGTATCGCCCTTTTTCATATCTTGCTCTGTAACGTGCTGCAATGTTTGCTCTACGTAAAAGCCATCGTGATTATTGACTTCGTATACATAAACTCCATCTAAAACCTTCATATTTGTGATTTTCCCAACGGTTCCATATAGCGTAATCACGACTATGTCCCCTACGTTGTATTTAGGTTGTTTTTTTCTTGCCATCTCTATCTCTCCTTTTTTTGACGTCGTGATTTTGATATCAGTATATGCAACCTACATAAAAACGCTTATCACAGAAGCTTATATTCATAAATTTTTTCAATAAAAAATATAATCTTATAAAATTTACATTACACTCAAACAAAAGCTAGTAACTAGACTAGCTTCAAATCAACAAATTTCATAATAAAAAAACATACAGAATACTTCACTTTAAATAAAGTAATGTATTCTGTATGTTTTCAAATAGTTTTTATCTATCTTGTATGTATAAATCCCAGGCTTCATCAAATATAGACATACTTTCTAGCATTCCGCTCAACTCTAAGTATAAACTAATTTCATCATAGTCTTCAGATTGCTTCGGAAAACTTAAATCATCATACATCGCCTCTGCTAAATCTGAAATTTCATTTCTAAATAAAGCTGCACGATGCTTCATCATATAATGGTAAAATGTCTTTTTCAAAAATATTCCCTACCTTTCTAACTTGGGTACATTATACAAGGCAAAAAAGAAAAAAACCAGCATAAAAGCTGGTTAAAAGTCGAAATAATTTCTTTTTAATAGACGCGGTCTTCCCATTAATTCTTCATATGTTAGTTGTTTTGGTAAATCTTTCGTGTAAATTAAGAATAATTGATCTTCAATTTCTTTTACTGTATGGTCTGATTGATAGTCCATCCCGCACGAGGAACAAGAAATACATGGTGTCTCTTGGATTTCAATGGCTTTCGTACCATCTGGTAATTCCCAATATACAGTATTCAAGCTTTCTTTCGCTTCTGTACTGTCACACCACATACAATTCATACTGCATCACCCTCAGTTTTTTTGTCGTTTTCTTCTAATTTAGCCATTTGTGCTTGATATTTTTTATCTTTTAATTGATCGCGCTTATCACGTTTATCTTTTAAAGATGCATGAGTATCATTATCTTCGTAGTCTTTACGACGGTTCATACGCTGTAAGTCGTCTGGAACGAGGTTAAATTTCTTATCGCTCATAAGACCTGCGATACCAACATCTGAACGTTTTTCTTCATAGTTCGGATAAATCTCTTTAAAGTATCCTTCCGCTCTTCCTGGAATATAGCTCTCTGGCTCTGGATACGTCGTAATAACACCTTCAAAGTTACGAAGTACAACTTTATCTGCACTTTGTGAGATTAAATAGTTTGGCTGAAGTGCAATTTTACCGCCTCCACCTGGCGCATCAACAACGAATGTCGGAACAGCATAACCAGATGTGTGTCCACGTAAACCTTCAATAATTTCAAGACCTTTAGATACTGGTGCACGGAAGTGACCGATACCTTCAGATAAGTCACATTGATAAATGTAGTATGGACGTACACGGATTTTTACTAAGTCATGCATAAGTTTTTTCATAATTGGAACGCTGTCGTTAATACCAGCTAAAATTACTGCTTGGTTTCCGACTGGAACACCAGCATTCGCTAACATTTCACATGCCTTTTTCGATTCTTCAGTAATTTCAATAGATGTATTGAAATGTGTATTTAACCATACTGGATGGTATTTTTTAATAATGTTACATAAGTTTTCTGTAATACGTTGCGGGAATACTACTGGTGCTCTCGTTCCGATACGAATAATCTCAACATGCGGAATCTCTCGTAAATTTTTTAATACATATTCTAAAATTTTATCGTTAATTAGAAGTCCGTCACCACCGGAGATTAATACATCTCGTACTTGTGGCGTTTCACGAATATAAGCAATTGCATCATCTAATTGTTTCTTCGGTACACCCATTCCAATTTGTCCACTAAAACGACGACGTGTACAGTAACGACAATACATAGAACATTGATTTGTTACTAAGAATAGTACACGGTCCGGATAACGATGTGTTAGCCCTGGAACTGGTGAATCTTCGTCTTCGTGAAGTGGGTCTTCTAAATCATATTTTGTTTTATATAACTCTTCCGAAATCGGTACTGATTGCATCCGAATCGGACAGCGTGGATCATCAGGATTCATTAGCCAAGCATAGTACGGTGTAATGTTTAACGGGATCGTTTTCGTTGAAATTTTAACGCCCTCTTCTTCTTCAGGTGTTAAGTTAATCACTTTTCTTAAGTCATCTAACGTTTTGATCGTATTCGTTAATTGCCAAACCCAATCATTCCATTGCTCTTCAGTAACATCTTTCCATAATTCGATATCCTTCCAGTGACGATTTGGTTTGTATACATCATGTAACATTGCTATTCCCCCTTTTTATACGCTCATCCTTTATATAAGCAATAGTTATGCCAACTTTGCATTGTTGATAAGTAAATGTGCGGAGAACCCTATTACATAAGCGAAAAAATATTTTTAAGTGTTGTATGAGATCAATAATTAACATCACATTCATTACTTTTTATATATGTAAACGCTCTTTTATTGGTGCAAACACACAAAAACCGCCGATTATTCGGCGGTTTTGTCGTACTTGCTCAGTTTATATTGAAGCGTTTGACGAGGGATACCTAACATTTTTGCGGCTTGTAGTATATTCCCTTCCGTTTCAATCAACGCTTGATCTATTAATTCTTTTTCTGTTTGATGAAGTGCTTCTCTAAGTGGCATTATACCTTTTTTCTTCGAAAACTTCTCTTTCCGAAATGTACGTGGTAAACAATTGGCTGTTAATGTATTCCCTTCTGCAATAATAACAGCATGTTCAATCGTATGTTTTAACTCCCGGACATTTCCAGGCCACTGATAAGCTTGCAGTCTATCTTTCGCTTCCTCATCAATTTGAAGTACACCTTTTTTATAACTTTTATTATATTCTTTCAAAAAATAAGATGCTAATAATAGTACATCCTCAGTTCTTTCACGAAGCGGTGGGATATATAATGAAAATACGTTTAAGCGATAATATAAATCAGTGCGAATTTTATTCTCTCGTAAACATATTTCTGGAGGCTGGTTCATTGCGGTAATAACACGAACATCTACTTTTCTCGTCTTATTATCACCAATTCTTCTAATGACTCCATCTTCTAACACTCGTAACATTTTTGCCTGCAAATCAAGAGGCATTGAATTCAGTTCATCTAAAAATAATGTACCACCATCAACAAGTTCAAATAGCCCAGCTCTTTCAATCGCTCCCGTATAGCTTCCTTTTGTCGTTCCAAACAATAAACTTTCTAATAGCGACTCTGGTAAAGCTGCACAGTTTTGTGCAATAAATGGCTTGTTTTTTCTTTTAGAAGCTTCATGAATTGCTTGTACAAACAGTTCTTTTCCTGTTCCTGTTTCACCATATATTAAAACATTCGCGTCTGTTGGTGCTACTTTTTGTGCTAACTCTTTCGTCTGTTTAAACCGCGTATCATTTGTCACTATCGTCTCAAATGCAGCGTGCTTTTTAATCACTTTTTTTCTAGATGATCGCTTTATTTTCGACTGTAAGTCAACAATTGTGTCAGTAAGTTTTTGAATTGTAGAGTAATCCTTTGCAATTTCAACAGCCCCAGCAATATTCCCATCTATAAAAATAGGTAACGTCGTATTTACTGTACAAACATCTTCACCATTTAAATTTTGATAATGTTGTACCTGATGTACGATAGGTTTTTTTGTATCTAGTACTTTCATCAATGTACTCGTTTCCCTTGATAAAGACGGGAACGCTTCTAACAGATGTTTCCCTAACACTTTTTCAATCTTCGATCCATCGTGTTTTGCAGCTACAGAATTATAAAATATTGTAATTCCATTTTCATCTACAGCGTGTATAGCCTCATCAATACTGCCCAAAATCGCTTCAATGACTTCTTGTGTCGAAACTGCTAGCAATGTCATCCCCCCTCTTGCCGAAAATCCAGCAATTACATGCCGAATTTTCGGCACACCTATGTGCGATTGTAAGCATGACGATTCCGTTCTATAATTTTAATCAATTTTATATTTTCATTAGATAACTCGAAACTCTAATTAGTAAGGCTTTTTCAAACACCCAGCTCCACCTAAATGTTTTGCTTTACAGCCAAATTTTGAAGCGGAAGTTTTACTGCTTTCGAATAGCTAGATAGATCTTTCACCCATATATTCATATCTTCCAACTTATCGAAAATGTAGCAATTATTTGCCAGTCTTCCTGTATACGTATAGCCTAATTGATGAAAGGCAGCATTCATTCCGAAAGAAAGCGATCGAGCAATTGTATAGGAGCAGAAAATAGATCTTTCTCGAAGTTCTTCCTCTAATTTAATTAGTAAACTTTTCATAAATCCATGTTTACGATATTCAGGTAAAGTAGCACAATTCGTTAATTCTGCATTCCCTTCCTTTATGTTCATTTCTGCAGATGCTGTACTAATAATTTTCCCCTCAAATTCATATACGTAGTAAATTGTATCGTCTTCTTTCATCGTCTGTAATACATAACTCGCTTCATTTAAAGGTGTCGGATACACTTCAAACACTTTTCCGAATACAGTTGCTAATTCTTCTGCATCTTCTTCAGTCGCTTTTCTCAGCAAAAATTCCTCTGGAACTACTTTTTCTTTTATTTCTTTTCCTTTTACACCGCTTAATATAGTATCTTCCTCAGTCCAATGCATACTATTTCGTCTTTCATCATTATTATATTTCACGAAAAAGTATGCATCGTGTCCTTGAAAATAATGAGGTATCGTTGCTTCCAACAAAAAACCGAAAGAGAGCCATGTTGAAACATGCTCTCCCTTTCCTTTAATAATGCATTTAGTGAAAGAATGTTTCTCTGCTAGTTCGTCAATTGTCTGTATAATACTTTCAACATTTCCTGTATAGTGATCTACCCGAATACGCTTATTAAAATAATCTAAAACGCCTTCTACTGTATAACAATTCGTCTGTTCTCTAAAAGATTCATAGTATTTCATTTTTTCACCTCACACCAATCTAGTAATGTACATGCAATAATTTTTGCGGCAGCTATCATTTTATCAACTTCTATATATTCGTTTGGATAGTGTGCTACTTTCGTCTCCCCTGGACCAAATACTATTGTTGGTACGTTTGCAATTTGTGTAAATAAACCTCCATCAGTCCCCCACGGAGATGCTTCAATAATTGGTTCGTTCCCTTCGATTTCAACAAAGTTATGATGAAGTGTTGTAATGAGTTCATGATTCTCTTCTAGTTCACCAGGAACCCATCTCGCTCCAAACCATTCTACTTCTACTGGATTTTCAACAAACCAATTGTCCACATCATTTAATTCAGCAATCCAATTCTCAAACTCTTCTTTTGCCGCCTCTATAGTCTCATTCGGCGCAACACCGCATCTTCCTTCTAAAATTAATTCATCGGGAACAGAACTTGGCCAACTCCCTCCTTCAATTTTCCCAATGTTAATTGGAATTGGAATCGGAATTTCTTTAAATAACGGATCTATAATTCGACTATTTCTTTTCTCCTCTAGCTTTCTTACATGTTCTATAACAAACATACTTTTTTCAATTGCACTAACCCCTTCATAGCGCGTTCCACCGTGTGCAGCTTTCCCTTTTACACGTAGACGAAACCACATGGAACCTTGTTGTTTCGGGAAAAACTTCATATTAGTAGGCTCTGGAATAATGACACCATCTGCCTTATATCCTCGTAATATAGTTGCTAATGTCCCTGCTCCGCCACTTTCCTCTTCTATTACACTTTGAAAATAGATGTCTCCTTTTAATTCAATGCTAGATTCAATGATCGCTTCCATCGCAAGCATAAGTGCGACATTTCCGCCCTTCATATCCGTCGTTCCACGGCCATATATACGATTCCCTATTTTCTCACCGCTATAAGGGTGATGTTCCCACTGATTCACATCCCCTTCTGGAACTACATCAATATGCCCATTTAATATCATAGATTTCCCGTCGCCACTTCCTTTTAAAGTCGCTACAATATTTGGGCTATTCAAAAAACTTGTACGGGGTGATACAAAATAAGGGTGATCTTTCATTTTAGAAAAGGAGGGCTCCCATATATCGAGATCTAAACCTAATTCACGTAATTTTTCAATCACAATTGCCTGCGCACCGCTTTCATCACCAGATACGCTCTTTTCTTGAATTAATCGTTTTAAAAATTTCACACTTTCCTCTTCATGGCTCTCAATATAATCACAAACTTGCTTTTTTAATTGCTCCATATATTACATCTCCCTTCATTCAATTACTAGTAAGTTAGAACTAATTTGAAAATCAGCTTCTGTATGTCGTTTTACATCTTCTACTGTGTATGGGCTCATTAATTCTTGTAATATAAGTCCACTCGGAGTTACCTCCATGACTGCCATATCAGTAATAATTAAATCTACACATTTCTTTGAAGTTAATGGCAATGTACACTCTGAAACAATTTTTGCATTTCCGTACTTATCAACATGATTCATCACAACAACGACCCGCTTCGCTTTTTGTGCTAAATCCATTGCTCCACCAATACCTGGAACACGTTTTCCAGGTACAATCCAGTTTGCTAAATCACCATTTTCACTTACTTGTAATGAACCAAGAATCGTTATGTCTAGCAAACCTTTTCGAATCATCCCAAACGCTGTGCAGCTATCGAAATAACTCGCTCCTGTTATAAGAGAAGTTGGTAAACCTGCTGCATTACACAAATTTTCGTCTTCATTCCCTTTACTTGGCGTTGGTCCCATGCCCACGATTCCATTTTCCGCATGAAACATAACATTTATATCGTCAGGCAAATGATTTGGTACAAGCGATGGTATGCCAATACCTAAATTTACAATCATACCATTTTGTATTTCTTTCGCCGCACGCCTAGCAATCTTATCCCTCACTTCTACGCCCATACCCATTTCCAGTTCACTCCTTTCGACGGTACAATATAATTTACGAAAACACCTGGAACGACAATTTCCTCTGGATCTAAATTTCCAAGCGGGACTATTTCTTCTGCTTCTACAATTGTTATATCCCCAGCCATAGCTACATGAGGATTCATATTTCGTGCACTTTTGTCAAATACAAGGTTACCAAACGGATCTGCCTTCTTTGCATATACAATTGAAACTTCAGCAGTTAATGCTGTTTCAACTAAATAGGTCTTACCATTCATTTCAACTGTTCGTTTTCCCTCTTCCACAATTGTATCAACACCAACATCAACTAAAACACCACCAAGACCAACGCCACCAGCGCGAATGCGCTCTGCTAATGTTCCCTGGGGAGAAAACTCAATTTGTAATCTTCCCTCGTTTAGTTGCCTTCCTGCATTTGGATTGGAGCCAATGTGAGAAGTAATTAGTGATTTAACTCTTTCATTTGTAACAAGACGACCGATACCTACATCAGGAAATCCAGTGTCATTTCCAATCAAATTTAAATTTGTAACGCCTTTTTCTAAAATTGCCTGTATTAAAGATGGAGGGGATCCAATCCCTCCAAATCCCCCAAACATTAATGTCATATCATCATGGAACAAAGAAATTACTTCCTCAATTTCTTTTAATTTACCGAATGTATTTGTAATAGTTGTCATGCGATACTATGCCCTCCTTTTTGCATCATCTCTTCCACACTTTTAGAGAAAATTGAAAGTAATTCATCTAACTCGGAATATGTAGTTGTCATTGGCGGTGCTACAAGCAGTGCACTATCTTCTTTTCCTGCTTGCCCTGAAACTGCTTGATATAAAAGCAGGCCGTTTTTAGCTGCAACTGAAATAAGCTCCGACGCTTTTGTAAACGGTTGCAATTCTACTCCGATTAGCAACCCTTTTCCGCGCACATCAGCAATGATTGTCGATTGTTGCTGAACTTTCTGCAAGCCCTTTATTAAATAATCTCCCTTTTCTGCTGTTTTTTCAGGGAGATTATGTTTCTCCATATATTCAATAACAGCTAAAGCCGTTGCTGCAGACAATGGATTTGCACTTAACGTATGACCACTCATTACTGAACGTGATCCGCGTAATATTGGTTCCATAACACGATCACTTACAACTGTAGCTGCCATCGGTGTATATCCCGCTCCTAATCCTTTACCAAGTGTCATAATATCCGGCTCTACGCCCCAATGCTCCATCGCAAACCATGCTCCAGTACGACCAAGCCCAGTCATTACTTCATCCGCAATAAATAAAATATCGTAATGATTACAAATATCTTTAATGACTTTATAATAGTCTTTCGGCGGAACAACCGCGCCTCCAGCTGCTCCAATAACCGGCTCAGCAATAAAAGCAGCAATATGCTCTGCACCAATTCTTTCAATTGATCTTTCTAGTTCAGTCGCACATGCCAGCTGACAAGTTGGATATACCTTTTGAACAGGACATCTGAAACAATATGGAGCTGGTATAGTCGGATAATCTTCCAAAATAGATACGAAACGTTGTCTACGTAGTGGGTGACCAGACATCGATAAAGCACCCATCGTAATACCGTGATAACTCATCCATCTTGATAAAATTTTATGTTTCCCTTGAATACCTCGCTCTTGAAAATGCTGAATTGCAATTTTCATAGCTGTTTCATTCGCTTCCGTACCACTATTTACAAAAAAACTCCAGTTCAAATCTCCTACACTTAAATCACTTAACTTCTTCGCTAATTTTTCAGCTGGTTCACTCGTAAACTGTGATCTATAAACGAAAGCAATCTCCTCAGCTTGCTTTTTAATAACGTCTGCAATCTCCTTTACGCCATGCCCAATACCTGCCGTAATTGCTCCTGACGAACCATCAAAATATTTATTGCCATTTTGATCATACAAATAAACACCTTTTCCATGTGAAATCATTGGATACGGCTGACCAACAAGTGGTTTAATTAAGTAATCGCGCATAGCGCTCCCCCATTTCTCCAATTTGTATATATATATGAAGAAAATTGACGTTTCTTTCATAAAAAAGAATCCTCTGCAAAAGCAGTGAATTTATCAAAAAACTATTATAAAATATACAAATGAGTGCTTAAAAATATTTATAAAACAGAAAATTCAGAACTAGAAAACGAAGACCAACCCTTTTCTATACGCCCAAATACCCCTCCCTTTTATATGAAATGACTGCATCACCAAATGTTTTTATAGCATAATGCCAGCTGTCCTTAAATACCGACATTCTGTACACTTCGACGGAACTCCCGTTAAACTCCTTCCTATTATCCTACTTTAAATTGCATATTTTAAAACAAATTTCGACACCCCACCTTACTAATCAATTCAGATTCATATTTAATATGTAAACTTTTCATTTTTAAACTATAAAAAAAGAACCGATTAACCACACTAATCAGTTCGTCATGACGCTCTCTTATGGGTTAATACTGTCAATTGCTAAAATAAATAGAAAAATGAAGTTTACAAATTCATCCTACAGCCTATAACACAAAACCTTTTCATAACTTCATTCACATCACAATTACTATCAGGATATCTCTCTCCCGAAGTGGCACCCCTTTCCTCAGATTCAAACTATCTTTCCTTTATAATTTATGTAGGACAATTATCACTTTGTATGTGTATTTGCCTATAATTAAAAAAATCCCTAGTTTTCTAGCGATTTTTGGACATGTATTCAATATGTTAATTGAAATACACTTTCAATTTGGAATTTATTTTACTTTCGTGCAGTCATATGTACTGCTTTACTCTACGAAATTCTCGTAAGTACCAGCACCTCTTTATGACAACATATTTGTTGTCAATTTTTAATTTTCCCCTTATAAAATCTTTTTTTTTGCATAACCGCTTTCTTGCTTCGCATATAGTTTTAATGATGACAAAGGAGGAATGTTCATGTCTCAATCTGAAATCGAAAAATATGGACAAGAAGTTACGCAATACGAACAGCTCGCACGTTACTATCAGTTTCGTAATCCTAAAAAATATATAGAATTATATATGAAATATTACGATGCACTATCAAAACTTGTACAGGCGTATGAAACAAGAGACTCACAAGAAGCTGCTTTACCGTCACATATAAGAATTTTTCATGCCGATCCAAATATACCAGCAGTTGACATTTTAGTAAACGGACAAAAGGTTATTAAAAATATTTCATTTAAGCAATTCAGCCCTTATTTATCATTAGTGCAAGGTAAATACCGTATAGACATTGTTCCTGTCGGAAATGAAACTCCAATCTTTTCAGCGTTGGTACCAATAATGGGAAATCATACTTACACTCTTGCTGCAATAAATAGTGATAATCACCTACAATTACAGCCTATACTTGATAATACACATTTACCAGCTGGTCAAGCAAAAATACGGTTTGCACATTTCTCTCCAGATACCCCTGTTGTAAATGTAGATTTAAAAGATGGGGATCATTTATTTGAAAATGTACTCTTTAAACAAATAACAGATTTTTTGCAAGTTAGCCCTGGTACAGCAGATATTGAAATTTCACTCGCAGATAATAAAAACGTTTTATTGACTATACCGAAATTCAATGTTGAACCAAATGTTATTTATACAATTTCAATAGTAGGTTATTCAACTAAAGATCCTAAATTAGAAGCCGTTATACTCACAAATTAAAACAGTCTACACCATTCATTTGGTGTAGACTGTTTATTTTTGAAATGCAATTTGAAATTCTGTCCAATCGTTATCTGATCGACACATAATGGATCCATTATGTTTTTCCACAATTTGTTTACATACAAATAATCCAATACCAGTTCCTAACTTTTTAGTAGTTACAAATGGTTCAAAAATCGTTTCTACATTTTCAGCTGGAATCATTGGTCCATTATTTTTTATCACAATTCGAATAGCTTGATCTTCTTCAAATACATCAATGATAATTTTTCGTTCTTCTTTCATTGATTCAAGAGCATCAATTGAATTCATTAATATGTTTAAAAATACTTGTCTCACTTCACTTCGATAACCAACAAGCGGAATTGGATACGGTAAATTCTTTTCAATCAAAACATTCGCATTGACCAAACTCGGATATAAAAATTGTATAATGTCTTGAAACAAGTCATTAAGCCAAAACCGTTCCGATTCATTCCACATTTCTTTTTTTGATACGAGTAAAAATTGCGAAATACGAAAATTTAATTGATCTAATTCATGCGAAATAATATCTAAATACGATAAACTCGGATGATCTGCCTTTAATAATTTGACAAACCCCATAATGGAAGTAAGCGGATTACGAAATTCATGTACAAAACTAGCTGACATTTGTCCTAAAATCGTCAGTCTTTCTTTATGTGTTTCGTTAATATATTGCTGTTTTTCCTCTAAATTCTTCGATATAATTTCCGAGTATTTTAAAACGGTATAATAAATTAATTTGTCAAAACAAGTATGTATTTTTGCCATAATTGGTTTCAATTCACGAGCACTAACATCTAATTCACACATCGCTTCGAAAAGTTCATTTCTTCCCACGTTTGCGTTATAAACAAAATCTCCAATATTCGCATCTGCTCCAGCACGTTCAATAGCAATTTTCTCACATAACGGTTGAAGATAATTTATATCTTTATCTTCCATAGTAAGTTCGATAATTAACTCTAGTAAATCCTCTCCATTTTGAACTACTTCTAGTTTAAATGGATCTTTTTCGGAAATTATCATTTTGTTTTTCCAGTTCTCTACGAATTGGTGCCTATTGTTTTTCAAGTGTGAACAAAATATTTCTTTAATATCCTTATCGATTGGAAAAACCTCCATTCCCTCCATTTCCATACGACGAATACCCTTTATATTTTGAATATTAACACAAAAAATACGATTCGTTAATAGATTTTTGTCACATTTTGTTAATTTCTGTTGATAAAATTATTTTTTCTTTCTTATTTAACTAATTGTATGCAAATCCCCTTTTTCCTTCACATATTTTCATTATTTCCGTAGTCAAAACGACTTTTTTTGCATCATTTTTAATTCTTGCGTACAATAGAAAATGAAAGGTGTGAAAAATATGGTAAATAAAAATGTGGAAGATTATCTCCAAGAAGGCATTTACGGCCAAAAGCAAAACAAACCAGAAGAACGTAATATGTATTTAACTACATTACGTGAGCGTGTGGAAATCGCTTTAACGATCGGTCAAGTAATGCAAAGTAATGTATACTCTGAAGTGGCGGGTAGCATGCGCCCTTCTCAATCATTACAACTCCTCCTAAATGGTGGCATTGCTTACCCACATTTATCAAAATACATTAAATTAGCAAACGAAAAAAATGTTCCTTTTACAATTGTTCAAAATAAAGATACAAAAACACCAATCGGTTTAGTATTAACTCATGCTACTGCTGTAGATAAAGAACAAATTTATGTAGAAGATACTATTTTCAAACAAGAAATGAAGTAAAAGTTACACTTAATTAAATAGTTACTAGAAGCGTAAAAAACGAGTATGGAATCGTAAACATTTCCTACTCGTTTTTTAGTGCAAGTTTTAAGTTTTTCTATTTTATTTTTTAATACATACTAATTTCATTTCTGTCATTTCTTCTATTGCATATTTAATTCCTTCACGCCCCGTACCACTTTCTTTCACACCACCATAAGGCATATGATCTACTCTGAACGTTGGTATATCATTAATCATGACACCACCAACCTCTAGCTCATCAATTGCACGCATTGCTTTAACTAAATTATTTGTAAATACACCTGCCTGTAAGCCGTAACGCGAATTATTTACTTGTTCAATCGCTTCATCAAATTCTTTAAATGTATTTACTGTCATGAGTGGGCCGAATACTTCTTGGCACTGCACAGATACATGATCTGGAACATTTGTTAATACAGTCGGTTCAAAAATTCTTGCATCGCGCTTTTTACCACCGCATAAAACAGTTGCTCCTTCCTTAATTGCTTCTTGAACCCACATATCAATTCGCTCTACATCTTTTTTTGAAATTAAAGCTGATACATCCGTTTCCTCAAGCAGTGGATCACCAACAACAACTGATTCCATCGCTTTCTTCAGCTTCGAAAGAAATTCATGCATTTTCGTTTCATGTACAAAAACACGTTGTACGGAAATACAAACTTGTCCATTATTAACAAATGCTCCCCATTTTACACGTTCAATTATTTCATCTGTTAACTCTACATCTTCATCAATGATAACAGCAGCATTTGATCCTAGTTCCAACGTAACTCGTTTTAGCCCAGCCTTTTGTTTTATTCCAATTCCAACTTTTGGACTTCCGGTAAAAGTAATAGAAGCAACGTAATCATTTTTGACGATGGCCTCACCAACCGTGGAGCCAGGGCCAGAAATGATATTTAAAGCTCCATTTGGCAATCCTGCCTCTTCAAATAACTCAACTAATGCATAAGATGATAATGGCGTTTGATCAGCTGGCTTTAATACAACTGTATTTCCGGCAGCAATTGCTGGTCCAACTTTATGCGCTACTAAATTTAATGGGAAATTAAATGGTGTAATAGCCCCTATAACCCCAATCGGCTTTCGGATTGTATATGCGATACGCCCATCCGCACCAGGTGCGGCGTCTAATGGCAATGTCTCACCATATATACGCTTCGCTTCTTCAGCTGCAAATTTGTACGTTTGAACAGTACGATCTACTTCTCCCCTTGCAGCACGTATTGGTTTTGCAGCTTCTTTTGCAATAATCTCTGCAAATTCTTCTCTTCTTTCATCCATTTTTTGTGCAACTTTCTCTAAAATAGTCGCACGATCATATGCAGATAATGTATTCATTTTTGTCATTGCATTTTTTGCAGCAGTAACAGCCTCTTTTACATCTTCTTCCGTTCCTTGTGCAATTTCCGCTAATGTTTCTTCAGAATATGGTGCGTACAATGGTTTATACGTGTTTACAGATTTCCAGTCTCCATTTATATATAAATGCTTTTTCATACTTCTTCTCCTTCCAAATATATGTATACAACAATACTTCACCTAGTGAAAGGTTTGACTTATGTCATTGTATCATAGCTCCTATCCCTCAAAAAACATTATGCTCAAAAAAACTCTGCTATATAGCAGAGTTTACGAGCTAATTTGCTCTTGTAACGAAATTTGTTTTTCATCTTCTAAAATAACAATCGATTCTACTATCTTTGTAACTTCTAATCTTTTTATATAATGTCCATCTAATTCTTTCACACAAAACTTATAATTTTCAATTTCAATGGAATCCTCTTCAGCAATCTCTATATTCTTCGTTAAAATCCAACCACCGATTGTATCAACACCATCATCATCAATCCCTAAACCAAATAACGTATTTACTTCACTAACAAGTACTTTTCCCTCTAGTATCGTCTTCGTTTCACTAACCTTTTGAATTTCTGGCTGCTCATCCGTATCAAACTCATCCTGAATATCTCCAACAATTTCTTCCAGAATATCTTCAACAGTAACAAGTCCAGATGTTCCACCATATTCATCTATCAATATAGCAATATGTGTTCTTTCTTTTTGCATTTTCAAAAACAAATCATGAATTGGAATAGAATCGATAACTAAAATAATTGGTCTCATATATTGCTCTACTGTCTTCTTATTAACAGCTTTATGTTGTACAAATTCAGTAAAAATATCTTTAAAATTCACAAAACCTATTACGTGGTCTTTGTCGCCATCAACAACTGGATACCTTGTATATTTTTCACGAGACATTTTTTGCAGAGCTTCTTCAGCAGACATCTCTTTACTTATAATATTCATTTCAGTTCGAGGTACCATTATTTCTTTTGCAATCCGATCATCAAATTCAAAAATTTTATTCACATATTTATATTCAGATTGATTAATCTCACCATTTCTATAACTTTCTGAAACTAACAACCGTAATTCTTCTTCTGAATGAACCTCATCATGTCCCTTCGGCGGTTTTAGCCCTAGCAGCTTCGTAATGATTCGAGCTGAACCATTTAATAGCCAAATGAATGGGAATGCAATACGATAAAAGAAAATTAACGGCTTAGAAACAAGTAAACTCACTTGTTCAGATTTTTGAATTGCAAATGTTTTTGGGGCCAATTCACCTATTACAACATGCAAAAAAGTAATTAACAAAAACACTAAAATCACAGCAAAAATGTCTGCTAGTTGAGTAGAGATATTCCAATTTGCAAAAAGCGTATCAAACATTTGCTTTAACGCAGGTTTACCAAACCACCCAATTCCTAAAGCTGTAACAGTAATTCCTAGCTGACAAGCAGATAAATATTCGTCTAAGTTTGTAATGACTGTTTTGACCGATTTTGCACGATTATTTCCTTCTGCAATTAAATAGTCAATTCGTGAACTTCTCACTTTAACAATTGCAAATTCTGCTGCAACGAAAAATGCCGTTAAAGCAATTAAAACAATCACTATACTTATACTATATATGTCCAAATACTTTTCCTTACTTACATTGTAAGCAAGGAAGCCACCTCCTACTTAATTTTATTCAAGTGAAGTAAGCATTCTAATACTCTAACAAAATTCTACATTAGCAACCACCTTTTTATATATTATATGCATACATAAAAAAGATATTTATCATTATGATAATCTAATTCATTTACACTCGTCAAATTATTCTAAATGTTACGATAAAACATTTTTATTTAAACGAACTATTCTTCTCAACTCAATTTCGTGAAAAAACACTTTCTTTGCCGATTCCACACTTCTTTTGTCACACTAGAAGGGAACTTACTTCATAGCTCGAAATCATTCAACAGGATATATATAGGAGGGATTATTTTGGAATATAAAACACCATTTATCGCAAAGAAATTAGGTGTTAGCCCAAAGGCTGTTGTCCGGATCGCACAACAATTAAATCTTACGATAGAGAAAAACAAATATGGTCACTTTATTTTCACACAAGAGGATGTCGATCAAATGTTAGAACACCATCGATTTCAAATAGAGCAATCTCAAAATTCTCAATCTACTCAAAAGGCTTCCTCAAATGAAGTTGAGGAATTAAAAACTCAAGTTAATACAATTGTTCAAAACATATCATCGAATGATTTTGAGCAATTAGCTGATCAATTAAACACTATTACGAGAAGACTTGATCGAATGGAAGAACAAATGCAAGATAAGGCAAATGATGTCGTCACGTACCAACTTTTACAACACCGTCGTGAAATGGAGGAAATGTTAGAGCGAATTCAAAAGTTAGAAGCTGCCCTAACGAAAGAAGAACCCATTTATATTACTCCTGATTCAAAACCAACATATGAACGAGAAAAGAAACCGAAGCGCCGCAAAATGATTTTTAGTATATTTGGATTATAATTTTTAGACCCTTATTAAAATAATAAGGGTCTTTTTTAATGAAGAGTTATATCCTATACAAATATTATTCTCTTTATTATACATATTCACTTCGCTTTATTTCGTTAACATAATATTTTTACTGTATTCTGCAATTAATGCCTGTGCATGAGCATTCCCTTGAATCACATCACGAAATTCTTTTAAAGAATACAAATGCGTAACCCCTTTTCGAGCATGAATTCTTACTGGTACACCTTGTAAAGTATCATGAAACTGAAATGGATTATCTATTGGCTCAATTGGAAAACCAAGTGTAAGTAAATACATATACATTCTTTTTGTTACTGCTGCAATGTACCATTCAGCTTTTGTTTCTAACGCATGTATAAATAAAATAGCTGTTAGCCTTTTGAAATGTCCTCTCCCACGAGACGTTTTCGAAATACTTAACTTACCTATTTCATACACATTCTTCAAATCTTTTACTAAATCATTTTTAGAAAACGGATAGAAAAACTCAGAATTTGATTGTTCAGGTATCGTATACTTAATACATTCTACTGTACCAATAGGATGTTCATCTTCTATTAATAAAAATCGTGATGGATTTAAATTACGTTCTACGAACATTAAGTTTCTTTCTTCACAAAAATCTCCCCATAGTTGCTCGAACCCAAAATGTTCTTCCTTTGTTTGAACACGCTGGAACATATTTAACCGCCTTTCCCATCGCCGCTCTGTTTTTGATAACGCTTTCACTATCTATCATATAAGAACAAATCTTCGTATGCAACTAAAAATATTTATGACTTATTATATTCTGCAAAATGAATTAGATTCCAATTTAATCGACTTTTATCCCGCGCTCACATTCCTTTTAATAACACATTTGTAGCACTTTTCAAATCTAAATTACATTATGTTTCTTTCCATACAGCATATAATTCTTCTTAATCTAAAGAAATCCTTTATGAAAAAGGATTTCTTTTACTTCTTAATGCTTTTTAACCATTTTTCAAAAATTTGTATCATCCCATGTTTTCCAGCTAATTTCTCTTCCCCTTGTTTCGTCTTATATGGATATAACTGCAAGAAAACGCCGCATCCAGACTCAATTTTTTTACTATGCATATGGCTTCCTGGATATACACAAATGACTTCATAAATTGACCTTCGATAATAGACTCGCTTTCCATCCTGTTCTTCTACATACTTTATAGACCAGTACTTATACATTTGCTCAGTTGCTTTCGTATTTCCGACGTGCTGAAAAATATTGTACATTGGACTATACTTCACTTCAATAATAATAGAAGATTTATATACGTATTTCCCATCTTCTTTTACATAACAGTCTAAGCGAATATCTGGCTTCTTCGTATCCTCACCATTGTAAAAATTACTACCTTTACTTAATGCAATAAGAGGATGTGTTTCAATTAAGTCATTAAATGCAACATGCACCTTTATATCATCTCGTTCTAAAACTACTGTCGTTCCATCTTGTAATCCATCTACATAAAAATGTTCTTGTATTTGTTCACGGATAGAGTTTCTAGCTTCAAAACCAATTTGCTCTAAAATTGAAATAACGATAAAAAAAGCGTAATATTCATACACTAAAAACGTTGGCTTATAAACAAATAATAACGATGGAGATTGATCCGTATATTGCGGGAGTACTTCTAAATGATGTAGTAATTGTTGATGTGGTATCGGTAAATCATGTAAGTTCATGTTACTTGTTTCAGTAACTTCCCTCCAAAACGAAGAATGCATTAACATTTGAAAGTATTGTACATTTTCATGCACAATATGCGCCAATATTTTATATTCTTGTATTTTCATTGAGCTCTTTCGTAAATCGGCTTCTTTTAGTAAATGTATATTTTTATATTTTTGCTTCTCTCTATCAGTTACCGATCCATTACGCTCAATTGTTTGTATAATCGTTTTTACGGCTTGAAACTCTTCTGATTTTTTCTTTTTTTCTCTTTCTAAGATTTCAATTGTTTGACGTAAAAAACTTTTTGCTTCAATTAAATAATGATAAAATTGCATCGCTTTATATTTAAGAAATGCATTTTCCTTACTATTTTTTTGTTCCATAAACTTACGATTATAATGTTTGGCATAAGGTTTTCGTTCTGCCACTATAGTTCCTTTTCTTGTTGGCCTTCGCTCTTTTCCTTCCCATTTATATTCATTTATAAATTTTGAGCTTGATTCTATTTTCTTAAAGATTTGCTTTATCATTTTCATTTTTTGGGGTAACTTTCTAAGTAACACTAAATAAGAAGAATCCTCAATATCGCTAAGTGCAGAGAAGGTCTTTTTATAGTAACCTCTATCCAAAATCAACTCATTTAAAATTGACTTCACATAGTCTTGAATCATTTCAAATTGATCATCAAAAAAGTTTTTCGGTACGATTTGAAATGCGCCATAATACGTTGTATCTTCTATACGCACTTCAAAATGGTATAAACCACAGCGCCATGGATAAAAGAATTCTGTTTTCCCATGTTCATATATTAATACTCTTTGTTTTTTTTCATTTATTTCATATTGAGCCTCTTTTATATTTTTCTGTCCCTCATATACTTTATTCCATATAAAAGTAATATTCATTGGAATTTCATAATTGTACTGCAATCTTATTGGTTTTAATTCTTGTACTTTATAAATACATTGAACTAATGCTGTAGTAGATGTACAAAGACGATTTAATAAAATATAATCTCCTTTCCCCTCATTTCCAATGATTAACTTTAATACAAAAGGGAGCGTTTCATTCGTATCAACGATTTTTGTTTCGTAACGCCCTTCATTTTGCATATCCATACAGCTCCAGTTCTCTACGTTTTTCTCGTATATATGCTAAAGAGTGTTCAAATGTAGATACTCTGTTTGCAAGTGCAGATTGCAAAAGAGGTACTAAGGTCGCCCCCCTTTTTGCTTCTTCAGAAAGTAAAGGCCCAACCATCATTTCGGTCCCTCTGATTTTCGTCAATACACGCTGCTTTATTTGTAAATCAAACCCCTCTTCTCTACTGATCATATAGGTATGATTATTTTGGAACGGTATGTTTTGCAAATAAGTCGCAATTGCATTTGCACATCGGAAAGAAATTCCCTTAGACGCGTCATGTGATGACAATACGACATGCAACTTATCTAATAGCTCTAATTCTTCTTCAGAAAACACTTCAATCATCGCTTTATTTCTCATCCAATTTATCCGAAATTCTCCCGCTGTTACTTTCAAAGGTGGATGTAATACGACTTTCCCCTGTTCCATGTCCATCTCACAAAACGGAATTTTCTGTAACGTTATTAGGTTCGTTCGATCTAATAATCGATCAGAGAGCTCTTTTGTTGTTTCATCAAAATTCACAGTACCTACAAATATAATATTTTCTCCAATTTCAATTGTTGATGGAATTGAATTCTCTATGTCCTGTACACCCTCATACAAGTTTAAAATACGATTTTTTGTTTCAAGTTCAAGAACAGATAGAAACGGAGTAAACCAATGCTCAATATAAGACATGTTCATTTCATCAAAAACGATTATATACAGTTGATTGGGATTTTCTTTCGCCTTCATTAACGTTCTAACTAACTTCGTTTCACTTTCAATAAAAGTACCATTTGGATGAAGGTAACCAAGTAAATCATGTGGTTCTTGATACGATGGCGAAATCGGAATCCAAACCAACTCTTCCCCATACTGTAACCCTAATGCTTCTGCATAAGTTTGCACAAACCGTGATTTCCCAACGCCCGGTATACCACCAAGAATCGTTAACATATTTGTTTTTACACTTATATGGAAATTATAAATATCCGTTTCATCCAAATATAACCCTTTATTATGCACCATACTTTGTACATACTGTAAAAAAGACGATTCACGCTCATCCCATTCCCATTCATCTTTTTGTACTTTTATATCCTCTACTTCAACTAGCTTACCTTCTTCATGCATTCGTTTTTTTAATTGCTCATACACATAATCACTTACAAAATATAATTGATCTTCTACCGCTATTTCTACATACTTCGTCCAGTCACTGCAGTTTATATATTTACATTCACGTTTCTGTTCAAAATAGGCGATTGAGCTAATTGATGACTTTAGGGATATGTTTCCGTAAAGTCTTCCATCGTGCCACAATAATTCGGGAGGCTCAAAGTCTTTCGGAAATTTTGGCATAAGAAATGATAAATAACCGTTGCTAAGTTTTCGTTCTAAAGATTCTCTTTTTTTATTATTTGTAACTTTAGGTGCCGGAATCATTTTATAGCTGCTTGCTATTTCTTTCGGTTCTTCTGTACATATTAACTCCACGTATACATTTCCTCTTTCATAATAAAGACGAAACATTACTAGTTGCTTTTCTAATTTCCTCTTCTTTAATTCCGAAAAGATTTTTTCATTCTTTTTATTGCTACATAACCCTTCAAATACATATGGTTCATTTGTAAATTGTTCCTGTAAAGTGAATGGTATTGGCGATAAGCATTGTACAAAGAAATTCTCTCCACTCTTCTCTTTCTCAGCTTTTGTAAATTTCCCTAAAAATCTCATATAGTACATTCGTTTTATAAAACTTGGCTGAAGAGCTTTATGTAATTTCACCTTAGTCACCTTCTTTTTTCATACTATTCTTAGTGTATGAAAGAAACGAAAAACTAGAAATAAAAAACCTGACGTTATCCGCCAGGTTCAAAATAAAAACTTATATTAATGAGAAGGAAATGCTTTTTTCTCTTGTAAAATTGCATTATGAGCAATTTTCATTTTCGCAAGTACATAACGTAATCGATCTTCAGCGTTTTCATCTTTACTTATTTGTAATTCCGCCAAATTTTCAACAGAACTTGCTAAATTTTCAATGACTCCTCTCAGTTCAGGATGATGATTAAAAAAAGATTCTTGCACTAATACTTTCCTTAACTCACTAGCTAAATCAATTATTCTAGACAACTGTTCTTTTTTTTCCATTCTCATCCCTCCTGAATATCTTATGTAGTAAATATTCTCTAAACAAAGAAAAAAGCCCTTTAAATGAAAAGGACTTTTTACATTTTTATATTTCCAGTTAATAACATATATATGGATGTGATAGCCGCAACAATAATTGCCCACATCACATATTTCTCTGCACCTACAAAGCAACGGTTCCCTTGTTCTTTTCTTGCAAACGTGTAAACAATAATTCCAATTCCATACACAATTGAAACGAGTAGTAAATTCTTTAAACCAGCTGCATAAAGAAGCCATACAGAGTAAATAGAAGCAATTAAAGCCAACGCTCCGTTTTTTAATTTTGCGTCTTTTAGCTCGTTTGTAATGACTAATTTAAATTGGAATAACGCTGATAATAAATATGGTAATAAAATTGATGTTGATGCAATGAAATACATAATTTGATATGTTGATTCCGAAAACAAAACGATGATAAATATAATTTGGGCAACACCATTTGAAATCCATAATGCCATGTACGGTGTTTGCTTTTTATTTGTTTTCGTAAAGACTTTCGGAAATACGCCATCTTTTCCTGCTACATGAGAAATTTCAGAAACAAGTAAAAACCAGCCAATTAATGTACCGACAAGTGAAGCAACTAATCCGATGTTAATCGCAACTGCACCCCATGGGCCAACAACGTGCTCTAATACATGTCCCATTGACGGAGTTTCTAACACAGAAAGTTCGCCTCTTGTCATAGCTCCCATTGACAGGACAGAAATTAAAATATAAATGGACATTACTAAAATAAGTCCCAATACTGTTGCCTTACCAACATCTCGACTATTCTTCGCTCTTCCAGATAATACAACCGCTCCTTCAACTCCAATGAAAACCCAAAGTGTTACAAGCATTGTATTTTTCACTTGACCAAGTATAGCGGAAAGTGAGATCGTTCCTTCTCCCCAAAAATCATGTGTAAATGTGTCCCAGCGAAAGGCTGTTACCATTACAACAATAAATAAAACGATTGGAACTAACTTCCCTATTGTTGCGATAACATTCATAATAGAAGCTTCACGGATCCCAAATAAAATTAGAAAATGAAGTGTCCATAATAAAAGTGATGCCCCAACGATAGACGCAACATTATTTCCTCCTTTGAAAATTGGAAAGAAATAACCTAATGTACTAAACAGTAACATAATTGTTGCGACATTACCTAAGATTCCTGCTAGCCAATATCCCCAAGCACTATTAAATCCAATATATTCACCAAAACCAGCACGTGCATAACTATAAATTCCACCTTCAAGTTCCGGTTTTTGTCTTGCTAACGTTTGATATACGAGCGCAAGGGGAATCATTCCCATCGCTGTAATACACCAGCCAATTATTATTGCACCACTGTTTGCTCCTACTGCTAAATCATGCGGTAAACTAAAAACACCGCCACCAACCATTGTTCCAACTACTAATGCGATTAATGGAAAAAATCCTAACTTCTTTTCTATTTGTACCACCCCATCTGTCATTCTAGGTGTTATGTTCGTTCAACTATTAAAGTCACCTTTTTCTCTAATAGACGTTTCTCTTATATTTTTTCAGGAAAACATTACTTATTCTAAAAGAAAATGAGCAAAAATGGAATACTTTTTTGAAAAAATGTATAAGTATGCATAAAAAAACCGCTCATTTTGTAATGAACGGTCATTTCAAACATATAAATTTGTATATTTCTTGTAAATTTAACGAAGTAAATTCTCTTTTTGTAAAAATTGTTTTGCGACTTCTTCACTACTTTTACCATTTACGTTAACTTCATAATTCATTTTTCGCATTTCTTCATCTGTAATCTTTCCAGATAATTTATTTAATACCTTTTCAAGTTCAGGATATTTCTGTAACGTTTCTTTTCTTAATAATGGTGCTCCTTGATAAGGTGGGAATAACCCTTTATCATCTTTTAGCACTTTCAGTCCGTATTGCTCCAATTCACTATCTGTTGAATATGCATCAATTACGTTAACATCTCCAGATTCAATTGCGCTATAACGCAGCTTCGGCTCCATCGTTTTAACATTTGAGAACTTATAGTTATATAATTTTTGCATTCCTTTATAACCATCTTCACGATCAGCAAATTCCAATGTAAATCCTACTTTGGCTTCCTGCGCAACATTCCCTAAATCAGAAATTGTATTTATATTCTTTTGATCTGCTATTTTTTTCGGCATGGCTAGTGCATATGTATTGTTATACTCCATTGGCTTCAACATAATCATATTATATTTCTTTTCCATTCCAACGCGAGCCTGCTCATATACTTCATCACGATTTGTACTCTTTGGTTCTTCTTTCACGAAAGTAGATAAAGCTGTTCCTGAAAATTCTGGGTATATATCTACTTCCCCTGATTTCAACGCTTCAAATACAAATGCTGTTTTCCCAAGACCTGGTTTTAATTGTACGTGTAAATCTGTATCTTGTTCAATAAGCTGCTTATACATTTGAATTAAAATTTCAGGTTCTGATCCAAGTTTGCCCGCAATAACAATATCTTTCTTTTCTGTACTCCAAAGAAATGGAGAAGCAATCATTATACAAACAATACATATCGTCAATATAACACGCTTAGAAGGGCGTTTCGGTCGTTCAAGTATGCGAAGTACTATATCAAAGAATAAAGCGAGTAACGCGGCTGGTACGGCCCCTAAAATGATAAGTGCATGATCATTTCGATCTATACCTAATAATATAAGCTTACCGAGCCCACCAGCACCAATGAGAGCTGCTAATGTAGCCGTTCCAACAATTAATACCATCGCTGTACGAATACCGGCCATAATAATAGGCAATGCAAGAGGAAGTTCTACCTTCCACAACCTTCTCCAACTATTCATCCCCATAGCTTTCGCGGCTTCTATTAGAGATTCATCTAATTCCCTTATTCCTGTATATGTATTTCGTAAAATAGGTAATAGTGCATACACAACTAATGCGATAATCGCTGGAAGTTTTCCGATTCCTACTAACGGAATTAAGAGTCCAAGCAATGCAAGTGATGGCACTGTCTGCATTACTGCAGAAGTTCCTATTATAAATTCAGCCATTCGTTCTTTTCTTGTTAATAAGATGCCAAGTGGCACTGCTATAATTACTGCAAAAAATAATGAAATAAGCGATATTTGTAAATGCTCACTTAATGCAGTTAGTAATTCTATTTTTCGTTCTTGGAACGTTTGTATAAAATTAGTCACTGTTTAGCCTCTTTCCTTCATTTGTTCAACAATGTAATTGACAATATGACGACTTGTTAACGCTCCAATATATTGACCGTTTTCTTCAACTGGAACGACCTCTTCATCACGCACACGAACTAGTGCTTCTTGTAAGGAAGAATGTAATGATAGCGCCTGCCCTTCTAATTGCACACTTTGATCAAGTGGCAATACATCTGCTACACTTTTCCCCTCATACCAAGTTCGCCCATGATTTCCAATGAACTCCTCTACAAATTCATTTTTCGGATTATGTATAATTCCTTCTGGTGTATCTAGTTGAACAACTTTTCCTTCTTTCATAATACAAATGCGATCTCCAAGTGATAATGCTTCTTGCATATCATGTGTTACGAACACGATTGTTTTTTGAATCTTTTTTTGCAACTGTACAATATCCTTCTGAAGCTGTTCCCTACTTAATGGATCTAACGCACTAAATGGTTCATCCATAAGAACGATTTTCGGATTTGCGGCTAATGCTCGCACGACACCGACACGTTGTTTTTGTCCTCCTGACAATTCATCAGGCATACGATCTCGATATATATCCGGCTCTAATCCAACCATATGTAACAAGTCATCGACGCGTGCTTTAATTTCTTTTTTGCTCCATTGCCTCATTTCAGGAACAACTGCAATATTTTCAGCGATTGTCATATGAGGAAACAAAGCAATCTGTTGCAACACGTATCCTATATCCCAACGTAATTCGTTTATATTATATTGTTGAATATCTTTTCCATCGATTAAAATCGATCCTTCAGTCGTTTCGATTAAACGATTAATCATCTTCATTGTCGTGGTTTTCCCGCAACCACTCGGACCGATAAGAACAAAAAATTCTCCCTTTTTAATTTCTAAATGCAATGAATCCACTGCTTTCGTGCCATCTTCATACGATTTTGACACATGATTAAATTGAATCACAAATACAACTCCTTTACTGTTGTTTCCTTTATTTTGATGGAATATGGCATTCATTTCAAATGATACGCTTTTAAATAAAAAAAGAGCTCACATTTGAGCTCTAACGGTCGAACAATATTGTTTTCATAATAGCAGCATATTCGCGAACATACATTTTTCTCTTAGAACGAATTGGTGTTTCAGCAGCTAGTGCCTCCATCTTCATGCCTAAACGCTTTGCAATTATTTTCGTTCGATATAAATGATACGTATTACTTACAACTACCGCATGTTTCACATTATATAAATCCATACTAAACTTTAAATTTTCATACGTATTTGTAGATTGATCTTCTATTAAAATACGACTCTCATCTATACCGTGTACCATTAAATAGTTTCTCATGCTGTGAGCTTCCGGTATATCTTCATCTTCTCCTTGACCACCTGAAACAATTACTTTCGCTTCAGGATGGGAAAATAAATACTCCAACGCTACATCCAAACGATTTTGAAGAGATAAAGACGGTCTATCTCCAAATAACTTTGCACCCAGTATAAGAACGTACGGAGAGTGATAGCTCAACTTTTCACGAGCAACTTTGTTCATTCTAAACGTCATATAAATGATATATAGTGGCGGTAATAATAAAATGATAAGAAAAATCCATTTGTTCATAAATAAGTTTGCACTCCCTTTCTTTTTATTATACAGAAAAAGAAAGGGCGGCAGAAGTGTTTTTTTAAACGATTGATTTATTAGAAACATTCGCCGCTACTTTACGTTGTGATAGTACATAATAAATAGCGATTCCTAATGAGAAGATCAATATGCAGCTTAATACGTAAAACGGAAGCATTACTCCGGCTTTAGATACACCCGCTGTAAACAGCATTAATAATACAATTCGTATTCCAGTACCAATTAGGCGAAATAAGCTGTCTACACGTCCCATTACTTCGTTTGGAATTTCCTCCATCATCAATACATTTCTCGCCACTCTTGTACCCGCATTTCCAACTGCTTGAAAAATTGCAAGTCCATATAAGAAAATTACGGAAGGTTCAATAATCATTGCGGTAATTGAAATTACATAAATGAACATCGTCATAACGATTGAAACTTCTGTTTTTACATATTTCATTATGAGTGGAATACATATTCCTGCAACAACCGCTCCAACACCGTACATCATTCCCTCTATTGCGTATACAGAGGCATTGGCTTTAAGTATATCCGAAATATAAACTGGTATTAAATAATTTGCCATCATAACACCTATAAACGGCATATAAGTGGCCAGTAAGAACCAAAAGAGCTTAGGACGTTTTTTCATAAAGTGAATTCCTTCAAACAATTGCTTCTTAAATGTTATTTTTCTTTTCACTTCTTTTTTCTTTACGTACGGTATACATAAGAAAAGAAAAAATGCTCCAACAAAAGTTAACATGTCTACTAACAAAATCCACTTCAAAGATACAATTTCAATTAAGAAGCTCGCGGCCGCTCCAGAAATAACTTGTGTTAACTGTCCTTGTATTTCCATCGTTCCACTTAAACTTTTATAATGTTCTGCTTGAAATATCTCTTGGTTGAACGCAAATATTGTAGGATAAAATAATAAATAGTAAAATGATCCGGCTATATAAATAAGAATATAGTGAATAGAATGATAAGGTTGCCCAGCAAATCCCCATATAACCATTATTCCGATTACGGCTATTCCGATTCCTTCGTTACATAGCAATAAAGATTTTCTTGAAAAACGATCAATACTTTGCCCAATGAATGGTGTTAATAAAAACATAATGAGGGTTGCAATGATAGAAACATAACCAAATGTTGTCTCTCCTCCACTCTCTTTAATTAACAGCCAAGGAATCGTTATCATAACAATTCCAGAACCAATAGCAGATAGACTATTGGCTCCTAGAATGTAATACAAGCGAGAATCATGATAAAGTGAGGACATATCATTCCACTCCTAGTTGTTTTTTCACCTCTTTATATACGCTCATATATGCTTTCAATTCTTTAACTACATCATGAATTAATGGTTTTGCATCTTCCCCAAGTTCACCATCTTGAACATGTAATCCATCAAGCACAACTTGTTTTGGAATTGCATTTGCATAAACACCTCTAGCGACCGTTCGCATGCTGTTTAATGCATTTATTCCACCTTTACCGCCACCAGCAACCGCTAACAACGCAACTGGTTTATGAATAAATTCACTACTACTTAAGTAATCTAAAGAGTTTTTCAGCGCACCGCTCATCGCATTATGATATTCTGGTGTACATAATACAACCCCATCCGCAGCTTTCACTAACGTTTTTAATTTTTTTACTGCCTCTAAATCACGTTGCGACTCTTCTCCATTGTATAAAGGTAACTCCTCAATTGCTAAATCATATAATTCTCCTTCAAATTGATCCGCAATATATTTTGCCACCACGCGAGTTCTACCAAATTTTCTTGGTGTACCGTTAATAACGACTAGTTTCATGATTATTTCTCCCCTTTGTTTTCAAGTTCAACTTATATATTATCAGAAATTTCTATACAAAACACAATATAAAGAGTTAACTTGTTTCATAAAATAGTATGATAAACAAAAAAGAACTCATACTTTCGTATGAGTTTCGTACAATTACTTTGATTCATCTCTCATGCTCAATGTACCTAAACTTTCATTTGCTTCAAAATGATTATATGCTTTTTCCGCTAATCTTTTCCGTTCTTCTGGTAATTCTATATATTTCATTACGTTTTCAATTATTTTTTCGTACGGAGTAAATACAATTCCTGGCCACTCTACCTCATCTTCTGGATTACTATTTTCGGAAATAATAAATTTCTTATTCGCGACTGCATAAGACACGCGAGGTGTTTCAAGAATTCCTGATAAGTAAAAATGAATATTTAATATAATTTTAGCTCTAGCAATCAATTCATTTCTAACAATTCCCCACGCATTATTTTTAAAAACTATATTTAAATTCGGGGCAATCGCTTTTAGATGATCAAAAATAGCTTGTCGCCTCGGATTAAGAGCACCTATAAACAGAATATCAATATCTTCAATAATCTCATCTTCAAACGCATCTTTTTTTATTTCCAAAGTTGGAGCATAGTTCATTTCTACATGTTTTATTTCTTTTCCTACCCCTTTTTGTTGAAGCCATTCTATATTTTGTTTACTATAATCCCAAATCACTCTATCTTTTAATAATATTAAATAAAGGGGATGCGCATATGGACTTCCTTCGTATAGCTGTTCTAAATTATAAATAATTGCATCTTTCGGAAGAAGATTCGGGTTATATGCGTATGTATGTGCTCCAAAAACAACTGTATTCTTTACATTTCCCAGTATTGTTTCTGATATAATTACTGTATTTCCCTCCTGCTCCAACCGCCACTTTAAAGCTCGCGCAACATCTATGAAACTACCGTATGTCTTTGGGCATATAAAAAGACAATAATCATATTCTTTATTCAAATAAACTTCCATTAATCTTAAATTATTTTTATATAAATCTACATCTGGATGTTTAAGTACCAACTCATTTGCATGTTTTCTTGCTACTTTATATAATCCAGCATAATAAGCAGCGATGCATCTTCTTAATTCGATTCTTTCCCGGTCCTCATCTAATACATCCATGTTTAAAAGAAGATTTGCGATACAATACGCTTTTAAATGATCACGATCATAATAATAGTCTAGTAGTGGCATCAATTCTTCATACGTATTTCCATGCACCGATTCTCCTAGTTCAATCGCCCATCGCATTAATTCCATGATTACTCCACTACTCCTTTAATCGAAAATGTATTTAATAAAATTTCGCATTATTCTCTACTATATTTGCTATATGAAATGGAATCTTTTCCTTTATCGATTCCAAATACTTTTGCGATACCGCCCCTAAATGTTTTTTATGAGGTATATAGAAAGCACTAATAGAAATTTCATAGTCAAATAAGTAATCATACACATGATAATCTACAAATAGTAGATCATCCTTTGGAAAAGGAATTTCCTTCCCTTGCAGAGCATACATCAAAGCAATATTGTTTTGAGATCGTAATCGATACAACCTTGCAAGTTGGTATAATGGTTCAGCCCGGGTTGGTCTATATTCCCACGCTTTTTGAAAATAAAAAACAGCTAATGCTAAATATTGCTCTTCTTGCCCTTTAACAGTTTCTTTTTCATCAGCATCTGTCACTTCATTTTGTTTATTTGCTGAACGATTTGCTAACTGCTCATAACAAAATCCTATTCGCAATAACGAATAGAATACCTCTTCAACCCATCCTCCTGCTTCCACTCGTTTTTTATACCATTTAATTGAATTCTCAAATTGACTTAAATGAAAATAAGTCTGAGCTAAATAAAATAAATATCTTATATGCAAATCTGGCGTTGTTTCTGGGTCGTTTATCCCCTGTAACAACAACCTCTCATCTCTTTCAAATTTATCAGCTTTGCTCCCGCCATCTCCGGGATCATTCACGACAAGAGTCTCTAACCGAGCTACCCTCGTATTGTAATTCGCTCCAACTTTTGAACGATCTATATCCCAATACTCATGAGTAACACCGACAGATTTCCATGGTAAAGAAGCTTTTAAAAGACGCGTAAGCCAATATTTAATATGAACATCATATTGTAATGTAAGATAATGATCTTCCGTTAAGCTCGTTTTATCGAAATTCGGACCAACCTCTAAAATCATATCTGCATCTAATATTAATAAATAATCTGCTTCTGGGTATGTTTTTTGCGCTAACGAAACAGCTAAGCTTCTGTTATAACCAAAGTTTTTAAACGGCTCATGATGAACCGTCCCAGGTATCTCATTTTCCTTACACCAATTTTCAATAATTTCAGGCGTATTATCCGTCGATCCAGTATCACAAATAGAAACAAAGTCTACAATTGATTTTGTTGCATTTAAACATCTTTCCATAATTCTAGACTCATTTTTGACGATCATACAAAGACATAACTTTTTTTCTTCCTTTACAGACTTCACTTGCTCATTTCCCATTTAACCACCTCATATTTTATTAACACGCTCTTCTCATATGTAACAACATTTCTTAGCTATACTGATGACATAAGCACCCTTTTACTATTTATGAAAACTTCATTTTATTTATTCTTACTTTTATGTTGGGACATATTTCATGTAGCGCTTTATATTTGATACAATCAATACAAAAAACATAATGCGGGAATCCGTACATTTCAAAGTCTAAGAGGAGGTTAGTGTCATTTGTGACAAAAAAACGATGATTGATTGGTATTTTTAAATTAGTAATTTCTTAAACTATAAAAAAGAAACTTGCGCTTATGCACAAGTTTCTTTTCAAAAACATCCTTATTTTTTCACAACTTCATGTCCACCGAACTGATTACGTAGTGCTGAAACTACTTTTCCATGGAATGTATCATCTTCCTGAGAACGATAGCGCATAAATAATGACATAGCGATTACTGGTGCTGCAGCTTGAAGTTCAAGTGCAGTTTCAACAGTCCATTTTCCTTCTCCCGAAGAGTTCATTACACCTTTAATGCCATCTAGTTTGGGATCTTCTGCAAATGCTTTTTCAGTTAAGTCCATTAACCAACCACGGATAACTGATCCATTCGCCCATACTTTTGCAACATCTTCATAATTGAAATCAAAGTCACTCTTATCTAGTACTTCAAATCCTTCAGCGATTGCTTGCATCATGCCGTACTCAATACCGTTATGAACCATTTTTAAGAAATGACCACTACCAACACGGCCAGCATAAGAATAGCCATTTTCTACTGCTAAATCTTTAAATAAAGGTTCTAATTGGTCGTAAATTTCTTTTTCTCCACCAACCATTAAGCAAGCACCGTATCTAGCTCCTTCTACACCGCCTGATGTACCGATATCTACATAATGTAATCCGAAGCTTTTTGCTTCTTCAGCACGGCGTAACGTATCTTTATAGAATGAATTTCCGCCTTCAATAACGATATCACCTTCATCTAATAACGGATATACATCTTTTAGTACTGACTCTACAACTTCTCCTGCAGGCACCATTACCCAAATTGTACGAGGAGCTTCTAGTTCAGCAATCATTTCTTTTAATGTATGACGTGCAGTAATTCCTAGTTTTCCTGCCTTTTCAACAAGCTCTTTATTTACATCGTATACTACTACTTCATGCTTGTCTTCATGTAAGTGTTCAGCTAATGGGAATCCCATTTTTCCTAATCCAATTAAACCTAGTTTCATATTAATCAATCTCCTATTCTATACAAATATATTTAATATCGAAATTAGCCCAAGTGCTACTACAGATAATATAGTCTCCATTGCAGTCCATGTTAATAACGTTTCTTTCACAGTCATTCCGAAATACTCTTTAATCATCCAAAATCCTGAATCATTTACATGTGATAAAATTAATGACCCTGCACCAGTTGCAAGTGCTAGTAGTTCAACATTTACACCTGGTGTACTTGCTGCAATCGGTGCAACAATTCCAGCCGCTGTCATCATAGAAACAGTAGCTGATCCAGTTGCAATTCGAATAAGTGCCGCAATTCCCCACCCTAATAATATCGGTGAAATATGTGATTCTTTCGCCATATCTGCAATTGTCGTTCCAATTCCAGAATCTAATAATACTTTATTAAATGCGCCGCCTGCACCAATCACTAACAATATGTTTGCAATAGGTCCAAGGCAATCATTTGTAAATTGTAACACTTTATCTTTTGAGAAACCTTTTGCATATCCAAGACTAAAGAAAGAGTAAATGGTTGCAATTAATAAAGCCACAATCGGATCTCCAATAAAGTGTAATACTTGTGCTAGTTGACTTGTTTTATTTAATGCAACTTCTGCTATTGATGCACCAAGCATAAGAAATACTGGAAGTAAAATTGTAAACAATGTATTCCAAAAGCTAGGAAGCTCTTTTTTATTATCTTTTTCAACAAATTGCTCCGCTATATCTAATGGTACTTCCTTATGTATACGAGCACCAATCCATTTCCCGTAAAGTGGACCTGAAATAATTGCAGTTGGAAGTCCGACAATTAACGCATATAAAATTGTCTTCCCTACATCTGCTTTAAAAATACCAACTGCCGCCATTGCCGCTGGATGCGGTGGAACAAGTCCGTGTACGACTGACAGTCCTGCTACTAGCGGAATACCAATTGTAATAAGTGATACCCCAGTTTCTAACGCAATTGTAAATACTAACGGAATTAATAGTACAAATCCAACTTGGAAAAATACCGGAATCCCGACTAAAAATGCAACGAACATCATCGCCCAGTGAACTCGTTTCTTCCCAAAACGATTAATTAATGTGTTAGCAATTCGTTCAGCACCACCAGATTCGGCCATCATTTTTCCAAGCATCGTTCCTAGTGCTAAAACTATCGCTAAAAATCCTAACGTATTACCAAGCCCTAGTTTAATAGAATCAATAATCCCTGGATCTTTTGGTGAAGTTCCAATTAAAGGCATTCCCATTGCTAATCCTACACCAATTGCTGTTAAAATTAATGCGACAAATGGATGCCATTTTACTACCGTAATAAGTAAAAGTAGTATGACAACTGCCGCTAGTACGATCCCAACTACCATTTCTCCCAATCCCCCTATTTTTTACGTTGGAAAGCAGCTATACAATCAAATTCTTCTTTCAAGCGATTGTAAAGTCGTTCATACATATAAAACATTTCTAAATATATAGCCGTATTTTCTTTATTCGGTACATGATGATGGACAATATCAATCCAATCCTTTACCTCTTCAAGAGAATCAATTTTTCCTACAGCATATAAAGCAACTGCCGCTGCCCCAAGCGCAGATGCTTCATGACTTTCAGGTACAAACAATTCTTTTCCCATCATATCGGACAACATTTGTCTCCAAAATGCAGATTTTGCAAACCCTCCTGAAACTCGTATTTCAGTAAGTGGACCTGTACAATCCCTGATTGCGAGTGCTACTGAATATACACTCATACAAACACCTTCCATCACTGCACGTATAAAATGTTCTCGCTTATGTTGAAGATTGATTCCAAAGAATGTACCACGAGCATTGGCATTCCAGTAAGGTGCGCGTTCTCCAGATAAGAAAGGTAAGAACAATAGCCCATCCGCTCCAGCTGGTACGCTTTCTGCATATTTAATTAATAAATCATAAGGATCAATGCCGAGCTTTCTTGCTACTTCTTGCTCTGGACTACCAAATTCATCACGTAACCATCTCAGTAATATTCCGCCGTTATTCGTTGGACCACCGATTACCCAGTGCTCATCTGTTAATGCGTAACAAAACGTTCTCCCTTTCTCATCTGTATTTATATTTGATGAGATTGTTCGAACCGCACCACTCGTTCCAATCGTAATTGCAGCCGCACCCGGTGATATCGCACCAACTCCTACATTTGCAAGAACCCCATCACTTGCTCCGATGACAATTGGTGTTTCTGCACTTATCCCCATCTTCTGTGCTAATTCTGGCTTCATACCTGATAAAATATATGTAGTTGGTACAGGGGTTGATAATTGTTCTGGTGACATATGTAACATAGTTAAAACATCTTCATCCCAGTTTAATGTTTCTAAATTAAATAACCCCGTAGCAGAAGCAATCGAATAATCAACTACGTAGCGTGAAAATAATTGGTAAATCACATACTCTTTAATGGAAATGAATTTATAGGCACTTGTATATAACTCTGGTTCCTCTTCTTTCATCCATAACAATTTAGAAAGTGGTGACATCGGATGAATCGGTGTACCTGTACGTCTATAAATTTCATGCCCATTCATTTGTTGTAATAATTTTTCTGATTGCTTCGTACTTCGATTATCTGCCCAAATGATAGAACGCGTTAATGGCGCACCATTTTCATCTACTGCAATTAATGCGTGCATAGCTGTACTAATACCGATTGAAGAAATATCTTCTGGTAATACATTACCTTTTTCAATGGCAACGCTTACACTTTTGTATACAGCGGCACATATTACATCAGGATCTTGCTCAGCCCATCCTACATTCGGTTGAATAATTGGGTAATCGATTGCATGTGATGCAATGACTTTTCCTTTTTCTGTGAACACAACCGTTTTTGTACTTGTGGTACCGATATCAATCCCGATTACTCTCCCCCTTGTTTCCATGCGAATCTTCCCTTCATTTCTAGCAAAATACGATTTAGTAAACCGTTTACATGAATTAGTATATAAAATATTTTTTCATTTATCAAGTTATAAAAAGAAAATTTTTTTCATACCAAAAAATAAATCCCCTCATTCCATTTCACTTATATACTACATTTAGCTTTTCCATGCGGTAAAATTACGTTATATTCGTTACGCAATACACTCTTTCCTCTCATTAACAACACATACATAGTCCTCCACACGTTCTACTTATTTGCTTGAAGAAAGAGTTGAAAAGCAATATTCATTTTTAGCGGTCACGTAACATCACCATCAAACCAAGAAAAGTAACTAACCGCAGAATGAGAATTCTGTGCATTTTGCTCTTATTTATTGTTTTAAGTTCACTAGTCTTTTATCTTGATAAACATAGAGCGTGGCCCCCTACTATCACTTTTTTATCTTGTAAATATATCTTGCATACTATAAAACCGAAGTGTATTTTTATTTTTCAGAAAAATAAAATAATAATACGGAATTTATTGTATAATGTTGTAAAAAGATGTCGGAGGGATTTAATGTTAAATAAAATATCTCAATTCACAATTAAGCTTTCATCAATTCTTTTATCACTCTTACTATTATTAAATTTACCTTATTTATTTATCACTCAACAAGGATTTACCTTTCAACCAATTTATTTTTTTAATCAGATCGTTACCATGTTAAAACAGGTCTTCTCCCCTGAATCATTAGTGATTATAGGATCAGACCCGAAGTTTGGCCATTTCAAAAAAACACCATTATTTCCAACTGTTTTAGAACCTTACCTATATTCATTTACTATATTATTTTCAGCCTTTTTTCTTGCTCTCTTTTTATCATCCAGCATGGCATTTTTTTATTTTTTAGCAAAAGATTATATAAAAAAATGGATAAACCGAATTGTGTTCATATTAGAAGCTGTCCCTGATATGATGATGATGATTTGTTTGCAAATATTTTTCATATGGGTACTTCAGAAATTTGGGGAATCTCCTGTCACTATTATTTCTTTTAATGAAAATCGAGCTTATTTACTCCCTATTTTATCATTAGCTGTCTTACCTACATTACAAATGTTTCGGATGATTGTGTTATACATAAAAGAAGAACAAGGAAAACATTACGTAGAGGTTGCATATGGAAAAGGCCTTTCATCAAGTTATATACTATGCATTCATTTATTCAAAAATATATCTATCCACTTCTTCCACCATTTAAAAACGATTTTTGTTTTCTTACTTTCTAATTTATTCATTTTAGAATTTGTTTTTAATATGGAAGGCATTATTCAATTTTTATTTAATAAGGCGTTTGTTTCACCTCCAGCTGCATTTATCATACTTGTTATGATTATTTTACCGTTTTATGCCATTTTCCAAATAGTCTCATTCATGATGAATAGATGGAAAAAGCAATTGAAAGGAGTATCATTATGAAATCTATTTGGAAATCAAAACGCTTTTTAATCGGCTTTACTTATCTATTCATACTTATTTCAGCTAGTTTTATTTATAGTTGGTTCTTTAAAGATAACATCCCAAAACCTCCTCAGTTACTTTACAATGACAATAACGAATTACTTGGAAAGGCCCCCTTTCCGCCATCGTTAATTCCACCTTTTGGATCTGATCGTTTTGGAGAGTCTGTTTTCTTACAAATTGTAGAAGGAGCAAAATTCACTATTTTATTAGCAGTGGCAATTAGCTTCTTTCGAATTTTATGCGGAACATGTATAGGAATCCTCTTAAGTTTATTTGCTCCAAAACTCAAGAGATTTTTCCAGTCATGCTCAGAAGTTTTTTATTATATTCCAACTCTATTTATCGCATTCATACTCATCACGCCCGTTAATATTATAATCACATCAAATGCTGATGGGGTAGATCCAAATATTTCATTTACGTTTTATCAAGTACTCGTACTTATTTTCGTCGCTCTGCCTACACTTTCTTTATACATATCCTCAGAGGTTGATGAATTTATGAAACGAGATTACATCTTAAGTTCACAATTACTGGGTGCTAGCCGTTTTCATATTATTAAAAAACACTTACGAGTCTTATTACTTGACCGCTTATTTGTATTATTTATGGAACATATCGTCCAAACACTCATACTCGTTATCCATTTAGCGTTGCTTAACATTGTAATTGGCGGGATACAAATGCGTGAACTCTATGACGGAGTGCTTAAACCTGTTTCTCTATCTAATGATTGGGCAGGTCTTATTGGATTAAATCGTAATGAAATGAATCTTTCATGGTGGATTATTTTTTATACTCTCGCTTCATTCTTTATTACGATTCTATTTATTAAGCTTATGACCATCGGGATTCAAGATGCACTGAAAGCAAGAGATTCGCAAATTGTAGCAATTCAAAACGTTCCAGATCATAAAAAATTTGTTAAACATAAAGATTCCTTTTCGTTTGCAAATAAAGTAAACCTTTAATCATTTCTCATTAATCAAGTATTAATTGGCATTGATATTAGTAGAATGTAAAAAAGATGATCCCTATTGAATACGAGGGATCACCTTTTTTATGCCGTCTAACTTTTTAAATGTCCTTTGCTAGACTCATGCTTTTTATATTTAAAATGAATTATTTACACTCACAATTATGCTGTTTAAAATCGATTACCATACGCCCTTGAATTCTACCTTGTTCCATTTCTTCGAATACATTTTGTACTTTATCTAGAGAACACGTTTGAACAACCGGCACTACTTTTCCTTCTGCGCCGAACATAAATGCCTCCTCCAGATCCTTACGAGTACCAACTAGAGAACCAACTACTTCAATTCCGTCTAATACAAGTCGTGGAATGTTTAAATCCATTGTTTCTACTGGTAGCCCTACTGCAACTACTTTACCGCAAGCACGTACTGCATCAACTGCTGATTTAAAGGCTACTTTAGAGACTGCTGTTACTACCGCAGCATAAGCGCCACCAAACTCCTCTTGCACAATTTTATCAGCAGGACCTTGAGAAATTGGATTGATAGTCATATCAGCACCAACTTCTTTTGCTAAGGCTAATTTGTCATCATTAATGTCTACTGCGATTACCTTTGCACCAAATACATTTTTAGCATATTGGATAGCTAAGTTACCTAATCCACCGCAGCCATAGATTACAATAGGTTGACTAGGTTTAATATCTGATACTTTAATAGCTTTATATGTAGTTACACCAGCACAAGTAATTGATGATGCTTGAGCAGGATCTAATCCTTCTGGTACTTTTACCGCATAATCAGCTGTAACGATACATTGTTCAGCCATACCACCATCCACTGAATAACCAGCGTTTTTAACTTCACGGCAAAATGTTTCTCTACCAGTTACGCAATATTCACAACGTCCACAAGATTGGAACATCCATGCAATACTTACACGGTCACCTATCTTTAGTGAAGTAACATCATCAGCTATTTTCGTAACAATACCTACACCCTCATGACCAAGAATACGGCCATCAGTGTTACCAAAATCATGATTCGCAACGTGTAAATCAGTGTGGCAAACTCCACAATATTCTACATCTACTAACGCTTCACCTGAGTGTAACGGACGTAATTCTTTTTCAATCACTTCGATGTTTGCTTTGCTGTTTTTATTAACCACTACTGCTTTCATATGTGATCTCCCCTTTAGTGTTTTAGCATTTTAATGAGTTTATCTCACAACTACTTTCTTCACTACTTTGGCTAGTTATTGTACCAAATTTAAGTGTTCAATCATCATTACATCTTCATCATAACATGACACTTCATAAACAACTTGTGAAATTATGAACAATATTTGAATCATTACACAAATCGGTCTTTATTTTAAATTTTTAAAAATGAGAGTTTATCATTGACTATAAGTAAGTCACATATTTCTAAAAGAAAATAAATTAACAAACTTCTTACCGATAAAAAAGCTCTTCACTCAATATTTTCTACATGTAAACACTTAGTTTCACAGTAATATCCTTTGCCACCAACATAAACTTTTTCTATTTTATTTTTGCTATTGGTTGCTAATTTAACTAATATTTCAGAAGGCGAGTGTAAAGAATAGCCTTGTTCAAATACATAGACTTCTTTTTGCAAGTAGTGCTGTTCATAAAGGTAGCAAGCTAATGCACCGTTTGAAGTTCCAGTCGCTGCTTCTTCATTGATGTCGTATAGCGGAGCAAAATTTCTGCATATAATTCGATTGTCATTAAAAGTATATAGATGCATCCCGACAACATTATAATACTTGCTGATTTCTTTAATTTTTTCAAAATTAGGTTGCAGTGCATGTAATTGTGTTTCACTTTTTATAGGAATTAAAATATCTTTTAATCCCGTGGAGACAATTTGAATTGGGTATTTATTTTCTATATCTTTACTATCAAAACAGTCGATGAACTCGTTTGGAGATACAACATCATAGAATATCGGTTTATTTTGTTCCATGAATATGATATCATCTTTTATAGTAATAGTAAGAACACCGCTGTTCGTTTCAATCGTATAGCGATTCCTGAAAAGTTTATTTAAATGCATCAGTATCGCGAAAGAGCCAATTGTGGCATGACCACATAAATCAACTTCTTCTTTTGGTGTAAAATACTCAAATTTATAATCAGCAATTTCAGATTCTGATATAAATGCGGTTTCCGCATAGCCCAGTTGTTTGGCTATTTCCATTTTTTGAGTAGTGGTCAATGTATTCTCAATAAATACCACTCCTGCTTTATTTCCGCCTTTATGATCCTTACTAAATGCACTTGCAACATAAACAGATATTTTCATAAGACACCTTCCTCACTTATAGTAAATTATAGTATAGAAAGCACTACATATAAATTCCATTGGATAAATTATCCCTAAAATAAGAAACAAACTATTTTTAGCATTTGAACTCTCCAAAAATAGTTTGTCTACAGTCTGAAAGCTCTTCATTTGAAGAGCTTTTTTTATATTCGCTTCATCGAAATCGTTTCACGTATACTTTGTAAATTTTTTAGAGTTTCCTCTTGTCGTTGCAACGACAACCCTACATACAAAGTATCTAATAAGCTTAACTGTGCTAATCTTGATGAACTTGCTTCTGTGCGGAATTCAGTCTCACGTGTTGATGTATATAACGTTATATCAGCAAGTTGACTTAATGCTGATTTCTTATAGCTCGTAATCGCAATAATTTTGGCTCCTCTTGCTTTCGCTACTTCTAACGCTTCAAGTAATCCTTTATTGCTACCAGAATGAGAAATACCAATAACAACTGAATTTTCCGAGAGTAAACCTGCCCCCATAATTTGAAAATGCGAATCAGTATGAGCGATACAAGAAATACCCGTTCTCATAAACTTATGATACGCATCCATTGCAATAATACCAGAGCCACCATTTCCATAAAACTCAATTCGACTTGCTTCTTGTAAGGCTCGTACAGCCTGCTCAAGTGCCGTTTCATTAAGCAAATGTAAAGTATCTTGCAGTCCTGTAATATGCGAATGAAAAACTTTTTTAGCAACAGTTACCATACTATCTTCTGCTGATACCTCTTCATGGATATTTTGCATCGGTGTATGTACAATTTCACGAGCTAATGTAATCTTTAAATCTTGAAAACCTTGCAAACCAAGGTTTTTACATAAGCGGAATATCGTAGCTTCGGAACTATTCGTAACTTCAGCTAATTCTGTAATAGATTTATGTACAACATCTTGTGGATGTTTCAAAATATGTTCGGCAATACTTCGCAATTTCGGTGATAAACCATTTAACGAAGCCTGAATCTTTCCAATCCCACTTCTTGTACCAGGCATAGCATATCCTCCCCTTCCATCGTAGCTTTATCCTGTAAAAACCGATTAGTTGAACTAATCATCAGTGGGGATGGTCCTCCACTGATTAGAGTTTCACTTTATTGTACCTAATTATCGAAAGAAGAAAAACCTATATTAGGGATTACTATAATTTTTAATTGCTCCTATGTATTCTGTCATACGATATAACAGAATTATTCATGCTTATGAATAATTCTCTCCATGTTTCACTGCGTATAATGCGGCTTGCGTACGATCATCCACTTCCAATTTAGCTAAAACGTTTGAAACGTGTGTTTTCACAGTTTGTTCTGTAATATGAAGTTCTGCTGCAATCTCCTTATTGCTTCTTCCTTTTGCAATTTCGCGAAGTACCTCTTGTTCTCTTTTCGTTAACATTGAAAAAGGATTTTCTATTTCCTTCTTTACTGCGGAACGCCCCATTAATGCAGGTGTTACTTTCGGGTGAAAATTCGCATTTCCTTGCTGTACTGCAATAATAGAAGCGACAAGTTGCTCAGGTTGTACTTCTTTTAATTGATAACCATCTGCTCCAGCTTCAAGTGCTGGTATAACATAATCTTGCTCTGAAAAACTACTTAATATAAGTACCTTTATCGTCTCATCGTATTGCTTTAGACGTTTTGTTGCCTCAATTCCATCCATTTTCGGCATCGATACATCCATTAGTACGACATCCGGTCTTTCTTTTTGCACGAAATGTAATGCCTCTTCGCCATTTTCCGCTTCCCCAATAATTTCAAATTCTTCTCTCGTTTTCAAAAAGAATACAAGTCCTCTTCGAACGATATGATGATCCTCAACTAGTAGCAATTTAATCTTCAATCTTATTCTCCCCTTCAAATCGGCAATTGAATTTCTATTTTTGTACCCTTTTTCAGCTCCGTTATAATTTGAAACGATCCCTTCATTAACTGAATACGTTCCTTCATACTTTTCAGACCAAGTGCTGATTCCCTTACTTGTTCTTGTATAAATCCTATTCCATTATCTTCTATGTAAAAATGTAACTGGTTATTTTCTATTTTTAAAAGAACATGTACCTTTTCACACGAAGCATGCTTTTTACAATTATGTAGCGCCTCTTGGCTAATACGCCATAAAACTTCTTCTATTTCATCCCCAATTGAAACCATCCCATCAATTCGAACTTCCACTTGAACTCCTAATAACTTCCCGTAATTTTGAATTGCTTCTGCTAACCCTTTCTCTAATCCTTCAGGTCTTAATTGCCAAATTAATAGAGTCATCTCTTGTAATGCTTCTTGTGATAATTCTCCAATATAACTTAACATCTCTTGCAATTCTCTATCTTGCGTCATATTCAGAGTACCTTTCGCTGTTAGCATAATAGAAAATAACAATTGTTTTACTGAATCATGTAAATCACGTGCAAGTCGATTTCTTTCCGCTACCACTACATATTTACGTTCTTTCTCAACTAACTGAATACGTTGTATTGTCGTTCCAATTTGAAATGCAATTGATTCTAATAATGCTAACTCTTCCTCTGAAAAATGAGTCTTATGAGGTGCAGCCACATTTAGTAGACCAAATTTTTCTGATCCAGACCTAAGCGGAATTGTCGCATGATGTGTAACATCTTCTGTCTCTCCCCAATTACATTCAATTGCATCTTCTATTCGCTTACATTCAATAATATTAGTCGCTTTTTCCAATCTCCCATTTACAAAACGTTCTACACACCAACAGTTTCCTTCACACATCGGCTTCTTCTCTTGCCACGTAAGAGCTTCTGGTAAATTTTCGTCTACAAGCATGCTATGCTTTCCACTTTCATCAATAAAGAATATCCACCCTGTTTGTAAATTCATTACTTGTAACAATGTATGCAACACTTTTTCTAACATATCCTGTAAGTTTGTTGCTTCATTTAATAATTCAGCAATTTCTTTTAATGCTTCTAAACGACGCATCTCTTTTTCTTCAAAGTTCATTCTCATCACCAACTACAATTATAACATTAAGAAATTTCTAAATTCTATAAATAAAAAAAGAACCGAATTCCTTCAGCCCTTTCTTTATATCAATCATTTTATTATTGTTATTCTATCCAATTTTGGAAGCAGAATTTTTGTTAACAAACGATTCTACTTTAGCTGTCCGATAAAGATTGTCCACCATGGATATGCTGTAAACCTTCAGTAGTAACAACCATATTCGCTGCTGGCATTTGCACTTGATTTTTATGGAACATAGACATTAATTCAAATCTTACTTGTCTAGAAGTTTCAAAATAATCTTCTGGCTTTATTAAACCTGTAATACAAAATTCATAGCCAACATATTTCAAGTTAGGATTTAAGTCTGTAACACCAACGTATTTAAATGGTTCAACAGCCTCATCCTCTACTCTATAAAGAGTTTGATTCAATTTTTCATTGCATATAACACATACTTCTTCTAACAATTCCTTCACTCTTGTTGGATCTTCCTGATAACTTACCGTGATGCGTTCAATTACACGCATCCATCCTTTATTAAAATTTTGTATCGTTCTAATCTCTCCGTGCGGGATGGTAAGTAGTTTTCCTGACCATTCACGAATTTGCATAAAACGAATACTAATCTCTTCAATAGTTCCTGAATTTGTTCCGTTAAAAGTTACAAAATCACCAACTCGAAACTCTTTGTCCGCTAATCTTGCAAAACCTAATATAACATCTTTTAGCATCTGTTGTGCAGCAAAACCGATGACAACTCCAGCTATCCCTGCACCTGCAATAATACTTTTTATATCTACAAATTGGCTAATTAAATATATGATAAGACTGATGATAATGATATATCTAAAAATAGATCGAATTACACTTTGAATTGTCTGCTCTACCTCTTCATCAAAAAAGCTTGATTTCCTAAAAAACCAATCAATAATACGGTTTATTACAAAAGAAATAATGATTAAAACTAAAGCAAATAGTAAAAATCTTAAAAGTAAAAACTCTCGTACATAATTAAAAAATTCTTCCGTATACGTTAATAAGCTCATTTAACCACTTCCTTACTAATTAAAAAATTCATAATCGCCTAAGTTTGTTCCAGAAAAATCTATTATCCTAATCTTAAATGCCACTACCCTTACTATGTATTTTGACTCTATTACTAATTCACTTTAAACAGTATGTCTAGCTGTTCTTTTTCCTTTCCCTTTAAATATACCCTTTTTAATAATCTAAAGGGAGCTAATAGTGATTTTTTTAATATTACAACTTTATTCTACTCATTACGATTTCAATTAATTTATTAACTAAGTACAAAAAAGAGCTGAAATCATCAGCTCTTTTATTCGATGTTAATTGTTGTCTTACTGTTTTTTTCTTCTTTCAGTTTTGGTAATTCTATTGTCAACACGCCATCTTTATAATTTGCTCTAACATTTTCTTCCTCAACTTGTTTAAAACTAAAGCGTCGAGTTACAGAACCTATAGAACGTTCTTTACGAATATATGTGCCATTCTCATTTTTTTCTTCTACTTCATTATGGTTAGTTGCTTGAATCGTTAATACATCTTGTTCAAAATCAACTTGAATGTTTTCTTTTTGAAAACCTGGTAAATCTGCTTTCACAGTATATTTATCAGATTGCTCATGAACATCTACTTTAAAAGTATCCATGTTCAGTGGCTTAAAGAAAGCATCTGTCATCCCTTCTAATAAAGAAGGCCCAAAATCAAAAATACCATTTTGACGTTTTGTTATCTCTGGAAATAAATTACGCATATTTTTTCCTCCTTATTATTTATGAATGAAAGATTATCTCTTTCTGCCTTTATTATAACATTTGACCTTTTTTGATGTATATTTTACCAAATAAAACACATGAGATATTTGACATCTCTCATCTTTATAAAGAGGAATATATTTATATAATAACGAATAGTTTATATGCTCTTATTTTTCCTTAAGGAGGTTACCTACAATAGGGTATATGGAAGAAATTAGAGAAGTTGTCGGATCAAGACCACTCAATTTAGTAGGCGTTGCGGTAGCTGTTTTCAATGAACAATGACAAATAAAAGAGACCTTTTTAAAGGCCTCTTTTTTATTTCACTTCTGCATGTAAACAAGATTTAAAATGTCCAAGTGCAAATTCATGTCCTTGTGCATTAAAAGATGCAACCGCCTTTTCATAAACAACAATTTTAAACCCTTTATTATAAGCATCTACTGCTGTATGAAGAACACAAATATCAGTACAAACACCTACAAGATGAACTTCTGCTATTCCTCTTTCTCTTAGCTTCATCTCTAAATCCGTTCCAGCAAACGCACTGTATCGCGTTTTATCCATATAATATACATTCTCAGCATTTTTATATGTTTCGTATACTTCTTGTAACTCACCGAATAAGTCTCTACCATTTGTACCTGCTATATTATGAGGAGGAAATAATTTCGCTTCGGGATGATATTCATCATTTTCTTCATGTTTATCAATTGCAAACACTACGTAATCCCCATTTTCAATATATTGCTTCGTTATATGTACAATTTCATTCTCAATTTCTTGTCCTGGTTTTCCGCAAGTTAAAGCACCTTTTTCCGCTACAAAATCATATGTATAATCAATATTAATAAGAGCTCGTTTCATTACTATCTCTCCTTCTTCTGTTTCACAGTAAACAATAGAAAATTTGTTATTACGACATCGTATGTACTATTCGACATTTCAAATGAAATACCTACATTTTTCTTGCAAAACTCACCTTAATCCGAGTTTATCATAAAGTGAAACTTTAATCATTGGAGAGGTTGTTCATCTCCAATGATTATCAGCCCTCATCAATCGTGCATTTACAGGCAGTTGATCTCCCACCTAATCTCCTCACCTATACCGAGTTTTAAGGTAAGGTCTTACTGCCCGTTAGTGCGGGATATAATAGATAAACAATGGTAAAACAAATAGCTCCTATTAACAAGTCATGAATTTGATAATTGAGCGTTATTTGCATAAACTCTTATATCGTAAACCAAATTACTGCCATCATTAGGCTAATCAAAATGATACGAATACACCGATTCACGTATTCAGCCTCTTTCTCTGTCATAAGTAACAAGTGATTTCTTCCTATTTAATTGTATTAGAAAATGAAATAAGTTATTCACTCTTGCACACTCTAGTCCAAACAAAAAAGCACACTACTTTTTGAGTAATGTACTTTTTATTCATATTAAGACGCTGGTTTTGTCTCAAATGTTGCTTGATTAAAACTAATAACCTTTCCTTTCGGGTCATTGTTTTCATACTGAACTGCAGTAATTGTATGACTACCTGTTTCCAGCGTTTTTTCTTTTAACTGCACTGTTGTCTGCGTTGTACTAGTTACTTGATGTTTATCCGTATACATTTGATCTACAAATACGAATGTTTCTTTATCACTTTGAAAATTAGAAAGTTCTAATTCAACTTGCTGAATTAACGTATCCTTTTTGATGAATACAGTCGGTATATTGCCGTTTTCAGAAGTACCATCTGGAGTAATAACTTTTACTTTCCCTTCTCCAATTGACATTGCTCCTTCAGGAAATACAACCATATTCTCATCACTTGCGTTTACAACTTGTTCTTCCTGTTTTGATTGCGCGTCCTCTTTTTCCTGTGGAGCACCGCAACCAACTAATAACAATACAGACAATCCAGTGATTATGAATTTTTTCAAAATTCATCCCCCCTGTAACTTCATTATAATTTATTATACAAAAATAACTTTTAAATTTTGAGACTACTTTCAACACTTTCATGAACAAATAGAATCTTGCTCACGATTAATGTATCATACTTTCCTTAATAGAACATTAATTTTTTTTATGAAATAAATAGTAATTCCCTCTTATCTATCATTTTAGCCCAACATATGAATTACATACCCTCAAAAATAAAAAGACATTGTTAGTTCAATGTCTTTTCTATACAGCAATTAAAAAACAAACGTTGTAATCTCATCTACTTCTTTTCTTGTAAGTTTCTTCGGTTTATCTTTCGGAAATCCGAGTGAAATAACCATATTTATTTGTTTTTCAGGCTCAATTTGTAAATATTGGCGCAGTTCATCTTGAGCTAGCAATACTGGCCCTGTCATTGGACAAGTACCAAGTCCCTTTGCATGTGCAGCTAACATTAAGTTTTGTGCCGCTAAACAGCTACTCTTAATGCCTTCTTCTTCCCAAACTGAATCTGGAACAAAAGCAATTGGATCAAATATCTTTTCACGGAACTTTGATTCATATGGTGTTGCCAAACATACGATTAATACTGGTGCCTCCGAGAAAGCTGTTGCATATGGTCCGAAAGAACGTGTAAGTAATTTCCCTGCTTTCTCTTCTCCATTTTCTGCTGCTTTTGTCGCAAGTTTATGTAATGCATCCCATGTCATTTGTTCAATTTCTTTAATCTTCTCTCGATTCATGATAACTAAGAATTCCCACGTTTGTGAATTCGTATCACTTGGTGCGTAACGAGCACAATCAATTATTTCTTTTATATCATTAGTAGATACTTCTTGATCTGTAAACTTTCTAACACTTCGTCTTCCGTGAATTACTTCTTTAAAATCTTCATAATTCATATATTAAATCCCCTTTTTACAGCGTTTTCAAAACTTGTCCTATGCTTGAATTATATCATGAAAAAAAGCCGGAAGAATACCAGCTTTTTTCTTCATAATTAATTTGTCACTTTAAATAAACGAATACTCTCTTCGTATGCAGCTTGTAGTTTTTTCGTAATTGGTCCTCTTTCACCAGCCCCGAACTGTTCATCACCAATTTGAACGACTGGGAATATTTCAAGCGGCGTCGCTGTAAAGAAGCACTCCTCAGCGTCATATACTTCTTGTAATGAAAACTCTCGTTCCTCTACATCGATATGTAACTCTTTCGCTAATGTAATTACGTAGTGACGTGTAATACCATGTAAAATGAAATGATCCGCTGGATGTGTAATCAACTTATTATTCTTCACGATAAAGAAATTGGAATGACACCCTTCAGTCACAATGCCATCTCGTACTAATATTGCTTCTTGATACCCTTGTTCATTTATTTTGTTTTTGATCATGATATTAGGAAGCAAATTTAAAGATTTTATATGGCAAAACTTCCACCTGATGTCCTCTTCTACTGTCACCTTAATCCCTGCCTCCATTGAAGCAACTGGTCTTGGGAACGAAACAAGATTTGCAAAATATGTCGGTTGTAAATCTGATTCATATACATGATTGCGCGGTTGTGCACCTCTTGATATTTGTAAATATACATTCCCATCTTCTTGAAATTGATTTTTTTTAATCATTTGATATAACTCTTCTACTAATTCTTCCTTCGTAAATGGTGGAATTAGTTTTATTTCCGCCATAGAGTTAAAGAATCGTTCCAAATGTAAATCTAATAAATGAGGCTTGCCATCGTATAGTCTAAATACTTCATAAATCCCATCACCAAATTGGAAGCCTCGCTCTTCTAATGCGACCATCGGCTGTTCTTCCTTCGTATTAATCATTCTCCCATTAAACAAGATCCAATCTTTATGAGTAGCTTTCATTCTTCCCCACTCCTTTATCACATGATTGATTTTATTGTACAACTTATGACACCCTGAAAGAAGGAATTTTCTGTATTTTCACAAACAAAAAATACATCACTTCGTAAAAGTGATGTATTTTATCATTTATTTAAGGAAATATTTTTCAATATCATCTAACATAAGGTTCGCAGCTTTAATACCGCCTGCTGTATTCCAGATTACCTCATCTACTTGGAATACTTTGTTATTTTTAGAAGCCTGTAGTTGCTTAAAGAGTGGATCTTCTGTCCATTCCTTTGCTAACGAATTTCCTTCATTATTCTTATCTGCATCTTTATCAGACGTGAAATAGAATAAGTAGTCTCCGTCCATATTTGGAATCTGCTCTTTTGTAATTCCTTTTATCGCAAAATCATCTTTATCTTGTAATGGTGGTCGTTTAAATCCAATATCATTTAAAACAACGCCCGAGAATGAGTTTTTTTGATAAATACGAACATCACCTGGCACGAAACGAATAATAGAAACTTTAGAATTCAATTTATCGCCTAACTTCTCTTTCATTCCTTCAATGCGTTTTTTATAATCATCAAGAGCTTTTTGCCCTTCTTTTTCTTTATTTACAGCTTTTGTATAAAGTGTAAAGTTTTCTTTCCAATCACCGCGTAATGTTTCTGCATAAACAGTTGGTGCGATTTCTTTTAGCTGATCATATATTTTTTCATGACGCATTTTATTTCCGATAATTAAATCTGGCTTAAGCTTCATTACAGCCTCTAAATTAATATCACGTTCAGTTCCTACAACTTCCGTGTTTTTTAACTCTTTCGCTAAATGAGGATACCATTCATCACCAGCACGTGGTTTCGTAGTCCCCACTGGCGTTACGCCCACAGCTAGGAGAGCCTCTGCGCCTTCATTTGTTAAAACAACAACTTTTTTAGGTGTACCATTTACTGTCGTTTCACCCATTGCATGCTTTACCGTATATGAATCTTTTGCTTTCGCTGATATATTATTTTCTTTTTTCTCTTCTTTACTACATCCTGCAATTACAACCATGAGTATCATAATGCAGAACATAATTAGTTTTTTAGTATGTATCATATGTCCTCCCTAGATGAAATCGATTATCATTAACATTTAAAGATTAATGTATCTTACATACATTGTCAATGTATATAAGATAACTTTTTTAATATATACTATTTAGATTCTATCCGCTTTTCTAATGTTTCTTTTTAAAACATAGTGCATAAGTATGAAAAAAAATGTTGTTATTAAAATGCGTATCCTTGTTATACATAACAAGGATACGCATCCATATTGCACTATCATTTCAATTCCTAATATTGAGTATACTTAATATACGCTGAGTCATTATATACCCACTGATTTCCCCCAAGGTTTAACCAACCATTTTCATTTATATATACTAAATAAGATTCTGGAGAATTTAATTGGCGGATAACTGCAGATGTAGTTGATGGACCACTTCTTAAATTTACATTCATCCCTTGTATATATGCAACCCCAATCGGGCTTCCATCACTATTGCTTGTCTTTACAAAATTAATGTACGAAGGATCATTATACACCCATTGTCCATTCCCCAAATCTAGCCATCCGTTACTTTCCTGATATACAACGTAAGATTCTGGAGAATTTAATTGACGAATAACTGAGGAAGAAGTTGATGGACCATTTCTTAAATTTACATTTTTCCCAAGAACATAAGCGATTCCCTTCGTTTGAGGTGTCGGTTGTGGGTTAGGGGGTTGTGGATTTGGAGCTACTCCCAAAATAGCTGCTATTCCATTTGCATACGCTTGACTTAGATCTTCAATAAATTGTGGATTTTTTAATAAATTCGCATCAAACGCTGTATCAATAAAAGCAGTCTCAGTTAAAATTGCATCCATTGCGGTTTCTCTTAATACCGCATAATTTTCTTTTTTTGCTCCTCGATCACGAAGACCGTATTTTATTAATACAGGATTGACAGCTGTATGCATTTTTTGTTGCTTTGCATATGCAGTGCTGCTATTGGATAACGCATTATAAATATAACTTTCAAAACCTGTACCCCCGCCGCTATTAATATGAAATGAAATAAAATAATCCGCACTGAAAGCATTAGCAATATTAGCACGTTCCGATAAAGAAATAAACACATCACTATCACGTGTCATTTTAATTGTAATTGGGTAATTTACCGTTAAAATGTCTCGAACGCGTCTAGCAATTTGAAGTGTTAAGTTTTTTTCTACTAAACCATTACCAACAGCACCAGAATCATATCCACCGTGCCCTGCGTCTATAACAAGTTTCATTTTATTGCCCCGCCCCTTTCTTGTAATATGTTCGCATTTCTACTCGTCCTATTTTATGTGAAATGTACAAGTTCTGTTACAATTGCAAATAAAAAAACCGCCTTATGTAAGGCGGTTTCTATCATCTTGCTTTAACCAATTTAAAATAAATATATACGATTGATAGTGAACATAACGTATGCAAAATAAAATAAATAAAAGTGCTATTCCAACACCACTATAAAGTAAACCAAACTTTAAAAAAACATTTACAAGTGGTGGAAAGTTCATTAGATTTTGTAATGTACTAAGCATACAAAACATAATGAAAAAGACAGGGATGTATTGTAATTCATATGGCTTTTTTTTCTTACTCATTCTTTTCCGAATGATTATATGACATAATTCTGCTACTATAAAGCACCCTCCAATTAATACAAGACCAGAAGTCATCGTCATACATCCACCTGCCTTATATTTATTGTATCGCATAAATAATCATCGTTATATTTTCTTTACATACTCTTCATCTTCTGAAGTAAAACCAAAACTCTCTATGAAAGACTTCGCCTTTTCTGTTAATTTCTCTTGTAGCACTTTTATTTCTTTCACATTTCTTTGTTTCATCATTTCTTCAAATGTAAAATACGTATTTGTACCATAACCGTAACCTTGGTAATCAAAATGAATAATTAGCTGTGATAAAACAGCCCGTTCCTCTTGTACACTATAATCTATTACACCAATATATGTATCATCAACTTTCACACAGTACTGTACCTTTTTCTCACCTAAACTATGCGATTTAAACATTTCTTTAACAACGCTTTCATTTTCTACAGTAACTTTCTCAAACGTAATCATATGTTGTCCATCCTTTTACTATTATTGTATCAATAATACTTCCTATTTATGAAAAAAACCTTAAGACCGTATGCGATCTTAAGGTTTTTCTAATTAAACTAAGCTATACGCACGTTTTGTTTCTTCATGGAACTTATTCGTATCGTATTTATGCTCAACATAAATTTGGTGCCATACCATAAACGCAAGTACAGTCCAAATTTTACGGCTATAATCGCCTTTATCTGCACAATGTGCTTCCAGTAAGTTTAATACATACTGTTTGTCGATTAAATGCTCTGTCTTACTTTCGTTTATAATATTTATAGCCCAATCATGCATTTCGTCTTTTAACCAGTGACGAATTGGTACTGGGAATCCAAGTTTTTTACGATCTAATACGTGATCTGGAACGATTCCGCGTGCTGCTTCACGTAAAATAGCTTTCGTAGTTCCGTTAGCAATCTTAAATTCAGTTGGAATTTTAGATGCAACATCGAATACTTCTTTATCTAAGAACGGTACACGAAGTTCTAATGAGTTTGCCATTGTCATTTTATCAGCTTTTAATAAAATGTCACCGCGTAACCATGTGAACATGTCAATGTACTGCATTTTACTTACATCATCATAATCTTTAATCTCGTTATACAATGGTTTCGTGATATCCATATAGTTAACACTTTCATTGTAATACTTCATTAATTCAGCTTTTTCTTCTTCACGGAAGATTTTAGCATTTCCATAGTAACGCTCTTCAATTGGTGTACATCCACGCTCTAAGAAGCTCTTACCTTTAAATCCTTCTTTAAGAGCACCACTTAATGCTTTTAGAACGCTCTTACCTGGGCTAGGAATGTAAGAGAACATTTTTAGTGAGTTTGGCTCACGGTAAATGTTATAACCACCAAATAGCTCGTCTGCGCCTTCACCTGAAAGAACAACTGTTACATGTTTACGTGCTTCTTTCGCAACGAAGTACAATGGTACAGCTGCTGGATCAGCTAAAGGATCATCCATATGCCAAATGATTTTTGGGAACTCATCCATAAATTCTTTCGCTGAAATGAATACGTTATGGTTTTTAACGCCTAATTTCTCAGCTGTTTCTTTCGCAACATCAACTTCACTGAAACCACGTTGCTCAAAACCAACAGAGAATGTTAAAAGATTTGGATTCATTTCTCTTGCGATAGAAGCGATGATAGATGAATCGATACCACCAGATAAGAATGAACCTACTGGTACATCACTACGCATATGCACTTTTACTGAATCATATAACACATCACGAATTGCTTGGATATGCTCCTCTTTCGTTGCACTTGAAGCGTTGAAATAAGGTTTCCAGTAGCGATGGATTTCCATCTCTTTACCGATTTCTTTTACGAAATAATGACCAGGCTCGATTTTATTAACATCAATTGTTAACGTTTCTGGCTCTGGACCATATTGGTACGTAAAGTAATGTTGTAGTGACGTTGGATTAACGCCTTTATCTTCCATCACATGCATAATACTTTTCTTCTCAGATGCGAAGAATGTAGTATCACCTTGTTGTGCGATGTATAAAGGTTTAATACCGAAGTGGTCACGTGCACCGAAAAGTTTCTTTTCCTCACGATCCCAAATCATAAATGCAAACATACCACGAAGGTAGTCTACACATTTTTCTTTCATATGTGCATACAATGCAATGATAACTTCTGTATCAGATTGCGTTGCAAACGTTGCACCTTTTTCAAGTAACATTTCACGTAATTCTACATAGTTGTAAATTTCACCATTAAAAATAATTACATATCGATCATTTTCATAAGTTAGCGGCTGATGTCCTGCCTCTAAGTCAATGATGCTTAAACGGCGGAAGCCAAATTGTACATGTTCATCACGAAAATATCCTTCGTCATCTGGACCACGGTGGAAAATCATCGTGTTCATATTTTCAAATTGATGTTTTTCTGTTTCTGAAAACTCTCTAGGGTTTTCACATAAACATCCTACAAAACCACACATACTTCTTACCCTCTTTCAGTTTTCATTCTGTCTCTATACTACTATATCAACCCTATTTATACTAGCATAATCAACTGAATATGGCGACCAAAAACTATAAAAAAATCACTCCATTTCACATTTTTAACAATTTTTTATGAAAACATGAAAACTAGGCACTCACCTTTCTCCGCTTTTGTCATATGATATTGCAAATTGATTTCTAGGAGGGAATACCATGAGTGAAGAAAAAAAAGATTCTTCTCGCCCACCGGTTCGTAATTACTTAAAGCAAATTGATGATTTCTTCGAGCAAACACCTCTTCGCAATGTAATCGCTGATTTAAATCATTTTTTCCAAAAAGGAAACCGTTTATTAACATTCCCTGTAGATTTATATGAAGTTGGTGAAGAACTCGTTGTTACAGCTGAACTACCAGGTATACAAAAAGAACAAATCCAAATTGAAATACAAAGTGAATACTTAAAAGTCTCTGTAAAAGAAGAGATACTTGAAGAGGAAGAAGAACAAACATCCCATAACTATTATCGCCGAGAACGTTCCATTTCAGAAGCATCAAGATTGATTAAATTGCCGTATTCAATTAATAAAAAAGCGGCAAAAGCTTCTTATCAAAACGGCGTATTAGAAATTCGTGCACCGAAACTTCCCCAGCAACATGACATTTTATCGATAGACTAATACAAAAAAAATAAGGGTGCTATGCACCCTTATTTTTAACCCACTAATCGCTTCATATCACGTATAATGTCTTCGTATGGCGTATTACTAATGCCACTATACTTTTTCATTACTTTTCCGTTTTGATCAATTAAATAAAATGATGTCCCATGCATGACCTGACCGTTCTCCGGCTTATCAACAAGTGATTGGAAATTATCTTTTGAAAACTTTGTAATATCTTCTAACGAATACCCCGTTAATAAATTCCAGTTACTAGTATCCTCTGTAAACTTTTGAATAAAAGCTTTCAGATTTTCTGGCTTATCAAGGTCTGGATCTACACTAAATGAAACAAACTGAACGTCTAATTTCTCTTCTTTTGCCATCTTTTGAAGCTTGGCCATATTTGCAGTCATTGGTGGACAAACTGTCTGACAATTTGTGAACATAAAATCTGCAACCCAAACTTTCCCTTTTAAATCTTTTGTACCAAATTTCTTTCCATCTTGATTTGTAAATTGGAAGGTTTCTAAATCCCAATTTAATGGTTTACGAAGCTTTGAACCTGATTCACTACATCCAGCAAGTACAAAGAGACAAAATACAACCATAAGACCAATTATTTTTTGATAACGCTTCATTTATAAACCTCTTTTCTCTATCCTAAATTTAAATAGGTTATGTTTATAATAACAAAAGTTAACACTACGAGAAAATTGTTTACTACATTTGTTCACGAAATCGTACGAATTTACGTATGTTACTTCTTTATTTCAAGCGAATTACTAGACAAAATATATTTTTTTACTATTATTTCTCTAAATAAAAGTGATAAAACTAATTTCATTGTTACTTTTGTAAATACCTCTCCCTATTTTTTAACAATTCCTTAAACATTAATCCATGTTTTACACTGTATTCCTTAACAACATTTCGGTACAATACAAATACAACGATTTTAAATGAGGTGATGTTCATGGCAAAGCGCTATGAAAATATGGATAATGTTAGTACAAAAAAATCAATTCGCTCTTTTTTACGCTGGCGTAAAGAACGAAAGCAAAACAAAAAAGATTTTTCTTTCTTAGTAGAACAATCACCCGTTAAACAAAGTGCATTTTTGCAAAGTAATGTTGAAAAAACGACTATCACATGGATTGGGCATTCCACTTTTCTTATCCAAACGAATGGACTTAATATATTAACAGATCCAGTATGGGCTAATAAATTAAAGCTAGTTCCAAGACTTACAGAACCTGGACTCTCTATAGAAGCACTACCTAAAATTGATATTGTCCTTATTTCACATGGTCATTATGATCATTTAGATTTTTCAACTCTTCGTCAGTTGAATGATGATGTTCTATATCTTGTACCTATTGGATTAAAAAAATTATTTACTCGTAAGAGATTTAAACATGTAGAAGAGTATAAATGGTGGGAAAGTACGATAATTAACGAAGTTTCTTTTCACTTCGTACCTGCTCAGCACTGGACGAGAAGATTCTTATTTGATATGAATACGTCTCACTGGGGCGGATGGATTATTGATAATGAAACGACTATGGAAACCATATATTTTTGTGGCGACAGTGGCTATTTCCAAGGTTTCAAAGAAATTGGTGAACGCTTTTTAATTGATATTGCTCTTATGCCCATTGGCGCTTATGAACCAGAATGGTTTATGAAAGTATCTCATGTTTCACCTGAAGAGGCCGTGCAAGCTTATTTAGATTTAAACGCTACACATTTTATACCAATGCATTACGGAGCTTTTGCACTCGCCGATGAAACACCTCGTGAAGCAATAACTAGACTTCGAAATAATTGGAATTTGCGCATGTTACCGTGGGAACAACTGCATGTACTCTTTTTAGGTCAAACTTTTATTTATAGTAACGCAACAAATGATAAGCAAATAAACGAAAAAATTGAAACTTTACATGTGTAACGTAATGACTGATTTTCTATATCCAACATATAATATAGAAAATCCTATAGTGAAACTTTAATTAGTGGGATTTCTTCATCCCCACTGATTATTTGCCTTCACCAATCAAGCTTTTACGGGCAGCCCGCTACCTAACCTCTTTGCTCCAGCTAAATTTAAGGTAGAGAGTTTTACTGTCCGCAAATAGCGGGATAAAGGGTGTTTTCTATGAATGAATATTTACAGACTCGCTATATCATTAGCGGTAGTGCCTGTGTAGCTCTTCTTATTTCTTACTTTCTATTTACATAAAAAAGCTACTTGAAATATATTTTCAAGTAGCTTTTTTATTACTCTGCTAAATACATAAATCCGATTGCGCCCGGACCTGTATGAGTACTAATAATAGGCGTTGTATAAAAAATTTCTGATTGAGCAAATCCACTCACTTTTTCAACCGCCGCTTTCATACTTTCAGCTAAAGGAATTGCTTTCGCATGCGGAATTGCAACAGCTTTTACGACTTTTCCAGCCGTATCTTGCTCAAATAACTTAGCTAATGTTTTTACAATTTGGCCTTGGCTACGAACTTTCGTTACAGGATTATAAACACCGTCTTCAAGACTAGCAATTGGCTTTATATTAAGTAGCGAACCGATAAACGCTTTTCCTTTACCGATACGTCCACCCTTCACTAAGTTTTCTAATGTATCCACTACTACATATAAACGAGTATTCTTTCTTACTTCATCTACACGTTTTAAAATTTCTTCTAGTGAGCGTCCGTCATTTGCCATTTTTGCAGCTTCAATTACTTGATATGCTAAAGCATGTGTAATAAATTGAGAATCAACAACCGTTACTTTTGTATCAGTCATTGATGCAGCGCTATTTGCAGTTGCTACAGTACCGCTCATTCCACTTGTCATATGGATAGAAAGGACTTCGCTTCCATCTTCCCCTAGCTTGTCATACATTTCTACAAATGTACCCATAGCTGGTTGTGATGTTTTTGGTAATTCCTCTGATTTAATCATTTCTTCAATAAATTCGTCAGGTTGTAAATCAACGCGATCTAAATATGTTTGTCCATTTACAGAGATTGATAATGGTAAAACATGAATGTCATACTTTTCGATTACGTCTTGTGATAAATCTGCCGTTGAATCTGTTACAATTTTAATTTTTTGCATACTATACTTCTTCCCTTTCCAATACGCTCTCCTTGTTATTATACTAGTATTCCCATTGCTTTCAACAATTTGGAACGAAATTTCATCAAATTAATTATATTTTCATATCTAAAATGAAAAAGACAGAGTTTACTAACCCTGTCCGTACTTCGTATCATGCATTTTTTTCAAGGGTATTTGTTTTATATACATTTAAATAATCATTCCACTTCAAACAATTTTGTAAATATTCACGGAAAGAATACGAAAATCTTGGGTGTTTTTGTCTTTGAATTTTTGCAATAAATAATTGAAGACGAGACTGAATTAGAAACGATAATGGATGCTGTGCCTGTAGGACAGGGATTTCGAATATTTTAATGCAATCCCCTGTTGAATGAGTGAAATAAAAACTTTTCGTAATCACAATATCAATCCTCTTTTTCATTGGATTTTTGAACTTCCTCTACTTTGCGCTGTAACACGTTGTTTAAAGTGGAGTAAAATCAGACTTATATGATTTCTGTAGTCCTTATGGCTAGAAGATTTATACTCTATTCATCTCCACCTAATTCACCTTCCCGTCCTAAATATCTCTGAGACGGGAATCTCATTATCCATCAATTGTTTAATACATTTAGTATAAGCTTATAAAAGCGCAAAGTTTGTCTAAATTTTGGAGATTCTATAATTTTTTTCTTCTATATATTGTATACGTTTATAGCTATAGTATAACAAATAAATAAAAAAGTGCCTTTATAACGAGGCACTTTTCGACTGCATTTCTTCTCTTTTCTTTTTCCTCTTACTAACAACCTTTGATAACGCAATACTTACTTCATAAATACAAATAAGCGGCACTGCAACTAAACTATGAGATAAAAAGTCTGGCGGTGATATACAAGATGCAATGATAATTAATGCTACGTAAGCATACCTTCTTATTTTTATTAAAAATTCCGCCGTAAGTATTCCAATACTAGTTAAAAACATTACAACGACTGGCAATTCAAAAATCACAGCAAATGGAACTGTTAAATTAAGTACAAAATGAAAATACTTTTCTGTCGTAAACATCGTATTAAACATTTCATTACCTATCGTAGTTAAAAAGTGAAATAGAAACGGCATTACAATGAAATATCCAAAACATAAACCTGCGAGAAATAATATAGACAATACCGGTATATACATTATTGTCATCTTTTGTTCATTTGGATGTAAACCCGGTTTTACAAATAACCAAATTTGTATAGCAGCAAAAGGAATTGTACAAACGATAGCAAATACTGTAGCAATCGAGAAAAAAATCCACAATACATCACTTGGACCGAGAACAGTTAATTTCATTGGTAAATCTTTTACAAGCCAAAAATAAATATCCTTTGTAAAAGTAAATCCAATAATTAAAAATAGTACAAAGGATAACACCGTATATATTACTCTTTTTCGAAGCTCAACAATATGTTCTACTACGCTCATTTCCCGATCTTCCATCTCGTTCACCACACTTTATTTATCCATTACAAGGAAAATACACTACATTTTTTCTTTCTTTTCCTTTTCTTGAAATGCGTCATCTGTCAATTCTTTCGTTGATTTTTTAAACTCTTTTAACGTTTCCCCTAAAGCCTTCCCGATTTCCGGCAATTTTTTAGGTCCAAATAAAATGAGTACTGCTACTAAAATTAAAATTAACCCTGGAAAGCCAATATTTGAAAACATTTCCCCATCCCCTTTATTAGTAGTTTCCTTGTCCTACTATTACATAATTTTATTTTGTCAAAAAAGTTTGAAAACGTCAACAAATCCATTGTCTTTTATCAAAAAAATTCAAAAATATAATCAATTATACAAATTTCATTTTCTATTGCTCTTGTGTATGATATGGTAAGGGAAATGACATATTATTTTATGATAGTAGAAAGGATTTGCATTATGACTGAAAAAATGACACGAATGACCCAATTTGTAAAAGAAGAAATTGCAAATGCAATTACACATGGTATCGGTGCCATTTTAAGCATCCCTGCCTTAATCATATTGATTATTCATGCTTCTAAGCACGGTACCGCATCAGCTGTAGTTGCATTTACTGTTTATGGTGTAAGCATGTTCTTACTGTACTTGTTTTCAACATTACTACATAGCATTCATCATCCTAAAGTAGAAAAAATATTTACTATTTTAGATCATTCAGCCATTTACTTATTGATTGCTGGCACGTATACTCCTTTTCTACTTATTACACTTCGTGGCCCATTAGGATGGACGTTGCTTGCTATAATATGGACACTAGCAATCGGAGGTATCGTCTTCAAAATTTTCTTTGTACGTCGCTTTATAAAGGCTTCAACCTTATGTTACATCATTATGGGTTGGCTCATAATCGTTGCCATTAAACCACTTTATGAAAATCTAACTGGACATGGTTTTTCACTACTTTTAGCAGGTGGAATTTTATATTCTGTCGGAGCTATATTCTTCCTTTGGGAAAAGCTACCTTTCAACCATGCCATATGGCACCTGTTCGTTTTAGGTGGTAGTGCGATGATGTTCTTCTGTGTACTCTTTTATGTCTTACCTACAGCATAATAAAAAAGGATTCAGCTTACTATAAGCTGAATCCTTTTTTATTACTTATGTAATTGTGATGCGATAACTTCCTGTGTATGCTTCGTTAATTCTTTAATATCCATATTCGCATAATCTTCAGGTGTAATCGGCTTAGAAATTGTTACTGTTGCATGAGCTGGCTTCATACGATTTCCATTCGCTTCAAACATCTTATATGTACCATCTAACGTTACAGGTAAAATTGCTACACCTGACTTTACTGCAAGATGAAAACTACCAGCCTTAAACTCTCCAACTTCGCCACCCTTACTTCTCGTTCCTTCAGGGAAAATTACGATAGAATGTCCATTCTTTAATAGTTCAATTCCATCTTTAATCGCTTGAAGAGATTGACGACGATCGCTACGATCCATAAATACACAATTCATAAGTTCCATCCAAGTTGGTACAACTGGGAACTTTTTAATCTCTGCTTTTGAAACGAATCCAATTGGTTTATTTAAGTAACCTAGTAAAACAGGGATATCCATATTACTTTGGTGATTACTTACAACTAGTACTGGCTTGTCTTTCGGAACATTTTCAAGTCCTTTCACTTCTACTGCCCCTCCAGCTACACGTACCATTTTCTTACCAAACCAATTTGTCGTTTTATACACAGCATTATCTTTTTCTTTTGGCGCCATCGTATTTACTTGTCTTTTAAGACGCCACATTCTCGGTGTAATCGCAATTACGATTAAAATTAAATAAAAGATTTTAAAAAACGTTTGAATCATACAGAACCCCCACCTATTATCATTCCGACCTTCATTATACTAGACAAACGAAGGAAAAAGAAGAAAAAAAGTCCAAACAGCAAGTGTTTGGACTTTTTAAGCATTCTATATTAGAAACGTTTTGCTAATTCACGAGCATTAGCAATTGCTGCTTCTTTAATTTCTTGTGCTTTTTCAGGGTTTGCATTCATACCTTCAACTGCGATATATTCAGTATCATTTACACCGACAAATCCTAATACAGTCTTTAAGTGATTGCGACCGAAGTCTACAGCTGCGTATGCTCCTTCAGAATATACGCCACCTGTTGCCTGAATGTGAAGTGCTTTTTTACCTTCTAATAAGCCGACTGGACCATTTTCAGTATATTTGAATGTTTTACCTGCGATTGCTACGTTATCTAAGTATGCTTTTACTACTGGTGGATAGCTAAAGTTCCACATTGGAGTTACGAATACATAACGATCTGCATTCATAAATGTTTCTAAGTTTGTGTTCATTGCTGCTACTTTTTGTTGTTGAACTTCAGTTAAAGCTTCAAAGCCTTCACCTGCTGCAAATTTACCCCAAGCAGCAAATACATCTGCATCAATTGCTGGTACTGTAGTATTGAATAAATCAATTGTTACAACTTCGTCTTGTGGATGTTCATTTTTATAAGCTTCGATGAAAGCTTCCCCTACTGCCATTCCGAAAGAACCTTCTGCTGAATTTGGATTTGCTGTAATAAATAGTACTTTTGTCATTGTATTCTCTCCCTTTTTTCTCTTTATCTTTAATTCAAGATTTATTTTTTAAAAGTTAACAACTTACCTTATGTAAGTATAATACAAAAAGTTTTAATCAATGTCAATAAAAAATAGCTACTTTTTTTTCGTAAGTTAATGATTTACTTTGTTTCCTTAAAATTTAGTATACAGATATTAAGAACTCTTTCATATAAAAAGGCTACCTCTACAACTTATAGAGATAGCCTTCTATTACATATTATTTTTGAAATACATGTTTTACTTTTTCAGCTGGAATATTACTTCCGCCTCTACCTTTTACATCTTCAATCATCATTGTAATGACCATATCTGGTGAATTTAAATCAAATGCAGCGAACCAACCTAGTTCTTTTCCTTCGGCCTCTTTTGATACTTTTAATTCCGCTGTACCTGTTTTTCCAGCAAGAGTCATGCCATCAATTTTAGCAATTTTCCCTGTACCATCTGGATCATTAATTACTTTCGTCATTGCAGTTTTTAATATATCCTGATTTCCTTTAGAAATTACATTTTCTTTCCAAGCTTTTGGTTGTTTATCTGTTTTAATAATATACGGTGACGGAATCGTTCCATCATTTACAATTGGCGCATACGTTAAAGCTAAATGAAGAGGAGTCATTAATACTTGTCCTTGTCCATATCCTGTATCTGCCATTTGAATATCATTTTTAATGCCGTCATTTGCAATTTTAGAAGCAGGGAATCCATATTCAATTGGTAGTTTCTCATCGAATCCGAATTTTTTCGCTTCACTCATAAACTTGTCTTTTCCGATTTTTAAAGCTTCTTGTGCGAAGTAAATATTATCCGAGTATTTCATCGCCTTATCAAGATCAATCGGATTTGCATCTTTCACACGCGTTACATAGTAATTACCCCAAGAAGAATCTTTTGTCCATTTTAATCCTTCAATTTTCAACTCTTCTTTTGGATCAATCGTTTTCGTTTCAAGACCAATTGCAGCTGTAATAGGTTTAAATACAGAACCTGGTACCGACAATTGTGTAAAGCGATTTGTCATTGGTTTTTTCGGATCATTATTCCACGCTTCGCGTTGTGCCTTTGATGTCCCTCGTGCAATTATATTAGGATCATATGCTGGACTACTTACTAGTGCAATTGTTTCTCCACTTTTCGGATTAATTGCTGCACTTGAACCAGCTTCGCCCTTCATTTCATTATACGTTTTTTCTTGAACAACACTATCAATAGTTAAAGTTACATTTTCTCCATCAACAGCATCTGTTTTTGCTAAATTTTTAATTTCTTTTCCTTGCGCATCTTCTACAAAGACACGGCCACCTTTTTTACCGCGTAGCTTTTCCTCTAATACTTGCTCTAAGCCAGCTTTACCAACTGGGTCATCAGCTTGATAGCCTTTCTTTTGTAGCGTTTTTAAATCTTCAGCATTTACCTTTCCAATATAACCAGTCAGATGAGCTGCCGCTTCCCCTAACGGATATGTACGAACATTTACAGGTTTTGTTGAAACACCTGGTAAATCAATGTACGTATTTTGTGTTGCCCCTTCAGGCAAAATTCCAATTGGTACGAGATACCCTGGTTTTACCCATTTAGCAGCTAATTTTTGATCAATTTCTTCTACAGACATATTTAATAACTTCGCTACTGTTTCTTTCGTCTGCGGAGCAGTATCGCCTAACTTTTCAGGAATCAATCCGATTTCAGAAGCTTTCCCATTCGTTGCAAGACCTTTTCCATTACGATCGTATATTTCACCACGTTTTGGCTGTGTTGTCTGCATACGCACTTTACTATCTTTCGTCATGCCAGGGAAAATAAAATCAGGAGTCCAATCTATTTTCCAAGATTCTTTATCTCCATCTTTTTCTTTCACCATTTTTGCTTCATGACCAAATGTGATTTTACCACCAACTGTATCCATGCTTACTTTAAAAGGAACAGGACCTTCATCTTTTTTATCTTCTTTTACTTCCCCTGTTTCTACCTTTAAGTCTTTCACTTCGATACCAGAATAAATTTTTTCATATTTCTCAGTAAACTCTTTCTTTGAAATATCTTTTTTTGCATTTTTTGATAGTTGATCATACATATCTGCAAATTTTTGTTTATTCCACGCTTTTACATATGTATCAAACGCTTCTTGTGGTTTTTCTTCTTTACCACATCCAACTAACATGAATGTTAAGCAAAGAAAAAGAATCCCCCATATCTTTCTCAATCGATTCTCCTCCTCTTTCTATATTAGTACTTTTGAAAATTTTAGCATTTTTACATGCTACCTATCATTATAGCACTATCGAATCTCATCTATAAACTTATATTGGTGAATACAAATAAAAAGATTGACGTGAATTCTCACATCAATCTTTTTTATTATTGTTGCTTCTCATATACATGGTAATAATACGTATACGGGTTTTTTTCATCCGTTAAACCTTTTTCTACAAAAATCTCTTTCCAATTTGTCATATCCATTTCTGGGAAGAATGTATCTCCTTCAAATGCATAATGGATTTTTGTTATATATAACTTGTCTACATAAGGTAAAAAGAGATCGTAAATTTGCGCTCCGCCAAAAATAAAAATCTCTTCTTCATTTTTACATAGTTCAAATACTTCTTCTACAGAATGAACAACTTCACAGCCTTCAACATGATACCCTTCATTACGAGTTACAATAATATTACGTCTTCCAGGCAGTGGTCTACCAATCGCTTCATAGTTCTTTCTTCCCATAATAAGCGGGTGGCCCATCGTTGTTTTCTTCACGTATTGTAATTCACTCGGTAAACGCCAAGGTAAATTATTATCTTTACCAATTACTCTATTTTCGTCCATCGCGACCATAAATGAAACAATCATTTTTTCATCTCCTCTACAATTATACTGCAACCGGTGCTTTAATTGCTGGATGCGGATCGTATCCTTCAATCATTAAATCTTCCATTTCAAAATCAAACACAGATTTCACATCTGGATTTAATGTAAGTTTCGGGAATGGACGTGGTTCACGTGCCAATTGCTTTTCTACTTGTTCAAAATGATTTGTATAAATGTGTGCATCTCCAATTGTATGAACAAATTCTCCTACTTCAAGACCACATTCATGTGCAATTAAATGTGTTAGTAGTGAATAACTTGCGATGTTAAATGGAATTCCAAGGAATATGTCACCACTTCTTTGATATAGCTGACAAGAAAGTTTTCCGTCCGCTACATAAAATTGGAATAATGTATGACAAGGCGGTAATGCCATACTCGGTACGTCTTCAGGATTCCAAGCAGAAACGATTAAACGACGTGAGTCTGGTGTTTTTTTAATCATTTCAATTACATCTTTTAATTGATCAAGTGTCTCACCAGCTGTCGTTTTCCAAGCACGCCATTGTTTACCGTAAACGTCTCCTAAATAACCATATTTATTTGAGAACTCATCATCTTCTAAAACGTTCTTTTTAAACAATTCCATTTGCTCATCGTACTGTACTTTAAATTCTTCATCTTGTTGTGAGCGAAGACCAAAATCAGTCATGTCAGGACCAGTATACTCATCACTTTCTACCCAGCTCTTAAACGCCCATTCATTCCAAATGTTATTATTATGCTGCAATAAATAGCGAATATTTGTATCACCTTTCATAAACCAAAGTAGTTCACTTGCTACAAGGCGAAATGGTACTCTTTTTGTCGTTAATAAAGGAAATCCTTTGCTCAAATCAAAACGCATTTGATATCCAAATACAGATACAGTTCCTGTCCCTGTACGATCTTCTTTCTTCGTACCATGTTCCATTACATGGCGGCATAAATTTAAGTATTCATTTTCAGCATGTTTCATATGTAGGAAAACCTTCTTTCAATCGTATATGGAATTTATCATAACATGAAAAATGGTAAATTTAATAATCTTAATTAATAAAATTTCTTGCGCTAATTCTTACAAAATTATTAACTTTCCATATTTTAAAAGGTTTTCATTTTCTATTACCGAAAGTATAGTGCGGTAGATCAAAATTTATATTTGGAGGTTAGAAATATGTCTAAAATTGAAACACCTGTTATGACTTCTTTACAAACCACGGTTGAAAAAATGATGAAGGATTTAAATGTTCCTGGTGTTGCTGTCGCTGTTATAAAAGACGGTGAAGTTATTCTTTCAGAAGGTTTCGGCTATCGTAATATAGAAACAAAAGAGGCTGTTACACCGAATACTCGATTCGCAATCGGTTCCTCAACGAAAGCGTTTGGTACACTTTCATTAAGCTTGTTAGCACAGCAAAAAAAGTTTAATTGGGATGCTCCTGTCTCGTCTTATATACCTAACTTTACTTTATCTGAACTACTTGCTAGCTCACAAGTTACAGGACGGGATTTAGCTTCTCATCGAACTGGAGTGAGTCGTCATGAGGCTCTTTGGTACAGTTCTTCCTTATCTCGAAAAGATCTCGTTGAAAAAATAAAACATTTACCACTTGATGCACCGTTCCGGACTGCATTTCTATATAACAACTTAATGTATGCAACAATTAGCTACATTGTTGAAAACATTACAAATCAAACGTGGGAGCAATACACTACAGAACATATTTTAGAACCTTTAAATATGAGACATACAAACTTCTCTGTTAACGATTCACAAACTACAGATGATTACGCTTTACCTTACATTGAAAATGACGGTGAAATAAAAGCAGTTCCATTCCGTAACATCGATACAGTTGGCGCTGCTGGGTGTATTAATTCCACAATTGAAGATATGACAAATTGGGTACTTCTCCACTTAAATGAAGGAAAATTTGGAGATCATGAATTAATCTCCTCTGAATTATTACAACAAATGTATACACCACACAATTCAATTCCAGACCAACCGGTTTTATCACTCCCTGAATCTCCATTAAATAGTTACGGTCTTGGTTGGTTTATTAGCGCTTATCGTGGTAAAAAAGTGATTCATCATGGCGGTAATATCGATGGATTTTCAGCGCTTGTTTCATTCATACCAACAGAAAACATAGGCCTTGTCATTTTAACGAATGCTGGAGGAACATTACTTCCTACTTATCTCGCTAATCAAATTTATGACGAACTACTTGAATTAGAATCCATTGATTGGCATAAACGTGCTGTAGAAGATACTAAAAAAATGAAGGAAATGATGAAAGAAGCAACTGAATCCCTCCCTGAACAAATTAAAGGGACTACACCTTCGCACAAGTTAGAGGATTATACTGGTACTTTTGAACATCCTGCATACGGAACATTACAAGTATACAAACGAGATGATTCGTTATATGTACAATTTATGGAAATGGATATTCAATTAGGGCATCATCATTACGACATCTTCTCCACAAAAGTTGACTTATTCCAAATGAAAATGAGCTTATTATTCGCTTATGAAATGAATGTAAGTGGTGAATTCCCATCCCTTCAGTTACATGTACCAGCTACATTAAGTACTCAGCCGCTTACATTTAAGAAAATTAAATAAGTATCTTGATGGTAAAAAATAAAGGTAGGTGCGAATCACACCTACCTTTTCTATTTCATATCAATCTTATCTGGTTGAAACCAAATTGGCTTGGATAACTCAAAGTTATTATGATCCTCTAAAACTATAGTAAGACGCTCTAACATATCATCTAACATATGCGGCGCTGCTCGTAATGTCCAGACAACTGAGGAGAAAACTGTCATGCCAATATACACCGTGTATAATTTCCAGAACTCCTCTGGTATTTTCCTATTAAAGTATCCTTCTATTTGTCCAATTGAATACGGAATACTAATATCCCTTGCAAACAGTGCAATTTTTACGAAATCATGAATTGGGTCGCCCCAGTCATAGCCATTAAAATCAACAACACCTACATATTTTCCATCCCGTACAATTATATTTTCTAAATGAAAATCATCGTGTTGAAATCGATTCGGGCGGCTCTTTAAATATATTTCATTTTCCTCTATAAACTTTATGATTTTATCATCATTTTTTATTTTTATTCCGCATGTTTTGTATACCTCTACATATTTACTATGTTTTTTCATAGCTCTTTCATACCATGGAAGTATATCCTTAGGAGCTTCAAATGTATGCATTTTTGCTAAATCTTTTCCTGCCTCTATACCAATATCATATTGTTCTTTTGGTGAATACGTAGGCAATAGCTTCTTCGCATCTTCCCCTTCTAAATATGAAAAAATACTATAGCATACACCTTCTTCTTCCAATATACCTATTTCAATTGGCCTTTGTGCCTGTACGTTACGTTTTACCATTTCATTTAAAATTTGAAACTCTATTTTCTTTCTTTCATACTCTTTTATATCGCCTGTCCGAAATAAATATTTTTCATTATTTGCATTCGTAATTATATATTTCTTATCAGGCGAAAAACCTTTAGAAATTTCTTCAATATTCGCTGCATCTTTTACTATTTGTATATTGCTTTGCCGTGCTGTAATTATCTTCATATCTATTCCCCTTACATTTCTGCATTTGGTGTATAGGCAACTTCTACAATAAATCCATTCGGATCGTAAAAATCAATCGTATAGTAACCTTCCGAATAATGATTCATTTCAATTGGACCACGTATTACCTTCACTTTCGTACTAGAAAGAAAATCTGCTACTTCATCAACTACTTCTCTATGAATAGCTTGATAACAAATATGTCTAGGCCCTAACGTCCTTACAATTTCCTCATCTACTTCTTTAAAGTATATTTCACTTTCTCCTGTGCTATATGCTACTTCATTTAACTTTCTCCACCCAATTATGGAAAACAACTTATTATAAAAAGAAATGGACTCCTCTAAATTTGCTACCCAAAATTCAATATGATGAATGCCTGCTCGCAGTGTATTCATATTAAGAATACGCTCCTTGTACTACTTGCACAATTTCCATCGGCTTATGAACCATGTAATCTGGTGCATCTTTTTTCACTGTTTCAATAACATCATATCCCCAAGATACCCAAATTACGTTCACTCCAGCCTTTTTACACGCTGCTACGTCTCGCTGTTCATCACCGACATATAACATATCTTTCTCTGTTATCTTTTTCGATTTTAAAAATCTTTTTATCATCTTGTCTTTACCGAACAAATTTTTAGAACAATACACTTCTTGTATATTTTCTATATCATTCTTTTGTAAAAACGCCCGAATATGCTCTTCTGAGTTCGATGATATGACTGCAATTCCGTAGCCTTTTTTATGTAGTTCATCTAATACTTCCTTCATCCCATGGAACAAAATAAGATCTTTTATAGCAGGTTGATACAATTTATAAAACTCCAGCGCTAATATCGGTAGTTTATACAGTGGTACATCGAGTTGTTTACATCTCTCCGCCATCGTTAACTTGCGTAAATACTCAATTTCTTCTTCTCTTACCGTTTTATATCCGTGCTTTTCAGCAATTTGATTATAAATTGGTACAAATATATTTTGTGAATCTACTAATGTGCCATCAAAGTCAAAAACAATATATTTTTGCATTCCCATACTCCCTTTGCTTCTTTTTTCTAAACCTATGTTATTCAACAACATGGTTGTCTGTCCCTTCTATAAAAATAAAAAAGAACAAGATTTTCTCTTGTTCTTTTTAAGAAAGCCATTTCGGCGGTACATTCGTATTCCAATAAATATTTCCTAACTCATGATGTCCTGAGTATCCATCATCAAAACGATGATAATGGAAATTAAAATAATAACCATCTTGCGGTGGATGATCTCTTCTTACATGGAAACGCAATAAATCATTTCCTGATTTCGTATCGTAGACATGAAAAATCTTTTCATTATTCCCACCAGCTGGTTTTTGAGAAATCGCTAATGATTGTAGTGAATCTTCTGGTACATCACTAGCAAGCTCAGCAATTGCCTCTTCAATCTTTGGTAATATTACATCTTTAAATTCATCTTCAATTACTGGACCAATTTTAGTACCAAACTTTTGCATCGACTGCTTCTCTGCTTCTTGCATCGCATAAGTAATAAAAGTATCGGTGGTTAACCTGTCATTCGTTTCTTCATATGTATAGGACGTACTCTCCAAACTTTGTTGCCCAGCTGTGCTCGTAGGCTTGTCCGCAGCTTTGGCATTATCAAGCAATATGGAAGGAGGCGTCACTAAACCAAATGTAAATACGGTAATTAATGCGACTAAGGTTTTTCTAAACCAATTTGGCATTTATGTTCCCTCCCCTTTCACTCATTATTTTTTATATAACGGTGGTTTCTTCTATTATACAAAATGATTATAATTTTTGCACTTTACAATTTTGTTAACGTTCACATATTTTTCACTTGAATATGAAATTGTAAGATTTCATACAATATTAATACCACGATATTGAGGAGGCACTTGAATGACTTTAGACGTCATGTATTCCGCCGCAAGCATACTCGTTTTAGTATATTTTATTTATCAATGTGTTACAGACTAGAAAAAGAGCCATCAATGGCTCTTTTTTAATGGTAGAAATACAATCCATACAATTAATAAAATAAAAACAACGCTGCCTACCACAGCTGGCAATAAATAAAACTGTGAAAGTATAACTATTCCATATAAAAGTATTGCTGGTAGTAGTAAATAACGATTTGCCTTCCATCTTAACAATAGTAATTTCCCTTCATCACAATATAAACGAAGAAACATCTTATTCGTAAATTCATTCCAATAATCACGTGCATAGCGAGAAATTGCAACTACAGCAAATACGAGAACAATAGCTGCAATCCACCTTGGAGTCATAATTATACTTGCAGTACTGATACATACAATTTGAATATAAAATATTCGTGCAGTACTTGTACGGAAAAATTCTTTCAAAAAAGATTCGACAATACGAGAATCAGCTTTTTTCCCTAAAAGTCTTTTAGAGCGCGGAAACATCCACGGTTTTTTATTCGAACTACTCGGTTTAGCCGCATGACCACCAACTTGCATAATTCCGCTCGTCCAGCGCATGCTTTCCTCCTTTTCTTTCTCGATTTCTTTAAAAAAGAACTTTTTATAATTCATTTTCTCTTTTACTAATACACTACTTAAGAAAATTACTAGACCGATAAATAAAATTGAATACAACGGATTTTTATAAATAAAAAATAAACTAATTCCAAAAAAGGACACGCTCATAGAAAATACTACATTTTTTACAATCCATAAAACCCATCGTTTCCCCACATGTACATGAACAAATCTCGTTAACAACGACAACATAAATCGAAATATAGTAAAGAATACCCAAAATAATAGGACTTGTATCTCTGTTACTTCGATACTTTTCATCAACACCGGTAACATAATAACGACTACTATTATATTCGTTATCGCTATTCGAACAAATGTGTACATCATGCCATACTGGACTAATTTTCGCATATGTGTTGCATACGAAATTAAAAATAAACTATCCGCTTGCTCAAAAAATGAACGAACTCCTCTTGGATATGTTACTAAATAAAATGCGAGTAATCCTAATCCGAAATAAATCGTCTCTTCCGTTGATAATTCATTTATCCATAGCGATCGATAATAGATTCCCATAAATATAAGTGCTGGAATAATAATATATAATGCGACTGTCCAATCTGTTACCGAACGTATAGACTTCCATTTCCGCTCAAGTTCATGGCGTAATCTCTTATAAAATTGTTGTTTAATCATGTTGTTCACGCCTTACAATTACATCAAAGCAGTCTAATAATGAACTACCCGGCATTTCCGCTAATATTTGAATAGATTCTAAATGTCCATCTGCGACTAATGTACCTTGTGAAATGAGTAAAAATCTTTCACAAATTTTTTCAGCAGTATCTAATACGTGCGTACAAAGTAAAATTCCTGCCCCGCGCTCTTTTTCTTTATATAAATAATTTAAAAACTCTTTCGTAGCTACTGGATCTAAACCGATAAAAGGTTCGTCAATGATATAAAAATCTGGCTCAGTTAAAAATGCCAATATTAGCATCGATTTTTGTTTCATGCCTTTTGAAAACTTTGATAAATACTCATGTTTATGCTTATTCATTCGAAAAGTATGTAATAATTGTTCCGCTCGTTCTTCCCAACTTCCCATTTCACTTCCACGAGCTGCCATTAATAATTCAATATGTTCCCAGAGCGTCAAGTAATCATAGTATGTTGGATGTTCTGGTACGTATGCATACGGATTTTTCTTTTCACCGAATGATATTTCACCGTCCATATTTACAAGTAATCCGAGTATCGTTTTAATCGTCGTACTCTTCCCAGCACCATTTGCTCCAATAAGAGCAACTAGTTCACCTTTTTCGATAGAAAAAGCTATATCATGAATTATTTTTTCACCTATTTCATATCCAGCTGAGCGGATATTTACTTTTAACATGCATTCCCCTTCTTTCCATTTCTAATACAATCAAGGAAAATAATAATATATAACTATCTGTATATCATTATAAAATATTTATTTTCATAGCAGGAAAAAACATTTTTTAACAGAATACAAAATGTTTGATTACATTTTATTGGAGTTGATAATATGTCTTTTCAAATTCGTGAAGCAACGATAGATGATATAGACGCACTTTGTTCTTTAACGAAAGAATTAAAAGGTTCCTCTATTTCCTATGAAGATATGAACAACCGCCTACAATTCGTACAAATGAGTCCGTTTGATTTTTTATATGTTTACGAGGAAGAAGAAGCTATATTTGGATTACTTGGATTTCGTATACGTGAAAATTTAGAAGATGTAACACGTTATGGAGAGATTTCAATTATTAGCGTTGATTCTAACATACGACGGAAAGGCATTGGACAAGTGTTGATGGATTATGCCGAGCAATTAGCAAAGAAACATAATTGCATTGGCACATGGCTAGTTAGTGGAACAAAAAGAGTAGAAGCTCATCCTTTTTACAAAAAATTAGGCTATGAAGTAAATGGCTACCGATTTGTAAAACATTTTTAAACTACTTATAAAGTGAAACTTTAATCAGTGGGGGTCTTACTCCCCGTTAATACGGAATAAATTGAAGGGACTATAACTATGACAAACATTAAAGCAATTTTCATTGATCGTGACGGTACAATTGGTGGTGACACTACAATACATTATCCAGGATCTTTTACATTATTTCCATTCACAAAAACATCTTTGCAAAAACTAAAAGCTAAAAATATAAAAATTTTCTCTTTCACAAATCAACCTGGTATCGCAGATGGAATAGCCACTGTAGCCGATTTTGTACAAGAATTAGAAGGCTTCGGTTTTGATGATGTTTATGTATGTCCTCATAAACACGGTGATGGTTGTGAATGCCGTAAACCAAGTACAGGCATGCTGCTTAAAGCAGCAAAAAAACATGGGCTTGATTTAACACAATGTGCTGTAGTTGGTGATCGCTGGACTGATATTGTTGCAGGGGCAAAAGTAAATGCGACTACGATTCTAGTCCGAACAGGCGCTGGGTATGATGCTTTGCATACGTACCGAGACAAATGGGCACATATTGAACCAAACTACATTGCAGATAACTTTGAAGATGCAACAAACTGGGTTTTAAATCAACTATAATACAAATGAAGATTTTGATTCACTCGAAATAATTTAAAACATAGTTTAAATAGCCTTTTTGGCAAATAATTGTCTTCCACAAAACGGATCACCTCAAAAGGTAGCAAGTTCCCTTTTGATACGCAAACATTGCAATTCAAATTATATTTTTTATTAGTAACAGCAATTAACGTAAAGAAGGAATAGCTTAGTGGCTATCCCTTCTTTATTGACTTCTATTATTTACATTTGTTATCTGTTTTTATTGAGTATTCTCATCGTTTTTATACTCCAAAATATCCCCTGGCTGACACTCTAAAGCTTTACATATCGCTTCTAATGTTGAAAAACGAACCGCTTTTGCTTTCCCATTTTTCAAAATAGAAAGATTCGCCATCGTAATTCCAACCTTCTCCGAAAGCTCCGTTACACTCATTTTTCGTTTTGCTAACATGACGTCAATATTAATAATGATTGTCATATCCGCCACCTCAGACCGTCAAATCATTTTCTGATTTTATGTTAATTGCCTCTTGTAGAAGTCGTTGGAGGATAGCAGCAAAAACGGCGATAACGAGCGAAGCAAAAACGATAATGAGTCCCACTAGCCCAATAGGAGGGTCCATTTTTTTCGCTATAAAATGAAAAAGTGGCAAACTTAATACATACAAACCACTGATTGTAATTGCACAGCGCTTTATATTCTTTAACGCCTTTACTGATAATTCCGAGAACGCTGTGTTCTCATCAATGTACTGTAAAAGATTGAAAGCCTGATAAAGAGCAACGTAAAAAGGCACAGCTGCTCCATACATCACAATGAAAACAAGATATTTCATCGGAGCAATATTAGGATACAAATTTGCTGCGAAATTCGCCATTTCCGGCACTAAAAATATGCATAAAGCAAGCACTGAAATTCCAGCAAGAAAAATAATTACTTTTAAGAACGTTGTTGAACTTCGTTTAAGATTCATTTACAATTCCTCACTTATTTAATGACAACATAATTTTATCACAACATTTATTGTTTAACAATAAATAAATATCGTTTTATTTTTGTCATGTTTTTTAATTTAGGCAAAAATAAAAAAGAATTTCTCATTACAAAGAAATTCTTTTTCTTGAAAATGTCTCTTTCAACTTAATTTTTTAAAACGTTAATTCGTAATGGAAATAACGATTATCTCTCAAATAACCATTTTCAGCGTATAATCGTTGTGCTGATAAATTATCAATCTCTGTTTGCAGCTTTACACCTTTTGCTCCATTTTCTAATGCGTATTCTTTAGCAGCTTCTAATAATTTTTTACCTGTTCCGGCTCCACGCTTCGCCGCTTGTACAAATAAATCATTTAAAATCCATAATTCTTTCATTGAAATGGAAGAAAATGATGGATATAGTTGCGTGAACCCAATATATTCGCCGTCTTCAACTGCTACGAAAATAACGGACTCTTTTCTCTCAATTCGATTTCGTAAAAATACTTTTGCCCCTTCTAAATCAGAATCTTGTCTATAAAATATGCGATAGTTATTAAAAACTGATGCTAGTCCATCTAAATCTGCAATTGTTGCCTCATATATTCTCATTTTACTCCATTCCCCTTCCAATACTGTCTCATTATATCCGTTGCCCATTTAGGCTGGTGTATTTCTTCTGTCGGCATAAACCCTTTCATTATTGGTTTTATATCCAATATAGGAGTGCCATCAATAGCATCTAATCCCTCAACAATAATTGATTTACCTTCTCTTTTGATTACCTTGACAATTGTTACACCTATGCGATTCGGACGATTTTTCCCGCGCTGTGCAAAAATACCTACTTCAGGATAATCCTTATTATTTCTAGGATGTCTAGCAAAATACTGAATTTGCTCGTCAGTTACTTTATGAAAATAAAAAACAACTTCAATATGAGAAAAATCTTCAATCCCTTGTATACTTTCTTCTGCATACATTTCAGTTAAAGTTATACGGGATCTTACTTTCCCCCACTCATCATCTTTTATTTCCTTTCTTTCATTATGTACAAATGCGATTGGTTGAACTGAAAACATACGCATTCCCCCTTAAATGTAACCACTTACATTATAAAATATTTTCTGAATGTTTTCCAGATATACGAATCAAGTTTACATAATATAATTATACTCTATCTAGAGCTACCTTGACTGCTTCAATTGCATGTATATGAGTTGTATCAAATATCGGGACAGATACGTTTTCTTGCTTTATTAATAATCCTATTTCTGTACAACCTAATATGATTCCCTGTGCTCCTTTTTGCACTAACTCTTCGATGACTCTTTTATAATATTCTCTAGATTGAGATACTATTTTTCCTAAACATAATTCTGTATATATTACTTTATTTATTTCTTTTCTATTTTTTTCTGATGGTACTATTACTTTTATATTATTTTCTTCTATACGTGACTTATAGAAATCTTGCTCCATTGTATATTTAGTTCCAAGCAGACCAACCTTTTGAATGTCTTTTCTTTTAATTTCTTTTGCAGTTGCATCAGCAATATGTAAGACTGGAATATCAATTTTCGCCTTTATTTTTCCAACTACCTTATGCATTGTATTTGTACAAATAATTATAAAGTCTGCTCCTCCCTTTTGTAATGAATATGCCGCATTCCCTAGAATTTCTCCAGCACCATCCCAATCTCCGCTAGACTGACATCGTTCAATCTCTTCAAAATCCACACTATTAATCAAACATTTTGCTGAATGTAGCCCTCCTAATCTCTCTTTTATTTCTTCATTAATAATTCGATAATATTCTGAAGTTGATTCCCAACTCATACCACCTATAAGACCTATCGTTTTCATATAAACAAACACCTACCTAAACTATTTTTATAAAACTAATAACAACGTTTTATTATGTATATTATACACAATAAAACAAGACTTTAAGTTTGGAATATAAAGTCTTATATAAAGTCTTGTTTTAACGGAATAATAAAGAATAATTCTACTTTCATTTCCAAGGAAATTTTTATAGAATATTCTGAAATTAAAAATTTGATGTTTTTATAAATTCTTTATACTTATAATTAAAACACTCTCGATACAACTCTTTGATTTCATCATATGATGGAACACGTGGGTTATTAGCTGGGCTACCACTTTCAATTGCATCTAATGCCATTTTAGAAATAGCATTTTCAAATTCAATTTCATCGATTCCATATTCTTTTAAATTTGGAATACGAAGATCAAAGCAAAGTTTTTTTATTTCCCCAAGCGTGTAGTTTGCTACTTCCTCATCAGAATTCGAATACAAATCCTTATTTAAACTACGCCCAATTTTTGCTAACCTTTTCACTGCACTTGTTTTTGTAAACTCTAACACTGTAGGTAATAGTATGGCATTTGATATTCCATGCGGTACATGAAATAATGCTCCCACTGGCCTTGACATTCCATGAACTAATGTAACTGATGCATTCGAAAATGCAATTCCAGCTTGTAAGGAAGCAATCATCATCGCTTCTCTTGCCTCCATGTTATGTCCATCTTCATATGCTATACGTAAATATTTCATAATACTTTCAATAGCTGAAAGAGCAAGTACATCTGTAAGTGGTTGTGAAAATTTAGAAATATAAGCTTCAATCGCATGACATAACGCATCTATTCCTGTTGCTGCCGTAATTTGTGGTGGTAACGAACTTGTCAAAACTGGATCTATAATTGCTACTTTCGGTATAAAACTAGGATGCTTCATCATCATTTTTACATCTGTTTTTTTATTCGTAATTACTGCTACACTTGTAACTTCCGAACCAGTACCAGAAGTTGTTGGAATTGCAATAAGTGGTAGTGGATTGTTTTCTATTTCAATATCCTTTTGGACATAATCCTCAACTTCTCCACCATTTGTATATAAAACCGCTACCGCTTTCGCAGCATCAATACAACTTCCACCACCAATACCGATAATAAAATCGCACTTTTCCTCTTTACAAAGAGATAACGCTTCTAATACGTGTATATTTGTAGGCTCAGCATCCACTTTATTATATGTGCTAACAGTAATACCTTTCTTATTTAGTTGTTGCATACACTTTTCAACATATCCTAATTTCTCCATAATTGTATCAGTAACTATAAAAGCTTTTTTCCCTAACTTTTTTGATTGTTCTCCCAGTTTTTCAAGCGAATTTCTTCCATATAATACCGACTTTGGCATACGAAACTCAGAAACCTCTTGCAAGTCCCCCACCCCTTCTTATCCTAATTAATATTTTATAATATAAATTATCGATTTGATGAATCTTTACGATTCAAATTTTTTAATAGAGTCCTGTTAAAGTATAGAATGCGATAACTAAAAATACAGCAACCGTTTTCAAAATTGTAATAGCAAATATATCTTTATATGACTGTTTATGTGTTAATCCTGTTACTGTAAGAATAGTAATAATAGCCCCGTTATGTGGTAGTGTATCCATTCCGCCTGATGCCATTGATACGATACGGTGCATAACTTCTAATGGAATATCAAATTGATTGGCCGCTGCAATAAATTTATCTCCCATTGCGCTTAATACTATTCCCATTCCTCCTGATGCCGAGCCTGTAATTCCAGCTAAAATATTCGTCGTTACTGCACCATTCACTAACGGATTTGTGAAAGTAGCAGAGATGCCATCTCTCATAATTGCGAAGCCTGGAAGTGCTGCAATGACACCACCGAATCCAAACTCAGCTCCTGTATTCATCGTTGCAAGTAGCGCTCCACCAATACTTGTATTCAATCCAGCTTGGAAACCTGTTACTACTCGCTTCCAATACAATAATAACGTTGTTAAGATCCCTATAATAAGTGCCAATTCTACAGACCAAATTCCTACTACTGCACTTAATTCTACTTTTCCAAATGCTTTCATACCAATTGCAGAAAAATCAAAACCGCTTGGATACCACTTCGGTATCATAATAGTAAACACTTTATTCATTACACCTACTAAAATAAGTGGTATAAATGCAATAAGTTGTTGCGCTCTTGTGATTTCAATGTTATTAATTAATGGCATATTTTTTTGTTCTACTTGCAAAGATGCTGCCATTTCAGTATTTCCATCATTAAAACCAAAATATCCTTCACCTGCTGCTTTTGCCTTCTTACGTCTACTCTCTAAATATAGTAAACCTAATGTAAGAACAAAAATTGCTCCTACAATCCCAAGTATCGGTGCAGCATAAATATCCGTTTTAAAAAATGTTGTAGGTATTACATTTTGAATTTGTGGTGATCCAGGTAGCGCATCCATTGTAAACGTTACTGCTCCAAGAACAATCGTTCCAGGGATTAAACGCTTTGGAATATTAGCTTGTCGAAACAACTTAGCTGCGAACGGATAAACAGCAAACACTACTACATACACACTAACACCACTATACGTTAAAATAGCCCCCATTAATACAATCGCTAATATAGTACGTTTTTCACCAACTAACTCAATAATTGTTTTTGCGATAGAATCTGCAATTCCTGACATTTCCACTACTTTTCCAAATATTGCTCCTAATAAAAACACAGGAAAATATAATTTTATAAATCCAACCATTTTCTCCATAAAGATATTAGAAAAGAAAGGTAATACATAACTAGGTTCTGTCAAAAATACTGCAAATAATGCAAATATCGGCGCGAATAAAATAACAGAAAAACCTCTGTATGCTACGAACATAAGTAAACTTAGTGCTAATAATATAATAACTAACTCCAATTTTACCCCTCCATTAAACAGAATATTCTAAATTTTATTGATAAATTTCTACTAACCTTTTAATTCTGACATCCCTCCTCTTATTCATACAAATTTTTATGCTAAAAATGTCTAATTATAATTATTCGATTACATATGAAAAATCCCTTTAAACAGAAACGAATTCATCGTCATACGTTATAAAGGGATTGCTAGAATCTATATTTACTGCTGTATTAAATTTTTCTCTACACAAAAATGATACAGTTCTTCAACATCTTTCACTATGTAGGTCGCACTAACTTCAGTCAGTTCTTTTTCACAGCCATAGCCATATAAAACACCAATTGAAGCAATTCCATTCTGATTTGCACCTATTATATCGTGCTTTCTATCACCAATCATTATCATTTCTTCTTTATTTAATTCTTCATGTGTTTGTAAAATATGAGCAATTATTTCTTCTTTTTTTATTCTCGTACCATCTAAATTACTTCCAATGATGTCTTCGAAATAATTCGTTAATTGAAAATGCTCTATAACTTGTTTCGCAAATACAGTGGGCTTTGAAGTTGCTACGAATATGCGATTCCCTGAACTTTTTAATTGTTGCAAGAGCTTCAGAATCCCCTCGTATACATTATTTTCAAACAATCCACGCTGCTTTAAATACTCACGGAAGTAAAAAACAGCACGTTCAACCTCTCCTTCACTCATATTATATCTCTCTATGAATGATTGCTGAATAGGAGGACCTATAAATGAATCTAACTCACTTATATGTACTTCTTCAATTCCTACTTTTTTTAATGCATATAAAACCGAGTTTACAATCCCTTCTTTCGGATCCGTTAAAGTTCCATCTAAATCAAATAGAAATGTTTTATACATGCTTCATTCCTCCACTTAATTTGCTGTATAAATAAGTGCTAACATCTCTTCCACTTCTCCTTATTATACTATTATTATCTATTTTTTCGAAAAATCAATTTCCATATGTCACATACTTTCAGTTACAAAATACGATAGATATGATACAGTAAAAAAGTTACAATTATTTTAATAGAAACTGGTGAAACAAATGTCAATTACGTTAATTTTTATAATGGCTTTCACAATTGTGATCCACGCAGTTGAAACAAGCTCTTATAGTATTCGATTAGCTGGAGTACGTTTAAAGAAGATTGCGGTTGCCTTGTCTGTTGTAGGAATGGTGTTACTTATTTCAAGAACATCAAACTTACTACAAGCCTTTTTAATCGGTGGTATTGTCGATGAAGCAAAACTAGATTCTTCTATTAATTTAGAGCATATTATACGACTCGTACTATTATCGGCTTCTATCGGTACATTAATCGCGATCATTCTTTATCCAACTTTGACAAAATTATTTGGATATGTCATTCAAAACTTTGAAACAGACGGTTCTTTCATTCGAATGATGAAAACGAATAACATTCAAAAATTAAAGTACACAAAAAAATATGTCCGTTTTCCAAAGTTAGAAATGATTCATAGACTGCGTATCGGTGGTATTCCAAAGCGTATTATGCTTATTAACATGTTTGCTACTGCTATTTATACAGCAGGGGTACTTTCAGCCCTTTACGCTTCTTTTTTAAATCCAGATTATGCAACAAATGCAAGTACAGCTTCTGGCCTTGTAAATGGTTTCGCCACTATTTTATTAACTGTATTACTCGATCCACGCATTGCTCTTTTAACAGAACGTGCTCTACAATCAGAAAGCGGTGCTGAATCTATGAGTAAAATGTATGGTTGGCTAATGATTTCTAGACTTCTCGGCACATTATTAGCACAACTGCTATTTGTACCAGGTGCTTACTGGATTTTATGGATTATTGAACTGATGCATTAATTTACTAGAAAGGTGAATTTATCAATGAAGATCAAAACAGAGAAAGATATAATTCGCTTAATAGAAAACGACGAATGGATGATGAATGTATTACAAATGGCAAAATCACTAGAGCTACCTGATTGGTGGATTTGTGCCGGATTTGTTCGTTCTAAAATTTGGGATACTTTACATGACTATGAAGCGAAAACGGCTATGCCTGATGTTGATGTGATTTATTATGATAGTCTACATCAAGATGAGATATACGAACAATCATTAGAAACGAAATTAATGAATATTGATGCTACTATCCCTTGGTCTGTAAAAAATCAAGCTCGTATGCATGTAGTGAATAATATGCCACCATATTCTTCTTCTGTTAATGCTATTTCTAAATTCCCTGAAACAGCAACGGCTTTAGGAGTTACACTTGATGAACTAAACAACGTTATCTTAACAGCCCCATGTGGTATTGAAGATGTCCTTTCCTTACAAGTGAAACCAACAGCTCATTTTCTTAAATCGAAAGAACGATTACATATGTACAAAAACAGAGTTATAAAAAAGAATTGGCAAAGTAAGTGGCCTAACATCACAATCACATATCCAGAAATTTAGAAAGGGTGCCTCTCATTTATAGAAGCACCCTTTTCTTCATTTCAAAAAATGTATGACTGTTTCTGCAAATCTATCCGCTTCCTCATAATGAGGTGAATGACCGCTCTCTTCAAATACGATATACTTGCCGTTTCGGGCATCTTTATTAAATGTTTTAATTTGTTCTTCACACGTTACTACATCATGTTTTCCTACAATTAATAACATTGGATTTTGTACTTCTTTTATTTTATATAATAATGACGTATGACATGAGCCCTCTAATTTTAATCTATCAAAATGAATTTGAGAGCGATTTGAAAATTTTTCCCACTCTTCATCACTGTATAAACTCTCATCTGTCCTATCTTCCTTATTATTGTAAATCTCCATTCTTTTTTCTTCTAATTCATTGCTTAGTCTTATATAAGCTTCTAACAACTCTTTTGAACTAGCATTGCTAGATGAATAAGCAAGAGACTCTTCTGCTACTTCTTCTTTTCCATACTTTTTTAATAAATGCCCTGTCTTTTTTAACAAAGCCCTACTTGTTAATGCAAAATCAAAAGTTGGTCCTTCAAATATTATTTTCTCTATTGAACTTGGATATATCGACGCATAAAGCAATGCTACATATCCACCGAAAGAGTGTCCAATTATAGACCACTTCTCAATTTGTAATACTTTTTTTAATTCCTCACAGTCTTCAATCAAATCATTTAATCCAAAAGCTTCGTCTTCAGTAATTTCTTCTGAGCGACAAACACCTCTTTGATCTATCATAATTACATATAGAGAATCTTTTAAACGTTCCGCTTGATGAAATGAAAAATCATAACAACTTTCTCCTGGTCCACCATGCAAGTATAAGACTGGCTTATTTTTAGGATTTCCATGTGTTTCAACGTATAGCTTTTTCCCTCTAATATTCATATATTTCCCTGCTTCTATCAAATTTTCCTTTATGATCATCGCCCCCCTTTTTTACTGAATATTATAACATTTAATATTAAATAATCCCTATTACATTTAAGAAGACGATAATTATTGCAAGTGGTGCTACAAATCGAAGTAAAAATACCCAACAAGTAAATACTTTCTTTCCATAATTTCCACCTACAAAAAACTCTGCTTCTAGTACCTTCTTCTCCATTTTGAATGAAACGAAAATACTAATAAATAGTGCTCCAAGTGGCATTAATATATTACTAGATAAAAAGTCTACTGCATCAAAAATATTCTTTCCAAAAATCGTAATATCACTCCATACTCCAAATGATAACGCAGATGGTATACCTACTAAGAAAATGCAGAAGCCGATCATCCATGATAATTTCGTTCTTCTTTCTTGTTCACCATTTGCTAATGCTGAAACAACAGTTTCTAGTAGAGAAAATGCTGATGTTAATGTCGCAAATGTAAATAGTGCAAGAAATACTGTTAAGAAAAATCCACCGAATGGGATTTGACTAAATACAGATGGTAATACGATAAATAGTAATCCAGGTCCTTCTGTTGGCTCCATTCCTAATGAAAATACGGCTGGAAAAATAGCAAGACCTGCAAATAATGAAACAAATAAATTTAATCCAACAATTGTTATTGCTGATTTTGGTAAACTTTCTTTTTTATTTAAATAGGAACTATACGTAACCATAATTGAAATCCCGATACTAATTGCAAAGAATGATTGCCCCATTGCGAACAAAATACTTTCCGAAGTAATCTTTGAGAAATCTGGTTGTAAGAAAAACTTCACACCTTTCATTGCATCATCAAGTGTTAACGAACGAATAATAAGAGCGACAAATAAAACGAACAATGCTGGCAACATATATTTACTTGCTTTTTCAATTCCGTTTTGTACACCCTTTGATACAACCCATATCGTAATGAACATAAAAGCGAAATGTCCCATAATAGCCCAAGCAGGATTCCCAATTGTTTCAGTAAATAATGTACCGTAATTTTGTCCTGGAGTAATCAGTTGTCCAGTTATTCCTCTGAATAAATAAATTAATACCCATCCACCTACAACACTATAAAACGAAAGTAGTATAAAACACGTTCCAACGCCAAGGCGTCCAATCCAATGCCATCCTGTATTTGGTGCGATGCTTTTAAATGCTCCAAATGCTTGTTTCTGCGTACTGCGTCCAATCATAAATTCAGCTATAAGTAGCGGTAGTCCAATTAAAACAGTAAATAATATAAATATTAAAAAGAACGCTCCTCCCCCACTCTTCCCAGCGATATAAGGGAACTTCCATATCGCACCAAGTCCAATTGCTGATCCGGCTGCCGCCATTATAAAACCTAATTTCGAAGTCCATTGCTCCGTCTGTTTCATCTCATTTTCCTCCTAATTAAATCTTTTTATACAAATAAATAAATTTTATAAACCTATTCAAATAAACCCTCCATTTCTTCTTCCATATAATAAAAAAATGGCCTAGCATCTCTATATAAAGAGACGCTAAGCCATTTACTTAACGCGGTACCACCCTTATTGATTCCATTATGAATCCACCTTAGTAGTAATCGTTTGATTACAAACCTAATATCGAAGGTTAACCGTTAAGATTTACTAAGAATGTAATTCCGTTCCACCTTACTGCTCCTAGGCGAGTTCAGGATGTCATTTGACTATGTCACACCAACCCATAGCTCTCTGTACAAATACATGACCTTACTACTCCTATTCAACACATTTTAATATTTAGAATATATTTTCTTTTGAAATTAATATGAAGTATATCTGTTATATTTGTAACTGTCAAGGGTATATTGATTTTTTTGTCGAAATGGTTCATATTTCAACTGACTTTTACTAAGCTTATTAGAAAAAGAAAGAGTCTATATTTTCACCTTTTTAAACGAACTATAAAAAAAGAATCTTCGCGATAATCGCGAAGATTCTTTTTACGGTATGAGACGAGTACAATCTCTCGGAAAAGCACTCGCCTCTCGTACATTTGTTAATTCTAAAAGTTTATATACAACCCTTTCTAACCCAATTCCGAAACCTCCATGTGGTGGACAACCATATCGAAATGTATTTAAATAAGATTGAAATTTATCTGGGTGTAATCCTTTTTCTTTAAACGAAGCGAGTAACATTTCATAATTATGAATTCGCTGTGCCCCTGACGTTATTTCTAATCCTTTATATAATAAGTCGAATGAATCAGTAATAGATGGATTCTCTTTATTCGGCATCGTATACATCGGTCTCGCTTCTTTCGGATAATGCGTAATGAAAACAAATTCACTATTATATATTTCCTTCACATATTTCCCTAGTAACTTTTCACCTTCTGTATCTAAATCCCCTACAGGAGATTCTTTACGATACTTACTTTTCAAAATTTCTTGTGCTTCTAACAATGTAATTTTAGGTATTTCAGTAATAATAGGTACTTCTATTTGTAATAGTTGTAGTTCTATTTCACATTTTTTCGCTACTTGTTGAAACATATATCGTAAAACATCCGTTTCTAGTTGCATCACTTCATAAAAATCATGAATAAAACCAAGCTCTACGTCTAACGATATATATTCATTCAAATGACGGGAAGAATTATGATGTTCCGCTCTATATACAGGTGCAATTTCAAAAACTCGTTCTAACCCACCTGCCACCATCATTTGCTTATAGAACTGTGGTGATTGTGCTAAATAAGCTTCTTTTTGGAAGTATGGAAGCTTAAAAACATTTGCTCCTCCTTCTACCCCTTGCGAAACAATTTTTGGCGTAAATATTCGTGTGAAATCGTTCTCTATTAGAACTTCACTAAAGCTCTGAACGAGTGTAGATTTCACTTTAAAAATCGCTGCAGTTCGCTCATGTCTTAATGAGAGTACCCGCTCATTCAATAATTGATCTAAGCCAACTTGTAATTTCTTTTTATTTATTTCAAATGGAAGTGGCTCTGCACCGTTTATTACGTTCACTTCATGAGCAAGTACTTCAACACCCAATTCTGTTTTCGACGTCTCGACTATTTCACCAATTACGTGGACGACACTTTCTACATCAACTTTATATCCAGCCAATTCATTTTCTAATACACATTGAATTACTCCTGTTCTGTCCCGTAATAATAAAAAACTAACATTTCCAAGATGCCGAATTTTTTTTACCCATCCTTGAAGTAATACAACCTTTCCGTTTTGCTTTGTACATTCTTTTGTGAGTGAACGCTTCATTAATGAATCCATTATTTTTCCCTCCAGTAATTTTATATTTATTTACGTTATTGTTGTCATCGTCATCATCCACGGTCACTCACCCCCTTTCAAAGAATACAAAAATCCGCCCCTATAAATAGGGACGGATTTTTTCCGCGGTACCACCCAAATTGTCATACTGACCATCTTAGCCCTGATAACGGTAGGTACCGTTTGCTTTTACTAATAATCACGTTCAAAGCAACACTCACAGGTGTCTTTCCATCATGCGGTATCGCAACCTTCCCAGCAACCGGCTGCTCTCTGTAGACCTTTGCACCATGTACTTTTCCTGATCATCACTTTTTATATTTACAGAGTATTCTAACTCCTTACCTTATAAAACGCAAGCTTTTTTTGAAACATTCTGGTTTTCTAACTCCTAACTTCTTCTAAAGTGTGAAAAGTTAATTTTGTAATACACATTCTTATGTATTACATCCGAAATTACCCCTTTAATATTTTCCAATTTTTACATAAAAACTAATTCATTTACGCATATTAATAAAAATTTTAAAGCGAGGTGTGTATATGCAAAAAGCAATTAGTTTCTTTCTCCTTTTGTTTTGCTTAATTGTAGTAAACGAAACGTACGCCTATTCACCAAAATCTTTACCAATCTCTCAAAGCTCTGATCAATGGCAAGTGAATATTGATAAACCGAAAAAAACAAACAAGAATATGCTTCAAGCTAAAAAAGATGAATTTCAAACATATCATTTTTCAGTAAAGAATGTCGGGAATAGTGAAGTATATAATGTAAACGTAGAAGTATTCCGCAACGAACCAAATAAGAAAACGAAATATGAACTCTTTTCCCTAAAGGAAAGTCGTTTGGCAAGTGGAAAAACTGGATTTGAACACGCTAATTTACCTGTTGCTACAAAAGCGGATGAAGTTGATGTTATTATTACATGGCAAGAACACCCATTCCGATCGATGCGAAATGGTCAAAAAGTTGAATCTAGAAAATTTAAAGAGCATTTTGTTTTTAAAGAAGCTAAAAAGTAAATGGGATATGGATACATTCACACTATCATTGATATAGCTTTATTTACTAGTACCAGTTCGTAAGCAAATTAAAAAGTCGTGGCTTATAAATGCCACGACTTTTTATATTAATTCGTACTAATGCCTCTCGCTGCCCAAATGCGATCGATATCAGCAGCATGTTGTCCGCCATATAAAAGAGCATCCGCTTGCTTAATTGCTTTTGCTCCATCACTGAATTTAGAGTTTGGTGTTAATGACCAGTGCGATTGTAAAATAATTTTCGTTGCTACATCACGTCCAAATGCTTGTGCCATTTCATATTGGCCTTGTGCCCAAATTTCCCCATCATCATGTACCTCATTTGTAATATCTTTCGGATACACTTTATTCGTATCTAATCGGCGTAAGCACGTCGGATCTGAACTAGAATAAGCAGTCGCATCCCATTCTCCAACACATGCTTTTCCGTACCCTGTCGTCGATACTGCATCTTCATACGTAGCACCTAAGAAGTCGCCAAATCCTTCTCCCATCGCTCCACCTTCTGCTGAACTACCAAAGCCAGGAACTTGGTTATCTTGAATCGAATGCCCATATTCATGTGCGATAATACCAGCATCTTCTGCATCATCAACACCGCCAGTACCGAAAGTTAAAGCTTTTGTTGATGGAGAATAGAATGAGTTATCATCAGTTGTACCATTAACATTCACTTTTATCGAACGGTTATTAATATTTTTAAAACCTAGACTTTGAATGTAACGTTGCAATGTGTCGATATGATAGTACGACATAACATCTTCAAAGCTATCATTTGCGCGTGTATAGTTAAATTGTAAATTCGTAGATTTTGTTTTCGCTTTTGAAGAAATCGTTACATATTCTCCAATTAAAAATCCTGTTCCATCTAAACCTTTTAACGTAACAGTTTTCAGTTGGTTCGTTAGAGCTGTTGAATCTGCATCGTTATTATCTTTTAAGCCTACTTTACTACCGCTAGATACGACTGGGTTAGGTAAAAATACTTTTCCTGACCCTTCAGCTTTTCGGTTTATATCAACCTTTTTAATTAACTTTCCATTTTCTGCATCAATAAATGTTTCCCATGCACCAAATGGATTATTAGAATGGACTACAACTTTATATACTGGACGAGCAATTCCTTCTTCAACAATATATCCGAACTCTTTATCTGTAGGAGCCCATAAATTTTGCTCACTTGCTTCTCCAACATACGCCATTGATTTTTGTATTGCATCTTTTTCACTAATTTTTGTCGTTACTTCCTTCACACCTGTAACAGGCTGATAATCAGAAACAGCGAGTACTCCCTTTCCCTCTCCGTTAAGCGTAACTGTTATTTGTTTTGAAAATACAGGTGCACCATTAACAACTTGTTGGAACCTAACATATGACGCTACTGACGTTTCTGTTGTAGAAATATATTGCAAGTCTGAAAGATCTGTTTTCAATCCATACTGCGCAGCATTTTCTTTTAAATATTCAGTTGCTTTTTTCTGTGGCGAATAAGCTTCTAACTTTACTTGCTGTTGTTTTTCCAATGCCGAAACCGTAGTAATTGTCCCCATTACTAACGGCACAGTCATTGCCATTGCCACCATTTTTTTATTAAACATAGAACCACTCCCCCTAATAAAGTAGCTCAACCTTATCCCATTACCACTAGGCAATCATTCCCCGCAAAACGGATGGATAAAAATTGAATCTACGAGTAATTCTCTATGAACACTTCTATTACCTTTTCATTTAGGGTAAGTGAAATTTTCTCAATATTTATGTATAAACCGAACACAATACTGTAGAAATATATTTCTACAGTATTGTGTTCGGTACGCTATGAAAAAAGACAATTGCTAGTGGTCCTATCGAATGTATAGTCAAATAAATTCTAATCATACAAAAAGGAAGTTGGAATCATTCCAACTTCCTTTTTTCTTTAATTAGCTGCACTTAATTTAATTCTAAGTTTTGTTTCACCTAAAGAAAGTTCATCGTCTTCGTTCGTTAAGTGACCAAATGTAAATTGTTTAACGAGTAAGTTTTCTTCCAATAAATCTTTATGGTTCGTTAACGTTCTCTGTAGCTCTACTTCTGTATCAAGAATAACATCGACTCGTAAATTAACTGGTAAATTCAACTGTTTACGATATTCTTGAACCGCACGAATGAATTCACGCGCTACTCCTTCTTGTAACAATTCTTCCGTTACATTCGTATCTAACATAACTGTATATTGTCCGTTAGTCGTATTAGAGAATCCTGATTTTGCAACTTTCTCAACTAACACATCTTCAGCAGTTACAACTACTTCTTCTCCTGGTATTGCTTCGTAAACTGCTCTTCCTGTTGATACAAAGTTTTGCACTTCTTCTTGTGATAATTGTTTTAGCCAACCATTCACTGCATTCACATTTTTACCGAACTTCGGCCCCGCTGTTTTAAAATTAAGCTTCAATTGATATGATGTGTATTTTGTTTCATCGAGTTCAACATGGAACGCTTTTACATTTAACTCATCCATAACGATATCACGATAAGATTCCCAATCCATATCATTCTCGTTATGCTCAAGTAATACAAGTTCTGCTAGCGGCTGTTTTACTTTTAAAGAATGCTGATTACGGTTACTTCTTCCAAGTTCAACAACTTGTAAAACAGCATCCATTTCCACTTCTAATTTCGGTTGAAGTAGTGATTCATTTACAACTGGATAATCGGCTAAATGAACGCTGCTTCCTTCTAAATTTAGATGAATGTCTTCCGCGACAAATGGTGTAAATGGTGCAATTAATTTACTAATTGTTACAAGCACTTCATGAAGTGTCTCATACGCAGCTGCTTTCTCAGCGTTCATACCAGATTCCCAGAAACGATTACGTGAGCGTCTTACATACCAGTTACTCACTTCATCTACAAGTGTTGCAATTTCACGAGCTGCATTCGTAAATTGATAATCATCAAGTCCAGTTCTCACTTTTTTCGTTGTACTATGCAACCTTGATAATACCCATTCGTCTAATTTTGTAAGCTTTACATCATACTTTTCTTTCGGATTATACTCATCTAAATTTGCATATAAAACGTAGAAGCTATACACATTGACTAATGTATCTACAAATTTAGATTTCGCTTCCAGTACTGTTCTTTCAGAAAAACGCTTCGCATTCCACGGGGCACTATCAACAAGTAAAGCCCATCTTAACGCATCTGCACCAAACTTATCTACTAAATCAACTGGATCTAGTGCATTTCCTTTGCTTTTAGACATTTTCTGCCCTTCTTCATCTAAAACATGCCCTAGTGATAACACTCGTTTATACGGTACTTTTCCTGTATATAGTGCTGATACTGCTAATAAACTATAAAACCAGCCGCGTGTTTGATCAATTCCTTCTGCAATAACATCCGCTGGAAACTGCTCTTCAAATAACTCTTTATTTTCAAATGGGTAATGATATTGTGCAAATGGCATAGAACCACTATCAAACCAAACATCAATCACTTCTGGTGTACGATTCATTGTGCCTCCGCATTTCCCGCAGCACACTTGCACTTCATCTACATACGGCTTATGCAATTCCAAATCTTCCGGTGTTTCTTTCGTACTATGCTTTCTTAATTCGGCAATGCTCTTCGGTGCGAACTGATGATTACAACTTTCACATTCCCACACGTTTAATGGTGTTCCCCAATATCTATTTCGGCTAATATTCCAGTCCACCATATTTTCTAAAAACTTACCAAAACGTCCATGTTTCATATGATCCGGATACCAAGTAACAGAATCATTATTTTGTAAAAATGTATCTTTAATTGCAGTTGTTCGGATTAACCAACTTTCTCCTGCATAATAAAGTAGTGGTGAATCACAACGCCAGCAATGCGGATAGCTATGTTCATATTTTTCTTTATGATACAGTAAACCTTCCTTCGCTAAATAACGAACGATATCCACGTCACAATCTTTTACAAATTTCCCTTTCAAAAATGGTACTGCTTCTGTATACTCACCTTTTTCATCTACAACGTGCAAAAATGACAATCCTTCACTTTGAACGACTCTATAATCGTCCTCTCCATATGCTGGAGCAATATGAACAAGTCCTGTACCACTATCTCCCGTTACAAAATCTGCTGCAATAACGCGGTAACCATTTGTAACTTCTTTCATCGGAAATGGCGCTGTATAAGATGTGTTTAATAATTCTTCGCCTTTATGAACAGACAATACTTCATAGTTCTCTTTTAATACTTCTTGTACACGTTCTTTCGCAACAATGTATACATGACTTTCTTGTTTTGCTTTAACGTATTCCATATTTGGATGGACAGCAAGCGCAACGTTTGCTGGAAGTGTCCAAGGTGTTGTGGTCCAACCTAAGAAATACTCATTTTCACTATCTTTCACTTTAAACTTCACAGTTGCACTTAAATCTTTTACTGTTTTATACCCTTGTGCAACCTCATGTGAGCTCAATGAGGTTTGGCAGCTTGGGCAGTATGGTGAAACTCTATGTCCTTTATATAACAATCCTTTTTCATGGATTGTCCCCAAAATATGCCATACACTTTCGATATATGGATTCTTTAAAGTTACATATGGATCATCCATATCTACCCAATAACCAATACTTTCAGTGAATTCACGCCACTGCTTCTCATATGTGAAAACACTCTCTTTACACTTTTGAATAAATGGTTCAATGCCATATTCTTCGATCTCATGTTTACCAGAAATACCAAGTTGCTTCTCAACGCCTAATTCTACAGGTAAACCATGTGTATCCCATCCCGCTTTTCTTAACACTTTATAACCAGCCATCGTTTTATATCTTGCTACTAAGTCTTTAATTGTTCGTCCAAGTGCATGACCTACATGCGGTAGTCCGTTCGCCGTTGGTGGTCCTTCATAAAATACGAAAGACTGTGCGCCTTCTCGATTCTGAATTGATTGTTCGAAAATATTTTGTTCGTTCCACTGTTTGCGAATTCGCATTTCTCTTCCTACAGCTGATTCTTTTACATCTACTTTTTCCATATACAATCACTCCTTTGAATATTTTAAAGCACACAAAAAACCCGTCCCTATAAAGTAGGGACGGGTTTACCCGCGATACCACCCTAATTCTATTAGCTTTTTCACTAATAGCACTTAGCAACGTACTATCATACGTGTTCTTTGTAACGGTAGACATCCGTCCGGGCTTACTCACTTTCAGCCTCGGCTCCTCGGAGATGATTTTCAAATAACGTCTGCACACCGGCTTTCAGCAATATACCGGCTCTCTGGAGAACAGCTCACTATTTTACTCTTTCTCGTCTTCAGATTTGTATACTTTGTTAAAAGTTATTTTATGCCATTTAGCAACTAATTGTCAACTAATTCAAAATATATCCTTATCTTTTTCCCCTATTCTTATACAATTACTTTTCAAATTCTCGCAATGCTGCTAAATTTTCATCATCCTCAATAAGTTCAGCAAAGAATCCCGATTCATCCTCACGAAGGACAAATTCAAGCTCTTCCTTCGCCTCTTCATTTCTATTTAACTGCGCTAAATAACAAGCACGATCATATCTTGCTAACAAATCACTCGCGTCAATTATTAATACTTCATTTGTTATTTTTTCTGCCTTTATCGTTTGGCCGACACCATGATATGAAGATGCTAAAGAAAGAAGAATTGCTGTTTCATTTGGATGATGTACAGAAGCATTTTCTAATACATGAATTGCCTCTTCAAACCTTTCTTGACTTTGATATATTTCTCCTAAAGCAAGAAATGCTCTACTTACAAACGGTGTTTGCTCTGTTAATTGTAAGATAATCTTTTCTGCTTTTCTTTCTTCCCCTGCTTTAAAGAATACTTGTGCTTGCAGAAGAAGAGTATCATAATCATCTGGTAGTTCTCGAACCATTTGTTTCGTTAATTCCAAAGCATCTCTTAACATATCTTCTTCCTCGCACTCAACGAAAAGATTTACAAGTTGCTTCGCTACGTCATAATTCCATTTATTTTCTAGTGACGTGTGCAGAATCTCTATTGCTTCTTTATTCATCTCTACATTCTCATAAAATAGCGCAAATCGCTGTGCTGCCATACTATTTTTCGGATTTAACTTTAAAGAGATTTCATATAAATCAATTATCATAGTAACCATTGAAATTTCTTTCGCACGATTTTTCATACGATAAAAAGCTCTCGTAATGATAGATCGTTTCGGCTGTTCATGCAGCTGGCGTTCAATCCATATTTCCGTAACCGCAGCTGCAGCATACATGAATGCTGTACTTCTTTCTGCTTTTTTCACCTTTAATGTATGAAGAAAATCTCGTATGTTAGACAATTTTTTATGTTGCTCTACTGCTTTTACATAAACATCAAATATACGTTCATTATCAAAATCTTTTTGTATTACTTTCATTGCAACTTCAATTGCTTTTACATTTCTTTTTTTCACTAATACTTTTGCATAATGATATAGTACTTCTATATGCTCACCATCTAATTGTAGCGCGTATTCAATCTGTGCTTGTTCTTTATCTGTTTCATTCATCGCTCCGTACACATATGCAATCGCATCTAAACGCCATATTTCAGGTACTTCGTCCGCTAATTGTTCTAGTTCAATCAGCAATTCTTCCTGAAGGTTCATTTCTACTGAAAGCTGTGCCAAATATTCCATATTAATATGCAACGGCTCTTCTTTCATCGCCTGAACCATATGACTTTGTTCTTTAGAACGGTTTTCTTCTTTTTCGTATATTTCCGCAAGCTGTAAATGTACACCTACGAAATTCCCATCAAGCTCTAAGCATGTTTCATACGCCTGCTTTGCTTCCGTCAATTGCCCTAATGCCATAAGTGTTTCGCCAATTCGGTAATACGGTAATGCCGTTTCCATTTGTTCTATCGCCTTATTATATCTTTTCATCGCTTGGCCGTACTGTCCAATAGATTCATATAAAATACCTGCATAACAACCGTACTCACTTACTTCATTTCTTTCTTTGTGTAACGTTCTTAAAAATGCTATACCTCGTTGTACAAATTCCGTTCCTTTAATTCGATTCACATATTCATCTAACGCACTTGCTACATTATAATCACTTTTCTTTATAGCATTTTCTAACTTAGATAGCGCTACTTTAAATCCTTCTTCATTTCCACCAAGTTCAATTTCAGCATCCCATAAAACCATTCCTGCATTCATGAGGAAATCTTGGCTCTTTTCAATTTGCTTCTCAAGACCAAGAATATATTCTTTTGCTTCCTTATATTGTTCTCTTGCCATATAAACTTGTGTAAGTCCGAAGTGAGAATAAACATCCTCATCATTTTCTTCTAAAGCACGCTTATACAATACTTCTGCTTCTTCCAAGCTATCATTTTGAAAATGATAGTCACCTAATTTTACGTAAAGGGGTGCTTTATCATCACAATTCTCAATACCGTTTAATAAAATTTCTTTCGCACTTTCCTCATCCTTCAAATCAGATTCGTATATTTCCGAAAGTTTCGTATAAATGTAAGGTGCATTACTATCCAAATGAATCGCTACTTTAAGCCCTTTTATTGCTAAATATAATTTCCCTAGTTGATGTGCACATCTCGCTCGTTCATACCATACATGCGCTTCATATTTATACTCTTTTAACAAGTCATTAAAGATTTCATATGCTTCTTCATATCTTTCTAAATCTATTAATATTAAACCGTGATTTGTTAAAGTGAACCTTTCAAGACTACGCTCTAACGCAACTTGAGAGTATTGCAATGCTTTTTCAGATTGATCAATATACATATAGGATAAAGCGAGAAAACTCCAAGCAATAGGCTGATCTGCGTCTAATTGTAACGATGAACGAAAGCTTGAAATCGCTTCTAGATAACTTTCCTGTTCAAACGCATATCTTCCGTTTATTAAATGATATAAAGCACGATTATTTTTCTTCTCAACGCTTGTCAGCATTTGCTCCGCTTTCTCTACTTCTTGAAGACGAATAAAACACTGTGCACCATGCAATTTAACAAAGTCCGAGTTCGGAAACTTTTCCATTAACTTATCGATACAATATAAAATAAATTCTTTATCTACTTCAACATCTAAGTGCTTTATCGTATATAACCACGTATTTGGATTATCACTCGTTTCTTTTAAAAATTGTACTAAGTTACTAATTCCCTCTTTGTCATGTTCATCTAAATGATCCGTAAGAGAAAAAATAGATTTAAAATAACGATTTTCTTCTTCACTTAGAAACGCTAGTTGCTCCTTCTTTTCTTTCGGAACAAACGTGATTGCTAAACAGCCTGTATAACGATATTTTTCTTGTAATTTACTATATTCCACAAGAACTGGTTCTATAAAGTTTGGATCTTGAACATAGAAAGCTTGCAATGTATCATCATATCCAGATAACACTTGTACGTGTGAAGCATGCTCAATATCTATACTTAATAAAACAGGAATCCCTTCGTCAATCAGTCTCTTATAATTCTCTTCATTTCCTTTAAAATAACGATATTCATAACCTAATTCTTCTAAATAAGAAACAGTATCTGAAAACTTCGAACCTGTCATATCAAAAATAAACTCTGCTATTTCATCTTGTGTACGTTTCTCTCCCCATATACGCAACATCATCTCTAAACTTGTCGGAACACAATAATTATCCTTTTGTACAATAGGAACTATCGGCAAGTGAACCTTTTTTCCATCCGGATTTTTTTCTAAATTATGATATAAAGATTCTTTTAAACTCTTTTCTTCTTTTAATAGTTTTTGTAAATCTGCAAATTTATTCATTTTGTACAGTGCTTCTGCACGTAAATGTACAAAGTAAGTATTATAGGCATGATATGGCAGCTGAGTATTTATGTTATCTATTACCGCTAACATCTCTTCATATTGCTCTAAATCTAATAAATACTTTATCTTCTCAAAATGAAAATATGGTACTTGTGGGAATTTTACAATCGCATCATCGATTAACTGTATCGCGCGTTTTTGGTCTCCTTTATTCGCATACAATTGTGATAATAAATAGGTAGATAACTCTTCACAATCTTCATGCTGCATGCCAGCAATAAATTGTTCTTCCGCTTTCTCCCATTCACCTGTATGCATATAAACGTAGCCCCATTTATCAAACACTGCGCGTGCACTGTACTCCTCTGCTTTTTGCATATACATTAACGCTTCTTCGTTTCGTTTCATTTCTAAAAGACATCGTACTAACGTAAAATATGTTTTCGCTAAAAAATCTGCATCTATTTCTTCTTTACTTAACTCTTCTAAAGAAGATTTTAACAACTGCTCCGCTTCAAGAATTTTCCGCTCATCAATTAACTCATCACAATATAAAGAGAGCGTTCTCATATTTGGGAATTTTTTATAAGCGTAACGAATGAGGAATGAACTGTATTGGTGCATAAGCCCTTCATCAGTAAGGCGAATTAATATATCGAACTCCTTATGCGAAGGAATATTGGCAAGCCACTTCTTCACATAGGATAAAGTATTCGTTTCTTTTATATATGCAATTTCATTATTTATTTCCTGTAATCCATCTACAAATCTCTTGTCTTTTAAACAAGTTTCTAACTGCTTAAAATCTAGCATGCATTCACCTCGAATTTATATTTAAACTGCTACTTGCTTAGATTTTACACACCATATAGTATGTATTCAACTAAAATCTCTTATAGTGGATGGTATTAATTAATATTATTCAAATTTATAACAAAATATAGTAAAAATGATTGTTTTTCTCCGTATTTTGTTTAATTATATGGAATAACGTAACATGCGGTTTTAATCTTGTAGAAGCTGAAATTAGTACATAAAATTATATCGGCGATAATTCAAATATATCAGCGATTCTTTCATTTTATCGGCGATTTTCAAATTATATCGACCGATTCTTAACATTTATCAGCGATTATATGTCGAATATCGACTTATCGACATTAAACGACAATCCTTATACATCATACCTTTTAACAAACTATGTCACCAAATGTAATTTTCATATTGGGAGCGTATACAAAAGAAGAATACACATGAAATATTTTAAAAAATCGTAGTTCAGCTTCATATTGAGCTAGCGCATTATCATATGTTAATCCTCTGGCTATTAAACGTTCTACAAATTGTTGCTTATCACCCGGATCACCTGCAATCCCCTCTTCTTTTAATGATTGATACAAATCGTTTTTATCATTGTGATGCATATTTGAATCTAAAAAGTTCACTTTATCGCTTACTCTACATTCAATATTTTTCACACCTAATTCACTTAAATATATCGGTATTTTCATGCCTATATTGCCATCTTTACCATTTCTTTGCGTATCACTTTCAAATAATTTCTGCAAAACACCTAGCTGAATAAATTCCGATTGTTTCTCCCCATCTAGTAAATAAGAAGCCATATTAGAAATCCAATGTGGTTCAAAACAGATTATTTTTCCACCCTTTTTAACTGAATGTATCATTTTTTGTAGCATTGTTTCTGGAGTAGTCATATGTAATAAGAAAGCATGACAGATTGCTATATCGTATTTATCGTTCAGTTCAATTTCTGTAGCATCTCCTTCAAGAAATCCTGAATCATACGGAAGTAAACGAAACAACTCTCTGGCTTCAGCTAATAATGTTTCTCCACTATCAATACCTGTATACTTTGAACCTTCTGGGAGTAATGGCATTAATACTAACCCTAAATAACCATATCCACAACCGTAATCAACGATATGTACAGGCTTAGTAATCTTCCAAACTGTATTTACTAAAAAGCTTACATAATCGTCGTTGTAATATAAATCTCTCGTGTTTTTTAAATATGTTAGTTTATTGTTCCAATCATACGTTTCCAACATCTAACGCCTCCTTTTATATACAAAACTAAAGTTCTCTATATAATAGCCGTATTCCTACACTTTTCTTAAAATTTCAAAGCAAAAAGCTAGTGTATTATTAAAAATACACTAGCTTTTTATTTGGAAGAAAAATTTAACAAGTACAATCACAATCAAAACAATCCGTACAGTCTAAATCGTCACAATCTGCTTTTCTCTTTCTTTTGTTTCTTTTAAGATAATAATACAGTAGCCCAAACAATAGTATACAAATAACAAAAGCTATTATTGCTTCTGTATACTTATTTTGAGTCATAAAACCAATTCCACTTCCGCCTGAAATAAAAATTAGAATTAAATAAATCCAGAACATCTATGTAAATACCTCCATTACTATATATCTTAAGATAATATCCATATAACACTAGAGGAAATGAATAATCCCATACCATTACCGCTTAATACACCAGTAGTTATTCTTAGCAAATTTGAGCTACTTCTCCATTTCCACTTTTGGGTGAACCCATCGATAAGTAACGGAATTTGAGCGAAAAATGATAGTATGATTGCCAAAAGAAATGAAGGTGTCATATAAAAATAAATTGGAAACATTAAAATACCAATAAGCATGCCTGTACAACGCGCACATAAAGGTATGTACTTTTGTAGTTTAAAAAAACTCCTATCTAATCTTCTATGACAAGGAATTTGTAAAATAAAAGTTCGAATCAATATGAATCACCCTCTCTAAAAAGATTTTAATTGATTTTGCAAAAAAAATATATATCCAATAAAAAAACAAACCAGGTTTATACTAGACCCAGTTTGTTAGTTTACTACTATGTTACATTTCCTCAGGTGCCTCCACCCCAAGTAAACGTAATCCTTCTTTTAATACAACCGTCACAGCATAAACCAATGCGAGTCTGCTGTCTTTTTCTGCGCTCTCTTCTAATATACGAACATTACCGTAATATTTATTGAATGATTGTGCTACATCTAATATATATTTCGAAATAATAGATGGCTCATTTTTATTGAAAGCTGCTTCAATTACTTGAGGGAATTTATTAAGTAATTTTACGACACTCCAGCTATGATCGTCTTTTAAAGCAAATGTACATGTTTCAAATTCTACACTTTCTTTTCTTAAAATAGAACAAGCACGTGCATGTGTGTACTGTACGTAAGGTCCTGTTTCTCCTTCAAATTTCAGCATATTTTCTAATGAGAATTCGATATTATGCATACGCTCATTTTTTAAATCATGGAAGATGACTGCACCAACACCGACTTGCTTTGCTACTTCTTCTTTTTGTTTTAAGTTTGGATTTTTCTCTTCAATATTTTGTTTTGCAAGTTCGATTGCTTCTTCGAGTACTTCTTCAAGTAAAATAACTCTTCCTTTACGTGTCGACATTTTCTTACCATCTTTTAAAATGAAGCCAAACGGTACGTGTTCCATACCATCAACCCAAGTATAGCCAAGTTTTTTTAATACGGTGAAAAATTGATTGAAATGTAAGCTTTGTTCTGGACCAACAACATATAGCGCTTTATCAAACCCATAAGTGTTTTGACGATATAAAGCTGCCGTTAAGTCACGCGTTGCATAAATCGTCGCACCATCTGATTTTCTAATTAAGCAAGGCGGCATTCCTTCTTCTTCTAAATTAACGACTAATGCACCTTCTGATTCTTCAAGCAACTCATGTTCTTCTAAAATCCCAATAAAATCTTCCATTAAATTATTATAAAATGCTTCTCCCTGAAAATTAGTAAATTCTACGCCGAGAAGTTCATAAATGCGAGAAAATTCTTTAAGGGACTCATGACGGAACCAATTCCAAAGCTCTACCGCTTCTTCATCACCTTCTTCTAATTTCTTAAACCAAGCACGTCCTTCTTCTTCTAGTTCTTCGTCGTCTTTTACCTCTTCATGGAATTGGACATATAACTTAAATAGCTCACGTATTGGATCTTCTTTAACTACTGCTTCATTTCCCCATTTTTTATAAGCCGTAATTAACTTTCCAAACTGTGTTCCCCAATCTCCTATATAATTAATCCCTACAACTTCATAGCCACATTTTTCAGCAATATGTTTCAGCGAATTTCCTATCATTGTAGAACGTAAATGCCCCATCGAAAAAGGTTTCGCGATATTAGGAGAGGAATAATCAATTACTACTGTTTTTTCACAGCCAAAGTGGTTTTGACCGAACTCTTCTTTCTCCGCTAAAACTGTTTTTAATACTGCATCACTTACAGTTTCACGATTGAAAAATACATTTACATAAGGACCAACGGCTTCTACTTTCGTAAAAAACTGATCATTGAATTTCTCAGCAACTTCCTTTGCGATAAGAGCTGGTGCTTTTTTATATTGCTTCGCTAATGAAAAGCATGGGAACGCTGCATCTCCAAATTCATCTTGTTTCGGTGTTTCAATTAAATCTAAAATTTGTTTTTGCGTTAATTCATTCGTGAAAATATTAGATAAACTTTCCGCAAACTGCATTTTATAATCCATGATACAACCTCCTTATTTTTTAAAACACAAAAAACTCGTCTCTAAAAAAGAGACGAGTTTTAACCCGTGGTACCACCCTTGTTGTTCGTTACGAACCACTTTCCCGTTTATAACGAGGACAGGGGGCCTCGGCTTTCTCTACTATTCGTTCAAGAAGCATCTCCGAAGTGCGCTTCATCTTTTTCTTCCGTACTAGGCTCACACCATCCCTAGCTCGCTTTCCTTCTAAAAAAGACTACTCTCTTCATCACAGACAGTATATTTAATTAATTATTGCTTATTATACATCTTTTCAAACAATTAGCAAGGGTCAATTACACCAAAGTGAAACTTAGCACTTTTTCTTTTGTATACGTGGAAATTGTGTTTTTCAAATCTAGAACTACGAAAATGATCTTTTAAAACGACACGTTTTCTCGCCACTCGTTTTGCCTCCGCAATTGTTTCGTCAGTAATATCATGATACAAAGCGAAGTGTTTTAATCCTTTAATTCCGTCAGATTCTATGACAGTTTCTTCAAACATCGGATCAAGGTAAACAACATCGTAACTATTGTCTTCACATTGCGCTAAAAATGAAAAATGCTCCATTTGCTTTACTTGAATTCTTTGCATTGCTTCATCAATTTCAGAAACGGATGAAGACCATGTTTTCAAACCATTTTCCATAATATAAGCCATATACTCATTGCCTTCAAGTCCTGTTACTTTTCCGCTTTCACCAACAACATAACTAGCTACAATACTATCTGATGCCATACCGAGCGTACAATCTAACACTGTCATTCCTCTCTCTAATTGCGTGGCTTGTACAAACGGATCGTGTTCTCCACGCATTAACCTTTTCACACGAAACATCGCTGAGTTCGGATGAAAGAAAAACGATTCTTCCGTACCTTTCGGATAAATAGCTAATCGGTTCTTCCCTACGACAAGCACATCTTGTTCATACTGCTCATGCAGCTTATGTACTGGTATGTCATTACGTTTAACGAAAGAAGCATTTAATTCTGCTGCTACCTCGTTTGCATAATCTGTCATTTCTTTATTCGTTCTTCCTGCTGTTGTTACGATCATGGTTTCACCTCTATATAAAGAAAAGAGGGAGATTTACTCTCCCCCTTCTTTAGCAATTCTTTTCGAAAGCTTGTTCTAAGTTCGTAATAATTTCGTCCATAGTTGCACCTTCAATTTCATGACGGTGAATGAAGTGAACAACTTCTTTTCCTTTTAATAATGCCATAGATGGTGAAGATGGAGGAATTTCTCCGAAGTATTCACGCATTTTTGCAGTAGCATCTTTATCTTGACCTGCGAATACAGTTACAAGATGATCAGGTTGTTTTTCAGCACGAACAACCGCTTGACCTGCTGATGGACGTGCTAAACCAGCTGCACAACCACAAACAGAGTTTACAACTACTAAAGTTGTACCTGATGTATTTTCCATAAATTCTGTTACAGCTTCTTCTGTAGTTAACTCTTCAAACCCAGAACGCACTAACTCTTGGCGCATTGGGATTACCATTTGGCGCATGTATTCTTCATAAGCATTTGACATCTTGTAATCTCTCCTTCAACTTTCATTCCAAATTCATCATATCACGCTCTATTAATAGGTGCAAAAGAAAGATAACGATGATTTCATTTTTTTGTAGGGATTTCACAAACCCCACCGCGGCAATGTCCCACTGGAACAAGTTTTCTATTATTAGCGATATAATCGTATACTTTACTTCCAAAACCAAGTACGATAGATAGCTTTATAAAAGGAACTGCAAACCAATAAGATGGAACGGCCTTTGCTAATACATCTATGCTCTGAATACCGTCATACCACTTATTATTTTTTAAAATATACAGTCTTTGTTCCATCTTACTTTGTAGTTCTTGAGAAAGCTCATACTTCTCAACTACATCTTCATTTCGAAATGAAACAAATTTCATCTTACCCTTTTTATCTAATTTTTTCGTACGTTCTGCAACGGCCGTACACATCGGACACCAACTATCATAGAAAACAATCATGCATTATTCCCCTTTACGTGACTCCGTCATTTGTTTCCATACAGAACCTTTTGCTTCTTCTCCGCCTTCAATACGCTCTAATGCTAGACGTGCTTGCATCGCTACTTCAAACTCTGGATCATCTTGCGCTGCTTTTAATGCTGGAATCGCACTTTCATCTCCAAGTTCAAATAAGAACATCGCTGCACGCCAGCGTACTAATTTACTTGGGTCTTTCAGAGATTTAATCATAACGAACATCGCTGCCGGATCACCTACATCTGATAAACAATCTCCTGCAGTACGGCGAACACTTACAGAGCGATCTAACAACGCTTTATATAATAACGGTAATACTTCATCACCTTTTACCATACCTAAATACGCTGTTGCTAAGCGGCGTATTGAAACTTTTTCATCATCTAACGCCATCTTCAACACTGGAATATCTTCTTCAGTAGGATCCATTTGTTCTAATGCTGCAAAACGGTTTTTCCAGTCAGAATCTTTCATCATCTCTTCTGTTACTTTATATGGCTCACGCTTTTGAATCGTTACTTCAACAGCACCTGCTTGATTTAATAATTCTTTAACCGTTTCATTTACACGTTCTTCTGAATAAGCAGCAACAATCTCTTCCACTACTTCTTTCCCAATTTCTTCAAAATTACCGTAACGTGTACTTTGTTCCACCCATTTACGCTCTTTTACAACGTTTGGTGCAGACATTTGCACTTTCATAATTGATTCTTTAAAACGATCTGGTAAACCAACACGTTCTTCCGTCGTTCCATCTGTTAACTTTACTTGCATTGGAATTGTAAAGAACATTTGAACAAACACTTTCACTTCTCCAAAATGAGCAAGTTGTTGTTCTTCACTTTCTTCCACTACTTCTTCGCCGAAAACAGCACGAACTTGTTGTAATAAAACTTTCCAGTCATACTTCGCATTTCGCTCCACTGCTAAAAAGTCGGCTACATGATATACACCTTTAATGCCTTCAATTTTCAAAATTTCTTGCACTTGCATTGGTGCTTGTTCTTTATTTTCATTAGTATAATTATTACGCGCTCCTGATGGTAATACTTCATTCAAAATAACTTTCATTGTATTTGGACTTGGCGTCGGTTCAATTGCTTTAATCTTCACGTAAAAAACTCTCCTTTATTGCATGTTCTTAGCTGTATTGTAACATGTTATCACTCTATACTCCTACTCGGATGCTTAATTTTACTACTTTCTTCCCGCTACCATACTATTTCATTCTTTTTACATTTTAAATTAGGAACGGGATTTTAAAAGCTTTCGTTTCCGATGATTTTTATTTTTTATCCATTTCTTGAGGCATCGCCATTATTTTTGAAAAAAACACGCTAAGCAAAAAAATATAATAAGCTATCCATATGGATAGCTTATTTACATAATTTTCGTTATTGGAAGACAACTATTTTTATAATACAAAAGGCAGAAAAGTATATAGATTCTACAAAATATTTTGATTATGATACATTTACAGAATCTCTTATTTTGTAATTAATGTCTTATTATTTTTTGGAGGGAATTCGATGAAAAAGTTTGTTTTGATATTTGGGCCACAAGCAGTTGGGAAAATGACAGTTGGACAAGAACTAGCAAAGATGACTGATTTAAAATTATTTCATAACCATATGACAATTGATTTATTGGAGCCATTGTATGGATTCTCTTCGGAAATGTGGCGATTGACCCATCTTTTTCGAAAGGAAATATTTCAATCATTTTCAAAGAGTGAACATTATGGAATGATTTTTACATACGTATGGGCGTTTAATGAAAAGAACGATTGGGATGATGTTGAAAGTATATGTAATATTTTTCGTTCCCAAGGGGTTGATATTTATTTTGTTGAATTAGAAGCTGATGTAGAAGAAAGACTTCAACGAAATAAAACACCTCATCGACTTGAACATAAGCCAACGAAAAGAAATATTGAACAATCTGAACAAAATTTATTAAGCACATTTGAAAATTTTAGATTAAATTCAAGAGAAGGAGAAATTACAGAGAAAAATTATATAAGGATCAATAATACGAATTTAAATGCTACAGAAGTAGCTGAAATTATAAAGAAAGAATTTCAACTATAGTTTTTTTAAACAAATTGAACAGTTCCAATTTTATGAATATAGTATACATTTCTAATTAACATAGCGTCCTATTATCGGTAGCAACAAAAAGGAGGATTCCTTACTCTCAGAAGGAATCCCTTTTTTTATTTTCTATCACTCGATTCATCTTTTTATACATTCCTATCCTGTGATGGGTTTTACGATTCTCGTTTGTTACTGGATTAGCCAAAAAACGTTATAAAATTTTGTATACTCTTTACTTGTTTTTTCAAAAAAGCTGGCGGTATCCCCTCTTTAAGTTTATTAAAATACTTTCCACAATTTTTTCCGAAGCTATTACTTAAAATCACCTTTTATTACGATGCCCCCTCCCGCCTTCTCTCCAAAAAGGTAATACTCTCAATCACAACTTCAGTTCTATATATTCTCTTGCCTTGTTCATCATCGTAATTACTAGTCTGAATACGCCCTGTAATCCCAACGAGCGACCCCTTCTTACAATATTCAGCTACATTCTCAGCCGATTTGCGCCAAACGACACAATTAATAAAATCGACTTGTTGTTCACCTAAACTATTTCGAAATCCTCTATTCACCGCAACACATATTCGTGCATAAGCGACGCCTTGTTTTGTGTAGTATAATTCTGGCTCCTTTGTCAATCTACCGATTAATACAACTCGATTCATCATAAGTTATACCACCTCACATGTTTTTCTTCATTGTAAGGAGAAATGTTTGAATGGTAAAAAGCACAAAATGATATATCCGTAAGTAGAAAGTATTATTTTGGACCTTACAAAACAAAAAAGAAACCATACATAGTTCAAACATGTATGGTTTCAAAATTTATTACACTTCAGTACAAGATATGTAATATCCTCCGCGAGCCATCTTTATTTCAGCACGGTACATTACATTTTCTAAGTAGAAAGTAATCGGTTTAACTTTACTCTCAAATTTTAGTCTTTCATTGCATTCAGTTGCATATCCTTCAATCGCTGAAGTAATAACTTTTGATGATGGATACGTTAAAGCTTCATCTAGTTCTATGAAAAAACTTTTAGAAAATAGTTTTTTCATAATCCCTTTCTTCTCTTTCATCATATTCCATCCCCCCTTAACTCAAGTTACCAATATCCATATTATACCATAAAATCAATTTATCTTTAAAAATAAAAAAATCCTGCATTTCTCATGCAGGATTTTTTTATTAGTCATTTTTCGTAAAGTAAGAAACGAAACGAAGAATTTCTAAGTATAACCATACTAATGTAAGCATTAGTCCCATCGCAGTATACCACTCCATATATTTCGGAGCTTGACTACGTACACCATTTTCGATTAAATCGAAATCTAGTAATAAGTTTAATGCAGCAACTACAATAACAACTGCACTAATAATAATACCGATTGTACCACCTTGGTGAATGTATGGAACAGTTACACCAAACATATTTAGTAGGAATACGACTAAATACATAACCATAATTCCAAGTGTTGCTGCCATAACGCCTGTACGGAATTTATCCGTTACTTTTACTACACGTGTTGCATATAACACTAACATTGCAAATAGAATTGAGATTGTTAGTAATACAGCATTTAAAACGATAGAATCGCCAAATTTCATTGTATAAACTGCTGAAATACTTCCTAACACAACCCCTTCTACCGCTGCATAGATTGGTGCACCAAAAGGTGAAATGCGCGGGAAGAACATAGACGCGAATGCGATGATTGCCGCAACGATTAAAGCACCAATTAATACTGGCATCTTCATCGTCCCCTGCATCATCTGTATGTATGAATAGACAGACGTTGCAAGTAGCAAGATAAGCATAATAAACGTTTTGCCTACTGTTCCGCCAATCGTCATCGCAGAAGCACTTGCTCCCTCTTTACGGAATGCCTCTTTTTTCAGCATTGGATTAGATGTTCTCATTTTTTCCCTCCTAAAATAGGTTCTACCAATAGTGTAAAGTTTTTCTCTTTACTTTTCAATATATGCAGCTTGTTTTTATTTTAATCCTTCAACGATGTCTGATAGTTCACTCCATCTTTCCATCTTTTTTTCTAGCTCTTCTTCTGTTTTCTGCTGTGCTTCAGATAATTCTTGTGCCTTTGTGAAGTCAGATCCAACTTTCGCAAGTTCTTCTCCAATTGACTCAATTTTCTCTTCAAGTTCGGCAATTGTATCTTCAATCGTTTCCCATTCACGCTGCTCATTGTATGAAAGTTTACGTTTACGTTGTTGTTTTGGAGCTTCTTCTACAACTTTTTTCTCTTTTTGAACTTCCGCTTTCTCCATAAGTCCTCTCGTTTTTTCCATTTCTAAATAATCTGTATAACTACCTAGAAACTCACGCACTTCGCCTCCGCCAGTAAAGATGAACAGTTCATCTACTACTTTATCTAAGAAGTAACGGTCATGCGATACAGTTAAAACGACACCTGGGAAATCTTCTAAATAATCTTCTAGTACTGTTAATGTTTGTGTATCTAGATCGTTCGTAGGTTCATCAAGTAAAAGTACGTTTGGTTCTCCCATTAAAATACGTAATAAATATAAACGTCTTCTTTCACCACCAGATAGTTTACCAAGTGGTGTACCATGTGAATGCGTCGGGAATAAGAAACGTTCTAACATTTGAGATGCACCAATTACTTTTCCATCTGTCGTATGAATAACTTCTGCAATCTCTTTAATGTATTCAATCATACGCTGATTTAAATTCATCTCTTCATTTTCTTGCGTATAATAAGCAACTTTTACAGTTTGCCCAACTTCAATTTCACCACTATCAGGAGATAACTTACCTGCAAGCATATTTAATAGCGAAGATTTCCCGCTTCCATTCGCTCCAATAATTCCGATGCGATCGCCTGGTTTCACGATATGATTAAAGTTGTTTAATACCGTTTTATCACCAAATTTTTTCGTTACATCTTTTAACTCAAGTACTTTTTTCCCAAGACGGCTACCGCTAAGTGCAATATCAACTGACTGTTTTGCAGCTGGTCCTTCTTGTGCCTTTAGCTCATCAAAACGCTGAATACGCGCCTTTTGTTTCGTAGAACGGGCTTTTGCACCACGACGAATCCAAGCAAGTTCACGACGATATAAATTTTGGCGTTTCGATTCTTGTGCCAATTCTTGCTCTTCACGAAGTGCTTTCGCTTCTAAAAATGTACTATAGTTTCCTTCGTAGCTATATAGTTTACCATTATCTAATTCAAAAATACGATTCGTCACACGATCTAAGAAATAACGATCATGGGTTACAAGTAATACCGAACCTGTATATCTCGCTAAATATTCTTCTAACCATTCAACTGTCTCATGGTCAAGATGGTTCGTAGGCTCGTCTAAAATTAATAAATCCGGTGTTTCAATAAAACATTGTGCCATTGCGATACGTTTTTTCTGTCCACCAGATAAATTCCCAACAATTGCAGTGAAGTCCGTAATTCCTAATTTCGTTAAAAGAGATTTCGCATTTGCATTTGCTTCCCATGCACTCATTGCATCCATACGTTGCTGCACTACAAATAATTGTTCCTGTACTTTTTCATTACTTGGATCTTTTTCAATATTTAATAGTGCTTTTTCATAATCACGAAGAAGACGAATTAAAGGTGTATCACCATGGAACACTTGCTCTAATACTGTCAGTTTTTCATCAAACTCTGGTTGCTGTGATAAATAACTAATTGTATACCCACGTGAATGCGTCATATCACCTGTATCAGGAGTTTCTAATCCTGCAATTATTTTTAATAATGTCGATTTACCAGTTCCGTTTACACCAATAATTCCGACACGTTGTCCTTCTGTAATACTACATGATAATCCATCAAATAACGGCTTTTCCCCATATGATTTTGATAAGTTCTCCACAGTTAACATTTTCATATTTGTGCATTCCACTCTTTCATAAATTGTTCAATAAACTGTTCCATATAACGATGACGAATTTCAGCCTCTTGTTTTGCTGCATTCGTATTCATTAAATCTTTTAATTTCAAAAGTTTTTCATAAAAATGATTTAAAGATGGATCATTATTTTTTCTATACTCTTCTTTCGTCATTTCTTCACGCGGCGGAATAGTTGGGTCATACATTAATCTCCCTTTCGCCCCGCCATATGCAAAGGTACGAGCTATTCCAATTGCTCCAAGGGCGTCTAAGCGATCCGCATCTTGAACAAGCTTCCCTTCAAGTGAATCCACTTTACCGCCATGACCACCTTTATAAGACATATTGGCGATGATATGAAGAATATGTTTACTTTCCTTTTCTTCAACACGTAGCTCTTCTAACCAATCAGAAACTTTTTTCATTCCTGCTTCTTCACTTTCATTTAGCTTTTCATCTGCCACATCGTGAAGTAATGCTGCCATTTCAATTATAAAACGATTTCCACCTTCTTGCTCAGATAAAGAAATCGCCATTTTATGTACACGTTCAATATGATACCAATCATGCCCACTCGCATCTTTTTCTAAAATATGTTTTACAAAAGTAATTGTTTTTTGAATTTTTTCTTGTTTTGTCATTTTATCTTCACCCAGTTACTTATTGTAACACGCCCGCATTTTTTCATCACATATTTTCTTGTCCGCCCATACACTAGGTGGTAGGCATCATCATGAAGGAGGAATAAACATGTTCTATAATAATCAACCGCCTTATCCAAGGCAACCATTGTATCCTCAACAACAAGAACAGAGATACACAGAACAATACGAAGAACAAGAGTTACAACAGCAAGAGCCACAATATGACGAAAACCCATATGCAACAAAGCAAAACCTAGAAACTGAATTTCAACAAAATCCATATGACACACGTCCAAATTATGAATATCCTCAAAATCCATATGCAGCACCACAAAATCAAGAACAGCGATATCCTCAAAATCCATATGTAATACCACAAAACCAAGAACAACAATATCAACAAAATCCATATGCAGTACCACAAAACCAAGAACAACAATATCCTCAAAATCCATATGTAGCACCACAAAACCAAGAACAACAATATCCTCAAAATCCATATGTAGCACCACAAAACCCATACACAACTCAACCACAACAACCGCAATACCAACAACAAATGTATCAACCAAACTACGACGCACGTGTCTCACCACCTAAACCACCAACAATAGATCCAACTCAACCACAAATTTTACCGCCTGGACCAACACTAGACATTACACAACCACAAATATTGCCACCTGGACCAATTACTGAACCAACACAACAACAAATTCAACAAGTTGTCGGTACACAGTTTTTACCTTTCAAGAAACCCGTACTAGATTTCGTAAAACCATGGGTAGATTACGGTTTAAATGAAGCAAAACATACATCACATGAACACGCATTAACAGAAGTTGCTGCGATTATGTTTTTAGTTGGTAAAGGCTTCAATCCGACGATTGCACATTATATCGTTGAATCTTGGGAGAAGAATGAACAGTTTTAGGGTTGTTTATTTGATAAAATATAAAAAACACAAAAGTGCCGAAACCCCTTATACCACAAGGGTTTCGGCACTTTTTAATATCTAGAACAAATTTTATTGAAATAATTATTTTTATAGATTTTCATACTTTTTTATATAGTACGTGAACAAAATGTGAGCAAAATGTGCGCAAATATATGAATCACATTTTGCTGTTGGTGCACTGGTTATTTAAACCAATTCTCAATTATGAGATTTATATGAAAAACCAACACTTTTTCCTGTTGGCACTCGGACAGTTTCTTGATAGCAAGCCACACCCAGACATTATTGTTGATGGGATTGATATACTAGAGAACATTATCCCTTATATTATTTTAAATATAATTTGGTCGTAATTAAAATAAAACAAAAAGAGGACGTATATATCACGTCCTCTTTTTGTTTTAGATATGCTCACCATGATCAATATAAGTATCGCCGTATTCGTATGCCGGCGCAGGTGGTCTACCGTGATCAAAATCGGCCACATTAGAAATATAATCTGGTCTTTGTGGTGCAGGCGGTCTACCATGATCAGCTTGTGATGTATAAGATTCTGCAAAACTTCCAATAGTTAAAACAGCAGCAAAACTAAAAAATCCTATTAGTACTTTTTTCATTTTAACGCACTTCCCTTCTGAAGTAATTCTTTAGCATCATAAGATATATTAAAGTATTGGCTAGCCTTCTCATGATTACCTTCTTGATAAAGTTTTTTCGCTAAAATTCCAGAGTACTCTTCCATAAATCCATAAAGTTTTTGGGATTCGAAGTAATCTAGTCCATCTGCAATCGTTGTTTCTAGATTCTGCTTATAATTTTCATCGTATTGTGCTCGAAGTATTCGTAAATGATGTGTATATTCAACGTCAGCTAATCCAAAGCCTTGAGTCAAAAATTCTTGTGCTTGTTCAATTTCATTTACTTTGAAATGTTCTCGAGCCAGTAAGAATACAGTTTTATGATATGGTTTTTCAGATTTATATACATCCATTAAATGTCGTATTGCAGTTGCGGATATACCTTGTTTTGCATAAAGGAAACCCAAGTTGTACTGAATTAAGGTAATTAGTCGAGTACAGTTATGTTTTTTAGCCATATCCAAACACTTAACAAAAAGTTCTTCTCCTTGTTCAAACTGACTTAAAGTGACACTTGCTAATCCCAGGATTGTATCACATTCAATTTGATTTATTACATAATCTTCATACTTTTTGTATATGTCTTTTGCTTTCATTACATGCTTAATTGTTAATAAAGGTTGTTGAAGATGGTAATATAGTTCACCAAGTTTATAATTAAATTCAGCTTTTTCAATGTCATTAGGAATATACTCTAAAAGTCGTTCAGCTTCTTCAAATTGCTCCATAGCCTCCATATAGTTAGCAATCATGGTGTTATGCACAGCTTTATAGAAATGGTAGTAGTATTTTAAATACTCATCGATAGTTTTTGTTGTAAGTTTTTCAACTGCATCAAAATCACTACGAGTTACATATGATTTATTGATTAACACTTTATAACTATAATCCAATAGAGAATAATACAATAAGAGATTTTGATCTTGTAGATCTCGGTTTTGTTCGACCATTAAGACACTAATCTTTTCATCAACTTCTTCTTTCATTCTTGTCGCTTTTGTTATTTGCTTAGATAAAATAACCTTATACCATTCATTCAATAGTTTGGTAACTTTTTCATTATTCAGAATTATCATATCACAATCTCCTTTATTTAGTTTATATAGAATCAATCATAACAAAGTTCAATTGTAATAAGTTGTAAAAAACGATTTTATAAATATAATTCAGAATATTTAGTTTTTATTTTATCAATTGACGTATGGTTATCGGTAAATTGTTAGATCGCAAAAAAGAAATTCTTTATATAAAAATCATTATAACTCCAGTAATGACATGGTTTTAAGAAGGTTTGTCGAATTGTTTTGTGAAAATTTTAATCTAAATATTGTTTATTTTTTGAATTTTATAGTCTATTATCGGGATTGTGCTAGTAAATACCGGTAAATTAGCATAAATTTTCAAAAGGATGGAGATGTTATTATGGGTTATAAAAATTTATTAAAGAAAAAAACAATCCCAATGTTACTAGTTGGTGGAATGTTAGCTAGTACTGGATGGGGTGCAGGTAATGCATATGCAGATTCGCCTACAGCACCTGAATCTGCTAATTCACCAGCAAAATTTGCAGGTGTAACATCACCTTTGGATACTTCAAGTGCAGACTTTGAAGTGTTATACAGCGAAACAGTAAAATTTGATGAAAATGAAAACGTTATTAATAGAGAGGTTTCAGGCACTGAAACTCGTACAAGTAATACACAGGGAGTAATTATTGCTGATGGTAGTTTCAACTGGAAACACGCTAGTAGTAAAGATTCAAGCAATAGAATTAATAAAGACAGTTATAATGTAGGACTTATTTTAGTAAATGGATTATCTTCTTATATTCCTTGGAAACCAGTACAGGTTACAGCACAAGTAGTTGCAAGCGGATTAATGTATTTTAATCAACCTTCTATTACGTATTATCACACTGAAGCATATAGAGATATCGATGCCGTTAACCATTATGTAAAAACAGTAACGGATACAATTAAAAACGGTAAGAAAGTATATACTGATACAAAAGTTATGAAATATACAAAATAAAAAAAGAACCGAACTAGATTATTTATCTAGTTCGGTTCTTTTTTTATTTAAACGATTTATTAAGTCAATAATCCATGAATTAATAATAACTACGGTAAAAATTACAAATAAAGCTACAATATTTTCATTAGAAGCTATATATGGTATAAACGTACCGCGCACTAAAAAAAATATAATTAGAGCGAATGCAATTGCCCAAATAAATTTTAACATTAATTCACCTCCTCTAAAAAAATACAAAAGTAATTTTAAAATATAACTATTCTGTTTTGAAAATAAGATTCCTTTTAGTATGTAATAAGAATTATAGAAAAGGGTTCCAAATATAGGCTGAATTATAGAAAAAACTCCATTTTTTTACGTGAAATAAACAAAAAAAGGGTATGTCCAAACTTGGGCATACCCTTTTTTCTACTTCACATACACATAGGCTTCATTTGCAGTTATATAGTATGTTACGCCTTTACTGTTGTGTACCTTGTATTGTGGTGAACCATTAACGGATACTTTAGCATCAATAGTAAATCCAAGCCCTTCATCTACCGTTCCTGCTACATCTTTATCAGACCAAGAAGCAGAGTCATAGAAACGAAGGTCGTCCACTTTAGAAACAACACGTTTTCCTACTACAGAACTTGAAGTAGTAGTTTGTTCCCCTTGATATTTAATGTAAGATGGGTTGTTATAAATCCATTGGTTACCGCCAAGATTTAACCAATCACCTTGTTTTCCCCATACCTGATATGATTCCCCTTTAGTTAATTGACGGATAGTACCATGATTTGTTGATGGTCCACTTCTTAGGTTGACGTTAAACCCTTCAATATAAGCTACTCCTGTTTCGCCTACAACGTTTTGAGATGGTTCTTGTGGTTTTGGTTTAACTGTAACTGTCGCGCCTTCATACGCCTTTTGTACGTCCGTTCTGAATTGTGATTCTGATACACCGTGACTGCGAAGGTAATCAATCGGATCTTCGTGGTCAGTTCCACCTAATTTGTAAGTAATATCTTTATGTGTCCATAAACCTTTGCTTGGGTGAATCCCTCTATCTTTTAAAATCTTAGCTAATAGTTTTACATAACGCTCGTAAGAAGATTTAAATTTATCTGGATTGCTAGTTTCAGAAAGTTCTACGTGAACAAATCTTTTATTTGCAGATGGTCCAGCACCGTAAGCCACATATTTTGTATCGGCAATTTGGACTGTTTCGTTCCAATCTACAGCATAATGTACAAATGCATTTCTCCATGTTCTAGCTTCATAATTTCGAATGTTAATTGCTGGTGCTTCTGGTGTTGCAGTACTATGTGCAACAACGCCCTCATAAGCGCCCACACCGTAGCGATATGCTTGTTTCGGTAAGTCTTGGATAATTAGTGCTCTATCGGCAAAAGAAGCCGTAGCAAACGAAAATAAGAGTAATAGAGTCATAAATAATGAGCTGAATAGTTTAATTGGTTTTTTCATTGTGTATTTTCCCCTTTTTGCCAAACAAAAAGAGCACCGTCTTTTGACAATGCTCTCCTTATGTAAGGCGTGTATTTTTTATTTGGTATTATGTTTTTCTTTTCGTGCATCACTTCTTTGGATTTTTGCTTGAATTTCGGATGCTACACTTTCTAATAACCATGCAGGAATCCATTTTTCCCAGCCAATTCGTGCACAGTTTGCTGCGAAACTATTAAAAATGTGGTAACTCAATCCACCGACTACCATGAAGAAAAAGAAATCAGGTAGTTTAAGAGCAATATCAAATAAATGCGCAAGAGCTGGTAATGATAAAAGCACCACGGTTCTCGTGATGCCCTCAATTCCATATTGTGATGAGTATGTTCCATCTAGTTTTGAAGCCTTACTACCAGTAATCCAGTCGAGCATGATAATCCAGCAGTAAATCGAGATCCAAATTAAGTTCGCTTTACCATATAACAAATTAATTATTGTTCCTAATCCACCGCCTATAGCACCACCTACTTTAAATTGAGTACTTGTAATAACATCGCTTATATTCAATGCCTTGATGAGTTCGTGAATTCTTTCCAAGTTCTCACCTCCTTTCAAAATTTGATCAAAATAAAAAAGCCTGCTGCAGCACGCTCGATTTCGATAAAATTATATGTTCATTTTCTTCCACGCGTATTCTAGTGGTTCAGTACGTGGTGGTTTCATCACTGCTTTTTCAGTAGTTTTACTTTCGTTTCGAGAGAAATCAAACATAACCCCTTTGCGTATAGCAGTTGCTCTAACTCCTGTAATATACATGTTACTGATTTCTAATTTTGAACCTTGGTGTATTTGGGGGCTGCGTTTTACAGTTTGGTATAGGTTTTCCGGTTGAATTACTATGCCCTTTATCGTCATAAAAACACCAGCCTTATTCTATTCGTAACGCAATTTGAAAATCATTAATTGAACCCCATAAACCTGAGTAGTAAGTGTTAAATAGCTTATACTTCTGCACTTCTGAACCCTGAGAAATTTCAACAATATCACCAGTTACATAATTGGATCCTCTATATATGTAAAAACCATCGAATTTTGCCCTTAATCCATCTATACCATCTCCCATGAAAAGTGGTGTGAATATTATATTACCTTCTAAAGATGGTGCTCTTAAAAAAGGTTTGTCCCAAAAAAAAGTACTAACATTAATATTTTTTATCCCCTCATACAATAATTTGCTTCTAGCAATTACCAGTGCCGCAGGAGAACCCCAAGCCGAACCAGCACTTACCATGACACTAAAAGGAGAGGATATAGGTGTGAATTGCTCTTGTTGATATAGTTCATCTGGAATACCAAATAATCCTATTACAGTTTTCCCTTTTCGTTCTGGAAGATTATCATCGTTTTCATAAACACAATAGATAACAATGTCTTTATCAACGTATAAATATAGGTCCACCATAACAATTGGTTTGCTAATAGTGGTAACATTAGTGGAGTTAGTTGTTTTCCCTTGATGAAAACATAACGGGTAGAAAGGACCAGGTCCTCCAAAAGTAACATCTTGCTCTTTATCATATCGTTCAATTAATCTAAAGGTTGCATCGGTAAAAATACAACTAGGATCTCTTATATCATAGCCCTTATATGTACCTGCTATAATATCTTTGCTACTTGCAGTGGCGACATCAAATGGACGTAATTCTATAGAATGGTTCTTCATGCCGTCGTTACCATTTGAGTACATAACATAAATGGTATCCTTTGATGGTGCAGCAGCATTTAATTGCTGCCATCCAGCCTTTTTCATTTCATCGATAATCTTCATAAAAACTTCTCTTCGCTCTAGTCTGTGTAACTTACAAATTTTATTTGTCATTCTGCATGTTCCTCCTTAACTTAAACGTATTGCTTTCATAGAAACATTAAAAGTAGAGGTTGCCACACCCCTATTTTCTATATAAAGATGTACCTTGTTTGTATGATCTTTATCCTCACAAGGAATAGCCAAAATATCATATGTTCTTTTTTCTGATAAGCTTTTATAGATTTGATTCCCATTCTCTTTTTGATCGTACATAAATAACATTGCTTCAACATTTGAGTCATTTGTAACTTGAATCGTGCGAATATCGTATTTGTTACAACCTACATCTAGTGGAGCATATAGAGTTTTTCCTGGTTCAATTGTAATTTGTATATTCCTCTCAATAAGGATTGATGGTGTAATCTCACTTTCCGATGTATATCTATATAATTTCATTACAGTTCCCATAATGTATTCACCTCAATTATGTTTTAGATGAATATTAAAATAAATTGGTTCGAATACTAGGAAATTTGTATCCTTCACAACCTTTACCCAAAAATCACGCGTACTTTGTGCGGCTACTGAATCAATCTGTATTTCATTTAAATAACTTGTCCCATCTAACGAAATAAGCGCCCAGGTGTAACCAACTTTCTCCATGTACTGTTGAATGGATAGTTTTATATTTGTAGCAGCACCGATGTTATCATTTACGATTGTCATTTTTACAGTACGCTCATTATTCACCATGTAACCTAAGTTCGTTGGATCCGTTGTATTTAATTCTGCGCTATTCATTTTGATTTGCAGGGATGAACCCATGCAATACATATCCCCACCGTAAAAGGTAGCTTGTTTCTTTGCTATCAATTCGTTTTCCTCGTCATATATTTCTATGATTCCCTCAAACTCTAAAGAAGGAAGTAGAATATCAATGCCGGTATGAGCTGCAGCTACGATGTTAGTAGACAGGATATTATCTGCAGTATCTTTTAATACAACCTTATAATTTTCATATAGTTGGCGCAGACGTAACATGTTGCTTGTTGTCATAATAATTTTATTGATGTCTAGCGGTACAAATCCCTCTGCAGTTCCTCTTTTTAAAACAACACCAATTCTTTTTGCTGCCAATGAATCGTTATCCGCATAATCAAAAAATGTATCTGTCTTTGTATAAAAGTCCCATTGATCTTCCTTGCATATTGCCATCCACTTTTTATTGCTTTGTGAACCATTAGCAGAATAGGATTCAAGAAACTCGACTTTATTCTTTTCATTTTGATAGATTAGTAAGCCGCCTTCATCTCCTTCTTTTGTAGGAGCATAATCCGCAATAACCTGGATTGCAAAGTTACTTTGTGGTTTATCGATTAAAAGCATAACGTCTTTATCTGTAGAATGATTCATACGTAAGAATCCTTTTTTAACAGCATTGTTAAATGAATTTGATGGTGACATAAGCCATTTTGGATTTACGGAATCAAAATCATCTACAAATATTTTTCCGCTTTCTTTTTCGTATAGCGATACTTGTTTTTTTTGAGCATTAAAGGGAATTAACTCTCCGGCCAGAATATCGATTGCATCAAAATTTATATTAAGGCCGGATAAACTCACTGTATGAACGCCCTCAGTTAAATCCGATTTCTCGTATAGTAATGCCTGATAATGTACAGTAGTATTTTTATAATTGATATTTTCAGTTGGTAGATTATCAATTGAAATTTGACCTATATCAAATGAAGGGGAGAATAAGCCTATAATCCGCAAAGCTTTACCATAAAACTGAAATTGTAAAGTCGCTAAATCTTTATTACCTGGACAATAGTGTATAGAACCACCGTAGTAGTCAGGTCTGTTAGTCGTGCTCCATGCTCCGGAATATCGGAAATTACTATCCGTATCATCAAATCGTTTCCATCCAAGTTCAGGTTTTTTGAGAACATCACCCACTTTGATAGGAGCGACAAGCCCTCCTGGTTCTCCAAAATCCAGAGCATCCAGAGTAGTAATTCCAGTTCCATATAAAACAACATTATGAGTTGTATATATTAAATCATTCTTCTCGTATAGGAGAACGGCATCATCCCCGGATCTAATTGGAGTATACGAACCGCACTCTTTACCATCTATTTCAACATTTACAGTCCCCTTCCAAGAACTATAGGTGCAGCCTATTATACGAATCTTACTACCTACAAATGAAAAGCGTACTTTTGATTCACCAACACCAAAATGATATGTTCTATTGTAAGATGTAGACAAGCCATTTGCAGTCCAATTCCCCTCATATGTGATTAACTTATCGTTATCATCATAACGATTCCAACCCGTTTCTGGTTTTAGAAGCACTTGTCCTATATAAGCCATACCATCACCTTCTCTTTATCTTGTTTTTTTCCAATTTGAATTTGTCCACCAAGATTGACGACTATGCCGCAGCCATAACTTAGGATCATCATTTTCTTTTTCGATAACTATTAATTCATCTGGCTTTTCTGTATCTAGTGCTCTCTCCATTTTGAATAGCTCATTATCTTCTAGAACTGATTCCCTTTCTGGTGTACGCTCAAACCATTCATATTTCTCTGTAACACTTTCTAATTCATGTTCCCTATAAAATGTATCTGCTTCATTAGTTACAGCTTCTATGCTAGTTTGTCGCTCTACTAATTCATGTTCACTAACGATTGCATATCGTTCAGATTCCCTTGCTGCATGTACAGTTTCAATTACATTTGTATCTGTTGTTATAACTTCTTTATCAGCAGGTGTTATATCAGAGATAATTCCGCCCTCAAATTCACGAATACCGTTAAAAGCTTCTTGCTCTGTAATAAGGGCTTGTTGTGAATCTTGTTTGTAAGAAATGTCTAAAGTTATATGTTCAGCATCTAAGAAAACTGGAACGGTGTCCGAAGCTACTTCTTCAATTACTGCAGTTGTATGTTCTTTCATTGCTTTTTCAGATTCAATTGTTTGATTTAGCTGCATTTGCATCACATTTAGTGATTTAGATGAATCATTAAGTAAGGCAATACGTGTTTCTAGTTCTTTTTGAACACGGCCAAACAAATCGAATTCTGGAAGATATACAGGAATACCAAGGCCCTCAAATAAATCAAACTCTTCTATGTTAGCTTGAAATGCTTTTTCGATTTTATTGGCAACTTCATCAGTATTTACATCAGTAATAAGTACGTGTTCTTTTAATCCGAATGAAGAAATTTCATCAACATGTGTAAGTACTGCAGTATCTTCTTTATCAGCTTGTTCCAGTTCAAATACAGTTACTTGTAGCTCATTTTTCACTTCTGCAAATGTAACGTCTGGCGATACACCTTGTAATTCTTTGAAGATACGATGAGAATAATCTGCATCAGTAATGCCGGCATTTATTTCATGTAACCTTTCTGCTTCTTCTGTGACAATTGTCTGTATCTCGAATATGTTTTGCGATTTATTCGCATCGTCAGTTTCGGAAATATCTTTAACAGATAATATCCGTGAAGTATTTTCAATTTCTTGTCCTACCTCTATAGCCGCAGCAAATACATTTTCTTTATTTGCGAATTCTTGTTGATCAGCATAAACAGAATCAAGTGTTTCTACGATACGTTCAAATGTGTGTGTTGTATCTACATTCGCATACTGTTCTTTTGTTCTTGTAAATGATGCGGATTCATTTCTTTCAGAATCAAACATATTTATTTTCTTGCTTACGTCGTTACTTGCGATAACATCTGCAGCAAGTTCCTTTGCTCGAATAGAGTGATTCAGGTTAATTTGAGCTACATCTATGTCACGAATTAAATACGCACTTTCAATATCTTCATAAGGAAGCAGGTCCACATTTTCAATTTCTTCTACACGATTCAATTCATATTGTTTAGCGATAGACGTTTCAATGTCTCTTTGCATACGAGCAAATAAATCATAATCCGGAAGATAAACCGGTATACCCATACCATTGAACAAATCAAATTCTTCTATGATTCCTTTGACTTCTCGCTCTTTTGTACCAAATTCGAATTGTGCCAGAGCATGAAGAAGTATTTCTTTTTGCTGTATATCACCAGTTTCATTTTCGGCAATGGATACAGGTAATATATTTGGCACTGCAGTAGATAAAGTAACCTCTGCATGTGTAGCTTTTAGCTCCCTGGTAACAATCTCGCTCGTTTCATTATGCATTGATACAGCTTCATAATCCGTTGTAACTCTATCAGCCATAAGCTCATTATAAAAACCCTCACCATATACAATACGCGCAACATTTACCCATTCCGGTAATACTTCTACACCTGCAGCGAATTCACGTAACTTACCTTGTAGTAAATCCTGCTGTATGATCGGTGCAGCTTCATATTCATTCGTTATAAGATCTGTTTCATCAGAAGCGTGTACCATTGCCTCTATCTCGTTTGGTTTTTCGCTCTCTACCCCTTCGATATGGTTTATATCGAAAATTCGTCTATGTTGTTGCGATGCTTCTGCGGAAATTAGTTGAACAGAAATACTGTCCATTCGTTGTGAATGCTGCATTTCAATGTTGGCCACATTTATATTTCGATTTAAATCAGAATCAGTTGCATTTAAAATGTAGGCTTCTACCTCTATTTGTCGCAATGCATTCTCTACAGCATCTGTTAAAATCCCTTTTGCTCTTACTTTTGTGGCGGTTACTCCTGCGTTATCTTCTTTAACAGCTTTATATCTCGCATAAGGAGCAATGCAAATTGGATAATCAACATCATTTTTGTTTTCTGTATTTGCTGGTGTAATAGAAAAAGAATAAACTTTTTCATTCTGATCTGGTCCAGAACCAACTACAACAACATGACTTTTTTCTTTGGTACATATAGAAGGGGAAGCAATAGAATAAACTTTTTCACTCATTCTTCTGCTACCCCCTTATGCTTAAATATCTTCTTTGTAGATTGCTAAACCAATTGGATTAAATGGTGTTGCTTTCGCTTGTGTCATAGGACAAACCGGCGTTGTTGGTAATGTGTAACGATATAATTGAGCCATTTCATAAGCACCTGTGATTTCAGAACCAATAACCGGTGCTTCGTTAAATGTAACGGTCTTATCTTCTGCATTGTATACATAATCCGTTTTTTCTACTTCTTTACATGAAATGAATAATCGTAACGTTTCGCCTTTTGGCTTATGTTCTAGATGAAATACCTTATGGTGTCCGTCACCTTGTCCAAGTACTTCATCTACAACTGTTTTTTCAATTTCTAGCTCATCAGCTTGTTGGATGTTCTTCGGATGTACTGCATATACATCATCCAACTTTCCAACATAGCCATCATTTGGATGCACAATATAAATTTGAGATAAATGATATTTACCACTATAAACCGATGGATTAAAGCGTCCTTGTCCACTATCTACTGACATATCATGGGTAATGAAAGCTAAATAATGATGCTGGTACATGGCTCCTGTACTTGATTGTGATAATTGAACCGTTTCGTTTCCGTTTGATGTATCAGAACCATAATCAAGTGGCGCATTACCAATTTTCTTATTTGGTGAATATACAAATTGGTCGCCTGGTCTGCAGCCGCTTAAAATAATCATGTTTTTTCTTGGTGCAACATCGAATGTATATAATTTACCGATATACAACGGAACAAATAATGCACGAACTGGATTTGGTGTTGGATCTACACGCATAAACATAATTAATCGGTCCTTGTTTGCGTTCCCGTACAGATAAACAACAGAATCACGATTTAACTCTTTAGAGAAACGTTGCTCCGGTGTAAAACTAATGGATGTATAAGGCGATGGATTCACAAAATTAATCGTAGAATATACTTCACCCATAATACTTTCCATCTTTTGTACATCGAAACTTGTTTTTGCTGTTAATGTATCCAGTGTTCCGTCTTCTTTTGGTAATAAGAAATAAATACCGCCAATCTTAATTGTTGTATCTGCTGCAGGTGCGGTTTTAAATACAATTTCCGTTTCAGTGAACGAATACTCGCTAGGATCAACAATTGTATTATCCTTGTAAACTACGGTCCTACTTTCGTCAAAGTTAGGGAATGGCAATTCGAAGTTCTTTTTCGTTCCATTTCCTTTTCCTAATTCCCCTAATTTATCACCGGAAAGGATCTCTTTTTCAATAAAGTATCGATTGAAAGTAAATAGCAGCATGTCATTGTTTGGCTCATATGTGTTGGTAGCTAATCTGTATTCGCATGTTACTTTATCGCCTTTTGCAATAGCAGTAGTAAATGTTACTTTTCCTGTAGTTGCATCCACCTTATATTTACTCTTTTCTTGCTCAAACCCATTTACATATACAATGACTGAAGGGCCAAGAACAGGAGAAACAGGGATAGAGAAGTCTTTCTTCACTCCATCGCCCATTCCTAATTTACCTAGTGGAGAATCTGCAGAAATAAACCGGCTATCAGTGAAATCAGAATCAGCAGTGTCATATGCATTTGCTATACCGAATCTTCTACGTTCTCCATCGCTTCCTAACGATTCAAACAACCTTACATCAATAAATTTTGAAATTCCGCTCTTAATTTGGAAAAATAGCGTTCGTTTCCAACCGTTATCAGCAAATAATTTTTCTAATTCTTGCGGTAATGTTTGTAAATATACGACTTTATCAAACCACATATATGTACACTCCTTTATACTGTTTTCTCAAAAATACCTAATCCAGCAGGACGATACGCCGTAGCAGGTCTTTTTGTAATTGGTGAAATAGCATCTACATTAAAGAATTTGTAAATGTCGTGTGAATCCGGACAAGTATTCTTTCTAACTTTTAATCTATCGCCATTTAATAGACCTAACGGAGACAATAGGATCATATAAGGTAAATATCCACGTACACCTTCATCTGGATGCACAATATAAGCACGAGAAGTATGTACTTTATTGCTATAAACAGACGGGTTAAATTGATATTTATATTCGTCATTATCTTGCGATTGCCATGCTAGTGAATATTGGCCGCCATCTTTGCCGACGCGATCTGGTGGCATTGCATTAGGTGCTACATTCCAAGCAATAAAATGGGCCTGGTATCTTGCTCCTAATCTTGAACGTTTAATAATTACGTTATCAATACCATTACCAGGGGAACGTGGATAAGACTTCATGACAGGCATGTAGTTTTCTACATTCCTATATGGTTTCGTATCGTTAAAATCGAATTTGTGTGATGCTGCTTCGTTTCCAGTATCAAAGGCTGTTCCTGCCCATAAAGCGTCACCTAATGTATCATCATTTGCATAGCTTTCTAATTGGCCCATGTAAAGTGGCGTAACTGGAACCACATTATTTTCAAAAGCTGGTGTGTTATCTGCTTGTATTAACAACACAACGCGACTTTCATCAACTTGGCCATTAATTCGAACCAATGAATCCGGCCACCAATTTGTTTGAGCATCGATACCTTGTAAATTCGTATTTCGTAATGTTACTTTCACCCAAGGGGACATCATGACTTGTGTCTCTGCTTCGTCATAGGAGTAAACTTTATATGTACCGACACCATTTGGATTTGTCTTTAGAGTAATTCCTATCTTAGTTAATTCCACATCTAATAATATTTTTTCAAATTTATTAAATTCATAAGGGAGAACAAGAACGCCATCATCTGCAACGCTGGGTTCTTTTTCAATCATATAAACATAAAAACAAGAACGATCCCTGCCGCTTTCTAAACGTTTTTTACCATCTTCGGCAAAAGCTTTCTTACCTTCTTCATTTGTGAAGTTGTATTTAATCTCTGACTTTTTAAGTGACCATTTTGAAATTTGAGCAATTCCATAAATAGAACCGCTATTGTTCTTCACTAGCATGTGCTTACTCATGCCGAACTCAAACTTTGAATCATCTTCGGATTTTACGTCTAAATCCGGATAAACGGCTCTAAAAAACGATTTTACTTTCTTCCATCCGTTAGCGATTACCAATTTAACCATTTCGTCTTGGAATTCACCTTCTGTATACATTTTTTCAACGTATGCCATCTATTTCACGCTCCTAATCTCTTAATAGTTGGTAATTAAGCCATATAGCCTTTTTCTCTGCAGATGCATTGTGATATTCAAACTTTAGTTCTGCATTAGCAGGTATAGGTTTTACAATGGAGAAATTAAACCCCTCCGGCACATCTTTTACATAAACCTCTTTAAATACTTGTTGGCCATTAATAAATAAATTCCAGTAGTCCGAATCACTGTAATGTGAAGCGGCAACAGAAAAAGCAATCATTTCTGTTTCGAATGGTAATGAAAACTTATCTACATGAATTTCATCATGTATATCAACTCTTCGCCCTTGTATGAATGGCTCTGTTTTTGTTGGGAAGTAAGGTGCGTCGAATCTTCCACCAGCCATATAGGTAACAGCAAAACTCATCAATACGACCCCTTATCTTAAAAAGTGCAATTCAAACCAAACTGTTTTATCAAGAATTCCTTGGTTATGGAATTGAAATACAATTGTGTCTCCTGCTTTAACTGCTTTATAAACCATAAAGTGCATCCCTTCCGGAAGCCGCTTTGTATAAATATCTTGGCAAACGGTTTGCCCGTTTACGATTAAATCCCATTTATCATCTAATTCGTAAATGGAAGAACTAACACTAATTGCATAAATCTCCATATCTGCAGGTAATGTATATTTCACTTCATCCGTTTTAAATGATGTGGAATCCATAATGAAACCAGGTATAAATGGTTCTGTTTTAGTCGGATGAAAAGGTGGATCTAATCGGCCACCGGCTAAATAGGTTGTTTCAAACAAGAGCAATCACCCTTTTTCGTGTATTAAAAAATTCCCGTGCATCATTACGACACATCGGGAATTGGTAAATCAGATAGTATACCGTTACCTTTATTAAGAAGTCTCGGCTGCACACGCTCTAATTGCTTTTGTGCATTATATATTAATTGTATCTCCATCTCTTTTCCGGTTACTTTATGGGAGACAAGGACTTTTTCTAACATGCCATGTGCATTAAAAGCTAAATCGTAGTGTAAATATTTATCTCCATCGACTGCAGATAAACGAGCACCATCACGAATGAGGGTGTAACCTTCTGTCATACCTTCTTTAAATACATCGTTTGGGTCATTACCAGGCAGTGGTTTACCACCGGTATATATTTGCCTGTCAATTAATCCTTTCATCAAATACATGATAGGATCATATAAGTTTTTTTGCATTATCATAGAATCACCCCTAGTTCACGCGCGTAACAGACCATGTTTTGGCTGGACGCTGGATATAATAGTGATTTGCATCTTGATTTACCCGAGGAAATGATAAATCTGGTAAAGAACCATAATCAAATAAGATATTATTCTGCGTATCCAGTACTTGCAAACGTCCTGTAAGAATCCCTTTTGGGTTTCGTACTGCTTCAAATACAATAATATTCACGCCGTATTCAAGCGGAATATCTACATACGTTGGATTGTTCCGGATGAAATAATTTTCTTCGATTAATTTATCATTACAGTAAATATTTAATAAATCGCCATCCTCTAAATCCCAATCCCAAAGTTTTAAACGTAATGTATCTACATTTACGGTAATACCGGTTATATCTGTATAGGGAGCAGGTTCATACCCATAGTTAACAGTTAAATCTAAAGTTTGATAGAATCCATCATCTGCAGAAATCATTGTATTAATCCCTTTAACAAAGTAATTCCACTGTTGGCCAGAATCTCTATTGTAAACAGAAATAACATCAAATAATTGAATCCTTGGATCACCAACTACTGCTACTGTTAATGTTCTGAACTTCTGAATTGCTTTTAAATGATAAGCTGCAGCAACCGCTCTTCTTGCAAAGAATGTTGTTGCCCAGGGCACTTCTATCATTTCCTCTCGCAAATCACCCTGCGATACATTTTTTAATAGAAACGAATTAAGAAATCCGTTTGCGTAATCTCCACATTTAACAACAATACTATTACTTATATCCTGGTCAGTTAGCTGCATATCTAAAGAGATAAGGTTTTCCCCTTCTCTAAAACTAAACTTTGCAGGTTCATTAATTGCATAGTCTGGCATTTTCATAAATGTACAACTTCCGTCTGGTTCGTGTTTAATATAGTGGAATGTTGTATCTATAATATCGCGAACAATTTCATCCCATTTTTGAAATCTCTTACCGGTTGCTCCTTCAACAATCCAACTCTGATTGGTTCCAGGAATATTTACTCTGTTACCGTGTAGAACAACTCCGGCTTTTTGGAAGAAGAACTTCACAACATCATAAACATTACCGGTAGGTGCAACAATTTCATCTGATCCAGGTGTTGGGATTACTGATTTATGTAAAACCTTCTTATAGGATGTAGTGCAGGTTACTGAAATCGTGCCACTTTCTGCATTTACCTTCACATCAGATACAAAACCATGTATATATGGTAAAGCCTCTTCACCGTAGCCAATAGACACCTTAAATTCAGTCTGCGGATATAGCTGGTTTGTATTTGTTACCTCACTGTTATAAAACCATTCTGAAATAGAAGAGAACTTACCATACCAGTTATCAGGAGCCATTTGGCCGTATTCATTTGCAAAGGTAATAGTAAATGTACTAGCAAACTGATCTGCGTTCTCCTGTACTTCTAGGCCCATTACACGATGTTGTATTTGGACGTAAGAAGAAGAGTCCCTTCTTTTCATATAAACAATTAAATTAGGGGAGTTATTCCCCACTTGGAAATAGCTCCCCAACATTCTAATTAAAGAAATAGAACCTTCTCTCACATTCCATCAACTCCTATTCCTGCTTGTGACATAGATATTAATTTACATTTTGCTATGACTAGCGTTCCTTTTCGTATTGCATCTACTTCATCCGGTGGTATTATACCCCCGTAGGTACCATAATCACCAGTAATAATATGAGGGCGGTATATTTCCCTCATGAAATCACGCCAATAACTGATATCGTTGAATAGTAAAGTGAATTCTACTTCACATCCTTTGCTACCTGCACTTTGAGAACGCGGGTATCCATGCATGACATTATGTAATTTTAAGCCATCTAGTGATTTTGGTAATTTTGTTTGTTCAATCTTTTCGATATTAGGTACATGCCCAAATGCATAGTAATGTACGTCGCGTATATATGCTATATCAGAGGAACCATAACCGATTGTTGTAAATTCAATTGTTTGTGGTCCTGCACCTACAAAAATTTCTCTCGCTTCCCAATCATAAGGACCTCGTGCTCTGAATCTTTCAATCCCATTAACTCGAACAACAAAGTATTTATTTGGTAGCATTCCATCAGAACCAATAGGAACCTGGGACAAAAACGAAAAGTTATATGTCCCTGGCCATGAGAAATTAATTGTATATCGTATTGTGTTTTTTACTTCTGCTGCATCCCCTAAGAGATGGTATGAACCACCTCTTCTATGCAATGTTTTTAATATACTCATACATTTCGCACCGCCATTCCCATTAGATCATCAGCAACTACGTTTTGTAGCAGCTTTCTCATTTTTACAAAGTCGTCTGCAGATTGTAGTTTTTCAACAGAGACTTTAAATGTAGCATTTTGAATTGTTACGCCATTATCCGTTTTCTTTTCGACGTGGGTTTGTCCAGCAAATGGATGTGCAGTTTTCCCGATTAGATCTGCAGAACGTGCGCCCATTTGTCCGATTTGAGTAGATACATCGGTTACTAGTTTCATTGGTTTAGGTGGAACAACAGCTTTATTTAGTAGTTCAGAAGCTCTGTCTACTGCAGGAATCATTTTTTCCATCCCTATACCTAGACCTTCTGTAATAAATCCACCAAATTCCATCATTAGGCGTGAAGGACTTCGAATACCAAAGAACTTTTTAACTGCTTTTGGAATTCCACTTACTACACCTTTCGCTTTATCAGCTACCCATCCGGCCATTCCAGCCATCCCTTCACCAATACCAGCGATAATATCTTTTCCCCAGTTAACTGCATCTTTTGCTACATTTTTTACTATAGAACCAACTTTACTAAATACATCTTTTACAGTATCTACAACTCCTGTAAATGCACCCGTGATTGCTTTCTTTATAGACTTAAAGTTACTAACAATAAATTCTTTTATACCGCCAACAACATCGGTTATTGTGTTATATAATTTGTTGAAATTAGTAATAACAAACCCAACAAATTCACGAACTGCATTAATGATTGTAAACTTTATAAAATTCCAAGCTGATTGAATCACATTTTTAATGGTGTTCATAACGCTAGAAATTGTACCTTTAATAGATTCCCAAGAAGATTTCACAAAATCTTTTAAGAATTTTAATACTGTAGTAAAGGTTGATTTAATTGAGTCCCAGGCTTTTTTTACAATTTCCTTAATCGTGTTAAAAACACTGGATATTGTATTTTTCATTTTTTCGAATTCGGTTTTTACGTACTGCTTTATTATCGCTAAAGCCATAGAGAAAATTCTCTTAATAGCATTCCATCCAGTAGAGAAAATTTTCTTCCAGGTATTAACTGCCTTTTGGACACTATTCTTAATGAATTTCCATGTGCCATCTACAATTTTTTTCAAACCACTTAATGCTAGGTTAAAAACAAATTTAATGGCATTCCATCCAAATTCGAAAATGTTTTTCCAAATCTTAATGTTGTATTCAATTCTTTGTTTTATATATTTCCAAGCTTCTTCTAAGACTTTACCCAAAAATGATGAAGCAGATTTGAAAAGTTTTTTTGTACCATTCCAAAATCCAGAGAAGAACTTACCTAAACCATTCCATGCCTTTTTTGCACCTTTTACGGTTGCGTCCCAAGCTTTGGAACAGACATCGCCAATCCATTTAACTGCTTTCTTGGTGTATTTTACAATGTCATCCCAGTTTTTATAAATTAGATATACTAATCCTACAATTGCTAGTATGGCAATCGTCCAGGGATTCATCAGTAAGGTCATCATGGATCTGCCCAACAGCGCTAGAGCTTTCCCGATTCCACCAAACATACCAATAAGTTTAGGGCCGACTTTAAGAATACCTGTAAATAGTAATGGTACTTTAGTAAGTATTGGTACTAGGAATCTTAATGAGCCAACAAATGCACCAACCCCACTTGTCATAAAGCCCATCATGGCGACTAATGGACCTAATACAGCGACCATACCTAAAATTGCTACAATACCAATTTGAATTGGCTTAGGCATAGAACTAAATGCCTTTGCAACAACTTCTACTGTTTTAATAATTGGAGGAAGTGCTACTTCTGCAATATCTAAAATAGCTTGTCCTAATGGTTCTAAAGATGCCATTGTAGTACGCATTAACTTTTGCCAACGAACACCAAAAGCTTCTTGCTGCGTCTTCTGCATTTTACCCATTGTGCCCTCGACATCGCCTAACGCACCATTTGCATTATTAAGTCCCAAGACAGCTTGAGCGCCCATGTCTTCCCATTTTATACCGAATACAGCAACACCAAGTTGGTTTGCTTTTACTTTATCGTCCATCTTACCTAAATCACCTAAGACGGCATTAAACACATCCGCAGAAGTCCCTTTACCTTTGTTGAAGTTATCCCAGACCTTTTGTGTTTGAGGTGACATTTCAGCAAAGGCATCAGATACACCTTTAGAACCATCCTGTACCCGAATTCCGAACTCTTTTACAAGGTCGTTAATGTAATCGAGATTATAACTACCATCACGAGTACCGTTTGCCATAATGGTAAACATCTCGTTAGCAGAGAAGCCGGCTTGTTTATACAGTGGAGCATATTCGGCCACATTATCAAACATTTCATTTGAATAGTTCAAACCTTCTTGTCCACCAGCAGCAAATAAATCGAATGCTTCCTTTGAAGAAATACCAAACTGATTCATTAACTGCCCTGCACCACGAGTTACTTCATTGATATCAGAATCAAATGTTTTACCCAATGTCATAGCGCTTTTTGTAGCTTCTTCTAATTCTTCGTGAGGGACTTCTTTCATATTCTGATACACTTTTATAAGAGACTGATCTACTTCTTCAATACTCTGGCCAAATCCATCTTTCCAAGTTTCTTTTGCGACTTTACCAAGGTTTTCTGCACCTTTTTCCGTAAGACCTAAAGAAGATTGGATGTTTCTTTGAGAAGTATCGAAGTCAGAGGCCACTTTTACAGCTGCAGCACCGATACCAGCTAAAGGTAAAGAAACGCCCGTTGTCATGTTTGTACCAACATCTTTCATTTTGTTACCTACATGACTAATGGATTCCCCTGCCTTTTGGAATTTATCATGCATTCCATTTGCAGTTTTTTGTACACGATCTTCGAATTGTTGTAAATCTTTATAAGCGCCTTCTGCTTTAATACCAATCGTTCCGAACAGTTGGAACATTTCAGCTAACATTTACGCACCCCCTTTCACGGGGCCGATAACCATTTTATTCTGCATCTTCATCGTCTTCTTGGAAGTGGGCCATGATCTGCTCAACATGCGCTTCACATTCTTCTTTCGTCCATACTTCACCCATTTCATAAGACGATTCTTTATCGCCCTGGTTGTCAGTGAGCCCAAAGGCTTGAAGATAATCATTGAAAGTAGTACCTTCTTCAAGCTGACGAGTTTGAAAGCCAATGAACGCCATCTTCTTCCACTCATTTAGTTCTTCTTGCTGCTCTTCTCGTGCAATTAGAGAAAACAGGTCCATTAAACGCGAATACGGTATTGATAAGACATAATCATCTGTCCATCCATACCGTTTTTGTATCTTGTCGAAAGCACGTAACATATTTTGTTCTGCTTCTTCTAAATATTCATCTGAGTCTTCATTTACGCTAGGATTGGCGCTGCTGCTGATTGGCTCCATTTCTCGCTCTGAACTTTCACGAGTCCCTTGACCTGGTTGAAAAAAGTCATTAAGTCTTCACTTTCCAGTAATCCTTGAATAACAGAAACCATTGCTTCCGGAGGGAACTGTCTAAATTCTTCTGCTTTTACTTTTAATAAACTAGCAAAGAACTCTGTAAAATCATCCTCACAAGCAGGGATCATCGTTAGAACACGGAAAGCAAATTCTAATCCTTTTTGTTGCTGCTTCTCTTTAAGTGCAACTAATTGTGCTTGTTTTTCTTCTTCTGGAAGAGATTCTGCTGCTTTAGTAAGTTCATCCATTGCTTGCTTATCCTTACCGAAATCAGCGAAGTTAACTATTGCGCTGCGTCCAACCTTCGAAATAATCTTAGCGAATCGCCAAACGTCCGTTACATTTAATCGTCGCATCGTTACTTTTTCACCTAAGATTGTAATTTCTGTACCGGTATTCATCATTTTTTCTAATATAGAAGTCATTTTGTTCTCTCCTTTTAGCATTCAGCTTGTTTTATGCAATAGAAAACCGACTACCATTTATTCGGTAGCCGGTGCTTTAAGTGCTGTTGCTTTCTTTTTCTTTGGTAGATAAATTGAGTATGGTGGTGTAGTTGGTGCAGACTCACTATAATGACCGATAAATTTACACTTTAAACCAACCGTTCCTTTACCGTCTTTTAGATCTACTTCAATAGATGAAACTACCATTGCATTACGAATTACAAAAATGACTGGTAGCTCACTACCCGAAATCATACCAATGAGTGCAATATCATGATAGTTTGAATCTGGAATATCATTTGAAGGTTTCATAATATCGTAATCTTCTTCAGTTGTACTATCTACCGTCATACCAGGTAAAGCTAACTGCAGGTTTTCTTTTGTGAACTCTACTAATGTAAGTTCTACATGCGGTTCATCTTTTAATAACCACTTACCACGCACCATTTTACCTAGCACACCATCAATATCTGCATCATAATACTCACGATCAAAACCCACTTTAGTTCCGCCTGTAGTCGCTCCTACAAGCTCACCTAATTCTTTTACACTTTTAAATCCTTTGTACATGACACCAGGACCGATAACAAAATTATCTGTAGTCCCTTCACGGACACCATTAATTAATTTCCAGCTCATTTGTCCTACCCCCTAATACAAGTCCGTTCGCATGGTTCGGACAAGAAATTTCGCATTTATATGAATGATAGATGGGTCTTCATCCGGTACCGGCAGTTTCCCTGCACGATGTATAGAAAGTATCCCATCATCTTTTAAACCAACTTCTCTATCTAGTAACTTCTCAATACGTGTAGCAATTAACTTTGCCTTATCATAATCCCCATTATCACAATACACATCGAAATTTAGAATCATACGATCTATAATTTCAACATCATCCGGATTATCTGCTTCAATTCTCATAACTACATAAGGCATTTCCATATCATCTTGTGCAGTTTGGAATGAAAGAGCAGGGCCTTTGCCCTCGCCTTCACCATATTCTGATAGATTAGCTTTTATTATTTCATCGTTCTCTACAAGTATTCTAATAGCTGCAATAGCGTTAGACATCTATTACCCTCCCATCATTCTTTTAAGTTCTCTACGTTCTTTTTCAAACGCTTTTAATAGGAATGGACGGGCTTCCATATGACTTGTACCAGTTTCAAGCCATATTGCTTTTTTCAAATCGCTTCCTACTGCGCCTAACACTTCCGATTGTGATCGTTTGACATTATACTTAATCGAATTTAATAAATCCCCGGTACGAACAGCAGGTGCTTCACCTGGTTTAGAAGCGGTATATTTACGACTTGTATGAGGTATTTTGTATTGCTTACCGCTACGGCTACCTGTGAGATTCTTCTTAACTTGATTTTGCAAATGAATAGATGCTGCTGTGACCTTTTCAACACACATAGCGTTAATATGTGTCTTTACTTGCTCCATATTGCTTGAGTACTCAATTTCCACTGAATTTGCCATATATAATCATACCTTTTCGCAATAAATCTCAATGTGATGATTCATAAATGCAGGATTACGCGGTTCGCCTTTTACTTCAAACATATAATCAACGCCTAATTCTTCACTTTTGAAATGGATACGATCATTAGGTTTAATTTTGTAAGAAGCAGGTGCAAATATCTTAAAGGTTGTATCGAAATTTTGTTTATCACGCTTGAACCTCTCATTATCAGCAGCAGAATTAGTTGTTACACGGCAAATCATCTTCTCGTAAACGTCCTCTGGTACTTCTGCATAGTTACCAGCGGATTGCTTCTTTTTCTTTTTTCGTTTTACAACTACCTCATGAATATATAAATCATCCATTCCACCATCATCGAAATACATTTCGTTCATGTGGCCATCACCGGCTTAACTCTTGCTCTAAAACCTTTTAAACCATTGAGTATCTTATTGTTTGTAGCTGGTTCATCTAACGTTTCTGGGCTAATCTGGTACGAATAATCACCAATACTCTCCGATGTCTTCATACCTTTTCGTTGTAAGTTAGCACGAACTACTGCAGAAACAACCAAATCAATATTACATTTCTTCATAAGTACCTGCAGATCATCATAATCTCGTATCTTATATTCAAATTCATATAACTGATTTTCGGATAAACCATAAACAATACGCCCATTTACAGTAATAGAATCGGTCATATCTTGTTTAGAACTAACATGAGTTACTTTTGCTATAGATTCAGCAGGAAAAGAAAGCCAAGCTAGTTTACTTGTTTGGATGATTTCTTTCATCGGCTTCTCCGGTTTTACTCGTAAATACTTTCTAGCAATAACCGCATAGTAATCTATTAGTTCTTGAATAACTGTATCAGGCATCTTCTGTACATTTACGCGGTCTTTAATGTCCTGCAAGGTAATATCCATTATGTTTCTTTCTCCTTCTTATCGACTTCTTTTAAAAGTTCAAAATTTCCAGTACTTACAAGGTAATCAGCTTTATCATTTGCTATTGTTTCTTCTTGGCCATTCTTAAACTTTTGTCCATAAGCGGTATAAGTACCACCTAATCGCAGCGTAACTACTTTCATAATTAACACCCCTTTCACGAATGTAAACTAATTATTAAAAGTTTACTTTTTAACACGTTTTTGATATCCAACATATAGTACTATGAGCATTCACAATATAGCCTAGGTCATTGCTGTGTTTTTTCTCATTGAAAATACGAATGTAAACTAATCAATGAAAGTTTACATTCGTATTGTTGGTTTTATTGGTTCTGTCTCGTTTTCCGTTAAAAACAAGAAAACATTAAAAAAGTATACATTCAAAACCCTAATAACAAAGGGTTTATTCCCATAAAAAATACACCTGGATATTAAGCTCCAAACGTATCCGGAATATTTGTTAGGATTGCTACTGCATCCATTTCCTGAATTACAGCATCGTCATCAAAGTGAATTACATAGAATCGTTTATCTTCCATTACTGCAGTTTTACCTTCTGTAGTTTTACGAACACGAGTGTCGTATGTATTAACTGCAATAAAGTTTTTAGGGTCTGCAAGAATAATAACATCGTCTTCTAAAGATGGAACCGTAACAATTCCGTATCCCATTGGTTTATTAACTTGATCTCCTGCTCCAAGTAACGCGGCATCACCAGCACCAGTAGGACGATTTGTTAAATACTCAATCCATTTCTCTCTACGGCTTGGAGACATAATCCAACGTAGGTTGCTGTTTTTATATTTATTTGGCATTGCACCGGATAAAGCAAAGATAGAGCCTTTTCCAAATCCATTTGCCGCAGCAGCTTCGCCTGTACCAGTTACCAATTTAGCATGATCGACAATATGAGACTCTTTCGATTTCTTGATTTTTTTCAACCATCCATCATTAATAGATAACATTCCGTCGGAAGATTCTGTATCACCATTCCAATGTAAATCCTCTAAATCGATACCTAATTGTGTAGACATAAGGGCCATTACAGTATCCTCATAACCTTCACCCTCAATATTTTCACGCAGTAATTCTTCTGTAATCTCCCAAGGTAAGCGAATAGCCTTTGTATTGTACTCAATTTTAGAAGTTTGAACACCTGCGCGGTAATTATCATCACTGTTTTCTGTTTTCTTACGTAAGATACGTCCACCAATTGCAATTTTATCTAATTCACCTTGTTTTGCTTTACGCATTTCTTTACGATGTAATTGTGAGAATGGTGTTGTATCGAATGCCATTCGGAAGAACTCTTTACTTTGTTCTGGATTTAATAATCCTGCATTCATTCCACTTGTTGTCATTGCTGCCTTTTCAATACGATCTAAACGTTTTAATAATTGTGCGTTAGTCATTGTCATAATGATAAAACCTCCCCTTACAGGTTCAATCCTGCCCATTTAGATTTTTTAATTTGTTGTTGTCCTGGTGTAACTTCTTCATCTGGATCTAAACCTTTACGGATAGAAGCAGCATTTTCGATATTTTCAAGTCGCTTTGTGATTGGTTCTAGTGCTTTTTGAATAACTGCTGCAGCTTTTTCTTCCTCTGTTTGCTCTTCTGGTGTCGGTTCTGCTTCCTCACCATTCACTTGTTTTTGAATCTTATCTAACTTAGTAGCTAGTGGCTCTACTGCTTGTTTAACAATCTCTGCAATATCTTCTGCTTTCATTTCCTCTTCCTCCTGTGGTGAAGCAGCTTCTTTTATTTCACTAATTAAAGCTAATGCTTCATCTAATTTTGCATGATTCTTTTGGGATAAAACTTTCCCGGCTTTTTTAATACTTTCTAATACAATGCTTTCTGCTTGTACACTATCTTCTGATTTCGCAATGGTGTAACCACCTTTAATAGAAGAAAGTATGTCCTTCATATCATCCAGAGCAGCTGCCATACGGTCGATATCGGGATTACTTTCCCAAATTCCCCAATAGAACACATCTTCAAACAAATTAAATACAGCTCGCAAATCACGCTTTTGTTTTTCATCAATAAAACGGTCTTTTACTTCGCCTTTTGTGACTTTGTGACTTTCACCTTTAACGAAATCTAACATCTTTCGAATAAGGCCTTTATCTTCATGAGTAAAATCATCAGTCTTGGCGATTTCTACACGTTCACCAAATCCACCCATAGAAAAACCAGTGACTTCACCTTTTTTAATTTCTTCCCAGGTGTCTGCATCATCAACGCGAACAGTCATAAGCCATGTTCCTGCTTGTACTTCTTGTTCGCCTACTGTCATATCACTTTTAGCAATCCAGTTTTCAACAACTGTTCCTTTACCAGCGATTTCGTCATGTTGCTTGTCGATGTGCTGGTAATTTTCCATAAAGGTATAAGCGGCCTTTTCTATTTCTTCTGCAGTCATTGTATCCCCATGTGAATCTTCTACATCCGGTTCATACACAACTCCTGTAACAAGCTGCTTCTCTTCCTCTGTTTTAAGGATTGGAACTTGCTTTGATATATTTGGTTGTTTAGCAGATTCACTTTTCATAATGGCAAATTGACGACCGTTTGCGCCCTTTGTAACTAATGAAACATAACTAATATTGGCGTTTTTTAGTTCGTATCCCATCGTTTTACCTCCTTCCCTATAAATATTGGGGTTCCACTGTCAAAACGCATAGCAGCCAATTTAAAGCCATATACGTTTTGACGATGAAACCCCAATTAAATAGGTGTATTTTATTACTCTTCTGAAATCATAGTGCATCGGCAATGCGGATGAGCTGGTGGGCACATCTTTCCATTACTAAATAGACCATCAATATCTACCGTTTCCCCATGTAAACCACCACATTCTTTACAAACACGCTCATCGTTTCCTGTAAGCCATGTTTTCTTGTTTCTATTTGCGCCCTTATAAGCAATTAAATTGCCGTAATTCATTGCATATGTAGTTTCTGTACGTGCAATCATCATCGCTCTGTAGTTGCTCGCTTCTGACATTACATCTGCAATGGAAACACTTAATGCATCGACACCCATTCCCTGACTAAGATTCTTTAGCATTGTTTCTCTTAATCTATCTTTAGTGGTTTCATGGATTCCCTTTGCTAATTCAAAAGCGTAAGTAGCTACCCATTTTGCAGCAACGTCACCAATTGGATCTAATACCATCCAGGTTAAACCGTTAGAAGCTATAGTACTCTGTACAAACTCTGTTACATCATCCTGTAGTGTGTCCGTGACTCCATCGACAAACATTTGTCGTTCCTCATCCCAATCAACACTATCCAGAAATTCATCAACTTCTGCTTCTGCAATTACAAGATCAATCTCTTCATCTGCTTTATTAATACGAATTACGGGAAGCAGGTTTAAGAGCCGTTTTCCCTGCTCTGAAAAAAATCAGTGACCTTCTTTTGCATAGCTTTCTCTATTTCTTCATGCTTTTCCCTAAATGCATTAATAGCAATTATGTTCTCTTGCTCATTATCTGCAGCTTTTGCAATTGGTTCAGGGAGGGTAGTTTCAGTTTTATCATTAATGAATTTATCTCCCCCTGGTACAGGTTCATAACCTACTACTTTTCGTGACTCATTCAGCATTAATATTCCACCATCATAACTGTCTTTCGCATACTTCAAATCTGCTTCACGATCATCCGTATCAATTTCATTTAATTTGAAATACCAATCTAAGCCACCTAGTATTTCAGCAAATACACGGAACAATTGATTATTTAATCGATGTTCTAATATTTCTTGTCCAGGTTCAATAATAGAACGCTTGTACATCTCGTTCATTTCTTTAGCAGTTGTTTGTCCTAATGAACCTGTCATAGCCCAACCAATACGATAAGGTGGTACACGATGGGCCACACATATCTCCATTGCGCTATCCTGCTTATATAAACGGAAACTACCTTCTTTTACGTCTGGACTGACTTTTTCTAACTTAGCTGTTGCTCCTGGTGGAACAGGAACTACGGCCAACTTATGATGTTCACCCTTAGTTTCTGCAGAGAAAAATGCTTTTAGTTCGTTTTCTGTTCCCTCATCTATTTCATCGACACCCTCAAGGAATAGTAGAGCGTCTGGAATAGTCTTGCCTGTAAAAAAGTTAATATTGTAATCTCTTACCGCTTGAGAGCCGACTATTGAGCCAATAGAACTAACATAATTAGGTATTCCATAATAAGAAGAACGAGAACCGAATTTACGAATAACAATTACTTCTCCGGCTTTTTCTGTTCCGCTTTCTGCAATATCTTCTTCATTTAAAGGTCTACCATCAGCAAGACGGAAATCATCAGGATAACCGAACTTTTTAAACCATCGTTCTTTGTTATTTACAATTTGAGCAAAGCGTACTTTATCTTTATGAGCACGAACCGTATGAGCTGGAATGTGGTATAGTTCCGACGGTTCATCTTTGTTATTACGAACAACTTCAATAATGCCCCATCCGACTGTTTCATAATCGTCCCATACGGCCCTTATGATTTCAGAGCTTGTCATTTCCGGATTACAATTCCTCATAAAGTCTTTTAACCTTTTATATTGCTCCTGGTTCGCTGCTTCTTTTACTTCTTCAAAAGGAGCAAAGTCAAAACCAACACCAGCAATATCATCAACTTTAGCGCTAATGCAAGCAGAATGAATAGGGTTACTTTCTTTTATATCAAGCAGCACTTTCATATCATAAGGAGGTTTAATCAATCCCTTATCACCATATATTTGTGCAAATGGGTCAACCGCCATTTGCTTACTGTTATCTTCCCTATTCTTTGGATCATCTGCTGCTTTATTAATACCAAATACTTTTACATTCTTTATGGTTTTCTTGTCACTCATATCGTTTGTGTGTCCTCCTTTCTTCTATTAATGGAGAGCAAAAGAAATAGCCGAACAATAAATGTTCGACTACACTCTTTTAACCTTTCCGCCCATAACTACTTTTGGTTTATAGAAGGCTAGAACTATAGCATCTGCTCTATCAGGTGATTGCAATCCGCGTTTCTTCATTTCTTCTTTTCGCTCTAATGCAATCTTACCTCTACTTGTTATTCTGTATTTACGGCTAGAAAATTGAGAAATCATTTTTTCATCATTTGGAATCTCCATTGTAGGTTCTTCACCCTGTATAAATGCTTTCATATTCTCTTCAAGTAAATCTCTTACTACGGCCCAACCTTCTGCACCTGCATTATCATAATGCTCATCATCAAGCGGCTTCCCATTGTTCACAACCGGATATACTTTGAATGGTAATCGTTCAGATTTAATAACTTCTTTCAATCTGTCCGTAACACCACCACCAACACCACTATCATCGACTTTTATATCAACTCTTTTTAACTGCTTGTACTTTGCCATGTATTCCTTAGCTAATTTCAATACATGACCAGCAGTTTCCATAGTATCTTGTTTATAGTGGTTTAATAATTTAAAGACTTTATTTCCTATCCTTGGAGCAATTACAGTTTCATCATCACCAAATCGTGCAACGTCAACACCTAAGTCAAGTGTTTCACCAGTCGGCTCCACTTTACAAGATGCTGCTTGCTCTACAATTTCTAACGGGATAAATGCATCTGCTTCTGCTTTAGGAAATTCACCAAGTACACGTACACGCCAAACATCTGAACCCTCACCATATTTCTTTTTCAATACTTCTATATTGTCTTTACTGGTTCGAGGGCTATCTAAGCTAGAGACTTTATGTATTTTATATAAATCTCTGTCACGATTATGAGAATCATAAAATACACCGCTTGTTCTTGTTGGGTTTCCGCATAAAAACAATTTATTTTCTGCGCCAGATAAAGTACCGAGTATGGCTTCCATAATAGGATCTGCTATACCAGAAGCTTCATCACATACAAATAACATATAATCTTCGTGGAAACCCTGCATATTCTCCGGCTTCGTTGCTGTTCTAGCAGTAGCAAACCAACGTTCTTCACTACCAATCATGTATACTCGTGTTTTAGTCCATTTAAGAAGATTTTTAACTGCACTTCCTTCTAACCATTTGGCTATTTCGGCCCAAAGTACAGTAAATAACTGTTCCTTTGTAGGGGCTGTACATATAACTTTTGGATTCGGCCTACAGCAGAGGAACCAGATAACAACGACTGACTCAAGACCTGTTTTACCAACACCTTGGCCAGAACGCACTGAAACCTTTGGACTTTGTGCCAAATCCATAAGAACTTTTCTCTGCCATTCATCTGGATAAAAACCTAGCATATCCTCAGCAAACGCTACAGGATCATCCCAATAAATATCGATAATCTCCATAAATTCGCTAAAAGCTGTATTACTCATTTTGTTCAGCTTCCTTTTGCTTACGTCTGCGCTCTGCTATCTTCATAAGAGACTCTTTCCAGTCTTCTGTATTCTGATTAGTATCACCATCAACTTTAATAGCAGCGATTTCTTTCTTGAGTTTCTCAATTCGTAGTTTTTGTTCTTCTGTATTAGCTAACCTATCGTATTTTTCCATAAGATTTACTAATGTTGACATTGCTTTCGATTGAGCATTTAAGAAACTAGCTTGCTTATCCCAGGCGAATTGAATTTCCCATTCTTCCTCAAATCCACTTTCAGTGAGCTTTTTCTTTCGCAGTTCCTTTGTCATGTCCTCTTTATCTCTAACAAACATAATACGTTGAGCATGGATGATTTGAGTGTACTGCAGCATAATACTGTCCCAAATGATTGTTAAGGAATCGTTGTTAACTGCTTCTTTTAATTCTTCTTTTAAATCATATATTTCTTGCGGTAAGTACTTTCTATATAAACCATGAGTAGCAGCATTACCATTACGTAGTGGCGCAGCGCCACCGGAATTACCAACAGCATTTTTATTACCCTTTTTAGCTCCACCACGATTGTTTACAGCATTCTTATTACCCTTGGGTGCTCCTGGTTTCTTTTTGGAGTACTCCGTATCTTTCTTCGGAGTACTCCTTTCATTTTTATGGAGTACTCCATTTAATTTGTCTATCCATCCATCTTTGGATTTCCATCCACCAACCGTTTTTTCGCTTACAGTTTTTTCGGATGTAGACAACAATTCAGCAATTTTACGATTCGTAATATCACCGTTATGTTCTTTAAATATTTCATACGCTTTGTTACGGTCTGGACTTCGTTGTCTGGCCATAATTACATAACACCTGCCCCCTTATCCAATTGTTTGTACTTCTTTCTCTAAACACTCAATGCATATATGAGCATTATCCGTATTTGCTTCACGGAGATATGTTTTATCAAAATGAGTAATAGTTAATGGCATTTTTAATGTCCACATGCACGGCTCATTACAAACAGAGCATGTAGGAACGTTTATAGCTTCTTCTTCCATTTACACCACCTCACGATAATTTCTTTGTATTTTATTGTTAATCTATTAATTTAAATGTAGTATTATAAGTAACTCATAATAAAAGGAGCTGATACATATGTGGAAAAAAATCAATAATTACAAATATCATTTAAAAGATTTAAAATTTATGATTTGGCTATTCCCCATCATTGGGGTAATATATGCTTGTGAATTCTTCTATGGGCTAATGTTCCATCAAGAATTTCATTGGACTAAATTAATATTTATAGCAATTATGCTTATAGGATTTTTAGATATAAAAAAGAAAATTAGAAACAATGATTATAGAACAGATTGAATTAACAAGCGATCTTGAATTCATTTTCGAATCTTACTTATATAAATCATTGTCAGGAGAATCTGCAGGTTTGCAGGTTCTTTTTTTTAAAATAAAAAAGCAGCGGATTCGCTACTTTAAATTTTTCGTATTTTTCTCTTCTTCATTTATGTATCTATATAAAGTTGCCCTTGAAACGTTGAACATCTTACAGATATCAACTTTAGGCAACCCTTGTTCAACCATTTTTAGCATCCCCTCTATCTGTTCCGGAGTATGAGCACGTTTGCGCCCACCTTGTTTCCCTCTTTCTTTTGCAGCAGCTACACCACTAACAACGCGTTCATTAATAACCTCGCGTTCCATTTCAGCCATTGCACCAAATATATGAAATAAAAACCTTCCCATTGTTGTAGATGTATCAATACCATCTTTAATAGAAACAAAGTGAATTTCCTTATCATTAAATTCTTGCAATAAATTAACTAACTGATGCATGGTTCTTCCTAAACGATCTAACTTGTAAACAACCAATGTATCACCTTTGCGAAGTTTGCCAAGTAATAATTGAAGCTCTTTTCTGTCCTTTTTTGCTCCACTTTCTTTTTCTGTAACTATTTCTTCACAACCATAACGGTTTAATTCATCCAATTGCATATCTAAATTTTGTTTTTTAGTAGAAACCCTAGCATATCCGAATATCATGCACCATCATCCCTTGTTATTTGATATAAAAAGTGTATCAAATTCCTGTATCAAAATCAATTATTAATTGAGACATAGTTTTGAGACATTTGTTATACCATTTTTATAGGTTTTAATGCCCATATATTCAGTGTCTCATAATGTTTTGTTTTTGAGACACTAGTTTTCGGACAAACGCAGTTGCAATCTACTTAAAATACCATTAATTAGTTCAGTTTCTTTTTCATTGGATTGAGTTAGCAATTTATCGATAACTTTCTGATCAGAATAAGCTAACAAAAATGAAGATATATAAGCTAATGCATTTACATATTCTGTAGCATCTTTACTATCATTATTTGCATGAGCAGTATATTGTACATTTGACAATACCATCACCCCTTACAATATTTGGGTTGTGTTGAGTTTGTTTCGTTTAATTGGGAGCATTCAAACCATACTCTAAATCTCTCATTATCTAAAATCCACGTATTGCCGACCTTTTTGGATTCAATAGCACCTGCTGCACATAGATTCTTTATATGACCAGGAGAAAGGCCGCTAATAAGATGAGCATCATTAACACCAATAACATTATCTAGCGCTGCATATGGTTTCAAATTAACATCTTCCCATTTAACACCATACATCCCTATACCCATTTCATTCATTTTTGTTTTATCTGTCATTCTCTCTAAATGATCCAATACAATATCATTAATTAATTCCCATGTAACTGCATCAGATAAAACTCGTGTCTTTAACTCTGCTGTTAAATCATTTAATAATTCTAATTCCATATGTATCACCTCATAATAAATGCAACACGTTTGCGCTTATTTTTCCTTAACAACAAACAAGACGCCACCCAGATCACGGCAGCGCCTGCTCTAATTACTATACACATGTTTGTTCTAAAAATAAAACATCCCTAATGGACACATCATAAGATTAGTAACCGTATTTTCTGTTCGTTAATTATTATGTTTATAGGCCTAGATTGTGCACATCTATATTCAGTGAGCGCATACCCTATTACATGAATACTACTTTAGGAGTGATTATATTATGAATCCTTTACCGATGAGGATTGTTGTAGCTCCAGCTTCTGCTTGGCAACATTTACCTCAATATCCTTCATATGGTCAATATGGTATGCAACCTGGGCATATCCCCTTTACTCCTACAATTGCGCCTTCTCCTGTAATATACCAATATCATTATAATTTCCCATCATTGTATTTCCAAGAGTTTCACGGTACATTTAACATCTAATATCTGTACCATTGATGTCAATTCATGTTATACCTAAAACAGTATTTAAATACGTTTAATGTGTAATTTCTATATAACAAAGAAAAAAGCAACCGGTATGGATGCTCTGATATCAATTATTTATTTGTATTTTAATTACGGTAAATGAAGTTTTACCCTTCTTCCAATCACCTAATATTGCTGCACCAATCTTTTTATGCATTATTAAGTAACTGAAAGAAGAGCAAAAGCTCTCCTTAATAACGGTATCATTCAATCGTTACCATCTGCTGGTTTCGGATTTTATGCGCCATCATTACGAACCGTTTAGAATTTTAAAAACAACATAGTGAGTTGTGTTTTCCGCCACTTCCCACAATACAAATATAACACGTTAATTCCAAAATAACCGACACATTTCCTGCCAAAAAGCGGTCACGACTCTGCCAACATTTTCATAGCTCAAATTTTTCCACTGCATCCGTTAATTCCACTGGTACTCCGAATATACTTTTTTTCATTTCTGTCATTTTCTTTTTAATAATCCAATGTGGATAATTCAATTCTTCTAGAATATTTCTAAAATAATTTGGATTTAGCTTTAACATATCAGGATTTCTTCCAGTATTCCTTTTGTATTTAATTATTACTTCTAATAGTTCTTCATTTAACATGAATCACAATTACCTCCCCCTTGCATTTTATATTTATGTATATACACCATTCGATACCTTGATACTGCCACTTACCCATATCTTATATTGTGTGTAACTAATCCAAACGCTACAGCCCTTGATATTAATAGCTTCATAGCACGTTCTCTTTTGAGTTACACAACACAATAAAAATGAGTAACCGTATAGAATAGGGTAGCATCACACATCCATCAACTTAAGGAGAATAAACGCTACCAAAACAAAAAAAGCCCCAAATTTTTCTAAAAAATAAGTTGAGGCTTTTGAAACAGAAAAGTATATTTTTAACTATGAAAACTACGATAAATTTTTCCTTTTTCCTACTTATTAAATTCAGCAAGTAAAATTTTTTTAAAAGGATTAGGACTGTCAGTTCTACCCAAACTATTCCAATTGACGACCAGCGTATGCTTGCCTCCAAGTTTACCTCCAACAAGAGTAGTAAACCCTAGAATGCCACCTGTGTGTCCCCATATCGAGACACCGCTTGGAAGCTTAGTTTCATAGATTCCAAGACCATATCCATCGATTCCTTCTTTTCCTGTAGGAACTGTAGTAAGCATTTGTTTTAGTTGCTGTTCTTTCAGTAATTTGCCACCGAGCAAGTAAGAGAAGAATTTGTTTAAGTCGTCAGCAGTAGAAATCATATCTCCAGCAGAGCTAGCTGCACTTGGGTTATAATAAGTAACATCTTTTAGCTCACTTGCTCCGTCTAGTTGGAAATATCCACGGGCATGGTTAGTGCCTGGAATAACACTTGAGTTGCCTGGTAGGAATGTATTCGACAATTCAAGTGGTTCAATAATTCGATTTTCAACCTCTTCCGCATAGCTGTTTCCAGTTACTTTTTCAATAAGGATACCCAGTAATACGTATCCTGTGTTTGAATAAGACCAGCCCTTTCCTGGAGCAAAGTCTGGGGGAAGAGAGATCCCAATCTTCACTAACTCGTCAGCCGTATACGATTTTTTTGTATCCGTAAAATCAACGTCTTTTGACCTTGAGTATTCAGCGATACCACTTGTATGGTTCAATATCTCCCGGATAGTAATCTTGTTACCATCATATCCATTTCCTTGAATGACACCAGGCAACCAGTCTTCGATGTAGTCGTCTAGCTTCAGGCGATTCTCTCCAACTAATTGAAGTACAACTGTTGCGGTGAACGTCTTCGTCACACTCCCAATGCGAAAGCGAAAATCTGTTTTCATTGGTTTCTTGGTTCTCAGATCCGCTATTCCAGCGGCATACCCCCACGTTTTTCCACCCTCAGAAGTTTTAGCAAGTATCCCCGGGTATCCAAGTTGCAATGTATCTCGCATTGCTTGCTTGACGGAAGTACGATCTCGTTGCATATTTGTTTGTAACGAACTAGATACATTTTGAGTGGGCTCTGCTTTTACAATTGAGGTTGATGTTGTATATAACAGGGAACTTCCAGCTATTAAAAGGGCCAGACTTGCACATGTAATTTGACCACGTATTTTCATAAGGCATTCCTCTCCTCTATTCATATTGTATAAGTGTTTGCTTACTGTTCCTTACTTCCTGACAAGACTTAGGGAAAGGTCCTCACGCATATAGATTAAAGCCCCAGTACAAAGGTATCTATCAATACCAACAATTTGAGCCAGTTAAGTCTCCATCCCTTCTATAACAAAATTATTCAAAGGTATGAAAGCATATTATGTACCCTTAGTTATTGTTAGGATTAACACAACATGAGACATAGCCCCAACCCATATTTTACTTTATTTTTCCATGATATGTATTGAGAAAGAATGTAAATTCAAATCCTTTCCGTACCCCAACTATTGATCGTTTTTTTCACCTATTATAATTAATTATTTTGAATTGCATAATAAAAAACTGTAAAAAAATAACGAGTCCCTTAACGTACAGGAAGCGGTTGAAAAATATGTCTAAACGCACAATTTTCTTTTTTGATATGGTGACCCCATCGCAATCAAGCTAAGGTTTTGAAGTACCCACTAAATGAAATTTCTCTTTCTCTATATTTAGTTATTTTGAGAAGTCAACTCATTTTTTGTTTTTGAGGTGTTTACTTTTCTTAAGTTGATGGATGTGGGGGAGCGCCACATGGTCATCAACTTAAAGTTTTAACATACCAGAAATTAGGAAGATTTTATTCTGTTAGCTTGATAGTGATAGGGTACAGCCAACATTTCGGAAGCTTTGTATGTTAGACGAATTTTAACCTAAAAAAGTCGAATTCTTGTACGTGAAGCGCAGTGATATTTCATTCAGATAATCCGTATTATCTGAAATTAATAAAGTCTGTTACACTCTCTTCTTTAGGAACGTTTCCATAATATCCTTCTTGAACCATTCATAATCAAACTGAAAAGCTACATTATGCGTTTTATAGCCTGGATTAGTAACAAAACGAAAGTCTGCAATGCTTTGACCAAATCCTTCCCCTTGATCAGGAATCACTTTAATGGGTACCCTTGAAAGACTAACAGCCTCTTGATTCAGCAAATACCACACCGTTACAAAATCATGCATAGGACTTCCACTTATACCAGGATTAGACTTGGAGTAGAAATTATAATAATAATCTAACATAGGTTTGATGATGAGTCCTGCAAGATCCTGTGTACTCCGATGAAATGCATCAATTTGCTGGACCATTTCGGGTGTAACAATCGCGTGTTGAGTCACATTTAAAGGAATAATCGTCAAGTTCTTTGCATGCTGCAGAATTAAGTTTGCTGCATAAGGGTCTGCGTAAAAATTAGCTTCAGCCACAGCAGTTACGTTACCTGGATAGAAAAAAGCTCCCCCCATGCAAATGCATTCTCTTACATTTCGCATTGTTTCTAAATTTAATACAAAAGTCGTAGCTAGCGAAGAAAGTCTTCCTAAATTGATAATTGTAAGATCTTCTAAATTTGATTCTATAATTTGATAAATATCATTTAAAGGATAAACTGGATATGAAATTTCAGGTGGAATAATAGGTCCTAATCCAACTTTTCCATGTACCTCAGGGAAATACTGAATCACTATACCTGTCAACGGTACAGAAGCACCAAGGAATACAGGTATTTCTTCTCTTCCCGCAATGTACTTTAAATAGTTAATATTTCTTATTACATCTTCTCTTGATACATTTCCATAATCGGCCACAATTCCTACAAGTTGAATGTCTTTACGAAAAAAGGTGTACAGTATAGCAAACGCATCATCAATCCCTAAATCTGTAAACAGGAGAACCTTTTTTTGCATATCTCTTCCTCCAAAATTTATAGAATTCTACTTTCACCAATGATGCAGTGATTAGAATACGCTTGTATATATATTTTTTATGTATTCTTAAAGAGTGGATTCTATTCACTTGAAATAGCTTTTCTCATCTAAATTTGATTTTATGTTCAAGCGTAAGTTTCTGTTCTTAAGTCGATAAGCATATGTTGCTATCCTCGAACAAAAAAGCAATGATTAGATTTTAAACCTAGTCATTGCTTTATCCATTGCATCTTGGTTTACTCCTATATATCTTAACGTTACTCGTTCACTTGAATGATTGAATATCTCCATCAGCAAAGCTATGTTCTTTGTCTGCATGTACATATGATATCCAAATGTCTTACGTAATGTATGTGTCCCAATCTCTTCTAAACCAAACTTTGCTGCTGTGGTACTAAGTATTTTATATGCCATGCTTCTTCCGATTGGTCGATTCTTTCCTTGTCTGCTCTTAATTAAATACTCATAGTCTTCCATATCTTCAATGTACCACTTTAACTCTCTTCTTAATGCTGCAGTAATCTGAATACGTTTCTGCTTACCTGTCTTCATTTCACGCATTGATATATGGCTGCCATTTAAATCTCCAACCTTCAGTTTTAAAATATCACTAATACGTAGACCTGTATTAATTCCCATTACAAACAAAATATAATTGCGTTCATTCTTTTCTTTTAGATATTCTTTAATTTGTTGTATTTGCTCTGGATCACGTATCGGTTGAACAAAATTCATTATTTATTACCTACCGTTTCTTCTGTCTCGTAAACTTCTAATCCAAGTGCAAAAGCAAGTTTATAAAACGCTTTGGACTTCCAACGTCGATAAGTACGCTCTGACATCCCTATTTCGTTATAAACCATGTAATCACATACGTCCTCTTCTTCTAAATAACGTTTATAAATAATATCTCTCTGAATGCTTCCTGCACGTCCATTTCCTAATCGATTTAGAAATTGATCAATACGTAATGACATTCTTTCAAGCCATTCTTCTCGTTTGCTTTGTTGAATATTTGCTATAGCAACATCTTCTAACGGTTTACCAACTGCATGTGTAGGGCCGTGCTCACGCATTTCATAAGAAGGAGTGACCTTCATTTCTTTACGCATCATCCCGAATTGTCTATGTATACGTACACTTTCCAACACACCTTCTAATTCCTCTTGTGTCGCTGTTCTATCGATTTTTGGTAAGAAAGATAATTGTTTAGTCATGAAAGACCACTCCTTTTTATTTTTAGATTACTTTTGTCTTATTGCTCCACATCTTCGTTCATAACAAGGTCTATGCATCCCCATTAAATCTTCAATTTCACGAGTGCTTAATTTCTCTTTTCGTTTTTTCTTGGTTTTCTTCTTTGCTTTTTTTGATTGCTTTTTCCATTCACGTAACTGATCCTTTAACCCTTTCATTTCCTCATCTCTCTTTTCAAAATAAAAAGGACACCTATTCCTAAAACAGCTTTAACTGCTGCTTTAATGGATTGGTGTCCTCTAGTTTTCTAGCCGGACTATATTTTGTTTGCTCTACTTTAAAAGGATTATTTTGTTTAAATTTATACAAAATCTAATAAACACATAAGAATTATACTTTTTTACTAGTTTACAAGCCGTATCTTTCAAAGGAAGCACAACATAGAATACAATACAGGACAAGACTTTCAAAAAACTTGTCTGAGTTAATTCCCAAAAAGGGGTGAACATAAATGCCTATTGTTAAACCTTTTATAGCTGGAAGAAGATTTGTAAGTACAGCAGCAACAGGAACTGTAGCTGGAGCGGATTTAACTTTTGCTAACACAGACTTCACTGATGACACTGGTGCTGTAACAACATTCCCTGCTTCTTACGCTTATTTTACGCTTTATATTAATGGCATTATTCAAACTGGTGATACTATTACTGGTGTGACTACTACAGCTGCTACTATTGTAGGAGGAGCCGTCCTAGATGGAGGTACTCCTATTGCAATTGAATTTACTATAACGTAACTTTAGTTGTCTTTTTAGAGGTTTCTTTAGTAGAAACCTCTAATTTTAAAAACTGACATTAACTTTAGTATCAACTACATAATACAGTGCATATACTAGTATAGAATGATAGGTATTTATACTCACTCTCGAAAAGAGCACTTATATAGTGCTCTTTTTTAGCTTCCTCTTTTCTACAAAATGAAATTTTTATTACCTTTTCAACACATACATAATATTACAAAAATATCCACATACTATAAATAAGTTGGTAATAGCTATTCCATAATGAATCTCAGATTTTCTTGAATTCTTCCTAAGACAAAACAGTTAGCTACGCTAGCTGTTTTGTTGTATTAAATCTCAACATAAGTACATACTATTTATGAAACGCTTGATTGATTGTCATTTGAGATGCACTTCAAATTCAGTATTCCCGCTCCTTAGGAGAACAGTCTATGTATCTGTTCTCCTATTTTACATTTAATTTTCACCTTGAAATAAGAAAATCCTACGTTCTATTGAGCCAATCTCTTGTAATTATTGATGCTCGTCTTTCAAGAGCATTTACAAATAATGCTCTTTTTTGCTATAAAATAAATTCTTTATCTTCCTTTACATATTTTTCAACTAAAATACACACGATACTTCTAAGCCATTCGAACTAGTGGCTTCACTCTTCTTGTAAAAGGATGGGAAGGCGTTTCATCACAATTGGCTAACTCATTCAACCCACAAGCAGGCAAAGTTTCTTTGCCTGCTATTTTTGTATAACTTTCTTAATTTGAATCATACTATGCAGGAACCTGTTTACCAATACGAGTCAATTTGGTGTTTTGAAATTTCCTCCTTCTAGGACAAGCAAAATTGCTTGTCCTATTTTCGATTAAAGTACTATTTATATCCCTCTCCTCCCTAGTCTTTAAATTTTATTTTTTTAGTATCAAAAATAAGAATTTGTACATTATAAAAATGTTCCACACAATGATGTGGTTACATAAGGAGGAGTTAAAAATGGACAAACGTACTGAGAAAAAAGTTGAAGCCGTAGCACGTAAAGCTGCTGATTTAGAAGTTTCACAAGAATTAACTAGCCTTAAAAACCAAATTCAACAGTTACAACAATCTTTATCTCAAACAACTCAAAGTCAACAACAAGGTCAACAACAAGGTCAACAACAAGGATTACAACAAGCTAATCAACTAATGCAACAACTTCAACAATTTAGTCATCAATCTCAACAACAAATGCAACAAGCGGATCAACAATTACAGCAAACTATCCAACAAGCTATTCAAACATTAAATCAAGGTTTACAGTACCTACAATCTAATCAAACATTAAGTCAAATTAATCAAGCTATTGCACAGGCCCAAACACAGGTTGATCAAGTGAGCCAGCAAATGGGTGGTCAACAAGGTCAACAAATGGGTAACCAACTAGGCCAACAAATGAGCGGTCAACAAGGTCAGCAAATGAGCGGTCAACAAGGTCAGCAACAATTTCACTAAGAGTATTAGCAGTAGTCTTAGCCGTAATAAATTTTCTGCAACTTATATAACAGTAAGCAAACTCCAATTTCTTTTTGTTAGTTATTATTAAAATTAAGTAAATAACAATATTTTTTGAATGAGCACTTTTTATAGTGCTCTTTTTAAAGTGGATAATTTCAGTATCAAATAGTGTTTTTGTTCAAATACTTCACGTCCATAAAAAAATTACATTTGGTATCATGTACTCTTTTACACTAAGAGCTTTGATCCGAAGAGCACTTATATAGTGCTCTTTTTGGTATGGAATGTGAAATAAAGGCTTGCTCTTAAAACCTTTTATGTAATTATTGTAGGGTTTTTCCTTACACCCGTGTGTCTGTTTACTCATAAGTTGTTAAAGTATAAATATAAATTGTTAGTTAATTTATAAGGGAGGTGTAAAAATGAGTAAATTTAAAAAGAATTGTCACATACCCTTTCCATGTGCCTTTCCTTTACCTCAAATCGGGTCTACTGGATTAACTGGTGCTACTGGACCTTCGGGACCTACTGGAGCTACCGGACCTTCAGGTGGACCTCGGGGACCTACCGGGCCTACTGGAATTCAAGGTAGCCTGGGACCTACTGGACCTCAAGGTATTTCTGGACCTCAAGGGATTCCTGGGATTTCTGGATCTATTGGTCCAACTGGACCTTCTGGAATTCAAGGTATCCAAGGTATCCAAGGCATTCCTGGCATTCAAGGTCCTATTGGACCCACTGGAATAACAGGGGTCACTGGAATTCAAGGGATTCCTGGCATTCAAGGGATTCCTGGCATTCAAGGGATTCAAGGGATTCCTGGTCCGACCGGCCCTCAAGGGATTCCTGGCATTCCTGGTTCTGTAGGTCCAACTGGACCTTCTGGAGCTGTTGGACCTACCGGCCCTTCCGGGGGACCGCCAGGACCAACGGGCCCGACTGGACCTTCTGGGGGACCACCAGGACCAACCGGAGTGACTGGCCCCACTGGACCTTCTGGGTCACCAGGACCAACCGGACTTCAAGGCATCCAAGGTATCCAAGGCATTCCTGGCCCCACTGGACCTCAAGGAAGTCAAGGGATTCAGGGGATTCAAGGTAATCCGGGGCCTATTGGTCCTATTGGACCCACTGGAATAACTGGGGCGACTGGAATTCAGGGTATCCAAGGTATTCAAGGTAATCCGGGACTTATTGGACCTATCGGCCCGACTGGCCCAACTGGGCTTCAAGGTATCCAAGGTATCCAAGGCATTCCTGGGCCTACTGGATTACCAGGAACCGCTGGAGCTACCGGACCTACTGGGCCTACCGCTCTTACAGTATCTGGGTTATCTCATTATGCTTATGTTTTCAATACAGCAGCTCAAGTTGTTGCCTTAGAAGCACCTATTCTTTTTAATTCACATGGTAGAATGACATCTGGGTTTACTCATACACTGGGAACTTCTCAATTAATGGTTCTTAATGCAGGAGATTATAAAATTTCTTTTTCTGTATCAGGAGTTGAGCCTAATCAATTTACGCTCTTTTTAAATGGTGCTCCAGTTACCAACGCAGTTTATGGATCAGGTGCAGGAACTCAGCAAAACAATGGGCAAACAATTCTCTCTTTAGCCGCAGGTGATATTATTACCCTTAATAATCATACTTCCGCTGCTGCAGTTACTTTACAGACTTTGGCAGGTGGAACACAAACAAATATAAATGCTTCGATTGTAATTGAAAAATTAAATTAATTTAATCATTTATTTCTTGAAACTCTGCCAGTAAATAACCTGGGGTGGATTCTTTTTTCAACAAGCAGTTAGCTTTTGCTAGCTGCACTTTTAATTAAAATAACTATTTTGTATTAAATCACGAACTTTCACTGGATCTGGTAGTGCTTTTTGTTCGTTTTTTCAAATAGAGATTTTGTTTTACTTTTGCTAGCTACCCTTCTCTTGTATAAATGCGCCTTTTTTACACACCCTATTAAAATCCAAATATTCCTCTTTTAGGACGGTACTAATATGAACAAGACATTCAAATACATTTTAATCTTCTTTTGTGCGGTGTTTTATATTGTAATTATTGGCTGGATTGTCTATCTAAACTTTGTTTAAGAGCATTTTATTCCTCCAAGTAAGAAATCTAAGATCAAAATTAGTAGCGCACTACAAGTCGCTCTTTAGCTTTAAAATAAGGATTTTGTTTAAATTTCATTAACCTTATTGATTCCTTTGCATACAGTATTATCACAAGGAATTCCACAGGCGGCTCTGGTCCAGTTACCTTGAATTTCTTGCACACCTTGTGGAAAGAATCCGTTTATAACAAACGGGTTCTATTATTTTTTCGTCATAAAATAACTATTTTGTTTGGTTTTAGAACCCTATTAAATTGGTACTGTACTTTTTTAAACCCCTCTTTAATATCGCTAGGTAAGTACAGTACCAATTGCCTATTATTAATAAGATAACTCTGGTCTTTCTTCTGGTACGATGGAATCACTGTCATCTATTTCATCAAGAATTATTTGCGTACGATCTTGATTCATTTTCATTAATAGCAGTTCAAATGAGTTTAAATTTCTTAAAGATTTTAAATCAGGAACATTATCAAATTGCATGTCCCATCCTTCACCTTTTCCTGATTTCCATTTAGATAATCGAATGGCAAAGTTCATTTTCTCATCATGATCACATTCAAATACTAATGTTGCATATTTAAAGGAACTCCAATCCCTATCATCATCCTCAACTACTTCAAATCTAACATCCACATATTCATACGTTGGTTCATCATCGTAATCAACTTCTAATCCATCTGTTTCTACATTTTGTTCAACATGTTCTTTCCATTTATCAAATAAGTCTGTTACCTTAATTTCTTTTTCTGCTGCCGGTATCATTAATTCTTGGAAATTACTTAATAACTTTTTGTTTTCTAATGCTGAATTCTTTAGAACAGCGACCATTACGCTGTCTAATTTAGTTATATAATTCGAGTAATCATAGTTTTCTAGATATGGAACCATAACCGACTTCACTTTTTCTTCAATCACTTTTGTTAAATCGCCATATGATCCAAATAAACTTCCTAATGCATTGTTAATGCCTTTTTCTAACTGTTCCTCAATTAACTTCTCAACCATTCCCTCTGCTAACTTCTTGCCAATCACGTCTTTAATGCTGTTTTCTAAATTCATTATTATCGCTCCCTTATTTTTGTTTTGTATTCAAATAACGCTTTTGTTCAATTTCCAGCCCATCTCTACAAATCATGCAGGACTTACACTCCTAAATGTCGAATATTGACAGATTTAGGAGGTGTATTTTTAATGAAATTTCAAAAAGAATATGAAATATTGCGCTCTATAAATCCTGATAAAATACTAGAAATTTCGTTTGACTTTAAAAAGCATAGAATTAAAATATTCTTTTCTAACAAAGAAGAAAATCAATTTTTGGTTCTTGTGTGCGAAAATAGTAAAATCTCTTTTGTTAAAAATTACCCAGTCATTTTCAAAAATGGTGTTGCTAATATTGGTATGCACTGGGGTAGTTACTATACATACGCTATTGGATTAAGCAACACAACAAACCCAGGATTTACCGAGTTTCAGAAAAAACTTAAAGAGTCAATTCAAAGTGTAGTCAACTCAAATGATGATTTTAAAATCTCTTTTCTTGATAGTCGTGAAGGCATACAAAAAATCCGAGATGCCAACAGTAATTCTGTGCTACCGAATGAAGCAATTTATTATCATTGCATCAGGAGAACACCTATTACTGATAAACAATTTAAGAAAGTAACAGATTCGCTTGGTAAAGACATAGCTATACATTTAAAAAACTCAAATGTAACAGCTGTCTTCACAGCGGATATCACTAAGCAAAAAACATTCGTTCTTCCTTAGACCAGTGATAAATAGCTTCACTACTCCAATCCGTTCCAAAGAAACACATTTGGAGTGGATTGGATTTATCTATTCAATTAACGCTTTTTGTTTAGTTTTCCTCTGCAAAACTCCATGCACCATCAATATAATTGTTTGACCACTCTCGCCATTGTTCTTCAAGAAATTGTTCTACATCCTTATCTACTTTCGGATCATATAACGTGAATGTTTCATCATGTGTTGCACCTACGTAACCGATGCCCAATGTAAAACACACCTTTGTATTTGGATCCATTTCTTATTCCTCATTTCTCTAAAAAATTCAAATTTGATTAAAGTAACTGTGTTTTTCGTTCTTCCATACGAATTACTTTTCCACTTTGATATACAAATGATTGTTCACCAAATCCACCTTGGGGTGGTTCTATTAGTTGGACCTGACCATTTTTAACAACATATATTCCGTTTATTTTCAAATCTATTTCAGCTGTCATTTCTTCAAGTTTTTCTTTAATAATTCCCACTGAGACCACTCCCGTATGTTATGATTATTTTGTCGAAGCAAGTCGGGAGTAATCTCGACTTTTTTATTTTGTTATAGATATTCCACAACATTATCGGGAATAAATGATTGTTCTAATGATAAATAAAGTCGTATTGAAATCGGTTCTTTATTATCTCTCGCAGACTTGCAAAGCTCCACCGCTTCTTCCCAATCGAACTGCTTATCTTCCACTCGCTTAAATCTCCAAATTCCGATTGTATATTCCTCAAATAATTCATACTGATCATTTGGCTCTGTTGTTGGTTTTAATTCATCAGTAGCTCTTACTTGATTTGGTACTTGAACAACTACATCCGTAAAACGAACTTTAGAATTTAATCGATGAATGTGTGCTTTCTCAGTATCAAATGCTACTACAGGCTCAACATCAAATATTGTTAACTGCTTTGGCATTACAATCCTCCTAAGCCTCTTTTTTATATTTAGATAACACTTGTTCTAAACGTTTACGTTCACCCTCTAAATCCATTTCATCGTGCTTTACAGGCTGGGATTGCACTTCTGTATCTTGTGTATGTAACCAATCAGGGACGATTTCTTTTCTAGTATTACTTCTCCCACCACGAGACTGGTATTTCTTACGGAATTGAGTTTGTGCAGCTTCAACATCAGTAATACTCTTATACCCCTTAGCATGCCAATCTCTTAAAATACCTTGTACATAAGACATATTAGGTGCATTCTTTTCTAAAGCTATTTTCATTGCTTTGATAACAAGCTGTGCATTCAAATCTTCAATCCACGCATTAATACCCTCAGCTACAAATGGTTTAAGAACTCCAAAGTTTTGCTCATAAAATGCTATTGGATTTTCTTCTGCAACTTTTTTATCTCTTGAGCAGCTTGCTGCTTCTTCTTTTGTTTTTGTTTCTTCTTTTTCTTTTGTTTCTGTTTTTGTTTCTTCTTTTTCCTTCTTAGGGTCTTCGAAGCCCCTTATAAGCCACTCAAAACGAGCTTGGAAGTAATCCTTAATACGAGGAATTTTAAAATCTTGCTGCTGTTCTAAATCTAAACATGTCTCATAAAAATCAATTAAAAAATCTTCACACTTAATATTCTGGATTTCTTTTAACACGCACTTTTCAATATTCATATTTGTAATAGCATTAAATTTAAGCCAATTAAGCAACATAATTTCTTTCGTCTTTTTGTTGTAATAAATTTTCCCATAATCAGCAAATCGCTCTAGCAGCTTCTCAACCGTTTCACGGTTATACCCTGTATCCATTTCTATCACTCGTAATGGAAGCTCATAGATACCACTCTGAGAAGTTTTGCTATTAGTCATTAAGTATAAGTAGAAGTATTTCTCCTCCGGTGTAAGATCTAAAACGAAAGCATCTTGCCAATATGAAACTTGAACAGGTCTATAAACTGCCATATTATTCATCCTCCATTGTTTTACTTGGTTTGCTTTGATATACTTAATCCAATTCAAATTTTAGAAAGACTCTCTATTAGAGTCTAAAATCTATCACTCTGCCAAGTGATAGATTTTTTATTTTCTTCGACTAACTACTGGTGCATTGATCCCCTGCCCTTGAAGGCTTTTAACAACTACACGATAACTCTTTGATACATCGTGATCCTCTTTTTCATTACGAAGGCTCTTGAATTCTTTTGCGCATCTATTTAATTCTTTCTCCCAATGATTTGCTTCATCTAATGAACCAGCATTGAACATGTTATGAATACATGTCACCATGCAGTTATGTAATTCATTTGCAAAAGCAAAATCACCTGGTAGAACTAAGTCGAATAGACGATTACATTCTACTTTCATAATTTGCTCCCCATTTTTAATAATTTGATACTGTACGCATCGTTATGACCAGAAAGTAATGTATAAAAGATTGAGGGTAACAAATCCTCCTGGTCATAACGACAAGCACAACAGCTTGTCGCACCAAATTGTTATATGCTATAATTTATATATTGTCATGATTGGCTATCGCGGGCTATGCGGTAGTCTTTTCTTTTTTATTTTTGTTTTTCAAAACGAACGCTGCTTCTATAATTCGAATTCTTATCTCCATCAACTTCTTCTCTTGCTTTAAGCTTTTTGCTTTTCTATAGTCTCCACAAACTGATGCAATTCGAATATCACCATATAAATTTGCTTCCTTACGAATTAGTGCTTTGTATTGATTTAAAGTTGGACTTGCATAATCAATTGTCATAACTTAAACCTCCCCAATAAAATAATTAAATTAAGCTTTTATATACTTCCTAGCTCGTAATGATACTTTCCAGTACTTAAAGATTTCTTTCATTGAAAAACCATATTGATCACATAGGATCGCTACGAGGCTCATCATCGAACCTGTAGCATCCAAGATTTCATGCATTACTTTTTTCAAATCCTCTTTCTCACTTTCGGACCAAGCTTGTGAAGGTTTAAACCAACATACTGTATCGAGTTGTTCCAAAGCTTCATTTGTCTCTTGATAAACCATGTATCTCATACTTGTAGGATGAAGATCTATTTGCTCTCCGTTGAAGAACGGAATACTTACATCCCCTGTTGCTTCACTCCACATTTTAAAAAACAACTGTGGATCATCAATTCCTTCAGTAATACACTTTCGTAAATCTTCTGGTAAACGTCGTTGTTCAGTTTCATATTTTGCTAGTGACTCACGACTCACGGGGATTTCTAAGGAGAGTTGTTCTTGGGTGATTCCCTTTCGTTTGCGTGCCATAGCAACTTCTTTTCCTATGGACATCGTTTACTTCCCCCATTCGTACCTAAAGCAATATTTATTTGTGACAACTTACTATGGTAATTTATTATTAGACGGATTCTTTAAATGGATTGTAATACTCTGTATTGTTTTCTACCCATTCAGTGTGATTTTCCATCCACTTAAAAAGAAGATGTGTAGGAATAAGAACTCCTGCTTCGCGACATACTGGAAAATCAGAACGGTTTAATAACTCAGATGCTTTAGTGCGTTTAATATGTAATAATGCCATTAATTCCGTAATAGTTAAAAATGGTGGTAATTCTTTCATTGGTTGAAGATGTTCAGTTGCTTTTTGTACTTCTTCTCTGATTATTTTGCGAAATGATTCGATGTCGAAGTTAATCATAAATATCACCTCTTCAAATAATTTTTTGTTCCTTTAAGGAACGTTGACTTCCAAAAAAAATTGTCCAATCAAAATTCAGACTCCCCCCTATTTTTTTAGCGATTTCAACCGAAGGTGTTTTTGTTCCATTTTCAATGTGGGTATAATAACTTCTAGATATTTTGCATTTATTCGCAATATTTTCATGGGTATAGCCTTTTACACATCTAAATTCTTTTAACCATTCTCTCAATATTATGACCTCCTTGTTTCTTAAAATTACATCTTAACAAGATTATATGTTACTTTTAGGAACAAATCAACAAAAATGTTCCTAATAGGAGCATTTATTGAAGTTACTATTAGTAACACAGAAATTCGTTTATAATTAAAAGTAAGATTTAAATATAATGGTGGTGACTAATTTGAATACCTTTGGTAGAAAACTGAAGTGTTTACGAGAAGAAAAAAAGAAGGAAAACTCTGAATGGACGCAAACATATGTAGCTAATCAACTAGATGTTGCTCGTACTACATACACTGCATATGAAAATGACACTAAACAACCACCTATGGAGACTGTCTTAAAGATAGCTAACCTCTTTTCTGTTTCTACTGATTTTTTATTGGGTAGAATATCTGATTGTAAGCAAACTAAATCATCTGACATAGATATCATTATAAATGACCCAGAACTAGGTCTCTGGTTCAAAAATATTAAAGATGCTTCTCCTGAGAAACGCGAGGAATTAAAACGCTTTTGGGAATTTATAATGCAAAATGAAAAGAATAGCATGAGAGAAGATAATTAAGAACAAAACATCTGCTAACAACAAATGTTCATTCAAATATGTGTATGTATCTTATTATTAAGTTCAAAAATTCTATCTATCCTGCTCCCCTTGCATGTCTACTCTAATATTATTAAAAAAGAAACCACTTGCTTTAATAAAAACAAGTGGTTTTAAATAAAATTCATATTATTTAATCCTAACCGCTCCAACTATAATTAAGTCGGTTGCTAAATCAAAGTATTTTAAGCGTTCTTTATACCCTTTACACCTAATTTATATAAACTAAGTAAACTGCTATTAATAATCCTATTAAAGCATAGAAATAGATAAGGGTTGATGAAAACATAATTTGTATTCTTGTAGGAACTTCCATTCTAAATCTATCAGTATCCATACTAAGTAAAAATAGGTCTGTTTCTACCCTTTCTTTAATAACCCATTCATATAATTTTCGATATAATCTTTCTTGGCGCAAAAAGTATGCATCTAAAAACCAAAACACTATTAATGGTATAAAAGATATGAAAAATTGAATCTTCTCTCCTTTAAACAACAATGAACCTACAACTAAGGTTATTGTCCACCCCTTAATAATAAAAGAATTCGAAGACATTCTTTTTATTATATCTTGTATTATTTTCACTTCTTCTATCATAATTTTTTCAAGATAGTCCTGATTTTTCATTGCTTAAACATCCTTTACACATCTAAAATATAAATTTATCTCCAGGGATATAGATCGTTTAATGTTTCTGATTTTTCTTTTATAAACTGCTCTACCCATTTAACCGCCTCTTCTAATTTCCCTTTTACATTTTCGTCTTTATATTTAAATAATTGGATACTCCTTTGGTCTATATGATAATCGCCCTGCATCCAGGTGTCCCCCATCCCTTCCTTTTGAAGCCAAATTGTAGGGAACCTATTTATTGCACATATCTTCGCCTCATCGATTTGACCTGCTGGATACGATTTTTCAATTATAACAAACCTTGAGATGCTCGCATATGCCAACATTTTCTCTTCATTAGTTATGGTTTCAATTTCATCCTGCTTTTTTATTAGAATTGGAGTATATCCCATTTTTTCAACACACTCACAAATATCCTCTAGTTCCTTCATATACTCCTGTGGACTATCCTTTCCCAATACTAATACCATTTTTTCCTTACATGCCTTTACCCACTGCATAGAATTTTGAGAGGAATCCGAAGTTTCGTTGTTTATTGTATAAACTTTTTCAACTAATCTTCTTAACTCTTCGAATTCTATAGGTGATTGCAAATCTAGGTCAGGAAAAGTCTCTATTAGTCTTTTTCTATAAAACTTCTCAGATTGTAAAAGTTGGAAAAGTTCACTCATTAAATCTTTTTGTTGAATAGTTTCAACAAGATTTTCACAATTTTGTTTCTTAGGCAAATACTTTGAAAAAATATCATTCTTATCTATCTCTAGTTGTCTGCATAAACTATATAACTCTGGGTCAGAATATGACTGCTTTAAATAATCAACTAAATCATCTTCCTTTATACTTGTTAACCTAAAATGAGAATCCAAATAACTTACCTTCCTCTCCATTATTATTCAATTTTAATTTTATATACTCAGAGTTCTCCTTAATATCTTCTGGAAGAAGTAAAGTTGTAATTATATATTGAAAATCTATATCAACTATCTCTCTCTCTAATTCTAATATATAACTCATAATTCTCTTATAAACTTCTGGATCAACATCTCTAACATTAGGCGAATCATGTATTAAAAATTTAGGATGCATAACCTCACTAGATTCCGCAAGTTTTAATAGCGCTAAGTCAAAAGCAACTACTTTCATTATTTTGGTTGCATCTCCAGTGTCTTCTTCACCTACACCGTCATTGTTAATTATCTTTACCTGTATATTTTTTGCCCTTGGACTTAAATCTAATATCCCTTTTTTAGTATCATTATAAAGAAATTGCACAATTTCATCATAATATGTACTCAGAGATTGTAATCTTACTTGCATTCCTTCTTGATAGCTTTTTAAGTCCTTTCTTAAAATCTCAAGTGTATCTTTTTCATCACTCCATTCTTTTTGATATCTATTTACATCATTCAATGAATTCATTTGAATATTTATACTCATTAAGTCTTTTTGCAATTCTTCTTTTTTACCCTCTAGATTTGTAATATTTTCAATAACTGTATCAATTTCTTTAGCCATACGCCCATTTATTTCATTCACTAACTTTTGGACATCTGATTTTTCTTTCACTAATTGTTTTATCTGATCTTCATAAAATGATATAGATTCTTGTAGTTCTTTTTTTTCATTTTCCAATACTTGCTTAATGGTTTCTATAGCCATATTGGAAGCCCCTACCTCATGCAATACGCATTTCTCATTATCATCATATTTTAAAGGCTTTAAACATGTAGGGCATTTTTTATGAGGATATCTTTTAAACCATTCCATAGATCTTATTGTAAAATCTATTGATTCAGATTCATTTTCAATTTCATTACAGGTAGTGGTATAATTTAGAGTCCTTAATTTATAAGCACTTATCTTTTCTTGAATTTCATTTATAATTTTTATATTCTTTTGTTTCTCCTTTTTCAATTCATCTTGTCTTTCATAGATTTTTACTAATTCGTACCTCTCATCTTCTAAATTTTGTTCTATATTTCCTATCTGAAACTCTAACTGACTTAACTCTTCTTTTAATTCAAACTCATATTTGATTGTTTTGTGTCTGATGTACCCCTCGATTATTTGATATTGTTTTTTTAGATCTTTTTCTCTCTCTTCGGCCTGCTCTATCTCATGATTTAGATGTTTTTCTTCTTCAGATAATAATCCCGTCAAAAATTCTAATCTTTGTCTTCGTATATTAGCAGACTCATTTATTCCAAGCGGTTTATCAATTGCTTCAAATCCACTTCCTTGCACACGAATTAACTGGGATAAAATTTGCCTAATACTTAATATCTTTTTATCTTTATAATAATTTTTATTAGAAAACAGAAGAGATTCAAGCCTTGATTTATAATCTCCATTATCCATTTTTTCCCCTGTATAACTAGGATTCGATAAAAGTTTATCTATTACCCATCCATCATAAACTTCACAGACGGTTCCTTTTATTAAATTCCTCTTGATTGTAGTCTTCGTATCATTTACACTAAATTCCATTAGCAAATAAGTATTCTTTAATTGTTTTTTCGCACTTTCACTCTTCAAAAAAGAGTTTGATCCTAAACCATAATCAATTAACTTTATAAATGTAGATTTCCCTACACTATTAACTGCACCTTTCCCCCCTACATCTTGTGCAAAGATGATATTCAACCCTTTTGTTAACTGAACGTCGAATTTATTAATTTTCGGTTCTGTAGTTACCCTATTGATAAAAAGAGTATTTTTCATTATCTATCACCTACAATTTTTTCTATTCTAGTGTTAATTATATCAATGGTATTTTCATTTATAATTCTTTCTATGTATCTTACTTTTTTTTGGATATTACTAACATTCTTGTCATTCAGAACTACCATTCCAGCATCCACATTTTCTGTTAATCTAATCACTTGTTCATCAATTTTAATCATATCCCTTGATATTATCTCTTTTAATCCTCTAATAAACCTCGTGCTATATTTTCCAATTAAAAAAGAAGTTAAAAAAACATTATCCAGATTATTCATCTCTGTATCAGAATAAAGATTCAAGTATCCATTTTTATCATTTTCACTTAAGAAATATTTTGTTATGTTGGGAAATCGGCAAAGATATAAAGTCATTGCTAATTCCTCAACAGTACATTCACCTAATTCATGAATAATAATAACTAAATACATGCCATTTAAAATACTATTTTCTTCAATGTTATAAGCTTCTTCAATATCTATATTCATATATTCTCCTATTCGTTAAAAATTTTACATTGAAATGTTGTATCAAAAATTATCCCATTTAGATAGTCTATTGCGTCGTCATCTTGAAAATTAGCAGGTAAAAATTCAAACAACTCATCAATCATAATTTCTAGTCTTTTATCTGCATTATATAAATTTGGAGGATATCTCGATAAAATTCTCTTATTATAATAGTTTCTCATTTTTTTAATTAGCTCTTCATACTTGTCAAAACCTAACTTTTTGGCTTTTCGTTTTAGTACAGTGTTTTCATTTTTACTATCTATTGCATGTATACAATTACTCGGAGAAAACTCAGCCACATCTCTCAATTTCCTCTTAAATTCAATAATTTTATTACCATCATCTACATTATCATTTGCTCCTGAAAACTCCTCTTCCTCATACTCTTCTTCAGCCTCATTTAATTTTACTAGTAATTCTTGATATAATTCACCTAATTTTATAGCTAATTGTGTATCTAGCTTACTAAATGTTGTTCTATTGCTATTTGACTGTTCATCAACAATAACAGCAGCACAGCTTAGGTCCTTCGCTATATTAATTAAATTCTCTTCCTTATCAAATTGCATAGCTCTTTCTACTAAGGCATCTGCTTTCTGGGGATTATTGTAATTCTCACCAAACACCTCTAATGGATTTATACCACTTCGTCTTGCAAGGGCCTTCCATTGTTCCGCATTTAATGCTAGTGTTAATAATTCTTCTATTATTTCTTGACTACGTATTATCCTGTGATCCAAGTACAACACTCCATTCGTAGAAAAAACTACAAATTTATTTAAATCTATTCTTTTTTAACTCAACATGATTATTTTTTCATAGTAACCAAAGTATTTCTAGATAAATTGAAATGTTCCAGGATGTGTTTTTGTGTTACCATTCTTTTCATTTCCAACTACTCTCAACCCTCTTTGCCATATATTTCTTTCATTTATTACCGTATCTTAACATTTAATTCCTGGCAAGATATAAATTATTAATTTCATATAATTTTTATATATATATTTTAATATACAAAAATAAAACTTCAAACTCTTTCTCTTTTATTATAAAATGAGAACAAACGTTCTTATTTTATAAATTAAATGGAGTGAAAATCATGTTTAAATCGCAACCCTACTACACTACACAACTCGAAGACTATATCCAGCACTTGTACCAATCCATATCTATTATTGTTCCTGAACAAATAGATATGATAGAGATTGCGAAAAAGCTAAACATTTGGCTGTACTTTGCTCCGTTTGGAAGTCATGCAATGGAAAAAAATCAAATAGCTAACTTAGTTATAGATAATCGTATCTCTCAGCAAGAACAATGGGAGGATTTTGGCCATGAGACCTGTCACATTCTATTTCATTCTGGTAATCAATTATTAATGCATCAAATGTTTCTAGATTATCAAGAAGCAAAAGCTAAAAACTTCGCACAACAATTTTGTGTACCTACTTTTATGTTAAGAAAGCTTCCTCCCCTACAGTTAAAAGCATATATAATCTCAGAAAAATTCAATGTAACAACACAGTTTGCTGAAAAAAGGCTTTTACATTATGAAAATCAATTATTAGCAAGTAAATTACAGAATCAAACATCACAATACTGTAATTTTCAAAAATAACGATTCAGGAGGTATTGAATATGAAAGGAAGTTTCCGTAAACGTGGAAATACGTGGTCTTTTACAATAGATATCGGTATAGATCCGGCCACAGGAAAACGCCAGCAAAAAAGTAAGAGTGGATTTAGAACAAAAAAAGAAGCCCAAAATGCTGCTGCAACGATGATTACAGAGATAGAGAAAGGAATATATTTTGATGACAAACAATTAACTGTTTTAGATGTATGGGAAAAGTTAAAGCCTCTTCGTAAAGCTGAATTAAAAATTACATCTTATGAAAAAGACATGAGCTTAGTTAAGCTCTATATCCTTCCCCCATTTAGTTATAAAAAAATTAAAAGTATTAAGTCCGTAATGATTCAAAGCTACTATGCTGAACTTAAAGAAAAAGGCCTGTCAAATGGTACAATCAGCAATATCCATCGCTGCTTCAGATGCATATTCAAACATGCAGTAGAATGGGAGATCGTACATGATAATATAATGAATAAAGTAAAAAAACCACGTGAAGAGCAAGGTGAGATGAAAACATGGTCTAGCGAAGAATGTAATCGATTCCTCCATTATTTAAAAGAAAAAAATACCAAGTACCATATGTTCTTCTTACTCGCAATCTATACAGGTATGAGACGCGGAGAATTACTTGCACTAACATGGAAAGATATTGACTTTGATAATAAACGTATCCTGGTAAATAAATCGCTTGTAAAAACAGAAAAAGGACTTTTTAAAGCTGCTACAAAAACTAAGTCTTCAAATAGAAGCATTAGTATCTCTTCTTTTGTTATAGGGAAGTTACAATCCTACTACTCCTATAAAAAGAAAGAATTTTTCCGCTGGGGTATACACTTGAATGGAGAGGCCTATATTTTCACTGGCAATACGATACATTCGCCCTTACATATAGATGCTCCCCATCGCTTTTTGAATGATCACTATAAAAAAGCTGGTGTTCCCCGAATTCGTATACATGACTTACGACATACTCACGCTACACTCATGCTTCAGGCTGGAGAACACCCTAAAATCGTACAAGATCGCTTAGGACACTCATCTATTCAAATGACGTTAGACAAGTATAGCCACATCACACAGAACATGCAGCAACAAGCCGCAGAAAACTTCGAGAGCATAATAAAATCTAATGAAAACGTCTGATAAAAAATGAAATGATTTAATGTGAGCAAAATGTGAGCATCAAGGAAAATCAACACTTATAAACCTTGATATAATAAGGTTTTTTATACTATATCGTTGAATCTTGGGAGAAGAATGAGCAGTTTTAGGGTTGTTTATTTGATAAAATATAAAAAACACAAAAGTGCCAAACCCCTTATACCACAAGGGTTTTGGCACTTTTTAATATCTAAAACAAATTTTATTGAAATAATTATTTTTATAGATTTTCATACTTTTTTATATAGTACGTGAACATATACAGTACAAAAATACACCTTTGTATACACATTTTTAGAAACATCCTACGTTTATCAAACAATAACCAAAAGACGTACCTGCAACCTCATCATATAAATAATAGATATTAAAAAGAGGACACTATAAGCGCCCTCTTCCTTAGGTTTTAAATATGTTCTCCATGATCCATAAACACTTCAATTGCTTCGTTTTGTGGTATGTCTTTTACATTAGTAAGACCAAAAGTAAAAACAGCGGATAACATCATCATTAATAAGATTGCTTTTTTCATTTTAGCGCCCTTCTTTCTATGCTCTTTTTGTCTGCATCTAAAGCGATGTGCAAATACTTGCTTGCTTTTCTGTGATTTTCTGAACCATAGAATATTTCACCTAAAAGAGAAGCATATTCTTTTACCCAATCATATAATTCTTCTTTTTCAAAATACGAAATACCTTCTATAACCACATTTTCTAATTCTTCTTGCGGTACATAGTTATGTACTGCTTTTAAAATTCGGAAATGATGACGGTAACATAAGTCGCTAATCTTATAGCCATTCTCAATATATTCATTAGCGATATGACTATAACCTAACTTAAAATGTTCTCTTGCTAAAAGAAACATAGTTTTAGCGTTATTTTCTAATGAATCCTCTAAGTGTTTAATTGCTAACTCTGGCATGTTTTGACTTGCGTATAAAAGCCCTAAATTATGCTTAACTCGTTTAATAAGAAGTTCATCATTAGATTTTTGGAAGGTACCTAGTGCTGAAAGTAAATATTCCTCTGCACTTTCGAATTCATTTAGTCGAATGTGTGCCATTCCTAAAGTATTTAAGCATGCTGCAGTTTTTAATTCATACCCTGGACTAATTGAAAATACTTCATTCGCCTTTGTAGCAAATTGAACTGCTAAGATCGGTTTTAATACGTGATAGTAATGGACTGCAAGCCAATAATTAAATTCAGCTTTTTCAATTTCATCATGCATGTACTCTAAAAACGTTTCAGCTTTTTCAAATTGCATTCTTGCTTCACTATGGTTTGCTTTATTAATAGCGTAAATTGCTTTAAATAAATGATGATAGTACTCTAAAAATGTTTCTGTAGACTCTGGTAAAGGCTCGATTTTGTCCAGAATATCTTTTGTACTATCCATATCCCGAATTAGCAGTTTATACCGTGCATTCAATAAAGCGTAGTAGACTAATATTGTTTGGTCTTCCTTAATATTATTGATTTTATTTGCAATATCCTCTTTTATTTTCTGAGACTGTAATACACGTTGTGAAATCATAGCTTGATACCAGTCGTTTAATAATTTTGTGATTTCTTCTTTAGAAATAATGTCAACACTCATCTACTTCTACCCCCTTTTGTTAAATGTTACCATGACATGCTTGTTTGCATAAATAAGTTTTTGAATATTCTAACTTGAAAAAATTATTTTTGAATATTCATGTTAACAAATTGGTCCCTTTTCAAACCTAAAAAAAGAACACACGTTTGTTTTTAGTGGAATTAAAAAAACAAACGTGAGGTATTACATCATGGAATATAACGGCTTTCCTGTAGTACGTGGAAGAGGTATGGTGAAATGGAATCCGTTTGCTTCAATACCGGAGCAATACGAGGAAATACATAGTATGTTTGAGGAACAATATAAAGTACCTAAACCTTTTTTAACACAAGATACTATGGAACGAATAGAAAGAGCGTTAATGCAATCTTTTCACGAGGAAGAAGAAATACATATCTCATACTATCGTGATGGAATGGTGCAAGACATGTACATAAATGTATTACATATTGAACCGATGACGAAAATTATATATTGTACAGATGCTTTTGGTTTGAATACTAAGTTTAAGTTTGATGAATTGGTGAATATAAATTAAAAGAAGCCGCCCGACAGGACTGAAGTGCACCCCAATTGTTAGACACAGCCTAACAATTGGGGTGCACTTCACATATATAGGTGGCTTTTGTACGACAAAAAAAGAGCTCTGCTATACAGCAGAGCAAAAGAAATATATATAACCCTATAAAAATAATACAAATTATTGATACTTTCAAAAGACGAAATTTAAATTTCCATCACAATAATAGCTATGTTTAAGTATGAAACATTCTACCTTCACTATAGCTATGAATATTCTTATTTTAGAATTCCATAGTATCCAAATAGCTCTTTGAGAGATACCTCAATACCGAACTTCTTCAAAGAATCTTTTCTTTGTTCAAAGAGAAGTTCTAAAACTTTTTTCTTATCTTTGTCTCTTCCATAATGAATCAACCTATGACAGTTCGGACATATACTAACTATATTTCCAACAACATCTAAACTATTTTCAAAATCATGTTGCATTCTTAACGGTATTAGATGATGGGCCTCCATATAATTTTTTCGGCTGGCTTCCGATACAAATGTTTCATGTGTGTCATCTATTTCACATTTAAATTCTGCCTGTTTAATAGCTTGTTTAGCTTTTTTCGGATCACGAGGCCATACTTCCCTACCAGATTCCATTTTAGTTTTTTTTCGATTTTCCGGTTTCTCTTCTTCTGCAATCTTTACTTTACTAAAATCCGAATCAATATTAGCCTGATACATATCTTCCTCTTGCTCATCCTCAGAAAGAATAAAGCTCTCATTCAACGCTTTAATAATATTATCAATAGATTTATATTTTGCTAATTTAATTTCTAATTTTGTTGAATCAATATTAGTAAATCCTTGTGGTGTATGGTTCAATTTGTAGCCAAAGAAAGCTGCGAATTCGATTGCTTTAATGTTTACAGGTTTTAGATCCTTAATAAAATAGATGTATTCCCAAGTTTCATCATTATCGTTTGTTTTCCAAATTTCCCTAGCTACATCTGGGTTATGAGTCTTAGCAAAAATTGTCCCGAAAAACTTAAATTCCCCTTTAGAATATGCTAAAATCCCGTCACCCTCTTTTAACTTTTCCCATCTATCAACATTTGAAGAACCAGGAGTTGCTCCCCACATACATTCTCATGTAATTCATTATCTTTAAGTTTAGTTACTGTATCGGCATCTAAATCTGCTAAACATTTAGAAATAGGATATGGTTTTTCAATAGTAGCTTCCAAATTTTTTATAGCACTATCATTACTTGCAGTAAAAAGATATAACATATTTAATTCCACCTTTTTAAAATTTCATTATATTTCTTTTTAGAGTCTCGAGATTTCTCTACTGGATATTTTTTATTATTTTTTTCTATTTTGTTTATAATAATCTCTTCTAAATCAATATCCAATTGATCTGCCAACAACATTGAATAAATGAGTACATCTGCCAACTCATCTTTCATGTCTTCTTTTTTTGTTTCTACAGCTTCCTCACTGCTTTTCCACTGAAAATTCTCCAACAACTCACTCGCCTCTAAAGAAAGAGAAATAGCTAAATCTTTAGGATTGTGGAACTGCTTCCAGTTCCTATCGTCCCGAAATTTTAGGACTTTCTCTAAAATAGTTTGATTCATTTTTTGAATCCCCCAGTTACTTTTCATTGGTAAACTCTTCTATTTATCAGGTAAACTATCATAAAAACGTTCAATGGCCGCTACTAAAACTAAATCTTCTAAATGAGCAGTTTTAGGGTTGTTTATTTTTAAAAACATCAAAAATGCCAAATCCCTTATATCACAAAGGATTTGGCATTTTTAAGTATCTAGAACACGCGCTAAATTTAAGGAGAAATTAACAGACATGAGTCCGGTATAATGCCGTGTCCACACCCAAGGATCGGTTACATAAAATAACGTATCTAACCTGGGAAGTCTATTAGCTTTTTCCCTTATAGTAACGCTCTCTTCTACTAAGACCTTTTCTTTCTAGGGCCTACAATTAATTTAATCGCTGTTCTCTCTTCATTATTGATAGAAATCTCTTGAAACGCTGGAACAAAAGCTAAGTCAATACCACTTGGAGCGACGAACCCTCTTGCAATCGCAATTGCTTTAATCGCTTGATTTATAGCTCCAGCCCCAATCGCTTGAATTTCCACATTACCACTTGTTCTTAGTACTCCTGCTATTGCACCCGCGACTGAATTTGGGCTTGATTTTGAAGATACCTTTAATATATTTTCCATGTAAGTTGCTCCCTCTATTATTTAATCTCTCTTTCGTTACAATTTTAAATATTTTAGCGTATCTTTAATTACTATTCACACCAAAAACAAACGATGCTTCATATGTATATTATTCTATATTTTCTGACTTTTTCCTGCTCAGCTACGCAAATAAAAAATAAACTGAATAACCTAATATAAATATAGCTAAATATTATAACTTTACCAAATGATAACATCCATACAGCTAAAGGTAATATTTCTGTTTTGTCAGACTAAATAAATATAGTAAAGTGAAATTTTCATGAGTGGGGGTTTAATTCATCCCCCACCTAACTTCTTTGCTTTCGCTGAATTTTGAGATGGGAGTCTTACTGCTCGGAAAATAGCGGGATAAACGTTTCCTCATTACTTCAATCTATTTAGAAATTCCATTTATTTTTCTATCAAATTATAAACCTTATCATCTTCAAAAGGTGTTACAGGTAATACCCAAATACTACACTTCATCATTTGACCACTTTATATTCCAAATCTATTTCCTTTTATAGTACAAGCATACACGCCAATTGTGATTCATCTTCATAAACTACTATGTGGTTTAAATTTATTAAGAATAGGAGGTAATATATTGGGTTCATACTATCATTCTTCAAACTCGTATAAAAAATGCTCATGCAAATCTTCTTCCAGTTCAAATAAAAAATGTTCATGTGACCATTCACATAAACGAAGCTGTCCTGCATACGGAACTTTTTGGCAAACTGAATTTATAACTGTTCCTTTTGGCGATCCTTTTCCATTTAATCACGTTGGACCTTTAGCAGGAGGTGTTTCCTTACTAAATCCTACTACTATACACTTTAGACAAGCTAGTGATTATAGAGTTTCGTTCATTTCCAGTATTAATACTACTTTAAATCCTGTATTTCCACATATCCCAGTCATAACTATATTTTTAAATAACAATCCACTTGCTAATAGTCAAGGTGACTTCGCTATTCAAATGAATACTTCATCAAATAACGAATGTCTTCAACTCGTTGGCGAAACGATTGTTACAGTGCCTGCTAATTCAACTCTTCAACTTAGAAATAATAGTGGTTTTAATCGTCAAAGTATTGTAACTTGTGACAATGGTATAAATTCAGTTGAATTAACAGTTACAAAACTAAGTTAAAATTATTTCTTCACATTCAGATGCTATTTCAGCATCTTTTTTTATTGAATAACAGTTTTTTCAACTTTTATTATCTCTCCCCACATAAAAAAGTGCAGAATTCTTTCTAACACAAGATTTCTGCACTTTTTTATTATACTTATTTATTCTTCCTTATTTCTCTACATAAACCGACTTAACAATCGTACGATTATATGGTTTTCCTTCTTTATTCATCCCTTTTATATCCATCGTAACGTTATATACTCCCGGTTGTTTTATATCTTTCAAAGCACCTGTAAATGTATTCGTATTAACATTTTGTAATTCATTAAATTCAGAGACTAACTTACCTTCTTTATTAACAACTCTTACTGTTATGGAAAGATCCCCTTTCATTTCAGGTGCTACAGGTGATTTTTTCAGTTTATACTCAGGTTTATTTATTTTAACTTTTGTAGGCATTCGAAGAACAAATGGTGCGTCATCCTTGTAATCGCTTACAACTAAATATGCATCTTTCGACTGCTTCGCCATCATTTTGATTTTCCATTCGCCTACTTCTAATTTATCAAACTTAAACGTTCTAATTGTCGCCCCATTAAAAAAAGATTCGCCTTCACCAGTAGTTATAGCGCTATCTTTATTTGCATAGATTTTTCCTTTTGGAGATACCATTTGTACTTCTACATCAGAAGAAGCAGTTAGTACAGAAACTATTCCTTCAGCCTTTTTATCAACAGAAATACTTTGCTCTATCCACTGATTTTGTGGTAATTCGCCTCCTAAAATATTTTGATTTGAAGTTGTATTTAATTGTTCTAGATTTTCATTTGAACTAGTGCTGGATGCTATTAAAGCTGGTAATCCCACATTTGTCGTACGTAAATATGGTTCAATTCGTGCAAAAACAGCTGATCCTTTTCTTATATTGTCATGATCAAATCTGGAATCTGTAAATAAATGTGTACCGTACGATAGCTTCGCACTCCATTCATTTACTAGTCCATCATTTGAACCGTACGATGATAAATATAACCCGCCCATAGATAATGCAGAAAATGTTGGCCCCCAGCTAGTTCCAGTAGCCGTATAGTAACGGTTTAATTTAGCTGCTGGGTTGTTATCTATTATTGAACGAAACTTTGCCATTTCACCTATTTGTAACGAATACGTACCATCATCTTTTTGACCTAATATAGAAGCAAGCCAACCTGCCCACCAACTATATGACAAATCTGCTAAATTTGAGCCGTGATGCGGTGTAGCAAGTGTAATAACATTTCCAACAAATCGATTCGCACCATATTCAACTAATGCGGCTTGTGTATCAATACCACCTTTACTATGCGCTACAATATTAACTTTTTTACCGAAATGATTATATATTTCTTCAAGTTTTTGTGCTAACAATTTTCCGTTATCCCACTGACTAGCCGAACCTTTCCCTGCAGCATCATACAATTGTATAAACACTGTTTGATAGCCTGCTTTTAAAGCATAATCATACATATCATTTATATCATGATATACTGTCTTTCCATACCAACTATCAGCATTACCATTTCTTCCTTGTACAAAGAGAATTGGCGGTTTATTCTCATCATAATTAGCAGGTTTTTGGCCTAAAAACCATTCTCCAGGTGTGAATACTTCTGTATCAGGAAACCCCTTTCCAAGCTCTTTTACAACTTCTGCCTGTACATTTGTGCTAATCGTTGGAGCCATGATAAAAAATACAATTAGTAAGGCCACACATCTTCTCATCAGTCGCATATTACTCCCCCTATTTTTTTGAAAGAAGGTGTTCTTTATAATATTTTATATTTTCCCTTCCTTAATAATAGCTAATCTTTCATTTTTAAAAGATGTTAGCCCTATTTTTAGAAGGTTACTAGTTGTATCCCCTCTTCCTTAACTCTCGTTATTCTCTTTGTTTCTACCTCTTCCTTTTGATAGAATACGACAAAAAAGTTTCTCAATAATTGTTAACTTCGCTACACCCAGATATTTTTTAAATCATTATTGTTTATATAAAGCATACAAATCTTGAAAAAATTTTAGTAAAAAAACATTTTATTACTAGTTAGTTATTTAAAAATATAATAAAGATATGTACTTTCTTTTCATTAAATACAAACTAATTTTAAAGGAGCTTGTATTATAAGACTTTCCTACGATTAAAAATTAAACTGAAATTTCCGAATAGAAAATCATATTTCCAGAAACATATATTATGATAATTTCCGCACACTTGAATTAACTTTTTAGAAGTACTAACCTATCGGTGAGCAGAAGAAAATTCTGTAAAAAGAAAGGAGAATACTTTATGATGACCAAATTACAAAAGGAGTTTTTTAAACGCTTAGAAATTCCTGCAAAAGAAATAACATTTGATGATTTAGATGGAATTCTCTTGAAAATGGGAATGATTCTCCCCTATGAAAATCTTGATATTATGGCTGGTACTATTAAAAATATCTCAAAAGATAACTTAATAGAAAAGTTACTTATTCAAAAACGAGGTGGACTTTGTTATGAATTAAACTCCCTATTGTATTATTTTTTAATTGATTGTGGGTTTCAAGTATACAAAGTAGCCGGTACTGTTTATGACCTTTACGATAATAAATGGAAACCCGATGATGGTCATGTCATTATCATATTAAGTCATGAGGATAAAGATTATGTTGTGGATGCAGGTTTTGCATCTCATCTCCCTTTACATCCAGTCCCTTTTAACGGAGAAGTCATCTCCTCTCAAACAGGAGAATATCGAATTCGTAAGCGAAATACTCGAAAAGGTACGCATATTTTAGAAATGAGAAAAGGAGCTAACGGGGAATCTACAAGTTTCTTACAATCTGAACCTTCAAACGAATGGAAAATAGGCTATGCTTTCACTGTAGATCCAATAGATGAGAAAAAAGTGAATAAGATTCAAAAAGTGATTGTAGAGCATAAAGAATCTCCTTTTAATAAAGGAGCTATCACTTGTAAATTAACTACTTATGGTCACATATCATTAACAAATAAAAATTATACAGAAACCTTTAAAGGCACCAAAAATAAACGACCAATAGAATCTAAAGATTATGCTCGCATTCTTCGTGACTCTTTTGGAATAACGCAAGAGAAATATGTAGGAAAAACACTAGAAAGAGGCTAGTTGACTACAAGTATTTCATAATAAAGCAGATTCTATATTTAGAATCTGCTTTATTTTATATTTGTTATAAATTAATTTAATTTTGTTGTTACCCTTTAATTTTCAATTATATACTCATCATCATATTTATCGTATTGTAGCCCTTTCCCTATCTTTGACTCCGTAACTTGATCTCTTAAAAACGGTGCAGCATCCATTTTACTAGTTGCAATTTCAATTCCATATTTTTTCGTTAAATGAGCTAACTCTATTAAAAACCACTCTCTTCGCAATGTAACTGGAATATCCAATGTTTTTCTTTTCATATATAATAGCACCTCTTTTATTTTCATAGCTTAAAAATATCACTGGATGCACTTATTAAAACTACCTTTCACCGCTAACATCCAATGAAACATTATAGTATATGCATGTCCATTTCAAACGTGCTATCACAAATATGATATTTAAGTTTACATAATTATATTATGTAATAGTAGAAAAGGAAGGCATGTCCCTTCCCCTTCTACTATAGAGATTTAAATTAAGAACATCTTGGTACACCTAAAGCTAAAAATAAACCTGCTACTCCCGCAGTAATCGGTACTTTTAACGTAATAACATCATCTACCTTCGTTACTAAAAAGTAAGCATTACCTTCTTGTAATATACAAGTTACCAACAATTGAAATTCCATTCAAATCTCCTCCTTTCAATCGATATACTATAATTTATGAAATCTCTTTCAAAAAGTAATAGGAAATATATCCATTTTCCCTTATATATAAAATAAATGTTTATAAGTCTATTAAAAATATTAATTTTCTAAATTTATACAAACCGTGTAATATCCAATAAACTCCTATATAATCAATAAGAAGAATCTTACAAATGGAGGTATGAAAATGTCGATTTTAAGTAATATTGGTGCAGCTTTATTTTTTATTGCTTTTATTCTTTTAATCTTATGTATCATTTCATTCTTTAAGAAAAATGGAAAAGCAAAACAATATGGACGTCCTACCGTTATTCTTTTTATGATTTCTATTATATTAATAACGGCCGGTACAACAAAATCGGAACACCCCGTCGTCGAGTTTTTTTCTACTTTAAGTTTCATTCTATTTATATTCTTCCTTGTTCTAGCAATCTTATCTGTTATTAAGAAAACAGGTGTAGCGAAAAAACAATTTATTATTACAGCTGTATTATTTGTCATTTTTGTTGCGTTATTAGGTATTTCAGCTCCTTCTTCTGAAAAAACGACAGCAACTAGTACAAAAGTTGCCTCTAATAATGAAGAGCCAAAAGATAGCGAACAGAAAAAAGAGCTAGAAAAGAAAGAGGCGGACGAAAAAACTCAAAAGCAAGAAGATGAGAAGCGTCTAGCCGAAGAACAAGCTCGTAAGCAAGAGGATGAAAAACGTCAGGCTGATGAACAAGCTCGTAAACAACAAGAAGAGCAAAAACGTCAGGCTGATGAACAAGCTCGTAAACAACAAGAAGAGCAAAAACGTCAGGCTGATGAACAAGCTCGTAAACAACAAGAAGAGCAAAAACGTCAGGCTGATGAACAAGCTCGTAAACAACAAGAAGAACAAAAACGTCAGGCTGATGAACAAGCTCGTAAACAACAAGAAGAACAAAAACGTCAGGCTGATGAACAAGCTCGTAAACAACAAGAAGAACAAAAAGCACAGCAAGCTCAAACACAACCAGCTAATGGTAATACTGATAGTGCATACTACAAAAATTGTGCTGCAGTTAGAGCAGCTGGGAAAGCTCCTTTACATAAAGGGCAACCAGGTTATAGCTCTCATCTTGATCGTGATGGCGATGGAATTGCATGTGAAAAATAGTAATAAAAAAGAAGCTTTTACTAAGCTTCTTTTTTATTAACGTAAAATATTACCACTTATTACTTTCCCCCTTATTTTAATAACATTCTTCTTATTATTCTCAAAAACGACACAGAATAAGTGATTTCAATCACTACATAGATTTTAATTTATCGCTATTCTTAATTTAGATATTACATTAAAACTTTATGGAGGCATTCATATGGAACATACATTTACTGAAACTTCAATTGTTGGTGAGATTGTTACACAATTTCCGAAAGCTAGTGATCTTTTTAAATCATATAGAATAGATTTTTGTTGTGGCGGTAATAAGCCACTTATTGATGCAATTCATGAAAGAAATTTATCAGCTACTGAAGTGCTTACAGAGTTAAATACGCTTTATCATAATACGAAACGATTAAATGAATCGGAAATTGATTGGAAAAATGCTTCTTATCGTGAATTGATTGATTATGTTATAAATAAGCATCATCGCTATTTAAATGAAGAATTACCACAGTTAAGTCCATATGTGACAAAAGTATTACGTGTTCATGGGGCAAGTCAGCCTCATTTAGCTCAAATTCATAAGCTATTTCATGAACTTAAAATGGAATTAGAACAGCATTTAATTAAAGAAGAAATGGAAGATTTCCCATTAATTTTAGAATTTGAACAAAATCCAACTGATGAAAATTATACAAAGTTACGTAAAGTAGTGGATGAACTAGAAAATGAGCACAATCATGCCGGAAATATTATAAAAGAACTTCGTAAAGTGACAAATGACTTTACTCCTCCAGAAGGCGCTTGCGGTACTTATCGACTTGTCTACCAACGTCTTGAAGCTCTAGAGTCTGATTTATTTGAGCATATTCATTTAGAAAATAATATTTTATTTCCACGTGCTATTACAAGAGCATAAATCAAGTGCAGGACATGAGTGTAAATACTTATGGCCTGCTTTTTCGTTTTGCGAAAAATATTCACATCCCCTTCACATAAAACCGAATTTTAACAATTTGTGAATCATTATAAAAATGTGATAAATATCACATCTTCCCCTTATTTGATTTTCTATAATAAAAATATAATCCTTTGTTCAATATTTCACATAAAAAGGGGAAACGAAAATGAAAAAACGTTTAGTTATGATCGGAAATGGTATGGCTGGCATTCGCTGTATGGAAGAAATCTTAAAACATGATAGTGATTCATATGAGATTACTATTTTTGGAGATGAACCGCATCCAAACTACAACCGCATTATGCTTTCTCATGTTTTACAAGGCAAAACAAATATGCAAGATATCATTATGAATGAATACAGTTGGTATGAAGAAAACGAAATAACTTTGTATACGAATGAAAGAGTTCAAAGTATTAACCGAGAAGAAAAAATTATTATTACAGAAAAGAAGCGTACTCTTACATACGACAAGCTCATTATCGCAACAGGTTCTAGTGCTTTTATTTTACCTGTTGAAGGTTCCGCACTTTCTGGTGTAACAGGATTTCGAACTATTGAAGATACACAATTTATGATAGATACCGCTAAAGAAAAGAAAAAGGCCGTTGTCATTGGTGGCGGGTTACTCGGTTTAGAAGCCGCAAGAGGTCTAATTGATTTAGGAATGAACGTACATGTTGTTCATTTAATGCCTAGCTTAATGGAGCAACAACTAGATACGAAAGCAGCTGCTCTTCTGCGTGAAGATTTAGAAGCACAAGGCATGAAGTTTTTAATGGAAAAGAAAACTGTAAAAATTCTTGGTACAGACCATGTTGAGGGCATTCAATTTGAAGACGGTGAAGTTGTAGATTGTGATTTAATCGTAATGGCTGTCGGAATACGCCCAAATACGCAAATAGCAAAAGATGCTGGTCTAATTGTAAATCGCGGTATTGTAGTCAATGACTATATGCTAACAAATGATGAGTCCATTTATGCAGTTGGAGAATGTGCAGAGCATGACGGTATCGCATATGGACTTGTTGCTCCTCTTTATGAACAAGGTGCAATATTAGCAAAACATATAACAAATTTACAAACTGATGGATATTCGGGCAGTATCGTCGGTACACAATTAAAAGTTGCTGGTTGTGATTTATTCTCTGCTGGCCAAATTTATGAAGATGATCAAACGAAAGCAATATCCATCTTTAATGAATGTAAACGTTCCTATAAAAAAGTATTAATTCGTGATAATAAAGTCGTCGGTATCGTTTTATACGGTGATACAGCTGACGGTACACGCCTCTTTAGCCTGTTAAAGAAAGAAGAAGATATACAAGAATATACACCAGCTTCCATTCTTCACAAAGCTGGTGAAGAATGTGAACTTGACGTTGCTACTATGAGTGCGGATGACACAATTTGCGGATGTAATGGTGTTACGAAAGGCACAATCGTTCACGCCATTTTAGAACAGGAGTTAAAGACTTTTGAAGAAGTTAAAGGCTGTACGAAAGCCGCAGGGTCTTGTGGTAAATGTCGTCCGCTTGTAGAACAAGTTTTATCTCATACACTTGGAGATGCTTTTGATGCTTCTGCGCAGTCTACCGGTATGTGCGGATGTACACCTTTATCACGTGATGAAGTCGTAGCGGCCATTCATGAGAAAGGTTTAAAATCTCCAAAAGAAGTACGAAACGTTCTTGGTTTTGTACATGAAGATGGATGTTCGAAATGTCGTCCTGCTTTAAACTACTATTTACGTATGGCGATTCCAGAAGAATATGAAGATGATAAATCATCCCGTTTCGTGAATGAAAGAATGAATGGTAACATCCAGCACGATGGTACCTTCTCTGTTATTCCACGTATGTACGGAGGCGTTACAACAGCAGATGATTTAATGAAAATTGCTGAAGTTGCGAAAAAGTACGATGTTCCACTTGTGAAAATTACAGGTGCGAGCCGAATCGGCTTATACGGTGTTAAGAAACAAGATTTACCTAACGTATGGGCTGAATTAAATATGGCTTCTGGATATGCGTATTCAAAATCTCTTCGTAATGTAAAATCATGTGTTGGCTCTCGTTTCTGCCGTTTCGGTACGAAAGATTCATTAGGACTTGGTATGTTGCTTGAACAATCATTAGAAATGGTAGATACACCTCATAAAATGAAGATGGGTGTAACGGGCTGTCCGCGTAACTGTGCGGAAGTACTGACGAAAGATTTTGGCGTTGTTTGTGTCGAAAATGGATACCAACTTTATATTGGCGGAAATGGTGGTACGGAAGTACGCGAAGCTGATTTTGTAATGATTGTCCCTACTGAAGATGATGTCCTTCGCATCGCTACAGCTTACATGCAGTATTATCGTGAAACTGGTATTTATGGAGAGCGTACTGCCTACTGGACAGAACGATTAGGCTTCGATCACATAAAGGAAATACTGCAAGATGCAAATATGGTCACTAAGTTAAATGAACGTTTCCAAAAAGCTCGTGGCACATATAAAGAAGCATGGGGACAAGCACTAGAAACGAAATCATTAAAAGCGATGTATGAAGTAGAAACTGTGAAATAAGGAGCTGTGATCTATATGATACAAACGAAAGAAAAAATAAAAGTTATGCGTGCAGAAGACCTTCCTATTCAAATCGGTAAAGAGGTACAAATGAAAGGTATGTCTATCGCCCTATTCCGCCTTTCAAATGGCGATATTCGAGCTGTAGAAAATCGTTGTCCTCATAAAAACGGGCCATTAGCGGAAGGTATTGTATCTGGAGAATTCGTCTTTTGTCCACTACATGATTGGAAAATTTCACTACTAACAGGTGAAGTTCAAAAACCTGATGATGGTTGTATTCAAACGTATGAAGTAGAAGTTATTGACGGGGATATTTATATATACATGTAATTTACAAAAGGAAGCCTCCCCTGGCTTCCTTTTAAATAAAAATAGACGAGGTGCGAATATGAACGGATATGTATATTTAGTTGGTGCAGGACCAGGTGATGAAGGGCTTATTACAAAAAAAGCGATAGAGTGCTTAAATCGTGCAGATATCGTCTTATATGACCGCTTATTAAACCCTTCCTTTCTTAATTATACAAAAGAAACATGTGAACTTATTTATTGCGGAAAAATGCCAAAGAATCATACTATGCGTCAAGAAATGATTAACGCACACCTCCTTCAATTTGCGAAAGAGGGAAAAATCGTAGTCCGCTTAAAAGGCGGAGATCCATCTATTTTTGGCCGTGTTGGTGAAGAAGCAGAGACTTTAGCATCAGCAAATATTCCATATGAAATTGTACCAGGTATTACATCTAGCATCGCCGCTAGTATCTATGCAGGTATTCCCCTCACCCACCGTGACTACAGTAATAGCGTCACTTTATTAACCGGACATGCAAAAGGTCCTTTAACCGACCATGGAAAATATAATTCATCTCACAATAGCGACACAATTGCCTACTACATGGGTATAGAAAACTTACCTACAATTTGTGAAAACTTACTACAAGCAGAAAAAAAAGAAGATACGCCAGTAGCAGTCATTGAATGGGGTACAACTGGTAAACAGCGCGTTGTCACAGGGACACTGTCTACCATTGTTTCTATTGTCAAAAACGAAAATATTTCTAATCCTTCTATGACAATTATTGGTGATGTCGTTTCCTTACGGGATCAGATCGCTTGGAAAGAACGTAAACCATTACACGAGAAAAAAGTTTTATTTGCATCTGCAACGAATAAAACAAGTTCAATGAAGCAAAAGTTACAAGAAGCCGGTGCAGAAATATATCAAATTCCTACTTTCAAAAAGGTAGAATACACATTAACACTTGAACAAATCAATGAAATTTTTAACGTTAATCGTCTTGTTTTTTGTTCAGCTGAAAGTGTAGAAATATTGATGCAATCATGTAGTAAACACCAAAAAGATATTCGTTCTTTACAAGCGCAACTACAACATATGAACGTTGCCACTCAAGAAAAACTTATGCAATATGGGCTACTAAGTAAACAAGCAGAGTTCTCTTCCAATACAACAGTTTATTTAGGACGAAACATTAACCGAATTGCTGTTATTCAAGAAAAAATTGGTGCTGGTTCCTATATGATGACTCATGAGTACACAATTGATCATCGCTTCGATGAAATTCATTCACGTATGCTTTCTGAATTCTCATGGGATAGCATTGTATTTGAAGGTCGTGCTTCTATTGATACGTTTCTAGCAGAAATAAAACGCCTTGGCTTTATCAATATTCTTACTCTCCCATTCTCGTATACCGATGTTCCAACTTTATACTATGCAAATAAAGTTGGGTTTCATAACGTAGATCATCAATTACAAGAAACTCTTATGAAGAAAGACATGGTGAGACAATGAAAGGAATTGTATATGTTGGACATGGGAGCCGGCTACAAGAAGGTAATGAACAATTCATTCAATTTATTCAATCTGTTATGAAAGAGCGAAACGAAAGAATTCAAAAAATAGCTTTTCTAGAACTAACGACACCTACTATTTCGGATGCAGTTACAGAAACGATAATAGAGGGAGTAACTGAAATAATGATTGTACCTGTTTTATTATTTGCAGCAGCTCACTATAAACGTGATATTCCTTTTGAAATAGAACAACTACAAAAGAAATATCCACAAATAACATTTTCAGTTGTACCTCCTTTTAGTACACATCCACATATGGTGGAACTTGTAGTGAAAAGAATACGTGAAGCTATGCCAATGCAAAATAGTAGTATTTTACTCGTAGGACGAGGCAGTAGTGATACACAACCGATATATGAGTTACAACAAATCGGAGCAGCTATCGAACGAAAACTTGGTATGCCAGTATCCTGTTCCTTTTTAACGAAAGGAACTCCCTCTTTTACTGCCGAGCTCAAGGCTATAACATCGACTGCGTCCCATGTATATGTCATGCCATACCTTCTCTTTACCGGATTATTACTTCAAAAAATTGAATTGCATACAAAAAAATACAATCATGTTACGACTTGTAACTGTCTTCAGTTTGATACATATATGAAACTAACATTGTTAGAACGAATGGAGGAATGCATATATGTATAACATGTACCCTCTTATGTTTAATCTACAAAATAAAGTGGTTGTTATCATTGGTGGAGGTAAAATTGCATATCGAAAAGCGTCTGGATTAAAAGATACAGGCGCTTTCGTCACTGTTGTCAGCCCAGAAATTTGCGAGGAAATGAAGGAACTTTCTTATATTACTTGGAAGCAAAAAGCTTTTAGTAATGATGATATTAAAGATGCTCACCTTATTTATGCAGCTACAAATCAACACGCTGTAAATATGATGGTCAAACAGGCCGCTCATGATTTCCAGTGGGTTAACGTTGTAAGTGATGGTACAGAATCATCTTTTCACACACCTGGCGTTATAAGAAATAATGAATATGTTGTCACTATTTCAACTTCTGGTAAAGATCCATCATTTACGAAGCGTTTGAAGCAAGAACTAACATCTATATTGCCTAAACTTATAAAAAAGATTTCTCGTACACATAAATTGTAATCTATTTCTTAGTTAAAATAGTAATTACCTTTGGACAAACGTTTTTTAGGGGACGTTTGTTCTTTTTATTGTAGTTCTGTTCTTTTATTTCACAAGCAATCTATGAAGAAAATAAATGGTGTTTGCAACTTGTAAACAAATAAATTTCATGACAAGTGTAACATTACGAGCAACTCTTTCTATTCAGTTTTTATATTGGATATTCATTCAACCAAATTAGCGCTTGTTCATAATCATCAAAAAACTCCACGGATTCTTTTGTATTGGATTGTTGTAAATACTTCAGTATCTCTCCTTCTTCAAGAAGAAATGCAATTGCCTTACTATGATTCAAAATGGTTTCATTGAAGAACTTATCTTTCCATACTTTTTGAACAGAAAAATGATTTGGGGTATACCCTTTTCTATCCACCAACAATTTGTATTTCCGACCCTCAGAAATAAATTGCTGACAAACCTGCTCAAAATCATTAAACCATTCATACACATCCTCTGTATTAATCTGGCCAATTAGATGGGTAACAATCAAATCTCCTGAAACTATTGTGCTGATATTCTGTTTACTCAACTTTTAATCATCTCCCTTAGTGGCAATTATGCATAAAATTCTTACTTGACACTCCCACCCCATCGCTATCACCCTAAGCTCATATAACTTTAATTATAAGCGAGATTGTGTCTTTTTTTCGCAAGTCTATATGTAAATACTTTAAAGATTTCCATACGAAATAAACCCTAATAAGTTTCTTTTTTTGAATTAAGTCACTAGATTTTGAAACATGGTACAATTGTAAACGACACCCAATATATGAAAGACTGCTTTCTTCTCATATCTATAGGACTTCTGTCCATCATTTACCGCCTCAAATCTTTTCGTTTTTGCACGTATATTCAAAACAAAATATATGATAAATAAATAACGACAGTTACTGTAATAATGCTGAAAATTGTTGAAAATAAAACGATTTGTGCATGTAATTCAGGCTCTATTTGATATTCCATAGCAATGGTTGATGTATTTCTTGAAGTAGGAAAAGAACTTGCAATAAATAACGATTGTGCAACAATACCATCGATGTTTAGTATGTATATTACAGCAAGTGCTAATAATGGTCCCATCAGTAACCTTCCAATTAAAGCCCATGTTATGACTCGATGGAAAAAATTAAGTTTAATGTTGGATAATTGCGCCCCTAGCAATATGAGTGCTATTGCAACAAAACCATTCGCAAGCTGATTAAGAGGTAGCAAGATAGAATTAGGTATTTGAATTTTAAAAGATTGAAAGAGAACCCCTAATACGAGCGCATGAAATACAGGCAGTCTTAGAAATGATTGAATAATACCTCCGATTGTTTTTGTTGCTGATAGTAAGTTATATATCCCATATGAATAAGTTAAAAGATTCTGGAAAATCACAATAAAAATCTGAATGGAAACCCCCACTGGATTGTGACTGAAAATCAATTGACTTACTGGTAACCCATAATTACCGGAATTCATTAACGAAATGCTATTTTTTAGAGCTGCACTTTCTCCTTTTTCTAACTTTAATGTTTTTGAAATGAAATGACTTACTATGATCAGACTCAGACTATAAAGCATTAAATAGTATATTATTTGGAGCAACAAACCTGTCTCTATACTAATATCATATATATTCACAAATACAGCCGCTGGCATTAAGCAATAAGTAATAAGTGTAGAAAGCTGCTTTAAGTTAAATTGGAACTTTATTTGTAAGATTGCACCAATTAGCATTAATATTAATATTGGTAATATTACGTCTAGTATAATAAAAACAAACATGTAAAACCTCATTCTAAATATATTTTAGTTGGATTAAACACTTTACTAAATATGAATCACATTTAATCAGTCGGAAAATCTCTTCAATTCTCAATAATCAGAAAAACTTAAACCAATAATATGAAAATGTGCATCAAAAATTCTTATTTCATTTCCCTCTCCTCTCTTTTCTTTAACATACCAAATATAACTCATAAAGAAAATTATGGATTATTTATACAAATTCATAATTTTATCTTATTGACCTAAACTATCTTCTTTATTTTAAGTATACTTTTTCACAATATCCATTAACCTTACCAAAAAATTTGGCCCTAAAAAAATCTGATAATGCAGTTACTATGCGAAGGATACTTGCATCAATCCTATACTTGTCGCTTAAACTACCTAACACACCTGATACTTGTTTATCTTGAGTGGACTTATATTTTTTTCATCTAAACATCCCGATTCAATTAAATATTTGCATTCTAAAAATGAGTTCGATCTTTAGAATAGATTTAAGATTTCCTTAATTAATCTGCCCTTTAATTGAATAACTTTTGACATCTTCATTTTAAAAGCACATTCTTATAGAAAACAAGCGTTTATTGAGAGATCAATAAAAACATGTTGAAGCCTATTACTAAAAGAACCATCCCAAAATACTTTGGGATGGTTCTTTTTCCTTATTAATGATTCTTTAACATCACTAACAGCTTTTCTTGACTATACATCCACACTGTAATGATTAAACAAGCAAGTGCGACTTCTGATAATGCCATAAATCCAATTGCATAATGGCCTGTTAGTTGGAATAGTAATGTTAAAATTAGGGGCGGGAAGAACCCTCCTAGTCCGCCTAAAGCTGAAACGAGTCCATTTACAATACCTGCTTGTTCTGAGAAGTACATTGGAACGAGTTTAAAGATTGTACCATTACCAATGCCTGCACAAAATGCGACTAGTAAGCAACCAAATGTATACACGTTCATACTAGGCATGAATGATAAAATAATACCTGAAAGTGTTAAACCAATAAATACGAAGATTAATATTTTAAATGGATTAAACTTATCGCCGAGCCAACCACCAATCGGACGCATAATTGTTGCGAGTACGATGAATCCTGCAGTTCGCATACCAGCATCTACTTTCTCTAATCCGAAGTGAGATACTAAAAAGTTTGGTAAGTATACTGTAAATGCGACAAATGATCCGAATGTTAAAAAGTAAAAGATACATAAAAACCAAAGTTTCTCATTTTTATATACACCTTTTATTTGTTCCATTAATGGTGTATTCACCTTTTTCTCCTTACGATCACCTAATAAAAAGTTCATAAGTGCAAATGCTGCAAGTAAAACTAAATAACATTGTACTGTCGTTCTCCAGCCAACTGAAGTTGCGATAACAGGCGCTAAAAATGAAGTAATTGCTGTTCCGGCGTTACCGACACCGTAAATACCATTTACAAAACCATGACTCTCTTTCGGAAAGTATTTTGGTAAAGAAGTTACTCCTACAGAGAATACAGCACCACCGATTCCTACAAATAATCCACCAATAATTAAATCCATCATAGAATTGGCAACACTAATATAAAAGACAGGAAGTAATAATAGAATAAAACTAATAAAGAATAATTTTCTTGCTCCGAAACGATTTGTCCAATAACCAATTGGAATGCGAAGAACAGAACCTAAAATAACGGGTACTGCTGTGACCATAGAAATTTGCCCCGCAGTTAATGGGATATCCACTTTAATATAAGGCATTAATGATGATAAAATGACCCATACCATAAAACCTATAATTAGATTAGAAGTTTGTAAGCTTAATTGAAAATTAGGACTTTTCATCCTGTTCCCTCCTATGTATGCATAGTTATATTCATTCTCTCCAGCCTAATCACGTCGTAACATGATTAGGTCGAAAAGAATCAACCACCACTTACTGGCGGAATCATCGCCACAGTATCACCAGTTTGAATGATGTCATTCTCATTTGCATACTCTTCATTTATAGCTACCATGATTTCATTTGAAATCGCTACGTTGTATTTCTTAATGAGTACCTTCTTTAGTTCAGCAACTGTAATATTTTCACAATCGATTTGTAATGCTGGCTTACTTACTTCTTCTTGTAAATGTGCAAATAATAGTACTTCAATCATATTCTCATCTCCTCTTCAGGCTCACCATTCTCATATGCTACATTCTCTAACTGATCACCAATCCATGATTCACCATCTTCCCAAAATTCTTTCTTCCAAATTGGAACGATTTGTTTTATACGCTCCATAATATATTCGTTCGCCTCATAGGCTGCTTTCCGGTGTGGTGTAGAAACAGCGACGACAACAGCAAGATCAGAAATTTGTAATGTACCAATGCGATGTGTAATGGCGACAAATGTCCCAGGCCACCTCTCTCCTACTTCAGTACCAATTCTCTCAAGTTGTTTTTCTGCCATTGTTTTATATGCTACATACTCTAAATGTAGCGTACGACGCCCTTTCGTAAATTCTCTAACAGTACCAACGAAAGTAGTAACTGCGCCACACTCACGACGAATTACTTTGTTTGTAACTTCCTCAATTGAAATAGGTGTATCAATTACTTCATAATACGTTTGTATCATTTTGCACCTCTTATCTTTGTATAAGTTAGTAATCTATTTTTCTATTATTTGTATGATCGAAGTGGTTCTTCCCAAGGCCACTCACTTCCAGCGTTTGATTCTAATAACAGTACCGAAACAGTTATTCCTGCTTCAAATCCTCTCGTTCCTCCCGGCAGGACGATAAATGCGTTCGCCTCTGCAAGTGAAGAAATTGCACTAGATTTATCTAAACCAACTGGTATAGCTTGCAATGTTCCATCTACAATTTCCACTTTCCCTCTTACAAATCGAGTAAATGGATTTGCTTTCGGAAAGTCTTTTTGTAATATTGCCTCTGCACGAAATACGTGCGGATTTTTCTTATACAAGTATGTTCGAATAACTGGCCGAACAAATAATTCACAACCGACATAGCAAGCAGAAGGATTACCAGATAAACCAAATAGTAGTTTTCCTTCTACCTCAGCTACAGTTGTCACACTTCCTGGTCGCATCGCTATTTTGTTAAAAAGTACATTAGCTTGTAACCTCTTATGAATAGCAGGTAAATAGTCATAATCTCCTACCGAAACGCCACCAGTTGTAATTAAAATATCGACTTCTTTCATCGCTTTTTTTACAGTGTTATAACACGTCTCTAAATCGTCAGCGAATTGCCCATAATACTGTACAGCTCCGCCGGCTCGTTCAATTTGAGCAGCAATCATATAAGAGTTACTATTTCGAATCTTTCCTAGCTTTAATTGTTCATGTACTTCAAGCAGTTCGCTTCCTGTCGTTACAATTCCAATAACCGGCTGTTTTATAACATGTACGGAACTATAACCAAACGTAGCAAGAAGCGCTGCTACTCCAGGATTAATAACAGTCCCTTTTTTCACAAGGATGCTATTTTGGTTTACATCTTCTCCTTTAAAAGAAATGTTATCGCCAGAAGAGAAAGAACGTTTTAATACCATATAAATCTTTTCGTTTTCTTCAAATCCTTCCGTTAGCTCTAACATAACAACCGCATTACACCCTTCCGGAATTGCGGCACCTGTCATAATACGGACAGCTTGAAATTCTTTCACTTCTTCTGTAAAAACAAAGCCTGCTCCAATTTCGCCAATTACTTCAAATTGAATGGGGTTACTACTACTCGCTTCTTTTGTATCTTCCGCTCGAATCACAAACCCGTCGTACGGAGAGCGATCAAAATGCGGAACATCATGATCTGCAATAACATCTTCTCCAAGTGTTCTACCGTAGCTTTCTATAAGAGAAACCTTTTCCATTTCACCTTGGTAGGCATATTTCATTACACGAGCAACTGCTTCTGCTACTGGAATTGGTATACGTTTATCTAACATTCTTTTTTCACCTCGTTTTAATAAGGAAAAAACGATTTTTCTGTTCATCCTATATATTTGGCGTATAATCGTTTTGCTATTTTTACATCATTTGTCCCATGAATAAATGCCCTACCGTCTATAAATAAAACAAAACGATATTCATCAACTAGAAATGATAGTAAGTAAGGCGTTTTTTTAACATGTACACTTTTTTGTAATCGTTTTTGAATTTCGGTTAAATTAAGATTTCTCTTTATTCCTGAACGGATTTGAACTGTATTCCGTCCGCATAACACTTCCGTTTTCATTTGCGCTTCAAATATTAGGCTTGGATACGTTCGTGATTTCCCACAAGAAGGACATGTACTTTTCTTCTGTCTATTTACTTTTAATGAAAGATATTGATTGTTCCAAATATCAAATGACAACATCGTCCCTCTTAATGATTCATAATCACCCACCAATATTTTCATCGCCTCTGTAACTTGGTGAGCAACGACCATTTGTACAGCTGGCTGAATGATTCCGGCTGTATCGCATGTTGCACCGCCCATAGGATGATCCATTAGACAGCGAAAACATGGTGTTTTCCCAGGAAGAATTGTATACGTTACACCGTAACTCCCAATGCATCCGCCATATATCCAAGGTATATTTTCTTTTTGTGAAATGTCATTTATAAGTAGACGCGTATCGAAATTGTCAGTCGCATCTAATATGAGATCCACATCTTTTGTTAACTCTTCTATTTCTCGCATTGTGACATCTGTTACAACTGGTACAATTTCCACTTCAGAATTAATCTTTCTTACATGTTCTGCTGCTGCAATTGCTTTTGGTTTACACTGCTGCGCATCTTCTTCTGTATATAACTGCTGCCGCTGTAAATTACTCCATTCGACGTAGTCACGATCAGCAATTGTCAATTTCCCAATTCCCATCCTAGCAAGTGCTTCTGCATTCGCAGCTCCTAGCGCACCCGCACCGATTAGGAGCACATGCTTTTCTCTTATTTTTCTTTGTCCCATTTCACCAATTCCAGAAAACAACACTTGTCTTGAATAACGCTCTTGCATAAGAAATCCTCCTTTCACTATCCACCAATGTAAGACATTTCAACTTTTGGACGTTTACTTGTATTCTCAACCGTTCTTTCATCTGAATATCGATCTGTTCTATATCGCCATGTATCATTTAAAATTTTTAATAGTGATGCATCAGAAATATTTTCTCGAAGAAGCGTTCGCAAATCCGTTCCTTTCGCTCCAAATAGGCACGTGAAAAACTTGCCGTCTGCCGAAATACGAGCTCTCGTACAAGAAGAACAAAATGACTCAGAAACAGAAGTAATAAATCCAACTTCTGCATTACTCCCTACATATCGATACAATTTCGCAACCTCTCCAAAATAACGAGGCTGAGCGGGCTCAATTGGATATACACGATTAATTTTCTCTATTAATTGTTCCTTCGTAATGACTTCTTCAAAATTCCATCCGTTTGTACTGCCTACATCCATAAACTCAATGAAACGGAGCTGAATTTCTTTTTCTTTAAAATAACGAGCCATATGAAGAATTTGACTATCATTCATCCCTTTTTTTACGACCATATTTACCTTTACTTCTAATCCAGCAGCATTTGCTGCTTCTATTCCTTTCAGTACAGGTTTTGTACTTACATTTCTTCCGTTAATTTTTTTGAAGACATGGTCCTCTATCGCATCTAAACTAATATTTACACGTTTTAATCCCGCGTCTTTTAGCGCCTTAGCTTGTTTTGCTAAATAAATTCCGTTTGTTGTGAGTCCAATGTCTTTTAAGCCTTCTAGATTTGTAAGTCTTGCAATTAATTTCGGTAAGTCTTTACGCAATAAAGGTTCACCGCCAGTAAGCCTAATTTTATTAACTCCCATACTTATAAATAATCTAGCTAACCTTTCTATTTCATTAAATGTTAATAAACACTCTTTCTGTAAAAAAGCATAATCAGGTCCGAACACTTCAGCAGGCATACAATATGTGCACCTAAAATTACAACGATCAATAACTGAAATGCGTAAATCTTGAAGTGGCCGCTTTAAAGAATCTTTCATGTTCTCGTGCATCTCTATCCCTTCTTTTCTGCTGCAATCCTTAGTAAGCTTTCATTTTTTTATTTGCCTTCATTATAAAAAAGAAGCTACATATTCAATGTGACTTTTCTCACATCACTTTCCCCATTCAAAAAATTTTCACAAATCCGTTCGCATTTTGTTCACATCTTTAGCCACTCCTCCTTACGGTCATTGAAATTTCAATTTATTTTTAAATAGCTCTTGCATTTTCATCATACTTACACTCAAAATAGGAAATGTATTGCTTATAAGAAGAAAGGTGATCACTGTGGCAAACAGTATGACATTATCTCAAGATTTAAAAGAATTACTTGCATCTGTTGAATATAAAATGCAGATAAAAAAAGGTAGTTTTATTTTTCAAGAAGGTATGGAGGCAACAGAACTCTATATCATTCACTCAGGGAAAGTACAAATTAGTAAACTTAGTGCTGACGGACAAGAATTAACACTTCGAATTTGTTCGGAATATGACATTATTGGAGAATTAACATTGTTCACGGATAATGCAAAATATTTATTAAACTCAAAATGTCTTGAAGATGTTGAAGTAGGTGTAATAAAACGTGAAGCGTTAGAAAAAGCATTACTCCAAAAACCCGCTCTTGTATTTGAATTTATGAAATGGATTAGTGAACATTTAAGAAGAATGCAAACGAAGTTCCGAGATTTAGTATTACACGGCAAAAAAGGTGCCCTGTACTCTACTCTTATACGAATGACAAATAGTTACGGTGTATTAAAAGAAAATGGTATTCTCATCGATTTACCATTAACGAATCAAGAACTCGCTAATTTCTGTGCAACTTCACGTGAAAGTGTAAATCGAATGTTAAATGAATTAAAAAAGCAAGGTACAATTTCAATTCATAAAGGAAAGATTACAATCCACGATTTACAATTTTTAAAATGTGAAATTGCTTGTGAAGATTGCTCTGCTTCTGTTTGTAGCATTGATTAGCATCTTATTTAGATGCTAATCTTTTTTCAATTTAAACTACTTATTAACATTTATTCCCTATGTAAACAAAAACGAGGCCTTCCATATTAGACCTCGTTTCGTTTTAACCATTAGCTCCTATCCGTTTACAGCAGTATTATTTTTTCAACTCATTAGGAATACGTCTTCTGTAAATTACATAACTACGGCTTACATATTTAATTGGGGCACTAAATACATGTACAAGTCTTGTAAATGGCCACACTGCGAAAAGCCCCATCCCTGCGAGAATGTGAATTTTAAACCATATTGTTACTTCCATCATATATTCAACTTTCGGTTGGAAAATAAAGAGACTTCGGAACCAAGGGCCAATCGTTGTACGATAATCAAATCCTTTTGAATCGATATTTAAAAATGTTGAGGAAAGTCCTGCTAGCATTACGATAAGTAATAAAATAAGCGCAATATAATCTCCCTTTGTACTCGTTGCAATGATACGTTTTACAGTTACGCGGCGGTACGTTAATATAATTAAACCGCTAATAGAAGCAACACCTGCCGGAAGCCCAAAACTAATTGCTACTACATGATACATATGCTCAGAAATACCTACTGAACGGTATACAGCTTCTGGAATTAAAATCCCCATAACATGACCGCCAATTACGAACATGATCCCAAAGTGAAATAATAGACTTCCGAGTCGGAGCATTTTCTTTTCTAATAGTTCACTAGATTTTGATGTCCATCCAAATTGATCATAGTTGTATCTAAAAATATGTCCACCGATAAAGATTGCAAAAATGATATAGGGAAACAATACCCATAGAAATTGATCCATCATTTTAACAACTCTCCTTTCTAATTTGTCTGTACACCCCATGTTTCGATAGCGAGTAGAACAGCCGCAAGAATTGGTTCATACATACTGTCTGCTTCTTTTAATTGAACGTGTAACGCTTGTATATTCTCCGTGTATTTACTCATAATTGGTTCACTGTCTATCTCATTTGCATTTGCAAAGAACTCAAGCAATAGCGGTAAATAATCAGGTAATTCTTTATCTGTTACTTCAAAACCAGATTTTTTATAATGCTGTTTTAACTCCAGTAATTCAATACCTCTTTCTCTTTGTTCACCAGTGTTCATATAAGTAAGATACATATTTGTTTTCTTACCAAAATCGAATGTATATACGTAACTATCAATGAGTTGATCATTCGTTTTATCTAGCACTTGCTTTATAAAGGCTGTAAGTGACGCTTTAACGTCTTCCTGTTCTATTGTTTCAACCTCTTCTTGCAATTCAGTTACAGCTTCTCTCCACCCTAGTTCAGGATAGGAGAGAAGAAAAGAAGAACAAGAAAAAGCTGTTTGTAAACTTTGTCTCATAATTTTCTGCCCCCTTTATTTAAGAAATTGTCATACAAGAGCCTGGACCACCTGTGAATGATAAACCACAGCTTCCTTGTTCGCTATATAAATCTGCCACTTGTTCACGGTGAGATGTCGGGATAACGAAGCGATCTTTATATTTCGCAATGGCAAGAAGACGATACATATCTTCTACATCCTGTTTCGTTAAACCAAGTTCTTTTAATACAGCTTCATTTGGCTCTTTATTAATTTGCAGTGCTCTCATATATGTTCGCATAACAGCCATTTTTTTCAATGTAAGACGAATGTGTGATTCATCCCCTGCAGTGAGTAAATTCGCTAAATATTGAATTGGAATACGCATATTATCAATTGCAGGGAAAACCTCTTCTGCTTGCCAGTTACTACCTTTCCCTTCCAACATGTTCATAATTGGGCTAAGCGGAGGGATATACCAAACCATCGGCATTGTACGATACTCCGGGTGAAGAGGCAGAGCAATTTTCCAATCGATAATCATTTTATAGATAGGTGAATGTTGTGCTGCTTTAATCCATTCTTCAGGAATGCCTTGTTTTTTCGCTTCAGCTGCTATTTCTGGATCATTTGGATCTAGGAAAACAGTAAGCTGAGATTCATATAAATCTTTTTCGTCTTCAACAGAAGCTGCTTCTTTTACTTTATCAGCGTCATATAGCATTACTCCAATATACCTGATACGTCCTACACATGTTTCTGAACAAATTGTTGGCATACCAGCTTCAATACGTGGGAAGCACATTGTACATTTTTCAGCTTTATTCGTTTGCCAGTTAAAATACACTTTTTTATATGGACAAGATGATACGCAGAATCTCCATGCGCGACATGCATTTTGATCTACAAGAACAATTCCATCTTCTTCACGCTTATACATCGCACCAGATGGACAAGATGATACGCAAGATGGATTCATACAATGTTCACATATGCGTGGTAAATACATCATAAAGACGTTTTCAAAATCTGTTTTAATTTCTTCTTCCATTTTCTTTACGTTTGGATCTTGCAATCCAGTTATATGTCCGCCTGCTAAGTCATCTTCCCAGTTTGGACCCCATTCAATTTTGTCGATAAATTCGCCTGTAATTGCTGATTTCGGACGAGCAACTGGCTGATGCTTACGCTGCGGACTATTTGTTAACGTTTCATAATCATAGTTCCAAGGTTCAAAGTAATCATCAATCGTTGGTTGATCTGGATTGTGGAAAATATTCATAAGACGTTTCATTTTCGAACCGGATTTTAGCTGAATTTCACCATTTTTCAATTCCCAGCCGCCTTTATATTTCTCCTGATCTTCCCATTGTTTCGGATAACCAATACCTGGTTTCGTTTCTACGTTATTGAAATACATATATTCAGCACCTGGACGATTTGTCCAGGTGTTTTTGCATGTTACGCTACAAGTATGACAGCCGATGCATTTATCTAGGTTCATTACCATTCCGACTTGTGCTTTAATCTTCAAGCCAATCTACCTCCTTCAGTTTACGGATTACAACATTTAAATCACGCTGGTTCCCAGTTGGACCATAATAGTTAAATCCATAACTTAATTGACCATATCCACCAATCATATGTGTCGGTTTTACGTGAATTCGAGTTGGACTATTATGCGTTCCCCCGCGATTACTTGTTAATTTCGTACCAGGTACGTTAATGTGACGATCTTGCGCATGATGCATAAATGCCATTCCTCTCGGTATACGGTGCGTTACAACAGCACGCGCTACAACAACACCGTTACGATTAAAGCACTCAATCCAATCATTATCTGCAACACCCGCTTCAGCAGCGTCCTCTTTATTCATCCAAACAGTTGGACCACCTCTAAATAGCGTTAACATCGGTAATGAATCGAAGTACATACTATGAATCGACCACTTATTATGCGGTGTTAAATAGTTTAATGTAATTTCTTTCCCTTCTACTTCAGGTCGTGATTTACGGAACGGTTTATGTTGCAGAATTGGTTTAAATGTTGCCATCGTTTCACCAAATTCTTTCATCATGTCATGGTCTAAGTAGAAAGATTGTCGACCAGTTATCGTTCTCCATGGGATGAGACGTTCCACATTTGTTGTAAACGGTGAGTAACGTCGTCCACCTTTTTCTGAACCTGTAAAGGCCGGAGAAGTAATTACTGTTTTCGGTTGTGCTGTAATTTGTTCGAATGTAAAGCATTCTTCTTCACGTTCTTCTGCTAAATCACGTAGTTTTAAATCTGTTTGTTTTTCAAGTGCTTCCCATGCTTTTACTGCCATATGACCGTTTGTTGTAGAAGATAGTGTTAATACCGCTTCAGCAGCATTGATTGCTTCTTTGATGTCTGGACAACCTTTCGCGATAGAATCCGTTCGAACGACTCCTAATTTGCTCTTTAATTGCTCATACTCTTTTTCTGCTGACCAAGAAATCCCTTTCGTACCAATCGGTTGTTTTCCGGCATTTGGTCCAAGCGCAGTCATTTTGTCATAAATCGTTTTATAATCCCTTTCAACAACGTGAATTTGTGGCATCGTTTTACCCGGGATTGGTTCACATTCACCTTTACTCCAATCTTTAATCTTGCCAAGTGGTTGCGCTAATTCTTGCGGTGTATCATGAAGAAGTGGTGTTGCAACAACTTCTTTCATTGATTCAAGATCAATTTTCTTCGCTAAATCTGACACTGCTTTAGAAAGTGAAGTGAAAATATCCCAGTCAGAGCGCGCTTCCCACGGTGAACCGATTGCCGGATTAAATGGATGTACAAATGGATGCATATCTGTACTGCTTAAATCGTGTTTTTCGTACCAAGTTGAAGCAGGTAAGACGATATCAGAATACAGTGCTGTTCCAGCCATACGGAAATCTAAATTAATGAGTAAATCAAGCTTCCCTTCTGGCGCTTCTTCATGCCACTTTATTTCTTCTGGTCGTAATGAATCACTGTCGTCATTCATTAACCCGTTTGTTGTACCTAATAAATGTTTTAAGAAATATTCATGTCCTTTACCAGAACTCGAAATTAAATTTGCACGCCATACGAATAAGTTGCGCGGGAAGTTGTTTTTGTTATCAGGATCTTCAATTGCGAATTTCAGTTCTTTTTCTTTTAGTTTTTGCGCAACGTATTTTCCGATTTCTTCTTGCGTTGTTGCACCAGCAGCAACAGCCTCTTTATATAATTCAATTCCATTTTTCTCGAATGTTGGATAAGAAGGTAACCAGCCAAGTCGTGCAGCTAATACGTTGTAATCACCGTGATGTTGATAACGAGAGTTACCTTCAACTGGTGATGCTAAATGTCCAACAGGTGTATCTTCATAACGCCATTGATCTGTTACGAAATAGAAGAAGGATGTACCGTTTTGTAATTTCGGTGGACCTTGCCAATCTTTTGCCATCGCGATTGTTTGCCATCCTTCTGCTGGTCTTAATTTTTCTTGACCAACATAATGAGCCCAACCACCGCCGTTTACACCTTGTGCTCCAACGAGAAGAACAAGATTTAAAACGGCGCGATAAATCGTATCAGAGTTAAACCAATGGTTAATACCTGCTCCAACAATTATCATTGAGCGACCATTCGTATCAACAGCATTTTGTGCGAACTCACGAGCGATTTGAATAATAAGCTCACGTTTTACTCCTGTCATTTTCTCTTGCCATGCAGGTGTAAACGGTATGTCATCATTGAAGTCTTTTGGTTCTTGTCCGCCAAGCCCTCGGTTCACACCGTAATTTGCTAACGTTAAGTCGTATACAGTTGTAACGAACAATTCGCCCTCTTCTGTCATAACCTTTTTCACTGGAATCGTACGTTCTAATATTTTGTTTCCATCATCAGAGAAGTACGGAATTTGTACAGTTTGAACACTATCCTCCATTCCAAGTAAAGAAAGACGTGGATCAATCTTTTCACCTGTTTCTTCATCTTCTAAACGCAAGTTCCATTTCTTTTCATTATCCCAACGTGATCCCATTGTGCCGTGAGGTGTTGCAAAATCATTCGTATTCTCGTTCCAAAGAACAGGTTTCCATTCCCCTAACTTCGTTTCTCGTCCAATATCAGAAGCATTTAAGAACCGATCAGCAACGAATTGATCTCCTTTTTGTTTCAATGTGACGAAGAAAGGAAAATCAGTATATTGCTTCGCATAATTTGTGAAATATTCCACTTGATTATCTACGTAAAATTCTTGTAAGATTACGTGCCCCATTGCCATCGCAAGTGCACCGTCTGTACCTTGTTTCACACTAATCCAATCATCCGCAAACTTTGTTGATTCAGCGAAATCAGGACTGACAGAAACGACTTTCGTTCCTTTATATCGAACCTCTGCTAAAAAGTGTGCATCTGGTGTTCTCGTCATTGGTACATTTGAACCCCATGTCATAATGTAACCAGAGTTATACCAGTCACTACTTTCTGGTACATCTGTTTGATCGCCCCAAATTTGAGGAGAAGCTGGTGGTAAATCCGCATACCAATCATAGAAGCTAAGCATCGGTCCACCCATAAGTTGCATAAAGCGACTACCAGCAGCATGACTTAACATCGACATAGCTGGAATTGGTGAAAAGCCAACATTTCGGTCTGGACCGTATTTCATTACTGTGTACAGTAAAGAAGCTGAAACGAGTTGTAACACTTCATCCCAATTCGCACGAATGAATCCCCCTTTACCACGCGCCTGCTTATACGTACGTGCCTTTTCACGGTTTTCCACAATGCTTTTCCAAGCCTCTAATGGTGACTCGTTATTTTGCAATTCTTCTTGCCACATATTCCAAAGAACACCACGTACATACGGGTATTTCACACGAAGTGGACTATAAATGTACCAAGAAAAACTTGCTCCACGTGGGCATCCTCGCGGTTCAAAATCTGGCATATCAGGACCTGTAGTCGGATAGTTAAGCTCCTGCCCTTCCCAAGTTACAATTCCATCTTTCACATATATATTCCAGCTACATGAACCAGTACAGTTCACGCCGTGTGTAGAACGAATTACTTTATCATGCTGCCAACGCTTTCTGTACACATTTTCCCATTCACGATCTTCATATGTTTCTTGTGTATGATTATCGTTATAACGATCTATTGGTGAAAAATATTTTAAACGTCTCATTAGTACTGAAGTTTTTTTCTTCATACTGTTCACTCCTTTAATACGTCTCTCTTACATACCCTTACTATAAGAGAGGTTGTAAAATACAGATGTGACATTTCGCACAGTTCAAGAGATTGTCAAAAATTCAGTAGAAAATAAGTTTGTGAGAAAATCTTTTGTTCCGTTGTGAAGATTATGGTTAATCTTAATTATTAGGAGAATGCTATTTTGAGGTATCGACTATTTTGCAAAAGAAAAAGAGTTTTGATATTATTTCAAAACTGCCATAAGGAAAAGAGTATAAATTGTATGTAAAAAAATTTTTCCCAATGTTATTATTTTATATCGAGTCTGATTTTACATAAAACTACAAATCATTATTTACTGTATTGCCCTTAGTTACGGAAACAATTATACTAGATATAATCAAAATAAATAATCTGAATATTCTTAGAATTCAAGGTGGAAGTTTTACTATCTACAAATAGAATTAGAAATATGTCCACTAAATAGATTAGAAAACGATAATAACATTAGGAGGATTACGATGCCCCAACTTGATTCATTACATCCCACTGTAGAAAAAATAATCAATAATATTGAAAAAATAATGGTCGGAAAACGAAAAGAAACGATCTTAGCTTTGACAGCTCTCTTAGCTGAAGGTCATGTGCTATTAGAAGATGTTCCTGGTGTCGGAAAAACAATGCTAGTACGTGCTCTTTCTAAATCCATTGATGCTGATTATAAGCGAATTCAATTTACACCTGATTTATTGCCGTCAGATGTAACAGGAGTTTCTATTTATAATCCGAAAGAGCTCCAATTTGAGTTCAAGCCTGGACCAATTATGGGGAATTTTGTACTTGCTGATGAAATTAATCGTACATCTCCAAAGACACAATCTGCTTTACTTGAATGTATGGAAGAAGGCAATATTACAATAGATGGTATTACAAGGCCTTTACCAAAGCCGTTCTTTGTCATGGCTACACAAAATCCGGTCGAATATGAAGGAACATATTCTCTACCAGAAGCTCAGCTCGATCGTTTCTTATTGAAACTAAAAATGGGATATCCTACACCAGAGGAAGAATTTGAAATTTTAAACCGGATGGAAAAAACAACTCCACTCTCTCAATTACAGACCATTACTACAATAGAAGAATTAATTTATTTACAACAAAGCGTACGGGTAGTAAGTATGGACAAAGCAATTAAGCATTACATTGTAAAGCTTGTTAATCAGACTCGTACGTACAGTTCTATACAGTTAGGTGCAAGTCCACGTGGTTCGATTGCTTTAATGAAAGCTTCACAAGCTTATGCATTTATCCATGGCAGGAATTATGTTATTCCAGACGATGTTAAACTTTTAGCCCCTTACGTTTTAGCACATAGACTCATTATAAAAATGGAAGCAAAATTTGAAGGAATAACTGGCGAACAAGTTATCGCAAAAATCGTTGCACGAACTACCGTGCCTACTCAAAGGACAATGAACCCTTGATGAAACGAATGCTGCGAGCGCTATATCACGTTATGAAGTTATTGCTACTCCCTTTATGCCTAGTCTTAACATTTGTGTACGCTATGTTTCAAGGAGGGTTTGTCAGTTGGTTTTTATTTTACAGCATAATTCCCATTGCTCTTTATTCACTACTACTCCCCTTCTACGCTTTACGGGACGCTGAAGTAAAGCGAATAACAAACCAAAATGGATATGTAGTAGGAGAACAATTTGTAAGCACGATTACAATAAAAAGAAAATTTCCTTTTCCCTTACTTTATTTAGTTATAGAAGATGAACTGCCACCACAATTTATAAGTTGTAAACAAATAAAGATGAATAAGGTAGTACTCTTCCCAGGATTGAAACGAAATATTTCGTTTCAATATGTTATTGACACAATCCCTAGAGGCGAGCACACTTTTTCAAGCGTTCGTGTCAAAACTGGCGATTTATTCGGCATGATGGAGAAAGAAGTAACTTTTTCAGTTCCAGATACATTTTTAGTCTATCCCCAGTATGTAGATATAGCGTATCGACAATTGGAAAATCATTTCGAACAAGGAGCGCTTTCAGCAAATATAAATTCAGCAAAAGACTCTACAATCTCGGTCGGTGTCAGAGACTATAAACCTGGCGATCGCTTTTCATGGATCGATTGGAAAGCAACTGCACGAACAAACAATATTATGACAAAAGAGTTTGAACAACAGCGCAGCCATAATATCATGATATTCATAGACAGAACCGAGTCTCCTCTATTCGAATCAGTCGTCACATTTACTGCCTCTATCGTAAGGGCTGTCTTGAAACAAAATTCACCAGCATCATTCGTGTCTATCGGAAAAGAACAAACTATTTTCCCTTTAGACAATGGAGATACGCAGTTACAACAAATCCTTTGTCATTTAGCAAAAGTACAAGCAGACAGTGTATTTCCGCTCTCCCAGAGTGTAGACATGGAACTAAGAAAAATTTATGAGCCCGTCACGGTTATACTCGTGACCAGTAATCTTTCTCCCGATATTCAAAAGGCGGCTGATTGTGCTGCTATAAGAAATAGAAAATGTATGGTTTTTGTCGTGAAAGAAAAAGCGAATCAACTTTCACACCGAGAACTCAGTATACTAGAAACTCTAAAAAAACGACAAATATTTGTAAACACGGTTTATGAAAACCAGTATACAAACGTGTTTTTTGAGGTGAGCAAATGATGATATTACAAGCAAAATACAAGTGGGATACGAACAGATTCTTCATGCATGCATGTGTATTTCTTCTTTTACTAGAATGGCTAAGACCTCTTATAGGTATTACAAATGTAGGTAGATTAGATATTTTCGTAACATTTATAGGAATTTGCTTCGCTCTCTCTTTTTTTCAAACGAGGTGGCAGATTCCTATAAAAATTGTCACAGTCTTATTTATCATTCATTCCCTATATTATAAAAATGCTTTTATAAATCCATCTTGGCTAACAACATTCTTTTCTGATATGTTTCGAAATTCCTCCCTGTTTTTCCAAGGGAATTTACTAGATATTTCTCCAGTTTTTCCGACGGTTTTATTTTTTCTCTCATTTTGGTTTTTGAGTTCTTTCACTTCATTTTGGATTATTCATAAAAAACGTGGGTTTCTATTCCTTGTATTGACTATTATTTATATCGCAACTTTTCATAACTTACATTTATACAATGCAAACTACGCTATTATTCGTACTGTTGTCATCGGCTTTTTTATGCTTAGTCTTCTTCAAGTAGAACGAATAAAAGAACGTGAACACTTACAAAATTATGCTAGAGAAATCTCAAAATTACTTAGACCACTTACAATATTTATCGTATTATTAGCAACCATTGCATACTTTGCTCCAAAATTTGGCCCTCAATGGCCAAACCCAATGGATTTTTTAAAATTCAACACATCTGAAGCAAGTAAAGAGCAAAAAGTTTCTACAATTGGGTATGGTTTAGATGACTCGCGATTAGGCGGTCCTTTTAAGGCGGATCCTACAATTGTTTTCACAGCACGAACGCAAAACAAACAATATTGGAGAGTAGAAACAAAAGATTTTTATACAGGAAAAGGCTGGGAAATTTCTGAAAATCCGAAAAAGATTTCTTTTAAAAATAAAAACGACGTCGTAAGCTGGTACGAACAAAATACAAAAATGAAAACGACTGAGGCAACAATTACCATGCAAAAAAGTTACCCTCACCTTACCTATCCAGCAGGATTAGTATCAGTTGAGGCTGCTTCTGATGTATCATACAGTGTTGACCCGTTTTCAGAAAAAATTTATACAATGAATGGAGACTCTTCTACTACTTTACATTCGTATAAAGTAACATATGAGATCCCTGAGTTTTCCATAGAAAACTTGAAAGCTGTAAAAACAAATGAAGGTCAAGAAACAAATCCTTATTTTATGACAAAGTACACACAACTTCCCAAGTCATTACCACAGCGCGTAAAAGACTTGGCTGTCAATCTTACAAATGATAAAGACAACCGATATGATAAAGTATTAGCTATTGAAAATTACTTTACAGACAACTCTTTTACATACGAATCAATGAATGTCTTATTCCCTGCCAAAAGCCAAGATTATGTAGATCAATTCCTTTTCGATACAAAAAGCGGCTACTGTAATAATTTTTCGACGTCTATGATTGTACTACTTCGTTCTACCGGGATTCCTGCTCGCTGGGTAAAAGGCTATACAGAAGGAACTCTTGACAATACACTTGCCTCTGCAGAAGGTGAGGATGTTTATACAATCACGAACGATAACGCACACTCTTGGGTCGAAGTATATTTCCCAGGATACGGATGGATTCCATTCGAACCAACAAAAGGATTTACTAATCCCTATAATTTTATAAATAATACGCCTGCTCCTATTTCACAAAATAGCGAAGCAAATAATTCTAATAACACGCAAATACAACAACGAAATAATGAAGCAAAACTTAAAAGTTTAATAGAAAATACAGAAGAAGCTTCTACTAAAAAGGTCACAAATTCTCAAACTAGTTTTTCTTGGTGGTACGTATTCCTCTCTACGATACTAATTAGTATTATGGGATACATTCTCTTCACCACTAGAATGATATGGAGGACATTTCTTATTATTCATTTCTATAAATACCGAAAAAATGATGCTGTTTATCAAAAAGCTTACGGTGCACTTTTAAAACAATTTGCGAGAATTGGCATACCACGGGGTGAAAGTCAAACATTCCGAGAATACGCTCTCCATATCGATACACTTTACAACTCGGCCGATATGCAACAACTTACTGCCAGTTATGAGAACGCTATGTATAAACAGGGGCAGGCTGCAGCAGAATGGAAGAAATCCGTACACTTATGGGAAGTGCTTATGAAAAAAGCAGCTTCTCTACCTAAATCAGATGGCTTTGATATAGTAATTTAATCTTGAAAATGGGAGTTTAAAGAAAACGTCTCAAAGAACTACATTGTTCTTTGAGACGTTTTTTAATAAAGTGAAACTCCTAATTATTCTCCAAGTACCTTCTCAATCTCAACCTCTAAATCTACCGGCTTCGTCTGTGGCGCAAAACGCCCTACTACTTTCCCGTCTTTTCCAATTAAAAACTTCGTAAAATTCCATTTCACTGCTTTCATACCGAGTAAACCTGGTGCTTGTTCTGTCATGTATGTATATAAAGGATGAGCCTTATCACCTTTCACATCAACCTTTGCAAACATTGGGAAGTTTACACCGTAGTTTAATTCACAAAAACTAGTAATGTCCGCTTCTGTACCTGGTTCTTGTCCTCCAAATTGGTTACAAGGGAATCCGAGTATTTCAAGTCCTTGGTCTTTATATTTATCATACACCTCTTGTAATCCTTTATATTGCGGTGTGAAACCACATTTACTAGCTACATTTACAATAAGAAGTGCTTTTCCTTCGTAATCTTTTAACGATTTTTCTTCACCGGTAATTGTTTTAGCTGAAAAATCATAAACTGTCATTGTCTTTGCCCCTCTCTTCACTATCATTCTATGTTTATACTATACTACATTCGTGAATATACATCTCTTATTACGTACTTATAAGATATAATGATAACGCTTTATTTCCGTTCAAAATTCGACACATACTACTAGACTTTTATGATGGAAAGTTTTACAATTGAAATGTGAACAAAATGTGACAGTTTATATTCCATTATAAAAGAAAAGGATGGTGTCCATTATGAAAACTGCACAACATGAAACGATTTCAAATCGCGAGTTTTATTTCGTACTATATATGATGTTATTGTATGTTACTGGCTGGGTAATCGATGTAAATGGTTTATTCTTAAGCTCCTACTTTAATTTAGCAGGAGAAATTATGCTTCCATTAGTAGGCGGGATTGTTGGACTGTTCATTATGTCTATTAATAAACAACAAACGAAATAATAATATTACAAAAAGGCAGAAGACGAGCTTCGTTTTCTGCCTTTTTTCTATTTTAGCGTATAATAGAAACATGCAGTATATAAGGAGTGGTAAATATGAAAAAAGTAGAGCAATTATCTTCTCACCTATATCTGATTGATGATTTCGATTTACAACATAATGAACGAACTGGTACGTACGTTTTATTAGGTGACGATATTACTTTAATTGAAACTTGTGCAGCCCCTTCTCTTCCGTATATTTTAGACGGCTTACAACAATTACATATTGATTTAAACGCAGTTAAAAACATTATCGTTACACACGTTCATTTAGATCACGCAGGGGCTGCTGGTTTAATGATGGAAAAGTGCCCAAATGCTACTTTATATGTGCATTCTCGCGGTGCTCGTCATATGATTGACCCAACAAAACTCATTTTAGGTGCAAAAGCTGTATACAAAGAAGATTTTGATAAACTATTTGATCCAATTCTTCCTATAGAAGAAGAACGTGTTCGTATTGTACAACATGGTGATACGTTAAAAATTGCCGAAGAACGTATCCTTACATTTTACGATACACCGGGGCATGCTAAGCACCATATTAGCATTCACGATTCATTAACAAACGGGGTTTTCACTGGTGATACAATTGGAATTTATTATAGAGAACTCGCAAACGTTGGTGTAGAACTGTATCTACCATCAACGTCCCCTTCACAATTTCAACCAGATGCGATGATTGCTTCTAAAAATCATATTCAAAGTATGGATGTAGATACTATTTATTTCGGTCATTACGGCGCATCCTCTCATGTTACAGAAGTATACAATCAACTGGAACATTGGCTACCTATTTTCGTTCAGACTGGTAAGGAAGTCTTTGAAAAGTATAATGATTTCGATGAAGCGACTAAAGCTTTACAAACTTTGTTAATGGATAAAATCTCTTCTCATCTTACAAAGTTAAACGTTCCATCAGATCATTCCGTTTATAATATTTTACATCTAGATATAGAAATTAGTGCAATGGGCATTATTGATTATTTCACGAAGCAAGAAAAAGCAAACTCCACTATTAACTAACAGTAAAAGAAGAGATATACAACAGTAGTTATTGTATATCTCTTCTTTTTTTGAATATATTTTGAGTAAAGGATGGTGGAATATAATGCAAAAAGTGATGCTATACCTCTGCTTTACATTATTTATCGTCTTATTATTATTTGTAGGAGTAAAAATTCAATTTTATTTAGATACAGACACGCAAGTGAACTTTAACGTTTATCCAAGATTATTCTACTTTACACTCTTCCCTCTTATAGTTGGCATTTTATTACGATTCCTTCAATCTATTAATCGCGAAACAAGTAAACAAAACTGGAGCTTTCAACCGGATAAATTTATTGCTATTACAGTGCCTACACTATTCATTTCCTTTTCCCCAGCACTACTCTTTTCACCACTTGCAGAATACCTACCTTATTTAGTTAATATTATTCTAATAAATACAACTTTTGTTACGATAATTAGTTTAATAGCTGGTTATTCCCTTTTAGATTGTTTTATACAAAAAGATAATGCAAATATGAAAAAGTATAATTGAACACTCTTTTTTGTTTCAATAAAAAAGCTCAAAGCTAAGGCTATGAGCTTTTCTAATTATTGCACCTTTTCATTTACATATTCCATAAACTGCTCTGCTTTAATAAATCTTTCTTTGTACGCTTCAGGTACTTCTTCTATTGTTATCCCCCCACTCGATTTCGTTTTTACTAAAACGGTTTGATATGACATTAATGCTTCCATATATTGTTCATACTCTTCAGGAGTTAATACCTCTTTACTAGACTTATGGCCATTTAATTTATCAAAATACGGATGAAGCTCCATTACCACCTTTTTCAATTCCTCTTTTTTAGCCGGTAATAATTGATCATAATCAATATTACCGTTCGAATCTCCGTACGTAAGTTTTGCATTTGTTAATTTTTTTAGTTCTTTTGTAAACTCTTCATATTCCTTCGTACCCATTTCATCTTTCGCCTCTGATAATTTTGCACTAAAACGCATATACGCCTCTAATGTCATCGTTCCGGCATGTTTTTTTAAATTCTCGAAAGATCCGTATATACCATCCGCCATAATAGATTGATACGCAAAACCAGTCGTCGGGATTAAAAGAGCTGCTGCAAGTACTCCTGCGATAAGGCGTTTCTTCCTCTTACTCCGCCCGTGCTTCATTTTTATTTGTACGATTACTTTTTCTTTTAAATCCGGCGGGGCAACAATACCTTTTGCTTCTTCTTGTATAGATTCCCTAACTCTACAATCTAAACTCATTTCACATTCCCTACCTCTCCTAAAAAGATTTCTTCTACTTGCTCTTTTTGACGTAGTTTCTTTAATGCCGCATGAATTCTAGATTTCACAGTACCAATTGGAATATGTAATATTTGTGCTACTTCTTCTTGTGAATAATCATGTAAGTATCTTAAGATAATAACTTGTTTCAATTTATACGGTAATTTATGAATGAGTTCAATTAGTTTTTGGTTTGATATTTCACTTACAACATCGTTAGAAAAATCAATTTGCACTGACTTTCTTTGCTCTTCTGCTTTTTTTATAATTCGTAGTCGCATCCACCTCTTTCTTCTATAAGAGTGAATTTGTTTAATCGCAAGTCCAATTAGCCAAGGACGAAATGGCTTCTCGCTATCATACTTACGAAGCGATTCATATAGCTGTATGTATATTTCTTGAACGACATCATCTACATCCGTTTTATCCTCTATTAAAAAATGTGCTGTTTTATATATTTCTTGAATCGTTTTATCATACAACTTGCTATATGCTTCTTTATTTCCTGATAAAGTTAATTGGATTAAATGTGCGTAATCTATTTCACCCTTCATATTCCAGCCCTCCTTTGTCTTACACTATATATTGGCAGGTAATTCATATTTCGTTCGATTTTTTTAAAGTTTTTTTATATAAATTAATATTATGATTCATTGAGTTCATAAGCTTCACTTATAACCACACATAACTATTATATAATTTTCCAATTTCTGATAAAGATTTAAAATAATTTATATAGTCAAATTTAGGAGGATATATGATGAAAGCTATCGTTGTAACGTCGTTCGGTGGTCCTGAAGTGATGAAATATACAGATTTGGATCTACCGGCTATTTCAGAAGATCAAGTTTTAATTCGCGTTGTTGCTACTAGTGTAAATTTCGCTGATATTAAATCACGTTATGGTAAAAAAGGAAATAAAGCACTACCTTTTATTCCAGGTATAGATGCCACTGGTATTGTAGAACGTGTCGGTTCTCATGTGAAAAATATTCACCCTGGACAACGTGTCATTGCTTTTCCTCAAAATGGATCTTACGCAGAATACGTTGTTGCAAATGAAAATCTTACTTTCGTATTACCCCATGAAGTTGACTTTCAAACTGCAGCCGCTTGTCCAATCGTATCTTTTACAAGCTATAATTTACTCGCAAATGTTGCAAGGCTTCAACAAGGTGAATCTGTACTCATTCATGCGGCTGCTGGCGGAATTGGCACTACTGCTATTCAACTTGCTAAACTATTAGAGGCTGGAACAGTTATAGGTACTGTCGGAAGTGAAGCAAAAAAAGAAATTGCTTTAGATGCTGGAGCTGATTATGTTATTTGTCATCAAGATGAAGATTTTGTAGAGAAAGTCAATGAACTGACAAATGGTGAAGGAGTGAATATCATTTTGGACTCTATTTCTGGAACTGTTTCTGAAAGAAGTTTAAACTGCCTTGCTGATTACGGTCGCCTCGTTCATTTCGGTAATGCTAGCGGTGAAATTGGTAACTTTCAAACGAAAGATTTACATGCAAGTTGTCGCTCTATACTCGGTTTTAGCTTTGGAACCACACGAAAAAAGCGTCCTGAACTGCTCCAAGAAACTGCAAATGAAGTTTTCCGTTATTTGCGTGACGGACGTTTACAAATTAAGGCTACGAAATCTTTTCCACTTCAAAATGCAGGGAAAGCACATGAATGGGTCGAAAGTAGAAAAAGTACAGGGAAAGTAATACTAACTGTTTAGTCCTCTTCCTGAAATGAATACTGGAAACAGAGGTGGCATTCATGGGATCACGAATTATGCATGTTATTATCGCTAGTGGTATTGCTGAGAAACTATCAATTCACGATAAGACTTCTTTCTTACTTGGAGCTGTAGCCCCTGATGCTGTTCATTCAAAAAAAGAAAAAGGAACCTCACATTTTTATGCCGGTACAACGAAGAACTATACGAGAAGAATAGATTATGATTCATTTTTTCATAAATATGAATCACATATAGATTCCCCATTTATTTTAGGCTATTATACCCACCTCATTGCCGATGATAATTGGCTAAGTGGATTTTTTCTACCCTGGCTAAAAAATAGAATAGAGAATGACGAAACTATCGCACCCCTGTACTATAACGATTTTAAATTGTTAAATGCAAAGTTGCTTCATCATTACGATCAAGAACAACAGCTTTTCTCTCTTCTCAATCAAGAGGCTCACATTGTGGATATTGAAGAGGTTTCTAAAGAAAACGTTTTAGCTTTTCGAAAGTATCTTTTTGAAGATATGTTGTATCCAAAGCAACATTTGCATGAAGACTTACAAGTATTTACGTTTGACCAAATCGTTGGCTATATTGAGACAGCTATTGAAAAAGGAGTATTTTTTATTAAACAACTCTCTAATGAAAAATCCACTTCAAAAATTTAATCCCCCTCAAATATATTTGAGGGGGATTTTCACATAGCAATATTATTATTGGTTCTTCTCCATAACCGCAAAATAATTCCCTTCGCTATCAGCAAAGTTAAACACTTTACTAGAAGGCATAGTTACCATTTCTCCAACAGTAACATTTTTATTTGTTAAATCTGTATATAATTGATCAAGATTTTCTGAGAAGAACATTAGGGACGGTGTACCAAGATTCAATTCTGGGCTCATTTTCGAAATAACTTCTTTATTATGTAATATAATGCTCGTTTCTGCACCGCTTTTCGGAGCGATTTCAATCCATCTCATTCCTTGCTTATTATCTTCCTCTGCAACTACATGAAACCCTACCTTCTCCGTCCAAAAATTTACTGCCTCATCTTGATTATTTACATATAACATAATTTGTCCTACTTTATGGATCATTACATTTCCCCCTAATGGTTTTTATATTCTATGTAGCTTTCTACAAATACTATCGTTATTCCTTTTGAGTTGGTATGTACTTCTTTGCAAAATTTATCGACTGTTTCATCCCATCCAGTTCATCAAAATAATCATTTCTTTCAATCATGTTATATCCGTCGAATCCAATTTTATCTAATACTTTGAAGAATATATCGAAATCTACTTCACCATTCCCTACTGCTACTTCTATATACTTACTTGAACTATTACTTTTCACTTCTTTACAATCTTTAATATGAGTTTGTACTATATAATCTTTTAATAGTAATAAACCTTCTAACGGATTTTCATTTACATCACTTATTAAATTTGCTGGGTCAAAGTTAACAGCTAGTCCTTTCGAGTTTGCAGTTTCTAAAAATCGTTTTAATACTATTGCTTTTTCAGATCCCGTCTCAATGGCGAAGAATCCTCCAAATCTGAACGCTAAGTCCCCTATTTCATTACAAACACGTAGCATTTTATCATAGTACTCACTATTTTCATCATCAGGGATTTTCCCAATATGGGCTGTTACTACGTTAGCTCCTAACCTTAACCCTTTATCAGTAATATATTTAAAACTCTCTATTACACATTCAGCTTCAGTTCCTATTATTCCATTTTCTCCGAAGCTAATTGCTAATGATGGAATCTTTATTCCATTAAAAGATACGCTTTTCTTTAAAGCATTCCACTCTGCCATTGGAATATTAGCTAAGTTAAAGTTTTTATTCATAGCATATAATTGAATATATTCTAACCCCCATTCTCTCGCCTTTTTTATTCCTTCGTTTACTTCAATATATTTTGTATTCAAAAACATTCCTAATTTCCTATCCATATATGTACCTTCTTTTTATTATTTCGCATCATTTTAATATTCGACTTTTTTATATTATTTCCTCGTATAAACCAAATAAATAAACTACCCTTTTTTCGATACTCCCAGTAGAAGCATATATATGATAGGCACATTAAAAACACTAATACAATTCCCATTATCACTTGTTTACAAACAAAAAAGACGTAACTACAAATAGTTACGCCTTCTCCATCATTTATCTAGGCTTTTTCTTCCCAGTAAATGCTGGTTTCTTTTTCTTTGGTGCTTTCGGTTTCGTTTCTACGAATGATCCTTTGAACATTTCTTGCTTCGTAAATACGATGCCTAGTTTTTTCGCAAATTGCAGTAATTTGCGCTCTTCTTGTGGAGTTACAAGAGATACGACAGTTCCTTCTTTACCCATACGTCCAGTACGTCCTGAGCGGTGAATATATTGGTCTACTGTGTCTGGTAACTCTAGATGAATTACATGTGTTAAATCGTCAATATCGATACCGCGCGCTGCAATATCAGTAGCAAGTAGAATTTCTAATTTCCCTCCGCGGAAAGCACGCATTGTCGCTTCGCGCTCTTGTTTACTTGCTTCTGCATGAAGAGCCGCCGCTTTCATTTTACGGAATTTCAATTTCTCTGTAATTTCATCTAAACGGAATGGATCGTTTAAGAAAGCAACTGCTTTTACATCGCCCATATGCATAATTCTTCTTACGTAATCATTTTTTTCGCGTCGCTCACAAATGATATACGTATGCTCAACTAAGCTTTTTGATTCTGCACGTGTTACACGTACTAATTGTGGTTCCACTGCTAAATCACGTGCCGCATCTTCTGCCGCTTTTGTCATTGTCGCCGAGAAGAATACTAATTGACGATCGCGCATCGTTGATTTAATTACATCTTGCACTGCGCCCATCATTTTTTGCTTTACAATTTGATCAAACTCATCAAATACAATTGTTTTTACTTCATGCATTTTTAGCTTTTTCATACGAATTAATTCTAAAATACGGCCTGGTGAACCGACAATTACTCTTGGGTGTTTCTTTAATTTTTCAACTTGGCGCTTAATATCTGCACCACCAATTAAAGATGCACCTGAAATTTCAGTTCCTGCTGTAAACTTTTGAACCTCTTCATGAATTTGCATTACAAGTTCACGTGTTGGCGCTAAAACAACAACTTGTGGCTGTTTTACTTCAGGATTAATTTTATGTAAAAGTGGTAATAAGTACGCTAATGTTTTTCCTGTTCCAGTGGGAGATTCAGCTATAACGTCTTGTCCTTCTAAAATAGTTGGAATCGCTTGTTTTTGAATTTCAGTTAACTCTTTAAAACCAGCCTTCTCCCAAGCTTGTTGTAAAAATGGTTGCATATCTTTTATCATTTGTTTTTCTCCTTTATCTCTATTTTTGAAGAAAATGCTGTATTGTTCGCACCGTTTCTATCATGTGTGAAATAACAGCTATTAAATCATCAACATGGTCTTCTGTAATCGCTTTTTGAAATAGAACCTCTACCTTATTATGATATGAAATCGCTTGCTTATTATATTCGTATGAAACTTTCTGCATAATCATTCTTTCTTTTCCCCATATAGAACGTATTAATGTTTCAATTTCTTCGCATTTTACTTCTGGTTGTTCTAACGGGAATGAAAATGCTAGCTTCATTTCACAACCTGGTGTAAACTGAGGCACTTCTAGTATTTCACCAGACAAGTTCTTTGCATCCACAGATAATGAAAATGTTGCTTCTACTAATGGTTCAAACGGTTCTGTTAATTGAAATGAGATATGATATATACGACTTAATGAAGCAAGATCCATCATATCTTTTCGATCTGTTACAAGAATATCTCCATGTAGATCAAAATCATACACAGCACCTTCTACGATTACTTTTAAATTGTCAAAAGCAGTTGGATCAAACATAATTTCCTCCAAAAAACAGGCGCCTTTCGATGGAAAGGCGCCACTTGATGTATATATAGTTTACAGATAAACGAGATGAATTACAACCTTTTAGAATAAACCTACTGCTTTTCCATCTTCATTTACATCCATTTGAAGTGCTGCTGGTTGTTTTGGAAGACCTGGCATTGTTAACATTGTACCTGTTAACGCAACGATAAAACCTGCACCGATAGATGGTTTTAACTCACGAATTGTAACAATAAAGTCAGATGGACGACCTAATTTTGTTGCATCGTCAGAAAGAGAGTATTGTGTTTTCGCCATACAAACTGGTAGGTTACTCCAACCTTCTCCTTCATATTGAGCTAATTGCTTACGTGCTTTCGGAGCAAATTCAATATCTTTTGCGCCATATACTTTTTGAGCAATTGTACGAATTTTTTCTTCTAAGGGTAATTCTAATTCATAAAGTGGTGCGTAGTTGTTTTCACCTTTTTCGATTTCTTTTAGTACTTTTTCAGCAAGGTCAACTCCGCCTTGGCCACCTTTCTCCCAAACTTCTGTTAAGGATACTGCATAGCCACGCTCATTACACCACTCTTGTAAGTATGTAACTTCTGCATCTGTATCTGTAATGAATTTATTAATTGCAATTACGAAAGGCACACCGAAGCTTTGAATTGTTTCAACATGCTTCTGTAAGTTTTCCATACCTTTTGCTAATGCATCTACATTTTCTTCTTTTAATTGATCTTTTGCAACGCCGCCATGCATTTTAAGCGCACGAATCGTCGCAACAATAACAACTGCTTCTGGTTTAATGCCAGCTGCACGAGCTTTAATATCTAAAAACTTCTCAGCGCCTAAATCAGCACCGAATCCAGCTTCTGTAATAACATAATCACCTAATTTTGCTGCCATTGTTGTAGCGATAACACTGTTACAACCGTGAGCGATATTCGCAAATGGTCCGCCATGAATGATAGCTGGTGTATTTTCTAACGTTTGTACTAAGTTCGGCTTTAATGCGTCTTTTAATAATAGTGTTAACGCACCTTCTACACCTAAATCTTTAACCGTTACAGGTTGATTTGCAAAGTTATAGGCAACTACGATGCGAGATAAACGTGCTTTTAAGTCTTGAATATCTGTTGCAAGGCAGAACACGGCCATAATTTCAGATGCTACTGTAATGTCAAAACCGTCTTCACGTGGTACACCTTGTACAGGTCCACCAAGACCAATTACTACGTTACGAAGGGCACGATCATTTAAGTCAACGCAGCGTTTCCAAACGATTTTACGCGTATCAATTCCAAGTGTGTTTCCTTGTTGGATATGATTATCAATAAACGCTGCTAATGCGTTATTGGCAGTTGTGATCGCATGGATATCTCCAGTAAAGTGAAGGTTAATGTCTTCCATTGGTACGACTTGTGAAAAACCGCCACCTGCTGCTCCACCTTTTAATCCCATCGTCGGTCCAAGAGATGGTTCACGAAGTGCAATTACTGTTTTCTTACCAATTTTGTTAAAAGCTTGACCTAAACCAACTGTTACTGTTGATTTACCTTCTCCAGCTGGAGTTGGGTTAATTGCTGTTACTAAAACAACTTTACCGTCTTTCTCATCTTGTAAGCGCTTAAAAATATCAAGAGATAACTTACCTTTATAATGCCCGTATGGCTCTAATTCATCTTCTAAAATATTTAAATCAGCTGCAATTTCTTGAATCTTCTTCATACTCGCTTCTTGTGCGATTTCAATATCGGATTTCACTGTTGTAGTAGTTGTCATATACCCTAGTCCCCCTTTAATTGGTTCTGATGATATTGTATCAGTTTTTTGTATTTTCTGCACTTATTTACCTCCTAAAAATTCTTTCATTTCTTTATACGTTTTTTAACATAAATACCCATAAGAATGTTAACGATTGTTGCAACTCTGTAGGTAGTTGACCTAACATCTTCTCATTTACTCCGCGCTTATATACGCCGATGCCATCTACAACTTTAAAACCTTGTTCTTTCGCTAACTGTTCAAATTCCCAAGGCATCATTGTATTACAAACAACGTCTTTTCCGTACAAGCGAGGATAACTATTCTCTCGTGGCTTTGCTGTCGGTCCTAAAATTGCAATACATGCATATCCATCTTTCTTTAACACACGCTTTATTTCATTTAACGCTCGTAATGGCTCTTCCGTCCATTCTAAAGAATTAATTGCCATAATTGATTCAAATTGCTCATTTTCAAATGGTAATGCAGAAAGATCTCCTTTTATAAAAGATAAATTCGGTCCTTCTCCGCGTTCCTTACCTTTTTGAATCATCACTTCCGATAAATCTACTCCCACTGCTTTATAGCCTGCGCGACTTAATTTATATGTACCGTACCCATCACCACAACCAACATCGAGCACTAGTGCTTCTTTCTTCACGTATTGTTCAAAAAACGGAATAATTGTGCTCCTACTCCCGCTGTCCCACATCTCTTGACTATTTTGATGCCAAAACTCTGCACTACTATCCCATTTCTTTTCTGCTGATTCATGCCAATTAAATTTCGTCATACATTCCCCTACCTTCACGTATTATCATTCATTTCATTCTACATCATTTTCCAAAATTCCTGTTTTATCCCGCTTGCAGTAAGATACCTACCTCAAAATTCAATGGATGCGGATCAGTTAATGGGAGAGAACTGCTCATAAAAATCCAATTGTTGCTGGCTGATAATCAGTCCTAGTGGAAAAAATCCCACACTTTATCTTCACTAGGAGATGGATATGTTAACGATGGAATGCGTATTCTCCAATTTTTGCTTTACTTGGGTTTAACTCATACTCATGCTCTTCTCATTTTGAAAGATACTATAGATACACCCAATTGAAAGAGAGGGATGTACATGCGAAGAAAGAGAAATCATCATTTTAAAAGTGGTGAAAAAAACGAAGAGTATGCTGCTGAAATATCACCAGCTGGCATTCCAATTAGACATAAGCGTAAAGAAATTGCAAATGAGATAGAAGGTACAAATACCGGCGCAATGGTAGGCTATGTCGCTTTATTTCTTTCGTTATTCTCCATTGCTTTTTATCCCGTTACGCTCGGCTCCCTAGCAATTTTAGTTGGCTTATTAGCTGTCAATTTCGGAGCAAGAACACTTGGATATACAGCAATTGGTTTTGGTAGTTTTTCTGTTTTATTTACTTTACTTTATCCGCTTGCTTTGTCAGCGTTTTAAAAAAACACACCAAGTTATACTTGGTGTGTTCATTCATGATACAACATAATATGACCGCATCCACAACAATGTTTCGCTGTAATTTCTTGAAACACTGGATAATTTTCTTCATCTCGATGCTCAATAAATACTTTTTCAAATCGATACATGTTTGGTGCATATGCCCAATCTTGTTTCGTACGTGCATATAACGTTGAGGAAAAAAACTCCTCACCACCGCAAACGATACATGTGTTCTTCATCGCTATCCCTCCTATGCTTGTCTTACTTCATCTATATGAACATAAGCATAAAAAAAAGACCTTCTATTACTAGAAAGTCTTCTCTGAAACAAAAAGAAATGTACCAAACATTCCTACTCCGCTATATTCTTTTGAAACACCAGCTTCTGTTTTAAATGTTTGCTTTACAGTCATAAAGAATACACCATTTCGTGCATCTGTACTTTCAAATTGTAGTTTTTCTTTTTTACCATCTACATTTTGCGTGCATTCAAAACTACTCTCATTACAATTCAACGCATACTTATCCTCTACATACACTTTAAAATCTGATTCTTTCGGACAAGTTATAAGTAATATTGCCACGAGAATAATACTTATAATACCCACAATTGTATAATATTTCTTCATTTGTACTCCTTTCAAATGACAAGAAAACTTGACTTCATACGCCAAGTTTTCTTAGTCAACAACCCATTGCCACTCTTGTTCTTTCTTATCAAAAATGAGCCAACCTGTTTCTGTTGCTTCCTCTTTCAATTCATCGATATTATCTAACACCTCATCCGTACTTTCATACGAACCAACTACATATACCGGAATTTCAAGACCTCTTCTTGACTCAATCTTCCCTGCTAGATCTATGTAAAGACCATCTTCCATTAGTGGAATCAGTCCCATGATCAATTCTTTTGAAATTGCTGGGAAAATTTTTGATTTTTGGAAGAAAGAAAAACGTTTCTTACCGAAAGCACCGAGTTTATACGGAATGACTTTACTTAACATTCCTACAAAATCAGCAATTCTACGATAATACACTTTGTTGTACCATCCGTCATCATGTGAAAAATAAACAAATCGATTTTTCAACAGCGGAAAGAATGTTCTTGCAAGTGGTTCTTTTTTGTGAGCCAAATATAATAATTCTGCAATTTCTTTCGGCTCTAATTCATCTAAATCGCTTGCATCATCAAAATCTACCCAACAAAATTCATCAAATTCATCAATCTCTGCTTGAATTAACTTATGTATATTTTCTTCCTCAACATATTCAAATAAAGTATGATAATGAAAATCCGTCCATTCAAAGTTGTGCTTCAAAAGCAACACTTGATGAAGCGGTGAAGGGATGTTACTCGCAAACTCTTTAAACGTAATTCCTGATGTAATAAAACAATGACCTCGACGATTACCATTAATATATATCATATTCTTTACTTGGTCAGATCCTCCAGACAAAGCACCTAGCCACCTTCGTTTTATATGTTTCAATTCTATAGCATATTTTAACATGAAAAATTTTAGAAACATAGAAAAAACTTCAAAAACTATTTACAATTTCATGTGTTTTATTACATAGTGATTACAAGAAAAAACGCCTGCTCATAAGCAGGCGTTTTTAAAGGATTTCATCTGGGTTTTGAGGATGATGATTTCCCTCTTTCTTTTCTTCTTTTTGGAACATCGATTGAATTTTATCAATTGTTTGTGGAGCTAATTCAATCATTTTTTCTGCTAAATGTGTCGCATTTTGTAGATGAAGAATATTTACTCCATCTTTATTCACCACAAGAAATGCTACTGGTGTAATCGAAACACCACCCGCGCTACCGCCACCAAATGCAGCGTTACCGTTCGCTCTTTGTCCATCATTCGTTTGGAAATCAGAACCTCCTGCTCCAAAACCGAACGCTACTTTAGAAACCGTTAACACCACACCACCGTCAGCCGTTTGAACAGGCTCTCCAACAATCGTATTTACATCAACCATTTCTTTTAAATTTTCCATTGCTGCTTTCATTAACCCTTGAATTGGATGATCCACCGTTCATAACCTCCTTTGTCATATCTTTCCTAGTTTTTCCGAAAGTTTGTGAACTAAACATAAAATTTTATATTGATTTCAAAAAACTTAAGTTGTAATATTTAGAAAAATAAAAAAAGAGGTCAATTCGTTATGATGCGAAAATTAACAAAGAAAGATCATGAACAAGTATTCGCTTATCTAAAAGAAGAAGCAGCCATTAACTTGTTTATTATTGGAGATATTGAAGCTTTCGGTTATGACACAGATTTTCAAGAATTATGGGGAGTATTTAAAGAGAATGGAACATTAAAATCAATTCTACTCCGATTCCACGATTCATTTATACCCTATAGTAAAGAAGAATTTATTACCACTGATTATGAGGCACTTCTTTCCGCATATAAGCCGCTTAAACTCTCTGGTAAATCAACTATTGTAGAAAAGTTTGAAACTGCTCCAAGTCTACAATTAGGCGTCAAAAATGAAATGTATTTTTGTGAATGTCTAAATGACAACTACTTACCTAGCACACCAATTCATGAAACAATTAAACTTGCCTCACTCGATGATATAGAACGAATTATGAGATTACGAAGTGACATTGCTGAATTTCCAGTTGCTAATGAATCAGAGAAAATATTAAGACAAGCTCTCAAAACAAATACAGGACACACATATTATATTGAAAAAGACGGTGCTATTATTGCATCCGCCTCTACTTCCGCTGAAAATTCATTATCCGCTATGGTAGTTGGCGTATGTACACATTCGAATTATCGCGGAAGCGGATACGCTTCGCTCATATTACAAAAAATGATTCAAGACTTTACGAAAGAAGGCCGAACGCTTTGTTTGTTTTATAACAATCCAGCTGCTGGGCGAATTTATAAACGATTAGGGTTTAAAGATATTGGGATGTGGACGATGTATCGATAATAAGAAGTAACTCTATAAGAGGAAATAGTCGTAACTTAGTAATACAAGCAAATTACAAAATAACCCACACCGTTATTATGAAGATGGAGAAACTACTTGTAAAGCCGTGCCCCTAACTAAAACATGTCATGTATTCAAGCTAAATTTAGACAGATAAATGCCCCAGTTGCATCTACTCCAGCAATTGGGGCGTTTACCCTCAAATTCTTTCCACTATATTTATGAAACATTTATTCCACTTATGTCGCTATTATCATTACGTGCAAATGCTCTTTTTAATATTACTGCTTCTTATTATACTGTGCTTTAAAATCAATATATTCCTGTCTCGCGTCCTGATTATTACCTTGTTGACTATCAAAGTATGTGTGTATTTGTGATATGTGTTCTACTGACTTTCCTTCTTCATTTCTCTTTTTATAATTCACTACAATACTCACTTCCAATATCTGCTCTGAGCCCTTTGTAAACTCAATATGCAGTGCGATCGATCCACCACCATATTCATCATATTGTATTTTCAACTTATCATTAATAATATTTTGAAACTCTGATTCAGTTAATGTATATCCAACAGTACTAGGCTGACCAAACTTTTTTATATCACCTCCTGGCTTCATCTTTAGTTTCCCTATCCCTTTTAAACGATCTACAATTAAGTTCACGTATGAAACATCCAGACTTGAATCCGTACTTTGTACCTGTCCATTCTCATAACTAATATTTGTACTATAATTAACTTCTTCTTTATAATTTTTATTATCTACTTCCGAGGTAATTTCTTGTGTTGTATTTCCATATAAACTTTTATCTTTCGTATTATATATGCCTTTCGAAGTTTGATAGATTGTTTTACTGTGCTCTCCATCTTCCTTTTGCTCATATGTACTATATATACCTCTTTGTTTCACATAGGCATATCCATCATCACTAGCGGACATAACCTTTTTCATATCACCTTCATCCAAAGCTTTGACAAATGGCTTATAATCTATCTTCGTCTCCCCAAAACTACATCCACTTAATAAACTTGATACTATTAACAGAACTATCATCATCCTAGCTTTCTTCTTTAACTTCATACTGACACCCCCTTGATTTCTCTAGGCATTTTTAGGTTCATTACATTCCCATTTTGATAGTAATATAGTTCACCTTTACTTACCGGTATTTATTAACTCATACAGATTATATTGAAGATACTTTAATTTTTAATAGCATCGATTTTTATACAATCCTTAATTGTTTATATATTCCGTTCGAATTTTCAGAAATCAAAACTTATTTTATTTCTTTGGCTTGCTTTTTTTCCTTTTCTTCATAAAGCTTTAGTCTTTTCTGACGTTCCTTTTCGTGCTCTTCCCACGAAATATAAAATGACGGAAACTTAAATCTACAATAGGCTAATAATTGGAATTCAGCTGCACCTATGGCTACCGCGTACATTACAAGAGTTCCTGCTATATACCCTGCTAATATCTCTATTTCATAATCATTATGAAAATAAATTAAAATAAGAAGGATTAGTGCATATACCGTAACACCAATCATTACGTTGTTTTTTGTTTTACTAAAAAATGAAGCTGCCCTTTCATCCATACTAAATGCTCCACTCTCTGCTTGTTTAAAGGTATCAATTGTTGTCACAAGATGAACAAAAACTGCTCCTAGAAACAATAAACCCACATACAATAATGTAATTTGATCAATCGAATAATTTGAAATTGCTGGAAGTATAAACAATGTGAATCCTATAGTTCCCAGCTGAAATGTACATAATAATATCACAAGCGCTTGCAACCTTTGACATTTAAAACGAACTTTTGGAAATAGATATAGAATTAAAAAGATTACTTGCAAGGTATATAAAACTAATTCAATACAAACAATTATTTTGTCAAAGAGATTTGGATAGTAACCCCAGCCAAATTTAACTAATGCTCCAAAAATAAAAAGCATGAATAATGAACTATAAACAGTTGCGCCAAGTATAAACACCATGGAGCGTTCTGGGCTTAAACGATTTCTACATGTAATTCTAAATTCATCTAAATCTTCTTCTTTTATGTTCCACATTTGTTAGCTCCACCTTTCCCCGAACTATAGTATATTACCAAAATAAAGATTCAATTTTCGTAGTCACTGATTTTATACCTTTTTATGTTCATCACCACTCTTAACTATCTCTTTTGTTGTACTGCGCCTTGTATTTTAAATATTCCTGTCTCGCATCTTGGTTATTATCCTGTTTTCTATTAAAATACGTTATTATTTGGAACATATTTTCTACTAATTTTCCATCCTCATTCTTTTCTTTAAAATCTATATCTATCCTCATTTGCAAAATTTGTTTTGGATTTTTTGAGGCATCCAGGTGCAATACGATTGTTGCTCCATCAAATTCATCGTATTGTATCTTTAATTTATTATTAATAATATCTTTAAATTCAGATTCAGTTAGTCGATATCCCACTGAATTAGGCTGATCAAACTTTTTTATATCACCTTCGGGCTTCATCTTTAGTTTCCCTATCCCATTTAAACGATCTACAATTAAGTTTACGTATGAAACATCTAGATTTGAATCCGAACTTTTCACCTGTCCATTTTCATACTTAACATGAGTACTATAAATAGTTTCTTTTTTATAATTCTCATTTGTCCTTTTTCCCTTGTCTTTTTCTATATCAGTCATAACTGTTTGTATCGCCTCTCCATATAAACTTTTATCTTTTGTATTATATACACCTTCCGTAGTTTGACGAATTGTCTTACTATACTCTCCATCTTCTTTTTGCTCAAACGTACTATAAATACCTCTTTGTTCCACAAAAGCATACCCATCATCACTTGCAGACATAACCTTTTTCATGTCACCTTCATCCAATGCCTTAATAAATGGCTCATACTCTACCTTTTCTTCAAAAAAACTGCATGCTTGTAGTAGGCTGATTGTTATTATGATAGTAATCATTTTAGAAACCTTTTTTATGTTCATTTCATCATCACACTACCCACTCTACATTTTCGATCAGATAACCTTCTAATCACTTTAATCACCTTACATAATTAAATTTTCTTTTAGAAGTTAAAATACTCTCTTGTAAATAATTACTTTTCTATCATCAAAACGTACAATACGCACTTTCTTTATGCCTTACGTTTCGATTTACCTTTTTTATTTTTCTTTCGATATCTTGGAGTCTCTCTTTTATGTTGCTCCCACGTTTTATTAAATGATGGAAATTTAAATCTGCAATATGCTAATAGCTGAAATTCAGCTGCACCGATTGCTATCGTATACATTAAAAAGGTCCCTACTACATACATAAATAAATCATCAAACCCATAATCGTTATGAAAATATATCAAAATAAGAATAGTTACTGCGTATAGTGTAGCCCACTTCATCATCTTTCCTTTTGTTTTACTAAAGAAAGAAGCAGACCTCTCATCCATACTAAACGCACCTTCACTTGCCAATTTAAATGTATCTATTGTTGTTACGATATGAAAAATTACTGCTCCTAAAAGCAATAAACCCGCATACAGTATTGTAATCCAATCAATTGAATTATTAGCCATTTTAGTAACAGTCAAAGCAATAGGAGCTATTGTTGCCAATTGGAATGAACATAATAATACGACAAGGGTTTGTAGTTTTTGAAATTTAAATTGAGCTATCGGAAATGAATAAATGACGAAAAGAATTATTTGTATAATATATAAGAATACTTCTAACTTAACAATTCCTATATTAAAGAGAAGCATGCAGTAATCCCACCCGGCTGATAAAACAATAGAAAAAATGGTTATTGAACTAAATAGTATTCCTCCAAACATAAATCCTGTAGCCCCCTCAGGACTTAAACGATCATTACATGTCATCCTAAACTTATCTAAATCTTCTTCTTTTATATTCCACATCCTGGCTCTTCACCTTCTATACGTTTCAATTATTTTTCAAACACTAAAATTCTATTAATATATTATTTATCCCGCTTTAATGGGCAGTAAGACCCCCACCTCAAAATGCAGCGAAAGCAAAGAAGTTAGGTGGGGGATCAACTGCCCATAAAAGTCCGATTGGTTCAACTAATAATCAGTGGGGGATGAAGAAAACCCCCACTGATTAAAGTTTCACTTTATTTTTCGTTTTGAATTTCTTATTTCGCTTTCGAATTCTCCCACCCATTCTCTCATTCTCTTCCCATGACATATTAAATGACTTGAATTTAAATCTACAGTACGCCAATAGTTGGAATTCTGCCGCTCCAATTGCAACCGCATACATTAATACAGTTCCCACTCCATACATAACAAAAAAATCAATTGAATAATCATTTTGAAAATACATCAAAATAAATAATATTAATACATATATTATAGCCCCCTTAATCATAGCTCCTTTTGTCTTACTAAAAAAAGAGGTGGATCTTTCACCACTACTAAACGCACCTTCACTTGCTTGTTTAAATGTATCTAGCGTTGCTACAATATGAATAATAACTGCCCCTACAAATAGTAGCCCAGTATACATCCTACCAGTTGAATTGTCAGCCATTTCAGAGACAATCGAAACTACAAATAATATCGTTCCAAGCTGAAACGCATATAATAATATAACGAGCGTTTGTAACTTTTGAAATTTAAAACATGCTTTCGGAAATAGATATATAATTAAAAATATAATTTGAATACTAAATAACACAATTTCAGTTTTAACAATTGTTCTATCAAAAAAATTGTTGTAGTAATTCAAATTCCCTACAAAAATAATAAACATAAATATTGAAATATAAAATATTGTTCCAAGCATAAAACCCGTAGCACCTTCAGGACTTAAACGGCCTTGACATGTTATTCGAAATTTATCTAAATCTTCTTCTTTTATTTTCCACACCCTGACATTTCACCTTCTATACAGTTTAAATAATTTTCATCCACTAAAATTCTATTCCATTCTTAATATTTTTAAGTACATAGATTTTTGTACAACTAAATTCAGATAATCTTTTAGGTATATCATTACCATATTAATTACCATAATCATCTAATCAGAATGCTTTTTGATGGTTCAAGTAGTGTCTTTTTTCCTCAAAAGTTCCAAATATTCTTCTTTCAATTAAGTATAACCGTCTTCTTGTCACCTTCATCCAATGCCTTTATTAGACTCTCATACTCTATTTTGATTTACCAAAACTATACGCGCTCAGTAAAACATAACTGTTATCACAGTAACTATTTTTCACTACCCCTTTACTCATATCTTCACAACATTTATCGTTCTCAAAATTCAATTAAAATATATTATTTTTGATTTATATACTCTTTTTCATAATTTACATATTCTTTTTTGGAACTTTGATTATTATCTTCCCTGGTATGATAATATGTTGAAATCTCTTGATTGCATTTTATAAGCTTATCTTCTTTTTTTTCTTCATAATTTACCGATATTGTTATTTGTGTTATTCTCATTTGATTTTCTTTTGTATCATTAGGCGTATTAAACTCAATCATCAATATTGCAGAATCAAATTTATCATATTTTAAATTTAACTTATCATTCATTATGCTTTTAAACTGTAATTCAGTTAAATCATAGCTTATTATGCTCGGTTCACTAGATCTTTTTTTATCTTCACTCGGTTTCAATTTACTAAGTTCATTTAATCCTCTAAACATTAATTTTACATATGAAACATTCATAGCTTGATCCTGGGCTACTGAACGGGATTTTTCATTTTTTAAATTTGTACTATAGACCGTTTCTTTTTTGTAATTTTGATTACTACCAACGTTTTTATCATTTTTTATATCAGTAACAACCTTTTGAGTTGTTTTCCCATATAAGTCGTCTTCTTTCACATTATATACTCCATGGGTTGTTTGATATATTATCCTGCTATGTTCACCATCTTCTTTTTCTTCATAAGTACTGTCGCTAGTCTCTTCTTTCACATATGCATATCCATCATCACTCGCAGACATAACCGTTTTCATATCACCTTCATCCAATGCCTTTACTAATCTCTCATACTCTATTTTTTCCCCGAAACTGCACGCGCTTAGTAAAAACGTTACTGTCATTACAATAACTATTTTTTTAACTAACCTTTTACTCATGCCATAACTACACCTTTCCCCTTATTTTATACATTACTTATTATTCAAATATTGTTTTTTATACTCCTCATATCGGGTTTTAGAAGCTTTATCGTTATCTTCTTTAGTATTTAAATAGATTGCTATTTTTTGATCATGCCTTATTAATCGGCCTTCTTTATTCTTTTTTTCATATCCCATTGTGATGCTTATTGTAGTGAATTCCATTGGATTTTCTTTTGAATCTTTCGCCGAACTAAATTCCATTAATAATATTGCTTCATCAAATTTATCGTAGTCCACCTTTAACTTATTATTAATTATTTCTTGAAATTCCGATTCAGTTAAGTAATATGTTACCTTGGATGACTCACTAAATCTTTTTTTATCTTTTTTTGGTCTTAAACTATCTATTCCCTTTAATCTATTAAATATAAATCGAACATTCGAAACATCCAAATTTTGATCTGGACTTTTTGATTGATTATCTTCATATTTAATACTAGTTCTATATACAATCTCTTCTTTTTTTTGCTCACTATTTAATGAACTAGCAATTTCTTGCAAAGTTGTTCCATAGAACTTTTTTTCTTTAATATTGTATACTCCTCCTGTTGTTTGATATACAACGCTAATGCGATTATCATTTTCCGCCCCAAACGTGCTATCCCTAACCTCTTCTTTCACATAAGCATACCCATCATCACTCGCAGACATAGCCGTCTTCATATCACCTTCATCCAATGCCTTTACTAATCTCTCATACTCTATCTTCGTCTCCCCAAAACCACATCCACTTAATAAATTTGCTATTATTGACAGAACTATCATCATCTTGGCTTTCTTCTTTAACTTCATACTGACACCCCGTTGATTTCTCTAGGCATTTTTAAGTTCATTATGTTCCTTTTTGGAAAGTAATACATTTCACCCTTATTTACTTTTCGTTTTAGATTTTGTATTTCGCTTTCGCATTCTCTCATTCTCTTCCCATGACATATTAAATGACTTGAATTTAAATCTACAGTACGCCAATAGTTGGAATTCTGCCGCTCCAATGGCTACTGCATACATAACAACATTACACATAACATAACCAAACATTGTGTTTAATGAGTAATTATTATTTATATAAATCAAAACAAGAAGAATTAACACATAAATTACAGCACCTTGTATAACATGTCCCTTTGTTTTACTAAAAAACGAATCTGATTTGTCCCCACTACTAAATGCACCTTCGCTTGCTTGTTTAAATGTATCAACTGTTGTCACAATATGAACAATAATTCCACCTAATACTAATAGACCTACATAAACACGTGTATTGAGATCAATTGAATGCTCAATCATTCCAGAAAGAACAAATAACGTGCATCCGATAGTTCCAAGTTGAAATGCATATAATAATATAACGAGCGTTTGTAATTTTTGAAATTTATAACGAGCTTTAGGGAATAAATATAGAATTAAAAACATTACTTGCAAACCATATAACACTAATTCAATCCTAACAATTACCTTATCAAACAAGGTAGTATAATAATCTATTCCTCCTATAAAAATAATAACCATAAATAATGAAGTATAAAATATCGTTCCGAGCATAAATCCCGTCGCACCTTCAAGACTTAAACGCCTTCTGCATGTCATCCGAAATGCTTCTAAATCTTCCTCTTTTATATTCCACATCCTGACTTTTCACCTTCTATACAGTTTAAATAATTTTCATTCACTAAAATCCCATTACATTCCTAACTTTTTAAGTACATTCATCTTTGTGTAACTATATTCAGATAATATTATCTCTATATTAATTACCGTACATAATCAGAATACTTTTGATAGTTCAAATAGCCTTCTTTCTCCTCAAAAGCTCTAAATATTCTTCTCTCTTTTACTTAAGCATATTCCTCATACTCTATTTTTGTTTCCCCCGAAACTGCACTCACTTAGTAAAAACGTTACTGTCATCACAATTGTATCGAGATAACATAGCTTTAATTTTATCTTCAGAAAGGTGATAACCTCCCATCAACAATATGCTAGGAGGTTATTACAGTTATTTAAAATTTGTTTTTTATTTTAATGGATTCGATTTTTGCAAATAATAATGTTATTTAATTTGAGCAGCGAATATTAAAAACATACTGCTTAATAACTCGTAATTAAGTCTTCCCCCTCATATCTAGGGTCTTTCTCAACTTTACCATCTTTTGTTTTGATGACTTTTAGTCTACCTAACCACTCTGCTCCGTTATATGTCTCTTCACTTACCCATACATTATGCTTTTTACCATCTACCTCAACTACTAATGTGGGGTGTGTAAACATGAATTCCTTCTCTACATGCCTACCTACAATTTCTGCATGTAATGATGTACCTTCTTCAACTAATTTACTATTTTGATACCCTTCGATAATAGGTAATCCAATAAATACAAAGAATATCAGTCCAAATACGATTACTTTCTTCTTTGTACTCCATTTATTCTTTTCTTTCAATTCCTTCTGTCTCGCTTCTCTTTCTTCGCGTTCATCCAAACTCTCATTTAAAGCATCTTCCCATGCCTTAATTTCCGCTTCGATTTCTGCTTCAGCTCTTGCTAGTTGTTCTAGTTGTTCATCGGTTGCTACCATCTCATATGAGTTGTCTCCAACCAAACGAATTTCAGCACCATTTTCTTTTACTTTTCGCAAGTCTTTTTCTGTACAATTAAACTCTCGAATGATTTCCCCTTGTGTGTTTACCAGTCTAACGTAAATGTTTTTTTTCTCCTTCTTCTTAAACATCTGAACTCCCCCTTATTTGTTTCCTATCATAGATAACCCTATTGCAATAAGATAAAGAAAACGATAATAAGGAAAGTCTTCCCTTTGCTTACTTGTGTTGTAGAACCTTCCAAGACAGCCCATATAAAAATTGGGAAAAGAAGAATACCTAGGAGAATATCAACTAACTTGTTGCTACTCTTCTTTAGTGGTTTTTCTTCTACTATCGATTTTATCTGAACAGATTCTTTTCTTATTTGTTTCGGTTTCTTTTTCTTGCGTCTATGATTCACCCAACATACTCCTTTTAGAATAACTTTTTCCTAACTATAAAAATACCGAAATATCCCCATTTTCATCGTACAGTATAAAATGATTTATTTCTTCACAGATAGATTTTCACCATAAAAAAACAGTCTATGACTATTATTTACAAATATTATTTCAGCTTTTGCTCTTTTTCTCTTATTCTTTTTCTATTCGCTATAAATTCTTGGCGCTCTTTTTCATATTGTTCCCACGTAATATTAGATATTTAGATTCTTATTCAATTAAAAATAGACTTTCCTCTTTCCATTTTGGAAGAGGAAAGTCTATTTATTTCCAAATATATTATAGCCTTTGTTTTATTAATAATTGTTACTTATTATTTTCAGCCTTGTTCTTTATCGTTTTTACAAATTCATTTCGCCATATTTTAAAATTATGAGCAAAATTTCCTTCAATAGAATTTTTATACCCTTCAAATTTCACTTCTGATATATCAAAGTCATTGAATAATTTATATGTCTCTCCCGTCAAACCTACTGGGTGTAATACCCCACCATAGTCATAGAAAGTGTCTTCATCGAGAAGTATTCCTCTTGTAGTAATTACATACTCTACATCTTTTTCTTCCTCAGTACTCAACCTCACTACACTTCCTAAAGGCAAAACTTTCTCCATATAATCTTTCATATTAATTCACCGATCCTTTTAACACGATAATTTTCTCTTCTATTTTTTGTCGCCTTTTTTCTAATTGGCGGATACGATCAATAAAAGCATCACGTGTTTTACCTTGCAAACTATTATCAATACTATTTTCTAATCTTCTAATATCTCCGGTCAAAGATACAGCTGCTTTTTCAAGTTGCATAACAACATTAATAATTTGATCTCGCCCACCACTGTCCGGAAATGTACTATGAACCCTCGACATTATCATATGTAAATCCATCCTCATACCCCCTTCCTTAACATTTATCAATAATAAGAAACTGAAGCTAACTCTTCATCTTTTGCTATCATAGAAATTACCGCATCTGTTACATCTTGACTTAACTCTTTTAAATCATTTGAAAGTTCGTTCACATCTCTAGAAATCTCTACTAATAATGAACGATTTAACCCTCTACTACCATCATTCATAAAATAGTTTAATAATGATTGGCGATGGCTTCTTACATAATCTCCAGCAATTGAAGCAATATTTGTATCAATTTCAAAGTCACCTTTAAATACATCTAAAATATCTTGAACAAGAGAAGATGCTACTTCTTTTGCAATTGCTATAATTTCATCACGGGATAAATAAAGAATGATGCATCCTACTAAAAAATCTACAGCTGCGTTAAATACTGATTCTAACACTTCAAGTACCTTTTCCTTACATTTTGCTAATTTATTCTCTATCCAATCCACAGCCGCATTCACCTGATTTCTAACTTCTTGTATAACTTCCTTACTAAATTTCAAAGCTTTTTTTCCTGTTTCTACACCTATACTTGCTATTTTTGTTGCTAGAGCACTAGTATCTCCCACTACTGTTATTGCAACTAGAATTGCACTGACTGGGGTTCCATTTACCACTAAATCCACTACAACTTCTTCTGTTGTACTTAATGTTTTTTTTCCAGTGATTCCTTTATATAGGTCCCCAGCAGATTCTGATATTTCTAAAAAACCAAATTTCCAATCAAATCCTGTTTCGCTAACCTTTTTCAATTTATCTATTGCTACATTCCCATTCCTAAAATAAAATTTTGGATCATATAAAAAAGAATGCCCTTCCCCATTTTCCATTTTATAAACCTGTCCAGGTATTACAAAATCTGCGGCCTTAATGGCGCCATACAAAGGATCATATTCATTTATAAGACTGCGGCAATTTTTCATATTGGTCCCGTATCCGTACTTAACCACATCTTTATTTAAAACAGGCGCAGGATTTAAAGCTAATACGTTTATATTATCTTCTTGATGTCTTAATGCAACTGTATTCGCTGCTCCGCCACCTAAGGAGTGCCCTAGTAAAGTTATCTTCTTTCCTTTATTCTTCGCCTTGACTTTTTCATAAAATTTTTCTGCTTGACTATACTGAAATTCCGCTAATGACCCCAATATAGGTGAATTAGTTAAATTATGTAGCCCAATTGCTCCATCGGTTGCTAAATCACCTATTTGGCTCGGTTGGGTTCCAACGTATACAATGAAAATTTCATGCGTGTTTCTATCCTCTAAAGCATATGCCCCAAATCCAGTTACTGAATGAATATCATCAGAAGCTATAAGATTAGCATTAAAGTTGTCTTGTAACTTCTGTTTATTTATTATTGGATCAGAATTATTATATTTTTTTTCTTGTGCATTATAATCATAAATATCTTTTGCCGATAATCTTAATTTTCCTACATCACTACTTAATTTATAATCTTCCTCATTCACCATATTCTCCCCCTTATATATTAATGGCTTTCTTTAAATTTCTTTTCATATTGTAAGTAATCTTTTTTTGATTTCCGATTATTTTCTTCTTTATTATGTAAATATGTTGTTATTTCTTGATCATGCCTAATCATATTATTTTCTTCATTTCTTTGTTTATAGCCTATCGAAATTGTTATCTCTGTTATTTCCATCGGATTTTCCTTTGTATCCTTAGCAGAATTAAATTCAATTAGTAGTGTTGCATAACTAAACTTCTCGTACTCTAATCCTAAATTCCCATTAAATATCTCTTTAAATTGAATTTCTGATAAATTATAGCTTATCGTAGCTGGTTGGCTGAAGCTTTTTTTATTCACATTTGGTTTCAATTCTTTTATTCCTTGCACCCTATTAAGCATTAATTTTATATTAGACATATCTTTCCCTCGATTTGAAGCTTCTAGCTGTCCATTTTCGTATCTTATATCTGACTTGAATACAACTTCTTCTTTATATTGTGGGTTGTCACTATGTTTTTCATCCTCAACTGGAGTATTGACTTTCTTTTGTGCCTCACCAAAAAGAATATTATCTTTAATACTATAAATACCTTGCGTTGTTTGATAAACTACTCCTATTTGCTTATTATTATCCTCAATAAAAGTGCTATCCCTAACCTCTTCTTTCACATAAGCATACCCATCATCACTTGCAGACATAACAGTCTTCATGTCCCCTTCATCCAATGCCTTTACTAATCTCTCATACTCTATCTTTGTCTCCCCAAAACCACATCCACTTAATAAACTTGCCACTATTGACACGACTATCATCACCTTAGCTTTCTTCTTTAATTTCATACTGTCACCTCGTTAGTTACTCTAGGCATTTTTAGTTTCATTATGTTCCCTTTTTGATAGTAATACACTTCATCTTTACCTAATGGCGCTTCGTTGCTTATATATTTTATGTTGAAGATACTTTGATCATTTAATGGCATTGCGATAATTGCTGCTGTTAGCTTACTTCTCATTTTCATAGGTAGAGCTTCACGATTTCGGTCCATGTAGTCGTGGTGACCTGCTAATACAAAGTAAATGCCTACTGTACGAGATAGATCAATTAAAGTTGCTGCATCCTCCATTTCTAAATAAACAAATTTACTAAACTCTTCAACATTTGTCATGATAATGAGTTGTTTTGTGAATGCAGGAATTTCTCTACCTTCTTGTCTTGCTTGCGCTAATTCAAGAGCTCGTTCGCGAATTACTTCCATCCAATACTTCGCATGCATATTGATTTCATTTTCGTCTACAATGTAGTGCGTCACATTATCTTTATATTGAACGAAACTATACTCTGCTGTATCCACTAACGTCACACTTTCAAAATAATCTTTATTCAATTGAGATAGGATGCTAGATACAATTTGTTTTCTCATACTATCATCTACACTATAAATCATTAAATGATCATTCACTGCAATATCATGAGCTACAACTTCTACGTTTGCAAAATCAAGCCCCATTGGAATTCTTGCTGCTTGTAGAGCTTTTGTAACGTCTTTATTTTTACGATAAGTAGCAATATCAATAATTTCTGGCATCATTGGAATTGCCTTCGGACGTTCTCCATCCCATTCTCGGTCCATATCATTTGCTTCTTGTTGTAATAATTGAATTTGCTGTAATTCATCTTCTGCTTTCGTAGGTAATGCAACCTGGAATAATGTAGGAGATTCTAGTTTTATTAACGCTCTTCCTGCTGTTTCTTCCACTTTTATATCAGATCTCCCTACAATACTAGCTACTTCACTTTGATCAATCATATATAGGCAAGTTTGAATTTTAATATTATTGTACAATTGAATTCTAAGTGCATTTTGTCGCCCTGCACTAATTAAGGTATGAATTCCTAAACTTGCTCCATCTCGGACAATTTGCATAATTAGCATTTCAAAGCTTTCATAGAACTTCGCTTCTTTTACTGCATCATAATTGTCGATCGCAATAATAATATGTGGTATTTCTTTCCCACTTGCCTTTTCATACATTTCAATATTTGCAACGTCATATTCACTTAATAATCGTTTACGATTTTTCATTTCTTGAGTTAATCTTTCAACAAACTTTAAACATTTTTCAGATTCATCAATCGTAATCGTATCCGCTACATGAGGTAATCCTTTCAAAGGTAGAAGACCATTTGTTCCAAGGTCCACTAAATACACATGCAAATGCTCCGGACTATGCTGACGAGCTACATCCATAATGACTGATTGTAAGAATGTTGATTTTCCGTAGCCAGGGCTTGAGAAGACCGCTACGTGTCCGTCTTTACTAATATCTAGTGTTAATGGTGTTTGTGATTGTAATTCAGGCTGATCTAGTAGACCAATTGTTGCTTGTAATGGTTTCTTTTCTTTCGTCCATGCTTCTTTGAACTGAATAGCATGTAAGTCTTGTAAATATACGCTTTCTGGAAGTGGTGGTAACCACGGTCTAGCTAACGCTTCAATTTCATTTACTTCTGCGTAATCGTGAATGTAGTCAATAACAGCATCCAGCTCAGATGGTACGCTTATTACTTCTTTACTGCTACCAAGTCCACTTAAATCTTCACTTAATATTTCATATTGTCCTAGATCATTTATTGCATATATCGTTGCGTCTAAATGTTCTTTATCCTCTTTGTTTTCTACATAGTCTGCTCCGCTCCAAGCTGATTGGAATAGTTCATAAATTTCATTATTCCCAACTTGTAAGTAAGCACGTCCTGGTAATGTAATTTCAGCAGCATCCGGTGTTTTTAAGATTTCATTACTATCTGACGTATTTTGAACTTTTAATGCTAGTTTGAATTTCGAGTTACTCCAAATTTGATCATCTACAACACCACTCGGTTTTTGCGTAGCTAATATTAAATGGATTCCGAGCGAACGACCGATACGCGCTGTTGAAACTAACTCTTTCATAAATTCTGGTTGTTCTGACTTCAGTTCTGCGAATTCATCACTAATTAAAAATAGATGCGGCATCGGCTCACTTACTAAGCCTTCTTTATACAGTTTTTGATACTGATTAATATGGTTTACATCATTTTCACCAAATAATCGTTGTCTTTTCTGTAATTCAGCTTTAATTGATGCGAGCGCTCTCATACTTTGTGCTCCATCTAAGTTCGTAATTGTTCCTAATAAATGCGGTAAGTTTTTAAATAAATTCGCCATTCCGCCGCCTTTATAGTCAATTAGTAAAAAGGCTACTTCGTACGGGTGGAAATTGACTGCTAGAGATAAAATATACGATTGTATAATTTCCGATTTACCTGAACCTGTTGTACCTGCTATTAATCCGTGTGGTCCGTGTGCTTTTTCGTGTAAGTTTAAGTTTACGATATCTTCTTTACCACGTAATCCAAGTGGTACAGCTAAAGATTTATGCGCTGCATTTTTCTCCCAACGACTTGTGATATTCAGTTCTTTTACTTTTTCAACGCCGTACATTTCTAAAAATGTTACGCTTTCTGGAATACTATTTTTTAAGTTTTGCAAATGATTTAATGGTGCTAATGCCCGTGAAATATCTTCTAAATTGAACCCTTTCGGTACGTGATTTAGTTTAAATTGACGGTTAACAAGCTCTCCTTGCTCTAAGATGATGTTCCCTTGTTTTGCATCTCTTATATCTATTACCGTTTTCACATGCTCCGGTAAACTTTGCATAACATCTTGTACAAATACAAGTGATACACCTAATTGACTCGGATCATCATTAAAGAATTCCATAACAACATGGTCTAATATTAGTTTTTCATCTGTAATGAGAACGACATAGTGCGGTGCAAAGTACATTTTTTCATTAGTAGAACTTTTTTCATCTAGTTTTAATTTTCGTTCTTTCAATATTTGATACAAACTATTTAACACTTGATCACGGCTACGATCATGGTATACAAATCCACGTACATTTATATCGCGAACACTTCCATGAGGTAACCAGCGCATCCAATCCCATTTTTCTTTTTCTTCTTCCGGAAAAATAGTAATAAACTGCAAGTCATAATAACTATGGAATAAAGCTGTTTGTGCAACTAATAATTGTAATTGCTCTAACACTAAAGAGCGTTGGCCAATATAACCGACTGGTCCATTCATTAAATCTGTTACAACTGGTACATCTTCCAATGATAGATAACGCTGTCTTAGTTCACGTGCTATATCGATTAATTCATCTTTTGTTTGACTAAATTCTTCTTCATTAAATTGAATTTCAAAACTCGTATTAGCTTGTCCTGTTCCAACGCTAAATGTTAAGAAATCATGATGTAACATTGTTTTTTCATAAATTCTAGGATTTACTTGAACTGCCATATTACGTATTACTTCTACATTTGGATTGTGATAATGTAATGCGTGACGCTGTTTTTCACTTTCTGCATGTAAATCTTTCGTTTTTTGTTTTATATACTCTCTATAGCTTTTATCTCGTTCAACAATGTCGACTTTATATTGCTTCAAATTTTTAATATACGATGTGACAGAAACAATGATTGTTACTAATGTCATCGCAATCGATGCGATAATAAACATTCCATATTTCATGAAAATAGCAAGTAATACAGTTACCACAATCATGACAAGTGAAGGTGCAATGATTCTTGCTAAATGCTCCGTTGGTTTTGATGGCATACTTGAAGGCTTTGCAATTGTCATTTTCTCTTCTGGTTCACGGTAAATAATACGTGGTGAACGATGATAGTCTGGATAACCACTTTGATAATTTGTTTCTGATTCTACTAAAATAGGTAACGCAGATTTCACTTTATTTTCTGAAGAAAGTACTTGAATGTCTTCACTACCAATCTCCAATAAAATACCATCAAAATATAATACGTCTCCTGATTCCAACATAACGCTATCTTTTAACTTCGTATAATTATGAAATACATCCCCGCCATACACGTTCACTTTAAAAGAATCGTACAACGTTTCGCGAGATAGCATTAAATCGACACTAGTCCCGGTAATAGAAATATCATCGTAATCGTTTTGACTCACTGTAAGAGAATGTTTCGTTCCAATATCAAACACTTTAGTTGTGCCAACAATAGATATAAAGATTTTCAAGCTCACATCTCTTGTTTTCCCAATCTCAATTTCCTTATTGAATTCTATTAATTGATCCTGTACCATCCAAGCATTTGCTTCATTATTCCACTTTAACTCTACCTCTTGTTCTAAACTTGGATTCGTAATATCATTTGTCCACTCTTTTCCAATCGACACTATTGATTGCTCATTTGGATGTAATGTGCACTTATATATTTTGTCTCCATAAGTCAATACTAATAGTTGCTCCATCCGTGTTCACTGCTCCTTTTCAACTGTCTCATCAAGTGCTTACTCTTTTTTCTCTGTGTCCGACAAATTTTTATCGTTTGATGAATTGCCATATTTCTTTTTATATTCATCTAATTGTTGCTCATATGTTTTTAACTTTTGATCACGTTCTTCCCCTGATAAATCTGGATTATTTTTCAGTGATTCAATTTGTTTAACAAGGCCGTACATAATAAGCTGAGGATCATCAAGTGTCTTAGCTAAATCTAATGATTTATCAAAATTACCTTTTCCGTTATACATCCAATACAGCAAATACTTTTCATCACTTTTCAAACTAATATTTTTCATAATCGATTTCTTTTGAGCTTCACCTAGTTTTTCAGCTGTAATGTATGCGAATGCTAACTCATATTTAGATGCAATCGGTAATGATTCAAACTCCTCTTCATTCAATTGCGTAATGACTTTGTCATAATCAGTTGCTATGAAACTTGCATTTGCTTCTAACAATTTATTTTGATAAGGAAATTTTATAAAAGTGAAATATATTAAAGGAGCAGCTAAAATAACTGTCGCCGCTATGAAGGAAAAAGCTAAGTATTTAAATGATTTGTAGCTTTTTTTAGGTACTAACTGCATATTTTTTTCTGTTTTTGTTTGTTCCTTCTCAAAGCTGTCATCAAGAAACTGCAGTAATGCATCTAAGCTTTCCATTTGAGCAACGGTCTGTTCAAATGTTGTTTCTTTTGCATCTTTTAGTAACCCAGCATACAAATCATCAAAGTTATGTTTTTGGGAGAATAAAGCAATAATTAGACACTTATATTGTGTTAAAAATTGCTCTTCTAATAACGGGGTTGGCGGAACAATATCTCGAATTCCTCTATGTATAATACTTGGTATTAAATTAGCATTAAAAACTATATTGTCTGGATGTAAAAAGAACGTGATTCGTTTATTTAAATATTTACGAAACTGCGCAACATTCCGAAGTAGTCTTAATTTCTCATTTCTTCCAAAACGGCTAAGATCGTCCCACTTATATAATTTTTTATCTACTTGATATAGAAACGTAAACATATCATCCGTTTCTTCTATTGTTAATGGTACAAATTCAGATGATTCGCCCGTAATTATATCGAATTGACGGAAGTCTTTTATACGTGTTTGAGATTTGGTCATCTCCAATTTCCAATTTTCTTTTTCTATTTGAAATTGATAGTTCATTGCATCAATTTGAATTATTTTTTCCGTCATGTTTATCCTCTTCTCCTTTTCTTTATAACCCGTAATAACTTATTTTCAAATAACTAAAAGTAAAAAATATTCTTTATAAAACTTGCAAAATATCTCCATCTGTTATTTGGTGATCAATTAAACGATCATTATCTGTTAAAACAATTGACTTATTTTTCACTTTAATTACAAAATGTGAACCTTCATGATTATCAATCTTTAGCGTATCTAATAAGTTTTTTAATAAATATTTAATAGATTGATGATTCGGAATACGCAAATCATATGTATTTCCATTCCATTTACTAAAATCTACTGTCACATTGATATGTGTTTGTATTGCCATCGCTTTACCTCCAACTTTTACGAAGAACCGTATAAATACCGATGCAAATAAGTAGAATGCCGCCGCCAAATAATAATATTATTGTTATACTAATTGGCTCTTCATTCATTGTTTCATTACTCGCTACTTCATCTGCACTTTTTCTGACAATGTATTCACTGCTAAACAAACTATTTTTCGTATCTTTAACACTATTATTCTCTTTTGGTTTTGTAAAAAGAGAATCTCGCAAAGCTTCCATATCTTTTTGTTCTTTCTTTTTCTTTTTCTCAATTTCTTCTTCTATATCTTTGTTAAATAACTCAATCGATGCTTTATCTAATTCTGTTTCCTTATGTTCCTTTTTATTTTTTTCTTGGTCGCTTTCTTCAAGTCGATCCACTTTAAACTTAATCTTCCCATCATCACCAAGATAACTGTCAGCCGCGCTCCTTATCGGGAGCGCGACAAACAGTAAAAGGATAGAGAGAAATGATAACTTAGCCACTATGCTCCATTGTTTGATCATTTACTTCTTTTTCCTCCCATTTCTTATGCCATACAAATAGATTACTAACCAATCCAATAATGGCAATTACAAACAATACGACAAAAATAACTTTCCCAGTATCTTTACCACTAATAAAATCATTTAGAAAACTTTCTATATACTGAAGCGGTGAGAATTGACGTATCTTTCCGACAGACGACATTTGATCTACTTTACTTCCAACTGCCTCAGTTAAAAATAGGTACATGCTTAAAAATACTAATAGTATAAACATTCCTACCATTTTTATTTGTCGTAATAAGTAGGTTGAGACCAATACAAACGCCATCATAATAAATGTGATGAACGCAATCCATAGTAAACTTTGATCCTGACCGAACTTTAAAAGACGCCCAGAAATGATACCTATACTAATCCCTTCCACAATTGATATACCGAAAGCTACTACTGTAGTTGGTACATTCATATCAATTAATGAGAATTTCTCTTCAAAATGATCTGATTGCATTCGTTTCTTTTCTTGATTCGCAATTGCGTATGCTGTAAATAATGCAACAATGAAACAAGTTAATACAATTAAGTATGGTGTAAAAGCATTTCCTGCTACAATTACTCCATCATTTTGCTTTTGAACTGGACTAGCTAAAAAGTCATATAGCATCTCATTTTGACGATCTCCAATACGGCTATTCGCTAAAATTTTCGTAAAGTTTTTGGAGAATGATTTATCATCTTCCATTTTCTTCGTAAAGTCATTTAATAATAAATCAGCTTTTGAAACAATTGTCGTTCCGCTGTCTTGAATTTCTTTTGCTTGTCCATTAATTTGATCAAATGTTTTATATACATCGTCTGAAGTTGCTAAACTATGCTTCGAACTTTCGACCAATGACTGACTTTGCATCATTAATGATTTAATACCAGAATCTAACGATAAAATAGCTGTTTGCTCACCAGCATGATTTGTTGTTAATACTTGCTGCTCTTCAACTAGCTTTAAACTATTCTCACGCCATTTCGCTAAACCTTTTAAATACTCTCCTAAATTTTCATTCATACTAGTTGCTTGTTGCGTCGTTCCATTTAATTTCTCCGCTAGTAGCATAGAATTTTGATCCGCACTAGTAATAGATTGTTGATAAGAGTTTATTTTTTGTTTTAAACCTGACATATCTTGCTTTATTTCTGTAGTAATACTTGATGAAACAAGATTTGAAATTAAATCAATTAAACTTTGTTTATTTAATACGTAGTACAAAGATTGATCCGTCGCAATTGCATCTAAACTTCCCTCTTCTAACTTAGGACCTACATCTTTCGTTCTTAAATCAATCCCATAATACATTTCGTAAAGGCTCATTAAACCTTGATAACTTTCGACTGTATCTACTGCTTCTTTTATTAATACACTAGAAGTAATATCTGGTATTTTTTCTGTTTTTTGATGTATAACTTGATTCGTTGTACTTTCAATAGTTTTTGAATTGCTACCGTTATCTGTCCCAGTGTCTGGCTTCTCTCCTGTATCAGGTTTTTCTCCTGTGTCTGGTTTCTCTCCTGTATCAGGTTTTCCTCCCGTGTCTGGATTTCCTCCTGTATCAGGTTTTCCTCCTGTGTCTGGATTTCCTCCCGTATCAGGTTTTCCTCCTGTGTCTGGATTTCCTCCCGTATCAGGTTTTCCTCCTGTGTCTGGATTTCCTCCTGCATCAGGTTTTCCTCCTGCATCAGGTTTTCCTCCTGCATCAGGTTTTCCTCCTGTATCAGGCTTTACACTGTCACCATTATTACTCTGTTCTGTTTTTTGAATAATAGGCGTTTTAGCATTGTGTACTAACGGCATTATGCCATACTGTGATTTATGAACCACATTTTCCACCTTGCTATTTTCAGTTTGTGTTCCTTTATCCTCTTTATTAGGTTCTTCTTTTTCAGGACTAGTTTCTTTTTTATGAGTCCCGCTCAATTCCCACTGCCATGTTACAGGAGAGAAAACATCTATATTGATGTTTGGATCTTTTAGCTTCACATGCAAGCTAATCTTTATATCCCCTTCATTACGAGGAGCTATTGTAATTTCTCCTGCTTCGCTTTGTAGAAAGTCACTTGTACGATCCACATCATCAATATATAAAGCTTCTGTACTTCCATCTAGTTTAAATTCTTCTGGAATCTTTATCTTCAAAATTTGCGGAGATTCCATTTTAATTACTTTCGCAGTATCACTAAATGTAATTCCCTCTGTATAAAGTCTATCCTTTACTTCTTTAATAGCGTTTCCTAAAGATATTTTATTTACAGGATCATAATAAAAATTATTTTCTTTATTATATTTTTTTGTAAATTGAATTACATTTTGCAGTTGTAATTTCGTCGCATCTGGTAAATCGCTTTGACCGATTTCTTCCATGTTTAAACTAGGTAATTTCGCAATTAAATTCTCGATTTGTTTCTTTATTCGAGCATCTGGTTGTTTCATTAATGTATTTATGAAGATTTCTTGCTTTCCATCATTCGACATAGATTGCTTTAACTTCTTAATTACCGTCTCTTGAATATCACTTTCTAACTTTCCTGCAAGTTCTGTATCATATTCAGATACTTGTTTTTTTACATCTGCTAAATATTTTTGAATCGCTGCAGCATCAGTTAAAATATTTGGTTCTTTCTCTGAAAACGTAAATTGATTTGAAATACTTTTATTAGCGGATTCCAATGCACTTAATTGCTTTAAAGCATCGCCTGTATTCATATCATTCATATATTGATTGAATTGATTTGTGAAATTATTCGCTAACAAATTGTTATCAGTTTGCATTTTTTGAAAGTTATTAAAACCATCTAAGTACGTACTGTTAGATTTATTCCCTTCATCTAACGCTTGACCGAAACCTTTTAAAACATCCTGAAATCCTTTGAAACTATTAACAGAAACACCTGTATAATCTTGTACTGTTTTAAATTGATTTGTGTAATTTGCTAACGGACTATGTATATCTTTTTTATACATAGTTGTTTGAACGTTTCCTTTTTCAATTATTTTACCTATATTATCTTGTGCACCTTGTAGCTTACCGATAATACTCGCAAAATAAACGTCGATTATTTGCTTATTGAAATCTTCTAAAATAACAGAAGCTGTATTTTCTGCCTCAGCTTTCAAATCCTTATTCCCAGTTGCATTTACTTTGTAGTTTAACGTTAATTTCTCCGGAATCTCTGAATCAATCGCAACTGCTTTCCTAGAAAAATCATTTGGAATAACAATCATCATATTGTAATTATTATTTTTCAATCCATTTTCTGCTACCCCGCGACTAACTATGTACCATTCTTGTTTCGTATTTTTATTTACATTTTTAACAAATTGATCTCCAAATGCTATTTTATTGCCCTCAAATACAGTGCCCTGATCTTCATTTACCAACGCAACTGTCATTTTTGGTGTAGTATTCTCATTAGCTTTCTTAACATTTTGATTTAATGCTAAATAGGAGACCCCTGTCGATAGTACAAGAGCTAAAATAATAAACAACAAGATGCTCCATTTGAACTTTTTCACTACTTATCACTCCTGCGACTGCGAGTCTATCTGATGAAAGACTTCGTATCTTACTCTAGTTTTAAAGTAATTTAGCCATACAACGTATGGTTGCATGGCTAAATTATATATTTCTTTTTATCTGTCTTATTGTAGACCAAAATTACGAGAAAGATCTTCGTCATGTCTAGCAACAGCTTCTGCAGTTTTATTAAGCTGCATATTAATTTCTTGTAATAGCTGTGCGAAGTTTTGTACTTTTGGCTTTAATTGATTGAACTGTTGGTCAAAACCTTCGAAAGCACGACCTTCCCATTCTCCTCTTAATTCATTTTGTAAGTTTTGTAGTTGACGTAAAATGTCCTCAATTTGATTTGCACCTTGTCCATATCGAGTCGCTTTCGATTTAAGCTCCTCTGGTGACATACGAATTTGTCCTGCCATTATTAAATCCCCCTTAAAATTAAAAAATAGTAAAATTAACCAATAATCAATTCTACAAATTGATTATATCAATAATTTAAAAATTTCTAAACAAAAAAATGATATTTTTCCAAAATTTCTCTTTTACTATAATAACGATATATTATATAATACTAATTTATTTGTTTTTTAAGCACACTCTATAAATCTACTATAAAATAAAGGCAAACCATCTATTTTATACTTATTCGCTTTAAATTCCAGCGATAAAGTAGCCACTAAATCATTATTTTCTCTTCTCTCATTCAGACTATTCTACTCACTTCAAAGTCATAATTACCTGCCTTTCAACAAACCCAAACTCTTCGTACATCTCTTTTGCAAAATTCCCAGCAAATACATTCAACCGAATTTCTAAATACTTCTCCTTTAATTCCTTAATACCAGCTTCCATCAGTTCTCGCGATAATCCTCTCCCGCGATATTCTGGGAAAACGTACAATTCATATATAAATCCAAGTTTTTCACGAGAAAAATAGTCTGTATTTTCCCCAATTAATATCCATCCCATTACTTTATTTTTTTCTTTAACGATTAAATAGTATGCTCCTTTTTCTACAATCGGCTTTGTAATTTCAATCGCTTTCTCGGTACTTAATTGACAATTGCCTCTCGTCCCTTCAAAAAGCGATTGAGCCGCACATTTTAATATTTCATTGGTATCTTCTTGATTCGCCTTAATTATCATTTTTACAACTCCCCTTGAATAATAGGCATTACTATCGCTTGTTCAAGATTCTCCGCTTCCATAACAATTGCTGTTAATCCGTGTTCTGTACTTGTTTCATGGAGCTCTCCCTTTTCCCAAAACACAGCTTGTCCCGCCTCTATATTTATCTTTTCTTTATTTACCCCACATACATATCCTGCTCCTTTCACAATAAGAAGCAGTTGAGATACAACTGCTTCATGATTACCGATGATTCCATTCTCGTGTAAATGCATAACACCGATATGTATATTCCCTCGATGGTTTAATATTTTCGACATGATGAAATTAGATTGAAATACTGATAGGTGCTTTCCTACTTTTTCACTAAAATCAAAAATTTTCATTACTAGTCCTCCTTATACGTATAAAACCATCCTTACTGTCTGCATCATATGTCCTTCAAAGTCTTCTTCAAATTGCTCTAATTCAGCAAAACCTTTCGCTTCATAAAAGCGTTTTCCTTTTTCATTTGCTGCTTCTACATGTATGTACAATTTCCGTATCCCATTTAATGCTTTAATCCCTCTTTGTAATAAAGCACTTCCGATCCCTTTTCCTTGCTGATCTGGTAACAAATAAATCGCACCTAATTCCGCTTCATTTTGTAGTCTAACAGGTGAAAAGTTCGCAAACCCTATTACTTCACCCTCTTCTTCCGCAACGAATAAATGTGTATTTTTAAGACGATATTTCATTTTTTCATCAGAGTATGCCTCGTCTAAAAAACTATCTTGAATTTCTCTCGGAATAATGCCTTCGTATGTATCATGCCAAGCTATTTTTGCTACTGATTGTACAGCATGAATATCTTCTTGCTTCATTTCTCTAATTATATATGTCATCTCGATGTCTCCATTCTCTTTAAATTATATTCTGCTAATATACTAGAAGAAACGGCAAAACCATTTTCATAATTCACCTTAATTAATTTTAATTTCTCAATTGAAGCTGTTGCAAAATCAAACTTCCCATAAATATATTCCATTACACTTAAAAACTGCTTTGTATGTAATCTATTTGCAATTGTACAATGCGGAACCCATTTTCCCGGTACGTAATATGAATTTGGGTTGTCATGAAAAGTTTTAAAATAATCATGATAAGAATAATGAAGTTTTAACAATTCATCGGTAACGGTCGGCGCTAGAAAGACCGTTCCATTAGTAGGAAAAATTCCAACAGAAGGAAAAGTTACTGCATCCATATTTTCTTGAATAGCTACAAACTCCCCTAGTTTCTCAGTATACAAATGAACATCTAACTCATTATAATCAGCTAACGTAATATGAGGTTCTACTCCAGCTAATTGATTTGTTCCAATTACATTTGTTAATTCATTTTGCAATTCTGTAATTTTATTAGTAAACACACGATCAAATGTAGCAATAATAGCGTACAATCTTTCTCACCCCTTCGTTACACATAGCGCTTCCCATTCTTCACGAATCATGCCCATTCGAATAGAATCATAGTATGTTCCGTTATAATAACGACACTTTCGCATTCTACCTTCTAAGCTCATTCCTATTTTCTCCGCTATTTTCATCATTCGTTCATTGCCAGACCAAGTCGTGATTCCTACTCTACCAATCTCCATTTTTTCAAATAGCAAATCTCTATATAATGTCAATGTTTCTGTACCGTATCCACCATTCCAGTATGTTGGGTCATAAATCACAAGCCCCATCTCTAACCAACGCGTCGGTTTGTATTCCCAATAAAACCCAACTGTCCCAATGATTTGACCGTTATTTTCTATAATTAAATTTGACAGTGGTTCTTCTTTCAAACGAGTTTGCATCTTCTCTTTATAGGAAGAGTATTCTTGCATTGAGAACGGGAAATATGGCGCATCCCATTTCTTCCATTCTGGGCTTTCTTCTTTAAATATGATATTCCATAATGTTTTTATATCCGATTCTTCTATTGTACGAATTGTAACTTTCTTCCCCTTTAATACAACGTTTTGCATAATTCCCTCCTGCATTCCTCTTTATTTCATATATAATTATAATATTTTTTCTGAAAAATCAAAACAAATATCATTTATTATATTGTATAATTTTGTTATAAGGTACCAATTATTGATTTAGAAAGCTGGTGATTCAATGAATAAACGATTTAGTATTGCTTTATTTCTTACTATTATTATGACAAATATTATTCTCTATTTCTTCTTACCATTAAGTATTGTTACGAAATGGGACTTTAATGGAACGCCTACATCAACAATGGATAAAAGCACTTTTGTAATCATAAATATAATTATATGTTCCTTCTTATTCTTTGTATTTTTAGCTTTATCTAAAGCAGCGAGTAACCAGAAATTTCTCCATTGGATCGGCAACACAATGTTACTATTCTTATTTTTTGTCGATATTGTCATCGCCCTCATCGCTCTTGGCTTTTCACTTCCTCTTGATCATTTCATATTTTTAGCATTAGGGCTTTTATTTATATTAATAGGTTATTTCAGTTCCAAAATTGATACGACTAAATCAACCGTTTCATTAGAATGGAATGATAAGTACCTTGAAAAAAGAGCTTCAAATATTAGTAGTATTTCAATGATGATAGCAGGTATTTTTTTAGCGATACTTCCTTTTATCGTTTCTGCTCCCTATAGAGGTTATGCTATACTAGCAATTCTTTTAGGAATGACGCTTATCATTCTGCCGAGTACGATTTATTTACTTATTAAAGACAGCAAGCAATCTACTCCTTTAAAAAAATAGGAGGTTATATCCCTCCTATTTCAGCTTAATGTTTTATTTTTCACTTTTTCTATCTCAACTAAAATCCCTTTCTCTATCCAACCCTCTACGCCATCTTTTTTAATTAAATCATATCCTGAACAGCTATCATCAATGAGAGAAACGATATCTCCCTTCCTAACGCTTATTTGCGCACAAGAAATATCAGTTTTCACTGTATATTCACCTGACTTAAGTTGTTTCATATATTCATTTTTTACAGTGAGCACATTATTCGTTTCCTTTTGTTTACATACGGTGTAATCTTGCACCTTCTCGATAGGCTCTATGTAATAATACGGATATGTCACTCCGCCCTGCATTTCTGAATTCGCATTAAAATCCGCTATTACTTCGTACTCTGGAAAATAGTCTACATATGTATAAGAAAACGTATCGTCCGTTTGTTTCCTCTGAATAATAAATACGTTTAACTGCCCTGCTTCTTTAATTGCATTTCCTCCATCAATTGCAATAATTTTTTTCTCCTTATCAATAACTGGATTATTAGACGGTGCTTCTTCAGAATAGTTCACGACAGGCCAATGACCGACTATTACATACTTATTTGCTTTATGTGATTGATTGAAAAACTCCGGCATTGCTATCGCATTTTTGCGCTCAGTTTCTTTCCAATCTACTCTATCTTCTAGACCGGCATGCACAAAAATATAATCTTCTGTTTCAATCGCTGTTGGCAACTCTGTTAGCCAATACAGTTCTTGTGAAAATTCACTTAACAATGCTTCTTTCACTTCACGAATTGAAGTGCCCTCATGAACTGAAAAACCCAATTGCTCTAGCCATTCATTAAAAATTGAATGCTTCCTCGTACATAAATAATTAATAAGACCAGGATTTTCATTTAGAAGAGCATCAACTAAAACTTCACAATTCCCTTCAACAACGTGAACCTTTGAATTGTTCTTTACAAGATTCATAACGTAGTTTACTACGCCTACGCTATCTCGTCCTTTCTCGCAAAGATCTGCATTAATAATTAAATAATCTTCATCTTTAAAGTTAACTTTATGTAGTGCTTCTTTTAAAAGATTTAATTCTCCATGAATATCAGATATGACAATAACTCTAGCATCATTAGGGATTGATAGTTTCTTTATTTTTTTCAAGTATAAGCGCTCCAATCATTCTCTTTATTAAATTAAAACAATTCGACAAAATACACTATATAACCTTTTCAAATACATATACCATAACTTACAACCTATTTACGGTTCAATAATAACTTAAAAAATAAGAAGAAGCTGTTCCCAACTTTTGCAGGACAGCTTCTTCTTATTTTTTATAGTTCTTTATAAAAAGAATAACTCACCTTATCATACCCTTCTCTTTCATAAAAACGATGAGCATCAATTCTTGAAAATGCTGACGTGAGGACGATAGACTCACATTCGTTTTCCTTTCCCCAGTTCTCTATATACGAAAGTAATACTTTCCCATGTCCTTTTGAACGATGTGCTTCTGCTGTTACAAGGTCATATACGAAAACGTGTTTCTTATTATAAAAGTTCGTACAAATCGCTACACCTGCAAGGCTAACAACTTCATCATTCTCATTACGCAGCGAAAATAGTTTATAATTTTCTTCTTTCATATTTCGAAATAAAGAGCTTGTTTCCTCTTTTGAAAGTTCCATTCGTAATTGCTGTAAAACAGGTAATACTTCATGTAATTGCTCTTCTGTTACTACTTCTTTAACATTCATTTTTAACTCTCCTCTAACTATTTATTTAATTTTCTAAATGTTATATCATTATTATAGAAAGTAACTGCCCTTCACTTAAGTGACAGTTTAAGTGTTTTTTATAAGGCCAGTTTTAAAGGAGAGTTTTATATGGATTTTACTATCCCATTGCAATTACAAAGTAACACACCTATTTACTTGCAAATTTACGAATATATTAAAGCTGAAATTATACAAGGGACTATTTCTGTCGGCACACGTCTACCCTCACACAGAAATTTAGCATCACAACTTAATATTAGCCGCATTACTGTTGAATCAGCTTATCAACAATTATTAGCTGAAGGTTATGTAGAAAGTAAACCGAAACGTGGTATTTTTGTAGCAAATTTCGATATTGACGTTATCCCAAATAAAAAGCGAAATGCAGCAAAGAAGACGAGCAATTTGATAGACGAAAAATTTGAATATGATTGTAGCCAAGGACTTATTGATCAAAATACATTTCCGATTACAAATTGGAAACGAGCATTACAAGAATCCATACTTACATACGAAAATGCACTATTTGCCAAAGAAGACCCTCAAGGTGAATTCGCTCTTCGAGAGCATATATCAACATATTTATATCATTCTCGCGGTGTCCATTCTTCACCTGATCAAATTGTGATTGGCGCCGGAACGCAGCCACTTCTCTGGCTACTACTTCAACTGCTTGGCCCTACAAAAGAATACGGCATTGAAAACCCTGGATTTCACCGTATACACGCAATCATTAAAAGCTGTGATAGACAAATTCATCCCATACCATTGGATGAAAAAGGGATTGATATTTCTAGTTTATACAATACAAATTCCAATGTCGCATACGTTACACCATCACACCAATTTCCGCTCGGGATTATTATGCCTTTATCTAGAAGATTAGAATTGTTAAAGTGGGCTAATGATTGCAGCGGATACATTATTGAAGATGACTATGACGGAGAGTTTCGCTACGCTGGTAAGCCGATTCCTTCTTTACAAAGTCTTGATTCAAATGAACGCGTTATTTATATGGGAACTTTCTCAAAATCTTTTTTACCTTCTTTACGAATGGGATATGTTGTTTTACCACCACACCTTTTAAAAACATATCAAGAACTGCATGGAATTTTCAAACAAACAGTCGCTACAATACAACAACTTGCTTTTGCTAACTTTATACAAAGCGGGAATTGGGAACGTCACCTTAATCGGAGTCGTACACTATATAAAAGAAAACATCATGCGTTAGTAAAATCCATTATGAAAGAAATGGGGGCTAATGTTCAAATTCTTGGCGAACAGTCCGGACTTCATATTGTTTTATGTGTCCATAACAGTATGAATGAAAATGAACTGATTGAATCCGCTAAAAAACAAAGCGTTAAATTATACCCACTTTCTCCATATGATTTCGTGAATGATTTACGTAAGGAATCATACGTATTACTCGGCTTTGGTAGTATTCCAGAAAATAAAATTGAAACGTTGGCTACATTATTAAAAGACGCTTGGTTTCCTAGTTGCAAGGAAACTTTTTAACAGTGGATTTAACTTGTAACATGTTAACAATTCAACAAAATAAAAAAGAAGGCTGTCCAAAATAACTTTTTGGACAGCCTTCTTCTAGTTATTCACCTGACCTAGCTTTCCTTCCCGGACGTTTCACACCAGTCGTTTCTGTTGAATAGGAAGCTTCGATTATAGCGGCTGGATCTACAGAGAGAACGAGATCTTTCATTTTCGGATAAATGAATCGGTTTGTAATGCAATAAATGATTCTCTTATGCTCCCCTAAAAAACCACCTTCTCCATGTAGATACGTAACAGATAGTTGCAATTCTTTCATAAGTAAATCGCCTATTTCTTTATTCTTACCAGAAATAATCATAACGCTCTTACCTTGATTAATACCATCTAATATAAAATCAATCATCTTCGTAACAATATAGAAAATTGCTAATGAGAACATCGCTTGTTCGATTGAAAATAAAATGGCAACAAAGATGAAAATAACTGCATTTACTGCAAGTAAAAATGTACTAATCGGTACATTAAAGTGTTTATTCATCCAAACTGCTAACATTTCCGAACCGTCAATTGCTCCACCCATTTTAACAACAATCCCAACACCAATTCCAAACAGTACTCCACCATAAAGTACAATTAATAACTCAGAAGTCGTAATTGCTGGAAATGGTTTTAAATAAATTAATCCGAGTGTTGTAACTACATTCGCATAAGATGTACGGATAAAAAATTTCTTTCCCATTACTTTTGCAGTAAATAATAAAATTGGGATATTAATTCCTAAGAACACACCATAAAGCGGCAATCCTGCAACTTTATTTGCCATAATAGCAATAGCCGTTACCCCGCCATCTACTAATCCATTAGGTGCTAAAATAAGCTCTAATGAACCTGCTACTATAATTGAGCCAATTGTTAATAATACGTATTCAAATACTTTCTTCATTCATTACCCCCAAAACTTATATATTTTCTTAGTATTATTTTAACGTAATTTTACTACTAATTCAAAGGTATCGATTTATATACACAAAAGTTTCTCCTTTATCACTATTTTTATGTAACACATGTAACGCGTAATACTAAAAACACACTTACAAATTAAAAGTAAGTGTGTTTTTAACATCTATTTAATCTTTACGTACGGCTTCATTTTTAATTTGAATATTTCCTCAACTGCCCTTTGATATCCACCGGCATTTCTAAGCGACTCTCCCACTTTACGACTATTCTCCTTAAACGTCACATCATCCATTACTTTCTTTACAGTCTCACGTAATAATTCAGAAGTTAACTCGTTGCGATTAAGTCTTATTCCTGCCCCTACTTCAGTCAATCGTTTTGCAACGAATGGCTGATCTCCTGTTACCGGAATTACAACTAATGGAACACCGTAATATAACGCTTCACTCGAACTATTCATACCACCATGTGTCACGAATACATCAGCATGCTGTAAAACTTCTAATTGCGGGACATAATTATACAACTTAAAGTTTTTCGGGATATTTTCAAATTGACTTATATTTATCTTCTTACCAACGACTAATACGACTGTCGCATCAACATCTTTAAACGCTTCAAAACATTTTTCATACAAAGCAGGTTGTTCATTAAAAACTGTTCCCATAGAAATGAAAATCACTTTTTCATTTTTTAAATCTTCGGTAGGAAAACTCCCCACTTCTTTTCGAGTAGCAATTGATGGACCTACAAATTTATACGATTCATCAAATACCTCTGAACGCGGCTGATATTCTTTTGAAGTATATACAATCGTAATATCACCAGGATGGTTCATAATATCATACATACTATTACATTTCATTCCATACTGCTTATTCCATCTTTGCATTCCCGTTAAACAAGATTGATATAATGGATCCATTTCATCTACTTGTCTCGATTCTTGCTCATCATGAAAATTAATGTACTGATTAACAGCAAACGTTGTACAGGATGAAACGCTTGGTAATTGTAAAATATTCGCTATAATACGTCCTACTGGAAAATGATTATCATATATTAAATAATCGTATTTTTCCTCTTTTGTTTCTTCTACAATTTGAGTAACAATACGCTCTGATGCTTCAATCATATGAGATAGCATCGTCAAAGGGCTCCCACCTTCATTTACTCGTTCCATAATATTAATTTGAGAGAGAAAATTCTCAAACACTCGGAATTCCGCACCTGTTGCTTCAACCTTCTTTCTATAATCTTCAATACAATAAGAAACAACTGTTTCCCCTCGCTGAATTAACTCACTTACAATAGCTAAAGTCGGATTAATATGACCTTCCCCAGGAAAATTTATTACGAGTACATTTGCCATAACATTCTCTCCTATCCAATTAATATAATAAAATTAACAATTAATTATATTAATTAATTTAAGTCTATTATAAATGAATGCATTCTACTTCTTCATGCTTTTCTCTTCATTTTATTATTGAGAAATATTTTCTATAGCCTACATTATTGTGATTCACAATCTTATAAATGAATGCTTAATTTTACTTTTACTCTTCATAGATTTAAAGATACGAGTCTTACATTAAAGTATTACCACCATTATTTTTAGACAATTCATACAAAAATAGAGAAATATAATATTTTTAATGAGTTTTCACTATAAATGTAAGTATGCTTTCAATCTTTTTATCTTTATCCTCATAACTCATCATCTGTTATATAATGAATTTATAGAATTTCCAGAAAAAGGAGTCTTTTCATGTTACAACAACTATTCAATTCACCTATTCTATCCGTTCAAGCCTTGCACCCAGGTTATGAAGATCATGCAAGTGATGTTTTTCTCGTTCAAACAGAAGATACAGAAATTATCGTTCGTGCTTCTAAAATGAATGAAGAACCAAATAATGATTTTTGGTGGGGATGTAAAAATCTATTTGGAATTGATCCAAGGAACGTCCATCATTTAGAAACTGTACATACATTGCTGCAAGAACATACGAATCTTCCTATCCCAACAATATTAGAAAAACATGTTTTAAATGGCCGTGAATTTGTGGTGGTCGAAAAGTTAGTAGGTAACACAGTTCAATCTTTTATCGAGCAACCAGATTCTATTTTATTCAGCCTAGGAAAAGGACTTGCAGAAATACATAAATTTAAAGCCGATTTCATAGAAAATCCGTCAGGCAAGTTCCAAGTTCCACTAGATGAATTCCAATCACATATTTTAAACGTGAGTAAAGAGCTTGTGAATATGTTTTATTCCGATGATGAAAGCATACAAAATGCATTCCCTACTTTTGAATCACAACTTTCTTCCCTGTCCGTACCAAAGGAATCTACACTCGTCTTAATTGATATGGATCCTACTCAATTTTTATCTGACGGTACAACTATTACGGGTTTAATAGATACTGAAGCTTACGCTGTTGCTCCGCGAGAGCTTGATTTTATCGGACTAGAATATGTACTTACCGAAAAAGAAGCACATGCCTTTAAAAGTGGTTACGAAACAATTATGTCTATTCCTCAATTAGAAGAATATAGACAGCCTTATCGTTATTTATACCGACTGTTATCTGTGCAAGGTAATGTGGAATTAAAGAAATGGTTAAGTCACCCATCCTATTTTTAAATACAAATGAGAGGGAGTATACAATGGATATTCAGAAAAAGCGTTCTGTAACAGAAAGTGAAATACAGCAAATGAAGGATTTGGCTTATATTTGTGGGCAACAAGACAATCTTGATTACTCTTCAGATTTACATATCAACTTTTTAAAAAATCGAAATGAAGATTATATAAACGATTTTCTTCTTTATAACGGTACTCAATTAATTGGCGCTTTAAATATGTATGATTTCGAAAGACCAACAAAGCTTGAACTAATAGGCTTTGTACATCCTCATTTTAGAAAACAACGTTTCGGAACTATCCTTTTACAAACTGCAATGAAAGAAATACAAAATAGAGAGACAGATGAAGCTCTTCTTATTATTAATGGGGATTCTATTTCTGGGAATGAATTTGTAAAACATATGAAGTTACCATATTTATATAGTGAATATAGTATGGAGTTCAAAACAAACGAAATTCAAAAAACAACAGATAATAATATACAGCTTACTCTTGCACCTTCAGAATCACTTCTTGATCTTATTGAAATTTCTGGTAAAGCTTTTGGTGATTCAGTAGAAAATACGGCTACATGGTTACAAAAAATGATGAATTCATCTTCCCATCAAGTTTACAGTGCCCTTATTGCTGGAAAAGTGATAGGAACAATTACAGTTTCTAAACAAGAGCAATCTACTACACTATCAGGATTCGCCGTTCATCCTTCTTATCAAGGTAAAGGATACGGAAAAGATATTCTTTGTAATATAGTACATACTCTTATTACAGAAGGAGTTTCAACAATTGAGTTAGACGTCGAAACGAAAAATATCCACGCTTTAAAACTATATACACAATGTGGTTTTGAAATTAACACGAGGCATGACTATTATAATTTAATTAATTTTTAGGTGAATACATATGTTAAAAAAACAATTTATTCTAATTATGATATTTTAGCAGACATCTATAATAAACATTGGGGACATTTTGTTGAATACTCCTATCCAGCCTCGTTTTACAAGATGCTCTTCCCTACTCTCGTATATTAGATCTTTGTTGCGGGACTGGTCATCTCTGCCGGTGATAGTTTAATTTAGTTGAACTAAAAAGTGTGTTTCGCAAAGTTTACTCCGTATTACATAACGAGGGTATATTCGCATTTGATATGAATAAAAAAATAAAAAAACTGAATCGAAATGATTCAGTTTTTTCTTAATATATTTACAATTGCAGTTGTTTCGTCATTTTCTTTATAGACACGCGGAATTCTTCTATCTAGCATACATGTAACTTCATAGTTTATTGTACCTAACATATCCGCTATTTCTTCTACTGCGATATTTTCTTCACCTTGTTTACCGTAGAATACTACTTCGTCTCCTACTTGTACTGGCATCGCTTTTGAAACATCCAACATTAACTGATCCATACAAACACGGCCAATAACAGGTACTCGAACCCCGTTAATTAACGCATAGCCTTTATTAGATAATTGACGATTATAACCATCAGCATAACCAATTGGTACAGTCGCAATCCATTCTTCACCAGTTGTTACATACGTATTCCCATAACTTACACCACGATTCTTCTTCGCATGTTTAATATGAGCTACTTTTGATTTTAACGACAACGCAGGCTGTAAAGAAACGACTGAATGATCCACTTCTTTTGATGGATACATACCGTACACTCCTATTCCAACGCGTACCATATTTTGAAATGTGTTACTTAATTCCATTGATCCCGCACTATTTGAACTATGAATATATGGTATTTGAATTCCTAATTCTTTCGCTGTATTAACAGCCTTTTCAAATAAACTTGTTTGCATATTCGTATATGATTTATCGATTTCATCTGCCGTAGAGTAATGCGTAAATATCCCTACTACCTCTACATACTCCATACGGTTTAATTCTTCTAAAAATGGTTTAACTTCTTCTTCTTGTAAACCGATACGACTCATTCCTGTATCAATTTTCACTTGAATTTGTACTTTCTTTTGAAGACGGTTTGCAATTTCATTTATACCATGTAAATCTTCTACTCTATAAACAGTCATCATAACGTCATATTGAATTACATCTTCTACAGCCGCTACTGGTGTGTATCCTAAAATTAAAATTGGTACAGTAATTCCTGCTTCTCTTAATTCTATTGCTTCATCTACAAATGCAACTGCAAGTTGATGTATTCCCGCTTCAATTGCAGCTTTGGCAACTTCAACTGCCCCATGGCCATACCCATTCGCTTTTACAGCAGCCATCATCTTAATTTCTTCATCATTTACATGTTTTTTAAATTCTTTTACATTATGTTTTACAGCATTTAAGTCAATTTCTACAATTGTATCTCTTCCATATTTCAAACTCATTGGTCTAACTCCTAACTCAATAATTGCATTCCATTCTATTTCACGTTTCATATGACCTTTTACAATATAATACTTTTCATTATGCTAGTCAAACTACTAGAATTTTCGGAATTTTGAGTATGATATAATATCCTCAAGAAACTATTATATACGGAGACGAGGAGAATTACAATGTTTGTTCAATCTGCATTGCATCAACTAAAAGTTGCTATTGATACTTCTATTTATATGCTTAACCAATATAGTGAAAACGATTTAAAAATACAACCGATTCACTCAAAACGATCATTATTTGAAATGTGTGCACATCTTTCTCTTATTTGTCATGCTGATTTACTCATTTTAAATGGTATTTCAGAAAAAGAATTACATACCTTTTATATAGAACATACGCCCGTAACAGTTGCTCACATGCAACAAACGATGATTGAAGGATACAACCTTCTCTCTAAAACATTTCTTTCCTACTCCCAAATAGAATTAGCAGAAGTTATGACTGCCTATTGGGGGATTTCTTATTCGCGCTTTGAATGGTTACTTGAAATCGTTGCACACTTTTATCATCATCGTGGACAAATTCATATTTTATTATGTGAGCATATGAAAGATCCTCGCATTCCTTTATTTGAGTGATTTTCCACTCATTCATTAATTATAAATAGAGAAGCTACAAAACCAATAAAAAGTATCATTCCTAATAAAATAAATGTTTGAGCATAACCTCCTATTTTCATAAGATAAATAGAAATGATAGGTCCTATACTAGTACCTAAAAATAAAATAAAAGTATATTCCCCTTGCTTTCCCTCCTAATTGACCTACAAGAGAAACTAAAGACGGAACGGATATAGCAATACCTATTACAAAACAGACACTCATCATTACAAGTAGAGATAGATCCGAAACAAAGCCCATTGAACTTAGACTAAAAATAGCAATCAACAATCCTCCTTGAAGAACCTTTCTTACTTCAAACCTCTTTGTTAAACGACCTGTAAGTGGTGACAGCAACATACCAAACAGCCCTGCTAAGCGAAAATAAAGGATTTGTTCTGCAGTTAAATTGTAAGTAGGAGAGCTCAAATAATTCCCTAAAACAGTATACATATTAACAAAAGCCATTATTAAAAAAGGATTTTTCACACTGACTAACTATTAGTTTTAAATAATTCGCAACTTCTTTAAGGCATAAGAAATTCCGCCTTCACTCGCCTTCGTTGTAACGAAATCAGCCCTTCTCTTCAACTCCTCTCCACCATTTCCCATCGCAACTCCTAATCCTACATACTGCAATATCTCAATATCATTTCCACCATCGCCAAAAGCAATGGCTTCTAATTTACTAATGTTTAAATGTTCCAATACTTTTTGAATTGCAGTTAGCTTCGATACTTTACTATCTTCCAATACATTTATAACGTAACCATGAAAACGCTCAAACGTAAGTGCTGGATATCTTTCAATGAATTTTTGAGCTTCTGTATCATCAGCATACAGACATATGCAATACATCTCATCTGATAAGTTTCTAACTTTGTCAGGATACCGCTCTAAATTTAAAGTTTCATTTAACGCTCGCATGACACGTTCATCTTTGGAAGCAATATTATTCATTGCAAATTCTTCTGTAAAGTAAGAAACACTGTGACCATGTAATTCAGCAAAATTTGAAATATCATGAACGATTTCGCTTGAAAGTACTGATTTATGTATAACTTCTTCCCCACATTTTATATGTGCACCATTTGCTGAAATAAACGTATTTATACCTAGTTCCTTAAATTGTGAGCATAAACTATACGGTCTTCCAGTTGTAACAACTACGTGAATTCCTTTATCTATTAACCTTCGTATCGCTTCTTTTGTACTTTCGTGCATGCTTCTATCAATCTCACTTAATAACGTACCGTCAACATCGAAAAATACAACTTTGTACATAAGTCTTTACATCCCGGCCAAATGATTCGTATCATTAATGAAATGCACCGTTTTTTGTTCACCCTCAATTTCAATTAAACTTATTCCCGTATCTCCCATTTTGAAATAGTAGTCCATTGAAATTGGCATTTTGAAAAATGCACGTAATAGACTATTAATTACGCCTCCATGGGCAACAATTGCAATTCGATCATATGTATTCTCTATCATAATTTTAGAAAAGATTCCTTCTATTCTCATTCTAAACTCAATAAATGATTCTCCGTTTTCAAAACGGTCATGAAGAAACTTTGGCTCTGGATATTTCTTTGCTTCTTCAAATGATAAGCCTGCTTGCACTCCATTATTAAACTCCATTAATTCCTCTTCTAATTGAATTGGACAACCAATTGCTTCTGCTAATATTTCACCCGTTTCACGAGCGCGTTTTAATGTGCTTGCCCAAATGAAATCTGGCGCAAAATCTTTTTTCACTTTCTGTACAAGTCTTTGTACTTGTTGTCTCCCTTTGTCAGTTAACTCAAAATCAGCTCGACCTTCATGCACATGTAAAATATCAGCTTCTGATTCTCCGTGGCGTATTAGTAGTATTTGCATGTTTCTCTCTCCCTTTATTTAACATTCATAAAATTCCATTATATCACATTTTAAGATTCCAAAATAAAAAAGGAACGGTCTCCCGTCCCTCATCCATTCACTTTTTCCGCATCATTCCAATAATATTTACTAAACGCTTCTGTTAACACATCAATTGTGTTATATAATTCATCTAACGTATTATCAACACCACCAACTTCAATTAACATCGCATTTTTCGATAAATCTTGATTATAAACGCCATTTCCATCTTTTTTATACTTGGGAAAAATCCCTCTACTTAATCCGTAGTAGTTTTCATCTAAATAACTATTGATCGCTCTTGCAATTTTTTCATTTTCAGCACGGCCTTCATTTTCCATCCCAATTATAAAATATAATCTTGCATACGATTTTCCGTTAATTACTTTTGTTGTTACTTTCTTACGCTGATCGTCACGGTGTATATCAATTGGAAACGCAATTTTATTATTTTGTGCTAATGCTTCTTTTACATATTCATGAGACGCTTTATATGATTGCGGCCATTTCCATTTTTTACTCGCTAATAAATCACCCATATTCGTTTTATCGTGAACTACCGGAATTCCTTGTCCTTCAAGTTGCTCTTTCATACGTTTCCCTAGTAAGGACACATTTACATCTGGACTTGATGGATCCGTAGCCCCTGGTAATAATGGAAAGAAGGATTCCCAGCTATGTGTATGATAAATATATACTGCACTTTCACCTTTTTTCGCTCCGTTCTTTTTCTGAACCGGATTATTCTTTTCCGCTTCTGTAACTTTATCTTTTGCTACTTCCCGTTCTTTCGTTACTTCTTCAATCGGTACACTAGATTCATTTGGGATATTCGTCAAGTTTGTCCCTTCCCCAGCTACGATAATATTAGAATAATACTTTGACATACCAGGTACTTCTTTACCGACGAATGTTCTTAAATCTTTAATTTTCAAATCTGTCGCAATAGAGAACATTAAATTTCCAACTGACTCTCTTTTATTCTTCTTAAAATAATCAAATCCGTAATAGCGATTCTCACTTTCTATCATTTGAACAAAACCTTGCATCGATACTTTTCCAAACCATTGATTTGCATAATTCGATTTCATTGTATGTAAAAATGACGTCAAAATCGACGCTATCATAATTACTATTAGCGCATATAAAAGGAGTAACGAAATCAGTTTCTTCCCATGTATTCGAGTTGCATACTTTTTCACTGCATCACCTTCTTTATACATGGATATGTACAAACTTTTCGGAATATACGCAAAAAAAAAGAGAAATGGTATCCCATTTCTCTTCCTCACTTTTATTGTTCTTTTCCTGTATCATTTGAAGGTAGTTTCTTCACTTGTTTTTCTTTAAATATTTCTCCAATTGCCCCAAGAGTACCAAGTGTTTCAATTGCATTAGACGGAATAAAGACTTTATTTGCTGGTCCTTTTGCAACTTCAGCTAATGATTCAAATGATTTGTAAGCAAGTATACGCTCATCCAAATTCGCTTCACGAAGCAATTCAATACGATTTTGTTCTGCTTTTGCGATTTCTTCAATTGCCCTTGCTTCCCCTTGCGCTTCTAATTCTTTTGCTTCTTTTATACCTTCAGCTTCGCGAATACGCGCTTCTTTATCCCCTTCAGCCATCAAGATTTTACTTTGCTTTTCCCCTTCAGCACGAAGGACTTTATCTTGTTTTGCTGCTTCAGCTTCTAAAATAATCGCACGTTTATTACGCTCAGCCTTCATTTGTTTTTCCATTGATGCTTGCACATCTTTTGGCGGGTTAATATCAACAACTTCGACACGTTCAATACGTACGCCCCATTTTTCTGTTGCTTCATCAAGCGCTAAGCGGATTTCTGTTGAAATTTTTTCACGACCAGATAACGTTTCATCCAGTTCCATTTTACCGATAATTTGACGCATCGTTGCTGAAGTAATATTACGAACACCATATTCATAGTTTGAAATACCATATGTCGCAAGTTCTGGTTCAACAATTTGATAGAAAATAATAGTATCAATTTCTACTTGAACATTATCTTTCGTAATTACCTTTTGCGGTGGTACATTCGTTTGTTGAATACGTAAGTCATGATATACACGAACACGATCTACAATTGGTATTAAAATATTTAACCCTGGGTGCATGATACGTTGAAACTTACCAAATCTTTCAACAACCCCAACTTTTTGCTGAGGAATAATTTTAATTGTTAATGCGATAAATGTAACTACAATTAGTGCGAATATAATCGTTAACGTTAATGCTACCATATTTATTCACTCTCCTTTTTCACTTGTAATATAGTACTATGCCTCTTTATAACAACGACTTTTTCTCCAGCATCAATTGAAGAATCTGCAATAGCTGTCCAAGTATCTCCATCCACCTTCACAATACCATTCGCTTCATTTGTAATCGCTTGCATAACAATCCCTTTTTTACCAACAAGCATATCTACTGTATCAGTAAAACCTTTTGCTTCTCGAAAGTTTTTTGAAATTCTTTTCGTAAAGAATGTCAAAGTTAAACTTACAATTGCACCAACAGTAACTTGTAACAGTAGTGCATCAGGAGCAAACAAAGCAATAAGACCTCCGACAACAGCTCCAATTCCAAGCCAAAGCATGTAAAATGTAATCGACAACATTTCCGCGATAAATAAAATACCAGCTATTATAAACCAAATTACCCAAGCAGCCATATGCAACCCTCACTTTCTTTCTCATTTTCTATATGTATATGAAGAAAAGAATGGTTTATCCGCCCTTTCTTACACTTGGGCGTTTGCTACAAGCTATTGTACATATTCACTGTTACAATGATCATTAATATAATACTATATCAATATATTCTTCATTATACATGAAAATCCCTTTCAAAAAGTGACAAAAAATTAAATTCTTTTAAAATTTTAATTTTTAAATTACAATTATTCTAATTACTAAATACTATTTTTTATAGAGGTGATATTCTTATTGAGAAACCTGTCACTAATCTACTATTTAGGTTCCAAAATATGCATTACTCTCGCTGACATCGTATATGTAATGATTATTACAACTCATATTTATATAGCAACTAAATCAGCTACTATTACTGCTCTTTTTCCATTATTACAAGTTATCACAAATCTAATTGCTAACATCTCTGCACCACTTATAATAAATCGTTTTCCATCTTATACGTTGTTATATACGCTCCAATGGCTGAAAACAGTCTTTTTACTATTATTAATGATTTTGTTCCCGTTCTTCTCAGCAAACATTATGGCTCTATTAACTTTTATTTTTTTCATTTCATTATGTAGTGGGTGGAGTGCTCCGTTATTATACGGTATTCTCCCACGCCTTACACTGAAAGAAAAATTAGTAAAAGTAAATAGTATCTTTTCCTTTTCAACACAAATTGTGCAAGCCGCTGCTTATTCATTTACGAGTATTGTCGTTCTTCTCATTGGCGCTACTTCTACACTCATGATTAATAACATTTTGATGATTTTCGGATGCATTGCATTACATTTTTCATTACGTTCCATACATACTGAAAGAATAGCAGATTCTCCCTCTTCCAAAAGTACTGTTTTATTGGAAGGTTGGAAACTCCTATTTCAAAATCCTTCTCTCCGTACCGTTACATATATGGACTTAATCGAAACTTTCGCAGGGACAATATGGATTGGTGCTATTACGATGGCATACGTTACGACTATCCTTCATAAGGGCGAAGAATGGTGGGGATATATTAATACAAGTTATTATGTTGGCACGTTAATCGGTGGTCTATTAGCCTGGAAAATGAGTTCCTATATTCAAAACAATTTAATACGATCTATGTCGATTGGCTCTCTTATGTTTAGTATTCTTACATTTTTATACGGTATGACAAGCAGCGGATTTATTGCGCTTTTTCTATGTGTTCTAATGGGACCATGTTATCAAATTAGAGATATTTCCCAAACGACTGTTTTACAATCAAGTGTCTCCCCTGCTTTATTATCCAAAATGTATACAGCACATGGTGCACTTCTTTCAACAGCCTCTGGACTATCTATGCTTAGCATTGGCATTATTACTGATATGTTCGGTGTTCGTACAATTTATATCATCGCTTCTATTCTTATTTTATGTTCCGCTTGTTTATCTTTTAGTTTATTAAAATATCATAAGACAGAGCAGAACGATATTTCACTTTAATCACTAAAACAAAGAGGACAGGGATTCCTGTCCTCTTTGTTTATTCTATTCATGATAAGTTGGGGATTTTTCTATGCTTTGTCGCTTGTTCAAAAGCATAAGCTAGCTTAATTAATATCCCTTTAAAGAAATTCACTTTCCTTATTTAAACACCTTTAATTTCCCGAAAAATAAAAATAGTCTGAAACGGATTGAACTTCGCTTCAGACTCTTACATTACTGTGCGTATACTTCATCTAACAAATGTAAAAACTCACCTTGTTTCCCAGCTAATTCAGGGCATTTTGCAATATCAACCCATTCGTAGCAAAATACTAATCCTTTATCTTCCTCACCAGCACTTACAATATGTTCCCAAGTATCCTTTACATCTGTTAGTAAAGTTACATGAAAAAAGTGGCGTTTTTCATATTCCTGTTTTTCTTTCATATGTATGATGTAATCTGCTAAAAAACGTTCTATGCATAAATGACGCAATCCGGATTCTTCCTGTACTTCACGCAATATAGCCGCTTCTAACGTTTCACCTTCATCAACCGTTCCTCCTGGCACTTGAATACCAGCTTCATGTATATCACGATGTTTAAAAACAAGTAATTGCATAACCCCCTCTTTTTCTCTTGTAATATATGCATGTACTTTTTTCTTATATAACATCGTCATTATACGTCTCTCCCCTCAATCATTTACTCTGTTACTTCTTCAAGCGTCAGTTGATTATCATACAAATATGTAGCTTGTGGATTTCCCACATACCTTACGTGCCATGGTTCATACCGATAACCCGTAATCGTTTCTTTCGCTTTTGTGTATCGAACAACAAAACCAAATTTATGGGCATTTTCAGAAAGCCACTGACCTTCTTTCGTTTCCCCAAAAACCGTCTCTAACTGAAATTCAGCAGATTGAGACGTAATATCCATAGCTAGTCCAGTTTGATGCTCACTTGTGCCAGGAACCGCGCTAGACATTGCTGTTTTTGCTTCCCCGTCTTGTTTTTTATACATCGTATTTAATGCTTTTTGTCGATCAAAAGATCTAAATCCAGAAACTGCAAAAAGAAAAATACGCTCGTTGTCAGCCTGCTGAAACATATCCTCAAGCGCCCTCGCTGCTTCTTTTCTCATCTTTTTCTTTTCTTGATCACCTTCACTAGAGTAGCGCACTTTCGGAATAACTAAATCTGGCGGTCTATACCCATCTGGTAAACGCCTACTTTTATTTACAAGTACAAGCATTGAATTCGGATTATTAATTACGGCAATATCCCCATCCATATTAGCAATCGTTTCTTTCGCTTTCGGAAATACGCTATTTACACTTACTTCCTGCGCCTGCTTATCCTTATACATTTTATAATTGATTCCTGCTACTCCAACAATAATTATTGCAGCTACGATACCGAGTAGTGCCCATCTTTTTTTCATATAACGACCTCTTATTTTAATAATTTGGCCATTTCATACTCATCGATGTCCTTTCCATCGATAATAAGAGCAGCTTTTTTGACACCTTCTTTCTCAAATCCAGCTTTTTTATATAGTGCCTGAGCTCTTGTATTGTGGGCCATTACTGTTAATTCTAAACGCCATACATCATGTAATTTTGCCCACTTCTCAACCTCTTTAAACAATCTAGTCCCAATACCTCGCCCGTTATACTCTTGCAAAATACCAATTACAATGCTTGCCACATGCCTCTTTCTTTGAATGTTATTTCCATTCACTAATATAAAACCTACTATTCTCTCATCTTCAACTGCTACAAATATTGTTGCATATTCATTTTCCATAAATCGATGGATCATTTTTTCTTGTTGCTCAGCTGTAGTTTTCCTTTCTCCTGGTTCATATAACATAAACTTCGTTTCTTCATCTAATTGCTTACTTAATTGCAAAAATGATGCTGCATCTTCTATTTCGATTTCCCTAATCACTTCAATCACCCTACCAGTTTCATAATAAAAAGTTTTCCTTATAAAAAGATTTTCTCTACTTTCCCGAAAATTCCTTTGTAAATCTCCTACTATAAATTGACAAATTTCGATATTACTATAACAACGACAAATTATGTCTATTCTGTGACGTCTCATCATTACAAAGAAAAAACGCAAGCATTACACTTACGTTTTTTCAAAAATACTGTGAACTCATCCTCATCAGGTGAGGTCTCTCACCAATTTAAAATTCACTTTATCCATTCACTTTTTCTGCCTGCCAAAAATATTCACCAAATGCATTAGCAAGTGCATCAATTGATCGATTCAATTCTTCCTCTGTATTATCTACACCGCCAACTTCTATTAATATCGCTTGTCCTGATAGGTCTTGATTATAGATTCCATTTCCTGTCTGGAACCCTTTTTGAATGACCCCACGGCTCACTCCTGGATATTTCTTATTAATCGCCTCATGTAAAGCTGTCGCTAATTGTAAGTTTTTTTCATAGTTTTTATTTCCTTTCCCTACTACAAATGCAAGCTTTGCATATGATTTATCTCCAATTGTTTTTGTCGTTACATTCTTTCGGGCACTATCACGATGCAAATCAAAAAAGTATTGAAGATCTTTATTTCCAGCCATAGCTTGCTGCACAATTTCCCGTGACATTTTATACGAACTATTACTGTTTAAACCTTTACTTATTAACTTTTGACCAACATCACTCTTATCGTTAGTAGCTCCAATCCCTTCACCTTCTAGTTGTTCACGGAAACGATCTCCTAATATAGAAATATTCGATACAGAACTCGTTGCTTTATTCGGATTCGGGTCATTCGTTAAGTTAAGTAAAGGTAAATAAGATTCCCAGCTATGTGTATGATAAATAAACGCAACTTGTCTCTTCCCAGTCGTTTGGGACGGCTGTTTTTTCTCTTTACTCGTATCTTGTTTAGGTACTTGTCCAGTTCCACTAGTCCGTTCCTTCACCACTTCTTCAAGAGGAACACTCGACTCTATCGGTAAGTTAGAATAATTTGTACCCTCACCCGCAATAACAATTTCTGTATCGTACTTACCAAACCCCGGGAGCTCTTTCCCGACGAAACTGCGTACATCATTAAAGCGAATATTTGTAGCCATAGAAAAGAGAAAAGAAGAAATTGAAAAATCTTGATTCAAATTTCGATACTCCTGTGTAAAATAATGATTCTCTTTTCCAAGTACATACATGTAACCATTCATCGATAACTCATTTAACCAATTATATAAATACGTTGACTTTGTCTCTTTCATAGAGGTTACCATCATACTAATAAGAAAAAAAGTCGCTAGCATTGTAGTAATAACAAATAAAACTAACTTACGCATACTTGTAAACTTCATAAAAAAAAAGCCCCGATTCATACTATCACCTCTCTATTTCAAGTTATGTACAAGCCCTAGAGAATAGACCGTTAAAATTTCGGCTATATTGTTAATGAGGTGAAATGAATTGAAGCTATTAATAGGAATATTACCAATCGCTCTATCATTCATTTTTTATTTGTCCGCTAAGCAACCAAAAATCTCTATTGTGCTACATATTTCTGCGTACTTGGCACTGTATGTACTCGGTATAATTATTTCCATTAATATATACGATGTTTTAATACAAGATTTAGTTTTCATGACGAGCATTCATGGAATTTTACTGAATCCATTTTTCCTTATTGCAGGAGCGTATATAGGAACATACACTTTGTACCTACTTTTGTCTCACATTATTATGAAAATAAAAAATGGAGCGTAATGAAATGCAACCACCATTTATCTGTCATACATGCAAAAAAAGAATTATGAAAAAGAAAGATCTTATTACAGCCACATGGTACTTCCGCTTTTATTTATTTCACAGTGATTGTTTTAAACGACAGCAAGTGTTCATCTCACGATTTCTCCCTGTGAATACACTTTTCAATTTCTTTCTTATTATATATGGACTTATTTTTGGCAGTATTCTTATGATTACAGAACCATCTATTATTTGGCTGACTTTCTTTTTTCCCATTTTTTATCGGTTTCTTTCTTATTATTATGTTGAACGTTTTTTCTCTACATAACGCGCAGACTGACCTCTCGGAATACTTAAACATTCCCACTCATTTTCTTTTAACATCTTCCCAATGTAAATAATCTGACCAATATGCAATGCATAATGAGCAATTTGCCTTTCAATTGCTTGCATGACAGTATGTGCTTCACCGCGAATGTATACCGTCTTCAATAAGTGTTCCGGCGTTAAAGTATTCATCGTATTAAAAACATATTTCCATCCTTCTTGCCAAGCTATAAGGGTTTCTTCTTTTGAATGATAGCATCCTTCAAATTCACCATCTCGATTACGATCTGTTTTTTCACCATCAGACGTTAAAAAATCCGTCCATCTAGAACGCATATTACCGTGCAGATGCTTAATAATAATCGCTATACTATTTGTTTCTTCATGAGAAGACCATTGTATTTGTTCATATGATAATTGAGAAAGTGCCCGTTCCCCTTGTTTCTTTGTTGCTTTAAAGTTCGAAATCGCACATTGCAAATATTCTCGTCCGATATCCATATTAGCCCCTACCTTCACCCTAGCTAATTTTTGTTCCATTTGGCAATTCCATATTAGGCTGAAGTAACACAACATCACCAGCTTCAGGAACACCACCAAGCACAAGTACTTCTGATTTGAATCCAGCTACACGCTTTGGTGGAAAGTTTACAACAGCAACGATTTGTTGACCGATTAAATCTTCTGGACTATACCTTTTCGTAATTTGAGCACTTGACTGCTTTATCCCGATTTCTCCAAAATCTATTGCTAGTTTAATCGCTGGTACTCTCGCTTCTTTAAATTCCTCTGCATGTATTACAGTTCCAATTCTCAAATCCAAATTTAAAAAATCTTCAAAATTAGCCATTTATCATTCCCCCCAATTATTACTTAGACAAAATACAAAAATCCCCTTCAAAAAAAGAAAGGTGCCTAAGCACCTTTCTTTTGTAATTCACTTGATTCATTTGATTTATAGAAGAAGAAACCGAGAATCCCGCCAATACATGATGGAATTAACCATCCGATTCCTTCGTTATATAACGGTAACATTTGTAGTACATTAGAAATCGCGTCAATTTTAATTTTCGCACTTTCTAAACCGTTAAAGAAACTAATTAACAATGCACCTAAAATAGCTCCAATATAAATTGTATTACGCTTCCCAATCCACTTATGGAAATACGAAAGTACAATTAATACAATTGCAACTGGATAAATGATCATTAACACAGGTAATGTTACTGCGATTAATTGTGTTAAACCTAGGTTAGATACAATTAAACTAAATACACATACCATTGTTACAATCGTTTTATGCGAAAGTTTTGGGAATAAGTTTGTAAAGAAACCCGCACACGCAGATGTTAACCCAACAGAAGTTGTTAAACAAGCGAGTATAATAACAAGCCCTAATAAAATTTTACCACTCGTCCCATATAGCTCATTTACAACATTCGTTAAAATAAGACCACCGTTTTCTGAGATACCAAGTGATGTGCTTGTTGAACCAAGATAAGCAAGCGATAAATAAATTAACGTTAAACCAAGTACAGCGATAATACCTGATACTACTGTTATTTTTGCAATTTGACTACTCTCTTTTATCCCTTTAGAGCGGATAACTTGTACAACGACAATTCCGAATACGAGCGCGCTAATTGCATCCATCGTTAAATATCCTTGAATAAATCCACCAAAGAAAGCATTTTCTTTGTAAGCAGCTAACGGCGCAGCTGGCTCTCCAATTGGATCAATAATTGCCTTTCCGACAATAACAGCGACAATTAATACTAATAATGGTGTAAGAAACTTTCCGAACCAATCCACTAATTTAGATGGATTTAATGATAAATACCACGTTATTCCGAAGAAAACTATCGTGAAAAGAAATAGCATGTACCACTCTGAAACCATTGCCTCTGATAAAAACGGCTTCATACCCATTTCAAACGAAACAGCTCCAGTACGAGGAATCGCGAAAAATGGTCCAATTGCTAAATAACTAATCAATGGGAAAATAAACGCAAATATAGGGTGGACTCTAGAAGATAGCGCTTTCAAGTCCCCCTCTACAAACGCGACAGCTGTTACAGCTAGTAGGGGTAATCCGACTCCCGTTACAAGGAATCCTATTGTAGCAATCCAAACATTCTCTCCTGCTTGTTGACCTAAAACTGGCGGAAAAATTAAATTTCCTGCTCCTAAAAATAATGCAAATAGCATTAAACCAATTGCTACCGTATCACCTGGCCTTAAACGTCCCTTCATGCTCTTCATTTGCATAGCACTTTTTCATTGTTTATCTCTATATTTTACAATATGCTATGCATCCTCCTCTCTGCTCAAGATGATAAAATATGCCCCTTACAAAGCAGTGTCTTTCTCCATAATTTCTCCATTCCCCTTATTTTTACTCTAATCATTAATATAATTATTATTTTAATTTTTGATTTTTTTGAATTTTTAAATCATTAGAGTGTTATTACGTGGAGTATAGTTGTCAGACCTCTTTGTTTTTATCACACATATAGTAACATATTTAGTTGCAAAATAAAAACATATTTTCAAATTGATTTTTTTGAAAATCGAAATTATCTACATTTTTTATTCTCTTACACAAATATTGTTATAATCTCACCTATTATTCAATCGTTATTTTCAAATAACTTTATACACGTAACATACAAAAGCCATCTAATATAATTTAGATGGCTTTTGTATGTTACTCTATCGTTTCAACTTCACGTGGATTTTTCATCTCTTCCACATACACAACTCTAAATCCGTGATCTTCTAAATCTTTCAATAATGTCTCTAATTCACCGTCGTTAAACTCTTCTCCTAATGTAAACATAATTCTACGAACTAATAAGGCATCATTATCAAAAGTCATCAAACTTTGAATACCAGTGTATTTCTTTAAAACTGTCGATAACTTTTGGATTGCTCCATTATAGTCTTGCGTTCCAATCATGACAGAGTATTTACTAGAGTGAACACCCCATGCATCCTCTAATAACTCAAAAACTTTTTTATGCGTTAAAATTCCAAGGAAAACCCCTTTTTCGTCAACTACTGATAAATAAGGCAATTTTTTTATTGTAAAAAATACTTTAAAGAAAGATGAATCTTCTCTCACAAATCCTTCTTTATCGTTTAATAATTGTATTACACTCTCATCAAGTGATCCTTTATATTCTAAAATATCTACTTTATATATATTCCCTAAAAATTTCTCTTTTTTTTCATCTAAAACTGGTACACAACGATACCCCGTTTTATTTAAATGCTCTAACGCTTCCCCTATCGTAATCGAACTTGAGCACAGTAAAACTTCCCTTTTCGGTACGTAATTCCCTTTAATCCTCATAAATAGCCTCCTTATGTTAAAATACTTTCTGTGCCATAACTATATTATATTTTCAGAAAAAAATAAATAATTTATTTTATTTTTCTGAAAATTATTCATTTTCTTGTCATAATTTATTCATGAATCCTTCACTTGCATATTTTTGCTATCAAATCTTCTCTCTGAATTACTGAATGAAAAATATATTGTAACTTCTTTCAAAAAAAGCTAAAATAAGAATAAGAATTTTCTGAATATTCTAAGAGTAGGTGGTTATATGTCCTTATTACGCTCACATATATGTAAATTTATAATTGGTATTATTGTTATTTTTGCCATAAGTCCTATTCCAGCTCTTTTTATTACACACAATTATTCTTATCAAAATGGATTTATTAGCATTTTTCAAAACTTCGCACAGCTTTCTTCTATATCAATTCCAAAGGTTGATTGGATGCATGAATCTATCTTTTTCTCAGCAAACCAAATGATACATACTTCTAATCATTCAACACCATTATTCCCTTACATATGGGAAATATATTTTATATCGATTGTTCGTTTTACTTTTACCCTTGCGATCGGATTTTTCATAAGTTTGGGTATCGGCCATTTATTTTTCAAAGTACCTAACTCGTTTAAAAAGTTTACTACTGTATTGAAATGGATACCTTACTCTTTTTGCACTGTAGTATTACAATGTTCAGTCTTATTACTACTTCTATACATCGCACAATTTATAAACCTTCCTTACTACTCATCATTTATCATCGTATGTAGTACTTCCATGATTATCGTTATGCAAGCAGTAAAAAAATGGATTCCTTTCTTAAAAAACACAAATGAATATGAAATAAAACATGATTCTTTTCTTGTGGATACATTGTTTTTGGCGCTTACTTCGAATCATAAATCAATTTTAGGTTCCATTATTCTTTCATTCGTTTTTATGGAATGCGTTTTTCATGCAAATGGACTGTTACAATTTATCGTTCAATTTGGCGGAAATTCACCCATAATTGTTACAATCGGCTTATTACTACTCTATATCCCATATAGCATACTTTCTTTCCTTCAAACACTATGGACCACAAACTACTCCAAGCAACAGTCATACACTTTAACGAGAAGTGTTCCAAAACCTTAATTTAAAATAACCCTCTATAATCTAAAAGTAGGGGGTTATTCCTTTTGTATAGCGGACAAAATAACAGCAAATTCAAAAACTATTACAGAAACATACCAATATTTACCCTTTTCCTTTGACTATTCTTTTCATTTGGATTTATTATAAAAGTATAACATAATTGCAGGAGGTGACATCTTTATTCCAAACCTTGGAATGGAGAACACGCTTGGACATATTAAATATTTTTCTCATCTTTGTACTTATTCTTATTTCTGGCTTTTTCGTTGCATCAGAATTCGCTGTTGTAAAAGTACGAAAAAGTCGAATTGACCAACTTGCAAATGAAGGTAATAAACAAGCTTTAGCTGCAAGAAGCGTCCTATCTAATTTAGATGTTTATTTATCAGCTTGTCAGCTCGGAATTACAATCACTTCTTTAGGGCTTGGTTGGCTTGGTGAACCAACTGTGGAGCATATACTACGACCGCTCTTTGAAAAAATTAATATTACTGGAACAATGGCTAACACTTTATCTTTTGTTATTGCCTTTAGTGTTATTACCTTTTTCCACGTTGTATTAGGTGAATTAGTTCCAAAGTCTTTCGCAATTCAAAAAGCAGAAGCAATCACACTCAAATTTGCAAGACCGCTTATTTTATTTGATAAAATTATGTACCCATTCATTTGGCTACTCAATAGTACAGCTATATTTTTCACAAAATTACTCGGATTAGAACCTGCGAAAGAAAGTGAACTTGCTCATTCTGAAGAGGAATTGCGACTCATTTTAGGTGAAAGTTTTAAAAGCGGTGAAATAAACCAAACCGAATATAAATATGTAAATAACATTTTTGAATTTGATGATCGAGTTGCAAAAGAAATTATGGTTCCTCGTACCGAAATGATTTGCTTATCTACTGAAAATACGTTAGAAGAAAATATGGATATCGTCGCTACTGAAAAATATACACGCTATCCAATTATCGAAAAAGATAAAGATGATATCATTGGGATGATCAATACGAAAGAAGTATTCCATGATCAAACGAAAGATATTTATAAACCACTTGAATCTTATATACATCCTGTTCTAACTGTATTTGAAACAGTTCCAATTCGTAAAACATTAGTCCACCTTCAAAAAAATCGCGTTCAGATGGCAATCGTTATGGATGAATATGGTGGTACTGCTGGACTTTTAACGATGGAAGATATTCTTGAAGAAATCATTGGAGAAATTCAAGATGAATTCGATGCGGATGAATCACCTATGATTGAAAAGCGTACACCTAAGCTTACTGTTTTAGATGGAAAGGTGCTTATTTCTGAAGTAAATGATATGTTTGGCCTACATATTGATGATAGTGATTTAGATACAATCGGAGGATGGCTTCTTTCTCAAGCAGTTGACTTAAATATTGAAGCTGGCTACTCCATTGAATATGCTGGTTTTCAATTTAAAGTATTAGAACTTGATGGACATCAAGTCAAAAAAGTTGCTGTACATAAACTAGATATTAAAAAGGAGCTATAAAGTGACTGTTTTATTAACAATTTGTATCATTGCCTGTTTCATTGTTTCATTTCTCGCCTTCATTTATCCAATTATCCCTGGCATACTAGCTGTCTGGGCTGGATATTTGATTTACCATTTCGGTATAAATGGAGGCGAATTAACAACTTCTTTTTGGATTATTCAAGTCATTTTCACTCTTTTCATTTTCGTTGCTGATTTTATTGCAAATGGATATTTCTTAAAAAAATACGGTAGTTCTAAATGGGGCGAACGTGTCGGAATGATTTCTATCATTGTCGGATCGTTCTTCTTCCCGCCATTCGGACTTATTATCATACCGTTCTTATCAGTATTTATAACAGAACTAGTGCATAAAAAAGCGCCAAAAGATGCCTTTCTAGTTGGAGTCGCTACTGTAGTTGGTTTTTTAAGCAGTACAGTAGCGAAAGCAATTCTCCAAATCATTATGATTATCATCTTCTTGTGTTATATCATCTTTTAACCATCCCGACTTCGGGATGGTTTTTTAATATGCAATACCTACTCGACTATTTTCATATATGTTTTTCTTACATAGATCCCATGCAAAGTGTGCTGTATCACCCACTGTAATTTTTGATCCCCCCTCTGGCAATATATCTTTTTCAGTTCGATATACCTCTGTCGCCTCACCATCTATTAAATGTGTCGGACAAACAACTGTCCAACATAAATTATTACTATTACTTAGTACTTTATATGCAGCCAAATGATCTTCCGCTGCCGTTGTCGTTTTCCTTTTTGATTCCGTTGATTGAAAACGATATAAATTTAGATTTGTTCTTGCTTGTAAAATACCAGCTGTTCCTATTGTTATGATTCTACGAACCCCTTCTTCTTCCATTTGCTTAATGATTTGTGGCATACTCTTCCCTAATGTTCCATTTTGATCCGTTCCAAGTGCACTAATTACTATATCGCTTCCTTCTATCACTTTCTTTATATCATTTTCGTTCAATACATTACCTTCTATCACTCGTAGCCTTTCATGTTGTATTTCTATTCTATTTAAATCACGCGCTAATGCATTCACTTCAGCTGAATCCTTTAATGCTAAATTAATTATGTTTGAACCTACTCGTCCTGTTGCTCCCAATATACATACTTTCATTTGTTTTCCCCCTCTTTCATTCTCTTTCTATTTTTCAATAATCTCAATAAATTTACAACAAAAAAGCTTCCTCATATATGAGAGGAAGCTTTATTATTACTTTATTTCTTTTCTTTAGAATCAGTAGACTTCTCGGTTCCGCTTGTTTCTTTATCCTTTTTATCCTCTTGTTGTGTTGTTGTGTCGTCTTCTTTCTTCTTGTCCTCACCTTTACTACAACCTACCATTAATAAAGAACTTGCAAGTGCCATAGCAGTTAATGATTTAACCCATTTATTCATTTGCGTTTCCTCCTTGTGATAGAATATGTACAACCTCATATTACTCTCTATTTTTAAAGGAGAGATTGAAAAACAGTAAATATACGGTAAATTTTTGTAAATTTTCTGATAACAAAACCTGATTTTATTTCATTTCCAATCGATACACAATAAAACTAGTTTTTTCTCTCAATGGACGTAAAAAAACTAAGGCGCATACCATTTCGCCTTAGTTTCTCATGCAAACTTTTCATTTTCATATAGATGTGTAATCTTATATTCCTTCTTCATAACATATTGCCACACACTATAAGCGTAACGGTTCATTTTCAGGAAACAATTTTCCAAAAATGAGCGAAACTCTGGATTAGCAACTTCCACTGCAACTTGAGCAAACTTTAAAGCTAATCGTTTCAAGTGCGCAATATAACTGATTGCAATATGAATATCCCCTGTATATTTACTAACTGTTTCCTTTTCCATTTCATGCAAATCAAACTCCGTTGTTTCACAGGTTATATGCTGCACATTCTCTCCTTCTTGAAAATTTACTTGTTCATTATATGCTTGTAACATATATGGTAAATGGTGCTGTAATAGATTTTTTAATTCTTCGTCTCTGACCTTTCCAGCATACTCTCCAACCTTGTATATTAGCATATAACTATATCTCATTAATTCTTTCATACAGTCCATTAAAGCGCCTCCCTTCTCTTTTGTCCATATACTATAAATATGATGCTAAAACATTCGCTATTCTTGCTAAAAACCAATCCCATCTACTAATTTCCTCAAAATCTTCTTCAGAAAATCGTTTTGATTTATGAAAGTCTACCTGTAATCGACTCCATACTTCATCAACAACTGTTTTATCATATATGATACAGTTAGACTCGCAATTTAAATAAAAACTTCTATTATCAAAATTCGCTGTCCCAATATCAACAATTTCTCCATCTATGATTGTTACTTTCCCATGAAAAAATCCATTTCGATATTGATAAATCTCCGCTCCAGCATGTAACATATCTTTCAAATATGGATAGGCAGCTTGTTTTAACAATATGGCATCACTTTTAAATGGCACGAGAATTTTCACATTAACACCACGATTTAATGCAGCTTTTAACTCTTTCACCATTTCTTTACTTGGTACAAAATATGGTGTAGCTATAATTAAAGATTTTTTAGCCTGCTTTAATAGTGCTCCATATTTTTCCCATAAACCTTTTCCATTTGAAAATAAATATTGATATTTTATATTCCCTAATGTAGGTATACTTTCATGTATAGGCATTTTTTCTCCTGTATCTTCTTTCCAATCTTCGGCGAACTTTCTTTCCATATCCGCTGCACCCTCACCATGGATACGCACGTGATAATCACGCCATGGCCCAAACTTTGGATTTTGTCCAAGGTACTCCTTTCCGATATTAAAGCCACCGACGTATGATACCTTTCCATCTATCGTAACAATACGTCTATGATTTCGTTGATGCAAAGAATAGAACACATTTTTCAGTTTCGGTTTTTTACTAAATGTAAACTTCACACCGTTTTCCTTTAATCGGCTAATTACCTTTTTCTTCAGCTTATATCCACCTATCCGATCGACTGACAATTTCACTTCTACTCCGCTAGATGCTTTTTTCTCTAATAACTGTAAAAATTCTTGGCTTATTTCATCTTTTCCTACAATATAAAAATGGATATATATATATTTTTCTGCATCGTTTATATCCTCAAATAATTTTCTATATAACTCTTCACCGTTCGTATATAGTTGAAATTCACCTAATCGAACTTGTCCTAATTCATATTCACTAGCCATTTCCTTCCCCATTTCTACATCGATGTTCATCCAAATGAATACACCTATTAAACAAAGGATTATAGCGAAAAAGTGCTTCATGGATAAATTCCTTTCTCCACTTACTGTTATTTCTATATCTTCCCTTTTTTATTACATTATCATTCAAGAAAATATGTCATTGCATGATATATGTCCATATCAAACAATAGCTCATTTGCATATTGTATGTTGTATCTTAAAATAAAAGGAGGAAATAACAATGGGCTTCGCACATGGTAATGGATTTGCGCTATTAGTCGTATTATTTATCCTCTTAATCATCGTCGGTGCTGCTTGCTTCTGCTAAGTAGCTACTGTCATATGATATGTGGATGAAAAAACTATAAAAGCGGACACCTATTTTTAGGTGTCCGCTTTTCATTTTAAAACCATTTCCGACTGCTATAGTAACTTAAATGGCTAAATATTCATCTCAAAAGGTTAACAATGTGGCTACTTTCTTACTCTCTGCCTTACGTATATGACGCTGTTCTGCACGTAACACAGCAATACGATGTAATTCTTTCTCTTCTTCTGTTTCAGGGATAACACGCGGTACTGGAACTGGATTATTTTCCTTACTAAGTGCCACAAAAGTAACGAATGACGTTGCCGCTATACGCTTCTCACCTGAAATTAAATCTTCAGCCACTACCTTCACAAACACTTCCATCGAAGTTCTTCCTGTCCAAATTACGAAAGATTCATAACTAACACAATCTGAAGAACGAACAGGATGTAAGAAATCGACCCAGTCCATAGATGCTGTGACACATTCCTTTCTTGAATGTCTGGATGCTGAAATAGAAGCAACCATATCCATCTCCGCTAATATCTTCCCACCAAATAGCGTGTTATGATCATTTAAATCTGTTGGGAATACTCGGCTCGTTTTGAACACCCTTGACTCATTGGCTGTTTTCCCCTTTACTTCTGTCATTGTTATCACCCCTTTAATGAACTATCCCTAATATTTCAATAATCACTATACTAAATGAACTACACGTTTAATATTAACAACATTCAGAACTTTTAGTCCACAAAAAAGAACCGATTTTATCAATCGGCTCCTCTAAATACATATTGTTCTTTCGGCTGTTCAACTTTATTCCATTTTGTTACTTCTAATACAGGAATATTCGCATGAAACGGCTGATAAAACTCAGTAGTTATCGCTCCTTCTACTTGAATCCAGTCATCATTATTCCACTCTACGCCTTCTGGCTTTTTCACTAACATACCATACACACCAGAATCTGCTACGCAATGTATAATACCGAAACGGAATAAGAAGTATTGTTCTTTTTTAGAAGAATCATCTCTAAAAACAAACCCTTTAAAAGATAATTTTTTCCCAGTAAACTCGCCAGGATAATTATAAATTGTTTCCATACCCTTTAGGAAGTCTTCATCTTTCAAATTAATATTATCTTTCGTAACAAACTCTTTCTTCCCTTTTTCCATTACACCGCGGTATCCTTCTTTCCCGTAATAAATGCTCGTATCAGGTCTTAGAAATTGTCTTGTCATAAATGGATCCTTACTTTCTGCTTGTGCAACAGGAAAGTGAAATCCTTTCGCTTTAACAATATCCGAATCTAACATCGCAATTGGGAAAAATAATCCTGAGATAATTGGAAAACAAAACAATGAGTACGAAAATGCTTTTTTCCACCATGTATTCTCATCTTTTGAATGATCATGCCCGCAATGGCTATGGTCACAACTGCAATCATTTCTCTCTTTTTCCTTTTGGTGCTCTTTTTGGAAAACGACGATAATTTGTACAATCGTTAAGAAACCTAAAATAATTGCTGCTGTTGTTGATAAATAGGCATACTTCATATTGATATACTTCGTAATGTTACCGGAAATATGAAGTTGCGCAATTAATATTGTAAAACCTAATAATATATATGCTCGAAACATAACCTACCACCCCATCGCATAAATGAGTAGTGAGCTTGCATAAACAACAAGAGTAACTGTAACTATAACAACAATTACAAATTTCGTTTTAAATGTCGCAAGCATCATAAACATATTTTTAATATCCACCATCGGTCCGTAAACGAGGAACGCGACAAGTGAAGCTGTTGAAAACGTACTTTGGAACGAAGAAGCGATAAATGCATCTGCCTCTGAACAAAGTGATAATATATAAGCAAGTCCCATCATAACAGCTGATGAAGAAAACGGACCTTGTCCAATAGCAAGAAGTGTTGAAGTTTGTACAAACGTTTGTACCGCTGCTGCAATTAACGCACCTAGTACTAAATATTTTCCCATTGAGAAGAACTCCTCAACAGCGTGTGTACATACATCCCACATTTTTTTACGCAGTGGACGCTTATTATTCACTTCTGGGAAGTGATCATCTCTTAATTGATGTTCTTTAAACATAAAGGATAATATAATTCCAACGATAATGGCTACGATAATCGCTACAATAGAACGATACCATACCATGTGCATACTACTCCCAAAGGCAACATAAGTAGCAAATAATACAACTGGATTAATAATAGGTCCAGTTAACATAAATGCAATCCCTGCGTATGGTGGAACACCTTTTCCAATTAATCGTCTTACAATCGGAACAATTCCACATTCACAGCCCGGAAACAACATACCTAAAAAAGTAGCTAATAAAACAGACAGAAATCGGTTTTTCGGCATCCATTTTGCCACCATATCTTCTGTCACGAACATTTGAATGAATCCTGAAATAAATACACCAATGAGCACGAAAGGAAGTGCTTCGATCAATATGGAGATAAAAATTGTATTCATTTGCAGGAATGCTTTCGGTAATTGAAACAATTCCATGATGTATTTCCTCCAACTTTTCATTAACAATATGTAATTTTAACCCCATTTCATTAATTGAACAAGGCTTATATGGAATACATACCCTTTATATACATTACATTGTACAAGTTATATTCTATTCAAAATTTGAGATTTCATAGCAAAAAAGCTGCTCTAGCGTAGTTGTATAACTATGCTAGAGCAGCTTTCTTATCGTTAAAAGTAACGTTTCTTCCAAAAAACAAAAGCTAACGTGAAAGATAGTGTTACACATATGATGAGTACAATTACAAAACCGTGGGCTTCCCCTTCAAACGGAACCTTTACGTTCATTCCAAAGAAACTAGAAACCATCGTCGGTAAAGATAAAATGATCGTAATTGACGTTAACAGTTTCATAACACTATTTAAATTATTTGATATAACGGAGCTAAAAGTATTCATCATTCCACTTAAAATGTGACTATATATTTCCGCCATTTCAATAGCCTGTTTATTTTCAATTAATACATCTTCTAATAAATCTTGATCGTCTTCATACATTTTTAAAAATGTACTATTACGCATTAACTTTTGAATTACAATTTTATTAGCCTTTAATGACGTTGTAAAGTATACTAAACTTTTCTCAAGGCCTAACAATGTGAAAATCTCTTTATTTTTCATTGACTGATTTAATTGATGCTCTAAATCAATTGTTTTTCGATTTATTTGCTTTAAGTATCTTAAATAATAAGTAGAAATTGTATATAAGAGCTGAAGTGCAAAGCGCGTCTTCTTAAACGTATAAAATTCTTTAATACGTTGATTAATAAAACGTTCAAAAATTGGATTCTCTTCTAAGCAGATTGTAACAAAACAATCCGGCATCACAATCATACCTATTGGAATCGTGTCATAAATCGAATTTCCTTCTTCGTCATGTCTAACTGTCGGAATATCGACGATAATTAAAGTATTATTGTCTTCCTTTTCAATACGAGAGCGTTCTTCATCATCCAAAGGGTCTTTAATGAAATCTAAGTCTACATTTAAAGTTTGTACTAGATATTGAATTTCTTCTTCTGTTGGATGAAGTACATTAATCCAGCACCCCTTTTGCATTTCCTCAATCTCTTGTAGTTTTCCGTTTCGGTCTGTTAAATATATATTTAACATACTATCACCCCGATTCTTTTTACATGTAGGAATCTACCTCTCTTAAATCACAGTTTTTAAACCGCCATTCTCAGCATATGAAACATACGTTTAAATTTCAATAGAAAAATTATTTTGAAAACGTTTTTATAAGAAAAATATTATAAAGTGAAACTTTAATCAGTGGGGGCTTCATCCCCCCACTGATTTTCAGCCCTCACCAATCGGGCTTTTACGGGCTGCCCGCCCCCAACCAAACTTCTTTTCTTTCGCTGAATTTTGAGATGAGGATCTTACTGCCCGTTAGAGCGGGATAAACATAGAAAAAGACAGAGTGCTCTCTGCCTTAAAAGCTTATGTTGCCTTTATAACATATTTAGAAAGCATCCACAAGTTAAACCCAACTGAAATCGTATAGCCCGCGTATGTTGAAATGATAAAACTTACATAATCGAAATACGGAAGCAATACAATATTTAAAACTATCTTCACAATAATTCCAATCACTAGTCCTAGCACCGTCTTCTGCTGTTGATTGATTCCTTGTAGCATAGCAGCCGTTACTGTAAAAAGAGAAAATAGTATGCAAGCAGGAGCATAATACTGTAAAATGATTCTCCCCATCTCTGGATCATTTCCAGCACCAAATAAAAGGGTATATACAGGCTTGGCTAACACCATCATTCCAATTGCCGCCGGTACCGTAATCGCTACTACTAATACATTTGTTCTCGTAAAATGTTTGTACAATAGCTTCGTATTTCCTGCTGTATAAGCTTTCGTCATCTCTGGTACGAGAGACATACTAAAAGCTGTCGCAACGGATACCGGGATAAGCACAACCATTTGAACAAGGCCAATTATTGCATTAATTTTTTCCGCTTCGCCTTGCATATACCCTATCTGTATAAGTAGTTTATTAATTGTAAATGTATCAATCGTCTGATACAACGGAATTGCTAAGCCTACTACAACAAAAGGAATAGAATATGTAAAGAGCTCCTTATAAAGCGAGAAAAAAGATTTCGTTGTTTGTGGTATACTTGCCATTTCTTTTTTCTTTAAGTGCCTTCTCCTTCTCATATAATACGCACTTAAAACAGTTAATCCACCTACAGCTCCCATAAAGGCACCGAACGTTGAAATACCAACTGCTAGCGAAACAGAAGCTTTTAAAACATATAAAACGACAAAGCTTCCTATTAAAATGGTTAAAACCCGAAAAAATTGCTCTACAACTACACTTAATGCAGAAGGCCCCATCGATTGGAATCCTTGAAAGAAGCCCCTTAATAAACTCATTACTGGCACAAGTATTAACGCAAAACTTACAATTCGAATATTAGTAGTAACCGCTCCTACACTATTCCCCGTTTGATCATTCCCATCGATGACAAGTTTAGCTAAATGCGGAGCTAGCATATATAACGTAAAACACGAAATGACTCCCATTATAAACATAAACACGATTCCACTTTTCAACACTCTCTTAACCGTATGATAATCATTCAGTTGATCATATTTTGATACCATCTTTGAAACAGCTAGCGGTAATCCCATTGTTGCTATGCTGAGCATGATGGTATAAGGACGATATGCGTATGTGTATAGAACGTAACCACTCGTACCGACCATCGCTGTAAATGGTATAACATATATAAACCCTAACATTTTTGATATCATCGTTGCCATCGTTAAAAATATCGTTCCACGTATAAACGGTGACCCTTTCATCACATTCCTCCGCTACGCTTTATTATTACACATTATGGACAACTCCTTTTCTTTAGAACTGAAACAAACAAAAAAAGCCAATGAATTATCATTGACTTTAACGCGCTGCTTTTTTCTTTTTGAAATACTTTAAACCAAAGTATAGAGCAATAAAAAGAACAGCTCCTATAATTATGTAATGTGTGTAATCAGATGCATACTCTTTAATTTGTCGCCAATTCCCACCAAGTTTTTCACCTAAGTATATAAATAGAATTGACCATGGAATGATCGCTACAACCGTATAAAGTGTAAATAGTTTTAATGGCATCTTAGCTAGTCCTGCTGGAATAGAGATTGCATGACGTACTACTGGGATAAAGCGCGCAGAAAATATTACGCCTGCTCCATAACGCTTAAACCAACCTTCCGCTATGTCTAAATGATGTTTATTAATAAGTAGATATTTCCCATATTTCTCTACAACCGGACGCCCTCCGTAGTATCCAAGCCAGTATAAAAAGATTTGCGCTAAAGTACCACCAATCGTTCCGGCGATAACTGCACCCACAAAACTAATTTTACCATTCGCTACTAAAAAGCCAGCATACGAAAGTACAATTTCACTCGGGATTACTTCAATCATTAAAGCAAGAGCTACTCCAAAGTAACCTAAGCTTGCAAAAAATTGCAATAACTGATCTATTATGTTTGCTAACATGTTCTTTTTTATCTCCTTTTTTCTTCACATACCATCCCATTATTACATAAAGGCTGCAATCTGCCAATATCTTCATTTTAACAATATGTACAATTCAAGCAGGATTAATCTATTAATTTCTCTTTCTGCGGGTCTTTCATGTAGGCAAACATCTCTTTAATTTGGTCTTCTGTATTTCTAGCAATTGATAAATTAGGCAATTCATTTTCACCAAAAAACTCCACCTCTTCTGTTTCAATGCTAGTTTTCTTTTCTCCACCAATAATCTCACATCCAATGAAAATCTTATATACATGCGTCGCCGATGGAGATGGTTGATGTTTTTCTTTATCAAATATAGCTAGTAACTTAAAATGATCTACCTCATAACCAGTCTCTTCGAAAACCTCTTTTGCTGCAACTTCGGTTGGCGTATAACCGACATCAGCCCATCCACCTGGCAATGCCCATTTCCCATCGCTTTTTTCTTTCACAAATAATAACTTTTCATTTTGAAAAACAACCGCTCTTATATCAACTTTAGGTGTTTGATAGCCTGTCTCACTTGCAAATAATTTCTCTACGACTTCCCAATCTGTTTTCGTGTAATGTGACATCATTGAAATAGAAATATCTCGTAATTGCTGGAAACGCTCAATATCATACACATCCTTAGAATACGTTAAACCCGCTTGAGCTATAGATTGTATTTGTTTTACCCAATCAATCCATTTAATCGTCATATATCCGCATCCCCATTCTCTATCAAATATATTACTTCATTTTTATTGATACATCTTTATTATACAAAAAAAAAGAGATTGATAACGTCTCAATCTCTTTCAAAATTAATCCAATTCATGTAAGTGGTCTTGTATATACTTTCTTCTTTTATTTATATATTCATAAATCATATCAGCCTCTTGATCAAATGTTTCTAATTTTTCTTTCATGTATGGATCTTGTAGTAAATATGGACGAATCAATTCACACAACCCTTCTACTTTCGGCCTCATAAACGAAACTGTAAATTGATCTTCTAATATTTCTTCTAAAATACTTCGATACTGCTTTCTAAATACAGGTATGTCTAGCAATCTTGCACTCAACGTATTATAACCTTGAATACGAATATATTCATGATTAAGCGGTCTCCCTTGTACATCTCGCCCCCAAGTCGCATCATAATCCCACGGTATAACTTCAAATAAATTTGTTTCATCGTTATGATATAGTGCATAGTTATGAACAAAACCATCAAAGTTTTGCGTAAAAATAACTCCTGCTAACCATCGTAAATATTTATCTACATGTAGAAACTTCCCAATTTCTTTTTCATAGGCTTCCCTCGTCAAAGTATTCGCTTGAAATACAAATTCACTCAGTTGTTCTTCACTATTTTTATTCGAATATTTAAATTCATAACCCGCAAAGAGCTCTGTCTTAACATCTTTATCTCGTTCACTCATTAATGAAAAATTCGCATCATCATCTATCGCATAATAAATAGAACCACTCGGTAATCCTCTATTTTTCAAAAAATTTTCATCAACCGATTCTAACTGTAAGTACACACCTTGAATTTGACCATTAATTTTTATAAATACATGTTGTGATTTTGGCGAAAGTACACCAATATCATGAAAAAAATCTAAAGATAATTTATTTCGTATGAGAGACGGATCCATAAACTCCGAATTCAAATGAAACTCTTTCGCACCTTGAAATTTTTTAGGCTTATAAAACATAACATGATAAGACTTTTTCTCAAATTCGCGAATATGAGCTCCTCGGTATACGATATCAATATCATACTTCTTTTTTCCATAAGTTAATTTTGCTGGCACTGGACTATCTGACCAAATGTCCTTTTTCAATTCCACTAAGTACATTGGATGAACAAAAAAATCATATGAAGGCAGCATGTTTTCTCATCCCTTCTCAGTTCTCTTCCTTCAATGTATGCGCCTTTTCTTGTCCATACATCCGCAATCATCTATTTATATAAAATTACACTCTTGTCCTGTTCAGAAAGATGCCTACATACATATCATGTTAAGGAAAAAGAATACCTTTTCACTTTAATACATGATAAGGAGGATTTCTATGAAACGTGATATTAGAAAAGCTGTCGAAGAAATCAAAAGTGCTGGGATGGAGGATTTCTTACACCAAGATCCAAGTACTTTTGAATGCGATGATGATAAATTCACTCATCATCATTGTACAACTGGATGTAAATGTACAACTGGGGGTAAATGTCCAAGAACAAGATGTACTCGCGTGAAACATTGTACGTTCGTTACAAAATGTACGCATGTGAAAAAATGGACATTTGTTACGAAATGTACTCGTGTACGTGTTCAAAAATGGACGTTCGTTACGAAAGTAACGCGTAGAAAAGAATGCGTATTAGTTACGAAACGTACTCGCAGAAAACATTGTACATTCATTACAAAATGCATACGCTTTGAAAAGAAATTTTTCTGGACAAAACGAAGTTTCTGTAAAAAATGCGAATTCTTCCCTAACAGACACGGTCACTCTTGCGATGATTCATGTGATCATGGTAAAGACTGTCACGATAGCGGACACAAATGGAATGATTGCAAAGGCGGACATAAATTCCCATCTTGCAAAAATAAGAAATTCGATCACTTCTGGTATAAAAAACGTAACTGCTAGTTTTTATACCACCAAAAAAAGGCCGTTTTGCGGCCTTTTTTACATTTATTGAAAGTGACTTATATCTGCAAATTGTTTCACTTTACCGATACCCTCTTCAAATTCTATTATGCTCAAACTGGCACTATGCATAAATGGATCATCCCACACATTTTCTATTTCAATTCCCGCGAAATGCCCTACAAGTAATTTTGCTGCTGCCGCATGAGACACAATCAATATGTTTTGTCCTTTATGCTTCTCTAAAAGAAGCTGCATCCCTTCAATTACTCTTTCATAAACAGCCTCAAAATTTTCGCCTGATGTTGACTGAAAAAGATGTGGCTCATTCCAAAACAGATGTACTTCTTCTGGAAATTGCTTTTCTATATCCGCGATTGTTTGTCCTTCCCATATACCCATGTTGATTTCATAGAAATGCTCATCCGCTATAATGGGTATATCACGTTCCCCCTTTATTAACTCTGCCGTATGAAGTGTTCTTTCGCTCGGACTACTATAGATCGCATGGATTGGTAAATCTTTCATTCGATTCCCTAATTGTTTCGCCTGAACTATACCATTTTCAGTTAAAGCAGAATTTTTCCGTCCCTGCATTCGCTTCGCTACATTCCACTCTGTTTCACCATGCCTTGTTACATATATAGTTGTTTTCATTTCTTACTCCCCCTCACCATGTTGGTCGTAATTCCCACGGTTCAACTCTCCCTACAATCCACTCCGCTCGTTTACTTTCAATCCCTTTTATAATTCCATCAGCTATCTCTTCATGAGTAAGCCATCTTCCATATGTATCTTCTAAAATAAAGCCTAAAATAATTCTATGATAAATACATCGCGTACTCCCTATTTTTTGTGCAGGCATACGTGATGCTTTACTACCTAAAATATGAAATAAACTATATGTTTTAGACGACAAATCTAGTTCTTTACAAATATTTGATAGTGCATGCTTTGCACTTGTGTGTACCCATGCAACAACTAATGTGATTGGGCCATTTTTCTTAATTGTACTTTTAATAGCTAGCTTTACATCTTCATCATTATGATAATCTAACGAAAGGCATGTAATATTTTCTGGTGCAGAACTCATTCGCTTAACATTTTCTAATTTCACTTCATCTCGCCCGATAATAGAAACATAAAATCCTTTCTCACAAAGCCACATAGAAACTTTCTTTAGCATTCCTGTTCCACCAATTACAAGTGCATGCAAATGCTATCCCTCCCTAATAAAATGTCATATGAGGTTTCTCATCTCTATAATAATTTAAACGGTCTTGCAGTGTCCCTGAGTGAAACTCAAATTTATGACCGTCAGGATCAACAAAGTATATAGATTCGCAATCTCTTAAATCACGTTCTCTTCCTTGTAAAATATGAACATCATTTTCTTCTAATCGCTGTATTAGACATTTAAAGTCTTCTTGTTCAACAGAAAATGCAATGTGCGTATAAGATTGATGAATCTCATTTCTCGGAATATGCGTCTCTTCATTAAGCGCTATCCATACTCCACATATGTTAAAATAAGCTAATTTTCTTCCTTTAACTAATAATTCTCCTTCTAATACTTTTTCATAAAACATAATAGAGTTTTCTAAATTAGATACCGAAAAACAAATATGATTGATTCCTCTTAACAACTATAATTCCTCCTTATACAAATAAAAGATGAGCGAAAATTCACTCATCTTTTATTATACTATTTTTTTGTAATATATGCCCATTTATAACTGAAGTCCCCGCCAAACGTATGGTTAGCAATGCCTTTTACAAATGGCTTCTCTAAATAAGCTGTACTTTGTTGGTACGTAGGAGAAATTGCTGCGTCTTGACCAATTAAGATTTTTTCAGCTTCCGCAAGTGCATTCCAGCGTGCTTTATCATCTTTTAATAGCTCTCCTTTTGATTTCGCTACTAAATCATCATACTTCGGATTAGAATAATCCATTTCATTAAATGAGCTTCCAGTAACAAACATATCAATATAAGTCATTGGATCCGGATAATCAGGGCTCCATGCAGATAATGAGAATTCATATTGGAATTTCTTTTCTAAATCTAGCTTCTGCTTGTATGGTTGCTGTTTCAAATTCACTTTAATACCAGGCAAGTTTTTCTCTAGTTCTTCCTTAATAAAGTCGCCTACTTTTTTACGGCTACCGTTATCATCGTTTAGTAATTCAACCGTAATTGTATCTTGACCAAGCTCTTTCTTCGCTTCTTCCCATAATTTTTTTGCTTTCTCTGCGTTATCTTTACTATCACGGAAGTTTTTATTTACAGAGCGGAAATCTTTTCCATCCGGACCTGTCGTGAATTTTTCAGGTACTAAGAAATATGCTGGCAATGAACCGTCATTTAAAATGACATCAGCAATTCCTTTTTTATCGTATGCTAAATCAATCGCTTCACGTACTTTTTGGTTTTTAAATGTTGCATTTTTTTGGTTAAAACGTAAGAAATATATGCGTGGATCTAACTTCGTTTTAAATTCATCTGGCTTATTCTTTTTATATTTATCAACAAATTCAGAAGTTAAAATAACTCGATCTGCTTGATCACTATCATATAAATTTACTCCCGTGCTTGTTTCCTTCACAATACTTACATTAATTTCGTCTAACTTTACAGTATCTTTATCCCAATAATTAGGATTTTTCTTTAACTGATAATTTTGTTCATGTTTCCATTGACTCATTGTAAATGGTCCATTATATACTAATTTATCTGCTTCTAATCCGTATTTATCTCCTTGCTCTTTCACATATTTTTCATTTAATGGGAAAAATGTAGGGAACGACGTAAGCTCAAGAAAATAAGGTGCTGGTTGCTCTAATTCTACTACTAACGTTTTATCATCCTTCGCTTTAACACCCAATTGATCTGCTGGTAATTCTCCTTTATTTACTTTCTGTGCATTTTTCACATCAAATAAAATGAATGCATATTCTGCCGCTAATGCTTTATCTAATGTACGTTGCCATGCATATACAAAATCTTGTGCTCGAACTGGATCACCATTTGACCATTTCGCATCACGTAATTCAAATGTATATGTCTTTTTATCTTCACTAATCTTCACATCTTTTGCCATACCTGGTGTTGGTTTATTATCTTTATCTAGACGATATAAACCTTCCATTGCATTTACAAATACACGGAAAGATACAGAATCCGTTGATTTAGACGTATCCATTGAAGGAATTTCAGCTGTTTCTAGCAAATTTAAAACTTGTTTATCTGCCATTCCCTTATTCGATTCTTTCTTCGTTGTCGAAGCCTTCTCACCATTCCCACACCCTGCAACCAATACACTCGTCGTTAACGCAAGTGCAGCAATTGTTGTTGTCTTTCTCTTCATTCTTCCTTCCCCCAATCTATATGTATAAGTTAAATCCTATATAATATATTTTATTATACAAAAGATTCTGATTATTTTAAATATTTATTTTAACAAACATAGAAAAAAGCGATCGGAAATTTCTTTCCAGCCGCTTTCTTGAATAGCATTTACTTGTAATCCATCCTCTATATCAAATGGATTTTGAACTTTAAATATTTCTTCCATCAGCTTCAAAAACTCTTCTTCAGTTTTAGATTCACCATTAACCATAAGTGAGTATGGTTCCACTTCACCTAATTTATAATCGACAACAAATTGAATCTTCACCTTTTGTCTTGGCGTTCCGGTGTTATATCCTTGGAATTCTACTAATTCTAACCCTTCCGTTCCACGATAATATATCCAACCTGAATTTTGAAAATAATTTTCGAAAGATTCACCTATTGAAAAGAAAGGATATTCATAAAGCGAACTTGTACGAACCTTTTGAATAACGTCTCGATCAGTCGGAAAAAAGAAATGACTAAAAAATATGCTAGCAACTGCTAAAATAGTAACGATTGTCGCTCCCATTTTGCTCGTTCCGCCGCTATCATTGATTAGATAGTTTTCAACTGATTTATCTTTTATTTCTCTTGCTTTTATTCGGTATATACGTCTTTCCGCAAATTGATAGTACAATTCATTTGCAAAAATCCCCATTCCAAATAGAATAAAAATGAGTAATAAAAACGTAAGAGGCACCATATTAATGATTGGCAACGCTACATTAAATCCCATATAATACGAAAATGCATCACACGCTACTAATAACAACATAAATAAAGCAGCTGGTACATAATACTTACGATATCCTAGCCAGCCTATATTGAAAATAGCAGCCCAACCATTCCAGCTCCACCTAGCAATCCGCTTATTCTCAAGCTCCCATTTCCTTTTGTAATACGGATATTGTCTCCCTACATATACTTCTAGTTCTTTATCTATTAACGAGCTACCTTCATCTTGTTCATTATCCAAGTTTCGCTGACAACTTGCACAATTTAACTGTTCCTCCTCGCAAGGTTGCCCACAATTTATACATTTCAAAACAATCCCTCTTCCCATCCATACGTCATTTCAAAATACCTTCGTGTTTTAATAACCACTCTTTCCTCCATAAACCACCAGCATATCCAACAAGCTTTCCACTCTTCCCTATTACACGGTGACATGGAACAATTATTGAAATTGGATTCCGACTATTTGCCCCTCCTATTGCCCGTACAGCTTTTGTATTTCCAACTTTCTCTGCAATATCTAAATATGAAGCACTTACGCCGTACGGAATAGTATAAAGTGCATCCCATACATTTTTTTGAAATGCTGTTCCCTCCGCAGACAGCGGGACCGTAAACTCTTTTCTTTTCCCTTTAAAATATTCATCTAACTCATTTATACATTGTTCTATCATTTCATTTTTATTTTCTTCTTGTCGTTCATCAACAAATATAACAGACGTAATTCCTTCTTGATTCGCTGTAATTTCAAGCAAACCTACTTCGCTTTCATAATAAGCCTGGTACATATGCCATCCTCCAATTCAGTTCATATTAGTCATTGTAACACGAATATACAAAATTTTTCGTATAAGCGTTTTATTAGAGAAACAAAAAAGAGAATGATACAATGTAAGAAAATTCAATCTAGGAGGCTATTGGATGAATTCCGAACTTTTTTCACCTTATACAATTAAGGACGTTACATTAAAAAACCGGATTGTTATGTCACCTATGTGCATGTATTCATCGGAAAACGGGGATGGCCAAGTAACGAATTTCCATCTCATTCATTATGGAACAAGAGCTGCCGGTCAAGTTGGTTTAGTTATGATTGAAGCAACAGCCGTGTTACCTGAAGGTCGAATTTCAAATAAAGACTTAGGCATTTGGGATAACAGTTTAATTGAAGGCTTACATAAAACGACTACTTTTATACATGATAATGGTGCAAAAGCTGCCATTCAACTCGCTCACGCCGGAAGAAAAGCAGAACTAGAAACAGATGCGTTAGCTCCTTCAGCCATTCCATTTAATGAAACAATGAAAATGCCAATAGAAATGAGCAAACACCAAATTAAAGATACCGTATTAGCTTTTCAGCAAGCTGCAGTACGATCAAAACAAGCTGGATTTGATGTTATTGAAATACACGGTGCTCACGGTTATCTTATTAATGAATTTCTTTCTCCGCTTTCCAATAAGCGGACTGATGAATATGGTGGTTCACCTGAAAACCGCTATCGTTTCTTACGCGAAATCATTGACTCGATAAATGAAGTTTGGGACGGACCAATATTCGTTCGTATTTCAGCAAATGATTATCATCCTGACGGGCTAACGGTTCAAGATTACGTTCAGTATACAAAGTGGATGAAAGAACAGGGAATAGATTTAATCGATTGTAGTTCTGGCGCAGTTGTACCAGCACATATTGATGTGTATCCCGGTTATCAAGTACAATATGCCAAACATATTAAAGAGCATGCTAACATTGCAACTGGTGCAGTTGGATTGATTACGAGCGGAGTACAAGCAGAGCAAATTTTAAATAATAACGAAGCAGATTTAATTTTCATCGGACGTGAATTACTTCGCAATCCGTATTTTCCGAGAATAGCGGCCAATGAACTTGGCTTTGAATTGCAAGAACCTCACCAATATAAGCGAGCACCAGGAAAAATTCATACGAATAAATAAAACCGAGAAGTCATTCTTCTCGGTTTTATTTATTCTATCGTTGTAATTTCATTTGAATTATAAGTATGGATACCCGATTCTTCTCGCAGCGCGGTTATATACATCCCTTTCGCCACATCTTTAGCTGAAATTGGTTTATATTTTTTGAAAGCTCCTTTAAAGATAAACGGAATAATACGAGATAACTTTTCAGCCATTCGTTCGCCGAAACGAAATTCTTGTCGATTTCCTACTAATAATGATGGTCTAAAAATGTGAATACCACCAATCACTAACTTTTGCAATTCTTCTTCCATTTTTCCTTTCACTTGTGAATAAAAGAAGAATGATTTAGGATTCGCTCCCATAGAAGACACGACAAGGAAATTTTGTACCCCTTGTTTTTCAGCTAAACACGCAGCTCGTAACGTATATTCATAATCTACTTTTTTAAAATTTGCTTTTGTTTTTGCTTTTTTTATTGTTGTTCCTAAGCAACTAAAAACATCATCCACAGCAAAGAACTCTTTATATTCCTCTAATACCGAAAAATCAACTTGTTTCTGCTGTAACTTCTCATGTTGCAATTGCATTGGCTCTCTTACAAAAATAGTAACCGAATCGTAGTAATCTGATCCAAGTAATAGACGCGTTATCTCTTGTCCAACTAAACCACTTGCACCAAGTATTAACGCTGTTCGCTTATTCATATATGCATATACCTCTTATTTTACTTTTCTCTCCTTTAGTAAAATACAACCTTTAGGAGTTTCCTGCTCTTATTTTACCACAAGTAAAACACTATGCGTACGCATAGTGCTTTACTCACTCTTTCTTCTCATCTCTCTCTTGTAATTTCGTTATTGTTGTAGCGTCCCCTAAATTACTTATTAATCTTCTTAAAAAAATTAATACGAAAGATAATGGCAATACTACCGCTAATATTAATAAAATAGCTTCCATTAAGTAACCCAAGCGCTCATCCCCCTCTTTACCTCCTTTTCAATATATGAAAACAGCGTTGTCACATATGCATGCATTTGCAAAAATAATACACCTATATTTGACAACTTTATAACAAAAACAAATCGGAATGATTATTATTTATTGCAACTTTATTAAAGATGTATTATACTAAGTTCGCAAACTAAAACGTAATTATTCCGTTTTGTATTAAAATGATATTTTTCTTCTATAATTGGGGAAAATATATCCGTAAAAAAGAAAAGAGGAGAACTTCATGCCTAAAAGATTGACTATATTTTCATTCTTACTTATTTTTACCTTAATTTTCGCTGGCTGCTCAAATAAAAAAGAAAGTAATGCCAAGAAAGATGGAAAGCTAACAGTTTATACAACGATTTTCCCAATTGCTGATTTCGCAAAGAAAATCGGTGGCGACTATGTAAATGTTGAAGCGATTTACCCACCTGGTGCAGATTCACATACATTTGAACCAAGTCAAAAACAAACAGTACAAGTTGCAAAAGCCGATTTATTTGTTTATAACGGCGCTGAATTAGAACCATTTGCTGAAAAAATGGAAAAAACATTACAAAAAGAAAATGTTAAAATTGTAAATGCATCTAAAGGTATTGAGCTTCGTGCTTCTACTGAAGAAGAGCATCATGATCATGGAGATGGCCATAAAGAAGATGAACATCATCACGATAAAGACCCGCATGTTTGGTTAGATCCTACTCTAGCAATGAAACAGGCAGAAAAAATTAAAAATGCACTTGTAGAATTACAACCTGAACATAAACAAGAATTCGAAAAAAACTTTGCAGCACTTCAAACTAAATTTACTGATTTAGACGATGGATTTAAGGCAGCTGTAGCGAACGCAAAAACGAAAGAAATTTTAGTTTCTCATGCTGCCTATGGTTACTGGGAACAACGATACGGCCTAAAACAAATTCCTATCGCTGGAATTTCAGCTTCTGATGAACCATCTCAAAAGCAGCTTGCTGACATTACAAAAACAGTAAAAGAACATAATCTAAAATATATTTTATTCGAAACATTCTCTACTCCAAAAGTAGCATCCGTAATTCAAAAAGAAACTGGTACAAAAGTTTTACGCTTAAATCACTTAGCTACTATTTCTGAAGATGATGCAAAAAATAATAAAGATTACTTTACTTTAATGGAAGAAAACATAAACACATTGAAAGAAGCAACAAACTAATCCATTATATTTTCTAGGCAGCTGAATTTGTTATTCAGCTGCCTTTTTATGTATTTATCCTTGACTTGACCAAAATAACAAGTAAAATTATCCATATTAGCTTTAAAGCTATATTAATTTAGAAGGTGAGTTGGAATTATGAATCTTCACATTTGTGAAGTAACAGCAAAAAATTGGCGTTCAGTAGTTGCTTTAGACGTCGCAAAAGATCAGCAACAATTTATTGAAAGTAACGCGTTTTCTTTAGCAGAATCATTATATGAAGGAAACGGAACGTCAGTAGGTTTATATGATGGAGAAACACTTGTAGGATACGCAATGTATGGATGGTATTCAGTAAAACATAAAAGTGTATGGCTCGATCGCTTTATGATTGACCAACAATATCAAGGAAAAGGATACGCAAAACGTTTCCTTCGCTTACTCATTCAATTCTTACAAGAAAAATTTGAATGCAAAATAATTTACTTAAGTTTACATCCAGACAACAAACTTGCAATGGGACTGTATGAATCATTTGGTTTCCGCTTAAATGGGGATATTGATGATGAAGGTCCAGTTGTAGGTGTTGTAATGGAGTTACTAATAGACGAAAATACAAGCCTGTGAAAACAGGCTTTTTATTATACATTTATCAATTTTTAGTTTCTCTCCCTTATTTAATTCTGTTTTACAATCTAATAGAATGCTCATAAAAAATAAGCCTGCAATTTACGCAGACTTATTTCACACACTCCTCGAAATGTTCTTGGAACCACTCTTTATTAATATCTCTTCCGATAAAAACTACTTCACTTACTCGCTCTTCTCCCTCTTGCCACTCTCTATCGTACGAAGCAGCAAATAACGTATGTACACCTTGGAAAACGATACGTTTATCTACTCCATCTATCGATAAAATTCCTTTGTAACGATATAAATATTCCCCTAGCTCTTGAACGACAGCTGACATCCACTCATTAAGCTTTTGTAAATCCAGCGGACGTTCTTCACGTAATACAAATGATTTCACACCTTCTAAGTGGTTATGTTCTTTATGAGGGTAAATTTGCAACGTATCTTTCGTTTTAAATGTTTGGATTTGTAATAAAGATGGTATATCTACCTCACAGTTAGTCGCCTCAATTAACTTTGCAGTCGGGTTAATCCCTTGAATTTCATGCAAGAGATTTTCTTTCTCATTCTCTTCAATTAAATCTAATTTATTTACTAAAACGACATCAGCAAACGCAATTTGCTCTTTTGCTTCTAATCCTTTTTCAAAATGTTTATGTATATGATAACTATCTACCACCGTTACAACACCGTTAATTTGGTAAGCAGATTGGATGACTGGATCTAAAAAGAATGTTTGAATAATCGGCCCTGGATTTGCAAGGCCAGTCGTTTCAATTACTAAACCATCAAAATCCATTTTCTCTTCTGCTTTTACGTCCAATAACTGTTTTAAAGCAACAAGTAAGTCTTCACGTACAGTACAGCATAAACAGCCATTTGTCATTTCCATAATTTCTTCTTCCACATTCATAATCAACTGATTATCAATGCCAATTTGCCCTATTTCATTTACAATCACCGCTAATTTCTTACCGTGATTTTCTGATAAAATACGATTTAATAATGTCGTTTTCCCCGATCCAAGAAAACCAGTTAATATTGTTACTGGAATCATTTCGTACATCTCCTTATAGCTATATGTTTCTATATTATAGCATATAGAGAAAATCGTTTTTGTAGCAAAACATATTTATTGTCTGTACACCTAATTAACTATATAATAACATGTAGTAAGAAAGCCTTTTCAAAACATTATTATTCTTCTAGGAGGTACTTATAATGGAGCGAGTTCAAATGGCTGAGACGCTAGAATTTTCTCGTATTATTCAAGGATTTTGGCGTTTAGCAGAATGGAATATGACGAAACAAGAATTACTTTCTTTCATTGAAGATTGTATGGATATGGGAATTACTACTTTTGATCACGCTGATATTTACGGCGCATATACGTGTGAAGGGTTATTTGGCGAAGCTTTACAATTAAAGCCTTCCTTACGAGAAAACATGCAAATTATTACAAAGTGTGGAATCGCTCCCCCATCACCGAAATTTCCAGAGCGATATGTTGCTCACTACAATACTAGTACAGAGCATATTATGCAAAGTGTAGAAGCATCACTTAAAAATTTACATACAGATTATATTGACGTATTACTTATTCATCGTCCCGATCCTTTTATGGATCCAAATGAAGTGGCAAAAGCATTTTCACAATTAAAACAAGAAGGAAAAGTTCGTTACTTCGGTGTATCTAACTTCTTACCTTCACAATTTAATATGTTAAGTTCGTACTTAGATTTCCCACTTATTACGAACCAGATTGAAGTTTCTGCATTACAGCTTGAGCATTTTGAAAAAGGGACAATTGATTTATGCCAAGAAAAACGAATCAATCCAATGATTTGGTCACCTCTTGCTGGTGGGGAGATTTTTACTGGTCAATCAGAACGCGCCGTACGTGTACGTGAAACTGTGCAAAAAGTTGCTACTGAGCTAGGTGTTTCTAGTATCGATACGGTTATGTATGCTTGGTTACTTGCTCATCCAGCTAATATGATGCCAATCGTTGGCTCTGGTAAATTAGATCGCGTAAAAACTGCCGCTCTTGCTACAAAAGTTAACTTAGACCGTCAACAATGGTTTACAATTTTCGAAAGCTCTAATGGACATCCTGTACCATAATGCATAAAAAGAAGAGCTGTTTTTTTACAGCTCTTCTTTTTCATATGTATTTCTAGTCATGGCAAATACACACATATCCCTTAATCCGTTTCCATCTACCGCAACACTCGCACTTTCTAACGTACCTTCTAACTTAAACCCTAATTTCTCAGGTATCGCTCTACTCTTCTTATTTAAAGAATCACAACGAATTTCTACACGGTTTGCTTTTAATTCAGAAAAAGCGTAATCCGTTATACCTTTCGCAGCCTCTACCATATAGCCTTTTCCGCTAAACCTTGTATCAATCCAATATCCGATTTCAAATTGAGGTATATCCCAATTAATACGATGTAATCCGGCTGAAGCAATAAATTCACCTGTTTCTTTCGAAAATACTAGTAATCTTAAATCCTCACGTTGCAAAAATTGAATATGTGATTTTCTAATACTTTCTTCTACTTCTTGCTCTGTTTGCTCTTTTTGTGCAAACATCATCCAAGGTTTTAGTTCTTGTATTGAAGCCTGAATTGCATCATATACAACTTTACCATCTCCTGGTTTCGGCATTCGAATAAAAAGCCTGTCAGTATAAAATTCAGAAGGAAAATCGAATAATAACGGATTCACTGTAAACACTCCCTATATTTCTTTTATATATAATAATATCCATCTCAAGTTATATAGTAAAGAATTTTCTGAATTAAAAACCTTTTACTCATTCACTTCCACCGCTACACGAATTCCAGATTCAATCGCACCTTGAATCCATCCGTGATATAGCGTTGTATGATCTCCAGCGAAGAATATTCTCCCCTCTGGTTTGACAATCGCTGGTTGCAGCTCAGATTCTTGACCTGCTTGAAAAAGTGCAAATCCTCCAAGCGCATACGGATCCAATGTCCAGCTTTTTGAAATTCCAGATATGAACTCATCATACACTTGACCACCTAATATTGTTGCTAAGTTGTGTAATGCGTAATAAATACGATCCCCTTTTGATAAACCATCCCATAACAACGCGTCATAAGACCATGTATAGCTACCTAACATCATAGCCGGTCCTTTCTCCCCAATTCCATAACTTGGATAATAGGCATAACGAATTGGCAAATCTGTTATAATTCTGCCACCTAATTGTCCTTGTTCTTCCCAAAATCGGCTTTTAAATTGAATTCCTATTTTCGTTGCAGGCATATAATGTAATTCACGAATTGCTTTCCATTTTTCATGAGATATAGAATCAAACGGATCTACTTCTACAAAACGCATTGTCGAAAACGGAATGGTAACAATAACTAAATCTCCTGTAATACTACTATATTCAAAAGTTTCCTCGTTCCGATAGAAAGCTGTCACACCATTATCGTGTTGATGTAACTTCATTAATTTTTGATTATATATAATATTTTCTTCTAATTGCGGTAAAAATGACTTTGGCAATCTATCATTCCCGCCCACAATTTCACAAAATCCGCTCTCCTCTTGCATAATGTATAGAAAGCGTAAAGTCTCTACAAACGATCGTTCCAAAAAACCTTCTAAATCTAATAGAACACCAATCATCTCAATTGTTACTGGCGAAAAGTAAGTATTATACTGATAAGGATGATACTTTAAAAATTGTCCAGTAGAGTATCTTCCAAAATCCTTTACAACAATATCCCAATTTTTTTCTGGGTTCTTTTTTATAAAATTTATAATGGGCTGTACCGCTAACATTAATAATTCCTCTGACGTTTTTCCAACTTCATTCATTTCCACAGGATATCTTAGAATACTTGGATCTTTTTCATATTGTTTTAACGTCGTTTTCCGTCCATTTACGTATATAATATCCGTCTCATTCCTATTAATAAAAGGTCTCACCTGTAGCCCAAATTTTCTTATATATGCCATCGTTAATGTATGCGAATACGGAATCCTCATTGCTCCAACATCTAAATATAATCCGGTATCTTCCATTCTCACTGTTTCTATACGGCCACCTACCCGGTTATTTGCTTCAAAAATTTTCACATCATGTCCTGCAGCCTTTAATAAAGATGCTGAAACTAACCCAGCCATACCAGCTCCCACTACAATAATCTGTTTTGGGCTTATCGTCTTCTTCAATCCTTTATCTATAACTTTTAACGCTTCATCCATTTCAGTGTTATACATTATATCTTTCTGCACAATTCCACCCCTTACTTCATCAAATGGACGTTAGTGGTTTAGTGCATTTTATTCATAAATCCCCATAAACATAACACCATTGCAATTTGAATATTCACTAAAAGTACATAAGAGACAGATCTCACTTTTCTTTATACTTCGTATAATATAGCAACTACAAAGAAGGAGTGGTTAAAAATGAAACATACTTATGACTACGATGCTACAAAAAAACATTTAGAATTAAAGAAACAAAACTTATGTAAAAAACTTAGCAATATGACACTATCTGAAAAAGAACGTGAACAACTAAAGCGTGAAATTGACAACTATGAATATATTTTAAATCTAGTCGAAATGAATCATTATGAACGCGGATTTTCTCGTTAAAAGCGGAAATAAGATTATCCGCTTTTCATTTTGAGCATTTCACTACGCATTTTTCATAAGTAAATATATAATAGGATGTACATTAAGATTGAGAGGTATATTCTATGATCAAGTTAAGTGTATTAGACCAATCACCTATTTCAGATGGTAGCACAGCAGCCCAAGCTTTTTCACATACAGTTACGCTTGCACAAGAAGTTGAAAAACTCGGATTCACACGTTTTTGGGTATCCGAACATCATAATTCCGTAAGCTTAGCTGGTTCAAGTCCAGAAATACTTATTTCTCATATTGCCGCAAAAACGGACCGTATTAGAGTCGGTTCAGGTGGTGTTATGTTACCGCATTATAGCCCATATAAAGTTGCTGAGAATTTCCGTGTTCTAGAAGCATTGTATCCGAACCGCATCGATCTCGGTGTTGGTAGAGCGCCTGGTGGTATGCCAATAGCAACTCGCGCACTTCAAGAAGGGAAAATGGTCTCACTTGATCAATACCCAGAACAAATTGCAGACGTTGCAATGTACTTACATGATCAAGTACCAGAAAACCATCACTATGCAAACTTAAAAGCCACTCCAGTTATCCCAACGTCTCCTGAAATGTGGATGCTCGGTTCTAGCGGAGAGAGCGCTAAAATTGCTGCAAACAACGGAGCTTCTTTCGCATTTGCACAATTTATTAACGGCTTCGGAGGCCCTGAAGTTATGAGGGCTTACCAAGAACAATATGAGCCTTCATTTTTAGGAGATAAGCCTAATTCAATCGTTGCCATCTTTGTTATATGCGGAGAAACAAATGAAGAAGCGGAAAAAATTGCTTCTAGTTTAGATTTATCAATCTTATTATTAGAGCAAGGAAAACGAACTACTGGTACACCTTCTATTGAAACTGCTCAAAATTATTCATACAGCGCTTATGATTTATTCCGTATAAAAGAAAATCGTCAACGTATGATTGTTGGTGATCCGTCTTCTGTAAAAGAAAAAATAATAAACTTAAGCAAAGCATACAATACTGACGAATTTATGATTGTCACGATTACTCATCAATTTGAACATAAATTAAATTCTTATCGCTTACTAGCAAATGCTTTTAATTTATAATTCTAAAAAGAGATGCATCACATGTGATGCATCTCTTTTCCTTACTACTTATTGTTTTCATTTCCTATATATTCAATAGCTTCTTTTAATAGCTCTTCAAAGTTAATAGGATAATCATGATCTAAGTCAGGCACAACTTTATACTTATGTTCTATATTTTTCTCTCTTAATAGTTGTACAAATTGCTGCGTGGATTCGAAACAATCTTCATCTTGATCCCCGCATACTATATATCCTTTTATATGTTTATCCTTCAGCACTCTTAGCAACTCATCCCATTCTTCAATCTCCGGAAGCCATGGTGCCATAAAAACAAAACCATCTACATTTATATCTTGTTGTAAAATCGTATATAAAGCTACTCTCGCCCCTGCAGAAAAACCACCAATGATTACACTTTCTACTGTATGATTTTCTATAAACTTATTGTAATGCCCTTTTAATTCCTCGTTCCCTCTCTCTATATCATCCCAAACAAATCCATCTGAAAACTGAATTTGTGAAGACTGTGGTAAAGCTAACGTGTAATCTTGTGTCAAAACTGATTTCCAATATGGCTCTACTATTTGAATATTTTCTTGGTCACCGTGCAATGTAAGTAGTAGATTTCCTTCTTTCTTGGTGTATATATATTTCACATCTGGTCTTTCCGTTTTATGTGCTAATTCTTCTCTTTCTTTACATAACTGCACCATTGTATGAAATTCTTCAAATTTATGTAGTGATTTTAAATCTTCGTCGGAAATTAAATACTCATTTCCATACCAGAATCCCCTTTCTATAATAGCCTCCCTCATTAAATGTAATGCTTCTTTTTCAAGTCCCGATGCACTTGCGAGCGCATACTGAAAATTATATATTTGTGCCTCATTCCCTATTACACCTGTAGCGTTTTCCATTATATAATTGTACGCTTCAAAACTTCCTTTATTTGCATAACAACGTAACGTTTCATTTAATAATTGAATGTAAGTCATACTATTTTTCATGTACCAATTCCCCCGAAACCTTTTATAATATTTGTTTGCGAATCTTTATACCACTTTGTATAACCCACGCTAACAATACCTTATTCTCAGAATGATGCTTAATAGTTACTCTTCCCTGTCCAATACATTTAGTATAAATAAGAATAGACTGAAAAATCAATATTTTAATAAACAAAAAAAGACAACAATATATGTATTGTTGTTTTCATTACATCTACCCGCTCTTTTGTTTTTTTCTATCTGGTTTACTTGAAACTAAATAATGTTTTTCTGAAATATATAAGTCTCTTTTTAAGCTACGATTTAAGTAAGGTCCTAGTTTCATTCCGCATATGAGGCGATCTTCGCTACCTTCAACAATTGGGAACATTTCTTTTTCTGTTACGTATTGATCTACTGCTTTTTGTACGACATCAATTTCTTTCACTAGGTTTAAATTTTCTGCTGTATGTTCAAATACCTCAAGCGTTTCCTTCGTTATGAGAAAAATATTTGTTGGAAATGCAGGTAAATATGGTTTTAACAAATCATAATTTACTGTATAATCGTCATTTACTAATACTGTATAAACGATATTAGCATTCGTTTCTAAAAACTGAGCCATCGCTTGTTCTAATTCATCTTTCGTAATTTCCCGCTCTTCTTTTCCAGTTCTGAAAAAGCGAAACATCGCATCGCCTCCTTTTTACTATATTATAGCATAAAAGAAAACTGAAAAATCATAAAAAAACCCATTGAAATAATTTTTCAATGGGTTTCTATATATTTATCGTTATTTTAAGAATGCACTTAGCATCCATACATGCTGTTCTAATGTTGTATGAATTGCTAACAGCATGTCAGCTGATGTTTCATCGCCAGCTTCACCCGCAACTTCCATACCTTCTTTTAATTCTTGAATAAGTGCAGAATAATCATTCACTAATGTTTGCACCATTTCTTCTGCAGATTCTTTGCTTGTCCCTTCGCTGACACTAGATGTTGCGAGATATTCTTTCATTGTCGCTAATGGTTTACCTTCTAAAGCTAAAATACGTTCTGCTAACTCATCAATATACGTTCCAGCCTCATTATAAAACTCTTCAAATTTCTCATGTAATGTAAAGAAGTGTGGCCCTGTCACATACCAGTGATAATTATGTAATTTAACATATAACACATTCCAGTTTGCTACCTGCTTGTTTAATACTTCAACAACATTTGTTTTCGTACTCATACAATCACTCCTCTTATCATTTTGTAATGTTTATCTTTTAATAACTTAATTACATTTTACCATACATTCCCTTTCCTTTCGAACAATTGGCTTATATGTAACAAAGTTTTAACACCTTTAATGCTTCCCTAATATCATTTAATTCATGTATTTTTTCAACCACTTCATACGTCTAATTGTCCAAGCTCATACATATGCATAATAGTACATCAAGCTCATCATAGTAGAAAGAGGGATAACATGGACAATCAACAATGGCAAGTAGCAAAGAAAGTAGCTGCTACTTATATCGGAACTGTCGTTGGAGCTGGATTTGCTACTGGACGAGAAATTGTTGAATTTTTCACAGTGAATGGATTATACGGGACAATTGGCATATGTGTAAGTGGATTTTTTTTTATTTGGCTTGGCACAAAGATGATGTTACTTTCATCACAAATCGGGGCATTTTCAGCGCAAGAATTTAACAAATATTTATTTGGGGATGTATTTGGGAATGTTGTAAACACATTATTATTACTCGTTTTATTCGGCGTAACGAGCGTTATGTTATCAGGGGCTGGTGCAGTATTTGAAGAGCAACTTCGCTTACCAAGACAACTCGGTATTCTCATTACAGTTATCGCTTGTCTCATTATAAGTAGCCGCGGGTTACAAGGTGTTTTTGAAGTAAATACACTTGTCGTACCTATTATGATGATTTTTATTATAGGACTTGCTATTACAACCTTTTTTCACGGTACACCTCCTATTAATAACACTATTCCTGCAGAGAGCTGGAATATGAAATGGATTACTAGCCCTATTACATATGTCGCCTTAAACCTTTCTCTCGCCCAAAGTGTTCTCGTCCCATTAGCCAGTGAAGTAAAGGATCGAAAAGCCATTTTTTGGGGTGGGATTTTAGGTGGTGCTGGACTTTCTTTAATTTTATTATGCAGCCATTTAGCAATCTTATCAGTCGATCAATTTTATCAATATAACATCCCAATGGCTGAAGTCATAAGAAGATTTAATGCAACTTTTCACTTCTTCTTCGTCCTCATTATTTTCGGTGAAGTTTTCACAACTTTAGTTGGTAATGTGTTCGGAATGACAAAACAGATGCAATCTATTACTGGGTGGAAGAATCACAATATTATTTTCTTCATTTTACTAATTAGTTATTGCTTTAGTTACATCGGTTACAGTGACTTACTTCACATTCTATATCCTATCATCGGATGGGTAAGTATTGTTATACTTCCAATCATTGCGTTTAAACAACTTCAAAAAACATAAAAAAGCATCCATGTTATTGGATGCTTTTTTATGTTCATTCACAATCATCACATACTTCCCAGTACAGTCCCATTTCTAATGCTAAATACGGCTTTAACTGCAACCGAATCATTCGACTAGGCATGCGTTCTAAAACAAATTGAATACCTTCTTCATCTTCGTCTAATTCAACTTTTGAAATCGTAATTTTTTGCATAGTCGTAATGGGAATTCCATCTTTATATAAAGTGATTTTCACCTCATCGTATTCATTAAAATACAATTCGACACTCATTTGATTTTTCAGTATTTCATCACCAATTTTAAATGTATCATTTTGTTCTTGGATTATATATTTCCATCCGCCTCTATCTTCTTTCGGAGCTGTTTGAAATAATGTCTCCAAATCCTCGTATAGCATAAGATAACCCCTCTCTTACTAAAAAACGATGAGTATTTTATATACCCTTTATCTCTATCACTATCCATAGCTATTGTACCATATATCACCGTTCTTACCGTATTCATTTGCTTCATACACACTTATAAAATAACTAATTCTATCTCCATTATTATGTATATTACCTCATTACTCCATACACTCTTATAAGTTCAAATAACGACAGACTTTAATCCATGCAAATATTGTCTACTCTCCGCTTTTATTAGCTCACAGCATTCACAACTTTTACATATAGTAAGACTACCACAAATAAAAAAGGAGAGTGACTTATACCACTCCCCTTAAAAGAACTTCCCTATAGCTGCTAAAACTAATACGATTATTAAAATTGCAAATAATAATGAGACAACGAAACTAAAAATAGGTAACGCTTTCTTTTCATTTTTCTTAAATAGTAACTTTAAACTAAGAAAAATATTTACTGGTACAAGTATAAAATAAAAATATTTAACAATTTGCACCGAGCTATTCGAAAGTGTTTTTAATATAAACACTTCAATTAGAAAAACAATAAAAAATGAAATACTTAGCCAAAATGAGACGTAACTAAGCCAAGAATGTCTTTTTGTCCCCCAATACACTCCCATAATACTCTCCTTTTATTTGTATTCTATAGGTTAATAATTATACACAAAGCTAACAAATACCTCTATTTTTCGACAAATATTATGCAAAATACCATTTTAAACGTCATAAAGGAAGTTTACATCTCCATTTGATTTTACATAATAAAACAGACTACCCTCTAGTGTCATAATGCTACTAGGGGTAGTCTGTTCTTTATTAAACTTTAAATCTCTCAATTAATACTTGCAACTCTTCAGCCATTTGAGATAGCGTACCCGCCGCTGATCCAATTTCCTCCATCGAAGCTAGCTGTTCTTCAGCTGAAGCCGCAACATTTTGTGTGCTTGTCGCATTATTTTGTGCCGTCATTGCAATTTGTCCTACTGAAATAGATACTTCATTTGCCCCTTTTGACATTCCATTAGCCGTTTCAACCATCGTCTTAATTTGATTAGCTATTTCATTTGTAGATTGTAAAATTTCAGCAAAATTTTGCTTCGTTTCATTTGCAATAACAAGTCCAGATTGAACTTCTTCATTTACATGATTCATTGATTTGACTGTCTTACCCATATCGTCTTGTATTTCGCATATTAATTTACTAATTTCACTGGAAGATATGCTAGACTGCTCTGCCAATTTACGTACTTCATCTGCAACAATTGCAAAACCTCTTCCATGTTCACCAGCTCTTGCAGCTTCAATTGCCGCATTTAAAGCTAGAAGATTTGTTTGATCTGCAATGTTTTGAATTACTTCTAATATATCACCAATTTGTTTTGATTTATTATTTAATAACTGTATAACAGCATCTGATTGTGAAACCGATTCTGCAATAGACTGCATCTGGTTTACTGTTCTTCCTACTAGTTTCCCACCATCTTCTGCTTTTTCACGAGTATGAGCAGAAGCGATATTAATAGATGATGAACTATTTGCTACATGCTGAATTCCTTCCGTTACATCAAACAGTAACATAGCACCATTTTCTACACTTGTTGTTTGCGTCGTTGCCCCACTTGATATTTCATCCATTGCTGTTGTAATTTGCTCAGTTGCTTCACTCGCTTGTCTTACACTTGCAGTTAGTTCTTCTGATGCTGCTGCAACATGTCCTGCCGAAGTGTTAATCCTTCCAATTAACGTCCGTAATGAATTTGTCATCTCGTTAAAACCTTTCGCAAGTTGACCAATTTCATCATTAGAATGAATTTCAATTGTTTGCGTTAAATCCCCTTCACTTATTTCTTTAGAAGTGATAACTAATCTCTTTAAAGGCTTCGTAATTGAAAGTGTCACAAAATAAATAAGTACTCCACCTACTACTAACGAAATAAGCATAACAATTAACATATTATAAAATACAGGTTGAGCAGCTTCAATTACTTCAGTTGCGTACATCGTCCCACCAATTTTCCAACCTGTTTTTACGTTTGTAGCAAATACCATATTCTTTTCACTACCACCATAAGAATATGTAAAAGCACCATGATTATCTTCATAAATTTTCTTTGCCCAAGAATCAGCTGCTTTATCCCCTGATTTTTCTTGTGGATGAGCAATGATTTTTTGCTTTCCATCTAAAATGAAGGCATATCCTTTTTTACCAATATTGATTAACTTTGTTGTTTTTAATAAATTGTCTAAACTTAAATCTAGCGCAACAACCCCATTTTTATCTTCTGTTTGTTTTGCAATCGTTACGACAATATGTCCATTTCCTTTTGCCTTATATGGCTCGCTAACAACAATACCACCTTGTTTTGCCACTGCATCTTTATACCAAGGTCGTGTTGTTGGATCATAATCTGCTGCCATTTGTATATTTGGTTCCTGTACAAATTTCTTATCATTACCGGCAACATACACTTGTTCAACATCTATATTCAAATTGATATACTGAGATAATGTCTTTCTTAGCTCATCCTGATTATCCCCTTGATACATATTCCCTTGAATTACTCGTGCAAAGTTATTCACATCGTTAAATTTTGCTTCAATCATTTGATTGATTAAATTATCTAATATTTTTATATTATCGTTAGCACTACTCGTAATTTGTGATTCAAAATTCTTTTTAGCAGTTTGATAAGACATGCCCCCGATTATAGAAACGGCTGCAATTAAAATTACAAAGAATGAAATTAATAGCTTTTTTGCTACTTTCATATCACGAAACAAATTTAATAGTTTACCCATTATGAACCTCCTAATTTTCAAATTTAAAAGTTAAATTGAGTTAATTATGAATATTTCCCATTCCTTAATTATTATTTTCATAACCTATTATGGTGAATACTTTGTAAAGTTTAAACAATTAATTTCCCTTTGTCTATATATATGAATAATATTATTATAAAATTTACAAATAGAAAAAACCAAAGGGGCCCCTTTGGTTTTTACATTTTTTTATGTTGTTTAGAAATTTTCTTCCATTTATCACGCTCTGCTCTGGCAAGGATGGCATCTTGTTTCCTCATAAAATACGCCAGTTCTCTTTGTAATTTTTTATAGCTTTTCAAACGATCTATCGTAATAAGTCCGTTTTCAATTGCACTATACACCGCGCATCCTGGTTCATTCTCATGCTTACAATCACGGAAACGACATGTTGTCGCAAGTTCTTCAATATCAGAGAATGCTGTTTGAATCGCTTCGCTGCCTTCCCAAAGTTGCAATTCCCTCATGCCAGGCGTATCAATAACGAGAGCGCCACTAGGCAATTGGAATAATTCTCGATGCGTTGTCGTATGCCTCCCCCTACTATCCTCTTCACGTATATCTCCCGTTTTTGCTACATCAATTCCTATTAAAGCATTTAACAAAGTTGACTTTCCTACCCCTGATGATCCAACTAAAGCAATTGTTTTCCCTGAAGAAACGAATTGTTTCAACGAATCTATACCTGTATGCTCTAAACTATCAACAACGAAAATAGGAACACCAATTGCTATAGCTTCCGTTTCTACAATTTTCTCTTCCACATCATTACATATACTACTCTTTGTTAAAACAATAACTGGCATAGCGCCGCTTTCATACGCTAATAATAAATAACGTTCCATCCTTCTAACATTAAAATCATGATTAAGTGCATTCACTAAAAATAAATAATCTACATTTGCTGCTATAATCTGTTCTTCTGTTCTTGTTCCAGCCTCTTGTCTTGAGAAAGAGCTTCTTCGCTGGAAAATACGATGAATAATCGCTTTCTTTTCATCTTCTAATTTCTTTATATACACCCAATCACCAACTGCTGGATAATCGCCTTTCGTAACCGCTTCATGCCGAAACTTCCCAGACAGTTCTGCCATATATTCACCATCATTACAAATAATGCGATATATATGCTTATGCTCAAGTAAAATACGACCTACTTCATAATTTTTCTCTGTAACTTGTTCTTCAAAAAATGAATCCCAGCCGAAAGATTCTAAAATATTTTGATTCAAATAAATATCCTCCCTAGTTTGTACTAAGTGGAAGGATTGCGAATTACCTTATATAATATCGCCCTTTCCATCCACCTTTGTATTTGGTTGATTATTCATATAAGTTATTTTCGCCATAATACATCACCCCGTTCTTATTTTAATTATTCTCATTATATGGAATTCTCCTATAAAAAGCTACATTATTTTACGTAATTTTCAAATAACTTTTTTGAGCATTCTAATTTGTCCTCGATGACTAATTTCATCTTCTAGCACATGAAACCATAGATAGTGCTGGTTATATGCTACACCGTTAGGCCACTTTCTTTCTGACATGAGCCACTCATCACCTTGTTCACTTAAATACTTCAGAGATTCTTCTCGAACACTTTGTAGAAGTTGTACATAATATTGTATTTCATGACCACGGATTGCTCTACCCGCTTCCCCTAAATACAGTGCATCTTCCCATATTTCTAATTCTTCTTTTGTAAAGTCACGATCTTGAAATGAAATAAGCTGATGAACTTTTTCAATAGCTGCTATATGCTTTAATAAGGCGCCAATTGAATTTCCGCTGCTTTGCATAATTAAATCTAATTGCTCAACTGATAAATTTTTACTTCGCCTAATGTTACAGCTCTCGTATGCTCAAGCAGGCTTACTAATTCCCCTATTTTTTTGTATAACCATCTACACTTCTTATTCGATAATCTATATTCATATCACGCACCCCTTTCTGCATTCATATTATTGTAAAAATGATTCATATAATAGACTGAAATCTATCTAAATTTTCTGTTATAATTAATTTGAATACAAAATATACCCAAACAAACTTTCTCAATATGCTTATATGAAATATTAAAAGGAATCAATATAAAATAATCGAATCTTATTCACTAAAAGGAGTGGATTCGATGGAAATGTATCAATGGCTAACCGCTGTTCTCGTTGGTGGCATTACCGGCTTCGTTTCCCATCTAATCAATAACCAAGGTAAGTTATTGCTTCCACGCCGTTTGAAAACATTTTTTCATTTTGGATTTTTAACTGATATTTTTACTGGTAGCCTAGCCGCACTTCTTGGGCTCGTTTTATTCGATGTCACCGCAATAAAAGAAATTATAAAAGTATCCATTGTAACTGCTATTTCCGGTCAAACTTTTTTACTACATCAAGCTCTTGGTGGCGAACAGGCTAAAAATACGCAAATTGGGAAAGCTGATGAGAAGATTCAAGAAATTGACAAATTATTGCGACGTTAGTGTATACTTTCTTTTAAAATTATTGTTATAATGAGAAATAAATATTTTCTATTGCGTCGTTTGTCAGGAGAAAGGGTGTTTCGTATGACAAAAAAGAAAATAGAAGATTTCTTAACAAACTCCGAAAAAGAGGAACTGCTAGAAAACTATAAATGTTTACGAGAAGCCCGCACAAAAAGCGAAGCTAACTATTTTGGCGAAGCAGTAAACCATCTATTAAATAAAGCAAAACAACGAATTATAAAAGATGCAGGTATACATGATGAAAATGCTGCAACTGTTCAATCAAAGAGAAAAGCACTGTTTTAGCTACATTAGCTAAAACAGTGCTTTTTATTTAGAATTTTTTTCTTTCCATGCTATATTCTCTCTGCCTTTATCTTTCCATTTTTACAGTTTCAAAAGTCATCTAGACCTAAAGATCAACCTAATAATATTAGTCCACGCAAACCATTTTAATAATAGATAAAATAATTGAACTAGTAATGCTACAAACTAAATAAGTTTATTAAATCGCTTCTTTTAAATCTGAATGCGGATTTGGTCCGTATTGATTGTCATTTTCTTCACTTTCAATGATAAAAAATACAAGTAAAACAATGCTACCAAACGGTACAAAATTTAATAGTTGCCACCATCCCGTTTTCCCAATATCATGTAATCGTCGTGCACCAACCGAAAAACTTGGTATAATCATTACTAACATAAATAGCAACGCAATAATAGCAACTAACACCTCTGAAAATGATGATAAAAATAACAGTAGCCAAAAAATTACGATATTGGATAAACTAAAAATCCAGTACTCTTTTCGCGTAGCTCTACCACTAAAATTCCCATAATTCTTTAGAGCTTTCAAATACCATTGCATTTAAACCTCTCCCTTTTATCCCCAATAAAATTAAAATATGTAATTATTAACAGATAAGTAGAAATATAACACAATATTTATGTAAAATCCATATCCCCATCTAAATTGCCCTCTATTTAAATAGTTTTTTCCTTCGGCATTTTTCACATTACTTTCACATCTATTTCACAAATATAAGTAGTCCGATATGCTAAACTAAGTATATCCTTTTCCAAGGAACTATATGCCGATATATAAATCCCTATCTTTATAGGGATTTTTATTTTTTGATTCCTCATAACTTTGTTACAATACATTTCTTCTACTATCTCTATACTTTTAGTAACCACTTTAATTAAAAGCACATTCATGTATTCACACTCTTATTAATTCTGATTTGCGAAATATTTATACAAGCTTTATGATGCAATTCCTGTTTCACTATTTTCAGTAAGTTTTTCACTTTTTCTAAACAAAAATAAAGCTCCTATATATAGTAACGCAGTAAAACTACCTATAAGTATAAAATTGTGAGATATTGCAAATAACATTCCAGCTATTGCCGCACCAATCATTTGACCAATGTACATAGAAGCATTTGCAAGCGCGGCTCCTGTTCCTCTTGCTACACTAGACATGTTTTGTAAGTGCCTCATCATTAATACAAACAAAATTCCTGTCACAAAAAATAAAACAAAGAAAAAGTATTCAACAACAATAAGACTCTTTAAATAGGGAAGTATTACATACGACAGAGCCATATAAAAAAAACATCTCATATTCATATGAGATGTTTTTTTTATATGGCTATTCTTTTAATAAATCTATTAATCCATTCCCTTCAGATGTACGTTCGTACCCTAAAGGTACAGTTCTTTTAATGAGTTGTGCATATATTTCCGGCTCCGATAACTTTCGACCGTATTCTTTCTCACACTGTTTAATGAGCAAGGCGAGCGCTCCAGCAACATGCGGCGTCGCCATGGAAGTTCCACTTAACACAGCATATTTTCCTTCTGGATACGTAGATAATATTTCATCACCTGGCGCTACTAGATCAATTTCTTGATTTGAATTACTAAAACATGCAATCTTCCGCTCTAAATTAACGGCACCAACTTCAATTACCTCGGAGTACGCACCCGGAAAGTCTAGTTCCTCTGTTTCATCATCGCAATCTCCATTATTTCCAGCAGCACATACAACGAGAACATCCTGCTTTACCGCATTTTGAATTGCTTCATGTAATTCTGGAACATCTTGCGGACCACCAAGTGACATTGAAATAATTCTCACTTTCTCTTGATTCGGCCCTCTCCAATTTACAGCATAATGAATTGCCTCAATAATTTGCTCATAACTTCCAGAACCATCTCCCGCTAAAACTTTTAATACTAACATTTTAGCAAGTGGTGCAACTCCTAATACACCGACACCATTTTCAGTCGCGGCAATCGTTCCCGCAACATGAGTACCATGTCCGTTATTATCAAGATACACATTTGGATCAGCTTCATAATCTTTTGTGAAATTTCTTCCGCCGATAATACGATCTTTTAAATCTATATGATTAGTATCACACCCTGTATCTAATACGGCAACGACTACATCTTGCCCCTTCACACTCTTTTCCCATACTTGCGGAGCGTGAATCAGTTGTACACCTGGTGGAATTTCATTTACTTGTTCTACCACCTTATTTACGGTAAACGGAATCAATTGTATACCTTTTTGTTTATTCACTGTACTACTCATCGTAATCCCTCCTGAAAATGTATTATTTTCATTTCAGACCACTTTTGAATACGTGTAAATGTAACATTCGTTTTATTCTTTTTGTTTTCCTTCTTTTCAAATATTTCTCAACATCATTTACTACCTCTATAATACTTCTTTATTTTCCCTATGATTTGTAGGAAGTAACAACCCGAGTCGTTCAACTAATAACCAAAATAAGAGGACCAATTAATGGTCCTCTTACAGTCTTTTAAAAGAATGATATGTAATTTGAAAAATAATATAAATTAAGACTAAACCTCACTCTTGTTTAAAAACTTTTCTATTTCTTTTACTAAATATTCCGCTCCCTCTATACCAACTGTAATATTTCCATTTGCTAATGTAATATTCTGCCCTGAAACATCACCTGTGATTTGGCAAGCATTGTAAGGTTGATATTTTTGTAAAATGATTTTATCTGCTTCTACAAAAATTTCAAGCGGTGATTTGATTTGTATTCCCAATACATCGCGTAATTCTTTAGGGATAACAATTCGTCCTAATTCGTCTACTTTTCGAATAACTCCTGTTGCTTTCATATTTCTCCCCCCTTACTCTCTATTAATTTTTTCACCTCGCTTTTTCCATTTTATCACTTTTTGACAATACTTGCCTCTTTTTAGAAAATTTTGTACTCGAGTTAAAAAAACACATTTAATGCATACGTAATCTCTCTTTCAATTGTTTTACATAACGGGATCTTATAAGTAAGAAGTATACAACTTGAATACCTATGAAAATACTTAATACAACTGTATTTTCTTTAAACAATGAGTACTCAAACATTTGCCCTAACGCCGTTAAGGCTACTGCTCCATGTAATGTTGCAACACCAATTGGAACGAAGAATAAAAGGGCCAATCGAATTGTAACTACCTTCGATAATTCCCTACTTGTCAATCCAACTTTACGAATCATTTCGAACAAGCGAACATCATCCTCCAAATCGGAGAATAAACGGAAGTAAAGGAAACTTCCTGCGCAAACGAAAAATACTATACCAATAAAGAAACCTACAAATAAAATCGGTCCTGCAATTTGTAAACTTTGGTTTTGCTCGTACTCTTCCGCACTAAACGTTGAATATTCTTGATACGGTTTAATTTGATGCGTAAGCTCTTTACCAATTTCAATCTCATCTTTCGTTCTTTCAGTTTTATACATATAATCTTTTGTCTCTATAAACCCATCTTGTAATGAATCATATTGACTATTAGAGATTACATAAACATTTCCTCTTAATATTTTCCCCAATGAAGATGAAGTAACTTTTTTCACTTTTAAATTTTCATTCATATTAGGTAAAGTAATTTCTTTTCTTTCTTTCATCGTTGGCCCTGGTATATTAGCTGACAAAAATACAACTTCTTTATTTGCTACAGTATTAAATGGTTCTTCTGTTAACTTTGCATATTTCTTATAGTCTGATTCTTTTATAAAAATGGCGCTTCTTAACGACTGTTCCTCCGTTTTCTTTGTCGAAATATTAGTTTTTGAAGCTGCTATACTATGTTTCTTTAATCCTTTGTCAATCATTTGTATATGCTGTGATTCGTTACTATTCCCTTGCTTAGAATGGTAATGAAACGAAATCGGTCTCTCCATTATCCCTTTCGTCATGGATGCGAAGCCAACTAATGTCCCTATTGCGGAAAATGCTACAGTAGAAATAATGGTTACAATAAAGAACATTCTTGCGTTATCTCTCATGCGATACGCTAAATCTGATAACGTAATAATATTAGTCTGTGTCCAATAGAAACGTTTACTTTTTTTACATAATCGAATAATAAAGACACTCAGCTGCTTGTACAACAAATACGTCCCAATAATAACTACCGTTGTAACAGGAATCATCATAATAAATACCATTGCTCCATGTGATAGAAGAGCTCCTACATAGCCAGCACTAAGCAATACTACTGCTAATATGGAAGAAATGATTGATGCTTTCGGTTCCGGTTTCGCCTCTGCCGATCCTCTAAACAACTTCATAATCTTATTTTTACGAATCATTCCTGCACTAAACAATGATATGATCATAAATAAAATAAAAAACATAATACTCGTTACAACAATTGCTTTCATCGGTATGTAATAGGATAAGGAGATATCTAGTTTCAATATCATCGGAGCGAAAAATAGTAATACCCCTGAAAATAACATACCTGAAAGAATACCAAAAATAATTGCCCCTATTCCAATCATAATATTTTCAAAAAAGATTAGACGCTTTAATTGATATTTCGTCATACCTAACATCATTAAAATCCCTAGTTCACGCTTTCTCGTTTTTAAAAACATTCCCATCGAATATAAAATAAAGAAGAATGTAAATAAGTAAATAATAGACTGTGCAAAAGACATACTTACGAATACGTACTGACCTAATTCTCCTGCACTTAATGCCGGATGAAACGCAAAAAATGAATACACAAAAAAGGCCATAATTGCAAATGCACTACTCAAAAAATAGGCTGAGTATGTCCGTCTATTTCGGGTTACATTCCGATATGCTAGTTCTCTAATGTTCATATTACTTCTCCGCCCTTCTACTATCTATGTTTTTATATTAGTAAAGTGCGGAAATACCTTCCATCGATTCAAATGACAAAAACCTTACATTTTTGAAAGGTTTAAAAAAATTGCTTATACGTAGTACTTTATTTATAATGACTACATTCATATTCATACACACATCCTATTGTATATTCGTTAATTTTGCGAAATAATAAAGGATAGAAGTATGTACCATTATACATATAAACTTAATTACCGCTTTAATATGAATAGGAGGAAACATAATGACATTACAAGAACAGATTATGAAAGCATTACATGTTCAGCCTGTAATTGATCCAAAAATTGAAATTCGTAAACGAGTTGATTTCTTAAAGGATTATGTAAAAAAAACAGGTGCAAAAGGATTTGTACTTGGTATTAGCGGCGGACAAGACTCTACATTAGCAGGACGCTTAGCACAACTTGCAGTTGAAGAAATTCGTAACGAAGGTGGTAATGCAACGTTTATCGCCGTGCGTCTTCCTTATAAAGTACAAAAAGATGAAGATGATGCACAATTAGCATTACAATTCATTCAAGCAGATCAATCTGTTGCATTTGATATTGCTTCAACTGTTGATGCTTTTTCAAATCAATATGAAAACTTATTGGGTGAATCATTAACAGATTTCAATAAAGGTAACGTGAAAGCACGTATCCGTATGGTTACTCAATATGCAATTGGTGGACAAAAAGGGCTACTTGTTATCGGAACAGATCACGCTGCAGAAGCTGTAACAGGGTTCTTTACAAAATTCGGAGATGGTGGTGCAGATTTATTACCATTAACGGGATTAACGAAGCGTCAAGGACGTGCATTATTACAAGAGTTAGGTGCAGACGAGCGACTGTACTTAAAAATGCCAACAGCTGATTTATTAGATGAAAAACCAGGTCAAGCTGATGAAACAGAGTTAGGTATTACTTATGATCAATTAGATGATTATTTAGAAGGTAAAGCAGTTCCAGCTGACGTTGCAGAGAAAATTGAAAAACGTTACACAGTGAGTGAGCATAAAAGACAAGTACCAGCGTCAATGTTTGATGATTGGTGGAAATAAATGAAACATAAAAAAGAAGCTAATCTTCATTTAGCTTCTTTTTTATATGTTAACGATATACCCCTACTCTTTTCTCCAATAAATCTTGCAGGCAATCTTCATGTTGTTTACAAAATAACGGTGGCATGTCGTCTAACGGGAAAAACTTCAAATCCAACGTTTCATCACCATCTACTTTTTTGTCACCTCCAACTATTGAGAATGAAAAGAACATCACAATTGACTGGGCCTTGTCTCCATTTGGATATGATTGAAAATATTTTGTATACACTCCAATAAGCTCATTTATTTCTACATCATACCCGGTTTCTTCTTTTATTTCTCGGATTGCAGTTTCCGCAGCTGATTCTCCTATCTCCATTGCACCACCTGGAAATCCCCAAGCGTTAAAGTCTCCTCTTTTTTGCAGTAATACTTCTCCTTCTTTATTAAATACACAACCACCGGCAAAGTTTAAGAAAACATAATCATGTCCTACTTTTTCACGTAATTCTTTTATATAATTGGCCATTCTCTTTCCCCTTTTCATACCTCTTCTATCGCTATTTCTTATCTTTTTCAAGCAATTCAATGATTCGATCTAGCTTCTGGTTCATATTAATCACGTGGTGTTTCTTTGCAGCACTGCTTTGTAATACTCTTCTAATAAACAAAGTAAATGATATGAAAAACAAAACGATAAGTCCGATTACTAAACAAGTATATATCAATGTAAAAATATTACTTTCGAACAAGTTCATTCAGCATTCACATCCTCTCCTTTTTATTTTATCACATAATTCCCAAAATTTTAAAGTGATCGATAAATATAAAAAGAGCATCTTTTACAGATGCTCTTTCTCATTGCTTAATACGTAAATGTAATTGTCGCTAATGAATAACCCGCCAATGCACTATAAGGCGCTACTTGATAAGACACACGCTTTGCACCTTTTGGCCAATTTATTTCATTTAATACTTTCTTTATATCTTGCATCGTCCCATCCATGGACTGCTTATATCGCACTTCTACTTTTTCTGGTTTAGCTGCAAACTTTTGCTGCAACTTTTGCTTAAATTCATTATAATTTTCTGCTCCGTATTCTGCAGATAAGTATTGTAAATTTGTTTCTTTTAACATCTGCTCATATACGACAGTTTTTGAGCTACCAGCTTTTATTTTATTTGTTAATTCACCAAAATAACTTGTAGTTGCCGCTGGATATTTGCTACGATCCCATTCATGATCTTTACTTAACTGTTCGTCAGACATATTAAAATATGAGTAAGTTGCACGCCCTGCTTTATCTGGTACTGGATCATCAAATGTAGTATCTAGGTGATACCATTTGTTTTCAATGTTCACTAAATTCCACGCGTGAGCTTGTCCGTTTCCTGTGCCTGTTACAATATGATTTTGAATACCTGCCTCTTTTAACAACTCATACGTCAATAATGTATATCCTTGGCAAACGGCAGAACGATTCGCTAATGCTTCATATGCTGTATACGCTTGATAAGACGTATCATAAGACACATGCTTAACAACGTAATCGTGAATAGCTTTTACTTTCTCATGCTCATCCATCCCTGGTTTTACAATTGATCCAACAATTGATTTCGCCTGAGCTTTTACATATTGAGTTTGTTCTTTTGATTCACGGTATTTTACTTGCAGTGTAAACGTATAGTCCCCTGGCATTCCTTTAATGGAATATCTAGTAGACGCTACATTATATTTTACATACTCATCAGCATCTACAATTTTATTAAACTCACCATACAATTGATCCATAATATTTCTAGCATTTCTATCTTTTGTTTTATATGTGATTGTAATATTTTCTTCTCGATTATCAATCTGTTTTTTTAATTCTTTTCTGAAATCATCTAATAACTTTACATCTGATTGTGCTGTCACTGTAGTCGGATTTGTAGCTGCATAAGATACAGATGACGCTTGTAAGCCTCCCATTACTATAGTTGAACAAAGTGCGGCAGCTGTCACATACTTACTTGTCTTTCCCATCTTGTCACTCCTTATATTCTATAACTATACGAAAAAGTATCGTATAGTTTCAGAGTATACAATACTTTTTCGTATAGGTCATATGAGATTATGCATATTAACTAATTCACATAAAAAGGTTGTTCTTTTAAAAAGAACAACCTTTTTTCATTAGCATGTTTGTAATACGCAGCATGTATTTTCAAAACGTTGATTTTTCAAATCTTCATTACTAATACAGAAATATAGCATCCCTAGTTCTCCCCAAACCATATTACAATTTTTATGATCTGAATCAATTTGGAATAAAAGAGTCATTTGCTGCGGGTCTACTCCCATATATTCTCCCGTCTCATATAACACTTCTTCTTGTACAGAGAATGGCTCACCAAACATTTGATGGTTATCGTAGTTATCCGGAATTAGCTCTTCAAGTAATTGCAAGAAACGATCTGAATCAGCCTCATCTTCAATGAAAAGTTCTGGTAATTTGTATGTCAGTTCAAAAGTAATTGCACACTGGTTATATTTCGCTTGTACTTCATTTCCTCTTCGTAATTGCTCTACAGGAACATCATAATAAAGTACACGCCCAGCCTCTGTTAGCTTCACATTTTCTTCAAAATAATTTTCAATGCAAAAGAAATACAGCATCCCCGTCTTAGGAAGATTGTGATCCATACCAACGTTTTGTAAATCACTTAAGTTAAATTGCGCGATAAATTGTAGTGGATTTCCTTTATGCTTTGGATATTCGAATAAAGCTGGTAAATCAGGAACTCCTCCCATTTTCGAACTACCTATCGCAACAGTTTCCTGCTGCTTTGGCACAACTTTTATACAAGGAAATACAGTATTAATAAGTTCCTCTTTCAAGTGTGTTAGTTCATATTTATCAATTAATACTTCAATTTTTTTATTCATAAATTCTCCTTACATTTACATACTTATTTATATCATAGTACAAAGATTATACTTCATTCTTTACAAAATCAACAAGCCTTCAAAAACGGGCTTATCCTTCGTACGCGAACAAGTTTAAAAAAGCATACTATACATTGTTCCTACAAACACGATAGTTCTTTAGTTCTTCCAGTACATTTTCCCCTCGTTCATTTTTATTTTTAATATAAGGAGGAATTCCACATGGGTTACGGATATAGTTGCGGCGGTTACGGTTACGGCGGTAGCTGTGGTGGTTGTGGTTACGGAGGTTTCGCTTTATTAATCGTTTTATTCATCCTTCTAATCATCATCGGAGCTAGCTGTTGGGGCGGCTTTGTAGGCTGCTAGTAAACTTAAAAACCATTGTAAAAAAGCACGTACAATACGTGCTTTTTTGCCATTTCCAAATCTTTTATTTGAAAGGAAGTATGTTTAATGAAGATTGATGGTGTTTTTGAAGGAGGCGGTGTGCGCGGTATTGCGCATGTTGGGGCAATTTGCGCGTTAGCCGAAAAAGGTTATGAATGGGAACGTGTAGCTGGAACATCAGCTGGTGCAATTATCGCGGCACTTTTAGCTGCAGGATATTCTTGTTCAGAGCTAAAAACCATTATAACTGATATCGATTATAACAAATTTACGAAGAAAACATTTATTGACAAAATCCCCTTTATCGGAAAAGGACTAAGTGCATGGACTACTCTAGGTATATACTCTAATGTATTTATAGAAGAATGGATTGAAGAATTACTTCGAAAAAAAGGTGTTCATTTATTTACTGATTTACCGGATCTAAACAAACTCAAAATCATCGCTTCTGATATTAGTAATGGTAAAATGGTTGTCTTTCCTGACGACTTACCAAACTACGGATTTTTAAATTATCGCTTCTCTATCGCTAAAGCGGTAAGAATGAGTAGTACAATCCCCTTCTTCTTTGAACCCGTAAAATGGAGAACTCCAAAATGGAAGCAGCCTTGTTATATGGTTGACGGAGGAATTCTAAGTAATTATCCAATTTGGATCTTCGATTCACCTACCGCTCCTCGCTGGCCGACTTTCGGATTTCATTTTGTAAAAGATGAGATTCAAGCTGACCCTGCTCACTATAACGAGCCTATTTCCATGTTCAAAGGACTATTTAAAACAATGATGCAAGCTCATGATTTACGTCATTTAGATAAGGAATCAAAAGCAAGAACGATTACAATTCCAACAGGAACGATTACAAGTACTAATTTTGAACTGACGAAGGAAGAAAAAGACTGGCTTTACAATTCTGGTTATAACTCTGCTAATAAATTTTTACAAGCTTGGAACTTTAGGCAATATATTGATGAGTATAGAAAAGGAAATCAAGACCGAAAGACAAATCGATTTTTTCGTCAACTTGACTCATAATATTATTACTTTGCGTATAAATACGAGAACGTTTAACAACTTAATAGTAAATAAGCCTAGTAAATTCTTATATTACTAGACTTATTTACTTCCTATATAATCTCATACATTGTTTAAGGATACGTTAAGCCTTCGGCTTCTTCTGCAGTTATAACTATGTAACGATTTCCCGTTCTTAATCCTAACAGTTCTGCTTTTTCAATCGCCTCTTGCTTCGTCTCCGCATAAGCAGCTAAATATTTTTCTCCATTGATCATTTGGCAAATTACATATTGTTTCATTACTTTCTCCTCTTACTTTTTCATTAGTTGTGCAAGTTTTTTTATACCTATTTCAATTTCTTCTAACGTTGCGTATGAATACGATAGGCGCAAAAATTGATTTGCACTTCTATCATATAAAGTACCTGGGTTTAATAAAACCTTTTCTTGCAGAGCTTTATCAAATAAACTGCGATATGAAATGGGTACTTTTATATGTACCCATATATAAAACCCGCCTGTTGGTTCATGCCAAGTTGCTATTTCACGAAGATATTTATCTAACATTAGTAACATAAAATCTCTTCGTTTTTTCAATTCACTTCTTACAAATCGCAAATGCTCATCATATAGACCATTTGTAAACCACTCTGCTGCAATTTGCTGGGATATAGTGCTTGAACCATAATCTGTTTGCATCTTTATGTCTGACAATCTTTGAATTACTGGCTCAGGTCCAACAATCCATCCAATTCTTAAACCTGGACTAATTACTTTGGACATGCTTCCAATATGTAGTACGATTCCATTTTTATCATAGGCTTTTAAAGGTTTCGAACAAGGTGCATCAAACCATAAGTCTTGATACACTGCGTCCTCTATAATAGGTAATCCAATTTCATTACATATTTCCATCACTTCTATTCGTTTCTTCGCATTCATACTAAAGTTCGTTGGATTATGAAAAGACGGGATTGTATATAAAATAGAGGCATTAAATTGCTTCTTATATTTTGTAATATATGATGCATTTAAACCGTTCTCATCCATTGGTATTCCAATGAAACGCATTCCTGCGGATTGAAAAACATTAAGCGAATATAAATAGGATGGTTTTTCTAATAAGATGGATGCGCCTTTTGGAAGAAGCCCCATAGAGATAAGTTGCAGCGCTTGAATTGCTCCTGAAACAATTAATATAGAGTCAGGAGATACATATACACCATGCCCCTTTAAGTATTCGGAAATCTTTTCCCTTAAATAAAAATTTCCTTTTGGCTCTTCATACCCAAGCGTCACATTTGACTTTAAAAGCTTATTCATAATTTCTTTCATCTTTTTCTCAGGTAAGAGACTCGGCGCGAGCTCACCTGTTCCTAATCGAATTACATGTGGATAAAATTCAGCTTGATTAATCTCCTGAATAGCTGGGAGATTCGGATAATGAAGTCCTGTTTCTACATAAGACTGCCAATTAGGCGGGGGTGCGTAAGTTGAAACATTCTCATTATTATTTACAACAATTGTTCCTTTCCTGCCATTCCCTTCAATGTATCCCTTTGCAACTAGTTCATCGAAAGCCATTACAATTGTGCTTCGATTCACACCAAATGTATGGGCCAAATCTCTTTGTGAAGGTAATTTCGTTCCAACGGTCCATTCTCCATTAACGATCTTTTCTTTTATATACGTTTCTATTTGTTTATACAGCGGCGTCGCTAGAGACATATCCGGTTTCCAAACGAATCTTTCCATCATATCACCTTATATTCTTTTTGGTTGGTAACCTCCCCAACCATATGGATGGATACAAATTTTCATTTCTTCTATACAATATACACTATCATAATGAATTAAAATAGGAGGTAATATGATGAGTGAAGCAATTATTCATGGTATCATTCTTGCATTTGGACTTATCATTCCATTAGGTGTACAAAATGTTTTTGTCTTTAACCAAGGTGCGAGCCAACCAAACATTTGGAGGGCAGCCCCTGTAGTATTAACTGCCTCTATATGTGATACGTTACTCATATTGATTGCAGTGCAAGGTGTCTCCCTTGTACTCCTTACTTTTTCTTGGCTAACTAACTCATTATATATAATTGGATTTTTCTTTCTCCTATACATGGGCTTTGTTATTTGGAGAAGTAATCCTTCCAACGATGTAAAACAAGAAAAAAGTATGCCCTTAAAAAAGCAAATCCTTTTCGCAGCATCAGTTTCGTTATTAAATCCACATGCTATTTTAGACACAATCGGTGTAATTGGAACAAATTCTATTCAATACATAGGAAGTGAAAAATGGGCTTTCACACTTGCAACTATTATCGTTTCTTGGATTTGGTTTATAAGCTTAGCTTTAGCGGGGAAATTTCTAAAAAGACTAGACTCAACCGGAAAGACAATTTTATTATTAAATAAATTTTCTGGCCTCATCATATGGGGTGTCGCACTTTATATGTTAAAACAAGTTATTTATTCTTAATGAACGAAAGAGAATTGCATGTTTCTCAAAACATCATGCAATTCTCTTACAAATTATGAAGTAGGTTCCGGTTTCTGTTTTACCACCTTTGCATCCTTTGCTGGTTTAATCCAAATGATTGCTATGACAGCACCAATGGCAGCGAAAATACTTGTCAAATAAAACACTTCATGGTCCGCCCCTTTCATGAAAAAAGAATATAAAGGTGGTCCAGCTGCTACACCGATAAATCGCATTGAACTGTAAAATGACGTAACCGTTCCCCTTTGCTCCTTTTCAATTCCTTGTGTAATGAGGGCATCTAAACATGGGAGTGCCATACCAATCCCTATCCCCATAATAACGAGACAAAGAAGTAGTAAATAAATCCCTTTTATAAATAAAGGAATGATGACTGATGCAGCTGCCATTAAAAAACCAATATAAATACACTTCTTCATAACATTTTGATTATCTCCAATTTTTTTACCGGCCATATATGAACTAAGTGACAGTACAAGTAACGGAATAGCAAGCACACACCCTTTCCATATACCATGAATGTCATACTTTGATTCCAGTATAGTCGACAAATAAAAGAGAATTCCGAATAAAATAAGCATAATAATTGCACCTAATGCAAAAATGGCAATTAACCATCTTCCTTTTTCTCGAAACGTAGACAGAATAGATTTTATAAACTCTTTAAGTGGTGGGACTTCTCCTTCTTGTTTCTTTGCCTTTACTAGAACAAGTAATAAAACAATTGATACTACGCATAAAATTGGAATCGCCCAAAATGGTAAGAACCATACAACGGCAGCAAGAGCAGACCCTAAAATAGGGCTCAGTACTTTCCCAAATGTATTGGATGTTTCTATGATTCCTAAACCTGTACTAACTTGTTTTTCGTCTTTGTATAAATCACCAACACACGGTATAACAACTGGCATTGCACCAGCAGCACCAATACCTTGAATCGCTCTACCAATCAATATCCAATTGTAGGGATTATCAACTTTCCAAGATACCCAACCAGTTATCGCTCCTCCTATAGCTGCAATCAGCAAACTCGGAACCATTACCATCTTTCGTCCCCATCTATCTGATAAATAACCAGCAATCGGTATAAGTAGAATAGCTACGATAGAGTAAATTGTAATAATCATGGATACTTGAAACGATGAAATATGTAATTTCTTTTCAATAGTCGGCAGAATTGGGATGAGCATTGAATTCCCTAATGTCATAACAAGTGGAACTGATGCAAGCGCAATTAAACAACAGTTTTCTTTTTTTAACATGTTGGCTTCGAAACCTTTCATCATATATTTCTTACCATATAATAGCCCCGCTGGAACGTAACTTTTCATTCCACCAGGGCTATTACATCTTTACTACTTCCCATTCACAACAAAAGAAATTGGGGAAATTATAGTATTATTCCTATTCTTTGAATCCAGTTCACAATATATCCATACCAATTAATTGAAAAAAAAAGAAAGGAAGAATCCTTCCTTTCTCCTATAACCTTCTACAATTAGCGAGTATATCCGCCACCAAGTTGTTGTTCTGCCATCGCTACAAGGCGTTTTGTAATTTCACCGCCTACAGAACCGTTTGCACGTGAAGAAGTATCAGCGCCAAGTTGTACACCAAACTCTTGTGCAATTTCATATTTCATTTGATCTAAAGCTGCTTGTGCTCCATGTGATGCTAATTGATTAGAATTACGATTTCTAGCCATTACCAATCACCTCCTTATTTATATATAAATTGTGTTAAATTCAAATTAAAATACATGGAAATTTTTGGTTATTTTTTACCATAAAAAAAGAGCCTCTAAAACGAGACTCTCACATCATTTCACATTACGAAGTTACTACTTCTAATTTTCTATTTATTAATACTTTCATTTCTTCTTTTAATATCTCTTTTGCATTATGTCCAAACCATTCTAAGGAAGCAAAAAGATCCGTACCTCTCACTTCCTGAATAATCTCATCATAATTTACAATACCTTCAAATAACGGAACCATACCAATACGACTTCCTGCTGCAGCATATACATTATTAGGTTCAAACACATGCAAATAATCCGCTGAAGATATATTCTTAAAATGGTAATGTAGTGTCCACGGCTTTAATCGATGGAAACTGTCTATTGGATCTGCGCCAGACTCCCATATATGAAGAAAATCAAGATTTATTTTTAAATTCGGATGATTTACTTCTTCTAATAGTTCTATAGTAGAAGGCAATGTGTCCGTTAGTGTATTGGGATGTGTTTCTAACAGCACATACATATTGTGCTGAGCAAACACATCACAAATCTTACGTATTCGCTTCACATACTCTTTTCTCTCTTGTTCCGAGAAGTCCTTGCTCCCTTTTTGCCCAGCAAACGTGCGAATTTTATTCGTATTAAACCAATTAGCTAGTACTACAAGTTGTTCACTTTTCTCTATCGTTTTTTCAAAATCTGCTGATAATGATATATCTAAGTAATCACTTATCATCGTAATTTCTAAGTTTTTATCCTTTAGAAAAGTCAATTCTCGTTCTGTCGTTTCGCGTTCTTGTATATACAAATTTTGTGCATGAGTCCCCCACAATTCAATTCCTTCAAAACCGTTTTCATATGCAAATTGAACAATATCAGTAAATGAAATTAATTGATGACGAAATGAAATGGTACATAGCGAATATTTCATAGCATTAAACTCCCCTATCTTAAATTCAGTTAGCTTATTAAAAAGTTGCGACAGACTGATTTGTTTTCATACCTTTCCATGATAGAAACTGTCTCTCTAATTCCTTCTTAATTTGCAGTTCAATTGCATTCATTTCATCCAGTTTTTCAATAATCGATACTAGCATACCTTTATTATTCGTCATTGCCATTTTAATTGCACGATACTGTACATTTGTAAATCCTTGTACAATATCCTCTACCCGATCACACCAATAATCAAATTCTTGCTCCGAATATTGCAACGTTTCACGGAAGTATGCAAAGGCATGCTCATAACTATATTTACGAATTGCAAGTACTGGTATTTGTTTTACTGCTGCTACAAGTCCAGAAAGCGCATATCCTTCTTCCTCATTTGCCATTTTTACAATTAAATTTTTCAGCTCCATAGTCAGTTCATTGTCGTTCTTTTTGAATGTTTCTGTGAAATAACTAGCTACTGTTTCTTGCGTTGGCTCCCCAATTCCTTCTATATCAATGAAATACCCTCCACCAAATGGGTTATCTTGAATAGAGTGAAGTACTTTTTCTCTTTCCATATTTCCTTCCCAACGAAAATCAGGATCTAGCATGAACCACTCTTCTTCTTTCTCTGTTTTTGATATCATTAAATAATGTGGAAACGGTTTTTGATGAAATTTATTTTCCCTCTCTGGTAATAGAGACATATCAACCATTACAATGACATAACGATTTTCCGGCTTGTTTTCTACTAATTCTAAAAACGTTTCTACATTGCTATCTTTATCTTTTGCATGATCATACCATTCGTTTACTTTAATACCGTACAATTTTTCAAACCAAAGTAAATAATGATCATGGTTAATGTTTTCAGAGTGATATGAAATAATTCCGCCTTCTGTTATATCAAAATCTCCATCCCATAGTCCAAAATAAAATGGACGAAAATCAATGTCGCTACGCCTTTTTATAATTTCACAAAAACAACTCACTAAACAGTGCACTTTAATTGAAGTCATACTCTCATCCACTTTCCTAAAGGTTAGTTATTCACATTTATTTCCTGTAACTCCTCCATAAAATCAAGCAAAGATCCTACAGTAAGAAATGCCTTTGGATCTACCTCATCCTCTGGAACGCATAGCTTTACATCCATTTCTATGTATACAATAAGCTGTAACATCATTACCGAATCTATATATAAATCTTGATTTAAGCGCATCGTTTCTTCTAAATGCGTTACATTTTTCAGTTCCATTTTTTCAATCATAATTTTTAACACGGCATTCTTTAACGCTTCCCGTCTCATGTTGTAACCTCTCCCATCTCTAGTAACTTTCTACTTACTTTTCCAGTTTTATTTTTAGGAATTTCATTTACACTTTCAATTTCATGGGGAACTTTATAAGAAGGTAAGTGCTGAATACACCATTCTCTTATTTGTACTGGATCAACATGAGAGATCACTTTCGCTTTAACTATTTCGCCCATGACAGGATGTTTCCCTCGATATACAATTGCCTCTTGAACACCTTCCAATCGAAGCATCGTTTCTTCTACCTCTATAGGAAAGACTTTTAATCCCGAAACATTAATTACATCGTCCATACGCCCCATAAAATGAATGCCACGCTCAGATTTATACCCTAAATCTTTCGTGAAGATTTCCTTATCATTCATTTTCACGACGATTTCTTCCGGTGCATTTTCATCTGAACCTATGCTTATACTCGCATGAGGTAGAGGGTTTCCTAAATCTAAATGGCTCTTCATATCATGACATATACTAATACAACCTGCTTCAGAACAACCATATTGCTGCATCATATATGTTGTCATTTCTTTTAGTTTATAAAATAGTGCTTCTGGCAAAGGCGATCCTGATGTCATAATTTTATGAAACTGGAACGTTCCTAATGGAAAACTCCCCATAATGTGTAACATAAGTGGTACTGCATATATAATATGTTTTTCTGTATTGCGAACTATATTTAATGCGAATTTAGGATTTTTATTCGTAATGATTACAGGCTGGCTCCCCCTCGTAATTGCTGATAAAGTACCACATATTAGTCCGTATGAATGTGAAACAGGAGCCATAACGATTGGCACTTCATCTACTTCACAGTTTAAAGCTTCATTATAAGCGGTAATTTCCGTATCAACTTCCGTCCATGCTCTACGAATTAGTTTCGGTTCCCCTGTAGTTCCAGAACTATATTGCAGTAAAGAAGGCTCTTCTAGTAAAAAGTTCCCTACTTCTAATTTTGTACAATCGCCATATTCTCCATATAAAATTCCTACACAATTTGCACGCTTTGCCATTTCAATAGCTGTTTCTTTTGGTGTATCTTCATGTATAAGTAATACTGATGATTTCTTTTCTTTTAAGAAAAACACAATCGTAATAATATCGAATGGATCTTTCAGACAAAGTGCAAATCTATTTCCTTCTGCTTCTTTAAATTGTTCCATTTCCTCATAAACTTGTAATCTCGATTCAAAATCACTTTTGCTATACTCTTGTTTATTAACGATTAGCATAATTTCCCCCTGTAACAGCTGATTTTTGTTTCATAAGTTGTCTTACTCTATACAATGGATTTGGAACTTCATGAACAAGCGATTCCAGATCCATATATAATCGACGTTTCGTTAATTGTTCAGCATAGAATGTAGGTGCATATAATTGAATATTTTCAAATCTACCTTTCAAATGTGGATATATTCTTAAATGATTTTCAATTTCTTCAACAACCATCATCCAAAAATGTTCTTCTTTCAATCCATACTCATCCGCAAGTACGAATGCTAATTCTCCTAAATTAAACAGAAATAGTGCATCTAACACCATCTCTTGCAAACATTCAATGCGATCCATTTCAAAGAAATCATTCATTTTTCCATTCGCATATGTTTTATGCATTTTAGTAAAGTCGGGACATTTGTCAACTTCTTTCAAATATGGACGATAAAACTCAAGCCCTTCATGAAAATCCTTTAACGCAATACGAACAGGCACCCCTTCTTTATGGACTAGAATCATATTTTGTCCATGTGATTCCAGTGCGATGCCATGCTCTACAACAAGATGTATAACTGGTATTATCGCTTTTTGAATAAGTAATTGTAGCCAATCCTTCATTCCATATTTATTCAACCACGCATCAATAATTGGTGTACCATTTTTCTCTTTAGCGTATAAACCATTAAAAGGAATTGCATCTTCTTGTGCATCTAAATACTTATGAATGCTTTCGCGCCAAATACATCCTAATGAACCATATATAGCTTTCTTATTCGTGTCATACGTTACACTGGAAAACTCATTTAACAAGATTAAACGTGCTTCATCCATTAAATAGGCGTCATTACTTACAACATCATTTAACCAATTTGATATTGCTGGTGCACTCACAACAGAGTATGGTTTCAGCGTACGAAGTGTTGAAGTGTTGAGTAAATTCATCGATAATTTAACGTACGGTTTCTTTGGACTCGTAATATTTCTTAATGTTCTCATTGACTGTTGCGCGCAATAATCGTCCTCAGATGTTCCTAAATAAATAATAAATTTCCCCTGTATATGATCCGCATAATTTGAAATGATGAAATTCACCCACTGCCATGGGTGAACAGGTATAAACACGTACTGTTTTGGATTACATCCCTTATTACGAATTCGTTCCATAAACTCTTCTAATTTACGATCGCCAATCTCCTCTTTTAAAAGGTTGTTATACATCACTTCATTCTCATAACCTACAGTCGCATAATTCTTATGCGCTGCAATCCATATGAGTTTTATTGGCTGCATAAATTCATAACCATATTGAAAATTGTCACGATATTGAAATCCAACACGTGCTTTATAACTAGGATGATATGGATGGCCGTCTATTAAATGGCTTTCAAACTCATCGTAAGATTTTTGAGTATATTCTCTCTTATTATTTCTTTCATATTGTGCAATCGTGTCTTTAAATATTGTTTGTTCTAATTCGTGTATAAAAGAATCTAATTTAGCTTGTTCTACACTAGTAACCCGAAAAACTTCTTCTAGAAATTGCGAGACAGATTGTATTTCTTGCTGTTCATCTTGAACTCTTACTATTAATGAGTCTAACGAAATACGTCCAAATGTCATCCGTTCCCTGCCATAGCATTTGTACGTGACACTTTTGCCTTCTTCATCAAGTCCTTGTATTAGAAAAAGAAGTTGTTCTTCTTTTTCTATGCGAACCGGTGTAATAATCCCCTCATAAATTAACGATTCTACTAATTGACGTAGCACTCTTCTTCGTACTGAAATGTAATCTTCTGATTCGAGCGCCTTCAATACTTTCGTATGATACATGTCCACTCTCATAAAACCCTCCACCTTATGACAAAATACCATTATTTGTATTACGTGAAATTTTAACGTTATTTATGAACGAACAGCCACTTCTCTAACGAGTGGATTATGTACTTGCACATAAATAGCTTGCTCCAATGGATTACTTAACTCATCGACATCGAAAAATCTCGTTAGTAAATTTGCTTTACACGCTAACTTATCTTCGTCCAATAATTCTCTTAAAAATGTAGAAGGTTCCCGGTTATATGGAAGGAATGATTCAAGTACAGACCTTAATTCCGAGAGAAGAATTTCCTCCTTAATTAATCCTGCTGTGCCAAAACCATTAATGAGGCCAAACATATGATTGAAAATTAAGTAGTAACGAAATCTCTCATCCACAATATAGTCGTCATATAAATTTCCAGTACGTTCTCCAATACCAGCTAATTCATTATTAAGCATCTCTTTCATTGAATTACAGAAATAAAATCCTTGATTATCACGGAAATAATATTTGACCGGATAACCATCTTTTAGCTGAACAACGCTATTTTGCTGATGAGCTTCTAATGCAACACCATACTGTAAATACATCCATACCATTGGCTTTAAAGAAATATTCATATATCGTCTAAACCACTCTAAGCTTACTTCTTCACAGCTTTTACTTTCTAAATCTGCTAGGCGATGAATAATATTCGATAACCGCGTACGCTCCCCAGGTATAGCGTCTTGAACTAGCCCAGCAATTAATGTTGCGTCGTTTGCATGTTCGCTATAAAAAGGATTCTCACGAATAATCACTTCAAATCCAGATTCTTGTGTTCCATAATTTAATGTAATAAAGGCTGGATCACAAATAAAATCAAATCCTGGAAATCTTTCTCGTACTTCACCAATAGCCGTATTTAACATTTCCTTCCCTTCAAGACCACTCTCAAGTTCTTTCAGTTTATTAATACGCATTGAATTCGTTACTTTCACCGGAAATGAAAACTTAAGCATATACTTCGAATTGGGATGATATAGCGTCCTTAGTGATGATGTTGCCATATAATACTTACCTACAGGACCAATATACTCAAGCAATTCTTGAATTATCCAATCTTGTACGTAAGCTTGATGCAAGAGCCATTCTGCCTGAAGCGGATGAATTGGAATTAATGCATATTGATCTTCCTTACAGTACTTCGCTATAAATTCCTTACTAACCATCTCATCATTACTTAATTCTTCTTTTATAATCGTTGTTATAGAATCTGATAATAATGATTTTTCATTTACTATACTTTTATGTGCCCGAAAATAATGAAGCTGACATTCCCCTTTTAATTCTGGAGAATACATTGCACTTTTCCAATCCAATATCCCCTGTCTACTCTTTGGTGTAGGATGAGTTAAATGCCCAAATAATAAAGACTGCTCCGCTTCTATAAAAGTTGTATGGAAACCGTATAATGCGGATGTATCTTCTATTCTCTCTTTTGTAAATTCCTCAATATTTTGACAACTACGGATAACTCGAAGCATAAGTTCCGCAGGATTCGTTCCTTCTCCGTAGTTGATCGACATCTCTTTTATTAAAAACGTAATAACTGTAACGTAATCTGCTGTAATAACAGAATTACTATCTCCAATTTGATAATAAAATTGTTCTCCAAACAAATGGCGATCTGTTGGTGATTTATATATAACTTCTCCATACAAAGTAACGTTCTGTGCCGATAGCCGACAACATAAATATGTGGGGACTGTATCTCTATTCAACGTATTACTGAAGATACTTTTCATTCTTTCATCCTCTGTAATCCATTCTCCACTCCCTGTTTCTCTTAAATAACAGTTTAAAAAGCTTTGTAATGTTGCATGTTCTGCGATTTGTTTCGCAAGCTGCATGTTGGTCCTCCTCTTTATATTAAAGCTATCGAAATTTTATATAATAAACGATAATTGAATGTCGTTATCAATTATGATTCTAATTGATAATAATATTCAATTCAAGAGTATATTTCAGAATTTTTTTATCTGATTTAATTTTCCTTGTTTTCCCCCTTTTCTTTAATCTAGTTAAAAATACACAAAAAAAATACTCAGCTTCAAACTACATACTTACTATTTTTCATTAGTAATCTATCCAAAATGGTTAAACAAAAGAGGTATACCTTAATTGGTATACCTCTTTCAAACATAAAGTTTACATAATAATATTATTTATATCTCTCCAGCAATATGCTGTCTCTTCTACCTGTAATCGCTCTAAAAATTTTGTATCAATTTTTTCTGGGTTAAATTTTTCATAAAACTTTTTAGAAGGATTATTCGTAACAACCCAAACTAAAAGTGATTGCATATCATTCTTTACACATTCTGATAGTAACGCTTGAAATAACTTTTGTCCTATTTTCATTCCTTGATACTGTTGTAAAAGGTAGATTGCATATAATTCTCCATCACAATTATATGTATCAGTTCTTTCTATCCCCCCATCGATGAATCCAACTATTTCTCCATTTAAATTCTCTGCTACAAATCTAAATTGATGATTACCTTCTTTTTGAAAAATATCTTCCCATTGTTTTTCTCGTTTCTCATATGCTATATTATCTAGAATTTCGTCAGCAAATATCCCTTTATACGCTGTCTTCCAACTATCGACATGCACCTTTGCTATACCTTGTATATCATCCTTTATTGCTCTTCTAATATGTATTCCCATCATTTCTCTCCCCTTATTACTCATCATTATATCAATTTCATTCCTTAAAAATCCAAATAAAAAAGAGTGAATTTGAAGTGACCCCTAAAAGTTAGACACGGTTATTTCATTAGGCAGCTTGATAAAAGTGAGTCCGGTATTGTACCGGGCTCATTTTTAATTTTGCCTTAATCCGTTTCGTATTATAATAATCTATATATTTTTCTAATTCTATTTTAAAGTGCTCTACATTTTCAAATTCTTTTATGTAGAGGAACTCCGACTTCATAATCCCAAAGAAATTTTCTATTACTGCGTTGTCGTAACAGTTGCCTTTTCGAGACATACTCTGGACGATAGCTCTTGATTCAAGTGTCCGGACGTACTGTCCCATTTGATAATGCCATCCTTGATCCGAATGCATCAGTAGCTGGTGGGTTTCAGGTAAACGTTCCAATGCTTTCTCTAACATGTCTGAAACAAGCGAATACGTCGGTCTAGAACCAATTGTATAGGTAATAATTTCACCATTATACAAATCTAATACAGGTGATACATACAGTTTTTCTCCAAACAATTTAAACTCTGTGATGTCTGTTACCCACTTTTGATTCGGTGCATCTGTATGAAAATTACGCTCTAAAATATTAGGTGCGATTCTACCGACTTTTCCTTTATAGGATTTATATTTCTTCATACGCACGACACACTTTAACCCAAGCTCTTTCATAATGCGCTGAACCTTCTTGTGGTTCACTTTCTGGCCACGATTCGTTAATTCATCACGAATGCGACGGTAACCATAACGACCTTCATTTTCCTCATAAATCGCTTTAATCTCAGCTTTCAAATCGGCATCTACATCTGGACGATTCATTTTCTTTACTAAATCATAATACGTGCTTCGAGGAATAGTAGCTAGCTCCACAAGTGCCTTCACCGAATATTTATGCCTTAATTCATAGACTACTTGCGCTTTGTCTTGTTTTGTGATTTTTCCTTGTTTTGAACTAAGGCATTTAACTTTTTTAAGTACTCATTTTCCATCTCAAGCTGTTTAATGCGTGCTTCAAGTGCTTCGACTGACCCTTCAGCTAAAGGTTGTTTTAATTGTTTATTTGAATCTTTTTTCATGGATGGACGCCCCTTTTTCTTAGATTGAAGGGCATCAATTCCTTGTGTTTCAAGCTGTTTTTTCCAAACAGAAATCGTTGAAGGGGCAGGAATATTAAAAATAGCTGCCGTCTCAAATAAGGACATACCGTTTTCAATCATAAAGTTTAGTACGTCTAGTTTAAATTGTTGTGTGTAATTTGTACATCGTTTTAGAAAAGCTTCCAGACCATTCTGTTTATATTGGTTTACCCAATTCAAAATGATTGTGTCACTTATACCGAGCGATCTACCCATTTCTCGATAACTTTCATTCCCGTTCAAATAACGTAGAACGATTTGTATTTTTTCATCAGCTGTAAATTTAGCCATAGAAAAACTGCACCTCCAATTGTTAGACTGTGTCTAACAATTGGGGTGCAGTTCAATTCACTTCACTCTTTTTTATCACAATTATCTACTTTCCACTTCAACTGAAACTACTCGATCAATCTCTTTCAGGGAACTATATAACTCTGTTGTATATAAATCTTCTGGAGCTAAAATAACCATCTCCAGTTGCTGAAATGCTCCACTATCTATATCTTTAATTTTCACGCGTTTCACATGCATGCCTAAATTTTTAATTTGCTTAAATATACCATCTAATTCATGATGCTCTTTAACAGTAATTTTTATAGATAAATCCTTTTGTCTTAATGAATACGGTCCTGCAATTTTCACAAGTTGCGGAAGTACATTAATCGCTAAAATAATTAAAACCATAGCAACTGTCGCTTGTAAATAAAATCCTGCACCAATTGCGATTCCTAAAGCTGAAGCAGCCCACACCATAGAAGCTGTTGTTAATCCAGAAATAACGTCATTACTTCTTCGTAAAATGACACCTGCGCCAAGAAAACCAATTCCACTAACAATTTGAGCGGCCAGTCGCATCGGATCCATATTTGTATGTCCTGGAACAGAATATACATGCACAGATTCAATTGAAACCATCGTAATTAAACAACTTGCTACAGAAATAACCATACTTGTTTTCACACCAAGTGGTTTATTCTTTAGCTGCCTATCTATCCCGATGAATAATCCTAAAAAGAGTGCTAAACCTAATTTGAGTAAAAATTCATATGACATATTCCCATTCTCCTTACTTTACAATGTTTCCCTTAGAATAACTCACTATAACTCTTTTATGATATCAATTCCAGTCTTTTCTATTCATTTAACGTAAAAAACCGAAAAAACATTTATAACGATGTTTCTCCGGCTTTTTATTACACTTTAGATTCTTCTTTATTTCTGATCTTTAATCTTAATTTCTGCATCTTTGTAGAATGCTAATTTACTGTCATTATACTCTTTTGTAAATTTGTTAAACTGCTCTTTCGACTTTTGTGCTTCCACATTTAATTCATTAACAGTTTTAACTTTTTCACCGATTTCTTTTAATTTCGTTTCTTTTACTTTTAATTTTTCATACAGTTCTTTTTCAGTCGCTAACACTTTCGTGTAATTTTCATTCATCTTTTGGAATGCATCATAACGATTCTTATACGACTCTTCTACTGCTTTTGCTTGTTTTTGTAACTTTTTATCTTCAAGCTTCTCTATATTTCCTTGTACAGATTTTGTTTCTTTCTGAGCTTTTTCTAGCATTTCTTTTTCATTTTTCAATACTTTTTCACGATCATCTACATTTGCAGTAGCTTGCTCTAGTTTCTTCACAACTGCTTCATTATGATCTTTGCCTTCTTGCAAAATTTGAGAATATAATTCTTGGCCTTGTTTCTCTAACTGCTCTAATTTTTTTGCTTCATCCACTAAAGATTTTTCTTGTGTTGCTGCTGTTTCAAAAGCTGTATATAAATTTTCTTCTGGCTTTTCACCGAAACAACCTGTTAACAACCCTACTGATAACGCTCCAACTACTGCTACTTTTCCATACTTCAACGTCAATTCCTCCATTACATACGGTTATCATGCCAGAAGTTCACTGGGAAGTGACTCTCTTCATGATAAGCTTCAAACTCATAACCTTTTTCTTTTAGCCCCTTTAAAATTGCTGGCACAGCAGCAACTGATTGCGGGTGAATATCATGCATTAAAATTACTTCTTGTGGTTTTGTTGCGTTTGTTAATACGTTTTGAGCAATTTGTGCTGCAGCTGCATCAACTGGCATTTTATTGTATCTCCAATCTAATGAATCAATTGTCCAATCCCATACTTTAAATCCGCCTTCTACCACTTTATTTCGAAGACCTTCATTCAATCCAGGCATCGAACCATATGGAGGACGTGTTAATTTAGGTGATTTCCCAATAATATTAGCGATTAAACCTTGATCTTCTTTCATCTCATTTACATACTCGCCATTTTTATATAACTTTGCGAAATTATGTGTCATACTATGCATGCCTACATAATGACCCTCAGCATTTTCACGTTTCACTAAATCAGGAAATTCTTTTACATTCGCTCCAATTAAAAAGAACGTCGCCTTCGCATCATGTTGTTTTAGCGTATTTAATAATTCAGCCGTATATTTCCCTGGCCCATCGTCAAATGTAAGATAAGCAACTTTTCTTTCTTTTCCATTAAAACGACTTGGTGCCGTTTTATTCATTTCAACTTTCGGCTGTTCACTTGCAAGCTGCACTACATTTTCTTGTTTCGCAACAGCTTTTGCTGGTGAAGTAATTGATTGAAACATGTAATACCCAATAGCTACTGCGGCAATCGCTATTAAAACGACTACTATTTGTTTAATTTTTAAAGCTTTTTCCATTCTATCGAATTCCTCTCCCTATTAATCTTATATATAAATCGCCCAATATAATTATACATCTATTTATTTTTATTTCACCATATAAATAGATTTTATTTGTATTATAATGGGAGTTTTATCAAAATTGTTGTTCCTATTCCTTCTTTGCTTGTAACACTAAGCGCACCGCCATGAAGCTCTACCATTTTTTTAACGATAGCTAAACCAATACCTGCACCTGCAGCATGATTATTAATTTGGTAAAATGATTGCTCAATATATGGTAAATGTTCTTTAGCAATTCCAATCCCTTCGTCTCTTACCTTAATCACTGCTTGTCCTTCTATTTTAGTTGCTTCAATGTGTATTGTGCTTTTTTCATGTGAATACTTAATTGCATTTTGAACAATATTCAAGAAAACTTGCTTTAGCCTATTTCGATCTCCCATCAATTCAATTCGGTCTATAGTAGTAATAAATTGAATTTCCTTCTCTTCCGATTTAGGAGTTAATTGCCAAATCGTCTCCTCTAGTATATCGTACAATTGCACCTTTTGTTTATATAAATTAAAATGATTTGATTGTAATCTTGAAAAATCTAGCAATTCTTCTACTAAATGAATCAACCTATCTGTCTCACCTGAAATAATGCCCATACCTTGCTTTATTTCTTCTTCTGTTAAATGATCTACTGTTTTTAACGTCTCACTCCAACCTTTAATTCCTGTTAAAGGCGTTCGTATTTCGTGCGAAATAGAAGCAATGAATTCATTTTTCATCTGCTCAGCCTTATCTATTTTATAGGCCATATAATTTAAACTATGTGCCAAGTCACCTAATTCTCCAGGATAATCTTCTTTAATTTTTTGCTTTAATGTGCCTTCTGCAATTTGTGAAGAGGCTTGAATAATGGATTCAATTGGCTCAACAAATGAATTTGCCAAACGTCTACTAATTAAGAAGGCGACTCCCGAAATAACAATACCTACAGAAATAGTAAACGTAATAATTTCAATAATCTTTTTATTTACATTTGTTAAAACAGTCGTATATTTTAAAACACCAATAGTTTGTCCTTGATGTATAAGTGGGCTTAGCACCTCTAGTTGTTTTTTATTACCTTTCGTAGTAACTTGATTATACATTTCACCTTCTAATAATGATTGTGGAATATTCACTTTACCTTCTACCTTTTCACCACTTGAAGATTGTATAACCGAGCCGTGACGATCAATTAACTGTAATTCTGTTCCTTCTAATTGAAAGCTACTAATTATGTCACCACTATATTCTTGTAATCGAATAAAGTATAGTGAATTGTATTCTGAAAAAAAACGTGTACTCGTTTTCGCATGAGACTCTATATATTGCACAATACCATTATAATAGTATCGATAAATTGAGACTGAAAATACAACTTCAAATAATACAAGCATAAGTGTAATGACCGTCATAAAATATAAAGTCACTTTCCGTTTCATCTCATACTTTCCTTCCACACATATCCTTTTCCCCACACCGTAAGAATAAATTCAGGTTCTGATGGATTACATTCTATTTTTTGACGTAACCGTCTCATATTTACATCTACTACTTTCGTCTCACCTACGTAATTGGTTCCCCAAATCATATTTAAAATTTCATCACGCGAAACTGGCTTTGAAGCCTGATTCATTAAATACTGTAATATCATATACTCTGTAGGTGTTAAATCGACTAATTGTCCATCTTTATACAATCTTTCTTCTATAATATTTAACGAAAATGGACCTGACGTAACAATATTCGTTTTTTCTTCATGTACTTCTATTCTTCTTAATAAAGACTGTATACGTGCAGTTAATACTACTGGACTAAACGGTTTTGCAATATAATCATCTGCACCTATTCCTAGTCCTTGCACCTTATCTTCATCTTGTACACGTGCGGTTAACATAATAATACCCATTTTTTTATTTTCTTTCCTGATAGCCTTACAAACTTCTAAACCATCAATCCCCGGTAACATTACATCCAGCAGTGCTATATCAACAGTTTGTTCACTCAAAATCTGTAACGCTTCTTCTCCAGTAGTAGCTTCTATTACATAAAATCCAGCACGTTTTAAATTTAAAACAATAAAGCTACGGATCGTTAATTCATCTTCTAAAACTAAAATTTTTGACATAATTCCCACCTCCTACTCTTGTTGATAATCCGCTAGCGGTTTTATATATGCTTTCACTTTTTCAAATTCCGATTGCTTCGGTACTGCATATACGTGAGAAGCCGTTTTAATTGCTGCGCTGTAGCCTTTTATATTGAACCATTCTTTCCGCTTAAAAATATGAACTTCAAGCCATATTTTATTTGTTCTTGTATCCAAAAACTTTTGAGAATTTGATTCTTTTTGCTGATCTGGTATTGTAATTTTCCCTATTAACTCTTTAGGAATTTTCACATAATACCCTTTTTCTATATCTATATATCGTTCTTCAATTGGTTTAATTCCAGATTCACTCCACTGTATGTAACGTTCAAAAAGCGGACTATCACCATGTGATTTATCCTCCCAACCTTTTGGACGTACAGTACGAACAAATTCAATAATGCCGTCTTCATTAACATCTTTACTTTCTACAACATATTCATTAAATAAATCTTCTTTCCCATCTATAGGTAATACTTCATAATGATCCTGATCAAATTTTGCTACATAAGTTATACCTGAATGAGCCCCTGTTCCCGCATCGATTACAACTGCCTTTAATGATTTAGAAATACGGCCCATTTGTATTCTTTGAATACTATTTATATACGGATCAAATGTAACCTCTGACAATACCTTAAACTTTTCAATGAACTGAACCTTCAACTGTTCATCTTTCATATACGAAACAAGGCTTATGTCTTTAAAACCATTTTTGTTTAAATCATCTATAAATAACTTTGTATACTTCTGTCTATAAAATTCCTTTATATCGTCACTCTCATCGGAAAAAACATACATTGTGTTTTCTAATAAATCACGATTGGTAGTTATTCCTATCAATAGTTCCCTTTTCCCACTCCCTGTGAAATCTCCTACCTCAACAATATCTACTTCTTCCCCATCAAATGTATAGGTTGACTTCATATTCCATCCATTATTTTTCTTCTCATATACGGCTAAATATATATGATAATCTTCATTAGGTATTTTATATACGATGACAGCTTCTTTTTTATTATCTCGTTCGAAATTCATTGACCATGTCGTCTGTTTATCTCTATTAGACATTGGAGTAAGTAAGCGATAATTAACAGGTAAATCTTTATCAATTTGTTCCTTTAATTCATTAATCCATTTTTCATTTGTAGGAGCTTCCATTAGACTTGTTGGAGCTTCAGACATTTTACATCCAGTCAATATAAAGATAATTCCCATCATGCTTAACCATTTCTGCATATGATATCTTTCCTTACCACAAATTTTGAATATGTCCTTTTACTTTTTTACCTATCCATTATACTCATACATATGAGTATAATTTTTCTAAACTAAAAAATCGTTACAGAAAAGTTACAAATACATTCCAAAAAAAAAGATTGGCAAAAGCCAATCTTTTTTTATTATTCGTTTCGGACTGATTTTGGCGTTACACCTAAATGATCATTTAATTTTTTTGAAATATCTTTTACATTTTTTTCATTTGGAATGTAATAATAAATACCACCGATACGTTTATCTGTACCTTCTATTTGCAATTTTTCCATTTCCAAATTAGATCCTGCCATATTTTTTGTAATGGCAAGCATATCGTCAAATGTTAAGTTCGTTTTCATATTTTTATCAACCGCATCTAGTAAAGAGCCCATTTTGCTAATTGATTGAACAGACATCGCTTTTTTAGCAATTGCTTCTATTACAAGTTGCTGTCTCTGTCCACGCATTGCGTCACTATCAATTTTACGCGTTCTTGCAAGTGCAAGAGCTTGTTCTCCATTTAAATGTTGGTAACCTTTTTCTAAATGGATCATACCAGCTTGGTCTTTACTATCTTGTTCAGTGAAAGTAACTGGTACATCAATATCAATACCACCAATTGAATCGACAATTTGTACGAATGATTCAAAGTTAAACTTCACATAATAATCAACAGGTACATTCAAAAATCTTTCCACCGTATCGCGTGTGCTTTCTACGCCACCAAATACGTGAGCATGAGTAATTTTATCTAATTTTTTTCTAGTTGGAATGTAAACACGTGAATCACGTGGAATACTTACTAGCTTAACAGACTTATCATCTTTATTAATTGTTGCTAATAAAAGTGCATCTGTTCGAACTGCTTCGCCATATTGGCTTTTTCTCATTTCACTTCCATCTACACCCATGATTAATATTGAAATATTATCCTTTAAAGGTTCGACTTCTTTATCACGCTTTGATGACTTATCAATTTTTGCATACGCATCATTTACAACAGCTTTTGCTTTATTATATATAAACGAACCATATCCTACTCCTCCAAAAATAAGTAGGAAAAATGGAATTAATATGAACCATTTTATTGACTTTCTTTTAGAACGCTTTTTATTACTTCTCGTATTTTGTTCTAATTCAGAGCTCATACCCATTCGCCTCTCTTTCTCTTTACCAAGTATAATGTAAGTCTATTTATCTTCATATTGAATTTCCTTTCACTAACCTTACAATTTTGTAAGGTTACTACTTAAACCCAATACGTATTCCATTTCACATTATACTCTCGTACTTATTTTTGGCAAGTCACTATTTACCAATTTCAAAAATTTAGCACTTCGCAACATATGAATTTACAAATTTATTAACTCTTTCATTTTAAATTAGGATGTCTTTTTCTTAACAAACGATATGAATAAAGAATCCAGCTAATTATAAAATCTCTATGAATACAGTATATTTGACTTTATTATTTCTCAAACGGCGTATACACGCTTTTCTTCCCCTGATTATCAATGTAAGCCGACTTTGCTTTTATTTTCGTTTTTTCTACTTCCATGTCTTCATTTGAGAAGTTCACAATGATTTTAATATCTTTTCCATAAGAAACAGATTGTACTAGCTTATCTTCTGACAAATACGCAAAATTCGTCATCTCTTCTTTTACTGCTTTTTCATGAACTTCATTCCAAACTTTTAGATGCTCTGTAATTTCTTTTTTATGCTTATTCCACTCTACTTCATCTAAATGGTATAACGGAGGAACATTATACAATAATTCAGACAGCATTCGATTTCCAACTTCATCTTTTACCTTTAAACTTCCCCATTCCCAATGATGCGTTGTAATAACGGAATCATTGTATACTAATTTATATAATGGTACCGAATATACTGGGTTTAAATATACTTGTTTATATTCTTCTTTCAATGGTACTTGTTTTGCATATTTTTCAGGCACATTTTGATTTGGTGACCAATATCCACCGACATAATACGGACTTGTTTTATTTTTCCGCATATCTTCATCGTCCCATTTAATAACAGGTGTTTCAATTCCATGTGCAAATGCAATCGTACTACTAGCAAAATCATTTCCGCCTTCAGAACCAACGACCATACCCTTTTCTTGCGCAATGTAGTCCATTCGTTTTAAACGTGCTTTTAAATCTTGCTCTTGTGTCGTTATATGTTTCGCTGAATAGTCATCGTAAATTTCACCTGTCGCATCACAATCAATAAACCATGAATTATATTTAGGGCCATTTTGTAATATATCATTCATGCGTTCCTTTACACTAGGTAGCGATAAAGTCGGGTTTAACTTGCGACCTCTACCTAAAAAGCCTTGCACCTTTTCTCCGTTTTTCTTCGTTACAGTAGCCTCTTCGTATAATGATGGGTCATTAAAGAATGCTGTGTTCCAATTTTTATCACTTTTTTCGTGAATGGAATGATATGAGTCATACGGACCAACTAAATATCCCATTTCCTTAGCTTTTGTCACAAAATTAGGTTGCATAAATCCTTGTTCCCAGTTCGGCAGACCAATCCACGCTTTTTCTATTCCTGTCTCTTTCATTTCCTTTAATATGTCCGTTCCATCTGCATTACCCCATTTACTTACCTCTTCAACCGCATCACCAAGTAGCGACTTTAATAAATGCTTATTTAAGCTATACAATTCTGTCTTCGTTAAGTGACCTACACCTTTCTTTATTAGCGCACCAGCTTCCTGATCAACGTTTTGGAAAATATCCTCTTTATAAAATTCCTTCATCGATAATACTTCGTTTATATAACGTAAAATAACATTTTTTTGATACTTATCAATGAAATCTTGTTTACTTACTTGATCTAATACATTCAGTTCCCCAGGCTCTGAACTATTCTTTTGAATAAGTTCTTTTATATGACTAAACAGCGGGCTATTTATTTGCTCCCTTAGTTTTGGCCAATTTATATTATTTTCTGATAAACCATTTTGATTCCAAAAATAAAAATGCGCCGCTCCATATAACTTTTCGATTTCTTTATTTTTTCTAGCCTTTTCTTGTAATGTTTTAAATTCACCTTTTCGAACAATATCATCCTTATATAGTTTAGCAATACTTACCGCATCATTATTTGTCACATATAATTGAAATCCATATGTTTTATTTTTATTTATGCTCGGAAATTCATGTGTAAAATCAAACCCTATTTTCGGATCCGAATGAAATTTCAATTCATTATTAAACATATTCTTTGCAATATATACAATTGAATATTTCGAACCATTTAATGCGAAAAACTTCATAGAAAATGATTCAGCAAATGAATATGCATCATCCTTTAAAAACTTCTTCCAATTCTCATCATTGCTCGGAATTTGCTTACCCTCCCATAACGGAAGTGTATAATTCTCAGCTTCTACTTTCGGCCATGTAAAGCTTTCTGCACCAGTCGATTCCACTTCAATGTTTAAGTGGTCTTTTTTCTTTTCTAATTTTATTTTTACTTTTTGATCTGGATATTCCCACGATGTACGATCCTTTTCTTTTTTTACATTCGATACCTTCATTTTCGGTAGGGGTTGTGATGCCTGTTCCTTTGCCCCCTCATGTTCTACAGTTAATGTGAATGTTTCTGGATTTACATCATAAGTAAAATCTTTATACGTCGCTTTCTTTATTTTAGACTCTTGTACAGCATTACTACCTTTTACGTCACAACCGACTAAAGTCGAAAACGACATAGTTGTAAGAAGACATATCGCTATCATTTTTTTCATCCTCTGCACCTCCACCAATGAATATACAGATGCTTTGTTACAGGAATGTGGCAAAAAATAATAGAGCTAGCATTTTGCTAGCTCTGTTTGGAGTATTAAAAGTTGATATGAACAACTATAATTCGCTTAGAAGATATGTAATACAGTAACTACATTTTTTCTCAACAATTATGAAACTAAACAAATCAAAATTTTAACAAGCATTCTTCAACTGAAAAAATAAGTGTATACAATGTATCCTAAAAGTAGTACTAAAATGATTATTCCTGTACCTTTCCAATTCATACCGCCTGCTATATCAACTGGACTACCCGTTTCCGCTCTATTGAGTCCGTCACGTAAAGAACCCGTAGGATTACTTTTTAATTCACTTTGTCTCATACGCTCTCTTTTTTCTTCTGGTGACTCTTTATTCATTTAATCACCTCCAAAATGAATGCACTCTTTACTTACATTATTCAAAATCAACATTTGTTTTATATTTTTCCGAAAAAACCTAATTTAAAATAGGTTTGCAACGTAAAGAAAGCTAGCCATGCCAGCTTTCTTTACGATCCAATATGCTCTTCCTTATTTACAATAATACCTTTATGGTCGATTTCAAGCTCACATACTTTCATATCTGTAAATACTCTCGCTAATTGCTCAGCGATTTCTTGACGCTTCTCATATGGCGTTAATATAAAAATAGATGGCCCCGCACCACTAAGTGCTGTGCCGTACGCACCAAATTCTTTTGCGCATTTACGAATAGATGGTAATAATGGTACGAGTTCTAAACGATATGGTTCGTGAAAATGGTCTCTCTCCATCATTTCACCTACAACTTCCCACCGCTTTTGACATAATGCAGCTACTAATACGTTACTTATCGCACTAGCTTTAACTGCCTCATGAAACGGAAACATCTTTGGTAATACAGATCGACTTTCATCTGTATTTAATTCTGCATTCGGAATGAGAGAAATTACACCCAATTCCTTGCTCTCAATTCTTACGACGGAAACATCCTTTCCATCAAGTGCTCCAATTACAGTTCCACCTAATATAGAAGCAGCAACATTATCAGGATGTCCTTCAAAATTTGTAGCAATTTGAACTTTTTGATCAGCAGTTAAGTTCAAATTGCCTAGTTGATTCGCAAGCTCTATCCCAGCTACAATCGCTGATGCACTACTTCCTAGCCCTCTCGTTAATGGGATATTACTAGTAACTTCTATTATATGGGGTGATATAGAAGGACATACTTTACATGCCGTGCTAACGATTAAATTTTTATCGTCTGTCGGAATTGATTCTTCAAAGGAATGGATTACTTGCCATTTATCAGCTTTTTCTTTAACCACCACACCTAAATACAATGACAAAGCTATTCCAACTGAATCAAATCCAGGACCAACATTCGCCGTACTAGCAGGGACACGAACGCTAAATGGTATCACGACATAATCACCCCTTTAATATGATCTTTAATTTGTTCTATATCATTTGACACACTTGCGATGTCTAGTTGATTTGAAGAAATAGCGATATCAGGATCCTTCAAACCATTTCCAGTTAATACCGCAACAACTGTTTCTCCCTTTTTGATTTTCCCAGATTGAACATGTTTAATTACGCCGGCTAATGAAGCATTTGATCCTGGTTCAGCGAAAACTCCTTCAGTTTTTGCCAATAACCTATACGCATGTAAAATTTCTTCATCTGATACCATATCTATTTCACCACGAGACTGCTCGGCAGCCTCTACTGCATACGACCAACTTGCCGGGTTACCGATGCGAATCGCTGTTGCAATTGTTTCAGGCTCTTCAATTACATACCCTTTTACAATTGCAGCTGCTCCTTCCGCTTCAAAGCCATGAATTCTTGGCTTTTTATAACCTTTTTCTTTCTCATATTCACAGAAGCCTTTCCAATACGCTGTAATATTCCCTGCATTCCCAACAGGGATAGCTAGAACATCTGGTGCATTTTGCAATTGGTCACAAATTTCAAACGCTGCTGTTTTTTGCCCTTCAATTCGATAAGGATTTACTGAGTTTACTAACGTAATCGGCTCTTCTGCAGCAATATTTCTTACAGCCTTAAGCGCATCATCGAAATTCCCTTCTATTGAAATAATTTCAGCTCCATAAGCGACCGCTTGCGCTAATTTTCCATGTGCAATCTTTCCTTCTGGTATTACGATAATGCATTTCATCCCAAGACGTGCCGCATATGCTGCAGCTGACGCTGATGTATTACCTGTTGATGCACAAATGATTGCTTCTGAACCTTCTTCTTTCGCCTTAGCAACTGCCATAACCATACCACGATCTTTAAAAGAACCTGTCGGATTCGCTCCTTCGTACTTACCATATAGCTGAATCCCTAATTGTTTTGATATATTTAATAATGGAATAAGTGGTGTGTTTCCTTCCATTAAGCTGACATCAGGTGTATTTTCATTCACCGGTAAATAAGACGCATACTGTTTTAATAGTCCTTTATACATATTGTTTTTCCTCCTCAATAATGTAGTAACTGTTTATTTCACTTGCGACAGCTTCTATCGCTTCTAAAACTCGTTCAAATTGATACTTGGAAGTTCGATGTGTCACAACAACGACTTCTGCCAGTTCACGGTTTAAAGGTAATTGAATAACCTCTTTTAAACTTACAGAATAATTAACGAAACATTCTGTTATTTTTCGTAACATCCCAGGCTCATCTTGTAATGAAATACGTAAGAAATATTTCGAAACTACTTCTTCATCACCTTGTAATTCATAAGGAACTGGTTCTTTTAACGCACTTTTATTTTTCGGAACTTGATTCATATTTTTAACGATTGAAATAATATCACTTACTACAGCAGAACCAGTCGGTAACTTCCCAGCTCCGGGTCCATAAAACATCACTTCTCCTACCGCTTGGCCATGGACATACACCGCATTAAATTCATTATTCACATTTGATAATGGATGCTGGCTCGGTAAAAGCGTCGGTTCTACACTTAAATGAATGGCTGGTCCTTGTTTTTCAGCTTTACCAATTAACTTCATAGTAAATCCTAACTTTTCAGCCATTTGTAAATCTTCTTTTTCGACCTTTCGAATCCCTCTTACTTGCACATCATCTAATGAAACATTCATCGAAAAACCTAAGTTTGCAAGAATTGCTACTTTTCTCGCCGCATCTAGTCCATCTACATCTGCTGTCGGATCCGATTCTGCAAAGCCTAATTTTTGTGCTTCCTGTAAAGCCTCTTCATAAGACCATCCATTTTGACTCATTTTTGTTAACATATAATTTGTTGTACCATTTACAATTCCCATTATTTTTTCAATTTGATCTGATGCTAACCCATCAGTTAGTCCTCTTAACACTGGAATACCGCCCGCTACACTCGCTTCGTAACATAAATCACAATCATTATCGTTCGCCAGTTGAAGAAGCTCTGCACCATATACAGCCATTAAATCTTTATTTGCTGTTACGACATGTTTTTTATTTCGTAAAGCCTTAACAATATGCTGTTTTGCTTCTTCAATTCCGCCCATTACCTCTACTACAATATCAATATTTGAATCATTTAGAACTTCATCTGCATGACTTGTTACTGCAATTCCATCAATACAAACATCGCGTTCTTTTTCCAAATCACGTACAACGACTGTTTTCACTTTCACTTCGTATCCTGTATCAAGTGCGATTTTTTTATAATGTTCTTTCAAAATATGAACAACACCACTTCCGACCGTACCTAAACCTAATACCCCAACATTTATAACGTTATTCATCTTCTAATCTCCTCCTAAAAGTTTAATTGTTACATCTATAAATCACCTTACTCTGCTTTTTTGTCATGCAGGTGGTGGTTATTTCCGTACTTATAAATCGTTTCATATTACCGCACCTCCTTTCAAAGTAAAAAAACACACCCATCCCTAGGAAAGGGACGAATGTGTTTTCGTGGTTCCACCCTTGTTCCAATCTAGACGTATTTCCTCCTAGATTGCTCAAGTTCAGATAACGGCTGATACCGCCAATAATTACTAGATTACTCGTTCACTATTGAAGTTCAAAGGTGGTAAAATCATTTCTCGTGTTAGGAAGCTCACACCCTTGGCTTCCCTCTCTGTAAACCGTAAAAATGATTTCGTGTCCTTATCGTTACTTTTTCGTTCATGTTTATTTGTTAACTCATTATACTCGCATAAAAAACAAAATCAATACTATTTTTTAATTATTTTAATTTTTCAATCTCTTATACCATAAAAAACACACTCATCCCTAGGAAAGGGACGAATGTGTTTTCGTGGTTCCACCCTTGTTCCAATCTAGACGTATCTCCTTCTAGATTGCTCAAGTTCAGATAACGGCTGATACCGCCAATAATTACTAGATTACTCGTTCACTATTGAAGTTCAAAGGTGGTAAAATCATTTCTCGTGTTAGGAAGCTCACACCCTTGGCTTCCCTCTCTGTAAACCGTAAAAATGATTTCGTGTCCTTATCATTACTTTTTCGTTCATGTCTATTTGTTAACTTATTATAGTTATCAAATTTTTAAAAAGCAAGCCTATTTTTACTAACTATTTTCAAAATAATTTTTTATTATATTTCACAATAGCATTATGCAACTGCCACTCAATTTACCTATTTTGTCATTTCTCCAGTTTATAAATCAACGGTTCATATATAAAGTGAAACTTTAATCAGTGAGGATTTTGTTCATCCCCACTGATTATTAGCCTTCACCAATCGGGCTTTTACGGGCAGTTGATCCCCACCTAACTTCTTTGCTTTCGCTGAATTTTGAGGTAGGGGTGTTACTGCCCGTTAATGCGGGATAAATCCCCATTCTAAAACCCGTACATACTCACCTTACAAAATTATATCAATAAAATTTTTAATACAATCTTTTTGTATAACTTTCTTCTAAAGAACGTGCAACATCTTCTTCTGAAGCATTCACTTTCGCATGCTCTAACAACATTTTTGCTGCTGAAGGTAACTCTTTTTTATGTAACCAAGATTCTGGATCCCATATCTTCGAACGAATAAACGCTTTTGCACAATGAATGTAACACTCTTCTATTTCAACAACAATTCCAAGCAACGGATTACGTCCATTCGCCTGCATTTCTTTCAAAATTTCTTCGTCGTTTGTAATATACGCTCGGCCATTTATTCTAAGTGTCTCCCCAAGACCTGGAATAAAAAAGATTAGTCCTACACGTGGATTTGAAATAATATTCAAAATGGAGTCTATACGACGATTTCCTGGTCTTTCTGGAATGATAATTTTATTATTATTGAGTACGTATACAAATCCAGGTGCGTCTCCTCTCGGCGAGGCGTCACACTCCCCCAACTTATTTGCAGTAGATAATACTAGAAAAGGAGATTTAGAAAGGAAATCTACACCATGGTGGTCTAATGATGAAATAACTTTTTTCAATGCTCGCTCACTTGGTTTCCCCAATATTTTCCGTAACTCTTCCTCTGTTGAAATAATCGATTTTATTTCCATACGCTCTATCTCCACTTATAATCGCCCCTTTTTCTTTATTTTCCCAAAATTCAATACGAATATTGTATAATAAAATTTGCAGAAAGGGGAATTAAAATGACAGAGTGGTTAACAATATTTGATTCTGAAAGAAATACACTTGGGAAGAAATTACGCGATGAAGTGCATCGTGACGGTGATTGGCACGAAACATTTCATTGTTGGTTTGTAGAAAAAGATGCTAAAGATATATTCTTATATTTCCAATTACGCTCTAAAAATAAAAAAGAAGCTCCACTTATATGGGATATTACTTCAGCTGGACATATTATGCATGATGAAGATGTACAAATTGGTGGTCTTCGTGAAATCGAAGAAGAATTGGGGCTTTCCTTTCAAACTACTGATTTAGTATACAAAGGAATCTTTAAAATAGATTATGAAATTTCAAATCTTACTGATCGTGAATTTTGTCATATGTATTTTCACAATGTCATCAATCCACTTCCATTCGCACCAGGTGAAGAAGTAGACGATGTGATGAAAGTACATGCAACTTCTTTTCTACAACTATTAAATGGTGAAATTTCATCTTTTACAGCTACTTCTGTTTTGAGCAATAAACCGATAACGATAACTTTTGATGATATTTATCCATATGATCTTGCATACTATGAATTTGTTGTTGAACAAGGAAAAGACTTACTAGAAAATAATAGTTTATAAATAAAATAGGACTCCTAACATTATATTGCGTGGAGTCCTATTTTTCATTATTGCTCAAGTGCCTTCAATCTTTTCTCTACTCGTATGAATAAGCGAATGATTAGTACTAGCATAAAGATCATTATAGCTAACGTTGTATGGGAGTATCTAAACAGTATACTAATAACACTTCCAATTAACATCATGATGAATCCATTTTGCTTCATCACTTCTGCACTATACCTGTTACCCGCACCCCATAATTCCTTATTTTTCATAGATCGTTTCGTACGATAACCATATGCCGCATTAATATCGGTCGGTGGATTCTTTTGAAGAATAATTGCCGCAAGTACAAAAATAATACCAATCAATATGCTTATTCCTATGTTTACTAGTGCATAAATCAATTATATCCCCCCTAACTTACACTTTCATTATACGACATAAACCTTATTTTCCCAATTCATAACACATTCACTTTCTTTCTTTTGATGTCTGGAACATACTTGGAAGTGTTACAAAACGTGCCCCTTTCGTTTTTAACTGCGGAATGATTTTGTCTAGTGCATCTACAGATCCTTGTAAATGCCCACCTGGTGTTGAATGTTGGAGGATGACACTTCCAGGAAATGAATTCCCTAACACATTATTTGTAATCGTATCAGCACTCACACCTTTCCAATCAACCGTATCAACACTCCACTGTACAATCATAAAATTTTGCTCTGTTGCCCACTTCAATTGTTCTTCAAGTATTTCACCGTATGGCGGACGTATAAACTTCGGTGCATAACCAGCTAAACGATTTAATATTTCTTCCGTTTTTATTATTTGATTACGATACTCAGCATCGTTTACTTTCGCTAAGTTCGGATGACTATACGTATGATTACCAATTACATGCCCTTCATTTGCAATACGCTTTACTACGTTCGGAAATTTTTCTGCGTTTTCACCAAGTAAGAAAAAAGTAGCTTTTACATTATGTTGTTTTAACTTATCTAATATTTTTGGCGTGAATTCTAAATCTGGTCCATCATCAAATGTAAGAGCGACTTCCGCTTTATTGTACGGTCCGGAAAATGCGTACGCATATTTTTCGACCCACGAAAATGGTGTCCACGATCCACGCTCATATGCTTTCATTTGTACTTCATAGTTTTGAGGGATATATACGTATGGCAATGAACTTATATAGTCTCCATAATAAAATGAGTCATATGGCATATAGGCGTATGAAACGTCTCGTTCTAGTCCCCAATGATATGGAGCAAACATTTGTGGCGAATAAAAATAATACATGATAAAAAAACCTCCCTAATTTTTCATATGTGATTCCTCTGCACTTTGTTAGAGAAATTGTTATTCATAAACAAAAAATAAGACTGTCCTTAATTAGGACAGTCTTGCTGCTTACTATTATTAATAAATCGATGTACTATCTTTCGGCAAAGCTTTCACATGTTTTAAATAGTTCGTCACTTTATCATCATCATCTTGCGGATATTGATATTCATACGTGTTAGCAATTTCGTTCGCCACTTCCCTAAATAAATCACCCATGACAAAGAATGAATCCCATATATTTTCATATTCTGCATTAGAAAATGTTCTTTTAAATTGCTCCCACATATCTTCTTCAATATATTGCTCAAAATGCTTTCCAAACTTCCCTGTATTAACTGTAAAGTCTGTTTTCATACCAATATACCATTCTAGCATTACGATGAACATATCTCGCACTGGTCCTTCAAGCATTCCTTTTGCATAAGAAAGCTCCTCTCTCCATAACCCTTTTGCGATATTCGTACTACACCACCAAAATTCATTACAGCAATCTAAAAACTCTTTTTCTGTAGGCTTTTTTATTAAGTAATCTTTATCGCTTGCTGGCGGGAATTCTTCCAGACAATTATCTTTATCAAGAAGCAGTTTACTTAAACTATCTTGTCCAACGAACTTTTTTATTAACTCAACTGGAACTAGCGTTAAATCAATCCGATTCCCATCCATGAACTGCATTAAATATGGAAACTTCCCATCTTCATCTGGTGGAACTAACGACATTTCTTCTGGCATTTGTACTATCATTATTTCTCCAAATCTATGAATCCAATTATGATTAGACGTAAAAGATTGTATATCATTTACAACATACATAATATCATAGTCTTGAAAACAATCTCTTTTCACATTTGGATTTACACGCGATCCATTCATGATAACTGCTCGAATTCTTTCATCCTCTTTTGCTATATTTATAATTACGTCTAACATTTCTTTTTCAGTTCTCATCTACTTATATCCTCCAATTTTTTAATATATAATATAATGCTATGTATACTGGAGGTCCACGAGCTAATCTCGTTATACACGATACATGTTATAATTTTTGAAACTTCTTTTTCATCCCTTTTCCCTCCTTACATCACTCTTTTACAACTGCCATTCCTTTCAATTTACCAATGCTTTCTACCATTCACTTTTAATTATACCGAAAATTCTGTCTCGAATACAAAAAATAAAGAAGGGACATCTACCCCTTACAGAATAGATATCCCTTCTTTTAAAGTTAAATTTAATTCCTATGGATTAGTAGACCAAAGCCCAGCAGATTTAATAAATGTACGTTTATTTAATTTCAGCTGCGCTACGATAAATTCTGCAATATCTTCTGCTTGCATTACTTTATCAGGGTTTCCATCAGTTAATCCTAAATCTACAGCCATATCAGTTGCTACTGTACTTGGAGTTAAAGCTGTTACACGAATGTTATGTTTGCGAACTTCCATCGCTAACGATTCTGTTAAGCCAAGGACACCAAATTTAGAAGCACTATATGCACTTGTTACAGGTGCACCTTTTTGTCCTGCTGTAGATGAAATGTTAATGATATCACCAGATTGTTGTTCAATCATGCTCGGTAAAGCTGCACGAGTTGCATAGTATACACCCATTAAGTTTACTTGAATGATTTTTTCCCAATCAGCAACGTCTAGTTCTAAAAACTTACCGAATTTAGAAATACCAGCGTTATTAATTAAAATATCGATAGATCCTAAACCATTTTTTAACATTTCAATCGCAGTTGTTACTTCTTCGTATGAAGAAACATCAGCAGTTGCAATAACAGCTTTTACACCTTCTGCTTCTACTTCTTTCGCTACAGCTTTTAAGTTTTCTTCTGAACGAGCTAATAAGCCTACATTTACGCCTTCTTTCGCTAATGCGATTGCTACAGCGCGACCAATCCCTCTACCTGCTCCTGTAATTAAAGCATTTTTACCTTGTAATAATTCTGCCAAGTATAACACTCCTTAATCATCTCAGTTATGTATTATATTAAAATTGTATCTATGTTTATGTAAAAAGGCAATGATGCACTTTCATGTGCGTAGGTTACTTGTAGGTAACTATAGAAAGTTTTTATTTATAAGTTTCATTTTTTTACCATTATTCATGTAAAATAAAAACAAATCCAGCATAGGGGAGTGTATGAGTATGAAAAGCGAAGGAAAAGCTTATCAATATAATTGCAGTAACGGTAAATGCATTTTTAAAGAGAAATAGTGTTAGAAGGTTCTCCTTCTAACACTATTTCTCTTCATGATTTGGCATACGCACAATAAATTCAGTACCTTTTCCTTCCTCACTCTCAACTTTTATTTCCCCATGATGAAGGTCAAGTACTTTCTTTACAATAGCTAAACCTAAGCCACTTCCTCCATAGGCACGATTTCGTGAAGAATCCGCTTTATAAAAACGCTCAAAAATATGTTGTTTCTGTTCTTCTGATATACCAATTCCTGAATCACGGATACGCACTTCCACTACTGTCTCATGTTCCTTTAACTGAATAGTAATCGTACCACCGCTTGGAGTAAATTTAATACTATTATGAATTAAATTAATCCACACTTGACTCATACTTTCTTGGTCAGCAATAACATGTACTTTTTCTAAATCTAGTTCTAACTCAATTTCTTTTTCAGCCCAGAGTGGTTCACTATTTAACACAATTTGCTTTAACTGTTGATCTAATCGATAGCTCACTCTTTCTGGTGTATACTCTTCTGATTCTAAAAGAGTTAGCTTCAATAAGTTTTGACTTAGTTTAGATAATCTCGTTGTTTCAGTTTCAATAATGGTAAGATAATGCTTTCTTTTTTCCTCAGAAAAATTATCTTCTTGTAGTGCTCTAGCAAATCCTTTTATAGAAGTTAATGGTGACTGTATTTCATGAGAAACATTTGATACAAACTCTTGTCTCATTTTCTCCATCGTATTCAGTTCATCTGTCATATCATTTATACTTTTTACGAGCACGCCAATTTCTCCATCATACTTTTCTTCATTTCGTATTTTTACGGAGAAGTCTCCTTTTGCAATTTTTTGTATCGGTTCAATAATAGTCCAAATCATCGCCTCTCGTTTTGGTCTCATTAATATTCCAATCAATGTCCAAATAAGAATAATAAATACAAAACCGACCATATCACTAATTAGAAAGGCAACAAACGGCGATACGTTTACGTCAAAAGCATTCAATATACTAGTTGCTACATAAAATGCGATAGACCAAATTATAGTAAGAAAAGAAAAGAGCGCTAATACCGCTCCAAATACTTTCAGCATCTTCAACTTACTCATTCGTTTTCTTTTTCTCATTTACTTACCTCTAAGCGATACCCTAATCCTCTTATTGTTTTAATACTAAATTTCGACTGCTCTTCTTGAAACTTCTCACGTAACCGATTAATATGAACGTCTAGTGTACGTTCATTCCCTTCAAAATCATATCCCCATATTTCTTCAATTAATTGCTCTCTCGAACAAGTTCTTCCCGATTTAGACCCTAAAGTAAAGAGCAGCTCAAATTCTTTTAACGGTAATGTAACCGTTTGTTCTCCAGATGTAACTTCGAATGTTTTACGATTTAATAATACATTTCCAACTTGAATCGATTGGGAAACTGTAATTTGGTAACGTTTCAATAATGCCTTTACTCTCACTACTAATTCTATAGGGTCAAATGGTTTTACAAGATAATCATCTGTCCCAAGGTGAAATCCTTTTACTTTTTGTGATGTTTCCCCTTTGGCAGTTAGCATCAGAACCGGGATATCATAGTATTTTCTTAATTCAAAACATACATCAAATCCATCCATATTTGGCATCATGATATCAAGAATAACCATATCGACTTTTACGTCATCCATTTTCTGAAGTGCATCTACTCCATCAATTGCCTCATATGTTTGAAAACCTTCTCGTTCTAAAAATACAGAAACGAGTTCTCTAATATGTGGATCGTCGTCTACTATTAAAATTTTAGGTATCAAAGGAACCATTTCCTTTCTACTTAGCATCTAATATATTGTTTAAAAATGAATCATCAGTGGAGTAAAATCCCACTGATGATTCATTTTATAATGCACCCTCTTTAATTTTCAATTGCTGCGTTGCAAACTCACGATACATATCATGCGTCTGTAATAATTCATCATGTGTACCGCTTCCTGTAAGATTACCTTTTTCAATAAAGATAATTTTATCTGCATCTACAACAGTAGAAAGTCTATGCGCAATCACTAACGTTGTTCTGCCTTTCATTAAGTTATTTAACGCTTTTTGAACGACAGACTCAGATTTACTATCTAAGCTTGAAGTCGCCTCATCTAACATAAGAATTTGCGGATTTCGAAGTAACGCTCGGGCAATGGCAATTCGCTGTCTTTGTCCTCCAGAAAGTTTCACACCGCGTTCTCCAACTTCTGTTGCATAACCGTTTGGTAAGTCATGAATAAATGCATCAACATATGCCATTGCAGCTACTTTTTCAATTTCTTCATCCGTTACTTCGCCCTCGACACCATAACAAATATTATCACGAATCGTTCCATCAATTAACGGACTATCTTGTGATACGTAACCGATTTGACGTCGCCATGACTGTAATGAATAACTCGTAATTGATTCTTCCCCTAATTTAATGGCACCACTAGTTGGCTCATAAAAACGTTCCAGTAATGAGAATAACGTTGTTTTCCCACTACCACTCGGTCCTACAATCGCTGTCACTTTTCCAGATTCAATTGTGAAATCAATATTTTTCAAAACTTGCTCTTTTTCGTTATACTCAAAATGTACATTTTCAAGAACAATCGGTTGCTTAGCATTTGTCACTTTCACACCAGTTTCATGATCTTCTACTTCATATTCTAAAATCGTACTAATTCTTTCCGTTGCACCAATTGCCTTTTGGAATTGTGTAAAGAACATAGATAATTGACTCATTGGCATTACAATTTGAACTAAATACAAAATAAACGCTACAAGTTCACCGGTTGTTAATGCACCGCTAGAAACTCGCATCCCGCCATATCCTACGATAATAACAAGTAGTGCCATTAAAACAAACGACATAACTGGCGAAATTAATGCTTGCACTTTTCCTTCTTTCAAACCAAATTGTAATAACTTTTGTATGCCTGTATTACCCGTTTCATATTCTCTCTTTTCTGTATTTGAAGATTTCACTAAACGAATTTCTGATAACACTTGCGTTAACACACTTGTAAAAGATGCAGTTTCATCTTGAAGCGCTTTTGAAATCTTATACATTTTTCTTCCAAGTGGAACTAAAATTAACACAGACAACGGAATAACCGTTAAAAGTAACGCAGTCATTTTCCAATCTAAAACAAATAATACAATTAACGATCCAACAATTGAAATACCACCTGTTAATAAGTTTGACAAATGCTCAGAAATTAACGTTTTCACAACACCTGTATCATTCGTCATACGGCTAATAGTATCACCTGTTCTATTTTGATCGTAATAAGATACCGGCAAGATAAGTACCTTTTTCCACAAACGTTCTCTTAGTCCCGCTACAATCTTCTGCCCAATATAATTTAGTAAATATATAGACAACCCTGCCGCAATAGTTTGCATTACAAAGAAAGCAACTAACCCAACAATTTGTCCTGCACTAATTGAAGAAAGCGAAAAATTATCTACTAATCCTTTTGTCAGCATAGGAATAAATAAACTCGCTCCCGTAGAAAGCAAACTCATTAACAACGCAAATACTAAAATTCCTTTCGGAGGATTTGTATCTTGAATAAGGCGTAAAAACTGCCTCCAACTCCCTTTTTTCTTTATTTCATTTCTAACTTCCATTCCTGTTCATCTCCTCATGTTAAACAAAACTGTTCTTTCTAAAATTAGAATACGATACAAATGTAAACTGAATGTAAACACACTTTTTCTATTTTTACAAAATATACATAAAAACTCATCTTTACAACAGATATAAACATCTGATATTATTACCTGGTACTTAATATTATTCTATGTAAATTATAGATAAATAATTTAAAACACGATATAAATCTCCAGTTAGTGAAAGGAGTATCCTTTTTGCAAACAAATATACATTCTGAAAAGGAAACAATTATTTTTATTCATGGATTAGTTGGCAATCGTCGCGCCTTCAAAAAAGAGCAAAAACGATTTTCTGCCTCCTACAACATTATAACTTATGACTTATTAGGTCACGGTGATGATAAAGGAGAAGCAATCGACTTTTCATTACAGCGCCTCGTAGATCAATTATTAAACTTATATGAACAAGAAGGTATTAAAAAAGCACATATTTGTGCGCTAAGTTACGGCTGTTACATCTCTACAATTTTTGCACAAATGCATCCAGAAAAAGTATTAAGTATTTGTCATATTGGAGGACATTACAATAACCCTTCTCGTTTATATAATGTATTTCAAAATTTTTGGGAGAAGCGAGGAGATGAATACTCTAAATGGCTCTCTCAATACGCAAATACTATTTTTCCAAGCGGTATATTAAAAGCAAATCCGTTCGCAGTCATTTCAAGAAATATTTACTACCGTTTCGGATTACAATTACATTCATCCATAATTGCCCAGTCATTACGACATCGGTTAGAATTCGATTTAAAATCTAAATTAAAATCACTTCCTCACCCTATACTATGGGTAATGGGAGAGCATGATCATCTCTATAAATCTTGTCTATTTGATTTGAAATCTATTTTGCCTAACGTTTTATATAAGGAAATACCTTTAGCGGGACATGCAGCGAACTTATTTCGTCCTAACTATTTCCATGACTTATATGATCGATTTTTAAATGGAAAGTTAAAATAAAAACTATTAAACTTCCAATTTATTCAACTATAAAAAGGCTTCCCAAGTTTCCTTGGAAAGCCTTTTCTCTATACGAAAAGTATATAAAACTACTTTTTCTTAGTATGCTTTTGTGTAACCTAATAGGTGCTTGCTCCAGTAAGAGTTACTTACAGAACTAATACGTACACCAGTTGCATCTGTTTCTGCACTAATGAACTGACCGTTTCCTAAGTAAACACCCATGTGAGAAGGACCTGATTTATAAGTATTTTGGAAGTATACTAAATCACCTGGTTGTGGATTGCTAGTTTTTGTTTTAGAGCTCCAGTATCCAGCAACTGTTTGACGAGCGCCTTTATGACCAGTTTGATTTAATACGTAGTGAATGAATCCACTGCAGTCAAAACCAGCAGGTGTTGTACCAGCAGTTCTGTATGGTGAACCATTTAAAGATCTAGCGAATCCAGCGATTGAAGATGTATCTCCACCTGTTGTTGGTTTTTGTACGTCTTTACCTGGTTGTTGAACGTTATTTGTAACATTATTGTTATTTGTAACGTTGTTTACTCCGCCTTTTACAAACTTAACGAAGTCTGCACTTACGTAACCTGTGCGGCCGTTATGGTTAATTTTGTACCAACCATTTTCAGCACCAGTAACGTTTAATACTTTACCATTTGTTACTCCACCGATTACAGCGTTGTATGTAGCTGGGCCTGTACGTACTTTTAAAGCACCAGTGTTAACAACATAAGAACCACCAGTTTGAACTGTTGTAGTATTGTTGTTTGTAGTTGGTTGTTGTGTTTCGTTAGATACAGCAGAACCACCTTTTGTTACGAAGTCTTTGCTTACGTATCCAGTTCCACCATTGAAGTTGATTTTAAACCAATCTTGTACTTCACCTACAACTTGTACTGTTTTACCTTTGTTTACAGAACCTAATACTGTATGAGATGTACTTGGGCCTGTACGTACGTTAAGTGAAGAAACGTTTACTGTGTAAGTACCTGTTCCTTGTTGAACAGTCGTTCCTGTTTTGCCACCAGTCGTTACGAAGTCACCACTTACATAACCTGTTTGACCATTTACGTTTACTTTGAACCAACCGTTTTCTTGTCCAACTACTTGTAGCACTTGACCTGATTTCACTTTAGAAATAACGTTATGTCCTGTACCAGCACCTGAACGAACATTTAATACATCAGCAGTTACTGTGTATTTTAATTCAGAAGTTGTTTCTACAGTTTTTGTTTCAGTTACAGTCGTTTGAGTTTGAGTTTGAGTTTGAGTTTGTCCATTAATTTCTTTTAGCGCTTCATTTGAAACTTGTGCATGAGCAGAATCCATTCCTGGAACTGCAACGCCAGCTACAGAAGCTGCTGCTAAACCTGCAATTACTTTTTTCATAAGTTGTCTTTACTTCCTTTCCCTACTATCCTCTTAAAAAAAACTTAAAACTTTAATACTTTACAATATTATCAAAGTAAAATATTCATCCAGTTCCATTTTTTAGCAAGAGTTTTATTTTTCACACAGAGTTCATTTTAAATGAACAAAGTGAAATCCGTGTGAACTTCATGTGAACTTTATCATTAATTATAGTGTTTTTGCAATGATTTTTTCAAATTTCTCATATATCGCATGAAAATTCGACATTTCATTTAATATCTCAATATAAAACATCCCTTTTCTATCTTCTATAAAAAATTCTATTAACCTAATACAAACCACATTATGTATTTCCTTATAAAGCTCCTTACATGAAGTATACTTTCATCATGACAAAAATCACTCTATTTATCAATAGTATAATATTTTTAGAAAACTAAATTTCTATACTATCTACATTTTTGAAATAATTTGACGAATTGTAAGATTTATTTCACAAAAGCCATTTCTCCTTTAAAGAAAACACACACTATATCAACTGTTCTCTTTTTCCCATAATGGAATTTATAGGATATTCATAGTATTATATACATATCTTAATAAAAAAGAATTTTAGCGAATTGATTAAAGTTTCATTCCCTTATAAAATGAAACTTTAATCAGTAAGGGTTTTATACATCCTCCGCTAATTATTAACCCTCACCACTCGGGCTGCCCATTAATACGGAGTTTTATTGGAATAAAAAGAGGAGGCATATTTGTGAGAAATATAATAGATGATCCAATACAAAAAAACATAGAGCTATACTATGCTTTTATTCAATTCGTTTCAATGATAACATTACAAAAAGTATCAGCTATTGAAACACGTAAAAATGAATTAAAAAATCAGATGAAAAATGCCGGACAAAAAAACCCTTATTACGTATAAAAAAAGGTGAACAGGTTATATTCCTGTTCACCTTTTTAAATTATTTATAAATTTTCACACGGTCTTCTAGCGGTTGGAATTCTTTTTCACCAGCATGTACTACCGGTTTACCAAATGGCATTTGCGCAATAAGTTTCCAATTCTCTGGAACATCCCACTCTTTTCTCACTTCTTCATCAATTAGCGGATTGTAATGCTGTAACGTAGCACCAAACCCTTCAATTTCTAAAGCTGTCCAAATTGCAAATTGTAACATTCCTGATGATTGCTGAGACCAAGTTGGGAAATTATCTTTATATAATGCAAAGTTAGCTTGAAGGCTTTCCACTACTTCACTGTCTTCAAAATATAAAACCGTTCCATAACCACTTTTAAATGCATTCATTTTTTCTTCAGTGGATGCAAAGTTATTTTCAGGTACAATTTTTCGTAACGTTTCTTTCGTAATATCCCATAATTTATCATGTTGTTCTCCTAATAAAACAACAACGCGAGCACTTTGAGAATTAAAAGCTGAAGGTGTATGTTTTACAGCATGATAAATCACTTCTTGAATTTTCTCATCAGAAACTACTTGCTCTTTACTAATTGCATAAATAGATCTTCTGTCTTCAATTGCTGAGTAAAAATCTTTTGCCATCATAATTCCCTCCAATTTTCAATTGAGGCTATTTCATATGTATATATCATATTACGCCCCTCAAACTTATTATTAATAAGCTTATAACTTTATAATATCACAGCAACAAACAAACTCAAATAATACCACTTATATTTAGAAGCTTTTTCCTTTTTAAAATAAAAATAAAAAGACTGTTTGTTGTTATCTAAAATTAGTAACAACAAACAGTCTTACTTATGTAGCGATCTAGATTCGTATTTTACTTACTTAATTAACTAATCCAAATGCATACGACATTAACTTATTTGTCTCTGTAAAACGTTTTGTTTTATTTGATGTCCCCATGACCACTGTAATAATTCGATTATCACCTTGCTTTGCAGTCCCAGTAAAACAGTATCCTGCACTATCTGTAAATCCAGTCTTTAGTCCGTCCATTCCTTCTATATATAAACTTTTATTATTTTTATTTAACATGTCGTTTGTGCTTATAACATTAATATTATTAAATGCTAGCTGACTTTGGCGTAAGTGAGTCACTTCTAATATTTCCGGATAATCTTTTATAAGATGATACGCCAATTGCGCTACATCAGCAGCCGTCATTTTTGTTTCACTTCCATCCGGCTCTTGTAATCCAGAAGCATTTGCAAATTTAGCATGTTCCGACATTTTTAACTGTTTCGCTTTTGCATCCATAAGCTGAACGAAATCTTTCTCCGATTTTGCCATATGTTCTGCTAAAGCCACAGCTGAATTATTAGCTGACTCAATCATTAATGCATGATATAAATCTTTAACAGTTAATGTATCATTAACTTGTACTGGGATTCTCGCTCCCTCTGTTTGTGCCGCCTTCGCACTCATTTTTACTGGATCTTCCCAGCGAACTTTCCCGTTATGTATACTCTCTAGTAAGAGATACGCTGTCATCATCTTAGACATACTAGCCGGTGCAAAAGCTTCATTTTCATTATATTGATAAATAATATCTCCATCACTCGCATCGATAATCATAGCTGCTTTTGCGTTAATTTCTGGTGGGATGTACTTTGGCGGGACTACTTTTTCAGTAAATCCTGCTTTAGGTAGTTCTGCCACTTGCAAAGGTTGTCCCTCTACATTCGCTATGCTCTTTTGATTTCCTTGGAATAAGAACCAACATATCCCTAAAATAATGACTAATAGGACTGTCATCCTTCCCCATTTTAACCGATTCATTTCAAAACTCCTTTAGCAAACCTTTTATACGCTCACATTTAACCTTAACAACAATTCCTTTATACAGTCAAGGTAAAAGGTATATTTATTCATAGTACAGCAATGATTATTTTAATTTATTTATGTTAAACTTACAATATTGAAACGTAAGAATATTCAATAATAAAATCTCGTAAATAAAGCGAAACTTTAATCAGCCCCCCAATCGGGCTACCCGTCAAATAGCGAGATAAACTATTTAATAGAAGGGATTCATACAAATGCTACTTCCAAAATCATTAAAATATGGAGACACAATTGGGATCTACTCCCCTTCTTCACCAGTAACCTACACTTCTCCAAAAAGATTTGAACGAGCAAAATCTTACTTACAACAGAAAGGGTTTCATATATTAGAAGGTTCATTAACAGGTCGATATGATTTTTATCGTTCTGGTAGTATACAAGAGCGTGCTGAGGAGCTAAATGTCTTAATAAGAAATCCTAATATTTCTTGTATTATGTCAACAATTGGTGGGATGAATTCAAATTCAATATTACCTTATATTGATTATGATGCTTTTCTAAAGAACCCTAAAATAATGATTGGGTATTCAGATGCAACTGCTTTATTACTAGGAATTTACGCCAAAACAGGAATCCCTACATTTTATGGACCAGCTCTCGTCCCTTCCTTTGGCGAATTTGAACCTTTTGTTGATTGCACATACAAATATTTTGCTGAAACTTTACTACATGATCATTCTCTTCCTTATCATATAAAACAACCATTATTTTGGTCAGATGAATTTATTAATTGGGAAGAAAAGACGAAGGAGAAAGAACTTCGACCAAACGATTGGATTTCAGTAATTGATGGAAAAGCTACTGGGCGTATTATTGGCGGGAATTTAAACACGATACAAGGAATTTTGGGTAGCCCCTATATGCCACATATTCAAGAAGGCGACATTCTCTTCATTGAGGACAGTTCAAAAGATGCAGCTACTATTGAAAGAAGCTTTTCATTACTTAAAATTAACGGTGTATTCGATAAAATTTCAGGTATCATTCTTGGAAAACATGAGCAATTTGATGATTGTGGTACAAATCGAAAGCCTTTTGAAATACTATTAGAAGTACTTCAAAATCAAAGAATTCCTTTTCTAGCTGACTTCGATTGTTGTCATACACATCCCATGATTACCATGCCTATCGGTATTCAAGTAAAGTTGGATGCAACAAATAAAACGATACATATTGTAGAACCTTGGAAAAAATGAATGCATAGCTTCTATTGTTTTACAATAAAAGCCATGATACTATATAATTTGGAATGTGAAAGATTAAACAAAATACGTTCCAATATCTATTATTAGGAAAAGATAGATATAAATATATATTTATATGTAAAAGAGAGTGAATAAATGAAACCAACTATTAAAAATTACGTATTTTTACATGTAGCTTTTTTGATATATTCTATCATTATGGTTTACATGAAATGGGCAGCTAAATTCCCCATTGCTTCCATCTCATTTTTTATTGCTTATTTCGGACTAGTTATACTTTTATTCGGATATGCAATTTTATGGCAACAAGTAATTAAACATTTCGAAATTTCAAAAGCATATTCACATCGCGGAATTATTATACTATGGTCAATGCTTTGGTCAGTATTTCTATTTGGAGATACGATTCAGTGGAATCATTTACTTGGTGCGGCTATTATTATCGTCGGAATTGTGGTGGTGACAAAAGATGAATAGTTATATGTTATTATTTATTTTCGGGATAATTTTAGCTAATTACTCACAAATATTATTAAAAAAAGCTACTTTGCAACAATACGATTCTAGAATAAAAGAATATGTGAATCCTTATGTTATTATCGGCTACTCTTTATTTGTAATTAACGCCGGATTAAATGTTATCGCCATGAAGGGCATGGCATTAAAACAAGCATCAGCATTAGAATCCTTAAGTTATATCATCATATTAATTTTTGGTTGGTATTTCCTAGGAGAAAAAATAACGAAACGTAAACTCATCGGCAACATGATTATTATCGTTGGTGTAATCGTTTATTGTATCCAATAGTAAAAAGCTCCGTTTATCACAAACGGAGCTTTTTACTATTGACCTAAATTTTGCACTTTATCTTTCAAATCTCGAACTTGATCTACCGTCTGCATAAGCTCAGAGTTTTTAAATTGCTCTACATCCACTTTCCCTTCTTCTATCTTTGTCTTCGCCGTATCAATTAACGTATTTAACTTTTCGTTATATCCGACGATTTGTTGATGAAGATCCTTTGCTACATCAGGTGGCGTTAATTCATTGAATGCGGGTATATCTTGTTTAATTTCACTAAGCTTCGTTTCTAATTCTTTTCGAGCCTCGCTATCATTAACGGCCTTTTCTGCTAATGCTGGTGCATCATTTGCAAATGCACTTATTTCATTTACATAGTCTGTCGCTTTTTGCGCGTAATCTAGGGAGTTCTTTCCTTCCTCCACTATTGAACATCCCATTAAACCAATTGAAACTATAAATACTAATACAATTGATTTTATTTTCATTTTAGACCCCCTTCGTCCTTATAATTGTCTGTAATTTTCTCTATACATAACTTCTAGCTAAATTGTTTATAACCTTTTTCAAATAGTTATTTATCCTCTTACATGCCCTATTATCGTTACAACATCTATTTCTATATGTACGCTTATAATATCTTCAATTATATCCATATACCCTTGTCCTATAGCTGTTCCATAGTGTAATGTAAGCCCCTTCTTTTCATACACTGACTTTGGCACTGAAAAAATAAATCTCCTCAAGTTTCTTTCATCAACTGGTTCCATAATTAAAACAATCCCATCCTCATCAAACATATACGCTCGCCCTCCAACTTTACATTCACTATGGCTCAGTATTGCCTTGGTCAGCAAAATTTAAAACATAATAAGTTAAGATACACTCCGCTCTATCATAAAGTGAAACTTTAATTAACCCTCACCAGTCGAGTCTTTATCGGCAAATAGCAGGATAAAAATAAAAAGCATTCATTCTTTTTTGTTAAGAATAAATGCTTTTTAAAAAATCAATTTCTAACTCTAGCATCTTTTTTTGACGAGGTTTTACTTTCCTTACGGGAACTCCAGCGTAAATATACCAATCATCTAAACTCTCTTTTACCATACTCATCGCGCCGACTGCCGTACCTTCTCCTACAATTACATTTGGAAAAATAATAGAATTGGCACCAATAATCACATGTTTTTTTAAAATAACTTTTTCTGCTTTCACATTCCTATATTGATTCGGGACGGTTGGCCCCATTAATGTATTTCCACTGAAATCATCAAGTACTGCATATACGATTGTTTTAGCTGAGATGTTTGCAAAATCATGCATTTCAATCCCAACTTCCCCTCCATATAACGCTGTATACGCTGATATGTGCGAATAACTTCCAATTGTGATTTTACCACTTAAAATGCAAAAATCATCAATTCTTACATGATTGCCAACTGATATAGCACTCGGATTATATATACTTGCTTTTTTACTAACCAATACATTTTTCCCAACAGATAAAAATCCAATTTCCTTTAGTTCTTCTTGACTATAAAAACTATTCATCTACCGACACCACCTTCTGCTCTAAACAGATTACAATTTGCTCTACTAGTTCTTTCGTCATTCCTTCCCATAAAGGTAAACTTACGATTCGTTTTGCTATTTTATTCGTCTTTGTTAAATCTGTAGACTTATAGTTTTTAAAAAGAACTTGTTGGTGGCAAGATGGTGAAAAGTATAATCTAGCTTCTATTTTCTGTTTTTTCAATTCTTCTATTACTTGTATGTTGCGAACTTCTTCTGGACAAATGATAGGCATAAATTGGTGAATAACTGCTTCTGTCTTTTGGACTTTCCACCCTTTTTTCATTAACCCAGTATTTTGTAACAACTGTTTATACCATTCAGAAATACGAGTGCGTTCTTTTAATTTTTGATCCCACTTTTTTATAGTCGCAATCCCAATAGCTGCTGCGTATTCAGACATTTTACAATTAAACCCCATCATCGTACATTCACGATTTTTATCAAATCCGAAATTCCCCATTCTTTTAATACGTTGTATATCTTCTTCGTTTTTACTATATATGAGCCCTCCTTCACCAATTCCGAAAGGCTTTGTTGCATGAAAGCTATATACGATCATTCCACTAAAATCTTGACCGTAATGCATTCCTCCATTCATTAAACCAAATCCCGGCGCCGCATCTACGACAACCGGAATCCCCTTCTTCTCTAATTCTTCATATTCTTCTAAGTTCATCCATGATCCAAAAGTGGCGTACGGGACAACAATCGCAACCTCTTCTTTTAATTCTTCTATCTTATGCAAAAGTACGGTTTTATCCATATACCAATCATCTATTGAAATATCAATAAAGTAAGGTTCCAATCCACACCAAATAGCGGCTAAGGCAGTCGCAGGGAATGTAAAGCTAGGCATGAGAGCATACTTTCCCTTTCTTCTTTTCTTTAGTTGAATAGCCGCCATTAACCCTAACGTTGCGTTTGCTACTGTTGTAACAGCTCCCCTGTTTTGAAAAAATGACGACATAATTGTTTCCTCAAAACGTTGATTTATAGGTCCATAATTCGTATATATGTGAGATGTATCAATTTCCTTCAATTCATCCAAATACTCACTTACAGGTACAGTTGAAGCACGTAAAAAAGGAATACTCTCCATATCTATCTATTCCTTCCTATCATTTTCGGACAATATAGAGCATATCTGTTTCAGATAATCCAAATTTCCTAGCACTTTTCATTCCTTGTTTTTCCGCTATGTTATATAATTCCACCTTAAATCCTGCATTCATTAATCGTTGAATAAATCCCGATTGATTATAAATTCTCACATGATCTTCTTGACCAAAAGCTAATTTCCTCAATTGTGGTGTTACAATTAATTCATTCTCTACAATAAAATCTACATTCATTACGATTGGTACTTGAATAATTCCCCATCCATTTGGCTTTAACACTCTATATAACTCTCGCATTGCTTTGTCATCATCAGGAACGTGTTCTAACACATGACTACATAATATTACATCAAAAGTATTACTATCATATGTAATCCTTGTAACATCAATTTCCTTCATTAATGGATCCTTTGGTTCTAAGTCACCACATACATACGTAATATTTTTATACTCGTTAAACCAATCTCTTAACTTCGCTTCAGGTGCAATATGAAGCATAGTATAGTTTCTATTTAACAAGTCCGTTTCCGTTTCAATGTACGCACGATACAATCTTTCACGATCCATCGAATTACAAACTGGACATATCCCTGTATCTTTATTCCACATCTCAAATTTATATTTCGGAAAATCATAATGTGCTGGCCAAGGTGAAAATTTTTCAAATTGTTGATTGCAATATTGACAATAACAACATTCTTTCTCGAACATATGAGCAACTAACTTGTTTAACCCTTTTTTTATCTTTTCATTATAAATTTGATCTAGTTCGCCATTTCTTACTGCATCCTTAACTATAAATCCCGCATTTTCTAAACAATAAGATAAACTCTCTTTATACTCACTTTCGGAGCTTAAAAATCCACTATTATATGCATCTATAATTAATTCAATCCACTCTTCAATTGTCATTAAAATAAAATGCATTTGTTTTTGATTTTGTCCACTATGTTGTCTAAAATAACTAAGAGGTTCTTGTATATAAACTACTTTTCCTTTCCTCATCATATCTAGCCAAGTTGCAATGTCATTAATAGCAGAATAAGCCTTTCCTTTAAAATATCCAAACTTCCCGTCAAACAAATTCCGATTAAACAAAACAGTTGTCGGCTCACCAACTACATTTTTCAAGTTTTTTAACATATAATTCCCTAATTCTTTTCCTTCAAAAAGTGTAGTTTCTTTCGCGATTTTCATATTTAATGTTGAAGGTGGTAATATCTCTCCATTCTCATCAATCAGTTCACGATATGACGTCACAAATGAAATATTTTCTAACGCCAAAAAGTATTTCATCATTCTCTCGATCTTTTCATGATGAAATAAATCATCATCTAATAAAAAGTTTATATAGTCCCCATTCGCAAGTTCTACACACTTATTAAAGTTTTCGGCAACTAACGGCGTTTCATTTTTTACATATGTAATACACTCATATTCACGTAAGTACGGTTGAATCATAGCATTGACTTCATTATTTGTACTGTCGTCAGAAATAATAATTTCAATATTTTCATATGTTTGATTCAAAGCGCTGTTGAGTGCTAATTCTAAGTAATAAGGTCTATTGTATGCAGGAATAAGTATACTTACTTTCGGTAAAGAAGAATTATTATTTATATGTTGTTTTTTCTTTTCTATGTTTATTTTCTTCGCTCTAATTTTTTGGTAATAGTCTAATGTATATAATATTGATGATGGAACTATCCTTCTTGCATAATCTAGAAAATTAGTTATCGCTTTGTCTAACTCTTTTTCAGTGGATAAGAAACCATATTGTTCTCCTGCTATAATACTGTGTGAAAAATCTTCTAACCCATCCATCATTTTATTAGATTCATTTAACTGTTGATCTGGATGTAATCGAAAGTAACTAAGTGTCTCTGCTATATATACAGCTTTTCCTTTACTTAATAAAGATAACCATGAAGCTATATCTACGTTACATAAATACCGCCTCTTATCAAAAATCCCAAACGGTTCTTGTAAATCATTTTTACGAAATAAAACTGTTGTCGGTTCTCCAATATAATTTTTTTGATCCACAATTACCTTATTTCCTAATTCTGTTCCCGCTATAATGGTATCCTCTTCAAATAAACGGACAGTCGAATAAATATGTCGTAGCTCTTTCCCTTTATCATCAATGACTTGACGATGAGATGTTACAAGCTTAATTTCATTATCTAAATCATCGAAAAAATACTTCATCATTTTTTCAATTTTATTCACATGAAATACATCATCATCCATTAAAAAATTTATATATTCACCGTTCGCTTCATTAAATAACATTAGCGCATTTTCAAATTGTCCGAGAGTTGATCTATTTTTTATATAAATAATATTTGAATGATCACATAAGTATTTTTGTAACACTTTTTCTGTTTCATCATTCGTGCTGTCATCTCCAACTATAATTTCTATATTAGGGTACGTTTGTTCTAACACACTACATAGCGCCTTTTCAAAGTAACGAGGACGATTATACGTAGGAATTAATACACTTACCAACGGAAGTTGCTCTACCACCTCTTCAGTTCTTTCAATACGAGTTCTCATTTTAACTCTCTCACCTCTTCGCATATTATTTATATACGCGACACAAAAATCACATTACTTTAACTGTATGGAGCCTATATACTTTTATGCAAACATGAAACAAATTATCATACTTTTCGTTCCTGAATAAACATATTTAATAATGCGGACATTTTATTTGCACCTTTTTTATTCATATGATCACTATCATAAAAATCATCGTCACAAAATAATGGCGAATCAAATAGATCTATGATTTGAAAAGAATATTGAGTTTGAAAATCATTTATAACTTTATAAAAATCTTCTTTTAATTTTTTACTACTACAATTGAAATAATGTGAAGTAACAGGGAACACAACAATTAGTGGTTTTATATCGTTTTTTAACAGTAAATCTAAATATTTTTTAAAAATCATTTTATTTTCAACTAAAGTATGAGGGTACGACAATTTAGCATGTGAAGCTGCTCTTATTTTCCCGTGTTCTTCAAAAGGAATATGAAGAGGAGTAGTATTCCACTCAGCATTTATCCAAGGCAGTATCAATGATTCATCTTTTAGTTCGTCTAATAAAATATATTCAAAATGCAAATTAAAAATAGAAAGAAGTGGTTTCGGAGTATTTAGATGGGAGAATCCATCAGTGGGTAGAGGAGAGTGAACTACAGTATGATGACCATCTTGAAACAATGGATAATATACTTTGTGAATTCTATATGATTCGGAGGATAACGACATATCAAAGTAAAACGAGAAATAGGCTATTCCTATTAAACAATATTGAAATGAATGATTGTTTGATAAAAGTTGTGACGCTATTAAATAATCATAGTATAGATCTTGCGATGGAAGTGTTAATTTTATTGACTTTTTTGAGAGAAGCTCCGTACTTATGCCACAATGCGGATAAGACAAACCGGTAGCAAACAATTCATACGTCGGATCACTCTTTGCTTTTTTCATAGAAATGTATAAAGACATAAGATCCGGATTTATTTGATAGATAGAAATTAATTTATCCTTCCATTCATACATGTATTTTGTTAAATTAATAATTTTTGAACTTTGCACGCCCCTATTTATCAAGTCATTTGTAAGTTTTTCTGCGTCCCCTCTCCAAATGACTATATATTGAAAAGAACTTTCTATACGAACAACATCTGAAACGTCCACAACATGAACTATTGTTTTACATTTATTTTTGTCTAACGTATTTCGAATCCTATCCCCTGATAATTCATCACTTAAAACAATGATTTTATATTGCTCCTTCATGTACATCCCCTCCATTATATGTATAATATGAAATTCATTTTTAATTCGTAACAATCATATACACCTGCAATCTAACAAAAAAATAGCTCCACCATTAGGCGTAGCTATTTTTACAATTATTGCTTATTCAAATTATATTCCTTTATCTAACTCATAAAGTTTACGATACTTTTCATTTTCTTTCAGAAGTTGTTTATGACTACCTTGCATGACAATTTGGCCACGATCAAGGAATATAACTTCGTCTACATGTTCTATTCCTACAAGATGGTGCGTAATCCAAATAACTGTCTTTTCTTCCGTTGCAGAAAACATTGTTTCAATTAAAGACAATTCTGTTTTTGGATCTAAACCGATAGTCGGTTCATCAAGTACAATAATTGGTGTTTCTTGCATAAGAGTTCTAGCAAAAGCAACCCTTTGTCTTTCCCCACCAGAAAACCGCTTTCCCATTTCATGCATTTTTGTTTGTAATCCGGCTGGAAGAGAAGTAACATGTGAAGCTAATTGTGCTTTCTCTAAAGCTTTCCATATCTCTTCATCCGTCGCCTCTGGTTTGCCAATTCGTACATTATTTCCAATTGTCGTATCAAACAAATGCGGCTTTTGATTTAATACAGAAATATATTTAGATAAAAGATTCGTATGAGCTCGTTCACCATTTAGTACAACTTGGCCATTTACTGGGCTTAACGCCCCTGTTAACAATTTTAGTAAAGTAGATTTCCCTGTCCCACTTCTCCCTAAAATAGCAATTTTCTTCCCTGCTTTTATTTGTAATGATACATCTTTTAATACAATCTCATTACTATCTGGATAACTATACGATACGTGATTCAGTTCAATATCTACATGTTTTGGTTCAATATAATCTTTCTCTCCATGCAAATCCGTTTCATCATGTAAAACACTATCACTTTCTACGCCATTAAGACGATGGGTAGATTCTACATACGACGGTATTCGATCGATGGCATCTGCAATAGGAATAAGCGCGTTCGTTACAGATAAAGTCATTAATACGAAAGCTGCGATAACTGTAGGAGCAATTTGTTCACTTGCCGCTTCATTCCCAGTCCATATGATCATCGAAATAACTACAATACCTACTACTAATTGAATGATACTGTCCCGAATATGATACCAGCGTTTCACTCTCTTTTCGATTTTTAACAACTGATCATTTTGTTTTACATACTCATTAATAAATTCATCTTTACGACCACTTGCTTGCCAATCAGATAATCCAAAAACAGCATCTGTCAGTTGTTGATACAAACGGTTTCTTCCTTGCTTTAAAGTAACATGATGTTTCTTCATCAAAAGTAATGATACAAACGGAAGAAGAAAAACGATAATAGCTAACATACAACCTACAATAAGTGCAAAAACAAAATCAAATGCACCGATAACAAGTACGAAGATACTATAAACAACTAGCGCTAATATGCTAGGAAATATTGTACGTAAATATAGGTTTTGCAAATGCTCTATATCTTCGGATAACACTCCTAACATATCACCCGTTTGAAATCGAGAACGGAAAAATAACGCCTGTGGTTCTACTATTCTATATAGCCTCGTTCTCATTTTTTCTAATATACGTAGTACGACATCATGTCCGACTAAGCGCTCTATATAATGAAATACAGCTTGCCCTATACTAAACGCTCTTGTTGCAACAATAGGAACATATACAGCCATTACATTTTCTGGTCTAAGGGCAGATTTTGAGATCAAATAACCTGAAATAAAAAGTAACATCGCTCCTGAACTAACTCCAAGAAGACCAAGGAAAATAGTTAAAGTCATTCTACCTTTATTTTGTTTTATATAAGGTTTAACCCAGTTACTCATTTCTCTCCCCTCTCTTCCCTATGAAAATGTAATGTCTCATTCTCTAAAAGTTCTTCATACGTCCCACTTTCTTTCATTTCCCCTTTATTTAAAATAAGAATATGGTCCATTTGTTTCATCCAATGTAGACGGTGGGTTGCTAAAAATACTAACTTTCCATTAAATAGACGTAACATCGCTTGCTTTATTTCAAATTCGGTTTCAATATCAAGATGTGCCGTAGGCTCATCTAATAAAATGATTGGTTTTTTACTTAAAAGCGCACGCGCCATAGCAACACGCTGTTCTTGTCCGCCACTTAGCATACGTCCACCTTCCCCAATTCTTTCGTGCATCCCATTTGGAAGTGATGTAACGAGTGAACGAAGGCCGACTTCATTAATAACTCTTTCAACTTCTTCATCTGTTGCATTTGTTTCATAAAAACGAATGTTATCCTTTAACGAAAGCGGAAAAATATAAGGTTGCTGCGGAATATAAGCGATATTTTTTTGCCAATCTTCACGAGTAGATCCATCAACTTCTACACCATTTACTAACATCTTTCCACTCGAAGGAGATAAAAAACCTGCTAATACGTCGATTAACGTCGATTTGCCTGCACCACTTTCACCAATAACACCAATAGCACCGTTACCTTCCCAAGTAAAATTAATTCCTTCTAATATAGCCTTTTCAGATTCAGTATTATTAACTTTGATGTCTTGTAATTTCAAGCTACTAGAGGCATTCCATACTATATCTTCATTTAAATCTTTCTTTTGTATTCTTTTTTGTTGTTGCAAAATCTCTTCTATTTGCTCCATCGCAATTTGTCCATCTAATGTTGCATGATAATTTGCTCCCACTTGTTTAATCGGCAGAAAATATTCCGGAGCTAAAATCAAAATTGTAAGGGCTGGTAATAGTATAATCGTTCCATCTATTAAACGTATCCCTAATCCAACTGCCACAAACGCGATTGATAAACTCGTAAAGAAATCTAATGCAAAAGAAGAAAGAAAAGCAACTCGCAAAGTACGCATCGTTGCTTTTCTATATCTTTTACTTACTTTTTCAATCTTTCCTTCGTGCTGTTCACTTTTCCCTAAATACTTTAATGTTTCTAAACCTTTTAACGTATCTACAAAATGGTTCGAAAGTACACGATATATCTCATACTGACTATCTGCCATTTTTTGCGCTGCTAATCCGAGAAGAATCATAAATATGATCACGATAGGAATCGTTACAACTAAAATGATTCCAGACTCAATATCTAGCGTAAAAACATATAGTACAATTAGACCTGGAACAATGCTACTTCTAATCATTTTAGGAATCGTTAATTCAATATATGTTTTAAATTTCTCAATCCCTTCAATTGATAAGGTAACCAGATGACCAGTCCCAACAGTTTGAACATACCTTGGACCTAATGTGAAATATGCCTCTATTAGTTGTTTTCTTAGTAACGACCCTGTTTTTTCAGCAAAACGTTCCACTAATATTTGTGATGTTCGAACTACTATGTGACGCGCTGCAAACGCGATACCAAAATAAACAATTTCACTTAATATTGTTTGTACTGTCTCTCCATGAAATAAAAACGTAATAGCTCGTGCTAAAAAGATTGTTTGCGCAATAATACTAAAAGCTTCTAAAATACTAATAATCGTTAACGCTACATATAAAATACGGCTACCGGGATAAGACGGAAGTCCTCTTTTTCTTTTCATTAGTACTCCAAATCGTTGTCTGACTTAACAGGTTGTCTAAATACATAATAACTCCATATTTGACTTCCGATAACGAAAGGCAAAATAGCAATCGCAAAGTAAGTCATAAGTTTTAATGCATAAGCCCCTGATGCTGCGTTGTAAATTGTCAAATCATTCATTGCTCCTAAAGAGCTAATCATAACACGTGGGAACATACCGATAAATACACTCGCACTTAGTAAAATGATTGTTAAACTCGTCATAAAGAAAGCCCAACCATCTCTTCTTCTTTTATTTAATAAAGTGGACACTAATAGTGCTACAAAAGCTCCGATTGGCACCATAATCCATTCTGTTCCATGAGCAGTGAAAATGTCGGTTTTCCATAACCCCACACCAGCAAAAACAAGAAGTGTAATTAATGAAAATGGTGCAATTTTTATTGCAGCAATTCGTGCACGTTCTCTCAATTTACCAGTTGTACGTATCGTAAGAAATTGTAATCCGTGAACAATACATAGTAGGAGAAACATTACTCCTCCAAGTAACGCAAATGGATGAAGTAATTGCAGGAATCCACCTACAACATTTTTACTCTCATCAATAGGTACACCTACCATAAAGTTTGCAATCGCAACTCCCCAAAGGATAGGAGGTAACATACTTCCAATAAACATCCCCCAATCCCATGCACTCTTCCATTTATGATTATCTATTTTCGCACGAAATTTAAAGGAAACACCTCTTAAAATTAAAGCAAGAAGCATAAATACAAACGGAATATAAAAACCACTAAATAAAGTTGCATACCAGTGCGGAAATGCCGCAAACATGGCTCCGCCAGCACAAACAAGCCATACTTCATTCGCGTGCCAGAACGGTCCTATTGTATTTAAGTAAACTCGTTTTTCAAAATCATTCTTTCCTAAAAACCTCGAAACCATTCCTACCCCAAAGTCGAAACCTTCCAGTACAAAGAATCCAACAAATAAGATTGCAATAACTAAAAACCATAACTCATTAAGAGATAACATACTCTTCCTCCTTATCAAATGGATCATGGCTTTGATAATCCTTTTTCGTTTTCTTATTCTTGTGGCCCTTAATGGTACGAACAAATAAGTACACACAAATTCCACCCATAATTAAATACATTGATGTGAATGAAATAAGTGAGAATAATACTTCACCGAATGTTACATTTGGTGATACAGCATCTTCTGTTTTCATTACACCAAATACAACCCAAGGTTGACGACCCATTTCAGTCATAATCCACCCTACTGTATTACCGATGAATGGAAGAGAAATTGCATACACCATTAATTTTAAATACCACGTTTTTTCAGCTAAACGATCTTTTCTTGATAAGAACCATCCGTAAGCTCCTAGAAGAAGCATGAATGTTCCACTCATTACCATCGCTCTAAAACTCCAAAACATTGTATGCACTGGAGGAATATAATCTCCAGGTCCATATTTTTCCTCATATTGTTTTTGAATTTGATTCATCCCTTCAACTTGACCGCTAAACTTATCATACGATAATAGACTTAGCATATAAGGGATTTGAATTTCAAACGAATTTTCTTTCTTCTCTGTATCAATTTTCGAAAATACTGTAAATGGTGCTGGATCCTCACTTGTATTCCATAGCGCTTCAGCTGCCGCCATCTTCATTGGATGTGTCTTAATTAATTGTTGCGCTTGTGCATGACCGAAGAATAATACAAGCGCCGTTGTAATTGTTCCAACAATGATAGAAATTCGGAAAGATTTTTTAAATACTACAGTTTCTTGTCCTTTTGTAATTTTCCATGCACTTACACCAGCAATAAAGAATGCACCTGTTGCAATTGCCGCTGTAATTGTATGCGGGAATTGTACCCATAGTTGTGGGTTTTGAATAATGGCTAAGAAATCATTCATTTGCGCACGACCATCAGCTGCCATTTCATACCCGACAGGTGACTGCATAAATGCACTTGCAGTTAAAATCCAGAATGCTGATAACATCGTTCCAATTGAAAGGAGCCAAATACACATTAAGTGAATTCGCTTCGGTAATTTATCCTCACCGAATACCCATAAACCTAGGAATGTAGACTCAATGAAAAATGCCAGTAATCCTTCAATTGCAAGCGAGGGACCAAATACATCACCTACAAAACGTGAATACGTTGACCAGTTCATACCAAACTGAAATTCTTGTAAAATACCTGTTACTACACCTACTGCAAAGTTAATAAGGAATAATTGCGTCCAAAACTTTGCCATCTTCTTATATACTTCTCGCCCTTTTACCACATACAACGTTTGCATGATCGCAATAATAAAAGCTAAACCAATTGACAGCGGAACAAAAAAGTAATGGAAAATCGTTGTTGATGCGAACTGTATTCGTGCCAATTCGAGCGTTTCCATACTAAAATCACTTCCTTCATAGTTTTTATAATAAAAGTTAATTGAGCAATCTTATCAAACTCAATTATTAAGAAATACGAAAAGACAAAAACATTTTGTATGTATTGTCGAAAAATATGAAGTTTCAGTTTTTCAAACTATTGTAATGCTATTTTTTACCTTTTCACTATTTCTGTAGTGTTTTATTCGTTAATCGAATTGTATAATATACCTGCATAGTAAATTCAGGTTATTTTTGACGTATTATTGACATCATTTTGTCTGAAATATGTCTTTTGTCATTTTTTTGAATCAGATTTTTCTCATTAGCAAAATGTGTTTTTTCAATATACTTCTTACTTTTATATCTATAAAACAATCGTTTTTCTCTTCATACACTTGACTTTCACCCGAAAAAATGTCCTCGAAACTACCCTCGATAAACGCTTGTTTTTTGTCAAGAGAAAAATGTATTTTCAAAATTCAAACTCGAAATAATGTTATTCAAAAATAGAAAATAACTTCCCTCTTCCTCGACTAAAAGTTCATTTTTTTGTCATTTTTCCAGAACAAATAAAAAAAACTGAAAGTCGATTAGACTCTCAGTTTTTTTATTTATTTTGCTGTATGTTTTCTAACGGCTGGTAAAATTTCAGTAGCAATTAATTCAATATTTTTCTCAATTTTATCAATTGGTACACCGCCAAAATCAATTTGTGCCATAAAGCGTTGTTGGCCAAATAATTCATATTGGTACAGCATTTTCTCAATGATTTGTTGTGGGCTACCAACCATTAAAGCATCACGGTAATCTATTGCATTTGTAAATTGCTGTTTCGGATACCCACCACCGCGCAGTGTAAGCATACCAGCATTAATGTGAGGGTAATATTCACTAAGTGCATCTTGTGAATTTTTTGCCGTATAAAATAAACTCGTTGTCGCAACTGGTAAACTAGCTGAATCAAATCCACTTTGTACAGCCGCCTCGCGGTAAGCATCTACTGACACTTTAAAGTTAATTGCTGGACCACCAAGTGTTGTTATCATCATTGGTACACCCGCGCGTCCTGCTTTAATTGCACTAGCTGGTGGACCTCCAACCGCACGCCAAATTGGTAAGTTATTATTTTTCGCTCTCGGAATAACCGATGCATGTGCGAGCGGTGCTCTGAACTGTCCATTCCATGTGACATGTTCCTCGTTATTAATTTTTAATAAAAGATCCATCTTCTCTTCGAATAATTCTTCATAATCATTCACGTCATAACCAAGTAAACTATATCCCCCAATACGAGATCCACGACCAGCCACAATTTCTGCACGTCCATTAGAAATCAAGTCAATTGTAGCGAAATCCTCATATACTCGAACTGGGTCAGATGTACTTAATATCGTTGCTGAACTTGCAATTTTTATATTTTTCGTAGCTTGCGCGACCGCACCTAAAATAACTGTATGAGCTTGCGTTGTAAAATGTGTTTGATGACTTTCGCCGACAGCAAACACATCAAGTCCTGCCTCATCTGCTAACTTAGCTGTATCAATTAGTTCGTGAATTCTTTTCTCTGGCGTAATTTTCTCCCCATTATGTGGATTTAAAACATGATCACCAATTGAATATAATCCAAACTCAATTCCTTTTCTTATATCTATACGGTATTTTTCCATAGTTACTCTCCCCTTTAATAAAGTAGTATTAGTTTTTTTCTAAAAACGTTGGTAAGTCAGGTATATCTACGTATTACCTACACCTTCACTTGATTAGTCAATTGATAATGTAAAAAAAATTACTCTTGCGGTAATTCTTTTTTCTCACTATGCTTATGAACTTTCGTCATCAGCTCATATAATATTTTCTGCTCTTCTTCATTTAATACATCATCAAAAAACGAAGATTGAAATGCAAGTTGCTCTGGCAATGCTCTCTCTAAAGCTGCTTCTCCTTGCTCTGTAAGACTAATTGTTTTCGTTTTCCAATCTTGTTTTCGTACAATATATCCTTCTTTTTCAAGACGAGTTAACATTCGAGAAATGCCCCCTTGTGTAACAGTTACCTTTTCAGCTAACTCCATTTGTGTTAGTGGTTGATACGTACGTATTTGCAAAAGCACATCAAATTGAGCTGTCGTTAAATCAAAACGTTTTAAAAACTCATTTGACATTTGATTACTTTGGTTCGTAAATCGTATTAAACGTAACCATATTAATGATCCTATCGTATTATCACGCATGTTTGATCACTTCCTATCGTGAATCTTACTATCACTTTACTACGCAAGTGATAAAAAAGCAAGAGAAAATGTAATAAATATAGCGATAGAGTATTGTATAAATAATGATAAGTAAGAATTCATATAAACATGAATTCTTACTTATCATTATTCTTAACTTTTCATTTCATTCATTACTATATTTAAAGCTGCCATAGCTTTTGGCCAACCAACGTAAAAAGCCATATGTGTTATTAATGCAACCAATTCATTCTCCATAACCCCATTTTGTTTAGCTAGCTTCAGATGAAATTGTAATTGTTCTGTATTACCGAGACTGATTAGTGCTGACACAGTACACAAGCTTCTTTCTCTTAATGTTAAAGTGGCATCCCGCCACACTTCCTCAAATAATATCTTTTCACTATAATGAGCAAATGCAGGTGACATTTCTCTCATTTTCTTTTTAATATGTACTTCAATAAGTTCGTTTTTCATTTTTTTCTCCCTTTATTTTCACCATTTGTGCTATTCCTTGACCAAATGACCAGTTTTCAGCAGCTGTCTCATTTAGTGTAATAAAAATATCCGAAGTTTTAAAATCGGAATATTCCGTAATTTTTAAGGATACGGATTGATACAAATCTTTTTTCTGTTGCACCGTTCTTCCCGGTCCACATGTAATAGAAACATAAATCATATTCTCTGTTCTCTTTTCTCCTCTTTCCAACAAATAATATGGATTATATAAAAATTTGTTTTGTTGGTAAGGTAGGAACATTTGAAAATAATCATTTTCAGGGATGTTAAAATGTTCAATTAATGAAAGATGGATACATTCACCCATTTTTTCCAACTCTTCTTCATTTAATATGTTTTCAGAATAATAAATCTTCACAAAAGGCATAGACTTTCATTCCTTTTCTTATTTTTAATATACAACAAAATTTCATCGTGAAATGTGTAAAATCTCATATACTGTAACACCTTTATTCACTACAATATCAGGTTTCTCTTCATAAAACTCAAACCTACTATATCTCCATTTATCCGGATTATAAACGATTACATCCCCTAAACACTTTTCATTGTTTTGTACATTTTCATTCATCGTGTTTAATTGAGTCCCAACCAGCGTTTTACTTTGAGAAATACTTCCCGCATATTCAACAACATATCTACTTTTCTTAAATCCATCACTTAGATTAACAACTAATGGAACACCTATATTTATTTGTTGCCATCCAAAAGATTGTAAAATATTATCATAATATCCTTCAAAGATAAATTTGTTCATTCCTTCATGGCCATTCCAAATATATAAAGGTGCATAACAGTTATAGAAATTCCCGTCCTTACCTACCTCAGTAATTAAATAAGCTTTAAAATTCAGGTCTTGAAAACCATCAGTTTTATGCCCATTATCCTTTACCCTATTCCTAATAATCTTTATATCATAATCCTTTGGCAAAATGACCTTATATTGCATTCCAATCATGTTTATCACTCACTTTCTATCCTATATACATAATGATAAACCGATGATTGACTAACGTAAAATAGGTATAAATTATGTTTGGTATCATTTATAATGATAGTGCATAAGGGGCTGAGATACATGGAAATAAATGATCTTATTATATTCAAAACTGTGGCCAGTGAGGGTTCTATTAGTAAAGCTGCTAAAGAGTTAGGATATGTTCAACCGAACGTAACTGAGCGAATCAAAAAATTAGAACAAGAATTAGAAACGCCTTTACTACATAGAGATAACAAAGGCGTTTCCTTGTTACCTGCTGGTGACATTTTATTAGATTACACGAATAAAATATTAACTCTATTAGAAGAAGTAAAAGATGAAATTAAAACGAGTGGTTCTTCTTATATAATAGCGACGTCACAATCTATTTTGACAAATTATTTAAGTAAGCGTATTGAAGAAAACTTCAGAAATTATCAAATATATGTAGAAAGTAGTAGTCATTTGCAAAAATTACTTCAGCAACAAAAAGTTGATATGGTCATAACTTATGAGGATTATCCTGACGCATCGTTTAAAAAAGTGTTCACAACCTCAATTTCTGTAGGCTTATTAAAAGCGAAAGAAAAATGTACCATTGATTATTCAAAAGAAATTTTCTTCGTTAGCAATGACAAAAAGTGCCCTTTTAGGAATAAGACAATACAATTTCTAAAAGAAAACAACCTATCTCAGCGACAACTTCAACAGTTGGATTCTTATTCGCTTATGGAAGAGTTTATTGATGATGGAAAAGGAATAGCTTTTTTACCGATTAAAAATGATAAATTGGTACCAATTGAAGATGTTCCAGTTGAGAAATTAGCTGTTCATTTTTTTACAAATCAAAACTCTTTCAAACAAATCCCTGATGAACTATTTGGTTAATAAAAAATCCCTCCTTTATGAATCTAAAAGAGGGATTTTCATATTCTATACAATTGATTTTTCACACATTTTGCTCCACTTCTGCACTTTTCTCCTTCTTATTCCGTTTCATATTCTTCAGTCCCTTAACCGTACCAACTAATCCTTTCGGGAAAACTAGCAATACGATAATGTACAATAAACCAAGAATAATCGTCCATCGTTCAAAGATCGGATACTCTGTAGCTAGTTCTGATAAATAATATTTTAGGGATTCAATAATCCCAGACCCAGCAATAGCTCCAATTAATGTTCCGACTCCTCCAATCATCGTCATCAAGAGTGCATTTAGTGTCATTTCAATTGAAAATACAGTCGTATTGACAAAGCGTAATGTAATAACAAATAAACCACCGCTAATCGCAGCTACTACTCCTGCAACAATGCTAGCAATAATTTTATAATGAAGCACTTTATATCCTAGTGCTTCAACACGTTGCTCATTTTGTGAAATTGCCTTTAATACTTTTCCAATAGAAGATTTGGTGAAAAGACGTAACAGAACAAAAATGATAAGTAAACATATAAGTGTTACATAATAAAACGTAAAACGATCACGGAATACGTCTGGTACACCAAATGTAAAACCATCTCCTCCGTGAGTGAGCCCACGCCATTTTTCAGCAAGGACGAAAAACAGCTGTGAAATAGCAAGTGTTAGCATCGCATAAAAATGACTTTTCAGCCGTAAAGAAAGTAAACCAATTATATAACTAACTATTGCTGAAATGATAATTGCAGCTACTATTCCAATTAAAAAGTTCGTTATTGATACGCCGTGTCGATCAAATAAAAGCGCTACCCCATATGCTCCTATCCCAAAGAACATACAATGACCGAACGATACAATTCCTGTATACCCAAGCAATACATCAAAACTCATTGCAAAAATAGCAAAGATGAAGATTTGAGTGAACAAAATTAACAGGCTCCGTGAATCATTTACGAACGGAAATACACTTAAACAAATGAGCATACATACTCCGAAGTATACTTTAATTCGGTCCGATGTGTTGTTCACCATTTCACCCCTTTTCACCAACAAGTCCAGTTGGCTTCACTATTAAGAAAAATAGTAACATTAACATATTAATTGCAAGTGATAAATCTGGTATAAAATACGCTGTAAAAGCACCAGCTAATCCGACAATTAAAGAAGCAATAGCTGAACCTTGAACGCTTCCTAATCCACCGATAATTACTACTATAAAAGCTAAAATTGCATACTGCATGCCCATCTCGGCGAAAATAACGCCCGAATACGGAGCTAATAAGAATCCTCCCAAAGCTGCCATCCCTGCTCCTAATAAAAAGACGAAAGAAAATATCGCTTTTACATTAATACCAAGCGCTTGAACCATTTCTTTATCCATTACACCTGCACGGATCATAAGACCTATCTTCGTCTTTTTGAGTAATAGTAGTAGTGCAATGTAAATAATTATCCCAATCAAAATAACAAATAGACGATATTTAATTAATATAATACCTCCGAATGTAAAACTTCCTTGTAACCATAACGGTAATTTTGCACTAATAGGGTTTGGCCCCCAAAATATTTTAATACACTCACTAAGAACGAGCATTCCTCCAAGCGTAACGAGCAGCTGTCGAACATGATTTCCATATACCGGTCTAATAAGAAACCTTTCTAAAATAAATCCTAGGAACATTCCCATGGCTACTGCTCCAACTAAAGCTAATATATAACTTCCTGTCATATTAAATAACCAAACACCTGTAAATGCTCCCCATGCAAATAAACCACCGTGTGCAAAGTTTAAAACGCTCATTAGACCGAAAATAAGTGAAAGACCTGATGCTAACAAAAAAATGAGCATCCCTGTTGAAATCCCATTTACAAATAAATTGATTAACACATCCACCCTTTTCACCTCGGATTCATGTTAAGAGATTCCTAAATATTTATGACACATTTCCTTATCCTTTTTTAATTCATTCATAAAACCGTTATGAACAATTCGTCCGTTATCCATAATGTAAAAATAATCACCAATTTGACTAGCCATCATAAAATTTTGCTCAACAAGTAAAACTGTTGTTTTCTCTTTCATCTTCAAAATAGCTACCATTAATTTCTCCACCATTATCGGGGATAGCCCTTTGCTCGGCTCATCAATAAGTAATAATCCATCACTATTAATAAACGCTCTTGAAATAGCCAACATTTGCTTTTGCCCTCCGCTCAAGAGCCCACTTTTCTTATTCCAAAACTGCTTTAAATCCGGAAATAGTTCCAGCATCCACTCTATTTTCCCTTCTACTTCTTCACCTTTCCCCCTAGCAAGAGCGAATGTTTCTTCTACTGTCAAATCATGAAAAATACCTTGATTTTCTGGTACATACCCTATTCCTTTCCTTGAAATTAAATGTGTAGCTAATCCACTTACTTTTGCACTATCATAATAAATTTCACCATCTGCAATCCGGTGAAACCCCATAACTGAACGTAATGTCGTTGTTTTCCCTGCCCCGTTTCTACCAAACAGTACAGTAATCGTCCCTTTCTCAACAGTAAGAGATACTCCTTGCAAAATATGAAACTGATCTAAATACGTTTCTATATTATTCACTTGTAATAGTGCCACTATATAATCCCCCTAAATAAGCACTTTGTACACGCTCATCTTTCATAATTTCTTCTGGCAATCCTTCAGCCAATAACTCTCCATGAAATAAAACGATAAGATGATCTGACAAACCTAGTATCATATCCATTTTGTGTTCGATAAGTACAATTGTGCTCTCTGGATGTTTCTTAATATTTTCAATCACTTGTAATATAGCAGGGACCTCTTCAACCGAAATACCTGCCGTCGGCTCATCAAGTAATAACACATCCGTTTTTAAAGCTAATAACATCGCAAGTTCTAGCTTTCTTTTCTCTCCATGTGCCAAATCTTTCGCTAATACGTTCTCTTTCTCGTGAAGTAATACTGTTTTTAAGAAACGTCTCGCCTCTCCAACTTGTTGCTTTAATTTTGCTGAACTCGGGAAAAAACTATAGTAATCTTGTACGAATGATTGAACACTTAAACGGACATTTTCAAGTACCGTTAATTCTGGGAATATGTTTGTAAGCTGAAAAGAGCGACCGATTCCTAAGCGTGTTCGATCTGAAATCGATAGTTTTGTAATATCTTGCCCTTTAAAATACACTTCACCTGTTGTGGGTGAAATCTGTCCACTTAGTAAATTAAATAATGTTGTCTTCCCCGCACCATTTGGCCCGATAATAGAAATGAGCTTTCCTTTTTGGACAGTTAAATTTACATCTTTAATAACATGATGTTCACCAAAAGATACGCTAAGATTTTTCGTCTCTAGCAAATGTGTCACGAAATCCCTCCCTTTAAAGCCGTGAGTATGAAAGAAATATGTATAAAGAGGGTCCCCCCTCTTTATACAAAAACAACAGAAAATTCAGTCTATTTATTTTGAACTGGTGGTTCTGTTTCTTTCATCGTTAATTCTCGCTCTAACACTGGCACCGGATAATCAACACCGTCTTGCTTTTTCAATGTGATAGAATACAGTATCTGCATGGCTTGGTGGTCCTTCTCTCTAAACTTCATCTTTCCTTTCGGTGTATCAAATTCCATTCCTTCCATTTTCTTAATCAAGGTATCTACATCTGTATCACCTTTTGTTTTCTTTAAGGCTTCTACAATAGAAATTGCTGCTGACATTCCTCCAGCTGTAAACAAATCTGGCACTGCACCATTAAAACGTTTTTTATGCTCTTCAACTAGCCAATCATTCACTTTATTTTTTGGAAGTGTGTGATAATATACAGAAAAACCTTGCATACCTACTAATGCATCCATTGTTTTTAATGCTGGTATATCTGGCGCACCTGTAGAAATTTTAATACCTTGCGCTTCCACATTCATATCTTTCAACTGTTTCCAAGGTGAATTTGCCCCTGCCCAAACGATAAATAAATAATCTGGTTTTGAACTAATGATATTTTGAATATTCGCTGTAAAATCTGTTGAATTTGTATCCGCGTATTGCTCATTCACAATGTTCGCACCTAATTTTTTCGCACCCGCTTTAAATGCAGCAATCCCTTCACGACCAAAAGCGTTATCTGGGGCAAATGTCGCAATCTTTACATCTTTTTTCGCAATTGCTGCTGCTCCTGCAATCGCATCTTGTGAGGAACTTCTTCCAGTTCTAAAAATATATTTATTCCAGTTCTTCCCGGTAATACTATCCGCAACTGCCGGTTCTACAACCATAATCTTTTCATATTCTTCAGCCAGTGGTAAAACCGCTAACGTATCACTTGAACTAGACGATCCAACTAAAAAATCAACTTTCTCTTCTTCTAATAACTTCGTAGCTTTTTTAACTGCTACATCCGCTTTCGTTTCTGTATCTTCTACAACAAACTTAATCTTTTTCCCATCTACTTTCCCAGTTCCACCAGTTGCATAATCTAACCCTAATTCAAATCCGTTCACTGTTTGTTTTCCATACGATTCTAGTGGTCCTGTTAAAGAAGCAAGGACTCCTACCTTAATCGTTTTTTCATCCTCTGTACTTGTTTTCTTTCCTGAACAAGCTGCCGTTATTAATAATGAACCTAAAACACAACCAGTAAACATTGTCTTTAGCCACTTACGTTTTTTCATCGACATTGTGATCCTCCCCATACTTTACTTTCTGATAGAATCAAACACGCCAAAATCCCCTGTCCGTAATCATGACTAACTAATTCGATAGATAATGGAAAACTCTTGTAGTACCCTCTACATTCGGCACAAATATATAATCACCTTCCTATGTAATGGAAACGGACATACAATCAATATATATTCTGCAATCCAATTGAAAATACTGTTTCATTTCAGTAATGACCATACAAAAAGACTAACTTATTTTTAAGTTAGTCTTTTCCCCTTAATTAGAGTTAAGTTCTACTTTCTCTAACCCTTCAGCCAATTGTTTCTTATCTAGTCCTTCTCCTATTACTACTAAGTTTGTCGGGAAACCGAAGTCTTGTTCTAATAAAGTTGGTACTCCGAACGAATATTGGAATAGGTGAGGGTATTTATCTCCATGGAATTTCACAAAACCTTTCACTCGATAAATACTATCTGGTAAATTCGAAAGCCATTCATATAATTTGTCTTGATCAATCGGTTTCGTAAATTGATACGTCATCGTTTGTATATGTAAATGCTGTTTGACATGTAGTGTCTCATGTTCCTCATCATTTGGAAATTCTGCTTCTTCTATATCTTTTAAAGATATATTACAATACTTTGTCTCATACATTTTCGCATGATCATTTATTGCCTTTACTTCTTCAAATACTGTATTCTTATCTTCATCTGTTAGTAAATCTGCTTTATTAACAAGAATGTGACTACCAAATTTCAGTTGCTCATGCAATAGCTGTTGTACATTTGCACTTAATATACTTCGATTTAACCACCTTACTGCATCTAAAACGACTACAATTGATTTCACTTCCAGAAAAGGAGCTAAAATTGGCGAGACACACGCGTCTAACACTTCAATTGGATGCGCAACACCTGTCGTTTCTATATAAATTACATCTGGTCTTTCTTGTTGATATAACGAATGCAATTGTATTTCAAGCTCTTCTTTTAACGTACAACAAATACATCCTTTAAGAAGTTCTCTTAAAACATTCTCTTTTCCAATAATATCTGTATCTACTGAGTATTCACCAATTTCATTCATTAATACTGCAACTTTTCTATTCTTCTTTTTCTCTGCTAACAATAAATTTTGTAATAATGTTGATTTTCCACTACCTAAAAAACCACCTAATATATGAATCTCCACTTTATTCATTCAACCGACCATCCATTTCTTTACTTCAAATGTATTCAAAGCGTAATAATTACGATTTATATTTATCATTTTATTAAAAGAATGAACATTTGTAAATATAAGAGATTCACTGTTCATTCACTTCATATGCAACTCTAACTCCAGACTCAATTGCCCCTTGCATCCATCCATGTGTTAATGTCGTATGCTCTCCTGCAAAGTGTACTTTTCCAGATGGTGGTGTAATATACGGAAATAACTCGAGCTCTTGGCCTGGTTCGAAAGCTGTAAATGCACCGCAAGAATACGGATTTTTACTCCAGCTAAAAGATGTTCCAGTGACAAACTCACTATAGACGATGTCACCGTATATTTCCGCTAAATTTTTTAATGCGTAACGAATACGATCTCTTTGCGGGAGACTATCCCATGTTAACGCCTCATCTGCCCACGTATAACTTGCTATAACGATAGCTGGTCCTGGAGTATGAATGCCATAACTCGGATAGTATGTAAACCGTATCGGTAAATCAGTAATAGATTTACCGCCACACTGTCCCGCTTTCTCCCAAAATCTACTTTTAAACTCTATTGCAATTTTAGTTGCAGCAATATAATTTAATTCACGAATTGCTCTTTTTTTAAAATAAGAGAATAAATAGTATGGCTGAACTTCTACAAATCTTAACGCTGAAAATGGAATTGTAATAATAGCAAAATCACTTGTTATTGTAAATTGCTCTAACGTTTGTTCATGATTTCCTTGTAACATTACTTTATTATCTTCTTGTATAATTTTATCAACCTTATACTGCATTAAAATATGTTCCCTTAATTGTGGTAAGAATGCATTCGATAACTTATCCATTCCACCAGTTATTTCATAATATTTCGTTGTTGAAGTAAAGAAAATCATTTCACGTAATACTTCAATTAAGGACATTCCCATATAAGCTTCCATATCAAGAAGTACCCCAATCATATCTATTGCACCATCTGAATAATACTCCATTAAAAATGAACCAAGCGAATACGTTTTATACTTTTTTTCAACGATAAGCCAGTTTTTATCAGGATCCTTCTTAATATAATTTAGTATTGGTTCTAATACTTCAATCATTAGCTCTTCTGCCGTTTTTCCTCTTTCTTTATCCAAAACCGGATATTCAAGTACACTTGGATCATTTTCAAACACATTCAATCTCGTTTGAATGTTATTCGTATAAATGATATCTGCAAAAGTTTTATTTATAAAAAGGTTTAAAGGTAGTTTAAATTTATGAATATACGCTAAGGTTAACTTATGGGTGTCAGGGATTCTCATCGGTCCCGCATTAAAATATAAACCCACACTAAATGGTTCCCGAATCGTATACACCCTGCCACCTATTCTGTTATTTGCTTCTATAATCGTTACTTCGTGCCCAGCCTCTTTTAATAAAGAACCTGCAACTAATCCAGAAATCCCTGCACCTGCAATCGTAATCCGTTTTGAGTTATTCTTTTTAACAAGCCCTGCATGAATAATATGAAGCATTTCTTCCATTGCTAATGGGTTCCCCATGCCATTTCCCCTTTTACAAAGGATTTTACTGAATTATATTCGGTTCACTGAATTCCTATGTTTTGTTCGCGGATTTGCACGGATACATTTTCAAATACTTGAATATCTTTTATAAAATGTAATAAACTAGATATGACTCTATAGAAGTAAGACGTATTATCTTACATAACAAAACCAATGAAATTGCGAGGAATTTTGAAATGAAAAAAGGTATTAACCGTGTTGTATTAGTAGGAACAGGAGCAGTTGGATGTAGTTATGCTTACTGCATGATTAACCAAGCCGTAGCTGAAGAATTTGTTTTAGTCGATGTAAATGAGGCAAAAGCTGAAGGAGAAGCAATGGATTTAAGTCATGCTGTTCCATTCGCACCAGCTCCAACTAGAGTATGGAAAGGCAGCTACGAAGATTGTAAAGATGCTGACCTTGTAGTTATTACAGCTGGATTACCACAAAAGCCAGGCGAAACACGTTTAGATTTAGTTGAGAAAAACGCCAAAATCTTTAAACAAATCGTTCGCAGTATTATGGATAGCGGATTTGATGGCATCTTCTTAATCGCAACAAACCCTGTAGATATTTTAACTTATGTAACTTGGAAAGAATCTGGTTTACCGAAAGAACGTGTAATCGGTTCTGGTACAACGCTTGATTCTGCTCGTTTCCGCTATATGTTAGGTGAGTACTTCAATATTGGTCCACACAACATTCACGCTTATATTATCGGAGAACACGGCGATACTGAACTTCCAGTTTGGAGCCATGTTTCCGTTGGTATCCAAAAACTACAAACATTGCTTGAAAAAGACAACACGTATAATCAAGAAGATTTAGACAAAATTTTCATAAACGTCCGTGATGCAGCTTACCATATTATTGAGCGTAAAGGCGCAACTTATTATGGTATCGGTATGTCACTTCTACGTGTTACAAAAGCAATTTTAAACGACGAAAATAGTGTATTAACTGTATCAGCTTACTTAGAAGGTCAATACGGTCAAAAAGATGTTTATATCGGGGTACCTGCTGTTTTAAATCGCGGCGGTGTTCGTGAAATTTTAGAGGTTGAATTAAGTGAAGATGAAGAATTAAAATTCGACCACTCTGTTCAAGTATTGAAAGAAACAATGGCTCCGGTTCTTTAATGAAAATAAAAAAGCAATCCAATTTATTTTGGATTGCTTTTTTATTTTCATTATCTCCTATGACTTTTTAGTGATTTTCTATCATTTCTTATTTTTTAGTCTCATCCTCATTATTTATATCAAGTACATCTAATAAAAAGATAAAGATTGGTATCCCGATAATAAGCCCCCATATTCCGAGGAAATGCTCTGAGAAGATAAGAATCATAAATGTGTAGAATATTGGTAAATTTGTTTTTGCAGACATAAACTTCGGATTTAAAAAATAACTTTCAAGAGCATGGATTACTGTTATGAATACGAGTATGTATACTACGTACATAACTCCGCCTACGTTGTAAGCAATGATACAAAGTGGAAACAAAGAAATAATCACACCTGCAACAGGAATCAACCCTAGTAAGAAAATCATAACAGCTAATACAAGTAGCTGTGGAAATCCTAAAACGATTAATGCAATGACAGTAAGAATACAATTTACAACGGCAATTAAAAACTGAGCTTCAATTACTTTGCCGAACGATCTTGCAAATCTTTCACCAAAATATGCAATTTCTTCATAAAAGATTTTTAACTTACTATCTTTAAACTTTGATGTAAATGTAATAATACGCTCTTTTTCTAATAAGAAAAATAAGCTTAAAATTAGAGATAATAATATTTGTAAACTTACCTTCCCTATATTTGCTATTGATTGATATATGACGTCTACACCTTGTTCTATATATTTTGATACTTCCATCCCATTAATTGTCGAAAGTGCATATTTAACGATTTCATTATCAGGTGGATTTTGAAAAAATAGTTTAAATTGATAAATTAATTGTGAAATTTGTATCGTCAGCACAGGTAAATATTTATATAACGTTGTGCCTATAAAGGAAACTAGTATTATATATAAACATGCAATAACAATTTTCCGGTTTACTTTCAATTTTCTTGAAATAAAACGTTGAAATCGATCCATTAAAAACGTCAGTATAAACGTAATTAATATTAAATTAATCATACTTTTTAATGCGTATAATACAAGCGCTACTATTATTAAAACGAGAAACCGTTGAAACCCTCTACTTCGAAAAAAACTCTTTACTTCATTCATTAAGAATTAACCTCCCCCTTCAATGGATGGAAATTGAATATATTACATTTTATGAACTCCTATAGACAATCTTTCTTACTAATTGAGAAGAATCCTTTTTTTCTTTTCATATTGTTAGATTCCTTTAACTGGAATCAACCAACATATTTCGGTGGATTCCAGTTATTTTTCATATAATCTTTTATAAACTAGGTAATTTTCTATTTTTAGACTGCTGTTCATACGCATATCCAATATTGAAAAGCTCTTTTTCACCAAACTGTTTCCCTACAAGCACTACACCGATTGGTTCTCGATTTTTATCATATCCAGCAGGAACCGCTAATTCCGGATAACCAGCTACAGCTGATAGAAGAACTTCATCGTTATTAATCATAACTAGAGCATCCAAACCTTTTTCTACTAAATACCTATCTAGCTCTTTTCTTGCATTTTCTTGACTCGTTTGCACTACGTTTTCAAACTCTTCTTTCGTTATAACAGATTTTTCAGACCCTTCAATTAATGTTTGTCCGTATTTTATTCGTCTTTTATTATCCTTTTTATTAAACGCTATAATCTCTTCTAACGATTTTACCGGTACATTCTTTTGCTGTGAAAGATAGTCGTTTACATTATGCTTGAACTCATATTCTAATGTTTGCAAATTATCTACACCCTCAGTACTTAACTGGATATTATCCGTTAATATCGCACCTGCATCTTGAAGGTCTTTTCTAATTTTTTCTGCTACTACTTTTCTATTTTCATCTTGTTGGTCTACAGAAAAAAGAAGCCCTATCTTTTTCCCTTTTAATCCATCTATTGATAAATCCTTTGTATAATCAATTCTTTCTTTATCTTTCATTTTTTCTGTCATAACATCTTTTTCGTCATAACCTATCATTGCATTAAATAACGTTGCTGCATCTTTTACTGTTCTTGCTATAGGTCCTGCTGTATCAAGAGTTTCAGCTAATGGAATAATTCCTGTTCTACTTACCATACCTAAAGATGAACGTAACCCAACTACTGATTGCTGCGCCGCTGGTGCAACAATCGATCCCGTCGTTTCTGTTCCAATTGCAAGCGGCGCAAAATCTGCTGCAACTACTGTAGCAGATCCTGAACTTGATCCTGAAGTATCGAATGTAATCGGACCGTACGGGTTTAAATTTTGTCCTTTCTTCCCGCTATACCCGCTTGGCATTGTAAAAGATAAATAGTTCGCCCACTCAGACATATTCGCTTTTCCTAAAACAAATGCTCCTTCTTCTTTCAACTGCTTCACAATTGTTGCGTCTTGATCTGCAATCCAATCTTTTAATACATAAGTTCCTGCACTAGTCGGCATCACTTTTTCCGTCTGTACATTATCTTTTACAACGACAGGAATACCATATAAATTCGAATTTTTGTTTCTATCCTGCTCTTGATCTAACTTTCTTGCTTCTTCCATCGCATTAGGATTTATCTCTGTAACAGAATTTAATGTTATTCCATTTTGATCATGTTCTTGTATTCTAAAGAGATAAATACTCGTTAATTCTTCATATGACAACTTTCCATTATCAATCATTTTTTGAAGCTCATCTACAGTCGCATTTACGACTTCTTTTTCTTTTATCTTTACATTTTCTATATTGATTCCTTTAAGCTGATTATGTATCGGTTGTAGCACTCTTTCTTTATCATATACAATACGCTCAGGTTCCTTTGGAAAATAATTTTTATACACGTAATATCCACCGGCACACGCTAATAAGACAATGCCTCCAGTGATAGACAGCGTTACCTTTACCCATTTCTTCATGTTGCTTCCTCCACTCTATAAGATGCTTAGCTATACAAAAAAGAGAGTTACCTTTTACTTAACTCTCTCCAATCAAAATGCTAAATGAAAAAATGAAAGATTTCAATCTAATTACTTCTTTTTTTGCATTTGCTTTGCTAACATTTCTTTCACTTGATTATACGTTAATCCTGAATTTTTATTTAAACGCTTTACTTCCTCAACATCAGTACCTACCACTGTATATTTTTTCTCATCATTCATTTTTCTAATTCCCTTCTCACCGTATTATTTCTTATATTTCTTCCCTAAATGCGCATAAATTAACACCACTACAAAAAAGGAAGCTGTTTTTAAGCACAGCTTCCTTCTCGTTACATATTGTATTTCTTAATAAAATTTCACTACATCTTCAGTAGGCAAGAACGTTCTTTCTGCTGGTTGTTCGTTTGGTTCACCAAATGGCATTTGACCTACTAAGCTCCACTCTGCCGGAATGTTCCAAGTTTCTTTCACTTCAGCATCTACGATTGGGTTGTAATGTTGTAATGACGCCCCAATTCCTTCAGCAGATAATAGCATCCACACAGTATGTTGTAACATCGCATTTCCTTGATGAGACCAGAATGGGAACTGATCTTTATATAATGGTGCATTTTCTTGCATTTTTTCTACAGTTGCTTGATCTTCAAAGAATAGAACTGTTCCTACACCTGCATGAAAACCTTTTAGTCTTTCTACAGTCGCTTCAAAGTTTTCTGCTGGTACACGGGCTCTTAGTGTTTCTTTAACGATATCCCAAAACTTTTCATGCTCTCCATCCATTAATACAACCATACGACCACTTTGCATATTGAAAGATGTTGGTGCGTGTAAAGCTGTTTTTAATACTTCTTCAATTCTTTCTTTCGTAATTGCATCGTTTTTTGCTACTTTACGAATTGAACGGCGGTTCACAATTGCTTCTTTTAAGTTTGTTGTAGTTGCTGACATTTTAATTCCTCCAAATGTTTGTTTTATAATTTATTTTGTTATTTCATAACAAGCGAATTAGCAATATCCATCGGTATTACATTGCATACCTTCAAATGAATTTGTTTTACCCTTTTCAATTTCTTTATCAATGACCCTTTCTAGTGTTTCTTTACTAGCAAGCCCTTGAATGACTTCATCTCCAATCATGACAGTTGGAACAGCCATAATATTCGCTTCATCATATGCGTGTTGAATTACTTCTTGATGCTTTTCTTTATATTTACGAGTTACTAAAGCATCTTTAAATTCCGCCTCAGGAAGTCCTACTTCTACCGCTAATTTTGTTAATACATCAATATCTTCAATGTTTTGCTCTTCTTGGAAAAATGCTGTGAATACGCGGTGATGATACTCATTACCTAGTCCACGTTCTTTCGCAAATTGACATCCTTCGAAAGCTAAATGTGTATATGGATGTGGTGAAACACGTGGCAAGCGCATATCAATTCCTAACTTCTTCGCTGTCGGAAGAATGAAAGCATCCCATGAACCTAATTTTTCTGGTTCATTCCATGGATCTATTTTTGAATATGGACTTGGACGTAATTCAAATGGCATCCATTCAATCTCTACATCTTTCTCTTTCGCTACCTCATCTAATGGACCTTTTGCTAAAAAACAAAACGGACATATAAAATCTGAGTATACTTTCATTTTTACAGTCATAACTTTTACACCTTACCTTTACAGTTGTAATCGAATAAGTTACATTAATGATAAAAAAATATAAATATGATTTAAGCATTCATTTTTTCTTGCAAAGTTTCAAACAACTGCCCCATCGTAATATTTCTCAAAACTTCTTCCATCGCGGATTGTGCTTGAATTAAAATGATTTCTAACACCGCTTGAATATTCGCCCCAATTGGACAATCTGGATTCGGTTGCTCGTGAATATGAAATAGCTTGTCTTCTTCTACTACATTTACTGCATGATACACATCTAACAATGTGATTTCATGTAAATCCTTTAGTAATCCCGCGCCACCCGGTCCACGATTTACGTAAACAAAGCCAGCTTGTTTCAAGTACGACATGATTTTACGAATGACTACTGGATTTGTATTGACACTCTCAGCCATATAGTCTGAAGTACAAAGTGAAGATGGATTGTTTTTCAAAATAGATAAAATATGAACAGCTATGGAAAAGCGGCTACTAATTTTCATCGTAATCACCACCTCGATGTAATCATTATAGTTACAACTAAAAAATAAGTCAATCCTTTTCATAAATTTTTTATAAGTAAATTAAAAAGTGTCCCATTATGATATATGAGACACCTCTTTTTATTCTGCAAATAGCGCTTGAAATTCTTCAATAAATAGCTGTACAGCGATTGAAGAATCCTTTAATGAAGGAACAGCTAAAGCAATTTCTCTCCATACTTGTGGTTCCAATTCTCTCGTTTGCACATTTTTTGGTAAATTCGTTAAAGATAATTCAGCTAATATTGCAATGCCTAATCCTTCTTGAATCATATTTAAAGCTGTAGTAACTGTCGAAATTACATACTCAGCCCGAAGTGGTACGTTTGCTTGTTTAAACATATCAATAATAGGTGGTTCGTATCCGCCCTTACATAATATGATCGGTTCATTCTCTAAATCACTAATTGTAATAGCGTCCTTCTTACAGAGAGGATGATCCTCTCTTAAGATAGCAACCATTTTCCCCTTCGTTAATGGAACAATCTCCATATCTTTATTAGGCAAAATAACAATTCCTATATCAATAACCCTCGATACTAACCAATCTTCAACTTCTTTAATCGTTCCTTCACAAAGAACTACTTCTAAGCTCGGATACTTCTCCTTAAAAAGGTTTATCATTTTGGGTAAGAAATGTGCAGAAGCACTCGGAAAACTACCAATTCGAATCGTCCCAACTTCGTGTCCTTTCTCCATCGCAACTTCTTGTTCAATCTTCTCTACACCGTTCAAAATCTCTCTAATATGTACAAGAATCCTGTTTCCTACATCCGTAACGAGGAGCCCTTTTCGTTTATCACGTATAAGAATAGTAACGCCTAACTCTGACTCAATACTTGAAATCGCATGACTAACAGCTGGCTGCGTCATATTTAATACCCTGGCGGCCTTCGTAAAACTACCTAACTCAACAGTTTTTATTAATACTTGCAGTTGTGTAATGGTCATAACTAATCACTTATACTCCTTATAAAAAAGATTCATTTTATTTATTACAGTCGATATCATATCATAGTGAAATGAATAACAACAAGGAGGTCTTTCAGTGACACAGCTTTCTCGAACTAAGACGGCCATAATCCTTACCTTTCTCGTTTTCATGTGGGGAATCAATTGGCCTTTATCAAAGTTTGCCCTGCATTATACGCCACCTGTTTTATTTGCAGGCGTTCGAACTTTAATTGGAGGATTCATTTTACTCCTGTTCGCATTACCGAAATACAAAGAGTTACATTTAAAAGAAACGTGGCATTTATACGTTATTTCTTCTTTACTTAACATCATTATATTTTACGGGTTACAAACTGTCGGCCTTCAATATATGCCTGCTGGATTATTTTCCGCCATTGTATTTCTACAACCAGTTTTACTCGGTATTTTCTCGTGGATATGGCTTGAAGAATCAATGTACGGCTTGAAAATTTTTGGGCTTGTTCTCGGATTTATTGGTGTAGGTGTTATTAGCTCAAGCAGTTTAACAGGACATATTTCTATTATTGGAATCCTTCTCGCGTTAGGATGCGCTATCGGCTGGGCACTTGGCACAGTATTTATTAAGAAGACTGGTCACCGTGTTAATGCCATTTGGATGGTAACACTTCAGCTTATTATTGGTGGACTTTGCTTAATTGGATTTGGTTCAGAATTTGAAAGCTGGTCTAGTATCGCTTGGAGTATACCATTTGTTAGCGTACTTCTCTTTATTTCATTCTTTGTTATTGCAATGGGGTGGCTTGCATACTTCACACTTGTTGGAGCTGGTGAAGCAAGTAAAGTTGGGGCTTATACATTCCTCATTCCACTAATTGCTATTATTGTAAGTTCAATTTTCTTACATGAGGCCATTACCATTAGCTTATTCATCGGACTATTATTTATTGTTGTGAGTATTTGTTTTGTAAATATAAAACCGAAAACACTTGCTGTAAGGCAGCAAGTTGAATTGAAATAAACGTAAGAAAGAGCCTACTGTTTGCAGGCTCTTTCTTACGTCTTACTTTTTACGACGTACTACAAAAACACACGCACTTACCGACGATACTATCGCAAAAATAGATAAGACAATTGCTATCAATTGCATATTACTAGTACCTTCATTCTTTTCTACACTAGACACTTCACCATGTTCTCCTGTTAATGACGTACCTTTTGCAATTATAGTAAGTGAATGCGGTTTTTCAGCTTTTTCATCGCCTGTCCATTCAACAATTTCTCCATCTTTATATTGTTGATATGCGTCCCAAGCTATTTTTTGCTCTTTATCCGGATTTTTAGCGACGAAAGTAAATCGCTGGAACTGACCGGGTAAAATCCCTTCTCCTGTTGCTTCCCATACTACAGTTTTAACTTTTCCAGCTGTATCTTTTTGCTCCTCAACTTTCCATCCTGGCACTGGTTCATACTGCTGGAACTCTACTCCAGACGGTATTTTCAGTGTAACTTTTGTTGTTGCTACATTTTTTTCAACTGGTACTTTTATCGTATATGTCTCCCAAGAACCAACGTCAGAAGTTGCTGGTTTTACAGTGACGTGCGCACTAACAGGTAACGAAAACATTCCCATTGCAATAATTGTTGCGATCATTGTTGTTCCTAATTTTTTTATACGTTTCATTTTCTATTAGCTCCTTTTCATACATAGCTTCTTTTTATCTGCCACCGACAATAAATTTAAAATCTGTATCGAAACTATCAAGAGATTTTGTTAATCCATGAACATGTATATTCCAGTTTCCTGTCATATTAATATACATACCTTCTGCTTCATATTCTCCTGGTGAAACTACTGAAACTTTAAATGAACCTTTTCCCATGTTCATATCTAATGATTGAGTCGTCAATATCATTTGTTCCATATCAGTAACAGGCTGTCCCTTTTCATCCTTTAGTGTAATATGGAATTTATTTTGTCCTACCTTATTCGGACTTACATTTAGCGTAAGTTCATATCCATTATCTAATTGCTTACTCTCTGTAAAAGGTCCAGTAGGAGGCATCGGTGGTGTTTGTACGTTTGTCATAAAAGCTACGATTACGAAAATGATAATTCCAATGACAAACTCTACTTTCACCGTAGCTCCTAATCCTTGCTGCGCTCGCATTCTCCCTTTCATATAATGAATAATTCCCAATATCCCCATGAAAATGAATAAAAGTATCTTTGTTAATAAAGCCAATCCATACTTCGTATCAAATAACGAGTGGATTGTTGGAATAAAAAATGTACTGTTAAAAAGGCCTGTTATTAAAATCACGATGACAGCACCTGTTGCCCACGGTGAAAAACGCTTAATCATATCCCAATACATATGCCACTTGTTATCCTCTTTACGTAAAAGAAGAATAATAGATGATAAACCACCAACCCATAATGAAGCTGCTAATAAATGTAGAAAATCCATAACGACAGCAATGTCTTTAAACTTTAAACCGTATGCGTGACTATTAAAGGCCTTCATAACAAGTAACCCTATAAACAATAGTATTGGAATACTCCATACTTTAAACGACGAAAACTTCTCATGCTTCACCGCAAAATACGTAACAATTATAAGCGTACTAATGAGAACCATTTGAGTAATCCATACATAACCAAAAACAGAAAGCTGTAATGTTTCTTTTAATAGTAAAGGATTGAATGCTTCTATCCATGAAACATCAGCATTTATTTTCGCTTGCAGTGGTAGATTGAATAACAAGCTAATCAATATCCCAAATAAAGAGATCCATATTATGTTCTTACTCCTTGATCGAACCGAGGTTGCATTGCCTTTATACATAATAAGATTAAAGAATAGCACTCCTATAAATAGTGAGAAACTTGTATATAAAATTCCACGTTCCATAATCATATCGATTTGTGGGACGTAACCCATCTCTTCCACTTGTATATCGTCTGTTTCCGCTTCCGCTAATCCAACCCGGAACGGGATAACTCCTTGAATTGGATGTCCATCAGCTGAAATAGCTTTCCACTGAATAGAGTAAAGACCATTTTTGAGATTGTCTTTTAATCCAGCTTCTAATAGCTTTTTATTTTTTTTATCAATATGAGCATCTTTTAAATCGACCCTTTTACCTGATGTATCTCTCACGTACAATGTATTAAAACTTGAAACTTGTATGTCCTCATCGAATTCGATTTTTACAACAGATGGTGCTTTCTTCAATGTTTCATTTTCAGTAGGGTTTGATTTCACAACGTACGCATGAGCAGATGCACTTTGCGGTATCAATATGATAAGCACACACACAAGTAATAACCATGTCCCTAATCTTCTCATTACTTTCACACTCATTTCACTTCTTTCTTCCTCATCGCTCTATTTTCATTACTTTAACTTCCGAAGTTTGATTCTCGGGCGAAATATTAACCTTATTAAATATAAACTTCTATAAAGTATAACTCTTATTTCTCTTCCACCTCTAAACTTCTAATATAATAGTAACTATCACTATAGATACAACTTACATTTTTTAAGTCGATTGTTATTATATCATAAAATATATTTATGTAAGTTATCAAAGAAGAAAAGTTATCGTGAATCATTTGTGAAGAAAATGTGAAATGCATAAATAAAAAGGTGTTACGTAATAACGTAACACCTTTTTAAAAATATCCTTCTTCTATTGCTCTTCCGGATAATCACAATACTCGATAATCGTTCCTTCTGTATCCGCTGGGTTAAGATATATTAATCTTCTACCGTGCTTATTAATCCGAAGTGTATGCTCTAACGTTCGAATTCCTTGTTCTTTCAATTCCTCTAAAGCCACATCTAAATCATCTACTCGATACGCAACGTGATGAACACCTTTACCTTTTTGTTTAATAAAACGGGCAATTGGAGATGTCGTATTATTCGTCGGTGCAAGTAATTCTATTCTATCTCCATCTACTTCAAGAATGGCTACTTCGCTTTCCACACCAGGAGCTTCACTTACGTAACGATCTATATCTCGAACTGCGATTCCGATATGATCAATTGTTTTTTTCATTTTATTTCCCCTACTACTTTATTTTTTCTCATTATTAATAGTAACAAAAAAAGCTATAGAAACAAGTCTATAACTTTTTTTATTTAACCTATTTTCTTATCCGCTCTAGTTGCTGGTTGAACTTGGTTTTTCACTTTTAAAATGCTAATGCCATATCCGATAAATCCACCGATAATCGCTGGGAAGATCCAGCCTAATCCTACTTCCTGCATCGGAAGGAATTTAGTGAACACTTGGCTTACTACTTCAATGTTAACTCCAGCTGCACTTAATCCATCAAATAAGCTGATGATAAATGTTACGATTAAGCTTACTTGATAAACTTCAGCTCTTCCTTTAAATAATGAATGGAAGAATGTTAAGAAAATCAATACGATTGCTAGTGGATAAATTGCTGTTAATACTGGAACAGAAACTGCGATCAATTGTGTTAATCCTACGTTTGCAACAATTGCACTAAATACACATAGCGTAATTGCAATTGCTTTGTAAGGAACATTTGGGAATAACTTATGGAAGAATGAAGAACATGCTGATACAAGTCCCACACTAGTTGTTAAACAAGCTACTGTAATCATTAATCCTAATAATACTCCGCCATATGATCCGAAATAGTAGTTAGAAACTTTCGCTAATACTTCTCCGCCGTTCTCTAAATGTCCAAGCTTTGCAACACTTGAAGCACCCATATAAGAAAGTGCTGTATAGATAATTGCTAAAATAGATGCTGCAATAATTGTCGCTTTTGCACAAACGACCATAATTTGTGTTTTCGTTTTCGCACCTTTTTCTTTAATAGCATTGATAATGATAATCCCGAATACAAATGATGCTAGCGTATCCATCGTTAAGTATCCTTCTTGGAATCCTTTAAAGAATGCATGTGATGTATAAGCTTCCACTGGTGCTTGCATATCTCCAATCGGATGTATAAAAGCAACGATTACTAAAATACCGATGAAAGTCAACTTAATTGGCGTTAAGATTTTTCCAACAATATCGACAATTTTCGCGGGATTTAGCGAAAAAAAACAAGTGATACTAAAGAATATAATTGTGAAAAGAATTAAAGGTGTAGAACCTACTCCTTCTGGCATAAACGGCTTAAGACCAATTTCATAAGAAACATTTCCTGTTCTTGGTATTGCAAATAACGGACCAATCGCTAAGTATAAAACTGTTGTAAACACAATCCCAAACACTGGGTGAGCACGACTAGCTAACGACTGCAAATCATCTTTACCTGAAAAACCAAATGCTAGTACACCTAGTAATGGTAATCCAACACCAGTTACTAAAAATCCAGCGTTAGCAATCCATACATTCTCTCCAGCTGATTGACCAAGCATCGCTGGAAAAATTAAATTTCCCGCTCCAAAAAATAGTGCAAATAACATTAATCCAATAACTACTATGAACGAAAACGGTACTTTATTCGCCATAATATAACCCCCATTCAAGTTTCCTTATCTCATTTTCCAATTTTAACTAATTGAATTTTCTGAATATTTAATTTAAGTATCAACTATTCTTGAATTCATTATAGTTTGCTATATAATATTTTGCAATACTATTTTCGAACTTTTCTTTTATTTTATAAATATACATTTTTTAACATGAAAAATAGACTAAAAAACCAACATAGTCATCCATGTTGGTTTTTCCATTTACTATCATGAATTAAAATTTTGCTGCTACTTTTTTAACGTTTTCTAGACCTTCTTCAACAATTTGTTGTGAACGATCTGGATATTGATTGTGTCCTTCAATTACAACTGTCTCTGGATTTGTAATTCCCCAGAATCCAAGTACAGTTGTTACGTAATTAACTGCCATTTCCATAGGAGCCATTTGCTCTGAAGAGTAATCTGAACCACGAGCACCTAACACAACTACTTTCTTACCACCAACTAAACCTTCTGGGCCATTTGCTGTATATTTAAACGTTTTTCCAGCTTGAGATAAGTATGAAATATATGTGATTAATGGTGCTGGTACTGTAAAGTTCCATAATGGGAATGCAAATACAACCTTATCAGCTTCTAAAAATTGATTTAAATATTGATCTACTGTAGCAACTGCCTTCTCTTCTTCAGCTGTTAACTCCATACCTTGGCTACGTTTATATCCACCTGAAATCGCAATATTTCCGTAATAAGGAAGATCTAATGCAAATAAATCTAATTCCGTAATTTCTGTATTTGGATTTGCTTCTTTATAAGTACTTACAAATGTTTCATACATTTTTGAACTAACTGCTTGCTCCGCTGGACGATCGTTTGCTTTTACAAATAATACTTTCGACATTTTTTTATTCCCCTCTACAGTCGTATTTTCTTCTTTTTTACCAAATAATGAGCTAAATAGTCCCATTTTCTTCACCTAATCTTTCTTTTCATATTCATTATTCATCATCATAAAAATTCTTATTCTAAGAAAAAGTTCCAATAGATACCTTAAGTTACGCCATTGCAACTTTTTGTTATTTAATTACCTTATGTAAGTGATTGTAATATAGCCACTTACTTTAGTCAAGTAACTTTTAATGAAAAATAAAATCTCGACTTAAAAATATTAAGCGAGATACAATTGAACACCAAATACATCTTTATTACTTGTATAATAAACTTAGAGAGGAAAATTCATATATAGAAAGGATTTATTCATGAGCACTATAGAAAAGATTCAAACTTTTATTATTCTTTTTGCTGTTACATGCGGCATCGTACTCGGACAATTTAATATGATACATACGTATTCAGACAAATTTATTGTCCCCTTCTTATTCTTCATGCTATATGGATTATTCCTCAGCATCCCATTAAAAGAAATAAAAAACGGATTTCGCAATTTAAAATTTGCTGGAACAAGTCTTACTATTAACTTCTTATGGACACCTTTACTCGCTTGGGGGTTAGGGGCACTATTTCTTTCCGATCATCCAGCACTTTGGGTTGGATTTATAATGTTAATGGTTACTCCATGTACAGATTGGTACTTAATCTTTACTGAAATAGCGAAAGGTAATGTAGCACTTTCTACTGCAATTTTACCTGTAAATTTAATTTTGCAAGTACTGCTCCTTCCCATTTATTTATTTTTATTTGCTGGTGTCATGAAAACTGTAGCGGTTTCTGTTTTAGTAGAAAGTATTGTTATCGTAATCGTCTTACCATTTATACTTGCACACGCTACAAAGTTCATTATGAATAAAATGAAAAAAGCTGAACCTCTCGAGAATAAACTCATTCCGTTTTTCAGCTCTGCTCAAATTGTATTTTTAAGTTTAGCAATAGTAGCGATGTTTGCATCACAAGGTAAATATTTACTACAAAATATGAATGTTGTTTTATTATTACTCGTTCCTGTTCTATTGTTCTTCATCATTAATTTTTTACTAGGACAATTTATCGGGCGCATGATGCATTTATCTTACAAAGATACAGTAAGTCTAAGCTTAACAACGTTAGCAAGAAACTCACCTGTTGCACTCGCTATCGCTGTGACCGCTTTTCCAGACGAACCTCTTATCGCACTTGCACTCGTTATTGGACCATTGATTGAGTTACCGGTACTAGCTTGTGTGTCACAAGTTTTGTTGCTTATTAAGAAAAAACGGCAATATGCATAATAAAAAACGTCCCATTTTGGGACGTTTTTTATTATGGAAAGATTACATACAACACTTACTTCTTATTTATCAATACAAATGAAATTACCGAAACTACAAACGTAATAATATCCATTATAAATCGATGGGCTCTAAAAATGTTATATGTTATAGAGAATTAACTTTTCGTTACATTAACAGATCCTTTCTAATTAAAAATGATAGGAAACGTAAATATAACGAAAGCTGCCCAAAGTCCGTATATTGGCAAATACTTCGTAACGGCATCTTGGATAGCTTTTGGTCCTGATTTATTTTGCAAGAAACGCATATAGGAAAACATAATCCAAATTAGATTTGCCCAGATCAGTATGTTTACACCTAAAACAGCTAGTCTATTAGGTGTAATCCCGTAAGAAGAAAGTCTAAATACGATGGCTGACAATGCAACAGTATCAATAATAAGTGCCAAAACAATTAAGGAAAAATTTATATAATCTGAAATGTTCTTTTTCTCGTCCGAGTCACTCTCAACGATAGAAAATATAGTAACAGCCAATACACCAAGCAGTATTCCGTTGAAGGCCATTAGGAAATTGCGATCCAAGAATGGATTTTTCCCGACCCAAATTACCGTTATAAGATAGATAAGCAAGGTGATCAGGACGAGAGGACTAAAAATTTTAGATATGTATGGTGTAATATTTTTAGCAAGCTTAAGATTCATTGATACTAAGTATGCAGTCACAATAGCGAGAGCGGCTGCTCCAAATAAAACAACATTACTAAAATAGAACTCTCCTATATCTAAGTCAACAAAGCTAAATAAACGCATGGTGAATACCGCTAGTATCATTCCGCTCACTGCCATGCTGGCATAGAGAAGACAATATTCTAAATTAAATTTAATATAGGCTAATCTTGTACTGCCTTTTGAATATTCATTTCCTGTAAACGCAAGCCCTACTAAGACCCATAAAAATATAGGAAGATGTAAATAAGCAAGTATGGTACTGTCTTTATAATTTATTGGCAACGTATTAAGATACACCCCGGAAACTAGGAATAACGCTATAAGGGAATAAATAATACTTTTTTTCGGCTTATTATTGTAAACAAAATAAGCAGCAATAAAGGGAATTACACCAAAAGCCAAGTTTATTGGAGCAATTGCTTCCTGCTCAACAAAGTGGAAAATGATCCTGGTGCTTATGCCGGCCAGAATAGCTAAAAGGCCCATGAATAAGAAACCTTTTTGAAACAAAGATGTTTTTTCTTTATTTACTTTCTCCTTGAAATGCAACCTTTCATACCAAGCACCTAGAATTTGAGAATCAGGGTTTTGGTCCCATGCTTGTGAGAATGATTTTTTAAAAGCTTTCGGATCTTTTCTATACATCTTCTCCAACTCATGGGGGTTATCCATATTTTTAACAATCAAATTGTTACTGTTCATAGTTATACCTCCTCTAATTTTAAAATAAGGTTGTTACCTTTTAACAAAAGCACCTCACTCATTTATTATGATTTTGATTTTAATACAAAATTTATCGTTTTACAATAAAAAATTATTATTTAAAGGATTTTTTTTATCGTTAAATTTTATATCAAAGAAAAACAAAAGAGCATGACAATTTTATGTCATGCTCTTTTAACAAATTAATTCTCAAATACAAAATTAATCTTATTATCTTTCCACTCTAATTTCGCATCAAACGTTTTCTCGCCCTTTTTAAAGCCTTTAATTAAATCAGTCTTTTCACCTTTTAAGAGCTTTGTCATATTCTTTTGCGAAATTGTTTTACTTAATATCTTCTTTGAAATGGTGAAATCACATTGCGTTGTATTATAGTTAGAACAACCGTAAAACGTTGACTTATCAATTACATCGCCATCACATTTTTTACAGCTACCAACCTTTTTACCCGTTGTAAATTTCGATCCTTTTCGTTCAATCGATTCAACATGTAGTCCCGTGAAATCCCACTTCTCAGACATTTCCACTGCGTCTTCAATAATTTTAGCTGATAGCTTTTTCGTCTGTTCCATAAAAGTTGCTGGTGAAGCTGTACCTTCACCAATTTCCGCAAGACGTTGTTCCCATTTCGCAGTCATTTCCGGTGAAGCTAGTATTTTGTCACCAATTGCGGTAATTAATACTTTTCCTTTATCAGTCGCATACACTTGGTTTTTCTTTACATCTATATATTTACGGTCTTTCAGCATCGTAATAATCCCTGCGCGGGTCGCTTCCGTACCTAAACCTTCTGTTTTCTTCAATACCTTCTCTAGCTCTTCATTCTCTAAATACTTACCAGCTGTTTTCATTAACGTAATAAGTTGTCCTTCTGTATAACGCTTCGGTGGCTGTGTTTTTCCTTCTTTCACTTTCACCTTTACAACTTTTCCTTCTTCACCTTCAGCTACAATTGGAAGAATGGTTTCGTCATCTTTATCGTCTTGGAAAATAACTTTACGCCAACCTTCTTGAATTTGCTGTTTTCCTTTTGAAATGAATTCAGCACGTTCATCTACAAGCGTTACAATCGTTGTATAGTCAAAGATTGCAACTTCATAATGAGCTGCAATAAGCCTTCTTACGATCATATCGTATATTTTCTTTTCATCACCTGATAGTCTGCTTGGGTTTGTAACTTGCTCTGTCGGAATAATCGCGTAGTGATCTGTTACTTTCTTTTCATTTACATAACGCTTATTGTTCATAATGGATTCAACCGGAGCCGGTAATAAACCTTTATATTCATCAAACTGACTTAACTTCTGTAAAATATCAGGGAACGTCGCTGCTTCTCCTTGAGTAACATAGTTAGAATCTGAACGTGGATAAGAAACAATCCCTTTTTGATAGAGTGCTTGCGTTATATCAAGCGTCTTTTTCGGTGAAAACTTAAAGGCTTTATTTGCCGTTGCTTGCAGTGATGATAAGTTGAATAAAAGCGGCGGCTGAAACTCTTTACGCTCCGTTTTCATTTCCTTCACAACAGCCGGTTTCCCTTGGCAAAATGCCGCAATTTTATTCGCCATATCAGGGTCTTTTAAGCGGGATTCATTATCCTTCTCCCATTTCCCGTCATATTTCTTTCCTTCTATATTAAAGGTTGCAAACACTTCCCAGAAAGGCTCTGACTTAAAGTTTTCAATTTCTTTCTCACGCTTTACAATCAATGCTAACGTTGGTGTTTGGACACGACCAGCAGAAAATACATCATTCATTCCTTTTTTCTTTAGCAAAATACTAAACACACGTGATGCATTCATACCAACAACCCAGTCAGCACAAGATCTTGTGTATGCTTCGTAATACGTATTAATTGTATCTGATTCGTCAAGTAAATTTTTAAACCCTTGATAAATAGCTTGCTTCGTTAAAGACGAAATCCATAGACGCTTCATCGGCTTTTGCACGTTACAAAGATTAATAATATTTCGTACGATTAGTTCCCCTTCACGCCCAGCATCGCCTGCGTGAATAATTTCTGTTACCTGTGGATTATGTAACAGCTGTTTCACAACGTTAAATTGCTTATACTTTGACTTTGTTACTTCAAATTGAAAACGCTCTGGAATCATCGGTAATGTATTAAGTGACCATTTTTTCCACTCTGCGTGATAATGCTCTGGATTACATAACTGCGTCAAATGACCAATTGCCCATGTACAGTACGCTCCATTTGGAAATAACTCATTCGCTTCTACCTCTAAATATCCATCTTTCCGGCGATATTTAAACTGTGAAACAAGAGCCAACCCTTGATCTGGTTTCTCGGCAATAATTAATTTCATTTTATAACTCCCTATCTGTATTCCAGTGTTACTTTCATTGTCTATATGTTTAGAAGCGATGATAAAACAACAATCTTATTTATCATTCGCGATTTGTCTCGCAAATGGGAGACCTATAATATTATACGCTTATTCTTTATGGCTTCACAATAGAAACTCATAATATAACAATTTCTTTCACATGCTTACAATTAAAAAAGACGCCCTAAAAAATCAAGCGTTCCTTTGCTTACATCTATGAAATTGTGCAGATAATATGCAGATATAAATTATCATAAGTACACATATGATGAAATGAACGATAGGACAAGGAGGTATCATAATGTTTGTTTATACATTAACTGCCCTAACACTTTGCTGTACCTCAATTCTTATTGCATCCAATATTTCTAAACGTAAGGGTACCCTAATGGAGTATATGGTATTTATTATGTCTTTTAGTATGAGTATCGGTTTAAGTATTGGTTTTTACTTAGGCATTCTCTTTAAGGGGGAATTACTATATTCTACTTTACTTGCTATTTTAATTAGTGGTTTTATCGGTTTTTTAGTGGGTCTACGTTTTCACCTATATACTGCTTTAGAAGGAATGTTCTCTGGATTAATGGCAAGTATGATGGGAGCAATGATTACAGAAATGTTAAACGCTCAACAAGCTCATAGTATATTGTTCATTAGCCTTTTACTTACTATAACGATTACTATGTCCTGTGTGATTCAATTGTTATCGGAGAACTTTTCTACTTTTATCCAACAGCGTTTTTTGTTATTACTTTCAATTAGTGTAGTAATTATCGTTGCCGTATTCGCGACATTCCCAGATCATACTCCTGCGCCTTCACCTGGGCATAATCAACATATACATTAGTACTTGCAACAAAAATGAATAAGCAGCTATCCATAGGATAACTGCTTCCTATTATTCTGGCTTATTAGGAATATTTTGGTTTGGAACATAGTCAGATTTATAATCTGTATAGTTCACTTCCGTTACCATCCCTGCTGAAGCATGATGTAGGTCGTGACAGTGGAACATCCACTCACCGGGATTGTCTGCTACAAAGGCTACTTCATATTCTTCTCCTGGTTTTAAGTTCAATGTATCTTTTACAATTGGAGAACCTTCTATCGGTTTTCCATCTTTACTCAACACCTGAAAGAAGTGCCCATGTAAATGCATTGGGTGATCATCCATTTTAGAACGATTTACCAACTTCACTTTTACTAAATCACCCTTTTTTACTTGAATTGGGTCAATATCCGGAAATACCTTTCCGTTAATTGTATATACCATTTCATTTTCATTCATTTGCGTATTTAAGTCCATATTATATGTGGCAGTATACTCTTGATTTAACGTGAAACTACCTAATTTTTTAACACCATATTTCGTCATATCTAATTTCGCTAATTTTCCCTTTTCATCTGCTTTATCTTTCATCTCTTTGCTGCCATCATACTCAATAACAGCTTTCATTCCTTTTGCACCTTTATTTTTTGAATGGTCCTCAACATACCATTTCCCAGTTTTATTAGCAGTAAATTCAATATCATAACGTTCACCCGGTGCGATTGAAATTACTTTATCCTTTATAACTTTTGGATTGTTTATTGGTTGACCATCTGTCGCAATTACTTTTATATCATGACCGTGAACATGTATATCATGTGATAGATAACCAGCATTAACAAGTCGAAGACGAACTTTATCTCCCTTATTCACTTTCAATGGCACTACTAAATCACCGCTTTTTCCATTGATTGTGAATAAATCATACATACTCATATCATGACCTTCCATCTTCATATTTCCATGGTCCATTCCTGCCATATTGCCAGAGTCTTTTTGATCACTGCCCATGTCCATACCAGAATGATCCATGCCGTTCTTATCATCATTCTTTTTCGTATTTTCATCACCTTTAGATTTATTACCTATTTGCCCTTTTGTCATTTCTTTTAACTGCTTTTTAATTTCTTCTTTATCTGTAACCCATTCATCCAACAGTAATGTGTAATCTTTATCATATTTTTCCTTTGTATCCTCTACAATGAGCGCTCCATACAAACCTCTATCTAATTGATTTACAGAATCTTGATGCGAATGATACCAGTACGTTCCTGGTACGTTCGCTTCAAATTCGTAAGTGAAACTTTTTCCTGGTTCAACTGCATCTTGTGTCACGCCCGGAATTCCATCCATGTTATTTGGGACAGGATATCCATGCCAATGAATAGATACTGGTGCAGATAATTCATTTTTTAATGTCACTTTCACCTTTTCACCTTTTTTCACCCGAATTTCTGGACCAGGAGATGAGCCATTAAATGTCCAGACTGGAACAATAACACCGTTACTTAATTTTTGCTTTTCTTCTTTCGCTATTAAAGTAACTTCTGGCCCTTTTTCAACCTTCAATGGTGTTGTAGCTGTTTCAGTCTGTAGTGTTTTGTTATCATTCATATTTTTATGATCATTTGTTGTATTTGTGGCCAAAGAACATGCAGCAATTAAAAATATTACAGAGACCGTAACAGCTTTTAATACAAATCGCTTCATGGAAAATCCCTCCTTTTTCAAAATCATTATAGAACTTGATTTTCAAGAAAATAAGGAGATGTAATTAGATCTTACGTAAGCTAATTGGAAAATTACTAAAAGCGGAGACATTACAAGAGACGAATATTTTAGTAATACAAAATGCTTTCCTTGTAGCGACTATATTAGCCGTTCTCGTATTTGTTTTGACGTTATTTCTTAAGAAACAATAACACTGCTATTATTAAATAAGAAAAATGTAGCTAAAATGCTCTTCACAAAAGAACTTAGATTTCTGTATAATAAGAACTAATGTTCCTCACAGACAATGGACTCAAATTACACAAATATATCAAATAGAAGAGGATTGATATACGATGAAAATTGATAGACCAAAAATTTCACCAGAGTTATCTTCAAAGAATTTTCAAGATATTTTTTATGAAGAAGATCCAACATTGGAAGTGTGTGAAATTATAGACTCCACTTTCGAAAATGAATCTGTAGATAGAGTGCGGTTATATGATGCGGTGATAAAAAACTGTAAGTTTACTAATACAGACTTTAGCAATATTGATATTACAGATGTTTGTTTTGAAAACTGTGATTTATCAAATGTTAATTTAAGCAATTCTTCTGTTCACAGAGTCGAATTTAAAAACAGTAAATTAATCGGAGTAAATTTCACAGGATCTAGCTTAGGAAATGTTAAATTTGAGAATTCAATTTTGAATTTAGCGGCATTTGGAAATTCTAAACTAGAAAAAATCATATTCAATGAAACTTCATTAAATAATGCAGATTTTTTTGACTGTAAACTTAAAAAAGTTGAATTCCAATTATGTAGTCTTGATGAAGCTAATTTTGATCAGACATCACTGAAGGGGATAGATATTAGTTCTTCTACCTTTGATACACTTACAGTTTCAGTGAACGATTTAAGAGGATGTAAAGTATCGACATATCAAGCTGTTCAGTTTGCTACTTTATTAGGATTAATAATTAAAGATTAGTATTTCGAAGAAAAGAACCCTATCCCGAATCATGGATTTTTTAATTGTCCACGATTCGAGATAAAGTTCAAATAAATTAGTGATGACTCTTTTATTATTTAACTACAGCTCGGTTTCCTTTTACATGTTCATTATTTACACTCATAAATTCTTCAATTTCTTCAACTTCCCTAATGATATCTTTTGACAAGTTTTCATACCCGTCTTTCGTTACAAGAATGTCATCTTCAATACGAATTCCAATTGATTCTCCTTCAATATAAAAACCAGGTTCAATTGTTATAACCATACCTTCTTCTAACACTCTATCTTTATATGTTCCTACATCATGTGTATCTAAACCAAGGAAATGGCTGACACCATGATAATAGTATTTTGATAACTCTTCATCTTCTTGAATTAAACCAATTGCTTTACACTCTTCTGCCAGTACCTTTTTTGTATGCTCATTTAATGCATCGAACTTTAATCCTGGCTTAATAATCTCTGTTGTTTCTTTTAATGCTTTTAATACAATATTATAAATTTGTTTTTGGCGACTAGAGAATGTTCCATTTGCCGGGAATGTATAACTAATATCAGCGTTATAGTAGTCTTTTTGAGCACCTAAATCTAGTAATACTAAGTCACCATTTTGAATTTGTGCATCATTATCTTCATAATGAAGAACTGTAGCATTTTTCCCACTCGCCAAAATTGTATTGAACGCATGGTGCTTAATGCCAGATGATTTCAGTGTAAAATCAAATTGTGCTTCTAATTCATACTCCATCATGCCTGCTTTTGCATGCTTAAGTACGTTGTAAATACCGTCTTTCGTTATAGCAATCGCTTCTTTAATAATTTCAATTTCTTCTTCTGTTTTAAATACTCGTAATTCACAAATGTTCGGATATACATTACCAATTGTTACGTGTGGGTATTTTTCTCTTACATGTTTAGCAAATGCTAATGTTTTTGTCTCCGTACCATTCCACTCACGACTTTCTATATCTAAATATAAATGCTTCGCATTTTCTGTAAAGAGTATATTTGACATTGTCTTTTCAAAGCTATCTAAATATACAACTTTCTTTATACCTGAAATTCCCTCTGCTTCTTCGCTAGAAACTGTTTTCCCAACCCATTTTTCCATTACTGGATCTGACTTTTCAATGAAAAGTGTCTCTTCTACACTATTCCCAACCTTTTTCAGCATAAAAATAACATTTGGTTCATCGATTCCCGTTAAGTAGTAAAAATTACGATTCGGTACAAATTTATAATGTGCATCAGCTGACATATGCGGTGCTTGTCCCGCAAATAAAATCGTAATAGATCCCTCTGGTAATGTGTTTGCTAATCGTTCTCTATTTTGAGAAAAAAATGTTGATTTCATAATAATCCTCCTAGTGTTCTATGTATGCTTGTGAAACTAATCATCAATACAATTCATTCTATTATTGTTATAATTTTTCGTCAATTTTTAACTTAATTTTAGATAGTATTGACACAAACTACTAAACAAGTTACAATAACTATAAATTGGTAAGCCACTAATTTATTTTAAAATAAGAGGTGAACAAAATGCAAAACATTTTATTCCGTATTAATGAATTATCAAAAAAAGAAAGAACATCTGGATTAACAGTTGATGAAAAACAAGAACAACAAATGTTGCGCCAAAACTATACAGAAACATTTCGTGGAAGCCTAGATTCCATTTTATTAAATACAAAAATTGTTGATCCTAATGGTCTTAACGTTACACCAGTTGCATTACAAGATGCTCAAATACGTTTAAAATTAAGCAAATGAGTTCCGCGCTAAAGAATTTCAATAAAACATAAACAGAGCTGGATTTCCTATATAGAAATTCCAGCTCTGTTTATTGTCTTTTCTAATTTAGTAAACGAGCGATACATCGCAATTCTCCACGACACAATCATCGCAAATGCAAGTAAGAAAAACATTCCGCTTAACTCCGCTAAATCAATCGATTGACTTAAATATGATTTCAACGCTACTCGTACAGCTAATAATCCGACTAAAATAAATATAAATGCTTTTGACGGTTTCATATATATTTGTTCGTCTCTTATTTCAAACTTCGTTGTTTTTATAAGAAATACAGAGAAAATAAGCCCTGCAATAATTGCTTCTATTATTTCTAACGACGTTAATCGGAATTCCGGTAAAAAGTACATCATTGCTCCAGTACTCATAAAAATTGGCGGCAATATAATTTTCTTTTTCGTTACCGGTTTTTTCGCTGCTTTAAAGCGCAGAAACATGACACCAACAGCCATACAAACCGCTAAAATACTTGATAAAAGTGCTATCATACTCTTCCCACTCCTATCTATTTAAAAGACTTTTTGAGCAAAATCATAAACCAAACGAGCCCGATACTTATAATAATATGACCTAATCCAGCCATATGGCTTAAACCGTAAAAGTCAGTTCCATTTACTTGTAAAAGACCTCTCCATAGCATTGTAGCAATAGTAAAGATTACTCCTACATTATAAACAACAAACCATGCACAAAAGCTCTTTGTTTCTTGTACATGAAACACTTTACATAAAGCTAAAGCAATTAAAAAGAATACAAAACCGAGCACTAATACATGTGTATGCACTAATTGCAACATTGTGGATCCTTTAATTCCTTGTGCTTTCGTATACTCTCTTGCAAATACACCTGATAATAAACCAATAATTAAGTAAATAAATGCCGCATTATATAATTTCTTCATTCTATTCCTCCTGTTGTAAACTTTCTATATTCGCTGCAATTATTTTAAGCGAAGTTTATGAACGGAGTATGAACAAAATATTACATTCAATTTTTGAAAATAAAAAAGCCATTCCACAAATAATAATTGTAGAATGGCTTTTCAATTTATTTTAAATCTTCTATTGAGAAAGCACCTGGAAGTAATTGCTCAACAGTCACTTCTTTTTCATCACCTTTTACATTCGTTAATAATACAGGCATTTTTGGATCACAGAATTCAGCAATTACTTGTCTACACGCACCACATGGTGAAATCGGTCCATCAGTTTCTCCTGTAATAACTAAGTAACTAAAATCGCGCTCACCTTCTGATACTGCTTTAAATATTGCTGTTCTTTCTGCACAGTTACATAAACCGTAAGAAGCATTTTCTATATTACAACCAGTATAGATTTTCCCTTCTTTCGTAACTAACGCTGCGCCAACAGGAAATTTAGAATACGGAATATACGCTTTCGATAACATCTTGTTTGCTTCTTCAATATATTTTTTCTTATCCATATTATTTCCCCCTCAAAGTAAATGAAATGATGATTAGTCAGTAATAACTGTATGAACTAATTTAGGAGCCATTGCTGTTTCAGCGATAGAGATGTTCTCATAAATTTTTGCTTTTACATCTTCTACATTTTCACGATTTGCGTAGATTGTTACGAATGGCTCGCCTTCTTTTACTGCATCGCCAACTTTTTTACGTAACATTAATCCTACTGCTAAATCGATTTCATCTTCCTTCGTTGCACGACCTGCACCAAGTAACATAGCTGCAATACCAATCTCATCTGCAACAATGTTAGAAATAACACCTGAAGTTTTTGCAGGTACATCAATTACATACTTAGCTTGTGGCATTTTTTCTGGATTGTCTACAATTGAGCTATCTCCGCCTTGATTGCTTAAGAACTCTTTAAATTTCTCAGTTGCTTTTCCGTTTTTCATCACTTCAATTAGCATTTCACGAGCTTCTTCTAACGTATTTGCTTTTTTCGCAAGTACGACCATTTGGCTACCTAATACAAGTACTAATTCTGTTAAATCTTCTGGACCTTCACCTTTTAACGTATCAATCGCTTCTTTTACTTCTAGAGCGTTACCAATCGCAAAACCAAGCGGTTGTGACATGTCCGAAATAACAGCCATAGTTTGACGTCCTACATTATTTCCGATACGTACCATTGCATGTGCTAATTCTTTTGCATCTTCTTCTGTTTTCATAAATGCACCAGCACCTGTTTTTACATCAAGTACGATTGCGTCAGCACCAGCTGCAATTTTTTTACTCATAATTGAACTTGCGATTAAAGGAATTGAGTTAACAGTTCCTGTTACGTCGCGCAATGCATAAATCTTTTTATCTGCAGGTGTTAAGTTTCCTGTTTGTCCAATAACAGCTACTTTGTCACGGTTTACAATATCAATAAATTGTTCTTTTGTAATTTCAACGTGGAATCCTTCTACCGCTTCTAATTTATCAATTGTTCCGCCTGTATGTCCTAAACCACGACCAGACATTTTTGCTACTGGTACATCTAAAGCAGCAACTAATGGTCCTAATACTAAAGTTGTGGTATCACCAACACCGCCAGTTGAATGTTTGTCTACTTTAATTCCTTCAATTGCTGATAAGTCGATCGTTTCACCAGACTCAACCATCGCCATCGTTAAATCTGCACGTTCGCGATCTGTCATATCTTTAAAGAAGATTGCCATTGCAAGCGCACTCACTTGATAATCAGGAATACTTCCGTCTGTATATCCATTAATAAAGAATTTGATTTCTTCAGTCGTTAATTCTTTGCCGTCACGTTTTTTTGCAATAATATCTACCATTCTCATTACAATCACCATTCCTTTTTATATTATACGAATCTATTAAAATAATAAGCCAACGATTGTTGCTGATAAGAAACTTACTAATGTTGCACCGAATAGTAATTTCAAACCAAATCTTGCCACTACATTCCCTTGCTTTTCATTTAAGCTCTTAACCGCCCCTGCAATAATCCCAATTGAAGAGAAGTTTGCAAATGAAACTAAGAATACAGATATAATCGCTGTCGTTCTATCTGAGAAATTAAAGTTTCCTTGTGCTAAATCTGTCATAGCGACAAATTCATTCGATACTAATTTTGTTGCCATAATATTTCCGGCATTAACTGCTTCATGCCAAGGTACACCCATAATAAATGCAAATGGTGCAAATGCATAACCAAGAATTTCTTGGAATGAAATACCGATTACACCTTTAAATACTGCATTAATGAATGCGATAAGAGCAACGAAACCGACTAACATAGCTGCTACTGTAATGGCAACTTTAAATCCGTCTATAATGTATTCACCTAATACTTCAAAGAAAGTCTTTTTCTCTTCTTCTTGCACTTCTAACATATCTTCTTCCTCAGTAACCTCGTAAGGGTTAATGATAGAAGCGATAATAAAACCACCAAATAAGTTAAGCACTAAAGCGGTTACAACATATTGCGGTTTTAATAACACCATATATGATCCGACGATAGACATTGAAACGGTAGACATTGCAGATGCACATAATGTATACATTCTTTTCTCTGGCAATAACCCTAGTTGTTTCTTAACTGATATAAATACTTCAGATTGTCCTAAAATCGCAGAAGCAACAGCATTATATGATTCTAGTTTCCCCATTCCATTTACTTTACTTAATGCTAAACCGATAGATTTCACAATAATAGGTAATACTTTAATGTGTTGTAATATACCTATTAGTGCCGAGATAAATACGATTGGCATTAATACACTTAAAAAGAACGAAAACTCTTTTTGATTTACTAGTCCACCAAATACAAAATTCACACCGTCAGCAGCATATTTTAATAACTCTCCAAAACCATCTGCTATTCCGCTAATTAATATATTCCCTACACTTGTATTTAATAATAAAAATCCCAAAATGAATTGTAATATAACCATCGTTATGATTGGGCGATATTTGACTTTTTTTCTATCATTACTAGCAAGCCAAGCGATACCTAAAATCAATACGAGGCCTAAAACACCGATTAAGTATTTCATAAGCCGTCTCCTCCCATTCGTATCCGCTTACATTTTTTTCAATTATTAAAGCAATAGATACACTTTACTTTGTGTATCTATCGCTTTTGACTTCATTAATGATTAGTAGTTATCTGTAGCACCTTTTGCATCATTTAATACGATTGCAACACTAGCACTTGCTCCAACGCGAGAAGCTCCAGCAGCTACCATTTTTTCTGCATCTTCACGTGTACGAACACCACCAGATGCTTTTACACCAACGTTTGGTCCTACTGTTTTACGCATTAATGCGATATCTTCAGCAGTTGCTCCGCCAGTTGAGAATCCAGTTGAAGTTTTTACGAAGTCAGCACCAGCTTTTACTGATAATTCACAAGCGCGTACTTTTTCTTCATCTGTTAATAGGCAAGTTTCAATGATTACTTTTACAAGAGCTTTTCCTTTTGCTGCTTGTACTACTTCATAAATATCTTTTTCAACAAGTTCGTTGTCGCCATCTTTTAAAGCGCCTACGTTGATTACCATATCAACTTCAGTTGCACCTTTTGCGACAGCATCTTTTGTTTCAAATGCTTTTGTTTCAGTAGTGCTTGCTCCTAATGGGAAACCGATTACAGTACAAACGTCTACATCATGTCCAGCTAGTTCATCAGCCGCTAATTTTACCCATGTTGGGTTAATACAAACAGAAGCGAATTTATATTCCTTTGCTTCTTCAATTACTTTCATAACATCTTCTTTAGTAGTATTAGCTTTTAAAATTGTATGGTCAATTAACTTTGCAATGTTCATTATCTTCACTCCTCATATCTTTTAACAACTTCATTCTAACTCTTAGTTGAACAAATGTAAATACACTTTTGAAATTTTGTTCATTCTTTTTTAAAAGGAATTTTCTTGTAGTAAATAAAGCGCATTCTAACAAAGAACATTTCAAATATATAATCAAAATTTTTATGTTAACAATGGTAGTATGTATCTCCATATCCATAATTATTTTTAAAAAGGCAACTTGTGTTCAAAAAACTCCTATCATTCATACATAACAAAATAAAAGGCGTTCTCAAAATTAACATCTTGAGAACGCCTTTTATTTCTAATCTTTTTGATAATGTAACAATTCTTTTGCTGTATGCTGATCGATAATTAATACATTTGCATACCCGCCACGTAACGCACCATCAATTGCTTTGATTTTTCTATTACCACCTGCAACTAAAATAGAACGTTTCTTTAATTTCAGTTCTTCTAACTCAATTCCAATGGTCCGCTTATTAATTTCTTCACTACTAATATTTCCGTCCCCATCAAAGAATCGTGAACAAATGTCACCGACCGATTGTTTTTTGAGTAAACTCGTTTCACCCTTATCGAAATAACCTAATCGGAATAATAGCGCTTCGTCTCGCACTGTTCCTACAGTGAAAATTGCAATATTCGCTTGCTTCCCCATTTCGATAATATGATGAATATGTCGATCCTGCTCTACTAATTCTTTTGTCACTGCATTATCAAATATAACTGGAAGAGGTAGATTTCTTGGCGTCGTTTGAAAAGCATCTGCAAATAAAGCTATCGTTTCATTCGCATATGTATTTACACTTGAATGACTAATACCACCTTTTAGCTGGACAACCTCTACCCCTTTTACATGTTGCGGTACGATTTTTCTAGCGATTTCATACATAGTCATTCCCCAGCTTACACCAACAATATCACCGTTTTTAACTGTCTTTTCCATATACTCAGCAGCATATTTACTTATATACTCTGTAATCGTTGCATATTCCGGTACTGGAGAAAATACAACATGTGCCTCTAACAAGTTGTATTTTTCTTTCAGTAAATTCCCAACGTTATCTAAATCCGCAAATGGATCAGCGATGCTAATTTGAACAAACCCTTTTTCTTTCGCATACTTTAACAATCTAGAAATTGTTGGTCTTGAAATATTTAATTTGTTAGCAATTTCTTGCTGACTATAATCTGATTGATAATATAATCTTGCAACTTCAACGCTTAATTGTTGTTTATCTTTTTCCATAGTAACTCATTACAAATCCCTTCCTGTATTTCCCTTTCGTTACAAGCATTATACAGCTTTATGCAAAAAAATTCGACTACCGAATTTTATCTATCTGAACTTCTACTACACTTAATATATAATGAAAACTTATTGTGTAGATTTACAAACTCAATATAGATACGCTTGAAACATATAAATCGATTAACATTTAATTCACATTTTTCTGTAGTAACGATAACAAAGCCGTTCAAGTTGTATATGAGGCTTAGAATATCAAAGACTATTTTTTCTCCTATCTATGGCATTTTCGCCCGTTTTTCTATAAGGGATTAAACTGATGAAGCAATAATTCGATTATCTAGAATACAAATGCTCTACAGAACAAAGAATATGGATTATGTATCCATGGAGATACAATCCCAATCTTCATTTTTATAATTGATTAGCCAAAACAAGCCTCTTCGTCTTTCAATAACAATACTTTCATGCATACCTGCAGTTGCTTCTCTCGCATTAATTCTATCATGTACACAAGCCCAATGAAGCCGATAAATAAGGTCGGCCTCGTCCAAAATTTCTTCTGCATTTCGCAATTTTGTTTTTTGATAAAATTCATTAAAAGAACTACAATCAGAAACAAGTTTAATTGCATAATGACAGTCACAGATTTCTCTTGGGAATTTCAGTGTATTCACGAGGCCTATTGACCAAAGCAAAACCCATTGGGCTTCATACTGCCATGCAATCTGTATCGCTTCTTTCTCATCAGGTTCCTCTGAATTTAGAAAATTTCTTTCCTGCATCGTTAATGATTCAACCACATCAAATTGATTCAGCAGCTCCATGACGAACTCTTTGGAAGTTTTCAAATCTCCTTCTTGGGCAACATCACAAGCATATTGTATGACAATCAACAAAGCTACTGCTCTCTTCGTAATCTCTTCTCGGCTTCTTAACTGAATACTTGTCAAAGGAGGCAATTGAGGCAATCCTTCTATATATGGAATCCCTTTATCTTGCAGATAGCTTATCGATTTCTGTTTTCTTTTCTCCCCATCGGTAGAAGTACTATTCTGTCCCCTTATTTTGTTCGTACATGCTTGAGGAGTAAATTCTGAAGGACCAGAGGATCCATCCGGAAATACAATTACTTTTCCATCCTTCCCGATGAGAGTTCGATCAGGAATAAAACCAATACCGTTCACCTCATTAAGTAATTTAAGAAACAGCTCCACGTATTCATCACTATAATCCTTCTTCGTCTCTATAGCGATTATGGTATTAATTACAGAAATCTGTGCCAAAACCATCTTCTTAAGATGTTCTTCTTGAAATTCGATTTGATCGTACATGTGCATCATTCCAGGAATATTATTGAAAAAATAATCAGGAGATAATTCTTCAGAATCCACCCGAATAATAATTTTATTTTTGCCAAATAGTCTTTTCGATTGAATCGTATATTCATTTTTATTGCGTTCAACCTTAAACCCATTTTGAAAAACTTGAGTAATGAAACCTTCTATATCACTTGTATCATTCCTTGATGCAAATATCGTAAAAAATTTCAATTTCCCCCCTCCTCTAATTCTTATATTCTTCTTAGCTATAAACTTAGAAAAACAAAATAACATAAGTTTTTTAACATATGATACATAATTAGTATATTAAAACAGCTTTTTCATTATGGCTTGCTCTTCAACTAAAGTTCGTATTAGTGAAATAATCCAAACAACGTGTAAAAAGCTCCCTTTGCTAAAGTCTATTCAAATACCCCTTATAAACAGAAGTTACTATTTATAAGGGGTATTTACTCAATTTAATTTTATAAAAATTGGATGGAAACAATGCAAGTTCTCACTTATTTAGAATAAGTGAAAAGATGATGTTTTATTTGTTCAATAAAATAATGATGGTGTATATTATCGTTAGATACTCGACTTGCCATAATAGCCCCCTCCATTGAAGAGGCAAGAAAGGAAGCGAGTGATATAACCTCTATATCTTCTTTAAATTCTTGTTTCTCTATTCCTTCTTTTATGAAAGAAGCCATTAACATTACTGTATCATCATAACCTTTTGCTGCTGCTTTTTGTAATTCTGGAAATACTCCAGTACTTTCAATGGCACTATTAAGTAATGGACAGCCTCCAGCAATAGGAGGATTATTAGCTGCATCTTGATATACAAGGAAAATTGCAAGGATTTTATCAATTGCTGTTTTTTTATTTTCCATTGCTTTATGAAAATGACTCCACATAATCTCACCACTTTTGTCGTAGGCAGCAAGGACAATTTCTTCTTTACTTTTGAATCTACGATAAATAGATCCTTTAGGTAGTTCAGTAGCTGTCATTATATCCTGGATGGATGTGCGAGTTATCCCATTAGTATTAAATAAATATAAAGATGTTTCAATAATTTTTTCTTTAACCTTATCAACTTTAGTCATGCTTTGTAATCCTCCTAATGAAAACGATCCTAATATTCTAGGTAATGTTTACTCTCTATTTTCTTAATTTTTTTGTAAGTATAAATAAGTTGGGAACAGAAATATCTTATCAATCCCTATCTTATGGAAACCTCAAACAATACAGTTTGAAAAGAAGTTAATCAAATTGTATTACCTACATAACTTAAGTGAATTTTCTGTCAAAACAACATGACCAATTGTTTAATTCAGTCATATTATACAACTAATTTCATCTAAAATCGTAGAGGTGTAAAAATATATAGTTAATTTTAACGTATAGACATATGATTATTATATATAATTTTTATCAATATGTTTAGCTAAAGTGTTTGAACTACTCCCACTTTCACTTCATTCTATAAAAGATTAACCATTAATGATTACTGGAATTAAATTGTAACAAAGCAACTGAAATATAAATATATTTGCTTTTTTCCATTTTGATTTTGTTAATACTTTATAAAAAGGGTTTAAAAAACTAGAAACTTGTAGTATCATTAGATTTCGATTCGGACCGAACCGTCCGGTTTAGAATCTTATATAAATATATTTAGAAGGAGAGCGTTATGCAGAAAGAAAAATCAAAAATTATAGGTAATTTAATTATGGGGGCAATACAGTGAACTTTATAAAAATGAATAAAAAAGAAATCATTATGCTAATAATCTTTACACTGTTTGTACCATTTCAAATTGGCTTGTACATATTATTTGGCATATCACTTTTAGCTAATGTCAATTTAGTTGAATCAGAATTTGTTCTTAGTGCCATCGGTTTTACTGTACCTGCTATTGTAGGAATCATTTGCTTTAGGAAAGAAATTATTGAAAGTTTTACTTATTTTAAAGAGAAGACAATTTTGAAAATAGTAAGTATTCCTATGGTAGTTTTATTTACGTTAATTGTGGAACAGTGTGTTATGTATTTTCTAGCAACTGGTCAACCAGAGAACCAAGAGCAGCTCCTTGAAACGGGTGCAGAGGTACCTCTTGTATTTACATTGCTTGTATTTGGTATTCTGGGTCCAATACTTGAAGAAATTGTGTTTCGCCACATATTAATAAATCGTTTTTCTTACCATATTGGTACCGCTATTGCATCTATCATTTCGATTATGATTTTTACACTTCTTCATACGAACCAACTTGCGGATATTGCTATTTATTTACCTGGATCGTTGATACTTACTGCGGCTTATCTTATTTCTAAAAGATCCATTGCATATGTTATAGCGATACATATGTTAAACAATTGCCTTGGTTTCATTCTGTAAGAAACTAGACTTGTTTCTGATGCCAAAAATATTCTATGTTTCTATCAAGCATTTTTGGCACCAGAACTACTTTTTCTATGACATAAGAAAGCTAATCAAAAATTATAAAATATTAGGAGAGTGTCAGTCATGATTGTAACAACAACTTCTGGAATTCAAGGTAAAGAGATTATTGAGTATATTGATATTGTAAATGGTGAAGCTATTATGGGTGCAAATATTGTCCGCGATGTATTCGCTTCCGTTCGTGATGTTGTCGGTGGCCGTGTTGGTGCTTATGAAAGTAAACTAAAAGACGCTCGTGATATTGCAATGGGCGAAATGAAAGAACTTGCAAAAGAAAAAGGTGCGAACGCTATCGTTGGTATTGACGTAGATTACGAAGTTGTTCGTGATGGAATGTTAATGGTTGCTGTCAGTGGTACAGCTGTACGTATATAAGTAAATAAAAAACAGTTCCTCCCTTGGAATTTATACTTTGATGGGAGATCCTGGTTCTGTTGCAGATTTTAAAGAATAAAACGAGAAATAATCAACTTTTTTATTTCTCGTTTTATCTACATATTTATTTTTGGAAAAACAATCTAACTCCAAATACTAATAATATGGCGCCTGTAATACCCTCTATTGTACGGTTCACTCTTTCTTTTCTTAAAAAAGTTCTTAATTGACGTATGAGTGAGATGTAAAGTAAATACCATATTGCTGTCAAAGTCGTAAATGTGACTCCTAATAAAAGAAATTGGAGGAAATGATTTTGATTACTCACAATAAATTGGGGTAAAAAACTAAGGAAAAATACAGCGGTTTTTGGATTTAAAATTGCCGTAGTAAATCCTTGTCTAAAGCTTTTAATTGCCCCAATATCCTTAGAGTCCATTTCTGCTGAACCTGACATATCTTCTTTTTTATGTAAGGCACTTTTAATTGACTTTACAGCTAAATAAATTAAATAAACAGCCCCAGCATATTTTATAAATGTAAATAACATAGCAAATTTCATTAAGATAGCAGAAAGTCCTAACGTAGCCATTATTGTATGAATCATCATTCCAGATATCGTTCCTAAAACAGTCTTTATCCCGCCATTTTTACCATGCGAGATAGTATTTTTTGTAACTAGTGCAAAACCAGGACCAGGCATCATTATGATTAGCATTGCTGTAAGGATAAATAACAAATAATTTTCCATGTTGTAGTATTTCCTCTCCAATTTTTAGTTTTGCTTACAGTATAGCTTTTTTCATTAAAACATTACATATAAAAGACTTGATCAGAAATTTATTTAGGTTATTCGTATCAATTTGATTAAATATTACCCAATAGCCACATTGATAAAACACATGACAAACTTATATATAATTACAAGTTCAACTCTCACAAAAAAACAGGATAAAAAAATAAACAGCAGAACTAGTCCACTGTTTACTTTGCCACACCTTCATGTAATTTTTCTGTATAATCCTTTACATCTTTCCAGCTATCTTTCGCTGTATGTAAATCTTCTTTTATAAACGTAAACTCTTCCGGACTAATCCCTTTTACGTTTTGTAGTAAATTATTATATTTTGCACCTACTGTATACCATTGATTTGATATGTTTTGTAGTGCTGCAATTGCTGCATCGATTGTTTCTGTCATGTTTGTTGTTTTATTTTTTACATCAGTCAAAATTACGACTTCTGCTTGTGCTCCTGAAATTCTATCTTTTAAATTGGCGATTTCTCTTTCTGCATTTGCGATATCTTTTTTCGCAACCGCAATCATCGGCCCGCCAGCAAGACATGTTATTAGAGCTACGCAAAGTACGCCACCAGCAATGACCATATCATTACTCTTTTTAATCGAATCGTTATATGTATTTATTTGTTGCTCTAGAGCTGGAATACCAGCATTCGTGCTTGCCAATATCGCTGTTAACTGATTTGTATCCTCTTTGAAACTATTTGTATCTTTCGCCATTCTATCGCGAAAAGCTTTCAAATTCCCTAATAATCCATCTACCTCATTTTGATTCTTCACAATATCCGCATACAACTTTTCTAAATCCACTTTTAATTTTCCGCTATCCTTTTGATCAATCGCTATTAACATGTCATTATAATAAGATTGAAAAGTATTATTGTAATTTACAATATTTTGATCTGTTTTCATAATTTGAGGCTTCATATTATTTAACCAATATGCTGCATTAATTTTTGCATCTCTTTGATGCTGAATCATATTCCCTTTAAATTCACTATTAATCGAACTTATTTTACTTAAATCCGTCTCTTGTTGATTTTGAATTAATTTTGCATATGAATCCATTGCAAATATGCTTGATGTCGTTTGTGCCATTACATCTTGGAATCCTGCTGGTCCAAGAGAATAGTTTTTCACATTTTCTTGTAGCACCTTTACATTTTGTTCTGCTGCAAAAGGATGTAAAGGAAATGTGTTACTCGTTGCCACCCCAGCAATCATTACCGCTAAAAGACATTTTTTATAAAATCGTTTCTGCATATTTTTCACCTATTCTCTTTATAAGGATATCAAAAGCTCCTGCTCACAACTGAACAGGAGCTTCAAATCATTCATCAACACTTAACGCTCTAACGATTCGTATTCAATTATGCTTTTTTCGTGTCTACTACTTTAATATCTTCAGCATAAATCTTTTCTGCATAGTCTTTAATGTTTTTCCAGCTATCTTTCGCAATGTTTAAATCTTCTTTAATGAAAACAAGATCGTTTGGACTAATTGAATCCACATTTTGAAGTAAAGAATTGTATTTTGATCCCATTGTATACCATTGGTTTGAAATGTTTTGCAACGCTGTAATTGCAGTATCAATCGTATTTGTTAAATACTCAGTTTGTGTTTTAATGTTCGTTAACCCAGCTACTTCTAATTGAGCAGTTGTAATTTGTCCAGTTATTTTTTGAATTTCAGCTTGTGCATTGTCAAGTTCTTTCTTCGCTAATACGATACCAGCTGTACCACCGCCTACAGCTGCTGCACCACCTGCAATTAATGCGACTCCTAGCGGTGTTCCTGCGCCCGTAGCAATAACTACTGCACCACCAATAATTGCAATTGGTCCTAGAGCTGTCGCAACAGATGAACCGATAATAATTGCATTATATTTACTAATTGCCTCATTGTACGTTGTAATTTGATTTTGCAGAAGCGGAATTCCTGCATCTTGACTAGCTAATATAGATGTAATTTGATTTGCATCACCCTTGAAGTTTTGCGTATCCGACGTCATTTTATTTCGGAATTTTTTCAAGTCTTCTACTAACTGATCCACTTGCGCTTTATTTTCATTAATACTACTTGATAATCTAGTTAGGCCTTTCGTAAGAGTCGTTTTATCTTTTGCATCTACCGCAGCAACTAAAGTATCATAATAGTTTTGGAATTTAGTATTGTAGTTAATGATGTTTTGATTCGTTGAAATAAGCTGTGGCTTTAATACATCTAACCATTGCTTCGCATTTCCTCTAGCTGTATCTTGGTGCTGAATCACTTTTCCTTTTAAAGCTGCATCAACAGTCGATACATTTCCAAAGTTAACATTACCTTGTTTAATAATTGTTAAAGCATACAGATCCATTACTAAAGCATTTGAACCTGTTCTTTCCATTGCATCTTTCAAGCCTTCTGGTCCTAATGAATATTCTTCATAGTCATTATAAGCTTTTGCTACCGCATGAACTGGAGCTTGTTTCACTGTACTTTCAGCTGCATACGTATGAGCCGGCATAATATTTCCTGCTGCAAATACTGCCATAAGTGCTGATAGAGCCATTACTTTATATGGTTTTTTTGTCATTTTTCTTCTCTCCCTATATCGCTAATTATTTTTCTATTTAATGTACTTCAACGTTTGTAACGTAATCTTCAAATTGATTTGTTTGCTTATTCATTTCATCACTTACTTTTTTAATTTGATTAAAATGTTTTTGAAGTAAACTACTGTCTGTATACGTGCCTTCTTCAACATTTGTTTGAATTTGAATCATATTATTATTTAAAACTTTCCAATCGGTTAATAACGTTTCTAAAGTTGTAATTTGACGATCAATTAATTCTGTAAAGCTATTTACTTGATCTTCAACGAATGTAATTTGAGTCGCCTCTGCTTCAGTTTGTGATAACTTTTGAATAAGTGGCAATAACTCTTTTTGCTTTTGCTGAATGCGAAGAGCTGCTTCTCTCGTTTGACTATCTGCAGCATTTACAATTTCATTACTTAAAGTACCGATAGAAACAAAATCGATTGTTTTCGTTTGTGCAGTTTGATTTGTGATTGTAAATACTTGTTTACCGATATTAATAGAACCTTTAATGATTTCTTGAGGTCTATTCAAAATAGTAGTTAGTTCAGCTTGAATTTCCCCTTGAATTCTTTTAATATCTTCTCTTAATTTCACAATATCTCCACTTGATCCTTGCAGTGTTTTTATTGCTTCATCGGCTTTAATTGATAAGTTGTTACTATCTTTGTCTAATACTGTTTTAAATCGATTTAACTCTAATAAATCTTGCTCCATACTCTCTTGGATGCTCTGTACTTGCAATTGTAATTTTCCATATGCACTCATAAAATCTGCTTTTGCTTGCTGATCTTCATTTACGTTTCCTGCTAGTTCATAGAGCTTACTATAATAGCTATTAAATCTATTGCTGTATCTCATCATCTCTTGATTTAAGTCAATTAGCTTCGGATTATATTCATCAATCCACTCTCGTACATTCGCCTTTGCAAACTTTTGATGATTCGTTAAGCTACTCATCGCATTTACCTTAATGTCTGGCTGTTGCAAAATAATTAATCCGTATGCTTGAATAAGCGGTGATTGTGATCCTAACATTCTAATTGAGTTGGATAATGTATTTGGAGCAATTACATTTTGCGCATATACTGTTTTCACTTCTGTTTGCCCCTCCTTAGCGTAAGCGCTTACAGGAATGAAGCAACTCGTAGATACTGCTGTAACCAATAACCCTGTAATTAAAGTCTTTTTCACTTTAACTCCTCCTATGTATTAGCAACTATTACTATCGCATTTTATTATTCTATTTTCTTGCCCATAATTTGAGATGGTTAAAATAGAGAACGTTCTCACCGTGATCCATGTATGAACCACCTCTCTCGTATTGCTACAGCACTTACTTATCGTCACAAAACATTTTATTATTTTTCATATGTGTTTAGTATGAATAATATTGTATAAATTTTCTATTCCATCGAAATTCTCACATTCACACAGTGAATATATTACTTAAAAATATTATTCATTTTAAACTAAACAACATACATAAATATGAAATTTCGTTTTGTTTTCATATAAGTTTTGTACTGTAAGGTCATTTAAACACAGCTGTTTATATAACGTAAAGAAGTATTTTCATTCCCTTTATTTTCAAGCTTTCATGTCCTTATTTCAAAATATAATCCGATTCACTTTATCGATTGAAATATCTACATATCACAACAGAAAACACCACTTGCAAATAACTGATAAAATTATATTGATATAATTTTTAACCCCGTATGCAATTATGCATAGCATATACACAAAAAGGATAGCTTCATTTTCACGAAACTATCCTTAAAAAATCTTCTTATTTTTTCAAATGATATGGAACTGTCGTAATAACAACATTTCTTTTATAAAGTAAATACGCACGTATGAGTAAACTGGATTGATTATGAAGAATGTTATGCCAACCTTTTTTCGGAATGAACTGTGGTATAACGACCGTAACGCGGTAATTCGATTCACTTGCCTTATATTGCACTGTATCAATAAACTTTGTTAGCGGCTGAATAATACTTCTATAATGAGAATGTAATGTAACAAGCCTTACTTCAGGTTGCCACTTCTTCCATTTCTCTTCAAATTTCTTTTCCTCTTCTCTGTCAAAAGCAACATATACTGCGATAACTTGATCTGCCGAAAGAGATTTTGCATAGTTCAACGAATTTTCTACTACATGCGTCATACCTGCTACAGGAACGACAATTACATTCCCCTCAATTGGAATAAGAGGTTCGCAAGTTTTTAAACTTAATTGATCACCCACTGCATCATAATGCTTCTTAATTCGATGGAATAAGAAGATAATAACTGGTAAGAAAATAAGAATCGACCAAACTTGTGCAAATTTAGTTAAGAAGAACATGCTCATTACGATAAAACTAATAACTGCACCAATTAAATTAATCGTTAATCTTAAAGCCCATCCTTCAGGCTTTTCGCGAAGCCATTTTAATACCATCCCTGTTTGAGAAAGTGTAAATGGAATAAATACACCTACTGCATATAGTGGAATTAAATGTTCTGTTTGTCCTTGGAAAGCTACAATTAAAATAATCGAAGCAACTCCAAGTATAATAATACCGTTTGAGTAACCTAGACGGTCTCCTCTAATCGTAAACATTCTCGGTATGAATTTATCTTTTGCAAGGTTAACCGCTAATAAAGGAAATGCAGAATAACCTGTATTAGCAGCGAGAATTAATATTAAAGCTGTTGTACCTTGTATGAAATAGTACATGAAATTACGTCCAAATGTTTGTTCAGCAATTTGAGAAACAACTGTTACTTCTTTACTCGGAGTCACTCCGTAATAATAAGCTAAAAATACAATTCCTGAAAATAACACAGCAAGTAATGCACCCATTGCAAGCAATGTTTTTGCAGCATTGTTTGGCGCAGGATCTTTAAAGTTCGGAATTGCATTTGAAATTGCTTCAACACCTGTTAAAGCAGAACTACCTGATGCAAATGCTCTTAGTAATAAAAATAAACTAATCCCTGCAACTGGTGTACCAATCGGCGCATGTAAAGTAGGTGAAACATGACCAGTTAAAATATTATATATACCCACACCAATTAATATAAATAGTGCTAAAACGAATAAATAAACAGGATATGCTAAAACGGAAGCTGATTCCGTTACTCCTCTTAAATTTAATATCGTAATTAATATAACAAATATAACCGCAATAATTACGTTATGTGCATGTAAGCTAGGAAACGCAGACGTAATTGCATCTGTACCAGCGGACACACTAACGGCTACAGTTAAAATATAGTCAACTAATAAAGATCCTCCAGCAATTAAGCCTGGATTCATCCCTAAATTTTCTTTTGATACAACATACGCTCCCCCGCCATGCGGATAAGCAAAAATAATTTGTCGATAAGATAAAATAAGGGCTGTCAATAATACTAATACTCCAACAGCGATCGGAATGGAATACCAATAAGCGATCGCTCCAACACCTGCTAAAGCAATTAAAATTTGCTCTGGACCGTAAGCAACTGATGATAATGCGTCAGAAGATAAAATAGCTAAAGCTTTCGTTTTATTAAGCTTTTGTTCTCCAAGCTCTGTTGATTTTAACGGTCTTCCAATTAAAAATCTTTTAATAGATGAAACCAATGCTGTCCACTCTCCAATAATTTTGTACGAACTTTTCTGCTTGTTACAGCCAGTAAACTATTTCTTCAGAAAACAAAAAATGTCTACAAGCCATAGCGAAATAGACTTGTAGACATTATTTTTTTTGTCGCACAAGCTCCACCTTCCTTCTCAATATAACGCTTACGAGGTTAGCTGTCGGATTCGGGCCTATGAGTAGCCCTACCTTTTTCAAGGATTCACCCCATCGGATTATGTACTAATCCGTAAAAACGGGTCCCCCGTACCATGCGGTTTCAGCGATTTAGAAAATTGAAACTGTGGATTATAATACTCCTTTATTTTCAAAAAGTAAACAAAAATTTTTAATAAGAAAAAAATTAAAATGATTGTGCATAATCCACTGAGAAATATACATAATGAATACTAAAAAATCCACAAAGGAGACCCATATGTCTAAAGAAAAGAAGCCTATTTTTTCCGATTCATATTTAGATGCAGTAGCAAATGAAATTAATCAGTTATATGGTAAACGTGAACAGGAAATAAATTTGACAGATAGAACGAAAAGAAATAAATAATTTGTCATACAAAAAAATAAAAAAGATAGCAATACACTTATATATTGCTATCTTTTTTATTTTTTCATACATCTAATTCTATTACAGATCTGTTAAAGGTCATCTCTTCATACACCTTTAAATTTTGATATATAGTGCTTAATAATGGTGCCGTTATAGAAAATTGCTCTGCTACATCCAGTAAATATCCTTGCAAGTGCTTCCCTTCAATAAACGAACCCTTCTCCATATCACGTTGCATCGATGACTTCATATCATACGAAATTTTATCAATCGTTTTCATATGTTCCTGGGCAATATTAACCTTTATTGGAGCTCCTAATACTCTCATGATTTGTACAGATTCCTCAAACACATTACGGATAAAATCACGGCCGCCTTCACTTTCACGGATTGGTCCAATTGGTGCACGCATTAACGTTGTCACACCGGACATTACAGTAATAAATAAATATTTATGCCACATATCTTGCGTAATATTTTCACTTAAAACAAAACTAGATTTCGTACCTGCAAATGCTTTAGAAATATGCTTTACTCTCTCTGAATTCTGAGACTTAATTTCTCCAAACACAAGTCTGTTGGCAGCGCTAGTTTGTACAATTTCTCCTTGATCGTTTAACGTCGTCTCGATAAAGCATAAACCGCCAATTACTTTTTCTTCGCCGAATTCTTTTTGTAATAGTGATAAATGAGCGATACCATTTAACAATGGAATGATTACAGTACCTTCGCCAACAAACGGCTTCAAATCTTGAATTGCCTCGTTTAAGTGATACGCTTTTGTTGAAAATAAAATGACATCAAATGGAGAAGTTCTCTCTTCCTTCGTTATTAATTTCGGTTGAAAGGAAAAATCCCCGTTAACACTTCGGATTACAAGTCCTCTTTCCTCTAATTGTTTTTTCCGTTTACTACGAACAAGAAATGTAACATCTTCTCCCTTTTCGACTAATCTGCCACCAAAAAATCCTCCGACTCCACCAGCGCCTAATACTAAAATCCGCATACAGCATCCCCCTTTTCAAAATACAATTTCATAACTTTTAGTATACATAACATTATACATGTCCTCTGCTAAATAAGCTGAATTTTCACTCTCAATCGAGTATAAAACAGTGGTTATTTTCAAATAAATTTGGGCATGTTGTTTCTATAGCATATATGGAAAGGAAACAATGTAGATGGAGGCAATACAAGCAATTGAGGAAAAAGATGTAGCAACAGCTATATTTCAATTTATATTCCCGTTTTCGTTTAAAGCTGGATATGAACAAAATATGTTCCCATTCTTACAAAAAAACGATTTCCGTCCTTTTCGGCTCGATCATCTCGATGATGAAAATACATATTATGGGGAGTTTAAAGTTTCACATCAAAATATGGAAGCATACTATCTTTCATTTACAAATAAAATTCTCTTTCCTCACTCAGAGCATCAAAAGGGCTTGCAACGTTATTCAAAGGACCTTAACTTAACTGGACATTTAACAACAAACCTTATTTCAATTCCATTCAAGATACACTCTATTGATGTAACACTTTGTCCTTATGAACTTGGCTTCTTAACAATTCGAACAGAAGTAAACACTACTCTAAACATGACTTTATCTGAAGCAATCGAATTTGCTGCTCGCTTCCGTGTACTTGAAACTAAAAATGATACAAATGAGACTATTTGTATTGAATGTAACGGAAAAAAGTATTCCCAAGTTGAAAAATTCATTTTTGGTTATTTATTTCATGGCGTAACTGATTTCTTTGAAAAGAAGAGATTAAGAAGTTCATACTTTCAAACCTTCCCTTTCTTCGAAGACCAAAGAATGTACGTCCAAACTTTATTGTCACTAAAAGAAAGTTTTGAACTTAATGAAGTGGATGTTTATCGTACTTCTAGTCTTTCCGGATTAACAAGTGATGGTAAGCCATATGTGAGTGCAAATAACCTTCCTTACATTCATGACTATTTAAAAAAACACGCTTACCAGAGATGGGCTCCAAATCGTTATTTCATAATGGAAGAACATATTTTTACATGTGTAACAAATGAAGGAGAACGCGAAATCGCTAAACTTGCTAGTCAAATGTACGGGGAATTTTATTACGCTTTATTATTAAATCTATTCCATAAAATTGTTTTATTAAAAATGGCAAACGCCTATGCTGAGCTAAACATTGAACAAGATACTAATGAAATAGAGAAATTAATTTATTCGATCAATTCGTTCACTGCTAATTATTTTTCTTTAGAATTAGTATCCCAATCACAAAGTGAAGATATTTTCTTCCGCTTAAGAAAACTTTTTAATATTGAGGTTCTATACTCGAACGCGAAACAAAATCTTGATAGTTTGTTTAAATATCAAGAAAATGTCGCCTCTAAAAAAGATAGCCTTTTATTATTAATTTTAACGCTCTACTCTGTAGTGGGCCAAATGTTAGGGTTTACTATGATTGACCTTTTAAGAAACACCGATTCAAACAAAATATCGTCACCTCTTGAATTTTTCGCTCTATTAATTGCAATTAGCGGCATTGTCATTTCACTTATTTTAGGAGCCCAAAGTTTATACCAATGGGGTCTACAACATAAACGAAGAAAAGCTTGGGTAAAACAAACTGTACTTTCTGCCGTTAAAGAGAAAGAAGATAAAAATTAAAGAAGGTTATTTTCAAATTCTTGGCGCGCTGCAGTAAGTGAAATTTTCATCAGCGATTTTCCGATTATATCGGCGCAACTCGAAATATATCAGCGATTTTTTTAATATATCGACTTGCCGACAAAAACCGACAAATGACAGAACCGGATAATAAAAAAAGGGTGCTCCAAAATTAAACTTGGAGTACCCCTTTTATTATACGAATTCTGTTTACTTCCCTGCTTCGATTTGCTCTAATGCAGCAGCTACTTGCTCTTCCGTTAATTCATGTTGTATTACGTAGCGGTTACGTGGACTTACACGACATTCATGAGAACATGCACGTAAATATTTCGCTTCGTTTTCTTCAGAACATAAAATTTTCTTATTACATTCTGGATTTGAACAGTTTACATAGCGCTCACAAGGTTCACCTGTAAAGTGGTCTTTACCAACAATAACATGTTCTTTTTGGTTTACTGGTACAGCGATACGCTCATCGAACACGTAACATTGTCCATCCCAAAGCTCACCTTGTACTTCTGGGTCTTTTCCGTACGTTACAATTCCGCCGTGAAGCTGACTTACATCTTCATAGCCTTCACGAACTAACCAACCAGAAAACTTCTCACAACGAATTCCGCCTGTACAATACGTTAAAATCTTTTTACCTTCAAGTACTTCTTTATTTTCACGAATCCAATCTGGTAATTCACGGAATGATTCGATATCAGGTTTAATCGCACCTTTGAAGTGACCTAAATCGAATTCATAATCATTTCGTGCATCAATGATAACTGTATCTTCTTGTTTCATTGCTTCATAAAAATCTTTTGGCTCTAAATACTTCCCAGTTATTTCGTGTGGGTTAATGTCATCTTCTAGACGAAGTGTAACTAACTCTGGACGAGGACGCACGTGCATCTTCTTGAATGCATGACCATCAGCTTCATCTATTTTAAATACGATGCCATCAAAACGTGGATCATTGTTCATTGCTTCCATGTATTTCTCTGTTTGTTCTACAGTTCCAGAACAAGTTCCGTTAATACCTTCTTTTGCTACAAGAATTCTTCCTTTTAATTCAAGTGAATTACAAAATGCTAAATGCTCTGCCGCGAATTCTTCTGGGTTTTCAATTGTTGTGTACATGTAATATAGTAATACTCTGTATGGTTTTGTAGTTGCCAATGTATTTCTACCACCTATCTAATTTTTAAAATCATGTATAAGTTAACGTTCATATCAAAACATATATAATAAGAAAATGAATCCCATTTTCTTTTCTTTATACTATTTTCTATCAGTTAACAAAAATAAAAAACAAGATTACACATCAAAACACTATGGTTATGTTGTAATCCCAATATATTATATATCATACAAATGCAATTCCATCAATTAATATGCTGGATTATCGGCTTTATGTTCACATAAATTTCAAAATTGACCCTTTAATTTATTATGTTTCCCCACGTCATCACACCATAAACTCCCAATTTATTTTACGTTATCACACCATCCATTGCGTAAAGGCATATAATTTGCATTAAGGAAACTTTCGTGTTCAAATGAAATTATCACATAACATATTTAAATGTATTGAAATAATGAGTAAGAATAAATACAATAATTTCATCAAGTTAACATTTTAAAGGGGAAAACTACTATGAATAAAGATATAACAAAAGATGAACATCTCCCTTCTGAAAGTACAACTGTACAATCAGCTCATTTAGCTTTAAGTGGAGAAACAAAAGGCTGGAAAAGACTGTTACCATTTTTAGGACCCGCTTTTATCGCGTCCGTTGCTTATATTGATCCTGGCAACTTTGCTACAAATATCGCAGCTGGTTCACAATATGGATATTTACTATTATGGGTTATACTCGCTTCTAACTTAATGGCTGTATTAATCCAAACGTTATCAGCTAAATTAGGAATTGCTACAGGAAACAATTTACCCGAAATAGCTCGTGAAAACTTTCCAAAACCTGTGTCTATCGGCTTATGGATACAAGGTGAACTAGTTATTATGGCTACAGATTTAGCGGAATTTATTGGAGCTGCTTTGGGGCTTTACTTACTATTTGGAATCCCGATGCTACCTGCCGCTTTAATTACTGCAGCCGGATCATTTATTATTCTTGAGTTTCAACGTAGAGGATTTCGTCCACTAGAAGCTATTATTACAGGAATGATTTTCATTGTAGTAATTGCTTTTGGGATTCAAGTTTTTTATGCAAAACCAGAATTAAGTCCCCTTCTTTCAGGACTATTTATTCCAAAATTCCAAGATGTAGACAGTATATTACTTGCAGCAGGGATTTTAGGTGCAACAGTTATGCCACATGCAATATACTTGCATTCTGCATTAACACAACGCCGCGTGGTCGGAACAACTGACGAACAAAAGAAAAAGATTTTTCGTTTCGAATTTATCGATATTATTATTGCAATGGTTATTGCTGGAGCAATTAATGCAAGTATGTTAATTGTTGCTGCTGCACTATTCTTTAAAAACGGCTTGCACGTTGAAGATTTAGATGTTGCTTACACTCAATTTACCAATTTAGTAGGTCCTGTATCGGCTGCATTATTTGGGATTGGACTTTTATCAGCAGGACTATCTAGCTCTTCTGTCGGTACAATGTCGGGTGATATTATTATGCAAGGTTTCATTCGCATGCATATTCCGTTATACTTACGCCGATTTATTACAATGATTCCACCATTAGTTATTATCGCTTTAGGTGTAAATCCAACTTACGCTCTAGTCATGAGCCAAGTCGTCTTATCATTCGGTATTGCATTTGCGCTAGTACCACTTATTATGTTTACAAGTAACAAAAAGATTATGGGTGCACTCGTTAACCACCTTATAACAACATTTATCGCTTGGATAATTGCAGCACTCGTTATCATTTTAAATATCTTCTTACTGTATCAAACATTTGTAGGATAATGAAAAAGGGTATTCCAATTTTAATTTGGAATACCCTTTTTGGATGAAATGATTTTCTTCTAGTTACCACTTATGTATGTCCCTCTTTCCGGCATCATGACACCATTTTCAGTTCGAAAGTAAAGTGGCAATCCTTCCGCAAAAAACATACTTACCTTGGACGGGTCTTGCCTTTGATGATGAATATGTAAATATGGCTCACTTGAACTTCCTGAGTTACCGACTTGAGCAAGAAATTCTCCTTCATTTACACGTTGTCCTTCTCTAACTTTAATGGACCCTTTCTTTAAGTGGGCAAGAATCAAAAATGTCTCTGTTTCATCTATCCGTAAATATATGTAATTCCCTGCCATTGACTGAAAATCATCCAATCCGGGAATTAAATCTTTTTCATCATTATTGATTGATACAACCGTCCCAGAAGCTGGTGCCATTACTTTCGCTCCATATATTCCGTAATCCTCTAACTTACTACTTTTCACTTCAGCAGGTGGAATGAGGATATCATATGCCCACCTTTCATTTGGCTTTATAACATGATAGTTCGTTTCTAACTGATCACCGCCCCAGCCTATTAATGCTCGTTCATTCAAAGGAACACGAACTACTGCTTTAGGACTCATAGATTGTATATCTGCTGGGTAAGCAATTCTACCTATATTAGCAAACCAACCGACAGGCCAAGCTCCAATGATAGAAAACAGAATGATTAAAAATAGCGTTCTATCTATCCGCTTTCTAAAAATGCCTTTCCAAAAAAATATTATTACTGATCCTATCAAGAGGAAAACTGAAATAAAACTAAAAGCCTGAATACTCCACCAAACAAAAACTGATGTAACACCATTAGCTACATAAACTAAGATCCAACTTATAATTAAAAAAGAAACTATAATCACTAATAAAAATTTCTTCCACATGTCGCATCCCTACTCTCATATCCTTTTTCTCAATGATACAAAGTAAAAATTACGACATATAAAAGAAATACTTACGACTTTCTTACTTTTTTATACTGCGGTAATTTCACAGTGAAAACTGTTTCTTTATCGTTACTACGTACAGTTAGATCCCCTTGATGGAGCTCGGCTATACTTTTTGAAATTGCAAGCCCCATTCCTTTCCCACCAGTATAAGAACTACGTGATTTTTCACTACGATAAAATTTCTCAAAAACGTAAGGAAGGTCCTCTTCCGGAATACATTGTCCAAAATTTTTAATTTCTACTTCAACATTCATTGTTTTATTGGAAATTCCAATTGCAATTTCCTTTCCATCTTTTCCATACATAATACTATTACCTATTATATTTTCAAATAGTCTCACTATAAGTGCCACATCAACTTCTACATACAGCACTTCATCACTTTTAATATAAAAGCTCATATTAGCATCATCTAATTGTGGTACAAAGCCAATCATGATTTGTTCAATTAATGCTTTCATATCTACTTCATCTTTATGTAATTCAATCTCTCTATAATTTATTTGACAGTATTCTAATAAATCATCTACTTGATGTTTTAATTCATAACTTTTTCGCTTTAATATACTTACATACTGTTCACATTCTTCTCCATTCGAATGGAGTTTATTTCCTAACAGGTCCGCATAACCGATTAAAGATGTTACTGGCGTTCGTAAATCATGAGAAATATTACTAATCATTTCATTTTTCATTTCCTGTGATTTTTTTTCATTCTCGATAGACTCTTTTAAACTTTTGACCATTCTATTTACATTCGTCGCTAATTCACCAATCTCGTCATTTTTTGAAATAGGTATATGTACTTCAAAATTACCATTACTTATTTCCTTCACGTTCTTATTAATTTCAGACAATCTTTTCATCATTGTTTTTGTCATACATGCAAAGTATGTCGTAGTAAAAATCAAAAAAACTATAAAGTATAAAAATGAATATTTTTCCTCTAACGCATTAACATGACTATATATATTTCCAACTAAAATTTGAAGCACTATTATACTTACAGTCGCTAACAAGATGCTACATATGAAAGCTAAAAAAAATTTCGCCCTAATACCCTGTAAAGATCTAATCTTCAATTTTATATCCGACTCCCCAAACATTTTGTATAAACTTCGGTTCTTTTGGATTCTCTTCAATTTTATTTCTCAATCTTGCAATATGAACCATTACTGTATTATTACTTTCATAGGCTCTTTCGTTCCAAACGCTCTCATATATTTCTTCAATTGTAAACACACGATTCTTCGCAGCTGCCATTAAGTGTAAAATATCATATTCAGTTTTCGTAAGATTCATTGTTTCTCCATATAACATTACAGTTCTCGACACTTCATCTATTTCTAAACCTCTAATATTTATTTTCTTTTCCATTACTTGGACAGCATTTTGGTTGAAATATGTATACCTTCTTAATTGAGCTTTCACTCTTGCGATAAATTCAATTGTACTGAACGGCTTCACAATATAATCATCTGCCCCAGTACTAAATCCAATTACCTTATCGACATCCGATGATTTCGCGCTTAAAAACATAATTGGTAAACTATGTTTCTCTCTAATCCTTCTACACAATTCTATCCCATCCATTTGTGGCATCATAATATCCAAAATAGCAAGTTGAATACTGTTATTATTTATTATTTCTAAAGCCTCTTCTCCGTTATGAGCACTAAAAACTTTAAAACCTTCTTGCATTAGATTCACTTTTATAAATTGAACAATATCTTGATCATCATCTACAATTAAAATTGAATTTTTCTCCATATACAAACCTCTTTTTGAAATATATTCCACAATCAATTTTATCATAAATTAAAACCATACTCCCCTCTTGAATAATCTTTATTTTCAGACTAGATTATATAATAACAACACATTCTAGTTTCAAAAGAAATGGAGTGAAAGCATGTTTCCTATATTGAAAACAGACCGACTCATTTTAAGAGAACTTACCGAAGAAGATGCACCGCGTATACTACAATGCTTTTCTAATACTAATGTACTGCGCTATTATGGCCAAAAACCGTTACAAGATGTTGATCAAGTGAAACAAATCATTCATAACTTTAAGTTGAGTTACAATGCAAGAAGCGGTATAAAATGGGGAATCGAATTAAAAGACACGAAAGAACTCATCGGTACCATTGGTTTTCATGATTGGTCTTCTGAGCATAAACGAGCCAATATAAGTTATGCCTTTTTGCCTGAACACTGGGGAAAAGGATATGCGACTGAAGCTGTTTCTGAGGTTATATCATACGGTTTCCATACGATTCATTTAAAGCGGATTGGAGCAATTGTATTTCTTGAAAATGAAGCTTCCAATAAAGTACTATTAAAATTAGGCTTTGAAAAAGAAGGCGTTCTAAAAAATTATATGTATCAAGATGATGTCCCATATGATACGAATTTTTACGCTTTATTAAAATCGATTTAATAGAATTCATGTGTAAAAAACCTTACTTTTAAAAAGTAAGGTTTTTTGTATTTATTCATTAGCAATATAAGCATTCTTATAAGTATAAATACCACCAAATTGATGCTTTTCAATTCCTTTTACATAATCCTTTTGTACATATGCTGAGCCAATATGATAAAGCGGCGCTACCGCAGCATCTTCTAATAATACCTGCTCGGCTTCTCGCAACGCTTCCCATCGGTTTTCCGTATCTAGTACAAAATCCGTTTTCGCTTTCTTTATTAATTCATCGTAATGAACATTAGAATAATTCATTTTATTATTCGGATTCCCTGTCGTAAATAACTCTAAATAACTAATTGGGTCTTTATAGTCAGGTCCCCAGTTTGCCATAGTTATATCGTAATCACCTGCTTGTTCTAACTGTAATTTTTGCTTAAATGGCTGTTGTTTAATTTGTATCGCGATTCCTTGCAAATTCTTTTCTAAATCACCTTTTATATATTCTGCCATCCGTTTTGCATTATCTTGTTCAAACGTTAAAAACTCGAGGTTTACTTGCTCTACTTCAAGCTCTTTTTTCGCTTCTTTCCAAATCTTTTGCGCATTTTGCAAATCATATGAAGAAAGATCTCCGTTTTCTTTTCTAAAATCTTTACCGGTCACTTCATTTACATGACCAACTGGTACAAGCCCGCTTGCAGGTTTTGCTCCGTTATTAATAAAGTGAGCAACGAAATCATCCTTATTTAACGCTAATGAAATAGATTGACGCACCTTTTTATTTGCTAACGCGGTATTTTTTTCATTAAAACGAAGCATAGCAATTCCAGGATCACTCGACATATGTAATTCCTTATTCCCTTTATACTTGTCTACAACTTGCGAATTAATAGGTACTCGATCCAAATCTCCGGCTTCATATAAATTTACAGCTGTCATTGTATCCTTTACGATATGAAAGTTTATTTCGTCTAATTTCACTTTCTTTCGATCCCAATATGCAGCATTCTTCTTTAATTGAAACTCTTGTTCATGCTTCCATTTTTCTAATACAAATGGCCCGTTATATATGAGATTACTAGGTTCCAATGCATAATTGTTTCCTTGTTCTTTCAAAAATGATTCATGCTGTGGTAAGTATATAGGTAGTGCTAACAACTGTAAAAAATACGGAACCGGCTGTTCGAGTTCAACTTCTAACGTATAATTATTTATTGCTTTAACCCCAAGTGCATCAAGAGGCATTGTTCCCTTATTAATCTCTTTCGCATTTTTCACATAAAAGAGCATGTATGCATATTGAGATGCCGTTTCAGGGTTAATTGCACGTTTCCACGCAAATATAAAATCATTTGCTGTTACATTATCTCCATTTGACCATTTTGCATCTTTACGCAAGTTAAATGTATATTTCTTACCATCTTCACTTCTTTTAAACGATTTTGCTACTGCTGGAGTAGGCTGATCTTGATCATTTAATACATATAACCCTTCAAATATGTTTTGCATAACGTGTGCTGATGTACCATCCATCGTTTTCGCAGTGTCCAGAGAAGGAATTTCTTCTGATACTGTTACATTTAACACTTGTTTTTTAACCTCTGTATCACTTTTATTCGCTTTATTATTACAAGCTGTTAATAATAAAGATGTAACAAGTGCCATTACCATTAAATGGCTCTTTTTTCGCTTCATGAGTTGTTCTCCTTAAGTATAAAATATTATAAAGCGTTATATATTATAGCAGAAATATGAACAGAAAGATGCGACATTCTTTTGAATATTTATTCGTTCAAGAAAAAAGCTATCCTTTTAAAAGGATAGCTTTTTCAACTGCCACATAATTAGTTATCTTTGCAAACCTCGTTTATAACGACTTGCTTCAAATATAATACGCTCTTCATCTAACGTTTTACATTCGCCATTCCAAACGACACGTTTTCCGTTAATAATTACATCGCTTATATCTTTTCCACTAGCAGCATACACAAGATGTGATAACACTTCATCTGCTGGTTGTAAATGCGGCTTATTAGATGGATCAATCGTAATAAAATCAGCACATTTTCCAACCTCAAGTGATCCTGTTTGTTTCATCCCGATTACTTCAGCAGCCCCTTTAGTCGCAAGTGTAAGAGCTGTTTCAACTGGTAAAGCTGTTGCATCTTGGTGAATACCTTTTTGTAGTAAAGTCGCTATGCGCATTTCTTCAAACATGTCTAAATTATTGTTAGATGCAACACTATCTGTTGCAATTCCTACTTTTATTCCTGCTTCTAGCATCGCTTTTACATTCGCTATACCAGAACCTAGTTTTAAATTACTATTCGGATTATGAGCTACTCGAACGTCATGTTCTGCTAAAAATGCACGCTCATCGTCATTTAATACTACACCGTGTGCAATAACTGTTGGGCGTTTAAACAATCCGCAGCTCGCTGCATATTCTACTGGACGTTTTCCATATTGTGCTTCAATATCACGTACTTCACGCTCTGTTTCAGAAAGGTGGATATGAACCATCGTTTGATTCTCTACTGCAATCCGTGCGCACTCTTCTAACAATTCTGTACTACATGTATATGGACTATGTGGTGCAACCATCGTAGTTAACATGCCACTTTCGTTATAGTAACGCTTCACATATTTCTCAGCTTCTTCAATCGCTTTCTTTTCATCGTCTTTCGTTCCGAAGCTAAATAAAGTCCTTGAAACAGCAGCTCGCATCCCGCTCCTTGATACCGTTTCCATAATTGCGTCTTGATCTACTCCAATTGGATTAAACATGTCAGAGAATGATGTTGTACCACTTTTCACCATCTCAAGTAATCCTAATTCCGTACTAGCGACCGCAAGCTCTGGAGTAAATTGACTTTCCAGTGGCCAAATTCTCGTCTCAAGCCATGGCTGTAATAACATATCATCTCCAATACCTCTTAAAAGGCTCATTACAACGTGTGTATGTGTATTGACAAGCCCTGGTAAAACCCACTTTCCTTTCATGTCAATTACTTCATCTACTTCAAAATCATTAGCGAATTCTCCGCTCTTTACATCTATAATTTGATCATTTTCTACAATGATATATCCATTTTCTATCACTTCGTTTTGTTCATTCATCGTTACAATTGTAGCGTTTACATAAGTTGTTTTCAAAAGTATTTCCCCTTTCAACTCTATGAAGTTCCCTTTAATAAGTTACCACCATTATAGTAACTTATTAAAGATTAAGAGTCAAAAGATAATTTTAATTCTTTCGTTATTTTTCCCTTCAAAATGCTATATTGTTTTTCATTTGTATCTGCAAATGCTTCTTCCCGATTTGATTCCACATCCAAATAATTCGGGTTTTCATTGAATTGAGCCTCTGTAAAATCAAACCTCTCCCCACCTATACAGTTATAAAAATGCCACACCTCCCCTATTTTTGTCTTTTTGATTTCACCTCCGCATATATCTTGAACGACTAAAGCCGTTACACCACACTGTCCCTTTGCTGGATTTTCAATTGTCCACTTTGAACTTGTTTCAATCGACCACGATTTTATTAGTGCTTCATATATTCTTTTTTCCTTTACATCATCCATTCTAATCTTCCCCTACTATTAATAGTTTTACACATCATATTTCAAAAGAGGCAGTAAACGATCCTTAAAGACAGTTGATGGCGTCTCTCCTATTAACTGTGCTCCCATTTTCAAGTAATATCCTTTTGCATTCGGATCACTATCAATTGTAAAACTTTTTAATCCTAGTTCATTGGCTTTTTCTATTACATACTCCCAAAGTATTTTCCCGTAACCTTTTCCTTTGTAATCAGGATGAATGTACAAGAAATCGAGAGCTTTATCATTACGTAAAAATGAGAAAAAACCAATCTTCGCATTATCGTTTTCTAAAACATATACAAAATTATTTTTTATGTATTCTTCTGTAATTGTTAAATCTTCCTTACAAGCAAGTATGAATTCTTCACTATAATCCCACGTTGCTTTTGATTGTAGTGCGAATTCACTTAATTCATTTGCTTCACTTAGTAACGCTTCTCTTATCTTCATGATTCTTTTTCCTCACCTTCGATATGTAAACTACTAAATTGATTCGGAAAGCACTTTAAAAAACCTTTTTTTCATAAATTAGAGATTATTTTTATAAATCTTTATTATAACCAGTACAATTTTTAACAATTTTTTTAAAGAAAAAGAACGCCATCCCTAAAAGTTGGCGTTCTCTTTTTCTAAAATTTAATCTTCAAACTCACTCATTCATTTTACTATTTCGTACGATACAAACCTATACAGTTTCTACTATCGCTTCAAGCATTGTTCCATTTTTAGCATAATTCGTATGCCAAGAAAAAGCTTTTTCTAAAATATGAGGAGTTTGTCCACCTCTTGTTTTTGCTTCTTCGTAATAAGCTCGTAGCTGTTCACGATACATTGGATGTGCGCAATTCTCAATAATAAGTTCCACTCTTTCTCTTGGCGCAAGTCCCCTTAAGTCGGCATACCCCTGTTCAGTGACGATAACATCTACATCATGTTCAGTATGGTCTACATGAGAAACGAAAGGAACAATACTTGAAATGTTACCACCTTTCGCAATCGATTTAGTAACAAAGATAGCTAGGCGTGCATTTCTTGCAAAATCACCAGACCCACCAATTCCATTCATCATTTTTGTACCTAAAACGTGAGTAGAGTTAACATTTCCGTATATATCTAATTCTAATGCAGTATTAATTGAGATTAATCCAAGGCGACGAATGATTTCAGGATGATTGGAAATCTCTTGCGGACGCATCATTAATTTGTCACGATATTTTTCAAAGTTAGAAAATACTTGTTGCATTTTCTCTTCAGAAAGCGTGATAGAACAACAAGAAGCAAAATTGACTTTTCCAGCATCCATAAGATCAAAAACTGCATCTTGTAAAACTTCAGAATACACTTCTAAATCTTCAAATTCTGAATCTAACATTCCATGCAATACTGCGTTAGCAACTGAACCAATTCCTGATTGTAACGGCGCTAAACGATTTTTTAATCGCCCTATTTTAACTTCTTCTCGAAGGAATTCTATTAAATGCTGTGCCATAATGACCGTTTCTTCATCCGGAGGAACAATTGTCGATGGCGAATCCAATTGATTCGTAAACACAATTCCCTTTACTTTTTCAGGATCAATTGGAATACCGATTGTTCCAATTCGGTCATCTGTTTTCACAAGCGGAATTGGAAGCCTCTCCCCTTGTTTACCTGGTTCATATAGATCATGTAGTCCCTCTAATTGCGTGGATTGAGCCATATTCATTTCAATAATAATAGACTTAGCATGTAAGGAAAACGCTAAGGAATTTCCAATTGAAGTGGTTGGAATAATCATTCCGTCCTCTGTAATCGCAACCGCTTCCAAAATAGCGAAATCTATATCCAGAACGTCAGCGCGGAGTAACTCTGCTGTATGAGATAAGTGTTGATCCACAAATAAAAAGTCTCCGTTATTAATTCCTTTTCGCATCGTCGCGTCAGCTTGGAAAGGTAATCTTTTCCCTAAAATTCCTGCCTCAGCAAATAATTTGTCTACATCCGAGCCTAAAGAAGCCCCAGTATAAACATTTACTTTAAAAGATTCATCATTCTTAACTCGGTTTACAAGCGCAAATGGGACTGCTTTTACATCACCTGCACGTGTAAACCCACTTAAGCCTAAAGTCATTCCACTTTGAATCCAGGAAGCTGCTTCTTCAGGTGTAACTACCCGATCTTTTAGACGTTGATCTCTGATTCTATCTAAATTATTCTCCATATGTAATCCCTCTCTCATTGAATATTCATAATTATTTTACACATTTACACTATCAAAATAGGGATTTTAGTATACAATAACGAAAATTCAGACAGAACAGCAAATTTAGGTTCTAAAGCAGAAAAATTTAGAATCCTAGAAGCTTACGGAAATAACTAGCGTATGATTGACTAACTGGTACTCTCTCACCATTATCCATCGAAAGTACAAAAGTAGAATGGGTATCAGGATAAATCGCTTTAATATGATTAACATTTACAATAAACGAACGGTGACATCTAATAAATGAATCTTTAGGAAGCAAGTATTCGAATTCTTGCAGAGAGTATTTATGTGTTCCTGATAACTCTTCTGAATTCACGTACGTCTTTTTATCTTTAGCCTCTAAATACATAACCTTTGAAAAAGGAACCGGAATCCAGCCGTCTGTTGTTTTTAAAGTAACGACTGACTTTCCATCCGTTAAAGCTGGATAAATTGCCGTTACGCACCCTTCAAGCTTTCCATTGTTTGAAAATGGTACAGCCATTCCATGATAAGGAATACCAAAAACATCCCGATTCATAAACTCAGATGTTTTTTGATTCATCACCATCGCTTTATGAGCAATCGTTCCTTCCTTTATAGGATCCCCAACACTAATCTTTAAATCAATTCGTTTACTTGGCCGATAGTAAATATATTCTTTCGTATTCGAAACAGCAATTGAAATTTCATCTGAAAATAATTCACCAACAACATCTAGTAATAAACCTAATGTTCTATCTTCCATTCTATTAACACCTCATTCACTATTATACTACTATTATGAACAGGCATCTGTTTCTTTATAAATAGTTTGATTTTAAATTATTTTTAAAATTAGTTTTATTCACTATTACTTCGTTACTACAAAAAACCTCACTTCAGAAAAGTGAGGTTTCCTCTCATACAATATTTCTTTATTTTTTTAACGACTCTAGAATAAGATTTATTTTTTATTAAGTAAAGTAAATTTAAGAATTTATTGCCCGTATTTCTGTAAAATAAATAATCCCAAACTACAAACAGTTTGGGATTATCTTTCTCATTTATTATGCGCATCTAACCACGAAATTAAATCTTTAAATACTTCATCCTTATTTACTTCATGAAACATTTCATGTCTACCATTTTCATATAAACGTAGTGTCACGTCTTTCACACCACATTTTTTATAGTTTTCATATACTTCTTTTACACCTTTCCCCATATCGCCAACAGGATCACGATCACCAGAGAATATATGTATTGGAAGATTCTTTGGCGTCTTCTTGTATTCTTCTAGTTTATTTACTTCTAATACACCAGAAAATAATTCTCGGTAAAAACTCGTCGTACAAATGAAACCACATAACGGATCCGCAATATATTTATCAACTTGATTATTATCTGAAGATAACCAATCAAATTTTGTACGATTTGGCTTAAAGTTCGAATTGAAGTTTCCGAAAGATAAAAAGTTTAACATTGGACTTTTCGTTTTTGCCCCGCGCAACTTCATTTCGATTGTTGCTACTTTATGACCAATAACTCCTAAAAGCCCTGGATTTCCACCTGTTCCTGAAATCAGAAATCCATCATATAGTTCACCCCTAAGTTGTACAGCACGTCTTGATAAAAAAGAACCCATACTATGTCCAAGTAAAAACAAAGGACTTGACTGCTCTTCTTTTATCCTTTCTGAAACAAAGATAACATCCGTTACAACTTGATTCCACCCTATATTTGGTTCAAAATGACCATAATCTTCTTCTTTTTTTACTGTTTTCCCATGTCCTTTATGATCATGCGCATAAACACCATACCCTGCTTCCAATAAAGCATCCACAAATTCTGTATACACCCCTGCATGCTCTGTCATGCCATGTGCAATTTGAATAATTCCTCTCGGATCTCCTTCTGGTAACCACTTACGCAAATAAATTTCCGATCCATCCAATGCCGTAACGAAACTTTCCTGTACATTCATTTCGTCAGCTCCCAACTCTATTATGTATACCTTTAAGAGAAATGAATATCCATTCACTTTTCTTATTTTATATTATATGTAATTGCTTTCATTATGACAAATGATGTATTTTTCAGACTTGCTTTCAAACTGATCTCTTGACGAACCTGAAATAAAATTATATAGTTACTTACATAAAGTAACTATATAATTTTTAGGAGGTTTCTACTATTATGATGCCATCATTATTTTTAGCACATGGTTCGCCTATGCTCGCTATTCAAGATACAGACTATACACGATTTTTAAAAACACTTGGAGAAACATATAAACCGAAAGCAATTGTTATTTTCACTGCTCACTGGGAAAGTGAAGTATTAACGATTTCCTCATCAGATAACGAGTATGAAACAATTTATGATTTTGGAGGTTTTCCCCCTGAGTTATACGAAATCAAATATCGTGCGAAAGGCTCTTCTAGCATTGCATCTATGTTAGAAACAAAATTTAAGAACAAAGGTATTTCAGTCCATCATAATATGACGAGAGGTTTAGATCATGGTTCATGGACACTCCTGCACCGCATGTATCCAGAAGCAAATATTCCTGTCGTGCAAATATCAGTAAATCCATTCCTTTCTGCAAAAGAACAATTTAAAATTGGAGAAGCACTTAAAGGACTCGGACAAGAAGATATTTTAGTAATCGGGAGTGGTGTTACCGTCCATAACTTACGAGCACTGAAATGGAATCAAACTACACCTGAAAAATGGGCAATTGAATTTGATGATTGGATTATTAAACATATGCAGAATAACGATAAAGATGCATTGTTTAATTGGGAAAAAAATGCTCCTCATGCACAATTAGCAGTACCAAGAGCAGAACATTTTGTTCCTTTATTTATCGCTATGGGAAGTGGTGAAAATAGCGGTGAAGTCATTCACCGTAGTTATGAGCTTGGTACATTAAGCTATCTATGTCTTAAATTTTAAAGAAAAGGATGAAGCAATGATTGCTTCATCCTTTTTTTATTCACTTAGTTAACTAACTTCCAAATGTCGTTTCTCTGATACCTCTTCGTTCTTATTATGAAAATAAACCCAGATACACGCAATAAATAATAGTGATGATGTAGAGAGGAAAACATATTGGAAACCTGCATGCGCTGCAATTTGTCCCCCGAGTACTGGACCAATCATATTTCCTAAAAACTGAAATGATTGATTATATCCAAATATTCTTCCCGTAACATGGGTTGGTGTATGTTGTTTTAGTAGAGTTTGTACGGAAGGTAATAATCCTGCTTGTGCGATACCTAATAAAAATCGAAGAATTAATAGTTGCCAAGCTGAGGTTACAAATGCTTGCGGGATAAAAATAATTCCTGCAGCAAATAACGCTACAACTAACGTTTTTTGAGGACCGATATGATCTGATAATCTTCCTAGTCTTGGTGCTGCCAAAATAACGGCTAATCCTGTCGCTGACATAACTGCTCCCGCAATTGTTTCAATATGTGCAGTATGAGGGCCTACTAAATTTTTCACGTACAATGTAACAATTGGTTGAACTGACATATTAGCAAGTTGAATAATAAATGTTGTAACAAACAAACTAATAATTAAATGCTTCGCTGGGACCATCGTCCATACTTTTTTCGGCTGTGTTTTTTTTGCTTGAGCAGAGTGATTTTCTTCATGCAAGAAGAAAAAAACGATGAGAAAGGAAAGGAATAAAAAAGCTCCTGTAACAAGAAAGACATGACGCATTCCAATTAATTCAGATAAATAACCTCCAAGTAACGGGCCAAGTAACGAACCGCTTACACCACCAGTTGAAATTGTGGAAATTGCCCAACCTGAATGTTCTTTCGGAGTTTCTGCTGCAATAAATGTCATTGCGGTTGAAAGGAAACCAGATACTGCTCCCATTAAAAATCTTAGTGCGACTAATTGATATACATCCGTTACAAACCCCATAAGCGTCATAATAATCGCCATACCGAGGCTAGCACGAATTAGCATCAATTTCCGTCCATGTATATCACCAAGCTTTCCCCATATTGGTGATACGATCGCACCCATTAAAAATGTTACACCAAATGCAAGTCCCGACCACTGTGCAATGCTTGAAGTGCCAGTTACTCCCAATTCCTCAATATAAAAAGATAAGAAAGGAATTACTAAACTCATACCGGCTGCAGTGGTAAAACAACCTAGCCAACAAATCATTAAATTTCGTTTCCAGCTGGCCATTTTCACACCTTCTTTCTTTAGATACCCATTCTACACCCTTTCTTGTAAAAAGTTTAGTAATTTGCTTTATATGCAAGATTTACTACAAAACCCGCTATTTTCTAGTAAAAACCACTACATCTCTACATCATTTTCATAATAAAACCAACTCCTTTAGATGAAGTTGGTTACTTATTATCTATCGATATTAAACGAGCATTACAATTTCTCTCGTAAAACTCAATGGGACCTGCTTGTCCAATAATCGCATATTCATATCCATCTTGCTTCATATTATATAAACAATGATGCAATAATTCTTTTCCTACACCTTTCACACGATTTTGTTTCGCTATGCCCATTGGACCAAACAATCCTTTCTTTCCTCTCACTACATCGTAACAGGCGAAACCAATTATCACTTCCTCCTGCTGTGCAATATAGATAGGTAACTTTTCATTATATGTCCGAAATCCATAATCAACCGACTGTAACCACCGTTCACCAAATTCATCCGCCACAAATCGTGATAACTTATCAAAATCAGAAGGACTAGCTCTTCTTACATGACAAAATAATGTATTATAAATAGATTTAAAACTATTTAAATCAACCGCTAAGTCTCTCGGTGCAGCTGTAATACGTAATATATCTTCTTGCATTTGTGTATGTATAAATTCACCAATATCTGTATCTACACGAAATAATGCATACATAATATGTCCTTCATTGATTACTACTTGCTGAAAGCGTTCCATACGTTTCTTCGCTATTTGTAAAATTTCTATCGCATTATAAGATAGTTTATATTGCTCTATTTTTTTATACTCTTGATTATGTAAATCGAATCGTTTTCGTAACGAAAGTTTTTCTAAAAAATCTGGACCGACTTTATGAAACAAATACATAAATAACTCAGCGCAAACTCCTGTACCTTCTTTACACATACCTATAAACAGATGGACCGGGTGAATTATGCTACACTCACTCTCTTCTGCTGCAATCTCCAATATTTTATGCACACGTTTTGTAAATTGAAATTCCTCCATATGTGTTTCCATCCTCTACTAATTTACTAACAAACCGTAACCATAAATAATTGAAACAATTACACCCACTACCAATATACCTGGAAGTAAATTTGCCACCTTGATTTTAATAATACTAAGCAAGTTCAATCCAATAGCAGATATCATAATGCCGCCCGCAGCCGTCATCTCCACTATAAATTGGTTCATTAATTCTTCCGGGACAAAACTATTAATTTGTGTTGCAAAAACTGCAATACCACCTTCATATAAAACAACTGGAATCGCCGAAAATACTACGCCAATTCCTAGAGTTGTCGTTAATATAATAGAAATAAATCCATCGATAATTGCCTTGGTAAATAAAATATTATGATTTCCGCGAATCCCACTGTCAAGTGCACCAAGTATCCCCATCGCACCAATTGCAAAAATTAAAGTAGCTGTTACAAAACCTTCTGATATGCTTCCTTTCCCCTTCGATCCAACTTTATTTTCTAGCCAATCCCCTAAATGTTTTAACTTTTCTTCTAATTGTAACCATTCTCCAATTACCGTACCAATCACTAAACTCAGTATGACAACAAGAAAGTTTTCACTTTTTAATGCCATTTGAAGCCCAAGCACAGTAACCGCTAAACCGATTGCGTGCATTATCGTCCCTTTCATACTTTCTGGAATCCTACTAAATAATTTACCAAGTAAAGTACCAAATATAATACAAATCCCATTTACAACTGCTCCTAATATAACCATTTCTCATTCTTCACCCTTCGAATTCTTTATTTCTATATTTTGGTTTATACATTGATTTACAGGTTATCTATATGTTAACTTAATATTGAGAATATTAACAAATGTTTTCCACTACATAACCCGCTGTTTTTTTGTAACTTTAATTACCTTTAATAGATTCAGTGTTAATTTAATTGCGGGATAATATTAAAAGGGAAGGTATATATGAAAACTTTACTAAAACGATTTTTGTTAATAGCCTTTTTCATTACACCGATTGTTTTATTAATCAATTACTCTTTTATTTCAAAAGCAAAAGACAAACCCGATTTGCAAAACAAATCTAGTAAAACCGCTTCAAAAAGCGAAAAGAAAATAGAAGACCAAGAAATCACACTCACCTTCTCTGGTGATACAATGTTTGATTGGCAATTACGTCCTATAATCGAAAAGAATGGGGTTGATTACCCATTCCAACATGTAAAAGAAGAAATAAAAAAAGCTGATATTTCTTTTGTGAATTTAGAATCGGCATTTACAACGAAAGAAAAGAAAGCACCTGGGCAATTGTTTTGGATTAAAAGTGATCCATCTACACTACAAGCTATTAAAAACACTGGATATGACATCGTAAATATTGGGAATAACCACACACTTGATTATGGGCAAGATGGATTATTGGATACGATTTCTCACGTAGAAAAATTAAAGTTCCCTTACATTGGAGCCGGAAAAAATGCAAAAGATGCATATACTGCACGAGAAATGACCGTAAAAGGGAAAAAGTTTAAATTTCTTTCCTTCGTTCGATTTATGCCTGATTCTAATTGGGTAGCTGGTGAGAATAAACCTGGCGTTGCGAATGGCTATGATTTAAATCTTGTAACAAAAACAATTAAAGAACAAAAACAAGATGCAGACTATTTAATCGTCTATATGCATTGGGGCGTTGAAAAATCAAACCGTCCGGTAGAATACCAAAAGCAATATGTACCTAAAATGGTTGAAGCAGGAGCTAACGCGATTGTCGGAAGCCATCCACATTGGTTACAAGGGTTTGAGTATTATAATAAAGTTCCTATCGCTTACTCATTAGGTAACTTTTTATTCCCAAGTTATGTGAATGGAAAAAGCGCCGAAACTGGCGTATTAACTTTAACTTTTAAAGGAAAGGATGTCCAAATGTCATTCAATCCTTATATCATTCGCAACAACCAAGTTTCCCCTGTAAATGAGGAAGAAAAGAAAAAAGCTCTTCAATATTTACAAACAATTTCAACTGATGTAGAAATTGATGATACAGGGAAAATAAAAAATAAACGAAACTAGACAGCTCAAGATCTATTTCTCTGTAATCTACTTTACAGAATAGGTGATAAACATGCTGAAAAACTTATTAGAAAATGTAAGTTTGTTAGAAAATATTTATAAAATGTCTATAGCCGTTCTACTTTTATGTTCAGTTTTTTCTGTTAGATTTCTAAAAAAATAAAACGCGAACAAAAACTTACTACCTTTGAATTTACTATGTATGTAATTATTCGCATTGCGATATTTTTTTGGTTAACTAGCTTTATTCTTCTTGAATTTAATGAGTATCTAGTTTAACTATAAAAAAGATAGAACAAGCACTATATTTCCTCGCTTGTATCTATCTTTTTTATTTAGATGCTTATTCTTCCCTTCTATTAAATAAGCAAATCAAACAAAACAGGGTTTTTATTAAGCTCCATAAATTGAATATTATTTTCTTTAAAGCGAGTAATTAATTGCTCATAATCTTCTTTATGTTTTAATTCTACTCCGACTAATGCTGGACCATTTTCCTTATTATGTTTCTTAATATACTCAAAACGAGTAATATCATCTTCTGGCCCTAATCCTTTATCAAGAAATTCTCTTAACGCGCCTGAACGCTGCGGGAATTCAATGATGAAATAATGCTTTAACCCTTCGTAAATGAGAGATCGTTCTTTCATTTCTTGCATTCTATCAATGTCATTATTTCCACCACTTAATGTGCATACAACTGTTTTATCTTTAATTTCATCTCTGTATAAATCAAGTGCTGCAATAGAGAGTGCACCAGCCGGTTCAGCTACAATCGCATTTTTCTTATACAGTTCTAAAATCGTCGTACAAACTTTCCCCTCTGGTACTAAAACGATGTCATCAATTACATCTTTACAAGTTTCAAAAGTTAACTTTCCTACCTTTTTAACCGCTGCCCCATCAACAAAACTATCTATTTTCTCTAATGCGACATTATCATTTTGAAGAAAAGCCTCTTTCATAGATGCAGCTCCCATCGGTTCTACACCAATAACCTTTGTAGTAGGACTAACACCTTTTACATATGTACCAACACCTGATGCTAATCCACCACCGCCGATTGCCGCAAAGATATAATCAACCGGTTTCTCCATATCATGCATAATTTCAACTGCCACTGTCCCTTGACCAGCAACTACATACGGATCATCAAACGGATGAACAAATGTCATTCTATTTTCTTCACAATAACACTGTGCTTCTTGGAAAGAGCTATCGAATGTATCACCAACTAATACAATCTCTGCGAAATCACCACCGAAAAATTGTACTTGTGATACTTTTTGTTTCGGTGTTGTTGTGGGCATAAATATTTTCGACGGAATCTTCAATAAATTACATGTATAAGCAACTCCTTGCGCATGATTACCAGCACTTGCACAAACAACACCGTTTTGTAACTTTTCTTTCGGTAAACTTTGAATCAAATTGTATGCACCACGAATTTTGAAAGAGCGAATTAATTGTAAGTCTTCTCGTTTTACATAAACGTCACAATCATATTTCTCAGATAAAACTGTATCACGTTGTAACGGTGTTTTAATAACAATATCTTTCATGCAATTATGAGCCATTAAGATATCTTCAATTTTCACTCTCTCCTTTACCTTTTGCACCATTATATATCATCCTTATCTCTTTTAAATTGGCTCAATCAAAATTCGGGATTTTCAGAACAGCCCCTGTATTCGCCGATGTTACCATTTGTGCATAACGTCCAAGCCAGCCAGTTTTCACTTTCGGTTCTGGTCGTTTCCATTCTTTTTTACGCTTTTCTAATTCCTCATCACTCACACTTACTTCTAGCAAGCGTTCTTCAACATCAATACATACAATATCCCCTTGTTCAAGAAGTGCGATCGTTCCACCAGCTGCTGCTTCTGGTGAAATATGTCCTACTGAAATTCCACGTGAAGCTCCAGAGAAACGTCCATCCGTTAATAATGCAACCTCAGCACCTAATCCCATTCCAGCAATTGCTGATGTTGGTGCTAACATTTCTGGCATACCAGGGCCACCTCTTGGTCCTTCATAACGAATGACAACTACATCTCCTTTTTTCACTTTCCCAAGCATAATGCCAGCAAGTACCTCATCTTGTGAATTAAAAATAACGCAAGGTCCTTCAAAACGCTTTACCTCTGTTGCACCGCTTTTAATAACCGCTCCATCTTTCGCAAGGTTGCCTTTTAATATACGCAATCCTCCTTCCTCACTATGAGGGTTTTCAAGAGAGTGAATAACTTCCTTATCTTTAATCTCTGCCTCAGCAATATTTTCTCTTAATGTTTGCCCCGTAGCAGTTATTCGATCAAGATGAAGTACTCCTTCTTTCCGGCTCATCTCTTTCAAAATTGCACTAATCCCGCCCGCACGATCAATATCTTCCATATGCCAATTGGAAGCAGGGCTTACTTTACATAAATGTGGTACACGTCTTGAAACGGCATCAATACGGTTCATATCGTAATCTAATCCAGCCTCTTGCGCGAGCGCCAATGTATGCAACACTGTATTTGTTGAACCGCCCATCGCCATATCAAGCGCAAACGCATCATCAATTGCTTCTTCCGTTACAATGTCTCTTGGTTTAATATCTCTTTCAATTAAAATTTTCAATTTCTCTGCTGCTTGTTTAATTAACTCTTCACGTCTTGGATCAATTGCTAAAATACTCCCGTTACCAGGAAGAGCTAAACCTAACACTTCACATAAACAATTCATAGAGTTCGCGGTAAACATACCCGAACAAGAGCCACAAGATGGACAGCCATGATCTTCAATATCTTTTAATTCTTCTTCTGAAATTTTCCCAGATTGATAAGCTCCTACTCCTTCAAAAACGGAACTCAGATCAACAACTTCTCCTTTAGATGTTTTTCCTGCTGCCATCGGGCCGCCTGAAACAAACACAGTCGGAATATTAATACGTAGTGCAGCCATCATCATACCTGGTGTAATTTTGTCACAGTTTGGGATACAAATCATGCCGTCAAACCAGTGTGCATTTACAACCGTTTCTACTGAATCTGCAATTATTTCACGACTCGGAAGAGAATAACGCATACCGATATGTCCCATCGCAATACCATCGTCAACTCCAATTGTATTGAATTCGAATGGTACCATACCTGCCGCACGAACTGCCTCTTTTACAAGTTTCCCAAACTCGTTCAAGTGTTTATGCCCTGGAATAATTTCAATAAAAGAATTACAAATCGCTATGAAAGGTTTATCAAAATCTTCATCTTTCAAACCAGTTGCTTTTAATAAACTACGGTGCGGCGCTTTATCAAAACCTTTTTTAATCATGTCACTTCTCATCTTGTCAAATCCCCTCTTACATATTTTTCATTTATACTCTCTTACTCTATTTCTTTACTAATTCTTTCGGTGCATGAATCCAACTCATCATTTCACGAAGCTCTGCTCCCACTTTTTCTAATTGATGATTTTGTTCTGCTTTTTTCATTGCGTTATACGTCGGACGCCCTGCTTGATTTTCTAAAATCCATTTCTTCGCAAATTCACCTTGCTGAATTTCTGTCAGAACACGCTTCATTTCCTTCTTCGTTTCATCTGTAACAATTCTCGATCCTGTTACATAATCTCCAAACTCTGCCGTATCTGAAATAGAATGGCGCATATTCGTTAATCCACCTTCGTACATTAAGTCAACAATTAGCTTTAATTCATGCAAACATTCAAAGTATGCAATTTCAGGACGATATCCACCTTCCGTTAACGTTTCGAACCCGGCCTTCACAAGTGCAGTTACCCCGCCGCAAAGTACAGCTTGCTCACCGAATAAATCCGTTTCGGTTTCTTCTTGGAATGTCGTTTCAATTACACCCGCCCGTGTACAACCTACACCTTTTGCATACGCTAATGCTACATGTAGCGCTGTTCCCGTCGCATCTTGATGCACTGCGACTAATGCCGGAACACCATTTCCTTCTTGATATACACGGCGAACGAGATGACCTGGACTTTTTGGCGCAACCATTGCTACATCTACGTAACTTGGCGGATTAATTTGACCGAAGTGAATGTTAAATCCATGTGAGAAAAGTAACATTTGTCCTTCACGGAGATTCTCTTCTACTTCTGTTTTATATACATGTGCTTGCTGTTCATCTGGCAATAACATTTGTACAACTTGTGCGGTTCGAACCGCTTCTGAAACAGACATTACTTCAAATCCATCTGCTTTTGCTACTTCATACGATTTACCAGGTCTAACACCAACTACAACTTCCACACCTGAATCACGTAAATTTTGTGCCTGCGCATGCCCTTGAGATCCATAACCAATTACCGCAACTGTTTTCCCTTGTAATAACTCTACATTTGCATCTTTCTCATAATACGTTTTCATACTCCATACACCCCTTATAATTTATTTACTTGCAGTACATCAATTAATTTTTTCAACTGACTAACAAGTAATGTCGCTTCATTTTCAGTACAAACTGCTGTGAGTTTCATTTCAGAAACGCCACTCGTATCTCTTTCGTTTAAATGTAAAGAAGAAATATAATAGCCACGCCGAGCAAAAATTCCACTTATACGTAATAAGACACTTGGCTCGTTATGAATAACGAGTGAAAAAGTATGACTCATTCTTCCCACCTCTTCATAATCATTTCGTTATTCCCTTTGTTTGGCGGAACCATCGGAAATACGTTTTCACCTTCTTCTACACAAAAATCAACTACGACAGGACCTTCGTGAGCAAATGCTTCTAACACCACTTGTTTCGCCTCTGTTGAATTTGTCGCCCTTAATCCCTTCACTCCATAAGCTTCTGCCACTTTCACAAAATCTGGTGAGCCAATTTTTGACTCTGATAAACGATTTTCATAAAACATTTCTTGCCATTGCCTTACCATCCCTAAAAATTTGTTATTTATAATAAATACTTTTACAGGGATATTATTTTCAGCAATTGTTTGTAGTTCTTGAATGTTCATTTGAAAAGAAGCATCACCTGCAATACAAATGACAAGTTCTTCTTCTTTTGCAAGCTGAGCACCAATTGCCGCTGGGAACCCAAACCCCATTGTTCCTAATCCTCCAGAGGTAAGGAACGTCCGAGGTTTTCTTGCTTTATAGAAGTGAGCAGCCCACATTTGATGCTGTCCTACTTCTGTTGTGACAATCGCTTCACCATTCGTTAATTAACTTACTAAGTTGATCACATGCTGTGGTTTTAACTCAGATTCTTTTTGCTTATAAGAAAGTGGATATTCTTCTTTCCATGCCTTTACTTTCTGAAGCCATTCATCTGTTTGTGTATAAATAGACATATGTAACAACATGTGTAACGCTTTTTTCACATCACCAACAATCGGATGCTCTACAGTTACATTTTTATGAAACTCAGAAGGATCAATATCAATATGTACTTTTTTCGAGTGCGGAGAAAAAAGTTCTAATTTTCCTGTTACACGATCATCGAAGCGTACACCTAATGCAAGTAGTAAATCACATTCTGTTACCGCCATATTAGCAGCGTATGTCCCATGCATACCAAGCATCCCTAGAAACAATGGATCTCCCGGTGGATATGCACCAAGTCCCATTAAAGTTGAAACGACTGGAATACGGTTCTCCCTTGCGAATTCGAAGAGTTCATCGGATCCACCTGAATGAATGACACCTCCTCCAATATAAAGAAGTGGACGCTTTGATTTTGAAATTGCTTTAGCCACCTCTCTAAGTTTCATGCTGTCTGGTACAAGTTCTGGTTTGTACCCCGGAATATCAACTTCTTCATTAAAGAAACTGGTGACTTTTGCATTTTGAACATCTTTTGGAATATCGATTAATACTGGTCCCGGTCTTCCGCTTTTGGCGATGTCAAAAGCTTCTTGCACAATTCGTGATACATGATTTACATCACGAACTTGGTAATTATGCTTCGTAACAGGTACTGTAATTCCGACAACATCCGCTTCTTGAAATCCATCTTTACCAATTAAAGGCGTTGCAACTTGGCCGGTAATGACAACTAAAGGAATCGAATCCATATAAGCGTCTGCTAAGCCCGTAACTAAATTTGTCGCCCCTGGGCCAGAGGTAGCAAAGACTACCCCGACCTTCCCAGAAGCTCTCGCATATCCTTCAGCCGCATGAATGGCAGCTTGTTCATGACGAGTTAAAACATGTTTCAAACCACTTTCGTATAACGCATCGTATACTGGTAAAATCGCTCCGCCTGGATAGCCGAAAACGGTCGTTACACCCAATTTCTTCAAACCTTGAATCACGTGCCCAGCGCCTGTCATTTCTTCACACTGTAACTTCTCATACGCTGTATACTGCTGCTTCATTTCAATTAACTCCTCTCCTTATTTATGCTAAGCTTTCCGTCAGCCCGGGAACACGTACTCCTCTTTCTCTCGTTAATTTTTTAAATTCTTCGGTCAATTGTTTCGTTACACTTCCTGGTTTCCCATCTCCAATTTCTCTCGAATCAACTTTTACAACTGGAATTAACTCCGCTGCTGTTCCTGTTAAAAATACTTCATCCGCTACATATACGTCATGGCGAGTGAATGGTCTTTCCTCACACGGAATACTCAGTCGTTCACATAGCTCGATAACACTATTTCTCGTAATACCTTCTAATGCCCCTAAATAGGATGGCGGGGTTAATACTTTTCCATCTTTCACAACGAAAACATTATCGCCAGAACCTTCACAAACATATCCTTGTTGATTTAACATAAGAGCCTCTAACACTCCTGCTTGTGCCGCCTCAATTTTTACAAGTACGTTATTTAAATAATTCATTGACTTAATACGTGGATCTAACGCGTCTGGCGTATTACGTCTTGATGCAACAGATACAACGCTTAGCCCATTATCATAAAATTCTTGTGGGAATAACTTTAATTGTTCTGCAATGATAATTACGCTCGGCTTCACACAACTTCTCGGATCAAGTCCTAAGTCACCTTTTCCTCTTGAGACAATTAAGCGAATATAAGCATCAGCGTATTCATTTTTTTGGAGTGTATGTAAAACTGCTTCTTCCATTTCTTCTACCGTCATTGGAATTGTTAGTAAAATAGATTTCGCTGATTCATACAATCGTTTCACATGTTCTTTTAAACAAAATACATTTCCTCCGTAACTACGAATCCCTTCAAATACACCGTCTCCGTATAAAAAACCGTGATCATACACTGAAACAACTGCCTTTTCTTTTTCTACAAATTCCCCATTCATGTAAATGTACTGGTTTCCCATCTCACATCGCTCCTCTTTTTTCTCTATTTTTGCAATCTATTTCTACATCGATTGCTGAGATGAGTATTTTTAACAGAATATTCAGTATATAACCCTTAAAAATATACTCGTCTCAACAATCGATTACTTACATACTTGTAGCAATCCATTGCTGAGACGAGGGAATCGTGGTACCACTCAGCTTCCTTATACTTCTCACGAAACATAAGCTCTGCAAGTCCAATTAGACTTTTGTTTTTCTATCGGGAACACCCCCGCTACTTTTTACTAGTTTTCAAAAGTAGTGCTCCAAGGTGATTTTCAATGATTGAATTGTTACCACCCTCACAGCCTCGGGGCAGCTCTCTGAAACAATCTTTATCATTTACTCTCCTCTTCTACGCATTCTCTTCTTCTATTTTTAAAAATAAAAACTCTCGCCTCAGCAATCAACTACTACAATTTAGTAGCTTTGATTGCTGAGGCGAGAGTTTCGCGTTACCACTCAGCTTCCTTATACTTCTCACGAAATATAAGCTTTGTAGGTCCAATCAGACCTCCGTCCTTTTACCGGAGACGATGCCGCCGCCCTCTACTCAGTTTCCCTTTCGCAAGCGATGCTCCGAGGTGATCTTCAATGATTCGATTGTTACTACCCTCACAGCCTTGGAGTAGCTCTCTGAAACGATCATAATCATCTACTTTCCTCTTCTTTGCATATACAACATATAAAGTTAGAAAATTCTTAATTAACTTTTATTTGTTACACGTATTATAGGACGTTGTTCTTTTCGTTGTCAACATATTTTTTGAAAAAATCAAAATTCATTCTATTTATTTTTTCTCAAATCAAAATTGGAATGCATTACTTACATACACTCATATATTACTTAAGTATGTTTGCATTACTACATAAAGAAAAACTTATAAAGTTTATGAGGAGATGAGGAAACTATGTTAAAAGGGAAAGTAGCGTTAGTTACAGGAGCAAGCCGAGGAATTGGACGAGCGATCGCTAAACGTTTAGCAAATGACGGTGCATTGGTTGCTGTTCATTACGGTAATCGAAAAGATGACGCTGAAGAAACTGTTCAGGAAATTCGATCAGATGGTGGCCAAGCTTTTTCTATCGGCGCAAATTTAGAATCCTTACACGGTGTAGAAAACCTTTATAAAGCTTTAGATACTGAATTACAAAAGCGCACTGGTGAAACACAATTTGATATTTTAATAAACAATGCTGGCATTGGTCCTGGTGCTTTTATTGAAGAAACGACTGAACAATTTTTTGATAGAATGTTTTCAGTAAATGCAAAAGCACCATTCTTTATCATTCAACAAGCACTGCCACGTTTACGTGACAATAGCCGAATTATTAATATTTCATCCGCTGCCACCCGCATTTCTTTACCTGATTTTGTTGCATATAGTATGACGCAAGGCGCTATTAATACAATGACTTTTACGCTAGCAAAACAGCTTGGAGCACGAGGAATAACGGTGAATGCAATACTTCCAGGATTTATTAAAACAGATATGAATGCAGAACTCTTGAGCGACCCGATGATGAAGCAGTACGCTACTACTATTTCCGCTTTCAATCGCTTAGGTGAAGTAGAAGACATTGCCGATACTGCTGCATTCCTTGCTTCTCCAGACAGCCGCTGGGTAACTGGACAATTAATTGATGTGAGCGGAGGATCTTGTTTATAAAAAACATATATTTTCAAATCTTTTTTATTGCGCAATAAAACAATTTATATAATACTATATAAAACATATACATTTAGGAGGATTACAGCAATGTCCGAAAAAACATACGAACTCGCAACCTTCGCAGGCGGTTGCTTTTGGTGCATGGTAAAACCATTTGATGAACTTCCTGGTATTCATAAAGTACTTTCTGGCTATGCAGGAGGTCATGTAGAAAACCCAACATATGAACAAGTAAAAGCTGGAACATCTGGACATTTAGAAGTTGTTCAAATTACATTCGATCCTTCTATTTTTCCTTATCAGAAATTACTAGACTTATATTGGCCACAAATCGATCCAACTGATGATGGCGGACAATTTTTTGACCGTGGTCCATCTTATCGTACCGCTATTTTTTATCATAACGAAACACAAAAAGGGCTTGCCGAAAAATCAAAACAAGCTCTTACAGAAAGCGGTATGTTTAAAGATCCAATCGTGACTGAAATTCGTCCTGCTGCACCTTTTTACGCAGCAGAGGAATACCACCAACATTTCTATAAAAAGAATCCAGAGAAATATGCTATTGAGCAAAAGGAATCTGGTCGTGAAGACTTTATTAAAAAAAATTGGCAAAAAAAATAATAAAAACGCATCGTGCTTTTTTAATACGATGCGTTTTTATTTTTGATAAAAGTACCATACAATGATGAGAACAACCGCTGTTAATGCCCAAAGCGCTACTTCATTTTTCACTCTACTCTTTTTCTTAGTCATTTCATCTTCTCCTAACAGCAATACAACGTATTCAAGATTTCCTCTGTTTCATTGTCCACCTTATATACATAAATACATCCTTACCAATCCTTATAACAAGACCACCAATGATTCCGATTGCAATCGAAATTACTAACATTTGTCCAAAGCTAAAAGAATTTGTGTACGTTATGTAAAGAACGATACATATAAGTAAAACATCCGGTAAAGAAAGTAAAAACCTTTTAAGCATTCCTTTATCTCCTCTATACTTTATTTATATCTTCTACTGTAATTTTGAAATATAGTTTGTTCAAAAATTCCATTTAGACCCTCATTTTATGAAAAATAATAAGAATCCCTTTTCAAAAGAGATTCTTATTCAGTAGATTTAAGTTTAATTATTTTCTACATATCCTATTCCATAATTACTCCTAAAATAGAATAATATTACTAATCATTGATTGTAAATTGACTATTTGCCAGGCAACCGAATGTCGCGCCAGCTACCTACATCGCATTGGCCAAATTCATTATTACCTACCGCGACCACCGTGCCGTCTGATTTTAGTCCGACTGTATGTGCACAACCAGCCGCTATCGCTACAATATCGCGCCAATCACTTACGTTACATTGACCATACTCATTCCAGCCCACTGCCAGCACGGTACCATCTGATTTTAGTCCGATTGTATGATTCGTACCAGCCGCTATTGCTACAATATCTATCCAGCCACTTACATCACACTGGTTATGTTTATCATTCCCCACTGCTGTCACCGTACCGTCTCGTTTAAGACCAACAGTATGAAGATACCCAGCCTTGACCGCTACAATACCTCGCCAGCTACTTACATCGCATTGACCATATCGATTATTCCCCACAGTCGTCAATGTGCCGTCCAATTTAAGACCGACTGTATGCCAGTCACCCGCTGTGACTGCCACAATACCTTGCCAACTGCTTACATTGCATTCTCCTTCTTTATTTCGGCCCACCGCTACTACCGTGCCATCCGATTTAAGGCCAATAGTACGACGCCACCCTGCCGCAACCGCTACAATATTATGCCAATCGTTTACATCACATTGTTCATGCTTATTCCAACCCACTGCTACCGTAGTACTGTCACATGTAAGACCGATTGTATGAGCATTACCCGTGTTCGTTGCCATATGAACATTGCCCACTGCGACTGCTTCAATATCTCGCCAGCCACTTACATTACATTCACCTTCTTTATTCCGGCCCACCGCTACTACCGTGCCATCCGATTTAAGGCCAACAGTATGACAACGCCCCGCCGCTATCATATCTTTGGGCCATCGCTTCACTTTTTCTTTCGATAAAAGGTAATCCATGTTTTACCTCCTTGCATATAAGCAACTGTATCATAATAGATATTTTTATCAAATTTCATTATAAATCTACATTTACAAAGAAAGCTTATTTTACTTCTTCAAAAAATAAAAACCTCCAGTTTAAATACTAGAGGTTTTCTCGTTATTTCTTCAAGCGGTCAATAAAATCGTTCAATTTATCTAGCGATTTCATATTCTGATTGCAAGCTACACCATCTTTGCAAATGTAGTTTCCCTTTTTAACGAAAGTTCCTGGTACATCGCCTTTAATTTCAACTAAAAACATTCCTACTTCTTCATGCCCATGACATAATGAACAAATGCTTTTTTTATTTAAACTTTGGAACGTTCCTTGCAGACCAACAAATTTATTTTTATCATTTTTCGCTATAATAAATTTCCTGCTTGATCCCTTATCAATCCAGCTTAAATAAGATATTTCTTTCATATCTATTTCTTCCATATCAGGAAGTTTTAACTTTTTCGCCTTAGGAAATAACTTTTTTAATGTTTGTGCTGTAACTTCTTGAAACGGAATTACATACGGATTTATTTTCATTAAAAATGATTCTGCATCTTCTCTATTTTGAACTGTTAATACCGTATCAATTAACTCTTTCTGTTCATCCGTTAAATTCTCAAATACATGTATTATCTTTTCAATCGCAAGCGATTTTAACGCTTGAATTACACCTCTATCATTTGCCGTTGCATGCCCGTTTGCTAAAATATAAGCTTGTGATTTTATAAAATTATATTGATCACTTCTAATAAACGCTTCCATCTTTATCACTCCATACAAATTGTTGATCTAGTTTTATTGTATACAATGATTACGTTTTTTGATATGTAAAAGATAACTTAGAAACAAACATTACATATATCACTTATTCTCTACCGCTGCATTTCCTGACAAAAGAAGCCATCATCTGTTTTCCATTCCGCATATAATACGTCTTCAAATTTAGTAATTCCTTTTTGCTTTATTTGTTTATAAAGCCACCCTTCATCAAATCCCGCTTCCCTCAAATTATCCTTAACTACTTTTCCATCACTAATTAATGAAATTGGTAAGTATACAGGCTTATGTTTTAAACTTAAATCATTTACAGTAGGAGATTCGTATTTACTTTTTTTCAAAACGCTTATGTTTCCGTTAGGTTCCAATATCATATATTCAACTTCTCGGATTGAAAATATATCTTTTTGTTGCCTAAGCATTTGTTGTAATTGGTTTATATCCAAATGATTTACGCTTAATTGTTCACGATCAATCTTTCCATTACGAATAATAATTGAAGGATATCCTTCAAAAAACCTTCTTGTCCCTCTTACTTTTTGTGTTATCACTTCAATAGTATAAATTAAAATTACCCAAACAAATACTGAATATAAAATAGACCATACTTTAATTTTAGGATCATATATTGAATTTCCAACGAGCTCACCTAGGACGATTGCAGAAATAAAATCAAAGGGCGTTAGCTGAGATATTTGTGTTTTCCCTAATATTTTTGTAGCAATTAATAGAACAAAAAAACCAATTAAAAGCTCTATCGTTATTTGTCCAATATGATTCATATATGTTCACCTTTCTACTCTTCAAATGTTCTGTATAGCATTTAATAAAAAACGGCACATTTTTTCTATTATCATGCCCGTTCACACTTCATATATCCAATACATATAAAACAAAAAGAGTCTGATTCAAAGTAATATATGAATCAGACTCTTTTCCTCTTATTTAGAATACACAATCTTTTTAATCGTTTCCCCAGAAAGAAAATATTCTTCTGCAAGTTGATGAATAGCAATCCCACTTTTAAACGCTTCTTTAATTGCTTTATTTCTTTCATCTAATTGTTTTCTTCCGCCAGATCGTGTACCCCATTTATAATGTTTCGTTTCTTGTTTCGGAATGTAAATTGTTTCACCTTGTATATACTTTTGAATTTCAGTAATTAAACTCTCCGGTAAAACAGCATTAGCTTTTACGTATTTCATTTCTGCTCGCCCCTTATTTTTTATGGTTCATTTCAATAAGGTGCAAAGCCAAATATAAAAAATGATACGAGCTCATATAGGCGATTGTATATTACTTGTCTACCTCACGCAAAGTATCGCCATTTCCATACTTGGCTTTGCATGAGACGTTGCAGTGTCTGGCAATTGAATTATAATCGCCATATAAACACCTCCTAATATACCTTTTGTATTTTATTATATGATAAATTCCTTCTCCTTGCATCCACACCCTTCTTAAAGCACGAAATTACTTAGTTTGATATAATACTTTTTAATTGAATCAAAAATCATTGTGAGGTTACGTTATGAAGAAAAAAATTATCATTACGATCGTTACACTATTCTTTATTATCACGGCATTATTCGGAACATACAAATTGATGAACGCAAGAAGCTTTCAATTATTTGGAGATTTAACACAACGCGTAGAAACAAATGAAAAAGTGATCGCTTTAACTTTTGATGATGGCCCTACTAACAATGTAAAACAAATATTACCGCTACTAGATAAATACAACGCTAAAGCTACTTTCTTTTTAATTGGAAATGAATTAGAGAAAAATCTATCGTTAGGAGAAGCTATCGCGCAATCTGGGAACCAACTTGGAAACCATACATATTCTCATAATAGAATGGTTTTCAAAACACCTTCTTTTATTAAAGATGAAATAGAAAAAACGAATTCATTAATCCGCCAAACAGGATTTACAGACGCAATTGATTTTAGGCCCCCTAACGGAAAAAAATTAATTGGACTACCCTATTATTTAAATAAAAATAATATCGAAACGATTATATGGGATCTTGAGCCCGATACTTTTTATAAATCTGCGGCTGATAAAATTAAATATGTTAATAAAAATGTAAAACCAGGTTCTATCATTTTATTGCATTCTATGTATGATGAGTCTAATGAAAATTTACAAACGATTGAAGGTATTTTAGATTCTTTATCTAAGAAGGGATATCAGTTCGTAACGGTAAACGAACTGCAAAAAAGAGCAAAATAAAAAGGTAGCGTATCTTTGTATGATACGCTACCTTTCTATTTATATAATGCCAAGTACATTTAAGAATACGATAATAATCGCAATTGGTGCGATAAAGCGAAGTAAGAATAACCATAACACAAATAGTTTGTATCCTTTATTTTTACTTACACCTAGCTCTTTCATTAATACATCTTTCTTCATTTTTAAAGGAACAAAGATAGAAACTAATAATACACCAAGTGGCATTAATACGTTACTTACTGCATAGTCCGCTAAATCAAAGACTGTCTTCCCGAAAATCTTCAGATCACTTAATATACCGAATGATAATGCTGATGGTACCCCAACAACGAAGATTAATAACCCTACGATTAAGGCCATTTTTTCACGTTTCCCTTTACCTTTTGATGTTAACGATGCAACACTAATTTCTAACATCGAAATTGCTGATGTAATCGTAGCAAAGAAGAATAGTAATAAAAAAACGATGAAGAATAATTTTCCGAATGCCATTTTACTGAAAATAGCTGGCAATACGATAAATAATAGCCCAGGTCCTTGAGATGGTTCCATTCCAAATGCGAACACAACTGGGAAAATTGCAAGTCCTGCAAGTAATGTAATAACAAGAGTTAAGGCTACGATAGAAAATGCTGAACGTGGTAAGCTTTCTTCTTTCGGTAAGTATGAGCTATACGTTACCATAACGGCTACCCCGACAGATAATGAGAAGAACGATTGCCCCATTGCGTATAATATAACTTCTGATGTTACATGTGAGAAGTCAGGTTGTAAGAAGAAACGAACTCCTTCTCCAGCACCATCTAACGTAAGTGCACGAACGATTAAAACAAAGAATAAAACGAATAATGCTGGCATGAAATATTTATTTACTTTTTCAACACCATTTTGTACACCTTTACTTACGATGAAAATAGTAATTAGGATGAATAATAGCTGTGACCCAACTGCTAAATATGGATTGGAAATGATTTCACCAAACGTAGCTTCGTATGCCCCATTTCCTTCCCATAGTCTACCTGTAATTGCATTCCATAAGTATAATAAAATCCAGCCTCCTACAACACTGTAGAAAGAAAGTAGTATGAAACAAGTTACAATTCCTAATTTCCCTAACCATGGCCATAATGTTTTTGGTGCGATTTCTCTATATGCATCAACGGCCTCTTTTTGTGTACTTCTTCCGATAACGAATTCAGCTAATAATAGCGGTAAACCAATTAATAATGTGAAACCGATGAAAATAAGGAAGAACGCGCCGCCCCCTCCAATTCCGGCCATGTACGGGAACTTCCAAATCGCCCCTAGACCAATTGCTGAACCTGCTGCAGCTAATACGAAACCTAATTTCGATGTCCATTGCTGTGAATTCATTTGTTAATCTCCTCTCTGTCTCTTTTTCTTTGTTACAATTCGGTATTTATATTGTTCTATCAATACTCTTTTCTAATACGTTCACTTCCTCCCTAATAATAAAAAAACGCCCCTACGTAAATACGTAGGGACGACAAAAATATCGCGGTACCACCCTAGTTGTGAAGAATACTAAGAAACCACCTAAATAAAAACGCCCCTACGCAAAAACGTAGGGACGATAAAATATCGCGGTACCACCCTAGTTATGAAGCCACACCAAAGTTAGGCCCTAAATAAAAAACGTCCCTACGTAAATACGTAGGGACGATAAATATCGCGGTACCACCCTAGTTGTGAAAAATCTTCACCACTTTATTTGATAACGGTATAAACTACCGTCTTTCATTTCCTCATAATGTGAGATTTATGAAAGATGCTCCAGGACGAACTTCATGAATAATCTATATACTGATTCACACCAACCATCAGCTCTCTGAAATAGGGAGATATTCACTACTATACCCTTTCATTGCCCAAATATTATTTTCCGAATTGATTACTATCATTTTTATCACACATTAAAAATAGTGTCAACTTATATTTTGAATTTTTATGTATTACAATCTATTTAAAAATTCAAAATGTAAGTTTTAGTTTAGAAAACAGGTGGATTAGTACATAACGAATTCTAATAGGCAATAGAAAAAGAATTACGTATTATTGATACTTATTCAATAATACAAATCATCTAGAAACATAACCTGTCTCTCTGTATTAGTTTTTTAAGAGTTTGATGGATACCAAGAAAATTTCACATCACTATCCAGTGGTCTATTTTTCGTTTCTTCTTTAATTACACGAAACCATTCATTTAGAATTTGAGTTTTGGGCAATTGAGCAGCAAGGTTATCTTCCCAAATTATATGTGAGAACCAGGCTTTCGTTTCCCATTCAAACTGCAATTGTGCGAACGAAATTATAGGGTGATCAGCTTCACGAAATTGCTCATTTACTGCATTTGAAACTTCTGGAGCTTGCGGTAACAACTCGTTCTGAATTGTATTTCTTATCGTCTCATTTTCGAGCTGATCCCAGAAATACAATTGCCCATTTATTTGATAAAAAATATCAAATGAGGCCTCACCTTTCTTCAAGTTCAATAATACGAAGGCACGTTCCACATCATTGTCAGCCGCCTTTACAGCATTAACAATTATATTTTGTGCCATTGATACCCAGTAACTAGTCGCTTCCTCTACCGGTGATTCAACATACAATTCTTCACTTAATTCATGAAGAGTAGCTTCTTGCTCATTTACTTTTTCAACTTTTTTAAAAAACCTATTAAAAAAACCCATAACTTCCCCCTTATCACTATTTTCTATTTCACAAAACAAAAAATAGATTTTTCTTGCTCATCCACATTTACTCCTGGCGCGTATGTATGAACTTGTTGCAACACTTCTTCTATTAGCAACTCTAACTCCTGCACACTTTTTTCTGGATTCCCTATTAATGTGTCCGCCATACGTTCATATAATTTTTCAGGTTTAATAGTCATTCGTTCCACATTATTAGGCATCCATTTAAACGCTGGATGATGTACGTACATTTTATTCAAACCAAATAAAACACCGAATACGTTCCTTTGTACTTCGCAAATAACGTCATAAAGCATAAGCCAATCTTTCCGTTTTAAAAGCGCCTTTCGATTGTGCCAACGATTACTTAACCATAGATTTTCTGAAATCATCCGTTTTACTAGTTCATCTGGATATGCCGCTACTTTTTCTTTTAATTCATTCACTTTCCCTTCTCCATACAAACTAACACCATCATGAATGGATGATACAATACATTGTTTTTCATAATTTATATCATATTGATCCACCACATCCGAAATTACTTTCTCTACTGTCTCTGTTAAAAAGTTACTAATCTCTAATTTAATTCCCTCTTTCGTTAAATACGTTTCCGACCATTCTTCTTCCTCATACGGATGATACGATAATATTTTCCCATCAATATGATAAATAGGGGCCCTACGATCCTCATCTTCCGGCGGTGTTGACCATAAAATATGTAATTCTATATCTGAATGTTCATCTTCAAGCTTTCTAGCTACTGAACCCGCTAAAATAATAGCTTCTACTTTCGGATTTTTCCTATAAATCTCTGACATCTCTATCGCTCTCTCTTTTAATCCCATTTCATTTCCCCCTAAAATTGCAGTAATCCCCTATATTTCATTTATCTATTTCGATATTACAGCTTGCATTACCTTTTCAAATTCCTACTTAATCATATTTCTATCCAATAGCGCTGAATAACTTCACCAGTACGAGAAGAAACTACTTCATTTTCTAACACACCTCCAACCTTTTGAATCGTTTTAGCAGAACCGATATTGGATTTATCGCAAGTTATTAATACTTTCTGCAATCCTAACTTTTGCGCTTCAGCTAATGCAAGTTGTAGTTGTTTCGTAGCGTAACCGTGGCGACGTTTATTTGGATGGACACTATATCCAATATGACCGCTTTCCCGTAATAATTCTGGATTTAATCTATGTCTAATATTCACAAAACCTATAAGTTCTCCTTTTTCAAAACTTAAAAACTGACTAGATGGCACTCGATTAGCTAGTAAATTTTCTCCTAGTTCTTGTTTACTCACTTTTTCAAACCATTCATCAAGAGAATCAAAGTTTTGTAAAGAACTACTTCCATGTGGTTGTTCCCCTGAGTGTAAAAACGCTTGTCTATACGCCGTAATATGCTCACTATATTCATGTATTGGTTTTAATAGTTTCATTGTTCTTCTCCCCCTCTTCATTCCATAAAACAAACACCTTAATAGCAGCTATTCACTATTAAGGTGTTTCTATCCTTTTTATTCAAATAACCCCATGCTCAAATAACGTTCACCTGTATCAGGCGCAATACATAAAACTTTTTTACCAACGCCTAGACGTTTCGCTATCATAATTGCAGCGTAAACAGATGCTCCAGAAGATGGCCCAACTAATAATCCTTCTTGTCTAGCTATATTTCTCATTGTCGTTAAAGCCTCTTCGTCTGCAATTTGAATAATTTCGTTATACACTTCTGTATTTAAGTTTTTCGGAATAAATCCTGGGCTTGTTCCTACTAGTTTATGAGGACCTGGTACACCACCTGATAAAACGGGAGATCCTTTCGGTTCCACTACTGCAATATATAAGTTTGGTAATTTCTCTTTTAACGTTTCACCAGTCCCTGTAATCGTTCCGCCTGTTCCTGCCGTTGCAACAAAAGCATCAAGCTCTCCATCCATTTGTTCGTAAATTTCAAGTGCAGTCGTATAACGGTGAATATTCGGATTAGCTGGATTTTCAAATTGTTGCGGGATAAAACTATTCGGTATTTGTTTTTGCAGTTCTAATGCCTTCGCAATTGCTCCTGGCATTCTTTGTTCTGCTGGTGTTAAAACTACTTCTGCCCCGTATGCTTTCAATAAATTAATACGCTCTTTTGACATATTGTCTGGCATAATTAAAATCGCTTTATACCCTTTAGCTGCTGCGTTCATCGCTAAACCAATTCCTGTATTCCCACTTGTCGGTTCAATAATTGTATCCCCTGGTTTAATGAGACCATTTTCTTCTGCAACGTGAAGTAAATTATAAGCAGCACGGTCTTTCACACTACGTGATGGATTAAACATTTCTAGTTTCACATACACGTCCGCTGCGTCTTCCGAAATAAATTTAGATAATCGGACGACAGGTGTATCTCCTATTAATTCTGTTACGTTTTCACATAATTTCATAGTGCATCCCCTATTCTATCGTTTTCTTATCACTTGGTAATAACCATGAAGTAAGTCCAATTAACGGTAAACAACTACATAATATCATAATGAACTGAAGGCTATATATATCAGCTAACTTTCCTAGTACTACAGCGCCTAGAGCACCAAGGCCGAACGCAAGACCTACAATTAGACCTGATACCATCCCTACTTTTCCCGGAACAAGCTCTTGCGCGTATACAACAATTACACTAAAACTACTTGAACTAATAAAACCGATACATAAAAATAAAGGTACGACCCACACAAGTGAGACATGTGGTAATAACAGCGCAAGTGGCGCTGAACCTAACATTGAAAATACGATGATGTTTTTCTTACCAAATCGATCTGCTAACGGTCCCCCGAAGAAAGTGCCTAACACACCAGCAATCATAAATGCGAATACGAAATACTGGGCATTTTTTATAGATAAACCATAATGCTCAATTAAGTAAAATTGATAGAAATTCCCGATACCGGCACCGTACCAAGAGCGCACAAAAGTAAGAAAAACAAGAAGTATAATAACAAATTTAATGTGTGTACTTACAATTGCATTTTCCGCCTCAAGCGCAGCTCTCTTCTTCCTTCTTACAGCGCCGGTTGCTAATTCATTTTTGTACCAATTCGATACGAAAATTAATAATGCAATTCCTACTGCTGCAAATGCTGTAAAACCTAATGAACCAATTTGACCGAGTGGAACGAAAATTAGCGCTGTAAAAATAGGAGCTAAAGAATTCCCCGTGTTTCCCCCAACTTGATAAATCGCTTGCGCTAACCCTCGTTTTGCACCTGCCGCCATATACGCAACACGAGCGCCTTCTGGATGAAAGACTGCGGAACCTAAGCCAATAAATAAAACAGAAATAATAACAATAATAAAGTTTGGTGCAAACGCGAGTCCAATCATTCCAAGCATACTTGAAAACATACCGAGTGGTAATAAAAATGGTGACGGCTTCTTATCTGAATACATACCAAACACCGGTTGCATAATCGATGACGTCATATTTAACGCAAACGCAATCCACCCTACTTGCATATAGGATAAATTCATCGTTTTTTCCAAAATAGGAAACAACGCCGGCACAACTGCTTGCATCGAATCATTTAAAAAATGTCCGAAACTAATCGCAAATAATATTCGATATATTGTCGGTGTTTCTACTGTGTTTTTTTGTGAAACTGCCTGCATATGTGAATCGCTCCTTTCTGTACAAAATATATATTTATTACAGTAGGTGTAATAAATTCTGACTTTTGAAACATTTCTATTCTATACTGCTTTCATTTCTTTTTCCAGAAATATAACTTAACTCCCATCATTGACTTGCATCCTTGTAACTTTCAGCAGTAAAACATTATAGAAAAAGGCAACCCAATCACAAACTGGGTTGCCTCTTACATTAAATTGCAAAACGCTTATACTTCTCGTAATCGCTCGTCTTACATTCCACTTCTAGTTTCGTACCTTCATTTTCATAACTCGTTGATAAAACGTGCGCATGATTATTGAAATACGAAACTACCTGTCCTTGATCATACGGAATTAACATTTCACATTTCGTATATTCTTTATAAATATGGGAACGAATCATTTCTACAAGCTCTTCAATTCCAACATGTTTCTTCGCAGATAAATACACGCGGTCTTCTTGTACTTTCGGAATTTCAACATCCACCATATCTGATTTGTTATAAGCATAGATCGTTGGAATATTTTCTACTCCAATTTTCTTTAACGTTTCATTTGTAATATCAATTAATTGTTCATAATTTGGATTTGCGTAATCTACGACGTGAATAAGTAAATCTGCTTCCGCTACTTCTTCTAACGTTGAACGGAACGCCTTCACAAGATGATGTGGTAATTTACTTACAAATCCAACTGTATCTGTTAATAAAAATGATTTATTATCTGGCAAATCAATATTTCGTACAGATGTTTCTAACGTCGCAAATAACATATCTTTTTCAAATACTTGTTTTTCTTCTGTACCATTATAAATTTCAAGCATTGCATTCATCGTCGTTGACTTTCCTGCATTCGTATAACCTACTAATGCTACAACAGGTATTTCATTTTTCTTACGTTGCTTTCGCTGCGTTTGACGCTGGGCAACGAGCGCTTCTAAATCTTTATTCAAAACTGAAATTTGTTCTTCAATTTTACGACGGTCTAACTCTAACTTCTTCTCACCGACACCTTTATTTTTCGTACCAACGCCGCCACTCTGTCTCCCTAACGATTCACGAAGACCGATTAAACGAGGCATCATGTACTGAAGGTGTGCTACTTCTACTTGTAGCTGTGCTTCTTTCGTTTTCGCACGTTGCGCAAAAATATCTAAAATTAAAATGGTACGATCAATTACCTTACAATCTAAATCCTCTTCTAAATTTCGAATTTGTGAAGGAGATAATTCATCATTAAAGATGACCATATTCGCATCTATTTCTTGTACATACGCTGCTACTTCTTCAATCTTTCCTTTTCCGATATAATGCGATGGATTTACTCGTTGTAAATTTTGCGTTACTTGCCCAATTACCTCTACATCACAGGCTTCCGCAAGATTTGTTAACTCTTCCATCGAATATGCAAAATCATCTTCATTACCTACATTTACTCCAACTAAAACTGCTCTTTGTAATACTTCTTCCATATATTTATTCCTCCATTTCGATTACGTAAAATAAAAAACACAGGTCGCTGCCTGTGTTTTCGTAAACGGATAAGGGTTCACCAAAGAAATAGAAGAAAGCTATGCTTTCATCCTATTTTATAGTCAAAAAGTCCCAAGATCATATACGTATCCACAATAAGCGTTCACCTATACAATCCCATTCTATTTATAAAGGCAAAACAAAAAGAGGGCGTATTCGTCCCTCCCTCTTTGTCACATATAAGCTTAATAAAGGGTTCCTTTAAAATAGGCAGACCAATCCCGTTCACTCTGTACACAGACAGAGCCTTTGAGCGCTATTCAATTATTGGCACAAAGTATTGAGACGTAATCTGATTAAGATCAAAGGAAGCCCCTCCGTTCATTTTAAGTTACATAAAGTGTAGCATAAGTAATTCGCTTTCACAAGGTTTAACAACCTATATCACACTAAAGAAAATCGTCATTTTTTGCGAGTTTTTCTCACAATAAAAATAACAAAAGCAATTATCAATTTTAGAAACTTCTCGTATATTATTTTTACAGCACTCGCCAAATTCCTTCATAGTAAGTTAAGTATTATCGTTTTAATACAACAAAAATCTATATTGACATTTTTATAACCTGATATTAGTATCAGGTTATAAAAAATAAAAATTAGGAGATGTTCCTATGCATTCTAAATCTCGTATTACTGCAATTGGTACTTATGTTCCAGATCAAATATTGTCTAATAACGATTTAGAAAAGATGGTCCATACGAATGATGAATGGATTGTACAAAGAACAGGAATGAAGGAAAGAAGAATCGCTAGCGAAGAAGAATATTCCTCAAACTTAGCCATTAAAGCAATTAAAAATTTATGTACAACATATAAGAAAAACTTAGAAGATGTCGACTGTATCATTGTCGCTACTACTACTGCTGATTACGTTTTCCCTAGTGTTGCTTGCCAAATACAACAATACTTCAACATACCTCATACACTAGCTTTTGATTTAAATGCAACTTGTGCTGGTTTTACATATGGACTACACGTCGGTAATAGCTTAATCACTTCTGGATCACATGAAAAAATACTTGTCGTAGCGACAGAGACATTATCTAAAGTTACTGATTATACCGATAGAACGACCTGTATTTTATTCGGTGATGGTGCTGGAGCTATTTTATTAGAAAGAGATGAAGACACCCCAAGCTTTATCGCTGCTCACATGGGAACAAACGGTGATGGCGGCATTCATCTATATAGAACAAACTTATCTACTACTATGAATGGCACACCACTGCAAACAAATGAAAAAATCGTTCAAAATGGAAGAGAAGTATATAAATGGGCAACACGTACAGTGCCAAAAGGCATAAAAGATTTAATACATACCTCAAATATGCAAGTAGATGATATAGACTGGTTCATACCCCACAGCGCTAACTTACGAATGATTGAATCTATTTGCGAAAAATCTCAAATTCCAATACAAAAAACATTAACGAGCGTGGAATATATGGGGAATACCTCTTCAGTCACCATTCCACTCGCTCTAGATTTAGCTATAAAAGAAGGGAAGTTAAATAATGGAGACACACTTTTACTATACGGATTCGGTGGTGGTCTTACACATTTAGGACTTATTGTAGAGTGGAATTTAATTTAAGTGTATAAAAAGAGGCTCTAGTCAGTAACTAGAACCTCTTTTTCATTTAATTTCTTGCCCCTTTTCGAGACCATATCACAACAGGAATAAGTAATAACGCTAACACGCCTCCAGCCAATGACAATGCCGCATAACTTGAATTCGCTACTACCATACCTGACATCGCTCCACCAGAAGCTCCAGCTAGCGCAATAAAAACATCTATTTTTCCTTGTGTTTTAGCACGTGTAGACGGTGTTGTGGAATCAACGATTTGTGCTGTACCACTAATCAATCCGAGGTTCCATCCTAGCCCAAGTAAAGACAGAGCAACGATTAATAGTAATAAAGAATCACTTGGCGCTATCGCAGCTATGACACCCGCTGCAAGTAAAATCACTCCACCAGCTATGCTCATTGTAGTTCGGCCAATTTTATCAATTAACATTCCTGTAACGAGAGATGGAAGATACATTGCACCTACATGAAAACCTATCACAAGTCCTACTGCACTTAAACCGTGACCGTGGTGTCCCATATGAACTGGCGTCATCGTCATAATCGCAACCATCACGATTTGCGTAAGTATCATTACGATTGCTCCAACTGTAATACCTCGTTTATTTTCTTTCACTTCTTCTGTTATTGGTTGCCCTTTATATGTATGTTCCTGTTTATATCTTTCTATTATGTTAGCAATAATTAACGGATCTGGACGAAGCATAACAAAAAGAACTAGACCCGCCAGTATAAATGCTGCTGCCGATAGTATGAACGGACCTGCAAGTTTAGGAACTCCAATTGAATGCGCAAAACTACCCATTACTCCTACTAAATTTGGTCCTGCAACTGCACCGAAAGTCGTCATTACCATCGTAATACTAACAGCCGTTGCTCTCTGCTTCTTATCTGCTAAATCTGTACCTGCATAACGAGCTTGTAGATTCGTGGCTGTACCGGCACCATATATGAGTAAAGAAATAAGTAAAAGAATAATGCTATTCGTTAAAGCTGCCATTACAACACCAATTGCTCCAAATCCACCTACTATAAACCCTGTTGCAAGACCTATCCGGCGTCCATATCGTTGCGAAAGCTTCCCTACTATGAAAGCTGCTAATGCTGATCCCAATGTAAACATAGCAGTTGGTAATCCTGCAAATGCATCTGTTCCAAGCATTTGCTGCGCAAGAAGTGCTCCCACTGTAATACCAGCAGCTAGTCCTGCACCGCCAAACATTTGTGAAATGCTGACGATTATTAACGTTCGTTTGTATAGTTTTTGTTGCTCTTCTTCTGTGTACACATGATTATCTATTAAAGCCCCTGCCTTATCTAGCAATTCCCCATCCTCCTTTTAAAATTAATCCCTCTTGTTAATGTACTATGTATAACGTTACATATTCAATGGCATTTTCCATTCATCCCTTTCATTCTAAAAAACTTTCTAATCATACTCGACTTATCCCATGCTATATTAAAAATACTACTATTCACAATATGCAAGGAGAAAACAATGAAAAAACAGGCTAATAGCAGCCTGTTTCCCTTTACACTTCTTCTACTATCCTTCCCCTTCTCTTTTTACTCAAAGCTCTTCCTTCCCAAAACAACAAACTTACGAAAGCACAAATTAAAATAATTGGCACATTTGCTTTATATAAATCTGTAAAACTCATTGCCATCTGATTCTTGGCATAATGATTCACATCATTCGAGAATGTGAGTACCTCTTTCTTTATACTTTCCTCTTGTTTTTCAACTTCTTTTGTTACTTGCCTCATAACTTCTTCTCTTTTTACATCCCTATATTCTACTGGAACTTTTCTTAATATTTCATCCGTCTTGTCGCGAATCAATTCTTCCTTTTTCTCTTTACTTAATCCCATTGTCATTGTATTTTGTTTCTTATTTATATTCGACTCTAAACTTTGATTCTCTATTTTTTCTTTAGTCATTTGTAAAATTTCAGTTTGCTCAGTACTATTCACATGAATATTCCGCACCTTTTCTTCTGCATAACAATATACTTTTTCTTTATTTACATTTAAATTATGAGTTAAGTTAGAGACAAATATTGCGACCGCCAATACAATTCCAACCTGTCGTAACATTGATACAACACTTTGAGAAGCAGTTAATAATTCTCCTTCAAACGAAGACGCACTTAAAACTGTAATTGGCCCCACTACTAAGCCATATCCGACACCTAATATCATACATGGAATAATAATTTCTATATTTGTTGAATGAACATCAATCATTTGCAACCAATAGTAGGAAAGCCCCATAACAAGAAATCCTGACAAAATAATAGTTACTTTTCCGAGTTTTTTAATTAAAGTTGCTGCAACTGGTGAGACAAAAAATATCATTGCTGAAATAGGTGTCACTAAAAAAGCCGCTTCAATTTCCGTTCGACCTTGTAGTTTCGTCAAGAACGTTGGAAGCAATACAGTAACTCCAATTAAAAATAAATTACTTAATATAACAACGATCGACGCTCCGACAAACATTCGATCTTGAAATAACTTTAAATTCACCATTGGGTTATGAATCTTTCGTTCTACTAAAATAAATAGAATAAGAGAAATAGTGCTAATTGCATAACAAGACAAAGCAATATTACTTTGCCATCCCCATGTATTACCTTTTACTAATATGAGAGTAAATGAAAAAATTGCTGTGCTACTTAATAGTAGTCCTATCCAATCTATTTTTGAGATAATACGTTCTTCATTTTTTATTTGTAGCATGATGCAACATAACACGATTCCTATTATACAAACCGGAACATTAAAGAAGAACACCCATCTCCATCCTAAATTTTGCGTAATAATTCCACCTATTACTGGCCCCATAGCAGCTGACAATCCTTGTGTTACTCCTAAAATTGCAAGTGCAACATGCCTTTTAGCTAACGGCATAGCTGATACACCAATTACCATACTTGTTGGAAATAAAATTGCTGCCCCAATACTTTGTATAAAACGAGAAAAAATAAGAAAATCACCTGTATTAGCAAAAGCGCAAAGTACCGATCCACCACCAAAAATCACCAGACCAAGAATATACATCTTTGCTTTTCCAAAGATATCAGCTATCCGCCCTAACGGAATGGCAAGTACTGCAATCGTCATTGTATAAACATTTAATACCCAAGACATCTTTTCTAATGAAGTATTTACACTCGATTGTATTGCCGGTAAAGCTATATTCATAATTGTCGTATCAATCATACAAAGAAAGATACCTAGACACATTAAAAAGACAATCTTAATACCCTTTGATTGCTCCATCTTTATATACCCCTTTATTTATTGTGAATGCGTTTTTCATTCTTCTGTTTTATTGTTTTCTTTCGCCTCTAACTCTTCTAATTTTTTCTTCAAAGTCTCCACTTGTGCACTATACGATGCAATACCTACATCTAGTGAAATTTCTTCGACGAAAGTAATACCTACTCTCCACTTTTCATATTTCAATCGAAGATCTGCAATGTACGCTTCTTTTCTTTCAATTTCATCTTTAATCCATTTTTTTATTGTTACATCATCACTATAGTTGCCAAAATACATTCTCATTAAAAAATCCGAACGTAAAACATCCTTCTCTACAGGCGTCTGCATGTATTGATAAAATTCTTCACGCCCCTCATCTGTAATAAAGTACATTTTCTTATTCGGTTTTCCCTCTTGCATGACAACCTCTTTTTTTATTTTCCCTTCATTCTCCAATTGCCGTAACGTTGGATAAATCATTCCAAAACTTCCATCAAAAAAATGAGTAAATACGTCTTCAAACACAATTTTAATATCGTAACCAGACAATTCCTTTTCCATTAATAAACCTAAAACAACATCTCTTCCCTTCAAAGTAAAACCCCCACATAGTATATAATCAATAATCATATTAACAATATTAATATGATTATTGATTATATACCTTATTCTGTTAATTGTAAAATGTTTCTAAATAAAAAAGCCCCATAATTTGGTTTCACCAATTCACAGGGCCATTTTCTTATTTACTCTTTCACACCTACATCTTGCAAACCTTCAATATCCTCTTTCATTTCATAATAATAAGAAGGAAATTCTATACCATGTTCTAAGAAATAATCCTCAATGAATGAAATAATGATTTTTAACGTTTTCACACGAGCATACAATTTATCATTACTTTCAATAATATGCCACTTTGCATTTGGCTTACTTGTTTTTTCAAACATGTCTTCCATTACTTCAACATACTCATCCCATTTTTCACGATTACGCCAATCTTCGTCTGTAATTTTCCATCTTTTCAAAGGATTTTTCTCTCTATCTTTAAATCTCTTTAACTGTTCCTCTTTACTTATATGGTAGAAGAACTTCCCTATTATGTAATGGTCATCTGTTAGTAGTTTTTCAAAATCATTAATCTCATCATATGCTCTCATCCACTCTTCCTTTGTAGCAAATCCTTCAACACGCTCAACTAACACACGACCGTACCATGAGCGATCAAAAATGGTGATTTGCCCGTACTGTGGAATTTTGCGCCAGAAACGTTGCAAATAATGGTAACGTTTTTCATGAGGTGCAGGCGCTCCAATTGGATTTACTTGGAACCCACGCGGGTCAAGGTGTTCCGTCACCCGCTTAATTGCCCCACCTTTACCAGCCGCATCCCATCCTTCCATAACAAGCATAACCGCGATTTTTTCTTCTTTCAAAATTTGCTGTAATGCTAATAAGCGCCTTTGATATTTTTCTAATTTCTTATTGTACTTAGATTTTGATTCAATTTTTTTCGTTAAGTCTACTTTAGCAAGATGTCCATTTTCCATAAAACAAATCCCCCTTGTTGTATGACAATGTTATTTTAACATATTTTTGGTAATTTTTTCATATCCTAAAAAACTGTGTAGAAACACCTCTACACAGCTTCCTTCTCTAATTTCACATATACAAGCACATTTAACTACATTAAAATAAATAATTTATACTGAACTCTTAGTATATTCTTTTTATTAAAACGTAAAAATAGCCCTTTTAAAAAGGGCAGCAATCTAAGTATAGAAAAAAATTTATTCTTTTTTACTACATACGTAATTATGCCGGCTATAAGAGTAGTGAATAAGATATTGATCCACTACTCACAATAGCCTCTTTACATTATATGGTATATTTACTCGTGAAAAGAAGATAATAACAAGTAAATCCATTAAAGAATGGGAGCACTCAAAAAATGAAACGAAAAATATTAACTCTCTTTACACTTTTATGCTTAGCACTACCAATACAAGCTAGTGCTTACACATTTCAGTCACTACCGATTGCGTCAAAGTCTAAACAATGGTATGTCGAAATCGATAAATCTCATAACTCAAACAAGCAAGCAATCCAGCCAAAGCAAGGTGTATTTGATACGTATAGTTTACTCGTAAAAAACATCGGTCATGATGTATCAAACGTATCTGTGGAAATACTTGATAACAACCCTACCTCTAAAGCTACCTTTAAACCTACTACACCTAATGGAAACATTTCTAAAAGTCATACAAGCTTTGACTACATGGTATTCCCATTAGACTTTAATAGTCATAATTTTAAAGTTGTAATCACTTGGGAAGAAAAGAATTTCTCTTACAATGGCCATCCGGTAAATGAAGGTAAAAAAATGAAACAAACATTTGTATTTAATGAAGACTAAGTCCTAATTTCTTTAGGGCTTAGTCTTCTTTTTTGAAACCTGCTTGTATCGCTTCCGTCACTTCTTTTGTGATTTCTAATTTTGTTGTGCCAAATATGTACGGACAGTTTTTCATTACAAAGGTGTTTTATTAATACTAGTTGATTATATGCTAAGTTATTTTCTATATAGGTCTAGCCCTCTTTTCTCATATAATCAATTAAATCGACGAATACTCGGTACAGACAATGCTATTCCAATTGTTAAAATTACTAAACTAGCTAGTGTTATAATAGTTATTTCGCCACCTATGACAGTAGCTAACCAGCCTACAACTAGATACCCTAATGGCAATAAAGCAAAAGAACCCAACATATCAAGGCTTGCCACTCTTCCGAATGCTTCTTCTGGTACAAGCTCCTGTAAACTCGTTTCCCAAATGAGTCCAAATATCATCATGCCAAATCCTTCAATTGCCATTAAGAATATTAAAGCGGGTGCCCAAGAAATGAATGGCATAATTAATAAAGCAATGCCACTCATTAAAACACCTCCATAAGCCAGTAATCCTCTCTTATGCCACCGCTCTTTCCCACCAAATATTAATGCGGCAATTACAGCCCCACCACCAGAAAAGGCCATGCCAAGTCCATACACGTAAGCTTCAAAATGATGATGAACATTAAATAACCATGGAATTAATACGACGATAATGCCGGCATAACAAATATTTATAAAAGAAAAAACTAAAATTGTAATCCACAGCCACGGATGACTTTTTAAAACTAAAACACCTTCCATAAACTCTTGTTTGTAAGTAAGCTTACTCTTTTCAATGGGCTTTACTTTTTTAAACTTAATTTCTTTTAAAAATAATAAACATAAAAATGATAATAAGTACGTTGCTGCATCTAGTCCGAAACCTATCCCTGCAGATGCAACCGATACGATTAACCCACCAAGTGCTGGCCCAATTAATCGTATACCTTGATTACTCATTTGAGTGAGTGCGTTAGCTGCATTACGAATTTCAGGGACGAATACTTTTGCCCTTACAGCAGAATATGCTGGTTGGAATATCCCTTCCATAAGTCCATATATGGCAACGAGAATATATAAAATCGTAATTGTTAATAAATCCATAAATATAAGCGATGCAAGTAATAGCATTACTATACAGCGGATTATATCCGTAAATAACATTAATTTAACCCGATCAATTCGGTCTACAACTAAACCTGCAAATGGTAAAGCAAGAATATTAGGTAGCATGTACATTGCCATCGTCATCCCCATTACAACTGTTGAACCAGTTAATGAATACACAACAACTGGAAGTATGACCATAGTTATCGAACTACCTAAGGCCGAGAGTAATTGTCCAATCCATAAAAACTTAAAGTGCGTTGATACTTTAACTGGTAATAATAATTTTCCAATATAACCTAAACTTTTCTCCTTTTGTATTTCCCCTTGCATGTCTCTCCCCTCTTTTCAAATGACTATAGAATACATAATATATGACTGAAAATTTATAATATTATATTTCTAATTATATAAGAAACCATTATGTTATGGTAAAATTATCAAAAAAATATAAAGGAGAATGCATCATTATGCCTCCAAATTCACATAATATCGAACACCAAATCTATACAATGTGTATGATCCAGCGCAACAATGAAGTTTTACTCGTAAAACGACCCAATCATCGAGGTTTCCCTGGCTACATAGCTCCTGGCGGCAAAGTAGATTTTCCCGAAAGTATCGTTCAAGCCGCTATAAGGGAAGTAAAAGAAGAAACCGGATTACTTGTTTCGGATTTAAATTTTAAGGGATTAGATGAATATGTAAATCCGAAAGGGAATGTTCGGTACATGGTATTTAACTACTGGACAGACTCATTTGAAGGTGAACTTCTTTTAAACCCACCTGAGGGCAAATTATTATGGATACCAATCGATACAGCACTAAAGCTTCCTATGCAAGATTGGTTTAAAGAAAGATTCCCATTATTTTTTGAAAAAGGCACCTTTGAAATTCAACGTGTTTGGGATAATGAGCTAGATAAACAAGTTGCTATAACAATTACACATACGTAAAAAAGCTTGGAATCTCTCCAAGCTTTTCTTACTTCTCCTCTACTTTCTTAATCTTATAATCAATTTCTAAAAACTTAACTCCAAATATCCACATTCTATGATTAGCTTCTAGTATGTGATCCGTGCGCTCTTTTATAATAAAAGTCTCTGCTAACGGTAAACGGATTGTCAAGAACCGAGTATGTAAATAAATCCCCTCATCTCCCTGACCATTTTCTCTTAACTTACTAGTAATAATTAAATCATGACTATCATTATATAGTTTCAAAATACCAGTCATATTCGAATAAGGTAAAGGTAAGGCGATATTCATATATGTCTCATTCTTATTTGTATGCTTTGAATAAAGAGCTACAAAAATAGATTCACCTGCTTCATTTTTTCTTAGCCAAGCCCTTACATTCTCTCTTCCATCTTTCTCATCTATGACACTAATGATAGAGCCATGCATCGTTTCCCAATTGCCGCCCATTCCTAAATGTATTTGTTCTACACGCTTACTCATTTTCTCATAGCAAAGTGCGAACGGACGGAACCAACGAGCCCATTTAATATTCGATTGCAATTCATACTCTGCTGTATTTTCATAAAAATGAATAATACTTAAAGGAACCTTCGTCACATCAAATGCCTCACTATGAAAGTCATTTACTTTATCAACTAAACCGTTGTATTCCTTACTGTCTACTAAATTGCTGCTATATAAATAAGCCTCACCAATTGCCACATTTCCTCTTAACTTACTCATTGGTTTCCCATAGTATTTATAATTCGGAACACTCTTTTCAATCACCCAGCCGATAAATGCCGGTAACGCTACTCCAATTCCATTGACAACACCATGAATCCAAACCATTTGAGCAATTGTAATCGTCAAGACATGCTTCAAATTTCCGTATGAATATATGAGTGAGAACATAATTGTAACCATGAGTGTACTAGACGAAACGATTAGAAGAATCTTTGCACTGATAGCATTAAATTTTGCTCTCCAAACGTAAAATCCATACCCATAAATTGCACATAAATATAGGAACACTGCAAAAAATTCAAATATTCTTGAGTATGTAATTCCTATTGCAACTGTCATAGGTGAAATCATGATGATAAACATAATAGCATCATACACTTTACTTCTCTTTTCTCTTTTTCTCCCTATTAAACCAGCTGATAATGGCAATAGAAACGCCGAATAATGAAAATGTGCAGCTGTGAGTAAAACAATGTCAGAGCTAAAATGCATAATTGAAAGTTTTGCTACTGAAGCAGAAAACCAAAAACCACCTAAAAACAAATAAATAAACGCACTATCTATGGCGATTTCTTCTAACGGCTTCCATCCTCTTTCTAGCAATCTACTTACACCAAATAACGCAACAATTCCTGTATATACAAACCAAACTAGCGCAAATAAATAGTGATGTGTGACGAAAGCTAGCATTGCACAAATTGCTGCGATTGGATATAAAAATGATACGGATTTATAAAATAATAATTGCGATCCATCTCTTGTTCTTTTATCAATAATACAAAATGACATTGGTATAAATAATAAAACAGATAATAATATAATTGCTTCAACAGGATTTATATTCGACCACTCACATATTAGAAAAACAACATAGCAAGCAAGCCCAAATATTATATTTTTCATATCGTTTATTCCCTTTCCACAAATGTTCCCTTATATGAAAAAAGCGAACCAATTAACGGGTTTCGTACTTGTACATGAATTCGAAAACACTGAAGTGTTTCATCATAACTTTCAACAATTTTTGCCTCACCATACAAAAATTTTGGTAACGGCATTTTTCTTCCAAACATATAAAACCATTGTTTCTTTGAAGAAATATGCATTGCCCCTAACTCATCGATATGAAAATGCAGTGTAGAAACGAGTAAATGTGGTTCACCAAAATAATCTACAATTTCATTTTCGTTTTCATCCAATTGCATAACTGCATTAAAATATCTTTTCTTATTATGAAAATAAAAAGTACGGTTCCACCTTACTAATTCTTGTCCATATTCATCTCGCTCAGCTATGTTTTGTATCGTAAATGGAATTTCCTCTCCTCGTTCCGAGAAAAACATTCGAAACTTCGATGCAATTTTCAATATAAATTTCACGAAAAAAGAGCCACCGTAAATTTCATCCATCTTTCCTTCCCCTGTAAAACTATTCTCTTCTGTAATCGCATAACGCTTCTGCAATTCAGGATGAAGATTTTTATAGGTATCCCCTAATAATCGTTCATACATATTAGCCATATACTTATCCCTTTCTCGCCCTCTTGCAATTTTTCGCGCTTGGTAAATCGAAACTATTTATATAACCGACAATTGATAACCCCATTAAAAGAACATTTAATGTAATCGGATTAAACGGTCCTGTAAAGCTTGCGATATTCGTAAATCCTGCCGCTAACTTTAAAACTAGTAATACAATAATATGCAGTATAAATAATTTTCGTTTTGTTAGTGGCAACAGCCATACGACACCGAAAATTATTTCTAACCCCCCAATTATTTTAAGTATACATACACTACTTTCATTTGAACCGATTAATAAAGAAAGCATCTTTACTTCTTCTGAATGAGTAAACAGTAGTTTTGGCACTATCCCTTGATATATCCATACAAAAGCAAATAAAGAACATACGAGCCAATACTTCATTGTTCTTCTAATTAGTAACCTAGGATGAAGCCCCTTTTCTAACCATAATTTTAAGGCATCAAAACTCCAAGCAGTCGCCCAACCTAATAACGGACGAAAAATATAGGAATCTATCACATTTCCTATACGACCAAATCTTGTATCATAATCATATTGTGTCTCAAAATGGATGTATTCTTTATTGGGCGTATACTTCCAATAACCACGTCCTATTTGAATAAGAGATAATGTATTATCCGTCCAAAATTTTAAAGAAGAAATTCTTTCACCAGTTTCTTTTCTTATTTCACCTATTGATTCCCCTTCTCCAACTATTTCAAGCCCAAATCCAATCTTTGTTTTATACAAAAACTTCTGTGGTTCTCCTTCTTTTTTCTCTAAATACGAAATTTCAGTAAAGCGAGCATCCCACTCTGTATGTATATCTGGTTCTTGCGTATATTCCCATAATTTTTCCATCGTCGTGTTCATTTTTATCGCAACATAAATAGACTGTTTCCTTTTCATTCTCCCCACCTCCTATGCACTATAAGTTTAATGTACATGCAATGAATTTATTTTGCTACATTTTTCACAAACTTCCTCGAAAAAGAAAGAATTTTTAAAATATATATAAAACACTTGATTCCCCGAAAAATTTAAATTATTATAAAACAAATGTTACCAACAACTTCATAAATCAAACACTCTCGCCTAAAACGTGAGATAGAGGTTGCGATACTTATGAGTATTCTAATGGAGACACAGAGATGTCTATGAACTTAGATGAAAGGAAGTATTGCCGAAATTGATAAATTTCTCTGCATTTATCAATTGGGGCTGTTTTCGAATAGAAACAGAACTGTCATATGTACAGACGTGTACGTATGAAGAGCTATCTACAAAAAAGAGATATCATTTTTTTATGATATTCCTTTTTTGGCGGTTTTTTTATTAGCTCCGTTTTCTGTTTCCCTTTTCCTGTAACAGCACCATCCTCACTTATTTGAGATGGTGTTTTTTGTTTGTCTTTCTGGTAACTACAGGAGTATTGGGATTTATATATTTCCTAATCTATTCTTAAAAATAGACGAAAGAAGGAATTTGTAATGGAAATAATTGTTCAAAAATTTGGTGGCACTTCTGTCGGAAGCGTCGAACGCATTCAACATGTAGCAAATTTAATTATTGAAGAATATGAACGAGGTCATAGCATTGTCTCTGTCGTTTCAGCAATGGGAAAAAGCACAGATGAACTTGTCGCACTCGCTAACGCTATCACAGAAAATCCAAGTAAACGTGAAATGGATATGCTTCTATCTACAGGAGAACAAGTAACTATTTCATTATTAACAATGGCACTGCAAGCAAAAGGCTATCATGCAATTTCATTAACAGGGTGGCAAGCAGGTATTACGACAGAATCTGTACATAGTAGTGCACGGATTACTGACATTCATACAGATCGTATTCAATCTTATCTTGCTGAAGGCACGATTGTTATCGTAGCTGGTTTCCAAGGTATAAGTGTAGAAAATGAAATTACCACGCTTGGCCGTGGTGGTTCTGATACAACTGCTGTCGCACTAGCCGCTGCACTTAAAGCAAAAAAATGTGATATTTATACGGATGTGACAGGTGTATATACGACGGACCCACGAGTTGTAAAAGATGCTTACAAATTAGACGAAATTTCTTATGACGAAATGTTAGAGCTTGCTAATCTCGGTGCCGGCGTATTACACCCGCGCGCTGTTGAGTTTGCTAAAAATCATAACGTAGTTTTAGAAGTTCGCTCAAGTATGGAACAAGAAAACGGAACAATTGTAAAAGGAGAATGTAACATGGAACAACAATCAATCGTTAAAGGTATTGCATTTGAGGATAACATTACACGTGTCACAATTAAAGGATTAGAACAAGGCTCGCTTTCAACAGTTTTCTCTACATTAGCAGCAGCACACATTAATGTAGATATCATCATTCAAAGTATTACAAATGAAGGAACTGTACACCTCTCCTTCTCCATTCATTCGAATGATTTAAGAGAAACTTTAGAAGTTTTGGAACAAAATCAAGAAACTCTTCACTATGAATCTGTAGAACATGAAAATCACTTAGCAAAAGTATCAATCGTAGGATCTGGCATGGTATCTAACCCAGGTGTCGCTGCAAATATGTTCACTACTTTAAAAGAAGAAGATATTCATATTAAAATGGTAAGTACATCAGAAATTAAAGTGTCTGTCGTTATTGACCGCCTTCATTTAGTAACAGGCGTTGAGGCGCTGCATCAATCATTTATGGCGAAAATTGAGCCTTTCGTGCAAATGAGCTAATCTGATATATTTAGTAATACTAAAAAAATCTGATTAATGTATTACATTCCTATTAAATAAAAAGCTGTTCGTTAACACGATGCTATATGACATATTAAAAAACACCTTGTCACATTTTCCTATACTGTGACAAGGTGTTTTTGACTGAAAGGAATTTGTAACTACTTAGTAGTATAATTACGGGGATAATTAAATAATAGACTTTTATACATAAGGAGATAAGACTATGGCAAAAAACAAATTACTACGAATGGACAATGTCAGCATCGTTGTAGAATCCCTTGATAACGCAATCTCTTTCTTTGAGGAGATTGGCTTGAATCTCGAAGGTCGAGCCAATGTCGAAGGTGAATGGGCTGGTCGCGTAACTGGACTCGGTTCTCAGTGCGTAGAGATCGCTATGATGGCCACTCCAGATGGCCACAGCCGAATTGAACTTTCGCGATTTCTCACCCCTCCTACTATAGCAGATCACCGAACAGCTCCTGTAAACGCCCTCGGTTATCTACGTGTCATGTTCACCGTTGAAGACATTGACGAAATGGTATCGAGACTCACTAAGCATGGTGCAGAGCTCGTTGGCGAAGTAGTTCAGTACGAGAACTCGTATCGTCTCTGCTACATTCGTGGAGTCGAAGGAATTTTAATCGGTTTAGCGGAAGAACTCGGTAATAAATAAGTAATGTTTTATAAAAAAAGAGGGAATAGCTCTATATTTAAGCTATTCCCTCACTTCTATTAAAACAGATGAATGTTTTCTTTTTTACAAGCTGCACGTAAATCGTCAGGCCATACAGAAGATTGAACTTCACCGATATGAGCTTTACGTAAGAAGTACATGCACATTCTTGATTGTCCAATGCCACCGCCGATTGTTAATGGTAGTACGTCTTCTAGTATACCTTTATGGAAATCATACTCACGTTTGAAGTCTTCACAAGTTTTCGTTAACTGCTCATCAAGTGATTTACTATCAACACGAATTCCCATTGATGATAATTCAAATGAAGATTGTAGTACTGGGTGCCAGAATAAAATGTCACCGTTTAATTTCCAATCGTCATAATCAGCTGCGCGTCCGTCGTGCTTTTCACCTGAACGAAGTGCATCACCAATTCCGATAATGAAGACTGCACCATGTTCTTTCGCAATTGCATGTTCACGATCTTTCGGTGTTAATTCTGGATATTTATCTTCTAATTCTTGAGAAGTAACGAAAACAATTTCTTCCGGTAAATACTTTCCAAGGAACGGATATTTTTCAAATAAGTGATCTTCTAAATCTTTGAATATTCCATAAATTGTTTGTACTGTTTTTTGTAAGTAATCGACAGTACGCCATTCTTTTTGAACGATTTTTTCCCAATCCCATTGGTCAACGTAAATGGAATGCGTTGCATCAAGTTCTTCATCACGACGAATCGCGTTCATGTTTGTATATAAACCTTCACCAGCTTCATATCCATATTCATGTAATGCAAATCGTTTCCATTTCGCTAGTGAATGAACAATTTCTAATTCTTCTCCTGAATGTAACATATCAAATTCAATTGGACGTTCTACACCGTTTAGGTGATCGTTTAATCCTGATTTTTTCGTTACGAATAATGGTGCAGATACGCGGAATAGTTCAAGGCGTTTTGCTAATTGGTCCTCGAAAAATGTTTTAACTTCCTTAATTGCAATTTGAGTCTCTCTTACTGTCATTAATGATTGATACATGGTGGTTTCCTCCTAAAATGTTTGGATGTTGTGAAAAGAAGCCAACAAAAAAAGCCCTTCTTTCCCAAAAAACTGGGACGAAAGGCTTTGGTTCCGCGGTACCACCCAAATTAGCAACAGAGGTTGCTCACTTATACAATACGGAGATGAAATATCTCGATACTGTTCTTCTTGTAACGGCGAAGTTCCCGGCTAAGTCTACTTTCCTATAAAGGATTTCGGTTAGCAACTCCAGGAGGTTCTTCATAATAGGCTTCGTATCAGGCTCACACCACCCCTGACTCGCTTAAACTACGTCCTACTACTACTCGTCCTTTCATAGTCGTTTTGTTGTCACATCTCTGAAACATTTTATTAATGATTATTCTATACAAAAAATAAAGAAAGTCAACAAAAAGTTTTAAAATATTTTTCAATTCTTTATTTTACGGCTTTATTGATTGTTGTTAATTTAACATCTTTACTTTTTCTGCCTCGTCAATCCAAAAAATGTTTCACTGACCGAAACTAACGTATACACAATAATTAATGTGATCGTTCGGAATATAGAATCCGCAGTATTTCTTATTATTTTCATTTTCTTTATAATTCCTTTCAGTTTACTTCCAATTTCATGATATACTATAGCATTCAAGCAGTTTATTTTTACTTAAAGCAATCATAGTCATTTATAAAGAGTATTTTCTAAATCATTGACTATTATCAAATAAGATTTTTATATAACGGAGTGATCATATGAGTAAAACGAAAGCAAAACCGAAAAAAGGTGTAGGACAAGGTACAGGAAGTAAAGGATGGAACCGTTGGCAATCAAGTGCAAAGAAAAAGGCAGCTGCCAAACCATACAAAAGTAAAGGTACAAAGAAGTAATTTAAATAACATTTGATTTCTTTACTTTGTACAAAACAAAATATAATTATTACAACAAAAAAGCTATGCCCTCATAAATTTGAAGGCATAGCTTTTTTATATTAAATCATTAAAATATCTCGAATTTCTTCCTCTGTGATTGAGGACAATTTCCCTTCTCCCGGCTCAATCACTTCAGCAATTAAATTTTTCTTACTTTCTTGCAGTTCATGCATTTTCTCCTCAATTGTTCCGTGGGCTACTAGCTTTATAACTTGCACTGTATTTTTTTGTCCCATTCGATACGCTCTATCGGCCGCTTGTTGTTCAACAGCTGGATTCCACCATAAATCGTATAATATTACTGTATCTGCACCAGTTAAATTAAGTCCGGTACCACCAGCTTTTAAAGAAATGAGAAATAGATCTCCTTCTCCTTCGTTAAACCGATCGCACAGCTCTACACGTTCCTGCGCTGGTGTACTCCCGTCTATATAAAAGTATGGAATTGCTTGTCGATTTAACTCACGACCAATAATGGAAAGCATCTTCGTAAATTGAGAAAAAATTAATATTCTCTTCCCTGTACTTCTACATTCCTCTAAAATCTCTAACAGTTGTTCAAATTTAGCTGAACTTCCTTTGTAATCATCAACAAATAAAGCAGGATGACAACAAATTTGTCGCAATCTCGTTAAACCAGCTAAAATTCTAATTTTATTTTTACGTAACGTATCTTTGTCTAAATGCTTTAACGTTTCTTCCCTTAGCTTCGCTAAATAAGCAGCATAGAGACTCTTTTGATCGGGTAATAACTCCGATGATTGTAAGTGCTCTATTTTCTCTGGCAACTCATTTAATACGTCCCCTTTTAATCGTCTTAATACGAATGGTTTCACTCGCTTCGCTATATCTTCACGCCTTAAATCACCGAACTCTTTTCTTCCTGGTAATAATTCTGGGAAGACGACATGGAAGATAGACCATAGCTCTTCTAATGAATTTTCTACAGGTGTACCCGTTAGCCCAAAACGGTATTCAGCTTGAATTGTTTTCACAGCTCTTGCCGTTTGCGTTGTAGGGTTTTTAAACGCCTGCGCTTCATCAAGGAATAGTGTATGAAATGGTCTTGCATACAATCTTATATCTCTTCTCAGTAATGGATATGACGTAATTACGACATCAAATTCCGTTATATCTTTCAAAATTTTCCGGCGCTCTGCTTGGTTTCCATCTGCAATAACTGCTCTAATATGCGGGGCGAATTTTTTCAATTCACTAAACCAATTATAAACAAGAGATGATGGTGAAACGACTAATATAGGTAGTTTCTTTTCTCGAATCTCAGGCAAAACAGAATCTATAAAAGCAATGCTTTGCAACGTTTTTCCAAGTCCCATATCATCTGCTAAAATACCGCCAAAACGGTAATGAGCAAGTGTTTTCATCCATTCGAACCCATATACTTGATACTTTCTCATTTCTGCATTTAAAGTATTTGGCACAGCAAACTTTAATTTTTTCGGGTTTTGAATGTTTTCTACTAACTCTTGAACAGAATCATCTAAACTTAAAACATTGCCTTCATGAAGTCCGTTCATCCATTTTACACTCCGAATAAGTGGAACATTTACCTCTTCTCCATGTAAAAATTCTTTCCGAATACCTGATTCTTTTATAAACTGATTAATTTCATTAAACTCTTTACTCTCTAGCGATAAAAACGAACCATTCGCCAATCGATAATATTTACGTTTCTCTTCAAGGGCCGCTAATACACCTTTAATTTCTGCTTCTGGTATTCCTTTTATATCAAAACGAAATGACAACCAATCAATTCTTTCTTTTCTTCTCACTCTAATAAGAGGAACTGCATCCCCTTTACTAATTCGCAATTTGATTGCTGTCGTCGCATAAATATCAACTAAACCTTTTAATGTTGGCACGACGTGATATAAAAAATTATACTCAGCTTCTTCATTATGCATAAAGTAACCGCCTTCTGTTTTTGCAAAAGCACTTTCACTCATAATGTCTAAAATCTCTTTTTCCTTTTTCTCATCACGATTAAAAACAGACGGCTGTCCATCCTCTTCTAGCGGATTAATCATGACGTTCCCATAGTGAAATTCAAGACCTGCTAATAAGCGATTTTTCACGCGGTCTAAATACAATTTCGCTTTTAGCGAAGGTGTTTCAACACGATCCGATATTACTTCATCAATGTGTACAGTTCCGAGCTTCATTAATCCTGGTACAACTTTCGCGACGAAATGTTCCATCTTACTTTCTGGAATATAAAACTGATTACTATTTGAGCGACTCATCATCTTTTGTAATTCAATAAGTCGCATACAATCTTCAATGTGTAAGTGATATAATTTCCCATCGTAAAGTGCATTGTTATACATATCCATAACTTGTACACGATTTAAACCATCTATATGAAGTGTAAATCCGCCATTATTTCCCTTCGTAAATTCAAAGTGTAACGGCAACAACCCTTTTGAAACTTGTAATCTCTGAAACAGTTGTTCATTTTGTTTCAGCTGTACATATTCAACTTTAGAAAGCGAAAAGAGCATATCTTTCCATGAAGCTGGTGGTATAAATATCATACTTTCATCTTGTTTCGCATGTACTTCTAGCGTATCTTCATACATTTTTTCGTTATGATACATTTTAATGAGCTGCTGAATAATTGCATCCGTTTCTTGTTTAAAACTATGTACATCTGGTGTATATGTAAATTCATTTGAACAATGAAAAGACTCTCTTTTCTCCACCTTAGAAAGAAATTCTCTAATATGATTTATGACATACACTTTGGCAAGTTTCAATTGAATTCCAAGAAGAGCCCCACCACTTCTCGTAGCAACTGGTGTACATATAAACTCAATATCTAATATTTCACGTGTATCAAAACGGTGTTGTTTACTTTTTGGCCTCAGTGGTTTATCTGCAAACAGCTGAAACATACCACTTGTCAATTGATCATTTCTGCTACTAGTGGAGCTCATTCCACCTGTTTGTTGATTATAGTTTATTTGTATTAATACTGCTGCAACATGTTGACAGTACGTTTGAAAAGACGCTAATGAAGGACAACTACATTTTGCAACAACATCACCCTTTTTGGCTTTTGCTACTGTAACATGGAAATCCTCGTTCCCTTTTACTGTCGCCTCACAAATTTCTTTATTTTCATCGTACTGATCTATTATCACTTTATTTGATTTATAATAGGCTTCACCTCTTTTATATGAGGTCTCTCCGCACACTTCTTTAATAATCGATTTATTCAATGTGAAACTCATTGCTTTGACACTTCCTTAATATAAAACCATTTTCTCTTACTTAACATTTTACATGCTCCACGAGAAAATATAAAATGTTGATTTAACAAAAGAAGATGCTTATTTATAAGCATCTTCTTCACTCTATCTCCATCAACCTCTTCGCCTCAAAATACAACACTTGAATAAACTTTTTCGTATTAATTCGCGTATGACCAGAAGATGCGAGTTCATCTTTCGTCATTTCTGTCATCCGTTTTCTAACTACGGTAAAATCGAAAAATTTTGGAGCATAGCTTTCAAATTTTGGATTTGAAAAGTCTGTTAATCCTAAAGAAGCCAAATGATTTAACGACTGATAAATAGCTCGACGTACTCTTTGTTCAGAAGCTTTTTTCTCTTTATCAATATCCGCCTCTAAAGCTAAATCCCCTAATTTTCTTATCGTAATATGATGGAAAATTTCTTTTAACGCAGGAAAGCCAAACTCAAATGTCTGTGCCTTTTCTTGACCATATAAATATTCCAGCATACTAAGTAAATCTTTACTTCCATTCTCTCCCGCAATACCGAGTTCTGATAGTAAAAAGCGCCCTAAATCCCCTATCTTTTTTCCTTCTTGCACTGGTTCAGTACGCAATTGCGGTTTTTCCCACTGAAACACGTTATTCAATGATTTTTGAATATCGTGTATAGAACGCTCCAATCTAATACGCTCCATCACTTTGCGTACAACAGATACAACTTCGATTTTATTTAATGGTTTTGTAATATAATATTCTACACCAAGTGTATATGCCTCACCTATAAGCTGCTTCGATTCCACTTGAGAAATCATAATGATTTTCCCCGTGAAAGTTGACGCAATGTGACGAACTGTTTCAATTCCGTCCCTCATCGGCATCAACAAATCAATAAATAAAATATCTACTTTTTTAAAATTTAGTTGATCCGCCTCAATAAAAGCTCCGTCATCCGCCTCACCAATTACTTCTCCAAGATCTCCATCTTCAATAATTTGCGAAAGCATCGAACGGAAAACTTCATCATCGTCTACGATATAATAAAACAAATCTATTCCCCTTCCCGCTTTAAACTACCCTCTGGTAAACAAACGATAAACTTACATCCTCTTTTATTTTCTCGGCCTTCTAATCTCACTTCTCCGCCTAGCTCTGTTACCATTTCATTTATGTAAGAAAGCCCAATACCAGTTGACGGTGTTCCCGTTTGATCATACTTGGAAGTAAACCCTGGCTTAAATACTAATTTCTTATACTTTTGTGCAATACCAGGTCCATCGTCAATTACTTCAAAAAATATATGTTGATCTCTTTTATATAGCTTAATAATAACGACACCTTTATCTTCAATTGCTTCAACTGCATTTGCAGCGAGGTTATTAAAAATTGATAGAACTGTATACACGTGGTATGCAGCATGCTCACCTTCTATATGTTTAGAAAAACGTATATCCTTTTCTAGCATTTCAGCATACTTCTCGTTTATTCTAACAATCATTTCTGCTAACTCATGTCCTTCTACATATTCAGCCACATTTTTATCTAATAACAGTTTAGATAATCCTGCAAATATCCTTTGATTATCCTTTTTTATTTCATGCACTTCCCCCGCTATTTTCAATGCTGTTTTACTACTTGAATCAGCGCTTACTTGTAAATTTCGATATAGTTGATATGCTTCTTGTGTAATTAACTCCGCATTTTGTAACGTCTTTTTCAAATGAACAGATTCCACATATAAATTAGAAAGATGCATTAACATATTTTCATTTTCTTTTCGAACTTGCGATTCTTTTAATTTCGTTTCATATAAATTCATCATATTTAAAAAACCAAGTGCAAAGAAACTACGAAAAATAGCAATAATGATGAGTTTATTTACTTCAGAAATCGTTATTGTTGTACCTAGTACTAACATATGATAAAACGCAAGTTCTGACATACTTGCAACAATTTCAATTGAAATTCCAAGGCAGCCAATAATGATTGGTTTCTGATGGAACTTATTTACCCTGCAAAGCGAAAAAAAACTGCCATAAATAAAATAATAGAAGAACACAGGATAACGCAAATAAAATGATTCTGTCATATGAAATGAACCTTGCATGATCCAGTCAAGACATACTCGGAATAAGACTACAGATATACCAACAAGAATACCTGCAACTCCTGCTGGTACTCTTCTTAAAAATAATAATAAAAAGAAGAATAGCGGTGTACCGAAGCTAACTCGAAACGTATCATTAAAGGGATGAAAGTTCAGCTCCCCAGCAATCGGAACAACGACCATTAATATAATTAAAAGGGACATATCTTTCTTCCATAATTGATTCCAATTCAAAGGTGACACTTCCTATACTTTTTTTCAGTAGTAAAAGCGAAAGCCCGCTTATTGTTATAAACGGGCTTTTTTTCTATATTCTAACCTTTTCTACCGCTTTTATTTGGCGATACTCTGGCTTCCACATTGCTTCTTTCACTGCCATCTTGATATCGTTATCACTTAAGTTCACTCTTGCAACACCTTCTGCAACTGCAACTTTAGCTACTTCAATTGCAACCATTTCTGAGATATTACGTAATTCTTCGACCTCTGGTAAAATAGGTGCTCCTGGCTGACTTGTATCTACCATACTTGCAACTGCTTCAGCTGCTGCTGCGAACATTCCATCCGTCATGACGCTTGCTCGTACTACAATTGTTCCAAGACCAAGACCTGGGAAAATCAGTGCATTATTTGATTGTCCAATCACATACGTTACACCGTTATATGTAACTGGTTCAAATGGACTTCCTGTTGCAACTAACGCTCTTCCTTCTGTCCACTCGATTAAATCTGCTGGTTTTGCTTCAGCAAGTGGCGTCGGATTCGACATTGGTAAAATAATTGGTCTTTCTACGTGAGAAGCCATTTCTTTAATAATCTCTTCTTTAAATGCACCTGCAACAGTAGATGTACCAATTAAAATTGTCGGTTTTACATGTTTCACAACTTCAGCAAGTCCGATCACATCATTTTGCTTCCACCCACTTACTTCTACTTCTTTTCTTGCGTACGGAATTTGGAAATCAAGAAGATCTTCCATATTATCTGTAACTAACCCGTTACGATCAATACACCAGAAACGCTTATATGATTCTTCTTCAGATACGCCTACGCGAACCATCGCATCTCTAACTTGATCTGCGATACCGATTCCAGCCGTACCAGCACCAAATACAACAACGCGGTGTTCACTTAGCGGTACACCAGAAGCTTTCACTGCCGATAATACTGCCGCAAGTGAAACTGCACCTGTACCTTGAATATCATCATTAAACGTACAAACATCATGACGATATTTATCTAAAATTTTTCGTGCATTACGAGAGCTAAAGTCTTCCCAATGTAAAAGTGCTTTCGGGAATTGTTTGTTTACCGCTTGTACAAACGTATCAATAAATTCATCGTAAGCTTCACCTGTTATACGAGGGTGACGATTTCCAATATAAAATGGATTGTTTAATAGCTCCTCACGGTTTGTACCTACATCTAAAATTACCGGTAATACACGACTAGGATCGATTCCAACTGCAGCAGTGTAAACAGCTAATTTTCCGATTGCGATGTTAATACCACCAACGCCCCAGTCACCAATTCCTAATATGCCTTCTCCATCTGTTACAACGACTAAATCAATGTTCTCAGCTGTTGCACCGATATTCGTGAATGCTTCTTCGATACCTGATGGATCGTTAATTGATAAATAAACACCACGTGGTTTACGATATTCATGACTATATCTTTGAATTGCTACACCGACAGTTGGTGTATATACAATCGGTAACATTTCACGTAAATGATCTGTTAATATACGATAAAATAATACTTCATTTCGATCATGTAACGCAGTTAAGTATACATTCTTTAATAAATCATCCGGCTGAGAACTAAATTGTTCGTATGCTCGGCGTGCCTGTTCTTCTAACGTTAAAACCGCTGGCGGTAATAACCCTTTTAAACCTAACTCTTCTCTTTCATTTTGTGTGAAAGCTACCCCTTTATTTAAAAGTGGTGTTGATAATACTTCTGCTCCTCTTAATGTTGTTTCTAATGCACCATTAGAAGCTACTGTAAACTTGCTCATAACATCCCTACCTCTATTCATATATAGCATTTCTATATTGTAAACAAAAAAAAGGGGATTGTCCCCCCCTTCTTTTAATTTTTCTTTAAAAGAGTTGCTCCTGCAATCCCTGGGTGTGTCATTTCGAATGGATCTAGAATTAACTCTAAGTCTTCTTGTGACAATACACCATTTTTCACACAAAGTTCTCGAACGGATTGGCCTGTTGCAATTGCTTCTTTCGCAACGCGAGCTGCTGCTTCATAACCGATATGAGGGTTCACGGCTGTAATAATTCCTACACTTTTCTCAACATACTCTTTTAAGCGATCTTCATTCGCTTCAATTCCTTTTAAGCAATTATCTGTAAAGGCACGGAAACCGTTATTCATAATGCTAATCGATTGAAGTAAGTTGAAAACAAGTACTGGTTCCATAACGTTTAATTCTAATTGTCCTGCTTCTGAAGCAAGGCAAATTGTATGGTCATTACCAATTACTTGGAACGCAATTTGATTAATTACTTCTGGCATAACAGGGTTTACTTTCCCTGGCATAATAGATGAACCTGGTTGACGAGCTGGTAACATAATTTCCGCTAAACCAACACGCGGACCTGATGCCATTAAGCGAAGGTCATTCGCAATTTTAGACATATTCATCATACATACTTTAAGCGCTGCAGATACTTCAGTATAAGCATCCGTATTTTGCGTCGCATCTACTAAATCTTCTGCACCGACAAGTGGCAGTTCACTAATTGCAGCTAAATGTTTTACAACTGCTTCAATATATTCTGGATCTGCATTTAAGCCTGTACCAACTGCAGTTGCTCCCATGTTCACTTCATATAAGTGTTGACGTGATTGCTGAATGCGTTTCATATCACGTTCAAGTACACGAGAGTACGCTTTAAATTCTTGTCCAAGGCGAATTGGCACAGCGTCTTGTAAATGTGTACGTCCCATTTTAATAACATGGTCAAACTGTTCTGCTTTTAATTCAAATACATCATGCATATAACCCATCGTTTGTAATAAGCCTTCTAATGCATTTAACGTTGCGATATGAATCGCCGTTGGGAATGCATCATTTGTTGATTGGGCCATATTTACATGACTATTTGGACTAATATAATGATAGTCTCCCTTTTCCATTCCTAATAATTCAAGAGCACGATTGGCAATGACTTCATTTGCATTCATGTTCATTGAAGTACCCGCTCCGCCTTGGATTGGATCTACGATGAAATGATCATGCCATTTTCCATCAAGAATTTCTTGAGCAGCTTCTGCGATCGCACCGCCCTTGTTTAATTCCAATCTTCCTACATCTGTATTCGCAAGCGCTGCAGCTTTTTTTACAACTGCGAACGCTTTAATTAAACCTTCATGGATTTTGTATCCTGTAATTGGGAAGTTTTCAACTGCACGCATTGTTTGTACGCCGTAGTATGCATAGTTTGGTACTTCTTTTTCACCTAAAAAATCTTTTTCAATTCGAACACCATTTTTAACTTCAGTTAATGTTGCCATGATTATTCACTCCTTAACGATTTCTTATGCTGCTTTTGTTTCTTTGACTGTTTCTACATATTGTTTTGCTTTCTCATTATCGAATTCGCCTTCCCACTTCGACATAACAATGGCCGCTAATGCATTTCCTAATACATTGACAGATGAGCGAATCATATCTAAAATGCGGTCAATTCCCGCAATTAATGCGATACCTTCTAGTGGTAACCCCATTGAACCTAACGTTGCTAATACAACAACGAACGATGCACCTGGAACTCCCGCCATACCTTTGGATGTTAACATGAGAACGAATAATAACGTTATTTGCTCCGTTAGTGACATGTGCACACCGTACATTTGTGCAACAAACAATGCCGCTAACGCTTGATAAATAGCCGATCCAGTCAAGTTAAATGTATAACCTGTCGGAATTACGAAAGAGGCAACTGCCTTTGGACAACCGAACTCTTCCATTTTTCTCATTATATTAGGTAAAACAGCTTCTGAACTTGCTGTCGTAAATGAAAGAATCAATTCTTCTTTTAAAATTTTTATTAATGTAAAAATGTTTACTCCAACCATTCGTGCATTAATACCTAATACAATCACAACGAATAGTATAACAGTTACGTATACAGCTAGCACTAGTTTTCCTAGCGGAAGTAGTGTTGCTACACCAAATTTTGCAACCGTAACGGCAATTAATGCGAATACACCAAATGGTGCAAATTTCATAACTTGATTTGTAACCCAAAACATGGCTTCGAGTACGCCTTCAAAAAAGTTAAAGACAGGCTTTCCTTTTTCCCCAATTGCCGCAACTCCTAAGCCGAATAATACTGAGAAGAATATAATCGGTAATAGGTCACCTTGTGCAATCGATTCAAATACGTTTTTCGGTACAATGTGAACAATTGTCTCAGCAAAACCTTTCTTCTCTGTTGCATCTGCAGTTTGTTTATAAGAAGAAATATCACTTTGCTGTAAATTACTCATATCAACACCAGTACCTGGTTGGAATATATTCGCTGCAAGTAATCCCATTAAAATAGCAATCGTCGTAATAATTTCGAAATAAAGAATTGTCTTACCACCCAGTTTCCCAAGCTTCTTCATATCTCCTACACCAGCTACTGCAACAATTAATGCTGAAATAACAATTGGTACTACAATCATCTTAATTAAGTGAATAAATATATCCCCAATTGGTGTGATATAAGAAATCGCCGTTTTATTGCCATAAAAGACTGCCCCTACTACAATCCCTAAAACAAGCGCGACAAAAATTTGTGTTGCCAATCCGAATTTTTTCATTTATGTTCATCCCCTTCATGCGAACGCTTTCAATTTGAATTTATAAAAGCTACTCACACATCTTATAAGCGAACCTACAAAATCATACAAAAACCTACAAGTTCGTCACAAAAAATTCAAATATTTTTCTTCTTTTTTTCATTGACACCATTTTGTTAAAAAACGATAAAATAAACTTGATAAGTAATCAGATTGTTTCGTATAATCAAAAAGATATATACTTAAAACAAATCAAAATGAAAAGGAGTGGATGTTATGAAAAACTATACAAAGCAATTCGTCCTATCTTCTTCTTTTCTTTTTCATTTTCTTAAAAAGGAACAAAGGCATTCGCCTTTGTTCCTTTTTTATTGCGATCTATATAGGGGGAATTGTTATGAAGCCATATAAACGTGTCTTAATTAAATTAAGCGGCGGTGCACTTGCCGATCAAACTGGAAATAGCTTTAACTCCAAACGATTAGAACATATCGCAAACGAAATTTTATCCATTGTTGATTTAGGTATCGAAGTATCCATCGTCATCGGTGGCGGTAACATTTTTAGGGGGCATCTAGCTGAAGAATGGGGAATCGATCGCGTAGAAGCTGATAATATCGGTACGTTAGGTACAATCATTAACAGCTTAATGCTTCGCGGTGTTTTAACAAGTAAAACAAATAGAGAAGTACGCGTTATGACTTCCATTCCATTTAATGCAGTAGCTGAACCATACATTCGCTTGCGTGCAGTCCACCATTTAGATAACGGCTATATCGTTATCTTTGGAGGCGGAAACGGGCAACCGTTCGTGACGACAGATTATCCAAGCGTACAAAGAGCTATTGAAATGAATAGCGATGCCATATTAGTCGCAAAACAGGGTGTCGATGGCGTTTTTACAAGTGATCCGAAGCATAACAAATCAGCAAAAATGTACAGCAAACTAAACTATAATGATGTCGTTAGACAAAATATACAAGTCATGGATCAAGCGGCATTACTGCTTGCCCGGGACTACAATTTACCAACGCATGTCTTTAACTTTGATGAGCCTGGAGTCATGAAAAAAATATGTTTAGGTGAACATGTGGGGACGTTGATTAATGATGATGTTACGATGCTGGTGCATGAAAAATAATGATTTCCCACCAAAAAGGGTGCCTTTTGTAGGCACCCTTTCCTAATCCATCATCACAAATAGAACTCAACCAATCCCGCCACTTTCTCCTTACAACGCTCCCAAAAAGATAACTTCTCAAAAAACTCTTTCGTCATTTCTTTCGAATCATGAAAATCCTCTGTTAACGCCTTATTAACTTGTCCTACAATAGGACCGCCATAAATATAAAAATTCATTTCATCATTTATATTGAAGCTACGCGAAGTAAAGTTTGTTGTACCAATAACAGTTAATTCATTATCAATAAGCATTAATTTGCCATGGAACATTCCTTTTTTATACCCATATACAGTAATCCCATTATTAACAGCTTGACGTATGTATGGATACGCCGCTTCTTTTATAAGAGGTAGATCTGGTTTATATGACCAAAGTATTTTTACTGTAACACCACGCTTTTGTGCTGCGATTAAAGCATTCATGGATTCTTTATTTTTTGCTATAAAATACGGCGTTGCAATTACAATGGAGTGCTGAGCTTGTTTTATGAGCTCTATATATTTTTCAGCAACGTAATGCCCATTGTAACTAGTCATAGTATGTAATGTATTCCCTTTACTAGCTTTATTCGTACTCCTCTTTATCTCTTCTTTCGTATCTCGTTTCCAATCTAAAGCAAACTGCTCTTCTAAATCTTTTGCTCCTTCTCCTTTAAGCCGTACATGATAATCACGCCAATATCCAAATCGCTTATCTTTCCCTAAGTACTCATCTCCTATATTAAATCCGCCTGTATAGCCAATATCCCCATCAATCGTCGTAATACGGCGATGATTACGATGGTGAAGTGAATAAAATCCGAATGGCAATGCAGGTTTTCTACTATATGTAAAATGCACACCACTTTCCCGCAATTCATTTATCATCTTTCTTTCAAATGATAAATCATTAATGCGATCAACTGATAAATAGACGTTTACTCCTTCTTTTGCTTTCTCTTTTAATAAGTTTAAAAAAGTATGACTACTTTTATCATCCGACAAAATGAAGAAATAAGTGTAGATGGAGCTTTTGGCTTCTCTTATATCAGTAAATAATTGTTTATAAAAAGACTTCCCTTCTACATATAATTGAAAGTCACTATAATGAGGCGCATACTCTGTCGGCATGTTTTTTCCAGCTTCCATTTTCCTACCTAAGGTAACATCGATATGCATACAAATTACAATAAAAACGAAAATAGCAATAATAATAGAAGTAACTCTTAATATTTTTTTAATCATTTTGGTTTCCTTCCAATCATATTCCTTACTATTTCGTAGTGTTTCATTTAAATATGTTTTCATACGAAATGTATTTCTTATTTTTATTGATACTAAACAGTTAAAGGAGATACGAATATGAGAAAAGGAAAAACTCCTATTGTTTTTATCCCAGGTCTTTTCGGTTCAATGAGCAATATTATTATTCCCGGCACTGGTAATTGGAGTTTTGGACTTTCTGCATTTGTTTACGAACCATTCATCATGATGCTAGAAAGTATGGGGTACGAACGAAATAAAGACTTGTTCATCTGTTTTTATGACTGGCGGCAGCGTATTGTTTTTTCTACACAAAAATATTTATTACAAACGATTGCTTATGCTAAAAAGATTACAGGTTGCGATAAACTAAATTTAATTTGTCATAGTATGGGCGGCCTTCTTGGACGTTCTTACGTTCAAAGTGACGAATATAAAAATGATGTGAATCAACTTATAATACTCTGCACACCAAACGCTGGATCTCCACCAAATTATAGTTATTGGACTGGAGGCAGTCTCCCTATCCATGCCTCTTCTAAAATAAATATCGTTCATTTTTATATGGAACAATATATTTGTTACTTAAGCATCTTACATAAAATGAATAAAGTTGAGGCGATACACATTTACTTTCCAGGATTACAAGATGTTATTCCTTGTAAAGATTACGGAAATTATTTATTTATAAAATCCAACTCTTCTATTACATTTCTTCCTTATAGTAAGATGGAAACGAAAAACCCTTTCCTCGATACATTAAATAAAAATAGATTTATTATACAAAAAAGAAATATTGAAACGACACTCATTGCCGGAGATGGAGAGGAAACAACTCAATATTTACAAGTCGTCCCTTCACATTCCAAACTGAAATGGACAGACGGCAAAGTCGTCAGTGATTTACTTACAAAACATGGTGACGGTAACGCTGTTCTACATAGCGTTTTTCTTCTAAAGGGACATAAATATGTTTTGCATGCTTCACATAACGAAGTGCTCTACAAAAGCATTCCTATACTACAAAAGATACTCTAAATTTCAAACAAAAAAGGTATGGCATTAAGCCACACCTTTTCACATTAAACAAAATTTCTCGCATCATTATTTCTTCCAAACTTATAAATAGCAATTAAGAAGAATGCAATTGCGAAAGCTAATAAAATTAAAATGTTTAAATACAACTCCGAGAATGGTATTCCCTGCTGTAGTTTTGATATCGTATCTAACAACCAGCGCTGCGGAAGAAAATTAGCTACTTTTTGTACTGCACTTGGCATAATGTCATATGGGAAATAACATCCAGCAAGTAAGCATGTTGGTACAATGATCATATTTTGCATCGCATTTGCCGATGCTGAGTTTTTCGAAAAAGCTACAAGGACTAATGATATTCCAATTGCGATTAATGCAAATAGCATTAGTACGCCCATCATCACTATGAAAGGCATATTGATATTCGTATGAAAAACATTCGTTAGGAATAGGATTGTAATCAAAATTTGTACTGTTAGTATTATCATATTTACTCCGACATTAGATAATATAAACTTCTTCCCATCTATCGGCGTTGATAATAGTCTAAAGTACGTTCTATTCTCTTTTTCTTTTAAAATATGACCTGATAAGTTCGCTGCTGAAAACAGCATAAACATAATAAGGTAACCCATCGTTTGATTTGTCATATCTTTATTTTTCGAAGTATCTTCTAGCGTCTCAGTTTTCATTTTAAATGAACCTTTTTGATACCCTGCGTACATATTATCAAACGCACTTTGATCTGTTCCTGCCACTTTACTAATAGCTGCTATATTATCAATATAATTATATAAATATGATTTTATAAATCCTGTTACTTGATCACCTTTAATCGATGAAATTTCAATATGCTCTGGTTTCCCTTCTCGAACACTTTTTGAAAAACCAGAATCTAATGTAATAACTCCATCAAGTTTTTTGGAAGTGAGTTTATCTTCTATTTGAGACTCCTTAACCTTACTCACATTCACATGATTTAATCCTTCTAAAAACTTTATCGTATCATTTGCTATCGGCTCATTTTCTTTATTTACAATCCCGATATTTAACGTTCCTTGCCCTGCATTTCCGTATATCGAGAAGGAAATGAGCGTCCCTATTATCGGCAAACTAATAATAATGAATAACCCTTTTTTATTTTTCAAAAGTACAGATAACGTTTTTTGTATGAGCCATAAAATATCCTTCATACTATAGCCCCTCCCGTCTACGTAATGCAATAATTGCAATTAATAAAAAGAGTGCTGATATTCCAAGGTTTAAAGAAATGACTGGTAGTGCTGCCCCTACATCATTTGCATAAATAATTTTCATAACAGCTGTATTTGCCCAAGTTAATGGCGATAAATTCGTAACGAAATTTTCTTCTACTACGAAATATGCACCTCCAAAAATAGAAGCTAATTGCACAACAACCATAATAATTGCCCTAGACGCTTCAGCTGTTTTCGTGATATATCCGATTCCTAAACCGAAGCTAATTGCTAGAAAGACTTGTGTTAATAAAATAAGAAATATGATTCCAAGATGGTCGCCCCAATTCGCTTGAAAAACAAATTTACTAAATAACATGACGAGTAATATGCACAGGGCATTTGCTACTAGGCTACCAAGTACTTTTCCAATGAATATTTCAGCTTTACTTATAGGTGCAGCAATGAGACGATCTCCTGTTTTACGTATTCGTTCTCCTCGAATTAAAGAACTCGCTCCCATCGCAGCATATAGTGCAATCATCGTTGTCATTACAACCGCATAGTAATCCATAGAACCTGGTTTTTTCGCAGCTTGTAAGGATGTTTCTTTTATATAATCATTATGATTTCCGTTTGAAATAACTGTGCTCACCTTAGTAGGATCTACTTTTGCAACTTCGACCGCTACATTGTACTTATCAACAAATGTTGTAAGCATTCCTTCCACAATACTCCCCTCAATACTACTTTTGTCACTTCCGTAAAATTTTGCACCATCTTTATTTAACTCTACATAAGCAGCATATTTATTTTTCTTCACTTCTTCTTTCCCATCTATACTGCCGGAAGCTTTTTTAAAATGAATACCTGATTTATCCACTTCTTTCGTAAATGCTGCAAATGATTGAGAAAACGTGCTACTCGCTTCATCTTTATATAGCACTTGTATATCTTTAATCGAATGACTATCACTATTAAATGCGTTGGTTAACGCTGTTCCTAACACAAGCATAAGTACAATCGGAAATGCTAACATAAAAACTAAAGTTCTTACGTCTCTGAAATCTCTTTTAATATGCATAATTGCAATATTGAAGATGTTCAATTGATGAACCTCCCTTTACCTTTTCTTCATTTACCTTTTATTTATCTCGTAAGTTTCTTCCGGTTAACGTAAGAAATACTGTTTCTAAGTTTGGAGCCTGCTCCTCTAATGAACGAATTTCAATGTCATGATTAATGAAATGCTGAATAATTTGATTTAAATTATTTAATCCTGCATCCGAGTTTACCTTGATTACGTTCTCTTCAATTTGAACAGCTTTCACACCGTTTATCTCTTTTAACTTTTCTACATCTAAATTTTCTACTGACTTCACTTCAATCCAAATATCTTTCGTATCTGTAATAATCGCTTTTAACTGTTCTTTCGTACCTTCTGCAATCACTTTACCGTGGTCGACAATTGCGATTTTCGTACAAATCTCTTCTACTTCTTCCATGTAGTGGCTCGTGTAAATAATCGTACTTCCCATTTCATTTAATTTACGTACTGACTGCAAAATGTAGTTTCTTGACTGTGGATCAATTCCAACTGTCGGCTCATCCATAATAATTAACTTCGGTCTATGAGCAATTGCACAAGCGATATTCAGTCTTCGTTTCATCCCGCCAGAAAAGTTTTTCGGATAACTTTTATGTTTATCGCTAAGTCCTACAAATTGAAGAGCTTCCTCTACCCTAGCTTTTAATTCGGCTCCTCGTAATCCGTACAACCCAGCAAAGAATTTCACATTTTCATAGGCAGTTAACTCTTCATAAATCGCAATATCTTGCGGAACAATACCAATATTCATCTTTGCAAATCGATTATGTTTCTTTATATTTTTTCCTAGTATGCTAATTTCACCTTCATTACTTCTTAACAAGCCAGCAATCATATTTATCGTTGTACTCTTACCAGCACCATTTGATCCTAAAAAGCCAAATATTTCTCCTTCTTTAATAGATAAAGACATATTATCAACTGCGATGAAATCACCAAATTTTTTCGTTAAATTTTTAATTTCTAATGTATTCATCATTTTCACCCCTATTTCGGTTTCTCTGCTTTTAGTATAAACAAAAAGAATGAACCTGCTCAGTGCAGAAGTTCATTCTTTTCACATGAGAATATTCACTTTTTTCATATGAGATGGTTCATCTTCGTCCCATTCTCTTATATCGGCAACAACATCGTCACTGAAAAGCCACTTGTTCCATCTACAATAATTTTTCCGTTTACTGAAGCTGTTCGCTCCTCCATCCCCATAATACCGAGACCTTTTTTAACAAGAGCTGCCCCTTTTCCGTTATCCTTCACTTGCACCTTAACCATCTTGTTAAGCACATGAATATCTATAGAAATAACTGTAGCATCAGCATATTTCATTGCATTTGTTAGTGCTTCTGTAACATTCTCACCGATAATTTTCCACTGAATGGGAGAAATCATATCTAAGTTCCCTTTATATACAAAAGGAATATTCACATCATTCTTACCGGCAAATTCCTCTATGAATAATTTCATACGATGAATACCAATTTGCTCAGTTGGTGGCTTCATATTTTTCAATGTAATGCGAATACTTTCAATTCCATCTTTTGAAATGTGAATTGCATTTTGTAATAACTCCGCAGATTTTTCTTTATCTATTTCCATTAACCTTTTTGCTGCTTCCATTTGAATAAGCGCACCCGTCATCGAGTGACCAATTTTATCATGAATTTCTTGCGATAACCGATTTCTCTCTTCTAGCTTAAATGTGTATTCAGATTGTCTTATGTACTCTTTATTTTCATGTAAGCTTTTCGTAAGTCGTTGCATATCTTTTCGCATCTTATCATTTTGCGATTCAAGTTTTACTACACGCGATATATATCGATCTGCAATAGTTAAAACGAGAAAAGAAAATGCAACAATTAATCCATAAGTCATTCGAATACTTTCATCTGCAATCGTAATTGGGAGCATCATAACGACAAAGCGTGGCCAATTCTTTTCTATGTAATAGAATGTAATTTCGTATAAGTTCAAAGGTAAAAACAAAATAAAAAATGGATGAACCCTCCATGTAAATAACATAACTACGCCAATGGATATACAGATTAATATTTTTTTATACGTATCTTTTTTAAATATAGAAATCATTACGTTTACAGAAAGGTAAATAAGTAAAGTAAATATAACCCACGGTAAATTTGCTACATTTGCGTAAATATAACTGAACACAATATATAAAAAGACAATTAATTTACTTACAGTTAACCAAAATTCCATATCATTAATCTACTTTCCCTGTTAAGTAATAAATCGCAATTTGTGTGCGATGTTCAAGTCCAGTTTTCCCTAAAACTGATGTAATATAATTTGCAATTGTTCCCTCAGATATAAAAAGCTGTTTCGAAATTTCTTTATTTGAGAAACCTTTTGCAATTAATGCGATAATACTAAGCTCCCTTTCTGTGAAAAGGCTCTTATCAATTTTACATTCTTCCTCTTTACTTTCCATTAAATTAGACTTAATTTTATCGAGGACAACATCTTGCATAACAGTTTGACCGTTATATACTCCTTTTATCGCATCACGAATACGCTCCGGATCGTTATTTTTTAATAAATAACCTTTCGCTCCGTTTTTTACTGCATCCAAAATATACTCATCATCATCAAACGTCGTTAAAATAAGCGGTTTTGTTTTCGTCTCTTCACAAATGAACTTCGTCGCCTCTACACCGTTCATATTTGGCATACGAACATCTAAAAGAGCAATATCAACTTCATGCTTTTTACAATACGCTACAGCATCTTCCCCATCATTTACAGTATCTACTACTTCAAACTCTTCGTATGTATTTAAAATAATTTTCATGCCCTCTCTAATAAAAGAGTTATCATCTGCTATTAATATTTTAATTTTCATGTTTGTTAGTATGAACCTTTCCCTACTAACATTCACATCCTTTCTCCGTATAACATTTCCTACTTGCTCATTATATACTTCTCTTTACCATTTTTTCACACCTTTTTTCATCTAGCTCTCCCGCAAAAAATATATTATTCTTTTTTTACAAAATGTGTAGGGTGACTTATCATTCTTTACGTCTATATAATAGAATGCGTCAAAAAGGAGGGAGAGACCGATTGAGGAAAAACAATTAATTGAAAAAGCACAGCAAGGAAGCGAGCATGCTTTTCGTATCCTTGTACAAACATATCGTCATTATATTTTTCAAGTTATCTTTTCTATTTTAAGACATGAAGAAGATGCGAAAGATGTTACACAAGAAGTATTCGTAAAAATTCACACCTCTCTCCCAAATTATCAATTTCGCGGATTAAAAACGTGGATGGCACGTATTGCCACCAATCACGCTATTGATTATAAGAGAAAGAAAGCTAGAGAAAGTGAAGAACTCTCCTTATGTAAAGAAGCTGAGGAAAATATACAGTCCTCTCATAATATTGAGGCTTTATTATTGACGAAAGAGCAAAAATTACTCATTGCTCAAAAACTGAGAGAACTTCCCGAAAATTACCGTGACGTCGTTCTCGCACATTACTTAGAAGAAAAGAGCTATCAAGAAATTGCTTTACAGGAAAACATCGAAGTAAAAACAGTCGAAATGAAACTGTATCGAGCACGAAAATGGATTAAAAAACATTGGAAGGAGGAAGAGTTTCTATGATGCATTATTCAAAAGAAGATTGGCGCAATTATACATTAGATTTTATAGAAAGCAATGAACGTGAATCTATGGAAGAACATCTTTATGAATGTGATCATTGTTTAGCACTTTATATGGAAAGTATTGATGAACAACATGAAAACCTTCCAATGATAAATGATGATTCATTTACGAACGAAGTTATGACGCAAATTAATTTTGAAACACTACAGTCTAATGAAAATATAAAAACAACCTCACTAAAGCGCACGATCATTCATTACATAATTGCGACTGCGGCTACAATTATTTTTATGGTAAGTGGTTTATTTCAGTATATTTTTACAGCGACATCAAATTTAGAGAAATCTTCAAAACATAACGAGTCTTCTATTTCACAACAAATTGTAAACAAATCGGTAGACACATCGAAAAAGGACGGAGGTTCAAAGCATGAATAAAAATCCCTTTTTAGCACTTGTATTAGGGCTAATTCCTGGGCTTGGACATTTATACTTAAAAAAGCTAGGACGGTTTATTTTATATAGCGGAGGATCACTATTTCTATTCTCCTTTGCAGTATTTTGTACCATAGTAGTAAGAGAACGTGATATTGCTTTTCTTTCTCTATTTTTACTAGCTGTTCTATGGGTAATTAACTTACTAGATTTAGTTATCACCATTATAAACCAAACGAAAAAGCAAGAAGCTGGAGAAGTGATAAATTCCTCTAAAGAGAGCGAACGATTTTATATCATTCTCTTATCCATCATCCCTGGACTTGGCCATTTCCAATTAGGACTTATGCAACGCGGACTTACATTTTTAGTAGCTTGCACAGGAATCGGAAGTATGATCATTTTCGTTGCACTTTTAACATCGCAAGAAAGTTTTCTTATCTTCCTTATTACGTTACCTGTTTTATGGATTTATAATTTCTTTGACGTTGTTCAGCAACTACAGAAAAAAGAACGTGGCGAGCAATTAATTGACCGTACTATTTTCGAAGATTTTGAAGAACATCGAGAGCAGGGAAAGAAAAGTAAAACATTTGCTTCTATTTTAGCGATGTTCCCTGGAGCAGGTCATATGTATTTAGGCTTACAACGCCGTGGTCTTCAGCTTATGGCAGCCTTCTTACTATCTATTTATTTACTCGACTTATTAAGACTTTCTGCGTTTTTATTTTTAGTACCAATCATTTGGTTCTATAGCTTTTTTGATGCGTTACAGCAAACAGCAAAATACGGAAAAGAACGAGTTCAAGACGAACCCATTATCGATTATTTTATAAATCATCAAAGATGGATCGGTATCGGATTAATTACACTCGGTGGTTATTATTTATTAAATCAAACAGTCCTTCCTATTTTGAATGATTATTTTGTAACTATATTTAATATTCATCTTAGTGAACTATATTATCGCTATTTCCAAACATCTATCGTTGCGCTCCTTTTAATTGGCGGCGGCTTTAAATTGTTACTTGGAAATAAAGAAAACAAAGGTGGGACAAGCGAATGAGGACTTGGCGTGTTGGAACATTCTCAATGGGGCTTTCTATTATATCGTTAGGATGCTTTTTACTATTTTCAGTCGTAAAAGGAATTCAAGTATTAGATACACTAACTGCATGGTGGCCAGTTTTACTCATCATACTTGGAGCCGAAGTTTTACTATACCTTCTATTTTCTAAGAAGGAACAATCATTTATTAAATATGATATTTTTAGTATTTTCTTTATCGGCGTTTTAGGAAGCGTCGGAATTGCTTTTTACTGTTTATTATCAACTGGATTACTAGAAGAAGTTCGTCACTCTATTAACACAACGAGGCAAACGAGTAATATTCCAGACGGACAATTTGATATACCTGAATCTATCAAAAAAATCGTAGTAGATGCAGGACATCAACCTCTAACGATAGAGGGAAATAATACAAATCAAATTCATCTTTTGGGAACTTATGAAATGACAACGAAAGCAAATGAAAAACTCAATTTAAAACGAGATGATTTCCTTTCAGTTCAAACGGCTGGAGAAACGATGTATATCACTTTAAAATCATTACCTGTTCAGCATACGTTATTTAATTCAGCACCACAGGTGAAACCAACGCTTGTTCTTCCGCAAAATAAAAATGTGGAAATCCGTGCTTCAAATAACGAACTATCTCTTTATCCAGGTCAATTACAAAATAATTGGTTTGTACAGGAAAGCTCAAGAGTGTCTGTCCATCTTGCAAAAGAAAGTGATGTATCTTTAACAGCAGTAACGAATCAAAAAGAAACACATGGAAGTACACCTTGGGAACAAGTAGAAGATTTAACGAAAAACGAAAATACTTCTTCAGAAGAACATCCAGAATTAAACAACCAAGAACATTGGTATAAAAATTCGATTAAAACTGGAAATGGGACGTACAAGTTAAATATTGAGAAAACTTATAATTTGAATATGAGCGTTATCGAAAAATGAGAAAAACCTTCCGCAATTGCGGAAGGTTTTTCTCATATAATCGCTTTAATTCCTTCTAACACTAATCCAATCATAAATCCGCAAACCGCCCCGTTCACTCGGATCCACTGCAAATCTTTACCGACATTATTTTCAATCATTTCGATCAACGTTTTATCATCTAACTTATCAAGGTTTTCTTGTACAAGCTTACCAATTTTCGAATGGTTCTTCTCAACAAGACTTACAACTTGTTTTTGTAACCAATCTTCTATTTTTTGAACTGTCTGTTCATCTTCTTTTATTTTATTCATTTGTTTTTGTAAAAATGGAATAACATATTTATCAGCAAATTCTTCATTATTTACAAAAGCAACTGCTCTTTGTTGTACTTGCTCTAGCATCTCTTTTATTTTGTCAGTAGCATCCCAATTCGCAATCCACTTTTCTTTCCAATTTTCTAATTCCTTTAATAAGGCTTCATTTTCTTTTACATTGATAATTTCTTGACGAATCTTCGCTAATATAAGTTGTCTTGTGCTATTATCAGCCTCTTGTAGGCTGTTAATATTACTAATGATAAACTTCTGCAAAATGCCGCCAATTTTATCTTCATCTACAATATTCATAAATGATTTCAAAGTAAACTGCAAGAATCCATCTACTTTTATATTTTCCATCGCCTTCATACCTAAGCTACCGAGCTGGTAACGAGCTTCATCTTGCGCTGTCCAATCTTTTACCTTCACTAATATGTAATCAAGTGTCTTCTCATCATATTCTTGCACAACTAATTGATCAACAAGCACTTGTAAAATGTTATTTGTATTAATTGTATGTAAATACGTCTTTAATTCTTTTTCAATAATAACCGCTAATTTTTCTGTATCGATTGAAGCAATCGCCTTCTCAGCAATCGTTACAATGCCTTTTTTCACAGCATCAGACTGCATTTCTCTCTCTGCAATTTGTAGCACCATTTGTGCTAGCTGCATTTCTTTTACTTTATTCGTAATACTTTCTTTCGTTAGCCACTCATTTTCTAACGTATTGATGAGCCCTTTCGTTACTCGTTTACGGTTTTTAGGTAACAAAGCTGTATGCGGAATTGGAATTCCCATCGGGTGACGGAATAAAGCAGTAACCGCAAACCAATCTGCAAGCCCGCCAACTAACCCAGCTTCAAATCCCCCTTGTATAATCTCTCCTGCTACCGTTCCTTGAAAAGGGATAGAAGCCGCAAAGCCTATCCCCATAACCCCAAGCGAAATACCCGCTATATATTTAGTCTGTAATGACATCGTATACACATCCTCTTATTATGTAAAATAAAGCTTTTTTGTTGTATTTATTCCATATTAGTTATCCTTTATATATACTATAAAGAACTATTGTGAAAATAACAAAGATTTTTATGTACATGAAAAAATGAGGCTACAATTAGCCTCATTTTTCTTATACCGTTAACTCCAAACCTTTCCTATAATATTCATTCATTACATCTTTTGGAACCATACTTCCACCCGTTCCCCACACAATATGAGTACCTTTTTTCACCTTCTCTGTTAACTGTTGCTTTTGTAAATACTCATCTTCTTTACATACTTTCACTGGCCCAATCATACCTGCTAGTGCAGAAGGCTCTAAATAAATATTCTCCGTATCAGCTAGTTCTTTTAACAATCTATATAACTCTTCATCACTTACTGTGTAATTTCCACTCAAAAATGGTTCCATCGTTTTACCGACAAATCCAGACGGTCTTCCTACCGCTAGTCCGTCCGCGTCTGTTACATTATCAATCCCGATATCTTGAACAGCAATTTTATCATGAAGGCCTGTCATTAAACCGAGTAACATACAAGGAGAATGTGTTGGCTCTGCAAAGAAACAATGAACGTTGTCTTTATACAATAACTTTAAACCAAATGCGACGCCGCCAGGTCCGCCTCCTACTCCGCACGGAAGGTAAACGAATAAAGGATGCTCTTCATCTACTACAACCTCTAACTCTTCTAATTGCTTTTGTAATCGTGATGCTGCTACTGCGTATCCTAAAAATAAATCATGTGAGTTTTCATCATCTACAAAATAACAGCTAGGATCCGCATCCGCTTGTCTTCTTCCTTCTTCTACTGCTTTACTATAATCATCTTCATATTCAATAACGTTTACACCTTTACTTCTTAATAAATCTTTTTTCCATTGTTTCGCATCTGCTGACATATGAACCGTTACGTTAAAACCTAGTTTGGCACTCATAATCCCAATGCTTAGCCCTAAATTTCCTGTTGAACCGACCGCAATTGAATATTTGGCAAAAAACTCTCTACATGTATCACTATCTAAAATGGAATAATCATCTTCTTCTGTTAACATACCATGCTGCAAAGCTAATTGTTCAGCATATTTTAACACTTCATAAATGCCACCCCTAGCTTTAATTGATCCTGATATCGGAAGATGACTATCACATTTTAATAATAATTCTCCTAAAATAGGTTGCTTGTAATTTGTCTCTAAAGCTTCTTTCATAGAAGATATTTTCACTAAAGGTGATTCGATTATACCATTCGTCCCTTTCGTTTCAGGAAAAACTTTCGCAATATATGGTGCAAAACGCTTTAATCTCTCTTCCGCATCTTTTACATTCTTTTCATTAAGTGGTGAATCTTTTATTGCCCTTTCATACTTTTCTATGTTTGGATTTATCCAAAATACTTCTTCTGTTGCAATAAGTTTATTCACTAATGGGTATTCTGCTTGTAATGCCCCTATTTCTTTCATTTTGTTTCCTCCTTATATCCTTGTAGCTCACCATATAATAAATTATAATTAAATTAATTTTAATATAGTTTAACACAAATCGTTAACTTTAGTTAATTTTAATTTAATTTATTTAAATATAATTTAATAACCCTTAAGGAGATTTTCATTATGGAAAATATAGATATTGGTAAAAAAATTGAAAAACAAAGAAAAGAAAAAGATTTAACTAGTAAAGAACTAGCAAAGATGGCCGATATTACACCATCTATGTTAAGTCAAATTGAGCGTGGGTCTGCTAACCCTTCTATTCAAACATTAAAAGTGCTTGCTAAAGCTCTTGATGTGCCAACATTTAGCTTTTTACTTGAAGATACAAATACAGACGATTTAATTGTACGTTCCCATAAACGAAAGAAAATGATTATTGATAATTTATCATATGAAATGCTTTCACCTGATTTCACTGGAAATTTAGCAACAGCAATTATGACCGTCCCGCCTAATACAGCTTCATCAGAAAATGTGCTAGAACATAAAGGAGAAGAATTAGCATTTGTCTTAGATGGGAAAATCACATTATATTTAAATGAGGAAGAATACGTATTAGAAACTGGCGACAGTGTAAAGATACCTGCTTATTTAAAGCATAAATGGGTGAATCATTTTAAAAAAAATGCCATTGTTTTGTTTTCTGTTACTCCGCCGATTTTTTAATGTATCAATAAAAACAGGATGATTCTTATAAAATGCGGATTATCCTGTTTTTATTAAATAAGAAAGTGAAATTTTTGTTAAAAACTTAACAGTTGGACCCAATCCGAACAATCCTCCTAAAAACATTTTTACAAGTGAAGCTATCCCTCCCATTGATGCTAACGTATCATGAGTCAGATTCATCCCACCACTACCAGAGGCACTTGTAATATTCACATAAAAATAAGAAATACGTAAAAATTAATTAATTTTTCAGAATTTTGTTGAAAAATATGGTAAAATTACTCTTATACTTCTTCTATTTTGCTATTATAGAAATAATTAAATTAGGATACTTTTATCGGATGGGGGAATATATAATGAGTGTGTTATTAAAAGGGCATGAACAGATTGTCAACGAATTAAACATTTTATATCAAGTAATGGTAGCGGAGCAATTAATTGAAGCGAAACAATTAAAAGAAAAAATAGAGAAACAGATTAATAAAATTGAAGCTGATCAAAATCTATCGCTTTACTACTCCCTACTAAACTTTAAATATAAGGTCCTAACCGATTGGACAAACATTAAGTATGATACTTTTAGTCAAATTGTTCGTTTAGACAATCCAATAACTGAAGACTTTATTACTTATTATTATCACTTTTTTAAAGCTGAACATGCTACCATTATTGGAAATTATGATGAAGCAAAAAAAGAATACGAAAAAGCTGAATCCCTTTTAAAACATGTACCAGGCGAACTAGAAGAAGCTGAATATAAATATAAATTTGCTATATTTAATCACCATACAAACAAACCACTTACAGCAATCAATTATGCAAATCAAGCGAAAGAGATTTTCTCAAAATATCCACGTTATGAAATTAAAATAGCTCTATGCGAAAACATTTTAGGCTCATGTTCTGTTTATTTAAAACAATTCGAACAAGCCGAAGAGAACTATAATTCAGCAATCAATATTTTACAAAAGCTGAAAGACGATACACTAATCTTAAAAGTTCGAAATAACTTAGGTTGGCTCTACTCTTCTCAAAATCTATCAACCCTTGCTATTAGACATCTTACAATAGTTACAAACAAATTACCTAAACACCTAAAAGCCAATTTTCTACAAGCCAAAGAACATTTTAGTTTAAATGAAAAAGAACTTGCAAACGATTGGGTTCAAAAAGGCTTAGAAATTTGTAATGAATTAAATAATCAAGAATATAAACACCATTTCACTATCTTAAAAACACAACACACTGGTATTCTAGACGACTTAGAAAACGCAATCATTGCAGGCACTACATATTTTAACAGTAAAGAATTATACGATTATGCACAAGAATATTACGAATTATTAGCAGTAGAATTTCATAAAGTGAATAAAATAGAGAAATCTCAAAAATATTTTTTCAAAACTTACGAAGCAAAACAAAAATTATTAACTAAGGAGGCACTAAGATAATGAAAAAGATTAGTTTAGCTATTTTAACCTTTACATGCATACTTGCTTTTGGCTTTAATAATTTCACTGAAAATCAACAAGCAAAACAACTTCCAAAATGGGATACAGATAAACAAGAAACACATGCAGACCTATAGAAACCTAAAAACCCCTAATAAAGGGGTTTTTAGGTTTCTACAATATAATAATACGCTTATAAAAGATAGCCATACACAGATACTCTCTGTACATGGCTATCTTTTATTTTTTCGGCACCAACAAAATCCCTAAACTAATAATACAAAAGCTCATTATTTGCTGTGCTGATAGACCAAACAGAACCGAATTTTGTTCACTAACAAGCGAAATAATGATTTGAGCAAAACCCTCAATAATTAGAAAAACACTTATATTCTTTCCATTTCCGAGCCTTTCATTTTTCATCCATAACAAGCCCATTATACAAAGAGCAAGGATGATCTCGTATACGAATATAGGGTGATATAAAAGTTTAGATTCATATATTTTCATTCCCCATGGTAGTGTCGTTGGTGCACCTACTTCATGATGTAATAGAAAATAAAAGATAGTGCACACACACAATCCAAAAGGGAGTACATCAAGTAAAATACGAAGCGAAAATTGTTCCTTTTTACTTTTCCAAACAATGTATACACTAGCAATTACGCATCCTACTACAATATGTTGCATACTTCCAATAGCTAATATTGCTTGCACTGGCGCCCCAAAAGCCCATACAGGATTTAAAATTGCTGGTGCAAACTTCCATACAAATACGATGATAAGAAACGCATTTGTTACGGCATCCATCATTTTTTCATATGATGCATTTTGATGCCTCATCTTTCGTTTCATCAACATAAATCCAAATAGACTTCCAATTATAAGAGATACGGGTTGTAATCTCACGATCCACTCCATCATCACGAAATCCCCTTTTAGCTCTCAATCAATTTCTTAAATTTCTTTTCTAATTGATCTGGTGGTAATACACCTCGTACATGATCTACTATAATTCCATCTTTATTAACAAAAAATGTCGTCGGTAAAGAGAATACTTTATAATCTAGTCCAGCTACTCCGTCCATATCTAGTAGAACCGGAAACTCAAATCCATAGCGATTAGCAAATGCGCTTGCTTCTTGTACTGGGTCACTAACAGTTGCATTCACCGCAAAAATTTCAACATCCTTTTTATATTTATCATACATATGAACTAAGTCAGGTGCCTCCATTTCACACGGCCCACACCATGATGCCCAAAAATTAATAATATATGGTTTTCCCTTGGCATCATTTAACGACTGCAACTTTCCGTCCAATCCTTTTAATGTGATGCCAGGTGCTTTAAAACCTACTTGTGGTAATACTTCTTTCTCTTGTAACTCTGCTTGTTTCGCTTTTCTTTCCTTTTCTTCTTTCTTTGAATTATAAAAGTTAACCCCCGCCCAAACGAGAGCACCTACTAGTATAATAGCAATTAGTTTCTTCACTTTTCTTCCTCCTCATTTTTAAAAACCTGTAAATCCACCAAATAGACGAATAAAGAATGCTGTCATTTTCGTCATTTGATTTGTATACAATAAAATACCTGTAATATATGATAAATAAGATATATATAGCGATAAAAAGTATAATGATATAAATGACAACACCTCTATCCACACTACATATAGTAGTGTTTATTCTTAAAAAAAGAGGCTATATGCACTCTCCGACAATAAGTACAATTGACACACAGAATAACCCTACTGTTACATATACCGAGTTCGTATGTAACGGAATAGTAAGCTTAGCAACCTTTTCATTTAACACTTGCTCGATTCGTAAATTTATTGCTGTTTTTGCAAATGAAGCTGTAACACATCGATTTTCCATTGTCTTTATTTTAATTAATTTTAATAACGCGCTACCTAACTCAAATGAAGATTCCATTTTTTTCATCGCATATTTATCTGCTGCTAACTCTTGATACGTATGATATCGTTGTAACAATTCTTTTAATATCGGGATGTACATCATTCCTTCTGCTAATAACGTAAAACAAAATAATTTTAGCGGATCCCAATTATTTTGATGATATTCTTCATGGAAAATAATCGCATCAATCTCTTCATCTGAAAACGTCTGAAGCAAACCTTCCGACATGACAACTTTCGGACGGAATAATCCAATTGTAAACGCTGCAACTTCCGCAGTCGGTAGTATATATATTTGTTTCCCTTTTCTAATAAATGGGATAAGTACTTTTTGTACTTTTTTACTATAGAAAAATTGCCGCCAAATTCTTTTACAAACAATCAATACAGTAATTAATAATAACCCCGCTATTATAATACGAACCATTGATAGTTCTTTCATATGTTTTTCTAACTGAAACAAGCAAAACTTTGAAAGGAAGAATGCCTTATTTTGAAAGAGAAATGGATATGTAACATAATACAATAACAAGCTGAAAAAGAGGGTACTAACAATGAGCGCTAACAATACGATTTTACGCATTTGCCCTTTCATTTCATCGATCCTCTTTTTTTAACTGATTCAATTTGTCTTCTAATTTTTTTATTAAATTCGGATCAGCCTGCTCTAACTCATCTATCATATGTGTTATAACTAAATCTCCAAATTCCCCCACTAATTCCTGTGTCATTTTCTTCGTTTGATTGGATAAGAATTCTTCTTTCGTTTGTATAGCACGATATATGCCACTTCTTTTCACAGTCTGTTTTTCTAAGTGTAATTTCTCTACTAACCTGTTCATAACTGTCATAACAGTATTAAAATTCACAGGCGATTCTTCACTTAATTTCTGCTGGACTTCTTTAATCGTAATACCATCGCTAGACCAAACAATCTCCATAATCTTCGCTTCAAGCGGTCCAAAGAAATGATTTAATCCTTGCTCATTTAACCTATAGTTTTGAGTAAACATTGTACAACTCCTTTCACACTACGGATTGTAGTATAAATTAAATGAAAGGTCAAACGTAAATGATATATATGAAAATTAACTACCCATAAATACATAGGCTATTCCATTCATTTTAAACCTAATTTTTCTCCAAATGTATCAAAAAGATACTGCTCTAATATTTGTACACTAAACTTCTCATTACGCCCAAGGGCAAATAATTCCCGATCCTTCGCTACGATAGTATCTAACGGAATAACTACATTATCCACTATTTTTGTAATTTCAATTATATTACTTTTTACATTTACTTCTGTTTTAAATTCAACGTTTTCTAACACTATATGTGAACGTCTTCCTGATGCAAAAAAAGTAAAATTAGGATTTTTAACAACGCCAATTTCAGTCTCTAACGCATATAAATAGTGAAAAATTACATCTCTATGTCCATCTTTTATTATTTTTTCATCCTTCTCATCGTCTAAGTATTCTTTCAGCTTCGTTGTAAATTCAAATCGAAAATCCACTTTTTTCACGCTCCTTCTTTGTATTTCATATTAAATAAATATATTGAAATAATTTTACCATATTGTAATACAACTTCCTATTAAAAGTAAAAACTGTTTTAGAAAATCGCTATTATTTCCGATACCCTTTTAAAATATAAGTATAAATTCAATATGAATGAATGCTTCATTACATCTATTTAAACATATTTTTTCCATTTTTTGAAACATTAGTATGAAATATTATATATCAATGAATGGTTTCTAATTCATTGGTATATATAGTCAGTAGTTTCTTTACTATCCCGATATACTTAAACTACATTTTCTACTTATTCATTACATATAGAGAAGGAATGTAACTCTCTTCTATCGAATTTTTATATAACAAAAATAATTAGGTGGTGCTTTACTATGAAATTAGCTGTCATTGGTGGCGGTGATTTACAAGATTCAAATCACTTGCCTATTAATGAACGCCTTATAGAATTAACAAATAAACAGTATCCAAAAGTATTGTTTATTCCAACGGCTAGTCATGATGATGAAAGCTATATAAAATTATTTTTAGACACGTTTGAAAAACAATTACATTGTGAAGTACAAATTTTACGCATTACAACAGATTCACCTTCTAAGTATGAAATAGACGAGATGATTCATTCAGCCGATTTAATTTATCTAGGTGGCGGAAACTATATTCACATGCTTACGCAATGGAAAGAACATAGACTTGATGAAAAATTATTATTGGCTCTGCAACAAGGGACACTTATTGCTGGCTATAGCGCTGGTGCTATGTGTTGGTTCACGTCTAGTATCCGATCAGATTATGAAGGTTCTGGTTATATAGAGAGTAATGGATGGGGGATTGTTAATAAAAGATTTTGTCCACATTATAATCAATTAAACAGAATGAACGCCTTCCATTCCTTTTTACAAAATCATCAAGGGAATATAGAAGGAATTGCACTGGAGGATAATTGCGCTTTATATATTACAGAGGAATCCTTTGAGATTATCGGTGAATCGGAAAAAGCATGGGAGTTTTATATGAGTGATAAAACACTCATTAGACAACATTTTGATATAACTTTAAAAAGCTATTTGTAAACCTGCACTTAAGAAAAAATGTCCCTAAGTCTAATAACTTAGGGACATTTTTTCTATTTAACTAACTAATCGTGTAATTCGTTTCTTTTGCCATGAAAGCTTATAATATGCATACTGCAATATTAAGCTGACAATAAATGCTGCTGGATACCCGATCCAGATACCTTCTATTCCAAGACTTGTATGGTAAGAAAGATAATATGCTACGGGTACTTCTACAAGCCAAATTGAAACAACTCCAATAACAGTTGGCCAAAGTACTGTACCGCTCGCTCGCATTGTCGCACTAATAATTTGTGCATGACCGAAAATTAAATAACTCCATAACGTAATCATAACTAAGCTATGAGCAATTTCAATTGTAGTTTGACTCGTTAAAAATAGTGATAAAATGTCTCTTGAGAATAAATAAATAAGAGATATTAACACACCACCGATGACGTAGTTCATAATAATTCCGGCCTTCACAACTTTCTGCAATCGATCAAATTGATTCGCCCCAATTGATTGTGCTGCAAAAATAGAAACTGTAATACCTAGGCTAACTGCTGGCATTTGTACATAACTTGCAACTTGATTCACAACGCCGTAAGCAGCTGTTGCATCCGAACCGTAACGATTTACAAATGCGATTACGGCAATCTCAGATAATGAAACTAATATCATATTTATACTTGCCGGTATACCGAGCCTTAGCAATAGCTTTAATAACTCCCCATCCATTCGAAGGTATTTTCTAACCGTTCCATCTAGTTGTAATGGGTGATTTTTCTTCTTTAAATACACAAGCATGACAATAAACGTAATAACTGTAGATATAACAGATGCATAGGCTGCTCCATACACATCTAATTTCGGAGCTCCTAACCATCCAAAAATAAGAACTGGTAATAAAATCATATTTAGTACTGTACTTACAATTAAAAAGTAAAATGGCGTTTTAGAATCTCCTGTACCTCTCATAAATGTTGTATATGCGAAATATAAAAATAATACTGGCATCGATATAAATAAAATCCGTGCATAATGTACACTTATTTCAATAATATTTTCTGGCGTTCCCATTAGACGCATAATATCCATCGCAAAAATACTTCCTATTATCGCCAACACAACTCCAATAATAAAGGTAAATGTCAGCGTCGTACCAACGATAGCTTTTAAACGATCTTCGTTTTTAGCACCAAACGCCTGACCAATTAAAATAGAGCTTCCTGAACCGATACCAATTACAAATGAAACGAGCAAGAAAAATAATGGGAAGAATGCTGATATAGCCGCTAAATCATTAACTCCAAGCCATCTTCCTACTACTACCATACCAAATAATTGTCCAACTGATTGTAGTACATTACTTAATAATAACGGTACTAAAAACATCGACATCGATTTCCAAATCGGTTTACTCTCACTTTCCAACTTATGTGACTCCGCACCTTCTTTATTGTTATCTGCAGGTGGTTTCAAATTTCATTTCTCCTTTTATTAAACATCTATTTTCAATATCTATCTCTTTGTATAGTTGTTATAATACTGTGCTTCTATTCATTTTCTTTTCTTATGATTATAACTTCACCCAATATTGACTTCCATCGGCTGTTCGATCTAAAAATCCATATTCAATTAAATATCTTCTTAAAGTTACGAAATCAGAGTATACATTTTCTATCACTGTATTTACTTCTTTTTCAGTATACTTTTTATTACTATCAAACTTCTTCACTAAATGACGCAATATAATTAATTTACGCTTTTGTTTCTTCGGAAATTTAGAGAGAGGTCCATCTAATCCTTCTGTAAAGTGAGCTTTTAATACTTCATTATTTTCTTCTTCCGTAATATTGTATCGGTCATCCACCATCGTTGCTGTTCTATGAATTGGTACAAATTTCGTTTGTACTTTTGATTTTTCTTCTGATAATTCCATTAGCGCTAAAAATACTTTTGCTTGCTTCATTTTCTCTCGCAGTGTAAATCGATGATTACGAATTGTTGATGTACTTCCGCCATCCAACTCTTTTACAATTTCTTTATCATTCAGTCCCATATAGAAAAACTGAACCATTTTCTTTTGTAAATCCGTTAATCCAGTAAATTTCTTATCCATATTTAGCAAATAATCAAACATAGACGTATGCTCATTTTGAATATGCAATTGGACGAACTTCTCTGCTTCATACAAAACTTGATTATCTTGATAAATAACACCTTTAATAAATGTTTCACCACAAGCTAAGCAAATGTACCCCTCTTTTTCTTCATCAAACACATACCCTTTCTTTAATTCCTCTATTGACGCATCCCAAAACTTCTCTGAAATATCGCTCATACTAAACACTCCTTCAAAATGTTTATTTAAAAACCAAACAAATCACTATATCGTTTATTACCACTTCATCATCTTATCACAACACAAACAAACATTTCAACGTTTCGTTTGCCCATTTTATAAACTTTTATAAAAACATCTATCAAAAGGGGTTAATACAACGAAAAGCGAATATGTTTATACAAATTCATTTTATAGGATGTGAAATAGAACATGAATATTCTTCAAGACCCTTGGTTTACCGTTAAGCAAATTGCACAGAACGCATATGCGATTAGTGAATATGGAACCGGTATTCACTCATTCCAAAACTTCAGTATTCAATTTTAACTACAAAAAAGATGTTTCCGTATAAGAAAACACCTTTTACTTTTTATCCCGCTATTTACCGGGCAGTAAGCCTCCCACTAATTAACGTTTCACTTTATATATTCTATTTACAGTCTCTACTAAAACCTTACTTGCTTGTACAAATGTATGCTTTCGATTTCTATCTTCAACAAATTTATTAGCACAACTACTCATAATCATCATACAACTAATTATGACTAACGCTATCTTTCTATTCTTGTAAGTCACTTTATGCCACTCCACTATTACAAAACTTCTTTTGAATTTATCCCATCAAGAAATTTTACATGAATAATAAAACGTGTGAATATGCAATTCTGCATATTCACACGTTTTATCACAATGTTATGATTTAATTTAGTTACAGAACAAGTATACCGAGGTGACTAACTTGAAATTTAAAGCGAAAAAAAATCCATTCCACGTCATTTTCATTACATTATTTATAATTATTTTTTTCGTTTCGTTATTCTTTCAAAATGAAAATTCTATTTTTTTCACTCTCATGATGCTGCTAAATATCGTGAATCTTTCTTCATTCTATTTCTCTCACTACAACGTAACGGAATCATCTCTTGTTGTAAAACACGGTTTCATACTTCGTACTGAAATCCCATTTAAAGACATTCGCCATATTAAGCACTCTGGCAAAAAACTTCGTTCAAAAAAATGGACCAGGCAACAATTAGAAATACATTACAATTTATTTGACTCAGTGACCTCTTTCGTACCACTAGAAGAAGAAAAATTCATTTCACTCTTAAAAGAGAACTGCCCACAGATGAAAGTAATGAATACGCCTGCTAACAAATAATATATTTTGAAGCTTGCATTATTGCAAGTAGATGAAACTTAAAAATGAACATCAAAAAAGCCAAGATTCTATACTCAGAACCTTGGCTTTTTCTATTACTCTTTTGGAGCAATCATTTTCTTTGGATCTACAATTTCATCAAATTGCTCTTCTGTTAGTAGCCCAGATTGCAATGCTGCTTCTTTTAAAGTTAATCCTTCTTTATGAGCATGCTTCGCAATTTTCGCTGCATTTTCATATCCGATATGTGGGTTTAGCGCTGTTACAAGCATTAGTGAGCGATTCACATTTTCATTAATTACTTCTTCATCTGCTTCAATACCAACTGCACAATTGTCATTAAACGAAACAATTGCATCCGCTAATAAGTGAGCTGATTGTAAGAAGTTATAAGCAATAACAGGTTTAAATACATTTAACTCAAAGTTACCTTGGCTCGCAGCAAATCCGATTGTTGCATCATTCCCCATTACTTGCGCTACAACCATCGTTAACGCTTCACTTTGCGTTGGATTTACTTTACCTGGCATAATAGAGCTTCCCGGTTCATTTGCTGGAATAATAATTTCTCCAAGACCACTACGTGGACCACTTGCAAGCCAACGTACATCGTTAGCGATCTTCATTAGATCCGCAGCTAATGCTTTTAATGCACCGTGAGTATATACAACTTCATCATGGCTCGTTAATGCATGGAACTTATTTGGTGCAGAAACAAATTGTTTACCTGTAAATTGACTAATTTCCTCTGATACCATCTCACCAAATTTAGGATGAGCATTAATACCTGTTCCAACCGCAGTTCCACCAATTGCTAACTCTTTCATATATGTATTGCTCTCTGCAATCATACGCTCTGTTTTTTCAAGCATACGGTGCCATCCGCTAATTTCTTGCCCTAAAGTTAACGGCGTTGCATCTTGTAAATGTGTACGACCAATTTTTATAATATGTTCAAATGCAGTTACTTTTTCTGCTAAAGTTTCTTTTAATTTCGTAATCGCTGGTAATACGCGATTTTCTACTGCGATTACACAAGCTACATGAAGCGCCGTTGGAAATGTATCATTTGAACTTTGTGACATGTTCACATCATCATTCGGATGAATATGTACGTCAGATCCCTTCTCTTTCAAAATTTGATTCCCACGATTTGCAATTACTTCATTCACATTCATATTTGACTGTGTACCACTACCTGTTTGCCATACGACAAGCGGAAAATGTTCATTCCATTTCCCTGCAATCACTTCGTCAGCAGCTTCTACAATTGCTTCTGCTTTTTCTTCTGATAGCTTTCCTAATTTTTGATTGCTAAGCGCTGCACTCTTCTTTAAAATTGCAAATGCTTTTACAATTTCAAGCGGCATTTGCTCTGTTCCAATTGGAAAGTTTTCTTTACTACGTTGTGTTTGTGCTGCCCATAATTTATCAGCTGGAACTTTTATTTCTCCTAATGTATCTCTTTCAATTCTGTACTCCATGTTTTCATCCCCTTGAAAATATAATACCTACATCTCTTATAATAACAGACTTCCTCTTAAATGATAAGAATTCTCACTCTTAAATATAGATATTCTATATTTATTTAAAAAAATTCCTCTTGACCTAAACTTAAGTTTAGGCTGTATCCTTTCCATTGTAACCTACTATAACATTACTGGAGGAATTCAATATGAAAAAATATGCTTTTATAACAGGTGCGAATAAAGGAATTGGATATGAACTTGTTCGTCAATTAGCAGAAAAAGATTATCACGTATTTTTAGGTGCTCGTAATGAACAACTTGGACAACAAGCCGTAGAATCTTTAAATGTTTCAAACGTTTCCTATATTCAAGTAGATATTTCAAATTCACAATCCATTCAAGAAGCAACAAAGAAAATTTACGAAACGACTGATCACTTACATTTATTAATTAATAATGCAGGCATAGCGCTAGACTTCAATATGCTACCTAGTGAATTAAATATTGAAACTTTACGCCAAGGATTTGAAGTTAATTTTTTTGGAACTTTCCAAATGATGCAAGCCTTTTTACCATTATTAAAGAATTCAAGCAACAGTAAAATAATAAATGTAACAACTGATATGGCCTCACTAACAATGTTTTCTAATGGTGAAACACATCCAATTAATACACTAGGATATAATTCTTCAAAAACAGCTATTAATGCTTTAACATTAGCTTTTAGTAAAGAATTTGCTACTAACGGTCCAGAAGTATTTGGGGTAACTCCTGGTTTTACAACTACGGATCTTAATGGAAATTCCCCCGGTGGCCATACAACCACTGAAAGTGCTAAAATTATTATTAAATATGCATTAAGTGAAACAAACTATAATGGCAAAATACTAAATAAAGATGGCATTATACCTTGGTAATAAAAGGATGAATGATATGTATTATACAATTGGACAAGTCGCCAAGATGCAACACTTAACAATTTCTCAAATACGTTATTACGATAAACAAGGACTGTTCCCTTTTCTGCAAAGAAACGAAAAAGGAGATCGAGTTTTTGATGAAGAAGCACTGAAATATTTAGAGATGATTTTGTGTTTAAAAAACACTGGTATGCCAATTCAAAAAATAAAACAATTTATCGACTGGTCTATGGAAGGAGAATCTACCATCCTTCAAAGGTTAGAATTAATGAAACAACAGGAGACCAATGTCTTACAGCTCATTCAAGACACTGAAAAAAACTTAAAAAAGATACAACAAAAAATTGCTAAATATGAGAATGAAATAACTTCAGCAAATGCTATTAAAAAATAAAAAAATCACCTTCTACATATTGTAGAAGGTGATTTTTATTTTATGATGCTTGCTTTCCTTTATCTGCATCATCTACATACCAGATGAATTTGCCTGTATATCCGTAAATAACTGCTAAAATTAACGATACGAAGCTTAACCACATAAACGGAACGTATGAGAACGTTGCTACACCTAAAATACCAGCCATAAAAATACCATTATCAGACCATGGAACCATACCTGAAGTTAACGTTCCACCTACTTCTGAGTTACGCGCTAATACACGACGGTCTATTTTTAATTTATCATAGCTATCTTCCATAATTTTTGGTGTTAAAATTAGTGATACATACATCGCACAACCAAATATATTAGCTAAGAATGCCACGATTAATGTAGACAATGTTACATTACCTGCAGAATTTAATTTCTTCTCAAATTTTGATACGATTACTTTTAAAACACCTAGTTTTTCAAGTAATCCACCAAATCCTAAACCGAAAATAATAACGGCTACTGAGCCAAGCATGCCGTTAATTCCACCACGGTTTAATAACTTGTCAACAAACTCAACACCAGATTGAATTGAGAATCCGTTATAAGCTGTTCCAATCGCCTCTCCAAAGTTCATCCCTTGGAAAAGGGTTGCCCAAATTGCACCAATTAAAGCTCCCATTGCAATTGTTGGCATAGACGGTTTCTTCATCGCTAATAGAACGATAACAATGACCGCCGGAACAAGCATCCATATTTTAATATCAAATTGCTTTAATAAAGCTTCTTTTAAAAATTCTACTCGATTCAAATCTACATTATCGCCGCCATACATCCAACCAGCTACAGTAAACATAATACTAGTAATAATATAAGCTGGAACATCTAATACGAGCATAGCTCGAACGTGAGCAATAACATCTACTTTCGCCATAGAAGCTGCAAGAACTGTGCTATCAGAAAGTGGTGATAATTTGTCGCCGAAATAAGCTCCTGAAAGAACTGCACCAGCAACAAGCGGAAGTGGTAAACCAAGGCCTTCACCAATCGCCATCATAGCAATACCTGCTGTTCCCACTGTTCCCCAAGACGTTCCTGTTGCGATAGAAGTTATAGAACAAATAATTAATGTTGCTAATAGGAATATGCTAGGGTGAATAAATTCTAATCCATAATAGATTAATGTTGGTACTACCCCACCAGCAATCCATGTTCCAATTAAAGCACCTACTGCAACTAAAATCAGTATCGCTTCTAATCCGTTAGAAATCCCTTTCGTAATTGCATCTTGCAATTCTTGATAACGAAATCCTAATCTTAATCCAAGCGCAATTACTAAAAACCATGAAATAAATAGCGCTAATTGAATTGGGAGATCAAAAATCGTTTGGAAGGAAAAGACAACAGCAAGAAATAGTAATAAAAGAACTATGATTTCTAGCATCGATGGTAATCTTACACTTTTCATTTTTTTCTCTCCTTACAAGTCGATAACATGACGTATGTCGTCTTACATGTATGTAATATACAATTAGCGAAGACAAAACAAAATTTTCATATTATTTCGATTTATTTTTCCAGTATAATATATTCACAACCCTTTCTATTGTAAAAGTAGATTACGTTTTTCGCAATGAAAAATATAAAAAATGTTGTATTTTTATTTATCCCGATATTTTCGACCAATAAGACCCCCGTCTCAAAATTCAGTAAGTGCAAAGCACTTAGGTAAGAAATTAACTACTGTAAAATTCCGAATTGATATGAACGTATTAAAGCTTCACTTTATTTACAAAGAAAAATCCCATACTAACTTTTTTAATATTTGCTGCAATAAAACTTTTTACAACTATCTTCACTTTTTAATTCACACTATTATTTTCCACACAAAAATAGGACACACATCATTAAAATGATGCATGCCCTATCTTTATTTATACATATTTTGTATTTCTTCTTTATTTTTAAGTATTTCCTCAAACTTATCACTACAACCCTTCGGAAATAACACTCCCAGTCCATATGAATGCGCAAATTGAAAATGAGGGTACTTCGCTTTTACCTCATCCCAAAACTTATATACGCCGAAATCACTACTTCTAACTTCAATATCATGAAATAATACAATACCGTTTTTCGCGACTTTCGGTAGCCATGTATTATAATCGTGAGAAACAGCTTCATACGTATGGTAGCCATCAATATGCAAAAGATTTATCGTTTCATCTTGAAACCGGTCTACAGCATCATCAAAAGTAGATCGAATTAAATTTCCTATATTAAGGTAGTTATCGCTCACTACTTTTTCTACTATTTGAAAAACCCCTTCTCCATATGGACCTGTATGCCCATCTCCAGCCCAAGTATCTACTGCAAAGCATTTAGTCGATAACCCTCCATCTTTTACTCCCTGACAAAAACTAAAAAAGGAAGCTCCTAAATGTGTACCTAACTCAACTAAAGTTTCTGGTTTTTCAAATCGTACTAAGTCATATGCAAAATCTAAATGTCCACTCCACGCAGATTGTGACCGAATAATAGGACTAAATGTTTCAAATTCAAATGATGGTTTATGAGTAACCCAGTTCATCGCATAACTCCTTCTGCACATATTTTTAACAAACCAAATTACTCTTATCTTTATTTTTTTATCGCCTTGATTATGATTCTATTTCATGAAAATATGAAGAATTTATTCTTTTCTATTGAGGTAAAGCATCATATACATATGGGTCAGTTGGCTTATTAATTTTCTCGATTTTGTTTACTTTTACAAGTGGAAAAACTGTTCCTTTATATGTCGTTTCATCTAATAATCCTGTTATTTTCACCCATGTTTCTTCTGGAATTTTTTCAATCTTTTTCCCGGTAACAATCATCCCCCAGACTGATGCATCCGCAATACAACAAGTTATGCCATATCGAGCCACTACTGCTTTATTACCCGTCACATCTTTATCCTTATATATAAACCCTAAGAATGTAATTTCTTTCCCTTTAAACCAATTAACATTTTGACCAATTACATTCATTGTTTGAACATAATCCTTATCCTTTACTTGTAGTTTACGCTGTCCTAACATACTTTTTACTACTTGCTCTTCCGTTTTATAAGTCGTTGCTAAATTTGATGTTTCTTCTGAATCAACTAATACTTCTCGCTCATCAAACTTAACCTGTTTCCCCTCTTTTTCGTTTCTTTCCAGACTTCTCGCCTGTACACTTTGATTCATACCCCTTTTTCCTGCTAAACTTCCATCAATTGTTACACTTCCAAAGAGAAAAGCACTAACTATCGGAACAACAAATAAAACATATACAAAGAAACTTTTTATCCCTGATTTTGATGTTGTATGATGTTTACAACAATTATAATCATGCTGTTTTTCTCTTCCATCCCCCCAAACTTGTACAATACCAAAAATTAAAATTACTACAAAAGCTATATACGTAAATTTGATCATTTTTGGAGCGATAAAATTATAAATATTCCCTGTTACAAGTAGTTTAAATAAGAGCATTGCTAAACCAATTAAAATAATGCCACGAATATAGCGATGATATGCCTTCTGCTCCTCTTTCTCCATTCTTTCTCACCTCCTATAACATTATGATTTGCACGATGGTATACACAGATACAATGACAATTCCCATCAAAAAGAATACAAATCTCTTTTGAAAATACGCAAATAGCATTAACGTATTTTTCATATCAAGCATAGGCCCAAACACAAGAAATGCGAGAAGTGCCTTTATCGAGAAAACATGTCCAAAAGACGCAGCTATAAAAGCATCGGCTGCAGAGCAAATTGATAAAACATAACCAAACCCCATCATAATAACGGGAGCAATTACTTCGTTATGTGCTACTGCATCCAGTACATTTCGATCAAAAAACGTTTGAAATACACTTGCTAAAAAAGCACCAATCAATAAATACTTACCAGTATCAAAAAACTCATCTACAGTGTGATTCATAACATCTTTCCAACTCTTTTTTTTTGCTTGTTTGAACTGAAACCTCTACGTCTTTTAAAACATTTCTTTCGCGATAGCAATAATACACAATTAGACCTATGAATAGAGCAACTAGAATTGTTATCCCAAAACGTGCATATACAACGTAATCATTTTTTTGAAACGCATATACAGTAGATAAAAAAACGACTGGATTCATAATGGGTGCACTCAGTAAAATAACAATGCCTACATGAAGTGGTAACCCCTTTTGAATGAGCCTTCTTACAATTGGTATAATGACACATTCACACATTGGAAAAAGAACTCCCACAAATACTGCTGGAATCATTGCAACAATTGGAGATTTCGGCATTACTTTTTGAATCATATCTTCCGTCACAAACACTTGAATAAATGAAGAAACAATTACCCCTAATAAAATAAAAGGTATTGCTTCAAAAATGATACTTAAAAATACCGTATTCACATTCAGCCATTCCTGCGGTATATTTTTGTGCAAATTTACTAGACTTGTAAAATCTACAAAAAATAATAAAAAGAGAAACATAGCGATAAGAGCTATGCCTACTAATTCTTTTGAAACTCTATTAAAGACCAAGCTTCTCGCCTCCATTTTATTTATATGTAAACATGTGCTTGTCCAAATCCTTCATACTACAGCACAAATTTTATAGTCTATTTCTATTCTTAAATCGTAATCATTATGATTTATTATTGATTTTTCTTTTCCTATCGTTTAATATAAAACGTAATCATTACGATTTAAAGGAGAGATCATTTCATGAAAAAAGTACCTATCACTGTATTAAGTGGTTTTTTAGGATCTGGAAAAACTACCTTACTACATCACATTTTGACTAATAAGAATAACCTAAAAGTAGCTGTTATCGTTAATGATATGAGCGAAGTAAACATTGATGCATCTCTTATAAAAAAGGGTGGTTTTTCACGTACGGAGGAAAAACTAGTAGAAATTCAAAATGGCTGTATTTGTTGTACACTACGAGAAGATTTAATGATAGAAGTGAATCGTCTTGTGGAAAATGGTGATATTGACTATATTATTATTGAATCTTCTGGTATAAGTGAGCCTATTCCAGTTGCTCAAACGTTTACTTATACAGACGAAGTTCTTACCATTGATTTAACGAAAAATTGTCGCCTCGATACGATGGTTACAGTTGTAGATGCAAATAGATTTTGGGATGATTTTGCAGATGGAGAAAGTTTATTAGACCGAAAACAAGCAATCGATGAGAATGATACCCGAGAAGTTATTGATTTATTAATAGATCAAATTGAGTTTGCAAACGTAATTATTCTTAATAAGATAGATTTGCTAGAAAAAGAAGATGTGATAGAGCTTCATCATTTACTAAAAAAATTAAATCCTAATGCAAAAGTTCTTGAATCTTCGTTTAGCAAAGTACCATTACAAGAAATTTTAAACACAAATCTATTTAATTATGAAGAAGCTAGTCAATCGGCCGGCTGGATACAAGAATTAAACAGTGATCATCATACACCGGAAACAGAAGAATATGGTATCACTTCTTTTGTTTACCGCCGCAAATATCCTTTCCATCCCGAGCGCCTTATGAATTGGCTAGAAAAATGGCCTTTAGATGTTGTAAGAGCGAAAGGATTCTTCTGGTTGGCATCTCGTAATAATATGATAGGGCTTCTATCTCAAGCAGGCTCCTCTATTACAATTCAAGGAGCCGGTGAATGGATAGCGGCATTACCTGAAACTGAAAAAAATCAAATGATTACAGAAGAACCAGAAGTATTGAAAAACTGGGATAAACAATATGGAGATCGAATAACCGAACTCGTATTTATCGGAATTGATATGAACTGTTCTTTAATTGAACAATCATTAGATGATTGTTTATTAACAGAAAAAGAAATGCAACAAAACTGGAATACATTTATTGATCCTATCCCGGCTTTTACTTATACTTCATAACAATTAATAAAAGGCTTCAGTAGAATGAAGCCTTTTTACTTTATAGCACTCTTATTTAATAGGTTTGCTTTAATTATGAATACAATTGTACCTAAAACAATTAATATAGCATATACGATACCAACTACATTACCTATTTTTTCTAAGCCAAGCGGTAATATTATAGTAGCAACTCCAACTATATAAGAAAATGCTCCTGAAAGCTTCGCTAATTTATTTTTATCTCCAACAAACGTTTCTTCTTGATATCCTGCTAACAAAAACAACCTCTTTTTCACATGTATTTGATACCCTAAAAAAATGATAAGTAACCCAACAAATAAACAAACTAAAAATCCAGCTAACATATACTCCCCCTCCTCTACAATATTTTACTATACATAAAAAACAAATTAGAAATTTCAGTTTATTAACACGTCATTCTGTGATATATTGCATATTGTATTCAATTTGTATTTTTAGAAAGGAGAATTTTAGATCATATGGATTCAAATCGATTAAAAGGAATTATAATGGTCATAATCGGTGCTTGTTTATGGGGCTTGTCTGGTACAGCTGCACAGCAACTTTTTCAATATGACAATGTTTCAACCGAATGGTTAGTTACGATCCGTTTACTTATATCTGGAATTATTTTGCTCATTATTTCCTCATTCGGAACGAGAAAAAAAGAGATATTTAGCATTTGGAAACAAAAATCTGATGCTATTAAAATGATTTTGTTTGGTCTATTCGGTATGCTTGCTGTACAGTATACGTATTTCGCTTCAATTAAAGAAGGAAATGCTGCCGTGGCAACATTATTACAATATTTAGCTCCTATATTCATCACTGTATACTTACTTTTCAAATGGAACGTTCGTCCATCAAAAATTGATTTCATTTCAATTACCCTTTCATTAGTAGGCACTTTTCTCTTACTAACAAACGGGTCTGTTCATAACTTGGCTGTTTCTACACCAGCTATTATTTGGGGGATTTTATCTGGATTATCTCTCGCTTTTTATAGTTTATATTCAAAGGAATTGTTAGAAAAATGGTCTTCCTCCGTTATCGTTGGATGGGGCATGATTATTGGGGGTATTGGTGTAACGATTGTACACTTTATTTCTACAAACGAATTCATTTTATTATCAACTATGAAATATGTAAAACTAAGTACCCTACCGCTCATCACATTTGTCGTCATTTTCGGGACACTTATTGCCTTTTATTTATACTTAGACAGCATACGATACCTGACTCCGAAAGAAACAACATTATTTGGTTGCACAGAACCACTCGCAGCTATTATTTCTTCTGTACTTATATTGCAAGTGCCATTTCAATCTTTTCAGTTATTAGGCGCTTTTTGTGTCATTGTAATGGTGCTCATCTTAAGCCAAAAGCCGGATGAAGGGAAACAAAAATTAAAGCTTGTTCATGCAAAAAAGGAAAATATACAATGAAAGGATTGAATTCACTATGCCTGTCCCTCAAAATTATAAAAAACCAGGAAGAGTTTCAGCAAAATCACTCGTTTTAAATCAACTACAAAATTGGATTATTGAAGGTGTACTGAAGCCCAATGAAAAAATTAATGATGGGGAATTGGCTGAGGCACTAGGAGTAAGCAGAACACCTGTAAGAGAAGCACTTCAAATATTAGAGCTTTCTGGATTAGTGGAAATGGTACCAGGGCAAAAAACGAAAATTGCTCCTATTAAGTTAGACGACGTATCTATCATTTATGAAACGATGGCTGGTCTTCACTCTATTATAGGAAAGCAAGCTCTTCAAAACATTACAGACGCTGATATTCAACTACTTTCTGAAATAAATGAGCATTTTCAGCAATCTATAGAGAAAAAAAACGCAAAACAAGCTTTAGAATTAGATATACAATTCCACAATACAATTTCTTCTATTGCTAAAAACCAATATATTGAACCCTTTCTAGAAAATATGCAACTTCACGTTTTACGTCTTGAATATTTGTTTTTCCAAAACTTTGTTCCAGCAAGTCAATCTATTGAAGAACATCACTCTATCATTCAAGCATTACAGAAGCAGGACGAAAAACAAATGGAACAAATAATGACCCAAAACTGGCTCCGTCCCATGAAAGAAATACAAAAAATAATTTCTACGAAATAAAAAGAGAGCTGGTTACACAAAATCGTAACCAGCTCTCCTTTTACTAATCTATATAGCTACGCCTGAACATTTGCATAATCTTCCATATCTTCGTACTCTTTTTCCAATTCCTCTAAAGACAGCTCGTATAATTGTCGGTCGCGAATCTTAAACACACCTGCTCCAATTAACTCATCAATTAAATGCCTCTTACGATTTTCAACAGCAAAACGGAGTTGACTACTCATCTTTTAAAAAACTCCTTTCTACGATCATTGAAAATGATAATCTCTATCAATTACCACTTTTGATTATAAAAGATGACTCTTTATAAGTAAAGTAATTTCATGAAATATTTACCTTGCAAAGTACTTGTGGCCACATTATATATATGTATGCCGCGCGAAAAATGTTATGACACTTTTTCTTATCCTTTTTCTTTCATACTTTGCAAGTTGTGTCATCATGATTAAATTCACCATCTATTTCTACTTGAATGGTGACATGTTCTACATGAAATTTCTCCTTTAATACATACGTAGCCTCTTTTAATACACTTTGCGTTTCATTCCCTTTAATAATAAGATGACATGTTAATACTTGAAAATCTGATGTGACAGACCATATGTGCAAATCATGAACTTCTTTGACAATCGGAATATTTAATAACGTACTTTTTACCTCTTCAACATTTATGTGCTGTGGTGCACCTTCCATTAATATATGAACCGTATCACGTGTTACACGCCATCCACTAATAATGACTAAAATAGACACAAGAATACTAGCAATCGCATCTGCAGCAGTCCATCCGAAAAATTTAATAAGTAACGCAGCAATAATCGCTCCGACGGAACCCAATAGATCGCCTAGTACGTGCAGGAAAGCACTTCTTAAATTCAAATTACCTTTCACATCTCCGCCTCTCATTAATATCCAAGCTGATAAAATATTAATAAGCAGACCAAGGACTGCAATAATGAGCATCCCATTACTAGCAATCTCAACTGGTTCTTTAAAACGACGGATTGCTTCAATAAAAATGTATACCGAAATGACAATAAGAACGACACCGTTACATAATGCTGCTAACATTTCGACTCGCTTATACCCGTATGTTTTCGCAGTTGTTGCTGTTTTTTCTCCGAGCTTAAACGCAAGTAAACTTAAAGCTAAAGATACTGCATCACTTAGCATATGCCCCGCGTCAGATAGTAGTGCTAAGCTATTTGTTACAAATCCACCAACAACTTCTGCAATCATAAAACTTGTTGTTAGTAGGAAGGCAATTAGTAACGCCTTTTTATTGTTAGAATGACCGTGATCATGTGAATGTCCCATACGAATACTCCTTTAAGTACAATATCTGTATGTTAGTATGAAACAAACTCCCCGTGTTTATCCCGAATTGACTGATTGTAAACGCCCGCTTCCTCTGTATACACACTTCGCTATTTTTTAAACAATCCCTTTTTCTCAAATAAAACAAGACTACTTCTTTTTTATTTTCATATTGTTTACTAATGAAAGAATTTTTAAGGAGGTTACTTAAATGAAACGTTTATTTCTCTGTATGGAACGTGAACTTGTTGTAGTGAAAGAACACAATGATAACTATGAAACGACTTATCACTTACAAAATATGCAACCTACCTGTATCGCTGTTGATCCATTTCAAAAGAATCGTGTATATTGCGGAACATTTGGACGAGGTCTCTGGTTAAGTGACGATAGTGGGGATTCATGGAGACCAATTGGGGATTCCTATCGTTACTTTGATTTCCCTAAAGAAGATGGTATTTTGCACTCCTCTATCACTTCCATAACAATAAGCTCAAATGAACAAGTTAACGGATATGGTGTCGTTTATGTCGGCACAGAACCGAGCGCTTTATTTCGCTCTGAAAATGGTGGTGAAACGTGGACTGAACTTAAAAATATGAAATCATTATTATCTTCTTATACGTGGGCATTTCCGCCTAGACCTTTTACCCATCACGTACGCTGGATTACAGTTGACCCAAATAACCCTAATACAATACACGTTTCAATCGAAGCTGGTGCTGTTATTCAAAGTAACGATAAAGGGCATACATGGATTGATAAAAAATTCGGTGCTCCTATCGATGCTCATCAATTACTTATGCACCCTGAAGCACCAAATCGCCTTTATGCATCATGTGGTGACGGATTTATGGGCGGACCTGATCGTGCTTATCTTGAGAGTTATAACAATGGAAACAGTTGGATCTCATGTAGTGCAGGACTTGAACATCATTATTTATACAGCATGGCTATCGATCCAACTGATTGTGATACGATTCTCGTTTCTGCTGCGCCAAGTGCTGATCTTGCTCATCATCGTATCCCTTATGAATCTTATATTTATCGAAAAACGAAAGATACTCCGTTCCAACAAGTACAACAAGGATTACCATCTGCAATCGGTACAGTCATTTCGATGTTTGCGACAAACGAAGCCGAACCACATACGTTCTACACGTTAAATAACAATGGCGTCTTTCAATCCAATGATAGCGGCGAATCGTGGGAACAACTAAACATTCCGTGGAAAGATGAGTATAAAACGCAGCATCCGCATGCACTATTCGTCACTAGTTCTTAACGAAAAAAGACTGCCTAAATGATTTTAGGCAGTCTTTCTTTTATTTCTTTAAATCAATGACAATATCATCTAACACAATATCTTTGCTCTTCGCTTCTTTTTTCGGCACTTCTATTTTCTTCTCTTTCCCATTCACATACTCTACTCCACCATGATTTTCAGGTGTATGTACTCGCAAGTGCACGCGAGGTGTAACGATAAGATTTGTTGCATTTTCGTTTAGTTTTTGGAAGGTGGCACTCCAACTACTTTTATGTGGCTCTGCTACTGTACTACTTCCGCCATTTCCTTCACCGGCATAATGATTTCCTAAATCATCTTTTATTTCTAACTCAACATCCGCACTATCCCATATACTTCTTAATACCTTAGATTCTTCCTGATTGAAAAAAACGATAAATGACATCGGAGTTACTTCCATTTTGTCTATATTTACTTTTATTAATTCATTTTCAGAAACCCCATTAACTTTTACTTCCTTACTATCCATTGCTTTTAAACTAAGCGCAAAATTCCAGTTTCCCTTTATTACATTACCTTCATAATCCAACTCAATTGCCTCTATATCCCACCAAACATTTGCAACATCTAACCTTTCACTACCATGACCACTCATCGTAGTCATACCTACATATTTTCCCTCTCCAACTTTTGTAACGTTCGAACTACCTCCTCCGCCATTAAAGCCCATAACTTGCGGACTTCCAAATGGGAACGGTTTCTCTCCTAAATCTTTTTCGCTCTCAATAGAATATGTAATTGTAATTGTTCTACCATCGAATACAGCATCATTAATTGTAACCTTAACCCCATTACTCTCTTTTGTCATATTCAACTCAGTCGAAAATTCCTTATAATTTTCATATAACCCCGTTCTACCATTATCTAAAAATCGGAATATGTCACCTACAATTGGCAATCCCCCGGCATATGTAGGAAAACCGATACCAAGAGTTGCAACCGATAATCCTACTAAAATAGATGCAGCAGCGACACCCTTCTTCCAACTTTTCATCTTTTTCTTCGTACGTATCGATTGTTTTACATTTCGTTTTACTTTTTCCTTTTCAATTTCAGAAGCCTCAATTTCTTCTAGTTCTTTTTCATCTATATCAATATCATTTAATAGTTCATAAATGTCTTTCATATTGCACTACCTCCAAAACTAATTTTCGTAGCATTTTGTTGTAGTTTCTTTTTCCCCCGGTACACTCGATTATCAATTGCTGCCCGAGTTAATCCTAACTTGTCACCTATTTCCTCTGTCTTCATACCAAGTAAATATTTCATAATGAACACCTTTTGATCTAGCGGTTCTAATTGATTAATGAGCTTCAATAATTCTTCCCTATCTTCCATAACGATTAATTCGTCTTCTGCTGATTTTTCTGTATTGATATGAAACTCATCTGAAATGATTTCTACTGTTTTAGTCGATTTCCGGTAATAATCAATTGCTTTAAACTTCGCAATCGCTGCAATCCACTTTTTAAAATCACTCGGCTCTCCATGAAATTTATTTGCGTTATTCCAAATGGAAAGAAATATATCGTTTATACATTCCTCTATGAGTCCATCATTTTGAATGGGAAGTAGAACTTTATGCGTGATCCCCTTTATGAGTGGTAAGTATGTATCGACAACGAATTCTAACGCGTCTTCTTTTTGCCGCTGTAATCTTTTTATAAAATTTTTCTCATTTGATTTCATGTAGCGATTCCCCTTATTGTTTTGTAAAAGCTTTTACACCCTATATAACGTCTGAGAAAATTTTTTCTCTCATCTTTTTTATTTTTTGTATGTAATGGAATACTTTCCCTTAGCCATTTTCTCACATAACTATGCATTCAAAGAAAACTTTCTCAAGTCTGCAATTTAATTCATGTAGTACACTATTTATATAGTCACTCTTTAATTTAGTGTACATTTTATTTCATTAATCTATTTTTAAAATTAGGAGATGAGATGTGTATGTGTGGAATTACAGGTTGGGTAGATTGGAAGGAAGACCTTTCAAATCAACATGTTATTTTAAAAAAGATGGCAAATAGTATTGAGCATCGTGGTCCGGATGCTGAAGGATTTTGGTTTTCACCTCATGCGGCCTTTGCACACCGGCGTTTAATTGTAATTGATCCAGAAGGCGGGACACAGCCTAAGACATTTCGTGCTGGTGATTATACGTATGCTCTTACTTATAATGGAGAAATTTATAATTTCCGTGAACTGAGAGAGCAGCTTCAAAAATGTGGGCATGCATTTGAAACCCATTCAGATACAGAAGTATTACTACATGCTTATTTAGAATGGAAAGAAGACTGCGTACGACATTTAAACGGAATTTTCGCTTTTGCCTTATGGGATGATCAGAAGCAACAATTGTTTTTAGCACGAGATCATTTAGGTGTAAAACCACTCTTTTTTACAGAAAGAAATGGCAGTATTATTTTCGGCTCTGAAATTAAAGCATTATTAGCGCATCCATCTGTCCCTGCTGAAATTGATGCGAATGGAATAAATGAAATATTTGGATTAGGCTTATTTCGCACTCCAGGATGTGGCGTCTTTAAACATATTCAAGAAGTACGTGCTGGACATTCTATAACATTTACACGTCATAAAAAAGTAGTTACGAAGTATTGGAATTTAGAAAGTAAGTTCCATACAGACTCTATAGAAGATACATCTTCGCATATTTTGTCTATTTTACAAGATACAGTAAAAAGACAATTAATTGCCGATGTTCCTCTCGTTTGTATGTTATCAGGCGGATTAGACTCTAGCGGTATTACTGCACTTGCGGGTAAAGAATTTGCTGCTGAAAATAAAACACTTCATACGTATTCTGTTGACTTTGTAAATAGCGCAAAAGATTTCGAACTGACATTTGCTCGCACTGGTTTAGACGCTCCTTGGGTAAAACGCGTTTCTGAACATGTCGGGACAGCGCATCATGATATTATTGTGAATGCTGAAGAATTAGCAAATCACTTATTCGTTCCCCTTCATGCAAAAGATTTACCGAGTGCTGGTGAAATGGAAACTTCACTATATTTACTATTTTGCGAAATGAAAAAAGATGCGACCGTAGCTTTATCCGGCGAATCGGCTGATGAAGTATTCGGTGGATATCCTTGGTTTCATCAAGAAGAACTACTATATGTAGATAAGTTTCCTTGGCTAACAAATTGTAAAAACACATCTCCTCTTCTACTAAATGAAGTAAGTAACCAATGTAATCTAGAAGACTATATTGATACACGATTCCAAGAAGCGATACTTGAAGTACCTACTCTTGAAGGCGAAAGTAAAAAATCCGCGAAACAACGTCAAATGTTTTATTTATTTTTAACAAGATTCCTTCCTTTCTTACTTGACCGTAAAGATCGTATGAGTATGGCTGTTGGATTTGAAGTTCGTGTACCGTTTTGCGATTATAGATTAGTTGAATATTTATGGAATGTTCCTTTCAACATAAAAAGTATTGATAATATTGAAAAAGGCATTTTACGTAGAGCACTACAACCAGCTTTACCTGACGATGTACGCAATAGAAGAAAAAGCGCTTATCCAACTTCACAAGATCCACACTACTTACAAACAATCCGTAATTTAACACTTGATATGTGTAACAATAAAAACAATCCTATTTTCTCACTTATTAACCATTCCATCTTACTTTCAATTGCTGATCAAAGTAATAAAGTGATTAACAATTTTGAAGCAAGAAGTGCCATGGAGTATATGCTACAAGTAAATGAATGGTTGAAAACATATCACATCCATATTGCTTAACAAAAAGGAGTTCAAGGATAAAAACCTTGAACTCCTTTTATATTAATTAGCACATTGTTTATTATCAGTATCAATAGACCATCCAATAATCGTGGCACAGTCTCTACCTTTCCACTGTAGTACATTTGTTAATACGGGCTCAATCTGCAAGCTATTTCCGTCGTGTAATATTTCTACTAAAGATTGATCATCATCAAACCTTCGTTTGTCACACTCTAAAATACCGTCCGTTGCCATTACAATGTGATTCATTCCTTTTTCTAATCCTCTTACACCTGACGTAAAGCAAGGTGTATTTGCTGCAAAAATATTTTTCCTGCCAATATATTCGTAATTTTTCCGTTTATTTAATCGTCCTTTTCCATTTTTCGTTTTCTCAGAATGGAATAAATACGCGAAACAATCACCAACTGATAACCAATATAAAAATTCGCCTTTTCGTAAACAAATTAAGCAAGCGAGTTCCTCATCATCTTGATCACACTTTTTAATAAATAACTCATCTGTAAATAACGCTAATAAGTACATATGTGTATGATGAAAAGCTAAATGTATTGGATAGGAAAATAACTCTTTTAATTTCTCTTTTCTTTCTGAAATCGCTTCTATTATATAATCAATATTTTTTGTTTTGTGGTGTGTATCAAAAATCATAACAAATTCAAATTGTAATTCAGGGTCCCACCAAGCAAGTACCGCATCTCCTCGTTCATATGCATCACTTTCTTGATTTCCCCCATATACGCCGACTGAAAGAGGACCACATTTTTCAACATGTATTTCATCTACATACATCTGTTCATGACTCATCCATTTGAATGTATTCACAACTATCATCCTCTCTCTTGCTAAATGTATACCTTTACACATAGATTACCTTATATTTCAATAAAAATAAACTTTTTCAACATTTTTTATCCAAATAAAAGGATTTTATTTCTAAAACAACGAATATATCTTACTATACGATATAAAAAAGGGGATTTATTATTATGAACAACATTAATCAACATTGGGAGAGCATTTATTATCACTTACGATACGAATACGAGGACAATCTTTCCCACCAAGCAATTCGTATTTTACAAATCGTTTCTCGTGAGAAAGATATAACAATTGGAAAAGTCGCTACTGAGCTTAGCCTTTCTCATAACACAGCATCTGAACATATAAAGCGCCTTATTCAAAAGGGTTTCATCGTTAAAGAGAGAAATAAAAAAGATGAAAGAGTGGTAAACCTTACATTAACAATTGAAGGAATTGAAGTATTAGAAAAACATACTTTACTAGATAAAGAAAAGATAAAAATATTAGAATCACAGTTATCAAAAGAAGAACTACAATTAATTGAAAAAGCATTTTCGTTATTAGCGAAGGAGGCAAAATATGCATTTCCTCGTTAAAGTAATCGTTTCGGCACTTATTATCGGCGTTATCACTGAAGTCGCCAAACATTATAGTACGATAGGTGGCTTTATTGCTGCTCTTCCTCTCGTAAGTTTACTTAGTCTATTTTGGATTTCATTTGAAGGCGGGAATAAACAAGAATTGAGTCAATTTGCTTTAGGGGTATTATATGGATTCCCCGCATCAGCACTACTATTATTTATTGTCTATATTGGTTTAAAAAATTCATTTACACTTAGTACATCTGTCCTACTCGGTATAGGTGTTTGGTGTATCGTTTTTGCTTTTCAAAAATTATTTCAAGCTTAGGGGGAATTAACATTCATAAATTTGTAGAAATAATGGGGCAAAATATAGAAGTACATATAAAAGGAGGTGGTAAACAAACTGTAGTCATTCAAACCGGAATGAGTTGCTCATTTTATGATTGGCTTCCTATTATAAAAAAGCTTTCACAGCACTTTACAGTCGTTTCATACCATCGCCCAGGTTACGGGAAAAGTGAGCTAGGAAATCAGCCACGTACAATAAGGCAAGTTACAAAAGAGCTACATATGTTACTAAACAAACTAGCTATTCAAGAGCCATTTATTCTAATCGGTCATTCCTATGGAGGATTATGTGCAAAACATTTTGCGATGTTACATGAAGATAAGCTGCAAGCACTTATTTTAGTTGATTCTACTTCGATGAACTTACACCGTTTAGATGAACTTCATTTACCAATTTCTGATCAAACTGACTCGGATAATATGTGGCTTGAAAAATATAATACATACTCCAAAATGGATGTAGACATGCTTTCTAATAAACTAAAATCTATACTCGCTAACCAATTAAGACAGTACATTGAATTTTCTACCTCTCCTCTGTTATATAAAGCAACAGCTTCTGAACTATATGAGTGGAAAAATTGTGCTCGCTCAATAAAAGAGCTATATAAAACATTAGAAATACCATTAATCGTTATCGGTAGAGATCCTCATTATTCTATTACTCAGTTGACTGAGGGTGGCATGCCAAAAGAGGAAGCGACACAACTTGAATCAATGTGGCAAGAACTGATCCATGAACAATTACAACTCTCCATACATAGCCAATATATACTTGCCAAACATGCTGGTCACGGAATCGAAATTGATCGGCCTGATATTATTATTGAGGCTGTTCAATCTCTATAAATAAAAAAAGGAAGCAACTAAAGTTGCTTCCTTACTTATCTATTCATAATCTTCTTCATCATCGATTTCTTCGTAATACGCATTCCCATTACTTACATAAATAGGGCCATTCGCAACATCAATACGTAATACCCATGCCCATGGCACAGCTAAACGCTTATGTATTGCTCGCCAAAAGCTCATTGATTTTCTTTCGTACTCCTGGAACTCCTGAAGTAACTCTTTATAGGAGGAACCGTCTAACTGAATATTTGCTTCTAGCAAACGAGAATGGGCATAGTACTGCAGCTCTAGTTCAGCAGCAATTTCCATTTCTTCTTCTGTTGCCATACCAATAATTGTTCCATCTGCTGGTGCAATTTCATATACGTTGTGAACTTCAATAAGCCCTTCTTTCTCTTTCTCAAACATGTAAACAGCCTCCTTTAACATATATTTTTTATGTTACAAAGTCATACTTCTACAATAACTTCTCTCTTTCCTCTTTTTTTGATAAACTTTTACAAAATATTTAACCGATGACCTGTTTTCTCTATTCTTTCAGCAGAAATGAAACGATTTTTATCAAAATTTAATTTATACACATCAGGCATATGAAGTATTTTCCAAAACTCCAAATCATATTTCGAATTAAAATAATTCATTAGTAATACCATAATATTCCCATGCGTACCTATTACAATATTCTTACCTTCATATTTTTTTAATATATTTTGTATACATATTACAGCGCGCTTTTGTGCTACAGTATTTGATTCTCCGCCTTCGTATGCAAAACTCCAATCTTTCCACACATTCTGCATAGCATCATTAAAATTTGATACTGGCTCTGTGCTCAATAATCTTTCACGCAAATCTTCTTCAGTTTGTATTGATAATTTATATGTATTCGCAATTCCTTGTACAGTTTGGATTGCTCTTTTGTAAGGACTAGAAATAACAACATCAATATGTTTATCTTTTAATAAATGCGTTACATTTTCTGCATCACAGTGCCCTTTTTCAGATAAAGGTCGTTCCCGTTCTTCTTTTGTATATGTAGAATGGGCATGGCGAACGAAATATATTGTTGTCATTTTTCAACCTCCTTTCTTATTTTCCATCTATATTCAATAATAAGATTGGAAAATCCTGTATTACAAAAGAGCACTTTTCATAAGTGCCCCTTTGTTTACATAATAAAATTATTTCATTATAATTTATTTCTGAATTCCTCACTTATGACAATATCTCGAATAAAGTAATCCATATTACTTAGAAGTTTTTCAAATGCTTTTTCACTCAAATTGTTCATCATAAAGACAATCTCAATCTTATTCCCTTTTTTATCAGTACCATAGAAACTATTTGTTAATACAAATGCCGTAGAACCACCTTTCTGTCCAGCAAATTCGAATATACCCTCTCCTACGGTTCCTTTAAATATATTCTCAACCTCACCTTGCATTTGTGGTGTAAAATAATTTCTGCTATTTATCTTTTCCAATAAACTCATGTAATCCTTCGCATTTGCACCTATAAACCGATCTGACCAAATACGCTGAAAATCCATATCGGCTTTTAACGATATCTCGCGTTTTGTCCATTCTTTCTCGTCTTTCATCCATTCATGTATTTGCCATACATGCTTAACATATTCATCATTAGACATATTACGTAGCTTGTCCAATGCTTTATTTTGAGGAATATGCAGTTCTTTTTCAACATAGCCCCTCATATATAATGCCCCTGTATACGTTGGATAAAATTCATCGTGACTATTTAAGCCTAACTCTTTCAAACTTTCATTTATCCGCGCTGCTCCAAGCTTGTCCAATAAATATGATGCATTCGCATTCGAACTATAATGGATCATTCCTTTCACTACTTCTTCTAAAGAAGTTTGACCACCCTTCACTAACTCTTTACCTTTTACATCATCTAGCCATGCAGGGTGTGCACCACCATCAGTATTTTTCACATAGTATTTTTCTAATTCTTTCAATGAAATTTTCTCGTCTTTTCTTATTTTCCCTTCAGCTACTTGCTTAGCATATTCAATTGCTATAACGATTTTCGACATACTTGCTAGCGGTAATTTTTCTTTTTCATTTATTGATGTCAATGTTTCACCATTTCTTTTAACAATTAAAGAAGTTGTTTTATCATCCTTATGTTCTTTTATGTAATTTAGCACATAATTAGAGTCTTCTTTGGAATTGACATATTCCTTCACTGAAAAGAAAGCTATACAGCCTACTATAGTAATTCCAGCTATAATTCCAACAACTTTTAATCCCCTCATGATACTCCCCCTAAAATAAACATATTATATATTATACTAAATAAATTTCCCTTTTTAAGTAATAATTAGATTATTTATACAAAAATACTTCTTTTCTTAAACAACAAAAAAACATGCCTTCATTAGGAAAGCACGTTTTGTGATATTCTTTACATTGTTTAGTTAAAAAATAAATGTTTACTTACCATGATGTAACATTAAATCACTAAGTTCTTCTTCAATGTGATTTAATTTCGCAACGCCTTCTTTCCATTTATGAATATAACGTGAAACCCCAACGAAAAACAAAACAATAATTGTGGAAAGAATAATACCATATACGATTGCTACAGTACTCATAGTTACACTTCCTTATAATTAGTAATGTGGTTATTAGTTATATTTTTATTATAAACCTTTTTCTTTTAAAATACTTCGATTTCAACTTTTTGTAACAAAATTGATTTTTCTAACATTTCGTTCGTGAAAATGGCATATTTTTCACAAATTATACAAAACTTCACCATATGTACTATTACCATATGAGTTATATTATTAAATAGAATAAAGGGGATGATATACTATGACGACTTGGTTTATTGTAATGTTAGTTGTATTTGGAGCATTTAAAATTATCGTTTCTAGCCTTCCTAACACTGTTATTGAATCCATTATTAGCAAGTACGAAACACATCCAAAACTTGAAGAAGAGAATGTGACTATTACAATTCATGGAAATAGCGTAGAAGGCGAACAGAAATCAAAAATTATTCATGATTTTAACGAAGGTTTATTTTTAGATCGCTATTATGCACCACCACACAATGAGGGTACGCCTTTAATTATCAATGCAAAACGTGGCAAAAAGAATTTTACATTTTATATTTATAGTCACGAGGAGCATGTTGATGTTGTAAAACAATATAAAAAGAAGGTAGTTGCTTATAGTTTACGCTCTAAAAACCTTCAAAATAGTGATATGTTCGTGTCAGCTGACTTAGCTTAATACTCATATATTGGAAAAAGGAATCCACGAAATATGGATTCCTTTTTTCTCATTTACTGAAAAATAAGCTCTGTCTTCAAACTATCTTTCGGTAACAACCAGCCTTTTTTCTCTAAACTCGCCATTAATAATTCCCTTTGTTTTGTCGCAATACTTTCTTCATTTGTTTTAAATGACACTTCTATTACGAAGTCATCTTCTAATTTTCCGGTATTACTTAATGGCCAAACTTCAATATTTGCTTTTATGTTTTCAAACTCTCCTGTATATCGTTTCATTAATACAGGACCGTAAATACGGGAATTCTTTAACATTTCCTCTCCCCAATTTGTATACAACCATTTGTTCATTTTCCCTGGTAATTTTTCTATTAACATGTTTTGAGCAGCTTGTTCATTTGGTAAATCAAGTATCCCATATCCTTTAGCGCTGTAACTTTTCTTATTTGAAATGCTTAATGTTTTCTTCTCAAATCCCCAATCTATTTCCGCCTCATAACTATCCGTATTACTATCGAATCCTTCTTTTTTAGCTACTTCTAGTGCATCTTGAATTACACCATTTGGAATAGGATATCTTTTTTTATATGTTAATTCAAAATCTTTATTAAATTCTTTCTTTCGAATTCTAGCAAACCAACCTTCCTCGCTTAAACTTTTATTCGCAGTATCTAAAAATTGCACTTGTATTCTTTCATATTTTGTACCAGCCTGGAAATGTTCTAGCATCTCTTGCTTCATCTCTTTGTTATCACCTAATACTTGTTCTGGCTTCAATAATAACTTTACTTCAAAACTAGGTTTCATTGGACTAGCTGCAAACCCTTCCTTAACGTTATAAAGGAAACAACAAAAGAAAATGCTTACGAATACAAATACTTTTTTCATATACCTATCCCCTTTACATTTCAAATGACTTCTATACGTTCCATTGCAAGTGAATATACATTTTCATATCCTGCTGTACTTAGCTTTTGTTGTAATCGATCCGTATCCTCTTTCAAAGCGTGCACTAACACCGTATGTTCTGGTAATAATGTATTTAGCATCTCTTTAACGTCTCTTATACTTTGGTGAACTTTATACGGAACTCTCTTCACCCTACATGTACTCCTTACATGTTCTTTCATAACTTTTTCTGCAAAACTCCCTTTCGCAATATGCCCAGTAAAAATAACGGCATTCCGTTTTTCATTCCGAAGTTGTTCATAGTATAACTGTGCTCGTTTCGTTTGCATATTCGCATCACTCATTACAACTATTCCGTAACTATTTTGCATACTAATGTCATTATCCATCACTATTATGTTTCTTTTTAAACTCTCCATAATCCATTTAAGTTCTTCATTATTTTTTATCCAACCTTTATATATGAACATCTCTTCAAATCCAGCCAAAATTTCTTTATCTACTATAAGCGGAAATTCTTTATATCGTTCATATAAATACAATACTATATCTTGCGCCCTACCAAGTTGTGGCAGCGGTAATAATGCTATTCCTTCATTTTGCATAACTCGTTCAATTTCTGCACATAGATCGTCTAATCTTTCATTTTGCGAAACATCATCTGTGTGATAAGCGGCATCTACAATTGCAACTTTTATATTGTGGCCCAATTTCTCAGGTAAATTAGCTCGTAGTATATTAGACTCTGCTGAATAGTCGCCTGAATAAAATACGTATGTATTACACATATCAACTAAAAACCAAACAGCTCCTAATACATGCCCACTATACCCCCACTGAAACCGCAATGTAGGAGTAATTTGTATCCATTCATTTGGATTACTAATCTCATCAATACATACATAATTTAAATCTTTTATATGTTGGTCGCTATAAGGTAACTTCCACCCTTGCATCACATTATAGTTTCTCCATTTTTCATAATATAACGGCAGTTGCTCCTTCGTATAACGAGTCGTCCAAATTTTTTTCTTATATCCATACTTCGCCAATAAAGGTAAACCCATCGTATGATCTTCATGAATATGTGATAAAAATACCGCATCTAAAAATGGAACAACTTCTCCCTCTATTTTTGGATAACTATTCTCATATGATCGATTAATACCACAATCAAATACTATTTTCGTCTCTTTATTTTTTACAAAATAGCAGGAGCGACCGTACTCCCCTGCTCCTCCCCATACTTCCATTCTCATCATGCTACCCCTTTTCGTGTTTGCTCCATATGTTGCAGCAGTAATAAGCACATTGTTGTAAGTCCAACAGAAACAACGGCCATCGCCATTCCTATAGATACTTCACCCTGTTCAAATTGAGCAAAAATAAACGTTGCTGACGTTTCTACTGATGGAGGTAATACGAGAAGTGATGCTACTAACTCTCTTATTGAAATTGTAAATGTCATCGCCCATCCGGCAAGAATGCCTGGGATAATAAGAGGCAATATTATTTTTCTAAAAATATAAATATAATTTCCCGAAAAAATACTTCCTGCCTGTACGAGAGAATCATCAATTTGTCCGAGTGATGATTTTACATATTGCACCGTGTAAGGTAAAAACAGAATAACATACGTTATGATAACCATAATTGGTGTATTATAAATTGACATAGGCATATATGGTGAATTCCAAAATAGAATAAGACCTACAACCATAACGATTCCTGGTACCATATTCGGTAACATACCGCACATATCAAGCCATTTTTCAGAGTTTTTTTTCCCTTTTCGAATCATAAGTGCCAAAAAGACTCCAATAATTACCGCAATAATCGCTGTTACGAGTGAAAAAAGAAAACTATTCCATAAAGCCTCTAATCCCGGAGATCCCATTGTAAACAATGCCTCATAATGGCTTGTTGTAAAGTTATTTACATGTAAACCGCCGCCTCTTAATTTTGAAAAAGAAGCAATAAGTATAGAAAAGTATGGAATTCCAATTGATACGATTAATAAACCAATTACATACATCCATGCTACAACGCGCGTAAATATAGACAAAGTATATCTTTTAGATTTCACACCTTTTCCACTAACCATTGCATATGAATACTTTCGATTCAATACATTTTGCATATACCAAATGAGCATACAAGCACTAAGTAATAAAGAAGATAATGCTGTTGCACTACTGAAATCAATTGGCCAACTCGAAATAAATTTATGAATTTCTGATGTTAACACGTGGAATCCTATTCTACGTCCGAATGTAGCCGGTGTTCCAAATTCAGCAATCGTCTTTACGAAAATGAGTAAAGCACCCATTACATAACTTGATACTAATAACGGCAATATTATTTTTCTTAAGCGATAGAAAAAACTTCCGCCATGAACTGCTGCAGCTTCTTCTTTACTACTCCCAATCTGAAGTAACGTGTTTTTCAGCATGAAATAAAGGAATGGGAATAAATGCAGACTCATAATTAAGACCATACCTCCTAAACTAAAAAACGATGATGAAACTGTCTTTAGCATCGGGAAAAATTGTTCAAAATAGCCGTTAGGTTGCATGAACAAAATCCAGCCCATCGATCCAATATACGGCGGTGTCATAAATGGAATCATAAAAACAATATCTAACTTACTATACTTTCCTACATCTGTTTTGCTCATAATAAATGCCAATGGAAATGCAAATATTGTAGCACCTATTACAACGAGTACACCTAGAAGCATCGAATTTAGAAAAATCCCCGCTAATCCACCACTCTGCATCACTTCAAAAGGCTTTAAAAAATTCCAACTGCTATTTTCATATACACTAGAAAATAAAATAAGAAAAAGTGGAATGACGATTAACATCGCGACAAGTAATAACGCTATCGTCATTCCAACTTGTCTTACTGATACGAATCGATTTACCATGGAATCACCATCTTATTGAAATACTTTCTTAAATTGTTTCCCTATTTCATCTTGCTCTTTCTCAACTGTTTTCCAATCAATATTTAATACTGGAATCTCTTCTACATTTGGTCTATTTTCAGCTTTTATATCTGTTCTACCAGGCAATAAATACGCTTTAGAAACTTGTTTTTGTACATCATCGGATAATAAATAATCAATAAACTCTTTTGCACCTTCAACATTTTTACTATCCTTCATAATCCCCGCTGCACGTGGGCTAATAACTGTTCCGCTTTTTGGATATACGATATCAACAGGTTCACCCTTTGCTTTTGCGCTATACGTCATATAATCAACACCCGCAATGACCATATCTTTCGCACCTGTTACAACTGGGTCTAACGCTTCCTGGTTTGCTCCTGCTACTGTAACTTCATTTTTCTTAAGCTGCTCAAATAAATTCCATCCATCTTGTCCATTCTTTTTCACGTATCCTGTTACAAAGTCTAAAGCTGAACCTGAAAGTGCTGGATCTGGAAGATTCACTTTCCCTTTCCATTCTCCTTTCGTTATATCGCTCCAATCTTCAGGCGCCGTCTTCACATTTTTTGTATTGTATACAATCCCTAATGCTGAAGCACTATACCCGAAATAATGGCCTTTATCATCTGACCATTCAGAACGCAGCTTATCAGCTTGTTTCGCCTCTTTATAAGCTAACGTTTGACCCTCTTTCTTTAATCCTTCCATCGCTGGTAAGGAAGCGAGTACGACAACGTCAACGACTGGATTTTTCTTTTCAGCTTCCATTCTCGCTAAAATTTTACCAGTTGTCCCTTGAAACATTTCCACCTTTATACCAGTTTTCTTTTCAAAGTCTTTTTGAATTTTTTCTGCTAACCCTTTTGGCCCTGCACTATATACAACAATTTTCTTTTCATTCATATTTTTACTTTTTGCATCTGCATTACCTGTCTTTGAACTACAACCTGTTACTACAGTAGAAAATAGTAAAGTAAATACAAATAAAGACTTAAGCGAACTGAATTTCTTCATACGATTCTCCCCCTATATGATGAATACATTTTTTGGGTACATATAACGATACTGGTTTCCCGATGCTTAGCTTACTATTGTGATAGGCTGTCCAGATGCCTAAAGTCCCCATATTTACTTTCACTTCATAACGCTCTCCTACGTATGTAACGTGCTGAATTTCACCTGTATACATTTCGCACACATCATTTTTTGTCCAACTCACATGCTCTGGACGAATCATTTTTTCACCCTCTACAAGCCAATTCGCCTTACCAACAAATTTGGCAACAAATTCATGAGACGGTTTCACATAAATATCTTCCGGTGTTCCTTTTTGTAATACTTCTCCTTGTTTCATGACAATAATTTGGTCTGACATTGACATTGCTTCTGTTTGATCGTGAGTGACATACAGTGCAGTTAAACCAATGGAATGAACGATATCCATAAGCTCTATTCTCATTTCTTCTCGCAAAATTGCATCGAGTGCACTTAGCGGTTCATCAAACAAAATAAAATGAGGTTTTGTTACAATTGCTCTAGCGAATGCGACACGTTGTTGCTGTCCACCAGAAAGTTCGTGTGGATACCTTTTCTCCATACCTTGCAGGCGAACTCGCTTTATCGCATCCTCTACTTTTTCTCGTAAATGATTCGTTTGCTTTGTAGCTCTTAAACCAAATGCAACATTTTCAAAAACAGTCATGTGCGGCCATAAAGCAAAATCTTGAAATACCATACCGATATTCCGTTCATGAGGAGATGTCTTTATCTTTTTTGTAGCAGAATACATGCACTGGTCTCCAAAATATATTTCTCCCTTATCCGGTTCTTCAAGTCCTGCTATCATTCTAAGTAAAGTCGTTTTCCCACATCCCGAAGGTCCTAAAAGTGTAGTGAATTCCCCTTTTTTCATTACAATCTGCAACGGCTTTAACGCTTGTATTTTTCCAAATGTTTTTTCTAATCCATTAATTTTAATATCCATCGTCTCACCTCTCTCCCCTCATTCTTAACCTGCTTTCATTCTATATGGAAGATTTATACTGAATGTTAATGCACTGTAAAGATTAAATTAAAAAACTTCTAATAAACTATTTATTTCTATAGATTTTTTCTATAGTTAAAATAAAAAAGGCGGCAATTCATAATGAATCTCTTAAAATTAGAAATTGTAGTACTTATTAAGAAATACCAAAAGCTTACAATCGTTGCAGAAAAACTTGGCGTTAAACAACCAACTATTACTTTTCATATAAAAAGCTTAGAAGAAGAACTCGGTGTGTCTTTATTCGAATTACGTTCTGGAAGGTATTTCTTAACAGAGGCTGGTGAGGCTTTGCACCATTATGCTTGTAAAATAGATGCACTTATGAAAGAAGCTAGACGTGTCACGCAAGAGTTTAAAGATTTTCATAAAGGTGCTATAACAATTGGCGCTAGTTATGTACCAGCGACTTATCTTTTGCCAGCAGTCGTTCATCAATTTCAATGTGAATTTCCCAATATAAAAATAACGCTACTAGTGAAAACAGCCCCTGAAATTCGAATGATGCTACAAAATCACGAAATCGATCTTGGGATAATTTCCGCTGCTCCATTTGATGAACCACTTTTAAAACAAACGAATATAATGCCCGATACACTTGTTCTTTCCTTTTCCAAAGAACATCATTTTTCAAAAAAAGACAATGTATCGTTACAAAATATAGAAAAGGAACGCATACTATTGCATCGTAACCCATCTACAACGAGAGATTTACTTACACAATGGACGTTAGCGCACAACATTACATTCCAATCAGAAATTGAATTAGATTCATTAGAAACGATGAAACAAATTTTAAAATATGGTAATGGAATTGCCTTGATTTCTAAACTTGCTATCGAACAAGAAATACAACGAAATGAGATATGCTATATACCAATCCCTGAATTTGAATTTCAGCGTAATATTTATACGATTCATCATGAGGACAGATGGAATTCTAAAATCATTTCTTTTTTATTACAGAGCATCACTTCATTTGCAACAAAAAATTAAAAGGCTGTCGTTATGCACGACAGCCTTTTAAACTATAAATCTATTTATTTTTCTTTGCCTCAATTTTTGCTTGCGCCTCTTCAGCCTTATCTAATGCTTCTGATACTTTCTTCTCTTTTTCTTTCACTTCATCTATACTATCGACAGCTTTAATAATTTTATCGATTCCCTCTTCTTCTACCTTTCTACGCTTTGCCACTCTTTCATTTACTTTCTCTTCCACATCTTTTGCTTTTTGAAGCATATTCTCTGCATTTGATGTTACAGCTTTTTCAAGTTCATCATCTTTTTTCTTTTGTAACACTTCATTTGCAATGTCTTTCGCTTCTAAATACTTACCGTCTTTTAATGCTGTTGCTCCGTGATCCATTTTCTCAGCAACTTCTTTATATGATTTCGCTTCATTTCCTGATTTCTCTTTTTCTGCTTTTTCGAACCACATTGTTGCATCACTATACTTTTCATCTTTCAATGATTGCATACCTGTTTCAATATATGTGTCATAATTGCTACATCCAGCCATTACGACTAATAGAAAAAGCATAGCAAAACTTAATTTTTTCATGCTGTTGTCTCCTTTTCTTTGCAAGCTCACTTTACTTTAACATACATGAAAAAGAGTTTCAAAAACTAAAATACTAATTTAGTCATTTTTATAATGATAAGTCAAATTTTTATTATTTTCTTATTTTTAAGCGGACACATCTAGTTGTTTTTTCGCCATATGTTGCTTTACTCCAACTAATACAACTAACAATAAACCTCCGCCTATTGTCATCATAACAATGCTAGTTGGCAACATATCTAATAGTAGTCCATATACAATCATACCAAGTGGTGCGATTGCAGTCGCAATTGTTTCAAGTAGGCCAAACACACGCCCTAGGTAGCTCGGATCTGTCGTTTTTTGCATATGTACTTGCATTGGAATGTTTACAATCATAATTGCTATACCAGTTAACATCATAAAAGCAATATAGTAAATAAAACTTGCTACTTTTGGAATGATAACTAACAACGGAAAGACTGTACATAAACTTAAACCTGCAAACAAAAACAGTCCAGTATAAATTGAACGAAACGGATTATTCACTTCTTTACGCACCGATAAAGCAATCGCACCAATTAACATCCCGACTGCTAACATTCCCTCTACAGTACCAAGTTGCTTTGAAGATAAATACAATGTATGTACGATAATGTATGGAAGTGCAACGGTTAGACCACACGCAAAAAAGTTTACCCACAATGCTATTTTCATTAAACCATATATTTCATGTTTTCGTTTTATATATGAAAAACCTTCTTTTATACTCGTCAAGAAATGCTCTTTACTCTCAGCCACTTCTTTTTTATATAAATCAAATACAATAAATAATTGCAAAATAACCGCTAAAAAGAATGTAATGCTATTCAACAAAAAGAACGACTGAATTGAAAAGAAACCAAATACAACTCCGCCAATAATCGGCCCTAAAATATTTGATAAAGAAGCCGCCGTTTGATTTAAAGCACTCGCTTTTTGAATACGTCCTTCATCTACTAAACTCGGAATAGACGAAGTTAATGCAACGGAATAAAAACTTGCACAAATTGATAATAATGCTGCTGAAATATAAATAAAAAGAAGTGATGGTCCAAATATAGTAGCAAGAATAAACATACTAAGCATCGTTAAACTACTTAATAAATCAGTACCAATGACAAGCCATTTTCGATTGACGCGATCTGCTACAGCACCAGCAATTGGACCACAGATCATCCTTGGAAGTGATCCGCAAACGAGCGTAGTTGCAAACCCCATCCCTGAACCAGTAGTCTTTAATACGTATAACCCCATTGCGAACGTATAAATACCTGCGCCTAATAAAGACGTCATTTTTCCAATCATCATTAAAATGATGTTTCTCGTTGCAATCTTCATTCTTGAATCATGTTGTCCTATACTTATATCTCCCATTTTTGACTCTCTCCCCTTAAAAGTTAAATTGTGTTAAACTTATTATATAATCAACTTTCCGATTTTCACAACATAAAGTTAAATATAATTTAACTTTTTAAATATAAAGGAGCAATAATATGGCAACTCTCGGCGAAAAAATTAAAGCATTAAGAAAAGAAAAAAAGCTTACACAAACAGAGCTGGCAGGTTTGGAACTGACAAAAAGTATGCTTAGTCAAATTGAAAATGGAAAAGCTACACCTTCTATGAAAACATTACAATATATTGCGGAAAAACTTGAATGTGAAATGAGCTTTTTATTAGAAGAAGATGAAGGAGAAATTGTGGAACTCATTCAAAAAATGGAGCCATTAATAAAAGCAAATAAATGCGATGAAGTATACAAGACTTTACTACCTATCGTTCAAACAGAGCTACCTTCTACTTTAAATACAGCTCGCTTATACAAACAATTTGTAACTGCTGCGACGATTATGAAAGATTACAACATTGAATCTTACGTAGAAAAAGCTGTTTCTATTTTTGAAAAATATAAGTTATATCGCGACAGTACAGAAACAAAATTAAAATTATCTTTTGCGATATTCACGCGTAAAAAGTATGCTGAATGTTTACAACTTATATATTATATTAGAAATGATTATGAGGAAAAACATTTAGAAATGGATCTCATTATACATATCGAGTTATGTTTATATGAAGCCATCATCTTACTAGCATGTGGCGATTATGAAAAATGTGAAGAAACGATATTAGAAGCACTCGCATTTTCAAAAAAGCATCAAGTGTATTATAAAACAGATGAATTTTACCGGATTTTATCTTACCAAAAAGTCATTACAGCTGATAAAGAACAATATTTATATTACATAAAAAAATCTGAGCAATTTGCCATTTTTACAGAAGATATTCTATCCATCGCAATTATTGATATTTTAAAAGCTTACTATTACAACACAATTACTAATGAATATACAATCGCATTAAAACATCTAGAACAATTTCGAGAAAAACTAAAAGATGAGCCAATTTTTCAAGACGATGGACTGTACTATCTTGAAAAAGGAAAGGCTTTGTACGGATTAAAACGTTACGAAGAAGCTTTACAAGCATTGCAACGTGGTATTATACCGGATTATATGAACCATCCACTGGATCAAGCGTGGCTTACAACAGCTGGTGCATATCGTGCACTTTGTTACGTCAAACTAAATGATAAAACAAGAGCTCTTGAAGAAGCAACAAAAGCAAATGAAATGATACAATCTTATCCAGATTCTATTTTCTCTGCATTTATTAAAGAAATATTACAAATAATACAAAAACTTTAAGAATGTCTCTAAATGGTATATTATTCCTCTTTTTTAGCAAAGATAATAATGATGGGAGGAATATAAATGAATATACAACGTGCAATAGAGCTTTCTATGTCAGCAGAACAAGCCAATGTCAATTTTCAAGGCATGCCTGTTATGATTCAACACGTCGATGAAAGCAATGAAACCGCCCGCATATATGAAGTAAAAAACCCAGGACGCGAATTAACTGTTCCAGTTAATAGCTTAGAGGAAATATAAGAAATGCTACTTCTCTTTTGAAGTGGCATTTTTCTTCTTTCAGATTACTTATTATAAATTTCTTATATCCTTTATTTTACATGAGCTGAAAAAATAAGAATTTTCTACTTCTTTTCTTTTTGTGACCTGCTAAAATACAAACTATGGATTAATTATTCGTACTATACATTAAGGGGGAAAAATAATGGCATCTAATTTAGAAAAAAACAAGCCTTATTATGCAGTTATATTCACTTCTAATTTATCAAATGATACAACTGACTATAATACCGTTGCCGAAGAAATGGAAAAACTCGCAAAGCAACAACCTGGATTTTTAGGTGTAGAAAGTGCACGAGGTAATTCTGGGCTCGGAATAACAATTTCTTATTGGGAATCACTTGATGCAATTGAAAATTGGAAAAAGAACACCTTACATAAAGAAGCGAAAAAAAGAGGTCGTGAGCACTGGTATGAAAACTTCCACCTGCGTATTTGCCTTGTTGAGAAAGAATTTAAGTTTCATAGAGGCGATTTATAACTATGAAGAAAAAAGTAGCTCTCGTTATTGTTCATGAAATATATGGTGTGAACGACCATATGCATCACGTTACCCAGCACTTTACTTCATCTCATATAGATGTATTCTGTCCTAATCTTCTACAATCACAACACGCATTTCATTATCGTGATGAAGAAAAAGCATATGAACATTTTGTAAATCATATTGGATTTGATGATGGAAAAAAGCAAATTGAAGAATTCATTTCCCATCTTTCTAGTAGTTATACACATATTGGACTTATCGGCTTTAGTGTTGGAGCTACCATCTCATGGCTATGTAGTAACAATCCGAAAATAGATTTTATTATCGGATGTTACGGTTCTCGTATACGCGACTATGTTCACATAAAGCCTACATGCTCTACATTACTTATATTCCCTGAAAAAGAGGCTAGTTTTTCAGTATCCTCTTTAATTCACACATTGCAGCAACAAAAGAATCCTTTATTAGAAATAAAACAACTACACGGTGAACATGGATTTCTAAATCCGTACACTGAAAAATATAACGGGCACTCTACAAAACAAGCATACAATTTAATAGATTCATTTCTTGTAAAGTGAAACTTCAATCAGTGGGGGGGGGGTTCATCCCCCACCTAATCTCTTTTCTTACGTTGAGTTTTAAGGTGTGGGTCTTACTGCCCATACGTGATAAAAACAATCTTATACAGGAGACTCAAAATGACGCTGACATTACTCTTACTTGTTTTCATACTCATTGCCTTTATCTCAGCGCTAACTATCATTTTTATAACCGTAAAAAAAGGAGGATTTTTCAACCGCCCCTACTTACAATCTATTATCGTTTGCCTTTTATTTTTTACTAATTGGATCTTATATGTAATAACTTTTTATTCGTTACTTCCCGAGAAAATTAGTGAGTTCCTATTCCTACCCATTTGGTTTTTCCTTTGTATTTTAGGTTTTATAACTTTCTGGCGTGAATGGGGAAATAATCGTGTATTCTCCATATGTATCGGTTTTCTTTCCTTGACTAGTTTTTTATTTGGATTATTGTTGTTAGTTCTTTCCGGGATGTAATAGAAGAAGGAAGAAAAGCTAACGTTCAACTTTTCTTCCTTCTATGTTTACCTTTAGTTTTCACTGTCACTGATTCACAAGGTGTATAATATATTTGAGGTGTCGCCTTATCAACAAACATCATAAACGTAATAAAGCCGATAATAAAGAAAATAAATAACGTTAACAAAATTGCTCCTATCGTTAAAAGTATCATAACACCACCCCTATATTTTTCATGTTATTACACTTTTCGCTATGATATGAGTGTAATCCTTTTTAGAAAAGGAAACGTAACAAAATAATCACAATCACTCCCGTTAATACTGTACCTAATAAACTACGAGTATATATCGCTACAAGAAATGTTGGAATTGCTGCAATAAGATAATCCCACTGCATCGTTTCATGCATAAATAAAACTTGTGCTAAAAGCGCTGCTAATATCGCAATTGGTATGTAATTTAACCATTTTAAACCCCAGTCAGGAATTTGTAGTTTGCTAAATACGAGTAGAGGTAAAATACGTGGCACGATTGTAACAGCTCCTGCTGCTAGTAAAAGTAATAATACATCTAATCTCATTTCCATTTTTCAATCAACACTCCAATCGTCGCAGCTAGTAAGGTTGCGATAATAACCGCTATACTATCTGGCATAAATAGGTGTGAAACGTATGCGATAATAATCGCTACAATTGCAACACTTAAATGAATTGCTAGTTTCGGTTTACTACTTATGAGCTGAAGTACAAATAATCCGATAAACATTGCTGGTAATGCATAATCCATCCCGTATGTATGTGGATCTGGTATCCACTCACCAAATAGCCCGCCGATAATAGTAGCAAGAATCCAGTTTAAATAAGCCGTTACATTTAGCCCAATCATCCATCTTTCGCCTAAATATCCTTTTTGCGCTGCATGCTGCACTGCAACACCGAACGTTTCATCTGTAATTTGAGAACCGATTAGTAAGTTTTTAAATAGAGGCAGTTTCATAAAGTATGGTGCAAGTGCAGCACTCATAAGAAGGTGGCGCAAGTTAACAAAAAATACAGTAAAAATAATTGCGGAAGCAGGAGCACCAGCTGCATACATACCAGCTAATATAAATTGGGCAGAACCTGCATAAATTAAAGTGGACATAAACGCAATTTCAATGATGGAGAAACCAGCTGTTTTTGCAATTACACCAGCTGCTATACCGATGCTCAAGTAACCAAATACAGTTGGTAAACAATCTTTTACTCCTTGCTGAAATGTATCGTCACTCTGCAAAGCTACATGTGCCTGAGCTTTACTCATCTCTATCATCCTCCATTCCTTCTAAAGTTCGTTTTCCTGTTACGACATGAACTAAATCTATATTTTCACGCCATAACGTATCTAACTTATCAGCTCCAAATTCCTTTGTGATTTCTTCAACCATAATATCGTGCCGCACATACTCTGTAGCAACGAGAACTAGCGCTGGGTCATACGTTGTAACGGCCCATGAAGTGCTATCATTTGAGAAGTTCGCAATTAATACTTCCTCTCCATCACGAGCAATAACAGTTAAATGACCACCCATTCTCTTTTCAACAACGTGGGGCGTCATATAATTATGATGAAACGTCGCTCCTATTTTTGTTTCTGGAGCTCCAAATAAGATTGAAAATATATGTACGCCTTCCTCTTCCTTTTGATGAATGTATGGTTCAATTTCATGCACTTGTTCTTCCCATACAGAAACCCATAACTCTTCCTTAGCTCTACTAATTATATTGCATATTTCTTTCAAAACACGATCATTTGAACGAATATGCGAAATTACATCTATTTGTCGCTCTTGTTCTAAACAATTTAATTTCTCATCTAAAAATTCAAAGGACTTTTCAAAGTCTTTTCGCATTCGATTCATTAATTCGGTAGCTGGTACTGGTACATATTTAACTGGTTCAGAAGGTACAATATGCACCGCTCCTTTATCCATTAACTTACCGAGTACCTCGTAAATCATAGAACGAGGTACTCCTGTTTGTTTACTTACTTCATAGCCTGTTACTGGGGAATGTTTTAACAATCCAATATACGCTTTACATTCATATTGGGAAAATCCTAACTTTTGTAATTCCTTTATAATTTCATCCATCGGTAACCCCTCACAATCTAAATCGCTCTTACTTCAAAACGACGATTTTGCTTCCCTTTACTTTTTACTTTATCAATAACAAGTGTTCCTATTTCACTCGTATTTTTCACATGTGTGCCTCCACAAGCTTGTTCGTCTAAATTTTCAATTGTAACAATGCGGATTTCTTGGATAGTAGTTGGCAGGAGATTTATTGCTGTTTTAATCATTCCTACAGCATTTTCTGCTTCTTCGCGGCTCATATAACGAGTGGAAATTTCTTTATTTTGCTTAATAAGTTTATTCACTTCCTCAACAATTTCTTCTACTTCCACGCTCGATAACTCTTGTAACTCATTAAAGTCGATACGTGCTTTATCAGGATAAATTTGATTTCCGGTGCATAGAGCTCCATACTTTTCATAAACAACAGCTCCGATAAGATGCAGTAAAGAGTGATGACGCATTAAATTATGACGTCTTTCCCAATTTATCTCTAATTTAACTGGACCTAACTTTACTTGAGCTTCATCTTTTATATAGTGAACTATTTCTCCTTGCTCCTTCTTTACTTTTTCAACTTCAAATACAGACCCATCTTGTACAATGACACCCGTATCACATTCCTGTCCTCCACCAGTTGGATAAAAAACTGTTTCTTTTACAAATACTTTATTCCCTTCTACTCTTATCACTTCTGTTTCGCAACTCGTTTTGTATGCATCTTCTAAATATAATGCCGTTGTCATACTCTCACCTCTTTAGTAGTTATAGTTATACCTACTAATATAAAAAAGAAACTTCATAAAGTCAATTGATAATTCTGAAATTTTAAATTAATAAAAGACTCCTTTATTAGGAGTCCACTATCTCAATATTTCATTCGCTTCTTTTTCATAAATTTTATCAAATGACGTCATAACACGCTGTGATGCTTGAATCATCTTTTGATCTGTCATAAGATCTGCCATCTCTTTCGTCATATCTACATTTGAATTTTCTAGCATATGATTTTTTACTATTCCTGTTCCGTTCGGTAAATTAGCAATGTTTCCTTCTGCTAGTGTAAAGCTTTTGTTTTCACGTTGCACGAGACGTGCATTCGTTTCTGCATCTACTGTTTTTGTTTGCAAACGACCAATATTATTTTGTGTTACTTCATCATATAATGTACCGTCTGCTTGTACAGCAACCTTTGCTCCTTCTGGAATACGAATACGCTCATTATTCTCTCCCATTACGAAAGCACCTGAAGATGTTTGTAAATATCGATCACTATTTAATGTGAAACTACCATCTCTCGTTAAAAACGTTTCATCATTTTTAGAAGTAACAAAAAATGATGTTGTGCCGGCCGCGCCGTCATCTAAAAAGAAATCTGTAGCGCTATTTGTCATTTGTATATTTCCTTGTACTAAATTCACATGCGTTGCAGCTGGTACTACAGCGTAATCGACCGAACCGATATTTGTTACCGCCCCATCTCCGCGGCGATATGTGTCTTGTACATCAAATACTTTAGACGTCATATTTTCTGCTTTAAATCCTGTAGTTTGAGCATTTGCAACGTTATTCGAATGAACATTAATGCGCTGCATGTAATTCATCATGCCCATAGAACCTATATAAAGACCGTTCATATTCGTTTGAATAAGGCAAGCGCCTTATTCTTCACCTCTTTTCTACGATGTTTGTAACATTTGTTTTGCTAAATGTTCAGCTGTAGCGATATGTATATTTTTCTTTATGTCTTGGCCATCTGTCATTAATACAATAGGAGCTGATGATACTGCTGGAATTTTCAACAATTCGCCACTACTTGCTGTTTCATCAAATTTCGTAAACACAATACCATCTATATGAATATCTTTAAAGTTTGTAATAATTTCAATCATATCTTTACTTTTCATTGAAGCTGATAACGTTAAACAAATATAATCTGGTTCTACTTGTCCCATCGTTTCAATCATTTCTTCCACTGTTTCTGACGTACGATAATTTTTTCCGGCTGTATCAATTAAAATATAATCAACGCGTGCTTCTTCTTTAAAATACGTAAGCGCTCTTGTCATTGCAGCTTCATCACGCACAGCAATTACTTCAGATCCAATTGTCTTTACGTTATCTTGCAATTGCTGCACTGTCCCTATGCGCGAATGATCGGTCGTTATAAAACCAACTGTTTTTTTCTTACCGTGAAATTGCCATGCCATTTTCGCAAGTGTCGTCGTTTTACCAACGCCAGTTGGACCTATTAATGCAATTGTTTGTACTTCTTTTTCAAAGACGTTTTCCGTATTAAAATGAGATTTCATATCTTCCAATATGTACCTGATAACTTCTTCTTCCGTAATCATCGTTGCATTTTCAAACTTTATTTTTAACTTTTCAGCATATGCATGAATGAAATATTGTTCCACATCGTTTTGTTCTAGCATCCGAATTACTTTTTGAATAATAAACGGTACAGATTCTTGATTTTCTTTCTTTGGAACTACTTCTTCTTTCTTTACCGGAACGACTTGTTTCACAACTTTTTTCTTTTTCGTTACTTCCGTTTCTTTCATCGGTTTCACAACGACGATTCCTTTTTCAAACAGCTTTAATAGTTTCTCTTTTTTTCTTGCCCATTCTTCACTATTTCCTGTTTGCATCGCCGCGTATGACATAGAAGTCGTTACGTTTTCTAAATTGTGCAGTACTGATTGAATTCCATTCGCCTTCACAATTTGTTCTGAAGGATCATTCACAACATCCATTAACTGTTCATGAAATTGAGCTGTACCTTCATTCACTTCTTCCTGTTTTTCTTCTGGAAAAGCAACTAACATTTCATAATCCTTTTTCCAAAAAAACGGTATATTTCGTTTTACACTTTCATCGACAACGTAATAATAATCTGTACCATATTGGTCAAATAACTTTCGATACAATTCATTTTTCGAAGCTGCTTTTATTCGCATTAACGCTTCTTTCTTTTCTGTACTTTCCATTACTTCACCCCCTACTATTCAATATAGGCAATTTGATCCACAACAATTTCTGGTGCTAATTCGCTAATACAAAGTACTTGTGCTTCCACTTGATAACGTTCTAGCAGTCTTACAATCGCAAATCTAAAATCTTTTCTACGTGTTAATAACACTGGTTCTCTTCCCATTAAACGTGCTTGTTTAAAGACGCGCTGCACTTGCTCAACGACACGTGTTTCTAAATCTAAATCCCAGTTTAATAAGTAACCTTGATATGAATTATTCACAACATCAGCATCTAACTCAATTGAATCAGAGAAGAGCGCTGCATATATTTTTCCGTCTGGATTTTTTGCATTTTCACAAATAACTTTTGAAATACATTCACGAACAAATGATGTTACACCATCCACGTGGTTTTGATAAATTTCTTTGCCGTCAATAATACCTTCAATAATTGTTGGTAAATCACGAATAGAAATACCTTCTTTTAGAAGTTGTTTAATAACATTTTGAACGAGTGATAAATCAATTTCTTTTTTCTTAATCTCTTCTAATAGAACGCCATTATCATTTTCAAGCGAGTTAATTAAGTCTTTTACATGTTGGCGCTGAATTAATTCATGAAGATTACGTCTAACGACAACATCTAAATGTGTAATTAATATGCTAAGTGGCTCTAACACTTGATAGCCTTTCATTTGTGCATCTTGCACCATATGCTCTAAAATCCAATATCCATCTTCACCGAAAATTGGATCTTTCGCTGGCTCTGCATCTAAATCAGCCATTACGTTTGGTGTTTTCAGTGCTAATAAATAACCTGATTTTAAAACACCTTCAGCCGCCTTCGCACCTTTAATTCGAATAATGTAACGTCCGCGTGGTCTAAAACTCGTATTATCTTTAAAGTTAATTCCAGGAACGTTAATACCGAGGTCAGTAATAATCGACTTCCTCATAAGAACAACTTTATCACGAGCTGTTTCCCCGTTAATTTTCTGCTTTACAAGTGCTGCTAAATCTAAACCGAGTTCTACTATAATTGGATATTTATCCGTAAATACTCCAAATGAATCTTCTACTTGTTGCAGTTGCTCATCTTCGCCTTGGATCATTTCTATTTCTTTTTGAAGCTCGTCTTCTTTTTCTTTCTTTATTCGATTTTTATTACGAATTCCTAAGAAGATAATTGTTCCGCCAACGAGTGCGAATGGTAGAAACGGTAGCGGAGTAAAAATACCCATTGCGATAAATAAACCACCGAGCGCATATACAACGACTTCATGCGCTAATAACTCTTTAAAGATACCTTCTGTTACTGTATCTGGTGAGCCGTCAAATACACGCGTTACGATAATACCTGTTGAAATTGCAAGCATTAGCGATCCAATTTGGTTTACGATTCCGTCACCGACAGTTAACTGTGTATAATGAAGAGCCGCATCTGCAAAGCTCATCCCTTGCTGCATCATTCCGACAATTAAACCGAAAATAATGTTTACGAATAAAATGACAATCCCGAAAATAACGTCCCCTTTAATGAACTTTCCGGCACCATCCATCGCCCCATAAAACTCTGTTTCCATATTTAATTTTTTTCGTTTTGCTTGTGCATCTTTTTCTGAAATAATACGCTGGTTTAAATCAGCATCGATAGACATTTGTTTCCCTGGTAAAGAATCAAGTGTAAAACGAGCTGCTACTTCAGCTGTACGAGATGCACCGTTTGCAACAATAAACTGGAATATGATTAATACTGTAAAAATAACGATACCAATTAATAAGTTTCCGCCAATTACGAACTGGCCGAACTCTTCAATAACATGACCTGCATTTCCATCTGTCAAAATCGCTCGCGTCGTCGAAACGTTAATCGATACGCGGAAAATCCCGATTAATAACAGCATCGTTGGAAATGACTTTAATTCATCCCACTCGTTAATACTTGTCGCTCGCATATAAATAAGCACTGACATACTTAGTAGAAAAACGATAATAATATCAAGTATAAATGGTGGAAGTGGAATTAAGAGCGCCACTACGAATGACGCTGCTAAAAAGATAGAAAAATAGGTTCTTGCAGAATCTATCTTAAACAAAGAGATCTCCTCCAAACGCGCTATTATACTTCAAGTTCATTCGTCTGAATTAAATAGCGCATAACTTCAATTACAGCTACGTATAAATCTTCTGGAATCGTCTCATCTTCCTCGACTTGATAATATAAAGAACGAGCAAGCGGACGGTTTTCCACCATTGGTATTTCTTGTTCACGGGCAAGCGTTCGTATATATAATGCGAGCTCATCTTCCCCTTTTGCAACAACAATTGGTGCTGCATCAACGTGTTTATTGTAACGAAGTACGACCGAAATATGAGTCGGGTTGTTTACAATAAATGTTGCGCCATCCATCTTCTTCGCAATTGTTCCTTGCAAGATTGCATGCATAAAGTTTTTTCGTTTCCCTTTTACTTGCGGGTCCCCTTCATTATCTTTATGCTCTTGTTTCACTTCTTCTTTTTTCATCTTAATATCTTGCTCGTACTCCCATTTTTGATAAATGAAATCAATAATAGAAAGAACAATTAAAATAATTAAAATTGCTAAGAAAATAAATTTAATTTGCCTAATAATTTCAGTAAGTGACGCAGTCCAGTTAAATCCAATCATGCTCACGATTTTCTCTAAATTCTTTTTAAAAAGAACGTAAGCGACGTAACCGATTAATCCCATATAAAACAGTGATTTCAAAATATCTACTAAACTTTTACGACTAAACAGTCTCGTGAAATAGTTTTTCGGATTAATACGTGATGCTTTCGGTTTAATGACTTTAGAAGAAAATAGGAACCCGACTTGAATCATATAATTGAATAAATGAAAAGCGTATACGAGTATTAATATCGGAGCCGATACTTTCAGTAATAAAATCCCCATTAAATAAAAATACTCGGTTGAATCTGTATTTTTTCCAATTTGATCAAACAGCACCGCTACGGAATTCGCAATCTCATACCCTAGCCAATCTCCGAAGAAATAAACGACAACTGCTAATACGAGAATGGAAAATAAATTATTTAAATCTTTACTCCGGGCAATATTCCCTTCTTCACGCGATTTTTTACGCTTCTGCGGGGTGGCCTTTTCTGTTTTATTATCCTTTGCCATGCGCGTCCCCCTACTTCGTTAAGAAAAAGTTAAATAGTTTCGTATATTCTTCAAGTAATACATCCGTCATATTTTTAAACACATAACCGAGCATCGGTACACTCATCGCAATAAACAAAATACCACATGTAATTTTAATTACGTATGCATTCATAAAAACGTTTAATTGCGGAGCGTTTTTTGCAATTAAAATTAGAACAAAGTTAATGATGAATAAACTTCCCATAAGCGGAAGAGCAATTTCAACCGCTGATGTGATCGCAAATAATAGCGTTGCGAGTAGACTATCTAAAAAACTAGTCGTCAGCAATTTTGAAATCGCCTCTGTATATTGAAACGACTTTAAAATCGTGGCAACGAAATAATTAATGCCGCCAAGTGAAATAAAAATAATGAGAAAAAATATATCAAAAATGGTTGATAGTAAAGTAGACTGTGAACCCGCATTTACATCAAACAAACTTGCTTGTGATAAACCGATATCAAAGTCTAAAATATGCCCGGCCATTTTCGGAATGTTCCACAGCATTTCTACAATTTTTGAAAGTGATAATCCAATTACAATTTGCGTTCCTGCATAAGCTGCAACGTCCCAAACTGTCTTGATGTGAGAGACATCCACTTGATCAGCCACTGTAATTGAAAGAGCAAGTCCAACTGTAACCTTCGCCATTGCTGGAATGGATCGTCCTGAGAAAAACGGTAAAAAATATAAAAATGAAGTAATGCGGCAAAACGCAAAAAACGTTGCCGCCCATAATTCCATATTCATTTCAGTTCACCTATCTTAGTACGAACGCAATAGCGATGGGATTTTATCAAATAAATCTAAAATAAGTGTCGTTAACTCTTGGAACATCCACGGACCTAAAATGATAATAACGAGGACAATACTCGCCATTTTCGGTAAAAACGTCAGCGTTTGCTCTTGAATTTGCATCATCGCCATAATGACAGCGATGATAATAACGACAATCATACTTACGCCGGCAACCGGCATTAAAATCATAACCCCTTTATAAAAAAAGGTTTGAAAAATATCTATAATTGGTGACGTATTCATTTATATGACTCCTATCACATAGCATCAAACGCTTCAGGCGACCGTTTTAAACATAATGTCGACGATTTTTGTATATCCACCTAAATATACGAAAACGAGTATTTTAAACGGTAAACTTAAAATCATCGGCGGTACCATCATCATCCCGAGGTACATTAAAAGTGTACTAATAATCAAATCTATAAATACAAATGCTAAATAAATGAACATCCCTGTTAGTAAACCTTTTTGAATTTGCGTTAACGTAAAGGATGGTACGAGCGTAAATAGTGAAAGATCTTTCAAATCTTTCGGCAACTCTTCTCCGCGTACTTTCAGCATCATTTTTAAATCATGCTTATACGTATGCTTTGACATATATTCTTTCATAATAGGAGCTGTCGTTTCCGCAGCTTGACTTACTGTTATTTTCTCTTTCGTCATCGGATCCCACACATCACTCTTCAGTTGCCCAAGTACAGGCTGCATCGTAAAGAGTGATAAAAATAATGCAAGTCCAACAAGCACTTGGTTTGGTGGTAAATTCATTACCCCAAGTCCTTGACGTGTAATCCCTAGAACGATCATAAAATAAGTAAAATGTGTAAATAATAGAACGATAGAAGAAGATAATGATAAAAGGGTAACGAGCGCAAATAGTTGTACACTTGAATTACTCGTAAACTCTTTCCCATTTTCGAAATTAATAAAACCGTTCGGGGCTGCATACGCTGGATTTACAAAAATAATTGAAAAAACGATAGAAAATACGAAAATAACGGCTAATAATGATAACTGTTTCTTTATTCTCATGATGGATCCTCTACTTTTTTCGTCTCACTCTTCACCGCGTCTTCTAGTGCTTGTTGAAACTGATTTCCTGTTCCGGTTAATTGCACAGACTGCACACCGTTATTACTAATAACAGTGAACACTTGCTTTCCGTCCACTTCAAATAAAAAGGCACTCGTTTGATGATTTAAATAAACGCCGTCTTTTACTTGTATATGGCCATTTTCACCCTGCTTAAAAAACTGCTGTTTGCGCGTCTTTTTCGTCATATAATATGCACCGTAGCCGAGCGCACCAAACAGTAAAACGACTTGAAATAAGGTCGTCATATACGACATATGACTCCTCCTCTACTCTTTATCTTGCATTTGACTTTGCGCTTTCATAAGCGCCGCTTGTTTCTTATCAGCTTCAATTTCAGAAATGATAATACCGAATTTCTCGTCCATTACGATTGCTTCACCGATGCCGACTTTCATATTACTTAAATACACATCTACTTTATGTCCTAAGTTTTTCTCTACTTCAAGAACATCGCCAACTTTTAACTGCTTTACATCACCAAGTGTAATAGATGACTTTCCAAGCTTTACACCAAGTTCAATCGAAATATCTGAAACAGTATCAATATGTGCTTTACCTGCTTCATTTCGCTTTCCTGCAAAATCTTCTAATCCCATTAATGACACGGGAGATACTTCATGCTTCATATGGATCCTCCTACTCTACAAAACTTTTAAATAGGAGCGCCTTACGCGTTCCATCTTTTCCAATAAAACAATTAAATTTATGCTTTCCATCTACATAACCAAGTAATTCATCCGAAACTTTCGTATGAAGCGGAATAATATCGCCTTCTTCAATTTGTTCAATCTCACTCATTGTCATTTTCTGCTCACCAATCGCAACGTGAACAGGTTTGTACACTTGATTTACTTTCATTTCCACTTCAGACGTATACTTTTTACGCTTGTCTGAAGAATGTTCGACAATATTTTCAGACGTTAACTTATCCATAATTTCTTCAACAGATAAGAATGGAATCCCGATACGCACCGTCGTATTCCAAAAATCTGTTTTCATATTTACGTTAAGTAATGAAATGATATCGCTCGCTGTCGTAATCTTTAATGCATTCGGATCTGTTTCCGTCGTTACAAATTTCGGTTCAATCGCAACAACACTTTCAAATGATTGCTCTAAATTTTTACAAAGAAGCAAGAATATATTATCAAGCGTTAAAAACTCAAATGCTGTTAACGGTCTGCGCATCGTAAAGTTACGCTTACTATCTCCGCCAAGCCAACATTCATGAATATAAATAACGAATGCTAAATCAATCTCAATAACAATTTCTCCAAGCTCTGGTAAACCGAGATCAATTACACAATATAAATAATAATCTTTCGGCATTTTCTCCACATACTCACTCGTAAATGGAACTTGCTCAACCGTTGAAGGCTCTAGTTCAATTGGAATACGCATACGCGCTGATAACGTCTGTGACGTCTGTTTCCCAAACGTAGAAGCAATCGCTTGCAAACTACGTAAATGCTCAACACCGAACTTCTCTGGTCTATTAAAATCATACTCTTGAAATTTCTCTTGCTTTCCTGCTTCTTGTGCGAAAGCTGGCATTTCCTCGCCTTCATTTACCGCCTTCAGCAGGGCATCAATTTGCTCTTGGCTTAATTTTTCGCCACTCATGACAATCCCCTTCCCTACCTTTTCAATTCAACGATTTCAACGTACATCTTTCCATTCTTCGTCAAAATCTTTCCGGTTCCAATCTCTTCATTCTCAAGCATAAGACGCACCGTATTTTTCGTTGAATTTTCAAGACGATACAATGTACCTTTCGTAATATGAAGCAGATCTTCAATTTTCTTTTTCGTATTTCCGATTTCAAAATAAATTGTTAACGGAATATCATCTTGTAATTTCAAATCTAGCCAACTCCCATATCATGTTCACGAAAATTTCATGTTCTCTCTATATATGAAACTTCTTATTTTGAAACGTCGATATTTAATATTTTTTTAATATATCCTTGCGTTTCTTTAAATGGCGGTACGCCTCCGTACTTTCTCACATTGCCAGGACCAGCATTATAAGAAGCAAGTGCCAATACTAAGTCGCCGTTATTTTTCTTTAAATAACCGCTTAACTCTTTCACACCACCTTCAATACTTTCAGCTGGTGAAAAGGGATTCTTCACACCCATCTCTTTCACATTCGCTGGCATAAGCTGCATAAGACCCATCGCACCTGCATGTGACACCGTTTTCGGATTAAAATTAGACTCTACTTCAATCATTTTTTGAATTAACGTTTTCGGAATTCCATATGTACGACTTACTCGATCAATAATATCCTCATACTTGCCTTCATTGAAAGAACGTATTTTTTGAATATTATACTTCTTCGTTAATTCCCACGTATCAGCGGCCTCATTTTTCGTTTCTGGGAAACGTCGTTCAAACTCTTTTTGCGCAACTTGCACCTCATCTGCTTTCTTCGTTTCAGCCTTTTCTTCAGACTTACTCGCTTCCTCTACTTTATTAATAGTTTCTACCGGTTTATTAACAACCGCTTCTATTTTCGTAGATTGTACCGGCTGACTCATATCTTCTATGTTTGCCGGCTGCGTAGTAGCCTTCGTCTCCTTCGCAGGTTCACTCTGCAACTTCTCTTGAAAACGACTACTAACGAATGCTTGTGGACTACTTAGCCTTTGCTGAATTTGCCCTTTCTTATATGCAAGCACTTCTTTTACTATATTTCCAACTATCATAATATCACCTTTTCGGTAAACAAAGATAATCTAATATTAGAGTTTTTTTTTAAAGTTTGCAATAATCCTTTTAATAATTATGTAATAAAAAAATGAATATATTGTTAAACTGTTATTTTTTTATATTTATTAATTCGAATTTTTAGTTGACACCCGCTATGACAGGGATTACAATAAATCTCGAAATTGATTTTTTCGCATATTACCGTTTTTCAATTTGCAGAAAAGTCAATATAAAAAAATGGGGGTTCTTAATTATGAGAATTAATACAAACATTAACAGTTTACGTACGCAAGAATACATGCGTCAAAACCAATCAAAAATGAGCAATTCTATGGATCGTTTATCAAGCGGTAAACGTATCAACAACGCTTCTGACGATGCAGCAGGACTTGCAATCGCAACTCGTATGCGTGCACGTGAAAGCGGTCTAAACGTAGCAGCTAACAACACACAAGACGGTATGTCATTAATCCGTACAGCTGATTCAGCAATGAACTCAGTATCTAACATCTTACTTCGTATGCGTGACATCGCCAACCAATCTGCGAACGGTACGAATACTGATTCAAACAAATCTGCACTACAAAAAGAATTTGATGAATTACAAAAACAAATCACTTACATTGCAGACAACACTCAATTTAATGATAAGAACTTATTAAAAGAAGATAGCGAAGTTAAGATTCAAACACTTGATTCAAGTAGTTCTGAACAACAAATTGGTATTAATTTAAAAGCAGTTACTCTTGAAAAATTAGGAATTGATAAAATTTCTATTGGTGCTGTTGCTGGTGGTGCTGGTGCTGGTGCTGGTGGTACTAAAATTGAACAAACAGACATTGACGCAGTTACTAAAGGAATTGCTGACTTAACAAAAGATTCTAAGGATGCTGATGTTACAGCTATTAAAGATGCTTTTGCTAAAATCAAAGGTAGTATGGACCCTGCAGAAGCTACAGCAATAGATGATGCTCTTAATGCATTTAAAGCAGGTACAGCAACTGTGGATACTGTAAAAGATATTCAAGATGCTTTGAAAGGTGCTACACTTCCTAAAGCAACAGATGCAGCTGAAAAAGATAATGCTTTAGAAGCTGTTAAAGCAATTGATAAAGCTCTAACAACAGTTGCTGATAACCGTGCAACTCTAGGTGCTACATTAAACCGTCTTGACTTTAACGTAAACAACCTTAAGAGCCAATCTTCTTCTATGGCTTCAGCTGCTTCTCAAATCGAAGACGCTGATATGGCGAAAGAAATGTCTGAAATGACTAAGTTCAAAATCTTGAACGAAGCTGGTATCAGCATGCTTTCTCAAGCAAACCAAACTCCACAAATGGTTTCTAAATTATTACAATAAGCCATTTGATTTAGTTTCATGAATAAACCTCTCTGCTTGCGGAGAGGTTTATTTTTTTCTATATAGATAGATTATTTATAAAACTTTCTTTTTTTTGATGGAAGAAAGCATCTGCGGTGCATAGAAGCGGTTAGTGCTTATCTTGATCCCCTCTTATGCTAAAACACAAATAGCAAATAAGCATAAGCCTTTTTATCTTTTCATGACCTTTTATTAGCTTTAGAACACTAACTATATCAATCTATAAGGAGTGTCTATTATGCGTATTAGTACGAATGTTTTAAGTATGAATGCTAGGCAGTCGTTGTATGAAAATGAGAAGCGTATGAATGTTGCGATGGAGCATTTGGCGACTGGTAAGAAGTTAAACCATGCTTCTGATGATCCTGCAAATGTTGCGATTGTAACTCGTATGCATGCGAGAGCAAGTGGTATGCGTGTAGCGATTCGTAATAATGAGGATGCGATATCGATGCTACGTACAGCAGAAGCTGCCCTTCAAACTGTAACGAATGTTTTGCAACGTATGCGTGATTTAGCTGTTCAATCTGCAAATGGTACAAATTCAAATAAAAACCGTAATTCGTTAAATAAAGAGTTTCAATCTTTAACAGAACAAATTGGCTATATTGATGAGACGACTGAGTTTAATGATTTATCCGTATTTGACGGTCAAAACCACCCTATTACATTAGACGATATCGGTCATACGGTACATATATCAAAATCTATTTCCCCTTCCCCTACACAACATGACATCAAGATTTCAACAGAACAGGAAGCAAGAGCGGCAATTCGTAAAATTGAAGAGGCTTTACAAAATGTATCACTTCATCGTGCTGATCTTGGGGCTATGATGAATCGTTTACAGTTTAATATTGAAAATTTAAATAGCCAAAGTATGGCCCTAACAGATGCTGCATCTCGAATTGAAGATGCAGACATGGCGCAGGAGATGAGTGATTTTTTTAAGTTCAAATTATTGACTGAAGTTGCAATTAGTATGGTTTCACAAGCGAACCAAATTCCGAAAATGGTCTCTAAACTACTACAATTATAAAAATGAATCTTCCTTCTTTGGAACGATTCCATACAAAATAAAAGGGAAATACATATAAACTATGTATCTCCCTTTTATTTTGTACCCAAATTTTATTACTGTGTTACCGTCATAACTTGTCCGCTACGGTCAACCATTATTTTCATTTTTCCGTCTTGTGCATTATATAGCCCAAGTTTATGTAATTCCATTTTACAATCTTGTACGAAAGTTGGTAATTTACGAATTTGATCGATATCAGAACTTGTAATGAAATGAATTAAAAGCTGCGTCATACCTTTAATATCTTGTACAAGCTCTTCTTTCTCTCGTTTTAGCCTTTCATTTTCTAGTTGTAACGACTGCAATTCACCTTCTAGACTACGTGTATTCTTTGCTTCTCTAGAACGCCCTGCTGCCATGCTAGAAAGCTTATAAATACCTTCCATAAACTGATGTAGTTCGTCTTCTTTCCTTTCACTACATTGATTAATTGTTTCAAAGTTATCAACGATACCAGATATAACTGTTACAAGATTTTTTTCATCCTCTTTATGCTGGATTTCTTCTTTTAATTCGTACTCGTTTTCTTGTTTTCTTGCAACGATTGTCTCTTTTACTGGTATATATTTTCGCTTTCGTCCCGGTTTTTGTTTTTCAATATTTTCAAATGGTATTTCACGTTTTTTCAATTTATAATACGTATTTTGCAATTGACTTTCTGTTTTTGGAAAAAGATTTAGTTCATTTTTACTTACGTATTTTGAAATATTTAAAATGTTTAAACCGTGACGTTGACAAAATTGATACACTTCATACAGTAGCTCTAATTCAGACTTCAGCCATGTAATTGCTGATTTTTCATATGCTCGCATCCCGCCATTTTTTTCTATATCTATTTGAAATAATACCATTCTATTATGTAAATCAACTAACTCTTCATACTTTACTTGGAATTCTTTTTCTATTTTTTTTAATTCCGCTTCTAGTTGCATATCGTTCATTTTATTATTTGACATGTTTTGTAAAAGACCTAATACATTAATTGCTGTGTGGTGATACATAATCTGTGCCACTCCCCCTCATCCTTTCACAATTCTCATCTGACTCCCATGTCTTTTAAGAAAATAGCAATTTTTACATATCCATATTATAACAGTTCGAAATTATCTGTCAAATAATTAACATACAAAAATGTATAGAAAGTATAAAAATTTGGAAAATGTTTTTTTATTAATATGTAAAATTGCATATTAATTACATTTAATTATATTATATGGTATTTTGAATATTTTTTCACCGAAAAAATTTGCGTTACCACGAAATGTTACTCAAGTAATCAAAAAAATACGTTCACTTATATTTTTAAATCAAAAATCTCTAAATAAAGATTATTCACACATACAGCGACAAACACCCAAGAAACCTTTCATTTTTCTACCAGCTTAAAGTATAGAATACTAAAAAGGAATTAGCCATATGTAGCATTGGCTAATTCCTTCCTCTCTCTAACAGAATAGAGTTATAAACCCAGTCTTCAAATCCTCAATCAAAGTCTCACTTCTTCTTACCTAAAACTACTTCATACCTCTGAACTCACATCGCATGAGACTCTATTAAGCACTGAAAACTTCCTTACATAAGTAGTTCCTCTATTCCTACTAAATAGAAAAATGTTATACGCCAGCTCTTCTACTTACCTATAACCACTCCATATCTCTGGTCTCAACATCGCATAGGGCTCTATTAAGCACTGACCGCTCAACACTTAGCTAGAGCTTCTATTCCGGCTAAATAGAAGCTTTTAAAGCACTAACTTATCAACTAAACCAATTAGCTCTTGAATATCTGGCTTACTTACTTGAGCATTTGCTCCTACAGCTTCACCTTTATGGAATAATTCATTTGTAATTAATGAAGAGAAAATAATGACTGGTAAACGATTCATTACTTCACTATCCTTAACCACTTTCGTTAAATGATGTCCATCCATTTTTGGCATTTCAATATCCGTAATTAGCAAGTGAATATGTTCAAACATTTTTTCGCCTTGCTCTTTCGCTAATTTTTCAATTTGCGCTAACGCTTCTGCACCATTGCTGAAGAAGTTCATTTTCGTATATCCAGCTGATGATAATGTTTCTTCTAATATTTGGCGAAGCATTGCTGAATCTTCTGCAATATAAATTACTTTTTCAGCTCGATTTGTTTTTTGTTCTAACCCTGCAATTGATTTATTATCATAACCAGTGCCGCTAATTTCACATACAATTTTTTCATAATCTAATAGTAAGATGATTTTGCCATCTAGTTTTACAATACCAGATGTCGTTTCTTCTAGTCCCATAGATAATGAAGCTGGTTCATCAATTTGTTCCCACGAAATACGTTGAATACGATGTACTTCATCCACGCGGAAAATAACTTTCATTTGGTTTAATTCTGAGATGATAAATTTCGTTTGATCAAGTGGCTTTGTTGACTTTAAATTAAGAGCCATTGCCAAGTTAATAACAGGTAAAATTTCACCACGTACTTGAACAACACCTTCAACTGCATGATGAGATTCTGGCACAGTTGTAACAGGGAATGGATTAATGATTTCACGTACTTTCATTACATTAATACTAAATAGGTTTTCACCAACAGTGTACGTAACAATCTCTAATTCATTTGTTCCGCTTTCTAATAAAATACTTTGTGCTTGTGACATAAAGGTGTCGCTCCCCTTCCATTAATTCCGTATATCTAATTATTAAGCTTTATAAAAGAGAAAAAGTCAACTACCTATATAAAAAATATAGATAGTCGATCGATTCATTTTATTAAAAAACAATTAATCTTGTATAAACGAAGCAAGTGCTTCTAATAACACTTCTTGCGCCCCTACAATTTCTGTCGGCATTGCTTCCCATTTTTTCGAAAGCTCCGTCTCTACTCTTATTCTCAGCTCAGAATTCATTTCTGCTAGCACATATTCTTTCGTTGCTATATCAACATCAAGTAGCGCGAGTGCATATAATTCCGGGTCATTTATTTTTTCGAATAATCGCTTTAATACTACCGGTGCTATATGTTTTAATTTTTCAATATGAATTTCCTTATCCGAAAATAGTAACTCATATTGAATAAACGTAACATTTTCTTTAATCACTTTAAAATAACAATTATTTTTTTTATCATTCACAAAATAACCGTTTGGATCTGCGATAATACTTTCTACTTTACGAATTAAATCTGGCAAACTATTCGCCGCCATTACAGTCCGCTGCTCAACCTCACTCGGCGAAATGAATGTAACGCGATACTTATTTTGCGCCATCCTCCTCACCTCTCCTTTTATAAAAATCTATTGTCATATACTATCCAGAAGGCACTGTCCTACTATGAAATGATTATCTCATCCCCAACTATCTCAGTACGCCTCCATAGCTCTATTCTTACAACTAGGAGCTCTTCTGGACCATAACTGTTTATCCACACTAAACTTTGCTTACCTCTTCTTATACCACCCTAGTAACTCTCCATACCTTTGTCCTTACACACCAGTCGAGGCCCTATTAGGCACTAACCGCTCAAAAACAACGCTGGGTCCTCTCGTCAACCCTAAAAAGAGCTTTTTAGATTTTTTTAAGAACTTTTCAATAACTCTATGTTATTAAACCAAAACGCTATCTGCTGATCCGTAATATTTGGCAACATAACAAAAAACTCACGACACTTCATCTCATCCTTAAACAGTTGATACTTCCAAACAGTATCGCTACCAACACTTATGAAATAAAACTCATGGATACGGCCAATGATTGCTTGTTTTTCGCCAAATGAATACGGAGGCACTTGCTTAATTTCAAATTGATCTGGTAAATATACATGCTCTTCTCGTTCTATTTTTAATACTTGCTCGGCAAGTTCACGTTTATTTTTGAAAAAAGGCAATTGTAAAATTCGCTCTTGTCTTGTCATACGAATAAAAAACCCTTTCTACTCCATTACATTTTTTCCATGCGATATATTATCTAATTAAGTTTACAACTTCATTTAATACTTCATCTGAAACTTTAATTACTTTCGCATTTCCTTGGAATCCGCGTTGGTATAACATTAAGTCAACGAATTCTACAGATAAATCTACGTTAGCACCTTCTTGTGCACCACCGCGTACTTTACCTGCACCGTTTTGACCAGATGTACCAAGAGCTAAAATACCTGTTGTATTCGTCGCCGTATAGTTACCATTACCTGTTTTCATTAGTCCGCCTTCGTTCGGGAACATCGCAACAGCTAATTGACCTGCAGATTTCATACTTCCATCAGAATATTTTACCATTACGTATCCACCGTCAGCAATGAAGCAATCTTTAACCGTCGCTGCTGCTCTACCATCTACGTCTGTTACTGATAATGTTTTATCTGTTGGATGATTTGTTAAATGGCTTAAGTCTAATTTTATAGAGCCGCCATCAAATGGAATATTAGCTCCTTGCTCTTTCGGATTTGGATTTCCAACAGCATCAAATGTCATATTACCACCTGCACCTGGAACATCTTTAAACTCTGTTTCTTTTTTCGAGTCATTACGCATTTGCACTTTATATGTATAATTATGTTCGCTCGTTTGTTTAAACTCTACACGCATTGTCCATGTATTCCCCGCATTATCATATACAGGTAAATCTTGTGTGATTTGTTTTTCACCAGTTGGAATATTCCCTTTAATGGTCCCTTTCGATGTTCGAATACCACCAATTGCTGTTCCCATTGGAATTTGCAACGGTCCTGGAATTCCAGATAAATCAACTTCACCAGTTGCCTCATTTGCAGGGTATGCAAATACGTATTGACCTTCAGTATTCGTAATATAGTAATCTGAAGATATCCCAAACGTACCTTTACGAGTAAATTCCATATTTCCGCCTTTTGAATCACCTACAACGAAGAAACCATTACCTTCCATTGCGGCTTGTGTTTTGCCACCTGTTAACGTAATTGTACCATCACTATAATCCGTAACAGTACCACTCATTTTCACACCGTTACCAATACTTTTCGGATTCGTTCCTGCGTATTTACCGTCACCTTTTGCACCAATCGAATTGTTATATAGTAAATCATCAAACATTGCTTTTTGTTTTTTATAACCTACTGTTTGTGCATTGGCAATATTATTTGAAGTTACACTTAATGCATTTTGTGTTGCATTCATCCCTGTAATACTTGTATATAACGCTTTAATCATAACGTATGGACACTCCTTATGAATTTGTATTTTTTACTTCTTCAGTTACTTTTTGATCGTCTTTCTTTACGTCTTCTGGGTTCGTTTCCCCAATCGGTTTATCAGACACTCTCTCAACGAAACGAAGAGAGACAACTTTATTATTAATAACGAGCTGTACATCGTTATTTTCCGCAAGACGAACTGTTTCTACTTGACCGGTTACTTTGTTTCCGTCACCGTCAACACCTCTTACGTATTTCCCTAAAAACTTCATTCCACCATCAAGTGCTGTTGAATACATCGTTGATTGCAGCTTATCTACTGCTTTCGTCATATTCTGTACTTGTTCCATAAGAGATAACTGCGCTGTCTGATTCATCATTTGATTCATATCCATCGCATTAAATGGATCTTGATGTTGGAAACTTGATAAAAACAATTTTAAGAAATCATCTTTCCCCATTACCCCAGGAGTCTTTTGCGCTCCTGCTGAAACTCCATTACTTTGTTGCACTGGCGATTGTACACCATTAACAGGTACATTACTTTTTTGCGCTCCTGCTTGTAACGGAATATGATTTGTACTCGTTGTATTTAATCCAACTGTTGGCACGCTTTATTCCTCCAATAATCCCGCAAATTCTGTTGATTGTTGTTTTTCATGATTTGTATTTGCTAATTTCTGTTTTTGCCTTTGCTCTTGTTCTCGCTGTTCTTTACGATTTTCATCTTTATCTGAATAGCTAATTTGAATATTGATTTCTTTTTCTTTTAACTTTAATCTCAATTCATCAAAAATGATTTCAACACGTTTTTTCGCATCGTGTTTTTCCATTTCTACGTGAACGTCAATTTGATCTCCGTGTTTTTTCATAAACACTGTTAATGTACCAAGTTTTTCTGGATTTAACTGAAATAAAACACGTTCTTGTTTCACTACAAATTTTTGCAGCGCTTCTACTTGCGCTTCCATTTTCTTTCCTAAGTCAGGTAATGAAACTTTCTCAGCACCACTATTTGATTTCCCTATTTGTTCGGTACTCGTTGTTTTATTTAATAATTCTGCACCTGCAGAGCTCGAATCGTTTAATGCATCAACTTCTGGCAACTCTATCTTTGCATCATCGCTCTCAGCTTTCGGAAGATCTACGTCTTTAAACTCTTCTTGTTTCTTTGCAATATTACAAGTTTCTGTTTCTACAGCCTTCAATGCTTGCATCGCTTGCTCTGGCATCTTCATTTTGTCTAATACCATTTGCATTGTATCTTCTAAACATATAGCATTTTTGATATTCATATTTGAAAGAAGTTCTTGTAATTGTTGTAATTCAGCTACAGGTAATTCATTAAGTTTAATATTGCCATATTCTTTATATAGCTCTTGTATTTTTTGTATGTATTGATATAACAATTCCGGCTGCACATGTAATTGCTCAATTGCAACCATTTGCTCAGATACAGCTAATAACAACTGTTCTGTCTCTTTTTTTTCTTCTTTCTTTACAATTGGTTCTTCTTTCGTTACCGATGGTTTAGAAAGGTTATATTCTTTTTTCTCTTCTTTTGGTGCTTCTTCTCGTTTCGTTTTCTCCGTTTGCGGCTGTTTTTTATTTTCGATTCTCATCGTACGATCGAATGAAGAATCTTCATTTTTTGATTGTACTTCTAGCCCTTTTTCTTTTTGCGGAGGTAAACTTTGTCGCACCGGTAATACAGACTGTATCACTACATTCACCTCATCCATTCATACACATTTTCAAATCCAGAAGCATTTTTTCTTCCAGCTTTTCTTGTGCTTTCGCAAGCTTTTTGCAATCTTCTTGATACATCTCATCAATGACACGTTCTTTTTCTTTTACTTGCTCTAAAAGGCTTTCATTTTTTTGAATAAAACCTTCCGTTTTTTTAATTTTTCGATTCCATTCTTCTATTCTTTCAGGTGAAAACGTATGTGAAGAAAGCATGCCAGCCATAATACGTTGCCCAGTTTGTACGACTTTACTACGCGATTTCACAACATATAAATCATATTCTTTTTTTTGTTCTATTTTTCTTTTTTCAGCTGTTAATTCATACACTTCTTTTAAAATATGTTCTTTTTCTTGGTTTATTTGCAATTTTATTGTGTCGTACTGCTGTTTATCCACCTGTTTTCATAGCCCCTTTCTATTATAACGTTCTCTTTTTCTATTATATAGTTTTTTTCCAAAAAAATCTGTGAAATATTAAAAAACAAAAAAATAAGACCTCTTGGGCAGAGGCCTTATACTATATGCTGTATCGCTTCAACGATATCATCAAATTGGAAACTATCCGATCGACCTTGCTTTAAAAATGTATTTATGCCTTCTACTTTATTTTTACATTCAAAAATATAAGCATTTTCTTCATTTTCTTGAATCGTTCCTAGCTTAAAATACAATTCATTTTCTTTATAAATTGATAAAATCCTTCTCATTTCATTTGCAAGTTGCCAATGATGTGGCGAAACAATTTCTTCCATAATCCTACTTACTGAATCTAATACTGAAATTGCAGGATAATGACTAAGCGTTGCAAGCTCACGCTTTAATACGATATGTCCATCTAAAATACCACGTGCTAAATCTGGTACAGGACCATTTAAATCATCCCCATCAACAAGCACCGTATAAATACCTGTTATAGATCCCTTTTGTGTTTTTCCGGACCGCTCTAACAACTTCTTCATATAACTTTCCATTAACAGTGTTTTACCACCAATCGGTAACTCTTTAACAGCAATATCAACACTTCTTCGTGCATCGGCAAAACGAGTAACAGAGTCCATCATAAGTAATACGTTATTACCTTGATCACGGAAGTATTCAGCAATAGACGTTGCGAGTTTCGCTGCACGAAGTTGCATAAGATGACTTTCATCTGACGTCGCTACAACAACGACGCTTTTTCGCATACCTTCCTCGCCTAACTCTTTTCGAATAAAGTCTTTTACTTCCCGGCCACGTTCCCCTACTAAACTAATAACATTTATATCAGCTTTTGCATTTTTTGCTATCATTCCAAGTAAAGTTGATTTACCAACACCTGACCCAGCAAAAATACCAATCTTTTGACCGATACCAATTGTTAGCATAGAATCAATTGATTTTATTCCTGTTTCAAATACATCGGTAATCTCTTCACGTTCAAATGCATGTATAGGTGGTGCATCTAGTTTTATTTTCTGTAATGGAATGTTTTCAGCTTCCTCATTTAACACTTCACCATTTGCACTTAACACTTTTCCGAGCAAGTGATTACCACGTGGTACAACAACATCTTCTGAAACTAATGTCACTGAATCTCCATAACATACTTTTTCTGTCTGTTCAAATGGAAGTAGCATATTATTTTCTTTTTCAATGGCAATCACTTCACATAAGACGTTATGTTCTCCAACGAAGCAAACATCTCCAATCTTCGCTTTCGGCCCTTTTGCTACGAAAAACTGTTCTTGTACACTATGAACTTTGCCTACTTTCGTATACAGCGGTGTTTTAATAAACTTATTCCATTTTTCGTTCTCATTCATTAACAGGCGGCTCATACATTTTGCTCCTCAAATAACTTCTCTTCTTCCCATTTCTGACGAAGTTTCGCAAATATAGGTGCAAATTTAAATTCAAAGAACTCTTTCTCTTCTTCCAGAACAAATTCACCAAACTGCAGGGAGAAATCATATTTCCATTCTACTAATTGTAGTAACCAATATTCTTTCGTATTCTCCTTCTCTTCTTGAATACGTTCAAACGTTTCTGGATGTACTGTAATGATTAATTTTTCAAACGAAGTTGGCAATGTTTGCACGATGCCAGTTAAAATAGGTAACACATCAAGCAATCGTGAATCTACCGCTTGATTCACGATTTTTTCTGCTAGATGAAAAGATTGATCCCATAATAACTCTGTCCATTCATACGCTATTTCTTGTTGTTCTTTTTGAAATTGCACACGCGCTGCTTCCATCTGTTCCATTTGCTCATGAATATGCATTTGAAATTGTTCTTTATCTTGTAATAACTGCTGCCGCTCTCGTTCTAGCATTTGCTTCTCTTGCCTTAGCTGATTCATTTCCATATGTAATGATTCTTGCTGGGCGCGAAGTTCTGCATGATCAGCTTGTAATTCTTCCTCTTCTATTTGAACTGAAGCTGGTTTTGGAAATTGTAATTCATACGTTTCTTCAGAAAAAGAAACAGAATTCTTCGGAATTCTGTTTTTAAATAAGGACATCCTCTTCACCTCTTTGAACGATAATTCTTCCTTCTTTCTCTAGCTTTTTCACTGTACCAGTGATCGTTTGCTGCGCTTTTTCAGCATCCGTCATCTTAAGCGGTCCTAAGCCATCTAATTCTTCTAGAATCATCTCTTTACGGTTTGAAGACATACATGTAAATAATTTCTCTTTAATTTCTTCTTTTGCAATTTTAAGTGCTTTCGCAAGAACACCGTTATCTGTAATTTCTTCTAATACACGGCGAAGCGCAAGATCTTCAAGACCAAGTAAGTCTTCAAAGACAAACATATTTTCTTTAATTTTCTCAGATAACTCATAATCGACTTCATCCAGCTTTTGAAAGACTGTTTTTTCAACACCTCGTGAAACATTATTTAAAATATTTACGATTGTTTTCAAGCCATCAGTTTTATTAATTGCACTAAATGCCATATTATTTAATTTCGATTTTAACAACTCACCAATTTGATTAATTAACTCACCATCAACTTGTTCTAGTTTCGCTATACCCATTACCGTTTCAACGCGCTTATGATCTGGCAATCTCTCAATTAATTGAGACGCAAGTTGCGGTTTAATATAAGAAGCGATAATTGCAATTGTTTGTGGTGACTCATCATTAAGCACTGTAAGAAGTGGCTCTAAATCTGTAAGTGAATTTAAGAACTCAAACGGATTATCTTTGTTATACCAAAGATCTTCCAATAATTTTTCCAGTTCGTCTTCTGGCATGTTTTTAAATATGCGACGAATGTATTCTTTATCTGGAGTGACTAAGTTCAATTCTTTTACATTTAGTTCATATAAGAACTCTCCTAGTACATTTTCTAACGTTTCTGGTTTGTATACACGAAACTTTGCGATTTCACGAAGTAATACTTCTTTTTCCTCAGCTGTCATATATTCAATGACTTTTGCTGCCACCCCTTCTTCTAATGTACGAATAAGGATGGCAGCTTTTTCTTTGGAGGAGATTTCATCTAGCATCGTTGTTCCTCCCTTACTGTCCGTTTAACCATTTTTTAATTACTTTTGCAGTTCCTTCTACATGTTCTTTCGTAGCATCCTGCACTTGTTCATCTAACGTTGGTTCTTTCGGTTCTTCTGGTTCAGGTTTTGGCTCTGGCACTATTTTTTCTTCAGGAATTTCCAAGATACTTTCATTACTTGCAGCAATTTCCTCTTCTGCTAAGTATTCTTCATATTCCTCTTCTTCTTTCTTTCTCTTACGTCTTGCTAATAAGAACCATACTAGGCCACCAATCGCTAATAAGGCAGCTGTAATTCCACCGAATAACCACCAGTTCATACCACTTTTTTCTGGCTCTGTCTCTTTTTCTGCTTTCGGCTGATCGAACTGAACAGTTACAACGTTAACTTGACCATTTATAAAGTTACCGTTCGGATCAGCTTGAAGTCCTGCCGCTGTTCCGATTGCTTCTTTAAAAGTTGTCATATCAATTCTACGTTTTACTAGCGTATCATTATCTACCCATACAACAACATTTGTTTTCGTTAATTCTGGGTGTTTCTTAATTGTTTCAACTGTTTTATCTATTTCATAGTTTTCGATTTTGTTACCATTTTTATTATCATAGACAACTTTACCATTTTGATTATTGTTCGTACCGTAGTTTGGCACTTCACCGTTCGCTGTAATACCAGCACCTTGCTTCGTATCTGCCCCTTCTTGCGCAGTAGAGCTTTCCTCTTGCTCTTGTTTACTACGAAGTACACCTTTATCACCATACTTTTCTGACTGACGTGTAACTTCATCGTAGTTTACAGATACTTTCGTATTCACTTTATATTCATTCGGTTTAAACATCGTCATTAACGTTGCATCAATATCTTGCTTTAATTTACCTTCAAGTTGGTGCTGCATCTCTACTTCTTTCTCATAAGAAGAGGAACTACTAGAATGTGCTTCATCTGCTCCTTTTGAGATAACACCTTTTTTACTATCAATAACACTTACTTCTTCTGCTTTCACACCAGGAACCGCTGCACTAATCATTTGCTGTATACCCGCAACTTGATCAGCTGTTAACAATTGTCCACGCTTCACTCCAACCGTAATCGCCGCTGTTCCTTTTGCTTTTTCTTCATCAAAAATTGTCTCTTTTTCAGGCAATGTAATTTGAACATTTGCCGTTTCAACTGTCGCAAAATTTCTTACAATATCTTGCTCCAATTGCTTCTTCGTACCGACAATTTGCTTCATTTTTTTATCTTGCTCACTTGAACCGAGAGAGCTTTCTAATAAAATTTCCTCACCGCTTTTCGAATTAAACGGTAAGCCCATCCCATTCATTTCTTTTCGAACCCATGGAGCATCATTCTTTTGCACACGAATCGAACCATCGGCCGCTAATTGATAATCGACACCTAACTTCGATAATTCTGCTGTAATCTCTTGTTTATCTGTATCATTTAAATTTTGATATACAACAACATATTTATCTGGCAAGGTGAAGTATAAAAGTGCTCCTGTTACAATCGCTAAAAGCGCAGCACCAATTACTAACTTATGCCACGTTTTTAACGATTGAATAACATTTTTCATCTTTTCCATTTAAACACACCCGTCCACTTTCCTAAATTTGCATATTAATTAGTGACTTATAATTTTCAATAAGATTATCACGTACGAGAGCAGCTGTTTTCATTTGAGACTCAGCTTTCTTTTGCTGAATTAAAACGTCATGTGTTTCTCCTACCCCTTTAGTTAGTAAATCATATACTGCTGTTTGCGCATTGTTTTGCGTTTGATTCATATCTTCCAATAAATCAATAAACTTTTTCCCCTCAACTACAGATGTTTGAGAAGTTTTCGGTGCACCAATTGACTGAATTGCTCCAAATGGTTGTGTATGTAACATTGGTTGAATTTTCATATTACTATCTTCCCCCTTATCCTCGGCCGATTTCTAAATCTTTATCAAGCATTTTTTTATTCGCATTTAATACACTCGTATTCGCTTCATACATTTTTTGAGCAACCATTACATTCGTCATTTCAGCAGTTACATCAATATTGGGATAACGCACATATCCTTCTTCATTTGCGTGCGGATGCGTCGGATCATACACTAAATTTTCCGTTTTGTCTGCTTCAATACTTTTTATTTTTACTCCGTTAGTAGGAGCCCCATCTAGCATACTTGCAAAACTATTGTTTGATTCTAGCACCACACTACGACGCTCATATAAATCTGCCCCCGGAGCCGCCGTCGTATTTGCATTTACAATATTGTTAGAAGTAACTTCCATCCACTTTCTCGCTGTCGTTAGTCCTGAGCCACTTGCATTAATTGCCTGAAACATCCGTTGTCTCTCCTTCTACTTTTAACGTCCGCGTGCCGCTTGGTTAATTGCATATTGTGTATTAATTGCGTTAACTGAAATACCGTATAACTGATTTGCTTTCATTAAATCTAGCATTTCTGTCGTTACATCCACACTATTTCCGTCTTTATTCGTTTGCATTGATTTTGTTTGAATCTTTGCATATGTATTTTTCGTATTTACTGTCGGCAAGTGCATTTCATTCGTTTGATATAAATCTGGATTGCTCTTTAAATCAGCCGCATTGTTTTTATATAATGCACTACTTTTATTCATCTGCTCAGCAAATGTTACATCTTGTGCTTTATAGCCAGGTGTATTCGCATTTGCAATATTACTAGAAACCGTATTTCGTTTCGTCACTAAATAATTCATATAATGGCTTACATCACTCACTAAATCTGGCATATTCCACACCCTTCCTTTTCTAACTTAATGATCCACTGATAGAAGTTTCACTTCATTATTTATTTTCTTATATGCATTTATTAAAATATTTACTATTATGTACCCTTACATATTTTATTCCATTTTTTCATTGTTGTCTTTAGAAAAATATAAAAATATAAAAAAGAATGCAAAAAACTGTATACACACGGTAATCTATAGAACATTTCAATATATAAACTAAAGTCCATTTTTCTATTATTTAGATTACAATTATTATTTCATCACAGTCATAAAATGAAACCTCAATCAGCGGGTTCTTTATGTAAACGAAGGAATAGACCCCCTTTTAAAAGGGGAACCTGTTTCCAGACGTTATTATTAATATTTACCGTAAAATGAATTAGCCTTCATTCGCCCATCATTTGTCATAATCATTTCTTCCAAAATCTTTTGCTTATCCCGAATATGCTGTGCTGCCTTAATAATGAACGGGCTTACCTCCGCCGCAACTTGTGCACGCGTTTCTTCATCCAATGTCATCATCCAGCGATTTAACATCTCACTCTTCTCAGCAAACTCTCTGTCTGACACTTGCAATTCACCGATTTCATTAAAACAGCTGACAAACGTCCGATAAATATCATTGTTCATTTTCAAGTGCTCCGCGGTAACCGTCTATTAAATCTTGTAACACTTTCACAATTGCATCAATATCTTTCGCTTCACGCGTTACTTTCATCGTTTGAATTTGAATGCTAATCCAATCATATAAACCATAGAGACTATCATATAAATCTTTCGTAATCTCAGGATTTAATTGAAGCTTTAGTTCTTCAAAAATACGTTCTAATTTTTCAAGAAGTGCGTCCCCTTCTTGAAGTTTAAAAGTATGTAAAAGTTCTTCTAAATTACGAAACTCTACAATACATCTTTCATAAATAAAAATTGTATTTTTAATCGGATTACTCGTCATAATATCATTTTGCATATAACGTTGCCATGCTTGCATACAATCACTTCCTCAACTTTCATTAATCATCACTTTTTTGTTTTGTCATTGCTTTAATTGTTTTTAGTTGGCTATCAAGCGCCGCCAATGTACTCTCTAGCTTTTGATACTTCTTCACGATTTCATCTTGCTTTTGCAAGTTTTGCGTCTCAATATCTTTAATCTTTTTATCTAAATCACTTACACGTGAGTCAATGTTTTTAACTCTCTCGCCGACTACACCTTTATCACCGAATAGTTTATCAAGCGGTTCTTCCATCATTTTTCCTAAACCGTTAGAACTAAAGAAAAATTGCTTCGCTGCATCGGGTTTTTCTTTTAATGCTTGTGTTAATTTTTCATCATTAACTTCCATCGTTCCATCTTGCTTTAATTGAATACCAAATGTGAATAAATAATTACCATCTTGAGAAAATGTTACGACATTGTTCATTGCCTGACGTACACTTTGCATAATAGCTTGACCTTGGAAAGCTCCACCTTTTCCAGCAAAGATATCTACTGTAGAAACAGCTTTATTATAATCAGCTACCATTTTTTTAATAACATTCGATGCGTCTGTTACGTTTGAGTCATTTACTGTAAATTTTAGATCTATACCTTTTGCTTTTGGATCTGTTGTTGTACTAGCATCTGGCGCTCCTTCTACTTTCGGCTCAGTTACCTTTAACAACTCAATTTTCACACCAGGAAGAGCTTCAATTGTATTAGTAGAACCTTCCCCTTTGATACCATTAATAGTATACATAGCATTTTGTGCTTCATTGATTGTATTGAGCGCTGTGCCATCCGCCTTAGCTAAACCCATATCTTGAAATAGTGTAGATGTGTTCGCCTCAAACTTAATCTGTCCATCTGTTCCCTCTTTTTTCGAGGTCATGAAAATTTTATTTCCAAGTGTATAAGCTGATACGCCATAATCTCCATCATTAATCTTATTAATTAAATCTTTATATGTCATATCAGTTGTTACTTTTAATTCTTTACCACCTAGTTTTAATGTTTCATCTTTAGGAAGTTTCGCATTTATATCTTTAATTTCATTAGAAGCTATTTGATGACGTTGCGCGAGCTGTGTAATTGTCATATTAAAAGTTCCTGCAATCGCACCACCATCTGCTTTTACATTAATATAACCTTCTTGTGTTGTCGTTACTTTTTTCTCATTCCCTTTAAAAGCCGCTAAGTTTTTAAACGTTTGTGTGAAAGAACTAAATTCTGATTTTAAACTTGTATATAATAATTTATCATTTGTAAGGTCGTTCTTTTCTTTCGTATATGGTGTTTTTCTCATATCTAACGCTTGCATTTCTAATTCTACTAGGTTAGAAGTATCGATCATATTATTTCCGAGGTTCCAAATTTGTTGTCTACCACCAATACCTGTCATCGTTGTTCCTGCCATTTTTCTCACTCCTTGTAGATTACATGTAGTCTAAAATACTCGTTTTACTCATCGTACTAACTGCTTTAAGTGTCGCTTCATACGTCGCATTTATATATGCCAAGTCAGAAATTGCGACCGCTAAATCAACATCCTCAATTTCTTTACGGTTTTCTTGAAGCGCTAAATTTTGCTCACTTAAAATTGTTTTAAACGTCTCCATTGTGTTCATTGTTGAACCAACTTCAGTTGTACGGTTAATGATGCCATCTAAGTTTTTCTTATTTTCTCCTAATAACGGTTGTAACGCTTTTTGGTCACCTTTTTGCATCGCTTCGCTCATCTGTTTTAACGTTTTTATAACCGGGGATAATAATGCTTCTCCGTTACGGAATGCCTTTAACTCATAACCGTCATTTAGTTGCCAGTTCACATCATTTTGTCCACCCTGGTACGTACCATCTTCTGTAAATGGTGACTTTTCTGCACTATCACCACCGAAAATATAACGACCTTGCTCTTTCGTATTCGCTAAATATACAACTTGTTTTAAAATTTGATCAATCTCTGCACCGATGGCTTTCAATTCTTTTTCACCATTTGGCTCATTTAATGCCTGTACCGTTAATTGATCTGCTCTCGTTAAAGATTTAAAAATACCTTGCAAAGTATTTTCAGTTTGTGTTAATACATTTTTTGAGTCAGCTAAATCTTTTTGCATTTGTTCAATATTCGCCAATGAATGTTGAATCGCAAATGATTTACTCGCTGCAAGTGGATCTTCACTCATAAGAAGATTTTTCTTCCCTGAAGTTACTTGGTTTCTATGGTATTGTTGTTGCACATTCAAATCCATTAACTGATTCTTTGCCCAGTTTGCATTTTGAAATGTAGATACTCTCATTTCTATCTCCTCCTTATATATTTCCAATCAATTATTATCACTTATCGAATAATCGAAAATAGACTATCAAACACTTCATTCATCGTAGTAATAGCTTTAGAGTTTGCGACGAAATATTTTTGGAAGGCCATTAAATTTACCATTTCCTCTTCCATATTTACACCTTCAACGCTCATTTTTTCTTGTTGAATACCTTCTAGTAAGTCGCCATGAATTTTTTGATAACCATTTACTGCACTTTTATCAGATGCAACACGAACTATAAATTGGTCTAATGCTTGTTTATAAGAAAGACCTTCTTTATAATCGTCATCTGTAACTGCTGCTAGTTTATTTGCTGTTTCAGCAGACATTTTCATTTTCGAAACATCTTTTTGGAATTCTGGATTTAACTTCATCTCTTTCGCATAATCTCCAACGAAGAAATCTTTTCCCATCACTGTATTCACTTGATTTTTCATTGAACTCATTAAGTCTTCGAGATTTTTTTTATAATCAACAATCTTCGCTTTCGTATCAATCGCTGATTTTATCGCTCCGCTAGTTACAGAGATTTCTGAACCGTAAATCTCAACTGACATTGGGTCTTTTTCTTTATTTAATTGAAGTGGATATGTATCTTGTCCATTTACTGTTAAAATACCATTCATTCTAACACTCGCGATATTAGGATTCATAGATTCATAAGATACTTCGATGTTTGCATACTTAGACATCTCTGTAACGATGCGATCTCGTTCGTCTAAAAGTTGATTCGGCACTTGTGTACCCGCTTGTCCAATTTTATGATTCGCTTCTGCTAAACTAGCAGCAAGACGATTAAATTCATTAACATGCGCTTCAATATCTTCTGCCGTCTGCGCTTCCACTGTATCTAAGTTTTTCGCAAGACGATTTACTTGACTAGTGAACTTCCCAGTTTCAGAAATTAATGTATCATAGTAGTTTGGTTGTTCTGGATTTTTTGCTACTTCACGAAAGGCATTAAAGAAACCGTCCATTAAACTAGATAATGAATTCTTCCCTGTCGTTCCAACCATAGACTCTACACGTGATAAAGTTGAATTCATGTAGTTATAGTAAGAGAGCTGAGATAATTGATCATTAAACTGCTTCGTTTTTACCTCATCAGTAATACGGTCAACACCTAGCGTTTGTACACCGTAACCAATTCTCTGTTCTGGCGTATGACCATTGCTTGCTCCAACAGATCCGTAATTCACCATTTGACGAACATAACCCGGTGTATGAATGTTAGACAAGTTTTGTTTCGTTGTTTGTAACCCCATTTGAGCCGCTAACATACCAGATAGCGGTGTATTATAATCAGATAATCTCATAAAGCTTCACTTCTCCTTTACAATAGTTCATTCATAAAGATTTGCGAATTATTGTTTCGCTCTAAATTATATTCAGAAACAGAATCCACAATACTTTCTGTAGTTTTTAATAGTACGTTTAAGTAATATTGATTTTTCAAAAGAAGCATTTTTACATTCTCTTCTAATTCAGTTACGTTTTTTTGTAATTCTTCCATTTTTTCAATTTCTTCTTGAGAAAAATACGAAAATAACGCACTTACACGAAACGATTCAACCCCTTGTTCTTTACAGAACTGAACAACCATTTCTTCTAATGAGCTTGATAACCCTTTTAAACCATCAATGTACTGCAATTGCTCTACTTGCAATTTTTGAACTGCATTTACATTTTTATTTTTTAAATTCTCATATATTTGCTCTCCAAGCGCTTGAATATTTTCATACGCTTTTTGAATAATAACGAGTTTTTCATATAATTGTATGTACATATAGCTTCCTTTCTTTTACAAGACTAAATTCACAATTAAACCATGGATTTCTCCAATTTGATTTAACATTTCTAAATGTCCTGTTTTCGTATTAATTAAATTCATAACATCTTCTAATTCATTCAATCCCATTTCTGCCTGTTTAACAATCGTCATTTTCTGTGAATATCCGTAACGCGGGTGACGAGACATGACATCTTTATACTGCAATACATTATCAACGTAAAAATTCAAAAATGATTTTACTGTATTTTTGTATTCCATTACATTATCAAGCGTTAATTCCATTTCAATTTTCTCTTTAATTTCTCCAATATTATCGACAAACGCTTCCATTTGTTCTAGCAATTTATCTTTTTTCGGATCTGCATGCAAATTATCCGAAAATGCAAGTCCTGTCCTGACATTTGCTTCTTTCGGCATTTGAGTAGCAGGCGGTATATGCGATAAAATTGGATTATGCGAGATAGAACGTAGCATATATATCACCTATTTATTTTTTTATTTCTTCCTAAACTTAATCGTAAAATCCAGTTATTTATAATTATACTCTGAACAGTAATATTTTGCAGTTATTTTTTATAAAAGATATGTTACAATTTAGCATGAGGTGGCACAATTCTATGAATATTTTCCTTTGTGGTTCAAATCAATTAACAGCATTAGATCAAGAAGAAATTAAAAAATTTTTAACTGACTATGCTCACAAACATAAAATTTACATATTATGTTATAAATCTATTGAAAATGAGGTTCTTCGTTTTTTCGTTGAGAATGAAAGACTCGCTCAAAATTTATGCCTTTACACGCTGCAACCATTACAAGCAATAACAGATGAATTTCAAGAAGTCGTTGATTACTTAAAAAAACACGGAGCCGAATATGTTGCTTTTGATCATCCTTCTGACTCCATTTACCGATCAGATTATATGTTTTTTGTTAAACAAATTATTGAAGACACTGATTTAGTTCTCTGTTTTTATAACGGGGACAAACATACATCTGTCATCCCTGTCGATGTTGCAAAAGAAGCAGGTATTGATGCTGTCATTTATGATTTACCAGGATTACATGAAAAGCAAATGAAAAAAAGCTTTGAACAAAAAATTCGTATGATGTAAAGGGGGAGGCACAATACCATTATTGTGCCCATTGTAAATATGATAATTGAACAAGATTATGATCATTTTATCGCGAGTTTTAAACAACAATTCAATATGGACATCGCTTCATATAAACAAGATAGAATGCGCCGTAGAATCGATGCTTTCATTTCGAGAAAAGGCTTCGAAAACTACACTAATTTTTTAAACAAATTACGCGCTGATCAAAATTTATTTTTAAATTTTATTGACTATATTACAATTAACGTTTCAGAGTTTTTTAGAAATAAAGAACGATGGCAAACTTTAGAGTCGAAAGCACTACCAAAATTACTCGAACAAAATAGCGGAAAATTAAAGGTATGGAGTGCCGCTTGCGCTGCTGGTGAAGAACCATATACACTCTCTTTAATTTTATCAAAGCATCTAGCTCCATTTCGTTTTGAAATTCAAGCAACAGATCTTGATTTTCATATTTTAGAAACCGCAAAACGCGCTCAATATACAGAACGTTCGTTAAAGGAATTACCTACTGATTTGAAAGAACGTCATTTCACAAAAGAGAATGGTCTATATTCATTGCATCAAAACATTAAACAAAACGTCTCGTTTAAACAACATGACCTTTTAATGCAGTCATTCGATACAAATTATGATTTGATTATTTGTCGTAATGTAATGATATATTTCACAGAAGAAGCAAGAGTAAAACTTTACGAAAAATTTAGTCGTTCTTTACGAAAAGGCGGTGTACTATTTGTTGGTAGTACGGAACAAATTTTAACACCCGAACGTTACAATCTTCAGCGATTTGATACATTCTTCTACGAAAAAATATAAAAGAGGTCGTCACAATGGAGTGACGACCTTTTTACATAACTCGAATTAAAATAATACCGACAATCCATATGAAGAGAAAAAGAAACGTCATAGACCATTTATGTTCTTGCATCGTTTGTTTCAATGCCTGTGATAATTGTGTCATGTTCATTTCCGCAAGCGCTCTCCATACACTTACATCCCGATCTTTAGCAATGCGGTCTGTAACGCTAATTAAAATCGTTTCGTTAGACAATTTCGTTATATAAGCAGTAATAACCGTTACCATCAAATTTATATTTCCTTCTGAAGAATCACTTTCCACTCTAGAGATGAGTGCACTTACATCTAGTAAAGGAATATGTACTTTTCTACCAAATGATAGTTGCACTTCAGCGAAATCATATGTTCCATCTAACAAAGGAAGTTCTTTTATATGCGCCTGCTTAACAAGTCCTTGCAGGCTTCTAATTACTTGTTCAAACACTTTTTCTGATTGCTTTCCTTCTTCAGATAACGTATGTAACTTTTTAAAAAGTTGTAACACTGTATCCATCTCTTTAGAAAGCATTTCCTTCATAATCTTTCCATCACTTAAACTTGCAAGTAAAATACCTATCTCATTATTTTTCGAAATAATTTTAGACTGTCCAGTAAACACTAAATTGCTACGCTTTCGTTCTTTCTGGATTTCATGTTCCGAAATAGCTGCAGGCTGTTTTAATGGTTGTAGCGTCTTATCTTCAATTGTCGTACGTTTAATCTCCATTTAAGCGCCTCCACTACTATGAAATAATTAGCCCCATTCTTTATTACTCTTTAAAACTAAAAACAGTACGAACAAACCTGACATGATAGTAAATACATCCGAAGCTTGTACTCCCTGTTCACCTTTTTCTTCTTCCTTGTCTTTCGTTTCTTCTTTTTGTTCTTTCTTTTTAGAGACAACTTGTTTGTTATTTTTCTCTTTTTGGTCCTTCGCCTTATGTACTTCCTTGTTGTCTTCGAACGGCTCTTTTATAACGTAAGTAAATTCCTCTTTCTCTTTCAACGGTTCTTTTATAAACTTATTTACTTTCTCATCTTGCTTCGGAATTTGAACAACTGGCAATTTTTCTTCTGGAAGCGGGTTTTTGATTTTCAAATCTTCTTGCTTCTCATTTTCTTTCTTATCTTCTAATTCATTTTCTAGTTTATTATCTAATTTATCTTCTTTCTCTTTTTCTTCTATCTTTTTATCATCTTCGTTTTTTGGCGCCAAAACAGAAATGGTATATTCACTTTCTTCAACAAGTTTATTACCTGCTGCATCTATTATCTCTACAAGTAATTCGTATGGCCCAGCCGGCAATGCTTCTGTTATTTCAAATACTTTTTGCCAATCCATATCATGCTTGTTGTAGTCTAATAAAAACGAAAGCTCTTTATTTTCTTTCCCTTTTAATGTAACGCGCACTTCTTTTACAACCGATTCTATATCTGACGCTTTTACTCGTATATGTATAGAATCTCCCTGTTTTCGTTCAACTAAGTTCTCTTTTACTTCATCAATAGTAACTTTCTGTAACTTTGGCAATTCTTTATCTATAGTTGGCGTTTCATTTTTAATACGAATGAGCGGGACTTTCACTTCATTTTTTACGATCTCTTCTTTCTCATTCTCTTTGTAACTTTGAACGAGCTGAAGATTCCAATCACCTTGCAAATCAAAATCCCCTGCTTTATAGTTCGCAACCCAGCTCTTCGTTTCTTCATCATACTCAAAAGATAGTATTCTTTCTTGCGCATATTGCTCGCCATTTTTTTGTAACTGCAATATACCTTTCATGCTTTGAATGTTTTTCCCATTTGGTTCTACAGCAATTCGCATTTCTTCGCCAACTTTAAGCTCCGGCTTATTTACTGTAATAATTCCCTGTTCTGTTTCTATCTTTCTTTCATTCAATTGTTTATTTACTACTTCTTGTTGTTCTACTTCTTGTTCTACTTCTTGTTCTGCTTCTTTTTGTTTCTCTTCATCTTGTTTCGTTTCCACTTGCTCTGAAGATTCTTGAGATTCCTTATTTTCTTCTTGTACATTCACTTCATTTATTTTTTGATCTGGCTCAATTTGTTCCTCAGCCTGACTTTGCAAGGGGAAGAACAAGCACACATGTATGCATAGCCAACTCATTAGAAAAAACTTTACGTTTTTCATCTACTAGTTCAAACTCCTATTTCAATGCCTTATAGTGATTTCGTCACTTTTACTCCAAAAAATCCATTTACATTTACAAGTTCACCATACGCTACTAATACATCATTTACATAAATACGAATCGGTTCATCAATATCCTCATCTAGTACAACTGCTTCATTTTCTTGTAAACTTAATATATCTTGAATCGTTTTCACTGTACTTCCAAATACAAATTTCACGTTCATTTCTACATTTTGTAGAATGGACGTGTCCATATATACTGGTTCCATTTGTTTTACTTCTTTAAATTCAATAGGTTGCACAACTGGTTCTACAATTTTTTCTTCTTCAATTTCTTCTGTGGCAATCTCTTCTTCTTCCACCATCGGATACAGAAGTCGCCTTACCATTTCTTTCGCTTCGGAAATTGGCAAAATTTGATACATCTTCGATTGAAGCAAATCGCCAATTTCAAGATTGAACGTAATTTGAACGAGTTCGTCCACTTCCATTGACTCTCCCAAATATTCCATTTCTTCTTTTAACGTTACAAATTTAACATTTGGCGGCGTCATGTCCATTTTTTCTTGAAACATTTCTGACATCGCCGTAGCAGCATGACCCATCATTTGGTTCATAATTTCTTTAATACCGCTCAGTTCTAATTCAGTAAGCTCTTTTTCTGGGTCAACTTCCCCTGTTCCCATCATCATTAAATCTACCATTGTTAAAGCAACATCTTTCGTAAATACGAATACATTCTCATTCTTTAGCCCTTCAACAAAGTCGACATTTAAAATAACAAATGGTACTGGTACTCCATCATAATGACGAACATTGATTGCTTCCACATTTGGTGTACTAATTGTAACTGGCTGATTTAAAAGCGTTGATAATACTGTTGAAGCGGAACCAATTGAAATATTTGCAATTTCACCAAGCACATCTTTCTCTTCTTGTGTTAAATGCTCTTTCTCAACTTCTTCTACAATCTCAGTTTCCACTACTTCTGCTGGTTCGTCTGTTTCTTCTACTCCACCAGATAATTGCATTAATTTATTTACCATTTGTTTCGCATGCTCAACTGAAACAATTTGTACAAGTTTAGAGTTTACAAGATTATCTATCTTTAAATCAAACGATACTTTAACAATCGTATGATTCCCATCGATTTCAGAGATTTTCTCCATTTCTTCTGATAACTTTACAACTTTAATCGTCGGCGGAGACATATCTACTGTATCTTGGAAGAATTCCGACATAGATGTAGCTGCGAATCCCATCATTTGATTCATCGCTTCTTGTACAGCACTTAGCTCTAATTCACCAAGTTCTTTTCCGTCCTCCACTTCACCTGTTCCCATCATCATTAAATCTGCAATGGACAATGCAACATCTTGCTTAAGGACAAGGAGGTTTTCCATATCTAATCCTTTTGTAAAATGAATGTTTAATACAACATGCGGAACTTCGACATCTCTTGAATCATATAAATCTACCAACTCTATGCGAGGAGCAGTAATGCTTACTTGCCTATTTAAAATTGTTGATAATACAGTCGAAGCTGAACCAAATGATATATTTGCAATTTCGCCAAGAATATCGCATTCTTGGGGCGTTAAATGCTCATTTTCTTTTTCTAGCACAATCGTGCTCGTATCCCCTTTTGTGTGTTGCTCAGGCATTTTCCCTGCCTCCTCATTTCTGTTTTTCTATCAAATAATATAAACTCTTATTTTATGTTAGCAAACTCATTAGTATAAAACGTTACTATGTATCCATTATTAGATTCGTAACGATTAGCCAAAAAGCTCCCCAATTGTATACAAGTGGGGAGCTTTCCTTCATTCCTATTATAAACCTTCTGGGTTTAAAATGAGGACCACTCGTCCATCACCGAGAATCGTCGCACCAGAGAAATAGTTAGAACTCTCTGCAAAGAAGTCACCTAATGACTTTAAGACTATTTCTCTTTGACCGATAATTGTGTTTACAATAAGTCCATAGCTGCGATGTGTGTTACGAACAATTAACACAGGAACCATTTGACCATCATATGACGCAAACGCCTCATCTACTGTTTTTTCACCAAATACAGTACTTAAATGTTTCACTTCAATAATTTGATTACGATAATTTAATACATCTTTTCCTTGTAAGGATTGGATGTCTTCTCTCTTAATTCGAATTGCTTCAACGATATTTCCAAGAGGTAAAGCATAACGCTTATCATTCGTTTGAACAAGCATAGATTGAATAATAGATAACGTTAATGGAAGTTCAATTCTAAATGTACTTCCCTTTCCTTCCTCAGAATCAATAATTAAATGTCCACCTAAACTATGAATCGTATGTTTTACAACATCTAATCCGACACCGCGTCCAGAAAGATCTGATACAACTTCAGCTGTACTAAATCCCGGTTGGAAAATAAGATCAAACACTTCACGATCTGTTAATCTATTCGCATCCGCTTCAGTTACAACGCCATTTTTAATCGCTTTTTCTAATACTTTCCCTTTATTAATACCGTTTCCATCATCCGTAATTTGAATAACGACATGATTTCCACTATGAAAGGCTTCTAATTTAATCGTACCTGTCTCATTTTTACCTGCATCACGTCGTTTTTCAACAGTTTCAACACCGTGATCGATTGCATTTCGAATTAAATGAACGAGCGGATCGCCGATTTCATCAATAACAATTTTATCTACTTCAGTATCTTCACCTGTAATTTGTAAATCGATTTTTTTCCCTAAATCTTTCGCTAACATACGTACCATACGCGGGAAACGATTGAACACAGTTTCAATCGGCACCATACGCATATTTAATAGTACATTTTGAATATCTTTTGAAATATCGCCTAATCGATTTAAATGTTCAATTAGCTCCTTGTTTTGAATCGTTTGAGCCAATTCATCAATGCGCCCACGTTCAATTACACTTTCTTCAAACATATTCATTAATCTTTCGATTTTCTCTAATTGAACACGAATTGAACGATTCTCCACTTTAGCATTTTTCGTTTTTGTAGTACTTTTAGCTGGCATAGTACTTGAAGGTTGATTCGTTGCCTCTATCGGTGAGTTTACTTGCGTAACCACAGCAGGTTGTAGCTTTTCTTCTACTTGCACAACTTCTTGTGTAACGACCTTTTTAGAAACTACTTCCTTCGATATCGGTTCTCCTTGCTTTACTTCCACTTTCTCAATTTCAGAAACATGAAGTACTACTTGTTTCAACTCTTCTATACTACAATCCGTATCCATAAATACTGTAAATTCAAATCCGAAAGCATCTGCTTCAATTTCTTCAATACTCGGAGCTGTTTTTTGTATATTCCCTACATTTTGCAATGCTTCAATACACATAATAGCACGTACCGCTTTTAAAATTGCTTGCTGTTCAACTGTTATATGCACTTCATGCGAAACTCCATCATCGGTGTCTATATGATTTTGCTCTATATGTTCCGTAGGAGTTTCTACATTGCCGTTCAATAATGCTTCTAATTTCTGTTTAGTTGAGGCTACATCAATATTGCCCATTCCACCTTGTTGCACATCTGCAACCATCTTCTCCAAATTATCAATGCACTCAAAAATCACATCAATAATATCCGCATTTACAACTATATTTCCATGACGAATTTCATCTAACACATTTTCCATCTTATGCGTTAAATCAGCCATTTCCGTAAATTCCATGCTCGCAGACATACCTTTGAATGTATGAGCGGATCGGAATATTTCTCCTACAACATCCATATCACCAGGATTTTGTTCTAACACTAGCACATTTTCATTTAGCGACTGTAAATGTTCTTCTGACTCTTCGAAAAATATATTTAATAGATCTGTTTGCATTTTTATCCCCTACCTGTCTAACAAACATTTCATTTATGTATAACAATTTAGTGTTTTACAATGAGAAAAAAGGGGGCCACACGTCGATCCGCTATCACTGTTTTGATTCCTTGTGGCACCCCTTCTATATTAACTATTTGCTACTTTTGTTAAAGCTTCAATTACACGATCCGCTTGGAATGGCTTTACAATAAAGTCTTTTGCCCCGCCCTTAATTGCATCTAATACCATACCTTGTTGTCCCATTGCAGAACAAATAACAACCTTTGCACTTGAATCAATTTTAATAATTTCTTTTAATGCTTCAAGCCCGTCCATTTCTGGCATAGTAATATCTAATGTTACAATATCAGGTTGAAGTTCTTTATACTTTTGAATTGCTTCTACCCCATTCTCTGCTTCGCCGATAACTTCAAATTCAGCATTACTTTTTAATAAGTTTTTAATCATCGTTCGCATAAACATCGCATCGTCTACTACTAAAATTTTATGTGCCATTCTTTTTAATTCTCTCCTTCTATGTATAAATATATCTTAATATTTCACCTTATCATTCTCACTCATTATACAAAATAAAATGATAAAATTTAATATTTTTTTAAAAGAATTTTCGTATTTTTAGTATTTTATTATTAAAATAATAATATACTACTCTTTTATATAAATAACAACGCGACGGTTTTTTTCCCAGTTTTGCGGTGAATCATTTGGTACAATTGGCTTTGTGTCTGCATATCCTACCGCAGCTAGCCTTTTATCGTCCACATTATACACTTCAATTAAATGGTGAATCATATTTGCCGCTCGTGCTGAAGATAACTCCCAGTTAGAGGGGAATTTCTCGTTATGAATAGGTCTACTATCTGTATGTCCCTCTACAACAATTGGGTTAGGTACGGATTGAAAAAATCCAACTAATTGACTTATTATCCCTTTCGCTTCGGGCTTAACGTTCGCATCGCCTGTATCAAATATTAAATTATCTACTATAACGACGCTTACCCCTGTATCCTCTCGATATACATTCACTTGACTAATACCGTTATTATCTACATACGCTTTTAACTTCTTATATAATTCATCCATTCTCTTTTTTGAAATCATTTTTTCATCATTTTTTTCATGTGAAATATCCGGTATTGTATTTTCCATTACTTTTGCATCTACTTGCCCCGTATCACTAAACTTTTCAAGCATCTTTGACAATTTTACTGCATCTTGCTTTGATGTAGCAACTAGTAATACAAAGAAAGTTAATAATAACATCGTTAAATCTGTAAAAGTCGTCATCCAACGAGGCGATCCCTTTTGCGGTCCTTTACTCATCATACCACTCCTTGAAATATTAGGCTGCTCCTTTTACCTTTTTTACCTTTGTTTCGTATACGTATGTATCCAGTTTCAACTTTAATTTAGAAGGGATTTGTCCACGATACAATTCTGAAATTGCTTCTATTACAAACTTCTTCTCTGTATATAAATCTTCAATACCACGATATACTTTTTCCGCAAGAGGGATTGCAATCATATTCGCAAGTACAGACCCATATAATGTCGTTAACATCGCAACTGCCATTCCTGTACCAATTTGCGATGTATCTTGTAAGTTTTGGAGCATAATGATAAGACCGATTAACGTACCAATCATTCCCCAAGCTGGAGCAAAATCACCAATTTTATCTAATAATACTGCTCCTTTTCTTAACTCATACACTTCCGTTTCAATATCTTTCAATAACACTTCTTTTAATTCATCTTCATCGTAACCGCTTAACATTAATCGAATTCCTTTTTGAATAAAAGGATTGTCTACTTGCGCTCCATCTACCTCTAAAGAAAGCAAGCCGTGCTTTTTAGACTTTTTCGAAAAATCGACAAACAAATCCGTTAACTGTTCTAAATCTTCTTCTCTTCTATGTAAAACAGTAAAAATGCTTTTCGTATATTTTTTTATTTCTCCAAATCGATATGCCACAACAATTGTCGCTGTTGTTCCCCCTATGACAATTAAAATAGATGAAACATCTAAAAAGTTTTTGAAAGCTTTTATTCCACCGCCGCCAAGCATAATTGCCGCTATCACTATAATGAAACCTACTATAATGCCCACTGGGCTAGAAATATCAAACTTCCTTTTTTTTCTTTGTGGTCTAGCTAATACTTGATTTTTCTCTCCCATATTTCTGCCCTTTCCTTTCCATTTTTATATAACATTTTTTTATTTTAATAATACGTTTTCACATATAACATGTATTATACGCTTATCATCTGTTTATCGCAATATACTCATGAAATTGACACATTTCATTTCTATATTAGAATTATGGTATGAATAAATGAGGAGGATCACGATGGAACACAACATTTTACAAGTCATTGCATTAGCAGAAAAACTAAAATATGAAATGCGACATAGCTGGCTTTCCAACGGACGTCAAGAAAGTGTTGCCGAACATACATGGCGGATGTCTCTAATGGCCATTTTAGTTGAACCTTATTTGGATCAAAAAGTAAGTATTGAGAAATTACTTAAAATGGTTATTATTCACGACCTAGTCGAAGCCGAAGCTGGTGATATTCCTGCTTTTGATACAATGAATAGTCACGAATTACAGTTACAAAAACAAAAAAATGAACTGGAGGCTATTTTAAATATTAAACAAACGTTAACAGGTTCTCTCGGCGAGGAATTATATGACTTATGGATGGAGTTTGAAGCGAAAGAAACATACGAAGCACAAGTTGCTAATGCACTCGATAAACTTGAGGTGAAAATCCAGCATAACGAAGCTGATATTGATACGTGGCTACCAATTGAACATAAAATGACGTTCCAAGTAGCAAAGCATACAAACTTTGATTCTTTCCTATCTAAATTACAAAAAATTATTGAACAAGATGGAGAAAAGAAGTTAATTGCTGCCGGCATTGATGTTGAGGCATGCAAGCAATAATGAAATAAGACACTCAACAAGAGTGTCTTATTTCATTATTGTTGATATAGCCTGCTTATAAATAAGCTGTTGTTTTCCATCCACTAAGATTAAAACTGTAAATTTATCCACTCCAACAATTTCTCCTACTATTCTAACGCCACTCTTTAAGAAAATTGTAACTGTACCTTTTTCTTCTTTTATTTGTTTATACAATTCTTCCTGTAAATGTTCCAATTACTGTCCTCTCCTTTTTGTGAAACATCTTAATATAAAAAACTATAAATTTTTTATTTATGCACTTTGTCTTTTATGTTCATAAACTTATTAATAAGTATATCTAAATCACGACTAAATAACAAAACTTTATCATGATCCAATCCGTGTCTCGCAACAAGTTGAATTAACTCTTTCTTTTTGTTTTCTATTTTATTTTTTAATTGTCCCATCTCCATCTCTATACTAAAACTCCCTTTTCCCATAATATTACTTGTAAAATTATAGTACATATTCTCTCATAAAAAAATAAGAAAATGGTTTTTTTTACAATTTTTTATTTTTTATGCCTAAATTATGAATTACGTAAAGGTTTATTTACAAATCACTAACATGCAATCCTAATGAATCTACAGGCATTTGTCTAATTATAAATGAGACTGGCTCGTTTTCTATACAAAAAACATACTGTATATAGTAGTCCATGAACCATATAGATTAACTTACTAAAAAGGAGGAAAACATATGAGTTATGGTGGAAGTTGCGCTGGTTTCGGCGGTGGATTTGCTTTGCTTATCGTACTATTCATCCTTCTAATCATCATCGGATGTAGCTGTTGGGGTGGCGGCGGATACGGATATTAATATATCCTATCCTTGAAAAATGAACTAAAAACTATAGAAAAACAGCTCAAATATGAGCTGTTTTTTTTCATACTTTCGTATGAATTTATATCCCTCTTATTTGCGATTTCAACTAGCAACATATTGTTTACTATGGAATAAGAAACATTTTTACTAAGGGGGATTACAATGATTAGAGGTCTTTACGAAGCACATTTACCTGTCCGCAACTTAAAAGTATCAATACCTTTTTATGAATCACTAGGGCTAAAATTATATAAAAGAGGAGATAATATTGCTTTCTTTTGGATTAAAGAAAATGAGAGTTGGCTCGGCCTTTGGGAAGGCACAGAATACAAAGTGAATTATCACCCCTCTTTACGACATATCGCCTTTCAAGTAAGTTTACATGATTTAGAAAATGCGATTCATTGGCTAAATCAAAAAGGAATTTCAGCACGAAAAGACTTTGGAATGGAACCAATTGAACCGATTGTTTTTCCGGAATTAGCACATGCAGCCGTATACTTTAACGACCCTGATGGAAATAGTTTAGAATTGATTGCACAATTACCTGTTGGACTTCCCACAGCGGAAAAAGTGTATTTAAGTGAGTGGAAAGAACAAATTCAAACATCGTCATTACATAAGGATTAATCTATTTATGTCAGTTTCTTATTCCACACTTCTTAAAACAAATAAAAACTTCAATAAACTATTTTATGGGCAAACATTAAGTGTACTTGGGGATTGGTTCCATACGGTAGCTTTATTAACATTTGTCTACAGCATAACGGAATCGCCGTTTATGATCGCACTTACTTTTATAAGTAAAAGTTTACCACAGCTTCTTCTTAGTCCATTCATAGGCGGAATTGTAGATCGTTTCTCTAAAAAGAATATTATGATTTTTACCGATATTACACGGGGAATTCTAGTCCTTACATACTTACTCGCAGGCTATAAAATTGAGATTATTTTCATTACTAATATATGTTTATCTGTACTTTCTTGTTTATTTGAACCGGCTAAACAAGCAACCCTAAAAAATATCGTACACCAAAATCATTTCGTAACTGCTAACTCTCTTTCTAGTACAATTAATGGTTTTATGTCTATTATGGGGGCTTCTTTGGGCGGAGTAATTGCACAATCTTTACATATTGAGTTCGCTTTTTTAGTAAATAGCCTATCATACTTTATTTCAGCCTATTTTATTTATAACATGAGTATTCCTGCTCATGATACTTGTAACAAGAACAAAGCATTTTTCACTGATATAAAAGGTGGTTATACATACATATTACAAACAAAAATCATTTTAACAATAATTCTTGTCGGCATTTCATGGGGGATTATTGGAGGTGCTTATCAACTACTTCTAACGATCTATGCCGAAAAAATTTTCCATACGAACATTGGGATTTTATATACGGTTCAAGGGGCTGGGCTTATGATAGGAAGCCTTCTCGTTAATCTTTATATATCCCATAATAAAGAAAAAATGAAAAAAGTATTCGGTTGGGCCTACTTATTACAAGGAATTTTCTTTCTCGGATTCATTCTATCCGATCAACTTATTATCGGTATCATTACTTTATTCTGTATGCGCATAGCAGGAGGAATCATCGTTCCACTTGATACGACATTACTTCAAACTTACACACACGAAAATATGATAGGTAAAGTTTTTTCATTCCATTATTCCATTTACGGATCTCTTATTCAGTTATCGATGTTTTTTACAGGAGGGCTGTTAGAAATTCTTTCTCCTCAAATGATTGGCTGTTTATTAGCTACATGCTGTATTTTTGTAAGTTTTATATGGCTGTTCTTGTTTTATCGCGGGGATCTCAGTGAATAATTTAATGATAATCAATACATTTTGATCCCATTCATTATTTGTTTCCCCATAATAAAATTGTTTAAAAACACAAGTCAGATTTTTTAGTTAAAGAGCCTTATATGGCAACACTATTTGAGAAAAAACTAGATATTTATGTTAAAATACAAATAAGTTTGTGAAACATTGCACTTAAATAATAGACTTTAACTAGTTAAACTTGATTAAATAGGAGGGCTGTTTTGGGTATCACATTCTTTTTCATATGTATTATATTAGTGGCTTCTATTCTGCAAGCAAGTACAGGTTTTGGCTTTTCCATAATGGCAACCCCTTTCTTACTTATGTTATTTCTACCACAAGAAGCTATACAAATAAACATTACTTTATCTTTAATTATCTCCATTTCACTCATTTGGAAAATAAGAATGGACGTTGATTTTGTTCTACTGAAAAGGTTTATTTTTGGAAGTATAGTTGGTGTTCCTTTTGGCATTTTAATTTTCATTTCCGTTAACATAAACACTTTTAAATTAGCAGTTAGCATCCTACTCTTACTATTAACATTGTTGCTAATATGCAACGTTAAGGTTAGATCAACACAATCTAGAGATCTCATAGTTGGCGGATTATCTGGTCTTTTAACGACAAGTATCGGTATGCCAGGTCCACCCCTGTTACTTTATTTTACAGGAACTAATACTGAAAAAGAGAAGTTAAGAGCAACTACATTAGCTTTTTATCTGTTTATATATTTCATTAGTCTAGTAACTCAAATACTCTTTACTGGCACAAACAAAACCATTTGGGAATCAAGTTTTTATGCCATTCCAATTGTATTTTTAGGTTTGTTTATAGGTCAAATTATTTTTAAATGGCTTAATCAACGGATTTTTAAAATATTTACGTACATTCTTTTAAGTTGTACAGGGGGTTATCTTCTTATTGAAAGTTTGAACTTGTTATAGAGGATGCTTTAGAGCGTGCAATAACAGATATGTTCAAACGAAATTATTACTGTATTTTCCGGCGGGGTATTCCATATCAAAACTTAAATAACTTTATTGACAGTTTACAATTAGCAATAATCTTTCTTTCATAAGGAAAATATTTCAAATCAAATACTAAATAAAACGATAAAAAGCGGCTATTATGCCGCTTTTACTTACTATTGGCATTTCATCCTCATTTTCTATCACTTTTGTAAAAAATTATTAATTTTTATTTCTATGTGCATGATAACAAACAAAATACCTAAGTTCAGAAAGAATAAACAACTTTCTGGCCTTAGGTATTTCTCCTTCTCAAAAAGGCAAACCTGCATCACAGGTTTGCCTCTTTACTCACTTCTTATTTAATCCTTTTTCACTTAAAAACTCTTTCATATGCATTCTTTTTTCTTTAGACATAAACGAACTCATTGATTCCGTCCATGTTACGTTTTTCTTGTTTGATGATCTTTCTTTATAATACGCGTTCATCGTTTCATCATATTCGTTTAGTAATTCATCATATTTTTGTTCATCATATCCATTTTCATGAAGAACTGCTGCTACTGGTAAACGTGGTTTAACTCCATGTTCTTCATCTGGTACACCGACTGTCATTCCGAATACAGGATATACTTTATCCGGTAAATGAAGCAGTTCACTCACTTCTCTCGGATTATTACGAATACCACCAATATAACAAATACCGTATCCTAACGATTCTGCTGCTAGTGCTAAGTTTTGCGCAAAAAGTGAAGCATCTACCGTCGCAACGATAAAGTCTTCTACTCCCTCATGCTTTATCTCTGTACTATGTTTTTCACATGCAATTTCAAGTCGTTTTAAATCTGCACAACAAACAAAAAATGCTGCACAGTCCTTCACATGGCGATTTCCGGATAGCTCTGCTAGTTTAGCCTTTAATTCCTGATCTGTTACATATATAACAGAATACGCCTGTACAAAATGTGATGAAGCTGCATGTTGCGCAGCATGCACCATCTTTTCTACTACATCTTTCGGAATTGATTCTTCTTTATATTTACGAACTGAAACATGTTGCTCCATCTTATGTATGATCTCATTCATGAAAATCACTCCTTTTTTCTCTTCATAATGAAAAATTAACATATCTTTTTCAATTTTCACAACTTATAAGCACAAAAAGAGCAATTCTTTTTGAATTGCCCTTTTTTAAAACGTTTATCGATACGGTAAATGAAATTATAATTATCTTATTACGCCGTTTTCAAAACTTTAATACCTTTTACGATATTCCAAATGAAGTAGTAAATTCCTGCAAGAATGAACACTGCATATGTGATAGCCATTCCAATTCCAGCACCGTCAGATTGATTGAAACCTAAACCGTACATGCCTGATACTGCTAGCCCTCCAAATAAGATTGCGTATGGGAAAACATGTGACCAAAATGCTTTTTTCGCGTGATACTTCACTTCATCTTCTGCAATAAAGTACACGATAATTGGTAGTAAAAATGGTGCAAAAAAGATACTAAAGTAACATAACGAAGATAAAATATTATTTCCTTTCATCCGATTCACCTCTAAATAGTTTTTGTTACCTTCATTATGTCAGGAAATCATTCTAGAAACTATCGCTTTACCTTTCACGAACGTGACATATTTGTAAGATTTTCCTCAAACTAAATCCCGCCTGAGTTTCAGACGGGATCACTTTCACTATATTCGATTCATAAACCAATACTGTGTAATTGCTAAATATTCTCGTACATTCGATGGAATGATGATTGGTTTCGGTGTTTTTGCCGGAAGACCTTCTAATTGTAAACCTTGTTTGGCCGCTATTTTTTTCGCTCTAAACATGTGAAAATCGTTTGTTACGATCATACCTTTTTTCATATCGGCTGGAATTAACGGTTTTGAGAATGTAATATTCTCATCTGTACTCGTAGATTTGTCCTCCATTATAATGCGGTCTTCTGCGATATTTTGTTTTATTAGTCCTTGTTTCATTGCTAATGCTTCTGAAATGTCTTCGCCTTTTCCTTGTCCTCCAGATACGATAGCGATTGTTTTCTCATGTGATTTTAAATATTCAGCTGCTTTATCAATACGATATTGCAATGAATAAGATGGTTTCGTCCCATTTACTTTCGATCCTAGTACAATTATGTAATCAGCATCGTATGTTGCATTCATATGCCCATGCTTATAAATGTGATATTGTAAAAACCCCGCATACACGGTGCAAATCATTATAACAACTAAAATGCCCTTCATTATTTTCTTCTTTCTCATATTCATATACTCCTATTTTCTTTTACTTCCTTCATGATAATATCCATTTATTTGTTTGTATACAGACAAATTCCAATAAACCCTAATTTATCCTCTGAAAGGTAATATTTATATTACTTTCGGGAATAGTAAGTACAACTTTACACGAAGGAGTGTCTCTATTGCTTCTCTTTTTATGTAACGTGTCGTTCTTTTTCATCTTATTTTTGCTATCGCTTAAGTTACTCGGTAAATCCGCGTTAGCGCAACTAACTCCTCATGATTTTGGGGCTATAATTTTTTTATCTTATTTAGCTTTCCAGGCCATACCCGTCTCTGGTGCTTTACAAGCATTTCTCGGTATGGTTGTTATCACATGTTTACATTTACTCCTTACAAAATTAAGCCTATTCAACAAACTAAATCGTTTTATTCTCGGACACCCTATCATTTTAATTAAACATGGTGATATTATTTTTGAGAACTTACAAAAAAGTAGATACCCCATTGCAGAACTGCTTTCTAATCTTCGCGTTGCAGGATATCCAAGTGTTCATGAAATTGAATACGCTATTTTAGAAGCGAACGGCGCTATTAGTATTTTACCAAAAAGAGAACTTGTACCATTAACTCCAAAAGATTTAAACATAGATGTTAAGTATGCTGGATTACCAATTGCACTTATCGTCGATTCACAAATTCAATATGATAACTTAAAGTTAATACATAAAGATGAAAAATGGTTATATAAAGAATTAAAAGAAAAAGGAATTACAAATATTAAAAACGTTGCCTTTGCTTCTGTTCAAGAAACGGATGGATCTTTTGCTATTAGTTTAAAGGAATAAGAAAATCCCCTTAATTGCTTAAGGGGATTTTTATCATATCGCTTCTTTCTCTCCTGCCATATTTAATGGAACAGGATGTTTCATACGATTCATCGTAAATACGATAATCGCTGTCATTACTTCTGCAACTGGCATAACGAGCCAAATTCCATTTATACCAAATAGTTTCGGCATAATCCATAACAATGGAATAATAAATAGTAATCCTCGGCTCATTATAATAAGTACTGATTTCTTCGTTTGTCGCACTGATTGGAAGTACTCTCCATACACAATGTTATAACCTAAAAATACGTATTGGATAAAGAATAAACTAATACCTGTTAAGGTTAACTCCAATAATTCTGGAGATTGAACATCAAATAAACCAATGATATATTTCCCGAAGAATAATCCGACAATTATCGCAACGCCTCCAAGGACAACTGCAATTTTCACAGCAAACTTCAATCCTTCACGAAGTCTCTCTGATAAATTTGCCCCGTAATGGAAACTAGCAATTGGCTGTAATGCTGCTCCAACACCGAAGAATAATAGTAATGTCATTGCATGAATACTATTCACCATCGCATAGGAAGCTACTCCTACTTCTCCTGCATATTGGACAAATGCGATATTAAAACCAATCGTTACGATTGCAACCGTACTTTCTGCTGTAAAACTTGGGAAACCAATCACCATAATTTGTTTGACAGTATCCCATTCAAAATGAAATTTCGTCCACTTTAAAATACTACTTTTTCTAAAGAAATGGGTTAATAATACAAGGAAACCAATCGCTGCCGAAAGAATAGTCGCTGAAGCAGCACCTGTAACGCCCCATCCAAAGATAAAAATAAAGATATAGTCAAACACTATGTTTAATACAGCCGTTACAACAAGACCAGCCATTGCTAAATTAGGATTTCCATCATTTCGTATAAATGTACTTAAAATATTTTCTAAAACGTATATCATTCCAAATGTTAATAATACGTGTAAATAGTCTAACGCATATGGTAGAATCACTTCGTTTGCACCAAATAAGTATGCTAAATCTTCTATTCTCCATAAGCAAATCGCTGCTAAAATCCCTACGATAACAACTGCTACCGTCATTGATTGAGTAAAAATAGACCTTGCTCTTTCTCGTTTATTTTCACCTAATGCAATGGAGTATAACGTTGCCCCGCCCATTCCGATCCATAATGAAATAGAGAAGAAAATCGAAAAGGCTGGAATAGCCACGTTCACTCCTGCTAAACCGTTCGCCCCAACTCCTCTACTAATCATAACCGCGTCAATTACAATATTCACTGACATTAATACCATTCCAAGAACTGCTGGTATTAAATAAGAAATAAATAAGCTTTTAATTGGTTTTTCTCTTAATTTTTCTGTTGCTTCCATACTCTAATATGCTCCTTTTTTTCAACTCTCTTTTCTTAGTTTAAACCTTCAAGTAACTTTAAGGTCAATAGAGAATTGAAAAATAGGTAACTGACTTATATGAATGAATGTAAATTTGTAATCAATTCAAAGGTTTTCATCTTATTTTTTTACTACAGGAATTTGAATTTCTGTTACTTGCTCCTCTGGATTTTCTGTTACAGACCAATCAATCAATCCAATCTCAATCGAATCTCCATGTACTTCGTAACCTTCTTTATCAATGTATGTAAGTAACTCCTTGTACGTTGCATCTGTTTCTTCATACGGTCCATGATGATAAGAACAAGCATATAAACCTTCTTTAATTTCATCTGAAGTATGCACTTCATACGGCATATAATCCAAAAGAATAAATACACTGCTATATGCTTGAAACTCATTTTGCATTAACCCTTTTTTCGCAACAGTTACACCAATATCTCCAGAAAATAAGCTATCATCCATTTGCCTCATATTTTTTTGCAACGAATGAATGTAGTACTCAAACATATCATCCGTCGTATTCGGGGCAACCGCAATCGCTGTTATTTTTCGCTGCGGAATCTCTTTTATTACCATTTGTTCAGCTTTTGCTTTTGTTGCTTCCTTAATTAAATGAATTCTATGCTCCATTTTCGCCAAAGCATACTCAATTTCTCTTTGTTTTTTCAACATCATCTCTTGTTGTTTTTCCAGTAAATTGAGTGCATATGCTGGATTTCTTTCATCAATATATTTTTTAATTTCCTTTAATGGAATGTTTAATTGGCGTAAAAACTTAATCGTATCTAATAGTGAAAATTGATCGATTGTGTAATAGCGATAATTTGTTTGCGGGTCCACAGTGGACGGATGAAAAATTCCCTTCTCATCATAATAGCGTAAAGTAGATTCTGCGATATTATGCATTTTTGCCATTTCTCCAATTGTAAAACGTTTATTTAATAACATCTTTTATTTCCTTCCATTTCTATTTATTTCATTATATGTTCATTTTGTCTTCAAAACAAAAAAGAATTCCCCTACGAGAATTCTTTTTATTAACTCTTAAACCTCTATTATTATAGGAAGGATCATCGGTTTTCTTTTCGTATTAGTATATATAAACTTCCCTAAAGCCTCTCTTACTTCTTTTTTCAAAATACCCCAGCTATTCACATTCTCTTTCTTCAAATTATTAATTGTAATAACAGCTAATTTATTTAATTCCTTTAAAAATTCTTCTGAATCACGAACATAGACAAATCCACGAGAGATAATATCAGGACCGGAAATAATTTCTCCATCCACTTTATTAAAGGTAATAACTATTACGAGCATTCCATCTTCTGAAAGTTGTTTTCGATCACGTAATAATGCATTTCCAACATCACCAATTCCTAATCCATCTACATATATATTTCCAGCCTGTATTTTTCTAGATTGAACGGCCACTTCATTACTAATATCTACAACATCTCCATTACGAACGATAAAGATATTTTCTTTTTCGACACCAATTGATTCTGCTAACAAACTATGGTGATGTAGCATTCTAAACTCTCCATGAATTGGGATAAAATATTTAGGTTTCATTAAAGTGAGCATTAATTTCAATTCTTCTTGATACGCATGACCAGATACATGGACTCCAGTAGAACTACCTGATCCATAAATTACTTTTGCTCCTAAAGCAAATAGATTATCTATAATTCTTGAAACGTTACGTTCATTTCCTGGAATCGGAGTCGCAGCTATAATAACCGTATCTTCTGGTAAAACATCAACTTGTCTATAGTTTCCACTCGCTAAACGCGCTAAAGCTGCCATCGGTTCTCCTTGACTTCCTGTACAAAGTATCGCTACCTGCTTTGGATCTAAACGATTTATCTCACTCGCTTCAATTAACATGCCGTCTGGAATATGTAAATACCCTTTCTCTAGAGCAACTTCTACTACATTTACCATACTTCTCCCTAGCAAAGCTAGTTTTCGATTTGTTTTTATGCAAGCTTCAACTATTTGCTGAACACGATTTACATTAGAAGCAAATGTAGAAATAATTACTTTTCTATTTGCTTTCATAAATATTTCCTCTATCCGTTCTCCTACTGACCTTTCTGATGGAGTAAAACCTGGGCGTTCTGCATTTGTGCTTTCAGATAATAAAGCTAGTACACCTTCACTCCCTATTTTAGCCATTTTATGAATATCAGGATGTTGATTATTTACTGGTGTTAAATCAAATTTAAAATCACCTGTATGTACTACAGTACCTTCTGGTGTATGAAAAACAATACCGAGACAATCCGGAATACTGTGGTTCGTTTTAAAAAAGGTTGCCTTAATAGAACCACAATCAATTTCTGATTCTGAATGAATAACGATTAATTCCGTATCATTTTGAAGATTGTGTTCCTTTAATTTAATTTCAATTAAACCTAACGTTAACTTTGTTGCATAGATTGGTACATTTAGTTGTTTTAAAAAATATGGTATTCCGCCAATATGATCCTCATGCCCGTGCGTTACTACTAAACCGCGAATTTTTTCTTTATTTTCTTGCAAATATGTGACGTCTGGAATTATTAAATCAATCCCTAATAAACTTTCATCTGGAAATTTAGATCCACAATCAATGACGACAATATCATTTTCATATTGGATAGCATACATATTTTTTCCTATTTCATTTACTCCACCTAAAGCAACAATAGACAAGTTATTTTTTAATGAATTCAAATGATAAAACCTCCTTTTCACATTTATAATTCGTGAAATAGTATGTAGGCTTTATTATTTGTAATGAAAAAGGACTTCATACTATTTCATACATATAAAAATTCACACACTATTCTTATATGTATATCCCTAATAACACCATCTCTCTCTAAAAAAGCTCCCATTTTTCCATTGATTTTTTTCAAAATATATTATATATTAATTACAGGTTCAAATTACGAGTTCAAAAGAACTTGTAATCAGACCCTTTTGTTTAATGGGTTTTACATATTTTCATTAGGCAAATTCCGAGAAATCGTATGATAAAACTAAAAATGATGAGGAGAGGACCAGATGGAATTCGAATTTTTCTTTCAAATTGCACTTATTTTATTAAGTACAAAGCTTGCTGGTGATCTTAGTGTTAGATTAGGTCAACCTTCTGTACTAGGTAAATTAATTGTCGGTATCGTTATCGGTCCAGCTGTATTAGGTTGGATTGAAAATTCAGAGCTTCTAACTCAATTAAGTAATGTCGGGGTTATTCTTTTAATGTTTATGGCTGGACTTGAAACAGACTTAGAAGAATTAAACGCAAATCGTAATTCTTCTTTAGCAGTTGCACTCGGAGGTATCATTCTTCCATTCGTAGGTGGTTACGTTTCCGGCCTTGTTATGGGAATGGAACAAGGAAACGCTGTATTCTTAGGATTACTTCTATGTGCGACAAGTGTTAGTATTTCCGTACAAACACTTCGTGATTTAGGTAAAATGAAAACACGTGAAAGTACGACGATGCTTGGAGCCGCTGTATTTGATGACATTCTTGTTGTTATTTTATTAGCATTCGCAATGAGCTTCTTAGGCACTGATGATGTTAACTTAACAATGATTATCTTGAAGAAAGTAGTATTCTTCGCTTCTATTATTTTAATCGGATGGAAAGGTGTTCCAGCAATTATGCGTTGGTTATCACCACTGCGCGTATCTGAGTCTATCGTGAGCGCAGCTCTTATCATCTGTTTCTCATTCGCATATTTCGGCGAACTATTAGGAATTGCTGGTATTATCGGTGCTTTCGCTGCTGGTATTGCAATTTCTCAAACAAACTACAAACATGAAGTAGAAAAGAAAGTAGAACCAATTGCTTACGCTATGTTCGTTCCAGTATTCTTCGTTAGTATCGGTATGAATATTACATTTGACGGTATTGGCAATCAAATTTGGTTCATTTTAGCATTAACAGTAATCGCTGTATTAACGAAACTAATTGGTTGTGGTGTTGGTGCACGCATGACTGGATTTGATGCTAAGTCTTCTGCAATTATCGGTTCTGGTATGGTTTCTCGTGGTGAAGTTGCACTTATCATCGCAGGAACAGGTCTTTCTTCTGGGCTATTGGCACAAGATTACTTTACAGCAATCGTTATTGTCGTTATTTTAACTACAATGATTACACCACCAATGTTAAAATACACGTTTGGTGCAAAAGATAAAGCAATGAAAGCAAGTAAATAAGTTTACTATAATAAAAGGAGATTGCTATTTTATAAGATAGCAATCTCCTTTTTGTTTTATCTTTAAACAATCTCGTTCTTTTTTAAGCATTTTCAAAAATAGTTCGTGCTTCTTCATCATCCATATCATTACTAAATGAATACACCATAATGCCGTAATTATCTATATATTCACCTAGCTTCATTCCCTCCACTTTCTTATAAAAATCGTCCACCTCATAGTGCGGAATATAAGCATGCCAAACCGACTCATTTATTCTCTTATACGCCGTCACTTCTAAATCATATCCGTATTCATAATATCCGATGTGATAATGTTTGTTCGGATCATATTTATCCATTAAAAGTCCCCTCTACTAAACAAAAGCGAGCCTTATATTACAGCTCGCCCCTCTCTCTATTTATTAAATACGCTCCATCGCCGTCTTCAACGTTCCAACAACAAAGGCAATTTCTTCACTTGAAATAATAAGCGGCGGCGCTAATGTTAAGACGTTATTATATCCTGCTGTCGTCATACCGTTTCGTCCTATAATAAGCCCTTTTTCTTTACAAGCATTTACGACACTTGCGATTTTGTCGTTATCAATTGGCTCTTTCGTCTCTTTATCATTTACTAATTCAATTCCAACTAATAGACCTTTTCCTCTAATATCCCCAACAAGCGGATGTTCCCGAATTTCATCTTTTAGTTGCTCTAATAAAAGGGAACCCATTTGTGCAGATCGCTCAATTAAATTTTCATTTTCCATAATCTCTAAATTTTTAAGTGCTAATGCACAAGCTGCTGGATTTCCACCAAATGTATTAATATGGCGGAAAAATTCATATTCTCCTTTACCTTTAAAAGCCTCATATATTTCTTTTTTCACAGCTGTTGCAGATAATGGTAAATATGCGCTCGTAATGCCTTTTGCCATTGTAATAATATCTGGCTTCACATCATAATTCATAAATCCGAATGCTTTTCCTGTACGACCGAAGCCGCAAATCACTTCATCACTTATAAGCAAGGCACCGTGTTTTTGACATGTCTCATGAACAGCTTTCATATAGTCTTGTGGTGGCATTAATATGCCCCCGCCTGTAATAATAGGTTCCATAATAAACGCAACAATTGTTTCACTTAATTCCCACGTCATAACACGATCGACTTCTTTCACACATTCTACATCATAAATATGCTGCCCTTCAATTTCAGGCATACGGTAACAATCCGGTGGTGTTACGTGTAAAAAGCCTGAAGCAAACGGCTCATATTGATATCTACGCTGCGCTTGTCCCGTCGCTGCCATTGTCGCCATTGTATTCCCGTGATACCCACGATAACGTGACATAAATTTATAACGATGTGGTTCACCTTTTTGCGCATAGTATTGCCTTGCTATTTTAAAAGCTGTTTCGTTCGCTTCTGAACCACTATTTGAGAAGAAAATAACATACTCTCCCCCAAGCCACTCATTTAACTTTTCAGCAAGCTTTATAGCTGGTTCATGAGATTGTGACATTGGAAAGTATGATAATGTTTGTAATTGCTTATAAGCCGCTTCTGCGAGCTCCGTTCTTCCATATCCACTATTCACACACCAAAGACCACTCATACCATCTAAATATCTTTTTCCTTGTATATCTTCAACCCAGCACCCTTCAGCTTTTGCCCCTACCATTGTACTATTTGGACTAAAGGGACGCATTCCGTGCCAAACATATCGCTCATCTTTTGCTAATAATTCATCAGTTTGCTTCGTTTTCATCATTACTTCCACCTTCCATAACAACTTATTTTTCACAAAAGCTGCGCTGGTGCCATGATGACTTAAATTTCTCCCTGCTATTTTCATTCCACAAAATTAAGACAAATCCTACTTACAAATCAGTAATATTTACAAGAAAATGACAAAAGAAAAAAGAGCTTTTCTTATCTATCGAAAAGCTCCTCTTTTATTTAATGTGAAGACGCATCACTAATACCGTGACCAGTATTAGATTTCACAAGAATTTCATCAAATTTCGCTGCATCTTCTTTCTTACTAGATAAAACAGTTCCTAAATATGCTGCAAGAAATCCGAGCGGAATTGAAATAATTCCTGGTGTCGTATATGGGAATATCGCTTCCCCAACAAAAATAGCTTTTCCAGCTACAGGGTTCCAAACATTCGGACTCAACGCTACGAGAACAATTGCTGATACGAGCCCTACAATCATACCGGAAATAGCACCCGTTGTATTAAAACGCTTCCAATATATTGTAAATAAAATCACTGGTAGATTTGCACTCGCTGCAACTGCAAATGCTAATGATACTAAAAATGCTACGTTTAATGTTTGGGCAAATAATGCAAGTATGATAGATAATATCGCTACTCCAATAGATGCATACCGAGCCATAGATACTTGCTCTTTTTCCGATGATTTCCCTTTGCGAATGATCTCATTATAAAAATCATGAGCAAATGCTGATGCTGCCGTTAATACGAGACCTGCCACTACAGCCAAAATTGTTGCAAAAGCAATTGCTGATACGAAAGCAAATAAGAAGTCTCCACCTAACGCTTTGGCTAATAAAGGTGCTGCCATATTACCCGCTGGGTTCGCTTTAATAATCGCTTCATTTCCTACAAACGCTGCCGCACCAAATCCTAAGAAAATCGTCATAATATAAAATGCACCAATTAACCATGTCGCATATACGACAGATTGACGTGCAGTTTTTGCATCACGTACTGTAAAAAAGCGGACAAGTATATGTGGTAATCCAGCTGTACCAAGTACTAGTCCTAAATTTAAAGAAAGTGTATCAAGGCCATCCTTATACTTTACACCTGGATTTAAAAATGAATCTTTTAATGGTGTAGCTGTTTTCATTTGGGCAAACATTTCAGTCACGCTGAAGTTGAATTTTGCGAAAACGATAACAGAAATAATAAACGTACCGGCCATAAGTAATACAGCCTTTACAATTTGTACCCAGCTCGTTGCTGTCATACCACCAAAAATAACATACACCGTCATAAGTGTTCCAACGATTAATACAGATGTCGTATATTCAATCCCTAATAATAATTTAATAAGTGCACCCGCGCCAACTAATTGTGCAATCATATAAAAGATAGAAATCGTCATCGTATTAAGAGCTGCAACTCCGCGAACTTTTTTCGCGTCAAAGCGTGCTGCAATCATATCCGCCAAAGTGTACTTCCCTAAATTTCTAAGCGGTTCTGCAACAAGATATAGTACAACTAAATAAGCAACTAAAAAACCGATACTATAAAAGAATCCATCAAACCCAGTTAATGCGATTGCTCCAGCTATACCGAGAAATGAAGCAGCAGACATGTAATCTCCAGCAATGGCCAGACCATTTTGCCAACCAGTTAATCCCCCTCCAGCCGTATAAAATTCACTCGCATTTTTCGTTTTTTTCGATGCAAAATAGGTTATGACGAGCGTACCAAGAACAATAATTAAAAATAGTGCAAATGCAGTAGTATTCAAGTTCAGCCCCTCCCTTTTTGCATATCTTGCAAAATTTTTCGGGAGATTTCATCAAATGATTCTGCTTTTTTGCTATAAATCATACATAGTGTCCATGTCATAATAAATTGGGAAAAAGCAAATACCCACGCCCATGTAACGTCTCCAAATGCAGGTGTATTAAGCATCTTTGAATACGATGTTAGAATAGGTAATGCGATAAAAAAACTAAAAAAGAAAATACTCATTGGAATGATAAACTTCTTTTTCGTATTTAATAACAATTGAAATTCTTCCGACTGAACGACCTCTGTATAATTCACCTCATTTTGCAACTTACGTGCTGACGTATCGTCTCGTTTCATTAACCGATCCCCTCTCTTACTTAAAATACACTTCCCCCTTGCATACCTAAAGACTAAATTTTATAAATATTCAGAAACTTATATTCATTTTAGACAATCCATGCATTCATGCAAAGATTTTTTGATAGACATTTTTCGGCAATTTCCCCTAAATTTTTAATATACTTTTTCAAAATAAAGTGACACCTTACTTATTTATCCTCATTAAGACAAAAGCAGTGCTTAACGCACTACTTTTGTCTTTTTTTCCTTTTCTAAATTACGAGCCGTTTCGCTTAACTCAACATCTTTTCCGTCTTTAAGTGTTCCAAATATAAAATCGAATACTGGATTTGAAACACCAAACCAAAACTTTTCGTTTTTATAATGGTGTAATATATGTTGTTTTTTTAGCCATCTTCCAAACTTAGTGACGGGACGAATCGGTCTATGAGCAATATAATGTTTCCATTCGTAAACGAGCAGCATAATAATCATTCCGATTCCAAATGAAAGTGCAATAGTAACACTTTTTGTAATACCATATGCTATAAGTAAATATATAGTAAAACTAGGTATACTAAACCATACAGGTAAAAACAAAAGTTTTAAATCATCTGGATATACGTGGTGATCATAATGCAATCTTCTTAACATTTTTAATAGAAATGTGTTTTTAGGTGGCTTTATATGGAATAAAAAACGATGTGTCATATATTCATTAAGCGTATAGAAAACAATCCCAAACATACATGCTAACATGCCAAACCACGTAAAAAATTGCATTTTTAAAATAATAATGAAAATAAATAGAATGCTATACATAATAACAATATCATGTTGTAAAAAGAACTCTTTCCCCACTTTCTTCATCTTGTTTCCCCCTTTTCCAAAAAAACAGCCGCAACATATCGTTACGACTATTTCTTTTCTATTCTTATTCTATTCACTTTACAAATTTGCCTGCTGTTCTATTGCCGAGAAAAAATTGTTTGATCCAAATATATTTTGCTTCGGAATAATATGTTCCACTGCAAACACTGTTACTTCTCCTCTTTGCACTTCTCCAATAATGAGCCCAAATATTTCATGATTTACTGCAAACGTCGGTTGCTTTGTTTGTAACAATCTTGCAGCATTATGAAATACCGCTTCATATAGTGGATTTCTATCAGTAATTTCTTTTCGGATTTTTGGCGCTAACGTAATTATAATTTCTTTTCCGTCAATAGTGGTTCGATACATAAAAATCTCCCCTTCAATCTTATGTGAACAACTGTAAAGCTTTGTATGCAAAATGTATAGAGTAACCTACTAAAATAATACCTGCTCCGGCTGTTATGTAGCCAAGCGCTTTTGGTTTTAATAAAGTTCTTCCAAAATGTACAGAAAAAGCAATATTTAAATTCCATAAAATAATACCAACAATAATGCAAAGACTGTACAAAAAAGCTTCTTGTTTCGTTACCTTCGTAAGTAATGAGCTAAGTGTACTTCCGTATATACCAAACCAAAAAACAAGATTTAATGGATTGGATATCGCAATTAAAAATCCTGCCATAAACGATTGCTTAAGGCCACCTACCTCTTCTTTTTTATATTCCATATTCGATTCGAAAATTCCTTGTTTTACACTTTGAAATCCTAAATAAAATAACAAGAAAAAACCCGTGCAATACATGAAGGCTTGTACATATGTATACATAAACACAGAAGATAAACCGAAATAAATGAGAAGCATAAATAAAACATCTGCAGTCATTCCACCTATTCCAACAACCCAAGCATGCCAAAAACCACGTTCAATTCCTCGTTTTAACATTTCAATATTAATCGGCCCTACTGGCGCAGCTAATGATATACCTAATACAATTTGCTGTATAATTGCTCCAATCATCGCTCTATCCTTTCTACTCTCTTTACTACTAGTTAATGATGTAATTTAAAAAAATAGACTAGCTTTCATAATAAAATACCCTTTTTTATCCAAAATATACAAAAGAGCCATCTAGATGATGGCTCTTACTTTTCTATCCTATGAAGAAAAGGACATTTCCCTTTTATTGGCTCTACATCGTCTCCTATGAAATATTGTTTCCATTCACGATGCTCTGGGTCACCATAATGACTAATGTTAGGATGTTTCGGCAATTGATCCCACTTTTCAACTCGCTCACGGACCATTTGTCTTGAATATGCTCCTTTAGGACGATCTCCCTCTAATCCATCAAAAATAGTGCGTGGCTGAAACCCAATAACGAGAGAATTCCCTAAATGTCTAGTTTTTCGTTGTTTATAAGCTGGCGCATTTCCAAATGCGAATATTGGCTCACCACCAAATGAAAATTCCCATAAATAATGGTCTGGGTCTTCAGGAATTTGCTTTGGCCATGCTTGATTATCGTTTTCATGTAAATACTGTAACACTTTCCAAAAAGAATCACGGTAATATTCGAGTGATCGTTCTTCACATTCCGGTTCTACAAAAAGGAAAAAGCCCCTTCTTACAATCGGTCTCTCTTTCATTAAGTCTAAAAAAGATAACATTGTATGCGGCAAATGACTCCAATCATTATGAGAAAGAAATGAATAACGAAGTTCATTCTTTTTCAAAGCTGTTAAACCGAAATAACATGGAAAAGTTGGTTCTAACACAACATTTGAAAAAATCTCAAATTCTTTTGCAACCCAATCCGGTATGTCGGTTCTCGTTCTCATTCCTTCATTATCTAATAAGTAAGACTTATTCATTCTTTCACCTCATTATGTATAGCATTCAATTAAGAATATTACGTACAAGGCCTGTCCTATACCTATTTAAAAATTTGACTGGAAAATTATTTAAAAATACAAAAAAATAAAATCGCTTACTTGACTAAATTCTCCCAATTCGTGTATATTTAAATTAATCATTTAGCAGAATATTCAAGAATATAGCATTTTTAGTTTATATTATTTTTTTAATGAATTTCACTAAATGAAAATAGTAAACGCTTTTAGGAGGAATTGTAACATGCAAGGAAAAGTAAAATGGTTTAACAACGAAAAAGGTTTTGGATTTATCGAAATGGCAGGCGCTGACGATGTATTCGTACATTTCTCTGCTATTCAAGGAGACGGCTACAAAGCTTTAGAAGAAGGTCAAGAAGTATCTTTCGACATTACTGAAGGTAACCGCGGACCTCAAGCTGCTAACGTAGTAAAACTTTAATCCAACATATAACAGGAGGTTGCCTTACTTGGTAACCTCCTTTGTTATTCCTTTGTATATTTCCGTTTTACAGAGCAAAAACTATGTGAAATGCGCACTATACAAAGGAGGAATTATTAATGGGATCAGAAGTAAATGATTTTGAAGAAGTGAAATTCCGTGTAGAAACAGCACAAAAAATGGTAGGATCAGCAACAATTTCAATGGATCCAGATACATTAGAGCATGCTACTACTGCTGTAGAAGCAGCTCGCTCTCAGCTTGAAATTATGAAATCTGTTGCAACTGATTTAGATGAGCCATTTTTAATGAATGAGGAAAAGAAATTAAATAAATGTGAGCATCAACTAAACGAAGCAAGACACTAAAAAACATCCAGAGAATTTTCTCTGGATGTTTTTTCATGACAACTGTTCTCCATACTTTTTCAATGTTTCTCCAACTGTACATTGCCGTATACAAAATGAATGGGCATAATATTTACTATTTGTCTTTCGATTATGTTCTCGCAAGAAACATCCTTCACAATACGTTTCTAATAAGTCATTTACCTCTGTAATGAGTTGCTTTTTATCCACCTTTGCACCTCTCTATTCAGTTATTTCTTTATGACTATCAATAACTGTTCCTTCCAATGCTTGCGTAGCTAATTGATGTGCTTCTTTATTTTGTTTTCTAGATATTGGTTCACATATAAGTTTTAATTTCATTTGCTTCGCCTTTTGTTCAATTTGATCTAAATAATGGTTTAAATGCTCATCATAACAAGGCCATTCTCCGGCTAATTGCTGCAGTACAACTTGAGAATCACCGTGAAGTGTGACTGCTTCATACTTAACCCCTAATTCCTCGAGTATATTCATACCGTATAGTAACGATGCATATTCCGCTTCATTATTATCATATATACCTTCTATATATGCATTGCGGCGAATCCGGTAGTTTGTATTTCCTTTTTTATAATACACACATATACCAACGCCAGCTTCTTTCGTTTGCACATCATATCCCCCATCAAAATAAACGAGTATTTCTTGGGGATCTTCCTCTACTTGCTTACTTAACTTTTTCATCTCTTTTAATGACCATTCTGCGTCCATTTCATCATAAAATGAAATTTCTTTTACTCTTCCTGTTTTCTCAAAATCCTCTGCAAATTGAAGTACTTCTTCTATATTCATATACTCTGTCGTTAATTCCGTCTGCAATCCGCGCTTCGTTTTATACAACCAATGAATTTTATATTTCATACTACATTCCCCTTATGTAAGACTTCTTATTTATCCGGCTAATTGAAGCCTCACTTTATTTTATTATATTTTATCAAGAGTCACAGTATTATATTCAATATAATCACATACAAAAAGAGCCATCCTATATAAGGAATAGCTCTTTCATCTATTACATAAATCTTTCAAATTGTACTCGCTTATTAATCCAGTACATTACAGGCATACCGATCGCCATTACTACGAATTCACCTGCTGCACATGTTAACCAAGTCCACATAAATGGTAGGTCAAATGCAAGATGAAGTTCAATTGCAATCATAAACATTGTAATCGTAAAGATAACTGTATTAAAAATCATACGAGCCCAAACACCTTTAATAAATCGCATAGAAATAATCGTTGCAACTAATGCAAGAATAGATTGCCCTACTCCAAATACTAAATCATAAGCGATCATAGGTGAGAAAAAGAGATTCGTTAAAAATACACCTAATACAATTCCGTAAATTGCTTTCTTGTTAAATACAACGAGATGATTAAACATCTCTGAAATACGAAACTGTACATTCGTAAAGCCAAATGGCTGAATAAGCATAGAAACAGCAATATATAATGCCGCTAAAATACCATTACCGACTAATGTTCTAATATTCATGACAAAATCTCCTTAGTTTTTTTACGTGGGATGGTTTCGAACCACGTTATTCGTTTTTTAAGCAACAAGATTATATTTTACGTGGTAGCCCCTCTTTCGTCAATAGATTTCCTATCATAAACTACCTTTTTCCTTTTAGACAACGTATAATGAAACATATGAAAGATTTAGGAGGTTTCACTTCATGACAGCAACAATTCAAAATGAAAAAGTGATCGTTTCCATTTCTGACAAAGGTGCAGAATTACAGAGCGTTCGCTTAAAAGAAGACAACACAGAATATTTATGGCAAGGTGATTCTACTTATTGGGGATGCCGTGCACCAATTTTGTTCCCAATTGTTGGTCGATTAGTAGATAATACATACTACGTAGACGGTAAACCATATTCATTAACACAACACGGTTTCGCTCGTGATCTTACTTTTTCTGTGAAAGAACAAAGCGAAACAAAGATCACTTATATCGTTACTAGTAATGAAGAAACATTAAAAAAATACCCATACGAATTCGAATTACTCGTTTCTTATGAGCTAGATGGACAAAGTGTTCATGTAACATATGAAGTAAACAATCCTACTTCTAAAGAAATGTTCTTCTCAATCGGCGCACATCCTGGATTCAACTTCCCTTTATTGGACGGTGAATCATTTACAGATTATCACTTATCGTTTAATGGTTCGGAACGCTTAGAAACAAGCGTATTAGAAGGACCTTATCTTTCAAACAAAAAGCAATTAATCGCTGAAAATACGACTGAATTGCCACTTACATACGATTTATTCAAAAATGATGCACTTATTTTTGAACATATGAATACAAATGAAATTTCGATTCGTTCTCATAAACATAATAAATTTGTAAAAGTAGAATTTGATGAATTTCCATTTGTCGGCGTATGGACACCAGGGGATAACGCACCTTTCTTATGTATTGAACCTTGGTATGGAATCGCTGATGAAGTAAATCCAGCAAAAGATTTCAAGGACAAAAAGGGAATTCAATCTTTACAAGCGAATGAAACATTTACATGTCGTTACAGCATCACAATCGGATAACTACTCTATCCCCTACTTCAAAAAAATATTTAAGTAGGGGATAATCTTATAATTTGGAGGTTTCTCATTTTGATTGAAGTATATATTGATGGTGCATCAAAAGGAAATCCTGGTCCTTCTGGTGCAGGAGTGTTTATTAAAGGCGTTCAGCCGCCTGTACAATTATCAGTACCACTTGGAACAATGTCCAATCATGAAGCAGAGTACCGCGCTTTACTTCTAGCATTAAAATATTGCATTGAGCATAATTATAGCACTGTCTCTTTTCGTACAGATTCGCAGCTTGTTGAGCGAGCTCTTGAAAAGGAATACGCAAAAAATAAAATATTTGCACCTCTTTTAGATGAAGCACTACAGTACATAAAAAACTTCGATCTGTTTTTTATTAAGTGGATTCCAAGTAGTCAAAATAAAGTAGCTGATGAATTAGCTAGAAAAGCTATCTTACAAAATTAACGGGGGTATGAGTGTGAAAAAAGAGTGGATTGCTCCTCTTGCTTTATTATTTGTCTCTTTTATTTGGGGAGCTACGTTTGTTGTCGTTCAAAACGCTATGTCTTTCGTTGGTCCATTTACGTTTAATGGTATTCGTTTTTTATTCGCTGGAATTATTTTATTATTCGTTCAAATTATTTTCTCACAGAAAACTTCAAAACAAGAATTAAAACATAGTAGTTTAGCTGGATTAATAGTTGGGTTCTTCTTATTTGTCGGCTATTTATTACAAACATTTGGCTTACTCTATACAACTTCTTCAAAAGCAGGTTTCTTAACTGGGCTAAGCATTGTTATGGTCCCAATCTTATCCTTTATCTTTTTAAAACAAAAAGCCACCATTTTCATCGTACTTGGTATTGCTGTAGCTACAACAGGTTTGTACTTATTAACAGCTGCTGATTCTTTCCAATTAAATATAGGAGATATACTTGTTCTCGGTTGTGCAGTCGCTTTCGCTGCCCATATTCTTATTAACGGCTTCTTTTCCAAAAAAATATCACCTTTATTATTAAGCACATCTCAAGTATTAGCTGTTGGTATATTTTCTTCTATTTGCGCTTTCTTGTTTGAAGATTGGGAAAAGTTATTTTCAGTATCACTATGGACGAATCAATCCTTTTTATTCGCACTCTTTCTAACTGCCCTGTTTGCAACATCTATTGCTTTTTTCATTCAAACATCGGCACAAAAACACACTTCTCCAACGAGAGTAGCAATTATTTTCGCAATGGAGCCCGTTTTTGCTGCATTAACAGGCGTTCTCGTTGCAAATGAACAACTTTCTATTTCTGCTATTATCGGATGTCTATGTATTTTTCTAGGCATGATTTTTGTTGAATTACCTTCCAAAACAAAAAAAGAAGCGCAGGCTGCGTGAAGTTACGCTTGTAACTTCCGCATAAAAGCCTTAGCGCTTTTTTTATCTGTAATTTCTTCCTCTTTCAATCGTTCTAATAACGCAACGAAATAACTACCATCAAACTGCAATTGATGTTTAATTGTCGCTTCTATTGCTGCGTTCACAATCCCATCAGACGCACCAGTATATCCTTGTCCAAACATAATAAACCCTTGTGCTTCCTCTGATAATTTAAATCCTTTCGTATGTAAGAATGAAAGATAATCTTCTACTGTTTGCATGTTATTCCCACCTACTCAAAAATTCTCCATCTCCTATCATACATGTTTTTACACGCTATGAGAATGAAATTTCTTTGACAACTTTGTAAATCAATCTTCTACTTCTCTTACAATGGAGGATTTTCTAACAATCTGAAGGAATATGTACAGTGGAACTTATTTCATATTAAAGGGGAGACACGATGAAACAAGCACTATTAATTATCGACGCTCAGCAAGAATTAATTGATGGAAATGAGCAAGAAAATGAAGTTTTTCGTAAAACCGAGCTATTATCTACACTAAATATAGCCCTCCAGAAAGCAATAGATTCAAATGCTCTTATTGTTTTCGTAAGAGATATCGATGTTGCTTCTGGTAGTGGCGAAGGATTTGAAGTACATAATCAAATTCAAGTACCCCAGTCTGCAATCTTTATTAATAAAGCAGCAACCAATTCATTCTACGGTACTTCTTTACTTGAGCTTTTAAAAGAAGAAAACATTAATCATATTGTTATAGGCGGATGTAAAACAGAACATTGCATTGACACTGCCGTTAGGACAGCAACTGTACAAGGATTTGACGTTACATTAATTAAAAACGGTCATTCAACAACTGATTCTAACGTATTGTCTGCAGAACAAATTATTGGTCATCACAATAAAACTTTACACGGTCATTATAACGTTGATCATTTTTCTATGGTGCGAGATATCGAGGAAGACCTCTTTCAGCCAACTCATGACCAATATCGTGATTAAATTGGCTCAAAAAAGAATCCTTCATTTAAAAGGATTCTTTTTTATCCAAAAATTTGCGCTGCAATACTATATAGTTCACTATTTCTTTTTAATAACCGATTACTATTTTTCATCATAATTGGTGGTGTATTCACTTTTTTAAAACCAGCAACCTCTAATTCTTTCATGAAATCGTTCTTTCCTTCTGGTACATCCATTCTTAATTTTCCATTATGCCCTCTTGCTAAATCATGTACTATTCTCATTGCCATCTCATCATTTTTAGCAACAACCGGCCCTATTATCTTATTTTCTGGTGTTTGTATGCTTAAACCGTAACCTAATACATTTTGTTCCTTGTCCCTTACAACGATACACTGTTCACTTTGCATAATTCTTTTCTTTAAAAACTCTTTTCTATTTGTTCCAAACGCATATTCATCTATTTTTATTATTTTTTCTAAATCACCCTCTTCATAATTCATCACATAATCTTCATTTCTTACACAATAATCTTTCGCATTGTATGAGTTACATATGTATTTAGAAACATAACTTACTGCCCTAAATCCTAACTTTTCATATAAAGGTTTCCCTTCATCCGTAGCAATAAGCATAATTGGAGTATGAGCTGATACGCTTTTAACGCACGCTTCCGTTATTATCTTTCCAATCCCTCTCCCCTTATAATCTGGATGTACAATCACCATTCCGATAGACGCTAATTTCTCCCCATATAATATTATTGCCGCGCTAGCAATTAGTTCCTCTCTCTCATTCCAAACACCGTATACATTCCCTGCGTTAAAAATAGTCTCAATTTCTTCTCTGTTATAATCCCACCCAATATAAGAAGATAATGATACAATATTCCCTGTTTTTGCTTCCCTAAGACGCTCCACTCTAATTTCCAATTCAATCATACTCCATCCCCTTATCTAGACATTTAAATCATTATTATCAAATCAACTTGTACATGTTTCCATTTATTTATCACACACATATCCTATTTTGACCAAGACTATATTGGAAATGAGGTGACAACATGCCCATTACGAATCGATTTTCTACCACCACTAACGGGGCACTCGCTATTACAGGTAATACTTTAGGATTAAGTAAAATTAGTAATCAAAACCGTGCTGGTACAATCGGGGCAATTGGTGCGTTTATAACTACGAATACCGCTTTACAAGTACCTACTTTTCCCGCAGGTACAACGTTAACCTATACACAAAATAGTTCTACCGCTATTTTAAATATCCCTGCTGGTAGCACTATTCTTTACGCAGAACTCGTTTGGGGTGGAAACTATTTATCTCGTGATCAAAACATTACGAGTGTTCTAGGTAATCCCGTTTCATTTACAACACCCGTTTCAACATACTCAATTACTCCTTCAGCTGTTACAGCTTCAAATCAAACGTTCGTTTCAAACTCTATTACATTTGGCTTTTATACTCGTTCAGCAGACGTAACAACTCTTATTCAAGCTGGAGGTTCTGGTTCTTATACTACAGGAGCTGTCCCTGGACTTGTTGATCCTTTAGATGCTTCAAATGGATCCATTAACTCGGCCGGATGGACACTCATTGTCGCTTATCAAAACGGGACATTACCTGCAAGAAACTTAACCATTTATGTAGCTGGTAACCGTGTTTCTGCAGAAACTGGTAGTGCCGATGTATCTGTTTCTGGATTTTTAACACCTTCAGGAGGACCAGTAAGCGGGAGATTATTTTTAAGTTCTACCGAAGGAGATGCAGATTTAACCGGGGATCAAGCTTTATTTGGACCAAATTTCAGTTCATTAAATGCTTTATCTGGACCAAACAATGCTATAAATAATTTCTTCGGTTCTCAAGTTAATAATGCTGCAGGAAACTTAGATACAACAGGGACATTTGGAACGCGAAATCAAAGTGCTTCTACAAGTACAAACATCTCCGCAGGAAGACAGGGCTGGGACATTACTTCCATTGATATTTCTCCTTATTTAACAAACTCACAAGTATCCGCCGCAATCCGTTTAACTACTAACGGAGACGCATATATGTTAAATACAGTAGGCTTACAAATTAATATAAACTCACCAAATATACAAGCGACGAAAAGCGTGAATAAAAGTGTTGCTGCAATTGGAGATATTCTCACTTATACAGTTACTATCCCTAACACCGGGCTTCTTCCTGCCAATAACGCTATTTTTATAGATAGTCTCCCTAGCGGTACTTCTTTTATACCCGGCACTGTAACAGTAGATAACGTACCACAAACAAATGCTAATCCTGCAGCTGGTATATCTCTTGGAACAATTAATAATGGTGCTTCTCGTACAGTAACTTTTCAAGCTACTGTCGTTTCTCTTCCAAGTCAAAATCCTATCTCTAACACTGCTAATATTACATTTCAATATACACCAATCGCTGGAGGAACAACCTTTAACGGCCTTGCAACAAGCAATTCTGCTGGAACACAAATTAATCTGGCAGATATTAATGGAACAAAATCAGTTAACAAACTTTTTACCGATATTGGTGAAACATTAACTTACAGTATTGCCTTAGCTAATATAGGAAATATCGCTGCAACGAATGTGATATATACGGATCCGATTCCTAGCGGGACTACTTTCATTCCAGGGAGTGTAACTGTGAACGGAGTTACTCAAGCTGGCGCAAATCCCGCTAATGGTATAACAATTGGTTCAATTGCCGCAAATTCCACTACTACTATTTCATTCCAAGTGCTCGTTCCTTCTATCCCTCAAACAAACCCAATATTAAATAGTGGAACAACAACATATCAATACATTCCTGTACCAAATCAACCTGCAGTAAGTGGGACTGATACGACCAATATCGTATCTACTCAAGTGAATAACGCCACTGTAACAATGGCAAAAGCAGTAGATAAAAATTTCGCAGATATTGGTGATACACTAACGTACACCGTTTCCTTTACAGGTACAGGTAATACCAATGCGAACAATGTTATTTTTACAGATATCATTCCTACTGGAACAACTTTTGTTCTAAACAGTTTAACAATAGATGGCACGACACAAGTGGGCGCAAACCCTGCTACCGGCGTGAACATTGGATCCATCCCAAGCGGCACAATAAAAAATGTTGCATTTCAAGTAGTAGTAAACACAATACCCGCGTCAAATGTCGTATCTAACGGATCAAGCGCTTCTTATCAATATACCGTCAACCCTAGCCAATCTCCCGTTACAAAAAACATTTCTTCTAATCTCGTTTCCACTCAAATTAACAATGCGAATGTAACATTAACAAAATCAACTAACAAACAATTTGCCACAATTGGCGAAACGATAAGTTATACAATCCTTATTACAAACAGTGGAAATGCAGCCGCTAATAACGTTCAACTAACAGATCCACTTCCAAACGGTACGATATTGACTCTTGGTACTGTAACACTAAACGGAGTTTTGCAGAATGTAGATTCTCTCGTTGCTTTACCTATCGGCACAATTCCTGGTGGAGCTACTTTTACCTTATCCTTTCAAGTAACAGTCATTAACATTACTGCCCAAAACCCTATTATTAATAACGCTTTCGCCTCTTATATTTACACTGTAAATCCAAGTTTGCCACCGACTTCAAAAACAGCAAATTCTAATTCTGTTACATCAACAATTAGACTAGCAAATCTCCATGTTAATAAATCTGTAGATAAAACGTTTGCGGAAGTTGGCGATGTATTAACTTACACCTTTGCTCTTACTAACGATGGAAATGTTGCAGCGAACAATATATTACTATCTGATTCAATTGCGAATGGAACCGCCTTTATCCCAAACAGCGTTATAGTTAACAGTGTTACTCAGCCAGGCGTTACACCAGCTAGCATCAATATTGGTAGCATCAATGCTAATACTACAATTACAGCTTCATTCCAAGTAGTAATAACTAGCATTCCAAATCCAAACCCTATTTCAAATAGCGCTTCCATCTCCTATAACTTTATCGTTGATCCAAACGCTTCACCTGTAAGTAAGAACACTACTTCAACTACTACATTTACTCAAGTAAACGATGCAAATGTCATTTCAGCCAAAACAGTGGATCGAGCGTTCGCTACCGTAGGGGATACATTAACTTATACTGTTACTTTGACGAATGCAGGAAGTGTTTCTGCTGATAGCCCTACTTTCGTAGATACGAATCCAGACGGTACTACCTTTATTCCAAACACTTTTCTTATTAATGGTGTACTTCAAAATAACGCAGATCCAAATATAGGTGTTCCACTACCTTCCATTGCTGCTAACGGTTCACTTACCGTCTCTTATCAAGTAACCGTCACCTCTTTACCAACACAAAATCCAACATTAAATTCATCTAGTACACAGTATAGCTTTATTCTAAATCCGGGTGATCCACCAACTATAGAAACATCTGTAAGTAACACTGTAAGTACACAAATTAATTTAGCAAATGTTGTTATTGTCAAAGAAGTAGATTTAACTATCACCGACGTCGGGCAACCAATCACATATACAATTTCTTTAGCTAATCTTGGCAATACTACAGCAAATAATGTTATTGTTACCGATATAATCCCTAATGGCTCCACTATCGTACCAAATAGTATTTTTATAGGTGGTACTTTACAACAAGGTGCAGACCCTAGTACCGGTCTTCAAGTCGGCTCCATTCCTTCAGGTGGTTTTACAACGATTGTTTTTCAAATAAGTGCAAATGGGCTACCTTCACCAAACCCAATTCAAAACAGCGCTTCACTTCAATATAGCTTTATCGCTGATCCAAACTTACCTGCTCTTGTTAGAAACACTGCTAGCAATATAGTAACTACACAAATTAATACTGCTAATATCGTTGCTACAAAACTAACGAGTACAAACTTCGCTGATGTCGGTGATGTCATATTATATGCGACTATTTTAACGAATAACGGGAATATCCCTGCTGCTAATGTAACGTTTACAGATATCATTCCAGCGGGTACCCTCTTCATTCCTAATACTGTAACGATTAATAATGTCCCTGTAGCTAACGCAAATCCTGCTACCGGCATTTCAATTGGTACGATAGGAGCGAATTCATCACGCACCGTTGCATTCCAAGTTTTTGTACCAACTATCCCTGCTGTAAACCCAATTACAAATCAATCAGGCACAACATTCCAATATACGTATGATCCATCCAAACCAGCTGTAATGCAGATGGTTGCTTCTAACACTGTACAGACAACTATTAATAACGCCTCAATTGCCGCTACTAAATCGGTAGATAAACAGTTTGCTAACGTAAATGATATTATTACGTACACGACTACTTTAACGAATAACGGGAACACACTTGCATCAAATGTAATATTTACAGATGTAATTCCAAACGGGACATCATTTATTGCTAATAGTGTTACTGTAAACGGGAATACACTGCCTAATGTAAATCCAGCAAGCGGAATTGCCATTGATCCAATAAATCCGAATGCAAATACGATTATCTCGTTCCAAGTACAAGTAAATTCTATCCCGAATCCAAATCCAATCCCGAACCAAAGCAATACAATGTACCAGTACGTCGTAGATCCTAACTTACCTCCAGCATCGGCCAATACGTTAAGTAATGTAATAACAACTCAAATTAATAACGCTACTATTGTCGCTACTAAGTCTGTAAATACACCGACAGCTGCAATTGGCGATATCGTTACCTATACGATTGCAGTAACAAATACAGGTAATACTCCTGCTAGTGCGACTGTTTTAACGGATGGGCTTGGTGCAGGAGCTTCATTTATCCAAAACTCCGTAACGATCAATAATGTCCCACAACCAGGATTAGATCCATCACTTGGTATTCACTTGGCAGATATTTCGCCAGGAGATACTGTATTCATTACTTTTCAAGCACAAATTTTAGCGATACCACCTAGTGGCACATTAACAAATAATGCTCTTGTAAATTATGAATATACCGTGAATCCCAACCAATCACCTGCTGTTAATAGTACAATTACGAATACAACGGTTACTCCAATTATTGATGCTACTCTTTCTATAAATAAAACTGTCAATTCAACATTCGCTACTATTGGAGATACACTTACTTTCACTTCTACCATTACTAATTCCGGTAATACTACCGCAAACAATGTTATTTTTACAGATGTAATTCCAAATGGTACAACGTTTATTCCAAATAGTTTTACGGTAAATGGAACAACTATTACTAATGCAAATCCACAAAACGGTATCAATATTGGTAACTTGAATTCAAATGCATCTGCTACACTCAGTTTTCAAGTAAACATTACAACACTTCCAAACCCTAATCCAATCCCGAACAAATCATCGCTTCAATATAGCTTTATTGTAGATATAAATGAACCGCCAGTTTCACGAACAGTTCAATCTAATAAAACTTTTACACAAGTAAATACTGCTTCCGTTATCGCAACAAAAACTGCAAGCAGTGCTTTTGCTGCTGTTGGAGATACAATTACGTATACAACTATCCTCACCAATAGCGGAAATACTTCAGCAAACACACCTGTTTTTATAGATATATTACCACCTGAACTTTCATTCGTTCCTGATAGCGTACAAATTAATACAATCCCACAACTTGGATTTAGACCAGATAGCGGAATCTCTTTAGACTCAATTCCAGTTGGAGGAACGACAACAATTAGCTTTCAAGCTATCGTTGGCTCAATACCAGCTACAAACCCAACTTTGAACCAATCTAGCACAACATACTCGATCATTATTGATCCTACCCAGCCGCCGGTGACAGAAACAGCTACAAGTAATCCAACTTTAGTTCAAATTAACGAAGCGATTATTCAAGCAACGAAAAGTGTAGATCGACTATTTTCTGACGTAGCACTTGGAAATTCATTTTTAACGTACACTGTTTTATTGGATAATATAGGAAACGAAACTGCTACGAATATCATTTTTACAGATCCGATTCCAAATAACACAGTATTTATAGAAGATAGCGTTCGAGTAGGCGGAGTTTTATTGCCTGGAGTAAATCCAGCGAATGGGATACCGATTGGGGATATTATTGCTGGAGATTTTATAAACGTTACCTTCCGTGTGCAAGTAGTTAGCATTCCAAATCCAATTTTCACAATTGGACCAGGCGGACCAAACTCACCGGTTGTAAACAGCGCTTCCATTAATTATCAATTTATGACAGGTCCAAACTTACCACTCGTTTCAAGAAATACGACATCTAATCCAGTTTCGACACAAATAAATTCTGGGGAAATTGTGGCAATCAAATCTGTAAATAAAACTTTCGCAACAATTGGCGATACAATTTCTTATACAATTACATTAAGTAACCCTGGAAATGTCACTTCACAAAATATAATTTTTACGGATACTTTACCTGATGGAACGACATTCATATCTGGCACTCTTACAAACGATTCTGGTACACAGCAAATCGGAAATCCAGCTAACGGAATTCAGATTGGAAATATAAACCCAAATGGAACGGCCGTGATTACTCTTAACGTACTTGTTACAAGCATTCCAAGTATAAATCCAATTTCTAATTCTAGTTCTGTACAATTCACACATGTGGTCGATCCTAGCCAACCTGCCGTATCACAAACAAATGTATCTAATGCAGTTTCGACAACTATCAATAGCGCAATTTTAACAACCAAAAAAAGTGCTGATAAATCTATCGTTTCAGTTGGAGATACGATTACGTATACAACTACTATTACAAATACCGGAAATACAGCCGCAACGAATATTACTTTCACAAGCGCTATTCCAGCTAGCACTACCTTTATACCAAATTCAGTCACAATAAATGGCGTTCAGCAGTCTAGTGCGCAACCAGCACTTGGAGTAAACATACCAAATATCGCTCCTGGTGAAACAGTAACTGTTACTTTCCAAGTAAATGTTATTTCTGTTCCCCCTTCCAGTTCAATTATGGGTAATGATACAATTTTATATTCTTATACTGTTAATCCAAACAGCGCTCCTGCTACTACCTCTACTTCAACGAATATTGCTACAAACCCTGTATTAAATGCTATGATAACGATGGTAAAATCGGTCGATCAAACCCTTGTAACACTAGGCGATACCATAACCTATACGACAATTTTAACGAATAACGGTAATACAAATGCAACGAATATTACTTTCACGGATCTTATACCAAATGGTACAACATTTATTACTGATAGCGTTACAATAAATGGACTCACACAAATTGGATTGAATCCTAATACAGGCATAACGATTGGATCAATTGCTCCTAACAGCTCAATATCTATAGCATTTCAAGTTACCGCTACTTCTACCCCTGTTCAAAATCCTATTGCCAATTCCGCTACTGCTTCTTACACATTTATTGCTGATCCCAATGCACCTATTGTTTCAAGAAACGTTACTTCAAACACAGTGTTTACTACGATTAATACAGCTACCATTCTTTCATTAAAACAAGTCGATAAATCCTTTAGTCGTATTGGAGACACACTCACTTATACTGTCGCTTTAACAAACAATGGAAACTCATCTGCACAAAATGTTATATTCACAGATACCGTGCCAAGTGGAACTACATTTATTGCAAACACATTTTCTATTAATGGAGTTTCTCAAAGTGAGGCGGACCCATCGAACGGTGTGAATATTGGGACAATAACAGCCGGGACTACAGTAACAGTTTCGTTCCAAGTTACTGTTACATCATTACCAACCGAAAACCCAATTGTAAATTTCTCATCAACATCGTATCAATTAGTCTCACCACCTGACTCAGAAACTTCAATTAGTAATCCTGTTTCAACCCAAATTAACGAAGCAATATTGTCTATGACGAAAAATGAAAGTGTATCCTTTGCAGATATCGGGCAAACTGCTTTTTATACTACTTCTATTACCAATGTAGGCAATACCGATGCAACTAATATTGTATTCACAGATGCATTACCAAGTGGACTCACATTTGTTCCTAACACATTAACTGTCGATGGCGTTTTACAACCTAACGCGGATCCAAATACAGGTGTATTACTTGCAACACTTCCACCAAATGAAATATATAGCATCGTCTTTCAAGTTACAGTAAACAATATTCCCCCTAGTAACCCAGCACCAAATACAGCATCAACGACGTATGAATTTACTGTTGATCCTGTTAATCCTCCCGTTTCAAGTGCAGCTACTTCCAACACTACACTCCTTCAAATAAACAACGCAACTATTATTAGCACCAAAACAGCAAATCTTACTTTTGCGGATGTTGGTAATACAATAACATTTACACTTAACCTTCCTAATACCGGGAATGTGACCGCAACTGATGTAACTATTATCGATATTCTTGATAGCAATTTAAGTTTCGTTCCAAATAGTTTCACAGCTAATGGGCAAACCATTCCAAACGCCGATTTATCAACTGGTGTAAATATTGGTTCCATTAATGGTGGTAATACGGCAATCGTTACATTCCAAGCAACTGTTATTACACTTCCAACACTTAATCCTATTTCTAATTCTGCTTCTATCACATATCATTATGTCGTTGACCCTAGCCAGCCACCTATTACAACTTCCAATCAATCTAATACAACGACAACACAAATTAATAGCGCTATCCTTACTGCACAAAAAAATTCAAATGTATCTACGGTAGATATCGGGCAGGATATTACCTACACCGTTACAATTACAAATAGCGGAAATGTGAGTGCAACGAATGTTATTTTTACCGACCTTATTCCAGACGGAACTTCCTTTGAACCGAATAGCTTTACACTAAACGGAACTAGCATCCCAAATGCAGATATCATTACAGGCGTTCCAATCGGTGATATCGCGCCAAACGAATCTGTCATCGTAGCATTTCACATTATCGCCAATGAAATTCCGCCTATAAATCCAATTACTAATCAAGCTAGCGTTAGCTTTCAACATATCGTTAATCCAGCTAATCCTCCAGTTTCAAAAAATATTATTTCTAACAACGTGACAACAAAAATTGAAAGTGCTATTTTAAATACTATTAAAATAGGAGATAAAACTTTTGCAACGATTGGTGATACAATTACGTATACAACGACTATTACGAACACAGGCAATATTCCTGCTAACAACGCTATATTCTCAGACCCTTTACCATCGTGGACACAATTTGTTGCAGGATCAGTTATTGTTGATGGCACTCCATTACCATCGGCTTCTATCATTGAAGGTGTTGGCATAAATACAATCAATCCAAATCAAACTGTTACAATCATATTCCAAGTACAAATCGTAAGTAATCCAACAACGTTCACACCTGAACTCCAAAACTTAGGATTTGTTAACTTCCAATATAACGTAGGCAATGCATTACTAGCTCAGCCTGGCAATGTGGAAACGAATGTCTTCGTTACTTCTATTAATACAGCCATACTTTCAGCTGTAAAAACTGCTAATACAGCCTTTGCAAATATTGGAGATAGGATCACTTATACAGTTTCGATTCAAAATAACGGCAATACAAACGCTACGAATGTAAATTTCTCAGACCCAGTTCCAACTGGAACGACCTTTGTTGAAAATAGTTTTGCTGTAAATGGAAGTACTATTCCAGGCGCAAATCCAAATAACGGAGTGAATATCGGAACAGTTAGCGCAGGTAGTTCCTTAACCGTTACTTTCCAAGTCATAGTTACATCTACTCCACCTTCAAATCCGATTACAAACGTAGCATCTATTCAATACGCATTCATCGTTGATCCGGCCTCTCCTCCTGTTACAGGCACGATAAATTCTAATAGCGCTTCAACACAAATTAATAACGCGACTGTTACAACTGTTTTACAAGCAAATCGTTCAATTGTATCTATCGGGGATGTAATTACGTATACAGCAACATTAACGAATACTGGAAACTTCCCTGCAAACTCTGTATTACTCATTAACGGAGTTCCTGAAGGAGCATTATTTGTTCCAAATAGTGTTACGCTCAACGGGAGTTCACTTCCAGATGCAAGTCCAACTCTCGGTATTCCAGTTGGTATTATCGCACCAGGTGATTCCGCTACTATTACGTTCCAATTTCTTGCAAGTTCTATTCCACCGCAAGGAGCGATTATAAATCAAGCACTTACAAGTTACACGTATATTGTCAATCCAAGTCAACCTCCTGTTACAGCAACATCCTCGTCTAATACGGTTAATACAGCTGTTGTTGATGCATCGTTATCCGTAATTAAAAGTACAGATTCTCTCGTACAATCTACTGACGGTACAATCACTTACACAGTAGTCGTTCAAAATAACGGAAATACTACTGCAAATACAGTTACTTTAACAGATTTGGTCCCAGAAGGAACTGCATTTATTCCGAATAGCGTTACCATTAATGGTGTTTCTGTTCCAGGTGCCGATCCTAACGTAGGAATACCATTAAACTCCATCACACCGTCAGAAATCGTCACTGTAACATTCCAGGTTATCGTTCAATCTATACCAAGAGTGAACCCAATTTCTAATACAGCCCGTATTGACTATACTTTTATCGCCGATCCAACTGCTCCTATCATCTCTCGAACAATTACGTCTAATCCTGCTTTCACACAAATTTCGGATGCGACTATCCTTTCTTTAAAAGCAGTCAATGCACCTCAAGCAACAACAGGTGATATTTTGACTTACACAATAACACTAGAAAATACCGGAAATATTCCAGCTACTAATCTCATATTTTCAGATACTATCTCCCAAAATACTACATTCGTAGAAAATAGTTTTACACTTAACGGAACAACTATACTTGGTGCTAATCCAAATGTAGGTGTTACTTTACCTACCCTAGCAGCAAACGCTACTCATCTTATTTCGTTCCAAATTCTTATTAACGATTCATTCTCGCAAGAATCGATTACAAATCAATCCAATACAACATATACAATCCAACCAGACCCAGGGCAACCGCCTATTACTGAAACATCTACTAGTAATATCGTCATTACAAATTTCGTGCAAGCACAATTGACAATTACTAAAACATCCAATCCAACAACTGTAGATATTGGCGGAACTATACTTTATATTTCTGAAGTGAAAAATATCGGTAATGTTGACGCAATAAATATTAATTTCACAGATTTTATTCCAGCTGGGACTACATTCGTTCCCGATAGTGTCACAATTAATGGTGTCCTTCAGCCAGGTGTAAATCCTGAAAACGGAATACCGATTGGAACAATTCCAGCAAACAGTTCCAAAACGATACTATTTCAAGTGCAAACAAATAATCCACCTACTGAAACCGAAATTGCAAATCAATCTTCAGCAACTTACCAATATGTAAGTATTCCTACAGCCCCACCAGTAAATCGCTCTGCAAATTCTAACATTGTTACAACATCACTTCAAAATGCAAATATTATTTCTGTTAAAAGCGCGGATGTAAATTTCATATCAATCGGGCAAATTATTACCTACACAAATACACTACAAAATATAGGAACCGTTCCGGCTAACAATACCGTGTTCATTGATAACATTCCAGAAGGTACTATATTCATTGAGGATAGCTTAGCAATAAATAATGTAACTCAGCCTGGCGCTAATCCTGAAAACGGAGTAACTCTCGGCACGATACAACCAAATGAAACAGTCACTATTTCATTCCAAGTACAACTTACAAATATACCAGAGGGCAATACAGTCATTAATATTTCAGACACTTCGTACGAATACCAAATTGACCCTAGTTCTCCAATTATTCAGCGTAGATCGTTATCAAATGCAGTAAATACTGAAGTGCGAACGGCAAATGTTAGTGCAATTAAATCCGCTAACAGATCCATTACACGTATCGGTCAAATCATCACATATACAGTCGCAGTTACAAACGCCGGTACAATACCTATTACAAATACTCTCCTACTTGACGCAATTGCTTCTGGCACCACATTCGTTCCAAATAGCATTCTTGTAGATGGCGTACCAAGACCTAACGAAAATCCAATTACCGGTATTAATCTTGATATAATTCTTCCAAATAATACGATTATTGTTACGTTCCAAGTAAGCGTAGTCTCTATACCGCCACAAAATAACATTAATAATATCGCCGTCATTCACTATGAGTATCGACCAGACCCAAGCGGACCACCAATTTCAGAAACAACCTCTTCCAATAGTACAAATATACAATTTATTGATGCTATTCTTATTGCTACAAAATCCGCTAATACTGTATTAGCTAACATTGATGAAACCATTGAATATACAGTATTCATTCAAAATAATGGATCGACTACAACTAACTCCATCTTTTTTACAGATACTATAGCGGATGGAACAGTATTTATTCCAGGAAGTGTAATAGTTAACAATACTGTACTTCCTGCAGCAGATCCAAATATCGGCTTTTCCATTCCTAATGTCGCAGCAGGTCAAATGGCTACAATAACATTCCAAGTTTCCGTTACGAATTTACCTGCTGTAAATCCAACACCTAATACTGCAAACATCGTCTACGACTTTCTTTTCAATCCTGACTTTGCACCAATTCAAAAATCTACTACTTCCAATACTACTTTCGTTCAAATTAATAATGCTGATATCGTTTCACTTAAAACTGTTGATTTGATCTCTGTAACGATTGGTGACATTTTAACTTATACAACAACTTTAACGAATACGGGGAATACGGATGCAACTGCTGTTGTATTTACAGACAATATACCTGATGGAACAACCTTTATTGACGGTAGCGTTTTAGTAAATAACATTCCTCAGCTTAATGCCAATCCAAGTGCTGGTATACTTGTAGGAACGATTGCTCCTAACACTTCTATCCCAGTCACATTTTCTGTTACCGTCGTAGCTCTTCCAGCCAGCGGTCGTGTTCAAAATCAATCAACTTCTCGTTATACAATAAACGTGGAAGAACAAATATCGACTAGCAATATTACCTTCACTGAAGTTATTTCTGCTAATGTAATTGCGACAAAAACAACACCTATCCAATATGCTGACCTACAAACAATCATCCCTTATACAATTTCCATCATAAATAACGGAAATATACAAATAGAAAACATTATTGTTACAGATATCATCCCAGCAAATACGAACTTTATAGAGAATAGTGTTATTGTGAACGGAAACGCTCGTCCAAATAACAATCCACTTAACGGTATACAAATTGATAACATTCCGCCTAATACGACAGCAACTGTTCTATTCCAAGTACGAGTTACTTCGATTCCACAAACAAATCCTATCTCTAACACGAGTACAATTGAATATGAATACACGTTACCAGATCGACCACCTATTACCGAAACTATTATTTCATCAGCTGCAGCAACAGAAATTAATCACGCGAATTTGAATAGTAATAAAACTGTTGACCTTGCATTTGCAACGGTTGGTGATACGTTAACGTATACGATTACACTAAATCAAACCGGTAATGTTGCAGTAAATGATGTAATCATTCAAGATATTATTCCTCAAGGTACTACGTTTATAGAAAATAGCGTCATTGTAAACGGAGAAACTCTTCCAGGAGTGAATCCAGTAAGCGGCATACCAATTGGTACTATAACTATTAGTGAAGATGCTATCGTTTCATTCCAAGTAACTGTGACTTCTATTCCAACACCAAATGAACTAAACAACAACGCAATTACTACTTTTAACTATATAGTCAACCCAAATAACATACCTGTTACAAATACGACTACAACAAATACTGTCAAAACTACTGTCCAAAATGATAACGTCATTGCTTTTAAGTCTGCTGATGTAACAAACGCCTTACCTGGTCAAACTTTAACGTATACAATTACGATTACGAATAGCGGTAATGTAACGATTGACGACCTTCTTGCCATAGACACTGTACCAATAGATACGACTTTTGTTGCTGGTAGTGTTACGATTAACGGGATCAATCAGCCTAATGAGAACCCTGAAAATGGTATTACTTTAGGAAATCTTGCGCCTAATGAATTTGTTATTATTACGTTCCAAGTGACAATATCTTCTTCTACTCTTCAACCTACAATTAATAACGATGCTTCTGTTTCCTATACCGTTATCATTGATCCAACAAAACCACCTATTACGATTACAAAGCAAACAAATATCGTTACAACGACAGTAGTTGATCCGTTGATTCGCATTGAAAAAACAGCTGACAAATCTATTATCGTTATAGGAGATATCATTACATTCACATTAGCGGTATTTAATCACTCCCCAATTCCCACAATTAGTACTTCTGTTATAGACACAATTCCAGCTGGTACAACATTTATAGAAAATAGCGTAACAATTAACGGTTCTACCGTTCAAAACGTTCGTCCAGACACTGGTATTAATATTGGTTCTTTACCTGCAGATACAGTAGCAACTATAACATTTCAAGTTCTCGTAACTTCTATTCCTTCAAACAGTACAATTATAAATTCTGCAACAGTTACCGCTGCCTTTCAATTGACACCACAGGATCCAATTATTACTTTCATTGTTAATTCAAACATCGTTCGTATACCAGTTCAATTTATAACTACAACAGTCACGAAAAATGCTTCCGTCAGCTCAGCTTATTTAAATCAATATTTTGATTACACGGTGCGTATTACAAATACTGCCGAAATTTCACTCTCAAATATTTCTTTACAAGATACCATTCCAGCAGGTTTACAATTTATAAACGGCACTGTCTTTATTAACGGTGAACGCTCTCCACTAGCAAATCCGAATATCGGTTTCCTAGTTACCACTAATTTAGAACCAAACGAAACAATTATCGTGTTATTCACAGTACAAGTAATAAGTCCACCTGTTAATACTCCATTTAAAAATACGGCCAATATTTCGTTACAACTTCAAGTCTCGCCTACCGATCCACCAATTACAGTAACCGTTACAAGTAACGAAAACATCGTCACCTTTGTTCCAGAAAATCCAGATGAAACACTTCCAAATTTAAATTGCTTCTTTGACGGTGAACGCTTCATTCGCATTACTCCTCGAAATGTACGAAATTACCTTTGGACTTGGATTTGGTGGAAATAATTGAAACAAAAAAGAGATTGTAGTTTGGTTGAAACCAAATTACAATCTCTTTTTCATTACCTATATTCCACTACATTGTAACTCGTCCAAGGATATACGATTAAACACCACCTCAAGTTATTTTAGTCGTAATAAGTTGGCCAGCTTCATTAATAGTAACTTTCCATTTCACTCCACTAGCAGTCTTCATGATTATACCTTTACTTGCCTCTATTTCAATATCTCCAAACATCCTTCCGCCAGTTGTCGCTAACCAAGCACTCCCATTTTCCATAGAAGATCTTGCAAAAATGCGATTAATTCGAAAACGTTTATGATCTTGAGAATAACCACTTAATGTAATTCTTACTTTATATAACTGAGTCGCTTTCATATTCGAAATAATTGTATCGCCTACATTTAATGGAACATCCGACGCAATAACCCAATTTCCAGTTGCACTTAATGCATATTCAATTTTAATTTTCTTTGGACTCTCTCCCCATCCAAAATACATTCCAAAACAATTTAACATTTGTATTGGTTTTTTCGTAAAATCAAGTTCAATGACAACTGGGTTACTATCTGGAACGTCAATATAGTTTACACTTTGCTCATCTATTAAATTAAAGCAATTTGTGAGATTTCCCCCGTACGGCACTTTTCCACTTACTTGCTTAACGTTATATTTCTGCTGAGCATTTACTAAAATATCATCTTGATTCCCTATTAAATGAGGTCTATTTAACGTCAATGGTAACTGAATTCGTAGGGATTCTTCATAAGTAGACTTACAAACATTGTATTGTCCTTTATCTACAATAGTTGTTGAAAGCAGATTTGAAAAAAGGGAGTTACGATGAGAATTAGAAGAAAATTCAATGACAATTTGTTCACTACTCATCCGGTACGTATCCCAAATCATACAATCAAATGTATTATACGCACCTGAACAACGAATTACTTTTTTCGTTTGTTGTCTACATTGCACTTGAATATCATGAAACGTATTTCCTGAACTTTCATTTGGCAAATCACTATTTCCATCAACTTCAATCCCATACACACATCCATCAATAAATATAGATTGAAATACATTTGCGTTAATCCAGCAAGGTGTATTGATATCATCTATATACTCTGTTTTCAAATATATTGCAGTTTGAAAGTTTTTAATTTGAATAAATTTAACTTGAAAGAAACTAATGTAATCCCATGCCTTTTGACAATAAAAATGTATAGCTTTTCCTTTATACGATGGAGTTGTATTTATTATATTTATATTTGATATAACAGATTGATTAGGTACTTCGATTTGTTGTGAACCAGAAACATAAATAACAGCAGATTGAAACAATGGATTTATAACTTGAAGAGTACCACCAACTATCGAAGCGTTACTTTGTAGCTCAAATGCATTAAAATCCCCATCAATTTGCAGTGTTACGGTAGGATCCAACTCTAATCTTACGTTTGATTTAATAACAATCGGCTTTACAATTTTGTACGTATTTATCCCTGTAATTCTAACCGTCGAAATTCGATTCGCTACACAATAATCAATAGCTTGCTGAATTGCTAATGAGCTATCATTTCCCGAGTTTGGAACTGCGCCAAAACAATCAATATGAACGCTACTTTCTGGCGCACAATCTTCTTGGGATGAAATATATTCTGACAAAATAAATTCACTCCTCATATTACCTTTTTCATATAATATGTGAGTTGTCTCTTAAAAGTTTCTATAATAAAAAAAACAAACGACCTACTCGGTCATTTGTTTAATTCATATATATTTTTCGTTTCCTCTATCATTTTAGTTAACGAAAAATATCTCATTGCTTTCTCTCGTGCTTTCAATCTAATAGCAGTTACCTTTTCTTCATTCCCTTGTAGTTCCTCAAGCGCACTTGCGAATTCAGATTCGCAATATTCAGATATCAAAACACCTGACTCTCCATCTATTACCGCTTCATGTATTCCACCAACATCTATTGAAACAATTGGTGTCCCTGTAGCCATCGCTTCAATTACTACCATTGGAAACACTTCACGAAAAGATAATAAAAGTAAGGCGTCCATATTCCCTATAAACTCATGCGGCTCTGAAATATTCCCTAGCATCTTCACCCTTTGCTGCAATCCATATTTTTCTATTTCTTTCATAATCGATTCTTTCTCTGGTCCATCACCAGCAATATAAAACATAAAATCATTTCTCTTTTTCAACACATTTGCAATTTTGACAAATAGTTGATGGTTTTTCTCTTTGGATAGTCTAGCTAATATCCCTATTTTATATGTAGATTCTTTCTTTTTCTGCTGGAATAAAAACTTTTCAATATCAACACCGTTATAAATTGTATTTATTTTTTCTTCTGCTACATGAATTGAAATTAAATTGTTCTTTTCAAACTCACTTACTGTAATAATATTGTTCACATATTTATTCATGAAATAACGAAAAAGCGTTGGCATTTTCTTTTCTAATATCGTTACATTGTGTTTCGTATAAACAATTTTCATCTTTTTTTTAATAAACTTTTGAAGTAGAAAAGCATATAATACCATCCGCAAACTATTTGCATGAATAAGTTCTATCTTTCGTTTACAAATTTCGTTTCGTAAATAATAAATATTTCTCAAATGATTCCATCGACTAAGTAAGATAAAATTTTCTTTTCTAGTAAGGGATTCATATAGTTCTCCATCACCTGCAGCTGTATAAATCTTAAAATCCTCATAATGCAAATTATTTTCTAATTTACAGAAATAATTTTCGGCTCCGCCAGTTATCAATTTATCAGTCATCAACAGTATATTCATAATTGCGTCTTCCCAACTACATTGATTTTATTTTTTTTATAAGCATGATAAGCATACTTACTAAAATAGTAAAAGCTTTGCACTGCATTAAGATTTTTTTGGTCCCTTAATAATTTCCAATACCGAAAAGCTGCTCTAACTTTATTTCTCGAAACAGAATTTGCTACAATTCGATACTTCGCTAATACTTGCTGTATCCCTTTTGCTTCATGCCCTTCATGTAATAAGTTCAGCCATAACGCTGTATCTTCCGGCTGTACACTAGGCATTTCGACATACGGAATTTTTTCACGATCAATCATCACCGTTAAACACCCGATAATTGTATTTCCTACTAAATAATGATAGTCAACAGATTTTGGTACACTCACTTCGCGATTTAATTCATTACCATTTTCATCAATTAAACTATACGACGCATATGAAAAAGCAATATTCATTTCTTCCATAAATAACAATTGTGTCTTCAATTTATGCGGCAACCATATATCATCACTATCTAAAAAGGCAATGTACCTTCCTCTCGCCTCTCGAATCGCTAAATTCCGAGCTTTAGCAGCACCAACATTTTCTTTTAATGATAATAACCTAATCCGTGAGTCTCCTTCTATTATCTCTTTAATTTTTGCGGCAGATTGGTCTGTTGAACAGTCATCAACGATAATCATTTCCCAGTTTTCATACGATTGATTCTGTACAGATAAAATTGTCTCACCTATAAATCGTCTACTATTATAAGAAGGTGTTATTACAGAAACATGAGGCGCCTTATTATGTGCTGATAGACATTTTACCATCTATCTTTCCCCTTCCTTCATATATTGAAATATACTTCACAACAACTGCTAAAAATAAAAAGAACGCTTCGTTAATAATGAGTGACAATGACATCATCTGAAATAAAAATGCAATCATAGTCAATAGAAGGTATGGTTTTTCACGAAACAAAGTATGCTGCGCTAACTTAAACATTAATATGAATAAAAACGCACTATATAGAAGAAAACCAATTGTGCCCGACTCAGACAAAATTTCTAAAAATGTATTGTGTACATATAATTTTTCATTAAATTGATACTCATAATAATTCGAGAAGTTAAACGCACCAATTCCGATATATGGATTGGATAAATAATATTTAAAAGCAGCTTCCCATAATGTAAATCTACCACTTCCATTATCATGGGAAAAATCAGAAATTCGTTTATTTAATATGTCATCTAATTGCCCCCCCATTACACTATTCGATAAACTAAAAATAACTACACTAAACAATACTAAACTCATAATTATTTTTATTTTTTTAGCGAAACTAGACATACATATATATACAAAAATGACAAGCACAAGCGCTAATATTCCCCCTCTTGAAAAGGTTAATAGACTCGTCGTAACACATAAAATTAACCCTAAGATGTTAGTGATATTTTGCAAATTCGTCATATAGTACATAAAAAATATTGTATTATAGAAAATAAAAATGTTAGGATCATCTAGCAATCCAATTAACCGTGGATATCCTCTATCAACTAATAATCCAGCAAAAATTTCTCTCTCTTCTCCACCGTATAAACTAAAGTATTGTAAACCGATTATATAGAGTAGTAGACTTACAACATTAAATACTATTCCTACATAAGCAATAGATGATTCAAGTACCACTATTTCAGTATTCCCCAATAAATTTCTCATTATAAAATAGCATCCTAAAACGAGTAGCACGCCAAAAATCATACGAATACTAGCATTTAAATACATAGAAAGAATTCCGCTTAAACAATAAATGAAATAAAACAGTAAAAATATAACTTCATGAAAATATAACTTTTGAATATGAAAGTCTTTAATTGTTAAACAAAAATATATGACTAAAAAAATCATATATATCTTCAATGAAAATCCAATATATAAATTGTATTTACTTAACATGACAAATAATATTAGAAGAATAATCCATCCCATTGATACTTTCATATTATTTTCCATAGGCTATATCCCCTGTTTCGTAATATAATCCTTTTTGCGTATTTTTCTTATAAAAGAAAGAAGAAGTTTTTTTAGCTCATAATCATATAGGAATATGGCAGCTACTACAATTAGTATATTAAGAACAAGCGCAATTAAATGATATGTATGCAATATATATTGCACTCCAATAAAGGTTACACCAAAATAAAGTGTATACGGTATTACAATTTGGAATACAATTTTTTTCTTCACTACACTTACCGCTATATATCCCACTAAAGCGACTATTTCAAATAAAACCATAGCGTATGCCGCTCCTATCACTCCACCAAGACTACTAAAGCTATAAAGCATAACCCCACCTATCACCAATGCTACACACTGCACAACAGTCCTCTTATTTTGACATCCACTCGTCGTTAAACCGTCAGCAATGGCAATATTTAAACTTTGTAGCACAATAAGAAATGATAATATTCTGAGTGGTTCTACTGCATTGCTCCATTCTTCATGAAAAAATATAGAAATAAAGTATGGTGCTAAATGATATAAACCGATCGTCATACATATTCCTACAATCATCATTGATTTAATTTGAAGCAAATTTAATTTCGTATGCTCTTCTATATTATTCTGGTTATAATGCTTAAAGAGCACCGGAAAAAATGCACCTGCAATTACCCCTGGTACTTGATATAAAGCTGCCGGCATCCGGTACGCCACTGCAAAAATACCTACCATACTTAATGGCAATGTATAGTTAAGCAAGATAGGCGCTAATTGTGGCGTACTCATTATTAAAAAACCGCTAATAATAAAGGGAGTTAATTGCCAAAATAACGCTTTATGAATTACGACTTTCATATTCATTTTCGTCTTTCTTCTCATGATATATATACTGAATAAACCACCGATCATATACCCAAAAGCATATAAGCGAGCTGTTACATACACCGGTAACTCTCCGAAAATACAAAAACATGTAATTATAATGACAACTGATGCTGATACAACTTTTATGAGCGCTATATACTTCATACGTTCCGTCAGTTGAAAATAGGCAATCCCTATGTTTTGCCAAGTTAATCCTATTAACATGAAAAACATTACGTTTATCATCATATAAATTAAATTTTTATCCGCATACATATAATGAATAGCAATATAACCGATGATAGAAATAAAAATAAGTAGAATCATCCTTATTTTTATATACGATGATAAAATCTGCTCTAAATCTGCTCCATCCTTTGCCCCTTCTCGAAGAAACGTATTACTAAGTCCTAAGTCTGTAAAGAATAACATAACAAACGTCACTGCTATGGCAACACTAAACATCCCATAATGTTGTGCGTTAAAAAAGTTTGCTAAAACAATTAAACTGACGGCCTGAAGAAGGTTAGCTAAAATCGTACTATAAAATAGATGGATAATATTTTTTAGAATAGATCTACCCATACAAGTTCTCCTTTGCAAGTAACCTACTTACATATGTTGTTTATTTACATATATATTTATCTTGCACCATTACCGTTCAATACAATTAAAACGGTTTTACATAAAATACGGATGTCCATCCGAAATGTTTTCATTTCAATATACTCCATGTCCAGCCTCAACTTTTCCTTTGGATCAAGATTATACCCTCCATTTATTTGTGCCCATCCTGTTAATCCTGGTTTTACTATTAAACGTTCCTTAAATTCTGGAATATACGCATCAAACTCATTATAAAAAAACTCTCTCTCTGGTCTAGGGCCTACAAAAGACATATCTCCTCTTAAAATGTTTAAAAGTTGCGGTAATTCATCAATTCTCGTTTTTCTTATAAACAATCCAACTTTTGTAATTCTTTGATCATGTTCTGTTGCCCATTGTGGTCCGTTCATTTCAGCATCCTTTACCATCGACCTTAATTTAAATACATTAAACTTCTTCCCGTTTATACCTAAACGTTCTTGAAAGTATATTGGAGCCCCTGATGTTTCTAAGGTAATCATAATACAAAAGAACAACATAATTGGTATTGTTAATAGTAACAATATGATTGAAAATATAATATCAAACAAGCGTTTTACACTTCGATTCAATATGCTAGGCTTTTCTTGAGCCGGAATCGTATACAACTTGGCTTGATTTGTTTCACGAATCATGGATCGTTACCCCCACATTCAAGAATATAAAATTATACCTATTAATTCACATTCTTTCCTATTTATATCCGCTATTACTTTTTGCACTGTACGTAGTGAATCTTTTCGCTTTTTAACTGCTAAAACCACTCCATCGCATTTCCCTGCAATAATGTGCGTAGCAGGAAGCTCAAATACTTCAGAAGAATAAACGAAAATGTAATCAAAATCTTCTTTCCACTTAGCAATCGCATTATCAAATTCATCCATAGCAACTAAGGGCGTCCCTGTATGTACTGTTTTTTTTGTAGGAATACAATATAAGTATTTAGACAAATTACTAGAAAAAGATTCATAATTGCGGGAGGAAGAGCTTATTATATCGTTTACTGTTATCATGTGATCACTTTGTAATAATACATGTAGTTTAGGGTCAGAAAAATTCACATCAATAAGTAACACCTTTTTTTTCATTTCCGCAAACACTACACCCATATTTACTATAAGCGAGGCAACAACACCTCTGTCCTTCGTTGAACTAACTGTGAACAGTTGTTTTCCGGATTTTTTCAGCTCGTGATACACCGTATAAAACTGCTCTTTCATCAGATCATCATGCAAATTGAATGGCAGCTGCTTCTTTGTCCTAAACATCGACATGTTCACCTCGATATATAGATGATTTTTTATCAACCTCTGTAGGTTTCTTTTTTCTATTTTGTTTCATATTTATGTAACCAATAACAGAGACTGTTGTTATTTTCTCTAAATCCTGTTCCGTGTATATACGTTCATCAAAATAATCTCGAAATACAGCTAAACCTATTCCAACAAAAAAACTAACAATTAAAGAAATAGGAATGATCAGTTGAAATTTAGGAAACAATTTTTCAGCCTGTTCCTGTAACTCAGGATCCGTTAATACTTTCACCCCTTGTACATTTGTGTACTGTTGAAAGCTTTTTTGTGATTGCTCTGCCAATGTCTTTACAATGTCTTTCACGATTTTCGGATTGGAATCTTTTACTGTAACAGTTACAATTTGTGAGTTGTCCGTATTCACAACCGAGATTTTTTGTGCTAATTCATGACTTGATTGCTCTAATTTCAAAGTTTTTTTGACTGTTGAAATAATTAATGGGCTTTTTAAAATATCAACATACGATGTTACTAGTTGCTTATTCTCTTGTGTTTTATTTGTTGAATTTTCCTTATTAAATTCATCTAAATTCCCAACAAGAATTTGCGTTGAATATTGATATGACGGCTTTAAAACATACATAGAGATAAGAACTAAAGAAGCGGTTAAACAACACATCGTTAAAATAATCGTTACGAATCTTCTTTTCAATAATTGTTGAAAATCTTTTATACTCATTTCTTGCTTCAATTATTTCACCGCCCTTTTCTGAATAACATCCTGCAATTCACTCTTTACAGATAACCCTTTCTCTCTTCTATCCACTTGTTTTGTTACATACTTTCCAACTCCGAATGCAAACTTTTCTACATATACATACGAAAGCATTGCAAGTATAAACGAAAAAACAAGTGAAAAAATTAAAATAATTGGCAACGGGAATATTTCATGGAGCATGTATATAAGGGAAAACAACGATATAATATGGTATAAATAAAGACTGTAAGAAATCTTCCCCAAATATAACAAATATTTATTACGTAGCAAGGACGACAAAGTTGATATTGACAAACTTAATATGACAAATAGACATGCACTTATCGCCACTACATAGTCTCGAAATATAAAATTATTGAGCACTTTAATTTCTCCTATAAGCCCTTCATACATAAAAAGTAAAATCGCAAATAAAAACCATGTAATTTTTGTGTTTTTAGTACAATTACTATAAAAAACTATTAAATTATTTTTATACTTCGCAACTAGTGCTCCGAGTAAAAACAACACCGTGTAATGCAATGTTAATGCATAGCTTGTTAATGTTAAGCCCGAGCGAAACAAAAATAATATTACGACAGAACATATACTAAAACTAAACAATAATAGTAATGAACACCTCAACGTTTTTCGTAAGCAAATCATCAAAATTAACGGGAAAATTATTGATATTCGCATTTCATGGACAAGTGACCAAATCACACCGTTATATGCATCTGTATTATATTTCCCAACCAATAAAATATGTTGCGCTATTAAGCTTGAAGAACTTTCAATCGTCCATAAGCGATTAAACCATTCACTTAAATAAGAAATACCATATTCACTAATTGTAATCTGGCATACAATAGCTATAATTATTGCCACAATATAAGGAATATATATTCTGCATATACGTTTTAAAAGGTATGATCCATAGCTACTATAGTTTTTTTGAATAGATTCATACAAAACAAATCCGCTCAAAACAAAAAAGATAATAACTGATTCGTTACCACTACTAAAAATTAGACGAGCAGGCGTTTCTTTTAATAGGTACACAACAAATGGCTTATTATCTTCATAACTGTAATTTTGAAATGCTGAAAAAATCATTAAATGATGACCGATCATTACTACTAATGAAGAAATTCCTCTTATAGAGTCCAATTCTTCGTATCTCTTCATCTTTTTACATCAACTCCTAATGAAATGATAATAATCATTTCAAAGCGACATCTTTATTCATATTCCCCTCCTTTCTTTTCATTCCAATTTTTCATATTAAAATGATTTTATAGTATAAATTTGAGTGTATTGTAACATTTTTTGTAATATTATGAATAGTAAATCTCAAAAATTGGTATATACCAATTTCAACCTCGAAAAATGAGTAATATTGATAGAAAAACGCTATAAAAATATCTTGCATATTTACAAAATTAAAGAGCTGATTAGCATTTTTTCAATATAAAATAAAAAAATAGCCTATATAGGCTATCTTTTTTATTTTATTTAATTACTGGCACCACTATATGCTACATGTCGTTTCTCAATTCTCTCCTCGATTTCTTTCATATTTTCTTTATTATTTAATAGTGATTGTTTATTTTCAATTAATAATTGTTTAAAAGATTTTCTCACTTTTTTTCTCATTTTCATTGTCCTCCTTGGGGGATGATTTATATAAAAGATAAAGAATTATCTGTGGTTCTTATAATAATTGATTGTTGTGAATTCTATTTGAACTTCATATGAAAATTCCGTTTATTTTCTGACAACTTTGTGAACACGAAAAAAGTGATTATCTAAAACTATGTTGAAATTAATTCACTTCATTATAAAAGTTACTATTTCCATCAACTTTTATCATTATATCTTGTCAAAACATTTATATATTTAAAATTGAGTTCGACATAATTTTATTTACTATAATACTGTTTACAAAAACAAAAAGAAGGTGTCACCAAGTCAAATTTCGACTTATGCAACATCCCTCTTTCCAAACTATTTATAGCATATTTATTAATATTTCAGGTCTTCCCCAATTCATTTCTTCACAAACAAATCTAAGTTTTTCTTCATCCATTGTGTGTAACCCTTCTTCTAGTGAACATGAAATTGGAACTTCACAGTGAATTTGGGCTAATTGTAACGAAATATTTAAGTTCTCTAAATCACTTTCAATCTTCGTACGCTGCGCTTTTGTTAATGATCCTACATTTTCTAGTACAGCGGATACTGTTCCGTGCTCTTGAATAAGCTTATACGCTGTTTTTTCACCGATACCTTTTACACCTGGATAATTATCACTTGTATCTCCCATGAAAGCTTTTGCATGGACGATTTGCCACGGCTCTACACCTTTTTCTTCCATGATTTTCTCCGGTGTGTAATATTCGTAATTTCCAATTCCTTTACGCAGAAGCATGACTGTAACGCTCTTATCAACAAGTTGAAGTAAATCCGTATCACCTGTTAAAATATAAACTTCAGCTTCATTGCAATATTGTTTTGCAAGCGTACCGATACAATCATCGGCTTCGTAGCCTTTCATACCGATAACTGGAATGGATAATTTTGCAGTCATTTCTTGCACTAAATCAAATTGAGGAATTAATTCTTCTGGTGGCGCTGCACGATTTGCTTTATAATTCGAGAACGATTCTGTTCTAAATGTCGTACTTCCCATATCCCAGCATGTAACGATATGTGTTGGTTCGATCGCTTGCGTAGCTGTTAATAAGTGTTTCATATAACCATGAATCCCGTTCGTAGGGGTTCCATCTTGTCGTTTCATAAATTGTCCGTAGACACTTGTTGCGTAAAAAGCACGAAATAATAGTGCCATACCATCAACTAATAATACTTTTTTCATAATTCCTCTCCTATTAAAAAAATAATAACCTTACGTTATCACGTAAGGTTATATAAATAGATTACCATTCTACGTTTTTGCTCAACTTTGTCTATTATACATTGTTTTTGTATATTTAGCACCATTAACACATTAAGACGTTCTACTACAACAAGTATGCAAGATGCCTGAATACGTATTTTTTCCAGTAGAAACAACGATAGCTTTTGCATTTCCACTAACGATATGCGAACCTTTAAAACATACATTTTCAAGCTCAAGTGGATTATAATCTTTCATCCGTTTTAATGGAATAAATCGTTTACGTTCAAGGTGATAGCAGCTCTCAAACTTCTCTATATTCGCTTCGTTTCCCGTTAACACAGACTCATTCACTAATAAATCATCTGCATAAATAATACGTACATCAGCTGGCACAGCATCTCCAGCCGAAAGAAAAATCATATCTCCAGGTACAAGTTCTTGCACAGGTATCTCCATCATTTTCAGTTCACTATTTAACCCTGTACTACTAGAACATTCTACTCTAGATACAGTAATCGTTTCACGTTGTAATTCATCACACACACGTTGTTTTGAAAAACCTGGAATCATGCCACCTAGCTTCATCATTACTTCTGCAAGAAGTGCTCTTTTTGAAGTTAGTTCATTTCGGCCATATACTTGAATACGTTTTTGTGCCTCTTTCATTGATAGTCCGTCTCTTGTTGTTTTAAAATATGCAAATACAGATTTTACATCTCTTGTTGCAATTTCAATTAATAAATCTTTATTTTTTTGGAGCATTGTTTGTTCTTTTATTGATTTTTTACTTAGTTTATATGACGTGTTACCCACAGTTTTGTTTGCATATAACATATTATCGTCTCCTCCTTTACAACATAGGAAGAAACGCTTTGTTTCTCAATTTATCCACTTTACTGTGAAAGTGTCTCGCGCTTTATAAACGCTACATTGTGATAAATATAGAGGGAGGAACAAATCGTTTCCTGCCTACATCATATATTTTTGATTTGAAGTATATGGGTAACGGAACCGAGTCAGAATTTGACATGCTCCTCACCTCCTCGTTTAATTTTATAGTTTATAATATGAAATTACTCATAGCTTGGTAACAAAAAAGACCCCTACCCTTAAGAGAGTAGCGGCCATTACATACACAAATAAACGATTTCTAATATAATTAGAAATCTACGGACCTCTCCCTCACCGAGTTTTAGCACTGTATAGCATAGGTACATTACCAGCTACGTTAAGAAAAACCTTAATTCGATCATTCCTGTTGACCCATTGGCGTCTCTCGACATTTTTGGGCAGTAGCATTTCTCTATACAGGAGCCTCACCTAACAGAGACTTATTTTCATTACATTGAAAATGTTACTCTTATTTAAAATAGATGTCAACCGTAGCCTACAATTTTTTCAAATGGTATGGCAAACTAACGTATATAAAGTGAAATTTTAATCAGTGGGGGTTTTGTTCATCCGCCACTGATTATTAGCCCTCACCAATCGGGCTGCCCGGCAAATAGCGGTATAAAATAAAAAACTTTACGTTTAAACGTAAAGTTTTTAATAAGTTATACAACCAGCGATTACAATCCCAATTGAAAGCGATAAAAACATAAGAAAAAGACCGACTGCTTGATTATCTTCTTCAAGACTTTTGTTTATATTAAAGCGTGGTGTAAGCCACTCAGCTAAATAAAAGACGATAATTTGAGCCAAAATCCCAACTGCTCCCCACGAAATCATATCAAGAAGTGAAATTGAATTAGCTGCTGTCGAATATAAAACGATAGCTAACCCAAGTAATCGCCCTCCAAGCACATAGCTTACCGCCTTATTCCCTTGAGCCATTAACTTAAATTCCTTAACTTTCGTTGTCACTTCCATCAAGAACAGACCAATACATAAAAGTCCAAGTGTTACTGCTAAATATAATAAAAAATTAATCATTTTTCCCCCTCCTTTTTATACCTACCGGTAAATAGTACGATTCATTTCCTGTAATCTTTTCTCCCGCGCGAATACCGATACTACTCGCTTTTCCAGCAATTAAAAAAGAACCAAACACATACGACAGTTTCTCCATCCCTTTTTCTGTTTCCAAGGATACGACTGGAAGTTCTGTATACTTTTGAAATATTGGCAGTGACTTTTTATATGTTTGATGTGCATTTTGAAGCATAATATTTTCGTCCTTATCACGAATCGTAATTGTATCTCCTTCTCTACCAAATGAAGGTTTTTGAACGAAAGAACCTTTTCCTAAAAATAAATCTGGTTCTAAATATGTAGGTAACATATATTCTTTAATCCACTGTTGTTCCTCATTTGTATAAAAGGCCTCTTCTTCTGCTAACCCCCAAATAAGACACTGAATTGATTTTGGCTGAAGTAAAAATGCTGACAAAGGATTTATTATAAAAAGCTTTCCGGCCTTTACAAGTTGCAACAATTCCACACCTACCAAATCTCCTGTTTCAGGATCTTGATCCTCAATTAAATCTTCTATCGGATATGTTTGGCGATATAAAACGTCAATCTTCGCCCCATCTTTATCGATTAGAGCATCTTTTGTAATTCTAAGTTCTGACATTGGCACTACTTTATTTTCCACATGACATAACTGACTCAAATACATAGTCGTATTCCAATCCTCAATATGTTCATGATGTGCTGTAAAAACAACATTTGGATTGTCTAATCCCTTTGTCGCTTCCATTACGGCTTTCGTAACACCAGAAGATAGCAATCGTTCTTGATCCGAGTTTGGATCATCATAACCTAGATTTTCACATACTTTCCCATTCATTTGAAAGCATTCCACAATAAAAGTTGGTGTATCACTATTAAACTCAAGCATTTTGATTTGGTTATCCTCTGTTACAGCAAAATCAAATCGCGAAATTACAGATTCAGGATAAAGCCCTTTCATTCTAATGAATGATAAACTCGCGGATGGAAAACCAAGCTCAAGAAGCTGTTCGTCACTTAAATTACGCAGCAGTCTAGCAGTCTTAAAAAATATTTTTCCCATTCGTTCAGTCGCTAATTGTAATTGCTTCATAGTCTGATTTGTTATAGAAAAAACATGAAACAAACTATACTCACATTCATATAAATTCGACCAAAAATTTGGATATTTCAAATAAAACTCTTTTCGATCCCTTATGTATTGCGACATATTTTATCCCCCAAATCCTCCCTTTGAACCGCTTCCAATTCCACCTTTAAATTCAGCAGACGATTGATACGATTTAAACGCCGATGAATTTTTAAAAGTGGATTTATTTTGATAGTATCGCCCACCATAGAAATAATGCCCACGATAACCTGAACTACTATCATCACACTGCCATACCCCAAGTTCATCATCCCAATCCCAATCAGAACAACTATTATCATTCGGTTTTGGGGGAAGATCTTGTGCGCAACCAAATAAAGTGCCAGTCATTAAAGACGTTACGACACCACCTACTAGCCATTTCGTTTTTGTCACCTTCGCACTCCCCTTTTTAATTTCTATTCCTATTATATAGGATGGCATGATAAAGTAGAAGAAAAAGGAAGAAGAGGTATAAAATGCGCTTAGAATATCGACTTAATGATGAAACGAAAGGGTATCCTGCTTTATGGAACTACGCCAATATTTCTAATTCTGAAATTATCGCACGCATGACTTGTGAATATTTTATTAAAGAGAAAAATACTTATGTTGTTACTGCAACTTCGGTTGATCCAGACGGAACAGTAGTTATTTATATTCAAAAAGAAGTTTTCGCCAATGACCCTTCAGACCCTACATACTCCCACATCGGTTTTGAAATTAGAGAACTAAGTGAAACGAGTTCAAGCTTAGTAGATAGTCAAGATGTATGGAACTACGAAGAAATTTTACCATCTCTTCATTCAGATATTATATATATTCAGCGAGACGGCATGTCTATGGAATTCTCCTTAGATTCAAGAGAGATTGATGAAGACAGAAAGTGCTACATTTATTACGGAAACTTCACAGGTGAATCAAGATAATATTAATATATCTATGCAACAAAAAAACCTTACGTATAAAACGTAAGGTTTTTATATAGCCCCACATATGCCGTTCTCTCTAGATGTCCATAAACCTGCTCTCACAGGTGGATGCTCTCACAAATGTTTGTAACTTCCTTCTTAAAAAGATGGCATGTTAGCTACATTTAAATATTGAGCTTCCATATTAAACTTATTGGTTTAAGACATGCATAAGCTACGTACACCGTAGGAATTTTATATAAGGTTAGTTGAAATAAGACCCCCGCACGTGCCGCTCCTCGTAAATGTCCAAAAACCCGCTACTCGCAGGTGGATGCCCTCACAGTTACCGTACATCTTCCTCCACAAGGAAGGCTTGATGATGGTCGCTAAATATTGAGCTTCCGTATAACTAACATCGGTTTTAGACATAAATAAGTTACGCACACCGCAGGATGTATTATTTACTTGTCGTTATATTATCACATTGTTTCCAATGTGTAAAATACAAAGTTTTTCGAGCAATCTCTTGCTTGTGACCTTATTTTAATACAAATTATTTTTGCATGCAAGTGATTAATCTTCTTCTTTTGCAATTTGATTTTCTGGATAAGAAATCCAATCACTCCAGCTACCTGCATACAATTTAACATTTTGGAATCCAGCCAATTTTAATGCAACGATATTTGGACATGCCGTAACACCAGAACCACAATATACAATGGTTTCCTTATCTTTCGACAGATTTTGGAATCGTTCTTGTTGCCCAGCTTTATTCTTAAATTGTCCTGATTGCAACATTCCATCCTTCCAAAAATGGTTTACCGCTGTTGGAATATGTCCTGCTTTATGATCGACAAGTTCCTCTACACCAGCATAACGTTTCGGCTCTCTTGAATCAATTAATGTAACATCCGCACCTGCACGGATATTCTCTCTGACCGTTTCCATCGTTACAAGCATATGATCTTGTATATTAGCTTTGAATGTTTTTCGTATAGCAACAGGAATTTCCGCTGTTGTCGGTAGTCCATTCTCTTTCCAAGCAGGGAAACCACCATCTAATATATATACTTTCTCATGTCCTACATAGTTACATAACCACCATAAACGAGCAGCATTTGCACCAGCTTGACTGTCATACGCAATTACTGTCGTATGTTCATCAATACCAGCCTTCGAAAGCTTGTCTGCAAACTCCTCAATATTTGGTAAAGGATGGCGGCCACCATGTTCTGCTATAGGACTTGATAAATCTAAATTCAAATCAAAATATAACGCATGAGGAATATGTCCTTCTTCATACTTTTCTCTACCCCAATTAGGATTCGCTAAATCAAAACGACAATCGATTATACGGACATTCTCATCTTCTATATGCTCACGTAACCATTCGACTGTAACTATCATCTTTAACGACCTTCTTTCTCTTTCAAACGACTTACATACTCCATAACCATTTCTTCTGTAACATATTTACGCTGCAAGGTAACACCATTTTTTGCAAGATCATTAATTTGCTTCGTTACAAAATTAATGACATCAACCGAAAATTCTTTCCCATTTGACGCAAGAGATACGGCAGCTTCAATAGCTGCTTCACGCTGTGCATCTAATTGTAAACATGCTTTTACGCTTTCATTTTGTTTACGAGAATGTGCTGTAATTGCTTTATGTACTTCCATCTTCTCTTCCCCCTAAATAGTTATACGTTTTTATTCAATTCCATTGCAAGCCGGATCATATCACGACATACAATCCCATTTTCAATAATCTCTTCTTCATAATGCTTCGAAAAGTAATCAAAATCAATAGAAAAAATACGAAATCCACATTTTTGATATAAAGCAAGTTGTGAAACACTAGAATTGCCTGTACCAACTTCAAGTTTTGACATACCATATCCTTTAGCAGTTTCTACAGCATGCCTTAATAGCTTCTTCCCAATCCCTGTTCCTTGTAAATGTTCTACAACCGCAATATTCATGATTTCCATCGTCTTTGGCCTTGTTTCCAAAAGAACATATACACCGATAACGCTCCCCCCCTGCTTAGCTACGTATGTTAATCCTCTTTGTACATATGTAGCTATTTGCCGTTCACTTGGATCAGCAAGTAACAATAAAGCCTTCGGTATAGCCTCTTTTGGAATACGTTCTATTACAACAGACATAAAAAATTCCCCCTTCTCTATTGTTCTAAACCCTCCTTGTCTACCATAAGTAATAGAAAGGAGGGATTCACCATGGACAACAATGAGAAAAAATGCAACGTCATCTCTATTGATGGAAAGAAGAAGAAAAGCGACACGTATTCCTATCCAAAATTAGTAGTTGAAAACAAAACATATGAATTTTCTTCATTCGTCTTATGCGGTGAAACACCAGATGGCAGACGACTCGTTCTTACTCATATGATTTCTACCGATGAATTTGCTGGATTTGTAAAATCTTTAGATACTGTACTTCAAAAGAAAATTGAACGAATCTTTTTCTCATAACGACTATATAACATAAATTTCTTTTTCAATCTCTACTAACTGCTTTTGCAATTGTTCTTTACTTTGTTCATATAGAGATACATCGATCGTTTCAGCCAATGCAAACAATATACTTTCATAATAGTTCATCACATCTTGCTGCATCACTTTTTGGAATAAATTCCACTTCATATCCCACTCTTGCTTATAATGATGAACAAATAAATGTTTTTCATCAGCTACATAGTTTGATACGAGCGGTTCTAATACAGATTTAGCGTCTTCTTGCATAAAAGCTTTGTCATTCTTTTCAAAAAAGCTTTTCTCATTTTTAAAATGTGCCAATGCTTTTTTGAAATCTTTTATTTCAACTGAAGGGAAGGGTTCTTTATGTGTAATATCTTTATATTCATACTCCACTGTTCCATTCATAGAAATTGATTCATTTTCTACTTTACAGTTCACTACAATTTCGTCTTTTGCACGCTTCATCGCTTCGTCTATCCATTTTTCAAGGCGTAATGATGTCGCACGCATTTCTTGCAATAAATCATGCTGAATAAATGCTACTAATTCCATAACACACTGCTGCAATTGTGTTTTCACATTTCCATCGGTTCGAAGTGACGCCGGATTAATAAATTCAGTAAACACATCGTTATAGCGTAGGAATAGACGCTGTTGCACGTAATAAAGCAACTCTTTCACTTCATTTTGCATCGCCTGTTCTTCAGCAAGTACACTATATGAAGAAATGATATGAAGTAGTTGATCACGCTCTGCTTCATATTTTTTCGTTTGCTTCTCTTTCTCTTCATTCCCCTGCTTTGCACCCTTTATCATGTTTACTAAAAGCTGATCTGCCCCTTGCAACGCACCATATAGAGCATGCACAGAAACAAGCATTAAATCTCTCATCATAAAGGACGTAAATGATTCCTCAAACTTAGTAATCCCAGAGTTTTGTAAAATACCATACTTCTCTTTTTCAACATTCTTTCCTTGTTTCTCTTCAAGCGCACATAAACTTGAAATTGCAAATAAACGCGGATTTCTAATACCGTATTGCAGTAGCTGATCTGCGATATAACCTTTTACCATTTCAAGTTCTTCTTCAGACTCTGCTAAATCCGCAGCATTAATTAAGAAGAACATTTTATCAAGGGAAAAAGTATCCTTTACACGACCAAGCTGAATTAAAAATTCACGGTCAGCACGAGAGAATACATGGTTATAATATGTTACAAATAAAATAGCATCTGCGTTTTTAATATACTGGAATGCAACATCCGTATGGCGAGCATTGATAGAATCCGCTCCAGGTGTGTCTACAAGCGCTACTCCCTGCCTTGTTAAAGCACAATCATAATAAAGTTCCATATACTCAACGAAGCATGATTTCTCTTCATTCGCTACATAATCAGAGAACTCTTCTAATGTAACTTGTACTTGTTCTCCTAAATAAGTAGAAACTGCATCATACCCTTTTTGTACCGCTCGTAAAAAGCTAAATGTTGTTTTTTGCTTCCCAGTTGGTGAAGGATATTTCATAACTTTATCAATTTGTGCTAACGCTTCATCTAACGTAGCAATCTCATAATGAAACAGCTTATAAACAGCTTTCATATCTTCTAATAACGCTTGCTTTGATTTAAACTGAACAATTACTGTTCCATGTGGTTTTTCCTCTGTAACCGGCAAAATTTGATTAATCGTTGCCGTCGTCGGGTTTGGTGATACAGGAAGTACTTTCTCACCGAGTAAGGCATTGGCAAATGATGATTTTCCAGCACTAAATGCCCCGAATAACGCTACTGTAAATTGTTTTGTTTCTACACGTCTTCTTTTCTCTATTACCTCTTGCTGTACATGTTTCAGCGCTGGCAATGGCTCTAATATCGTTTCAGCTTTTTTCACTTTCTCTAATATCCGCTGAATATTTAAAGCCGCCGTTCCTTTCAGCTCTTCTTCATGAATCGCTACGTTATCGTTTACGATTTCCTTCTCTTGTAGTGTAAATTTCTCACTAACAATTTGCTTTTCCCTTTGCAATATCTCATCTATTTGCAAACCTTCAGGCGTAGCAACATGATCGTGCCAAACATTTCGTAAATAGTCTTCATATGCCGCCAAATTGTTATTGTATTGTAATTGTGTTTCTTTCGCCGTTTGCAACATCGTATATGTTTCAATCTCTTCTTCAATACGAGCAACTGCTTCCCTCACCTTTTGCTTTAAAACGACCGCACTTTTATCAAAAATTTGCTGTGCTTTTATAAAATAACGCTTCTTTAGTTCATTCGCTACATCCGCTGTATAAAGAAGTAAGTAATCACCTGTGAAACCTGCGCCTTGTTTAATTACCTCAGCCAACATTTCTGGTCCGAAAGCAATTTCTAACCCATATATGTCTTTCCCAATTTCCTCCGTGAACAATCCTTCTTCTTTTAAGAAGGCTACAATAAATTCCTTCACATGAAAATCAAGCTGCGTTTCAACAGTCTTTTGAAGGGCAGAATAAAACGCCTCTACACGCCTTTGTTTTTCTTGCTCCGTCTTTCCTTTCGCAAATAGCAAACCGACTTTAAACTTTGTTAATTTCGTTTCTAAGTACGCATTTGCCAATTCTCTCATTTCAAATGGCATTAAATACGCGTTATCTAATATAGCTTGTAGGCCTTTTATAAATTCATTTCTCACATGAGACTCTTTACTTGCCTCACGATTTTTCGCTTCCGTTAACTCTTCCTTCTTTTCAACTACCTCTGAAATAGAAAGTGGTGATGCTAACTCTTCCTCATATTTCAAAAGAGCTTTTTCATTTTCAGAAACAATAAACGAGAAATGTTCCCCCATTAAATATTCTGTTTCTCGCTCCATTCCAGTCCTTACATACTGCTCTTTTTCTTTCATAATAGAAGTAATTAACGTTTCTAAGCTTCCAATTTCATTATGTGGATGGTTCATCATTCGTAATGACGTATAATATACTCCATCTACTTCAATATCCCAGTTAGAGAACGATTGCTTTACACTATCTTTATAATTCTCAAACGACAATTCATTTTCTTTATGTTTATCTATTTGATTGACAACGAGATAAACCGTTTTATTACGTTGTTTCAATTCTTTAACAAATTGCAAATTCACTTCCGATTGGACGTGATTATAATCCATCATATAAAAAATTACGTCTGCTAGATGTAGCGTTGATTCTGTCGCTAATTGATGGGCATCATCTGTTGAGTCAATCCCTGGTGTATCTACTAACATAACACCTTCAGGAATTGGCGCATCATTCCGATAAATGTGAACACCAATTACCTCATCACCATCTTTACAAATTTGTTTTAATTCTTCAGCTGAATATGCACCGTCATACTCGTACTGTTCTCCAGATTTAACCGTTACAACAACACGATCCATTCCTTTTTCAATTTTGACAACGTTAGCGCTTGTCGGAATTGGACTTGTTGGTAACAACTGCGCTTTATATAGATGATTCATCATCGTTGATTTCCCTGCAGAGAAGTGACCACAGAACGCTATCATAAGCTGTTCTTGTTTATATTTTTGAATCACCTCAAACAACTTTAAACTATTCTCTGCATCGCCGTGTTTTTGCCACTCTTCATAAAAACAAACAAGTTTTTTCATACCGTTTGTCTGTACTATGTTTGTCATCCCCTTGTTCCCCTTTATCCAAGATGTATATACTTTTCCCCGCTATTTGCGAGCTCATAACCAGTGAGAGTTACACCTACCCATTGATTACAGTTTCACTTTACTATCATACTAAATTTTCAGCATATTCTCATTAAAAATAAAAAATCCCTTTCATTCTTTTTACAAATGAAAGGGATTTTATGTCATATCACTCATTTTGCTGTTCCTACTCCATTTAAAACATACTTCGCAATAACTGCATATACAGCGACTGTACCTGCTACTAATGCATATACCATACTTACACACCAACCTTTTTGATAATGATTATCAATTTTAAATATATTTTATCATTAAAGAGAATCATTATCAACACTTTTCATAAAGAAAGCTCCTTATAAGAAGGAGCTTTACTGCCTGTTTTGAAAAAGGTTAAAACTTGTTGTGCCCTCTTATTATATCGCATCTTACATAACTTAATAGTTAAAAAAAATGGAAATCCACCCTATACCCTCCATCTTACATTTTGTATAATAAAAGGGAATTACTTAACAGGGAGGAAAATAATGACACAAAATATTTCACAAGGCGAGAGGATACACTCCATCGATATTATTAGAGGAATAGCTGTACTAGGTATTTTTCTTGTGAACTGGCCTGTTATCGCTGGGATTGACTCACGTGATATTTCAGGAGTTTATGAAGGGCTAGATAGCTATATCCGTCTATTTTACGATATGTTTATTCAAACAAAGTTTTATACTATCTTTTCGTTTTTATTTGGCCTAGGCTTTTACATTTTTATGACTCGTGCTGAAGCAAAAACAGATCATCCGAAAATTTTATTTGTTCGCCGCTTACTTATTTTATTATTATTCGGTTTCTTACATTACGTTCTTTTATGGGACGGAGACATTTTACATACTTATGCGATTGCTGGATTTTTCTTATTTTTATTTTATAAGAGAGAACCTCGTACTATTTTAATATGGGCTATCGTTTTATTGAGTATTTTTCAATTCATTATGCTAATGGCTGGTATTACAGTTGCATTGGTACCAAAGGAAGAGCTAGGTTTTTCCTTACCTATCATGCCATTAGAAGATTGGCTGTCACAAATACAAAATCGTTTCCATGCATTTTACGCTGATGGAATTGGATTAAATTTACTTATGCTTCCAGAAACAGTTGGGCTATTTTTGCTTGGTTTATACGCCGGCAAAAAGGATATTTTCCGCCGCACGAAAGAGTTAGATCTAAAACTTAAAAAATGGCAAATTATTATGTTCCTTTTAACATTACCAATGTGGTTCTTCATGGTCCGTTACTTCTTATCAAAACCATTTTATGAACCAATTTATATGCAGGTCTTTACAATGTTTAGCGGAAAAACGTTATTCATATTCTACATTTTCACGCTAATGCGTTTATTACAAAAAGAAAAATGGCAAACGTTATTACGTCCATTCCAATACGTTGGACGAATGGCATTAACAAATTACATCTCGCATACAATTGTTACATTACTTGTATTTGGTCTATTCCTTAAAAATTATTATCCTGCTCCATTATGGGTTGGACCAATATTCTGCATTAGTTTCTACACGTTACAAATCTTTATTAGCCGCTGGTGGCTTTCACATTATCAATACGGGCCACTTGAGTACATTTGGCGTCTTGGTACGTACGGAAAAATGATGCCACTTAAAAAGAAAAGCAAGGTCTCATAATGAGACCTTGCTTTTTTACGCTTCTCTTACCGCACTTTGCATAGACACCGGCTCTTCTTTTATTTTCACTTTACGCTGCGGCACCATATTAAATACGATATTTAAAAGTACTGCTGACGCACTTCCAAGTACAATTCCGTTATCTGTTAAAATACGAATATTTTCAGGAAGTTGTGAGAATAAAGTAGGAACGACTGTAACTCCAAGTCCGATTCCGACAGAACATGCAACGATTAATAAATTTTCTTGTTTACCAAAATCAACGCTACTTAACATTTTAATACCATATGCCATTACCATACCGAACATTGCTAACATCGCACCGCCCAGTACTGATTTCGGAATGATCGTTGTAATAGCTGCGATTTTTGGAATGAATCCAAGAACGATTAACATACCACCACAAGTATAAATAATAACGCGATTTCTTACTCCAGTTAATTGAACAAGCCCTACGTTTTGAGAATATGTTGTATATGGGAACGCGTTGAAAATACCACCTAACACCATCGCTAATCCTTCTGCTCGATAGCCTTTTGTTAATTCTTTTTCACCAATCTTTTTATTGCAAATATCAGATAATGCAAAGTATACACCTGTTGCTTCTACAATCCCTACGCAAGCAACTAAAATCATCGTAATAATTGGCGTCAATTCAAATGTTGGTGTACCGAAGTAAAATGGCTGAATACCATGGAACCAATCTGCTTCTCCAACTGCTTGCAAGCTTACTTTCCCCATAAATGCTGCAACGATTGTACCGAACAATAAACCTAGCAAAATAGAGATTGAACGAATAAATCCGTCGAAGAAACGATACATAATGATGATAAATAGTAACACACCAAATGCTAACGCTAAGTTTTCAAGACTTCCGAAATCTTTGCTTCCTACTCCGCCAGCCATATCATTAATAGCAGCTGGAACAAGTGTAACTCCAATTACTGTAACGACAGATCCTGTTACAACAGGGGGAAACAGTTTTACAAGCTTTCCAAATAATTTTGCAAAAATAACAACGAATAACCCGGCAGCAATAATTGCTCCATAAATAGAAGACACGCCGTATTGTTTCCCGATTGCAATCATCGGTCCAACCGCTGTAAATGTACAACCAAGCACAACTGGAAGCCCAATACCGAAAAAGCGATTTGATAATGCTTGTAAAATTGTCGCAACGCCGCACATTAATAAATCAATTGAGACTAAATATGTTAACTCTTTTTGATTCAAACCAAGTCCACCGCCCACAATAAGCGGAACGATAATTGCTCCAGCATACATTGCAAGCATATGCTGCATACCAAGCGATGCAATTTTAAATGGATGCTGCTTCATCGTTTATTTCACCTCCGCAGTTTCTTGCTGTACAAATGTAACTGTGCCGTTATCAAGTGATGCAATTTCTGCTAGTGATTCAACACGAACGCCTTGTTCACGAAGCTTCTTTCCTCCATCTTGAAATGCTTTTTCAATAACAATTCCAATTCCTGCAATACTCGCTCCAGCTTGCTCTACTAAACTCATTAAACCTAAAGCAGCCTGACCGTTTGCTAAAAAGTCATCGATGATTAATACACGATCATTTTCATCGATATGATTTCGAGATAATGAAATTTCATTTGTTTCTTGTTTTGTAAATGAATATACGTTTGCAACGTACATATTATCTTGTAACGTTAACGATTTACGTTTTCGTGCAAAAATTACTTTTACACCAAGCTCTAATGCAGCCATAACCGCTGGTGCAATGCCTGAAGATTCAATCGTCACGATTTTTGTAATGTTCTCTTCTTTAAAACGTTTAGCAAATTCTTTTCCGATTTCTTGCATAAGTACTGGATCAATTTGATGATTTAAAAAAGCATCTACCTTTAATACGTCACCAGATAAAACCTTTCCTTCGTTCAAAATCTTTTCTTGTAATACTTTCATGTTTGTTCCCCCTCTTATGCAATAAAAAAACTCCAAAAGCCGCCACCACTCGTTACAAGTGAGAGACGCGCTTTTGGAGTTTCGCAAAAAAAGAATGCTAAACAAGCAATTATATTCGTCCTCACTCATAGTCAAAGTATTTACGGTACTTCGGTAGAAACTTGCAGGCCATATCCCCGCGATTATATGAGTGTAGCTAACTATTTATTTTATAGAAGGATTATAACGTACTTTTTATGCTTTGAAAAGCATTTATCAAAAAAACACGTACAAATTTTTAAAAACCACTATTTTTGTTCGAGTTTTGCAAACTCTTTCATTCCCAATTACAACTTCGTTAAAATGATTGGCCCATCTTTTGTAATCGCAATTGTATGCTCATATTGAGCTGATAATTTCCCGTCCATCGTTCGTACAGTCCACCCATTTAAATCTACTTTAGAATATCGCATACCTATATTTACAATCGGTTCAATTGTAATTACCATTCCTTCTTGTAACTGAGGTCCTTGTCCTTGTTTCCCAAAATGAAAAATTGCTGGTTCTTCATGAATCTCTTTACCAATCCCATGTCCCGTAAAGTCTCTTGCGACAGAAAAACCTTCATTTGTTACATAACTTTCAATTGCATAGCCAATGTCTCCTACATGATTACCAATTACCGCCTGATCAATCCCTTTATACAAAGCATTCTCAGCTACTAACAACAACTTTTCTGCTTCATCAGAAACTTTTCCAACTCTATACGTCCAAGCAGAATCTGAAAGACCCCCATTTAAGTTTACTACCGTGTCAATTGTTACAATATTACCCTCAGTTAAAGGAACATCGGCTGGAAACGCATGACACATTTCATCGTTTACAGATGCACATATCGCATATGGATACCCGTTGTAACCTTTCTGTTCAGATGTGGCACCATGCTTTTTTAAATACATTTCAACAAACGTATCAATCTCTTGTGTCGTTATACCTGGCTTTATCATTTTCGCAATTTCTTTATGACATGAAGCAAGTAATTTTCCAGATTCATGCATCAAATCTATTTCATTTTTCGTTTTAATTGTAATCATACTACCTCTACCTTTCCTTGCTAAACCTACTATTTGCTACTAAACTTCTATCATACACACCCTCTACCGAAATTTCAAAACCCTCAATTACAACAAGTAAACAATATGTATCATATATTTCTAAATCAAAATAAAAAAACAGAAGATCCTCTGTTTTTTAATCACGTTTACATATATAGTTCATTTTCAAGAACTCAAAACAACCACCATTTGTTTTCTGTATAAACGTTCCAACCGCTTCAAACCCCACCCTTTTATACACTTTTATCGCTCTCTCATTAAATGTCGCTACTGATAGTGTTATATATTTGCATCCGTATTTTTCTTTGCTAAAAGCTAGTCCAGCATTCACGAACTGTAAACCAAATCCATTTCCAGTTATATCAGGCCTCATTCCAAGTCCAATCTCAACCGTTCTATCATTCATTTTACAAACAGTAAAAAAACCAATGAGAATGCCATTTTCCTTCACAGAAAATGTATGATTCCCTCTACTCTCATCATGTAAAAACTCATCTAAATCTTCTTCATCTGCCTCTATATCGTAAAAGGAATATTCCCCTTTATAATGCCAGTTATATGCAATCTCTTCCGCCTCTTCTTGCGTCATTACTGTATATGTATAAACCATCTTCTATCCCCCTATAAAAAAAGCTGCAAGTAAGCAGCTCTTTTTTATAACTCATAAATTCCTTTATACTTCACTTCTAAATAATCTGCTAAGTAATTTGCATTTAACCCTTCGCCTGTTACATCTTCTAAAATTTCAAGTGGCTTTTTCGTTTTACCATACTGGTGAATATGTTCTGTTAACCATTCACGAATTGGTGTTACGTTTCCTTCTTCTAACAATGCATCAAAGTTCGGAATGTCTTTTAACATTCTTTGCTTAAATTGTGCTGCATACATGTAACCAAGCGCATAAGATGGGAAGTATCCAAATGAGCCACCAGCCCAGTGAACATCTTGCAATACACCTTGCGCATCATTTTCCGGACGAATTCCTAAATATGCTTCCATCTTATCATTCCAAGCTGCTGGTAAGTCCTTCACTTGTAATGTACCATCAAATAATTCTTTCTCTAATTCATAACGCACCATAACATGAAGCGGGTATGTAAGCTCATCTGCTTCTATACGAATGAATGACGGCTTCGATTCGTTAATTGCATCATAAAATTCATCGACTGACATATCATCAAATTGACCATTGCTATACTCTTTTAATAAATCATAATTTTTCTTCCAGAATGATTTATTACGGCCGATAAAGTTCTCAAAGAATAACGATTGTGACTCATGAATACCCATAGATGTTCCACTACATAACGGTGTACCTTCAAATTTCTCTGCAATATTTTGTTCATATACAGCATGACCACATTCATGAATTGTTCCAAACACAGCCATGCGGAAATCCTTTTCGTCATAGCGTGTCGTAATACGAACATCCCCTCTATTTAAAGTAATCTCGAATGGATGTACTGTTTCATCAAGACGGCCTGCCTCAAAGTCATAATTCAATTGCTTTAATAGTTCTAATGTAAAGTTCTTTTGTTTTTCTTTTGAAAATTTTTCCGATAAAGCACTTGTTTTTAATCCTTTTTTAGACTCAGAGATTTCTTTTACAAGCGGTACGATGCGCTCACGAAGTTGACCAAATACGTGATCTAAAACTTCTACTGTAATACCTGGCTCATACATGTCTAATAATGTGTTGTATTTATATGTTCCGTAACCCCAATATGTAATAAATTTCTTTTTAAATTCAACAATTTTTTCTAAGTACGGGCGGAACATTTCGAAATCAGATTTTTCACGAGCTTCTTCCCACACACTCTCTGCTTTCGCTTCTAATTTCACATACGCTTCGTATTCCGCTTGTGGAATTTTCTTATTTCTATCATATTCTTTACGACACTCTTCAACCATTTTCTTCGTCGTTTCAGAAAGTTTATCTTCACGTATTAAAGCTTCAAGCTCTGTTAAATAGTTCCCCATCTCATCTGAAGTCGACATGGCAAATACTTCTGATGAAAGCATGCCAATTACTTCTGAACGCTGGTCTACACCTTTTTTAGGCGCCCCTGTTCTCAAGTCCCAAAACATTAAGCTTAATGCTTCTCCGTAATTTTGTATCTTCTTCACGTATGTTAAAAATTGCTTTTCTACTTCATATGTAGCTACTGTCATTGTATAAAAACCTCCTTTTTCTACCTCAAACTTAATTCGACATGAAAATCTAATTTCCTTTTATAATAGAAAAAAAGCTTGGCAAGCGCCAAGCTTTCTCCTTATAATTCTTTACCTTCTACTGGTAGTACGTTTTTCACCGCTTCTATCACTTTCTCATCTTCTGTATCAGATAAGAAGATTGATATAGCACCTTTATCGTCGCTCGTACGAATTAAACGGCCAATCCCTTGACGAAGACGTAAAATCATATACGGTACATCTACATCCCAGAATGGATCATTTACATGTTTACGCTTCGCCTCAAACACAGGATCGTTTGGAGGGAATGGTAATGACCAAATGATAACATGTGATAATGATGAACCAGGAATGTCTAAACCTTCCCATAAATGAACGGCACAAAGTACAGTCTCTTCTTCATTTTGGAAACGAGAAACGAGCTGACTAATTTCTTGATCCCCTTCATATAAGAACGGAACTGACATTTGTTCTTTACTTACATATTCTTTAAACGCTGCAAGTTCTTGTGTTGTACGGAATAATACAAGTGTACGTCCATTTGTTTTCTGTATATTTTCAAGTGTATATTGGCACTTTCTTTCCCATTCATTTTCTTTCGTATGCGATAGTAAGTTTACTGCCATTTGCTCCTCATAATCAAACGGTGAGGCAACTGAGAATGATAAGTAATCTTTTACCCCTAGGCTATTTGCTGTAAATGCGAATGAATCGTTATTAGATAATGTAGCAGACGAGAAAATATACGGAATTTTCTTCGAGAATACTTTCTCTTGTAATACTTCTTCTACTGCACGTGGCATAATCACTAACGTGAAGGCTCCATCACCTTCTTCACCCCATGTAATTACATTTTTCTCATGCATGAACAGACGAAGTGAATGCTCTAATACATCTAAATGTTCATCAACGATATTTAAGTCATACGTGTTTACTGTATGCATTTCACTTTCAAATACTAATGCATCACCGACTTCACCAATTTTCGCATAAAGTCGTTTCGCTTCAGCTGTTACTTTTTCTGTCACAGTAATTTCTAAACGATCAGAACCGGCAATTTCTTTTTTGTTTTCTTGTAACACATCAAAGAATCGCTCTGTTTGCCAAATTGTTTCTTCTACTAAATGTGCAAACTCTTCACGAATATCGTTTTGTAATAATCTCGTTAAAAGTTGCTCCATCATCGTTTGCTTTAAACGATATGTTAAAGCTTTTTGAGCTGCATATTCTACAAGATGTCCTTCATCGAATACAACACAACTACTTTCTGGTAATAATGGAATTTGTCCTTCACGCTTTCGAGCATCGTACGTCCAAATATGATCCATATAAAAATCTTGAGAACAAATAATTAAATCTGCTGCTTTACGATAATGTTCACGTGAAAGAGTTTGACCGCAACGATGACGAGAATCACAAGTGAAGCAATCTTGGAAGTAATCCCAATTTACTTTTGACCATTCTTCGTCATTTAATAGTGGAAATTCTTTTCGGTCACCATAGTGAGTAAAGTTTTGCATCGTACCATGATCAAATACGAATTGTGGTAATTCATAATATACGTCTTCAATTACTTCTGGAGCTCGTCCACTCATAACATCTTCAAGCTTACGTAAACATAAATAATTATCCATTGATTTCGCAAGTCTTACATCTACAGATAAGCCTAACGCTTCAGATAATTTCGCAATGTCTCCTTCTTCTTTCACAAGCTGCTCAATTAACGTTTCATCTGCACAAGCAATTATAGCTGGTTTTCCAGTATAACGCGCATAGCAAATTGCATATAGAAGATATACAATTGTTTTCCCTGTTCCTACACCAGCTTCTGCGAACATAACTTTCTTTTCTTGGAAAGCACGCTCTAACTGAAACGCCATAAAAATTTGTTCATCACGCTCTTCAAAGCCTTTTTCCGGAAGGATGTCGTAAAACACATCTCCAATCCACTCATTCAACTTATCATAAAAATTATCTTGTTTTCCTACTTCAAATGGTAATCTCTTCTCAGTAAACATCCTTAGCCTCCAACCAAAAAGTTTTTCTATAAAAAGATATAGTAACCGCTACTCATATGTGTGCAGCTACTTTCCCCTGTTGCCATACATATAAATACACGAAAAAAAATTTTCCTTTCGAAAAAGGAAAATTTTCTTCTATATTAATGACTTTAAATACCTTTTATCAATCGCTGTTTCATGTGAAAGAGCTGACAAATATTCTTCTTGTGCTTTTTGTATTTCATCTACAATTGCATCTTGACTATCCACTTCTTTTCCGAGCTCATCATACGTACGGTGAATAGCTTTTTGAATCATTGATAATTGGAAATTATCCATATTACTTCCTCCTTTACGCATTACATAATAGCCAGTATATGCGCGCTGGAGGAGTTTTATACTATGAATTACGCGGTGGACGTTTTCCGAAGTATTGGTAGTAATCTGTACGGATAAATCCGTTAAACAGTTTACGTTTCTTCGATGCATCTTTTCCATAGCACTTCTCAAATGCTTCGTAACTTGTTAATACATACGCTGACCATGTATCTAATGGGCGGAATACTTGTCCCATTTCTTTGTACAATTGTTCAACAAGTGCTTTTTCACTTAAACGTTCTCCGTATGGAGGATTCGTTACAACGTAGCCATAATCCTCTTTTGTTGTGAAATCTTTTACTTGCATTTGTTTAAATGTAATTAAATCGCCCAAGCCTACTTCTTCTGCGTTATCTTGAGCAACTCGAACCATACGATGATCAATATCGGATCCAATGATTTGTAATCGTTGATCATAGTTCGCTAAATCTTCAGCTTCTTGACGAGCTTCACGCCAGTTTTGTTTACCTACCCAGCCCCACTCGTCAGATGCGAAACCACGGTTAAATCCTGGTGCAATGTTTTGTCCAATTAATGCTGCTTCAATCGGAATTGTACCTGATCCACAGAATGGATCAACAAATGGACGATCCGGCTTCCAGTTTGTTAATTTAATTAAAGACGCAGCTAATGTTTCTTTTAACGGAGCTTCCCCTTGATCCATACGGTATCCACGTTTATGAAGTCCAACACCGCTCGCATCAATTGTTAATGTCGCAATATCCTTGAGCATTGCAATCTCGATACGGAATAACGGACCATCTTCTTCAAACCAAGTTGTACGTTTATATGTTGTTTTTAATTTTTCAACGACAGCTTTTTTAACGATACGTTGGCAATCCGAAACACTGAATAATTCAGATTTTAAAGATTTTCCGATAACAGGGAATTCGCCATTCTCTGGAATATAATCTCCCCAGTTTAATGCTTTCGTTTTTTCAAATAGCTCATCAAATGTTGTTGCTTTAAATTCGCCAACTTTAATTTTTACACGGTCCGCAGTACGTAACCATAAATTCGTGCGACAAATCGCCTTTTCATCTGCTTCAAATGTTACTTTGCTGTTTTCTACTTGACATTCATAACCAAGATCGCGAACTTCTCGGGCAACTAACGCTTCAATACCCATTGCCGCTGTTGCAATTAAAGTAACTTTTCCCATTTGCATTCACCTCTTATGTATATTCAAACAATAATTAATAGCAATTGGTCCTATTAATCATTACATTTTACGAAAAATTTTCTCATTAACCATTTTAACTCATACTTTATAACTTCATACAAATAAAAAGCCCTCCTCTAACAAAGGAGAGCTGAGTTATTTCATAGTTGGTTCATAACGTTCTGTAAGCCATGTTCTGTTCCTTTGTACTACAAACGGCCCACGCCTCGTACTCCGGTGGCAATCATCTATCTACAGGTTATAAAACCTGTCCTTTCCCGTCGTTCATTTCCTTGGAAAAGATTCCCCTACCATTATTTGGGTTTCTCGCTCGTGGGGTTTACCTCGTTCCACTCCTATCATTTCTTCAAGGACTTCGTCACTGTGGCACTTTAAAGGTAGTCAAACCATATCCGAAAGGACTTAGGTTTTTTCCCTGCCGTTAAACCAGCCTTACAGCCAGAATACCCTAGCTTATGAATTGGCTAGGCACGAACACTACAGCCATCTCAGGCCGTGCGAGCATGGACTTTCCTCTACAACGTTGGCGTTGCAGCGATTACCCAAACGTTATGACATCCATTAGTATAGTGGAAACAAAAAGATTTTGCAACGTTTTTTTCTATGTAAAATGCTTAAACCTTTTCCCACCTTACATCATTCGTATAACTTACTTCCAAATACAGCTTTTTCTAAGTTAGATAAGCGTTTTAAAATATCCGTATTCGTGTTGTTATAAACTGGTTGTGCAACTGGTGTTTGTACAGGTTGTTGTGGAACTTGCGTTACTGCTAGTTTTTGTTCCTCTAATTCACGCTTTAAACGAGCATTTTGTTGCTTTAATTGCTCAAACTCTTTGTGGAAAGCTTCATAGTCTTTAATGATCATATCAAGAAACTTGTCTACTTCTTCTTGCTGATAACCTCTCATACCTGTTTTAAATTCTTTTTCTAAAATATCTTTCGCTGTTAATTTAATTTTATCCGAAATCATTTTCTTCACCTCAAATTTTTACCAAAACTTTCATTAACTAAATTTTTTCAGAAACAATGCTTTTTGTCAATCATATATACGAGTACTATATTACATATTTACTCTGCATTATTCCACTGTTCCTCTTCTATTATATCTTGTAAATCAGAAAAAAGAATGAAATAACTGTGATAATTTTCTATTTCTCCTTTTTTCTTTGCTGCTTCTACAATATATTTGGGACTTCCTGGTTTTTCTTCATCGTATACCGCTAAAAGCGCATCACTTTTTTCAATAAAAAATTGATTTTTTAATTTAAATTGCTCTGGACTTTCATACTTCCGTTTCGTGATACTATCAACATGGTCTGCTTGAGAAAGGATAAATTCGTAATATTCACGATTATCTTCTTTCCAATTTTCTTCTTGTTCTAAAAACGGAGTGAATACCGCTAATTTTAAATCTGGATATTCTACTTGAATTTCAAAAACAACTTCAGCAGCCCATAATTCTACACCTAATTGGCCACTTATTATAACCCACTCTAAACCATCTTCTACAAAATTGGTTAATTTACGGTGTAACGCTTTCTTTATACACTCCACCCCTGGATGATCATTTTTAAATATTCCAAGTTCAAATGGCTTATATCCTGTTACTGCAATAACTTTCATATCAACACTCCAATTACAAAAAAAGAACTAGCATTTCGCTAGTTCTAACATATCATTTACTTTTTAAACATTCCACCAACGTTTGGTCCGATATTTGGACCGAATGGTGATACGTTTGGTCCAATATTCGGTCCGAATGGTGATACGTTTGGTCCAAACGGAGATACATTTGGTCCTGGACCAAATGGTGATACGTGATGTCCATGATGTCCATGATGTCCATGACCACACGGTCCACATCCGCCACCGAATCCTGGGTCGATTGGGTCCACAACATTTACATTTGAATTTGTTTGTGGGAAGAAGTTTTGGTTTTTAATTTGTTGATGATGTACATGTGTTGTATGTGTTGGGAAAATGTGTGGCACCACCGTTGTTGAAAAAGAGTGTGTTACGCATTGTTTCGTCGGATGAATGACAGGAGCAGTCGTACAAATAGGTCCTGTAGGCTTATGCCCTCCAAAGCAAGGATGACAATGATGCATAGTTTTTTCTCTCCTCTCTCGTTAAAAAAATCTGATTACACTTTACAGTATGAGAAAAGAGAGAAAGCCGTTTGTTATATATACCCATTTATTACAAGGAAATTTGTCTAGTCCTTTATTTCATTTACATTGTTTTTATAGACAATCCTTCAACATCACTTACCAAAAAAGCCTCCAACTTGCTTTACAATACCTGTCACTTGATTCATCGCATTCATCATTTGTCCAGCTGTATTCATCATTTTATTTACATCATAGTTACCATCTGATGTTTTAAATTGAGAAACAAAACTAGAAAACTGGCTTGGCTGTTGTTGCTTTTGCTTACCCTGCGTCGGGTACGGTTGTTTTGGTGGATAAAACATCGCTTGTTGATTAGCATACGGCGATGGTGGTGGCATATAATATTGCGAATTCATATAAGGCTGCTGCTGTGGTTGATTCATGTATGATGATTGCTGAGCTTGTGATTGTTGAGCTTGATTCACATAAGGTTGCTGCTGTTGTGGTTGTTGAGCTTGATTCATAAAGGACACTTCAAACGGTTGATAATAATTTTGATTTCCATAATAAGGCTCGAAAGGATACATATTATACCGTAAATATGTATCCGTATTATATTGGTACATATTTTGCTGTGCATATGGATTCGTTTGCTGATATACGTTAGGTTGTTGAAACATGCATTCTCTCCTCCTTCACATAAGTTTCTACATATATAATATGTACCTATAAAATAATATGTGTGATGGAATATATGTCTATTTTTGTCGGAAGTTTAAATTTTTAAAAAATTAAAAAAGAAAACCCTTCCATGCTATGATAATTAAGAAGAAGATTCTCATGGGGGAGGAATCAACATGGTATTAGGGGATTTAAAACAAGCGTTTTCTCAAAAAAAGGGGTATTGCACAGAGAATGCAAATGAATTATTAGACTTTGCGAGACATTGGTATCTCGAAGGAAAAATATGCATATCAGATTATCGAACATTAATAAAAGAATTAGAAATAAACGGCGCAACAAAACCTACAACAATGACAGAAGCATAAAAATAACAAGAGGGCTCTCCCTCTTGTTATTTACATTGCTCAACTATATTTTGCAAAGTATACGAAATGGCTTGGTGTGTTTCAAAGAATCGTTTACCTTTACCTTTATTTACAAAGCATTGCAACACATTCGTTTGTAAATTATCGTATACTTGATCAATTTGCTGTACATGTATATACTTTGGCTTTTCTTCTTTAATCCACGTATAAGCTAATTCTTTCCACTTCTTTAATTCCTCATCTACCATATCTACAAACGGTTTCATATCCTTATAAAAGTCGTATTCAGTTAGTTCTCTTTTTTTTACATTCGCTTCATTATTATACTGCATGAGTTTTTCTGAAGACTGTATTAATGCTTCATTCTTCATTTCTTTCCCACCTTATTATGCACTCACTACGACGTTTTGAAATGTCTTCACCCAATTCCCTTTTTCTTCGTGATGCACTAATTTATTTTCCATATGTTCAATATGCATTTCTGTTATTTCTATCTTATTACATATTTTTTCACTCGCATCCTTTAATGCATGATTCATTCTAATCCCTATATTCATTTCCAGCAAATCGAGAGAACTTAACATTTGATCCATTTTTTTCATTACATCTTCCTTCTGAACCATCGCCATATACAAAACGCCTCCTTCTTTGCTTTTCCTTTGTCATGTAATTTCGCCGAATGATTCACCACTCCTGCCCACATGACAAAACTAGTTGTTATTCGTCAAAGAAATCATTTCGTATGTCATTTATAGAAATGGTAACAATACAAAAAGGAGGTGTATTACAATGGCAAAGAACAAAAATGAAAAAAAGAAAAACCAAAACAAACAACAAAATAAACCCGAGACTGGCAATCCAAAGCTAGATGGTCCAAACTTCCCTGCTACATAAAGCGAGACTTTATTACGAACATTTAAATTTCAAATCATCCTTAATCTCCTACTAGCATTACGTTTTGAAATTAAAGTTGTAGCACGCATAGCAGGATTTTTTCAAATTAAGAAGTCCCGTCTTCAAAATGGAAGACGGGACTTCTTTTTTATTATATCATGAACTCATCGATCCTTTTAGCAAAACGGTTTACGATAGATAGCCTATAGATTTGTTCTCTCTTTCTTCTATACCATTCTGTTATATTAACTTCCCCTTTAGGTTCTTCAAGTACAAATAGCACATTCATTTTCATATTTGCACAAAACCAATCTCTCATTTTTATTTCTTCATGTAAAATAACAGGATAAATATCTCTAAGTGTTGGCGTATAAGACTTTCGAGTTTCCTTTGCGTAAACTTCATAATCTTCTCTAGACCCAGTATGTGTAGTTTGCAGTGCAAACTTATAAAACGAACCATTATAAATTGGATGAAACAATAACCATGCTAATTTTTTTCCTAGTTCTATACGCTTTTGTAACGTTTCAAATTGATAAACCGAAAACCCATACATTCTCCCTTCAATTGTTGGGAAGATAACTGCACTAATATGAAGTCTTTCTTGTACTTTAAAAAGTGCAGTATGGAATACATGTTTTTTAAAATATGTGTTCTCAATGACTGGTTTTTGAATTTTATTTTGTTCATTTATAATAAGCGCTGTCATAAGTCTATTCATATCTCTTCTTTCCCAGAAAAGTAACCATTCTTTTTCCATAAAAATTGATACATTGAAGTATTGCAACAAATGAAAGAGAGGTGCATGTCTCTTCTTACTTTCCTCATACAATAATAGCTGAGGAAATGCATCTAAAAAAATAATCCAATTAGCCTGTTCGTACAGAAGAAATAAATGTTTTTTTACCGTTCTAGGTAAAACAGTAGCATAATATCTCCCTTCTAAATCAGTCATATTCCAGCCCGCATTTCTCGAAACCATACTCGCTAAAAAGGCCCACCTGATTTCACTATTTCTTAAATAATATTCTTGATAAGATTGTGTCCGAGAAATATTGTCCACATTAGCTATTTCTGTTTTCTTTTTAATATTGTGAATGATTGCTTTTTCTTCCTCTGTACAAAAATTTTTTTCTCGATTTTGTTTAATTTTCATATAATCATTCCATGTAAACATAAATAAGTCATCATACCTTTCATCAAAAAGGTCACATCTTTTTTCATTTTTTGATATAATCACCTTTGTAAGTAATTCTTAGCAAGTTGGGGGTGGACACACTATGACCATTCGTTACCCAAATGGAAAAAGGTATAATCAAGCTTCACAACCTCAAAAAACACCTATAAAAACACATACTTATAGTAATAGAGGTATGTCCCTTGAAGAGGAATTGAATGAAACAAATCAATATTACTTAACCCATAATATTGCATGTGTACATAAAAAGCCTACACCTCTTCAAATTGTAAAAGTAGATTACCCCGCTCGAAGTGCTGCAGTGGTAAAAGAAGCGTATTTTAAACAACCTTCTACAACAGATTACAACGGTGTATACAAAGGGAAATACATCGATTTTGAAGCAAAGGAAACCAAAAATAAAACTAGTTTCCCACTTCAAAACTTCCACCTTCATCAAATTGAACATATGAAGCAAGTGGTTGCTCATAATGGAATTGCATTTGTTATTATTAAATTTACACTTTTTGATGAATTTTATTTACTAGATGCAAAACATATTATTGCATTTTGGAATCGTCAAAATACTGGTGGACGCAAGTCGATTACGAAAGAAGAAATAGAAGAGCATGGATCCTTATTATCATGCGGTTATCACCCTCGGATTGACTATATCCGTGTACTAGACATGGTTTATTTTTCGTGATAGAGTCATCACTAAGGCTCTTTTTTCGACTTTTGGGGGAGAGAATGAAAGGTAGGAGAAAGTATAATGTCAGATAATTATCGTTCTCGTACAGAACGAAATCATGTGAAAAATCAAGAGAAAAAAACACATAAAGAAGAAAAACCAAAGAAAAAAGGCTCCTTTTTCAAGAAATTCCTTATAGGTTGTCTACTTCTTGGTATCGTTGGTCTTGTAGCCGGCGTTTCCGCTTTCTTTGTTATGGTAAAGGACGCTCCAAAATTAGACAAATCCAAACTTGTTAATCCTTTATCAACAAAGTTTCTCGATAAAAACGGAAATTTCTTCTATGAATACGGTGCTGAAAAACGAACACATGTTACTTATGATCAAATTCCAAAAGTAGTTGAAAATGCATTTCTTGCAACTGAGGATTCGCGTTTCTATGATCATAATGGAATTGATTTTAAACGAACTACAAAAGCAGTTATGGAAAATGTCACTGGTGGTTTCGGTTCCCAAGGTGGTAGTACGATTACACAGCAAGTCGTTAAAAACTACTTTCTAACAATGGACAAAACTGCTAAAAGAAAAGTGCAAGAATGGTACTTATCTTACAAATTAGAGCAACAATACTCTAAACATGAGATTTTAGAAATGTACTTAAATAAGATTAATTTAGGTAACCGTTCATACGGTATTGCGACAGCAGCGCAAAAATATTATGGTAAAGATTTGAAAGACTTGCAATTACATGAAGCTGCTATGCTCGCTGGTTTACCCCAAGGTCCAAACATTTATGATCCAACAAAAAAGGAAAATGTTGAACGAGCAACAAATCGTCGTAATGTCGTATTATCATTAATGAATCGACATGGTTATATAACAAAAGAAGAAATGAATAACGCCGTTAAGATTCCAGTAACTGAGGGCCTTCAACCGTCTTCAGAAGTAACTGAGATGAAGTATCAAGCATTTTTAGATGCGGTTGTAAAAGAAGTTGAAAAAGAATATCCTGATGTAAATATCGGTTCAGATGGTTTAACGATTCATACAACACTTGATCAAGATGCTCAAGATTACGCCGACAAAATTATGGATGGCAATCTTATTAAGTATCCGGACGATCAATTCCAAGGGTCATTCGTATTTATGGATACACAGTCTGGAGAAGTTCGAGCAATTGGTGCTGGACGTAAAGAAAGTAAGTCTACTTTCAAAGGTCATAATATGGCAACTGATTTAAAACGCCAAGTTGGTTCAACAATGAAACCAATTTTCGACTACGGTCCGGCAATTGAAAATTTACAATGGTCTACATACCATCAATTAAACGACTCAGAATATACGTATTCCAATGGTAAGAAAATACAAAATGCAACAAAGAGTTACAAAGGTGACGTTTCACTACGTGAAGCTTTGAAAAAGTCATTAAACATTCCAGCTTTAAAGACAGCACAAACAGTTGGTCTTAATAAGTCAAAAGAATTTGCTGAAGGTTTAGGCATGACCTTTAAAGAAGGAAAAGTCTACGAATCAACAGCAATCGGTAGTAACGATAGTTCTCCATTAGAAGTAGCAGGTGCATATGCAACCTTTGGTAATAGTGGTAACTATAATAAACCACACTTCGTAAAAGAAGTAACCTTCCCGGACGGGAAAAAGAAAAGCTTTAAACCGAAAGAACATCGCGCAATGCAAGACTATACAGCTTATATGGTTACTGACGTTCTTCGTGACGTAGTAAAACCTGGTTCTGGTGGTACAGGTCCAACAGCATACGTTTCAGGTGTTGACGTAGCAGGTAAAACAGGAACACAAAACTTTGATGAATCAGTTCTTCAAAAATATGACATCCCAGCTGATGCAAACAGAGATAGCTGGTTTGCTGGATATACGCCACAATACACAATGGCTGTTTGGACCGGTTACGAAAAAGATGGTCCAAAAAATTATGTTAGCGATCGCTCCACTAGAATTGCACAGCAAATGTTCCAAGTAATGATGAGCAAATTCGCTACAGATAAATCACGCTTTGAACGTCCTTCTTCTGTACAAGAAATAAACGGAGAGTTATACGTAAAAGGTGCGAAAAAAGATGCAATTAAACAAATTAAAGTAGATGCTCCTAGTGGTCTGAATGTCACTTTTGATGGCGCTAGCACAGTTACACTAAACTGGTCTGGACCAGCAGAAGTTGATGCATATGCAGCCAGCTATAAAGCAACTGACGGTTCAAGTGGTAGCCTATCAATAAGTGGTACGACAGCTACTCTTGGTGGTATTAAACCAGGTGTTACTTACAGCTTCTCTGTAGTAGCGAAAAAAGGCACTGGAACAAGCCCAGCAGTTGGTGCATCTTTCACTGCGCCTGGCGGAACTCCAGATGCGAAAAAAGCTGAAGAAGAGGCTAAGAAAAAGGCCGATGAAGAAGCTAAGAAAAAAGCTGATGAGGAAGCCCAGAAAAAAGCTAATGAAGATAAAGTAAAACAAGAAGAAGCTAAGAAAAAAGCTGATGAAGAAGCTAAGAAACAACAAGAACAACAGCAGCAACAACAAGAACAACAACGCAAACAGCAAGAAGAAGCTCAAAAGAAAGCTGATGAAGAAGCTAGAAGAAAAGCTGAAGAAGAAGCTAAGAAAAAAGCTGATGAAGAAGCTAAGAAGAAAGCTGAAGAAGAGGCCAAGAAAAAAGCTGAAGAAGAGGCCAAGAAACAACAAGAACAGCAACACCAAAATACCGGAGGAGATACACCTCACGCAGACGGTACTGTTGTTACAACAGAGTCCTAATATACAAAAAAGAAGTCCGTTTCTCTTAACGAGAAGCGGACTTCTTTTTTGTTATCATTCTCTTTACATACAGCTTTTCTATTTCGATATACAACTGCGCTAATTGAATATAAGAATGATAATTACTCGGTTTCTTTATAATGAATGAATATCTTTCCATAAAATTAACAGGTTGCACTTTTAATTTATTCGTATTTATTTGCATTTCATTCAAACTATGAACAGGTTGTTCATTTAGCCAATAGACAACCGATAACAAGTGAGCTGCAAAAAGAATCATTGGTCCCTCAGCCTCTTGCTTATTTCTATTTCGAAACAGTATAGCAATGTCTTCATGCTTATTTTTCCATACATTCAACATCACTGGAATGCTGTTTTCAATTTCCTTCCATGGCTCATACTGTCTTTCAATATCAAATATAAAGTAAGTATTTTGTATTATCTCTTCAAAAGAATTGTCTGTATGATACTTAATTAAATTTATACTTTCTTCAAAAAATGGTAAACAGTGAAATTCTTTCGGTATTTCTATAACTCGCTCCATCCTTTATTTCACCTTCATTCGCTTCTTTCCTTCACGACATACTTCTAACAGTCTGCACTCCTCACATTGCGGTCGTTGTGCTTTACAGTGATAACGTCCAAAGAAAATCATACGATGATGTGTAACTCCCCACTCATCCATCGGTACTTTCTTCATTAATGTTTTTTCTACTTCTAACACAGAGTCTTTCCATCTACACATAGCTAATCGTTTACTCACTCGCTCCACATGTGTATCAACAGCAATTGCCGGAATTCCAAACGCTACGGAAACTACAACATTTGCTGTTTTTCTCCCTACTCCTGGTAATTTCGTCAACTCGTCACGGTCTTCTGGAACTTTTCCATTGTAATCATCCAGCAACATCTGACATAATTTTTGAATGTTTTTTGCTTTATTTCTATACAACCCAATAGAACGTATATCTTGTTGTAACTCTTCTAAAGATACACTTAAATAATCTTCTGGTGTTTTATATTTTTGAAATAAATTTTTCGTCACTTTATTTACAAGTGCATCTGTACATTGTGCAGATAGTGCTACCGCGATTACTAATTCAAAAGGATTCTCATGAATTAATTCACAATGTGCTTCTGGATACATATCCGCCATTGTGTCTAAACAATAGCGAATTTGTGTTTTATTTAACATATACTTCCTCCTATATTACTGCTCCAACCAATTATAAAAAGGCACTTTTCCAGTAAATTTCGTCTCTTGTTTTGTCATTTGTTGTGCCCTTTGTTGATTCGCTCTAAATTTTTGACCTTGATTTTGAGCCTGATCTACCGTTTTAATTCCATTCTTTTTCCACTCAAATAAAATACGATCAATATATCGGAAATTTAGTTTTCCACTCATTACAGCTTCTCTAAGAGCCGCTTGAATTAAATTTGGATGATGTTGATCTTGGTCCTCCCACATCCCTAACGTTTCACATTCGAACGGCGAAAGTGGTCTTCCAAATTCTTTTTCAAATACTGTATATAAATTTACTTGTAGCTGTTTTTTTTCTTTTTGCTCTTCCTCTATTGATTCATCCATTAAGAAATGTAATATTTTTTCCCATAACGGTTGTAAAGAATAACTTTCGCACATCATCGCTTCTGATCTTTGTCCACCTTCTAGTGATAAAAAACCTTTTTGAATCAACGTCTGAATTACTTCCATACATTTCATTTCCGTTATCGTCATCCGTTCAGAAATCTCTGAAGGAGTCGGAAACGAATTACCTGATTCTAAAAATGTGTGTACATGAAGTACAACCATAAATTCCGTCTCATTTAAACCTAATTTTTTATAATGCATCATAAGCAATTTTGGAATTGCAATGCTTCCCTGCTCAAACCACTGTAACATCATTTTCTTTTTCATCACCAAACACCTCGCTCTCTAGTATAACACACCTTTAGCTATTTCTTTTTGCCACAATCCGTCAAAAAAACCTCCCCATTAATAGGGAGGTTTTTTATATTACATGAATGAAATATAAAATTAAGCTTGCACTTTACTTTTCATAAATGTATGGATGCGCTCTAATGCTTTCTCTACTTGTTCAAGAGATGTCGCATATGATAAACGAACATTATTTGGAGCACCAAATCCTGTACCTGGTACAAGAGCCACTTTTTCCTCTTCTAATAGAGCTTTTGCCCAATCATCAACTGTTGCATATCCTGATAAAGCTACAGCTTCTTTTACGTTAGGGAATAAGTAAAATGCACCTTGCGGTTTAATACAAGTAAAGCCAGGGATTTGAATTAATTTATCATAAATGATGTTTAATCTCTCTTCAAAGGCTTGACGCATTGTTTCCACAGGTTCTTGTGAGCCTGCGTATGCCGCAATTGCGCCGTATTGAGCGATTGAAGTAGGGTTTGACGTACTATGACTCGCTAAGTTCGTCATCGCTTTAATAAGCTGCTTATTTCCTGCAGCATATCCAATACGCCATCCTGTCATAGAATGAGATTTAGATACACCATTAATAATAAGTGTTTGTTCTTTTAATGCATTAGAAAGCTGGGCAATTGAAGTATATTCTACGCCACCATAAATTAATTTTTCATAAATTTCATCAGAAACGATTAAAATATCATGTTCTAAACATACTTCTCCAAGCTGTTGTAATTCTTCTTTGCTATAAATCATTCCTGTTGGATTGCTCGGTGAATTAATAATAACTGCTTTCGTTTTCTCTGTAATTGCCTCACGCAGCTGCTTTGCTGTAATTTTGTACTCATTGTCTTCTAAACCTTCTACATAAACCGGCTTACCGCCAGCAAGCTTTACTTGCTCTGGATAGCTTACCCAGTAAGGAGTTGGGATGATAACTTCATCTCCCTCATCAAGTAATACTTGGAATAATGTATATAATGCATGCTTTGCACCATTACATACAATAATTTCAGATGGATCATACGCAATACCTTGATCGCGAGTAAATTTCTTCACAATTTCTTGTTTTAACGATTGTAATCCACCTGTTGGTGTATACTTCGTATGCCCTTCTAACATCGCTTTATGTGCAGCATCCATAATATGCTCTGGTGTATTAAAGTCAGGTTCCCCTGCCCCTAATCCAATTACATCATGACCCTCTGCTTTTAATGCTTGTGCCTTTGCTGTAATTTCTAAAGTTGAAGACGGTGTTAAAGCAGCTACTCGCTTTGCTAATTTCATTTGTAGTTCCCCCTACATCTATTTTTCAATGCTATATCGTCTTAAAAATTTTCCATCTTTAAATTCAAGATAGTAATAACTATAACGATTGTCATCATCAATATATGTAACTTCCCATAGTGGTACATCATTTTCAAAGCCTAATTTCACTTTCATAATCTCTTTCGGCTTACTTTTTGATTCCTTACTTTCATTGCCGACTTGCTCTATTGTTCTTTGTATAGCCTCTTTTTCAGAAATACCTTCGCTCTTTTTCCTTACTACAGTATCCCCTTTTTTCTCAGGCACCCAAACGATAAGTTGTTCTCCCTTTTCATCTGTACCTTGCACGACTATATATGCAGATTTTCCGTTGTAATAATCAACAGATTTCACCTTTGTAAGCTTTGCTTTTTCTTTAGCAATTTCTACAAATTTCGACTCTTTTGGAATTTTCTTTCCCATCGCTTTATTATAAACATACGCCCCATATATTCCGCTAGCAACGATAACAATAATGATTGCAAAGATCCACTTTTTCATTGTATCACTACGTTCTGTAAATCGTAAATACAGCTGTTTCTTTATCTTTTTCGTCTAATGCTAGTCCGAACATGAGGTCCTGCTCTTTTAACGTACGATTTAAACTATCAACAATTTTATACAAATCCGACGAATATTTAATACGCGTCGTTGATAGTACTTCGATTTTCTTATCCATGAAAAAACTCCTCCGTTACACAAAAATTTCTAATTATAGAAGAACGCAATGCGGTTACAATAAGAGTACATTCTTTACAACCCCTGCTTCATCACCCATCTATTATAGCAGGACATGTACAGCAAAAAAAGGTTTCAAGTCGAAAACCAACACATTTTGTATACAAGAAGTAAGAAAAATAAAATTCCTCCTACCCACATTTTTTACGCCTGAAGTTTATAAGTACTTCAGGCGTATTTTTCTTCCATTTTTATTCATTTGATGGTTCTTCTAATTGTACTAACAATTCTTCTAATGGTCCTTCATAAAGAGGTACGTTAGGAATCGATTGTAGAAATCGTTTTCCATAGGAAGAACTCGTCAAACGACGATCTAACACTACTACCGTTCCTGTATCTGTATTCGTTCGAATTAAGCGGCCGAATCCTTGTTTGAAACGTAATATTGCTTGTGGGAGCGCTAATTTAGCGAATACATCTTCACCTTGATTTTTTAGCCACTCACCTTTCGCTTCCATCATCGGCTGATGAGGAGGTGTAAATGGTAGACGGACTATAACAAGACAACTTAAGGCATCTCCAGGAATATCTATTCCTTCCCAGAAACTGCTCGTCCCTAATAAAATTGATTTGTCGAACTCTTGAAACTTTCGAATTAAGCGGCTTCGACTTCTATTATTCACACTTTGGGTGAGTAATAAATAACCCTCTAATTCATCATTATTTTTTAAATTCGCATACGCTTCTTTTAACATTTCATACGAAGTGAATAAAACGAGCATTCTGCCTTTTGTGGCTTTTGCTATCTTTGCAATATGTTCCGATACAGATTCAATATATCGCTCATTACTTACTTGCTTAATAAAAGGTACATCCGTTGAAACCATTAATTTCATCTGTTCATCATAACGAAATGGTGACGGAACCTTTAAAGTATTTGGAGCGAAATCATGTAAACCAAGTTCCTCTTTTATATAATCAAACGTATCGTTAACTGTTAGTGTTGCGGATGTAAAAATAACACTCTTTTTTTCTGTTAAAAATTCATCAGCAAATCTTTCACCAATATGGACAGGCTGTGCGTATAGAACTGTTGAATGAATCGTCCCTTTCGTTTCAGTCTCCATCCAAGTTACATACGAATTCTTTTCTAATACGAGTAACTGTAATGATTCTGCCATCTTTCTCAGCAACTCAATTAAATGCATAAATTCACCTGTTACAACATGCATCTCCCATTCTAACTTACTTTGCAATATATCCACTTGCTTCTCAAGAGCAGTTACTACCCTTCTTAATTCATATATAAAACGATTTGTTAATTCGACGATACTATCCCACAACTTACCTTTTTCTAGTTCTGCGTTATACCTATAGATGAGCGGCATATTATTCGTTCCTTGCTCTTGCTTTGTTTGTTTAAATATAAAAGTACGTAACATTTGGAAGAGTTCATCCGCATCAAACTTAAGTTCCTTCAAACTATAACTTATCATACGGAAAGTTGAACGAGATGCTTGCTCTGATTTTTTCATCATTTTATATACTTTGGAGAGTACATCTTCTGTTTCTAGCGTCCCAAGACGAGATATAACCAATTGAAAATACATACAAGAGAACTGTTCACCCAATGTTCTACTCGCAGCTTCTTCAATATGGTGAGCTTCATCAAAAATAATATGTTCGCATGAAGCAAACAACGGTTCTTCACTTGAAAAATCTTGAAATAATAACGCATGATTTGTAATAACGATATCTGCAAATAAAGCTTTATTCTTCGCTCGCTGGTAAAAACAACGACTAAACCAATTACTTTGCATACCGCCTGGACTATACGCATCGCTACAAATACGATTCCAAAGTAACTTTCCGCCCTCAGGAATATTTAATTCGTCTCGATCACCTGTTTCAGTTTGCAATAGCCAAACTAAAATCTTCGCCTTCGTAAGTGCCATATCATAATTTTTTTCTTCCTCTTGCAAAGCATACTCAAATTTATGTAAGCATAAATAATGCTTTCTTCCTTTTAGAAGAGCTGCCTCAAATGAAAATGGCATTATTTTTTGTAATAACGGAATTTCTTTTTCTAATATTTGTTGTTGGAGTTGTACCGTTTGTGTACTTATAATGACAGGTTCTTCTTTTCTCTTTGCAAAATAAAGACTAGGAAGCAAATAAGCGAGAGTCTTTCCTGTTCCTGTACCGGCTTCAATTAGTGAAAAACGAGAATCTCTTAAAGCCGTATATATCTCTTTCATCATCAGTTGTTGACTTTCTCTTCTTTCAAACTTTGGCATATGTGATTCCAATTTATCCATCGTTTTATTCAAGAAAGCATCAAACTTTGATGAACACGTTTCTCCAAGGTTTAAGGAATAGTTCCGCTTTTTCAGCGCAATATTTCGATGTATTTCATACTCCGTTATATCTTCTTTACCGTGCATTACTTTCTTTAAAATATTTTCAGAAAGCACATCAGCTATATCGCTTTGGAACACATCACTTAATTCATAAAGCGATTGCAACGTGACAAGTGGTAACTTTTCAATTTCATTTAAAAATTGTAAAAATAATTCCGCTGTTGCAAGAGCATCACTATCCGCACGATGTGGTTGATTGTGCTCTAGTTCATGCTTCTTAGCTAAATCACGTAATTTATAACTATCGGCTGTCGGCAAAAGAATTTGAGCCAATTCAACCGTGTCGATTTTCGGACAATGTATTTCTGTATATCCAGCTTGCCTTAATTCTTCATTTAAAAAATTCCAATCAAAGTGAACATTATGCGCAACGAAAGCCGCACCTTGTAATAGCTCAACAATCATCGGGGCTACATCTTGAAATAACGGGGCTTGTTTTACAAGACTTTCATCAATCCCTGTTAATTCTGTAATAAATGGTGGGATCTCTCTCTTTGGGTTAACAAAAGACGAAAAAATCTCCAATATCTCTCCATCTTCTACTACAACAGCTGCAATTTGGGTAATTTTATCCTTCCCATCTTTCCAGGAGTTCCCTGTCGTCTCTAAATCAACAACGACATAACGCTTACTCATATATGTAACACCTCAATTTCTTACCTTTCAAACAACAATAATTTATATAATGTTACTATACCACGTTTTATCTCATCTTAATGAAAAGATGCACAAAAAAGCTATCTCCGCAATAGAGATAGCCTTTCTACTTATAATATCGTACTCGCTTTTTCAGCACCTAACATTTCAATAATTTGATTATTATCGTCTAATACTGCAATTTTTGGTTCTTGTTTATGAATCTCTTCTTCCGTAACTAGCCCATAACAAATAATAATTACTTTGTCCCCTGGTTGTACAAGCCTTGCCGCAGCACCGTTTAAACAAACAACACCACTACCGCGTTCCCCTTTAATAACGTATGTCTCTAAGCGAGCACCATTATTATTATTTACAATTTGGACTTTTTCGTTTTCTACAATATTTACTGCATCCATTAAGTCTTCATCAATTGTAATACTACCTACATAATTTAAATTTGCCTCCGTTACAGTTGCACGATGTAACTTTGCTCTCATCATTGTGCGAAACATAGATGCTCCCCCTTATTTAACCGTTAATGTTATATTGTCAATTAATCTTACATTTTCAAACTTAACTGCAATAGCTAAAATGATTCTTCCTTCGACTTTCTCTACCATTGTTAATGACGGATATGCATATAAATCTGCATAATCTACAGTGCCTTTCGTATGCGTCTCAATATACTCTTTCACAAGATTTGTAATGATTTCCGGATTACGTTCACCTGCCTCAATTCTTTCTTTCGCCATACATAGGCTGCGGTATAAATGAAGAGCTTCTTCACGTTCATCTTGTGATAGGTACACGTTACGAGAACTTTTCGCTAAACCATCTTCTTCCCTTACAATATCAACTGGTACGATTGTAACTGGAATATTGAAATCAGTTACAAATCCTTCAATTACTGCAACTTGTTGAGCATCTTTCATACCGAAATAAGCACGCTTTGGCAGCGTAATATTAAATAGTTTCATTAGTACAGTTGCAACACCAGCAAAATGACCAGGTCTTTGTTGACCGCATAATACGTCCGTGCGCTTCACAACTTCTACCGTTGTTGTTTGTTCTGCTGGATACATTTCTTCTACACTCGGATAAAATAAATAATCTACACCGTTTTCTTTTGCTACATTTTCATCTCTATCAATATCACGAGGATATCGATCTAAATCTTCATTTGGGCCAAATTGTAGTGGGTTTACAAATACACTTAAAACTACAATTTCATTTTCTTCTCTTGCCTTACGTAATAAAGTAGCATGGCCTTCATGTAAATAACCCATTGTTGGAACAAAACCAATACTCTTTCCACTTGCACGAAGTTCGCTCGTAATTTGCTGCATCTCTTGCACTGTAGTTACGATTTTCATTATTGTTTTCCTCCGTATAACGCTAAACATTCTTCCTCTTTCATTGTGAACGAATGTTTTTCTTCAGGAAATTGTCTTGTCTTTACTTCAGTAACATATTGTGAAATCCCACGCACAATTTCCTCTTGAACAGACGTATATTGCTTCACAAATTTCGGAACACGATTTACGCCGTATGAGATAAGATCATGATAAACAAGCACTTGCCCATCTACTTTTTGTCCTGCACCAATCCCAATTGTCGGTATTGTTAGTTGCTCTGAAATAAGTTCTGCTAACTGCATTGGTACACATTCTAACACAAGCGCTATTGCACCAGCTTCTTCACATTTCTTTGCATCTTCTATTAATTTTTTTGCACTCTCCGCATCTTTTCCTTGCACTTTATATCCACCCAACACTCCTACAGATTGAGGGGTTAGACCTAAATGCGCTACAACAGGAATTCCTGCGTTCGTCAAATATTGAATCGTCGATATAACTTCTCCAGCACCTTCTACCTTCAGTGCGTGTGCCCCGCTCTCTTGAACGATGCGGCGTGCATTCACCATCGTTTCTTGTAATGATACGTGATACGACATAAATGGCATATCAGTTACAATAAACGTCTCTTTCGCTCCGCGGCGTACAGCTTTCGTATGATGAATCATATCCTCTACTGTTACAGGTACTGTTGAATCGTATCCGAGTACAACCATTCCAAGAGAATCTCCAACTAGAATCATATCAACTTCAGCTTCTTCTGCTAATTTAGCAGATGGATAATCATACGCCGTTAGCATTGTAATCGGCTCACCTTGCTCTTTCATCTTCAAAAAATCTGTTTTTGTTTTCAAAAACTACTCCTCCTTTATGCAGGAGAGAGGAGATGGCCGAAATCATATAAAAAAACCCCTCTGGCCATAAAAGGGCAGAAGGGTTGTGTGTTAGTCGGCATTATTCATCCCTCTGTCCCAGTCCGTTATTGGATCAAGGCAGAATCCAAGTTATTATTTTTCGTATGACTTCGAATCATGGTGCAGTTCGCTCTGATACTGCCCACATTCGAACTAATTATAGCAAACTACAAAAAGGAATTACTACATTTTTTTGAAAAAATAATTTTTTATTCTTATTACGGTATATGAAATTTAACACGAGAGTATATATGCTATACAGTTTTTATGGATAATTCAATCCTGAAAAGATACATGTTTTTTCAACGCATGTTAAAAAAGTCCAAGTTAATTTTTTCTGTAATCAATTTAACTATATAGTATAACTCTTAAACTAATGATGCAGGTTAATTGAGGAAAGTACTTAACAAAGGAGAATTGCAGATGTCTATGAACAGGTGGTTATTTCGATTCAGCAGTTTGCTTGTAATGTTTGTATGGTGGATGTCTTTAGGATCCTCCCATGTATTTGCCTCAGTTCATGTCGTAACACAACCCACCGATTTAACGAAAGTGATTGAGGTTGAACTAAATGATGATTACTTTAATCCAAATGTCATCACGATTCCGCTTGAAGGATCAACAACATTACTATTGAAAAATAAAGGTAAAAACGAGCACACCTTTACAGTGAAAAAACTCGGTATTGACGTCGTAGTCCAGTCAGGAAAAGAAAAGAATATTACCGTGAAACCTAAAAATACTGGTACATATGAATTAATATGTCGATACCATCTTCTTAAAGGAATGGCAGGCAAAGTAATCGTCAAATAACATGCCAGGCCAACTCGACGGAAGCTATTTTGAAATGAACTTTAAATACGAAAAGAATTTATTATCATGTTACAAATTCAACTCAAAACTATTGAAATAAAAAGAAGTTCCAAAAGAGGAACTTCTTTTACTTAATTTCGATATCTGCAGAATGAATATGATGTACTTTTCCTTCATGGTCTTCTAGAAGCAATACACCATCCTCTGTAATTCCTTTTGCTACACCCGTAATCGTCTCTCTCATTGTTCGAGCGGTAATTTCTTTCCCGATGCTCACAGCGTAACTTTCCCAAAGAATTTTAATGACAGAGAAACCATTTTTTAAATATTCTTCATATAATTTTTCTAGTTGCAAATAGATTTGTTGCATAAGTTCTGCACGAACAATCGGCTTACCTGATTCAATCGCTAATGAAGTAGCGATGTGCTGAATTTCTTCATCAAAATGTTCTTGCTTTTGATTCGCATTAATACCGATGCCCATAATGACAGCATTAATTTTATCAGGATCCGCTTGCATTTCTGTTAATATACCTACAGCCTTTTTACCTTGAATTAAAATATCATTTGGCCATTTTATTCCTACGTTTACACCTGTACATTTTTCAATTGCCTGTGCAACACTAACAGCCGCTAACAAAGTAAGTTGCGGTGCATGATGAACTGGGATTGATGGGCGTAAAATAATACTCATCCAAATCCCTGTTCCTTTTGGTGAATGCCATTTTCTGCTTAAACGACCTCTTCCCGCTGTTTGTTCTTCTGCTACAACGACAGTTCCTTCTTCTGCACCTTCATAAGCAAGTTTTGCTGCAATGTGCTGCGTTGATTCAACAGTTTCTTCAAAATACACTGTTCTACCAATCCGCTTCGTTTGTAGCCCTAACTGAATTTCATTAGCAGTCACTTTGTCTGGCTTACTTGCAATTCGGTAACCTAATCGGCGCACAGCTTCAAGTTCATATCCCTCACTCCGCAGATCCTCCATATGTTTCCACACAGCAGTTCTTGAACAACCAAGTTTATCACTAATTGTTTGGCCGGATACAAACTCGCCATCCGCTTCAGAAAAAACTTGCAATAACTGCTTTCTTATAGTAGATTGCATCCTTGCAGCCACTCCCTTATACGCTCTTTCTCATTAACTACGTTTCCTTGTACGATTGCTTCTTCGATTTTCTGAAGCATTTCAGCAACCCACGGACCAGGCTTTTTGTTTGCCCAGTTTAATAAATCATTACCAGTCACATTCATTTCTTGACGCTCCTGGATTGGCAATGCATGAAACATTGATTGTACTCGTTCAATAGATGTAGGATCATAGCTTTCAATCATCGCTTCATATACTCTCTCTGCCATTTCAGCGATATGAATTCCCGTTTTATAAAGAAGGACTGTATCCCAATCCTTCTCCTTTCTAGTACGAATTGCCAATAAAACTGCAACAATATCTTTTATTTTTTTATTCGAAAACTTCCATTGACGTAAAAAGACAGATGGATGTTCTTCTCCGATACAATATAAGAAAAATGCCCACGCCTCAATATCCGTTTCGAAAGAATCCCATTTATACTGCGTAGCTTTTAACAGTCTCTCTTCTGACATTTGTAAATATGGCAAATGAGAAAATAGCTTCGTCTCTACTAATTCTTTGAGACCTTTCACACAATATGTACCAGTTAACAGTTTCTCAAACTCTACTGTAATACGCTCAATTGCTATATGTTCTAGCAAATGCCCATACGTTTCAATCGCTTGCTTCGTTTTCATTTCTAATGAAAAACCTAACGTGCTTACAAACCGAATACCACGCATCATTCGCAGGGCATCTTCTTGAAAACGATCCGCAGCATTTCCAACTGTCACAATTTCTCTCTGTTGAATGGCTTCCTGTCCAGCAAATAAATCAACCATTTTGCCTTCTCCTGTCATAGCAATTGCATTCATCGTGAAATCACGACGTTTTAAATCCTCTTCTAATGAACGAACAAATTGAACACTACTAGGTCTTCGAAAATCTTCATATTCGCTTTCTGTTCGAAAAGTAGTTACCTCATAAGGCTCACCATTTTCTACAACAATTACAGTTCCATGCTCAAGACCAACAGGAACATTTCTTGGGAATATAGCCATCACTTCTTCTGGTAGAGCAGATGTCGCAATATCAATATCTCCAATCGGCCTATCGATAATAAGATCTCGTACGCTCCCACCAACAAAGTAAGCCTCATGTCCTTGTTGCTTTAATGTCTCAATAATAGCACTAGCTTTTTTAAATCTTTCCATTTTTGTCATCCCTTAGTACGTCATAGTAAATCGTTTCATATTGTGAAACAATTTTTTCTGAGCGAAATTGCTCATAAACACTTTCTCTTGCTCGTTCTCCCATATTACGGTGAAGTTCCTCGTCCTTTAATAGCTGAATAGCTTGATTTGCCACTCCTGTTGTATCGCCAACTTCACATAAATATCCTGTTTCCCCGTGTTGAATAACCTCTGGAATACCTCCAACCCGCGTTCCGATACAAGGTACACCACACGCCATTGCTTCTAATAAAACAAGACCAAAACTTTCCTTCTCTGATAGAAGCAACATTAAATCACTCATCGCAAGTAGTTCTGCAACATTATCTTGCTTCCCTAGGAATAAAACGCGATCTTCAATATGTAAATTCTTCACTATCTGTAAAATCGTACAGAATTCTGGTCCGTCTCCAACAAGAAGCAACTTCGCATCTACTTCTTTAACAATTTTAGCAAATGCCTGAACAACATCCTGCACACGTTTCACTTTACGGAAATTCGAAATATGAATAAGTACTTTTTCACTCTCACTTATACCATATTCTTTCTTTAATTGAGACATATTACGCTTGAAATATACACGTTCGTCTATAAAGTTATATACCGTTTGAATTTCTTTACTTGGTTTTACAAGCTCATGTGTTTCGTTAATTAATGAATGCGAGACAGCAGTAACAACATCCGATTGCTCAATACCAAAACGAATTAAATTATTTAACGAAGGGTCGGAACCTAACACAGTAATATCTGTTCCATGCAAGGTTGTGACAATTTTAATACGCTCTCCGATCATTTGTTTTGCTAAATATGCACAAATTGCATGTGGTATTGCGTAATGCACATGTAAAATGTCTAGGTTTTCTCTTTGTGCAACCTCGGCCATTTTACTTGCTAACGCTAAATCGTATGGTGGATATTGAAATACAGAGTATTGATTTACCGTCACTTCATGAAAATAAATGTTTGGATATACTTTATTTAATCGGAATGGTAAACCCGATGTAATAAAGTGAATTTCATGCCCACGTTCCGCCAATTGCTTTCCTAATTCTGTTCCAACAACTCCAGAACCACCTACAGAAGGATAACATGTAATACCTATTTTTAATTTCATTTACATCCCCCTAATAAATCAGCATGTAATAAAACCGGTTTCTTACTCATAAATCCCTCGGCATACAAGACTCCAACTTCTTTTCCAAACATCTTCTCACGAGCGATCACAGTTTCAACGTAACCTTCTGTTAACGGTGTCTTAACACCATCGCTCCCTGTTGAAAACTGACTTTCATACGCTTCTAATGCTTCTACCTTTATAGAGAGGTACTCACTTATATCTATACAAAAATTCGGTTTATGAAAACCATTAATCATATAATTATAAAAAGACTCCACACGATGTGGTGAAAGTTCCGGCATATATTTACGGATTCCTGCTGAAAAAATAGCCTCTTCCACAAGCTTTGCACAATTTGCATGATCTGGATGGCGATCTTCATAGTACGGCGCAAAAACTAGTTTTGGTTTATATGTACGGATCACCTTGACAATTTCACGTATATACTCTTCTTTCATATACAAACCACGGTCTGGCATCGCTAAATTCAGCCTCGTTTTTACTCCCATTATACGAGCTGCGACCTTCGCTTCTTCTTTTCTCAACTCTATCGTTCCATTTGAAGAAAGATCAGCTTCTGTTAAATCACAAATACCTACTTCATACCCTTGCTTTGTATATTTAGCGATGGTACCAGCCATGCCGATTTCAACATCATCGGCATGAGCACCAAACGCTAATATATGTAATCCACTCATAATTGTTCCCCTCATTTTCTTAACTTACGATAATCTAAATCTCCTCGCTCTAATGCGTGCATTAACATTTCAGCACTTGCCATATTCGTTGCAAGTGGAATCGCATATACATCACATAAACGAAGCAATGCATTCACATCCGGTTCATGCGGCTGTGCTGTTAATGGATCGCGGAAGAAAATCACCATATCTAAATCGTTCTTTGCAATCATTGCACCAATTTCTTGATCTCCACCAAGAGGGCCAGATTGATATCTTGTTACAACTAATCCAGTCGCTTCCATAATACGAAGCCCTGTCGTTCCTGTTGCAAATAATTCATGTTGTTCAAAAATTGGTTTATATGCGTATGCAAACGAAACCATATCATTTTTCTTTTTGTCATGTGCGATTAAGGCAATTTTCATCCGTTGTCTCCCCTTTAGTCGATAATATTTTCTAAACCGTACACAAGATGATCAAGGTTCATTACTGTCTCAATTGATAGTTTTACACCTGACATAAATGATGCACGATTGAATGAATCATGACGAACTGTTAACATTTGTCCATCTCCACCGAACATTACTTCTTGGTGTGCAATAAGCCCTGGCAAACGTACACTATGAATGTGAATACCGTCTACATTTGCACCACGTGCACCTGCTAGTTGCTCTACTTCATTTGGATGACCTTGCTGCTTTGATTCACGATTTTGACGAATTAACTCTACCGTTTTTACAGCTGTACCAGATGGTGCGTCTAATTTTTGATCATGATGTAATTCAATTACCTCAACATCTTGGAAATATTTCGCTGCCATTTGTGAGAATTTCATCATAAGAACTGCACCAATTGCAAAGTTTGGAGCAATAATTGTTCCTACTGCTTTTTCTTTTGCATTCTCTTTTAAACGTGCCAATTCTTCTTCTGTAAATCCAGTTGTACCAATAACCGAACGAAGTCCACGCTCAACTGCAAGTGTAACGTGTTGTTTCCCCACTTCTGGTGTTGTTAAATCTAACAACACATCTGCTTCTACTTCATCTAAACAAGTATGTAAATCAGCGTAAATCGGTGCATGTACTGCTGGCATGCCAGGTAAATCAGAAATCTTCTCACCACCATGCTTATAATCCACTGCTGCTACTAAATTAAAATGTTCCGTTCTTTCCATAAGAAGAACTGCTTCATGTCCCATACGTCCTCTTGGTCCGGCGATAATTACTTTAATTTCTTTCATTATTCTTTCTCTCCCTCATCAATACGTGTCCAGCGATCTTTATCACGTGTATTAAATTTATTCATTACAATGTTATGTGCTGTCTCTAAATCAATATTTAAACTATTTGCCATACAAATCATAACAAATAATACATCTCCAAGCTCTTCTTCAATACTTCTTTCTTTTTCAGTTGTTTTCTTCGGTTTCTCACCATAATAATGATTTACCTCTCTTGCAAGCTCTCCCATTTCTTCCGTTAAACGAGCCATCATTGCAAGCGGACTGAAATAACCTTCTTTAAACTGACCAATATATGCATCTACTTCTTTCTGCATATCTTTCATCGTTTTTGCTTCCATACTATTCACCTCTAATCCTTCCTCTTTCATGTTAGCCAATTCATCGCGATTTGACAAATATTATTCCCCGCCAAACACCTATTTGCGACCCATTTTTGGATAGACTATAATAAAGTGAAACTTCTTTTGCGTTTTTTTGCAAAAGATTAGTTGAACTAATCGGGTTCCTACGGCTGGTTCGCCTTTCTTCAGAGCTTTATCTCCTACCAGCCGTTGGTACGGGGTAAAGTGAAACTTCTTTTGCGCTTTTTTGCAAAAGATTAGTTGAACTAATCGGGTTCCTACGGCTGGTTTGCCCCTCTTCTTTGCTTCATCTCCTACCAGCCGTTAGAGCGGGATAAAGTGAAACCTTCTTTTGTGCTTTTCGCAAAAGATCAGCCCACACCAATCAAATTCTTACTATTTTCACTAGCAACTAGAAATTACTTATTATTATGTTTTACTGTTTCAGCGGAGCAATGCAATCATTACATAATTAGGGGGATTTCTATATGACATCAAAATTGAAGATGCGAAATATTATTTTTATTTTAATCGGTTCCGCTATATTTTCTTTCGGTATTGTCAATATCAATATTGAAAACCACCTTGCAGAGGGTGGGTTTACTGGTATTACACTATTATTGTATTTTTTATTTAAGTTTGATCCTTCCTACTCAAACTTAATTTTAAATATCCCTATATTTTTTATTGGTTGGAGGTTACTTGGCAGAACGACATTTTTATATACATTAATTGGCACCTTTAGCGTATCTTTATTTCTATGGATTTTCCAGCGTTACGAAGTACTCAACTTACATTTAAACTTGCAAAATGATATGACACTCGCAGCTTTATTCGCCGGGGCATTTATCGGTATCGGCCTTGGAATAATATTTAAATATGGCGGGACTACTGGCGGTGTAGATATTATCGCACGACTAGCTCACAAATATGTTGGCTGGAGTATGGGGAAAACAATGTTTATGTTTGATGCTGTCGTTATCGTAGTCTCTATTCTTACCTATTTATCATACCGCGAGGGCATGTATACGCTAGTTGCTGTTTTTATCGGTGCTAAAGTCATTGATTTTATGCAAGAAGGAGCTTATGCTGCCAAAGGAGCGACTATTATCTCAGAGAAAAATGATGAAATTGCTGCCAAAATTTTATCTGAAATGGAGCGCGGAGCAACCTTTTTAAAAGCTGTTGGATCGTATACAAAAGTGGAACGTAACGTATTGTATTGCGTTGTTGCTAAAAATGAAATCGTGAAATTAAAGAATATCATTACTTCTGTAGATCCTCATGCTTTTGTCGCTGTAAGTGATGTACATGATGTAGTTGGTGAAGGATTTACGTTAGATGAAAATAAAAACCCTTTACATAATTAAATGTAACTAGAAAAGCGCCTTAGCTTTTCTAGTTTTTTATTACAAGTCTTTTAAGCTTCTCAAAATCCTCATGAATAAGCTCCAATAAACTCCGATTATAAAAAATGGAAGCTGGATGAAAAGTCGGAAAAACATGATATTCTTTCTCTGACCATGTAAACTCTGCACTTTGCATATCCTTTAATTTTTGAATGGGCTGTTTTAATAATTGCCCGTGTATATCTGTGATTTTTTTATTTTTTCCTGTTAAACGTTGAAGACCGATATTTCCAAGCGTGACGATAAGCTTCGGATGTATTTTCTCTAATTCATAATCTAACAAAGGCGCATGGGCAACTATTTCTCCCTGATTTGGCGTTCTATTATACTTTTTTTGTATGATTTCACCATTTCGTTCTTTTTTCTCTCGCCATTTATAAGGTCTACTTCGAACAGCGCTCGTAATATATACTTCTTCCCTTGTAACATCAATACGCTCTAAAAAATCCATTAATTGTTTTCCCGCCCTCCCGCTAAACGGAATCCCATTATGAATTTCTGTTTCACCAGGCGCTTCTCCTAACAACATAAATTTGGGATTTTCAGGACCTTGTCCACTTAAAAAACCTTCTAGTTGATAAGGAGCACTGCGCTCTTGCACTTGTTTTACTAAATGGTCTGGATATTTCATTTCCCCCCACCGCCTTTCCGCATTACTTCTATTATTTCTATTTGCAATACATTATATAATTCAATCTATACAATAAAAAAAGACTATCAAAATTGATAGTCTTTAGTCGTCGCTACGCTGCATACCAGTATACATTAATACGAGACGTAATAATTCAAATACCGCTACAGCTGCAGCTGCTACATATGTTAATGCTGCCGCATTTAATACTTTACGAGCTTGCCCATATTCATCTGTTGATACAATACCTAACGCTTCAATTTGTTGCATTGCGCGCTTTGACGCATCAAACTCAACTGGCAATGTAACGAGCTGGAACACAACACCTGCTGCCATTAAAATGATACCTAATAACAACAAACCAGACATTTGTGCAAATATACCGATTAGGACGAAAATCCAAGACATATTCGAACCAAAGTTTGCAACTGGCACTAACGAATGACGAACGCGCATAAATTTATAATCTTTTGCATCTTGAATTGCGTGTCCTACTTCGTGTGCTGCAACTGCTGTACCAGCAACTGAATGTCCATAATAGTTATCTGTTGATAATCGAACCGTCTTAGCGGTTGGATCATAATGGTCTGATAAATGACCTGGTGTTTCTTCTACAGCTACGTTGTATAATCCATTTTCATCTAAAATTTTTCGAGCCACTTCCGCTCCTGTCATACCTGATGTTGAATAAACTTGTGAATACTTGCTATAGGCACTACGTACTCTTGACTGTGCATACAACGGTATGATCATTATGATCGCGAAGTAAATTAAATAAAACATCATGAACCTCCATTGAAGTTTTAATTATAGTACTTCTCATTCTATTTTCTTCTGCCACTATTGTCAATGAATAAACCTTACAATCCATATCTTTATTTATTGCATTATCTATTTTTAGAATGTACATTACTTTTTCTTTTTTCTCTCTCTCCTTTATACTTTCTCCATCCAACATAAGTTAATGTGAATAAAATAAGTCCCCCAGTAATTGTCATAAACCAAATGAGAGAGGGTGCAATTTCATCTTTTTTTACTGTGTGAAATATCTTTTGCAAATCCCCTTTAATAATCCCTAATTGCATTTGGCCGCCTTTCGTTTTTAACATAACGTTACGAAATTCATCTAAATAAGATAAATGAACATTTACACGCTGAACCTCGTTTTCTGGCAAAGCAATCATTAAGCTTGGATAAATAATATTGAATTCATTTAAAAACGTATTTAACGTTTGTTGAAACTGCCCAGCATCTTCTTTTTCCATCGCTTTTTCCATTTGAGAAAAGGCATCCATTACTTTCCTTTCTCTTTCCATCCAAAGTGGTTGATATTTCGATACTTGTGCATCAACAGCAAGTTGTAATGCCAGCACATTATCAATTTTAGCTTGCTTACCTAAACCTTCTTCAGAGAGCGATTGTTGCGCCTTATCGTAAGCTAAAGAAATAACTCTAACTTGATCTGGTGTTACTTCCTGCTTCTTTTCATTCCCCTTTATTAAAAATTGCTCCGAGAAATGTTGTAATACTTGTACCGCTTTTTCATCTTCATTACGCTTCACTAACTGTAACGAGTCGTCTAACAACCCTGTTAGCTCATTCCACTCTTCAGCATATATACGTAACGGAAACATTATAATTAGAAATGCTATCAATCCAATTAATGTTCTCTTCATCCCGGTCCCCCCTATAACTACTAGTACAAAATATGTTAATTTGGACAAGAATAGAACAGAACTAGACCGAAAAATATATTATCATTTTACAAAGAAAAAAATTCTCTTTAAGCAGAGAATTTTTTCTGTGACATCCTTTTCTTTTTTACGAAATATCGATATAAACTGTAACAAAGTATACTACCACCTAAAATGAATAATAAAATAGCACACGCAGCATGCATAAAGAACTCTTCTGGTAACATTAATATAATTGGATCTTTTTCAGGATCAAAAACCCAATAATCATTACTAAATAAAAGTTTATGGAATAATACAAAACTCTTTTCAAAATTAATAGCAATTGGTAACATAAGCGCTATCGGAAAAATGATTGTTAAAATCGATCCATGCAGTAAAAACTTTTCATTTTTCTTTTTTAATAAATAAATTCCGCCTATCACTGCAATCATAATTGTCGCATACATCACATATTGAATCTTTACTAAAATATTTTTAACATCTACAAAATGAATACGGCCATTTGTGGACATATCTAATGTTGGCAAATGTAATGCTCCGTCATAAAACGGGGATAAATATGTAATAAGCACATCGTAATTTCTTTTAATTTCATCCTTCGTCATATCCGCTAAATCAGGAATATTTAAAAAATCAATTTCAAAATAATACAGCCATTTTCCATACACAACTGCCGTTGTTGCGAGTGCAAAAATAGAAAATGCTATGCTATATGAAACAACTAAAGTAATCAATCGATCCAATATTTTTGTACCACTCTTATTTTTCTCCATGTTCTCCCCCTAAATGTTCTAACCATCATAAAGAAAATTGTTTCCTTTGCTCACGTAAGCAACAATAATATGTAATACATAGTACAGCAATACTTAACCAAAACGTAAAATAACCAATTTCCTCTACAAACAAATGCATAATTCCATATCGCGGCATTTGCCAAAATAAATAATCAATTGCATCGTTATGCAACGTCCACACAGCTGCTACTATAAAATGCCATTTTTTTATACGATAGAATGGAGCATATAAAAATCCTTGTACTGCCATCGCAAAGTGCGAAAGCATTAACATGTAGCCCATAAGGCCAATAGGCCCTTTTACGTAAATCATAATCCCGTTTACAACAACAGCCCAAATACCATATTTTATTAAAGTTACAATCGCTAACGCTTCTATTAATCCCCAGTTTCTCTTTGCCAAAAAAGCAATTAAAACAAAGACAAAAAAGAGACTCGCCATAGGACTATCTGGTACAAACGGCCAAAATATAGGTGACGTTTCTTTCAATTGATTTCCGTACCATATAAATCCGTAAATTGTACCTAATATGTTAACAATTAATAAAAATAATAATACCGAGCGTTGTCTTAACATTACATACAAGTACACCAATCCGTATGTCCAACACCTTTCAAGCAAAGTAATTCATTCATTAAATCCTACTCTATTATAACAAACTTCATCCAACTAAATAGAAAAGCTGACTACAAATTTTGTAGTCAGCTTTTTATTATTTTTTATTATACTTTGCAACGAATTCCGAAAGCTTCTTCAGTTCCTCATCCGTACCTTTAAATACACCTTTAGGCATTGAACCTTTTCCCTCTTTCGCAATTTTAGCAATTTCTTCTGGCTTTAAAGTTAAGTTTTGCAGTGCCGGTGCTGCTGCCCCGCCCTGTAAATTGTCACCATGACATGTTAAACAAGTATTTTTTTGCATTAATTTATAGCCATCATCATTTTTATCAACTGGCGCTGTTTTTACAATTGCTCCTTGTTTTTTTGCAGCTTCCCAGTCGTGGTGTGCTACAGATTCCCAAGTTAAAAAAATAATCGATGCAATTGCTAAAAGCATAAATCCAGTTGCCACAGGACGCTTCAATGGACGTCTTTCTGGACCTCGATCAAGAAATGGAGCTAACAGTAATGCTCCAAACGCAATCCCTGGCATAATAAATGCTCCAATTACAGTAAATGAACCGGAAGCATAAGAATACTTTAATAACTGATACAAGAATAAGAAATACCAATCTGGAAGTGGTATATATCCAGCATCAGTTGGGTCCGCCATTCTCTCAAGCGGCGACGGATGCGCCACTGTTAAACATAAATAACCGATTAAAAAAACTGCACCAACCATCCATTCTTTTAACAAGAAGTTCGGCCAAAATGCTTCTGTTTTCCCTGGGTATTCAGAATAGTCTTTTGGAATATTTGGTTTCCGAGCTACTGGTACCCGAGAATCTCCTACAAACTTCATCCCTTTGCCGCGATGCATAATCTCCCTCCTTTTGTTCTTTCCCCTTTAATTTAGCAATCTCTTATAGTGGACCGGAAATACCTTGTTTGCGAATCATGATGAAGTGGAAGGCCATTAAACCTAGAAGTGCTGCTGGTAAGAAGAAGACGTGAATAGCAAAGAAGCGAGTTAATGTTTGAGCGCCAACAATTTCGGAATGACCAGCGAGTAATGTTTTAATATAAGGACCAATGAGCGGTGTTTGCTCTGCAATTTGAATCCCTACTTTTGTAGCAAATAAAGCTTTCATATCCCACGGCAATAAATATCCGGTAAAACCAAGACCTAACATAACAAAGAAAATAAGAACACCAACAATCCAGTTTAACTCACGGGGCTTTTTATACGCACCTTGGAAGAAAACTCTGAGTGTATGTAAAAACATCATTACAATTACGAGACTAGCACCCCAGTGGTGCATACCACGAACAATTTGCCCATAAGCAACTTCATTTTGTAAATAGTAAACTGATTCCCAAGCATTTTTAATATCAGGCACATAATACATCGTCAAAAACATTCCAGATAAAATTTGAATTACAGTAACGAAAAAGGTAAGTCCTCCAAAGCAATAGACGAATGCAGAGAAGTGATGTGCCGGGTTTACATGTTCAGGTACTTCATGATCAGCGATATCACGCCATATTGGTGTAATATCCAATCTTTCATCCACCCAATCATAAATTTTATTTAACATCTACTTTGCACCCCCTCTTGGCTTCGCTTTTCCTAGATACAGCGTTCCATCTTTCACTTTAGACTCGTACACATCAAGCGGAGCAAGGGGTGGCGTACCTTTAATGTTAATCCCATCTTTTGTATAACGCCCCCCGTGACATGGGCAAAAGAATTGATTCGGATGTGCTTTGTCCGAATTCCAGTTAACTGTACATCCTAAATGTTTACATACTGGAGAGAACGCAACAATGTCTCCGCTTTCATCTTTATGAACCCAAGCCGATTTTGGTTCTTCAGACTTGTACCAACCATCAACCTGCTTCACTTTAAAATCGAAACGCTTCGGCTCTGTTGTAATATCCTTTACTTGCGCAACAGCAACCATATCTGTTCCCGCTTCTTTTCTTAACACCGGATCAAGCGCAAATCGCGTCATCGGCATTAAAATACCGGCAGCCATAAAGCCTCCTACCCCTGTGAGTGTGTAATTTAAAAATTGTCTTCTTGACACGCGATGTTCTTTGTCGCTCACGAAAATTTCCCCCCTCTATCAGAAATTGTCCCCTCGTGATAAATTATATAAAAAATAAAAACTAGGACACTATCATGATATAATACGCTCATGCACAGGTCAATATCATACTACTCATAATAATAAGAACTTTCTGTTTATTGCGAGTTTCCCCATTTCTCTTCCAACATCACCATTATATTTTTTATATGCGCATGAATAACTTCTCTTTTTGCTTGATCACTAAATTGTTCTAACGCTAATGAAGGAAACCAAAATAAATCTCCCTGTAATTCTTGCATATCCTTTTTCCATGAAAAATCACTTGTAACATAAGCAATATGCTTAAAACCTTCACTTCGTAAATGATTTGTCCATTCTTGCAAACGACCTTTTTCATTCTTTTGACTTTCTACCAAATACGTAAACGCAGGCAGTAAAAGCACTCTTCCTTTATACTCTCTTTCCAATTCCGTGCTCAACAATTCGATAAATTCACCTTGTTCTACAACCATTTTCATTTCTTTTGCTGCCGAAACTGATAACAGCGGTATTACTCCTGTATCAACATACTCTCTTGCTTGCTCAAACTGTTCTACATCTTTTACAATCCACTTCAAATCCCTTCCCTCCTTCACTTACAAATGACAGAACTTTCACTTTATATATATTAAACCACACTAAAAGAGGTAAAAAAAGAAAAACTACCCAATATAGGTAGTTTTTCTTGATAAAAGTCTGAAATTTGTAAAAATTAATTAATCCAAATAAATTCTACAAAGTCTTTAACTCTGCCGTTAATCTATGAAACGCTTCCTTATCTTGCTTATCTAACGCTTCATCAATTTGTTTCAAAAGGCGTTCTCTCCTAAACGAAAATACACTTTCTTCCAAAAACCTTTCTGCAAGTAAACGATCTTTTTCATTTACTTCAATATGCTTTGGTAAATATGGGTTTTCTTCTAATACAGCTACATAATTCGCATTTTGAAACGATGATTTAAAGTTGAGTTGAATATAAATATCCTCATCTCGATTTAAACGAATATCATGAAACGATTTTTCAGCATCTGTTGTCATAACATTTTGTTTAAAAAAGTGAAACGGTGTGTCTTTCACACAATTCGCTGACATCACTAAGCCACGCGGACAATATTTTGCATGCTCTACGAAGTGGACTTTATGCATCAATTGGTCGTGACTCATTAAATAATTCAGAATCCATACACATTCACGCTGTTTCAGTTGGTAATTATTCAAAAACCATTTTACAAAATCCTTCTTCTCGTTTACAGAAACAGGGGTATTCATAGCAATTAAGTCCCTCCTCTGTCTTTCTCTTTTCTTTTTAGATTCAAGAAGCGGCATTCAGTTTCCTTCCAACTTATGAAAAATCCTCTAAATTATATAACAACTCTTCAATATGAATTTGTGTCGGGTCTAGTTGTAATAACTGAGTAAATACTTCTTTCGCCTCTTTTCGTTTTCCTTCTTCCAATAAGAAATAACCGTACTCTTCTAAGAAGTCTGGATGATTCTTAAAAGAAGTATATGCACTTTCATAGTGTTTTAATGCATCCGAATACATTTCTAATTGTTTTTTTGCATACGCAAGATCCCAGAGTAGTTGTGTATCTGGTTCTCCACTATCAATAGCACGCTCTACAATTGCAATTAACTCTTCGTACTTTTCTTGTTCTTTTAAGATATATGCATATTTTAATGTTGCACCTAAATGCCCTGGATCTAACTCAAGCGCTTTTTGAAGAACTTCCTCTGCTTCTACTATTTTTCCTAATTTCGCCGCAATGTTCGCTAACTCTACATAAAATGGAACTGAAAGCTCATCTACTTTAATTCCTTCATGAAGCGTTTCATAGCTTTCTTGAAGCATTCCTTCTTTTTCATAGCTTTTCGCTAAATACATGTACAGTGATGCGTACTCAGGGTCTAATTCTTTTAGTTCTTGCCAAGCACCAATTGCTCTCTGATATTCTTCACCTTGGTATAATGTAAAGGCATATCCAAATAATGAGTGAATATCTTTTTGTTCCTCTAGGCCTGCTTCATAATAAGAAATCGCTTCTTCCCAGTTTCCGATCGCGCTTAACGTTTCTGCGAGGCGAAGTGCGATCACAACACCACCCATTACTTTATGTTCCGCTAATAGCGATTCATAATAAGTAATTGCCTTTTGTTCTTCACCTTTACTACTATATAATTCTGCTAACCCAAACGTAATAACAGGTTCATCAGGCATCATTTCTTTCGCCTTTAATAGTTTTTGCTCTGCTACATCATCAAAACCTTGCATTTGGAATAAATCTGCAACAAGTAATAACGATTGAACATATAAATCGTCATTTTCTGGAATATCATGAAGCACTTCAATCGCTTCATCTTCTTTATCTAGATCAATATATAATTCTGCTAAAAATACAGTGAATTCACTTTCTTCTGGATACAGTAAACGTAAGTCTTCAGTAATTGCTAATGCCTCATCTGTAAATCCAAGCGTATGATAGTAACGAGCGATATCATACTTCTCTTCATCATTCGCAATTTTTAATTGTTCTTTTAATAATTGTAATCCTTTTTCCGCTTCACCATTTTCAATATATGAAACAGCTTGTTCAAACTTTTGCATAAACGTCTCCTTTAATTCTAAAAAATATTCTCTTCTGTTCATTTATCATAAGCAACTCACTGTTAGAACGCAACCTTTAGAATGAGCATGCTTCTTCTTATACTTCTTCTTACAGAGTAGTTAATTGTTCAAAAGGTTCGGATATGACACCGATACCTTATCATCATCTTCTATTGTACCGCTTTCTTTTATGACCGTGCAAATAACTTCTCTCACTAATTATCGAGCCATACAAACCGTGGTTTACAGAATAACTTAATTAGCAGTCTTCAACCTTTATTTTGAATGCGATAAAAAAGGCTCCTATACTAGGAGCCTTCACAATCTCTTAAGAATATGTTTCTTCTTTCTGTACTTGCTCATTTACAAGCTCTTTCAGCAACTCTATAATTTCATCATTTTCTTCCTTCAAACCGACAGTAATACGAATACCATCATCGATACCAAATGCAGCACCAGAACGAACGATATATCCTTTTTTCATTAATCGTTCAAAAGCTTCATTACCCGGTATACCAAGTTTTAAGAAAATGAAATTTGTTTGAGATGGATAATAGAATACGTTATATTCTTTACAAAATGCATAATACTGATTTAAACCTTCAGCATTCTTTTGCACACAATCTTGTAAAAAGGCTTGATCTTCTAATGCAGCGAGTGCTACAGATTGGGCTACAGTTGATGTATTGAATGGTAACCTAGCTACTTCTAGCTGTCCGATTAACTTCGCATCCCCAATCGCATATCCGATACGAAAAGCAGCTAAACCATATGCTTTTGAAAACGTGCGTAAAACCATAAGATTTTCATACTTTTCAAGAAGTGGTAATGTTTGCGGATAGTCTTCTGCTTCCGCGTATTCATAATATGCTTCGTCCATAATAACGAGAGCCGACTTAGGAACTGATTCTAAAAATGAAAGTAATTTTTGTTTCTCAACATATGTACCTGTTGGATTATTCGGATTACAAATCCATACAATTTTCGTTTTCTCATCTACTTGCTCTAGCATTGCATCTAAATCGTGAATACCATCTTTAAGTGATACTTCACGAACTTCTGCTCCTTCAATAACAGCATGGTGATGATATTGTGAAAACGTAGGATTCGCCATTACAACGTTTGTTCCTTCATGTAGTAACGCTCGGCTAATCATTTGAATGACTTCATCTAATCCACTACCAAATAGTAGTTGTTCTGCTTTTACACCTAAATGTTCCGCTACTTTTGTCCGAAGTTCAAAGGCATATCCATCTGGATAAAGGGCATATTGGCTCGCTAAAGAAGTTAATGCTTCTGTCACACGTGCTGAACAACCGAATGGATTTTCGTTGGATGCTAATTTCACAATTTTTGATAAACCATATTCTCTTTTTACTTCTTCAATGTTTTTCCCAGGCACATACGCTCTCAAAGTTAACAATTGCTCTTTCACTCTCATTTTTCTTCCCCCAGTCATTTCATTCAATTTGATTACAATACGGTTATAGCCCCTTACTGTAATCTTTTGTCATAACCGTCACTATTACGAGAATACCTCTAAATGAGCACTTCACAGCACTTCGCTATCATTTTAAACCATATCTTTTTGAAATGCCTCTAACGCAATATGAACAGTCTCATCTGAAATAGATACGACATTCACTACCCCATATTCCTGCATAAGCACCATATGAATTGCTCCTGCATTTGCTTTCTTATCTTGTTTCATCAATTGAACGAGGCGCTCTACATTCAAATCTCTTGGCATTTTTGGATAGCCGTATTTCAAGAACCACTGCTTCATATCTTCATAAGCAAGATCAACCTTGTACACTTGCTCACTTAAAAATATGGCGAATAACATTCCAACCGCTACACCGTCACCGTGAGTAATATTTCCATACCCTAGCTCTTTTTCAAGAGCATGTCCTAACGTATGTCCAAAGTTCAAATGAGCACGTACACCCTTCTCTGTTTCATCTTGTGACACAACATTTGCCTTTACAGGAATCGCCTTCGTTAATATATAGATTAACTTCTCATCATGAAGATCCGCTAATGTTTGCACTTCTTCTTTTAACCAATGGTATAGCTCCACATCACCGATAAGAGCATGCTTTATCACCTCTGCATAACCTGAACGCCACTCTTTTTCAGGAAGAGACTGTAAAAACGGTGTATGATATACAACTGCTTCTGGCTGATGGAATGCACCAATCATATTTTTACCTAACGGATGGTTAATCGCTACTTTCCCACCCACTGCGCTATCGTGCGCTAATAAAGTTGTCGGAACCTGCACAAAGCGAATACCACGCATAAACGATGCAGCAACAAAACCAGCTAAATCTCCAATCATTCCGCCTCCAAGTGCAAGAATTAAAGAATTTCTATCTAATTTATTTTCAAGAGCTGACGTATGAGCCGCATAGAAATTTTCGAAAGACTTCTCTTTTTCGCCACTTGGTACAACAAACGAAAACACGTGCTGCTCTACTTGTAATGCATCGATAACTGTCTGTAAATGTAGTGATGCAACAGCTTCATCTGAAATGATCATTACGTTAGATACCGCTGGCTGCATATTTTGAACGATCGTTGTTAAGTTTGACAACGCTTCTTTACCAACATGTACATCATATTCTTTTGATTTCGTTTGAATATGTATGTTTCCCATTAAAATCCCCTCGCATATTCATTATGTTTCTCAATATTTTCACGAATTAGTTCCATACGATCTAATCCGAATTGTTCTATTAAAGCTGTCGCTAATTCCCAAGCCACAACCGCTTCTGCAACGACACTAGCTGCTGGCACTGCACAACTATCTGAACGTTCAATGCTCGCTGTAAAAGGCTCTTTCGTATCAATATCTACACTTTGAAGAGGTTTATAAAGTGTAGGTATCGGTTTCATCACACCGCGCACAACAATTGGCATTCCAGTCGTCATACCGCCTTCTAGTCCACCTGCATTATTTGTTCTTCGTGTATATCCATGCTCCTCATCCCACAGAATTTCATCATGAACTTCACTTCCTGGTCTATGCGCTGCTTCAAAACCAATTCCAATCTCGACACCTTTAAAAGCATTAATACTCATAATTGCAGCTGCTAATTTCGCATCCAGTTTTCGATCATAATGCACGTAGCTACCTACTCCAATTGGCATCCCTTCCACAATTACTTCAACGATTCCACCGATTGAATCACCATTTGCTTTCGCATCATCAATTGCTTTCATCATTTGGTTACCAGCTTCTTCATCTAAGCAACGTACAGGAGATGCTTCTGTAATACTCTTTAATTCTTCAATTGAACTATACGTAATCTCCTTAGCTTGTACACCGCCAATTTCAATTACATGGCCCGCCACTTTAATACCAAGTTCTGCTAACACCTTTTTAGCAACCGCACCAGCAGCAACACGCACCGTCGTTTCGCGCGCTGACGAGCGTTCCAGTACATTCCTCATATCTCTATGACCATATTTAATCGCACCATTTAAATCAGCATGCCCAGGCCTTGGTTTTGTCACTTTCCTTTTCATCTCTTTTTCTTCTTGCTCAGTTAAAGGCTCCGCCCCCATAATTTTTGTCCAGTGTGCAAAATCACGATTTTCAACAACAAGTGCAATAGGGGAACCTAATGTTTCTCCATGTCTAACACCACTTAAAATTTGCACTTGATCCGTTTCAATTTGCATGCGTCTACCGCGCCCATATCCCTTTTGCCTTCTAGCTAACTCTTCGTTTATATCATCTGCTACTAAAGACAATCCTGCCGGAACACCTTCTATAATCGTTGTAAGTTGTGGACCATGAGATTCACCAGCTGTAATATATCGCATACGTTATTCCTCTTTTCGTATATGTATTTATCTCACTATATTAACTTTTATCATTCTAAAAATATTAAAGAAATTATATCATAAATCGACCATTTTCTTATTCTATATTTCCGATAGGCCTAATTTAAATATCAACATATCATAACAGCTCAAACTTCGTAACTAACTGAAAATAAAAAAAGTGCAAGAAGAATACCCCTATTCTCCTTGCACTTTTTACTATTATCACAGTGATTAAAGCGTTTACAAATTATTTCAAAATAATTAGTAAATCCATTCATTCATTAATTTTGAGTAGTCAACTAATTCTTCTTCTTTAAAGAAAATAGCAATCTCGCGCTCTGCGCTTTCTAAAGAATCAGAACCATGGATAATGTTTTTCGCAACAGTTACACCGAAATCTCCACGAATTGTTCCAGGAGCTGCTTCATGTGGTCTTGTTTTCCCCATCATGTTACGCGCTGTATCTACTACACCTTCACCTTGCCATACCATTGCGAACACAGGTCCAGATGTAATAAAGTCTACTAACTCACCAAAGAAAGGTTTTTCCTTATGCTCAGCGTAGTGTTGTCCAGCAATTTCCGGAGTGACTTGCATTAATTTTGCACCAACTAATTGAAAGCCTTTTTTCTCAAAACGAGCTACAATTTCCCCAATGAAGGCACGTTGTACACCGTCTGGTTTTACCATTAGAAATGTTTTTTCCATAAAAAATCTCTCCACTTCTGAATTATGTATGTAATTGTATATCCCCACACACATATTATCACCCTTATCACAATTGTGCAATAGTTTTGAAATAGAGAGATTATTTTATTTTTTAGAATAAACATTAAAATTTTCGTTTTCCAATATACTTTGCAACATTTTGTAATGCGTACTTTGCTTTTCCACGTGGAAGTGGTTTTATTATTTCTAAAGCTTTATGTAAATAACGTTCACTAAACGCAAATGCTTGATCAATTGCTGTACTATTTTTTACAGCATCAATAATCTCTTGCATTTCACTTGCTGTTGAATTTTCATGTACAGATGTGATTTTCTGACGAAGTACTGGATCTTCCATCGCATATAAAGCAGGAAGTGTAATATTCCCTTGTAGTAAATCTCCGCCAGCAGGTTTTCCAAGTTTCTCTTCTGTGGAAACGAAGTCTAAAATGTCATCAATAATTTGATAAGACATCCCTACAAAATACCCATACCAAAATAGACGATTTACCGTATCACGATTAGCACCAGCAGCAATCGCTCCCAATTGACAACTCGCGGCAATTAATAATGCTGTTTTTCGCTTTATTCTTCTTAAATACGTTCTTAAATTTTGGTCATAATTGTATTTATCTTTAATTTGTTCAATTTCACCTTTACAGACTTCTAAAATAGTATGTGATAACGCTTGATGCGCCTCTGGAATTTCGATATTTGTTATACATTCAAGAGACTTAGCGAACAGATAGTCCCCTGTATACATCGCAATACGATCTCCCCATTTCGCATTCACAGTCGCACTGCCGCGTCGTAAAAATGCAGCATCAATAACATCATCGTGAACAAGAGAAGCCATATGAATAAGTTCTAACGCAACAGCAACATGCTTAATCGCATCTAACTTATAATCTCCAAATTTCCCTGCAAGCAACACAAATACAGGACGAATTCGTTTCCCACCAGCTTCAATAAGCTGTAATGCTGCCTCTTCTACTAATGGCTGTTCAGAAGCGACTGTCTTTTTTAATTCTTTTTCTATCACATTAATATCCGATCGTAAAAAAGAGTACATAAGTTGTAACTTCATATTGTTCACCTTAACCTAAAACTTCTTTTTTCTATTTTGATTCTGGTTTAATACCTAAATGCATCGCTGCTACCCCGAAAGTAAATGGTTTCACTTGCACACGTTCAAGTCCAGCTTGCTCAAACATTTGAGCCAATTCTTTCATCCCTGGGAACGTACTAGCAGATTCTTGAAGCCATGAATATTCTTTATAACTTTTCGCAAACATCTTTCCAAATAACGGCATGATATATTTAAAGTATAAAATATACCCTTGTCGAAAACCAATCATTGTTGGTTGAGATGTTTCTAAACAGATTACTTTTCCACCTGGTTTTACTACACGTGTCATTTCTTTTAATACGTGCATATAATCCGGTACGTTACGTAAACCAAACCCAATCGTCACATAATCAAACGTATTATCTTCAAACGGAAGTTCCATTGCATTCCCATGTAGAAGTTCTACTTGTTTTAATTGTAACGCCTCTACCTTTTGCTTACCGACAGATAACATATTTTCACTGAAATCTAAGCCAACAACCTTTCCTTGTTCACCTACGGCTCCAGCTAGCGCAATTGTCCAATCTGCGGTTCCACAGCATACATCAAGCGCTTGACTACCTGGTTGTACATCCATAATTCGCATCGTTTCTTTACGCCACGCTTTATGTCTTTGAAAACTAATTACAGAATTCATCACATCGTATTTATCAGAAATCTTTTCAAATACGTCATGTACTCTTTCTTCTTTTGATTGTTGCATGCTCGTACCTTCTTCCAATGTAAAATTGCTTATGTCTTCTATTTATTCCTTAACACAGAATTTATTTCATTTATGTCTGTGTGATTTTCTAAAAATTGTTTTTCTTTCTTTCTCAATTCCTTCATCCAACCATTAATCACTACTTCTGCTTTATCCCCTAAAGCATCTTGCATAGCTTGAAAAACAGGTGAATGTTGCTTATCAGCATACAATTGAATTTCTTTTTGAAGGCGATTTCCACCTAATACGTATGTAATAAATGGCTTCCAATGTGATAAATGAAAATGATCACATGTTTTTTGAAGGAGCGCAGACTCAATCGCTACTACGCTTTTCATTATGTCATCCGTCGTTTCATGCGCTTTTTGGTATAACATAATTTTGTGTTCATTTATCTCTTTAATTCCTTCAGCAAGTGCACGAATTAAAACAATATCACGATTCATAGACAATAAATAATAATATAGTCCACTATAGTAATCGCCTGCAAGTACTGTTAATTGACGACATTTATGGAATTCAATCTCTTCCTCGCCTGCTTTATTTGATACCCTTTCATGCGTATCAAGCGCAATTTGTACAAGCATAATTGTTACTACGTAATGCTCAATTTGTTCTATATGTAAGTTTGCACTCTTTAAAGCACCATATAACAATGCTATCTTTTCTTCATCAATAAATGGTTCTTCAATATAGTTTATAAAGTAAGGATGGCGTAATTTCTCCATCAATTTTTCTTTTATACCCGCATACCCTCCGTAGATGTCACACACAAAAAATCACCCTTGTTTTCTAATTCATAAAACTTATTATAACACATACACTCTATTTTCTATAACCAAAACTTGGCTACACCTACCATTCATGTAAGCAATCTTTCTAATCTCACTCTGTCTAGTTAAAACTATATCATTTATTTACTAAAAAAAAAAAGAAAAGCAGTTTCCCGCTTTTCTTTACTTCGTTTTAATAAACGATAAAATTTCACTGCGCGCTGCAGCATCATTTTCAAGCACACCACGCACTGCTGTCGTTACTGTTTTCGCACCTGGTTTTTTTACACCACGCATCGTCATACACATATGTTCTGCTTCTACTACTACCATTACACCATGAGGCTCTAGTACTTCCATAATAGAGTTCGCTACTGTTGATGTAATACGTTCTTGCAGTTGTGGGCGACGTGCAATTGTATCTACGGTACGAGCTAATTTACTTAACCCTGTCACCTTTCCACCTTGCGGAATATATGCAACGTGAGCAACTCCATAGAATGGAACTAAATGATGCTCACACATCGAATAAAATGGTATATCTTTTACTAGTACAAGCTCTTCGTGATCTTCTCCGAATACTTTATGCAAATGCTCTTTCGGATCTTCATGCATACCTGAGAACACTTCTGCGTACATTTTTGCAACACGCTTTGGTGTATCAAGTACTCCCTCACGATTTGGGTCATCCCCAATCGCCTCTAAAATAAGGCGTACTGCATGTTCAATTTGTTCTAAATTAACTTTTGCCATCCGCTAGCCCTCCCGAAAACCTAAAAGTGATACGAACACATTCTAGCATATTTATGTTTTTAAAAGCAAAAAGAAGAGTTCCCAAAAAGGAAACTCTTCTTCCCTGTTAATATGTAAGGATTATTTAACCGCATCTTTTAACGCTTTACCAGGTTTGAATGCAGGTACTTTACTTGCAGCGATTTCAATCTCCTCACCTGTTTGTGGGTTACGACCTTTACGAGCCGCACGCTCACGAACTTCGAAGTTACCGAATCCGATCAGTTGTACTTTATCACCTTGTTTTAAAGCTTCTAAGATAGAATCAAAAACAGCGTCTACTGCTTTTGTTGCGTCCTTTTTAGAAAGGGAACTTGCTTCTGCAACAGCATTGATTAAATCTGTCTTGTTCATGCCATTCACCTCCTCCCAAAGATAAGACTGTATAATGATCATAAAATGAGTCTTACTTTCATTTGTAGGCAATTTTTGCAAATTCTATACTACAAAGATGTAGATAAATCATTATCAACGCCTATATTATACGATTCTTCTTTATAATTCAATATTTTTAAGGAAATTGTTACTCTGAAAATGTGAAAATCTGATGAAACTTGACAATTTACAACAATGTATTAGATAATGACTGTTTATTTTTCTATTTTATAATCAAAAAAACAAAAAATCCCTCTACAGTGAGAGGGATTTTTTCTTATAGTATAATCGCAATTAATCCGCCAGATCCTTCATTAATAATTCTTTCTAGCGTTTCTTTTAATTTATATCTAGCATTTTCTGGCATTAAAGATAATTTCGCCTGAATTCCTTCTCGAACAATCGAGCTAAGTGAACGTCCAAATATATCAGAATTCCAAATTGATAACGGGTCATCTTCAAAATCTTGCATTAAATAACGAACTAATTCTTCACTTTGCTTTTCAGTACCAATAATCGGCTCAAACGTTGACTCTACATCTACTTTAATCATATGAATAGATGGCGCTACCGCTTTTAACTTCACACCAAACCTTGAACCGTGACGAATAATTTCTGGCTCATCTAAGCTCATATCCGCTAATGCAGGCGCTGCTACACCATATCCTGTTTGCTTAACCATACGCAGTGCATCCGCCACTTGATCGTACTCTATTTTCGCATGAGATAAATCGAGCATAAGCTTTAATAAATGATCTTTCCCTCGAATTTCTACTCCTACTACTTCTTTTAAAATCTGATCATATAATTCATCTGGCGCATATAAATCAATCTCCGCCACACCTTGCCCCATATCAATGCCAGCTAGGCTCGCTCGATCAATAAATTCATATTGACTAAACTGCCAAACAACGCGATCCACATCACGAAGACGTTTTATATCCTTCACAGTTTCTTGAACTGCTTCTTGATAACTTTGACGCAACCAATGCCCTTCATTTAGCACCATTACCCAGCTCGGAAGGTTCACATTCACTTCTAATACAGGGAATTCAAATAGCGCTTCACGAAGTACATTATATACATCTGTTTCTCTTAAACTCTCCACACTCATTGCAATAACCGGGATATCATATTCTTCTGATAAACTTTGGCGTAATTGCTCTGTATCTGGATGATACGGCTGTACCGTATTAATTATCATAATGAAAGGTTTTCCTACTTCTTTCAACTCATTTACAACGCGTTCTTCTGCCTCTATATAATCTCTTCTTGGAATTTCACCAATTGTTCCATCTGTTGTAATTACAACACCAATTGTTGAATGTTCTTGAATTACTTTACGCGTGCCGATTTCTGCAGCTTCATGAAATGGAATAGGTTCTTCATACCAAGGGGTATTAATCATGCGCGGGCCATTCTCATCTTCATAGCCCTTCGCTCCAGGAACCGTATATCCAACACAATCTACTAATCGAATATTCACTTCAAGTCCTTCATCTACTTCGATAGAAACCGCTTGGTTTGGAACAAACTTCGGTTCCGTCGTCATAATTGTACGACCAGCAGCACTTTGAGGCAATTCATCCTGCGCTCTTTGACGGTCAGACTCATTCTCAATATTTGGAATAACTACAAGTTCCATAAATTTTTTAATGAATGTTGATTTCCCTGTTCGAACAGCTCCTACAACTCCAAAATAAATATCACCGCCTGTTCGTTCTGCAATATCTTTAAAAATATCTACCTTTTCCAAGTGATTCCCTCCCTCAAAATTTTTGGGAATAATTCCGCGTTTATAGTCAACTAATACCTTCTCTAACGTTGCCTATAATATCTGATATAATATAATGGTATTCTAGAAGTTCGGACAATATATCATATAATTTTGTCCAATTTCATATGACTATTAAAAAATATCTTTTGTTTGCATCGTAAGTTGTATAACATAAAAAACCTTTCTTCTAGAACTTATTCACTAAAAGAAAGGTTCATGACTTATCATTTTAAAAAAATTGGTTCTCCGTCCTTTACTGTGTACGGTAAAGAATAAGCTGGTACAAACGGGGAACCTTTCGAAAGTATATTTCGAATATCTTCTCCCTCCGCAAACTGCCCTTCATTTCTTTTCAAAGCGTCATATAAGTCGATTCTATAATCAACAAAAACTTCTCCTTTTTCATTAATTACAAAAGGAAGTCCTTTACCAGAATATGGACTTGTCACTTGTGGCACATCTTTATATCCTAGTTTTTTGAAATCCAATTCATATACACCATCTGAAATTACTTTTTTAAAAGGTGGATATTGATGTTCATCACGATACATCCTAAGCTTTAAAGATAGTTCCTGAATTTGTTCAGCTATCCTAACATCAATTAACTTTACTGTTGGATTTGTTTCAACGTCTATTAATACGTATTGGTATACTCCTCCACTTTCATACGCATTCCCTGGCGCTTCTTGTATGTAACGCGGGGCAATCTGTTGAAAATCGATTGGATACTTTTGATAAATAGGTGTACTCATATCCCTCGTCTTAATTGGCAATATCCCATCATTTTGCTCCTTAAATGTCACAACAGCTTTTTGAACAACCTGTAGCTGATCTTCATAAGGAACCGCATTTTGCTTCATATTTTCTTTCGGATACAGACACCCCGTTAAAAGGCTCATACAACAAAATATTAAAATAATATGGAATTTTTTCACTACCATCACCTTTTCATACTAATCTAACTTGCTCCGTATGTAATATTTTCGAGACCATTCCATTTACTGCTGTACAGGTCCACTAAATACAACAAGAAAAATAACAATTCCTGACACAATCATAAGGGTGTACGCTACTAACGCTGTAATCCCTTTCAAAAATTTATTCTTTATTTTATGTCTACTTAATAAAATAAAACTTACTGCAAAAAACATAAATCCAATTGCCCCTAAAGCTAACCACATTTTCATAAGCCCTTCTGACATATACACACCCCTTTTTATTAATCTATTTTTATACTATTTTAACAAATTAAAATCTTTAAACAAATACAAAAAGAACTTTTTACTACAAATTGCGAATATGTAACTTTAATCAATAGGTTTTCCAGCATTTCTCACCAATCTAGACAAAAATAAAACCGAAGCGATTGTATCTCTCGCTTCGGTTGACCAAATATGCCCAAAAACAGCTCTATTCCCATTCTTTCATGGCTATCATATGCAATCTACAAACTCTTTGTTTCTCATAATTTATTTTTTAAACATTTTGCTTAACGAGCCAAAATCTGTTGGCATATTATTATTAATAATCGCTTTTACAATTTGATCCTCTTGCTCTTTCGGCACTTCACGTCCCGCCATAAGAGCCACTTGATGAATTAATTGACGAAGTACAGTTTCATCACGTAAATTCGCATTTTGCACGGATGATGCTAATTTAAAAATATCCTCTTTATTTACTTTCGCTTCCTTCTCAATATTATTAAAAATGTTATTATCCATTCTTTTCACCCTCTCCTCAAGTTACTCTTCATCCTATGCAAAAATGAAAAAATGGTGAAAAGACCCAAAAAATAAAAAAAGCGATAGAAGTACAAATGTACTTCTGTCGCTTTTCTTTACAGTAAATCAGGTATAGCTTCCACTTCATGTTTTCGAACACGCCCCATCAATGAGCCTACCGCATCTTTTACGTTATTCCCATTGAACAGCACGTCATATAAAGCAGCTGTAATCGGCATTTCAACTTCCATTTTCTCTGCCAATTCATGAGCAGCTTTCGTTGTTCTTACACCTTCCACAACCATACCCATACTTTCTAACACTTCTTCTAAAGAGTGTCCTTTTCCAAGCATATTTCCAGCGCGCCAATTTCGGCTATGAACACTTGTACACGTTACAATTAAGTCTCCCATACCAGTTAGACCAGCAAACGTTAACGGATTCCCGCCCATTTTTCTTCCTAAACGAGCAATCTCTGTTAAACCACGTGTCATCAATGCCGCCTTTGCATTATCACCTAATCCAAGACCATCAGTTATACCAGCAGCTAATGCGATAATATTTTTTAACGCACCACCAAGTTCAACTCCAACGATATCTGGATTTGTGTATACACGGAAATAACTATTCATAAATAAATCTTGTACTTCCTCAGCCGCTTCCATACGCTTTGCTGCAGACGTAACTGTTGTCGCTTGTCGTAAACCGACTTCTTCAGCATGACTCGGTCCAGACAGTACAACAACATCTTTAATTAAATGCTCTGGAATTTCTTCCTCAATCACTTCCGAAATACGTTTTGACGTACCAGGTTCAATTCCTTTGCTCGCATGAATCCAAGTAATTGGTTCAGTAACAATTTCTTTCATCTCTTGTAATACATCTCTGTACGCTTTCGTTGGTACTACTAGCAGTACTGTATTTACATCTACTAATGCTTCTTCTAAAGAAGAGTAGGCTACGATTGTGCTTGGCAATGTAATGCCTGGGAGATATCGACTATTCTCATGTTTCGTATTAATTTCATCCATAAGTTCTGGGCGATTTCCCCAAATACGTACATCATGTCCATTGTCAGCTAATACCATCGCTAACGCTGTTCCCCAGCTACCTGCTCCTACTACTGTGATTTTTGTCATAAAATCACATCCTCTCCATTAGTCTCTTGCTCTAGCGATAATGTGAATCGGTGTTCCTACGAAGCCAAATGATTCACGTAAGCGATTCTTTAAGAAACGCTCATATGAGAAGTGCAATAATTCTGGATCGTTTACAAACACAACAAATGTCGGTGGTTTTACCGCAACTTGTGTTGCATAGAAAATTTTCAGACGGCTACCATTATGAGTTGGCGTCGGATTCATCGCTACCGCATCCATAATTACATCGTTTAATACGTTCGTTTGAATACGGATACTATGACTTTCATTTACCTCATCGATAACCGGTATTAATGTTTGTGTACGTTTTCTTGTTTTTGCAGATAAGAAAACAATTGGTGCGTATTCTAAGAATTGGAAATGAGCACGGATATTTTCTTCAAATGCTTTCATTGTTTTCTCGTCTTTTTTCACTGCATCCCATTTATTTACAACGATAACAACAGCTCGCCCTGAATCATGAGCATATCCAGCGATTTTTTTATCTTGCTCAATAATTCCTTCTTCACCATCTAAAACGACTAAAACAACGTCAGAACGTTCAATCGCTCTTAGCGCACGAAGTACACTATATTTTTCTGTACTTTCATACACTTTTCCTTTTTTACGCATACCAGCTGTATCAATAATTACATAATCTTTTCCATCTTTACTATATGGTGTATCGACAGCATCACGAGTTGTTCCTGCTACATTACTAACAATTACACGCTCTTGACCAAGAAGAGCATTTACAAGTGATGATTTCCCTACGTTTGGACGTCCAATTAAAGAGAAACGAATTGTGTCTTCATCATATCCGTCTTCTTCAATCTTTGGAAAATGTTGTGCAGCTTCGTCTAGTAAGTCACCTAATCCTAATCCGTGTGTACCTGAAATTGGGAATGGTTCGCCAAATCCTAATGCATAAAAGTCATAAATGTCACTGCGCATTTCCGGATTGTCCACTTTATTTACTGCAAGTACAACCGGTTTATTTGAACGATATAAAATTTTTGCAACTTCTTCATCAGCTGCTGTTACACCGTCACGACCGTTTGTCATAAAAATGATAACATCCGCTTCATCAATTGCTACTTCAGCTTGTTGACGAATTTGTGTCAAAAACGGCTCGTCTCCAATATCAATTCCGCCCGTATCAATAATGTTAAATTCATGATTTAACCATTCTCCAGCGCTATAAATACGATCGCGCGTTACACCTGGAATATCTTCTACGATTGAAACTCTTTCTCCAACAATTCTATTGAAAATAGTAGATTTCCCTACGTTCGGGCGACCTACTATCGCTATTACTGGTTTCGGCATATACTTTCATCCTTTCAACTTGCTTCTGTTTATTATGTAAAAAACCCTTCTTTGTGCAAGAAGGGATTTGCATTCCAGAATATTTCTCAACGTATCAAAACACCTCACATTATAACACACGTTGCTAATGTTTCACAATAATATATACATTCTCTTGTAAGCGATGTGCAATACCATCTAAAATTGCCTCTAAATTATTTGCAATAAATTCTAGTTCCTCTGTCGATTCGCAAACGAATAAAGGAGCACCACCTGCAAATTTTTCTGGAGTCGTTGTTATAACTGCCAGAATAACACTTTCTAACATCATCTCTTATCTCCCCTTCCTTTCGGGGCTTCCGATGACATATGGACAGCACTTTCTAACGTTGGTACATTTCCTATGACACCTATCGCTTTCTCTGCATCTTGATCTTGCGGCAGTACAAAAATCCCAACCCTGCCATCCTCTAAATCACGCTTTGCTAACGGTACAAGCGCTGGTGTACCAGAATCTCTATAAATCCCTAACGCTACTGAAACATCGTGTAAAATAGCTTGTCGTTGCCCTAAATTTGAGATTGTAACCATCGCATCAATTGATTTCGGCTTTAAAATAAAACCCATACCATATTTCATAATTTCTTCTTGTCTTGCTGGCAATCCAATATTCATAATGTAAATATTGTCAATATAAAGCCCTGCTCCTTCAAAACGAAGCGGAACGTGCTCAATTTCAACAAGATCATGCAGCCTTTTACCAGACATTAATTTTTTCGCGATAAAAAATGCGATTATAGCCATAATTACTCCTGCAATCCATGAACGGAATCCTATATACGCAAACGTCGTTGCAAACGACGTTAACATTGCCAAATAGTTGCGACTTTCAAAAACCAATGCAATTCCTTCAATGTATGTATTTCCACGCGGTACGAGCTCATACCCATCTAATTGTTGAAGCGTATTTCTTTCCATATTACGTACATCACGAAATTGTGTCGCTGCTAACGTAAGAAATGTAATGGCAGAAAAATCTTTTTTCAAAATAGACGGGATTGCAATCGCTCCTAAAGCAGCTGCAATTAACCCCATTGCAATATGAATAATTTTCCCATGCAGCCTCGTCGGATATTGCCGCGTATCCGTCCGAAGCATTAGCACCCTTGTAACTGTCCCCGCTATTACGCCGCATAAAATGGCTGGTGTATATTCAGTCATGTATTACCCTCGCCTTTCTTTTACGTGTTTTTCTCTTAAACCGTTCCATGTATACTGATGCTTTTGCACTCCAAAACAATACTGCCATGAATAATGTAGAAACGGCGACGATATCAAAAAATGCTAAACTACCGTAATCATATGGGAAATTCAATTTCCTAAAAATAAATGTCACTAGCAGCTCTCCTTGTAACATCCCTACATATAGAGAACATAATCGTAATATGCGATCCCCATGCAATAACACCGATGCATACACAAGAGCACTACTTAGCAGAAACACTCTATCCACCACAATCCAAATCGGATCATATATTTCTAACAGATGAAAACTTGTATATAACATTGCAATAATAAGTGCCGAAAGTAAGCTATATAATTTTTTCCAGACAGAATATAGCGTGATCCCTATAAAAGAAATAATACAAAGTAAAAGAGCATTTACTGATACCACGAATGAGGCAATCGTTACATGTAACGGAGAGCAAATTATAAAAATCAGTATACAAGCGCCTAACTTCCACCGAATAAGGTCCTTTTTCATAAAAAAGGTTACAATGATCCACCCTATCCAAGCTACAAAATAAAAAGTACTTCCATCCATCAACTTCACCTCCTATGTTTTCCATTATGGGAACTTTTTATGAAAGTTAATCCACTTTATTTACGCATAGTTTTTTCTTATAACAGCAACACTTTTAACAAGGAGGTGTTATTCATTATGGGTAAAGATCGCCAAGAACGAAAACTACGAGAATCACGCCGCGTTGAATCCGATCGTGATCAATCACTACAATATCCAGGTGCAACTGGACTTGATACACCAGAACAGGCTCGAAAACAAAACCAGCACTAATTAATACAAAAAGACGGTTTCGATATTGTACGAAACCGTCTTTTACATAATCAGTTTAATGTTTTCTATTTATATTGAAATAATATTTTGCGCACTATATCCTCCCATTACTTCTTTTTACCTTCACCTATTCCCGTTAAAAATTAAGTTCTATCCAGTAATTCGACAACACACCATCTACATTTTTTAGTCCTTTTTCAATTGCAATTTTTACGAAATGATATTTTTATATAATACTAGTCCCATTCTCCACTTTATATTACGAAAAAGAATAGAACAAAAAAAATCAACCGAACGGTTGATTTTTTATCTCCTACTATAATGCGCAGTATCAATACCACGCTGCATTAACCAATGATATGTTTCACCCTTTACAACAAGAGATACAGATTGCAACTCTTCTATCGTCTTCGCACCAAGAGCTGTCATTATAAATTTCAAATCTGTATGTAGAAGCTCAATTTCATCCACTAACTTCTCGATACCATCTTGCATTAAAATACGTAAAAAGTAACCAGCAAACGCAGTTGTATTCGCCCCTAATGCGATCGCTTTCGCTACGTCAAGCGCTGTTTGTATACCCCCAGATGCAATAAAAGAGAGGTTATTATTTGTAGAGGTTGCTTCAATAATCGAGGTTGCTGTTTGTATGCCCCAGTTATTAAAATAAGAAAGCATTCGCTGTCTTCTTTCATTTTCAACAGCAGCAAAATTTGTACCACCTTGCCCACCAATATCAATTGCTGTTACACCTACGTTCACTAACTGTTGCATTGTTTCCTTACTCATCCCAAATCCAACTTCTTTTACAATGATAGGAACTTTACTATTTAAAACAATTTTCTCAATACGCTGAAGTACTCCAGTAAAATCACGGTCTCCTTCTGGCATCGTTAACTCTTGTATGACATTTAAATGAATTTGTAATGCATTCGCTTCAATCATATCAACGGCGCGCTCTGCCTGCTCGATAGTTGCCTCACTACCTAAATTAGCAAAGAAAATACCATTTGGGTTTACCTTTCTAATCACCTTATAAGAAGCAGCTTCACTTTCATCTTTTAACGCCGCCATTTGCGAACCTACAGCCATAGCAAGGTTATGATGTTTCGCTACATATGCTAATTGCTCATTAATATGTAACGTTTTCTCTCCTCCACCACCAGTCATCGCATTGATAAAAATCGGCGAACTTAGTGAAAGTTCGCCGATTTTTGTTTCACATGTTATTGTGTCATAATTTGAATTTGGCAAGCTTTGATGCACAAAATCAATATCATGAAAGCCATGCGTACGAGACTGACCAGTAGAAAGAGCGTATTCAATATGATCTAATTTACGTTTTGCCCTTACCACTTGTACCCCTCATTATTTCTTTAATTTTTTCAATTGTTCACCAATAATATCACTTAATTGGAAAGTAGCAGAATCAGCATTTGGCTCATACTGACTATAATCTTCAGTTACATTATTTTCCTCAAGCGCTTCTTTTATACTTAAAGAAATACGTTTCTCTGCTACGTGAACTTCAAGTACTTTCACTTTTACTTCTTGTCCCATTTCCAATACTTCATTCGGATTTTTCACGTGACGATTTGCAATTTGAGATACGTGTACAAGTCCTTCAACGCCCGGTAAAACCTCAACGAATGCACCAAATGTAACAAGGCGTTTTACTACTCCCTCACGAATATCTCCAGCTTTTATTTCGCCAGCAACGTTTTCCCAAGGTCCTGGTTGAGCTGCTTTAATTGATAAAGAAATACGTTGTGTATCAGCATCAACAGATAACACCTTTACCTTAACCTTTTGACCTTGCTCTAACACTTCAGAAGGTTGCTCTACACGTTCATGTGAAATTTGTGAAATGTGAACTAAACCGTCCACTCCACCAACATTAACGAATGCGCCAAAGTCAGTTAATCGTTGTACTGTTCCTTCAACAACGTCCCCTTCTTTTAATGAAGAAATTGCTTCTTTTTTCTTAGAATCTAGTTCTAATTCTACTACCGCTTTATGCGAAAGGATTACACGATTTTTTTCACGGTCTAATTCAACAATTTTCACCGCTAATGTTTTACCTTTATAGTCAGTAAAGTCTTCTACATAATGTACTTCTACAAGTGAAGCTGGAATAAAACCGCGAACACCAAGGTCCACAACTAATCCGCCATTCACAATATCTTTTACAGTAACATCAAATACATGACCAGAAGTAAATTTCTCTTGTAGTTCTACCCATGCTTTTTCTGCATCAACAGCACGTTTAGATAAGACAAGATCATCTTCTTCTAATTTAATAATTTTTAACTCTAGTGTTTGATCTAATTCTACAACATCGCTTGCTTTTTCAATATGAACGTTAGCTAATTCACTAATTGGAATTACGCCATCTGTTTTGTATCCAACATTTACAAGCACTTGTTTCTCTTCAACCTTCGTTACAGAACCTGTAACAACGTCACCAACTTGTAATTCTTTTGAATCCATAACTTCTTCATTCATTTTCTCTACCATGGAAATACCTCCCTACAGAATTGACAAAGCATTTTTTATGTATATACGAAATGAAAACAAAGTTTTCATTTGCATGTTTAAGAATTTCTCATCACATACTCTTTTTCAATAACATTCACAAGAAAATATATTAAACCTATATAAATAGTATACAGCAAAACCAGCTTGAAAAAAGTATGTTTTGAAATATAATAGCGAATATATTCTGACAGTTTTATTCCTCTTTAACTAACTTCTTACAAATCAGCTCATTTGTCAAGGAAAGAGACTCACAATTCACGTATCCTTTACATTTCTATTTAAACAAAAAAAGAAAGAGGATTATCCCCTTTCTTTATTTCGCAAACACTCCAGAAACAATGCTCATAATTTTTTGGACAACTTCTTCAATTGATAAAGAAGTCGTATCTAATTCCAATGCATCATCAGCCTTTTTTAGTGGAGAAACTTCGCGTTCTGAATCTAATTTATCACGCTGAGCAATTTCTTCTTTTAGCTGCTCTAAATTAGAATCGAAACCTTTATTTAAATTTTCTAAATGCCTTCTTTCCGCTCTTTCTTCAACAGAAGCAAGCATAAAGATTTTCACTTCAGCATCCGGTAATACATGTGTACCAATATCACGGCCGTCCATTACAACGCCACCTTTTTTCGCTAACTCTTGCTGACGACGTACCATTTCTTCACGAACAAGGCGATGTTTCGCTACAATAGATACTCGATTCGTCACATCAGGTGTACGAATTACTTCAGAAACATCTTGTCCATTTAAAAATACAAGCTGTGTATTTTCTCCTTGCTGAAACTCAATATTTACATTCTTTACAACTTCCATTAACTGCTCTTCATTTTCAATGTCTACTTTTTGTTCAAGGGCTGCATATGTAAGCGTACGGTACATTGCGCCTGTATCAATATAAACATAAGAAAGTTCCTTCGCAACAACTTTTGCCACTGTACTTTTCCCTGCAGCTGCTGGACCATCTATAGCAATCGAAATTCGTTTATCCATTGTAACACCTCATTTTTTCACTTATAAAACAAAACGAAAAGCAGGTGTTCACCCTGCTTCTTCTCATTTGCTTCGCGTCATTAAATCCTCAATTATTGTAGCATAATCCTTCATAGAAGAAAATGAAAACTACCGATTCACCTGCAAGATTTCCACTTTGTTTTTTACCATAACACCCTCATAATAAACAATTTTAGATAAATATTTCACTGATGACTTATGTATAAATAACAATTGTACAACAGAAAGACAAATGAATTGTATTATTAATATACGAATAAAAATTCTCTCCATCTTTTTCACCGTAATTTCTCCCTCCTATACTATATTTGCACATTTCGTTTCGTAATTTTATACATCGTACATATAGCAGTTAATTTTATTGTCATTTTCGAGGCATACTTTTATACATTTCCATTGTCGAATTTACTCAAAACATGTTATGTTCTAAATGTATTTTTTTACTTGAAAGGGGTATAAGCATTGAAAAGAATCCTAGTTTTACACACAGGTGGAACAATTGCAATGGAGGAAGATAAAGAAACTGGGGTCGTACAACCAGGTAAAAAAAATCCTCTTTTAAAATTCATTCCTGATTTAGAAGGCGATGTTGATTTAATCGTTGAAGATGTGTTCCATCTACCATCTCCTCATATGACACCGAGCGAAATGTTACAATTACAAGTCATCATTGATGAAAGAGTAAAACAAGACAACATTCATGGCGTAGTTATTACGCATGGTACGGATACATTAGAAGAAACAGCTTATTTCTTAGATTTAACAGTACAAGCAACTATTCCGATCGTAGTGACAGGTGCAATGCGCTCTAGCAATGAGTTAGGTGCTGATGGTCTATATAACTTCTTATCAGCTGTAAAAGTTGCTAGTTTTGATGAAGCTGCAGAAAAAGGTGTTTTAGTCGTATTAAACGACGAAATTCATTGCGCTACAAATGTAACGAAAACACATACAAGTAATGTCGCAACATTCCAAAGTCCACAATACGGACCAATTGGAATGGTAACAAAACGCGGCGTTGTCTTCCATCACGCTTTAGTACATCGCGAATCATATACGATAAACAAAGTGTCTAAAAATGTAGTTGTTCTAAAAGCATATGCTGGCATGGATGATACATTATTAGCAGCAATCGAAAATCTTCCTGTAGACGGCATTGTTATCGAAGCTCTTGGACAAGGTAATCTCCCTCCAAGAACACTACCTAGCCTAGAAAGATTATTAAATAAAGGTATTCCTGTCGTATTAGTTTCTCGCTGTTTCAACGGTATCGTTCAAGACGTATATTCGTATGAAGGTGGCGGTAAACACTTAAAAGATATGGGCATTGTATTCACATACGGCTTAAATGCACAAAAAGCACGCATTAAATTACTTGTTGCATTAGAGAATACAAATTCCCATGAATCCATTCAAAATATGTTTATGCACGAATAAAAAGGAGCTGTCGAGATTTTCCCGACAGCTCCTTTTTATTTTTCTCTTGATGCAATGGTTTGCGCAATCGCATCTCCATGAAATCTACCGTTCTCGATAAATATTTCATTTGCATTATTTCCAGCAGCAATGACACCTGCAATGAAAATATTTTCAGCATTCGTTTCCATTCTATCCTCTGTATAAATTGGACGTCCTGTTTCTTCATCAATCTGAACACCCATCTTCGTTAAGAAGCTATGATCAGGATGATAACCAGTCATCGCAAATACAAAATCGTTTTGGATTGTAAAAGCTTCACCATCAACTGTAAACGTTAATGTATGCTCAGCAATCTCTTTCACATGAGCTCCAAAATGCATTTGAATTGTACCGTTTCGTACTAACGCCTCAAATTCCGGCAAAATCCAAGGCTTTATGCTTGGTGAATACTCACTTCCACGATACAGTACCGTTACACGTGCACCAGATTTAACAAGTTCTAACGCGGCATCTACACTCGAGTTTTTCCCACCTATAACTACTACATCTCGATCAAAATAAGGATGCCCCTCTTTAAAATAGTGAGCTACTTTCTTCAATTCCTCACCTGGAACATTCATATAATTTGGATTATCATAATATCCAGTTGCTACAACAATATATTTCGCTATATACATTTCCTTACTTCCGTCACGCTTTGTCGTCTCAACCTGAAAAACTTCTCCATCTTTTTGAACTTTCTCCACTCGCTCAAAAGCATTTACACGTACAGATTTACGTTTTACTACTTCACGATAATACGCAAGCGCTTGATTTCGAACTGGCTTACGATTTTCTGTAATAAAAGCTACATCACCAATTTCTAATTTTTCACTAGAAGAGAAAAATGTTTGATGAGTTGGATAATTATAAATGGCATTTACAATGTTTCCTTTTTCAATTACTAACGGATTTATCCCTACCTTTTGCAACGAAATTGCAGCCGCTAATCCGCACGGACCGCCTCCGATTATAATAACTGTTTCTTTCTGCATACTCGTCCACTCCTAGTCTTCTACCAATGCACTATTTATAAAAACAAGAAAAAACCTACTTACAGCAGTAGGCACCTATCTTTATTGTATTCATTTTTCATATATTTGTCATCTAAACGAAACGTACATCCGATAGACATCTGCTAAAAACTGCTGAAATTTAATACCTTGTTTCCCTAATACATTCTCAGGATCAATCTTTCTAGCTGGATCAAGCGTTTTATGTGACACGATATCTTTTTTCGGATTTAAGCCAAAGTTTTGGCATAAATACGCATGATACCATGTAAAACGATTATACGCTTCCCAAAAGTTAACATCGCCACCATAACAAAGTTCCACTCCAATGGCCGCCTTATTTGCGTCATAGCCATATAAGTCATTATCCGTCGGCACACCATATCGAACATGATACGCAACTTCATTTATAGGAATAATCTCCAATATTGTTTTATCATCTATAAATGTATGCGCCGAAGCTTTCGGTTGTAATTCATTAAAGTAATCTCGATTCCCTATCGCATTGCTTCCAGGATTCCCTGTATCATGGCTTACGATAAATCTCACTTTAGTCAGAGGAATCCCCGGTCGTGAACTTCCATATCCAATATAATTGCGCTCTATAGGAAACATCGCCATTGCTACCAACTCCCGCTCTAGAAGATTACCTTACTTCCTTATATATGTATTCGGTAGCAATGTCCTTATCGCATATTTCTTACGCGAAGAGAAAATCGAAAATATTTGAAGTGAACACCATAAACAACAAGATACTTACAGCCACTCCATAAAAACCGTAAAACCAAACACAATCTTCTTTCGTATCTAAACCGAAAAATTTATTTACCGATTGTAATAATGTGCCACGCTTGCTTTGTTTGTTTCGTAATACTTCCACTCGCTCTACAACATCTGCTGGCATCATAAATCTTTGGTCTACTGTCATTTTCATCATTTATCTCTCCTTAAAATCATTTCCGTTTTGTTTATCTAAGGAGAGTATAGCACGTTTGTTCGTATAGAACAAGCGTTCTTTTTTATTTTTATTTTATTTTTCAGCAAGCCAAGTAAAAATTGAGATTACAACGGCAATAATCGGCCCTACTACAACCACACCAAATATCAGAAACAGTAGCCCTTCCCCGAACATCCGAATGGTACTTATTTTTCGAGCTTTCATCGTTCTTGCGAGTTCTCCCTCTAACCTCTTAACCTTTTCTTCTAATTGTTCTACTCGCTCCAGCATTTTATTCTCCATATACAACACCTCATTTAATACTTCAACAAAAAAACGTGATTCCCTCGAAAGGAAATCACGTTTTCTCAAGATATAATATTTTATACCCAACCTCTGAAGCGGCTTGCTTCAGCCATTTTACGAACACCAACCATGTACGCCGCTAAGCGCATGTTCACTTTACGAACTTGTGCTGTTTCATAAATAGAATCAAATGATCTTACCATTACTTTTTCTAAACGTTGTTCTACTTCTTCTTCAGTCCAGTAGTAACCTTGGTTATTTTGTACCCACTCAAAGTAAGATACTGTTACACCACCAGCACTTGCTAACACGTCTGGAACAAGTAAAATTCCGCGATCTGTTAAAATTTTAGTCGCTTCTAATGTTGTTGGACCATTTGCAGCTTCAACAACGATTTTCGCTTTAATATCATTAGCATTTTCTTCTGTAATTTGGTTCTCAATTGCAGCTGGAACTAAAATATCGCAATCAAGTTCTAACAATTCTTTGTTTGAAATTGTATTGTTAAATAGCTTTGTTACTGTACCGAAGCTATCACGACGGTCTAATAAATAATCAATATCTAATCCATTTGGATCATGTAACGCGCCGTAAGCATCTGAGATTGCAATAACTTTCGCACCTGCATCATGCATAAATTTAGCTAAGAAGCTACCAGCATTACCGAATCCTTGAACAACAACGCGTGCACCCTTAATATCAATGCCACGTTTTTTCGCAGCTTCGCGAATACAAATTGTTACACCTTTCGCTGTTGCTGTTTCACGTCCATGTGATCCACCTAATACAAGCGGTTTACCTGTAATAAATCCTGGTGAATTAAATTCATCAATACGGCTATACTCATCCATCATCCATGCCATAATTTGAGAGTTTGTGAATACATCTGGAGCTGGAATATCTTTCGTCGGTCCTACGATTTGGCTAATTGCTCGTACATAACCGCGGCTTAATCTTTCTAACTCACGGAATGACATTTCACGTGGATCACAAATAATTCCACCCTTACCTCCACCATATGGTAAATCAACAATACCACATTTTAAACTCATCCAGATTGAAAGTGCTTTCACTTCATTTTCTGTTACATTCGGATGGAAGCGAATCCCACCTTTCGTTGGACCAACAGCATCATTATGTTGTGCACGATATCCTGTAAATATTTTAACAGTCCCGTCATCCATACGAACTGGTATTTTCACTGTCATCATACGAATTGGTTCTTTTAATAATTCATATACTTCGTTTGGATAACCCAATTTTTCTAACGCTTCACTAATAACAATTTGTGTTGAATTCAATAGTTCAAAATGTTGTTCCCTTTGTTGTTGTGTTTTTGTTTGAGTTCCCTTTTCGGCTACCATAGTAAGTAAACCCCCTGTAATTTCACTTGTTTAGTAAACCTTCATTGCCTAGTATACACCCTTAAATTTGGAATGCAATAGAAAACGCTAACAAATATATACAAACTATTTTCTGTTGCAAGCGTTTTCACTATTATTATAGTCCTTTTATTACTTTTAGAAAAGTAAAATACTTAAATATTTAAATGTTTTTTATTTTCATCAACCACACTCCTATAAAACTGCATATTTTATTTTCAAAAAGTATGTTCGAGTATTTACAATCATCCCTTCCCTTCTCCAAATAAAAACAAAACCTCAGCTATGTTGTATTAGCTGAGGTTTTGTTTTTTCACAAAGTAATTGTGTATTTGCTCTATTGCGTTAACATCCATTAATTCTTTACCGTACTCCATGATGCGATAAATGGTTGCTGTAGACGGATTACCGTATTCCGCTAAAATAGCTATAAAATCCGCCTTTAACAATTGAATTTGTTCCTCTTCTTCCACCCAAAGATAGAAGCGCTCATCCCACGTATATAGCTTTCCGCCAGTTACACCAAGGTTATATAAGCGATTCGACAGGTTAATTACGTCATCTAGCGTAGCAAACTCATATAATATATGCTCACTTTCATCTAGAGTCACTTGCATTTCAATAAACTCGTCACGGAACTCATCATCTGTATCCATTTCTTGATTTTCTTTCGTTACAATTACAACCATTCCTTGTGCTTGTAGAGAAAACACTTCAACTGCAATCGGACCATCTGCTTCAAACCCTAATTCCTTATTTGCTTCTTGCATCATATCACGAAATAATTGCTGTACTTTCGGTGCATTTCTCCATAAATCTTCTTTCGTTAATCCTCGTTCAGATAAATCATCAAATGTTAGAAAAATTTTTATCTTATTGTAATTTAATCGTTCCAGCCTCATCTCATACCCTCCCTACGTAACCAATGCATCTAATTTTTATTATATGAAATAGAAAATAGATGGTTCTTTTCGAACAACTATTCCGACATTTTTAACCATCCATCCCATTCTTCTTTCGTATCACCAATTAAGATTGTTTCAATGTCCAACTGGTTTAGAACGCCTAGCTTTCCGATAAATCCAACTGAAAGAGATTCCCTTTTTTCTTGTAATAAATTTATAAAGTTCATCGTCTTTTTCATTTCTTGTTCGTCAGCAAAAGATACAAATACATATTTCGGCTGTATTTCCTCTACCGCTGATAACATACCATCTTCAGCTAAGCTTGTCCTAATATATATCGCCTCATATCCTTTTAAGCGTAAATAAGTTGAAAAAATAAATCCTTTCAATGCATCCTTTTCTAACACAATAACTTTGTGTAAAGAGGAAAACATTGAGGCATTGTGATACACCATCCCTAGACGCGTTTGTAAAAATGATAGTGCATATTGAAATTGCACCATTGAAATCTCATTATTATTTTTTGACGTTAATAATTTGTCTGTCACTCGAAGAACAATACTGGCAACAACCTTCTCTGTTGAATATATACTAAAAGCTTCGTTTAATAATGCAGCAATTGTAATTTCATCAAATTTTAACAAAGCTTGTAGCAAATCGTCCACTAAAACAACTTCTTTATCGAAATGTATCTCTTTTTGAACTGTACTCTGCAAACGATTCTCTTCTAATAATTGAACTGCTTGTCCAATCATCATACCGGAAGAAACTTTTTCCATTAACCATTTTAAAATTTGAATATGCTCTTCTGTATATAAACGATGCCCAGCTTGATTCCGCTTTGGGGCAATAATTTGATATCGTCTTTCCCATGCACGAAGCGTACTCGGCTGAACTCCAATTATATTCGAAACGGCTTTTATATTGTATTTCCCATTAAGAGTTGGCATCATTTCCCTCCGCACAATGTAATGATGTGTGTTTGAGCAGGTGCTCGGAAACGAAGTGGTATCAATGTTGTTCCATACCCATTACTAACAAAGAGAATCGTATTTAAATGGTTATATACGCCACCTTTTAAATATTTTTTAGATGGGAATAATCGGATTTGCCCTCCATGCGTATGTCCACTTAAGACAAGTGAAATCTGTTCATTTCCAGACATTTTTTTTATTATATCAGGGTTGTGACTAACTAGGATACGAAAACCATCTTCTTTACAATCCGCCAATGCCAAATCTAGACGATCACGGTGCAATCCAACATCATCTATACCGAGCAAACAAATTTTCTCGCCTAATTCAGACTCAAATACCACTCTTGTATTATCTAAAACTTTTACGTTATTTTCTAATAATAACGCATCTAATTCATGATATTCTATCTCATAATCATTGTTTCCCCACACAAAATATACAGGAGCTATCTCTCTTAACTTTTGAATATTCGCAGAGATTTTTGATAAAGAGACACCTTTCTCCGCTAAATCTCCTCCGATAATTACGAGATCTACTTTTCCTTTTACTTGCTCAATTAACAAATTCGAAATGACTCTTCTATGAATATCAGAAATAAAAAACACATTTACTTTTTGAAAACTTTTCGGAAATTCTTTAAATACTAAAGTATGTTCCAACACCGTATTACGCATCGCTTCTTTATACATCACAAGAAGCAATAAAATCCCCATGCCTATGAGAGTACTGAATAATATAATCCATATCATATTTTTGACTCCCCTCCTCATAAAGATAATCCTAGGCTTTTATAACAAACTGTGATCGCTTAACTCACTAGCTTTCTTGCTTTGTGGACTTATCTTTTATCGGAATTTTTAATTCTTGACCTGCACTCACTTCATCTTCTTGCAAGTTATTATACTTTTTAATTACTTCAATTCCATTTCCATCTGAAAAATATTGCTTCGCTATACTTTCTAAAGTTTCTCCCTCTTTCACAGTATGCGTTATTACTTTTTCAGAATGTTTCTGTGACTCAGATTTAGCTGAATCAAAGAAGATTACTTCAAACGCACTTTTTCCGGCATTATTACTATCACCCTTCACCTGAATATATTTATCCGTATACCACAAAATACTAATTGGCAGCAGAATGAATAGAAATGTTAAAACCCGGACGAAAATGTGATTTATTTTAAACTTTTGTTTTTTTTCTTTATTTCTATGAATTTCACTACGCGGCGGTAAACTTTCTTTTTCTTCCACTCGCTCAACTTCTAATTCCTCTTCAAAATCAGGAATTCGTTTCCTCATGTTGTTCACCACCACCTTCCATTTATTTTCTTAATTGGAGTCCCATTATAAAATCAACAAGAAAGTGTGCAAAGATTGTTATAAACAAATTTCCTGTCCATTCAAATACATAACCAAAGACAAAACTAATGAAACAGACGAAACAAAACAAAAATGGCTTTGTTATATAACGAATATGTAACACTGCAAATACGAAGCTCGCAATTACAATTCCAAAATGAGTCTGTACTACACCTCTAAATAAAAATTCTTCTGCAAAACCAATTAAGAACGTAATAACGAGTAAATGCAGAACGGACATTCCTCGAAACATCTTATCGTTAATACCACCATCATCAAACCAAGACTCCGGAAACACTCGCATTGCAACATAATCTAATAACACAATACCAATCGCTAACAAACCACCTATAATAAGTATAGATACTGGTTCCCACTTCCATAAATTAAAGACTTCTTTTACATCTTGAAATAATATATATGCCAGTAAACAGCCAATACCGATAATAATTAACTGTGTTATATATAGATTCAGCCTTATTTCCTGCGGACTCATATCTTCAACATTATGCCTTTGAATGTTCATCATTCCTCCATCTTTTCTAGGCCGAAAAGCTTTTGTAACTCTGTTTCCCAATTATAGTCGAAATCCGATTGTTGCGCTCGTCTTTTTTTATAATCTTCTTTTGTAATACCGCAATAATCGCAGCAATTAATTAACTCTTGCTCTTTCCTATAACCGAACTGTTGCAGCACATATTCACGTCTACATCCTTTAACTTGTATCCATGACTTCATATTTTCTAGCTCACTATATTTATTACGCAACCTTAGTTCTACTTCAGCTATTAATCGGTTCATGATTTCATCTGACAAACCTTCTAATAATAATCTTCGTTGTTGTATAATTCCAACCTGTTCGAGATGATAACGAACGAAACGCCAATATTGCTCATTAAATCTTGCTGCATTATAACAAATTTCTTCTACATCTTCTATTGGTAATTCTTTCGTTTGAAACATTCTTTCTTGTAGTAAAGAAAATAAAAATTGTATTTGTGACTTACTTGGCAATTCATCCTCAATGATTGAAATTGGTAAATCATGATCCAACGGACTACATAATAAAATAGCTATACTCGGTTCGCCATCTCTTCCAGCTCTTCCGATTTCTTGTAAGTAAGAAGCTATATTAGTTGGATAATGAAAATGAATAATATATCGCGTATTCGCCTTATTTACCCCCATACCAAATGCACTTGTGCATATTACAAGTTGCAGTTGATCGTTCATAAACTGCTGTTGAATTAACATACGCTCTTCATGTTCCATACCACCATGATAAAAAGCTACACCAGTAACACCTTTTCCTCTCAAGTATTCCGTTAACCTTTCTGTCCACGCTCTACTTGAGCAATATACAATCCCCGGCCCTTGTAAATACATCACCTGCTCTAAAAGCGCCTCTTTCTTTTCTTCTATCGTCTCTACAAATTGCACATCCATTGCAATATTAGGACGGTCAATAGAGTATACATGTTCCGCGGCACCCTTTAAATTTAAACTATTTGCGATATCCTGCAGTACCCCTTTTGTCGCTGTGGCTGTCAATGCTAATACTGTAGGAGAACCAATATTTTCAATAACTACATTTAGTTTTTTATAGTCCGGTCTAAAATCATAACCCCATTGAGAAATACAATGAGCCTCATCAACAACAAATAATGAAATATGAATTTTCTTCAATTCCCTAATTAATAACTCCGACTGTAACATCTCTGGTGAAACAAAAATAAATTTATATGAAGATAATTTTTTCATCGCTTCTCTTTTTTCATTTAATGTCCGAAAACTATTAAATGCTATTACTCGGTTTTTCACAACATACTTTAATTGTGTTACTTGATCTTCCATTAAAGATAATAACGGTGATACAACAAGCACTGTTCCTTCTCGCATAAGCCCCGGAAACTGATAGCACATAGATTTCCCTCTTCCAGTCGGAAGCATTGCTATCACATCTTTTCCTTCTAATAAATCTGTAATAACTCCTTTTTGACCTGGACGAAATTCAGAATATCCAAACCACTTATATAAATATTCTTCAAGTTTCATTTACACCCTCCATCCGCGCTAATACAAGACGAACTTCAAAATAAGAGATATCTTCTCCAACCGCTTGTTTCAAAACACGTAACTTCCGCGTTTGCAATGCTTCAATTACTTTTATTACTTTGTCTATCTTTTCTTTTTCCATAAACATTTCAATAGAAAAATCTTTTTCTCGCAAAGCAATTTCAACAAAATGATCTTCTATCGTTGCAACCTTTAAATTCCGAATCGTCGCTATTTCTTCTAAAGAACGTCCTTGTCTCCAAAAATTATATGTTTTTTTCGTCGATAAACTAAATAATTCGGCTCTCTCATTTGGATAAGATATAATTTCAGCTAATAGTGGAAATTCATTTTCTTTATCACGAACTTCTTGTATAAAGAAATGCATTGTACCCCAAAATAAAAAATACACTCTGAATATATCTTGTTTCGTAATTTCTGCTAATTGTTGCAATGTACAACCAATACGTTCATAACCCGTTAGTCGATATGTTACAATCGTCGCTTCTATCGTATTGCTCTTTTCTAAAAGATTATGTACTTCCGTCCATAGTTTTCTCGCCAACTCACTTCTCTTATATGGTATTCCTGTTAGAAAACGTTTCACCCACATCATTATTTCTGTATCTTGCTGAATTGGGATAAACTTCGTATTATTCTGTTGTAAATTTGATATAGTTTGAATAATTAATGATAATCTTTTCCAAAATGTTTCACCTAATTCACCATAATGTAAACCATGCAAATGCGCCGGAAAAGCATAGACTTCCTCCCATTTATGTAACTGCATTTTACCCGTAGGTGTTAACACATATGTATTTTCATGTATTTCTTGAATAAAATTCGCTTGCAACAACTTTGCAACTTCACCATCATAGTCATTTCTATTCAATGATTTGTATATTCCGAACAAAAAAGAAATTCGGAACATATTTCCATCTTGTAAAGTTTGCGAAGAACGTTTGCCCTTTAGTAAATAATAAATAGAAGAAACGGTTCTTTCACCATTCAATTGTTTTAAACAATGCAACAAAGTATATTGTATTTGCATGACCGCTTCCACCTTCCAATCTTAACTTCATTCTTTTCAGTACAATTACACTATCTACTTTCGCTCATTAAACTTATCATATAAGAACTATATACTTGTATATATTCTATTGTATCAAACGAAATCATATTTACGTATTTTGAAAATCTTATGACATAATTCAAAAATAAGTTGACACTCTAATTGATAAGCATTATCATTATAATTTTATGTTGAAAAGTTTTACAAACCGTTTTACAATAAGGTTATAATTTTTATGGCGAGCTTTTCACATACATATTATCAGGAGGGAAAAAAGATGGCAAAATATACAATCGTTGATAAAGATACTTGTATTGCATGTGGTGCTTGTGGCGCTGCTGCACCAGACATTTATGACTATGATGATGAAGGTATTGCATTTGTAACATTAGATGATAACCAAGGTATCGTTGAAATTCCAGATGTATTAATTGAAGATATGATGGATGCATTCGAAGGCTGTCCAACTGACTCAATTAAAGTTGCTGACGAATCATTCGACGGAGACGCTTTAAAATTCGAATAGTCTTTTATTAACTTCAAAAAATGCCCCTCATATTGATGAGGGGCATTTTTTGTATCTAAATTTTATTTTCCTTAATAAAAAACCATTAGTAGTTTCACACTACTAATGGTTTTAATATATATTATGCATTTTTCATTTTTGCAAACACCCATACTTTCAGGCGTGAGAATAATGCTACAAATACAATTGTTACAACAATCCCTTTAATTAAATTAAATGGTAAGATTGCCGTTACAACCGTTGTTCTTATAGCTTCGCTAGACATAGCCGGTGAATTTAAAAACCAAGTGTAAGCCGGGAATATGATGATGTAGTTTAATACACTCATAATAAGTGCCATTGTAATTGTCCCTAGCATTAATCCTGTAGTTAAACTCTTCACAGTACGATACTTTCTAAATAAGAAAGCTGCTGGTCCAATAAATAAACATCCTGCAATAAAGTTTGCAATTTCTCCAACTGGTACTCCCGTTAAACTTCCTTGAATCCCGTAATGTAAAATGTTCTTTATCGCCTCTACAATCACTCCTGCTACTGGTCCAAAGATAATTGCTGCAATTAGAGCTGGTACATCACTAAAATCAATTTTCAAAAATGGCGGAAGCCCTGGGAACGGGAAGTCTAACATCATTAGTAAATATGCAATACTACTTAGCATCGCTACACTCACCATCTGCACTACACTGTTTTTTTGTTTCATCTTTCTCTCTCCTTTTCCATCGATCATCTCATGGAAAGTGGAAAGGTTCTGCTATGCCTATTTTTTCATAGAACGAAAAAACCCTTTGTGTTTTACACAAAGGGAGAATTTAAGGCACATCAAACAGACGTTCAAATCCATATCTTTTTTGAACGCTTGAACCTCCATCTTCTCCCATCCAGACTATACTGTCGGCTTTGGAATCACACCAAATCCTGCCTTAACGGCTCGCGGGCTTAGAACAAAATCATAAATAGTTCATCACCGCCGGTCGGGATTTTCACCCTGCCCCGAAGATAGACCGATATTCTATTTTCCCCTTCATTATACAACAACCTCATAACATTGTGAACTAAAAAATTGTAACTTATTTAAAATTAGTTATTTATTTTTCGTAACAAAAAATAAATTGCGAGATATTTTACAATACAATCCATATTTTTTATTATTCGGCATTTCTCTTTTGAATTACCTAGTCATATATAATTAAAAGTGATAAGATATTGAATTGTTAAGATAAGAACATTTTCTGAGTTATGGAGGAAATGTCATGAAAAAAGACAAGAGACATTCTATTCGAGAAGCAATGAAAAAAAACTTAAGAAAAGAATACTTTTACTTAAAAAAAGAATTACTTTTCTATTGCCCAATTGATTTAGGCACATTCTCAAACGAGACATACTATGCTACTTTCGATGAAGATGGCATCAGTATTTATCAGTATGATAAAAAAACAGAAAGTAAATTAAAATTGTGTGAGCGTCATCCGTGGAAGAGTTGGAATAAAGTGAAGATTGATCACTATTTGACAACTTCTCAATTTATTTTTCAGGGTGAGCGAAATTGGATCTTATCTCTTTTTCAAAAAGGAAAAGAAGCTCAAAAAATTATTGAAGAGCATACATCTTTACAAACAGAAGTTGTTTCCCGCTCTTTCTTAAAAAAACTTCCTGGTTTTCGTTCTAATACACCACTGAATAAATACATCGGTAGTATTTGTTACACTGCACTTATTGCATTTTCATTAAAATGGATGATTCCATTTCAAGCACCACAAATCGCCCTGTATTCTATTTCGATTGGTTGTATGCTTCTTGGCCTACTTTGTTTGACAATCGGTTTAATTGAACCGACTATCGTACTGTTTCGAACAAAAGAGAAAACAAGAACAAAAGTTTTTTACTTATATAGCTATTTAGCTATTTCTGGATTTATATGTGTCTTTATTTTTTGGTAAAAGAAGCCGTCCCAAAATAAATTTTGGGACGGTTTTCTTTTAGATATAGATGCTCTGATTCACTCAATAGTTCTAGCAAAAGCGCCCATATAATTTCATTTACATTGAACCTTATTTAAGAAGAACATAAATTTGTTCAAAGTTTAATTTTTGAGATGTTTCCTTCACTTAACATATAATTGTTGATTAGGATAAATTAGCTCTTGCTGCAATCCATTTTTTTCTTTAATTTCCTTAAGTGTCATACTAAATTTCCGTGCAATACTAACTAAAGTATCCCCTTTTTGTACGACATATAATGATGAAGAAACAACTTCATTTCTTTGTTCATTTAAAACAAGCAATGGGTTCATCGCATTCTTTTTCGCCATCGTCCATCTTCCTTGATGAAGTTCTAGATGTAAGTGTGCACCTCGCGATTCTCCCGTGTTCCCTACTTCTCCAATTTTTTCTCCTTTGGAAATATAATCTCCTTGCCCCACATATCTCTTATTTAAATGTGCATATACAGCCTCATATTCTCCGTGTTTAATAAATACAACATTTCCATAACTACTTGAATAATAAGACTTCGTTACCCTACCATCTTGAATAGCTGCCACAGGCGTTCCAATCGGCGCAGCTACATCAATACCATAGTGTTTTCCATGCCTTGTCCCAAAATAATCACTTATCTGACCTTCAACAGGCCATGTCCATCGATTTTCTTCTGCATAAACATGTAATTGAGATACAAACAGTATACTCAATAACATGACGCCGCATTTTAAAACTTTCATATACATCCTCCGTTTTCTAATTACCACCATACCTTCTCTATTTTGGTATATTACAGAAAAAAGTATACAAAAAAAGAAAGTGAATTACTCCACTTCCTTCTCTTTCTTATCACGAAAAACTAATGCACTACGGTTATACTCCACATCTTTCACTTGTAATCGGGCATTTATTACTCGAGCTATCGCAAACAAATAATCAGATAATCTATTTACATACTTTAAGACAACTTCATTTATTTTCACTTCTTTTTGCAATGATACTATAGAGCGTTCTGCTCTCCTTACAACAGTACGTGCAATATGAATAGTAGCCGCCGCCTCGCTACCACCTGGCAAAATAAAGCGTTCTAATGGCGGGGCTTCTTCTATATATAAATCAATCTTTCTTTCTAAACTTTCAACCATCTCAATTGTCACTTTATAAGGAATTTTTTGTTCCACTATTGCCAAGTCTCCTCCGCAATCAAATAGTTCATGTTGAATATTTTCGAGCTCATTGTAAATATCTCTAAAAGCCCCGCCTTGAACCTTAGTCATTGCATATCCAATATGAGAATTTGCCTCGTCTATTGTTCCATACGCTTCCACACGGATATCATCTTTATCAACCCTGCCACCTATTACACTTGTCGTTCCTTTATCTCCTGTTTTTGTATATAATTTCATTTCTTCACAGCACCCTCTCTTGTTATTCTTGATTCGATCAAGATAGAAAAAAGTTCTACCATTCTTTATTTAATTGAGTTTACAAAAAAATAAAAAACAGCAGAACTTTATTCATTATCAACTTTAAAAACACATATCTAAATTATACGATTCGGTAAATATACAGAGAATGTAGTTCCTTCTCCAACAACACTTGATACAGAAATTTTACCGTCATGGCCTTGAACAATATTTTTCGCAATCGCAAGCCCAAGTCCTGTTCCACCCTTTTTCCCACGTGTTCTTGCTTTATCAGCTTTATAGAAACGATCAAATAAAAATGGAATATCCTCTTCTGGAATGCCTGCACCCGAATCTTGTACTTCAAAAATGAGGCCATTATTTTTTGTATCAATTACAAGCGTTACATGTCCACCCGCATTCGTATGACGAATTGCGTTATCAATCAAGTTCGTCAACACTTGTTCCATCCGATCTGCATCAAACGCATATTCTTCAATCTGATTCCGGAAATCAACTGTTAGTTCAACTTCTTTATCCTTTGCAATCCCTTGGAATTTACGACCAATTTTTTCCACAAATGGATGTATGTCGACTTCACCAATATGTAACTCTACGTGACCGCTTTCCATACGAGCTAAATCTAACAATTCATTTACAAGTTTACCTAAACGAACGGATTCATCATAAATGATTTGAACAAACTCATCTATTTCCTCTTTCGTTTGCACAATATCATCTAAAATCGCTTCACTATACCCTTGCAGCATGACCATCGGTGTACGAAGTTCATGTGATACATTCGCAATAAAGTCTTGACGCATTTTCTCAAGACGACGTTCTTCCGTCATATCTCGCAGTACCGCTACAGCCCCACGAATTTTCGTTTGATTGTAAAGTGGTGTCATAAGAACTACATAGTTCCCTTTTTGTAAATTAATTTCAACAACTTGTTGTTGCTCGCTTTCTACAACGAGATGGAATAGTTCCACAAGTTCAGAAGGTAATTTTTTTCTTAACTCTATCTCTTTTTCTTCTTGCCAAACTTGTAAGAAATGTTCAGCCGGTGGATTAATAACTACGACTTCACCTTCTTGATTTAACGTAATAACTCCATCTGCCATACTACTCAAAATACTGGCTAACTGTTCTTTTTCTTGCTGCAAAGCATTCATATTAAACTTCAACTGTTTACCCATTTGATTTAAGGCCGTTGCCAGCTCACCAATTTCGTCCTGAGATACCATAGGAGCCTTTGCATCAAATTTCCCACGTGACACTTCAAAAGCAACCTCACGCATTTTACGAAGCGGTGCTGTAATCCGAGTAGATAAGAAGAACGCAAAGAAAGTTGTTAATATAATCGCAATCCCAGCGGCTAAGAAAATGAAATCAGTCGTTCTCTCCATATCTTTTATTGGCACTTGTAAAGATTCATATACGAACACTGCGCTTTGATTTTTTGATTGCACTGGTTTCCCAACGATCACAATATCATTTTCAGTGCTTTTATTCTTTCTACTATCAGAAGCTTTTCTAATGTTGTTCTTAATTTCTTTTTTGTCCGTAAAAACAGCGGCTAATTCTTTATCTTCTTTTAAATCATCCATTGTAAGAGTGACTAACCCTTCTTGTTTCGGTGAAGAAGAGATTTCCTTGCCATCTTCTACAATAATAATCCTTGAAAGTGGATCAGAGAATTTGTACGCGATGTTCTCAATCGTTTTTACATCGGCACCTTCTTCAATTAATTCCGTAACACTTGTTGCGACTTTTTGAAGTCTATTTTCACTCATATCAACATAATACGTTCTAAAAAATTGTGAAAGTAAAATCGCAACAAATCCAAGAACAAACGAAACGAGAAGTAATATGGTCATCCATAACTTCCCTACTACACTTCTCCAAAGCATCAGTCGTTCACAACCTCAAATTTGTAACCTACACCCCAAACAGTAACAATCATTTTCGCTGCATCTGGTGATTTTTTGCTTAACTTCTCACGTAAACGCTTTACATGTGTATCAACTGTACGTAAATCTCCGAAGAATTCATATTGCCATACTTCTTTTAACAGCTGCTCACGATCGAATACTTTATCAGGAGCTTTCGCTAAAAATAATAGTAACTCATATTCTTTCGGCGTTAAGTTTACTTCATTGCCATCTGCAGTAACACGGTGTGCATCGTTATCAATTGTTAAGTGAGGGAATACAGTAACATCTTTTGTCGTTGTATCTTGTGTAAAGAATGTTGTTGGTACAGCACGACGTAATACCGCTTTCACACGTAGCACGACCTCACGTGGACTAAACGGCTTTACAATATAATCATCTGTTCCAACTTCAAATCCTTGTACTCTATTTACTTCTTCACCTTTTGCTGTCAGCATAATAATTGGTGTCGCTTTCTTCTCACGAACCCCTTTACATACTTCAATGCCATCTTTACCAGGCATCATAAGATCTAATAAGATTAAATCGTAATCATTTTGCAACGCCATTTCTAAAGCTGTATCACCATTATCTGCTTCTTCAATCGTATATTGTTCTCTTTCTAAGTACATTTTCAATAAACGACGAATACGATCCTCATCATCTACAATTAAAATTCTTGATTCATTTGCCATCTCTACCCGCTGCGTACTCTCACCTCAGCGGTTCACACCTACCCTTCTTTAACTATTATGTTGCGCTATTCTCGTTTATTTAAGCAATCTTCTAAATGTTTCACTTCCCATATTATGCTTCACAAGAATAATAAATTTTGTTCAATTTTTTTCCAAAACTATGTATTTTTTTTGAACTGTATATAATGTCCTCGACATCATTTTACAAAATCAACCGCTACTTTGTCATGTTTTTCTCAAAAAAGAAGAAAAGTTGACAAAAATAAAATAGGAAAGTGACATACACTCTCCTATTTTATTTCTCTATGCATATGAATGTAAACCGGCAATAATTAAGTTTACTACAATAAAGTTAAACATAATGATTGCAAAACCAATTACTGCAAGCCAAGCTGATTTCTCTCCATGCCACCCTTTAGATAATCGTAAATGTAGTACTGCAGCATAAAAGAGCCACGTTATAAGTGCCCAAACCTCTTTCGGATCCCAGCCCCAAAAGCGCGTCCACGCTATTTGAGCCCAAATCATCGCAAAAATTAATGCACCTAATGTGAAAACTGGGAATCCAATTGCAATAGATCGATATCCGATTTCATCTAGTAGATCACTATTCGTATTCTTTACTAACGGCTGAAGTGCCGCCGATACTCGCTTCCGTAAAACGAGTCTTAATACAATATACAGTAATGTTCCAACTAACACTGACCAAATAACAGTATTTAATTTTTTTGCATTTACAATTGCTGGAACTTCAACTGCCGGTTCTAATTTATTTTCTGTCAGTAACTTCCCTTCATGCGGTCCAACTAAAGCCGGAAGATTGTACTTCATTTCCAGTTGTTGTTCATTTTTATCAATCCATTGAAACTTCGCTTCATATTTCATACTAGAAAATACCGTTGTTACTCCAATAAATCCAACTGTACAAACAAGTGTAAATACTACCGTCTCTAGCCAAAATGTACGTTTACTTCTCGTCGATTGATCTACATTTTTCAATAAATACATAACGCCTGTAATAAAACTAATCGCTAAAATGGCTTGTCCTGCTGCTGCAGTCGTCACGTGAATATGTAACCAATTACTTTTTAAAGATGGAATAAGCGGAGATATTTCCCTCGGAAACATACTTGCATAGGCAATTAATAAAAGCGCAACTGGTAATGCAAATAGTCCGATTATGCTTACACGGTACATAAAATACATGACAATAAATGCTCCTACAAGCATCATGCCGAAAAATGTACCGAATTCAAAAAAGTTACTAACTGGCGCATGCCCTGATGCAATCCACCTTGTAACAAAATATACTGTTTGTGCTATAAACCCTAAAATTGTAATCGTTATTCCTACATTTGCCCATTTATGACCCTTTTCTTTAATGGCTCCCCCAAAAAATAGAGTCGCAATTAAATATAAAATAAATGCGGTAAAGAGAAAGTTACTACTTATTTGCACCATATCGTTTCCCCACCTTAACTAATTTTTTTATCAATTACTTTATCATTTGGCTGTGGAATTGCTGTACCTTCTATTACTCTTTCAATATCTTTCTTTAAACCGAACCAATTTTTATTTGTATGCCCTGCAATCCACCATTCATCATTAACACGTTGTATCCAAATACGGCGATGATTCCAATACATACCTTGAATGACACCAACCATAAATATAAATCCTCCAATACCGAGAATCCAAAGCGTTAAATCTTTTCTTACAGTAAGTGCTGTTGCATTTTGCATTTCAACACCTGCAAACGACATTTTATATTTGTTGTTTCCATCTGGTTCTATATTTTGCTGAATACCAACAAAACTCACTTCACCATCTGGTGTTTCAGGTGTAAACATTTTAAATACAAATGCAGGATTGTTTGGTAATTTCGTTTTTGTATTTGGTTTTCCATTCTCATCAAAATAAAAATCAGGAAAATAGCTTAATAGTTCTAGAGAATAACCAGTTCCTAAATCATATTTTTCCTTAGGATTCGTTAAATCTACTTTAATCGGTCCCCACTTTTGATTATTTTCTTTATTTTGCAAGTTAAAGGACATACTTTTAAATTCACTTTCTTTATAATCCACTTGATACACTGCAAATTGATCAAATTTCAGTGGTTCATTCACTCGAATTTCCGCTTCTTTTACTTTTTCTAATTTCGGTTTTTGTCCTGCTATATTTTCTCCTACTGCTTTATATAATACGGCATTCGTTTGGAAGTTTTTCGCAATCATTTTATCGCCTACACGATCAATCGCTTCCTCAAAAACTTCTTTGTCCTTACTTTTATCATAAACTTCTTTTATAAATTTCTCGTTTTTTAAGTAGTACTGTCCATCCGTCCCTGGTATTTCTTTCGTTTCACCATCACGTAACCAAAGTGCTTCGTCTACGTACATACTCGGTAAAAAACGAAGCATCGCACCGAATAAAAAGATAATAAGGCCGATATGATTTACATATGGACCCCAACGCGAGAAGCGTCCCTTTTCTGCTAAAACGTTTCCGTCTTCCACTTTCACGTTATAGTTTCTTTTCTTTAAATTCTTTTGCACTCTTTCCAGGTCACCATCTTGCGGTGTACCAGTCCCATATAATCTCTGTCTCTTTAAAAAGCTAGGATGTCTTTTTACACCTTGCTTTTTTAAAGCTTTATAAAGTGGAATAACGCGGTCTAAACTACATATCACAAGTGAAATACCGATAGAAGCAATCAAAATCATATACCACCATGAACCGTATAAATTATTAAATCCTAATTGATAGTATAATTGTCCTAAAAATCCGTATTCTTGTTTATAATATTCAGCTGGTGCAATCCCTGGAGTTATGTACATTTCTTGCGGAAAAATAGTTCCTATCGCTGATGCAGCTAAAGTTATTACGATTAGCCATACACCCACTTTTACAGAAGAGAAAAAGCTCCAAATTTTATCGACTATCGTTTTTGTCTGCGTGAGAGATCTCCGTGCACTCCCCTCATAGCGCATATCCAATAGTTTTGCATTTTCATTGCTTTCAAATGGTTTCCCGCAAGCTTCACAAAAAACGGTTCCTATCGGATTAACATGTCCACATTCACATTTAATTTCTTTCAACACTCTCACCGCCCCTGTATCTATATGTACTATTGTATATTCTAACCTCAAGTTACCACAATACTCAGAATTTTTAAACCAGAGGCACTATAGACACGCACCCCTTATGTAAAGGCTTTCTTTATTACGGAGTAATTTTCTTTAAATACCCTTCTAACTGTTCTTTCGTTTGTTCACCTATAATTTGCTCCACTACTTTTCCATCTTTATCAATCAAAAAGCTTGTCGGTAATGGACCTACTCCATATGTTCCTATAATCTTTTGTCCTTTATCAATGGCAACTGGGAATTTCAAACCATACTGGTTCACAAAGTTCTTTACTGCAATATCCGTTTCATCTGCATCTAACGCTATGATTTCAACACCTTTTTCTTTATACTTTGGATATAATTCATTCATATAAGGCATTTCTTTTTCACAAGGTTTACACCACGTGCCCCAAAAGTTTAAAAATACACCTTTTCCCTTTAAATCTTTTAGTTCAATTTTCTTCCCTTCTAAATCCGTCACAACAAAGTTAGGTGCTTCTTTTCCGATTTGCATTTTCTCTTTATTAGCAAAGAATCCTTGATAAAGGGTAAATCCTACAGCACCACATAAAATGAGTAGAATAATAACGCGAAATAATAAGCGATTTTTCTTCATATTACCTCTCCTCTCCTCGATAAATGTTATGTATTATCTTCTGTAAATGTTGTATTGAATAAATCACCAGCAGAGCACTCCACTGGTGAATTTTTAACTCTATAGCTTATCTTGGCTTTGTAGAAGCAAGTGCGCGTAATTGTTTCACCTCATGTGGTGTCAATTCTCTCGCATCACCAGGTCGCAGGCTTCCTACTTCTAAGAAAGCATAACGTTCACGTTTTAATTTCACTACTTTACAGTCTAACGCTTCAAACATACGACGTACTTGACGATTACGTCCTTCATGAATTGTTAACTGTACAATAGCCATCTCTTTACGCTTGTCCCAAGAAATAATTTTCACACGCGCTGGCGCTGTTTTACCGTCTTCTAACGTAACACCGCGTTCTAACATGCGAATTTTCTCACCTGTTAATGGACCTTTTATTTTTGCAACATATGTTTTTTCAACTTTATATCTAGGATGCATTAATACGTTTGCGAAGTCCCCATCGTTTGTCATTAATAATACGCCAGACGTATCATAATCTAAGCGTCCGATTGGGAATAAACGTTGTGTAATTTCCGGGAAAAAGTCCGTTACAACACTTCTTCCTTTATCGTCTGATACACTTGAAATTACGCCAGTTGGTTTATATAGTAAAAAATAAACAGGTTCTTCTTTTTCAAGAGGGATGTTATTTACTTCTACTTTATCTTGAGGAGTTACTTTTGTCCCTAACTCCTTCACTATTTTTCCATTAACTTTCACTTTTCCTTGCTGAATTAATTCCTCAGCCTTTCTTCTCGATGCAATACCTGCTTGCGCAATCACTTTTTGTAATCGTTCCATTTCTTTTTTCACCTCGAATTTATCTTACCTTACATTAGAAAGACTTGGCAACCGCATACGCTTTACGGCTATTCGCTTCATCTTACTTAAACAACATAGCGATGATAATAAACATATAAAGGTCAAATCATGTTTTTACCTTTTATTATTGTCCATATTTTTCATATTTCTCACAATAAAAGTTCATCATTTTGTCAAAAATACCACATAAAAAAACCACTATTAAGCTACACCTTAATAGTGGTCGTATACGTATTATAAGCGAAATAGCGTAAAAAATGAATAGTATTACTGAAACAATAAAGAAACGAACACAATTGAGCATATAATCCCTATTAAATCTGCAAAAAGTCCTACTTTTAGTGCATCACCCATTTTTCTAATCCCGACCGCGCCAAAATATACAGTTAAAATGTAGAAAGTCGTATCTGTGCTTCCCTGCATCGTAGAAGCCAATCTCCCAATAAACGAATCTGGCCCATATGTGGCAATTAAATCGGTCGTAATACTTAAACCAGCAGAGCCTGAAATAGGGCGTATAAGTGCTAGTGGAACAATTTCTGCTGGAACATGGATCAAATCTAACATTGGCTTCATTACCGATATCATTGCATCTAACGCACCTGAAGACCGGAATATAGAAATAGACACAAGCATTCCAACCATAAACGGTAAGATGGAAATTGCAATTTGAATCCCTTCTTTTCCTCCCTCAACGAACGATTCATACGTCGGTACTTTCTTTATTGTGCCATATAAAAGGATAAAACCAATTACACAAGGAATTACCCATAAAGAAATTGTATTTACAATACTCATTTTTTCCGCCCCTTTCTACTCCTTCTTCGGTAAAAATAGCGGTCAATCCAAATTGCTCCAATCATAGAAAGTACTTGTGCAATAAATGTTACCCCAACAATTTCAGTAGGATTCGCTGATTCATACGTCATTCGAATGGAAATGACTGTCGTAGGAATTAATGTAATGGCTGATGTATTTAATGCTAGAAACGTCACCATAGAACGGCTCGCCGAATCCTTTCCTCCATTTAACTCTTTCAGTTGTTCCATCGCTTTAATACCAAGAGGGGTTGCTGCATTACCTAGACCAAAAAAGTTTGCCATCATATTTGATAGAATAAATCCCATGGACGGATGATCCTTTGGTATTTCTGGAAACAACCTTTTTACTATCGGCATAAAAAGTGTAACTAATTTTTTTAACAATCCGGCTTCCTCTGCAATTTTCATTAAACCGAGCCAAAATACTAAAACACTAATAAGTCCTATACAAATCGTTACCGCATCTTTTGCTCCGTCAAATACAGCTTTATTCACTTCTTCCATCGTGCCATTTATCATGGCGTATACAATCCCAATGACAGCCATCGCTACCCATACGAGATTAACCATCGTTCCCAACACCTATCATGTAAGAAAAAATTTCTTTCACATTATTCCAGTAAAGTCCCGTTGTAGCTACTAACTTCCGTTTACTATAAAATAAATTCCGTTCTCCAACTTTTTCATTACCAACATAAATGTCTGTCTTCCCAACCTTTACTCCATCCGTAAGTTTTGTACTTTTATGGAGTTCAACTTTTAATACTACGTTCTTTTTTTCTTCTTCAGTTAACGGTACCGAAAAACTATTTTTCGTATAAACATGGTTGGCATACTTCTTTTCATTTATTTCAGCAATTGCTCCTTGTCCTAAAACTTTCGTTTGTTTGAAACGTTCAAAACCTTTATCAAACAAATTCATATGATCATCCCAATCACTAGAGGCACTCAAAGTTACGACAATTAAATCTAGTCCATCTTTTGATGCCGTTGTCACAAGCGTTCGCCCAGCTTTCTTTGTAAAGCCTGTTTTTCCTCCTGTTGCAAATTCATAATAAGACGTTACCAGCTTATGTTTATTTTTCCACGGGTAATCCCAAGAATCTGATTTATATGTTTTGGTTCCAAAGATTTTCTTAAATGTCTCGTTTCCCATTGCATATTTCGTTAATAATGCCATATCGTAAGCCGACGAATAATGTGATCCATCTCCATCTAAGCCATGAGGGTTTGAGAAGTGCGTATCTTTCATTCCAATTTCTTTCGCTTTTTGATTCATTAAATATACGAATCCATCTATACTCCCACCCACACTTTCAGCAATTACTTGCGCTGCGTCATTACCAGATCTAAGCATGAGTCCGTATACTAAATCTTCTAACTTCACTTTTTGTCCAGGCTTTAAATAGATTGCCGATCCTTCCACCCTCACCGCTTCATTACTAACTGATACCATTTCTTTCATCTTCCCTGATTCAGCAGCTAATAAGGCGGTCATAATTTTTGTTATACTAGCAATTTTTTGAGGCTCATGTTCTGCTTTTCCGTATAATACACGACCAGACTGTTGCTCCATTAATACAGCATTTCGAGCACTGACATTGCTGTTCATCTTTGCATATGTAGGAATCGGCATAACGCTTGCATACATCATAAGAAGCGTAATGATTACACAAATTCGTCTCATATTTCCCCCCACGTCCTTTTGGCACTTTTTGTACAAGTGTATGCTTGGCCTTTTAAAATATGAACGAAATCTTCCTTCTACTTCCATTAAAAAAGACGCAGAGAATTTGCGTCTAATATGGTGTCCATTCAATTTGTTTCGCAGTTTCAAACCTTTTTTCTACATCAGGCCAATTTACAACATTCCACCAGTTTTTAATATATTCATCTTTTCGATTTTGGTATTGTAAATAATACGCATGTTCCCAGACATCTAGTACAAGGAGCGGTATCGTATCCCATTGTGTAAATAATTGATGAAGTGTACTTTGCAAAATTTCTAACCTTCCAGACCGGGGTACCCAAACGAGAATTGCCCAGCCTGAACCTTCTACTTTAGAGGCCGCTTCTGTAAAATGTTTTTGGAAACGTAAAAAGCTCCCAAAATCTTGTTCAATTTGTTGTGAAAAAGCTCCTCTTGGACTTCCACCACCGTCTTTTTTCATGTTATTCCAAAATATCGTGTGTAAGTAATGACCTGACCCATGAAAAGCCGCTTCCCTTTCCCAATGCTTAATTAAATCAAATTTATTTGTTTTTCTCGCTTCTTCCATCATCTTCTCTGCTTTATTTAACCCTTCCACGTAACTCCGATGATGTTTATCATGATGTAACATCATAATTTCTTTGGAAATATACGGTTCTAATGCATTATACGGATAAGGTAATGGCGGGAGTGTATGTCCTCCAATTGGGACAGCTCGTTCACTATCCCCTCTTTCATATAATTCATATTCCTCTTCTTCTTGCATAAATACTTCCTGCAAGTGATGCTGAATATGTTCTACATCATCGCTTATTTCATACATAAACTCTGCATCTGTTTCATACTCATGCTCTTTCATACGCTCTAATAACGTCTGAATTTTATAAGCAAGCATATGGACATCATACACTTCCATTGCGCGGCTATCTAATACGTGAAGAACACTTTCACACCAATTTTCTACTTCATGAAAGTAATCTGTAAATACACCTTGCTGATTCATGTTGCACCTCCCTAATGCTATCCACTTAACTATATTCAATGAAAATCCCTTATATAACTGTACAAAAGGAAAAGAAGCTAAGTCACCTTAGCTTCTTTTCCTCAATCAATATTTGTGTAACATCTTTGTCTGATAATCCGTCTCATAATATTCTAGTTCTTCACGCATCAATTGAAATTTACCTTCTAAACTCTTCATCACTTGCTCCAAAGATGCAGGTGGTGTTTGTTGAAAAACGATAGAATTTTTCCCTGTATATGCAGACCGACTATTTTCATACCAATGATCACTCTTCGGTGAAAAAAACTCTGCAATTACTTGATGGTAAATCTTATATAAAATTTTTTCAGCTGCTGTTTTTCGAAATGGCTGGCTATTCAACAAAACAAAACATGCATCCTGTCCTTCTTCGCAAAAAACGAGAAGTCGTCTCATTGATGCTAATACCCCTTTATAATATTGCTCATTCCCTGCTGGTGTTTCCTCTAATAAAGAAGGTAACGTATGATAATTTACATAATTAGTTATCAAATTAATAGCATCTTCTAAAAATATAGAAACTTGTTCTGTTTGATTTTCAACCATCAAATTAGACATTTTTCTCTCTCCTTTGCCATTTCACGCTATTTCTACTCTTTTATTTTTATGTAATTCAGCCAATATTTCTTGTACTTTCGACACCGTTCCCTCATCAAAATATTGTTGAAATTCTTCCATATTATTTAAATACAAACGTTTTTGCGCACGAAGCTCCTTATCTTTCACTAAACAACATATCGCTACAATATCACGCAAATATATGTTTTGTTCTTCTACTTTATACACTGGATTTCCTTCAAAAGGAGTAATTTCTTGTAAAACTTCTTCAAAATATCGAACGTATACAACCGAAAAAGTTTTCTCTTTACCATTTAATATATATGTCACTTCAGATCTGTTAAAAAAATCTTCTGATGTATTAGGTTTCGCTTTTTCTAACTCATATCCTACGTAACCTTTTATAATCATATACTCCCCTCCCCCCCTCTTTCATCTTATTCTAACTTAATTTTCTGATAAACAAAATATTCTTTTAAATATACCTATATAAAAAATAGCTCGCCTATACAGGAATTTACCTTTTTATTTTTCTTGAAGTTTGTCATAATAATATTATTGTCTCAGTTTTCTTATACAAGGAGAGTTGTATTTATGTCGTTTTCATGGAAACGTTTCTTACAAATCGGGAAAATTGTCTTCCCATTTGTTGTATTAACAATTGTATTCTTTCAAGCAAAAAAAGAATTAGCGGGCATTTCTTTTTTAGAAGCGATTGATACAATTAAAAACATTCCAACTGGAGGAGTCTTTTTAGCAATTACACTTGGTGCATTCGCTGTATCAACAATGTTCTTTTATGACTATGTTATGCTTCGTTACTTAAAAGCTGATATCCCTGTCCAAAAGATTTTCCGTATCTCGTGGATTGCTAATACTTTAAATGGATTTATCGGGTTTGGTGGTCTTGTTGGAGCCGGCGTACGCACAATGCTTTATCGTCCATATATAAAAGAAAATGGAAAACTTATTAAAAGTATCGCTTGGATGACAACTGCCTTTATTAATGGATTAGCCATTCTTTCATTTCTTGGTCTCATCGGAATATTAGACACGAGATTTATTTTGCATGAAAAACCATGGCTATGGCCTGTTCTTATCTTCTTCGCTCTTTTCGTCCCTATATATATCGGATTTTCTAAATTAAAAAATAGAAAAGCGACGCAAACAGAGGAACAAGAAGAAGAGGAGAAAAACCCAACTGTTTTATACTCATTAGTTTCATTAGTCGAGTGGGTATCCGCTGGTATTGTTATGTACGTCATATTACTATTATTTGGCATTGAAATCGAATTCCAAAAGTTTTTAGGCGTATATGTTATTGCTGCTTTAGCTGGTGTCGTTAGTCTTGTTCCTGGTGGCCTTGGATCATTTGATCTTGTCTTCTTAACTGGGCTTGGGCAATACGGCATCGATACAGGTGTTTTACTCCCTGCTATGTTATTATATCGTCTCGTCTATTACATCTTGCCCTTCTGCCTTGGTCTCATTTTTGCAGCTTTTGAAATGACAGGAGTAGCCATTAAAAAGTTTGAAGATAAACCTTTTATTGCGCCTGCATTAGAGACAACTGGTGTTATATGGACTTTGCAGCGTGACTTTCTAGGAAAGTTAGGTTCTTGGGCGTCTGCTGCTTTAACAGTATTTGCTGGCTTAATGGTTATTTTATCAACCATTCTACCGACAAGTATAAATCGGGCACACGCCTTACATATTCTAGCTCCAAAACATCTTATTCAATTTTCTTTTAGCTTATCGCTAACATTCGGTATTCTCCTCCTCATTCTTTCGCGGGGGATATATTACGGAACAAAACGTTCTTATTATATGACGATTGTTTCTTTAATTGGAGCGGCTATTTTTAACACACTAAAAGGAATTGATGTTGAAGAAACTTTTATTTTATTAATCGTACTCGCTGTATTGTATATGCTTCGTAAAAGGTTTGTACGTGAGAAAATGGAAGTCTCACTTTCCGATATCGTAAAAGTTTTTATATTCCTACTTGTAACGTTATATTTATATAAAAACTTAGGTATTTTATTTGCAGGTGCAAAAGAAGCTTTCAAACCTGATTTTGTCGTTCGTAATATTACACAAGTGAAACGAAGTGCATTAGCAGCTGCCTTTTTTGTTCCTACTTTTTTACTAATTGGTTCACTCATTGCAAATCGTTATCGAAATGAATTTCCCGGGCAACCAGCTAATGATAAACGATTACAAAACTTCTTAGATGAACATGGTGGAAATGTACTTAGTCATTTAGGTTTTTTAGGAGATAAACAGTTCTTTTTCAGTAGTGATGGAAAAGCACTCATTCTCTTCTCAATAACTGGAAAACGACTTATTGTACTAGGTGATCCAATCGGGGACCCTTCCTCCTATCGTACTGTATTGCAAGAGTTTTTAGCTGAGGCTGATCGATTTGGATACATTTGTGTATTCTATCAAATTGAAAGTAAATGGATGAGTTTATACCACGATTTTGGTTATAACTTCTTTAAGCTTGGTGAAGAAGCTGTTGTTGATTTAAATACCTTTACAATAACAGGAAAGAAACGCGCTGGCATGCGAGCTACTTTCAACCGTTTTGAAAGAGAAGGCTATACATTCTCTATTCATGAGCCACCTTTCTCCGACGAATTATATGAAGAGTTAAGAAAAGTTTCAGATGCATGGCTTGGTGGAAAAAAAGAGAAAGGTTTTTCACTCGGATACTTCGATCGTGAATATATTAGTCGCGCTCCTATCGCAACATTATCTGATTCGGATGGAAAAATTATTGCATTCACAACATTCATGCCTGTATATCAAAACGGATCATTATCTGTCGATTTAATGCGATATTATCCAGATGCGCCTAGCGGCATTATGGACGCAATTTTCATCCACTTATTCCAGTGGGCAAAAGAAAATGAATACCACTCCTTTAATATCGGTATGGCACCACTTTCAAATGTTGGTTTATCCACACAGTCTTTCTGGTCTGAACGAGTGGCTGCTGCAATCTTTAATAACGTTCGTTATACGTATAGTTTCAGCGGATTACGACATTTTAAAGAAAAATATAAACCAGCATGGAGCGGTAAATATTTAGCATTTAGAAAGAATCATTCTTTACCAATTACAATGCTCTCTGTAACAAAATTAATAGGAAAAAGAAAAAACAGCTAAATTCTTAGCTGTTTTTTCTTTTTTGAACTTGTACAATAAATTCTTTTTCATACTTCTTACCATTTATATAGAAATTCCCCCACATTTTATACGTGCCCTCGGCAGGAAATGTAATTCGGTATTGTAATTGTTCATCCGTATCTACAGGCATAGCGTATAAAAAATTCTCCTTCGTTTCATCCACTATATAGAGTGACTCTACTTCTCCTCTCTCTGAATGCAATTTCAATTTTTCACCCTTTTTTGCTTGAAACTGAAATGTTAACGTAACTGGTTCATTCGGATGTAATGCGCCAAATAAAAGAGAAACTTCATACTCTCCTATTTTTTTTGTAAGTACACTGTCGATTGGAAATTTCACTTTTTTCTTATTGTTCTCCTCTTTCGTTCTACCAAAATTCTTCCTAGCGAATGACTCTACGGACTTATTTTTATCTTCGTATAAAAATATTGTATATTCTTCGTCTTTCGCTATTTTGGAAGATAACTTATATGACCCGTTCCCTGCAAATGTGGGTTTAATTTGTTGTATGTTTTTTAACTGTCCATCTACAATCACTGCCCGCATTTGATCATTTACACCACGAATTTCATTATTCTTGTTGTTTAACAACTGAAATACAATATCTACTTTCTCATTTCCCTTTCCATTTGAAACATCCCACTTTACTTCCTGAACATCTCCTACAGTCTCTTCGTTTTCTTGATATTTTTTTATGTAAAATCCTCCTGCCACAATAAGTACTAACGCAATAAGCCCGATGACAAGATTTTTCAAAACATCACCTACCATTTTTATTGTCTCTATTCATACAAAACTTCTTAAGATATATATTCTAGATTATGATTTATGAAATCCTCCTATTTTGCACATATTACAAATAATAAAAAGATTTTAATTGAAAGGATTCGTAGTGTATAATGCAAATGATATTGATTTCTATCAATACATTATAAGGAGGACTTTTTTATGAGTGTACATATCGAAGCAAAACAAGGCGAAATCGCTGAATCTATTCTATTACCTGGTGATCCATTACGTGCAAAATATATCGCTGAAACATTTCTAGAGGACGTTACTTGCTATAATAATGTGCGTGGTATGTTAGGTTTCACTGGAACTTATAAAGGAAAACGTGTATCTGTTCAAGGTACAGGTATGGGTGTTCCTTCTATTTCTATTTATGTAAACGAATTAATCCAAAGCTACGGAGTTAAAAATTTAATTCGCGTTGGAACTTGCGGTGCAATTCAAAAAGATGTAAAAGTTCGTGATGTTATTATCGCAATGACGGCTTGTACTGATTCTAATATGAACCGTTTAACATTCCCAGGATTTGATTTTGCACCAGCTGCAAACTTTGACCTTTTAAAGAAAGCTTATGATGCTGGAACTGAAAAAGGATTACACGTTCGTGTCGGTAACGTTTTAACAGCAGATGTGTTTTATCGTGAAAGCATGGACATGGTTAAAAAACTTGGAGATTACGGTGTATTAGCAGTAGAAATGGAAACAACTGCTCTTTACACATTAGCAGCGAAATACGGTGTAAATGCATTATCTGTATTAACAGTTAGCGATCACATCTTCACTGGCGAAGAAACAACATCTGAAGAGCGTCAAACTACATTTAACGAAATGATTGAAATCGCTTTAGATGCAGCAATTCAACAATAATACACTAAAGAACTTGTCATACGTCTGGCGAGTTCTTTTTATGTGACTTTTTATAAATAACTACTTTATAAAGAGACAGATTTCTCCCCTCTACTTTCTTGTAACGTTTGTTATAATAAAGTGAAACTTTAATCAGTGGAGGTTTTTTCCATCCCCCACTGATTATTAGTTGAACCAATCGGATTTTACGGGCAATTGATTTCCCACTTAACTCCCTTGTATTCGCCGAATTTTGAAGTGGGAGTCTTATTGCCCGTTAAAGCGGGATAAAGAAATCATTTACAGTATTTCTCATAAGAGGTGACGTAGTGAAAAACAGAAGTATCGTCTTTAAACTATTTTTATTAACATCCACTTTATTTACAATCATATTCCTACTTTTTTTCCTAGGACAATCTCTATTTTTAGAGAAATTTTATATTAATAAGAAAGTAAAAACAGTCCAAACTGCTTTTGAAAAATTCGTAGATAATTATGATAAAAGTGATAAAAGTTATGAGCAGGTTAGAAAACTAAAACAAGAATTTCATGATAAAACAAATGCCGATATGCAGTTTTTGGACTCTAACGGTATTATTAAAAGTGATAACAATTACTATATCGATGTATTTAATCCCAACAATAATAAACAGTATTCCATTCCACTCAATAATCTTTTAACACCAGAAGAATATAATAAATTCGAAAATTTAGGTTTAAAAAAAGATGTAATAATCAATGTTGATGGAGTCGTACAAGAGAATAATATAATCACACCACAAAAATTAGGAACGAATTATAATCAATGGCAGAACGAACATTTCTATTCGGATTTTCAGTCAATTAATGGTAACCCTTCTAAGAACAGACTTGCAAGCCGATACAAATCTACAACTCGAATCGTCTTTACAGGTGTTATAACTAAGTTACAGCTCCCATCCAAAGCTGAGGTTCGTCTTGCAAATGATATTGAAACATTACAAGCCGTTCAATATTTTGCTGATATGATTAGAGAGGGCACTTCTAACTCGAACCAATTAAGTACTTTCATATTAGATGGTGGAGAAAATATAAAAAATAGTATCTTTGTAAAACCGATTATAGAAAATGGAAGGATTACAGAATATGCTTTTGCGATAGCATCTTTGCAGCCTGTTAATGAAGCGATGCTCGTTTTAAAAGATTATTATGTCTATGCCTTAATCATCGTGTTTCTCGTAATTATTTTGTTATCCTTCTACTACTCAAAAATTATTGTAAAGCCATTAATTAAAATAAATCGTGTTACAAAAAAAATGGCTAATTTTGATTTCAGCGAGAAATTACCTGTTACAGCTGACGATGAAATTGGCGGGCTTTCTGGCAGTATCAATACATTATCTGTAAATTTAAAAGATCGAATCGATCGATTAAATGTTGCTAATACAAAGTTACAACAAGATATTGAACGTGAACGTCAATTAGAAAAAACAAGAAAAGAATTCATTTCTGGCGTATCACACGAATTAAAAACACCGCTAAGTGTAATTAGAAGTTTTGCAGAAGGAATTAAAGATGGTGTTAGTAAGGATACTTCGTATTATACTGATGTTATTTTAGAAGAAACAGAAAATATGAACAGGCTGATTGTTGAAATGTTAGAATTAGCAAAGTTGGAATCTGGTACTTACAAACTAGATATGACGACGTTCTCAATCGGTGAATTAACGCAACAAGTCTACACAAAATTATTATTTAGCATGGAAGAAAAACATTTACAAGTGAACATCGATGCAGACCCTTCTATACTTGTTAAAGCAAATCGCAGTCGCATTGAACAAGTAGTTGTGAACTTACTAAGTAATGCAATCCGTTATACGCCAGAGGGAGAAAAAATACAAGTCTCCATTATAGAAGCAGAAGATACCGTAAAAGTCGAAATCGAGAATACAGGAAACCCTATCCCTGAAGAAAGTCTTGAAAAAATTTGGGATCGCTTCTATCGTCTAGATGCATCACGTAGCCGTCACACCGGAGGTACCGGTCTCGGATTATCTATTGTAAAAAACATTTTAGACCTCCATCATGCCGAGTATGGTGTGTATAATACGACTAACAGTGTTGTATTCTATTTCAATTTACAAAAAGTAAAAGAAGTCAAATAATTTGTCTTAATTTCACTAGGAGTTCACATGAAATTCACACTCTCCCTTTATAGTAAGAAACAAGTTAATCCTTTCCTTTACACATATAAAAGAGGAGAGTGCGTGAAATGAAACAAGCAGGACAACCTATTCAAAATGAAAAACAATTAGAAACTATCAAAAATATACTTTTACAATCTTCGAAACGTGATGGCTTATTATTCGTATTAGCTGTAAATTCTGGCTTAAAAGTAAGTGAAATCTTACAATTAAAAGTTAGTGATGTAATTGATGAAAATGAAAATGTTCGCCATTCCATTTTATTTTACAATGAAAAAGTGAAGAAACATAAATGGTTTGCTGTAAATGAAGACTTACAGCACGCAATCGAAGACTACATGAAAGAACGTAAAACTTGGAAACGTAATGAACCATTGTTAAAATCTCAAAAAGGAACAAAATCTATTACGAGACAACATGCATGGTACATTTTAAACAAAGCCGCAAAAGAAGTTGGATTAGAAGGGATTAGCTCACATACACTTCGAAAAACTTGGGGTTATTGTGCATACAAATCAGGTGTTGATATTGCGTTTTTACAACACTTCTTTGATCACAGTACTCCATCAAAAACTTTAAAGTATATCGGTATTGCTTAATAACTCTTATACATAAAAAAGGTTACCATTTTAAAATTTGGTAACCTTTTTTATATTTCGTATTCTCTTTTCTTGTCTCTCCTATACTGTAGTGGTACTCTAATAATAAGGGGGAGAAATTATGAACACACTTACAATTGAATTACCAAAAGAAACGGCTGAAAAACTTGATTTATTAAAACAAGCTTATGAAAAGAAAACAGGTGCTTCTATCTCTGAGAGCACTCTCGTTCAAACACTTATCTCAAAAGAATTTATCCAAGCGATAACTCCTTTTGATTTACAACAATTCGTCAATGGAAAAGAACAGCATTAATCGCTGTTCTTTTTTTATCTCTATTTAAAATACACAAAGTTTTTTATATATTTTTAGAAAAACCATTGACAATGATAATGATAACCATTATCATTTATTATGAAGCCAACAATTGATGAATCAACCAAACGCTCAGTAACATTGTTACCCCTCTTTTTCATATAGAAAGGCACTGTACATTCCCCCTGTTTGTACAGTGCCTTTCTTGTTTATTATCATTCAAAAAAATTTAATTGCTCCGGCTTCGGCTCACCATATGTAATGTTCATCATTTTCATAAGCTGTTTCGCATTATCTGCTGCATCCCCACCTGAATTGTTGTTAAACAGTACGTATATATCCTTTGTTTTCTTTTTTAATTGCTCTAGTCGTTCAACCCATTCTTCCAGTTCTTTATTGTTGTAGCGATATAAACAGCGAACCGCTCTCCAATTTTCCCCTTTCTCAAGCCAACCATGAACATTTCGACCGTGAAAACGTATTAATGCCATGTCTGAATTCGTAACCTCTAACACGAGTGGCACAGAACCTATCCCAGCCTGTGGTTCATCACAAATTGTATGAATCCATTTCTCCTGTTCTAGAAACTGTAACGTCTTATCTCTCATTTCTGGATAAAACCATGTTTGATTTCGAAATTCTATTGCACATGGTAAACCTTCCATTTTTTCTTTCGTATATCGAAGAAAATCTACATTTTTCTTTTTGCAATCAAACCATGGTGGATATTGAAATAAAATTGTTTTTAATTTATCAGCTTCTATTAAAGGAAGAATAGACTGTTTATACACATCAAACATCTCATCGAACGTAGAAAAAGGAATTTCACCTTTCATATGTCCTGTCATTCCTTGATACGCTTTTACGACAAAAGAAAAATCTTTCGGCGTTTCCATTGCCCATTTTATATAATTTCGTGCAGGTAGCATTGCGTAAAATGAACTATCCACTTCCACAATAGGAAAATACTCGCTGTATGTTCGTAATTTATTTCTATTTTCATAGGGATTTATGTATAAAGAATCATGATCTCCCCATCCTGTCACTCCAATAAACAGCACATATACCCCTCCCTTTTTAACTTCATCTTCTATTCACTTTGCATCATGTAGCCTTTTCTTTAAGGGTATCCTTATAAAAATATGATATACTATATGGAAGAATTTTTAAAATGAGGGGTTATTTATTTATGCTTCCAAACGATGCTACTGTATCTCATGAAAAACGAATTGAAGAACTAGAAAATAAAGTACGTTTTTATGAAGAACTTGTGAATCAATTACCACATCATTTCACATACAAAAATCCACATATTGGTTTACGAATAAAGAAAACTAGAACGACTCATTCCATTCAAGAAATACCAAAAGAGAATAAAGAGGCTCATTTTCAACTTACTTGTGATTCATTATTTTTATTTGAACAACTTGAAAAACACTTTGTACATATTTTTGATGCCTTTTCACATCATGTAACCTTTATCGATAGTAAAGGGAATATTACTTTATGTAATCAAGTTGCTGCAGATGATTTCGGTATAATACGAAATGATATTATCGGAAAACCGATTCAACAATTACTAAACTTGCCGGAAGAAAAAATTAAAGCGATTGAAACATTAAAAACGGGAACAGAAATATATAATGAAGAAGTTTTAGACAAAAACTATGGCATTATAAATAACCGAATTATTCGCGATTATAACGGGGAGATTTTTAGAGTTATTAGTGTCTTTCATTATTTAAATACAGAACGTGATGCAGAGAAGTTTTCGTTAGCAGGGCGAATCGCAGCTGGAATTGCACACGAAGTACGAAATCCTCTTACAACAGTACGAGGATACTTACAATTTTTACAAGAAAGCGTTTCTCCATCAAATAAAGAGTTATTTAAAAACTTGCTTATCCCTGAATTAGATCGTGCAAATAATATTATTACAAAATTTTTAGCCATTTCAAAAACACGGGAATTTACAAGAGAACCGTTTCCCATCAATACATTTTTACGTGACTATATTCAACAGTTACTAGCTAGTGAAGTTTCCTTGCATAATATTTCAATTGATTATAACTTCTCTAATGAATTAGATGATATTTTAGTCAATATTGATCGACATGAACTTGTTCAAGTGTTTTTAAATCTATTTCAAAATGCCGTCGATGCTCAAGGCGACAAACCTCTTTCTATTCAAATTACTAGTTATCGCCTTAATAACTTCATTCGGATTACTTTCACAGATAATGGAATTGGTATTCCTCCAGCTATTCAAGAATATATCTTTGACCCATTCTTCTCAACGAAGGATTCGGGAACAGGACTAGGCTTGTCAGTAACAAAAAAAATCATCCAAAATCATAACGGCACATTAAAAATGACTAGTAATGAAGATGGTACAACTTTCACTATTTCAATTCCAATCTTACCTAAAACAACCCTTGAAAAATTAAATCAATGTAAATAGAGGACTAATCCACGAACTACATGCCAATTGTTAAACACTCCCAACAATTAGCATGTAGTTTTTTATGTTGCACTTTTCTTCTTTACATTATATAAACCTTTCTCTATATCTTACTTATTTCTTTCGTAGGTGGGCCAATTTCTTATTTTTTTAGAAATGGTAGTTTGTCCATCACGAATTTAGTATAAATTTCATTTTAATATATAGTAATGACTAATGATTCTATGAAAGAAAAGAATGAAAAGATGAACAATAAAAATAAAGGAAAAGTATTTTATGGTAATGATTGTTGCGAAGTAAGAGCATGTAGCCATATTAACATCCCTAAGTCAGAACTTACAGAATTTGTTAGACTTCTTCAAGCTCTTGGTCAAGCTATTCAAGCTGTCTTTCAAAACCCTTCTCAAAATAATATCGACAACTTAATCGCGGCCCTAAATAATCTACAAAAATTCCTTAATTGCTTAGATTTATCTCCAGCACAAAAACAAATTGGAAATTCTATTATTGCTAATCTATTAACTATTTTAAGAACAACACCTTTCTCATGCGGAGCATTGTACGTTGAGCTACAAAGTCTGCTTAATTATTTACTGTATATCGCTAAATTATTCAAAGTAGATTGTTGTACGATCGACAAATTAGTTAAACTTATAACAGAAATCCAAACTATCCTAGTTCAATACGGATCAGGTTGCCTTGGAGGGGGAGCAACAGGTGCTACTGGTGCTACTGGACCTCAAGGGCCAGCGGGCGCAACAGGTGCTACCGGACCTCAAGGACCTCAAGGTGCACAGGGACCAGCGGGCGCAACAGGTGCTACTGGTGCTCAAGGGCCGGCGGGCGCAACAGGTGCTACTGGTGCTCAAGGACCAGCGGGTACTCCAATTCCTGTAACTATCGCTGCAATTGGAAACTCCAATCCACAAACTATATCTCCTGGAACAAACCTCCAATTCAATCAAGTTTTTGAATTAACTAATATCTCTTTCAACGATACTTCAGATACTTTAACAATTTTAGAAACAGGAGTATATGATATTAGTTTCTCAGCGTCTACAACTTTCCCAGGATCTTCACCATTTGGATTCGGTATTTCATTCAATGGTCAACCACCTACTCGTAATTTCTCAACTAATGTTATCGGTAGTGCTGTTTCGTTCTCTACAATCGTTACTTTACAAGCTGGTACAACAATTTCTATACAGCCTACGGCAAACACTATTTCTATTCCTAACACAGGCGATACAACTGCAACACTATCTATATTCCGAATTTACTAATTTTCACTCAATAAGTATATTGATAATTGTATGTATTGATTAAACGTGCATTAAATCTCTCTTTATATAGAAAGGAGCACTTATTTGGGAGGATAAGTGCTCCTTCTTTACGTTTCTTTACCTCAAATTTACTCTATCTTAATCCCCATTTTGTATGATAAATAATGAAGTCAAAGATATGAAAGAGGGATGAAAAATGAGATTTATGTCACCGATACGCATTTGGATTGCTCTTATGATATGCATTATTTTATGTGTAGGATTTTTTTTAACTCTAAAATATTCCACTATTTCAAAAGCAGAGAGAAAAACAGTTCCATACAAAATTTTGTATACGAAACAAAGCAATATCCCTTATTCCAATGCAACAAAAAATGAAAAGAAAGTTATAACGGGAATGCTTATTACGAAAGCTTCTAGTTCCGAAGCGTTACTTCAAATTGCTGAAACGATTAAAGATCAGTATACAAATAAAAAAATCGATGAAATTACACTTTCTATCCACAATGAAAATAATGGTAATTACGAAGAAGAATTACCTTACGAACCTATTAGTAAAGGAAAAATAATTGTCACATACGATTCTCAATCCTTTGGCAATACAAACATTATACTTAACGAGTAGTAACTAGTACGGAGAAGGGATAATTTCAATCGTTTAAAGTTTCATTTTGTTTTTCATACAAAAAAGAGGCGAATTTCATTATTCGCCTCTTTCTTTTACCAAAATGAAGGAATCCATTCTTTCACTTTATCAATCCACTCTTGTTGCTCTTTTTTTCTTTGTTGTTCCTCTTCTTTCCTTCTCTTCTCTTCTTCTTTTCTTCGTTTTTCCTCTTCTATTGTAGTCAATTGTTTTTTATAATCAGCCTCAGATATGAGCGATAACTGAAATGCTTTTTGAGCTGGATTTGCGTTCGCTTTTTTCATAATATCCCGGAACATTGTCGTCGTAATTTGACTACCACTCGGAACATAATGATCGCTATCTGTTTTATCATATCCTACCCAAATCGCACCTACCAAATCTGGTGTGTATCCAACAAACCATGAATCCTTTGCGCCAGTGCTTGGGCCATTTACAATTTGAGTAGTTCCTGTCTTACCGGCCGTATCAACATTATTAACTTTCGCCTTTTCGCCCGTTCCCTTTTCGACAACGCCTTTTAATAAATATGTCATCTTTTGAGAAATTTTCTCGCTTGTCACTCGTGTCTCTTTCTTATACCACTTTCCAATCGTTTCACCTTCCGCATTTTGTATCTCTCTAATCGCATGAGCTTCCACTTGAACACCATCATTTGCAAATGTACTATACGCTTGAGCCATTACAAATGGGGATGTTCCTACATGCATACCGCCTAAAGCGATTGGATACGTACGATCTTCTGGCACTAATGGAATACCAAATCGCTCTAAAGATTTCAATCCTTTATCTAATCCAATCTGTTCCAATAGCCAAACAGCCGAAACATTGTACGACTTTGCCACAGCTTCATACATTGTCACATCACCGTGAAAAGTATGATCGCTATTTTGTGGTTTATATTCTTTAATATTAAATGGTTCATCTTTCAATATATCGTATACTTCATACCCTTGCTCTAACGCGGGTACATATACAGCTAAAGGCTTTAACGTTGAGCCAGGTTGTCTTTTTAATTGGGTTGCATGATTAAACTGTAAAAACTGGTACGGTCCTCTCCCTCCAACTAAAGCTGGTACACCACCTGTTTTTGGATTCATAAGAACTACACCCGTTTGCATCAGTTGGTCTGAGCCATTATCTTTGAAATAACTATCATTATTCACAACGTCTTCTACAGCCTGTTGTTTTTTCGGGTCAAGCTCTGTATAAATACGATAACCACCCGCTAAAATTTCATTTTGTGTCAATTCGTACTTGTCCATTGCTTCTCTAACAATATAGTCTACATATTGAGAATATTTTCCCTTGTATTTATCATCCACACCACGTTTTAATACAAGACCGCTCTCTTTTTCTTTATTATACTGTTCGTCAGAAATATACCCTTGCTCTTTCATTAAGCTTAATACGACATTACGTCTTTCAATTGACTTGTTAAAGTTTTTATAAGGTGAATATGCAGATGGTGCTTTAATCAAGCCTGCAATCGTTGCAGCTTCTGAAATTGTTAAATCTTTTACCTCTTTATCAAAATAAGATTTTGCTGCCCTTTTTATACCCCAAGCACCTTCCCCAAAATAAATTTGATTCATATACATTTCAATAATTTCATCTTTTGTATAAGTACGTTCTATTTTTTTTGTTAAAAAGTATTCCTTTATTTTACGAGAAAATGTACGATCTTGTGTCAGAAATACATTCTTCGCAAGCTGCTGTGTAATTGTACTTCCCCCAGCTACAACTTCTCCTGCTGTAATATTTTTAAAAACCGCACTTATAATTCCACTATAATAAATACCATGATGGTTAAAAAATTCCTTATCTTCTACTGCAACAATTGCCTGAACCATAATATCAGGAATATCTTTTCTTTTAACGCCTTCTGTTTTCGAAGAAGCTAATTTAGTTGCGACCTCATTATTTGCATCATAAATTAAAGTCGGTTGTGGAACAGCTTGTTTTAGTTCAGATATGTCTTGAATGGAAATTATTATATTTACAGCAATAAATAGAGTAACGAATACACTTCCTAATACAATTAATGAATTACGAAGTTTCTTCCTCTTATTGAACCACTCAAGCATTTTTTTAAAATGAGTGTTCTTCAATTTCATTCGTTCACTTCCTTCATTTATTTACACTCTTCTTTTTAAAAGGAAGAATATACCGCCTTTTAAATTTATTATAATAACGTAGTCATTCCTATAGTGTAAAGCTTTTCTTTTACATTCATACTTTTTGCAAGAAAAGGACATTCTACAAGTAAGATATTCACTATTGGATATTAATATTATTAATAGAACAACGAGAGTTATGTTAAGTTTTTGTAAACTTTTCGATAAAATGTTTTAAAAAACGACAGTTTTTTGTTAGAATTGATTAGCCAATATATTTTACATATATTACTTTTGTGGGGGTAACAATAATGGTCTTTAAATCAAAAAAAGATAAATTTTCTGAAATGTTAATGAATGTTTCCGAAAATTTAAAAGAAGGCGCGCAGTTTTTCGTGGAGTATAAAATTAAAAATGCTAGCGATTTAAAAGAGTTTTCTATGCGCATGAAAGAGTATGAGTCAAAAGGTGACTCATTTATTCACGAAATCATTATGGAGTTAAACAAAGCGTTTATCACTCCGATTGAGCGTGAGGACATCCTACAACTTGCAATGAGTATGGATGATGTATTAGACGGATTAGATCACAGTGCTGGTCTGTTCGAAATGTATTCTATTACAGAAGCTGATGAATACATGATTAAATTCGTAGAAGCAATTAATCAATGTGCGATTGAGATTGCAAACTCTGTTGAATTAATGTCTAACAAAAAATTAGTCGACATTCGTACAAATGCGATTAAGATTAAGGATTATGAATCACAGTGTGATGATATTCGCCGTCATGCGATTAAGCACTTATTCTCTCGTGAAAAAGATCCGATTAAGATTATTCAATTTAAAGAGATTTACGAAGAGCTTGAAGAAGTAGCTGATAGCTGTCAAAGCGTTGCAAACGTATTAGAAACAATTATTATGAAGAACGCGTAAGGAGTTTGATCATGGATACACTCTTGATACTGACCGTTTTAGTAGTCATTTGCGCTTTAGCTTTTGACTTTATCAATGGATTTCACGATACAGCAAACGCTATTGCAACGGCTGTTTCAACGAAAGCTCTAAAGCCTAGACATGCCATTATTATGGCGGCTATTATGAACTTTTTAGGCGCAATGACATTTACAGGTGTAGCAAAAACGATTACAAAAGATATCGTTGATCCATTCGCCTTACAAAATGGTTCTCTTGTAATTTTAGCTGCTTTGCTTGCGGCAATAGCTTGGAACTTAATTACTTGGTACTACGGTATTCCAAGTAGTTCTTCGCATGCAATTATCGGCGCAATCGCAGGTGCTGCAATTGCGGCCGCTGGGATTAGCTCGCTAAATCTTAAAGGATTCATTAAAATTATTGAAGCTTTAATCATTTCACCGATTATCGCTTTTGTTATTGGTTATATCGTATACAGTATTTTTAAAGTAGTATTTAAAAACTTTAACTTAACGAAAACGAATAAGAACTTCCGTATATTCCAGATTTTCACTGCAGCATTACAAGCCTACACACACGGTACGAATGATGCACAAAAAGCAATGGGGATCATTACGATGGCACTTATGGCTAATAACTATCATACTTCTAGCGATATCCCGTTCTGGGTACAATTATCTTGTGCTGTCGCAATGGGGCTTGGTACTTCTGTGGGTGGATGGAAAATTATTAAAACTGTCGGTGGACAAATTATGAAAATTCGTCCTGTAAATGGGGTAGCTGCCGATTTATCATCATCACTTGTTATTTTCGGTGCAACATTCATTCACTTACCGGTTAGTACGACGCACGTTATCTCTTCTTCTATTTTAGGAGTTGGTGCTTCTCACCGTGTGAAAGGGGTAAAATGGGGAACTGCAAAACGTATGTTAATTACATGGGTTATTACACTTCCTATTTCAGCTTCTTTAGCTGCTCTGTTTTACTACCTATTACATTTTGTTTTCTAATCAAAAGTCGTCTTCCTTATTTTTCTAGGAAGACGACTTTTTTGTGAACAAGCCTATTTCTCATTAAAAAGCGTGTATAATAATTGGTGGATAAGTTATTTAGAGGAGTTGGCAATTTTGGAATACATCATGTTACTTTTCATCGGACTAATCGCCGGAACAGTCGGCAGCCTAGTTGGGCTTGGAGGCGGAATTATTATTGTTCCGTTATTAATTGGATTACACAGTTTATCACCACAACTTGCAGTAGGGACTTCTATGGTAACAGTCGTTTTCACAGGACTATCTTCCACCCTTACTTACATGAAGCATAAGCGAGTAGATTATAAAAGTGGACTTATTTTATTTATCGGAAGCGGCCCTGGTGGTATTATCGGATCATGGGCAAATAAATTTTTAAACCAAGACACATTTTCTTTATACTTTGGGATTTTCCTTATATTCGTCTCAATTCTACTTATGCTTCGAGACAAATTAAAACCTCTTTCCCTCTCAAATACGTCTGTAATTAAGCGTTCTTTTACAGATAATGATGGAAATACTGTACACTACCAATTCCCACCGTTTCTTGCTATCTTTATCGCCTTTATAGTTGGGTTTATATCTGGATTATTTGGAATTGGTGGCGGTGCCTTACTTGTTCCAGCAATGATGCTTCTTTTTGCATTCCCAGCACATATTGCAGTAGCAACTTCAATGTTCATCGTATTTCTATCAGCAATTGTAAGTTCTGCAACTCACATCTCACTTGGAAATGTCAGCTGGATTTATGCATTAATCCTGATTCCGGGTGCATGGATTGGCGGAAAAATCGGGGCTTACATTAATACAAAACTAAGTGGTAACGCCGTAATTAATTTATTACGTATTACGTTGATTATTCTTGGAACTAGATTAATCATTATTTCCCTTTTATAACGTATTCTTTTTAGAATGCGTTTTTCTTATACACATGAATATAAAAATCCTCCGAGGAGAACAAATAAAATTAAACAAACACATAATAACATATAATTTGAAATATGTACTTTCTTCAAGTTGACCACTCCTATAACTGCGACTGTTATCTTTATGATAGCGAAAAAATAGTTCACTTGCAGTTACAGAGTGCTAACAATGCAAAATCAATTATTACAAATTTTATCCTTATATTTCATTTCTTTGTATATTCTATCGATTTAATAAAAAAAGATGTCATATTGACATCTTTTTTAATGAAGAAGTGACCACCCCATGAAGTCTTCATGTACTTGGCACGCCCTCTTATCGTTTCGATCATATAATTCAGCATAGCTATCTGTTTCTTCATCATAAGCCATCGTATAAATAATTTGGCCGTCTACTTCAACGGATAAAACGACTCCACCTTTCATCTCTTCTACATGAACGATAGCATTCGCCGGAATTCTCATATCCGTCATTCTCATCGCATCTAACAATATACTAAACCCCCTACAGCGTATTCATTGCTAGTACTATTACACACTAAATAGTATACTACTGTAATAGCATACATTTCGTCAATGAAATTGCTGTTGAAATAGCATATTGTCTATATACATATACGCTAAAATAGAAGAAATAGAAACATATTAATGGGGGGCTAACATTGATTCTACACAAAGGAGATGTACTATTCCGTCAAGGCGAGGACGGTCCTTTATACTTTATAAAAACAGGCTTATTAAAAGTAGTTCGGCTAGAAGAAGACGGAACACCATTTTTATTCAACATTATCGTTCCAGGTGAAACGATACCTCATCATTCTTTAATTTCACCGAAAGAATATCACGGTACAGCCATCGCTTTAATAAAAACAGAAGTGGAACCAATCACTAGTAGTGAATGGTACGAGAGACTTCAAGCAAATCCCGAATCGTATGCTAACATCGCTATGCAATTGCAATCTAAATTAAGAATGATGCAACAACGAATTGATCAATTGACAACCGTCTCTCCGAAAGAACGTCTTCATCGTTTACAAGAATGGTTCACCCTATATTTAGGTGACATTCCTATATATGAAATATTAACACAAACCGAAATTGGTCAACTGATAGGTATACGTCGTGAAACAGTAAACCGTTTATTACGAGAACAAATAAAAAACGAGGTAAAATAAATACCTCGTTTTTTTGCTTATTGTAAGCTTGTTGCTGGGCCGAAAAATTCATAATGAATATGCTCTTGTTTCACACCTAAATCAGTTAGTGCAGCATTTATATGCTTCATAAATGCTACTGGACCACAGAAATAAAACTCTGCTTCAGTTGTCGGAATAATAGTTTTTAACCATTCACTTTCAATAAAACCTTCTTTATCAAAGTTCTTCATTTCTAAATCTTTTTCAGTCGGTGCAGAATAACAAGTATATGCTTTAACTTGTTCATATTCATTTTCTACTGCCTTAACGTGTTCTTTCATTGCATGTGTATTACTATTTATTGCTGCATGAACAAAATATACATTACGTTTTGAATCTTGTTCAATTAACGTATTTAACATACTCATCATCGGTGTAATCCCTACTCCACCACTAATTAGTACAACTGGTAATGTTGAATCCATATTTAACATGAAATCTCCCGCTGGTGCACTTACTGGTAAAACATCTCCTTCTTTTACATGTTCATGTAAGTAATTAGACACTTTACCGTCTGGTGTATCTACACCTTTTTCTTTTTTTACACTAATACGATAATATTCTTTCCCAGGAGCATCGGATAAACTATATTGACGATTATGTGTATATGTCTCACCTTCAATATTGATTTGAATCGTTACATATTGACCTGGGATGAATGAAGAAACTTTCCCTCCATCTTCAGGTTTCAAATAAAATGACGTAATAACATCGCTTTCCTTCACTTTTTTAACAATCACAAAGTTGCGGAAGTCTTTCCATCCACCTTCTTTATGTGCAGCTTCTTCATACATCTCTGCTTCAATGCTAATGAATGCATCAGCAATGACACCATATGCTTCTCCCCATGCGTTTAAAACTTCATCAGGTGCACCTGCGACCTCTTTAATGGCACGCAGTAAACATGTACCTACAATCGGGTAATGCTCTGCTTTAATACCTAAACTTCTATGCTTATGACCAATTTGTTTTACAACTGGAATAATAGCTTCTAAATTATCAATGTACGTTGCAGCTGCATAAACAGCATTCGCTAACGCTTGTTGTTGTCTTCCCTTTTTCTGATTTGTATGGTTGAAAATATTCAATAACTCCGGATGTTCCGAAAATAAAATTTCATAAAATCTCGTTGTAATTTCAACGCCTTTTTCTTGTAATAATGGTACTGTTGACTTTACGATTTCAATTGTTTTTGCACTTAACATTGTATCCCACTCCTCTATTTCCTTAACTGTTTTTAGTTTAACTGAATCTTATAATGCAGATTGTGATTTTAATCACTATTAACACGGTGTTTTTGTGAATAATATATGAACATTGTATTTACAAAAGAAAATAAGCTAACTAGAATTCTAGCTAGCTTATTATTTTGTTTGTATAGCTTGTTCAATTACTTTTATATCTTTCCCATCGCCAAACTCCGTATATCCCCAGATATTCGTTTCACCTCTATATTTATTTACGATAATATCCAAGTCATGATATACACGGTGGGCATACACTACATACTCAATATTTTGAAGTTCCACACCTTTTTTTACAATTTCATAGCTTCTATTTACATCACGTTTTATTTTTTCATTCTTTATGTCTGTATGTATATTTTTTAACGATGATTCTTGTTGTTGAAACCATTGCTTAAATTGATTCCAATCCCCGTCTGTATAATTCTCTGCTTTACCGTAATTTAAGAAATTATTATAGCTTTCATGTGTCATTCGAATAAAATTTAGCACTTTTGTCTCTTCTTGCACATCTTCTATTTGAGCTATTGTATTTACCTCAGCAGGCTTATTCGCATAATGTAACAGCACTTTCATAAGACTATAGCTTGCAATGATCATCACGATAATAATCCCGAATACACTTAACAATTTCTTCATATACAGAACTCCTTCTCTACTAAAAATATTACAATGTATGACTATACTTGTAACTTTCTCTCGTAGAAATATAATTCCTGTATAAATTCTTCCTATCATTTCGACAATATTTTTCTATACATTTCTCGTTGGCAAATGTTCTTGTAAAACAATATATCCTTCATAAGCTGCGTAACCGAGTATAGCCATTAATCCGATATAACAAGCAAATACTGTCCATTTCGTTTTCGCATCCACTTTATAATAGTTTTCTTGTTGTTCCTTTTCTGTTTTCCATTCATTTAATTTTCTTTCTGACGCTTCAAATGCTTCCCTTATGTGAATTGTATACTCATCTTTTTCATCTTCATATGGAACATAATCTAACGGTTCGAACTTCGGTAAAAGATACTCTAACACTTCCATTTTTTGAAGTTCACCTATTTGTAACTCTTTTTCCCGTTCTCTTTGTCTTAATGCATTCATCTCATGATGCATCACGTATATAGTCCGATGTACAGCACCCGTTTCTTTTAATTCCTCTTCAAGCCTAGTAACATATTCTTTCATCCCATCAATTTTATGCCCTAATTCCTTAATCGGCTCATCTCTCTTTATTACTCTATATAACTCCATACAACCGATAATAACAATAAATCCTCCCAAAATACTTTTAAAGTAAATTGAATAGCCAAGTAATAAAATAAGGCCTGCTCCCCAAATTTTAGTACTGACAACTGAAATAATTCGCCCACCATCTAGCGGCGAAACGGGAATTAAATTAAAGAAATTAATCATACTTCCAAGCAAAATAACAAGCGCCCAAAATGGCTCTTTCGTCATTATATAAAGCGGTATCGCTGGTAAAAATGACAGAAGTCCGAAAAGCGGACCCATATATGCAATGTAAGCTTCATCTTTCGCATTTTTCGGCATCTCTTTCATTCCAATAAGAGCCCCCATAAATGGAATAAAGATTGCTGGCGATGTTGGGATCCCCTTTCTTTTCGCAGCCCATAAATGGCCCATTTCATGAACAAACAACAAATAAATGAGCGCCACTCCAAATTTCCAACCATATAGAACTGCGTATGCGCCAAGCGATAGAAACATACTAAATACCGTTGAAAACTTTGCTAATTTAAAAATTGCAAATACCCACTTTAACTTAGACAGTAAAAATAGACCTATCGCAACAATAATTCCCCATAATCCTTTTTTATTATTTTTCATATTCCTCTCCTTTATCTCTCATTAATGAATCATATCATTCATCAAAGCTTGTTCTTTTCTCTATTATGACATATTTTTTTCTATTGTTAGAAATAATGTTTATATAATCCATTTTCAGCCAAAAATATAAATAAAAGGAGGTGTACACAAATGAATTTACAATCTCTTATAATAGGTGCTCTATCGTTTTTAGCTTCAACTCTTATTTTTTATACCGTTAGTTACGTATTATTATTAGATTTGTTGCCCAATCACGTATTTATTGCCCTTGTCATCCTTTCCGCTCTTATGATTTCTTTTCTTATTACACGAAAATCAATGAATGAGCCATCTACAAAAGCAAAGTAATAGAGAGGGGTGCTTTCCCCTCTCTATTATCATTTCCTAGGAAAGGTCATATAGATTTGACGAGTTTACATTCATTCCAATCCGTAAGGGCTAATTAAAGTCTCACTTTATCTTTGAAAATTCATTTTTTCACCATAATCTTTAACAATCTGAATTATATTTTGAAACACACCTATTTTTTCTTTTTCACTGTTTAATATTTTCAAATCATAATTTTCGTAATATGTTTCTAATGATTTTAATTGTGATTCTGAAGCGCTTTTTATCGGAACAGTAGCATGTAATTCATATTGCTTATACCCTTCCTTTACTTTTTCACCTAAAATCATTTCACTCTCTTTTGCTCCAATTAATTTTTGAACTTTTTCTGGAAAATTGAGTTGCAAATAATATTCTTGCTCCTTCACTAACTTATTGTATAGTGATTGTGAAATCGTATACCGTACCGTATAATTCACGTTTTGATCGCCTGTTTTAATATGAAACGCGGTAATCTGCAAATCTTTTTTTGTTACTTCCGTTAAAGGGCTTACCTGCATCTCATCTTCTTTTTGTTCTGAGACATTTGGAAATATATCCAAAAGCTTTTCCGTATCTTTTTCATTCAACATATACATAGCTTTCTTATATTGCACCCATCCTCGTCTATCTTCTCCCCTTAACCATGCATAATAAGTTTCTTTTTTCCCATCTCTACTAATTTGTATTTCATATTCAGGTTCACCGAAGCTTCCTGTTATTTCTTGTTTCTCAGCTTTATTCAAAATGTCTATTACTAACTTCGCTTCTGATTCCTGCAACTTTTTCTCTTTATGTTTTTTTTGTATAACGGTTACCCCTATTGTTTCTTTCACTTCATTCACCGTCTCTTCTACTTTTTTTGTTTCTTTTTTCGGCTCAACTTGACCACAAGCTGCTAGTAACATAACAAACAACAACACCAATACATATTTCCCTTTCAAATTAATCCTCCTCTTACGATAAGAAATCCTTATAACCTTCATACATAAAACAAAAACGTGACATCCTATTAAATACGCTATACTAATCATTGAAAGGAGGTCTTTATCATGTCCATTAATTTTCATGATGAAAATAATAAGTACACATATGCAACAAGAAACGCTCATATTTCTTGGGCTGAAATGGTAAAAAACATTACAGAAATACAAAACAAGCAAATAATTGATATCGGCTGTGGTGGTGGGATTTATACGAAAGAACTCGCTCTTATGGGAGCCAATAATGTTGTGGGACTTGATTTTTCAAAAGAAATATTACAAGCTGCAAAAGAAAATTGTAACAACTTTCCAAACATTTCATTCATCCACGGTGATGCACATAATATCCCATACCCTAATGAAACATTTGACATAGTTATTTCGCGTGCAGTTATTCATCATTTACAAGACATTCCTACATTTTTACGTGAAGCTTCTCGTATATTAAATAAAAACGGTGTACTTATTTTACAAGATCGAACAATTGAAGATTGTACAATTCCAGGAAGTCCCGAACATATTCGCGGATATTTTTTCTCTTTATTTCCAAAACTTATTGAAATAGAGTCAAAAAGACGTCCAAAAACCAACACTATACAGACTGAATTGCAAAAACATTCTCTTCATGTACTTCCCACACAAACACAATGGGAAATACGAAAAATACATGATTCTGTAGAAGCATTATTGCAAGATTTATCTCCTCGAACAGGTCGATCCATTCTATATGAGTTAACAGATGATGAACTTTCTCAACTTCTACAACATATACAGACCGCATTACAAAACGTCTCTCCTATTATTGAAAGAGATCGATGGACAATTTGGAGCGCGATGAAGTTGTAAGGAAGGAAGCCTCACAAAATAATGTGAGGCTTCCTTTTTTCATAATCTAATTTTGCAACACTCTTGATATCCTCCACTTCTGGCCTGTGCACTTCCACACTTCGGACATACTAAATATCTAGACTGATTTGTCAACAAACTACCTTTTTGAAAGAGTAAAACTTCTGCTTGTTTAAACGAACGCGAATAATATAACCACATAAAACCAATTATAGCAATAATGCCAAATAATACTCCCATCGCAAGCATTTCAGTCACCTCTTTTGGTTTGTTCTTTCCAGCAAGTGGATTGTTGTATTATTCTCTGTAAATTCAAACAATCCCTTCTTTACTCCTATAAATATCAACTTTCTCTATAAATTTTACAATTCTCCGCAAATTTTTACTTCCATTTTACAATTCATTATTCCTTTTGCAACAACGAATATCACTTTCGATATTTCCGTATATAAATATATCTTTCAAAAAACATATTGACTTTCTAAAAAAAACATGTAACAATACTGTCAGAATACTTGAATAAAAATTCATTGACGAGAACGAGTACGTTATAGAACTGTTCCCCAGAGAGTTGGCGATTTGCTGAAAGCCAACGTTCAGCGCGTAACCGAAAATCATCTCCGAGAAGTAGAACCGAATGTTACAGTAAGTTCTTACCGGCCGTCCCCCGTTACAAGGAACACGTATCATGTTGTACGTTGCAAAGCCGTATACATATAGATTTATTTCTACATGTGTAAATTAGGGTGGTATCGCGGGTAAATATAACTCGTCCCTTTCTTTAGGGACGAGTTTTTTGTGTTCTTACAAATGAATGAAAAAGGAGGAAAAACAATGAACACTGTATCAAAAAAACATATTTTTTTCACGGGTCTTATGCTATTTTCTTTATTTTTTGGGGCAGGTAATTTAATTTTCCCTCCCATGCTTGGGCAAAACGCAGGTGAAAACTTTTGGCCAGCAATGATTGGATTTTTACTAACAGGAGTTGGCTTACCACTACTTACTGTTATCGCAATTTCTCTATCAGGAAATGGAATGCAACAACTTGCAAGTCATGTTCATCCATTATTCGGAATTTTCTTTACAGTGGTTGTATACATTGCCATCGGTCCATCCATGGGCATCCCACGTGTTGCAAATGTCGCTTATGAAATGGGTGTTAGTTCTTTCTTGCCAGAAACAATCCGCTCTAGCAGCCTAGTACTATTTGTATATACAATCATCTTCTTTACTATCGTATTTTGGCTGAGTTTGAATCCATCTAAACTTGTTGATCGTATTGGAAATGTATTAACACCTATTTTATTACTCTCTATTTTCTTATTGTTTGTTAAAAGTGTATTTACACCACTTGGACAATCAGGACCAGCAATGCAAGAGTATCAAACTTCTCCAATCTTCAAAGGCTTTATGGAAGGCTACTTAACAATGGACACCATTTCAGCACTTGCATTCGGAATTATCGTTGTAAATGCAATTCGCTCTAAAGGTGTGAATGATCGTAAGTCCATTGCCATCGCCACAGCAAAAGCAGGGCTTATTGCCGCTACAGGGCTCGTACTTGTATACGGTGCACTCGGCTGGCTTGGGGCAACTAGCGTCTCGCTCGGATATGCAAAAAATGGCGGACAGCTACTTACTGTTATCGTACAACAATTATTCGGTCCATATGGTTTGCTCCTATTATCTCTTATCGTTACACTCGCTTGTTTAACGACATGCGTTGGACTCGTCTCTGCGTGCAGCCAATATTTTTCAACATTATTGACTACATTTTCATACAAAACGTTCGCGAGTATCATTTGCGCATTAGGATTACTAGTTGCCAACTTAGGTTTAACGAAAATTATCGCAATCTCTGTTCCAATTCTGCTTGTTGTGTATCCAATTGCAATTGTACTCGTACTACTATCATTGCTTCATAAATACTTCGGTGGATATCGCTCTGTTTATGTAGGTGCTTTAATCGGAGCAGCTGTAGTAAGCGTATTTGATGGATTAAAACAAGGTGGTATTTCAGTTTCATTTATCACACCATATTTTGAATTTATCCCTTTATATAATGAAGGAATCGGCTGGCTAATACCAGCATTAGTAGGAGCTCTTATTGGTCTTGCAATGGCTAAGTTAAGCGGTACGAAAAAAGTTCCATTAGTAACCGACTCTCACGAAGTAAAAGCCTCCTAAAAAAACTCCCAAAAGGGAGTTTTTTTACATTTGATACGCAGCATGATTAAAACTGCTTATTTTATAAGCTTTCGTATAATATTCAATATTCGTATCAACTGTTTCTACCTTGACAACATCATAGTGCTCTTCTTGCTTTACTAAAAATAAATAGTATTCCTCTGTTGCCTCAATAATCGCAATTTTATCTGTTTCAACATTATATTGTTCACAAAGCGCTTGTAATGCGTTCACATAATCCCCTAATTTTTTAGACTTATCCATTCCGAATATAGTTTGAACTAACATATACATTCTCCCCTTTATATGTACTGTTAACACCTCAATGATAACGCTTACATTATTTATCGTCAATAAAAACATTCAATTGTTTTAAAACCAAATCTATATTGTATCGAGCCAATAATCAGCGAGGAATTCCCCGCCAATTAAAGCTTCACTTTATCCCGCATTAACTGCCCGTAAAAGCCCGATTGGTGAGGGCTGATAATCAGTGGGGGAGGAACAACCTCCCCACTGATTAAAGTTTCACTTTATCACTTCGTTAATTGATGCCTAAATGCATAAATAACTGCCTGAGTACGGTCACTTACATTCAATTTATTTAATATATTACTCACATGTGTCTTTACCGTTTTCAGTGCAATAAATAACTCGTCCGCAATCTCTTGATTACTTTTTCCCTCTGCGATTAATAACAAAATCTCAAACTCTCTTTCCGTTAAATCATCATGCAAAGGTTGCTCTTTCTTTTGACGCATACGGGACATCATTTTCCCGGTAACTTTTGGCTCTAATACTGTTTCTCCATCATAAGTAGCTCGTACAGCATCAGCAATATCACTTGCCCTTGATGTTTTTAATAAGTAACTGGTCGCCCCAGCCTCAATAACAGGATACAATTTTTCGTCATCTAAAAAGCTTGTTACAACTACAATTTTTGCTTCTGGCCATTCTTGAATAATAGCACGTGTTGCTTCGACACCATCCATCTCATCCATAACAAGGTCCATTAAAATAATATCCGGTCTTAATTGCAATGCTAATTCTGATCCTTTTCTTCCATTCTCAGCTTCTCCTACTACTTCAATATCTGGCTGTGTAGATAAATATGCTGATACACCCATACGAACCATTTCATGATCATCGACAAGCAATACTTTTATCATACTTCTCCCCCTCTCTCAATCATAATCGGTACTTTTACTTCTATTTGTGTACCTTTTGCTGGGAAACTAAGTACCTTGAGTGTCCCACCAATTTCATGAACACGCTCTTGCATCGATCTTAGGCCATATGAACCAGCCTTATTAACCCCTACTTCAAACCCAACGCCGTCATCAATGATTTTTAAAATCGCATATTGATCAATTTTTCGAAGGCGCACTTCTGTTTTCTTTGCCTTCGCGTGTCGCAACGTGTTTGATAGCGCTTCTTGCACAATACGGAATAAATGATCTTCTACACCTTTTTTTAATTCTATTGGCTCAATAAGCCATTCAATTTTCATATGTTGTTTTCGCGATAATTCCGTTAATAATTCCTCTATACCTTCTGTCAGTTTCTTACCTTCCAATTGTACAGGACGTAAATGAAGGAGCAATGCTCTCATTTCTGATTGAGCATTTACAACCATATTTTCAACAAGTTGCAATTGTTTTTTTGTCACATCTGGAAATTCAGTTATTTGTTCATTAATCGCTGACATCATCATCGACATTGCGAAAAGCTGCTGACTTACTGAATCATGCAGCTCCCTCGCCAATCGATGCCTTTCTTGGGAAATCGCTTCTTGTCTCATCTCTTCATTCCAATGAGCTCGTTCATTCGTTACTTTTTGAAAGAGTCCAGCTTGCTCCTCTAATCGACGAGCCAGAACGATTACTTTTCGTTCCACTTCATGAAATTCATCATCTGCAGTAAACGAAACATCGCTCGGAAAATTCCCTCGCTCTACTTCAAATAGAAACGTATTTAATCCTTGTATACGCTGCTCTATATAGTAACCGATTGCATATCCTACAATTCCCCCGATAAGTAAACTTGTAGTCATAATAAACAAGCCAATTGGAACAGAAGCGATGGATTCCTTCCATAATAAATCATACACTTGTTGCTCGCTTTTCCATACATATACAATTGTACAAATGAGTGCGATACTAACAGAGGACAACATAGAATAACGAATATACATCCACGAAATATTTTTTTGTTTCTTCATTATACTTTCCTCACTTCCGTGTCGCCTACGACAAGCGAAGAAATAATTTTAATACGACGAGGAGCCTCTTTATACTGCTCTGTTCTAAATGTAACATTGCGGTTAAACCCTGTCTCTTCATGACCTGGCAAGAGCACACGTCCGACAATAACAGAATGATTTAAAGAAAGTTCAATATCATATGGCACATATAAACGAATATTGCCAACGACACCCCGAATAACAATTACCGTTTCCCCTTCTGGAATCATAGCAGTCGTTAAATCTATTTCCACATCACAGGCACCATATTGAACATTAATATCCTCAAGTTCATAAATATGATCCATCATTCGTACATTGCCTACAAACATATTTTTTAAATATGGTTCTGTACGATATATTTGCTTCTCTTCATCTATAATCCCTTTTTCTTTAATTTCAATCTTCATTGCTTTTTGCTGATGTCCTTGTTGAATCAATTGATAACCTATTAAAGCTAAACAAGCAAATACGACAAGAACAAATGCTGCTGATGAAAATAAGAAGAATAAAAATACGATACCACCAACAAATAAAAATACATTTCCCCGTACATGACGATTCTTTTTACGATAATGCCTTCCAAACATAAGCATAATAAATGCAAAAATGAGACCACCTGGTTCAAAATGTCCAAGTATCATATCAAGAAAAAGACCGAATCCAAATATGATGAGGAGCATCCCCATTAATTGTGTCTTTGAAAAATGTTTCTTCATTTCAGCTCCCCCCCTTCTTGTCACATATACATAGAAGAAAAGGCATTGCTTTCCAACACCTTTTCTCCTATCACTATATCATAAGCCTGTTTTATAATATACCACTATTATTTTGTTAACTCTTTCGTTAACGATACATCATTCTTTTCTTTCATTTCACGCTCAAGTTTTGCAATTTTCATATCAAACGTGTCACGCTCATGCTCTTCATTCATACGAGTTTCTAAGTCACGAATATGATCTTCAATCTCTTCAAATCGTAAGAACGGATTATTTTCATCCATTTTATACATCGCAGTATTCATACGACGATTTGCATGTGCCATATTTTCACGTGCCATTAGTTCCATGCGCTTTGCGTGCATTTCTTTTAATTTATTTTTCATTTCAGAAAGACGACGCTCTAACTCATCAATTTGCTCTACAACACCTGCATACATTTCTTCTAATCGAGTTACTTGCCCTTCATAATAAGCTACCTCTTCTAACGCACGTTCGTGCAATTGTAATTCGCCTGCTTCTTGAGCAATGATAGCTTGCTTTGATCTTTTATTAACGAAATAACGTGCTTGCTCAAGCTCACGAGCAAAATTAGATTTTAATGTTTTATGACGCCCAATTAACTTCTCAATTTTTGTTATTTCACGCTCACTATCACGTAAATATTGGTTTAACATCGCAATTGGATTTTTTCTTTCCTTCTCATCTAACACGTTATGAAAATCAGCTAAAATCGCATCGCGTACACGTCCGAATAAAGATTGTTTCATTATAAATCTTCCTCTCTTCTACTTTATTTATAATTTGATTTATTGTTTTAGTTTTTCATTAATTTGTTCCACTCATCTTCAAAGTTGCTATATGGTTTAGAACTTTCTGGAGCAGATTCAACAACTACATCTTTTTCTTTTTTCCACTCACGGTATCCGTAGTATAAAACCACTAAAGCAGCGATACCGATTAATGCTGGCGAATGAGAAAGTGCAATGGATAAACCGATTAAACCAACAATACCCCAAGCTAACTTTCCAAAAAATGATTTAGCTCGCACAAATGATTTATAGCTCCAATATACAACTCCTGCTCCGATTGCGAATCCTACAATACCAGCAAGACTACCAAGAGCAATTAAAGCCAAAATACCGGCTGCGATAAACGCTAGAAATTGTTTCATCTTGTGCTTGCCTCCCTTCGATTTGATACTCTTATCTTAACTAATTTTTCATCTTCCCATAACGAGCTTAAGAACCGTTTTTAACTCAGACTTAAGACCGAGTCATATTCAGCCCTTTACGCAAAAAAACGTGCAGAATCTATTCTCTGCACGTTTTTTAATTACTAACATTCATATTAAATTAAGCTGTTTTATGATACTCTTTTTTCTCAGCTACTTTCGAAAACCTTGGAAACCCAATTAAAATAGAAACAATCCCACATACTCCAACTAACATTGGATAAAATGCATATGGCAACAATTCAACCGGAGATAACGCTGCAAATCCTGCTGCCGTTAACATTTGGGCACCGTACGGAATTAATCCTTGCACACAACATGAGAAAAGATCTAATACACTCGCTGATTTACGAGGGTCTATTTCATATTGATCTGCAATATTTTTTGCAAGGGGTCCTGTAAAGATAATTGAAATCGTATTATTCGCTGTACACATATTCGTCATACTCACTAAACCAGCAATACCAAATTCCGCTCCTTTTTTCGAACGAATATTACGTGTTAATACATTCATCAAATATTGAATACCACCATTATATTGGATTAATTCAACCATACCGCCAATTAATATAGCAAGTAATACTAACTCCATCATACCGCCCATTCCAGTCGTTACACTTTTAAAGAAACTTTCTAACGTGTAACTTCCATCTATAAGACCGATAACACCAGATAGTACAGTTCCACCAGTTAATACAATAAGTACATTCCAGCCAAGTAGCGCTGTAATAAGTACTCCTGCGTACGGTAAAATCTTTATCCAATCAAAGTTATGTGCTTTAATGTGCGTGTCACTTCCTGAAGTAACTATTACTAATAGTACAATTGTAATAATAGCCGCTGGTAACACAATTAAAAAGTTCGTTTTAAACTTATCTTTCATTTCTGTTCCTTGTGAACGAACAGCTGCAATTGTTGTATCTGAAATAAATGATAAATTATCACCAAACATAGCTCCGCCAACAACAGTAGCCATTGCAAGCGCAATTGAGATATCAGTTTGACCACTAATACCTACAGCAATCGGCGCTAATGCTGCAATTGTTCCCATTGAAGTTCCCATCGCTAATGAAATAAATGCACCAATAACAAAGATTCCAGCTACGATAAATCCTGGCGGTAAAATAGTTAACGCTAAATTAACAGTTGAGTCTACTCCGCCCATTCCTTTAGCAGTTTCAGAAAATGCACCTGCAAGCACAAAAATTAATACCATAATCATAATATCCGGATTTCCTGCACCTTTAGCGAACCGCTCTACTTTCACATTAAAACTTTCTTTACGATTCATCACTAAAGCGACTCCTACAGCAATTGAAATCGCTACAAGTATCGGCAATTTATAGAAATCACCTGTAATAATTCCAGAACCAATAAATAGCGCCAAAAATATCCCAAGTGGTAATAAAGCTAAACCATTTTCTCTCGTTTCTTTCAAAATACCATCTCTCCCTAGTTTCAACCTTTTTCTAATGAATAACAAAAGACCTCTTCCGATGAGAAGAGGTCTTATACATCTATAAGAAACACTCTTCTCATCTTTCAAGCACACGCTTGCTGGATTTGGCACAGCACTCTGAAATCGAGTCCGCTGCCGAGGCATCGTAGGGCCAGTCCCTCCGCCTCTCTTTATAAGAAGGTTTCATATTTATTTTTTAATAATAATTTCTTCCCTAACTTTACTCGCTTACAAAACAAAAGTCAATTATTTTTTGTATAGATTTTTTTGGTAATTATACAAAAATTTGAATACAACAATCATTTCAACTTTTCTATTTCTTCTTTCAATATTGAAATCCAATAAAATTTACTATTTTTTATTGTTGCTAATATCCATTTCGTAGTATACCAAGCTAACTCATACTCTTCCTTCGTGACATCGCCACTTTTATAAGCATACTCTAGCTCCTCTTCATCTAATACATACACCTTACCGCTAGGTAATAATACTACATCTAAATATAAATCATTAAAATACGGTAAACCACGATCGTCTATTTTATATTCTTTCGCCACATCTATATAATATTGCACTAATTTTTTCTGATCATCTAACATAGCGGTAATCGCAAAGTTTTTCCCGTCTATGAAATATTGAATCCACGTATACTGATCCGCTGCAATACAAAGTTCTTCACCATCATATTCTTTACAACTAGGCTCTCTCACCTTTTTTATATCCAGTATTCCGAGCATTCCCTCTTCCACTTGCTTAACCGTATAACTCTTTTCTATTAGTCTCTTCCACGAAGAACCGTCACCATATTTTCGTTTCATTATGTCTGCTCCTCTTCTATATACAGAAAAGCTCCCACATATTATGTGAGAGCTTGTTCATATTATAATTAAGCCGCTTGACCCTTTTCAGAAATCTCTTTTAAATAAGCTTGTCCTTTTTCAGCGTCATATTGACCTTCCCACTTAGACATAACTACAGCTGCTAAAGAGTTTCCTACAACGTTAACTGCTGTACGAGCCATATCTAAAATACGATCAATACCAGCAATGAACGCTAAGCCTTCAGGTGGAATACCTACTGTACCAAGTGTCGCTAATAATACAACGAATGATACGCCCGGTACACCTGCGATACCTTTTGATGTAACCATTAATACAAGCAATAATGTAATTTGTTGTGTAATAGATAAATCAATACCGTACATTTGCGCTAAGAAAATAGCCGCAATTGCTTGATATAAAGTTGATCCATCTAAGTTAAATGAATAACCTGTCGGAATAACGAAAGATGTAATTGCTTTCGGACAACCGAATTTCTCCATTTTCTCCATGATTTTTGGTAAAACTGTTTCTGAGCTTGCTGTAGAATACGCTAAGATCAGCTCGTCTTTTAAAATCTTAAAGAATTGGAAAATGTTGATTCCAAATATTTTCGCTGTAAGTCCTAAGACAACTACGACGAAGAAGATCATTGCCCCATATACGACAATTAGTAATTTCCCTAATGGAATTAATGAAGCAAGACCAAATGTAGAAACTGTAACACCAATTAGTGCAAACACACCAAATGGTGCAAATTTCATAACTTGGTTTGTTACGTAAAACATTGCGTCAGCTACACCTTGGAAAAATTGAAGAACTGGTCTTCCTCTTTCACCAATTGCTGCTACACCTAAACCAAATAGTACAGAGAAGAAGATAATAGCAAGCATATCTCCGTCAGCCAATGACTTCATAATGTTCGTTGGAACAATATTTACAAACGTATCTGCAAATGAATGACTTTGTACTTGCTCTGTCGTATGTGTATATTTCGAAATATCTGTCTTTGTTAACTGCTCCATATTTACGCCTTTTCCTGGTTGGAAAATATTCGCTATTAATAGACCAACAATAATTGCAATTGTTGTAATAATTTCAAAGTAAAGAATTGTTTTTCCGCCTAGTCGACCTAGTTTTTTAACATCGCCAACACCAGCAACCCCAACAACAATACTTGCTACAACAATCGGTACAACGATCATTTTAATTAATCGGATGAAAATATCACCAATTGGTTGTAAGTACTTCACAACAGCTGGATTATCAAAGAAAATCGCCCCAACCGCAATACCAAGCGCAAGCCCTATTAATATTTGCCATGCAAGTCCTATTCTTTTCATATTTGTTGTAACCCCCTCTTCGATGTGTCACTCTATCTCTCATTCTATCTCTATAAAACTAAGAAATTAAGAGTATTACATATTATTCGACAATTCACTACATTTTGTCCCTGTTAAAAATCATAAATCAAAAATTTAAATCTGACAACAAAATAACTTTGCCCGAACACAAATAATTTTCTTGACAAAAAGCAGACCCATGTCAGAAAACCTAACATGAGAACGATTCCTCACTAGTGTTTTATTAGCTTTCCAAGTAATATTTTACCTCATAAAAACGATTACTTTCCTTCTTCACTTTACAGATTAATTCCAAAATATACCTTTGTTACACATATGAATAAAATGTATGTACTATGACAATTACAGTTGAAAAATGATAAATTCCGACAAAACTTAGCAATTTTATAAAGTTTTCTTTACATTATGATTACAACGATAGACACTCTTCTTCTTATGATATATAACATTCATAGAGAAAGGAGTCAGACAACTATGAAAAAGAAATTTGCAGCGTTTAGTGTTTTAGCAGCAGGAACGATTTTTGCTTCCCCGTTACTTTCACCCGTATACGCTGAAACAAATCAAGATAAATTATCTAACATTCAATCTGAATTAGAAGGCAAACAAAGTGACTTACAAAATAAATCAGTCGAGAAAGAACAAATAGAAAAAGAAATTCAAGAATTACAGAAGAAAATTGATGAATTAACTACTTCTATTAATAAAAACGAAGCTGAATTAAACGATACAAAAAAAGAAATTAGCAAAACTCAACAAGTAATTGCTGACAAAAAGAAACATATAGAACAATTACAAACAAACATAGATACACGTCAGGAAGTTATTAAACAACGATTACAATCTATGCAAGAAAAACCTCGTACAAATATCATTACAGAGGTACTAACAAATTCTTCAAATATTGCCGATCTTGTTGATAATATGTACTCCGTAAGTTTAATATTAAACAACGATACAGATATTGTAAAAAAACAAACATCTGATCAAAATGCTGTAACTACAGAAAAAGAGGCTGTTGAGAAAAAAGAACAACAACTGAAAGAATCTGAGCAAAAACTAGAACAAAAACAGCAAGAATTACAAAATAACCAACAACAGCAACAAACTCTTATTAACGATCTACATACGAAAGTAGCAAAAGTAGATTCAGAGATTGAAGGATTAGAAGAATCCAAAGGCATTTTAGAAAATCAACGTCAAGCTGTGCAAAAAGCAATTGAAGAAGAAAAACGGGCCGAAGAAGCTCGTAAAGCGGAAGAAGCCCGCCAGGCAGAAGAGGCCCGCAAACAACAAGCTACTAAATCTGCTCAAGCAACTCAAGCCGCTCCAACACCACATGATACAAACATCGGTGGCTTTATCAAACCAGCAGCTGGATCAAAAACTTCCGGATTTGGTGTACGTTCTTTAGATAACCATAAAGGAATTGACATCGCTGCTTCGGGAACGGTTCCAATTATCGCCGCTGCAGATGGCGTTGTTATTCGTTCAGAATTATCATCTAGTTACGGAAACGTAGTGTATTTATCTCACCGTATAAACGGAAAAACATATACGACAGTATATGCTCATATGAATAGCCGTTCTGTATCGAATGGACAAACTGTAAAACAAGGCGCTCAGCTTGGATTTATGGGGAACACGGGCCAATCATACGGACAACATTTACACTTCGAACTTCATCTTGGAGAATGGAATGTCGGCAAGACAAACGCAGTTGACCCATCTCCTTATATCGGATTATAAAAAACCTCGGTGCCTACCGAGGTTTTTTATTTACACTTCACACAATATAGGCATTCTACATAGACTATAACTAAATGCCTATAGTTTACGGGGTGATCAATATGAATACGCAATTACAACAAAAAATAGAAGAAGCTAGAGAGACGTATATTGGCCGGATATTTACATTTGGCGGCTCAGTATTATTTTTAATCGGTTCATTCCTTGCAGTCACTACAGCCTATAAAGCATATAATCGTTTATTACACTCATCAACATCCACATAAAAAAAGACGGGAGATCCCCGCCTTTTTTTATGCAAACATTTTAAATACACCTATCGCATTTAAAAATACAATTATTACAGTTACCGGAATAACATAACGAAGTAAGAAGAACCAAATGTTAAATAACGTTTTCCCCTTCGTTTCCGTCACTTCTAATTCTTTCATCAATAACTCTTTACTCATTTTATTTGGTACAAATAATGAAATAGCTAGTACTCCTAACGGCAGCAATACGTTACTTACCGAAAAGTCAACTAAATCAAAGAATGTTTTCCCGAATATTTTCACGTCACTCATAATCCCAAATGATAAAGCTGATGGAATACCGACTGCAAAAATAAGAATACCGATTAATAATGATGCTGATGGACGCTTCTTCTCATTACCTTTCGCAACAGATGCTACTACAATTTCAAGCATTGAAATTGCTGATGTTAAAGTCGCAAAGAAGAATAAAATTAAAAACATAATAAAGAAAAATTGACCAAATGGTATTTTTGCAAATACTGCCGGAAGGACGATAAACAGTAATCCTGGTCCTTCAGTCGGTTTAACTCCTAATGCGAAAATCGCTGGGAAAATTGCTAATCCTGCAAGTACTGTAACAAAAACAGTTAAACTTACAATAGATGTTGCTGATTTCGCTAAATGTTCCTCTTTCTTTAAATACGAACTATACGTGACCATTACTGAGGCACCTACTGTTAGTGAGAAGAAAGATTGTCCCATCGCGTATAAAATCGTATCTGCTGTAAGCTTTGAAAAATCTGGCTTTAAGAAGAACTCTACTCCAGCAAAAGCACCATCGAGTGTTAACGCACGAACAATAATCGCAATAAATAAAATAAATAATAGCGGCATCATGTACTTACTTGCCTTTTCTATACCTTTCTCTACACCTTTACTTACGACAAAAATTGTACAAAGCATAAAGATAAATTGTGCTCCAATCGCACTTAACGGATTTGAAATCGTTTCACCGAACAATTGTCCATAATCAGCTGCTCTATTCCAGAAACTTCCTGTCACACTATAATATAAATAAAGTAAAATCCATCCACCTACAACACTATAAAAAGATAGTACACTAAAACAAGTAACAACTCCCATACGACCAATCCAAGGATATACTTTGCTATTTGGCACTAGTACTTTATAAGCTGTAACGGCCTCTTTTTGCGTGCTACGTCCAATAACAAACTCCGCTATTAAAAGAGGCATACCTATAAATAAAGTTAATAGTAAAAATACAAGGAAGAATGCGCCTCCCCCGCCATTACCTGCAACATATGGAAATTTCCATATCGCACCAAGACCTACTGCGGCTCCGGCTGCTGCGAGTACAAAGCCTATTTTCGACGTCCATTGCTGTGTTTCTTTCATCATAAATTCTCCTTTTCTGAATATTTAAACTTTTGTTAATTATACACTTTCATTTCATACTCGCACACCTCCTTTAGAAAATAAAAAAGTCCCCTACACGCAAATATGCATGTAGAGGACGATATATGTAATATAAATACCGTGGTACCACCTCAATTGGATTGATAAATCCCACTTGTTCAAGTACAGGAATAATTCCGATACTCTATCCTTTTAACGGCGGAACCCGGGTTGCCTACTACAATGTTCAACATACCTCTCGCAAGCCCATTCTGTATATTTTATCGTACCGGGCTCCCACCTAACCCCAGCTCTCTGAACGCATCAAATATACGTACTCTTCTTGCTCATCGATTTCATCTATTGAAGTTACTTGTGATTATAAATTATATTTTTATATTTGTAAAGCGCACTTTATCTTTTATTATTTTAAAATCTTTTCCTCTAATTCTCGTAAAAAACTTTCTCTTTTCCCCTCGTTTTGCACATATACTGATTTCAACACTTCTTGGAGCAATATATTTCGTTCCCTCTTTTCTAACTGTAAATCTTTTAACTTCAACCTTACTTCATATAAAAAATCTAAATACGATTCATATGTCTCATCATATTTATTTGCAATATCATCTCGAATTTTTTTTGCGAGCTTCGGGCTCGCTCCCCCAGTAGAAACTGCTATATTAAGTAAACCACGATGAATCGCTGCCGGAAAATGAACATTACCACTTTCCGGATTTGTAATAACATTTACTAATTGATTCTCAGCGGCATCTTCAGCAACTTGTTCATTTAATATTGAATCACTACTCGCTGCAACAACTAAAAAAGCACTTTTAATATCACTTTTTTCATATTCTCTTTGATACCAACGAATTTTCTTTTCTTCCACAAGTTTTACTAAATTCGCATCTAATTCTGGACTTATCACAACTATATCCGCACCCTGTTTGAGTAAAGGAATAATTTTAAATCCTGCAACTTTTCCCCCGCCAATAACAACAACGCGTTTCTCATTAACTCGCACTGTAAGTGGATACATACTGATCTCCTTTCAATAACTCCGTCGTTTTCTGAATTAACATATCTTGAAACGCTTCATTCTTCCCTAAATATGGACTGATTTTTATCTCTTCCAATTCATATTGGCGCACTTCTTTCTCAATATGTTTCATAAGTAAACCTGTAAATAACAAGTAAGGCAGTACAACGATGTTCTTTTCTTTTCGTTCTACAACTTCCTTTAACTTCTCCTCAAATTTTGGCTCTGCAGCCGCTAAATAACAAACTTCTACTTTTTTAACCTTCTCTTTTGTTTGAAATAAAGAAGCAATCCAGTTTATATCTCTTAATACTTCAGGATCACTACTCCCTCTTGCAACGAGAAGTAACGTCACTTCATTTTTATCTTCCTGTTCGATGCCACTTCCGCTATACACCGATTTAACAAGTGTTTCTGATACACCAAACGGATTACCATAAGTCACTTTAACATTTGGATATTGATTCTTGAGCTTTACCAATTCAAACGGAATATCTTTCTTCACATGACCTGCCGCTAATAAAAAAACAGGGATAGCAATAATCTCTGTGGCCCCACGCTTCACACATGTACGAAAACCATCTTCAATAGAAGGATTCGCTAACTCTAAAAAACAAACTTCTTGAATAGTCGCTTCTATACGGCTCATACACGATGTAATAAATTGAATCGCCTCTTCTTTCGCTGTCTTCAAACGACTTCCATGACATATATATAAAACGGCTTTCATTTTACAACACTCCACTTACTTGATAAGCATTTTCTGTCTGCTTCTCAAACCAATGAATTTTTTCTCTAAAACGGACAACTTCTCCAATTACAATCATGCTCGGATTTTGAATTTGCTCTTTTTTCGCAACATCTACAATTGTCCCTAACGTTCCAACAACTGTGCGTTGCATAGACGTCGTCCCCTGCTCAATAATAGCAGCTGGCGTACTTTTATCTTTTCCATGCTTCATAAGTTGCTCACATATGTAGGGCAAATTACTAACCCCCATATATACCGCTAAAGTCTCTACACCTTTCGCTAAACTTTCCCATTTCACTTCTTCTTCAGCACCTTCTTTCCTATGCCCAGTCACAATAGCAAAACTTGCACTTGCATCACGGTGCGTCACTGGAATGCCCGCATAAGCAGGAGCAGCTATTCCAGCTGAAATACCAGGAATGATTTCAAATGGTACACCTTGCTTTGCTAATGCTTCAGCTTCTTCTCCCCCTCTACCAAACACAAATGGATCGCCGCCCTTAAGCCTCGTTACAACTTTTCCTTTTTTCGCATACTTAATAAGAAACGTGTTAATTGTCTCTTGCTTCATCGTGTGATAATTCGGGAGTTTTCCGCAATAAATTAAATCCGCGTCAGGCTTTGCGTGTGAAAGCAGCTCTTTATTCACAAGTCGGTCGTATAAAATAACATCTGCCTTCTCAATACATTTCAACCCTTTAACAGTAATTAAATCTGGATCGCCAGGACCCGCTCCAACAATATAAACCTTTCCCATCATCTCTCCTCATTTCTTCTATTAAAATGAAACTTCCATTCGTATATAAGAATGGAAGTTTTTATTTTTTCGTATTACTGATCTCTACTCATGGATAACAAATGCCGCACCTTTTCGAATCTTCTTTTTTTCAAACAAAGAAATCTCTTTTACCTCTGGCAACGGTAAAAAATGCTTTTCAAGCTCAATCTCCGCAAGCTTAAATGCCTGTTCTTCACTTTGAGCAACAACAACTATCGGAACAATATCACTCACTAATACAGCTTCAAATCGATATAAATCCATATCGTCCCTCCTAAGACGCTATTACTTCTTCTAGCACGTTATTTAACGCTATTTGTAATGTATCTACACCAACACGACCTACAAAATCATAAAATGTTTCGGCTGGTAATTTATTCTCTTTGAAATAACTTATAAATGATGCGAGTACATCAGGTAGATCCTCGCCATCTATTTTTCCTTTTAACTTTTGATTGTAGGCACCGCCATCTAATAATGTTCCACCTACGTATATTTCAAACGCTTCAACAATGCCTTTTTCCTTCGTTTTCATTTTCACACCTTGTAACCCAATGTCAGCAATTTGACGTTGACCACATGAATTCGGGCAGCCTACCATATGAATTCGAACTGGAACATCGAGTGCAATTTGTGTATCTAAGTATTCTGCAATTTTTCGTAATCTTTCTTTCGTTTCTACTAGTGCAAGATTACAATATTCAATACCGGTACATGAAACCGCATGACCAATAAATGATTTCGGGCTAGCAGATATCGCTTCAAACAGCGGTTCACTAAGTAATCCTTTTACATTTTCCGGAGGAACGTTCGGAATAATGAAGTTTTGCGAGTTACATGTACGAATTTGTCCATTTCCATATTGCTTTGCGATTCTTGCAATCTCAAACATTTCTTCTGCATGTAAACGACCTACCGGTACATTAAAACCTACATATTTTAATCCCTCTTGTTTTTGGTCTTGAACACCATAAAAATAGCCTGCATTCCATCCTTTGAGTGCACTTTCCCCTTTACTTTGTAAAGGCCCTGTATACTCTATTAGTTTCTCTTTAAATTTCTCTGCTCCCCAGTCCGCAACAAGAAATTTCAACCGAGCTAAATGACGTTTCTCACGATATCCAAAATCACGGAATATAGTAGCAATCGCAATCGCCACCGCCTTCACTTCTTCTGGTAAAACGAATACATCTAATTCCTCAGCTAAATACGGACGGGCTGATAATCCTCCACCTACTTTTATATGAAAACCAACTTTTTTCTCACCATCTATTTCTTTCGTAGCAGGTGTAAATGCAACACAGTTAATCTCTGCGTTTGCTGAGTTATAAATATTAGAGCTAATAGACATTTTAAATTTACGTGGTAAATTAGAAAACTCTTCATTATGCTGGAAGTAATCGTATACTTCTTTTACAATATGCGTTGTATCAAATAATTCATTTGCATCAATGCCAGCAAGCGGATTACCTGTAATATTACGCGTTATATCACCACACGCTCCAGCTGAAGACAATCCAACTCTCGCTAATCTATTAAAAATATCTGGAATTTGATGAATTTCTAACCAATGAAACTGAATCGCTTGTCTCGTCGTAATATCTATTACATCACGTCCATAATCTTCAGCGATAGAAGCAAGTACTTCTGCCTGTGCATTTGTAATAATCCCTGACGGAATATTTACCCGCATCATAAAATAACCAGCTTCTTTCGGTCTTTGTAAATACAAGCCTGCCCATTTAAAGGCATCCCACTCTTCTTTCGGAATAGATTCGAAACCATTTTCCGCATAGTAAGGAATATCATTAAAAATTTCTAAGCCATCTTTTTCTAATTTATTTTTCTCGGTCTGATTTAATTTTTCATTGTTAGCCCATACTTTTTCATAACTCATTGTTTATCCCCCTATATAAAACTACGCTCTTGTAAGTACTTCACGATTTGTTCTGCACATTCTTCAATAGAATATTTGTGCGTTTCTACAATTAATTCCGCTTGCTCTGGCTCTTCATAAGGCGAATCAATACCTGTGAAATCCTTAATGTCACCTTTTCTTGCCTTTTTATAAAGCCCTTTCGGATCACGTTTCTCACACTCTTCAATCGGACACTTCACAAAAATTTCAATAAATTCATCTGCCGCTAATAAATCTCTTACTTGTTTACGGTCTACTCGAAATGGTGAAATAAATGCTGTAAGGACAACTGTTCCTTGATCTACAAATAACTTTGCCACTTCGCCAATACGTCTTATATTTTCCATGCGATCACTTTCAGAAAATCCTAAGTCTTTATTTAAACCGTGACGAATGTTATCCCCATCCAGCACATAATTTCCAATATTCTTTTCAAACAGTTTACGAGCGACCGCATTCGCTACTGTAGATTTACCCGAAGCTGATAAACCAGTAAACCAAATTACAAAACTGTGATGTCCATTCTTCGCTCTTCTCTCATCTTTTGAAACCGACGCTGTATGCCAAGTAATATTCGTATCCATCTCGTTCTCTCCCTATTCTGTTACTACTGCTTTTTTCAATCCTTTAATTAGTACTTCCACTACTTCTTTACGACTAAATGTACTCGGCGGAATCTCACCGTTTCTTAATAATTCTCTTACTTTTGTACCCGATAAAATAACATGATCTTCTTTTCCGTGCGGACATGTTTTCGTTGAAGCCATCGCTTCACATTTCGTGCAGTAAAAACTATGTTCAAAGAATAGTGGTGTAATTCCTAACTCTTCTATCGTAAAATTCGTGAAAATTTCTTGCGCTTCATACGTTCCGTAATAATCTCCTACCCCTGCATGATCGCGCCCTACTATAAAGTGGGTACATCCAAAATTCTTTCTTACTAACGCATGAAATATCGCTTCCCTTGGTCCTGCGTAACGCATGGCAGCAGGAAATACACTTAAAAAGACACGCTTTTTCGGATAATAGTTTTGAAGGAGTACTTCATAGCTTTCCATTCTTACATCAGCAGGAATATCATCCGATTTCGTTTCTCCAACGAGCGGATTTAAAAAGAGACCATCTACAATTTCAAGAGCAGACTTTTGGATATACTCATGGGCACGATGTACCGGGTTTCTCGTTTGAAACCCGACCACTGTTTTCCACCCACGTTTTTTAAATTCTTCCCTCGTTTCAATTGGGTCTAAATGATAAGAAGGAAATTGATTATTTTCAAAGCGTTTTGTTAGAATAATAGTTCCTCCAACGTAAACGTTTGGTCGTTCATATAATTTTTCCACTCCTGGATGAGCCCCATCCGTTGTTTTATATACAAGTAACGCTTCTTTTTCTTTATCTGGTACAAAAATATCTTCTATTTGAATGACACCATATATATTTCCATTGTTGACAAGCTTTACTTCCTCTCCAACTTTCAGGCTTTCTGCGACTTTTTCTGTTACAGGTAATGTAATTGGTATACTCCACACACTACCATTTGCTAAACGAAGCGTTTCTACGACTGAATCATAATCTTCCTTCCCTAAAAAACCAGTAAGGGGGCTATATCCACCTGTCGCCAATAGTTCTAAATCACTTAACGCAATATTGTCTAACTTAATTTCTTTTTCAATTTGTGATACGTCATATGCCTCATCTATACGGTTTACTAATTCGTTTACTATGCTCATTTTTCTATATCCTCTCTTAGCTTTATTTCAAGATTCATCTTATTGATAATGAAGACCACATTCAGTTTTCACTTTTCCAGCCCATCTACCATCTCTTGAATCGCCACCATCCCCAACAGGTAACGTACATTTCTCACACCCAATACTTGGATAACCAATATCATGCAACGGGTTATACGGCAAGCTATGTTTGTATACATATCGCCAAACTTCTTTCCACGTCCAATGAATGAGTGGACAAACTTTAATAGATTGAAAACGATGATCTTGATTTATAAACTTTGTATGCTTACGTGTTTCTGATTGTTCCCTTCTTAAGCCTGATATCCATGCTTTTTCCACTACTAATGATTTTTCTAAAGGTAAAATTTTTCTAATCTTACAACAAAGATTCGGATTGCTCTCCCACAGTTTTTCACCATGCAACTTCGCCTGTTCATCAAGTGTAAGTTCTGGCTGTTTTTCTATAATATTCAATGAAGGAAATCTTTCCCGCACTTTCCGAATTAATTCATACGTTTCTTGAAAATGAACATTTGTATCCAAAAATACGACTTTAGCATATGGATTTACTTGGTTTATAAGGTGCAGCAATACCATACCTTCCACCCCAAAGCTACATGCGTAGACAATTTCATCTTTATACTCTCCATAAGCCCACTTTAATACTGATAGCGCGCCTTTTGTTTCGTCTTCTTCCGAAAATGAAACAACATTTTCTTCCCACGTTTCATACGTCAACATGTTTTTTCCCCCTGTAAAAGCAAAAAGACGGTTTTAACCTAATGAAAATAGGTTAAAACCGCCTCTAGTTTTTCTAGTCAGCGCTTTTCACTTTAAACGTACTTTTTCACTTTTCTCTAACTGAATTACTTTTCCATCTTGCACAACAATTGTAATTGAACCATATTTCATATCAGCAAGCATCGCTTCAATCTTCTCGGATACTTCATCAAAATGTTCCCGTACACTCACGCAAACAGCCCCCCTTTTTATTCATAAAAAAAATCTTTCCCATTTCGAAAAGACTGTTCGGTAATATATTTTACCTTATCTTTCAAAATGGATCCCATTTTGCTGGATTTAGCACCTTGCTTTCTATAAGCAGGTTGCCGAGCTTCTTCGGGCCAGTTCCCTCCGCTTCTCTTGATAAGCTTTGTATTTGTATTTTATCACAATTCTGATTTTTTTCAATCCTAGTTTTCCGATATATTTTAATTATTTTATTTTATAAAAAAGGAATTGCCCATACGAACAACTCCTTTTCCTATTTAGACAAGCTCTTTAATACGTATGCGATCGTTCCCAATAATATTTTCATATGTTTCACGTTCCACAACTACTTGCGATGTTCCGCCTTTTGCAAAGACAACGGCTGGTCTTCGAATCCGATTGTAATTATTCGCCATCGAGTACCCGTATGCTCCTGTACAGGAAACTGCTAGTAAATCAGAAGCAGCGACTTTCGGTAAATGAATATCCCAAATCAACATGTCTCCACTCTCACAGCATTTCCCGGCAATCGAAACGAGTTCCTCATTCTCATCATTCCCTCGATTCGCTAACATCGCTTCATAACGCGCGCTATATAAAGCTGGTCTTAAATTATCTGTCATTCCACCATCGACTGATACATATTTCCGAATACCAGGAATATCTTTCACAGATCCAACTGTATAAAGTGTTGTCCCAGCATCACCTACAATGCTACGGCCTGGTTCAACCCATATTTCTGGCAATGGATATTCACATACAGTAAATTGTTCTCTCACTGCACTTGTTACAGCTCGCACATATGTCTCAAGAGTTAATGGTGTATCTGACTCTGTGTAACGTATTCCAAATCCTCCGCCTACATTTAACACTTTTACTACATAGTTTGTTTGCTCTCTCACTTCTTCTAAAAATTGGCGAAGAACTTCAATCGCTCGAACAAAACCAGCTGTTTCAAATATTTGTGATCCAATATGTGAATGGATCCCTAGCACATTATAATTGGATTTTTGTACAGCAAATCTAATTGCCTGCATCGCTTGACCGTTTGAAACGCCAAATCCAAATTTCGAATCATCTTGACCTGTTGTAATATATTCATGTGTGTGCGCCTCTACTCCAGGCGTTACACGAATTAATATGTTCACAAATTTCCCATGTTGCATCGCTAAATCGTGTAAAACTTCTAATTCAAAGAAGTTATCTACGACAAAACAACCGATATTCGCCTGAAGAGCCATCACTATTTCTTCTTCTGTTTTATTATTTCCATGAAAATGAATACGTGATGCCGGAAATCCTGCTTGGAGCGCAGTATATAATTCTCCCCCAGAAACAACGTCTAATGACATACTCTCTTCACGAGCTACTCGGCACATCTCCATGCACAAGAACGCCTTGCTTGCATATGCTACTTGATAAGAGAAACCACTTTCTTTAAAAGCACGATGAAATGCTCGGCATTTTCCTCGGATAGACTCTTCATCGTATACATAAAGTGGTGTTCCGTATTGCTTTGCTAGCTGCGTCGTATCGCACCCTCCAATTTCTAAGTGTCCTTGCCCATTAATTCGGCTTGTGCCGTGTAAATACATTTAAATTCCTCCCTTATTTCCTCTAAAACTCATAACCCCAATCTTCTATTCATTGCAGCACGCTTTTAGATAGACAAAAAACGCGCGGAACAATGTTCACACGCGTTTCTTATTAGGAAAAATATATATTGAAAAAATAAACGAGTTGTTATCTCCTCAAAATAAGAAACCGCATCAACATCTCCAAATAGCTCTCCATAAAATAAATATTATGACAGTACTACATTTATTCAATGCAGTCCCAATATATGAATAAGATGGTTATTCTTATATTTCGGCAATAGTCCCTTTCAACCTATGATCACAGATTCCATTAAATCTCCCATAGCTTACTCTTTCCTATCGCGGCCTCTACCTTTGAGAGTAGATGAGGTAAGTCTATTTAATTTTCAAACATCTAATTGTTGCTATTAACAATACCAAAGGACCATTTTATTTGTCAAACAATTTTTTATATTGTTTTTTTGCAGTTTAATTTCGTATCGTCTGGTAAGCGCTTTACTAATACCTTTGTTACTTCCCATTCGCCTTCTTCGTTATTAAATGTAATCGTTACCTTCTCAAATGGTGGAGCAATTTTCCCAGCAACACGTTCATACTTTGTCACTTCAATACTTGCTTGAAATAAATATGTACCGCTATACACTTTTTTTAAACTAATAATTTTAGGACATTGATAAGGTTTCAAACTTCCATATTGTTTTTCAATTGCTTTATTTATTTTTGGAAATAAAACAGAATAAAGTGCATCTTCCATAAGAGGTGCATCATATTGGGCTACCGACACACTCGGTGAAGTAAAAAATATAACACTACTGCATGCTATAAAACATAATAATTTTCGCATTATAACCTCCGTATTATCACGCGATTCTTTCTGCGTACGATAATTATCATACATAGAAATTCTGTTTTATTGTCTCCCACCACTCTTTTTCTACTCGATTATTATAAAAAAGCCCACAACCTTCTTTTATTTTCGTATAATGATACTCATAGTATAATAATCATAATAACAAAGGACTGTTCGTATATATAAAATGAGTCGTTAAGCAAACTGACTCTCAAGAACTGTCATGCTTTTTAGGAGAGGAGTATATTATGCTACAACATCTGTTTCCAAAACTGCGATTTGCACTCGTTGCAGTCGTTTTACTATGGATTAAAACATATATTGTGTACAAGCTAGCATTTGATATTAAAATTGATAATTTCTTTGAAGAATTCATGCTTTTTATCAATCCACTAGCTGCGTTACTTTTATTTTTCGGCTTAGCTTTACTTGCATCTAAGCACCGAAACCGAATTATAATTGGAATCAGTTTTATACTGTCATTTATTTTATTTGGAAACGCAATGTTTTATGGGTTCTATAACGATTTCGTTACTTTCCCGGTTTTATTCCAAACAAACAATATGGCTGATTTAGGGACAAGTATAAAAGAACTCTTTACGTACAAAACATTACTTTTATTTGCAGATGCAATTATTTTAATGTTTATTTCGCGTAAATTCCCATCATTTGGGGACAAAACACCACTTTCCCGCTCAGAGAAGCGAACTTTCTTTAGCGGTGTAACAGCTTTATTAGCACTACAAATTGTTGTATCAGTTATTTATAAACCACAAATGTTCTCACGCTCATTTGACCGTCAAACTGTCGTGAAGAATTTAGGTTTATACACATATCATCTATTTGATATTACGCTTCAATCCAAGTCCTCAGCTGAGCGTGTATTTGCAAGTGGGGATGGGTTTTCTGAAATTAAAAACTATACAGACTCAAAAGACAAACAAGTTGATAAAAACTTATTTGGAGCTGCAAAAGGTAAAAATGTAATTTTAATTTCAATGGAATCTACACAAAGCTTTGTTATTAATAAAAAAATAAATGGAAAAGAAATTACACCATTTTTAAATGAATTTATTAAGGATAGTTTCTATTTCGATAACTTCTATCATCAAACTGGACAAGGTAAAACTTCTGATGCTGAATTTATCGTTGAAAACTCACTTTATCCGCTAGATCGTGGTTCTGTATTCTTTACTCATGCAACAAATGAATACACAGCGACACCAGAACAATTAAAGAAATACGGATATTCTTCTGCCGTCTTCCATTCAAATGATAAAACGTTTTGGAATCGGGATGTAATGTATCCTGCGCTTGGATATGATCGTTACTTTAATTTAAATGATTACGCAGGAACGGAGCAAATGTCTGTCGGTTGGGGATTAAAAGATAAAGAGTTCTTTGAACAATCTATTCCAAAGTTAAAATCTTTACCGCAACCGTTCTATACAAAATTTATTACATTAACAAATCATTTTCCATTTCTTCTAAATCCGGAAGATCAATATGTTGATGAATTCAACTCGGAAAGTGGTGTTGTAAACCGCTACTTCCCAACTGTTCGTTACACAGATGAAGCTCTTAAATTATTTATTAAACAATTAAAAGAAGAAGGATTGTATGATAATTCCGTTATTGTCATCTATGGTGATCATTACGGTATTTCCGAAAACCATAACGCAGCTATGGCACAGTTCCTAGGAAAAGATACTATTACACCATTCGATTCTATGCAATTACAACGAGTCCCTCTTATTATTCATGTGCCTGGCCAAGAAGGAAAAGTTGTTTCTAAAGTATCCGGTCAAATTGATATTAAGCCAACGCTCCTTCATTTACTTGGTATTAAAACAAATAAATCCGTTGAATTTGGAACTGACTTATTTATTAAAGAGAAAGACCCGCTTATGGTAATGCGTGATGGTAGCTTTGTTTCTGAAGAGTATGTTTATACAAAAAATATGTGCTACAAAAGAAGTACGGGTGAAGAAGCTGACATGACGCTATGTCAGCCGTATATTGAAAAAGCAAAAACAGAATTAAAACTCTCCGATAAATTAATTTATGGAGATTTATTACGCTTCGATCCTAATAATCGATATAAAACTGGAACGATGACAACGAAATTTGAATAGTAAAGGAAGCAACTTTATACAAGTTGCTTCCTCTTTTTATTTTCACTTAATTTTCAAACCATCCTTCTATGAAATCTTTCACAAATTGGTAATTTCTTTCGTATGAGGAATAAATTTATGGTATGATAAAATAAGTAAACTTTCATACACTAATTAAGAATTTATTACAGAAAGCAAGGGATCAGATTTTGTATAGAGCAGCTATTCCAAACTTATTTACGCTCGGAAATTTATATAGCGGATTTTTATCAATCGGCTATGCATCTTTAGGATATTATAAATCAGCTGCTATTTTAGTACTTATCGGGATGATGTTAGATAGTCTTGATGGTCGTGTTGCTCGTTTATTACGTGTTGATTCACAAATGGGAAAAGAGCTCGACTCGCTTGCAGATGTCGTAACATTTGGTGCAGCACCAGCTGTTTTAATGTATTACACATCTTTCTCAAACTACGGAATCATCGGATTATACATAGCGGGATTATTCCCTCTTTTCGGAGCATATCGTTTAGCACGATTTAATGTAACACCATCTTCTACTTCAATGAAATATTTCACTGGAGTACCGATTACAGCAGCGGGAGGGCTTGTTGCTTTCTTAACGTTATTTTCACATACCATTCCAAAAATCGTTCTTATTACCGTATTTGTAACGTTCGCATTTTTAATGGTGAGCCGCATTCGTATCCCAAGTTTAAAAGATGTACCAATTCCACGATATAGCATCATTATTACACTATTTTTAGTTGGAATCATTATTACAATGTATCAAACAGGATTTGGAAATTTTTCTGTTTTCTTATTCATTGCCATTCCACTATATATTTTGTACATGTTATCTCAATTCATTAGACAAAGACCGTCTAAAAAAACAAATAAAGAAAAATAAGAAAACCTTCCGAGTCCGGAAGGTTTCTTTTTATTTTGTGACTAATACCTTTTCATTTACAGGTGTTACTGGCTCTTCGCCGTTTAATACAGCTAAAATATTTCTAACAGCCATTTCAGCCATCGCATCACGAGTTTCAAATGTTGCATTCCCTACGTGTGGAGCAAGTACTACATTCTTTAATTCTTTTAACTCTTCTGTAATTTTCGGTTCAAATTCAAACACGTCAAGAGCTGCTCCTTCAATTTCATTCGTTTTTAATGCATGAGCAAGTGCTGCTTCATTCATAATTGGTCCACGTGAAGCATTTACAATATACGCTGTTTTCTTCATCATTTTAAACTGCTCTTCATCAATCATATGATGTAATTTTGGATTATAAGCACAGTTAATTGTAATAAAGTCTGCTGTTTGTAATAATTCTTCCAACGTCACATACGTTGCTCCCAGTTCACTTTCAGCTTCAAGCTTACGATTTGGCCCTGTATATAAAACATCCATTCCAAATGCTTTCGCACGTTTTGCAACAGCCTTCCCGATTTCTCCAAGACCTATAACTCCGATTGTCTTACCATGGACTTCTCGTCCCAAGAAAAATAACGGTGCCCATCCGTTAAATCCGGTCGTACGACATAACGTATCCCCTTCAGGAATTCTACGCGCCGCTGCTAAAAGAAGTGCAAATGTTAATTCTGCAGTCGCTTCCGTTGATACTTTCGGTGTATTCGTAACTGCAATTCCTTTTTCGCCCGCATACGTGTAATCAATATTGTCGTAACCAGCACCATAGTTTGCAACAATCTTTAAATGAGGCGCTGCATCAATAACTTCTTTTGGCACCTTTGTCGAAAGTAAACTTAACAATGCATCTTTATCTTTTACACGCTCTGTTAATTCATCTATAGAAATTAACTCCTCTTTATCGTACATTTCTACATCATGATCTTTTAATAGTTCTAATCCAATTTCCGGAATTTTTCCCGCTACTAATATTTTTGCCACTACTAACACCTCTTCTATAGAAAATAAGATATCTCTTATATTTCATTGTAAGAAATCCACATATAAAAACCAAGGAATTTGATTATAGTTTTAAAAATCGACACTTTTCCATGAAAAAAGAGGAGATGCAACTCTCCCCTTTTCTTACGCTTTTTCCTGCGATTCTTTTCCAAGCTTCACATCAATCGTTCCTTCTGCAACCGTATCGCTAATTTGCTCCTCAATAACCGATTGAGATACAGCATTCGTTTCAGAAGTATAAGCTTGTTGCTGTGCACCTTGTACATTTTGTTTATTTTGTTGTTTCGCCATTTCTTACCCTCCTTTTCATTCTTTCTTATTTTGAACAAAAAGGACGGTTTTCATCAAAAAATTGCGTTTCATTTTGAATTTGTTACTTCTTCTTCAAGCGACCTCATTACTCTTGCTCGCTTCGTAAATGTTGCAACCTGAGTAACACCGTGAGCTCGTAATGTTTGTACATTTTCTTGTACATAATTCCCTAAATCATTTGGATAATGGGCATCCGAAGAAATCGTAATTGGAACACCATACTTAGCTAATACTTGTAAATATAGTGGACTTGGGCACATTTCACGAACAGGATAACGATAGTATAATCCTGCATTTATTTCTGTTGCCGTATTCGTTTCTACTAACGCACAGGCAATTTCCTCATAATAAGAAAGCTGTTCATTCTCATCCAATCGATAATTAAATACCTTTATATTATCAAGATGAGCGATAATATCAAATAACTCGGTACGAATCGCACTCTCAACTGTTTTAAAAAACATATCATATAATGCGCGTAGGTCATGCTTCTCAAAATATTCTTTCGTATCTGGATTATCAAATCCCCAGCCATTTAGAAAATGAACAGAACCAATTATATAATCAAAGTCTCCTAGCGCTAATAATTCTTTTAACTCTCCTTCACAACCAATAAAATAATCCGCTTCAATTCCAAGTTTAAGCGTGACACCTCTTTTACTCCATCGTTCTTTCGCCTCTTCAATAACCTTTGTAAAATCATACAGTGAAACTACCCTTACTTGATCTAACCATTCCTTCTGTATACGACCGAGCTTAGAATCACTAATATCTACATATTTTTCATAATATCCTTTCGCTTCATGAAAACGATATAGATGATCAACAATTCCCACTTCTTTTATACCTTTTCGCACAGCTTCTTCTAAATAGAGGTCCATCCATTCTGTTGTAAATGGCCCTTCCTTCACACGCTTTTGCAAACGCTCTTGTGTTTTCATAAGCCAATCAATAGAATGCCTTTCTTGAAGCGGTTCATAACGTTCCAGCGCTTCATTTATTTTAGAAAGCCATCCTATTGAATACGGTCCTTCTTCTAAGTGAAGATGATAATCTACTTTCATATACATTCCCCCTTATAATGTATCTATTTCCCTTCTATCCCCAACTTTCGAAAGCTTTCCATTTCGTTCTTTCACCTCTCGCATGACATCTTCCAATGTAATATTTTTTTCAGCTAATAAAACGAAACAGTGATAAAATACATCAACCATTTCTTTCACTACTTCTTCTTTATCATTATTTTTACATGCGATAATTACTTCAGCACACTCTTCACCAATTTTCTTTAAAATTTTATCTTCTCCTTTTGAAAATAAATAATTTGTATACGATTCAGGAAGTGGGCTTTCCTTTCGTTCTTCAATTGTTTTATACAGCAACTTAAAGGCATTTTCCATATGTATCCCCCTATATAATTTGATAGTGAAAACATGTCTTCTCTCCCGTATGACAAGCAGGTCCTACTTGTTTCACATTCATAACAATTGAATCTTGATCACAATCTAAATATAAAGATTGCACATATTGAACATTCCCTGATGTTTCCCCCTTATTCCATAACGACTGCCTCGAACGAGAATAAAACCATGTTCTTTTCGTCTCTAACGTTTTTTCATATGCTTCTTCATTCATATAAGCTAGCATTAAAACTTCTTTCGTACCTTCTTCGATGACAATTGCTGGTATTAATCCTTTTGAAAAATTAGGTTTCATAACCGCACCTCAACATTTGCATCTCTTAATTTTCGCTTTACACTCTGCACTGTCGCCTCACCATAATGAAAGATGGATGCCGCTAACGCTGCATCAACTGTTGTCTTTTGAAAAACTTCTATAATATGATCCGTATGACCACAGCCCCCTGATGCGATGACTGGAATGGAAACACTTTTTGAAATTTCTTCTGTTAAACGAAGGTCATATCCGCTTTTCGTTCCGTCTGCATCCATACTCGTTAACAAAATTTCACCTGCCCCAAGTTTAACAACACGCTTCGCCCATTCTATAGCATCCATTCCTGTGTCAACTCTTCCGCCGTTGACATATACGTTCCATTTACCTTCTGCTACTTTTCTAGCATCAATTGCCACGACAATACATTGTGATCCAAAGTGTTCTGCCCCTTCTTCTATTAACTTCGGGTTTCGCACTGCCGCTGAGTTTATTGAAACTTTGTCTGCTCCAGCTCTTAGTAAATTGTACATATCTTTCACACTTGAAATCCCCCCGCCAACCGTAAGAGGAATAAATACTTTAGCTGCTGTTTTTTCTACAACATCTATAATCGTTTTTCTTCCTTCATGAGTCGCTGTAATATCTAAAAATACGATTTCATCTGCCCCTGCCTCGTTATATGCTTCAGCTATTTCAACCGGATGACCGACATCTTGTAATCCTATAAAATTTACACCCTTTACGACTCGCCCTTCTTTCACATCTAGACATGGAATGATTCGTTTCGCTAACATAACTTCGTTACCTGTAACACTTCTTCTAAATCAATCGTTTTCTCGTAAAGCGCCTTTCCAATTATGACACCATATATATTCATATCATTTAACTTTTTCACATCTTGAATAGATGCCACTCCTCCAGAGGCGATGAGACGAATGCCCACACTTTTTTGAAGTATCGCTAATTGTTCAAAATTTGGACCTGCAAGCGTCCCGTCTTTCGAAATGTCTGTAAACACAATCGTTTGAACACCTAAACTTTCCATTTGTTTCGCTAAACTAACGTAAGAAATTTCAGACAGATCAAGCCAACCTCTCGTTGCTACGAAACCATTTTTCGCATCAATTCCAACAATGATTTTCTCTTTATATAGACGAACTGCTTCCTCTAAAAATGACTTATCATAAAGAGCTGCTGTTCCTAAAATCACTTTTTCTACACCTGCTGACAATAACTTCTCCACCGTTACAAGTGAACGAATTCCTCCTCCCACTTGCACAGGAATACGTACCGCCTTGCAGATTTTTTCAATGACGGGCAAATTTAACGACTCGCCAGCAATTGCACCGTCTAAATCAACAATGTGTAGTATTTCCGCTCCAAGCTTTTCAAATATGATCGCCTGCGCTACCGGATCTTCATTCATCACCGTTTCTTTACTAAACTCTCCTTGATAAAGTCTAACGCATCGCCCTTCTTTTAAATCGATAGCTGGGAAGATTTCCATGCTTCTACCACTCCTTGAAAATTTTTTAATATTTGCATGCCTATTTCGCCACTTTTTTCTGGATGAAACTGTGCACCAAATACATTTCCTTTCGCGACAAACCCTGGTATTTGCATTCCATAATCACTTACTCCGCATACAATTTCATCTGGACAATCCGCGTAATATGAGTGAACATAATACACGAAAGAACCATCCACTAATCCATTCCAAAGCGGAAATTCTCTTTCCTTCCTTAATTCATTCCATCCCATATGAGGAATTTTATACGAAACTTTTAACTTACGAATTTCACCTGGTAGTAAACCTAATCCGCTACAATCTTTTAGTTCCTCACTTCGTTCAAATAAAAGTTGCATGCCCAAACATATACCGAGGAGTGGTTTTCCTATGTCACAAACTTCTTTTAGTACACACACTAAATCTCTTTCTTTTAATACTTCCATCGCTTTCGGAAATGCACCTACTCCCGGTAGAATCACGCCATCGCTTCTCAATATCTCTTCTTTATCACTCGTTACAATGTACTCTGCGCCAGTATATTTTAATGCTTGCTCTACACTGCGAATATTCCCCATTCCATAATCTATAATGGCAATCAATTACAACATCCCTTTCGTTGAATTTACACCAGTAATGTTGGCATTTTTTTCGACCGCTTCTCTAAGCGCTCTACCAAAAGCTTTAAATAATGCTTCAATTTTGTGATGTGTATTACTTCCGTATAGAACGCGCGCATGTAATGTAATATTGGCAGCATGTGCAACTGCTCTAAAAAATTCTTCCGTCAATTCTGTATCAAAATCCCCAAGCTTCGGATTTATTAATTCCCCTTGAAATACACAATATGAGCGTCCACTTATATCAATTGCAACAAATCCTAAAGATTCATCCATCGGTACATACGCGGAACCGTAACGATTAATTCCTTCTTTATTTTGCAATGCTTCTTTCAAGCAATTTCCGAGTACAATTCCAACATCTTCAACGGTGTGATGTGCATCGACAAATACATCACCTTCTGCCTCAACTTGCAATCCAAATCTTCCATGTCTAGCAAATAAAGTCAGCATATGATCGAAAAAACCAACCCCCGTTTGAATAGATACACTCGTACTTTCATCAAGCTGCAAACTTAATTTAATTTTTGTTTCTGTCGTCTCACGTGCTTGACTGGACTGACGCATTATTTTTCCTCCTCAAACCTTATTTGGATTGCTCTCGCATGTGCATGTAACCCTTCTTTATTTGCAAGCTCTACAATATGATGCTGTACATTTTTTAATGCTTCCTCTGTATAAGAAATAAAACTTGATTTTTTCACGAAATCATCGACTGATAACGGAGAAAAAAATCTTGCCGTTCCGCTCGTTGGTAATACATGATTCGGTCCCGCCAAATAATCCCCGAGCGCTTCAGGTGCATATGGCCCAAGGAAAATAGAGCCTGCATGTTTCACATAATCTAGAGCATTCATCGGTTCTTTTATATGTAACTCTAAATGTTCTGGAGCAATTTTATTTGATAACTTTAGTGCCTCCTCTAAAGAAGCAACGATAAAGATGGCTCCATTTCTATTTATTGATTCACGTGCAATTTCACTTCTTGGTAACGTTTCTAACTGTCTTTCTACCTCTTTTTCTACTTCTTTAGCTAGTTCCATATTCGTTGTAATACAAATCGCCGTTGCTCTCTCATCATGCTCTGCTTGCGATAATAAATCCGCTGCGATATATTTTGCATTACCTGTTTCATCCGCGACAACTACAATTTCTGATGGACCAGCAATCATATCGATATTTACTATTCCGTATACTTCTCGTTTCGCTAGAGCGACGTACAAATTTCCCGGTCCAACTATTTTATCCACTTTCGGAATCGATTCCGTCCCGTATGCTAACGCAGCAATTGCTTGTGCTCCACCTATCGTATAAATTTCATCTACTCCCGCAAGATCTGCAGCAGCTAATATATGCGGATCAATTCCTCCTTTCCTCGGCGGTGTTACCATTACAATCTTTTTCACACCTGCGAGTTTCGCCGGCAATACATTCATTAATACTGAAGAAGGATATGAGGCTGTCCCACCCGGTACATATACACCTACATTTTCTAACGACCGAATGAGTTGCCCTCTAATTATCCCTTTACTTTCACAATCGAATATTGAGTGCTTCTTTTGCTTTTCGTGATACGAAACAATGTTTTTCTTCGCCTCTTTTAAAGCTTCTAAAAATGAATTCTCTACAAACATACTCGCTTGCTGTATTTCTTCTTCACTTACACGAAAATCTTTCATCTCTACACCATCAAACTTTTTTGTATAGAAAGATAAAGCCTCATCTTTTCCTTCCCTTAAATTTCTAATGATTTCTCTTACACTTCTTTGAACAGTTTCTTCTATTATATTAGCGTTTTCTCTTAGCACTTTTATTTTAGATAATGCCTCCTTAAAATCTTCATAAATGATTTCCACTTTAAATCCTCCTATTTCCCTGATAAGATTTCTTGCTCCATCATATTTACAATACTGAATATTTCGTCTTTTTTAGTTTTTAAAGCTGCCTTATTCACAATCATCCGAGCCGATATAGAGTGCATTTCCTCAAATACAATGAGTCCATTCTCTTGTAATGTTTTTCCTGTTTCAACAATATCTACAATTGCATCCGCCAATCCAAGAAGAGGAGCGATTTCTACAGAACCTTCTATTTTAATAATTTCTACATCCTCTCCCTTATCATGAAAATAAGTAGAAGTAATATGCGGGTATTTCGTAGCAATTCTTTTCTTCCGGTAACTCTTCGGATTATACGTAGGAATAGATGCCACACAAAACTTACAAATCCCCACTCCTAAATCCAGCATTTCATAAATATCTTTCTCGTTTTCCATTAAAATATCTTTTCCAACGATGCCAATATCAGCTACCCCATGTTCTACATAAGTAGCAACATCAACCGCTTTTACTAAAATAAATGAAATATTTGTATTTTTACTTTGAAATACAAGCTTCCGACCTTTATTTTTGAGCTCGGAACAATCAATTCCAATCTGCTCAAAAAGTGGAATGACATGTTTTTCTAATCTTCCTTTCGTTAACGCAATTTGAATGTTACGCATGAAGCCTCTCCTTCTTTCTGGACTACCCATTTCTCATTCCATACATATTCCACTAAGTATTCATTCTTTGCCTCAACGACCGTTCCTATTTTATTTTTTCTTGCGAATTGAAAGGTATCGCTTAAATTAGAGAATAGAGATAACCAAGCATTTTTTCCATCCTTTCGAAGTAAATTTCGTAGCCTTTCTGCTTCCGCTATTGTATTTAACTCATAATGAATCACAATATCAATTTGATTTCGTTCATATGGTTCTTGCTGCTCTTGCAGCGCCTTCACAATTTGATTTACTTGTATCGCGAGTCCAACAGCTGGCAGCATTTCTCCAAAATTGCCAATTAGCTCATCGTATCTTCCGCCACTAACGATTTCTTCTCCAATTTCATATATATATCCTTTGAAAATAACACCCGTATAGTAATCTAAGTGTTGAATCATGCCCAAATCAATTGATATGTAAGAACCATATCCTAACGTTTCAATTGTTTCATACATTTCTTTTATTCTTGCAATTGCCATTTTCATTTCATTACTTGAAGCAAGCTTTTCTGCCTCCTCAATAACTTCTAAATTTCCAAATAGCCTTGGCAATTTCTCAAGTAACCTTACTGTCTCATCGCATCGATCTAATTTCTTTTCTCCGATAAAATTTGAGAGGGCAGCATAATTTTTACTTTCTATATATGTTCTAAGTACCCTTTCTTCTTCATCATGGATGGAGAGTTTTTTTACAATACATTTATATAACTGTACTTGCCCAATCTCAATTGTAAAAGATTGCACCTTCAACTTTTGAAGTGCTTGAATGACACTTATTACACATTCAATTTCAGCTCTTACATTATCAATCCCGATAACTTCAATACCACTTTGTACGATTTCATTATATTTTCCAGAATGGGATTCATTCGCTCGAAATACATTCCCGCTATACGTCACTTTAAGTGGCGTATCCCGTCTCTGTGTTCCAATCACTCTCGCTAAAGGAATTGTCATATCTGGACGTAAAACGATAATCCTTCCCTTTTCATCAAAAAATTTATACATCTTCTCTTCATCTATCGGTCTATTTTGAAATGCAAAAACATCATAAAATTCAATTGTAGGTGTTCTTATTTCCTCATAACCTCTCTCTAAAAAAGTAAGTCTTAGTTTTTGTTCTACTTCTTCAATTAACGTACATTCTTCGAATAAATAATCTCTCGTTCCATTCGGGTTTGCTCGTTTCCATTTTGTCATCTAAATTTTCACACCTTTCCCCTTCTAATGTATGCCTATTTCATTCCCCTAAGCCGAAAATAAAAAGAGCCTTGTAGACAAAATACCTACAAGGCTCTTCAGTAGAGTGTAGGTACAACGGGAATAACCCTTGTACCTACACGTTTTCACGCTAGGTTCAAGGGTTTCATGTATGATGATGTAGTTGTGTAAGCATTGTAATAGATTGCACGATATTCATAATACTTACTCCCTTTCTCCTCTGATTTTCACATAGTATATAACAGTTAATTTTGAATGTAAATACATTTTTAATATTCCGTCATTTTTTTAATGTAAAGCCACTTTTCTTTCATACTCTTTTATTTCTTGTTCATATTGCATTGTAATACTAATTTCATCTAAACCATTTAATAACTTCTCTTTCCACATTTTCTCGATTGTAAAATGGAATCTATGCGTATTCGTTGTCATTATTTCATTTTCTAAATCAACTGTAATTTGTTCCCCCGCATCTGTTTTAGCAAGTTGTTCACGCATATCTTTATCCATTACAATCGGTAACATGCCATTTTTCATACAATTCATATAAAAGATATCGGCAAACCCTCCAGCGATAATAACGCGGAAACCATAATCAGCAAGTGCCCATGGAGCATGTTCTCTAGATGAGCCACATCCAAAATTATCACCTGTAATTAATATGCTGGCTCCTTTTCTTTCTTGTGCATTAAGCGGGAAATTAGGGTTTTCTTGGCGATTATTATCATATCGCCATTCATCAAATAAAAACTTCCCAAACCCAGTTCTTTCAATTCTCTTTAAATATTGCTTCGGAATAATTTGATCTGTATCAATGTTATCATTCATCAGTACTGCGGCCGTACCTTTATGAATACGAAATGGCTCCATCATAACTCTCCTTTCTAATATCAACAAAATGACCATATAACGCAGCCGCTGCCGCCATTGCCGGGCTAACTAAATGCGTTCGTGCTCCCTTTCCTTGTCTTCCTTCAAAATTGCGATTTGACGTAGAGGCACAATGTTCCCCTTCAGGCACTTGATCTGGATTCATACCTAGACACATTGAGCATCCGGGCTCTCTCCATTCAAATCCAGCTTCTTCAAATATGCGATGTAACCCTTTATGCATCGCTGCTTCTCTTACCCTTTGAGATCCAGGTACAACAAGTGCTCGCACACCTTCTTTTACTTTTTTACCTTTCACGACAGATGCAGCAATTTCTAAGTCAGAAAGCCTGGAATTTGTACAAGATCCAATGAAAACATGTTGAACTGGAATGTCATACGTACTTTGTCCGGGACTCAATCCCATATAAGAAAACGCTCTTTCGTCATTTGCATCATGCTTTTCTGGCAATTTCTCATCAATCCGAACGCCCATACTAGGATTTGTTCCCCACGTAACGTACGGCGCTAAATCCGTAACATCTACTAGAATATGTAAATCATAAACTGCATCTAAATCTGTATAAAGTTCTGACCATTTTTTCTTAATAGATTCATAGTCTTTCGGTGCATATTTACGCCCTTTTACGTAAGTAACCGTTTTTTCATCTGGTGCAATAATGCCAGCCTTTGCTCCCCCTTCAATTGCCATATTGCAAAGCGTCATCCTCTCTTCCATATCCATAGCATGAATGGCCTCTCCGTAAAATTCCATTACGTAACCTGTTCCAACTGCTACTCCGTACTTTGAAAGAAGGTGTAAAATAATATCTTTCGCATAAACACCTTGCGGTAACTTTCCTTTTAACTCAATGCCCATCGCTTTCGGCTTTCGTTGCCATAACGTTTGCGTTGCCAATACATGTTCCACTTCACTCGTACCAATACCAAACGCTAGTGCGCCAAAAGCACCGTGTGTTGCTGTATGACTATCACCACAAACAATCGTTTTTCCTGGCTGCGTAAGCCCAAGTTCTGGTCCTATTACATGAACGATCCCTTGCTCTTCATCTCCGATATCCGCTAATGGCACCTGAAATTGTTTACAGTTTTCCCGAAGTGTATCTAGTTGCTGCTTCGCAATGCGGTCGGTAATATTCCAAACATCTTTCGTTGGAATATTATGATCCATCGTTGCAAATGTTAAATCTGGTCTGCGGACTGTTCGATTTGTAAGCCGCAAGCCTTCAAAGGCTTGCGGTGACGTTACTTCATGAACAAGATGTAGATCGATATATAATAAATCCAATCCATTTTCATTAGTCGCAACTACATGTCTTTCCCAAAGCTTATCTAGTAACCTTTTCCCCATTATCTTCCTCTCCCTACTAACGCTTGCTCTTCCATTTCTTGAATAACTGCCTTTGTAAATGAAGTTGTCGTTTCAGTCCCCCCGATATCTGCTGTACATTTTCCTGATTTAAGGACTGCAGAAACTGCTTCTTCAATTGCATATCCTTCTCTCGTTAATCCGAACGATTGCCCAAGCATCATTGCAACAGAACGCATCATCGCAATTGGATTCGCCTTATTTTTCCCCGCAATATCCGGTGCTGATCCGTGAATAGGCTCGTATAATGAAGGTCCCTTTTCAGCGTGACTTGCTGATGGAAGCATTCCTAATGATCCAGCTAATACTGAAGCCTCATCACTTAAAATATCACCAAATAAATTTTCCGTTACAATAACGTCAAATCTTCCTGGATTCCGAATTAATTCCATAGCTGCTGCATCTACTAAAATGTGTTCTACTTCCACATTTGGGTAGCGAATTGCTACTTCTTCTGTCACAGTTCTCCATAATTTACTAGACTCTAAAACATTCGCTTTATCAATAGATGTTACTTTTTTCTTCCGCTTATTCGCTAATTGAAAAGCATACGAAACGATACGTTCAATTTCATGGCGATGATACGTAAGTGTATCTGTCGCCACTTCTTCCGTTCGCTCTTTCGGATAAGAAAAATAAATTCCGCCTGTTAATTCACGAACGACAACGAAATCAATTTCATCAGCGTTTTTTAATGGTGATAAATGTGCAGTTGCACTTTCTACCGTTACAGGGCGAACATTCGCAAATACACCGAGTCCTTTTCTTAATGCTAATAATCCTTTCTCAGGCCTTTCTTTCGCACTATCCCACCTTGGTCCACCTACTGCTCCAAGTAAAACCGCATCACTCGCTAAACAGGCGGCAAGTGTTCGCTGTGGTAATGGTTGCCCAGTTAAATCGATAGCAACACCACCAAAGTACTCATCTTGCAAATGAAAATGATGTCCATATAGCCTTTCTACCATATGCAATACTTCCTTCGCACTTTCCATTACTTCTGGACCAACACCATCACCAGCTAAACAAACGATACGTTTTTCCATTTTTAACACTCCTTTTAACCGAATTTTCAGAACTTTAATTTGATAGGTGAGGAAAGCTTCTCTCACCTATCAAATATTTATTTCACAAGCGCTATAAGAGATTTTAATTTCCCTGCTGCATGGACATATGCTCTTGCCGACGCTTCCAATACATCTTGCGCAACACCAAAACCTGATACTTGATGCGTTCCTTCTTTTAATTCAACATGAACATGAGCCAGTGCGTCTTGACCTTGTGTAATAGATTGTATGCGATAATCCACCAATTCACATTCTAATCCTAAAATTCTTTGGATTGCATTATAGATCGCCTCAATACTACCAGAACCAGTGGCTGCATCTTCGTATGCATTTCCTTCTTCGTCTTTTAGTACAACTGTCGCGCATTGTGTACTATTTGATACGAAATGAACTTGTAGTTGCGTAATGTTATATTGCTGAGCTGCAAATGCTGCTTCACCAAGCATAAGCGCACGTAAATCTTCCTCAGTAATTTCCTTCTTACGATCAGCTAATTTTTTGAACGCTTCAAACACCGCATCTCGTTCTTCCTTTGTAAATTCATAGCCAAGCTCTTTCATTTTTTCTGTAAACGCGTGACGTCCAGAATGTTTTCCAAGTACGAATAGATTTTGAGATTCGCCTATTAGCGCTGGTTCAATAATTTCATATGTTGTCACTTCTTTTAAAACACCATCTTGATGAATTCCGGATTCATGAGCAAAAGCATTCGCTCCAACGATCGCTTTATTTTTCGGTACAACCATACCTGTTAATCTGCTTACTAATGTACTCGTCGTTTTAATTTCTTTTAGCATCATAGAAGACTCCGCCTTATAGAAATCTTTTCTAATATGAAGAGCAACTGCGACCTCTTCTAGCGCCGCATTACCTGCTCTTTCTCCAATTCCATTAATTGTTCCTTCTACTTGCAACGCTCCGCCTTCAACCGCAGCTAATGAATTTGCTACTGCCATCCCAAGATCATCATGACAATGACAAGAGAAAATTGCTTTTTCATATGAAGGAACGGATTCTTGTAAGTATTTAAAAAGAGAATAATACTCTTCCGGATTCGTATATCCAACTGTATCCGGAATATTAATTACATTCGCTCCTGCTCGAATCGCAATTTCTACTGCTTCAGCTAAAAATGCTCTCGATGTTCTTGTCGCATCTTCTGCAGAAAATTGTACTGTCGGAAATAATGATTTTCCAAGCGTAACCGAGCGATGAATACTATTTAACACATCTTCTTTTGACATACAAAGTTTATATTTCATATGAATATCACTCGTAGCTAGAAATACGTGTAGACGAGGGGATACAGCACCTTTCACAGCTTCATATGCTCTTCGAATGTCACTTTCTTTCGCTCTAGCTAAACTCATAACCGTAGCATTTTGAATTGTATTCGCAATACGTTTTACCGATTGGAAGTCGCCTTCGGAAGCTGCCGCGAATCCAGCTTCCATTACATGAATACCAAGCCTCTCTAATTGCCTAGCAATTTGTAATTTCTCTTGTTCATTTAAATTTACTCCTGGTGATTGTTCGCCATCACGAAGCGTTGTATCCATGAACAAAACCTGCTTCATATTATTTAACCCCTACCTTTACTCGCGGCTGTACGAAAGGCATCATTTCACGTAATTTACGTCCAACTACTTCGATTTCATGTTTATTCTCTTTCTCATTTGTCGCATGGAAATTTGGTCTTCCTGCTTTATGTTCTGCAATCCATCCTCTTGCAAATGTACCATCTTGAATTTCTGCTAATACTGCCCCCATCGCTTTCTTCGTATCTTCAGTAACAACGCGTGGTCCTGATACGAAGTCTCCCCACTGCGCTGTATCAGAAACTGAATATCTCATATTTTCAAGTCCACCTTCGTACATAAGGTCAACGATTAGCTTCAGTTCATGTAAACATTCAAAATATGCAAGTTCAGGCTGATATCCCGCATCAACTAACGTTTCAAACCCAGCTTTTACTAGCGCAGTTACTCCGCCGCAAAGCACAGCTTGCTCTCCAAATAAATCTGTTTCTGTTTCTTCTTTAAATGTCGTTTCTAATACACCAGCTCTCGTCGCTCCAATCCCATCAGCATAAGAAAGTGCCTTTTCAGTCGCAACTCCTGCTGCATCTTGGTATACTGCAAATAATGCAGGAACAGCTCCGCCCTCGACGAACGTACGGCGTACGAGATGCCCCGGTCCTTTTGGGGCTACTAGAAATACATCTACATTAGCTGGTGGTTTTACTTGACCAAAGTGAACATTAAATCCATGTGCGAACACGAGAGAGTTTCCAGCCTGTAAATTTGGTGCAATTTCAGCTTCATATACTTCTGGTTGTAATTCATCAGGCAGTAGAATCATTACTACATCAGCTTTTTCCGCTGCTTCTGCTACTGTATATACAGAAAATCCATCTTCATTCGCTTTATCCCAAGACTTACCTTTTCTTAAACCTACTACTACATCAAATCCGTTATCACGTAAGTTTTGCGCATGCGCATGACCTTGCGAACCATATCCAATGATTGCTACTTTCTTTTCTTTTAATACATTTACCGTTACATCTTTCTCATAATAAACTTTTGTCATTTTCATTTCCCCCTATATTTAAATGATTATTGAATTAACATAACTTGCTTATCTTGTTTTTTCATACTACGCGTAAATGCTGTTACACCTGTTCTAGCAATTTCTTTCAGACCGTATGGACGAAGTAATTCGATTAACGCTTCTACTTTATCTTGCGTACCTGTTACTTGCACAACTATGGAATCCTTCCCAACATCTATTACAGCGGCTCGAAACGGTTCAATTAAACTATATAATTCTGCTCTTGCTACTGATGTTGCTACTTTAATAAGTGCAAGTTCTCTAGCAATCATCGCTTCTTCTGTAATATCTGATACTTTCAGAACATCAATTTGCTTATGAAGTTGTTTAATTAACTGCTCCACTTGCTGTTCATTTTCAACGTGTACAACAATCGTCATCCGCGATATGTCCGATGATTCCGTATGACCTACTGAAATACTTTCAATATTAAAATGTCTTCGTGTCATAACCCCTGTAATTCGGTTTAACACACCACTTTGATTTCGAACTGTCGCTGTAACAATTCTCTTCACCTTTTTTCCACTCCCTCCATTTGGTGAACACCTTTCCCTGGCGCAACCATCGGCATTACCTTTTCTGATTGAAGTACACGGCAATCAATTACGACTGGTCCTTGTAATTCAATCGCCTGCTGTATTTGCTTCTTTGCAAGAAGTGGATCCTCTATGCGAACTCCTTTTATGCCATACGCATTCGCAAGAGCGACGAAATCTGGTTGACACGACAATAAAGAGTGCGAGTATCTTTGATTATAAAATTCATCTTGCCATTGTCTTACCATTCCTAAAGCTTCATTATTTAAGATAAATACTTTAACAGGCAACGAGTGTTCTTTTAACACACTTAATTCTTGCAAGGTCATTTGAAATCCGGCGTCACCGACAATTGCAATAACTAGTTCCTCAGGCTTTGCAATTTGCGCACCGATTGCTGCTGGAAATCCGAACCCCATCGTTCCTAATCCACCAGAAGTTACCCATTTATCTGGATTTTTCAGCGGATAATATTGCGCTGCCCACATTTGATGTTGCCCAACGTCTGTTGTTACAATCGCTTCTCCCTTCGTAATTTCATATAACATATCAATTGCGTATTGAGGCTTAATACTTTCAGAGTTTCTTTTATAAGAGAATGGATATTGTTCTTTTCTCCCCTTTAATAAAGTGATCCATTCATGATGATTTTCTTTTCCCCCTTCTGGTTCAAGTAATACTTCCAATGCCCGCTTAGCACTTGCAACAATAGGAATTTCAGTCGGCACATTTTTCCCGATTTCTGCTGGATCGATATCGATATGTGCAACAGTAGCCCCTTTAGCAAAATAAGCTAAATTCCCTGTAAGCCGATCATCAAATCTCGCACCTACATTAATGAGTAAGTCACATTCATATAACGCCATATTGGCTGTATAAGAACCGTGCATTCCTCCCATTCCTAAAAATAGTTCATCATCTGGTGGAAAGCCACCGAGACCAAGTAATGTATGCACAACAGGAATTTCATATTTACGAGCAAAACTTGTCAATTCTTTCGAAGCTTTCGCATGCAATATACCCGCTCCAGCTAAAATTAACGGTTTTTTTGCGGTTTCAATTACTTTGAGTAATTTGTTTATTTGAAGTAGATTCGGTTCATAATTAGGGTTATATCCTGGTAAATCCATTTGTACATTACTACATCGCTCACCTTTCTCGACTACCATATCTTTCGGAAGGTCAATAACGACTGGTCCTGGTCTTCCTGTTTTAGCAATATGAAATGCTTCTTTAATAATTCGAGGTAAATCTGAGGCCTTTCGCACTTGATAGTTATGTTTTGTCACTGGCATCGTAAGTCCCATAATATCTGCCTCTTGAAAAGCATCGCTCCCAATTAACGTTGTTGCTACTTGGCCTGTAAATACTACAAGTGGCAATGAATCAATCATTGCATCAGCTAGACCCGTAATTACATTTGTAGCACCTGGTCCACTCGTTGCAATTACAACCCCTGGATGCCCTGTAATTCTGGCATATCCTTCAGCAGCGTGAATTGCCCCTTGCTCATGCCTTGTTAAAATATGCGGAATTTCACAATCATACAATGCATCATAGAGAGGTAAAACGGCACCACCCGGATAACCGAAAATCACTTCTACCCCTTCCTTTTCTAGCGCTTCTAACAATAGCTGTGCACCAGTTGCCAGTTTCTCTTCCGTTTTTGAAGACATTGTTCTTATAAGCCCCCTTTTTCAAACTTTTATACAATAAAAAAATCCTACGTCCACACTCCAGCTATGTGCTGAAGGGACGAAAGATTTCGCGGTACCACCCTTCTTCGCAAGAATACTCTTGCCTCAGTGATCCATAAATGGATCTAGCTAATAACGGAGCTACCGTCTAAGCCTAGACAAATGCTTTAGCTTAGCACTCAAGGGCGATGTTCGTCGACGTGAACCATCGGTTTTCAGCAACCACCGACTCTCTGTGAGGCTTCACAATCAACTACTCCTCCCTATCAACGCTTTCTTATGTTAAAAAAGTTGTTATCCAACTTTATTTTCTTCGTAAATTTTCTCTCCATCTTCTACAACTAACTTACGAAACTCTTCTAATAAACGGTTCGTATGTGGACCTGTTTGCCCTAAGCCAATCGTTCTACCATCTACTGTCGTAACAGCAATCACTTCAGCAGCTGTTCCTGTTAAAAACACTTCATCAGCTACATATACATCATGTCTTGTAAATAACTCTTCTCTTACGTCATACCCAAGTTTTTCGCCGATTTCTAAAATAGCGTTTCGTGTAATACCTTCTAACGCTCCAGCAGAACTTGGTGGTGTAATTAATTTATTTCCTTTAACAATAAACACGTTATCTCCTGATCCTTCAGCTACATATCCTTGATCATTTAACATAAGTGCTTCTTGTACTCCAGCTAATTTCGCTTCAATACGAACTAAAATATTGTTTAAGTAATTTAAAGATTTTACTTGAGGGGATAAAACATCGGGACGATTTCGGCGCGTTGCAACTGTTACAACTGGAATCCCTTTCTCATAATATTCTTGCGGGAATAAAGATAATTGTTCTGCAATTACTACTACATTCGGCTTCTTACATGAATCGGGATCCAATCCAAGATTTCCTGCTCCTCTTGATACAACAAGGCGAATGTATCCATTAGATAATTTATTTTGTCGAATCGTCTCAACAACAATATTTGTTACTTCATCTAATGAATATGGAATTTCTAAAAGGATTGATTTTGCTGATTCATACAGCCGGACAAGATGCTCTCTCAAACGGAAAACATTACCGCTATAAACTCTAATTCCTTCAAACACTCCATCGCCATATAAATAGCCATGATCATATACTGAAACTTTTGCCTCATCTTTTGGAACAAATTCTCCATTTAAGAAAATCCATTGCTCATTCACTAGAAGCGCCTCCTATGTTCTATGAATTTTTTATTGTTTCCTAGTTTACTCTCCTTTCTAAATAAATCAAGTTAATTTTTAGAAAATTTATAATTTTTAATCGTACGTACTTCTTTGCTTATACTGATTTAACAACATTGTTAACGTTTACAAAAAAACCAAAAATTTTTTTCGCTAATTTCCACTAAAAAAATATTTGTTTAAAAGAAGGATTTTCATCAATTGATACGAATCTATTGTATTCAATAAACGGACGTCCGATTTTATAAATCTGGGAATATATAACGACTTTTGCTGAAAAAGGGGGGAAATAACAAAAATAGCGCTGTCTAAAAATAACATTCATATTTTTCATTTCGTAATCATAATCCTATTTTTAAAAAACAATTTGTCAAAATAAAGGAGGAAATAAATATGGCGTGTGTACAAATTAAAGGAACGAGACAAGAGGTAGTAGAAATGCTGCAATTATTTGATCTAATGGATACGAAAGGTTTTTGTAAATTCGATAATTACGTAGAGGTAGAACCAAATACGAAAGAACATAATCATTTTATTGCTTCAATCGACATCCATTCAAATACTTCTTCAGCACAAGATACATTAAACGATCAATTCGTTAGTCAAATGCTTACTGGCGTATATAACGACTAAACAAAGATTTACTTCCTACCGTCTTTTCATAAATATATGCAGTGAACTTGAGCATACTAGCAATTAGATGGTAGGAGGTGAGAATTATGGCTAGAATTGGCGTTGAAAACTCATTAACAGACGTTCAACAAGCTCTTCAACAACAAGGTCATGAAGTTGTTACACTTAACTCAGAACAGGATGCACAAGGGTGTGATTGTTGCGTTGTAACTGGGCAAGATTCTAATGTGATGGGCATTGCAGATACATCAATTAAAGGATCAGTCATTACAGCTCACGGTTTAACAACGGATGAAATTTGTCAACAAGTTGAAAGTCGCACTTAAAAAATGAAAGAGGACTCCTTTTAAAAGGAGTCCTCTTTTTTATATTCACCTAACGGGAAAGTAACATATACTGGATGAAAGCCCTACCTCTCTCTCATCATTACGGTTCCACTGACCGCTCCTTGATTCACTAGTATACATATATAGCTTACAAATACAATTTATAGGGTTTGTTCACAAAAGTTGTTGATAAAATTACCCGATCTTTCGCAAACTTTTCGTATTGCATTCATAAGAGATATTTACTTTACACTAGCTGTAACCGAGACACGAATTAAAATTATAACACCAATACAATAACTTGTCAATTTTTTTCGGTAAATTAAAAACAGACATTAACGGTTTGTCTGTTTTAGAATGGAGCTTTTTCTTTTATTACATATACAACAAAGCCGCTTACTAACATAAATAAGCCAACTACTAAGTTTTTGATATTAATCATAAATTCCTCTCCCTTATTCCACACATCATATATATTTACATTTCAATTATTCCGATCATCCTAAAGCGCACTTTTTCTAATATATCATAATTCCTAAAAAATGCAAGTTCACTTTTGACGACCATTCACAAATTTATCTACAGTGCTTGGTACAGTATTTAAAGCCTTTTCAATTAAATGTGTACTGCTGTTGAGATGTAATACTTGCACCCCATTAGAACCAACTACTAAAAAAGCTACTGGACTAATGGAAACCCCAGCCCCGCTTCCTCCTCCAAATGGATGCCCTTGTTTGTTCTCTTTATGCTGATTTTGCCCACCGTTATGTTTTTCAGCAATGAAATCCCCTTTAAAATCACTTCCACCAGCTCCAAAACCAAAAGCCACTTGAGATACTGTTAATACTACATTTCCGTCAGCTGTTGAAACCGGGCTCCCAACAATTGTATTTACATCTACCATCTCTTTTAAATTTGTCATTGCCGTTTTCATTAAATTTTCAATTGGATGTTCCATTATGTATTGCACCCTTTCCTCATTATTCCTTTTTATATTTTCCAAAATAGAGGAAGTCATACTAACTTTTCCTATTTCAAAAAAACATTTTCCTTCTTTTAAAAGATACTACTCCCTGTACATGCTCCGGTATAGTGAAACTTTAATCAGTGGGATGTGTACGTAGCTCGACTCCCACAAATAGCGGGATAAAAAAGAAAAAGAGATACATACTACTATTGAACCTTGTTATGAAAGGAGTCATGACTTTGACTGAGAAATTTGATGATTATAAAAGAAGAGATAGAATAGATAGTGATTATAGTGACTATAAAGAAGAGTACGCCGCTGAGGTTGCACCACAACGCATTGATTATAATTACGATGATAAAGACGATAAAGATGTTGTAAAATCGTCCGCTGCTGGATCAACTGCTGGTTTTATCGCTCTTGCGCTATCTATCTTATCGCTATTTACATTTCCAACACTATTTGGTCTTGTTTCTGTTTTACTCGGTATTTACGCTTATAATCGCGGAGCTACTGTAACTGGCGGTATCGCTGCAGTTGTCGGTGGAATTGCTGCACTTATCGCAATTTTATTCCGAGTAGCACTTATTGGTCTATTGTTCTCCCTGTTCTAAAAAAGAAAAAGGTATCTCGCTTAACGCGGGATACCTTATCCTGTAAACACATCTTCCGATGGATATTTTATTTTTTGTTTTGCTGGTCGCGCTAAAGAGAACACAAGTGTTAATGGTCCAATTAATCCGCAGAACATAACAAACATAATAATACATTTTCCGAATGCCGATAGCTGTGCAGTAATTCCCATCGTTAATCCGACTGTGCCAAACGCTGATATTGTCTCAAATAATAATTGAATAAAGCTGAAGTTTTCTGTAAGCATTAATATGAATACCGCTGCTAAAATAAGTATTTGACTGGCAACAGCAATTGCTAATGCCCTCGTTACTGTCGACATTTTAATTGTACGCTGAAATAAAACAATTTCCTCCTTTTTTCTAAAGAAAGAAAGGACAGATGTAATTAAGATAACAAACGTCGTTAATTTAATTCCTCCACCTGTCGATACACTTCCTGCACCAATAAACATTAAAATCATCGTAAATAATATAGATGATTCTTCCATACCTCCATAGTCAACCGTATTAAATCCAGCTGTCCGCGGAGTAATACCTTGAAAGAAGGAAGCCCATAGTTTTTCATTTAAAGATAAATTCCCTAACGTCTTCACATTATTATATTCCAATACAAAAATTACAATCATTGCTATAACATTTAGCACTACTGTTCCAATAATCATTATTTTTGAGTGAAGTGATAATTTTCGAAAACTGCGACTATACCATATATCAATTAATACGGTAAAACCGAGTCCTCCGATTACAATTAAAGAGCAAATCCCAATATTAATAATGGGATCCCCTACATATCTTGTTAAATTATCTGGCCATAAAGCAAATCCTGCATTATTATAAGATGCAATTACATGAAAAATACTATAGTATAAACCTTTTCCAAAACCAAACTCTGGAATAAAGCGAAACGATAAAAAAATGACCCCAATAAGTTCAATACAAATCGAAAATATAAAGACACGCTTTACTAATTTTACAAGACCACCTATATTGGTTTGATTAAATGCTTCTCCAATTAATAAACGATGGCGTAATCCGATTTTTTTACCTAGTACCCAAACAATTAAAATGGCAATTGTCATAAGACCTAGACCACCTGTTTGAATTAAAAACATAATAACAATTTCGCCAAACATCGTAAATGTACTTGCTGTATCCACTACTCCCAAACCAGTTACGGTCGCTGCTGAAGTTGCTGTAAAGAAAGCATCTACCCAACTAATATGTGCTTTCGTTGCGAATGGTAATTTTAATAACAAACCGCCAACCACAATTAAGCAGAAAAAGCCTAATGCTAATATTTGTGGTGGGTTTAATCGTATAAGACGATTATACAGCCCTTGTTTTTTTGTTACGTTCATATCACTAACTCCCTTATTAAAGTGAAACTTTCCCCTCATAAATAAAAAGCTTTTTAAAAGCCCTTAAATAATTGGGACAAACCTTATATTCTCATAATATAGTTGAGCATAATCTTTTTTTTCATAGATTACAACTTTTATTTATATTCAGATTCCTTTTCGTTTTTATGCTGGAAAACTCTATATCCTAACTCAATATTGCTAGCAATAACAATTTCATATGTACTATTTTTCAAATCCCCATATCTTTCACTCTATGTTCACATAGAGGTCACATCCACCTTTTATAGTATATGTATCGAAGCTGTTCCTCCCTAATTTATAAGACATTCCCCAGTGTCTTTGAATAGCTTCCATCCCTAATTAAATTGACATAAATTGTCCCCTTCCCTTGACCATCTTATAAATGATGGTCTTATTTTTTGTTTGCTCTATCTTTTATTCCACTATTTGTGGGCAATAAACGCCCGATTGGTTAAAGCTAATAATCAACAGGGGATGAACAAAAAACACTCATTAAATTTTCATTTTATTTAAAACTCCCTCTCTCTTTCACTCTATGTTCACACAGAGGTCACATCTACCTTTTATAGTATATGTATCGAAGTTGTTCCTCCCTAATTTATAAGACATTCCCCAGTGTCTTAAAGCAGCTTCCATCCCTAATTAAATTGACATAAATTGTCCCCTTCCTTGACCATCTTATAAATGATGGTCTTATTTTTTTGTCTTTCTACCTTTTATTTAAAACTCCCTCTCTCTTTCACCCTATGTTCACACAGAGGTCACATCTACCTTTTATAGTATATGTATCGAAGTTGTTCCTCCCTAATTTATAAGACATTCCCCAGTGTCTTTGAACAGCTTCCATCCCTAATTAAATTGACATAAATTGTCCCCTTCCTTGACCATCTTATAAATGATGGTCTTATTTTTTTGTCTTTCTACCTTTTATTTAAAACTCCCTCTCTCTTTCACCCTATGTTCACATGAGAGTCACACCTACCTTTTATAGTATATGTATCGAAGTTGTTCCTCCCTAATTTATAAGACATTCCCCAGTGTCTTAAAGCAACTTCCATCCCTAATTAAATTGACATAAATTGTCCCCTTCCCTAGACCATCCTATGTGATGGTCTATTTTATTTTCCAAACACAAAATCAGTCTATCTACACTTAAATTAAAACAAAAAATTCAGAAAATATTGTCAAATTAGGTATTTTTTCGGTATAATTACTTTAGAAAGAAATTTTGCAAAAACAAAAGGGGGGATTTTATTGAAACAAACAAAAGCAATCTTAATCGCATTATTCCTAGGTCTAGTTGTTGGACTCACTCTAAATTTAGCTGCTCCATCTATCTTTGAGCCACTAAATCAATATGTGTTCAACCCAATTGGTCAATTATTTATTCGACTTATTAAAATGCTAGTTGTTCCTGTTGTGTTCATTTCTATCGTACTTGGTGCTGCCGGTCTTGGAGATCCGAAACAACTTGGAAGAATCGGTTTAAAATCAATTTCATTCTTTCTCGTAACAACTGCGGTTGCCATCTCTATAGCGGTTACATTTGCACTTATTATAAAACCAGGAGCTGGCGGTAATTTTAAAACAGAAGGTCTTAAGTATGAAGGTGCAAAAACTGAAACATCTTTCGTCGACACATTGTTAAATATCGTACCAGATAACCCAGCAAAAGCCATGGCTGACGGAAACATGTTACAAATCATTGCCTTTGCCGTATTGATTGGACTCGGTATAGCTATTTTAGGAAAACGAGTTCAAGGTATCCATTCATTACTTGAACAGGGCAACGAATTAATGATGTATCTTGTTAATCTCGTTATGAAATTAGCCCCAATTGGAACATTCGGTTTGCTCGCTTCATCCGTTGGTAAAATGGGTCTTGCAGGCGTCGCTGCGATGTTCAAGTATATGATTGTCGTTATGTTAGTACTCATTATTCACGGGGTCTTTGTATATGGCGGCTTATTAAAGGTATTAGCAAAAGAAAGTATTGTTCGTTTCTTTAAACATTTCGGACCAGTAATGGCAATTGGATTTAGTACATCTAGCTCTAATGCATCGCTTCCATTTGCAATGAAAACAGCACAAGATAAGCTTGGCGTTCCAAAAGCGATAAGCTCATTTGTACAACCACTAGGGGCAACTATTAATATGGATGGTACTGCCATTATGCAAGGAGTAGCCACTGTATTTATCGCTCAAGTATACGGAGTTGAACTTACATTACCGCAATTAGCTATGGTCGTATTAACTGCTGTACTAGCTAGTATCGGTACTGCTGGTGTACCTGGTGTTGGACTTGTAATGCTTACAATGGTTTTAAATCAAGTAAATCTACCAGTAGAAGGTATCGCTTTAATTATCGGTATTGACCGTATTCTAGATATGTCTAGAACAGCTGTAAACATTTCTGGGGATGCAATTTGCGCAATGATTGTCGCAAAATCAGAAGAAAAATATAATACGGATCAATCGGCAGCATCGTAAATCAAAAAAGGAGTGAATTATTTCACTCCTTTTTTGATTTACTCCCTTTTTTAGAACGATATTCTTTTCCTTTATTATCATTACCAGTTTCAAATTCAGTGCTAAATTCCTGATTAAATTGGCCGGACTTTGGTGATCCTTGATTACCGCTCCCTTTACTACCGTTACGATTCGTCATATTTCTCCCTCCTTCCTTGTATTAGTAGTATGGCGCTCTATCTTTTTTCATACACATTTTATTTATTAACATCTATTACACACGAAAGAAGATCTCCCATCTATAAGGAAGACCTTCTATTTTATCACGTAAGCGTTTTCTTGTTTATAATCACTTAAATAAGTTTTTTGGAAATTGAAATCATTACATTCATTTCATCTTCTGAAAGTGCAGAGAATCTTTCTTGTAAATATTGTTTTTTCGCATCTTCCATTTTCGCAACTAAATCTTTCCCTTGTTCTGTAATCTCTAAATACACAACTCGGCGATCTGATGTAGAACGTGAACGAGTTACAAAACCTTTATTAATTAATTTTTCTGTAACAGCTGTAATATGACTATTCGACACATTTAATTCATTTGCTACACGCGATACCATTTCTTTATTCGTACGATTTAATATTCTTAGGACGATGAATTCATTCCACGGTATGTAACCACCGAATATTTTTCCGATATCATTACGCAACGTGCGAAACATAGCAAACACATTTGTCGATAGTTCTTCCATTAATTGCTCTCGATTTTGAGACAACATTGACAGCTCCTTTTATTTCATTTAGTTAAATAAAAACCTTATTAATAATTTTACATGAAATCTTACTTTTTGTCACCTTATTTTCCCATAATTCGTAGTTTTTTAATATGTATTTCATGATAAAATGAAGTCAACTTCCAGAAAAAGGGGTATTTTAATGCATGAGGAGGATAGGTTCTCAAATCTCAGCCTAAAAGATAAAACAATTATCATTAGTATTATTGCTCTTTTTCTCATTATAGTTTTTACATTTATATTTTTTGTATATGTAGGAATCTTTCAAATTACAGGTATAGCGTATAGTTCACGTACTGCTTTACTTCTCTTTTTTCTATTAATCACTTTCTTAGATGGTATTACATTATTTATTTTCAGTTTCTTCAAAGCGCTGCTATATCCATTAACTCAAAACATGCCAAATTGGATTTCTCTCACTCTTTTCTCATTCATTGAAATTACACTAGATTGGTTCGTCATTCATACTGCTGATGATTGGATAGAAAGCGTACAAATGTCCAACTTAACTGAATTATGTGTCGTACTATTCTTTTTTCTATTAAATAAATTATTAAGTGACAAGAAAGAGTAAGAATACAAGCTTTTCTATATAAAAGTTGGTACAATGAAAGCAAATCTTACTAAAGAGGTGTTAATTATGAACTTACAACAATGGGCTGATAAAGGTATGTCCTTTGATACATATGTGAATGAAATGCAAGTAAACCAATACGAGCTACTACACATTTACAATAATTTTTTAATTCCAAATGAATTACTTCCTGTATTAGAAGAACGTCAAAATGATGGCTGGCGTGTTATCGTATTAACTGCTGATTGGTGTGGCGATGCTCTTTTATGCGTACCTGTTATGAAACGAATTTCTGAAGTTGCAAATATTGATATGCGTTTATTAATTCGCGATGAAAACTTAGAATTAATGGATCAATATTTAACAAATGGAACAGCACGTGCGATTCCAATCTTTATTTTCATTGATAAAGATGGAAATGAACAAGCCGTCTTTGGACCACGCGCTCCAAAAGTACAAGAATTAGTAACTTCAATGCGCGCTACATTACCTGAAAAAGAAGATCCAACATTCGAAGAAAAACAAAAAGAAATGTATGCTAATTTCCGTGCTACATTAGCTGATGATACTTCTCTTTGGGAACATGTAATGGAAAACATGATAGAAAAATTAGTAAAATAAAAACCTGCCGAGCTCGGCAGGTTTTTATTTTACATAATGAAGAAATAGAATACCGCAGCTAAAATGAAACGATAATAAGCGAACGGTGTTAGTTTTACACGAGATAATAATTTCAAGAATGAAACAATTGCAAGCATCGCAACAACGAATGCAGTTACAAATCCTGTTACAAATAGCGTTATATCTGCTGAGCTTAATACATCCCAGCTTTTAATTAAATCTAAGCCACTTGCAGCTACCATCATCGGTACCGCTAAAATGAACGTATATTCAGCTGCCGCTGTATGCGACACGCGAGCTAATAAACCACCACTTATTGTAGAACCAGAACGAGAAAATCCTGGCCAAAGAGCTAAACATTGGAACATTCCAATTGTAAATGCCTGTTTATATGTGATTTCATCTAACGTTCTTGCTGTACTTGGTTTTGAAAACTTCTCAGCAACAATCATTAAAATACCACCGGCTACTAAGCTAATAACAACTGGTCCTGGACCAAATAAAACCTCTTTAATAGTGCTATGGAATAATACGCCAAGTACCCCGGCAGGAATCATCCCGATAATAATATGTAATAAATTTAACGATGGTCCGTCTGTTACTTTACCTATTCCAACTAACGACCATAGACGCTTCCAAAATATAACAACAACTGCTAAAATCGATCCCAATTGGATAACAACTTCAAAAACTTTCGCTCTCTCATCGTCAAATCCAATTAAATGTCCTGTTAAAATCATATGTCCTGTTGATGATACTGGTAGAAACTCTGTTAACCCTTCAACAGCACCCATGATTAAACCAATTAACCAATCAGCCACAAGTAGTGCCTCCTTAATAACAAATAATATGTAATTTTTTCACACCTTATCATAATACCTTATCCCTTTTCAAAGTGCATCCTTTTTTTTATTGGTTTCATATGTTGTAGGCGCGTATTTCTTTTCTAATCTTTGATTAAATTGTATGATAGTAAGAGTTTGTTTTTTTATACGGAAAGGGGATTTTATGAAAGAAACTACTTCATTCTCACAAAAGTTAAAGCAATTTGTATTACTATTTTTTCCGATTTTCGTAACGCAAATGTCATTATTTGCGATGAGCTTTTTCGATACAACAATGTCAGGACATGCAAGCCCAACTGATTTAGCAGGTGTCGCAATTGGAACAAGTATATGGATTCCAGTTAGTACTGGGTTAACAGGGATTTTAATGGCCACGACTCCCATTGTTGCCCAGCTCGTTGGGTCCAAGAAAAAAGAGGACGTTCCTCACGTTGTCATACAAGCAGTTTATTTAGCAATTTGTGCTAGCTTCGTTGTTATCCTCATCGGTTTCTTCGTCGTTTCACCTATTTTAAACGGCATGCGCTTAGAAGAACCTGTGGAACGTATTGCAGCTCAATTTTTAAGTATTATCGCAATAGGAATTATACCTTTATTCACTTACACGGTTTTACGTGGATTTATTGATGCATTAGGAAAAACTCGAACAACGATGATTATTACATTACTATCATTACCAATTAACGTAATATTAAATTACTTATTAATCTTTGGTAACTTCGGTTTCCCAAAGCTTGGTGGTGTCGGAGCGGCAATTGCTTCCACTGCAACATATTGGTGCATTTTAATTATTACAGTCATTATTATTCAGACGAAAGAGCCTTTTGCCTCTTTCAACATTTTCAAACAATTATACCGCCCTTCTCTTTCGAGTTGGACAGCATTCTTAAAGCTTGGCGTCCCTATCGGATTTGCTATCTTTTTTGAAACGAGTATTTTCGCTGCGGTAACGCTTATGATGAGTAATTTTAGTACGACAACTATTGCAGCTCACCAAGCAGCTATGAACTTTGCTTCCTTGTTATATATGACTCCGCTAAGTTTAGCAATGGCAATGACTATTGCGGTCGGATTCGAAGTTGGTGCAAAACGTTTCGATAATGCAAAACAATACGGACTGATTGGAATTGGATTAGCCCTTGCCTTTGCTTTATTATATTCGATTCTTCTCTACTTCTTTGATGATCAAATTGCTTCTATTTATACGACAGATGCAAAAGTTCATCATTTAGCAAAAGAATTTCTTATCTTTGCGATTTTATTTCAAATTTCAGATGCAATTGCAACTCCTGTACAAGGAGCTCTGCGTGGTTATAAAGATGTAAATGTCGCTCTAATTATGACTTTAATTGCTTATTGGATAATAGGTCTACCACTAGGTTATATATTAGCAACGTATACAGAATGGGCCGCAAAAGGCTATTGGATCGGTCTTATTATCGGTCTAGCATTTGGCGCTGCCTTCCTACTTATCCGTCTCTTTCAAGTACAACGAAAATATACAACACAAAACAGCCGCTAATAATAAAGCGGCTGTTTTCTTTATGCATATTTTTTCTTGTAACGTATAATATAATGAAAAAGAAAGGTGGGTACATATGGACGACAAAGAAAAAAAGCAATCATTCGATGAAGAATTTGCCCCTGAAATTTCACCTGGATATCGGCAAGATGTACATAAGCCACCTAAATATAAAAACACTTCGTTTTTAATGGGCATTACCATTTTCGCTGCTGTATTACTCATACTTATCATTTTCGTTTATTTTTGATGAAAGGTGGCCTATTATATGAAGAAACAAGATTCCAATCGTTCAAAAAGAACTGTTAAAACACAAAAAGGATATGCAGGAGATTCTGTTCATACCCTTAAACAAGTCGAGCAAGGAAATTTATATATTGCTCAAAAAGAACTTGGTCAACAAAATGAAAATCTTTAAAGGCCCTTTATTCCTTGAGGGCCTTTTTATTCCGCATTAAGTAATACACCCCCCAAATGTTCTATTGAGCAATGAATTTCCTTTATTGTACGCTCTGCTTTTGTTCTAGCACCATAAATATATTATTAACCTTTACAATTTTCACTTCATAATTCAATTTCATTTCACTTCTCTTACCATTTTCAGTACCCGCAACGTACGCTACAGCTTGATAAAGAAAACTCTCATCGGTCTCTTCACGTACCTCCTCGTTTGTAAATTTATACTCTAAATCTCGAAAACGATTTGGATAATAATTTCCCATTAATTGTTCATACCCTCTATTTAAAAATAGTTCTTCACCTTTTCGTTTCACATCTTCTTTATTAGTAGACCCAAACACTGATAGTTGCTCGGTCACAAAATGCTCTCCTACCTTTCTCATTTCATTATGAGTTAAATTTTCTATACTTTTGTTCTTTAACTCCTTATTTAACTCGTACTGATCAATCGGTTTAAAGGTAGCAAAAACCTCCTCTTTATATGACCAAAACAATACAAAAGCGATACATAGAGAACTGATTAACAGTCTTTTTTTCGTAATACTCCCGTCCTTCTTCATAATGATAGCTATATTTTAACGTATAGAAAGAAAATTCTGATATCATAAAGTGGAATAACTTAACTTAGAAACGAGGAACAATTATGGACTCTTACAAACATTATATAAAAGAAGCTTTGCCTAATCTTTCTATACATTCATATAAACAAAATGAAGAAGGATGGGATAATGTAGCAATTATAGTAAATGATGAGCTATTGTTTCGTTTCCCACGAAAACAGGAATATGCGATGCGAATTCCGTTAGAAAAAGAACTATGCGCAATTCTCACTCAATCACTACAAGAAATCGAAGTTCCACAATATCACCTAATTTATAAAAATGAATCTGATGAGGTTCCTCTTTGTAGTTACTATACTCTCATTCATGGTGAACCATTAAAAACAGACACAGTTGCCACGCTGGAGGATCCAGAGCTGAAAGCAATTATTACACAATTAGCTACTTTCCTTGCGGTACTACATAGCATTCCTTTACACCAAGTTACAACGCTATGTTTCCCTATTGAAAAAACATGTACCTACTGGAAAGAGCTACAAACAAAATTAAACCAATATCTCACTACTAGCCTTACTTCATTACAGAAACTAGCCTTAAATCGCTTATTTGAAAATTTCTTTGCATGTTTAGCTACATCCACTTTTCAAAATACAATCATTCACGCTGATTTTACTCATCATCACATTTTATTTAACAAGCATAACAAAAGCATTTCAGGTGTTATCGATTTTGGTGATGCGCAAATTGGCGATCCTGCTTTTGATTTTGCAGGACTATATTATGATTTCGGACATGAGTTTACTACATCTGTATATGAACAGTACAGTACACTTATTTCTCATCATGATCCATTACTCATTCATCGCATTACTATCTTTTATCAATACAGTCCTTTACTACATAATATTATTTATAACTTTGAGTCAGAGAATAAACTCGAATTCATTACAGGCACAGAACAGCTAAAAACGATATTACAGGGATGAGATTACAGGGATGAGATTACATTCTCTCCCTATATACTCTCTCCTCATACAACATTAACTTTTTATCCATTTCAACAATGACTTTATACAATTGAAATGCCTGTAAAATTTGCAGTTGAATTTCAAAAGGAGCATTCTGTTCTTTTAACCATTGAAATACTTTCGTTTCATCTTTCATTGATTATTCCTCCCTTTATTAAAATCTGCTACAAATATACGGTAAATGATGAAAAGCTTTTCATGTCAACAACAAAAAAGGATGCAAAGTTGCATCCTTTAATGTACGATATTTTTCTTCTGCTCCGCTTCTTTCTTTACTTCTTCCCCTTGGCATTCACTACGAAATGCACAACTTATACACTCAGAACGAAAATGACGCTCTGTATAATGCTCAGGTTGTTGCAACATTTCTTTCATTCTAGATAAATCAGCCATTCCAGTTATAATATCTTCCTGTTTCGGAATGTACTCATACTTAGTTCCTTCTATTAAATTAATAACTTCAATCTTTCCTGGAAGAACGCCGAAAGCTTTATAACCGAATACTGTCATTAGCTTCTGACAAAGAGCAAGCATTTCCTCATCTGCATCGACAACATACTTTTTAATTACAAACGACTCAGCACTCCACTCACCAACTTCAAATGTCAATGACATGTGGACACCTAACTCTTCCATATATGTTTGAAACTTCTCGTATAAAAACAATGGTGGTGTCTGACTATCATCCTTTTCAACAAACTGTAATAAGTGATCCGTTAGCTTCGCTAATACAATATAGTACTCCGTCTTCGAAGCAAACATATTAATCCTTACTTTTTTCCAATACTTTTCTATTAATATTAAAAGTACAATTTTCGTTTGTTGACCCGCAGGTAGCATGTAATACTCGTTAATAATTTGATTGACAATCATTTGTGCTATTTGTTGCCATTCAAATGAAGAAGGTTCTCTTCTTTTTATATGACGAAAATAAAATTTATGCGGACAACGCATAAAATCATACAAATGATAATCTGTCATCGTTTTGATTGAGATTTTCTCATGCACTTGCTCTTCATCTCCCTTCTGCCATTAAGAAAGGTATTTTACAAATTCAGCTCCAAACTGTATACATTTTTCTACATCTTCATCTTCTGGCGTTAATTCTACTTTTAGTCCTTCTAACACAATTGCTGCCCCGCGCTCTTGTAGCTTTTCTATTAAAATGTCAACTGCCACTCCGTATTTCGGATAAGCCGAATCACATGATCCGAATACTGCCGCTTTTTTCCCAGTTAAATCAATAGAATCCATTGCATCATAAAAATCTAAGAAATCATCAGGAAGATCACCATCTCCCCAAGTGTATGCACCTAAAATAATTCCATCATACTGTTCTAATATAGAAGCTTCTGGTGAATCCATAATATCAATAACTTCAATTTCATTTTCTGTTTCACGAATTACGCCGGCAATGTGGTCAGCCATTTCCTCGGTATTTCCACTCATACTTGCAAAAATCATTACTAACTTACTCAACTGAACCTCTCCCTTTACTTTGTATCTCTTTTTCTGTTTGAATGCTCTTCTTCTCATCTACATATTCAGACCGAATTACATTTCTTTGCCATTCCATATGCTGATCAACATCTTTATCTTTATTTTTATCTTTTAATCCCCTCCGCAGAAGGTGAAAATTTTTTCTCATTAACATGTCGCATCCATCCTATTGATAATAATTATCAATTTCAACTACATTTAGATTAATTGACATTGATTATCAATGTCAATAACTATTTTTAAAAAAATGATTAAAATGTACAAGCTTGTCCGTTAGCTATTCATATACTATGAATGAGCATAGTTCTTTCTCAGCCCTCTCTGACGGAAAGAAATAAAAGCAACTGCAATAGAGTGCAGTTGCCTTTTTTTGTTTTTCTATGATTTTAGTAATCTTATAGTCGTCTCTAAAAATAACTCCACTCCACAAATTAATGCTGATTCATCCACGTCAAATTTCGGATGATGATGTGGATAACAAGTATATATATTTTCATTACCTGTTCCTAATTTAATGAAACAACCGGGTGCTTTTCTTAAATATGCTGAAAAATCTTCCCCACCCATAGAAGGTTCAAGCTTCACAACACGCTCATTCCCAAACAAATGTAGTGCACTTTCTTCTACTATTTTCGTAATATATTCATCATTAATAACCGGATCATATCCATATCGATACGTATATGTATACGATCCTCCATGTGCTTCTGTAATTCCTTTCACAATTTTCTCGATTTTCCCTTCTGCTTCCACCCTCAATGCTTGATTAAATGAACGAACGGTTCCCATTAAAGTTGCTGTACTAGGAATAATATTGTCAGCCGTTCCCCCATGAAATTGTGTAACTGAAATAACCCTTTGCATAAAAGCACTCGTATTTCTTGATACGATATGTTGTAAATTTGTAATAATCTGTGCTCCGATAGCAATAGGGTCTATCGTTTCTTCTGGCCGCGCCGCATGTCCTCCTTTGCCTTGAATTTCAACTGTAAATACGTCTGGTGCCGCCATCATCGGCCCATACGCAATTCCTATCTTTCCGCTTTCTAATCCAGACATAACATGTAAACCTATTACATAATCAACACCGTCCATTACACCTGCCTCAACCATTTCTTGTCCCCCGCCAGGATACACCTCTTCTGCGTGCTGAAAGAATAGACGAATCTCACCTGCAAAATCTTCCTTTATATTTGATAGCACCTCTGCTGTGCTTAATAAAATAGCTGCGTGAGCATCGTGCCCACATGCATGCATCATTCCTTTATTCACAGATGTATAAGATTTACTTGTCTCCTCTTGAATTGGCAAAGCATCTATATCAGCTCGAATCGCAATTACTTTCCCTTGCTTCACACCTCTTTTAATTGCTAGTACACTATACTTCGTCGGTCTCGTTACTTCAAAAGAAGAAAATGAGCATAATGTATCATATATAAATTGCGAAGTTTCTTTTTCATGAAATGATAATTCCGGATACTTATGGAAGTGCCTTCTCCATTTCACGATATTTTCTTCCGAAATTAGATTCTTCCACACTCTATTCATGATAATTTCCTCCTTTTCAAAAGAACTAGAAATTTAAAAGTTTACTCCGTCTTGAATGATTAATAAAAACAAATACTGTATTTTTACGTATTCTTATAGTCCACTTTTATGTATTCACACAATCCACTTTCTATTTACATGTCAAACCCATTACAAATTCATGCTGAATGTAATATAATTGCTAAGTTAGGGATTTTCTTTTTTAGTATTTAGTGCTAATATCAAAAAAGAGCCTTTTGACTTATTTTTACCTAAAATGTGGGATTTTGTTTTTTTCACAATAATGTAGGACATGATACCTACAAAGAGCTATTATTTCATTAAGAGAGGGAAAGACATGGAAAGATTAAAAGAGATATGGTCTCGACCACTCACACAATGGGTTGCAAAGACGGTTTATTATCTTGCAATTTTATTTGCATTACTTTGGTTGTATGGATTCCATGATACAAACACAAGTACATTTATTTACAATGAATTCTAGGGTGGGAACGTTATGAAGTTATTAGAACAAATTGAAAAGTGGGCTGCAGAAACGCCTGATCAAACCGCTTTTGTTTGGCGAGATGCGAAAATTACGTACAAACAATTAAAGGAAGATTCTGATGCGTTAGCACATTGGATTTCTTCTGAGTATCCAGACGATCGTTCACCAATTATGGTGTATGGCCATATGCAACCTGAAATGATTATTAACTTTTTAGGATGTGTAAAAGCTGGACATGCTTACATTCCTGTAGATTTATCTATCCCAGCTGATCGTGTACAACGTATTGCTGAAAATTCTGGTGCGAAATTACTTTTATCGGCAACAGCAGTAACTGTAACTGATTTACCAGTTCGCATCGTAAGTGAAGACAACTTAAAAGATATTTTCTTTACTCATAAAGGGAACACTCCAAATCCTGAACATGCGGTAAAAGGTGATGAGAACTTCTACATTATTTACACATCAGGAAGCACAGGTAATCCGAAAGGGGTTCAGATTACTTATAACTGCCTTGTTAGCTTTACAAAATGGGCTGTAGAAGATTTCAACTTACAAACAGGGCAAGTATTCTTAAATCAAGCACCTTTCTCATTCGATTTATCTGTAATGGATATTTACCCATCATTAGTAACAGGTGGTACACTTTGGGCAATCGATAAAGATATGATTGCGCGTCCAAAAGACTTGTTTGCTTCTTTAAAGCAATCGGATATTCAAGTATGGACTTCCACACCTTCTTTCGCTGAAATGTGTTTAATGGAAGCATCTTTCTCTGAGAGTATGCTACCGAACATGAAAACATTCTTATTCTGCGGTGAAGTGTTACCAAATGAAGTGGCTAGAAAATTAATTGAGCGTTTCCCGAAAGCAACAATTATGAATACTTACGGTCCAACAGAAGCTACTGTCGCTGTAACAGGTATTCACGTTACAGAAGAAGTGCTTGATCAATACAAATCACTTCCAGTTGGCTATTGTAAATCAGACTGTCGCCTTCTTATTATGAAAGAAGATGGTACGATTGCACCTGATGGTGAAAAAGGCGAAATCGTAATTGTCGGTCCAAGCGTAAGCGTTGGATATTTAGGAAGCCCTGAATTAACAGAAAAAGCATTTACTATGATTGACGGTGAGCGCGCCTATAAAACAGGCGATGCTGGCTATGTTGAAAATGGTCTTCTATTCTATAATGGTCGTCTTGATTTCCAAATTAAGCTGCATGGTTATCGAATGGAATTAGAAGAAATTGAGCATCACCTTCGTGCGTGTTCTTACGTAGAAGGTGCAGTTATCGTTCCAATTAAAAAAGGTGAAAAATACGATTATTTATTAGCGGTTGTTGTTCCTGGAGAACATTCATTTGAAAAAGAATTCAAATTAACATCTGCAATCAAAAAAGAACTCAATGAGCGATTACCAAACTACATGATTCCACGTAAATTCATGTATCAATCTTCTATTCCAATGACACCAAATGGAAAGGTAGATCGCAAAAAATTATTGAGTGAGGTTACAGCATGACCGCATATGGATCATTTTATTTTTTCGCTATAGTGGGCATTTTATTAATACCTACTATCATAGCTGGATTAAAAGGTAAAATGTTGCGTAAATATAATGCAGTATTAACATTAGTCATGATTGCTATTATCTTCTCAGATAAACCGAAGCAAGCGATTATGTTAGCCGCATTTATTATTTGGCAATATGCCCTAATTAAAGGCTATTTAATTTTAAGAAAACAAAATAATAGTACATTCATGTTTTGCATAGCTGTTATTTTATCGATTTTGCCTCTTATTTTGGCAAAAATTGCACCGTTTGTACCTGAATTACATTTTATTGTTTTCGCAGGTATGTCTTACGTAACATTTAGAGCTGTACAAATGGTCTTTGAAGTTCGTGATAATTTAATTAAAGAACTTTCCTTCTTTAATTTCTGGGAGTTTGTTTTATTCTTCCCTGCGATTTCAAGTGGACCTATTGATCGTTACCGTAGATTCCAAAAAGATATTCAAAAGCCACCTAGCGGTGAAGAATATCAAAAGTTACTATATACAGGACTTAACCGTATTTTCCAAGGTTTTCTGTACAAATTTATAATTGCACACTTGATAACAACATATCTTGTAAAGGCCGTATTCGCCAATCAAGATACACTTTTATCTAATGTGATTTTTATGTACGCTACTAGCATGCAATTATTCTTTGACTTTGCAGGTTATAGTGCGTTCGTAATTGGTATCAGTTACATGATGGGAATTAAAACGCCAGAAAACTTTAATAAGCCATTCCTTAGTCGTAATATTAAAGACTTCTGGAACCGCTGGCACATGAGTTTATCATTCTGGTTCCGTGATTTTATTTACATGCGTTTCGTCTTTTTTGCAACGAAGAAAAAGTTAATTAAGAACCGTTACACAATTTCGTATATCGGTGCATTTTTAAACTTCTTCATTATGGGAATTTGGCACATCCAAGGAAGCGCTGTTGCACAATATGTTATTTATGGTCTCTATCATGCCGCACTGTTCATTTTATTCGATATTTTCGAACGAAAAAACAAAAAGCATAAGTTTTGGCCAAACAATAAATTTACACACGTCCTTGCGATTGTAATTACGTTCCACGTTGTATGTTTCGGTTTCCTAATCTTCTCTGGACACCTTAACAGATACTTTTAATGCACCCTTCTTATTCCATTAAGAAGTTGCACATATAATAATTTCGGATATAAAGGAGATTTTAAAAATGGCAGAATTCAAAGAGCAAGTATTAGATATTTTAGAAGAAGTATGTGAAAACGATATTGTGAAAGAAAACTTAGATGTTCAATTATTTGAGGAAGGTATCCTTGATTCTTTCGCTGTAGTATCTTTATTAGTTGAATTCCAAGAGCGTTTAGATATTGAAGTTTCTATTTCTGATTTTGACCGTGACGAGTGGGCTACACCAAACATGGTTATTAAAAAGTTGGAAGAAATCCGATGAACAAAGCAAAATTTGGTCCGATGCTTTTAGCATTGGCCCTTTTTGCTGTATTCTTACTTATTCCAACACGCTTCCTACTTCCACTTTTAAGTGATGAAAAAGTAGAACAAGCTGCTACTTCTTTAAAAGAAGAAAAAATTCAAAGTATGATTTTACAGCAAAAGATGTTAGCAGATCCAAAATATCTTCCGATGTACGGTTCATCGGAATTCGCACGTATGGATGCTTTCCATCCATCTAATTATTTTAAAGTAAAGCCTGAAGGATTTACGCCATTCCTTCTTGGACGCGGCGGAACACAAGACCTTGTACATGTGTTAAACTTCGCATCTACAATGGATCAATTGAAAGATAAGAAAATGGTATTCGTTCTTTCTCCGCAATGGTTTGTACCACAAGGTATTGACGAGACGCACTTTGCACCTAACTTTTCAAAACAACAAGGTTACCACTTCATTTTCAACAATGATTTAAAACCTGAAATGAAAAAACAAATTGCAAAGCGTTTATTAAACTTTGAGATTGTAAAAAAAGAAACTTTATTAAAAATCTCGCTTGAAGGTATCGCTTATGATGATACGAAGTATAAAGTAAAAGCACTTGCTGCTAAACCTTTCGCTTATATTTACCGTAACATTTTAGATCGTAAAGATTTATTTACAGCTATGTTTAATATTAAACCGCACAAAGAGAAGCTTGACCCTTCATTAAAACAAATGAACTGGGAAGAGGCTCGTAAACATGCGGATCAAACAGGTGCAGCAGAATCTGGATCTAATGAATATGGTATCGAAGATGGTTACTTCAATAGCAAAATTAAGAAAAAATTAAAGCAACGTGAAGGTTACTTAAAAAATGATGCTTATGACCAATCGCCAGAATATGAAGATTTACAAATTGTACTTGATTTATTAAAACAATCTGGTGCAAAACCACTCTTCATTTCTGTTCCTGTCAAAGGTCCTTGGTACGACTACGCTGGCTTCCCAAAAGAACGCCGCGAAGCATACTATAAGAAAGTTCATGAGCAAATTGAAAAAGCTGGTTATCCAATTGCCGACTTCTCAAATCATGAATACGATAAATACTTCTTAAAAGATCATATGCACTTAGGTTGGAAAGGCTGGGTTTACATCGACGAAGCCATCCAACAATTTTATAAAGCAAACTAATGAAAAGACCGCTTGAATTACTCAAGTGGTCTTTTTGTATATATTTTGTAATTGTTCGATTGCATTCTCTGCTTCTTTCATAACTCGCTCCACTACATGCTGAGCTGATTCGATTCGAGCTAATGATGCTGCCTGTCCTGCCCAAAGTGACATATATTCTTCCTTATTTTGCTTCGCTGCCTCTTGGCGTATTTTAGAAGTTAATACGTTTTGCACTGGATACATCGGCAGCCCTTCTTCTTTTCCTTCATGTCTCTCTATAAATTCATTCCGAATACCCCGCGCATATTTCCCAGAAAACGCACGAGTTACAGTTGTGCTCGTATCTGTACTATGTAAAACCGCTTCTTTATACACATCGTGCGTAATACTCTCTTCACTTGTTAAAAAGGCCGATCCCATTTGAACACCTTCTGCTCCTAGTGCCAATGCCGCAACAAGCCCTTGTCCGTTCATTACACCACCTGCTGCGACAATTGGGATATGCGGAATAACCCCTACTAACTGAGATATTAACGCAAAAGTACCAATCATAGCATCTCGTTCTTTCCCAATAAACGTTCCTCTATGCCCTCCTGCTTCGCTACCTTGCCCAATAATAATATCTACTCCTAGCTCAGCAAGTACTTTCGCTTCCTTCACATGGGTAGCTGTTCCGATAACTTTTATTCCACTTCTTTTTAAATCATTTATTTCTTCTTTTTCTAACGTTTGAAATGCAAAGCTAACGACCGGTACTTTTTCATCTAATAGCACTTGTAATTGTTCCTTATAGCTTTTTGGAAGCTTTAACGTTCCTTCTACTTCTATACCTAATTCTCTATTCACTCCGCTTAGTAATACTTTCGCCTCATTTACCTTCTCTGCTTCTATTTGTATCTCTTTCGTTACAAGTAAATTAACACCGAAAGGCTTATCTGTTAGTTCTCTTATTCTATAAATCGCTTCACGAATTTGTTCTGGGCTCATATAGCCCGCTCCAAGCGTCCCTAATCCTCCGCTATTACTTACTGCTGCAACAAGTTCTGGCGTCGTAATCGCGCCTGCCATACCGGCTTGAACAACGGGATACTCAATTTTTAATATGTCTGTTACTCGACTTGTAAACATCATTTCCCCTCCTATTTCCTTTATATCTTCTTTATTTGATAAGCTTTCCCCTGCTTTTGCAAGGGTTGAACTTCATATGAAGCGAATATATTGAAAGAGAAGGAGGCTGAGCTTAATGATTTATCCAAATGCATTAAAACAAGGTTATACAGTAATGATCATTGCACCATCTGGTCCACCTACAATCGAAAATGTATTAAAAGGTGTGAATATATTACAAGAGATGGGGTTATCCGTAATAATCGGGAAGAGTGTTTACGAGAAATATGGATTTTTAGCCGGAAGTGATCAAGTTCGGCTTGACGATATACATGAAGCATTTATAAATAATGAAGTGAAGGCCGTTTTCTGTGCACGAGGTGGTTACGGAAGTGCTCGTCTCCTCCCTCACATTCAATATGAAATCATTCGGCAAAACCCTAAAATCTTTTGGGGATATAGCGATATTACAGCTTTACATACTGCTGTTTCACGTTATGCAAAGCTTGTGACATTTCATGGCCCAATGGTTGAAGAATTAGGGAAAGGTGTAGATTCTCTTTCTTTATCTTCTTTCAATCAGCTATTCCATCCGTATTCAACCATTTTATCTGCATCAGAATGTATCGTACCTAGCTCTCACAGTACAGTTACAGGTACGTTAGTTGGAGGAAATTTAGCTGTGTTAACAAGTATAATTGGCTCGCCCTACGAGATAAATACGGACAATACACTTTTATTACTTGAAGACATTGGTGAAGAACCGTACCGCATTGACCGTATGTTAAATCAGCTACTTTTATCTGGAAAGTTTAATGAATGTAGGGGCGTTATTTTCACAAGTTGTCACGACTGCACTCCTTCAAAGCCATCTCAATCATTGCAAACAATATTATATGAATATTTCGCACCATATCATATACCGGTCCTATTCGGTTTACCAATTGGACATATAAATCCAAACATCGGTATTCCACTTGGAGCTACAGCGACAATAAACACGAATAATAAAACAGTCTCTATTTCTTCCGGTATAGCCACTCCATATTCAAATTAAAAAGGAAAAGCGATTACGCTTTTCCTTTTACTTATAATAATTAAAAATTCGTCCAGATGCGATATCTGCAATTTCTTCTGGAATAAATGTTTTACTTATATCAGTACCAACATTTAATACAGCTGTAGCATCTTTCTCAATGCTACCAAATAACTCTTTCCCACGTATCGTAATAAGGGGCGTTCCTTCTGGCAACACACCTTTTACAAATTCCATTTGTGTAAAGAACGGAACGATCCATCTACCTTCTCCTTGGAAATGACGCAAACGAAGTATTCCCTCTGTTGCCCCGTCCTCTGCTTCTAGTGAACCAGCAACATAAAACTCAGTAGATAAGAGCAATTCATAAAATTCCTTTTGCTTCTGTTTATCATCCCCTGCTACAACAAGTACCTCTTCTAATTTCTTTACTGAAATTTGCTCCATATGATGCCACCCCTATTTTCAAAATGATTGTACTTAGATTATACGAAATATTCTTATTTTTTTCTACATAATTTGTAATTATTTTCTTAAAATAATTTTAATACTTCTTTTGTCGTCACAATCGTAGCAAACTCTTCATGTAAATTTACAAGTGTCATACTGTGAATATCTTCTGCACTATACTCCTTACCATCTAAACCTTTACGGTTAAAAGTAGCCGTTGCATCACTCACTAAATATGTTGTAAATCCTAAATTCCCTGCCATTCGTGTCGTAGTTTCCACACAGTGATTTGTCGTTAATCCTACAACCACTACTGCATTACATTTGTTCTCTCTTAATTGCTCTTCTAAATTTGTCCCAATGAACGCGCTATTAACGAATTTATGAATAACCACTTCCCCAGGTAGTGGTTGCACTTCTTCTTTAAAGTTTACCGTTTCCGCTCTCTCATAAAACATTGACTGCGCATTTTCTTTATTTACATGTTGAATATGAAAAACTGGTCGTTTCCTTTTTCTCCATTCTGCTAACAAAATTCTCATGTTTTCTTCAGCAAAAATATTATTTCTCTCGCCCCAATCTGGTAATTGAAATGCCTTTTGTACATCGATTATGATAAGTGCTATTTGATTTGTCATCATTTCCCCCTTAATTTGGCTGTAATTGAAATAGAAAACCAAGTTGTTGTGACGCAGTAATAAAGCAAACATAGGCGCAAAGCTCTACAATTTCTTTTTCTGTCCAATATTGTTTTAATACGTGAAACATAGTATCATCTATTGCTTTTCGGTCATGAACAAATGTATGCGCAAAAATAACAGCTACACCAATCTCCTCTGCCTTTTGCACATCATCAGGTCTTCCTTTTGCCATACAGTACGGACATTCATTCCCATACGCTAATGTTCTTCTCACTTGCTCCTTCAACTCTGCTGAAAGAGTTCCTTTATTGTACAGTGTATCTTCTAACGTACTCCACGAATGTAATATATCCGAATTATGCCCTAATAACTTTTGAAACTTTGTATCTCCTACATTTGATAATGAAATTCTCTCCATCATTTCCCCTCCTATTTCCTTCTGTTTTATTGTAAAATAAATAACGTTCACTTTACATTTCATATGAATCTTAATTTATATTTTTCCTTTACAAAAATCATTATTTTACTGGAGGTATATTTACAAATGCAACTAGACCGTGTTGATCGAAAAATTTTAAATGAATTATATAATGATAGTCGCCTTTCTATGCGTGAATTGGCGAAACGAGTAAACTTATCTGCTCCGTCTACTTCAGAACGTGTTCGTAAGCTCGAAAGCGAAGGTGTTATTCAAAAATACACAATCGATATTGATTATAAAAAGGCTGGACTCGTTTTAGATTGTATTTTAGAAATCACTTTAAAAAATGGTGATACAACACGTATGCAACAGTTTATTCAGTCTTATCCATCTGCAAGTTTTTGTTACCGAGTAACAGGAAGCTTATGCTACATTGTAAAAATTTCTGTTCCTTCACTCGTTGAACTTGAAGAATTTATCAATGATGTTTCTTCATATGCAACGACCGTTTCTCATATCGTATTATCAGAAGTATCTCTTACTCCTGATATTGAACATATCTTCCCAGAAGATTAATTTATTTTTATTCATAAAATATAAAAAAACCCCTTACAATAAGAATAAAAATAATATATTATGTATTAAAATACATAAAGTTCGAGAAAGGGGCTTTACATTGAAAATCTGGTTTTATGAAAAAACGGCACAATTAGATGACTTGCTTGGTATTTGGGACAATGTTCCGACCATCCCGCGAATTGGTGAAAAAGTTGAGATTTTAAAAACAGTCCGCACTGTTACAGATATTAAATATGTAAAGAACGGTAATAATTTTCGTGTGGAAATTATTACAAATTAAAAAGTAGCTCTTAAGGAGCTACTTTTTAATTATCTATTATGTGCTTTCTTTATAACGATTTTATCTTCTTCTACAGATACTGTTACATAATCATTTTCTTCTAACCTAAGCTTATTTACAGCCTCATCTGGTAACTCTATGGCCATCAATCTATCGGTTACGATCACTTGACTATACACTTCATTTTCTTGTGATGAACTCACTACTTTTTGCTCATTTATAAAACGTACTGGTGGCACGCCAACTTCTTTTACTGTACGCCATTGTTTCCAAACATAAGGAATTAACCAAAGTAATCCAACAACTGTAAGACCGATACCAATCCATAAATTACTTTGCGCTTGTAATTCAGTAATTGAGATTGTACCACTTTCTTCTCCACCAAAAAATTGCATACTTGTTGCAATCAAATTATTTAGAGCGTGCACAGCTATATTCGTCCATATATTTTGTGTCTTTATATATAAAAGACACATAACGACACCAAACATGAACGCACCAATAACATCAAAATGTCCTAAGCCAAAAATAATTGAAGATATAATTACAGCTTTTTTAATTCCCCATTTATAAGCCATTCGCTGTAAGAAAAATCCCCTAAAAATAACCTCTTCCATAATAGGTGCTAACACACATGCTGAAATGAAAGTAAATATCGTCATATATACGTTACTCGTATTAATAACATTTCCGTCTTCTAGCATAGTAACTAAGAAATTCGGTAACGTATGTGCTAATATGTAAAATTGAATCTGAGATATGCCAACTGAAAAAATCATTCCCATTATCGTTGCTAATACAATTAATCCCCAAGGTAAATGTCCTGGCTTATAAAAAAAACTGTTAAATACAATATTATTTTTATTTGTTTTTACGTATAGCCAAAGTAACGGAAATACAAAAAATACAGTTATTTGTGAAATAACCTCCATCGTATTCTCAGAAACATTTGCTAGACCTAATGGGATCATTATAAGGAGCACCCCTATAATCATCCATCCAAAAAAGCTACGTAGCCTTATACGTGAAAATGCATAGTGCATATAGAACACCCCCAAAGATAGTAAAAATACAATAAAACTTTAATCAATACTTTATAGGCAATCCTTTCCCTATAAATAGCAGGATAACTAAATTATAATATGAATATAGTTGAAATTCTTCCTATTTTTCTCAAATCATTTCAAACAGCATATCTCTTAAAATAACATATCGCTGTTCTTCAGGTTGCAATCTAAGAGAAATTTATGTAATAAAAATCCCCGTTTTTACAAGCGGGGATTTCTTTTATTATAATACGTCACGTTTTTGGAATAATGCACTTGATGCTACAAGTAACACAACAAAGTATGCAGCTACAAGTAATAATGAAGTTGTAAACGTAAATTCTGTAAATGTTGGTTCCATTCCACCATTGATTAATTTATTACTATCGTAAGCTCTTAAATCCAAATGGTTGAATACTACAAACTTCGCTACACCTTTTGCAAACATTATTAATACCATATTAATTGCACCTTGTAAGAAGAATAGGAACATCGTAATAATTAATGGTAATACAGATTTTCTAAAGACATTTGCTAGGAAAAATGCAAGTGTTGCAAAAAAGAACGGTGAAAGTAGTTGATATAAAGTGGACTTCATTACGATTCCTAATGTTAATTCTGTTTTACTACCATCCATTACAATACCGCCAATAATCATTGCAATTAGCATACCAGCTAATACGATAAATAACATTGCTAATAACACTGTAATATATTTAGAAAATAAAACTGCAAGTCTTTTTCTTGGACGGATTAACAATTGTTTAATTGTACCTTTTTGGAACTCATCAGTAAGAGTACGGGCAGCAAGTGTAATCCCAAAAATCGTTGTAAATAAAACAATTAAGCCAATCTCTGAGTTTGCATAATCTAAATATGCCCCCTTAAACTCATCACCTTTTCCCCACTTCAACATTGCTAAAGTACCTAAAATTTCGAGTGCCGCAATGACACCAATTAAAATATACATACCTTTTTTAGCATGCAACTTTAAAAATTCATTTTGAATTAATTTAAACATTACGCTTTCACTCCCCCAGTAATCGCTAAGAACTCATCCTCTAACGTTTTATTTTGAACAGTAACGCCATATACAAGCACATCAGCATGAACAAGTTTTTTTACAAGTTGTGGAATGTTGTCTTTTGTTACAGATGCTACAATTACATTCCCTTTTGCTTTGCCTTTAATGATTTCATTTGCTTTCTGAACTTCATCTACTTCAAACGCTACAACGACTGCCTCATCATGTTTCACTTTTTCATGTAAGTTGTACTCTTGTACAAACTCACCTTGTTTAATAATAACAACGCGATCACACATTAATTCAATTTCACTCAATAAGTGACTTGATACGATTACAGCAATATTCTCTTCTTTCGCTAAACGTTGTAAATAATCACGAATTTGGCGAATACCAGCTGGATCTAATCCATTTGTCGGCTCATCTAAAATTAAGATTTTCGGCTGATGAAGTAATGCCTGTGCAATTCCTAAACGTTGTTTCATGCCAAGTGAATATGTTTTCACCTTTTTATGAATCGCATGCTCTAACTCAACAAGCTTTATAATCTCAGCAATGCGCTCTTTACTAATTGGTGTAATGGCCATATTCGCAAAATGCTTTAAGTTTTGCATTCCTGTCATATAATCATATAGTTCAGGATTTTCTACAATCGCTCCAATTTGCTCTAGTGCCTTTTCACGCTCCGAGCGAATACTATGTCCACAAATTGTAATATCGCCCTCTGTCATTGAAATAAGACCTGTCATCATACGGATCGTCGTCGTCTTACCGCTACCGTTCGGCCCAAGGAATCCGTATACTTCTCCTTCACGAACCTCAAATGATAAACCACGAATAATTTCCGTTCCACCAATCTTTTTTCGAACATTCTCTAACTTTACTACTACGTTTCCCAATGCTGATTCCTCCTTTAGACTTCTAGTTTTTTATCGATAATGCGACCTGTTATATAAATAAGTAAAACAAATATACCGATTGAAAAAGCAATACTATATAAATTCATAAGTTTTTCTGGATAGAGAAACACATTCACTTCTGATGATTCATCTATATATACTAACTTTGCTATTAAAGGCGTAGTAGGTGCAAGACCACCCAACATTCCATATATAGTACCTAATAATTTTGTTACTAGTAAAAATAAGAAAAATACCAGTGGATATTTTAACTTCTTCTTTTTCAAAGAAAACACTTTAACGCTTGCTACTGAAAAAAGTAATACTAGCAATATGCTTGATAAATTAAATACATATAACATAGTACTAAAGAGGTGCTTTAGTGGATTGAATACACTTTGAGTAAATAATACCTCATAGAGCTCTGTACCTTTTATTATTTTCATAGAAATACCATATAAAAAAATATATCCTATTAATTCGAAAATAAGTAAATAAATTACAGCGTATAACAATATTGCTAAAACAATCTTTTTACCGGATATCGATGTTAACCGAAATAATGTGCTTTCAGTCATTTTTCCAAATGCAGACACCGCCTGAATAACTATCATTGCTAAAAAAGTTATATATACTAGAATAACGAAACTAACTATAATTGTTTGTCTTACTTCTCCTGATTCTTGCTTAATATAATTCCCCAAACTTACGAAAGCTACAGCGACAACGAATATAAATGTTAACAAAGAAATAATTATTTGCTTTTTATTTATATTGTACATATATATTAAGCTCGGCTTCATCTACTAAACACCTCCTTAAACACCTCTGTAACAGCTTTTCCTCTCTGAAAACGTAACTCTTCTACATTTTCATACAATACAATTTCCCCATCTTTTAAAAAGATCACTTCATCAAAAATATTTTCAACTTCGTTTATTAAGTGCGTCGAGATTAGTATCGTACAATCTTCTCTATAAAATTGTAGAATGAGATTCAATATGTGCTCTCTAGAAACAAGATCAATCCCGCCAAGCGGTTCATCTAATACGTATAACTTCGCTTTCCTCGAAAACGTTAATATAATTTGAAGCTTTTCAACCATACCTTTTGATAAAGCTGTAATTTTTTCTTCTAACGGTATTTTAAATTCTGCAATCGTATCTACCGCTTTTTGAATATCGAAATCATTGTAAAAATCCCGGTAGAAAAATAAAGCGTCTTTTACAGTCATCCAATCATCAAAGATTGGCTTATCGGACATAAATGAAACGATTTCTTTCGTCTGTAATCCTACCTTTTTACCGTCTATTGTAATACTACCTTCAGAAGGGTGTTGCAAGCCTGCAATCATTTTCAATAACGTCGTTTTCCCGCTCCCGTTATCTCCAACAAGCCCAACGATTTTCCCTTCCGGAATCTCTATGTTTAATTCACGAATCACTGCTTTTAATCCGTATCTCTTCCATAAATTTTCTATTTTTAATAGCTCTGTCATTCGCTCTCCTCCCTTTTCTCATGTAATGAAGAACGAAGAATTGTAAGAATTTCTTCTTCTGAAAAACCTAAATTGTCCATTCCATCTATAAAAGAATGAAGTAATTCTTTCGCCATCTCTTTTCGTAGCTCCATAATTTTCTCCCCTTCATTCGTTACATACCGTCCCATTCCTCTACGTGTGACAACAACTCCATCCCGTTCTAGCTCTTGAAATGTACGCTGAATCGTATTTGGATTCACTTGTAATTCACTCGCTAATTCACGGACCGAGGGAATTTTATCACCAGGTAATAAATGTCCTGTTACGATCTCTTTTTTTATGTATTCCATTACCTGAATGTAAATTGGTGTATTTGGAGAAAACTCTATTTTCATTTCTTCCCTCCTTTTGTATCGGTGTACTAGTTAAATAATACACCGATACAAAAGGTTTGTAAATACCCATTTAATTACAAAAAAGTTCTATCCGTTAAACGAATAGAACTTCCCAAATATAAATCGCTATACAAAAATAATAGTGTTATGTAAACAAAATTATAAAGAAAAACTGTCTTATCAATGAATAAGACAGTTTTTCTTTATAATCCTATATTAAAAGTTAAACACGAAGTCATCGTCAGCTAACTTTTCAACGTTCGTTGCTTTTACGTAACCATTTCCTTTTACAGAGAAGAAATCATGGTTTTTCGTATCTGTACGTAAACCATTTAAAACGATTGGGTTAATTTCTTCTTCTTCAAACTTCGGCTCAAGCCCTAAGTTCATAAGCCCTTTATTTGCATTGTAACGAACGAAACGATTTACATCTTCTACAAGACCGATAGAAGTGTAAATTTCTTCTGTATAGGCCATTTCAATTTCATATAGTTCCATTAATAACTCTTGTGTTTCTTTTTGCACTTCTTGTTGCTCTTCTGCAGAAAGTTCTGCGAAGATTTGTTGTGCTAAAATACCGACGAATACGCCGTGAATTGACTCATCACGAATTATCAAGTTGATAATCTCACCACTTGCTGTTAGTTTTCCTTGACCAGCTAAGTAAAGTGGATAGAAGAATCCGCTATAGAATAAGTAACTTTCTAAGAACACACTTGCTACCATTGCCATGTATAACTCTTTTTTTGTTACTTCAGGCTTTAATAAACGACGATAGTAACTAGTAATAATACCAGCTTTTTTCTCAAGTAACGGATGATTGTCTACCCAGTCAAAAATATCATCAATCTCTTCTTCTGTAGCTAGTGTTGTGAAAATGTGACTATAACTTTTCGCATGTACTTCTTCCATAGCTCCCATGAAAGCTAATACACTTTTCGCTTGTAAATTTTCAAGATGAACAAGTACAAGTGGCATTCCTTCGCCACCTTGTTTCGTATCTAAAAGTGTTAAACCACCTAATACACGCTTATAAGCAATTTGCTCTTCTTTCGATAATTGCACCCAAGTATTTTTGTCAGACGAAACCGCAATTTCTTCTTCTGTCCAAAACTGAGCGATGTTTTGCTTCCAAAACATTAAACTAAAATCATCTTCTTTTTTGTTCCAGTTTACCGCACGCATTAAATCGCCCCTTCTCTAAATATGATAACTAAGCATGAGCAGGGTTCAGAAAACCCTGCTCATCATGTCTCACTTTTTATATTAAACGGTACAAGCCACACACTCTTCCACGCTTAATTTACGTGTTCTCGTATAATACAGACTCTTTAAGCCTTTTTTATGTGCATAGATGTAGTAACGTGCTAATTCACGTGTTGAAATATCACTATTAACGTAAAGAATTGTACTAATTCCTTGGTCAATATGTTCTTGAATTTCTGCGATTAAATCAATTAATTTAAACTGATTCATATCGTAAGAAGATTTATAGTACCAGAACGTATCTTTTGATAAATACGGCATTGGATAATATGTTGTCGCGTTCGCATATGTTCTTGATTCGATTTGACTTACGATCGGCATTACGCTTGAAGTTGCATTTTGAACGTAACTGATTGATTGTGTTGGAGCAATGGCAAGACGATATGAGTTGTATAAACCATTCTTCTGAACTTGCTCTTTTAAACTTGTCCAATCTTCTTTTGTTGGAATATGAATTCCTTCGAATAGTTGCTGAACTTTTTCAGTTACTGGGCTGTAATCTGTCGTTTCATACTTTTCGAAGTATGTGCCATTCGCATAATCAGATTTATCGAAGTCTTTAAATGTCTCGCCTTTTTCTGTAGCGATTTCCATACTTTTCTCAATAGAGTAGTAATTTAACATCATAAAGAATGTACGAGCGAATTCTTTCGCTTCTGCACTTTCATAAGCGATTTTATTTTTTGCTAAATATCCGTGTAAGTTCATTGCTCCAAGTCCAACTGAATGAAGCTCGTCATTTGCTTTTTTCACAGTTGGTGCATTTGGAATAATCGTCATATCAGAAACAGCTGTTAAAGCTTCCATTCCCGCATGAACTGCTTCACGAATTTCTTTATTTTCCATTACGTTTACGATATTTAACGATCCTAAGTTACAGTTAATATCACGACGGATAATGTCATCTGTACCGTAATCATTTATTTCTGAAGTTTCTTGAAGCTGGAAGATTTCTGTACATAAGTTCGACATCTTCACAGTTCCAATATCCTTCAATGGATGTTGATTATTTGCATTTGATTTAAACATTAAGTATGGGTAACCAGACTCAAGCTGAATCATAGCGATTTTAATAAGCATATCACGTGCACTAATATCTAGTGGCTTCTTCTTCACTTTCGGATTGCTCATTAATTCATCGTACATTTCATCAATGTCAATATCATCTAAATGCTTGCCATATTCTTTATAAACCGTATAAGGCGCGAAAACATGGAAAGGTTCGTTTTTCTCAGCAAGTTCAAAGAACTTACTTGGAACGATAATTCCGATTGATAGAGACTGAATACGGCTCTTCTCATCGGCATTTATTTTTTTTGTATCAAGGAATTCAATAATATCCCAATGGAAAATGTTTAAATATACTGCGCCGGCACCTTTTCGTTGGCCAAGCTGATTCGCATATGAAAACGAATCTTCAAGCAATTTCATAACAGGTACTACACCACTTGCAGCGTTGTCGATACCTTTAATTTGCTCACCACGTGCGCGTAGCTTAGATAAGTTTAAAGCTACTCCACCGCCGATTTTCGATAATTGCATTGCTGTATTAATGTTAAAGCCGATTGAATTTAAGCTATCGTCCATCTCTAACAAGAAACAAGACACCATTTCTCCTCTTCTGCTTCTTCCCGCATTTAAAAAGGTTGGTGTCGCTGGTTGGTAGTTTTGTTTTACAATCATGCTTGCGAATTGTTTTGCCTTCGAAACATCACCGCGTCCTAAGTATAATGACACAATTGCTACACGATCTTCATAGCTTTCTAAGTATTGTTTTTGATCATTCGTTTTTAACGCATAATCTTTGTAGAACTTAGATGCTGCCATATAAGATTGGAACTCGAAGTTTTCACCATAAGCGATGTTATATACTTCCTCTACTTCCTCCAAGCTATACTCGTCCAGAACGTTGTAATAGTAATCATGTTCTTTCATATACTCCATTCGCTCTGCCACGCTATTAAAAGGAACGGTATTCTCTCTAGCTTCTTCCATAAAGACTTCTAATGCCTCTTTATCTTTATGAAGCTGATAAAAACCGTCCTGCATTTGCGTGATTTCATTATTCAGTTCAATGTGTCGCAATCTCCCGCACCCTTTCCTTAAAATATTTTACATCGTTATTTGTTCCAGACAACTCAAATTTTGATACAATAGGCACTTCATATTTAGTAGAAATCTTGTCAGCACTTGCACCGAACATGTCTCCCCAGTTACGATTGCCGCTTGCAGATACGCCTTTTAATTTTTCATTATTGCGCTCTAAAAAGTCTAAAACACGTTCTGGTACATTTCCAAAACCTGTTGTATACGTAATAAGAATAAAGTCTTCATCTATTACTAGATCTTCATCAATTTGAACGGCCGGCATATTTAATTTGTGAATGAAACGCTTCACGTTTCCTGTCATAGAATCATATGCAACTAACATTTCCGACCCTCCCTCTCAAATCTATATTCTCTATATGTCGTTCTTGATTTCTCTATATATTGTATTACGTTTCAAAATAAGACACAAGATATATGTATAAATTCTTTCTTTTTTTAACTTTTACTTTTCGACATGATAGCCGTTTTTTTTCAATACAATGACTATGAAACAACATTCTAAAACTCATGTCAATAAAGTGCTTTTCAAAAAAGTTGTCAACGAATTTAACCTTATTTTTAAAAAAGTTAATAATATATTTTGTCATAAAACGGTAGATGCTGAAGAAATATATTTCTCCAGCATCACGCAAAAAAGAACAGATATGAAACGATAATCTGCTCTAAAAAACGATTACATTTATCAAATTTACCTTATTAAATATATTATACATATACTTTCGTTTTTCGTTACATACTAAAAGATAACTATTATAGAAAAAGATTATTATTATGGAACTTCAATTTATTTATGAAAAGTTTATTCAGAGTACTCAATGCGCAAAATATCTTTTACAAATATATGATGTGGATTTTCATCTTTATCAATCATTGTACATACAGGAGCCTCTTCATCAAAGTATACAATCAGTCCTTCTACGTACTGATATGTATGTTGAACTTGTACAGTTACTTTAATTTCTATTGCTTCTTCATATGCTCTTTTTATTTTCTGAAGCATTTTTGCTGAACATTTTCGTTTCTCTGGATACATAACCATTCCCATAAATCGATTGCCGGCTCTATCTTTCCACATATAATCCCAATGTGGTAAAATGCCTTGTTTAAAATCGCCCATAATTCCCCTCTCCTTTATCTTTTATTTATCCCGCATGAAACGTCCGTTTGGTGAAGGCTACTAATCAGTGAGAGATGCCCTGCTGATCAAAATTCCCCCTTATGAACGTGGCGTTTCTGAATATGTATAAATCACTTGCCCGCCTCGCTGTGCGTTACCAATGAAATGCTTAAAGTCTTCTCTATTTACAACAACTTCTCTGAACGTATAAAATACATCTTTCGTAACAACATACTCCTTTATTTCACCATTTTTTAGCTGATCTAAAATTGTATTTGCTAATTCTTTATCCATGTATTTCACCTCTCTGCAATATTTTATTTTATCTTATATTCTATAGGTCAACAACTGTAAATTTATCCCGCTATTTGCAGGTAGTCCGATTGGTGTTGACTACTAATCAGTCGTGGAATGAACAAAAAATCTTACTGATTAACGTTTCACTTTATCTCGTTGTTATGCCATGATTTTATTTTCGTTATTTCGCAAACAATATTGTTTTACTATATGTCCACTAAATATCATATACTAACATAGCTACTTCTCTATATCAAACATTTCGGCATTCAATTATGCAAAGTTCCATACCACTATGCTACAATATACAAATAGAACTAGGAGGGATACTATGATTCGGAAAGCAAAAAAGACAGATGCAATGGCAATAGCTCCTTTATTGTATAATGCTCTGCATGAAATTGCTGAAAAAATCACAGGTAGCACAGTTGAAGCAGAAGTATTACTAGGACTTGAGACATGGTTTTCAAAAGAAAATAACCGTCTGAGCTACGAAAACTGTTTTGTCTATGAACAAGACGAGAGTGCAGTTGGAATTATTGTCGCTTATCACGGTAGTGAAGCAACACAGCTTGACGCACCAATTGTACATCACTTAAGAGCATTACATAAAGATGAATCAATTACGTTAGAAAAAGAAGCTGAGCTTGATGAGTATTACATTGATACATTATCAGTTTCAAGTGCACACGGCGGAAAAGGTATAGGTTCTAAATTAATTGAAGCTGCCGAAATCTATGCAACTGAAAAAGGGCATAAAAAAATCGCTTTACTTGTTAATTTAGAAAACAAACGCGCCTATTCACTATACGAAAAGTTAGGTTATAAAAAAGATGAAATTGTTATGCTAGTAGGGGAACCTTATGCTCATCTCGTAAAACCATTAAACGTCAAAATTTCTATATCTTAAAAAGAAAGCACACGATTTATATAAATCGTGTGCTTTTATGTTAAATTTGTATTTAATATATTTCCATCCATCGCCTCGTGAAACGTATATGTTGTACATCCCCATGGCTCTCTGTGCAAAATAGGAGAACCAGACCATCCCATCGCTCTCAGTTCGGCACCAATCATTACATTCACATAATTATGACCTACAAGAGCTATACTTCCATGCACGAGAGCATAACGATGTAACAGGTAAGCCGCTTGCCTTACCCTCTCTCTTACTTCCTTATAAGACTCAACATCTTTATGGTAGCCAAGTATCCATAATGTTCGTCCAATGAACATCCATACCTTAATTGTGCATTTCAACCACTTCGGAGCAAAAAAGCATGAAGGAACTTCAGCTTCTCTAAAAAGAGAATTTTGCATAAAAGATAAAGAATCCGTCAATTCAGCTGCTGATTGTACAGCACGCTTTTGATCACTTGTTAAGACAAATTTCGCTGCTTCAATTGCCTCTATTGTTTCTATCGGTATTTTAGCTTTTTGTATCATTGACTCGGAATCATACTGTTTCATCCATTCGTGAAATGAATTAATTGTCATCGGTTCTCTTATACGACTTAAACAACCATGACGAATAAAAGAAATCTTCATTCTTTTCACTCTCCATTCATCACTTATGAACTCTATTATGCACTAGTTCTAAACATCATACCACGCAAAAAAATAAAGTTATATACCTTTACATCTCCCCACCACTATCATGTGTTATCGAAGCATGGATACCATCCATCCCATCAAAATATGTACTCGTATCATATTGACGAATCTTTTTTAAATGCATATAAGAAAATAAAAATAAAACTAAAGCTATAACACTCCCCACAAATTCAAACATCATTTTACCGCCTCTAATTTCTCCCACTTCAGCAGGTTATTCTACTTTTTCATTATACCTCGATATAAAGATTCTCGCATTTTTGCTATTTTTTCTAAAAAACATGGATTTTCTACATATTTTCTTACAAAAAGTGAATATTTTTCGAATTTTTACTTTGGAAACATTTACAAAGTAGGAAATATGGTTCAAAATAGGAGGAAATAAAAAAACCCAAATTTATTCTTTTTTTGGGAAAACTGTAACAAGGAGAGTTGCTTATGCAGATCGCAGAAACTGGAGATATCATCGAATTTAAAGGTGGAATGCAAGGCCGTGTTCAAAAAGTAAATCAAAACTCTGTTATTGTTGATATAACAATTATGAAGAATTTTAGAGAACTAGATATGGAACCTCTTACAGTTGTAAGTCATAAAAACTATACTGTCATTAATCAAAATGCATAATATAATAGAAAGAAAGGGCCTGTATAGTATACAGGCCCTTTCTTTCTATTAACGATTATCAATTGTTTCCGGATACAGATCGTGGTTCATCATGCGGTAGTCAGCCATTTGTTCATACTTCGTACCTGGGCGACCGTAGTTGCAGTATGGATCAATTGAAATGCCACCACGTGGTGTGAATTTCCCCCATACCTCAATATAACGCGGATCCATTAATTTAATTAAATCGTTCATAATAACGTTCATGCAATCTTCGTGGAAATCACCATGATTGCGGAAACTAAATAAATACAACTTTAAAGATTTACTCTCTACCATTTTTTGCTCTGGAATATAGCTAATATAAATTGTTGCAAAATCTGGTTGTCCTGTTTTCGGGCATAAACTTGTAAATTCAGGACAATTGAACTTTACAAAATAATCACGGTTTGGATGATTATTATCAAATACCTCTAATATTTCTGGGCTATATTCAAATAAATATTTTGTATTTTGATTTCCTAATAATGTTACATCTTTCAAATCTTCATCTAATCTTCCTGTCATTTTAAACATCCCTTCTCATTATACGCCGCGTTTATTTCCCCATACTAACGCATGAAGCTGAGGCAATACTTTTGCATCATTCATCTCTTTACAATTTACAGCTTTATCAATCAACCACTCATACTTATCTAATAATTTTTTAATAAGCATCGCATCATCCACTGTTTTTGTATCATCGTTTCCTACTTGTAAGAAAAATGGTACCTTTGGATAACGTTCGTGCATCTTAACTGCATATTCAAAATCATGATCATCGAATACTACTACTTTTAAACTAATATCTTTTCCTGCTAGTTTCTGAATAATAGCATCTAACTTATGAAAATCTGTTTTCATCGTTGAACTTGGTGGTTTTGGAGAAATTGTTACCTCATCAATTTGAAGTAACCAATCTTGCCATTTACTCCCTTGCGTTTCAATTGCCGTTCGCATTCCATTTTCTTTTAATATAGAAAGAAGAAACTCAATATTTTTCAGTAATGCCGGATTTCCACCTGAAATCGTAACATGAGAAAAATTTTCTCCTCCAATTGCAACAAGCTCCTCCCAAATATCTTCTGGTGTCATCTGTCTAATTTGATCTTTAGCTGATCCATCCCACGTAAAAGCAGAATCACACCAAGCACAGCTATAATCACAACCAGCTGTACGGATAAACATTGTTTTTTGCCCTACAACCATTCCTTCACCTTGAATAGTCGGACCGAATATTTCTAAGACAGGGATTTTACTCATCGAGCATCCACTCCCGTCTTACTTCCGCATAACTAGTCGGCGTCTCAAATAGACGAACAAATTCAACGCGAGCTCCTTTATATTCGTTCACTCGATTCTCTTTTGTTAGTGCTTCTGCCATCTTTTCATAAATCCAAACGACCATATTTTCAGCAGTCGTATTCATTGCAGGTAACGTTTCGTTTAAATAACGATGATCTAGATAAATTTCGATTTCATTTTTCCAAATTTCTTTTATATCTCCAAAGTCAATTGCAAGACCTATTTCATTTACATATCCACTAATTCCAAATACAACTTTATATGTGTGACCGTGTAAGTTTTTACATTTCCCTTCATAACAGTGTAAATGGTGTGCTGCATCAAATGTAAATTCCTTGCTGACCATTACTCTTTTATTATGGTATTTGAGTTGTTTACGCTGAATATCCTTGTCCATTTTTTGCAAATTCTCTACGATGCGAAATCCAAAAAAGTTATCCATTAGTTATTCGCTCCTTCGCGTTCTTGTAGGTACGTATCTAATCCTGCTTTACGAAGTTGACATGCTGGACATTCACCGCAACCATCACCAATGATTCCATTATAACATGTTAATGTTTTTTCTCGAACAAACTCAAATGCTCCAAGTTTATCTGATAATTTCCATGTTTCAGCTTTATCAATCCACATAAGTGGCGTGTGAATAACAAACGGGTAATCCATAGATAAATTTAAAGTAACGTTTAACGATTTCACAAACACGTCACGGCAGTCTGGATAACCACTGAAATCAGTTTCACATACACCCGTTACAATATGACGTGCTCCAACTTGTTTTGCTAATACAGCAGCAAATGATAAGAAGAGTAAATTTCGTCCATCTACAAATGTCGATGGCAATTCACCTTCTTCATGTGTAATCTCCATATCCGTTCTCGTTAACGCATTTGGAGCAAGTTGATTTAATAGACTCATATCTAGTACCGTATGCTTTATTCCTAGCTCTTTTGCAATTTCCACTGCACAATCAATTTCTAGCTTATGACGTTGATTGTAATTAAACGTTACAGCTTCTACCTCTGCAAACTGCTCTATTGCCCAAAATAAACATGTCGTACTATCTTGTCCTCCACTAAAAACAACAACTGCTTTTTCTTTTTTCATTTCACTCATTCTCCTTCTCTACTATAAATAAGAAGAAAGAACGTTCTTGAACTGTCACAATAAAAAAACAAAACAATACCTAAGGATATTGTTGTTTCCATAGTTTTTTATAGAGGGAGTTCGCGAACCTCTCCCGCGCGGTGCACGGAATTTCTTCTTTCATTGACACAGCTTATTGTAACATATTGTATACTAGCGTAAAAATTTCTGATTTTTCTGCTATTTATTATTTCATTTCTTTCATTTTATAGTATGATTAATTTAATCTAAGAAGAGAGGAGGCATCCCACTGAAATCCTTTATTATTTATCTCTTTTTAAATATATTATTCATCCTGATTACAATGCTCGTATATCATTTATTTTGGAATCAAAAAGGGAAACGCTCTCCTAAATTAAATTCAGCTATATTCATTGTACTCTGTTGCCTCGCTACCGTACTCTGTATTACATTTGCAGCAAAAACAAATAATGGTTTTCAATTTGATATGCGCCATATTGTATTAATTGTCGGTACATTAACGGGAGGGCCTATTGCTGGTGGTTCTATCTTAGTTGTATTAAACATATATCGCTTATTATTAGGGGGGGTAGGTGTTTTCCCATCTCTTATCGGTTCTGTTCTTCTATTTATTGTTCTACTATTAACATATAAATTTTTTAATCGAACTTCTAATCGTATAAAAATAACACTTGCTATTATCTACAGTCTCACATACGGATTTATTTGGATACCCTTCTTCCTTTCAAAGGTTACAAATAAGACTGATTATATACCGCATATTATTGTGTATGAGTTATGTTCAATGCTTGGTACGATTCTAATTCTATATTTACTACACATATTACAAACTCAAGTTCGTCTCCAAAACGAACTTATAAATGCTGAAAAGTTTCATTTAATTGGTGAAATGGCAGCGTCTATCTCTCATGAAATTCGCAATCCATTAACTTCAACGAAAGGGTTTTTACAACTGTTACAATCAGATACCTGTACTGAGCAGGAACGAAAATTATATATCGACATTGCCATTAACGGCATCGAACAAGCAAATCATGTTCTTACAGATTATTTAACCTTTGCTAAACCAAGCATTGAAAAAGAACAAACATTACAGTTAGAAGAAGAATTACTACATGCATTGTCGTTAATTACACCGCTTGCTAATTTAACAAATGTACGTACTCATTATATAAAGCAAAGCACTTCTTTTTTTATCGCTGGTGAAAAGCAAAAACTAAATCAATGTTTATTAAATATTTTAAAAAATTGCATTGAGGCTATGCCAAAAGGCGGTGACCTTTATTTCACATTAGTTCCTGATCATAAGCATATTCAGTTATATATAAAAGATACAGGAGTCGGTATGGATTCAGAACAAGTAAAACGTCTTGGCTCTCCTTTTTATTCAACGAAAGAAAAAGGTACTGGACTTGGAATGATGGTCGTATTCAGTGTTGTTCAAGCTATGAATGGAAAAATTGATATTATAAGTGAAAAAGGAATCGGTACAACCTTTTTATTAACTTTTCCACTCATACAAAAAACGTGATGAAATAATCATCACGTTTTTTCTGTTCCTTCAACTAATTCAGCAAAAGCTTTCACTTTTCCGTGCGGTTGTTGATTTTCTTTACGTGCTTTCCAGGCGCGCTCTTCTTCTCGCTTCTTTTTAGACATGTTTTTTCAGCTCCTTCTTTTCTTTCTCCATGTAGTATTCCAAAATAAGAAAGAAAACTATGCACGTATCAAAAAAGAAGTGGTTTCCCACTTCTTCCACTTTAGCGTTGCAAAATTGCATGTTTCGCCTCTTTTAACTGCGTAAGATGTCTTTGTTCATGCAAATCAAGAAATTGAACCCATTGATACAAATTCAGATCATTAAAAACAGGATGCTTTAATCCATTTTCAAATAAATCTTTTTCATCTATAACACTATGAAGCGCGTGTAATAGTTCTTGGCGTGAATGTTCTAGCAATTGAATTCCTTGCTGTTTTTTCATTAAAGTTTCTGTTGGTTGCATTTGCTGAGGAGCTTCTCGTTTATGTGTGCGATCAAGCGTAAGTTGGAGGTCTTTAAATGGAGTCATGTTTCTTTCCTTTTTTTGTAAAGCATATACAAGGGCAGACGTGACAGATTGTTCAACTAAATGCAAGTGGTGTAAAATTTGAATAATGCTCCATTTATCACGGCGTGGCTTTACATTCACTTCTGTGTCATTTAACATTTCAATTTCTGATAATAGCGTGCTTCGAGTAGACTGTAATGAGTTTACTAAACTTTCTAAACTTACATCCATATTAGATTGAAGCATACTTGTTCCCCCCTTTTGTTTGTGAAAAGAGGTGCTCCTTATTAGAAACACCTCTTTAGTATTCTGAATTTTCTTTTATTATCTCATCATTTTCCCATTATGTCGATGTTAAACATGTGAAAAAAAGCGCATGTTTTTTACAATTTTGTGTCGTCAATCGCATGTAACCATGCTTCAATTTCTGTAATAACACTTTTCACACAGCCTTCAGCAAATGGTGATGTTAAATTTGCAACTTCTACTAATTCTAAGAACGATTTACTTCCACCTTGTTGGCACAGATTCACATAATCTTCCCAAGCCTCTTGTCTATTATCTCTTGCACGTTTCCAAAATTGTAGCGCACAAATTTGAGCAAGCGTGTAATCAATATAATAGAACGGCGAACTATAAATATGTCCTTGACGTTGCCAAAAACCACCGCGCTCTAAATAATCATTATCCTCATAATCACGATGCGGTAAATATTTCTTCTCTATGTTACGCCATGCTGTCTTACGCTCTTCCGGTGATGCTTCAGGATTTTCATATACATAATGTTGATATTCGTCAACAGATACACCATAAGGTAAAAACAGGAGTGCTGAACTTAAGTGAGAGAAGTAATATTTATCTGCATCTTCTTCAAAGAATAGCTTCATCCATGGCCATGTAAAGAATTCCATACTCATAGAGTGGATTTCACATGCCTCATATGTTGGCCAATTATATTCTGGAATTTCAAATTTACGACTTTCATATACTTGGAAAGCATGACCTGCTTCATGTGTTAATACATCAATGTCACCAGATGTTCCATTGAAGTTTGAGAAAATAAATGGCGCTTTATAATTCTCAATATATGTACAATATCCGCCGCCAGCTTTTCCTTTTTTCGCAACTAAATCTAATAAATCATTATCTAGCATGAAATTGAAAAATTCATCTGTTTCAGCCGATAACTCTTTATACATCGTCTTTCCATGATCAACAATCCAATCCGCATCTCCTTTTGGAGTTGGATTACCTGTAGCAAACTCAAAATTTTCGTCGTAATAAGCTAACTTCTCTACACCGATACGTGCTTGTTGTCGCTTTCTTAATTCCGTTGTAACAGGAACGATATAATCCAGCACTTGCTGACGGTAATTAGCCACCATCTCCGCATTATAATCTGTACGGTACATTCTTGCATATCCAAGTTCAACAAAGTTTTTGAAACCTAAAGATTTTGCGATTTTCGTTCTCACTTTAACAAGCTCATCATAAATACGATCTAGTTCTTCCTCATTTCCAGCTAAAAATCCGTAGTATGCTTCACTTGCTGCTTTACGTTCGCTTCTTTCTTTTCCTTGCATAAACGGAATCAGTTGCGATAACGTTCTTTCTTCTCCAGCAAAGTCAATTTTTGCAGATGCTAATAACTGTGTATATTGCGATGATAATTTATTTTCTAATTGTAAATCTTTCACGACTTCATCTGAATATGTTTTTAAATCACATTCTGCTAGAGCAAATAATTGTTTTCCATAATACGCCTCTAATTCTTCACGAAATGGAGAATTAATGAGTGCCTTATAATATTTTGTACCATATCCTTGTACAACTGGAGAGAATTCATCAAAGAAATCCTGCTCCTCCTTATAAAAAGTATCCGTCGTATCAACAGAATGGCGAATGTAACAAAGGTTTCCCATTGTACCAAAATCGTTGCGAATCTCATTAATTGAATGAATGACTTGTTTTTGTTCTTCTACAGTTTTTGCGTTATCAAACTTCTCTAAAGCAACAGTAAATTTCTCTTTTAACTCTTCAATATTTGGGCGTTTATATTCATAGTCTTTAAATGACATGAACGAGCCTCCTCTCCATTACATACCTTTATTATAATTCAATACGTATTCTCGAATCCCCTCTTAATTTTCAACAAATTTCGGCAGTGACTGCCCTGAGTTCATTACAAATAAAAAAGCCTTGGATTTATTTATCCAAAGCTCCTTTGGAACATATTATTTTTCATACTTCCCAATTTTTTTTAATAAATCAAGTAATTCATCTTTTTCATCTTTCGTTAACATTTCAAAAGACTGATGTATAACTTTCTCATGCCCCGGAAAAATAGAAGCAATAAAGTTCTCGCCAGACTCAGTTAATTGCGCGTAAATAACACGTCTGTCATTCGGACATGGGATTCTCTTTACTAATCCCTTTTTCTCCAACTTATCTACAACATATGTAATGCTGCCACTAGCTATTAAAATGCGCTCACCAATTTGCTGGAGTGGTTGACCGCCTTTATGATATAGCAGTTCTAATACAGCAAATTCAGTTGGATTTAACCCGTTACTTTGTATAGATTTATTTGTAGTATCCATAACAGAACGATGTACACGAGATAATGCAATAAATACTTTTAAAGATTGAGAAATATCTTCTCGTTCATTATTTGATGTCATACAACTTTCAACCCTTCACTTAAATTCTCAGCAATAAAAAGAAAATACCACTTCATACTTCATGTGAATTCCGAATGAGCATTCACTCATCCATTTCTTCTCCCCTAATATATTAAAAATCATTCTTGAATAAAAACATGACAATTTTAACATAGTTTATATATAATGATAATAAAAAAAGAAGGAGTACCACATTTGAAAGTCAAATTCCAAAGCATAATTATATATATATTGCTTGTTATCCTACCGACAATAGGGATTGGTGCTACATTTTATTCGTATCATACATATAAAATGAAACAGGAAAACAAATTATCTGCTCATACAGTTCTCTTTTTATATAGAGATTATTTGGATCATCATCTTGGTGAAGCAATTTCTGCTTTAGACATGCTTGCAAAAGTTGTAGGCACCGAGACTGGTAATATAAATGGCATTAAACAAATTGTACATGATACAGATGGAAACGATGCACGCTTTTCTGGTCTATATTACGCTACACCAGAAGGAGTCATTACAATCGCATCTGAAGATGAATCAAAGCCTATAGATGTTTCAGACCGTAAATATATTCAAGACGCGCTCCAAACTAAAAAAACCACTGTATCATCAGTCATTACTGATCGCGTTCTTGGACATAAAGCTATTATGATTGCTGCCCCCATATTTAATAAACAGAAGGAGCTCTCAGGATTATTATTAGCTAGTTTACGCTTTGATTACATTTCCTCTTCTTTAAATGCCATTAAACCACAATACCATTTTGAGGTAACTGATAAACATGATGTAGTTTTTCTAACCGATGATAATAACGACACAAGTGATACGCATTCTAATATGCTTACTACCCCACTCCAAAGATTGAATTGGAAGGTCTCTGTTTCTCCATTACCCATTCATCAAAAAACCTTATACCAGTGGGTTGCAATAGAGTGTATAGCTACTTTATTTTTAATGTCTATTTTATTTTTGCTTGCTCAATATATGTTGTTAAAACGTCAAACAAAACTTGAAAGACAACAAAATGAGCTACAGAAAATTGAATTAGTTGGAACTTTCGCAGCGAGTACAGCACACGAAATCCGTAATCCTCTTACTGGAATTAAAGGACTCGTCGCTCTATTAAAAGAGAAATATAAAGATGAACAAGATCAGTTCTACTTTTCCGTAATTGAACAAGAAATAGAGCGAATCAATGAAATTGTAAGTGAATTTCTTATTCTAGGAAAGCCAACCGCCATCATCGAACAAACATATGATGTAAGAACAATTCTAAATGAGGTAGCATTAATTATTCAATCTGAGGCGAATTTACATAACATTGTATTCCATTTACATTTGCCAGACCATCCTGTTCATATCCGTTGTTCGAAAGACCATATGAAACAAGTGGTTTTAAACATTACCAAAAATGCAATTGAGGCCATGACTTCTAATGATACACTAACCATTGTAGTAAAAAACAATGAAACACACGCACAACTGCATATTACAGATACTGGAAAAGGGATTCCGCAACATATTCAAAAACACCTCTTTCATCCGTTCTTTACTAATAAAGATACTGGAACAGGTCTTGGACTTGTCATATGTAAACGAATTGTAGAGATGTATAATGGGCATATTTTTATCGACAGTACAGAAAACGAAGGAACGACAGTTCATATCGAAATTCCGTTACACATAGTATAATTATCCTTATCCTATAAGGGTAATTATACTTATTTCATAAAACCAGCCACAAGCATTCGCCAAAAATTATTTGATTTTCCTTCATACCCGATTTGGAAAATAGGTATTTTTATAATTGAAAACCATTTCGGTGTTTGTTTTTCTTTATAACATTGATATTGTAAAATAAGCTTGTCCAATTCTTGACTAACTTGAATTGTCTCCCTACTATTTAGCCCACTTGTTAATCCTAGTTGAATCATTTCTTCACGTTTCATATGAATATCACGTGAAAGCTTTTCTAATGTGTACTTCCTTTTTACAGTAAACATCCATATCCCCCTTATTATACTTCCATGCTCTTAACTTCACTTCTCCATTGACTTTTTTTAACTACTTAATCATATGCAAATTTGAAGAATCAGAAAATTTAACATTTTCTCCCTGTAATTTACAAATCTTTACCCTCACTTTGAGAATTATTACAAATTATTCTATCTTTGTAAATACATTCGCAATAATAGACATTTTTTTCATCTTCTTTTTTTATAAATTCTACGTAAACCGGGGATTCTTAATTTTCCACCTACTTTTCTTCGACATTTTTTGTTTAATTTATATAAAAAAGCAAAACATAATGATGATTGATAAAGTGAAACTTTAATCAGTGTTTTTTTGTTCAGCCCCCACTGATAATTAGCATTCACCAATCGGGTAGGCAGTGAATCTCCCACCTATCCAGCCCAATGTTGAGGTGGGAGTCTTACTACCCACAAATAGCAGGATAACAATAGAAAGGAAATATTTATATGCGAAAATATACGATTGCATTATTCATCATTGTTTTGTTTTTACCGTCTTTCTTATTTCCTATTCAAGCAAATGCTCATACGAATAAAGTTGCTATTGTCATTGATGATTTCGGTAATAATATGAAGGGGACTAATCAAATGTTATCACTTCCCATTCCACTCACTGTTGCTGTTATGCCTTTTCTTCCTTCCACAAAAGAAGACGCAATAGCTGCCCATAAGAAAGGACATGAAGTTATTATACATATGCCAATGGAACCTATAAAAGGTAAAAAAGAATGGCTTGGGCCGAAAGCAATTACAACTGATTTAAGCGATGAAGAAATAAACAACCGACTTGAACAAGCGATTCAAGAAGTACCGCATGCAATTGGAATGAACAATCATATGGGGTCAAAAGTAACAGCGGATGAAAGAATTGTTCGCCTTATACTTGCTGCTTGTAAAAAACACGGTTTATTTTACTTAGATAGTAAAACGAATCCTAATAGTGTCGTCCCAAAAATCGGAAAAGAATTAGGAGTTCCTATTATTGAAAACCAACTATTTTTTGATGATGTATATACAGCAGGGCATATTTCAAAACAAGCCCAATTACTCATCAAAAAAATTCAAGAAAAACCTATTATGGTAGCTATCGGGCATGTGGGCCCCCCAGGTGAAATTACATCACGCGTTATTGAAACTTCTATCCCTAAAATTCGTGAGCATGCAGACTTTATTTTCTTATCTGATCTAGCATTATCCCCGCCTCCTGTTTCAAAATAAAGTTCATTACTCACATATAATCAGCCCTCACCAATTGGGCTTTTACGGGCAGTCCGCCCCCACTTAACTTCTTTGCTTGCGCTGAATTTTGAGGCGAAGATCTTACTGCCCACAAATAGCGGGACAAAAAAGTACCTATCTATATATAACAGATAGGTACTTTTCTTTTTAACTTAAATATAATCTACATGACTCACTCTGAATCCTTTTTTCTCTATTTTTCCGATTAATTGCTTTAATTTTGTTTCATCTAACTCATCTGATATATTTACAATAACGCGGCGGATATATTGATCACCGTTATCTAGCGTAAATAGGCCACCGATATTATATGCTTTTAACAATGTCCCAAGCTCTTTAATCGTTCCCTTACAATCTTGTGTTGCAATTGTTAATATATAACCACCTGTTCGCATACCAAATGAATCTTCAATAACATCAAATATATTCGAATGCGTTAACATACCGACAAATTCATTATAATCATTTAGCACGGCTAAAAACGGAAGCCGACGAATTACATAAAAAGCTCTGAAGAAGGAATCCTTTTCAAAAATAAATGCATTAGAATCATCGAGCATATCTCCTGCACTTACATGCTCTAATCCGCTATTGCATTTTTTTTCTAATAAATCTACTTTATAAATAATCCCTGTGAATTTCTTCTCATCTTCTGCTAATACCGGGATGGCTCGAAATCCCGTTTCGTTCATCATTTGCAGTGCCTCTTCACCAGAATCATTTATTTTGCAAAATGTTACTTGCTGCTTTGGCAGAAAATGATATTTAACTCGCAAAATATGTTCCTCCTTACATGTCAACATGTAATCTATATATAATAAGGAGACCTATATTTTATGAGTGAAATTATTTTTAAAACGCTTTCATTTGTTTATTAACTTGTAGCTATATCACATCCATTTTTATATAACAGAGCTCCTTGCCCCCTTAATCATTAATAACTTTACATGATAGTTCATTAAATATTCTATACCCTCTAGCCATTTTTTCGCCTCTTCTGGCGTTTTTCCCCACACAATCATGCCGTAATTATGAACAAGAACTACTCCTCCACCTTCAATGAAATTCGGAACATTCCTTTCTAATAAATCAGCGAATTTTTTTTCATCTTCTACAATTGGAATTGTCATTTCTGTTATACCTTCTTTTCCGAAAACACGCTCCACACTGCGTTTATCGAACGTTACTTCTCCTTCTTCCCCATATAACTCTGATATTAAATGACTATCTACAGTCTGCACTTGTAAAATACATCCTGCACTACTTTTTTTATAAATATCCGCATGCATAAATGACTCTGCAGCTGGTTTTTCTTCATTTTCAAATACTGACTCGCACATGCAATTTACGACAATAAAATCTTCTTCCGAAAATAGCCCTTTATCTCTTCCCTCAACATTTACTAAGAATGTTAACGGCTCTTTTGACGTACATAGCGATAAGCTAATTTTGGTACCATAAAACCAATCACGAAGTGCCAATTCAGATTTCACATCTTTTAATTCATTCCATTTCTTCAGAAAAAATAACATTTCGTCACCCCCGGCATAATATTCATATAAGGTTCGAATCCTTTCTATGTAAAAGGAATATTTTTTGATTATTCTAAAAATTAATTGAATTATCACATGAGAACGCTTTTTTGTCAATATAGTTTCGTGGTTCTTCTTTAAAATAGGCTATTCATATGTCTATACTCCTATCTATTTCCTATTTCATTTTGTACATAAAAAATACGCTACTCTTTAATTAAAGAATAGCGTATTTTCCTCATTTTTTATTCCGCATTAACGGGCAGCCCGATTAGTGAGGGCTAATAATCAGTGGGGAATGAACAACCCCCCCCACTGATTAAAGTTTCACTTTATTTCTTTATTGCATTATATAAAAACTGTGCATATTGTTCACGTGTTACGAAATTATCTCCTAAAAAATTCCCTTCCCCGTCGCCTTTTGATATTTTATTATCCACTAAAGCTTTCACATATCCTTTCGCCCAATGGCCATTTGGTATATCTTTAAAATTCTCTGCACTATTTTCATTTTCTTTTAACTGAAATACTCTTTGTAATACTACTGACATTTCATATCGAGTTAATACTCCATCTGGACGGAACATACCATTTCCATAGCCTGTCATAATTCCAGCTTGAACCACTGCATCAATAGCCGTTTCATACATATTTCCTTTCGTATCTGTAAATGCCGTTTTTGGTACTAGATTATTTTCTAATTTTAAATACCTTTGTATTAGAAGAGCTACTTGTCCACGAGTAATGTTATCACCAAATCCAAATTCACCATTTCCATAGCCTATAAATAATTTTTCTTTCGCTAAGTAATTAATTGCTTCTTCTGACCAATGTCCTTTTGGTACATCTTTAAATTCTACCACTTCTGTTTTCTCATCTTCTTTAGACGTATTACCGTCTTTACTTTCTACTACATTTTGAATAACAGACCCTGTAAAGAAAATTCCTGTATCCGCGAATGGATCTTTCACACCAAATTCATATATTTTCTCACCTGGTGTACTCCATTTCACTACGCCATTACTATACGTACCATTATCGCTCTTCAGACGGATTTTCGTAGAAACTTCACCATCTTTTTCATATATAGGTACTTTTATTTCTTTATTTACTTCTGTTTCCTCTAAAAATACTTTTTGATTTTGGACATTAATATAAGTCGTCTTACTTAGTTCTATAACTGGTCGGACATCACGAATTTCATTTGCAACAAAACTTAGAAATACTAATTTTTTCAAATTACTAACTGGTGATAAGTCTGAAATATAATTCGCTTCTAAATCAAGCTTTTGTAAGTTTACTAAACTTGATAATGGCGTAATATCCTTTAACTCATTGTTAGGTAAGTGTAATTGTTTTAACTGTGTCATCTTACTTAGAGGAGTAACATCTTTTATTTCATTTTTCCCGATCCACAATTCTTCTAATTGCTTCATTTGCTCAATGCCGGATAAATCTTTAACTTTATTACGTGTTAATACTAAGTCTGTTAAAGGTAATGAATATAACGCTTTAATATCTTCAATTTGATTACCTGCTAAAGTTAAGTATGTTACATTTTTCAAAGCGCTTAATGGAGCAACGTTCGTAATTTTATTATTTGCTAAATTCAAGTAATCTAGTTGTTCCATTTTCGCTAATGCTGTTACATCTTCTATTTGGTTGCCTGATAGAAATAAACTTTTTACATTTTTCATTTCAGTTAGTGGTGCAACGTTTGTAATTTTATTATTACTTAAATCAAGAGATTCTAAATTATCCATCTTAACAAGTGGCGTTACATCTGAAAATTCATTACCACGCAAAGCTAAATGACTTAATTGCTTTAAGTTCGCAAAGAACGACGGATCTTTTATCTTCGCATTCGCAACTGTTAAAGATTTTAAATTTGGCATATATTTTAATGCACTATAATCAAGTATCTCATTCGTATTTAAAAACAAATCCTTTACTTGTAATAACTCTTCTTTCGTAATTGGTGTATTTAAATCTTTTCTATTAAATACTTTTTTATTCACAAGTTCTCTTAATTTGTTATCTGTTATCATATTTTGATTATCAACTGGATTATCCGTTTCCGTATTGCCTGAATTAGAGTTATCATCTGGTTTCTCTGTTTCTTTGTTACCTACAGTTGGATCTTTAATTTCAAATTGAACTTGATATTTGTGATCATATCCAATAGCTGGAATAAGTATATGCATTTGCATATTGTGCTTCTTCTCAAACTCACCAATTTCAAATTGAACTACTTTCGTTCCATTCTTCCTCTTATCTTCTGACAAAACCTTCACATCATGAAATACACCAGGCTGGTTTCTATCTTCTATTCTAAGATATTGAAAATAATCACTATCTTGCATTGTTACAGTGACAATTTTTTTGCCAGCTGCAATCGTTACTTTAGGATCTTTTATATATTGAGAAACCATAGATGGCTCATCTTTTTGATCCTTATATATTTTAATCTCAGTATCATACGTGCGATCACTCGCTGCTGCTACCGATTGATTTGCTTCAACTTTTAATGCCGCTAATGCTGGAGTAGAGTACGTAGCAAATGGAATTGCTAATGTTGTCGCTACTACTAGCGCCTTCATGTAATTTTTTTTCAAAATAATATCCCCTATCATATATAATCTTTACAATTGATAAGTATTATCAATTATCCACAAATAAATGATAATGAATATCATTATCATTGTCAATGAGAATATTACATTAAATTTATATTTTTAAAGATAAAAAAATAAAAAAGCCCTTTATTCAAAGGGCTTTTTTACCTATCGTATGAAGAATTTCACTTTTTTCCTTCTCATTGATGACACCGATTTTTTGCAAAATATTCGCGTACAATACAAGTTTATTATATATTCGTTCTGACATGTTCTCCCTTCTTTCCTTCGACCAACTTTTTTTGTATTGGTAAATTATATGAAAGAGGTGAGAAAATGTGTCCACTTTTTGCATAACTGCAAATCTTTTATTTTACGATTTACAGATAATAAAACTCCCTCCTAAAAATTAGGCGGGAGTTTATGTGCTTTCACTGTATTTAACAAACTGTCCACTGAATATTATGCTTCTTAAGTTCTTCTTCAAAGCTATATGGCATTTTTTTATCACAAATTACGTGTTGAATACGCGAAATTGCTGCTATACGATAATTCCCTTTCACTCCTACCTTCGTATGATCACATAAAATATATGTTTTCTCAGCTAATTTCATCATAGCCTCTGACAATTTCGCTTTCTCTAATTCAAAGCTGGAAACTCCAAAACTAGGTAATAACCCATCAATCGAAACGAACGCTTTATGAAAATGAAATTGCTGTATGACTTGCTGAGAAATAGACCCTGATACACGCGAATGCTTTGGAGATACTTTTCCACCTATAAATAAAACTTCACCGTGAAACATCTTTTTATTAATAGAAGAAATTAATTGTGTTGCGACTGGAAATGAACTTGTTACAATCGTTAAGTTTTTACGATGAACAAGGTATGGAACCATTTGAAGCGGTGTACTTCCATCATCAATTGCAATGACATCACCGTCTTCTACAAATGTCGCTGCTTTATAACCAATTCTTTTCTTCTCTTCTATATGTAGCATTTCTCTTTCTAACATTGGTGCCTCTACTCCAGCGCCTGGAAGTTGAACAGCTCCACCATACACTTTTTTCAGCTTCTTTTCACGATCTAATTCTTCTAAATATCGACGAATCGTTTCTGTTGATACAGCAAATTCTCTCGCTAATTCTGAAACCTTTACTTTCCCTTTAAATTCTACCTTTTCAAGAATGGTTCGCTTTCTTTCTTCTCCTACTACAGACATAGCTTCACCTCATTTATATCTCCCTTATAAACTTCCTTACTTATACAAAGCTATAATTTTCTTTATAAGTAGAAACTTCTTCATGAATATGAATACCGCGCTTTGCTAGCTCATCAAAAATCAATTGTGGATTTTCAAAGGCTTCTTCAGGCGTAACAACACCCACCCTATTTACATTTCCATTTGCAATTAACTCTGCAGCAATCCCAAATGGAATACCGACGTTTCTCGTATACGCTCTTAATTTTTCCCATCCTACAACAGAACCATCAGATAACGGATGTGTATGATATAACACATGTCTTTGCTTCTCATTATTTTTCATACCTATTACTTCTACATGAAGTGCATAACCATAAAGCTCTGTTTCTTGCCCTTCTTTCGATTGCAATAAATACTGTGAAATACAATCCATAATGCCTATTTCTTTCCCGTTTATTTCAATCTGATCATTACGCAATATGCCGTAATCATATAAAGCACGTACAAGTTGCATATTTTGCTGTGGCCAAGTTCCTCTCGTCTCTATCAGTTTGACACCTTTATTTTCTAGTGCCTTTGCTAGCGTAATCGTTTCAGAATGCGGAATGATATACTGCGTTGCCTTACCATAAGGCTCTGGCAATTCTATTTCTCTCGGACGCGCAAACGGAGGTACTTGCTTAAATTCACCATCTTCATACACTGTACGCGATGGTAAATATGGATCATATTCATATGTCGTTGTCTCTGTAATTGATGCAGAAAAAGCAATCGGACGATACGAACCGTGACTTACACGGACAGACTCTACAGTATCCAATTGATTTGCTGCATGCATTGCCATCATTTGCGTTACACCTGGCGTCATGCCAAATCCAGGTAAACATATCTTTTCATTTTCAACAAATATAGCATGCGATTCATTTTCTTCACCAAATCCATTTAAGTTCACACCGTGACAGCCTGCTTCTGCAATACAGCGGGTCGACAATCTGTTTAACTTTATCGTCGTACCGTCCATTACAATGTCATAACCAATCATTTTTGCAACCGTATCCTCGTGATTCTTTACATCTACTTTTACAAAATCAACACGAGGGTCGTTGAGCCATTCTACTACTTTACGGCCCTCTACCTCGTTAAAATCAGCTACTGTAATTGTCTCAAAAGATGAAAATTGAACTAAATCCAAAATAGCTTCGCGACAAATTTTACCTGCTCCACCTAAGCAAAATACTTTCACCCAATAACAGCTCCTTTAGCAATACTATCAACTAAGCGATTAATATCTTCTTCATGTACATCACCGATATTTCCAATGCGGAACGTATCTACTTTCGAAATTTTTCCAGGGTAAATAACAAATCCATAACGCTTTAATTCGTTATATAACTGTTGAAACTCGAATCCCTCTTTTGGATAAATGAAAGATGTAATAATAGGAGATTGATATTCCTCATCTACTAGTGGCTTAAATCCGATTTCTCCCATTCTATTTACTAGTAGTTTTTGATTGTTGTAATATCGATTGTAACGCGCTCTTACTCCTCCCTCTTTTTCTAGTTCAAGTAGTGCTTGATAAAAAGCATGTACAACATGTGTAGGTGAAGTAAAACGCCATTTCCCATTTTGTTTTTCCATCGTTTCCCATTGATCATATAAATCAAGAGATAAAGAGCGTCCTTGCCCTTTACACTTCAATAATTCATCACGTTTTGCGATTACAAATCCGAATCCAGGAACCCCTTGAATACACTTATTCGCACTACTAATTAAAAAATCAATTTGTAAATCAGCAATGTCTATTTCAATCCCGCCGAAACTACTCATCGCATCAACAATTGTAACCTTTCCATACTGTTTTCCTAATTTACATACATCTACAATTGGATTTATAATGCCTGTCGTCGTTTCGCAATGAACAACTGCAATATGCGTAATCTCTTTATCTTCTTGCAATAACTTCTCTACTTCTACAATATTAGTAGGTTCCCACTCTTCTGTTTGACTGACCACTACATCAATCTGTAACATCTCTGCCATTTGCACAATGCGCTTACCGTACGCACCATTTGTACAAACGAGAAGCTTCCCATTTGCCGGAATAACAGAACCAATTACTGCTTCAACTGAAAACGTACCGCTTCCTTGCATTAACACTGTTGTATATTTCTCTTCTTCCTTCGTCGCTAACGATACAAGTTTAGCTCTTACTTCTTGCACCATCGTATTATATTCATCATCCCACGTACACCAATCGTATAGCATAACTTCTTTTACTGATTTTGTTGTCGTTAATGGTCCTGGTGTTAATAATAAGTAGTGATTTTCAGTCATGATCCTATTCCCCTTTTATGAAATAATAAGTTCTTGTTTCTCGATATGTTCCATTACGCTTTCGAGTTCCTGCATCGTTTCTATCGTAAAGTGCGCCCCATTTTCAACGAAACGATTGCGAACTACTTCTATTTTTTCACGAAGTTCTACCGAATCCATATTCTCCACTTCCTCTTCCGTTAAACCGAGCTCGCTACTGCCAAGAATTACACCCACTGTCCACATTCCAGCATTTCTACCTTCTTTCATATCTGATACTGTGTCCCCAACTTTTATCATATGGTTCATCGGATACACACCAAGTTCCATTGCATTTTTATAGCACATCCATGGATATGGACGGCCTGCTGGAACATCATCTGGCGTAACAAGAAAATCAGGTTTATATCCTTGTAACGCTGCTTCCTTTGCTACAATATCCATCATTTCTCTCGTATAACCAGTCGTTGAACCAATTTTAATTCCTCTTTCACGTAAAGAAGCAATCACTTCTTTTACTCCATTAATCGGCGAAGCATAGCGCGGTAAAATAGCGAAGAGAATCTCTTCAAATTCTTCATACATCTCCTGAATGTCTGCTTCTGTTGGTAATTGTCGGAAAACACGATTCCACTCACTCGCAATACGAGGCATCTCAGTAAGTGCCCTTACATGATCTATTTTTAATAACCCCATTGGCTTACGAGCTTCTTCTGCTGTAATTGCTACACCCCGTTTATGAAAAATCTCCATGAATACTTCTAGTGGTGCAAAACATCCGTAATCAACTGTTGTCCCTGCCCAATCAAAAATAACTGCTTCAATTTTCATTCTGTCCATCACCTTTCTTACTTATCTTTTTTGCCATTGTGAAGTTCGGTTACGAAGTGCTTTCGTTCCCCATTCATATACAACTCTTACTACAATATTTGTAACAACAATAAGCACACTCATTGCAGCTGCTGGCGCCACATTTCCTGCATCATCCATATTTACGATTGATACGGCAGCTAGTTTAAAATCAGCTGCATATAGGAATACAACTGCCGATACAGTTACCATTGAATTTACGAAGTAGTACATTACCATTTCTAAAATTGCTGGTAAACACATTGGTACCGTTACTCTAAAGAATGTTTTATAAAACGGAATACCCATCGACTGCGAAACAAGCTCAAACTCTCGATCTAATTTCTTTAAAGCAGTCGTTGCCGTGACAAATGTTACAGAATAAAAATGAATGATATTTACTAGTACTAACACAGCGATTGTTCCGTATAAAGAATGAAACGGGTTCGTTACTGATAGTCCCAAAATTTGAATCGTTGGTTGACTAAAGAAAAAGACATATCCTAATCCGAGTACTAAACCTGGTATGGCTAAAGGAACGATAGAGAAAAAGTAACCTGTTTTTCGGAAGAATTGTAGCTGGTCTATTTTCTCAATTGCATATGCAAATACAAATGTTAAAATCGCCCCAATAACTGCTGTAACTGCTGAAACAATTACGCTATTTTTAAATGCTTCAAGTCCATCTCCTGTTAAACTCGAAAAATTAAAATGCTCAAATGTAAAACTCATATTATATGGCCATACTTTCACACTTGCAGCAATACCAACTGCCACAAATAACAAAATGATCATAAATGTAATCACACTACAGTATATGAATGAGATGACATCTCTTTTCTTATTAGCTATTATTCTGTATGGTACTGCTTTTGAAGATAAGAAATTCGCCTGCTTTCTTTGCGTAATACGATCAACTGCAAATGCGAATATAGCTGGGATTAATAAAATCATTCCAACTGTTGCACCCATCGACATATTTTGCTGTCCAATTACTTGTTTGTATACGTCAGTAGCAAGCACATTATATTGTCCACCAACAATTTTTGGTGCCCCAAAATCAGTGAAACTAAGTGTAAACACAACAAACATTGCACTAATTAATCCGTACTTTACACTAGGTAAAGTAACCGTGAAAAATTGTTTTGTTTTACTCGCCCCTAGCATATTAGAAGCTTCATATAAACGATAATCGGATCCTTGAAAGGCAATTAGTAATATGAGAAAGGCTTGCGGAAATGTATACATAACTTCAGCTATTACAATTCCTACTGGTCCATATAAAGGGATTTGTATACCTTCAAATAACCCAAACATTCCTTTCGTTACTAGCCCTTGATTACCAAATAAATATGTAAGTGCTATACCGTGCATCATCGTTGGTGCAAACAATGGTAATAACGCTACATACTGAAATACACGCTTTCCAAAAACATTCGTACGGGCAATCGCATATGCGTAAACGAATGCAATTGAAACTGAAATAATTGTTGTTGCGCCCGAAATCCATACCGTATTTTGTAAAGACTGAACTAAAGTCGGTGTTGTGAAATATTTACTGAAATTCGCTAAACCAATGAAAACTCCATCTTTATTATAAAAAGCTTGTGTAAATAGTTGTAATAGTGGTAATACAAGTATGATAAGGAAGGAAAGAATCATACCAATAATTACAAGCCTTTGGATCCATTCCTCTTTCCCTATACTTCTCTTAATCTTTTTTTTCGCACTTTCTACCTTGTAGTTTTCTAACATCTCCATCTATACAATGACCTTCTTTCCATATGACAACATATGATTTTCTGAGAAAGAGATTTGAATCGGCTTTCCTTTTCTAATATCAGCTACTTCTACTTCTGATGCTAATATATCCACTACAATTTTCTCATTATAAAGGTATGTGTTTTCTTCTACGACTCGCACTTCCGTCCGATATACAGATCCACGAAACTCCATACTTTCCACAACTGTTTTAATACCGTCCTTTTGTACAATTGTTACATGTTCAGGACGAATTGCATGCTCTTCGTTATTTTTCGAAAAGAAATTAATAGAACCAATAAAATCTGCCACAAACGGATTGGCTGGTCTTTGATAAATCTCCTCTGGTGTTCCAATCTGCATAATTTCCGCATGATTCATTACAACAATTTTATCAGCCATCGTTAATGCCTCTTCTTGATCATGCGTGACCATAATAGTTGTTACTCCTACTTTCTCTTGCAAATCACGCATTTCTCTACGTAACTTTTCACGTACTTTCGCATCTAAAGCAGATAACGGCTCATCAAGTAACAAAATATCTGGAGACAGAGCGAGCGCACGTGCAAGTGCCACTCGCTGCTGTTGTCCACCAGACATTTGAGCAGGATATTTATCTTTTACATTCAGTAAATCTACAAGTTTTAACGCCTCTAGCGCTTTCTCTTTTACTTCTGCTTTTCCATATTTTTTTGTCTTTAAGCCGTATTCAATATTTTCAAGTGCTGTTAAATTCGGAAATAATGCATACGATTGAAACACCATTCCGAAGTTTCTCTTTCCAGGAGGTAATGCTGTAATATCTTTTCCATTCACAGCTATACTACCTGTTGTTGCCTCTTCTAGACCTGCTAAAATTCGAAGCAATGTCGTTTTCCCACAACCACTTGGGCCTAATAAACATACAAACTCATTTTTGTTCACAGTAAAAGAAATATCTTTTAACGCTGTAAATGCATCAAACTGTTTTTGAATGTGTTGAATTGATAAATATTCGCTCATTTTTTCTCTCTCCCACTCACTTACTTTTTCGGTTCTGCTTTTTGGCCAAACTCTTTTTCCCATTTTTCTAAAATTTTGTCACGATTTTCTGCTGCCCACTTAAAGTCATTCTTTTTGTATAACTTTTCTGTTACATCTTTAGGGAATCCATCTGGAAGTTTATAATCATTTTTAATTGTCGCAAATCCATTTTTCTCGAAGTATAACTTCATTACATCATCAGTAATCGCCCAATCTAAAAATGCTTGCGCTAATTTTTCATTTTTTGCATTATCTTTTTTAATAAGTGCGTTCGCTTCTACTTCCCAACCTAATCCTTCTTTCGGCAATACAACTTCAACTGGTGCACCTTTTTGTTTCTCTTTCAAAGCACTATAAACCATTGATACGCCAACTGGATATTCACCCGCTCCTGCTAATTTCGCTGGTTTTGATCCTGAATGCGTATAACTTGCCATATTATCATGAAGTTTCTTCATGTAATCCCAGCCTTTATCTTCACCCATGATTTGTAGCCATGCAGAAACTGTTAAAAATCCTGTTCCAGATGATGCTGGATGTGGCATAACAAGTGTTCCTTTATACTCTGGTTTCGTTAAATCTTCATATGATTCTGGCATCGGTAAATTTTTCTTCTTTAACTCTTCTTTATTTACAGCAATCCCCGTCATAAATGCAGTATTTCCTACCCATTTTTCAGGTTGCTTATCATCTTTAAATTGTGGAAGAACACGATCTGCTCCTTTTGGAGAGTATCCTTTTAACATATCTTTTTTATCTAAAGCTAATAGACTTGATGCCGCAGTTCCCCATACAACATCTGCTTGTGTATTTTTCCCTTCAGCTAGCAATTTCGCAGTAATAACTCCTGTTGAATCACGTACAATGTTCAATTTCACATCAGGATATTTCTTTTTAAAGGAATCAAGATAAATTGGTACAAGTTCTTCTTCAATTGCTGTGTAAACAGTTAATGATCCAGATAATTTGTCATCTTTCACTTTCGCTCCAGCACTTTCTTCCTTCTTTGCACCACACCCCATTAATAACGAAAATACCATTCCAGTCGCTACAGCTTTAAAGATTGTTTTTTTCACTGTTTCTCTCTCCTTTTACAAATCTTATGTACAACTCAAATATAAACAACTAGTGTAAAAGCAGTATTAAACCAACATTAATCTTTTGTTTGTTGTTTGTTTTTGTGTAATACGTTGCTACTTCTATGTTTTTTCGCATTTTTCCGCTAATAGAAAACACTAAATTTACAAATAATTAAAAAAACCTTTATAATCCCACAAAAAAATGAGGCGTTTGTAAAAAACGCCTCATTTTTGTTTCCCTTTTTTTGAATTACGATTCGCATACTTTGCGCTATTTTCTCCTTCATACTCTAATGCAAATTCTGCATCTGGTAAGCTTTCTTTCGGAGTTTTATTATTATTGATTGCCGCATTTTGTTTCACTTTTCTTTTTACCAATACATTCACCTGCTCTCAAGAAATCACTTTCTACTCTAGTTTGAAACAACTTAAAATAATTATTACTGGCAAGTGTTAACAAGTACATAAGAGGCGTTAGATGGAAATACTACATATGAAGAAATCATTATAAAAAGGAGCGATAATTTTGAAGAAAAAAGAAAAGATTCAATCACCCATTTTAGACGAAACGCTCCCGCATCAAATGAATTTTCCATCTTTTAAAGGAACAGGAAAAACGATGCAACAACCTTTTGTGAATCAATATAATGTTGTAATTGGAGACAGTAAATATAATTCCGAGAACAGTCCGCTTAACAATTGGAGTGATGAAGTAGATCCTGCCATTATGGCTGGCGATGAGTGGATCCATCCGACAAATGATATTGGGTGGATTTCAGAAGAAAATCAAGAGTTACTAAAAAACGAAGTGGATAATAAAAATGAAGCTTTTATGCATCCACAATTTGGCATTAACGACTAAAAAACCATTCTACCTAACGTAGGTAGAATGGTTTCATACTATCCAATAATAATCCGCTCTTTCGGGTATTTATAGCGAGGTGGTTGTTCCCTTCCACCACTAGCTAAAATAAATGTTAAAATACCAACGCGTCCGATAAACATAAGCACAATAAGTACAAGTTTCCCAACAGTTGTTAAATCAGGCGTAACACCTGTTGATAGTCCCGTCGTTCCGAAAGCAGAACAAACTTCAACAATTAAGCTCATAAGCGGTACATTTTCCGTAATAGATAAAATGAATAGCGCAGTAGCACATAACAAAATCCCCATCGTCATAACGACAGATGCTTTCAGTACATCCTCTTCATGTAGCTGCCGTTTGAAGACTCTAACTGTTCTACCGCCCCTTGCAAAGGTGTATAGTGACAATATACTAACAGCAAATGTAGTTGTACGTATTCCGCCCCCAACCGAACTTGGAGATGCCCCTATAAACATTAATATACTCATAAATAAAAGCGTCGGTTGTGATAATTCACGTATATCCATTGTTGCAAGTCCACCACTTCGCGTCGTCACAGATTGAAATAATGTATAAAATACAGTTTCATGCCATGATTTTCCTACTAAAAAATGATTTCTCTCCAGTAAAAAAATCATAATTGTACCCACAACAACGAGTACGAAAAATGTTGTTGTCGTCAATTTTGTAAATAATGAAAAACGGAATAATTGTTGTCGCCTTTTACTAAGAAATTGCTTTACTTCCATTAGCACAGGGAAACCAATCGCTCCTAAAATAATTAGTAACATATGAATCATTTGAACAATATAATCTTTTTTATACGGAATTAATGACTGTCCTGTTAAATCAAATCCGCCGTTCGTAGTCGCACTAACAGCTGCAAAGAAACCGTGAAAATAAGCTTCTTGCCAAGTCGGAAAGTAAAGTAAAAATCTTGTACCTAATAAGATTGCTCCAATAAGTTCTATCGAAATAATTACAATTAAAATAGAACGCATCAATTCTACGAGACCCGATAAATTTCCTTGATTATGATCTGCCATAATTAATCTTCTTCTTTGCAAACCAATCTTTTTCCCCGTAATGATCCAAACAAATGTACCAAGCGCCATAATTCCTAAGCCGCCTAATTGTAAAATAAGAGCTAAAACAATAATTCCTGCAGTAGTAAACGTATCTGGAATCGTAATAACAGACAGCCCCGTAACACTTACCGCACTAACCGATGTAAAAAGAGCATCTATAAATGTCCATTTCACACCGGGCTTCGTAACAAACGGGAAACTAAGCAATATCACCGATACAACTACCGCTAATAAATAAAACAAAACGATGAGTTGTACAGGACGTAATTTTTGTAAAAACTTTTTTATATCTCTCATTCCATCACTTCGCTACCTTTTTTCTATCGATTAAATAAAGAAAAATCTTTACTTTCTTTATTTGTAAATAACTGCTCAAATAATTTGGCAAAGACCATTCCATATACAGTTCCATTACCTCCATACGGCAATGCGTAAAATAAATTATGTATCTTTTCATCTTCTTTTAAAATGGGAAGACCATCATGAGTACCACCAAATACAGCTGCCCAATAGTAGTCTGCCTGTATATTTTTATACTGCGGGAACATCTCTTTTACAATATTAATAAGGATATCACGCTTATGCAATAATTTCGTATCACCGATTGTTTGAATTTGCATCGCTTCATCTAATCCGCCTACAATAATGCGGTTTTGATACGTTCGAAAATATAAGTAGGGCCGTGCCGTTTCCCAAATTAACGATCGCTCATGCCAGCCTTCAAACTGATCTATTTCATTTGTTACAATTGCATAAGAGGTGTCTACTGTTGTATTTTTTTCTTTCTTTCCAAAAAGCGCTTCATAACCTGTCGCCATAATAATATTCTTTGCTACAATTTGATTCCCTGTTTTCGTGTAACAAATTAAATCATTTTTGCGTTTTTTTATATGTATTGCCTCTGTATGTTCATATATATTAGCTCCCATTTGGTTTGCTTTATGCAAAAGACTATGTGCTAATAAATACGGATTTACCTCAGCATCACCGTGTGTATATAATGCCGCTTGTTTTATAAAAGGATAACGCTCCTTAATATCAGATGCTGTAAAATACTCAACAGGAAATCCATAATTCTGTAACGTATTGTACTCCTCTTGTAAAAATGAGACATCCTCACTTTTACTTGCATAATATAAACTATTTCGCAGAATAAAATGGGGATTAATATCAAGAGTCGGTATTACCGCTTCCATTGTTCTTAGCGCTTCATAACAAAGCTTATATGCTCGCACCCCTTTTTCTTTACCAAATGTATGGATAAGAGAGGTTAACGATTTATCATGAAGAAATTGTAGTAAACCTGTATTAGCAGCTGTGCTACCACATGCAATGGCTCTTTTTTCAATAAGTGTAACACTCATGCCAATTTTCGCTAACGAATGCGCTATATGAGCACCGGCTTCGCCGCTTCCGACTACGAGCACATCACATATCATATCATTTTCTAACAGTGGATAACAAGGTACAGAAACTCCTGTATTCCAAAACAACTTACCCATCATAAGTTTCATAATTATACTCCTAAAATATAAATTTCTCCTTTCTATGTTTTGTTATTTTTCATAAAAAAATCCAACTAACATAGGCTAGTTGGATTTTTTATCTTTAATTAGAACGCTCTTCAAGCCAATTTCCAATCGTCGGATATGTTTGTTTTACAGCTGTTCCACCGTAAACGATAGACATATGTCCTGTCGGTAAACATACATATTGTTTATCATTGCTAGAAATATGATCTAGCAATGCTTCTACTTGACATGGCAAAGCGATATGATCACGTTTCCCAGAAATATTTAAGACATTCGCCTTAATATTTGCAAGGTCTACCTTTTGTCCGCGAATAACGAGTTCACCCTTAACCAATTTATTATTTTGATAAAAATCACGAATCCACTGTCTGTATGATTCACCTGGGAACGGAATACCATCACCAACCCACTTTTGAACCAATCTCCAGCTTTCGACGAAGCGTTCATTCTCTGAACGATCTACTAAAGCAACATATGGACCAACAAAGTTCGTAATTGGCTTTAACATTTTGTTTCCGAAATCAATCATTTCTGGCGGAATATTTCCAAATGTATCAACCGCTTTATCTAAATTGAAGTATTTCTCATCTAATAAAGGACCATACAATCCTGTTTCAGAGAAATCAAAAGGACTTGTCATAAAGATTAGGTTACGAATTGGCATGTGCGGATGAAGCGCTGCATAAATAGAAGTTAGCGTTCCACCCATGCAATAACCAAGTAAAGAAATCTCGTCCGATTTCGCAGTTCGCATTACTTTTTTTACGGCTTTTGCAATATAATCAAACACGAAATCATCAAATTTCAAATGACTATCTTCTAAACCAAATGTGCCCCAATCAAGCATATACACATCAAAACCACGATCCACTAGATATTCCACTAAACTATTTCCAGGAGTTAAATCCATAATATATGGTTTATTAATAAGAGCATATATTAACAGAATTGGAACTCTTTGTGTTTTTTCTTGTTTTGGAATGTAGCGATAAAGCTTCGTCTTATTCTTCGTCCAAATAACCTCTTTCGGCGTTAATCCTACTTGCGGCTCTGGTTCACGTAATAAAATTTCACTCGCCCTTTTCACTCGGCGGTATGCTTTTCGGTACTCTTCTGGGTATAGCTCTAATTGCTTTTCCCATTCTGTTGCGAATGTAGTCATTTTTCTATCTCCTTTTTGGTCGATTTCCTTCTAAAAAAAAGAAGTGCATTCCTGCTATGGATATGCACTTTTTTCTTGCTTCATTACATATATAATCCGCCGTTAATGTTTAATTGTTGACCTGTGATATACGCACCGTCACGGCATAGGTATACTACACCTTTTGCAATTTCATCAGCTTGACCAAAACGTTTTTTCGGGATTTTTGCAACGATTTTTTGACGTACTTCTTCTGGTACTTCTGCTACCATTTCAGTATCAATAAATCCTGGGCAAATAGCGTTTACAGTGACATTTGTTTTTGCAAGTTCTAACGCTAACGATTTTGTAAATCCTAGCATACCTGCTTTTGCTGCTGAGTAGTTTGTTTGGCCAAATCCACCTGCTTGACCAATAATAGAAGAAATGCTAATAATTCTTCCTTCTTCCGCTTCTGTTATGTATGGAAGAACAGCGCTTGTCGTATTAAATACGCTACTTAAATTCACGTCAATTACGCGCTCCCAATCTTCACGATTTAACTTTTTGAATGTACGATCTCTTGTAATACCAGCATTATTAACAAGAATATCAACTTTACCAAAATGATTCACAGCTTCTTCTACAAGTCGGTTTGCATCTTCTACTTTAGAAACATCCGCTTGCACTGCATAAACATCATGTCCGTCTTTTCCTAATTCATTTACTAAATTTTCAGCTGCTTCTTTACTGCTATTATAGTTAATAACTACTTTCGCTCCCTCTTGTGCTAATGCTACTGTAATTGCTTTTCCAATTCCTTTTGCTCCACCTGTTACGATTGCTACTTTTCCATTTAATTGAACCATTTCTTTTCCCCCTTAAATGAATTTGTGAACGATTGTTATGAATCATTTTGGTACTCATACTATAGAGTCCATATATAATTATGTTTCGCTGTTTATACGTGAAAAGAGATTCTCCCTCTCTCTTTTATCTGTTATAAACAAGCGCTTTTATCATTTTTTATTTTCTGGCTTATTCGCAGGCTTTACCTCTTCTTTTACAGGTACTTGTAGTTTAGCTAGTACTGCATTTTGCTTTTCTAGCAATTCTAAAATTTGATCTACTTTTGTTTCAAGCGTACGAATATCTTGTTTCACTTTCGTCACATCACGCTTTAATGTAGGAGCTTGTCCTAAAGAATCGACTTTCTCCTCTAGAAACTCCTCAATGTTATCTACTTTATTTTCTAAGTTAATAACAAGCGTAGCCACTCTTGCGATATCCTCTTTCGTCGGCACATTTACTTGTTCTAAATAGTTTTTTGTCGTATCATTTAATGCTTTTTGATAAAACAAATTCAAATCTAGAACGCTGCCCATCCAAGCAGAATATTCTTCTGTTTTAATTGTTTCATTGAGCGCTTTTCCCCAAAATGTTTCGGTTTGTTCATAAGCATTTTTCCATGCTTGTAGTGGATCGAATTTTTGATCAATCACTTTACCTACACTCCTTTTTTCGTTTTTGAAACAATTCAACCTATTCACTATTTTCTAATATTCTGAATAAAACTTCAAGTCTATATTTTATTTTTTTCTATTTTCTAACAAATGTGTTGACTTTAAAAACAGATAGGTGTAAATTGCACTTATAAGCAAAAAATTCCATCTAACTGATTCATGAGGTGATGCACAATCATGCTACAAAATGAACCAGAACAACGCGAAAGTTTGGAGAGCAACCAAGCGAAACAACCAAACTCCATGCCAAAAAACTTCTTAGTTCCCTTCTTACTTCTATGTCTAAAAGACTGGAGTCTTCATGGTTACAAACTTATTCAAATGCTAATGGATATCGGCTTTTCTTCTGTTGACCAAGGTAATGTTTATAGAACACTACGCAAATTAGAAAAAGAAAACCTTATTTCTTCTACTTGGGATACAAGCGATGGAGGGCCGGCAAAAAGAATTTATTCTTTAACTGAATATGGAGAGCAATATTTAACAACATGTGCGACTTCTTTTGAACATTATCAAAATATGTTGCGAACGTTTTTCACGTTATACACCAATGCATTCTTTCCATTTTCTACTTCTCCAGAAAAGGATGAAAAGGATTCTTCATCTTCACCTGGTGGTACAGCAGAGTAATCTGCGTTCACAATATGCAAAAAAACATTTGGGGGTCAAATAATGGAAACTAAACCATACGAATTAGTCGATGCATTTTGGAAAAACTGGTCTCAATCACTTTCCCTTTTCTCTTCAGCTGGGAAACAATTAGAGCAGCTTACTTTAGAAACATTAAAACAACAACAAGACGCTTTGCATAAATTAACATCAGGAGTAGATGAACTAGAAAAAGAACTACAACAACTCACTGCTCAGTTCAACAACCAATATACAGATTACGTGAAACAATTAACTGGAAACTCCTTAAATGATCAAATTAACGAGTGGCAGGACAAATGGAAGGAACTTTCTGCTCATATGCATCAACTTACTGTTTCTCCTACAAAAACATCTTTGTCAATTCTTACACAAACAAGCGGTCAATTTGAAGAAACAACAAAACAATTTATTGAGCAACAACAATTACAACGTGAAGAGGCTCAAAAACAGTTAGAAGGTTTTTTGGAAGAGTTCAAGTCAAAACAGTTGGAACTCGCAAAAAAGTTCGAGGAAAACTCAAAAAATCTATTTACTTCCATCAAGTAAGAAAAATGTGGGAGCTAACTGCAGCACAAACAAAACTCTTTCTTCCTCCTACTACATCAAGATGGCTGGCATTTTTCGATATGGAAAAGAAGGAGGACAAAATGAATCCATTTCAAGAAGCACAAACCGTCCCGGAGCTTCGTTATGATGAGATTCAAGTCGGTGATCAAGCATCCCTTACAAAAACAATTACAGATGAAGATGTTATCAATTTTGCAAAATTGACTGGGGATGTGAATCCTATTCACATTTTAGACTCTTTTGCAAAAACGACAATGTTTAAAGAACGCATTGCCCATGGTATGCTCGTTTCGAGTTTTATTTCTACCATCCTTGGAACGAAACTCCCAGGCAAAAATACGATTTATTTATCCCAAAATGTTTCATTCCGTGCCCCTGTCAAAATCGGTGATACACTTCGCGTTGTGGCAGAGGTTATTAAGAAGCGTGACGATAAAAAAATCATTACGTTGCAAACAAATATATATAATCAATCGGATGATATTGTCGTGGAAGGTACAGCGACAATACTAAAAAAAGAGTAGCAAATTTGCTACTCTTTTTTCTATCCAATAACTTCTAATCACACCGATTACTTCCGCGTATGAGCACGCCGGTTCCACATAAAATAACAGTACCAATTCAGATAAGTACTTATCTGGACTGGATTACTCATAAGGATGTGTATCATCATGGCAAAAACAAACAAATTACTAGTTCCAGGTGCTGAACAAGCACTTGATCAATTTAAATATGAAATTGCACAAGAATTCGGCGTAAGCTTAGGGTCTAATACAGCATCTCGTTCTAACGGATCAGTTGGCGGTGAAGTAACAAAACGTCTTGTTTCTTTAGCTCAACAACAATTACGTGGATAATAATATAACATATGGCTTAGAGGCAGATATTCTCTGCCTCTTTCTATTTTTCACATACATAATCGGACTTTTTCACATACTAGTAAGAGCAAACAGAAAGGAACGATATATAACATGAAACGGATTAACATTCGTATGAGTCCTCCCCGCGTTCTTACTTTGTCTTTTATCATGTTATCAATTATAGGTACATGCTTATTAAAACTTCCAATCGCTACAACAACGTCTATTTCATGGCTCGATGCTTTATTTACAACAGTTTCTGCCTGTACGGTTACAGGGCTTGGTGTTGTGGACACTGGAAAAGTATTTACTTTGTTTGGACAATGTGTCATTTTAACGCTTATACAAGTTGGCGGACTTGGTATTATGAGCTTTGCTGTCTTAATTGCGATTATGCTCGGCAGAAAAATCGGTCTTCAAAACCGTATTTTATTACAACAAGCATTAAATCAAACGAATATAGGCGGCGTCATCCGTCTTGCCAAAGCATTATTTTTATTCTCTTTTACAGTCGAATGTATCGCTACTTTAATTCTTTCTTTTGAGTGGGTACCAAAATACGGGGTTACCAAAGGGATCTATTATAGTTTTTTCCATTCAATCTCAGCCTTTAACAATGCTGGTTTTTCTGTGTGGAGCGATAATTTAATGTCCCATTCTCATAGCATTATTGTCAATTTCGTCATTTCCTCTCTCATCATTTTAGGTGGAATTGGTTTTACAGTGATCGTAGACATAAAAAGAAAGAAAAACTTTAAAAACCTTACACTACATTCAAAACTTATGCTCTCTTCTACTCTAATCATCAACATTATTGCTACCCTTTTTATTTTTATATTCGAGTTCCATAACTCTCTTTCTATGAGAGGTTTTACCCCATTTGAAGAAGGAATGGCCTCTTATTTCCAAGCAATTTCAACGCGAACTGCCGGGTTTAATACAGTTGATATTTCTACATTGTCAAAACCTTCCCTGCTATTAATGATGCTACTTATGTTTATTGGTGCTGGTAGTGCTTCAACGGGTGGGGGGATTAAGTTAACAACATTTTTAATCATATTTTTTGGCGTATTTAAATTTTTACAAGAACAAGAAGATATTGTCGTATTTAAAAAATCCATTAAAGATACTCTCATTGTCAAATCATTAACCATTACTATTATTTCTATTTCATTTATCTTTTTTGCTATTTTAATTTTGAGTATTACTGAACGAGTTCCTCTATTGATGAGTGCTTTCGAAGTATTTTCAGCATTTGGGACTGTTGGCCTCAGTATGAACTTAACACCCCACTTAACTATAATTGGAAAAGCGATTATTATTTTTATGATGTTTTTTGGGAAAATGGGTCCTTTAACATTGGCATTTTCATTTGCTCGTAAAAAGAACCGAAAAATAAAATATCCGAATGAAGATATTTTAACAGGTTGACAACCGTATAAATTATCCATATAATGAGAATACAATAACATATCTCCAAAGGGGAGTAGCGTCCAAGAATATATCTTGGAAACAAAGTCGTCATTACGTAGAACTTAGTTCTTCCGGCTTTGTTGGCATTTTTATTACATATGTCTAGCAAGACCTTTGCCTATTAACGGCAGAGGTCTTTTTTGCATTCATTTCCAGATTCTTCCAAAGTTAATAGGCAGGAGTATGGGGAAACTAAATAGTGGGGAAATTCTTCACTTATTTAGAAGTTATAGAGATGAGAGGAGAATGTACATGGATGTATCATTATTATTGGAGTATGGTTGGGTATTACTCATCCTAATTGCACTTGAAGGGATTTTAGCGGCTGATAACGCTCTTGTTCTTGCAATTATGGTAAAACATTTACCAGAAGAAAAACGAAAGAAAGCACTATTTTACGGATTAGCGGGGGCATTCGTTTTCCGATTTGGATCGTTATTTATGATTTCGTTCTTAGTCGATGTATGGCAAGTGCAAGCAATCGGTGCCATCTACCTTATGTTTATCGCTGGTAATCACTTATTTAAAACATATGTTAAAAAGAATACAGATGAAGAAACAGAAGAAAAAGAAGCAAAGAAAAAACAAGAGAACTTTTGGTGGACTGTATTTAAAGTTGAGGTTGCTGATATCGCCTTCGCAGTTGATTCAATTTTAGCTGCTGTTGCACTAGCAATGACTTTACCAAAAACAGGACTAGGTACAATTGGTAGTCTGGATACTGGGCAATTCGTTGTTATCTTTGTAGGTGGACTTATCGGATTAATCATTATGCGATTTGCAGCAACTGCTTTCGTACAAATCTTAAAACGTAAACCAGGGCTTGAAACTGCAGCATTCTTAATTGTAGGTTGGGTTGGTGTGAAGCTAGCAGTTTATACGTTAGCACACCCTGCATTAAATGTAATTCCACATTCATTCCCAGAATCCACTCCGTGGAAGCTTACATTCTGGATTGTATTAGTCGGAATCGCAGTTGGTGGTTGGTTCTTCTCAAAAGAAGTAGAAGTAAAAGTGGAAAAGAATTTAGACGAAAAAGCGCTGTAATTACAGCGCTTTTTCTTTTTCCTTTCTTCCTCGCAATGTCCAGAAAAAATTCCATTATACTACCTTTTGTAAACGTTTTCTTAATGTATGTATGTCCTTTTTGTGAAACATTGCACAAACTCATTGAAAGTAGGAACAATTCCATGTACTTTATTCATATAAGGAGTATTTATAGAAGATTTACTAAAGGAGCGTATTACTCATGCTAGAACAAGGACTAGATTATGTTGTCAAACTGGCTAAAAGCAAAAAGAAAATACTAGATACAAACCCAATGCAATATTTCATTCGTGCTGCACTTGCGGGGATTTATATCGGTTTTATTATTGTACTATGTTTTAAATTAGGTAACTTTTTTCACATTGCAGATTCACCAGCAACTTATTTATCTGCCTCTATGTTTTTCGGGATTGCTCTCGTACTTATTATATATGGCGGTGCTGAATTGTTTACTGGAAACACAATGTACTTTACTGTAGCAACTTTAAGAAAAGAAACAACGATTTCTGATACACTTCGTAACTGGGTTGCTTGTTATGCAGGTAACTTAGCCGGCGCATTATTCTTTGCCTTACTATTTTACGCAACTGGAATTTTTGAAGCAATTGATCACGGTCACTTAATGAGTAAAGTCGTTGAAGGAAAGATGAATACACCTACAATGCAGTTATTCTTTAAAGCCATTTTATGTAACTGGCTCGTATGTCTTGCTTGCTTCTTACCTTCTCAGGTTAAAGGTGACACAGCAAAAATAATGGTCATGATGCTACTTGTTTTCACATTCTTCTTATCTGGTTACGAACATAGTATTGCAAACTTATCACTCTTTGCTTTATCTTTAGTTTCACCGCATCCTGAGACAATTTCTTTTTCAGGTGCTATTCATAACTTAATTCCTGTTACAATTGGTAACATTATTGGCGGATCAGTATTTGTCGGTATGGTATACCACTACTTAACAAAGAAAACGCCTGAAGTTCAACAGGAAGAAACTGAAATCGCAACAGCTCAACAAGAAGAGATTATTCCTTTACAAGCCCATATGAAGCATTAAAAACTCCAAAGTTTTACTTTGGAGTTTTTAGCTTCCCACGTATTTAACAACAAGGTGAGGAGTAATTTCTCCTTCTTCCTTTCCCTTATCCATTCTCTGTTTCATCTTGTGCATACCGATAACATCATTCGTATGAAAGTGAATTTCATTTACATATAACCCCTCTGTACAAAAAGCTTCTACAAAATCTAGTCCATTTTTCGCTCCCCATCCCATATTAAAATCAAGAGAAAGAATATTCACATCATAATCCCGAACCATTTGCAAAGCACATTCTACTGTAGTTGCGGGCACATACCCGAACGGGCAACTTCTTTGATCATCCATATATACGTTCATTTTCGATTCCCTCTCTAATTTGAATATGCGGCCAATACATAACATATTGCCCCGAGACTAATAAAAGGACCAAATGGAATTGGCTTTCGTACTTCTATACGTTTTAATCCGATACCAATCCCGAAAAAACAAAGACTAAAACAAGATGCTAAAAATAAAACGATAAAAACTCCTTTCACTCCTACTATAAATCCAAGTAACGAAAGTAGTTTTATATCTCCTCCGCCAAGCCCTTCTGGATATATCTTTTGCATGCAATATAACAAAATAAATATAACACCACTACCAGCTATACTATCTGTCCAAGTAACTAATTGTACAAAAACACTTTCGAGAATGAGTAAAAAGGCAAACGAAATTAAAATACAATCAGGAATTAACATATATAAGTAATCTGTAACTGAAATAATAAGAAGTAGCGAAAAAAGGGATAAAATAATAATAAGCTCTCGTTCTATTCCAATCATATACACTGTAAGAAGAAATATACCTCCTGTTATACATTCAAATGCTACATACATAATTGGAATTTTCCTCTTACAATTCGTACAACAGCCTCTTTGTATATAAAATGAAATGATAGGGATTAGTTCTTTTGTCCTTAGCACATATTTGCAATAACCACAATGTGAACGCGGGGTAATAATAGAAGCACCTAATGGAACCCTCATCGCAACTAGCATAAAAAAAGAACCAAACACCATCCCTGCTAACAGTGCATATAAATAAGTGAACATCCCTTCCTCTCCTTTCCCAAAAAACATAGCAAAAAAAGGAGAGAACTTCTACTTCATATTATCCTTTATTCTACTAAAAAGCAGGCCATTTCCTGGCCTGCTTTCCCCTCTTTTATACGATGAAATAAACTGCTTTTAATGGTCCATGTACTCCGACAACAAGATTCATCTCGATGTCAGCCGAGTTACTTGGCCCTGTAATAAAGTTAATACAAGATGCCGCTGTCTCCCCATTTTCTACGCGTGAGTTCATATCCTGAACTGCTTGTGTAATACGAGGCACAAGTGTTTCACGTGGAATAATAGCAAAATATACAGTCGGTAAAAAGTGTAAAGAACGCCCTTGACCTTTATGACTTTGTACAACAATTGTACCAGATTCAGCTAATGTATAATCACTAAATGCAATACCAATATTCGCTTTTTCAGCTAAACGCATATTTTCGTCTTTTCTCTCTGGATCCCATACATTTACTTCAACATCTCGCTTTGGAAGTTCTTCTTTAAATAAAGATGTTAAACCATATGCATCAAAACGCGCATCTGCTGATAATAAAATAGGTCCCCCGCCGTTTTCCATGATTACTTTTTGAAGGTCTTCACCTAAACGGTCGTTTGTCGTTTCTACTACAGTTGTATGAATGTTTGTACATTGCTCTTTAAACACTTCTAGTAATTCTTCTTGTGAATAATCTTTTAACGTTTCTATATTCACATTACTTTTCCATACTGGACGCTCTAAGCCTTCTGTTTTACGCGCGCGCCCAAGTTCTTTTGCAATGTTATCTAGAAAGGCATCACGGTTTTGAATTAATCCTGTCATTATTTATCCCCGCCTTTCTTATGATCTTTATACCAATCACGGAATCGTTCTTTACTTGGAGCTGGGAATTCACGAATATCCGTCCAGTTTTTAAGTGGTCCAACACCTTTTGATACACGATTACCAGATGTAAATGGACTCATTGCCGCTGGTGCCATTTTTGAACCCATTTTATATAAAGCAGCTGAAGAAGCACCCATACTAAACATTTTCATAGCCAGTTTTTCTGCAAGTGGTGCACGACCTTCTTGCTCAACGATGACTTGACGATGTTTTAATAATAAATCATGCAATGGAATTTTTACTGGACAAGCTTCTGTACATGCTCCGCATAAACTAGATGCATAAGGAAGCTCTTTGTAATCATCATATCCACCTAGAAGCGGTGTTAATACCGCACCGATTGGTCCTGAGTAAATCGATCCATATGAATGTCCACCAACGTGACGATATACAGGACATACATTAACACAAGCAGCGCAACGAATACATTGTAATACTGAACGGAATTCAGATCCAAGAATTTGAGAGCGACCATTATCAACAACAACTAAATGAAATTCTTCAGGTCCATCAACTTCCTCTTCTTGAATTGGCCCCGCTACTGTTACATAACTTGTTAATTTTTGACCTACTGCACTACGACATAGTAAACCAACTAAAACATCTAATTCTTCCATTGTCGGAACCATACGTTCCATACCCATTACCGCTATTTGTGTTTTAGGAATTGACATAACAAGATCTGCATTACCTTCATTCGTTACTAAACAAAGAGAGCCAGTATTTGCAACAGCAAAGTTACAACCAGTTACACCAATTTCTGCATCCATAAATTTCTCACGAAGTTGTTTACGAACAAACTTTGTCATTTCATACGGGTCATCAGAATTTTCATAGCCTAGCTTTTCTTTAAATACATCGCGAATTTGCGTTCTATTTTTATGAAGTGCAGGTGCAATAATATGTGAAGGTGGATCGTTATCTACTTGCAAGATATACTCTCCTAAGTCACTCTCTAACACTTCACAGCCAATCTCTTCAAGCGCATGGTTCATACTAATTTCTTCTGTTACCATCGACTTTGATTTTACTACCTTTTTTGCCTGCTTCTTTTTTGCAACGTCTTGAATATACTTTGCTGCTTCCTCTTTCGTTTTCGCAAAGTACACGTGTCCGCCTCTTTTTGATACATTTTCACTTAACTGCATTAAGTAATAATCAAGATTTTCTAACGTATGTTGACGAATTTGTTCACCTAGTTCACGCCACTCTTCCCAGTTTCCTAGTTCATCTGCGGCTTTTAAGCGATTCGTATATAAACGCGTTTGTGCAGAAGATACTGCTCCGCGCATAAACGAATCTTGAATTCCATCACCAACGCGATCATTAAATTTTTTCTCACTGATTTTCATAGACATAGCTTATGTTCCCCCTTCATGAGCGACTATTCAGTACCTCAGCAATATGCATTACTTTTACTTCTTTTCCTAAACGCTCAATACGTCCGCCAATGTTTAACAAACACCCACAATCTGCACCGATTAAATAATCTGCACCTGTTTCCATTACACTATCTACTTTTTCGTCTACCATTTGCTCAGAAATTGGAGTCATCTTAACTGAAAACGTTCCCCCAAACCCGCAACAATTTTGCACGTTTGGCAAATCTCTCACAGTTAATCCTTTTACATTTGATAATAAAATTCCTGGTGCTTCTTTTATTCCAAGCATACGTGTCATATGACATGATTTATGAATAGTAGCGACCCCTGGTAAACTTGCACCAACATCAGTAACCTTTAAAACATCCACAATAAACTGTGTAAATTCATAAGTTTTATCAGCAACTTTTTGTGCACGTTTAGCCCACTTTGGATCATCTTTGAAAACATGTGGATACTCATGAAACATTGTCGCACAAGAACCAGATGGCGTAACAATATATTCTGCATCTTCAAAAGTTTCAATCATATGTTTCATTGCTTCTTTTGCTGCTTCTACATGGCCGCTATTATAAGCAGGCTGACCACAACAAACTTGCGCTTCTGGAAATTCAATTTCACAACCTAAACGCTCCAACACTTCAACCGTTGCTTTGCCGACATTTGTTTCAAACATATCGACTAAACAAGTAACAAATAAAGTAACTTTCATAACTATTACTCCCCCTTTTTACAACTTCACCAACAAACATATGGTCATCAGATGACTTAGCAGAGAAGAAATAGGCTCAACCATGGCCTATCCTCTCCCTCTCCTAAAGAAAACGCTTACTTAATCTTTCTCTATTTTATCAGAAAATTAAATTTTTAAAAGATTAAATTACGAATTTATATCGTTTTTACCTGTGACAATATGTTCTACATTTGTTAAGTGATCTAGCATTGCTTGCTGCGCTAATTCTACATCTTGTTTTAACACCGCATCATATATAACTTGATGCTCTTCTATAAGTCGTTCTGATGTCGTTTGTTCACCATATAAAATAATGCGTCTTGATTCACCAATCGTTTCAGCAATCATCTCTGAAACATGATTCATGAGTTCAAGCAAAATGCTATTATGCGAAGACTCTGCAATTCCCATATGAAATTGAAAATCGGCTTTTTCGCCAGCCTTTTCATCTCCAATGCTCTTTGCCATTTCATCTAACCAATGTTTCATATTTTGTAAATTATCTTCCGTACGTTTTGCCGCCGCTACTCGAACTGCCCCCACTTCAAGCACCTTTCGTACTTCTAATAAATTCAAAATATCTTCTTTCTTCATTAATAATCTATTGTTTAATGATTTCGTTAATGAAGAAGAATCGAAGTTCTTCACATATGTACCTTCTCCTTGTTTCATCTCAATTAAGCCCATCGCTCTTAGCGCACTTAGCGCTTCACGAACAGCAGATCTGCCAACTTGAAACTGCTCAGCTAATTGATGCACAGGGAGTAGTTTGTCACCAGGTTTTAACGTACCATTTTTAATCATTGTTAAAATAGCTTCAGATACTTCTTCGTAAATTTTTTTCGGTTTAATAGATTTGTACTCCAGTTAAATCACCTCAGTATCTTCCAAACAACAATTGAAACGATTTATAAGAACTTTGCATCATAACTATTTTAGACCGAATTGATAAGAAGTACAAATGTTTTGTTCATAAAATAGTCAAATTTTCGATATTTATTACATATTAATTTATATTTTTACGTATAAAGTGAAACTTTAATCAGTGAGGGTCTTACTGACCAGCGAATAGCGGGATAAATATTTTCTTCAATATAAAGAACATGCCCTAAAAATTAGAACATGCCCCCCTCATCCTGTACATTCAGTTTAATAATAACCGTTGTTCCCTTATCTTTTTCACTTTCAATTTTCCACTGTCCACCATGTATATGAACAATTTGTTTCACAATAGCAAGGCCTAAACCTGTTCCACCATGTTGACGACTTCTCGCTTTATCAACTCTGTAAAAGCGTTCCCCAAGATTCTCCAAATGCTCTATATCAATGCCAATTCCTGTATCTTTTATTTTTAATTCACAGTAATCATCGATTTGCTCTAAAGTTATAACGATATTTCCTTTTTGATTTGTATATCGTATCGCATTATCTAACACATTATGAAGCACTTGTTGCATACGATCCTCATCAATCATGACAATGACCTCTGGATTTAAATTGGTTGAAATATGAATTTCCTTTTCTATAAACTTAATCTCATACGTATCTAATACGTCTTCAATCAGCTGTGAAAAAACGATAGGTTGCTTCTTTAACGGAAAGTGCTCACCTTCTAATTGTGCTAAGTCTAACAAGTCATGAACGAGACGCTGCATACGACCTGCTTCTTTATGAATTAGCTGAGTTACTTTTTCCTGCTGAGCTCCCTTTGCAACACCATCTAAAATAGCCTCGCTATACCCTTTTATATAACTAAGTGGTGTTCTAAGTTCATGCGAAACATTTGCTAAAAATTCCTTACGCTTTACATCTTCTGTTTCTAATGAATTTGCCATTTTATTAAATGCTTTTCCTAATCGTCCAATTTCATCCTCTGAAGAAACTGTAATCCGCTCCGAAAAATCTCCCGTAGCCAAATGATTTGCAACCCGCTCCATTTGCGAAAGTGGCTTCGTAATTGCAATTATAATTTTTCTTCCAACCCATATCGTAATTAAAATCATAGCAATTGCTAACGGTGCTAAAATAAGACCCATATCATAGATTAAATCTTTTATACTTTTTAAAGGAATATACGAATAGACAATTCCGACTAATTTTTTATTTTCCAATACAGGAATGACAACCCCCATAATATTACGGTCAAAATGTTCTTCATATCCTATTTTTGTCACAGTTTCCCCATCTAATAGCGTTTGCCTATCTCCTTCACTTATAAGAGAATGATGATGCACATCAAAAGGCAAACATGCGCTTAAATCACGCGGATTAGATACGAAAATAACGTCCGAACTAGATATTTGATCAAACGATCTTACTTTCTCTTCAAAAGTTGATATTCCTTCACGCTTATCATATTGAGCAGCAAGACTTTTTCCTTCCATTACTAACGAAGCTTTTAAATTATCAACGTATAACTTTTCATACGAGTATAAAGATACGAAATAAAGAAAGGACACTGTTACACATACTGCACATACTACTGTAAGCCAAAGTTTTTGTACCATCGTAAACATATGTTACACCTCAAATTTATAGCCTACACCCCAAACAGTTTGAATGTAGTTTCCACTTTCTCCAAGCTTCAAGCGCATCGTTTTCACGTGCGTATCTACTGTTCTTGTACTTCCGGCATAATCATATCCCCATACCTTTTCAAGTAATTGCTCCCGGCTAAATACTTGTCCTGTATGCTGACAAAGAAAATATAGTAAATCAAACTCTTTTACAGTAAGAGAAATCGACTCACCATTCGCCTCAATTCGTCTGCTTTTTTCATTGATAAGAATTGGTCCAAATTGAATCTCTTCTTGCTGTTCTTGCTTTGTATATCTTCTTAGTACAGCTTCCATACGGGCAACCAATTCACCAGGACTAAACGGTTTTACAATATAATCATCTGCTCCCATACGTAAGCCATTCACCCTATTCCACTCTTCACCTTTTGCGGTTAAAAATATAATCGGCACATCTGACGTTTTTCTAATTTCTTTACAAACTGAAAGTCCATCCATTTCTGGCATCATTATATCTAATACAACGAAATCATAATGATCCGTTTCTAGTTTTTTAAGAGCCTCTTTTCCGTTTTCAGCTTCTCCCCACTCATATCCAAAGTTATCCAAATACATTCCAACAAGCTGTCTCATATCACTTTCATCATCTACAACTAGCACTCTATATTTATTCATTGTCCTTCCCTTCCCTCTCTATGAGTTGAAACGGTCCTTTTCCGACTTTAATTGTTTGTTTTATTTTCATACTCTTCATATCCATGACGCACACTTCATCACTATCATAACTTGCTACATATCCTTCTGCTCCGCTTTTCAAAAATGCAAATGGATTTGAGCCTATTTCAACGGAAGCTACCTCTTTATACGTACTAATATCAAATTTTCTAAGCATATTCGAACCGTGGCTTAATGCATATATGTACTTATTATCTTTCGTTATGTTCACAGGCATAAATGGAGCGTGTAAAGAACGTACCATTTCACCGCTCTGTAAAGAATACACTAATACTTTCTCATTCACTTGATTTCCATCACCATGCCCGCCAATCCATATTTCTTTCCCATCAGGACTAATCGTCGCTCCTGTTGATGCTGGCGGAATCATAAAGGATTGAACAACTTCTTTTTTCTTCGTATCAATTGTCGTTAGTTTCGTATCATAAAAGTTTAGTACAGATAACCGATTCTGATACTCTACCATCGTTATAGGCCCTTTTCCTGTTGAAACATTTCCTGTCTCTTTCCCATTTATCGTAAAGAACCTTACCTTTTGAACATTTTGATCAGCAGCAAATAATTGTTTTTTATCTGCTGATACGACCACATTTACAATGCCCTTTCCAGTTTTATATTTTTCCACTTGCCTTCCTTCCGCTAGTGAATATACATACATATATTCTAATTGCTTACCGTATACAAGTATTTCATCGCCATTTGGAAGCAGTGTGATTCCGGCCATTGGCTCATTTAGTTCCCATGTCGTAATTAACTTTTTATCTTTTTTATCAATAAAACTAATACTGCCTTCTTTTATATTCGTAGTTATAATAACATTTTTATCTTTAGCAATTGGTGTATATGAACTTCCTTGACACCCTACTAATAGAAATAAAAAACAGAGAAGAAAAACATACTTTCTCAAAAGATTCCCTCCATCTTCAGATGATTTCGTTATAATTGTAAAATAACAAATAAATGTGTGGAAAGTGTGAAATTTCCCTTTCTTACTCAATTTACATATATAATGTACAACAAATAGAATTTGAGGTGTGTCAATTATGCTATTTCCTGATTTAGCGAATAAAATTGTACGAGAAGTACGCAGACTAATTACAGAAAATATAATTATCATTAATATAGAAGGCGTTATTATCGCAAGTACAGATACAGAAAGAATTGGCCAATTTCATGAAGGTGCACTCCGCTGCGCTAAACAAAAGAAAACCGTCATCATTACAAAAGAAGATGAAAGGCGATTGCAAGGTGTAAAGGCTGGGATGAATCTTCCTCTATTATTTCATGATGAAGTAATTGGTGTCATTGGGATTACCGGAGAACCTGAAAATATTTCACGCTACGGAGAAATATTGCGTAAGATGACCGAATTATTAATTCATGAAAACTACTTTTTAGAGCAATTAGAACTTGAGCACCGTTCTTATGAAGCTTTTGTCTTTGATTGGCTTCAAAATACAGAGTGGTCCCCGAGTTTTCTTGATCGTGCCAAAACACTTGGCATTGATTTATATAAGAAAAAACAACTTGTTTTGTTTTCTATTGGCAAAAATGACACAATGCTCCAGCGTAAAATATGGCAACATGTACGAAATATTTTAACAAAAGAGCATCTATTTGTTCGCTGGGGAAATGATCGTTTTATTTTATTTACAGCGATGAGCTCCAAAGAACAAACTTATCAGTTTTTAAAACGGTTAAAACAAGACTGCGAAGCTTTATTTTCTATTCCTTTATATATCGGGATTGGGCAAACAGTTACCCCAAACAATATGAACATATGTTACGAACAAGCATTACGTGCTCTTTCTGTATCATTGGAAACGAAAAAAATTGTATTTAATGAAGATTTACGTTTAGAAATGTGTTTACAAGATATTTCTGCCGAAACGCGTGAACAATTTCTAGAGCGTACCATCGAAAGCTTACTATCATCTCCTGAGCTTATGCACACTTTACGCTTATTTATCGATTATAACCAATCTTATAAACAGACAGCTAAACAATTACATATACACATTAACACCTTACATTATAGGCTAAAAAAGATTGAAGAACATACAGGACTTGATCCAAAACAATTCAAAGACTTAAACGTTTTATACTTCGCACTCCTCCTATTAGATAATCATACAAAAAAGAACGATAAAACAGATTAATCTTTAGATGATTATACATAGAAAGAATCCCTCGACTTTTTTATCATTATAATGAAAGCACTGTTACCACGTTGTTTATTATAACTAAACACGTTAACAGTTTGAGGGGGATTTCCAATGTTAGAAAAACAAATTATTCATTCATTCGTATCTATTGTTGGCGAAGATAATGTAGATACATCCAATATGGGGCGTTTAACTTATAGTTATGATGCCACTCCAAACTTCCAAGCAATGCCTGATGCAGTCATTGCTCCTCGTAATACAAATGAAGTAGCTGAAGTGTTAAAAGTATGTAACACTCACAAAATTCCTGTGTATGTGCGCGGGTCTGGAACAAATCTTTGCGCAGGAACATGTCCACTTGAAGGCGGTATCGTCCTTATTTTCCGCCATATGAACAATATTTTAGAAATTGATGAAGAAAACTTAACAATTACTGTACAAGCTGGTGTCATTACACTTGATATTATTAAAGCGGTAGAAGAAAAAGGTTTATTTTATCCACCAGATCCAAGCTCGATGAAAATTTCTACAATCGGCGGTAATATTAATGAAAACTCAGGTGGATTACGCGGTTTGAAATATGGCGTAACACGTGATTATGTAATGGGGCTTGAACTTGTCTTACCAAATGGTGATATTATTCGCACTGGTGGTAAATTAGCAAAAGATGTAGCTGGTTACGATTTAACTCGTTTATTTATCGGTTCTGAAGGAACACTTGGCGTGGTAACAGAAGCCATATTAAAACTTGTTCCTATGCCTGAAACAAAGAAAACAATGCTTGCATTATATGAAGATATTAATGAAGCTGCACGTGCTGTTTCTTCTATTATTGCAAATAAAATCATTCCAGCAACACTGGAGTTTTTAGACCAACCGACAATTGAAGTAGTAGAAGAGTTTGCACAAATCGGTTTACCTACAGATGTAAAAGCAATTTTATTAATCGAACAAGACGGTCCACCCGAAGTAGTCAATCGAGATATTGAAAAAATGGCTAACGTTTGTCACTCTATGAATGCAGTTGATGTTCGCGTTGCAAAAGATGAGACGGAAGCAGATGCGCTTCGTACCGCTCGCCGTAGTGCCCTATCAGCGCTCGCACGATTAAAACCTACTACAATATTAGAAGATGCAACTGTACCACGTTCACAAATAGCTCCAATGGTTGAAGCTATTAATACCATTGCAAAAAAATATAATATTCCTATTTGTACGTTTGGACACGCTGGTGATGGTAACTTACATCCAACTTGTATGACAGACGCTCGTAATGCAGAAGAAATGCACCGAGCTGAACAAGCTTTTGCTGAAATATTTGCGAAAGCAATTGAACTTGGTGGCACAATTACTGGTGAACATGGTGTTGGTGCGATGAAAGCTCCATATTTAGAAATGAAATTAGGTAAGGAAGGTATTGCAGCTATGCAAGGAATAAAGCAAGCTTTCGATCCAAATAACATTATGAATCCTGGAAAAATGTTCGCGAAAGACACCCGAAAAAGAGTGGTGGTTGAGCGATGACGACATTGAATAAAGAAAATATTCAAAAAGAATTTAAAGAACGATTAAGTGAAGATGAATTACTAAACTGTATGCGATGCGGTTTTTGTTTACCTACTTGTCCTACCTACATTCAATCCGGATATAAAGAGTCACATTCACCGCGCGGACGTATCGCATTAATGAAAGCTGTCGTTGATGGTTTAATCGAACCAGATGAAGATGTTGAGAATACATTAAACGTTTGTCTTGGTTGCCGTGCTTGTGAGCCTGTTTGTCCATCTGGTGTAAATTATGGGCATTTATTAGAAGAAGCTCGTGATATTATTAATCAAAATAAAAAATTCTCGGTGCCAGTGAAAGCTGTTCGAAAAGTCGTTTTTGAAGGATTATTCCCCCATCAAAATCGAATGAGAACATTAACTGGACTAATCGGATTTTATCAACGTTCTGGTTTACAAACGCTAACACATAAAACAGGGATTATGAAGTTATTCCCCGAAACACTTGCAACGATGGATCTCGTTTTACCAAAAGTCCCTAAAATGAAAGCGATGAAAGATCGTCCTTCATTTTTACCTGCAGAAAGTACAAAGAAAAAACAAGTTGCATTCTTCACAGGCTGCTTAATGGATACGATGTTTTTAGAAACAAATAACGCAACGATGAAACTTCTTCAATTAGCTGGTTGTGATATCGTTATTCCGAAAACACAAAGTTGCTGCGGTGCATTGCATGGACATGCTGGTGAAAAGAGTGGAGCAAAAGAATTAGCAAAGCGCAATATAAAAGCATTCGAAGACTTAAACATCGACTATATTATTACGAATGCAGGTGGTTGCGGAGCTTACCTCGTAGACTATGATTATCTTTTAAAGGATGATCCGGATTGGGCTGAACGTGCTAAGCAGTTTGTTTCTAAGATTAAAGATATTACTGCTATACTAGTAGAACTAGACTTCCATAAGCGAACTGACTTACGACTCACGCCGCAAGTTATTACGTATCAAGACTCTTGTCATTTACGCAATGTTATGCGCACATCTTCTGAACCTCGTATGTTACTAGAGGCTATCCAAGGTGCAACATATCGAGAAATGAAAGATGCCGATCGTTGCTGTGGCTCTGCTGGTATTTACAATATTGTTCATTCAGAGTTATCAATGGAATTTCTAGATTACAAAATGGACCGTGTGCATGAAACAGAAGCAGCAACCATTGTTACTGCAAATCCAGGTTGTTTATTACAAATGAAATTGGGTATTGAGCGAGAAGGGCTTTCTCATAAGATAAGAGGAATTCACATTGTGGATTTATTATTAGAAGCAATTGAAACTAACTCGTAATAACTCGTAACATACGTAATAATAGGAAAACGGCTATCTCCTTCGTCTATGTAAAGAGATAGCCGCTTTTTTGTCTGCTACAACATTAAAAATATGTTACTTTATTATAAAAAAGAACAACAGAAACATTACAGTTTTGTAAAAATCAATCCATTATATTCCTCAAAAAATCGCTCAAACCATTGATACAATAGGATTCTTCATTTTCTATTTAGGTAACTTTATCCAAAAACCCCCTCTTAAAACCAAGTATAAAAACACTATAAATTCCTTTTATACTCTATATTTCTCTTATTTTTGCTCCCTCCTTCTCTTAGGATAAATTAGGTAATTTTAAAGTCTATGAATTTTTTTCCATCTTTTTTCTCGCAAATTGTATGCTACGATGAATTTGTCAGTCAGACAGGCTGTCAAAAACAAATCGTGTGAAAACAAATTAAAACTTTATATAGGGGGACACACATCATGAAAAAGCGTGTTTTATTATCTGTAGCTGCTGCAACAGCTCTTACTTTAGGAGTATCTTCTCTAGATGCACAAGCTGCAACAGTACAACCATCTAACTTAAAGGTTCAAAATATTCAGCATTCAAAAGTGATGATGAAACAAATGAGCCAACAAGAATTACAAGCATTCTTACAATCTATGGGAGTTGAATCATTAGCACAATGGCAACAAGGAAACTTCCAACCAAACTGCTTCATTCCTGGTCAACAACCTACTGAAAATGTTGTAACTGAGCAACCAACAGCTAAGCCAGAAACTCAAAAGCCAGTTGAACAAAAACCAGCCGAGCAAAAGCCTGCTGAAGAAGTTCAAAAACCAGAAGCTCAAAAACCTGCTGAAAACAACAATACTCAAAAACCTGCTGAACAAAAACCAGCTGAGCAAAAGCCTGCTGAAGAAGCAAAATCTTTAAGCGAGTTCGAACAACGTGTTGTTGAATTAACAAACGCTGAGCGTGCAAAACAAGGCTTACCAGCACTAAAAATCGATACTGAATTAAGTAAAGTAGCACGTATTAAGTCTGAAGATATGCAAAAAAACAACTACTTTGATCATAACAGTCCTACATACGGATCTCCGTTTGATATGATGAAGAAATTTGGTATTTCTTATACATCTGCAGGTGAAAACATCGCTCAAGGCCAACGTACACCTGAAGAAGTAGTACAAGCTTGGATGAACAGCGCTGGACACCGTGCAAACATCTTAAATAACGGCTTCACTCACATCGGTGTTGGCTATGTAGAAAGCGGCAACTACTGGACACAACAATTTATTACGAAATAAATAGATTAAAAGAGTCTTCTCATGAGAAGACTCTTTTTTAAGTTTCATAGCTTTCTATTATGTATGAATAGAAAATATATAACATAAACAACATAGATCCACAGCTTATTACACTAAGCAATACATAAAATCCCCACTCTAAGTTCAAAAACAATGAAAACAATATGCCACATGCCATCACTTGAAAAATTCGTCTACTTACTAAACGAATTTTTTGTAATTTAATTGGATCTTTTTCTTTGCCTTTTATTTTCTTAAATTCTTTACTCAGCATAAAAAGAAACATACTAATCCCAATCGTTAATCCTGTTTGAAAGGATATCAAATCCCCAAAATTAATAAAGAGGATAAGCATATGAATAAACAACATAAATAACGTAATTTTCTTTATAAATCCGCCTATAATACCATGCTCTCTTTCATTAAACTTAAATATATTATGTGAAATAATATACAAAAATCCATATGAAAAAATAATAAAACAAGGAATAAATGCTACAACAACTTGTTTACTCATAAACTCGTTTGGCTCACCATTTACATTCCAATGTACTGCCATACGATTTGGTAAATAGGGATAGAGAAATAGAGTAAGTAAAAGACAAGCGAAAAATATTCCAAGTACATACTTATATTTGATCAAGTGATTCTCACCTCTCTTTTCTCTTAACGGCTTCGCTTCTTTTAGAGAAATCCCTGCAAAAATCTACTTTTTTCAAGTTAAAACTTATACTTTACGCATTTTCTTTTTGAAATTCTTTTATTTTTTTATTTAAATTTGTAGGAAACGGCACATCAACTTCAATTGCTTCTTTCGTAATTGGATGCAAGAAATTTATCTTCATCGCATGCAATGCTTGACTGGACATATATTTTGTTTGTCCACCATATAATACATCCCCAACTAGTGGATTACCATTATGACTCATATGAACACGAATTTGATGTGTTCTACCCGTTTCTAATTGTAACGTTACGAAAGTCGTGTTTTGCTTCTTAAAATACTTTTCTACTTTATAATATGTGATAGCTTGGTCACCTTTTGGAGAAATACGACGCCTTGTAGCATGATGGCGATCCCTTCCGATAGCAGCATCAATCTTTCCTTGTTTCTTCTTTACTTTCCCTTCAACGAGCGCTGCGTACGTTCTTTTAATTTTTCTTTCCATTAATAGACGATCCATAATTGCACCAGCAATTCTATGCTTAGCAAACACGACACCACCTGTCGTATCTTTATCTAAACGATGAATATGACGCACCTTCGTCTCTAAACCTTGCATTTGAAAATGAAAAGCAACAAGATTTGCAAGCGTCCCGGTTCCACCTTTTTCAGCAGGGTGTGTGTCCATTTGCTCTGGTTTATTTACGATAAGTACGTGATCATCTTCGTATACTACATGTAATTCACCATATTCTGGATCTACACCGTACTCTTCCTCTGCAAACATATGGACTTGTAACTTATCGTTCTCTTTTAAAAGCTCATTCCATCTTCTTTGTTCCCCGTTAACCGTAACACCTTTTTCCATACGAAGCTGATGTAATAGCTTTTTCGGTATTTCCCATTCTACTTTTAATACCGATTCAATACTTATACCATTCCATTTAGCTGGAACGATAATTTCACACCATTCACCCTTTTTCTTTGTTTCCATACTGTTTATCACCTTATTTCTATTGATTCTCTCATTGTAACGGAAAACACACTTTGATGCACTGTCAAAAATAGAGGACAGTCTTATAATAGACTGCCCCTCAAGCTCTAAGTCTTTTCATTTCTAATAATACTTCTTCAGCTTTTTGTTCATACGATAAATCTTTAAAGAAATCCGCCAACCTTTTATAATCATTGTAAGCATCTAATAAATCGTCCATCTTTTCTATTTTCATCACTTGTTGTTTTTGTTTCATTTTTACTGGATAGCGATAACCTGATACTTCTTGTATTTTGTAATACTCATCCTCTACTTGAACGACCTTTACAAGTTCTTCCTCTTCTGCATCCATCGTATACCCGTCAAATTCTCTAAGTAGTTCATAAATGATATGAGTCCATTCATCTTTTGGATAAAATCCTTTTTCTAACCGATAACCGACAATGCGATACATATGCCCATCGTTCTCGGCAAACTGTACTGTATCATTTAACTTAAACTTAAAATAACGAAACATTGCCTTCACCTACTTATTATGTAATGTTCTTATCACATACTATTTGCAAAATGTAGGCTTTGCTATTCATAAAAAATGCTCATCATATTGATGAGCATTTTTTACGATGCTTTTTCTCGTTTTTTTCGAAATGGTAACCACCAGTTCCAGTCTCCAAATAACTTCATTAAGCTTGGTACGAGCATAAGACGAATAATTGTTGCATCAAGAAATATTGCTAATGCAACGCCAAGACCCATCTGCTTTACTGGTAAAATATCAGTAAATGCGAATGCACCAGTTACAACAATCATTATTAAAGCAGCTGATGTAATGATTCTACTTGTTGAAACGAGCCCTTCTAACGTTGCTTGATCGTTATCTCCTGTTTCTTCATAGAGCTCATGAATACGTGAAATAAGAAATACTTCATAATCCATACTAAGCCCAAATACGAGGCCAAAAATGAAGATTGGTAAGACAAACAGAACCGGACTTGCTTCTAAACCGAAATGACCACCTTCAAATAACCAAACAACAATTCCAATGGTTGCACTTAAACTAAGTATATTCATAACAATTGCCTTAATTGGAATGAGTATAGATCGGAATGCAAATAATAATATAACAAAGGTCGATCCAAATATAACAGACATACCAATTACAACTTTATCTTTAATTTCATCTTCTAATTCTTGTTGAAACGTCGTCATTCCGCCTAGATAATACGTAACATCCGTTTCTTTATAGTTCTTTTTAAAGTCACGTACCCACTGTTTTGCAGTCTCTGTACGTGGTTTTGTTTTCAAAAAGATTTCTATCGTCGTCTTATTCCCTTGCGTGTATGCTTCAAATACAGGAGTTAGTTTCGCTGATTCTGGCGACTGCAATATTCCAACAACTTGATCTGCTTTCATTCCAGTTAACCCGTCGTATAAACTTCTTACTTCATGTACTTTCTTATCATCTTTTAACTTTTGAACGACTTCTTCTATCTTTTGTAGACTTTCTTTTTCTTTCATATCTTTTTTCGTCTCTACAACTAACGTAACATCAGCGTGTGTTTTGAAAGTTTCATTAAATGCTTCTTCATACTTTTCATATGCAATCCTTGTATCACTCTTTTCAGGTAAAGCTTCAACACCAGGGAACTGCAAATTCGCTGTACGTAATGGTAATAAGCAAATAACAATAAATGTTGTAACAACAATAATCATTGCAATTGGATGTTTCATGACAAATTGTGCAAATTTACGCCATGCTTTTGCCGGCGTATGTGCTACTTGATTCTTTTTTAATATTCTTTTACCTATTAACGATAATAGTGCTGGAAGAAGTGTGAGTGAGAATAAAATGCTCATAATGACAACAATCATTCCGCTAATCGCGACAGATTGAATATAATCTATCTTAAAGAAAAACAAACCGGATAACCCAACAAATACGCATAATCCTGAAAATACAATCGCACGTCCTGCCGTTTGATATGTAATTGCTATCGCTTCTTTTACCGTTCGTTTAGCAACTTCCTCTCGAAAACGGTTCACAAATAATAGCGCAAAATCAATAGATAATGCAAGTCCAATCATCGGCGCAACGTTTAACACGAAAATAGATAGTTCTTTATCAACACCGATGAAATACAATATCCCCATCGTACTAATAACACTAAGCGCCCCATTCAAAATCGGTAAAATTGATGCCAAAAGACTACCAAACGAAAATAGTAATACAAGAAACGCAATTGGTAATCCAATCATTTCTGCTACTTTTAAATCATTTTGCGTTCTTTCATTAATCTCTTGATTAATTTTCGGGAATCCTGTAGGTGTTACTTTTAATGCTACATTACTTTCTTTCCCAATCTCATCAGCAAATTGTAATGTCTTTTCCATTCTTTCTTTATTTGTTTTCCCGGAAAATAAAATTGTCGCATAACCGATGTCATCTTGTAGCATTTCTTTATTTTGGATTGGGTGATGGAAAGATTCATAGCTCTCTTTCTCTTGAACATTCTTTACAATTTCATCTATTCGCTTTTTAAATTCCTCATGCGAAGCATCTTTATTTTTCTCAAAAACGAGCAGTAGCGTATCTTGAGACTTCTTAAAATCTTGATCTAAAATTTCTTTTGTTTTTTGATAGTCGCCTTCCGTTTGGAAACCGTCACCACCTAATACTCCCGGTAACTTTGGAGCAAAAATCCCAAGTGCGATTGCGAGCAACAGTAACGCTACAATTACTGTATAACGAAACTGATACAAAAAAGCTCCTAACTTCCCCCACTTATCAACTTTATGTACATTTGTCTTCACACATTTTCACCTACTTTAAATAATTCAATTGTCACTTATACTGTATCACATCTTGATATAAACAAAAAACGTCTGGAAAAACTATAATAATAGTTTTTCCAGACGTTTTTCTATCTCTCCTTATTAAGCCCTAATCTCTCAGTAAGTAAACGATGGTAGTAAATCGCGATAATTAACAAAATACCACCTACGCAGTAACCAGCTAAAATATCAGTTGGGTAATGTACATTTAAAATGACTCTACTTAATCCAATCGATAGAATTACTATACCCATCAAAATCGTTGTGACACATTTCCCAGCTACGCTTTTCAAATTAGCAGCAATGATATAAGTAAGAAATCCAAATGTCATAATCGATAGCATTGCATGTCCACTAGGAAAACTATATCCAAGTGCATCTAGCCCTTCATTTAATGACGGACGTTCTCTCTTTACAATCTCTTTTATCCCTTTATTCACAAGATGTGTTATTAAAATCCCCATTGGATATACAATCATCGCAGCATAATAACGCTTCTTCCAAAAAACAAGCAAACTTATAACGAGCGTAGTGACTATCCCAATTGCTGATCCCAATTTTGTAAAGTACGAGAAAAATATAAGAGAACTTTCCGTTTGTAGCCCTCTTACTAATCCACGGACATATGTATCCATCACTGTAACGCCACCTGCATGTACGCGCCAAGCAACAATACCAAATACAGCAAATAACAAACCGATACACATTACCTCATACTGATGTAACTTCTTCTTCAAACGATTTCCTCCTACTATGAAAAAATGCGATTTCTACTTTAGAAACCGCATTTCCTTACTTATTTACCTTTTGTTTTTAGCTCTGTCCAGTAACGATCATAGTCTTTTAACTTATCGTCTACATCAACAAGCCATTCTGTACGATCTAACTCTTCTTTCGTTAAGAAAATCATGTGATTATCACGGTATTCTTTACTATGAAGAGGATGAGCTTTTTCATTTGGATTGCTGTAACCAATTGACTCGTAGTTTTTCACACTTACTTTTTCATCTAGTAAGTAGTTCATAAATTTCTCAGCAAGCTCTTTATGTTTTGCACCTTTTGGAATTGCTAACGTATCAGCCCAAATTGTGCCGCCTTCTTTCGGTACAACATATTCTACATCTTTATTATCTTTTGCGATAAATGCTGCATCTCCAGACCAAACTGTTCCGATCCAAGCATCTTCTGTAATGAATTTTTGTTTAATGTTATCTGTATCAAATGCTAATAAGTTTGGAAGCAGCTTCTTTAAATCATCTGCTGCTGTCTTTAATTGTGCATCGTCTTTCGTACTGTTTGAGAACCCGTGCTTCTTAAGACCCACTCCTAATACTTCACGAGAATCGTTCAGTAACGTTACATGTCCTTTATATTTCTCATTCCATAAGTCCGCCCAGCTTGTAGGTGCTTCTTTCACATACTTTTTATTGTATGCAATCCCTGTTACACCCCAAGTGTACACTAAAGAATATTTATTCTCTGGATCAAACGCAGGTGTTTTGAAATTAGAAACCATATTTTCGATATTCGGGATATTCTTTTTATCTAACGGCGCTAATAAGTCCATTTTCGCCATTGTTTTAACCATGTAATCAGACGGCTGGATTAAGTCGTACTTTGCGCCACCAGCTTGTAATTTCGCAAGCATTTCTTCATTACTTGCGTACTTGTCATAGTTAATTTTCACATTATATTTCTTTTCAAAATCTTTTAGCACTTGCTCATCAAAATTGTCAGCCCAGCTATAAATATTTAATTCTTCTTTCTTTTCACCACAACCAGCAAGCACACCAGCAACAAGGCTAAAACTAATTGCTGCGCCAGCTATTCTTTTCATTAATTTCATCGGTTTATTACCCCCTTGTACTTTCTATATCGTTCGTATTATAAAGGAAGGTGTCCTCCAGAGTTTTCTTCACCATCTGCACCTTTATTCCGGAAGATTTCAGATAGAACCATTAATCCTACGATAGCAACAATTAAAATTGTAGAAAGAGCATTAATTTCTGGTGATACTCCGCGCTTAACCATACTGTAAATATATAATGGCAATGTTGTTGATCCTGGTCCTGATACGAAGAAACTAATTACAAAATCATCAATTGATAATGTGAATGTTAATAATGCTGCCGAAATAACTCCCGGTGCAATTGCTGGGAACGTTACATAACGAAACGTTTGCCAAGGCGTTGCTCCTAGATCATTTGCAGCTTCTTCTAAGTCACGTCCCATACTTGAAAGACGCGCAGCTAAAATAACAACAACAAACGAAATACTAAATGTAATATGTGCAATAATAATCGTTGTTTGTCCAAGTTCCATTCCTAACTGGCTGAAAAGAATTAGTAAAGATAATCCCATTAAAATATCAGGAATTAAAATTGGTAAATATACAAGGCCATTAATAGCCCCTTCGAAACGATATTTATAACGATGTAAAGCAATTGCAAAGAATACACCAAGTACCGTTGTCACAATCGTTGTTATAACTGCAATCGTAATACTATTTACAAATGCATCAATAACATCTTGTTTTTGAAATAAATCTGTATACCAATGGAATGTAAAACCTTCCCACTCCGCATTAATGCGAGAGTCGTTGAAAGAATAGACCATTAAAACCATCATTGGAAAATACAAGAATAACAAAATTAACCAAGAATAAGAAACTAAAAACTTCTTCATCTTTGCCTATTCCCCTCCGTTCTCATTATATTTATATACTTTCGTTGCACGATAATATAAGTAAATTAACAGAACAGAGAATAGAACAACGATAATCGATAACGCAGATCCAAATGGCCAGTCACGTGCACCTAAGAATTGATTTTGAATAACGTTTCCGATTAATGCTACTTTCGATCCGCCCATCACGTCTGATACAACAAACATTCCGATAGAAGAAACGAATACTAAAATAGAACCAGTCGCAATTCCTGACATCGTCATCGGCACTGTTATATTCCAAAATGCCTTTATTGGTGTTGCTCCTAAATCATAAGCCGCTTCTAGCTTACGCTTATCCAGCTGCTCAATTGCTGCATACACTGGTAAAATCATAAATGGTAATAAAGAATAGACCATTCCGAGTATTACAGAAGGAGTATTATATAATAAATTTAACGGTTCACTAATAATGCCAAGCTTTAATAACAACGTATTCACAAGACCTTGTGAACGTAAAATAACAATCCATGCGTATGAACGAACAAGAAAGTTAATCCAAAACGGGATCGTTGCCAATAATAAAAGAATAGAGCGGTATTTGCGGTCAACAATTGTAATTGTATACGCAAACGGATAACCAATTAATAAACATATTACTGTTGTAATAACTGCGATCTTAACAGTTTCCCATAACGTTCCTAAGTACAAAGGATCAAACACACGGGATATATTCTCCAGCGTAAATTGCATTTCTACTGTCCCGTAAGCTCCGCGCTGCATGAAGGCGAATCCTAATACGAATACGAGCGGGATTAGGAAGAAAATTAACAGCCACGCGACTGTAGGTAGTGCGAGTAATTTCCCTTTTTTCAATTTAAGGTCACCTCGTCCTCTTGCTCCCAGCCTACATATACATTATCTCCAATGCTCCACTGCGCTGCCTCTTCAGCAGTTTGATATGCCATTAGTAATTCTGATGTTTTCTCATCACGTACATAAAGCTTCTCCATATTTCCGACAAACTCGATATCTTCAATATGTCCAAGATGGTATTCTTTTAAAATTGACTCTTCAACCGAACGTACTTTTACATTTTCAGGGCGAATTGCTACATAGCCTTCCCCGTTTTTCACAATATTATTTTCACCGATGAATGTCGCAACGAACAATGTTTTCGGCTTATTATAAATTTCTTTCGGTGTTCCGATTTGTTCGATATGTCCTTTATTCATAACTACAATACGATCGCTCATGCTCATTGCTTCTTCTTGATCGTGCGTTACGTATATGAACGTAATTCCTAAATTACGTTGTAAGTTTTTCAATTCACGTTGCAAGTCTTTTCGTAACTTAAAGTCAAGCGCTCCAAGCGGCTCATCTAATAGTAATACACGCGGATTATTTACAATCGCTCTTGCAATTGCAACACGCTGCTGTTGTCCACCAGAAAGCTTCGCAGGTTTACGATTACGGAACTCAAGTAACTGCGTTAAACGCATTGCCTCTTCAGCACGCTCTTTCTGCTCTGCTGCTGATACTTTCTGCATTTTCATACCAAAACAAATATTCTTCTCTACTGTCATATGTGGGAATAGTGCGTAATGTTGGAACACTAGGTTCATATGACGCTTATATGGCGGCAAATCGTTAATTCTTTCAGCATCTAATAAAAGATTCCCTTTAGTTGGAGTTTCAAATCCTGCGATCATACGAAGTAAAGTCGTTTTCCCGCAGCCACTCGGTCCTAAAATTGTTAAAAACTCTCCCTCTTTAATATCTAAAGAAAGAGGTGGGATAATCACTTGATTTCCAAAATGTTTTTCAACTGCTTCAACTTTAATAATCTTTTTCATTTTCCCGTCCTATCTACCTTAAATTTTTAATTTTTATATTCATGAATAAATATTTATGTTCTATAGACTATTTTTTGTTTCGATCCAAACAAAAATGATTATTTAACAAGCGTTCGTTTCTATTCTTTATGTAGTATGTTGGATTCATTTTCGCATGATACATAACGTCGAACAGAAAAACCCCTTCCATTGCGAAGGGGCTATTATCATACGGCTACGCCTACTGATAAACACCATCATCATTTTAACAACTTTCGTATGAATTTTAAAGCACTTTTTGTAGAAGAGTAACGAATTTTCATGTCGAATGCTGTAGATTGGGCTAAAATGCTTTTATAATGTGAAAAAGTCCGAAAACTTTCTTTCCCATGATAACCCCCTAATCCACTACTTCCAACACCCCCAAAAGGTAAATATGGCGTGGCAAGATGATAGACAACATCATTAATACAGCCTCCACCATATGAAATATTACTCGTCACTTTCTTTTGTACTTCTTTATCTTCAGAAAATACATATAACGCTAACGGCTTCGGATGTTGCTGGATTGTGCCAATTACATCTTCTATGTTGTCGTACTCTATGATTGGTAAAATCGGACCAAAAATTTCATCTTCCATAACAGTATCTTTCCATGTAATATCCGCTAGTACTGTCGGTTCAATATGTAATGTATCTTTCTTATAGTTTCCACCAATTACGACTTGACCATCTTGTAAGAATCCACATAATCGTTCAAAATGACGCTCACTTACAATACGCACATAATTTTCATTTCGCAAAGGTTCTTTACTATACTGCTCTGTAATTTCATGTCGCAGTGCCTCAATTAGCTTTTCTTTCACGGAAGAATGCACATACATATAATCAGGCGCTACACACGTCTGCCCTGCATTTAAAAACTTACCCCAAACAATTCTTCTTGCTGTCATCTCTATCTTTGCATCTTTATGTACAATACAAGGACTTTTCCCGCCAAGTTCTAAAGTGAGCGGTGTCAACTGTTTCGCTGCTGCTTCCATTACAACTTTTCCAACTCCAACACTACCAGTAAAGAAAATATAATCAAACGGTTCCCTCAGCAAAGATGTACTCTCTTCAACGCCACCTTCTACTACCGCTACAAGCTCTTCTGGGAATAATTCATCTAACATTCTCTTAAGCACTTTTGAAACGCTTGGCGTTAACTCTGACGGCTTTAAAACGATTGTATTTCCAGCTGCCAGTGCTCCTACAAGTGGTGCAATTGCTAATTGAAAAGGATAGTTCCACGGTGCAATAATAAGCGTCACACCATACGGTTCTGGCACTACTTTTCCTTTTGATCCAAAATGAGTGAGTGCTGTTCGAACTCGTTTCGGTTTACTCCACGATGACATATGTTTCAATTGAAAGGAAATTTCTTTTAATACATATCCAACTTCCGTTGTAAACGACTCGTGAACTGACTTATTTAAATCTAATTTCAATGCCTGAAATATTTCTTCTTCAAAACGCTGAATGCCTTCATAAAGCTTCTTCAAATTATTCTTCCTCATTTCGATGCTTCTCGTATGCCCTTTTAAAAAATATTCCTTTTGCCTACTTACAATAGAGGAAATACTCATTCACTCACCTTCTCCCACTATTTTTATCCAATTCTTTCATTATTTATATAGACTTCATATATAACAAATTTCTATTCTTAAGGTTACATTATATATGACTTTTTCAGCTATATAAAATTCATTGCTCACAAAAAAACTACCGAAAGAAAATCTCTCGGTAGTTTTACTGTATTAACGATATAAACGAACAGCACCTGCAGAATTATCATCAGCTTGTCCTACTACTTCAAATTTCAAACCAAGCTTCGGTAAAATACGTCCTGCATCTGGAATCTGTTGATTAATATACGTTTTAGAATCATCAAACTTTGGTACGCCTGCTAAACCATCATACGTAAATGTTCCACGCGTTGGAGATACGACTTTCCAAGCTGGCGTTTTGTCGAATGAGAACGCTGCATCAGCGATTTGGAATCGTGTACTACTCTTAACTGTTGGTTTACCATTTAAAGTACCAACAATTGCTTCTGGATGAGAATCAACTACACCAAGGAAACCGTGTCCTGGATGTACACCAACCCAGTTATCTGTATAAGCTGAATCTGCATACCATACAACCATACCAGTGTTAAATACTGGACCGCGAGCAAATTTCAACGCGTTATCTGCCCCAGCATAGTTTCTCCACTCAACATAGTAGTTATGTTTTTTCTTCTCTGTTCCGTTAGATACAACGAAACCATCTAATTTTAATTGTGGTGTACCTTCTGCGTCATCAGAGAATGCTACTTTACCATCTACTGTTAATGAAGCATTATCAAGAGCGAATCCATTTAATGCTAAACCACCATCAGTAATGTAATCAAATGTTAATTTTACTTTCTTGCCTTTGAATTGACTTAAATCATATGATTTGTCAATCCATTTTCCATTTGTCGAATCTGCATTTCCACTATTTGCTTTCTCACCAAGTCTTTCAATTAACGTTTGTTGACCATCTTCCGTTACAGCGTGTACTTCAAGGAAATCATACTCTGCTTCAATTTCATATAATGATTTGAAGTCAAATTTTGCAGTCGTTGCATTTGTTAAATCGAACAGTGGTGTTTCCATCTTCGTATGAAGATCATCACCTTTTGTGCTGTAGTAATACTGTTTTCCAAATGCCGGCTCAATTGTTTTTATATCTTTGTCTGGTAAGTTAACACGAATCATACCCGGACGGTTAGATTTCGTAACACTTTGATCCAAATATGTCGCTAGACCGATACCTTTATTTAATTTCTCGTAATCTACTTCTACGATATTTGCCCAGTTACCACCGATTGTTTTTTGGAAAAACTCTTTATTTTGTGGTGAGAAACTCGTTGGCGTCGTTCCAGCGATTTTACCAGCCCAGCTTCCGCCACTCATAATAGACCAAGCTTCAATCGGCTCACCTTGACCACTATATTGTGTATCGTACTCATCTGGAAGACCTAAATCGTGACCATATTCATGTGCGAATACACCAACCGCTCCATCTTCTGGTTCAATTGTGTAGTCGAATGCTGCCATCTTCCCACCCCAATATGGTACTTTCGCTTGTGTACCTTCAATTGGGAATGGCTTTGGTCCAACTGTCCAACGGTGCGACCAAATTGCATCATCGCCTAATTTACCACCGCCTGCCTCTTGTCCAACACCCGCATGAATAATCATTAAGTGATCGATTAAACCGTCTGGTTGATTTTTATTTCCATCACCATTTACATCGTATTGATCAAATTGGTCGAACTCTGATAAATCAATACCACTATCTACAGCTGCTTTTAATGCATCTTTTACTAAATCACGTGGCCCTTTTGGTCCTTTATTATCATGGCCGCCGCTAGCAGCATCTGCACCATAATCAGCCGCCTTACCAGGAACTGTTAACCATTTTGTAACTGTTCCGTCCACTGTGTAACTACCACCAGATTGTTCTTCGTAATATTGTTTAAACGTTTCAATTTTACTTCCATCATCTAATGTGAATGGCTCGTTGCCGAATAACATTTTTTCATAATGTTCTTTATTAAAATCGTTAGAATACATATATCCAGGCTCTTTGTCGATATTATTATGTTTAAAGTCAGCGTACTCTACAAGTAAAACGAGTACTTTGTCTTTACGAACTTCACCGTTATAGTCTTTTTGTTTCGCTGGAGAAGTTGGTACTTTACCATTTAGACCGCCTTTAACTGGGCCTGTTGCTGCAGGTGTGCCTGTTGCTGGTTGATTTAATTTTTCTTTCGTGTCTGCTTTCGCATCTTTCACTTTCTTTAAAAAGTCGGATGCATCTTTCGTAAGTTGGTCCCCATTCGCTGCTTCTTTCCCAGGATTTTCACCCTTTTTGTTCTCTACATACTTTTCGACTGCTTTCTTTGTTTCTGTCTCTGAAGCCTTCGAATCAATTACCCCACGTTTTTTTAATGCATCTGCTAAACGTTCTTCCGGAATTAAATGATCATCAACTGGGCTCGTAGCTGTTTTATTCACAGGCGTTTCAGCATATGCAGATTGAGTGCCAGCTCCGAATGAAAGGCCTAATACAGCTGTCAATGCGATTGATGACAAAACTTTGAACGGTTTCTTGTTCATCCCTTATTTCCTCCCCTAATAAATAATATGTATTACAAATTGAATTTTATTAAAAATTCAATATTTTTTCAATATTTAGTCATATTATGTAATGTTTTTAATATATTTGTAAAAATTTCATAGTTAGCATACGAATATATCACAATTCAACAATGTTTTCTGAAAATATTGAAAGTTTTTATCGAACAATTTATAATTTCCATAGAGGGAGTTTAATGGGGATTTTATCTTTGTTTCATCTACACAATATTTGATAATTCACTATATAAAACACAAAATCGGATTTCATTATCATGTATTCTGTAGCAGCAATTATGACCGATAATTAGGGAGGAATTACATTTGTACAAAGATAAGACAGACGCACTGGATCAAGAATGGATTGATTTAATACTTGAAGCTCTAGATGCTGGTATCGCCATGCAAGACATCGAGCAATTTTTCCAACGTATGAAGCCATCCAGTCAGGCTCAATAGGTTTGTTCTTTTTAACGAAGTTTATGTTATAATAATGACATCATAAGACAACTACATATTGATAGAAAGGTGCGCAAATATGATTGGAGAACGTATAAAACGCCTTCGTTTACAAAAAGGGATTTCATTAACTGAACTTGCCGAAAAAGCTGGCGTTGCTAAATCTTACATTAGTTCTATAGAACGAAATTTACAAAAAAACCCTTCCATTCAGTTTCTTGAAAAGATCGCAGCAGTTCTACAAATTCCAGTTGATACTTTACTTCATGATGAAACAACAAAGGAAACTAACCTAGACTCCGAATGGACACAACTCGTTAAAGATGCAATGAACTCTGGTGTCTCCAAAGAACAATTTCGTGAATTTCTTGAATTTACAAAGTGGAAGCAAAATCAAAAATAATAATAGAAAGAAGTGCTTACAACCAGCACTTCTTTTTCTTTATAAAAAAAAGCGGGAATACCCGCTTTTTTATTATTTTTCTTCCCCAGCTTCTTGGTTAGCATTGAATGTCCATTCTAAATTCAATGTATCACCTTGGAAGATATTTTGGTCTTTTCCATCATCTACAAATTCAAATTGTACCCATAGATAATCCTCTGTACCAGCTGCTAATCCACCCTTTTCTCCCCACTCAGGAGCAAAGATATCTTTAGCTAAAAGATCTGGATCAACTTTTTGTAAGTCTGCTAAAGTTGTTTCGTATACAGGCTCACTTTGTTTATCCCAGTTCCAAAGGAATTTTACTTTAACGTGCTTACCAAAGTCTTCACCAGCATTATCACCTTTTGCATCTTTAACAGTATACTTTGTTGCTAATTTAACGTCTTTAATAGTTAACGAACCGCTGTTTTGTAATAAGAACTCTTTCTTAACAGAATCCCCTGGTTTTAAATCTTTAATATCTACAAGCGTCTTAGGGTTTAATGTAAGGTCTAACGTCCCAGCTGCAAATGTATTGTTTGATACTTCTTTATCGCTAAAGAATGCAAATGTTCCTCCACCAATTAAAGCTAACCCCAATGCTGCTGATGCAACTCCCATACCTAATTTCTTTTTCAGACTCACAATCAATTCCCCCTAGCTTTTTTTTATATTTTTATCACTTATTTTTCAATAAGAGATGTAAAGAAAACTATATTAGCTTAGCTAATATGCGTTCTTTTTTAAAAACCTTATGTTCATTATAACGAACAACCCTATATAAACACAACACATATTTATTAATATTTTCAGTTATTTTTATTTCTCAATATCATTTAGACTTTTCAGAAAAAAACAATGATAATTTATAACTTTTTTCACACTCAAATCATTTAATACTATAAGAAAAAAGAAAAACAAAGAGGTGAGGGCTAACGTTCCCTCACACTCGTATAAATATTACTAGTCTTGCTTATTCGTTCACTCTCTCTTACACCACATTCTTGTTTTCCGGCTGTTTCACTAAAGCAGTTACTCCGCTTTCTTTTGCTCTTCTACTTTTTTCTGTTCTTCAGCTTTCTTTTGTTACTCCGCTTTCTTTTGCTCTTCTACTTTTTTCTGTTCTTCAGCTTTCTTTTGTTCCTCTGCTTTCTTCTGTTCTTCTACTTTCTTCTGTTCCTCTGCTTTCTTCTGTTCTTCTACTTTCTTCTGTTCTTCTACTTTCTTCTGTTCTTCTATTTTCTTCTGTTCTTCTATTTTCTTTTGTTCTTCTATTTTCTTTTGTTCTTCGGCTTTCTTCTGTTCTTCTGCTTTCTTTTGTCCTTCCGCTTCAATTGCAACGTTTAATTGTTGCTGAAGAGCCTGAATTTGCTCATCAATAGCTTTCAAGCTAATTTCTTTCTCAATATAGTCACGCTTCTCTTTGATACTGCGGAAGCCTTCATTTACATATATGGACACTTGCTGCATCGACTCATCTTTATTTACCTTTAATTCTTCTTGTATTTGATTGTAAGGAGCTTCTATTTCAGTATATACATTTTGCAGGGCTTCCTTCTCAGCAACAATTTTCTCACGCCCTTGTTGCCATACAGAAATCGCCTGTTTTATTTCTTCAATAGAAGTTGCTTTCGATTTTCCCTTCATCGTTCCATACTCACGCTCAATAAACTGTTTATGTTTCTCAGATTGCTCTTTTAACGTATTAACTGTTTTCGGAAATATGATTGCTGTAGAAAGCGTCGCTTCTACTTTCGTTTCATGAATGAACGCCGCTTCTGTATGCGTCATAATTTGAGATCCTAAATAAAACGTAATAGAACACATACACGGCAATATAAGCATCTTTTTAAAATTACGCGGTCTTTTCAGCATCTTAATCTCTCCCATCGAACATTACGTTCTTTATACAGAACATTATCTATATTATAGTAAAGAACTATTAAAATTGATAGACAAATACTAGAAAAATAGAAAAAGGGCTATCCATGTGATAGCCCTTTTTCTTATTATCTTTCTTCACCTGCTGTTTGTTGTGCATCAAACGTCCAATTTAATTGTAACTTATCGCCTTGGAATTGATTTTGATCTTTTCCATTATCAACGAACTCAAATTTCACTTTGAATTTATCAGATTTACCTGCTGAAATACCTTTTTCATCCCAGAACCAAGCCGATAAATCATTATCTACAGCTGTAAGTGTGTCACCTTTTAATTTATCTAAAGTAGTTTGTTTCACAATTGTCTCATGCTTATCTACATTTTTTAAGAATGTTACTTTAATATGTTTACCAAAATCATCTTTATTGTCTTTCTTTACATCTTCTACATTATAATCTGTTTTCAGTAGAACCTTTTTAATATTTAAAGAGCCTTTATTTTCTAGTTTAAATTCTTTTTCAATTGTATCCCCAGGTTTTAAATTCGATACGTTAACAACTGTTGATGGATTTAATGCTAAATCCAGTGTTCCAGCCGCAAATGTATTGTTTGACACTTCTTTATCACTGAAAAATGCAAATGTTCCTCCACCAACTAACGCTGCTCCTAATACTGCTGATGTAATACCCATTCCTAATTTTTTCTTTAAAGTCATGTCCATATCCCCTTAATATATATTTGTTAACTTCCTAAAAGGAAAGTATAACCAAACGAACTAGACGGATTGTTCTACTTTTTTATCTTTCTTTTCTCCATCAATGCTACGAATAGCGCCAAAAATAGAAATCGCGGAATAACCAAGTAAAAAGACTCCTGGAATAATAAGAAGCAATGCTGCTCCCGTTTTAGAATTCGCATAATTCAGTAAATAACCAACATACGGAACTGTAATATCTGCATACTTTCCAACTACATTTTCTGCAAGTACTGGCTCTAAATCTGGTCCGTTGTTGTTATCCCCTTTTGTTTCATACATTACTTTTCCATTTGTATCTTTCACACCGATAATACGGTGAGTGATAATTTTTTGATCTTTCTCTTTAAAGGTAATAACATCACCTTTTTGATATTTGGAACCATCTTTGTTTGGTTCTATTGCAATGATTGATCCTGTTAAAAACGTCGGCTCCATTGATCCTGAAAGAACGCTCTTAAATTGATATCCCATCACTGTCGGATCACCACCGCTTGCTTTTGAAGAAATAACTACAAAAGCTAAAAAAACCATCAATGCAAATAAAACAAATGAGATCGCGTTGCTAATTATCTTCCATATTAATTTCATCGTCTCTCTCCCTCTCCGTTGTTTTATATTATTTGAAGTATGCAATATCCACTTTGTTCTTTAACAAGAACACAAGTAAATGATATAACGAACTTCAAGTTATTGCAATAAGAAAATTTACAATTATTAGTTATTTAAAATATAGAAAAAAGACTGTGCCAAAATTTTACACAGTCTTTTTATTAGTAATTTATTTACCTTCTGATTTCATTCCTTTTGTATTTCGGCGCAACACTACATATAAAATTGCTCCAAATAATATAATCGCACCTATCCCAACACTTATTACTTTCACATTTGAGTCTTTTACTTCAAGCATAGTTGTATCTTTTTTAGGCATCGTAAAAGTGACATCTTCTGTTGAAAGAACATTTACCGTCGCAATTGTTTGATTATTTTTCGTAATATCAACTGCACCAACTACCTCACCACGATGTATTCCTTTATGATATAAAGATTCTTTATCTAATGAAGCCGCCCGGAAAATAGTTTTCACATTTTTCCCTTCATCTTTCTTAAGCATAAGCTCCGCACTTTGTTCCAACTCAGAATTAACATCTTTATTTAAATATGTTGTTTTTTGATGCCAATTATGTTTATCAAGCACCATTTGCTTCGTAAATTGACCGAAAGAATATTCCGCCATCTGCTTCAAATCTTCATAAATTTCAGGTCTTTGAGAAGCCATTACTACGCTTATAATACGATTTCCATCTTTCTCATTTAATAAAACAAGTGTATTACGTGCTTCATTCGTAAACCCTGTCTTACCGCCAATGCTATATGGATTTTCAAAAAAATTAGATTTATTAAAAATAGACACCGTCTGCCTAGACGTCGTAACTGTCGTTCTTTTCGTATTCATCGCTTGTAAAATTTCAGGATACTTTTGCACACCCTTCGTAATCATAGCCATATCATACGGCGTCGTATAATGGTTCGGATCATGCAATCCATTCGGTGTTACAAAGTGGCTATCTTTCGCCCCCAATTGCTTCGCTTTCTCATTCATCATATTAGCGAAATTCTCAACACTCCCGCCAATCCGCTCCGCAATCGCATACGACACATCATTCGCACTCAGCACCATTAAAATCATAAGCGCAGTATTTCTATTAATTGTCTCTCCAGGTTGAAACTCAATTTGATAATTGCTCTTCTCTTGATCTAATGCTAATTGTGAAAATGTAAATTGATCCTCTGGCTTTGTATGCTCCATGAGTAAAATCGCTGTTAACACCTTCGTCGTACTAGCAGGAAATGCGCGGTGATATGCGTTTTTGTCATACAAAACATCTCCTGTTTTTGCATCAATTGTCGTTGCAAACTGACTAAAAACATTCGGTCCTTCCGCAGGTGGTGGTGCAACTTGTTCTGGATTTACTCCAATATTCGTCTCAGCACGCAATGTTATGGGCGTCAAAAAAAACGAACAAATAACTGTAATAAAAACCAAAATTTTCTTAAAATTTACCATATGACTCTCCCTTTTCCATTTACTCCTTAACAAAATAATAAATCTACCAATCATATGTAATTTGTATTATATTGGAAGAATTTTCACTATTTTTTACTATATCATACTTTTACGATAAAGAACATAAATATACAATAAAAATAAGAAGGAATTACTCTTTCTTATCCTTCTCATCAATCAACGAATCTATTAACTTTTGACTAGCTTCCTCGGGCGTAATCTCATCTGTTATTCCCATAAACGACCAACCTTTAGAATCAACCCACTCAACAAACTCTTGTAAAAATTCATCATGTGTAACATCCACATCAAGAATCGATCCATTAATCGAAATCGTTCTATTTTTAGACACGCGCATCTTGAACGTTTTTCTTACCATTACAACTTTTCTCCCTCTACTTCTGAATATTTATAAAATGACACTTTCATCAACCCTCACGAATCGGACTTTTACGGGCATTCCGACCCGAACCTAACTTCTTTACTTTTGCTGAATTTCGAGGTAAGGAATCTTACTGCCCGCAAATAGCGAGATAAAATAATCATGTATCTCTGTTATACATGATTTTCAGTAAATTGTAAAAAGGATATATTGGCCAATTGGCATATTGAAACTGAAAATCTATCATTCTGCAAAAATATCAAATGATATGTAATTGATCATAAATGACTAAATAGATTCACATAAAAATAAAATAACTTACATTTTACCACACTAAATACAAATGACTTTCTTACAATAGAATGGAGTATATTAGAAGAAAACTTAAAATGAGGAGGAATCTCATGACGCGTTGTACGTATTGTAAAACGAAGTGGACAATAAAAGATGTATGGGCAATACTCGTGACATTTGAAAAGGATTGTCCGTATTGTTTTATGAGACAATATCTATCAAAGAAAACGGTGAACGCTATGCCAGAACTTATAAGCTTACCTTTACATTTCTTACTCCCTTTTCTTGTTGATTTGAGTGCTGAAGGTCCTTCGGATTGGTATCGTAAATAATATAACCACTACATCCAAAGACTACTTTCTACTAAATTCGCTTCTCATCATTATTCCTTCATACATTACTAGCATAATCGCTTATACTTTCCCTTTTGAAGATTCTGTAGCTCAGCAGGAAGAGCGTCCTCTGAACAAGGTTTATCAATTATGACTTTAATAAACGATGATATATGCATACTGTTAAGCATAAAAAATTAGCATTAAGTTCCACTCAAATATTAATTGAAACCCAACACTCCATTTAATCTGTAATCTAGAATACAAGCAGTGTTTTTTATTATGCATTTTTGCATACAGTATTATTTTCTCTTGTAAATAGATAATAATGTTATATAATAAAACCAACATTTTACCAATAAAAGGTAATAAGAAGTAGTGGAATAAGTAAATAACCAAAGCCTATTAACAGATTTGTTCTATATAAATCATGATACATATATGGAATCAAAACTATGAAATTTTATGTAGTGATTAGATTACTACAAGATGAAAGATTCATAGCGAATACACTTAAGGAAAAAACGTTCGATTAGATTAATGTGATATCTATCGAACGAATTGAGAATATACTTAGGGGGAATTTCAAGTGAACGCATTTAGTAAGGTATTATTAACAGGCGCTTTAGCTTTAGGCGGTTTAACAGCTATGAACATTGATACACCGAAGGCACATGCTGACGAATGGGATGGTTGTCATTACATTTGTGGTCCTGGTGAAACGGTGAACGGTGTTACAGTTCAGGTACACTCTACACAAGTTACTTTTGGTAACAGCGTAATTGCAAGAATTACAAATGACCGAGCTGAAGAAATTCATTACAATGTCAGCCTTGAAAAGAAATATGGCGATAGATGGGGAGAATTTGAAACCAACTTCCGTTGGCAAAATCAATGGGTCCCAGCTGGAAGCAATGATGAAATTGCAACTTTCACAGGATATGGCGATGATATTTATGAGGATGGAACATATCGTTATAAAGTCGAAATAAAAGGCGCTGACGGTTCTATTGATACAATTTACACAGCAGGAATGACAGTTACAGGGCGATAGCTCATGACTGAGTTGCATTATTTATGATTGTATTTTTGATACTATCATTGATAATTGCGGTGATATTATTATTAAAATAAGCTCTTCGGGGCTTATTTTTTATATAAAAATTCGAGCATTAATATTACGAAAATTTCATCTTTACACTATTGAAGTTTGTTGCTATTATAGGAATACACCAAATGTTACAATATTCAATAAATTATAGAAATTATCTTATTATATGAATGAAAACATATTGCTGGTCGTAATATTTATAGTTGGGATCCCGTAGCTCAGCAGGGAGAGCGCCACCTTGACAGGGTGGAGGTCGTGAGTTCGAGCCTCTCCGGGGTCATAAAAAAGAGACACCATATCAACCTTCTACGTGATATGGTGTCTCTTTTTATCTAATTCAATCACTTTCCACCAAACATCTTCTCCAAAGACTTCGCATTGGCAAACAATACTTCTTTCAAGTTATCGTCAGCAACGATTTTATAGTCGCCATCTTTGTCTTTCTTTAAGTTCAATGTAACTTCGCGAGTTGCCATTGCTGCATCTTTATCCGTTAAGTTTTTGATGATAGTTGAGGTCATTGTTTTTTCGATCGCTTTTTCAGATTGTTCTTTGTCTTCACTAAATGCGCTAGCGAAGGCCATTGGCATAACTTCTCCCACTGCTTTTGTTACAGCAACGGATAGATCTGCAGATGTAATTTTCACTTTCACTTCTGCTTTGTCATCCTTTTTCGATACTTCTTCTAGCTTTTCAAATTTAAAGTTTTTCGTAATTGCACTCAGCATTGCTTTTGCCTCAGCATCATCTGTTTTTTCATTTAGTTTATTAAATTCCTTGTCACTCTCAACAAATGTACGAGCCTTTTCTACATCACCTTTTTGTATCGCTGTTAAAAATTCTTCTGTAGTATCTTTCGGATTTGCACACCCTGCTAAAACACCTGCTGTTAATCCTACTACCATCATTAATAGCAATAATCTCTTTATCTTTTGCACGCTCATTCTCCTCTTATCTTTTCTAGTAAGTCAGCATCATACAATATTATGAAACTGACATTACAAACATTTTTTAGTATAGCATTTATATGATTCGTTTTCTATTAATTCCCAAAAGGTAAAGGGCCTTGCAGCATTCCTACAAGGCCTCTCTTATATCAATCTGTATCCGTAGCACAAATGAACCACATTTTCTGTTCCCTACTATCTAATACCATCCACATACTCCAATCAAAAATCATAAGCGATAACCAAAGCGATATATTCATAGTAGCAAATAATAAATATAAAATGAAATCTCTCTTTTGTATTGCTCCTCTATTCATCAAAAATGTAAGCGGCACCAATAGGAGGAAAAAGACAAATATTTTTCTTAACGACTACGGATACAAAGTTACTGTCTGCATATGAATCCCCTTTTCATCATAATACTTGCTTCAACATCGGTCTCACTACCCTATATTCATCACTATAAGCTTCCTTTATGATTAAAGGCGGGTAATCACTTTTTTCTTCCTCAATCATTATGAATACTTCTGTTTTCTCTTGTAATGTATTAGATTCTCTATTTTTAGTAGGTTTTTTACTTGTTTTAATTTTCTTTGTTACTTCGCCAAGTTTTTGCCCAACTTCTTCTACTTTGGCAGGTTCATTCGTAACATAGTATTCTTGTTCGTCCCATACTAATATAGGTGGCACTTGTTCTCTTTTGTTACATATTATATAAGTAGTACTAGCTACCAGTAGTATACAAGTTAATAAATAGAAGATAGTTCTTTTATTCATATACTACACTCCTTATCTATCATTTCATTGGATTATATAACACAAATTATTTACGGTAAATGGATTTGGTGGTAATTTTTAGGTTTAATAATAAAAAAACCTTACCGAAGTAAGGTTCCGTTTTTACATTCTATAGTGACTGATTAATTAATACGATCATTACAATAATTGCTATAAGCATAACAACTAAACAGCCGATTAATTTATAAAATCCTCGCTTCGTTAACGTCCCGCCTTGAACGTCTTTACGAATAAATAAGAATACGGCTAAAAATAATACAAGCCCAATGCCAAAAGCATACATCATTTGCATATGTTAATCTTCCTTTCTCTCCTCCATCTTAATATCTTTTTGCCAAAACAACAAATGAGATAAAGACGGTACTCATTGTAAGTGCCATAAGTATATTCAATAATTCAGTAGCTGATAGTATAAGTATTTTTAAGTTTAAGCCGATAGAGAAAAGAAGATAATATGCCGTTAATGCAAAAAAGGTTACAAACATTCCTTTATAACGAATAAGTTTCATTCGCTCGTCTTTTTCTTTAAATTGCGGATGCAAGTAGCTTAGACAGAAACTCATAATCATCATCCCCAGCAATGGATACGTTATGGCTGGCGGTGCAGAATGCGTCATTATACCTGTTAATATCATAAATCCACTCATAAATAGAAAAATAATCCCCATAATTACAAAGTACTTTTGTGAATAATTCATCCCTATTCCCCCTCTTCTTTTCCTTCATAAATAAATACATGTTCTATTGTTGTCTGAAATGTTTTCGCTATTTCAAATGCTAGCGGAAGTGATGGATCGTATTTCCCTTTTTCAATTGAGATAATGGTTTGTCTGGAAACTCCAAGTTTCTCAGCCAACTTTTCTTGAGATAGTCCAATTTTTTTTCGGTATTCGACCATTTTATTTTCCAAGGAAATTTCTCCCTCCTTCCATATACCGAGTATATATGTAAAGGAAACTTTACGTCAAGTTCCCTTTACATATATTTTGATTATTATTCACGCTATTTATATAGAAGAAACTTTTTTAAATTTCAGCACGTCTATTTTGAAGCGAAACACGGAACACTGTAAATAAATGTTACTATATCTCCTCACTTCTTTTTTTAAAATTTAATATCTCCATATTTGTTTTATCCTTTTAAAATATTTCATTTATTTCTTTATTTCACGAAATACGTTATTTGTTTTACAGTGTTTTTCGTCATATTTATAGAAACTAACTGTTTATGGAGCATTTTTTATGTTTAGCAACTTTTTTTGTAGAAATCCTTCACTTTCCTTTTAATATTTAACACTATCTAAATAAAGTTTACGATAAATTCATAATTTTTTATTTTTTATACTATATTCCGTTATATTGTTGTATAATATCTATGAAAGCGCTTATTATTTCAATATACATAATTCAAACTATTTTTATCGAAACATTCTAACTATTGTACCTATATTTAAATGCAACAATTATAGCTATTAGTATAGGCATACCAAATATATCCACCCCATTTTTCTGTAAAATTACTTTATAACATGAAAGATTAACTTGGGTGATAAGTTATTGTGAATGTTTTTTTACAAAACAGATAAGTAATAGTGTTTGGTATTATGTAAATTATTGTAATAACATAAGAGTAAAGAAAACATTTACATTGATTACTGATTCATTACTTATTGAAAAAGAGCAAAATGCACCTTTGTATGGAAAAGGATTATATGCATTGGGAGGTTTAAACAAATGACGAGGAAGAATACAACGACAAACCCTTGGGCCAAGTTCCACGGTCCGAACCTTGGTTATGTTATTGAGCAGTATGATCTTTACGTAACTGGAGCAGGTTCTGTTGATCCGGAATTACAAGAGCTTTTTGAAATTTTTGGAGCTCCTTCGTTTCAAGATGATGTCGTAACAGGGGACAACACAGCAACACATTTTTCTCCTCAAAACACAGGTAATATTGAAAAAATTCTTAAAGTCGTTCAACTTGTTGAGCAGATTCGTTCTTTCGGGCACACGTTGGCTCACATCAACCCGATGGAAGATGCTACAAATGGACAATCTCTTCTTGAGAAAGCAATGAACGAACTGAGCGATGCTGACTTGAAAGCGATTCCAGCGAAAACAGTATGGCCAGATGCACCAGAAGGTATTCACACTGCACTTGATGTAATTCATAGATTAAAAGACGTTTATACAAAATCTTTAGCTTATGAATTTTCTCATATACAAGATAGTGAAGAACGCGCGTGGTTGCATCAAATGGTGGAATCAAATTCATTGCGTCAACCACTATCAAATAAAAAACGAACTGCTCTTTTAAAACGTTTAACAGCTGTTGAAGGTTTCGAGCAATTCTTGCATAAAACATTCGTTGGGCAAAAACGTTTCTCTATCGAGGGCGTTGATATGCTTGTACCTGTTTTAGATGAAATTGTTCTAGAAGGTGCTAAGAACGGCGTAGAGGATGTCATGATTGGTATGGCTCACCGCGGTCGCCTAAGCGTACTTGCTCACGTATTAGAAAAACCATATAGCCACATGTTTGCTGAGTTCAAACATGCAAAAATAGAAGGCGCAGTGGCTAATTCTGGCTGGACTGGCGACGTGAAATACCACCTAGGTAGAGAACAAGTCGTTAGTAACGAAGAAGTTAGCACTCGCGTTACATTAGCAAATAACCCGAGTCATCTTGAGTTCGTGAATCCTGTAGTAGAAGGTTTCGCACGTGCGGCTCAAGAGAATCGTAAAAAATCTGGTCTTCCAGATCAAGATACTTCAAAATCATTCGTAATTTTAGTTCATGGTGATGCTGCATTCCCTGGTCAAGGTATTGTATCTGAGACACTCAACTTAAGCAGATTGAACGCGTATCAAACAGGCGGAACGATTCATGTTATCGCAAACAATGCAGTTGGTTTTACGACTGATAGCTATGATTCTCGTTCTACAAAATATTCTAGTGACCTTGCAAAAGGTTTCGATATTCCGATTGTTCACGTGAACGCGGATGATCCGGAAGCTTGTCTTGCAGCTGCTAACCTTGCGATTCAATATCGCATGTTGTTCAAAAAAGATTTCTTAATCGATTTAATTGGTTACCGCCGCTACGGTCATAACGAAATGGATGACCCAGCAGTTACGCAACCACAAGTGTACAAAAAGATTAAGAATCACCCAACTGTAAGAGCAATTTATGCAGATCAATTACAAGCTGCCGGTGTTCTAAATGCAGATGAGATTGAAACAATTACTCAGTTTACACAAGAACAATTAAAATCTGACTATGCACAAGTACCACCAGCTGATACGAGCGATGCAACAATTCACGTTAAAGTGCCAGATGTTGTTGCAAAGGGCATTCAGTCAATTGATACTGGTGTTGAGCTTGACTCACTTCGTGCAATTAATGAAGGTCTACTATCTTGGCCAGAAGGCTTTAACGTATATCCGAAAGTGAAGAAAATTCTTGAACGCCGTAAAGATGCTCTTGAAGAGAACGGTAAAATTGAATGGGCACTTGCTGAGTCATTAGCATTCGCTTCTATTTTACAAGAAGGTACGCCAATTCGTTTAACTGGTCAAGACTCACAGCGTGGTACATTCGCTCATCGTCACATCGTATTACACGATACTGATACAAATGAAACATATTCACCATTACATCGCTTACCAAACATTAACGCTTCATTCTCTGTTCATAACAGTCCGTTATCAGAGGCTGCTGTTGTTGGTTACGAGTATGGTTATAACGTATTCGCTCCAGAAACGCTTGTTATGTGGGAAGCGCAATATGGTGACTTCTCAAATACTGCGCAAGCATTATTTGATCAATATGTTTCAGCTGGAAGAGCAAAATGGGGTCAAAAATCTGGTTTAGTTCTTCTATTACCACACGGTTATGAAGGTCAAGGACCAGAGCACTCTAGTGCACGTCCTGAACGTTTCCTACAGTTAGCTGCTGAGAATAACTGGACAGTTGCCAACTTAACGAGTGCGGCACAATACTTCCATATCCTGCGTCGTCAAGCATCTATCTTAGGAACAGAAGCTGTTCGACCATTAGTACTGATGACGCCGAAGAGTTTATTACGTCACCCGCTTACGCTTTCAACTGCTAGTCAGTTAAGCGAAGGACGTTTCCAACCTGCTCTAGAACAAGAAAACCTTGGCACGAAACCAAACAAAGTAAAACGCCTTGTTTTAAGCACAGGTAAAATGGCGATTGACTTAGCAGCAGAAATCGAGTCTGGTAAACATGACTACAACTTAGATGAAATTCATGTCGTTCGTATTGAACAGCTATACCCATTCCCTGCTGAGAAAATTCAATCTATTATTAAACGCTTTAAAAACTTAGAAGAAATTATTTGGGTTCAAGAAGAACCTCGTAATATGGGCGCATGGCATTACATGGCTCCAATTCTGTTCGAACTAGCTGGAGATAAAGTGAAAACAGGTTATATTGGACGCCCAGATCGCTCTAGCCCATCTGGTGGCGATCCATTCGCTCACAAAGCTGAGCAAGAACTAATTGTTTCACACGCTTTAGATGTGAAGTATAACTTCCGTCAAGATAAACAAGAAATTGAAGTTTTCAGCAACTAGAAAGTAACAATGAAAGTTTCTAGCTTGTTCCTTGGGCAGATATTCTGCCCAGGGGCAGGCTCACAAATGGAGATTACCGAAAACAAAAGAAGAAAAAACACACCGTTAGGCAAATAAGGGGAGGACATTTAAAATGATCGAAATTAAAGTACCTGAGCTTGCAGAATCTATTACTGAAGGAACTATCTCACAATGGCTTATCAACGTAGGCGACAAAGTTGAGAAAGGTGGCAGCGTTGTTGAGCTTGAAACTGATAAAGTCAATGTAGAAATCATTGCAGAAGATTCAGGTATTGTATCGAAGTTACTAGGCGAACCTGGGGATACAGTTGAAGTTGGCGCAACTATCGCAATTTTAGATGCTAATGGAGCACCAGTTGCAGTAAGTACACCTGCACCAGTGGCTGAGCAACCAAAACAAGAAACGACTGAAGCACCGAAAGCTGCGGCACCAAATGCTGAGCAAACTGCAACACTACAAGGGTTACCAAATACAAACCGTCCTATCGCATCACCAGCTGCTAGAAAAATGGCTCGTGAATTAGGAATCGACTTAAACGACGTACGTAGCACAGATCCACTTGGACGCGTGAGACCACATGATGTACAAGCTCATGCTGCAGCACCAAAAGAAGCACCAGCTGCTCCAAAGAGTCCAGCTCCTGCTCCAGTTGCAAAAACGGAATTCGAAAAACCAGTTGAGCGCGTGAAAATGTCCCGCCGCCGTCAAACAATTGCAAAACGTCTTGTAGAAGTTCAACAAACATCTGCAATGTTAACAACATTTAACGAAGTTGATATGAGTGCGATCATGGAATTACGTAAAGAACGCAAAGATGCTTTCGAGAAAAAACATGATGTACGTCTTGGCTTCATGTCATTCTTCACAAAAGCAGTTGTTGCAGCATTAAAACAATTCCCATTATTAAATGCTGAAATTCAAGGTGACGAGCTTATCATTAAAAAATTCTATGATATCGGTATTGCAGTAGCAGCTCCAGATGGATTAGTTGTTCCAGTTGTACGCGATGCTAACCAATTAAATTTCGCTGAAATTGAAAGTGAAATTCGTGAATTAGGTAAAAAAGCACGTGACAACAAACTTTCATTAAAAGAACTACAAGGTGGTACATTTACAATTACAAACGGTGGTGTGTTCGGTTCTCTAATGTCAACACCGATCCTAAATAGCCCACAAGTTGGTATTTTAGGAATGCATAAAATCCAAGTACGCCCAGTTGCAATTGATAACGAGCGTATGGAAAACCGCCCAATGATGTACATTGCTTTATCTTACGATCACCGTATTGTTGATGGTAAAGAAGCAGTTAGCTTCCTTGTTGCTGTTAAAGATATGCTTGAAGATCCAAAGTCATTATTATTAGAAGGTTGATAGATTAAAAATCTATTAAAGGCTGTAGAATGATTCATTCTACAGCCTTTTTTTATTGTGTTCATACGGGACAAATTTCATGACATAAGGTAATAATGTATGCCTAAACGTAAGGAGGATTAAAATGAATAACCTTCCAATTCATGCAAAACTTAAAGTAAATAAGGATACTTTCTTCCTCCCCGATTCAAACGGGGGTGTCTATTTTCGAAATAACGCCAGTTCATTTCGTATGGACGGTGACGGAATTTATAACTGGATTGAAAAATTAATGCCGATGTTTGACGGTAATTATTCTTTAGCAGAAATAACGGATGGTCTCCCTCTTCCCTATCAAAATCGTGTACTTGAAATTGGAGAGATTTTATATACAAATGGATTTGTCCGTGATGTAAGTCAAGATGCACCTCATGAATTAAACAGCGCATTACTTGATAGATATGCTTCGCAAATTGAATTTTTAGAAGCAGATTCTCATTCAGGTGCTCTAAAATTCGAAACGTATCGCGCGGCAAATGTCCTTATAATTGGTTCTGGTAATATGCTTACTTCCTTAGTTTCTTCTTTATTAGAATCTGGTTTACCTACATTTCATTACCTCGTTACAGATCGGGATGAAACAAACTATGACAGAATACATGAGCTAATAGAACGTGCATATGAAGTTGATAACAGTGTACTCTTTCAAGAAATCGATACTACAATTGACCGTCCCTTACATGAGGTATTCGAACCTTTTGATTGGATTTTATATGTTTCTCAAAACGGAGACATTGACGGTTTAAAAACAGTTCACACTATTTGTAGAGAAACGAAAAAGAATTTCATACCAGCTATTTGTTTATCAACACTCGGTATAGCTGGACCTGTCGTAACAGAAAATCGTGATGAATGCTGGGAATCCGCATGGCATCGGCTACATGAAACGACTTTGCAAAATGAAAATTCATCGGATTCCGTCTCACCAATTACATCTGCCATGTTAGCAAATGTAATCGTTTTTGAATTATTTAAACATGTCGCGGATGATTCATATCGTGAAAAAGAATCACAATTCTTTTTATTAAACTATGAAACACTTGAAGGAACGTGGCATCCTTTTATAAAACACCCTCTTGCAACTGATGAAAGTTTTACAATTGATACGATAGAAAATCTTTCTGAAAAACTTGAGCATCGGTATGGCCAACATACTTCAACTGATGTATTCCGCTTTTTCGACTCATTAACTTCTAAAGAAGCCGGTATATTCCATGTATGGGATGAACAAGATTCATATCAATTACCGTTATCACAATGCTATATTCAAGTAGCCACTCCACTATCAGATGGCCCAGCTTCCCTTCTGCCTCTTATGACTCGCAGTGGATTGACTCATAATGAAGCACGCCGAGAAGCTGGTTTAACAGGAATTGAAACATATGTAGCAGAAATCATTCACCGCCTTATTCCTGAACATAACAATATCGGTATCGGTGCTGGAGAAACGATGACAGAAGGATTTTACCGGGCACTGCAACAACATTTAAACAATAAACTGTATGAGCGGCAGTCACATATGCTAGAGGAACTTACAACTGTTGAGTTAACTGATATTCAAGATAAACATTGTAGATTTTATTACGATGCTCTCTCTACAATCCATGAAACGCCTAAAATCGCAATGAGTGAAGAGATTCTCAGTTTTCCAGTCGTTTGGGTTGGTATAAATGATAGATGGTACGGTGCATCTAATATTAATATGACGTTAGCGTTACGAAACGCACTACAACTATCACTCTTTCACGTTCAAAATGAAGAAATTCCTTACAGAGCTAATATCTTGCCTGAATCCTCTATTATTTTATATGACACGTATTCTTTTAGAGTGGAAATACAAGCGGAAGAAGAAATTCCAAGCGTACAATCTTTACAACTCGCCTTACAACATTTAGAAGAACATAATTTTTACCCCTTCGTATTTGATTTAGCGATTGAACCATTTTTGAAAGAAAACTTAGACGGTGTGTATGGTGTATTAATTGCAAAGGAGGACGGTTTATGATTCAAAATATATTGCTTATAGGAGATGGCCTTCTTGCAGACTATGTACATGATCAATTATGCAAACAATATTCCATCATTCGTCAGCATACTCTTACAGAAGAACTTCCTGAAAATATTCATCTCGCTCTCGTATTACATGATGGATCTCCTTCTACTATTCATCATGATGCTGAGCTAATTTTTCGTTCAAATCATATTCCGTGGCTACGTGGTTTTACTTCATTTGGTGAAGGTATTATCGGTCCTTACATTCATCCTCTTACGCCCGGATGTTCCCATTGTTCTGATGGACGCCGTTTTATCGCTGGCTTTGATCAAAAAGAAATGTGGGAACTACAGCGGAAATATGCCTTTAAAGCAGATAATGTAACGAGACGTGATGTACGTGCCACCCAAAATGGAATGTTGCAAATGTGCCATCTTATTTGCGCAGAAACAGAAAAAATATTAACTTATAACCATTCTTCTTTAGAAAATGAACTTATTTTACTAAACTTACAAACATTACAATGTACGCGGCATTCTTTTCTTCCAGATCCTCTCTGTCCTGTATGTAGTAATTTACCTGATGATACTGCGGATGCGGCGGAAGTTTCTTTACAACCAAGTTTAAAAGTAAGCACCGAAACGTATCGCTGCCGTTCCATTCATGAATTAAACACATTTTTAACGAGAGACTATTTAGATTATCGGGTCGGTATGTTGAACGGCAAAATGCAGCATTCTGTATTACCATTCGCTGACGTCATTATAAACATGCCATTGATGTTTGGAAATGAAGGTGTTGCAGGCCGAACCCATTCATTTGCAGTAAGTGAAGCAACTGCTATTTTAGAAGGTTTAGAACGATATTGTGGTATGTCACCTCGAGGGAAAAAGACAAATGTGCATGGTAGTTTTCATGATTTAGAGGAACATGCACTAAATCCCCTCTCGCTCGGTGTACATACCAATGAACATTATAATCGTGATGGTTTTCCATTTAAACCGTTTGATCCTGATTATGAGCAAAACTGGGTATGGGGATATTCTTTATCACAAAACAGACCGCTTTTAGTTCCTGAATCAATTGCTTATTATAGCCTCGGTCATCGAGATGCTTTCGTGTATGAAACATCAAATGGATGTGCAATTGGCGGTAGTTTAGAAGAAGCGATTTTTCACGGCATTTTAGAAATTGTAGAGCGTGATGCCTTCTTACTCACTTGGTATGCCGAATTACCTCTTCCCCGCCTGGATCTTAATTCAGCAAATGATACAGAATTACAATTAATGATCCAGCGGTTACGTACGATTACCGGGTATGAATTACACACTTTTAATGCGACGATGGAACACGGCATCCCGAGCTTATGGGTAATTGCAAAAAATACGCGTGAAAATGGAATGAACGTTGTTTGTGCAGGAGGCGCTCATTTAGATCCTATTCGAGCCTTAAAAAGCGCCATTCAAGAAATAGCAGGCATGTTACTTATAACAGACGATGAGCTCGAGCACAAAAGAGAATACTACGAAAAATGCTTACAAGATCCTTATTTCGTTAATAAAATGGAAGACCATAGTATGCTGTATGGATTGAAAGAAACGGAAGAACGTCTTCACTTCCTTTTACGAGAAGATGCACCGGTGCAAACGTTCCAAGAAATGAATGTATCACAATCATTTGATATGGATTTAACATCCGATCTCCACCAACTTTTAAATCGTTTGCATCAATCTAATCTTGAAATAATCGTTGTAGATCAAACCGTTCCCCTCATAGAAAAGAACGGATTACATTGTGTAAAAGTTATTATTCCAGGCATGCTACCGATGACGTTTGGTCACCATCTTACTCGAGTTACAGGACTGGACCGGGTATATACCGTACCGATGACACTTGGATATACAGACGAACCTTTAACGAATGAAAGATTAAATCCACATCCACATCCGTTTCCATAGTAAAGGAGGGATTTCATGCAGCTAGATACTTTTTTACATCATCTCCATTTCTCTATCGATGAAATTATGCCGAATCATGAGGTGGACTGGAAAGACGCACCGCTTCCTTATAAATTATATCGAAATGTACCTACCATCCCGCTCTCCTTAGAAATCCCGTTATCTTTATCGAACTCTTCTACTACACCTACTCTAAATAAGATTGGTCACTACCTTTGGTATTCATTTGGTGTAACACAATTATGTCATCTAAATAGCGAGAGAAATGTATTACGTAGATCCATTCCTTCAGGCGGTGCCTTATACCCGAATGAATTGTATATCTATTTAAAGATTGACGATTACCCAGACGGCATTTACCATTATGACGCCGCGCATCACCGACTTATTTTACTTCGCGAAGGAAATTTCGATGCTTATTTAGAAGACGCACTCGGTAATCGCTGTAATATACATGATTGTTTCGGTGCTGCATTCGTATCCACTATGTTTTGGAAAAATTTCTTTAAATACAATAATTTTTCATATCGTCTTCAAGGATTAGATAGCGGGGTTCTCATTGGACAATTGCTAGAATGTGCAAAACAGTTCGGTTATACGAACGGCGTATACTTTCAATTTCTAGACCGTGCACTGAACCATTTACTCGGATTGTCAGAAGGTGAAGAAAGTGTGTATGCCGTTATTCCTTTAAGTACAGAGCCAGAAACTAATTGGTTTCACAATGATTACCGTGAAAATAAAATAGTTACTTCTCATGAGTTGTTGCAACAAATTCCGCCGCTCGCACATGAACATTTCGTTCGCTCAAAACATGTAGATGAATATCCGATGATAACAAAAATAAATGAAGCTTCTATGATCGAATCGACAGCACACTTCCAAACACTACTTCATGAAGAGCACTATCAACATAATGCGTACGCTGTACAGCTACCAAAAGTAGAACGGTTATCGTATGATTTCCTACAACTTTGTAAAAAACGATATTCTCCTGATGCGGACTTTATTTTAACGAAATGGGATGCAGCCGAGCTCGCTACTTTACTACAAGAAGCGAGCCTCTCCTTCCCCTATTACAACGACCTTGACGGTAAGTATGCAAATGAAAATGCACGCGTCTCCTTATATGGATGTTTTTATAACGTGAAAAATATTGAAAACGGGGCTTACGCTTATAACAGTAAAACACATTCCATACAACCAATTCGATATGGAGACCTTCGCTACCCACTTCAGTCTAGTATGACGATGGATAACGTAAACCTTTTTCAAGTACCACTTTGCTTACATGTAGTCGGAAAGAAAGATTACTATACACGTGCATTAGGCTATAGAGGATACCGTATTCACCAAATGGAAGCAGGTATGCTCGTTCATAAACTCGTTTTTGCTGCAACTGCTATGGGGATGGGCGGGCATCCGTTACTAAGTTTTGATACAAATTCATGTGATCAATTGTACGGTATTGATGCTGGGAATGAAACGTCTCTTATTCAAGTTCCAGTTGGGGCGTATCGAGCGCGGAATTGGTTAAAGGGGGCTTTGCATAGTTAAAAGCACGCCGATGGACGGCGTGCTTTTTTACTAGATTAATTTAAAGATACTCTTAATTTGTCTAGCAAATAACCAATTTTTCGTACCGTAGTTATCATTTAAACTATCTAAATTGATAGATTGTCCGTTAGCAAACTTTAATTCTAACGTTGTATTTTTGTCATTTGTTTTTAAATTACTATTTGTAATGGCATCATACTTTAATTTTTCAATCTCAATATATTCGTCTTTTTCTTGTCCGATCACGACATGGTCTTGGAAGAAGAAAAATACTTCTACTTTTTTACCGAAACAAAATACATTTTTCGTATAAATTAATGTCGCGTTATCAAGTCCGACACATACTTCTTTCATTTCTTCCACAACGTGTCCAAAGTCTTCTTCATGTCTTGTATTTGATTCAACAATCCATTCTTCAATTGTTTTCATATTAATTGCCATACTGCGCCCCCTGGTTCGTTCATTGCTTCGTTTAAAAAATAAATACTATATGAAAATATAAGCGATACGTACTATGTTTTCAAGGGGGAACGGTATATTCAAAATAAAGTGAAACTTTATTTACTCCCTCATTGTAAAAAAATAGCACTTTAAAAAGTGCTATTCTGCTCTCCTTGCCGCTTGCTGAATTGGATCCCAAACGCTGTTATATGGTGGTGCGTAACTTAAGTCGACGTCTTCTAAATCATGAATGCTCATTTTATTGAAAAGCGCCATCGCAATCACATCAATACGTTTATCTACACCTTCTTCTCCAATTACTTGCCCGCCCAATAATTGTTTCGTGTCAGAACGGTATAGTAATTTCAAATAAAGTGGTTTTGCATTTGGATAATAGCCCGCCATATTTGTAGAATCTACTTTAACTGTTTTATACGGGATATGTAGTCCTTTTGCTTCTTTTTCATTTAACCCTGTTCTTGCGAGTGTCAAATCCATAAATTTAATAATGCCTGTGCCTAACGTACCTTTAAAAGCTCTTCGTTTATCAAGCATATTCAGTCCAGCAAGTCGCCCTTGCTTATTAGCAGTCGTTCCGAGCGGGATATGATCATGAATTTCCTTTATAACATGGTAATGTGTTGCGCAATCACCGGCTGCATATACGTCTTGCACATTCGTTTGCATATATGCATTTACTTCGATTGCTCCTTTATGATTCTTACGTATATTTGTCCCTTCAAGAAAATCAGTATTTGGCTTCACTCCAACCGACACTAAAACAAGATCTGCTTTATACGTACCTTTATCCGTTTCGATTGCTTCTACTCGTTCATTCCCTTTAAACGCTTTTACATTTTCATTCGTTAAAATTTCAATATGATGCTTATCTGCTTCTTTATGTATGTACTCTGCCATATCTGCATCATAAATCGTACCGATATGATCATTTCGCTCAATCATTCTTACTTTCTTACCAAGTTCGACGAATGTTTCTGCCATTTCCAGTCCGATTGCACCACCGCCAATAATGGTTACATCTTCAACTTTATTCGTTTCTAGCGTTTTTAATATACGCTCAGCATCCGGAATTGTTTTTAAAAGATGAACGCCTTGTAATTCCCGTCCTTCCCATTCCGGCATAACAGGACGTACACCAGTCGCAATTAATAATCGATCGTACGAAAATTCAAAGACATCTTTCGTCTTCGTATGCTCTGCGTACACCATTTTCTTTTCCGTATCTATTTTCGTTACTTCATGACGCACTTTCGCATCAATTCCATATTTCTCACGAAACGTCTTCACATTGCGCGCGATTAACTTTTCAGTTGAAGCGATAGCACCACTAATGACATACGGTAATCCACACTGAGCGTATGAATAAATCTCACCTTTTTCTAAAGTTACAACATTTGCATTTTCATCGTTTCTAACAATTTGCATCGCTGCACTCATACCAGCTGCATCTCCGCCAATAATGACATAGTTCACTTTACCACTCCTTCTTTTTTACATACTCTTTACGTTTTCCATATTTTATAGAAATAACACCTACTTCCATTGTAAAGAAAGAGAATTTCATCTTCAAATTTGGTGCACAAACTTATGTATGAATAGGTAACTGTCGTGTCTTATAAACAACATGTTTAATATGCTATAACAGTAACTATTGAAAGTAGGTGAAACATACATGTGCGCTGGTCTTCTCGCTCAGTTTCCAGAGGAACCGAAAGAACCGAAAGCCGCCCTCCCGCTTGAACAAGAATTTACCATTAATGCAACATTATACAGTGCTCGCGCTTGGTTATCAGACAATGACACTTTCTCTCAAACTATTTGGAAAGCTACCCGCTTCGCTTCTGCATCACATGCTAGCAAGGCCATCTTTCCAGTCGGTACTGTTAAAATTGTAAATGTTTCTGATGATACAATAACGGTTACTATATCATCAGAATCAAAAGATGCTCTTAAAATAATCGTCCCTCCACATTCTGAAGCTGCTTTAACGTCTAGTTCTTTATCTGATGTGCAAGCCAGTACATCAGGAGGGGCAAGTAAAGTCACATTTCTCTTTCATATCTTTTTCTCTAGGGAACCTGCTCCAGCCAAATAACGATAGAAAAGGTACAGCAATATACACTGTACCTTTTTCAAGCGCTCTATTCTCTTGATTTGATTAGTTCAATATTATAAGTTTCGATATCTGTTAACGTTCCTTTAAAATAAGGATTTTCTCTATACCAAGGCTGTTTTGAAAAATATGTCCATGCCTTGCATATATTTCATTTCTAGCAATTTTCAACTGCTCTTTCGATAAATATGTTAAATCTGCGCTCGTTAATTTTCGAATATCACTATCAGGAAAGATGAAACCATTATATACATACCCAGTCGCGGGCGTTGGAGTAACATTATAAACAACTGTTTTTTCTGTACTTTTCTTTTGAAATGGAAGATTATAAGACGAAAGTGCCGTTACCGTCTCTACTTTTGTCGTTTCTCGTCCACTTTCTCCATTTCGTTCTAAATAAACCGTCGCACTTCCATCAGTCGCTACAGGCCCCCATGTAATTTCTTCTCCTGCCAGCGCTGTAACCGGTTTTTGATTTACATACAATGTTGCACCAGGCGCGTTCGTTTGAACTGTAATATATTGACCTTGCAACGTTAAATCTATCGTTACGTTATTTTGGCTTTGTTTCATAAGTACAACCTTTTCCTCACGAGATAATTTTACGTAGTCATTTTTATACTCTGATTGAAACACTTGATTTCCCGGAAGAAATGGCCCATATTGCTTCTCAAACTTTTTGTCATCTGTCTTATCAATTTCTTTTCCGTTCATTTTTAACGATACGTCTTTTTCATTTGTAAGCAAAGTTGTATAGTACGTCTTTGCTTTCAATTTATATCGATCAAATATAAAGAAATACTTTCCGTCTTTCGTTAATGAAAAATCAGCTTTTTCTATTCCGTCCCGTTGTTTTTCACCTTGTCTCAAATATTGTTTTAATTCATTTACGTAAGATGGATTTTCTTTTATATATGAAAATAGAGGCGTTACACTCTCTCTCGTTATCATAACCGATGGATCATCTGCCGTAACGATCTCAGCTAATTTCTCTCCGTCCCTCTCTTGTAAAATCGTAATTATCCGGTCTACTTGTGCCACCTGCGTATAATACGACGATCCGTACAAATACAATCCAATAATTGCTATAACAAATAGCGCTAACAGTGTAATGCCAACTTTTGCACCACCGCTCATGTTCTTCTTTACTACAGAACGTCCCCTCTTCGTCCCGCAGTTTTGACAAAATTGCACACCATCTTCAAACTGAATTCCGCACTTTGTACATACATTCATCCAGTCAACCACCTTTTCATTAGAAGCCAGTTATTCCCTGTGTTAAGGCTTGAATTATCGTGCTAATGTAAGACCAAAGTACAATGAATGTTGCAATTCCAATTAAAACATTTGCAATAATAAGTGTGTAAACAAGATCTAATCCGCCATTGTCTAGCTTTAATACGGCTACAGTTATACTAATCCCTATATAAGTTGCAGCTACCGATAATAATATCGGTAAGAAAAAAATTAATAAGAAACTAAAAAGAAAAGAAAGGACTAATATGACAATAGCCGGCGTCGCTATCGTTCCCCATATACCGAATACTTCAAGAAATGAAAAAGATGATTTCATCATCTTACCACTTACAAAAATAATAAATCCGACAAATAAAGTTAAAATTAATAAAAAGAAAAAGACCGTTATAGATTCTCCAAAAAACGTGGGAGTAGATATATCTGGTGCAAATGTTCTCGTAACTGCTGATGCTGCACTCATCATTCTATAAAAAATACATGCTCCTAAAAAACAAATAAGAACAAGACTTACAATTCCATTTCGCACTTCAATAGCGCCACTTTTCATAATCGCTGTCGGTGCTTGTAATGCATGTTTAAAAAATTGAAAATAGCCGCTCGCAAACCGCTTCGCTTGCTCTACCGTTTCATTTGGCCGAGCTTCCTTTGCTTGTGCCGCACGTGCTTGTTCCGGCCCTTCTTCTTGGCCACTACTTGCCACTACTTCTTCCGTTAACGAATGTCCACAATTCCCGCAAAACTTTGCCTCTGATGCATTTTCTGTATGACATGACGGACATTTCATTCTCTTATCCCTCCTTAAGGATATACCGTATAGGGTGTTACAAATTCAATATATGAATTTGTACATAAAACATGACTACAAGAAAAAGATTCTGAAATCCTTCTTTCGAAAGAAATATATGTACTAGCAATCTTGAAAAAAATGCTATTATGAAACAGAATAAATAATATTTTTAACAGATTGGATGACTGGCAATGGAATTGGTAAACTCAATTTTTCAAATACTCCTTACAAGCGTAATCCAATTATTATCTTTAATTGGCGTTATCATTGTAATTGGATTTCTATTAGGCTATTTAGAATCTCTCACACGCATGTATTGGTCGAGAGCTTTTGGAAGAAAAGGATTCCTATTAACGGCTTGGATTGGTGTTCCTATTCACGAACTTGGACATGCCATTATGTGCGTGCTGTTCCGTCATAAGATTGTAGCAACACAGTTCTTCCCGACAGATACAAGTCAAGGGGCTTTAGGTTACGTACAACATCAATACAATCAAAAAAGTGTGTATCAACGGATTGGGAATTTCTTCATCGGCATTGGGCCTATTATTTCTGGTATTACTGCACTAATCCTTTTAATGCGCTATTTCGTACCAGAATCATATTTTTTATTTAATACAACTCTCGAAAAAACGATTGCTTCTACTTCTATTAATGTAGAAATGATCCAAAACATGCTCTTGTCGACGTTTGTATTATTGAAAAGCTTATTTACAATCGGCAATTTATTGAATCCTTCCTTTTGGTTATTTTTATTTATCGCCATTTGCATTTCCGCACATATCGCTTTAAGTAAACCAGACATTAAAGGATCAATAGACGGAGTTATCGTCATGTTTATCGTTTTATTTTTATTCAACATCATCGCAGGACTGTTTCAATACGACAGTAACCAGCTAATTGGACAGGTTATGAAATATAATATGTATCTCATTGCGTTTTCTAGTGTAGCACTGCTTTTCTCTTGTATTTCTACACTTGTTAGTTTTTCGTTTTATAAAATAAGAAGAGGGCGTTCTTTTTAAACGCCCTCTTCTTATTAATTATTCCCCTTATAATCACAATGCTCAACCGGAACGCGAGCATGCCCTTCTTCATCGGTACACCATGACTGTGATTGGAATGCAAGAAAGATACCAATCCATTCTTCTTCCTTTTCAAAGTGAATGAGTATTCCTCCGTCTTGCCATATGCCATCATCACCTTGCCATTTTTCTACATTCCCTTGATTCATATGAATATCATGTATACCGTTTCCTGGTTTGAAATGAAAATAGGAATCTGGTGTATTTTCTTCTGGTCCCCATCTTTCACCAAACGCGTAAATAATTGCTTTTTCTTCTATTGCTCGTTTTATATAACGTTCTATTTTTTCATTTAAATCATTATCTGTTCCTGCTTTTTCGGGAGGTAAAGGAATCATTTGATTTGAGTCAAATAGATTTCCTCTTACATAATCTAAAGCTACTTTCGGTTCATTGTTTTTTATTTCTGTAAAACCGAATGGTAATGTCGGTAAAATATGAATCGCCTCTGACTTAATATTGTTACTCGCAAAATATAAAACTTCTGATGGATAACTTTGCGACTTTACGTTAATTGCAATACGATAATCTACTCCTGTCTCGCCCTGTAAATGAACTTGATAATGAGGTGTTTTCCCTTTTCCAATCTTTGATTGTATAACTGTACCTTTTAACACACCGTAGTTTTTTAGGGGCATACATTTCATCTCCTATTCATCTAAAATCGGCAAGGATAACCCCCTACTTCAATCGTGTGAAGGGCGATAGCCCAACGATAAGTGGGGGAGGAATTGCCGGCAGATACGGTATGGTACGTTAAAAATCCTAAGATTCTGTACCATATCAAGTATCTGAAACTTCCACCTTGCCTCCTACTTTCTCTACTTAAGTTGTTTGCTTTCACTAAAAATCTGTTACAATTTAATTAGTGAAAGGCGGTGAAAATAATGCCTACAATTACTGCAAAAATACAAATCCATGTTTCCGATAATCAAGCTGAAAGTCTAAAGATAACAACTAACGCTTACCGCAAGGCTTGTAATTGGTTATCAAAACACATATTTGAAACAAAGAACCTTAATCAAGTAAATCTCAATAACTTATATTATTCTGATTTGCGAAATCAATTTAGGTTAAAAAGTCAAATGGCTCAATCTGTGATGAAAACTGTAATTGCTCGTTACAAGTCGGCTAAATCAAATGGACATGAATGGTCTTTGATTGACTTCAAACTTGCAGAATATGATTTAGTCTGGAATCGAGATTATTCACTAACCAAAAACCAATTTAGTGTAAACACGCTTGAAGGTCGCCTAAAACTAAATTATGAGCGTAAGGCTATGAAGAAATACTTCAACAGCACTTGGAAATTTGGTACTGCTAAATTAGTGCATAAGTACAAAAAGTGGTTCTTACATATCCCGATGACAAAAGAGTACCAAACATTAGATTTCGCAGATGTAAACAACATCGTTGGTGTTGATTTAGGAATCAACTTCCTTGCAACCACTTATGATAGTCAGGGCAAAACAACCTTCTACAACGGAAATATTGTTAAACATAAGCGTGGTAAATTTAAAGCTACTCGTAAGCAATTACAAACACGACAAACACCATCTTCTCGTAAGAAAATAAAACAAATTGGCTCAAGAGAAAACCGTTATGTAACTGATGTAAACCATCAAATTACAAAGGCACTCGTTGAGGCATACCCTAGAGGTACTATGTTTGTTTTAGAAGACTTAACAGGGGTTCGTTCTGCGACAGAGAAAGTACGAGTGAAAAACCGCTATGTTTCTGTATCTTGGGCTTTCTATCAGTTCCGTCAAATGCTTGAGTATAAAGCTGAATTGAATGGACAAAAGGTAATTGTGGTAGACCCCAAATATACTTCTCAAACTTGCCCTAAGTGCGGAAACATTGAAAAAGCGAATCGTAATAAAAAGCTACACACTTTTAAGTGTAAAAATTGCCAATACCAATCAAATGATGACCGTATTGGTGCGATGAATCTACACCGTAAGGGAATTAAGCATATCAGTGTAGTTACCACAGGAGTATAGCTCTTGTGGTAGGGGCGAAGTCAACCGTCCTTATGCTCCACCATACTAAGGTAGGAGAACATTGCTCGTTCGTACTACTGGGTAGGAATAAGCGTAGTTGCTCTCTATGAGGGTAGAAGCACTGTCGAACTCCGACAGACGCAAGCCCCCACTTCAAACGACCCGTAAGGGTGTTAAGTGGCGGGTTGTTGACTTAGTAGAAGCTTTTCATATTTAAAACATTATCCATTCATAAAAAAAATCCTCCTATGTTAGGAGGATTTTTAATTTCTCAACATATACCAAACAATAACTTCTACCACTACAAGCAAAACCGCACCAAAGATCATTAACGTCGTCTTCTTTAATAGTTCATTTTCACGGTAAGGGATATTACATAAGTAAGCACCTAGTGTAATCCGTGATGGACAAGCGATTGTCGCTACTGATGATGCGGTGTTTTGAAGTGTTGTGACATATTGCCACGGGAGTGCTACGTTTTGTGCGGTTTGCATTTGTAGTTTTATAAACATTGCATTTGATCCTGCGTTACTACCTGTTAAAAATCCACCAATAGCGCCAATAAACGGAGCAACGAAAACGAAAAAGGTTCCAAATGTTTCACCAGCTGTCTTTGCGAGTAATGAATGCATGCCTGATGCACCCATTAGTTCTGAAATGGCGATAAACATTGTCGTCGTAATAGCAAATGGAATCCATTGTTTAATCGTTTGTGAGAGTGATTGTTTAATAATATTAGACGGGATGCGGAAGAAAATAATAGTAAATAAGCAAGTCATACCGAGCCAAAATCCTGGTGAATATAGTAACTCTAGTTTGTAAGAATATGATTTCAAATCAAGAACCGCATATGATCTGAACGAATCATGTAATGCTGGAACAAGGCGAGAAAGTAAAATACAAACTGTTAGAAATATATAAGGGCTAATAATTTTTATAATGGATACTTCTCTCTCCGTTGCAGCCGCATGTTCTGTTATAAGATTTTGCCCACTTTTACCTTTTAATTTAATGATAAAAAAGCCAAAGGTAATCGTAACGATAGAACTTAATATCCCGGCTAGTTCAACACTTACGTACGCATTAGAAAGATAGATTCCGAGAGAAAATAATAGAAAGAACCCTACTCCTTCTTTCCACTTTTCTATAACCGCTTGCCAGCCGCCAACAACGTGTAAAGAAAGAATAACGAAGTAAGCAAACATCGGAATACTTAATAGCGCTGTATTTGTGCCAAGTGTTGTAAGAGGCATATTTATTAGCTGCGAACCGATAATCGTACCAGTTGCCATTGCGCCCCATGAACTAGCTAGTAAGCCGATGAATGAGAGTAGTACAGCTTGAAATGGTTTATATCCTAGTGAAAGAAAAATAGGTGCTGCAACCATGAAGCCAATCCCGAATCCACTTACTGATTCAATAAGCGGGCAAATGCCAAAACACATAAGCAGCATTTGTAATAAGCGATCCTGAGTAACTTCTTCTAGAAAACGTGCTACTTGATCGATGTACCCCATTTTGTTCATGAGGTGAAATAAAAAAATACCGAAAAATAAAACGTACCCTACAATAAAACAAATTAACCATCCTTTAATCGTTGCGTGCACAGTTTCACTTATCCCTAATTGAAACATTGGCGAGAGTAAAACGATTCCAACAGACACAGCATAAGAAATTAACGAGGACCTTAATGACGTTTGTTTAAATAAAAATAAACAAATGAAAATCATCATAATTGGGATAAGTGCCAACAATATGGCCATGTTATCATCTCTTTTCATTAAAAATACAATTTTTAACTATTATATAACAGATGTCATAATTTTCAATTGTTTTTACAACAGATTCAAAAAAGGAACCCAACGGCTCCTTTTTATTCACTCCCATTTTCTATTATCCTGAAAAACTGTCTGCTTTCCGACTATTTCTTTCAACACAACAAACACAATGTAAGTACATATTGCTTGCAATATAATATTCCAAAATTTCATTAATGCAAATGAATGAATCCGTAGAAATAATTCGTTTAATAATACAATCGAAACGATACTAAATAATTCTATACTAATCGAAAATAGACATATTTCTAAAATAGACTGTTCTTGAATGCGATTTAAATTGGAAAAGATGAATACATACCCTAAAAATAGAGCCATTAACTCTATTTTCGTCATGCTAATAAGCCAAGCGTATAGCGGTACAGTTAAAAATAGATATAGTAGTTTACGTCTTAGCATGCCTTCTCACCCTCTAAATTATATGTATTTTCTGTATATTTTAACATTTATTACGCAAAACAAAAAGAAGAGACTACGCCTCTTCTTTTTGTTTTGTTGCATATATTAATTCACATATTTCTTCTTGCTTTTCATTTTCTAAAAGCTCAATGATCTTACTTCCAACGACAACTCCGTCGCATATTGTAATCATTTCTTCTACATGTTCCTTTGTTGAAATACCAAATCCTGCGACTACTGGTAAGTTGACGTGTGATTTTACTTTTTCTAAGTAACTATGAATCTCCTCTTTAAAGTTTTGACGTACTCCCGTTACGCCCGCTACTGTAACAGCATAAACGAACCCTTCTGATTCACTCGTAATTTTTTCAATTCTTTCAATAGGACTCGTTACGGTAACGAGTGGAATGAGCGCAATGTTTGCCTCTCGAAGTAACGGCGTAATAATATTTTGTTCTTCATACGGTAAGTCTGGAACGATGATGCCGTCTACACCTGCTTCTATACAGTTCTCGATGAATCTCTCTTTTCCGAATGCAAGTACAGGATTTAAATATGTCATAAGAACAAAGGGCATTTGTACTTCTTTCCTTACCTCTGCTAACGCTTGAAAAATGCCTTTTAATGTTACGCCGCTATCTAGCGCTCGCTTTCCTGCTCTTTGAATCGTTGGCCCATCTGCAACTGGATCCGAAAACGGAATACCAATTTCAACGATGCTTGCTCCAGCTTCATCTAGAAAACGAATTCTTTCTTTTAATTTTTCAAGGCCGCCATCTCCGCCCATTACATACGGAATAAATGCTTTCTTGCCATTTTCAAACGCTGCTTTAATTTTTTCTACTCCCATTTTTTACACCTCTTCCATATAACGTTTTATACTCTCTACATCTTTATCCCCGCGGCCTGATAAACAAATGACAAGCCCTTCGTCTGTCTTCATTTGCGGCGCTAATTTTAATGCGTATGCGACAGCATGTGAACTTTCTAACGCCGGGATAATGCCTTCTTTTTTCGTTAATAATTGAAATGCTTCTAATGCTTCTTCGTCTGTTATCGACTGATAAGAAACGCGGCCAATATCTTTTAGCAAACTATGTTCTGGACCAACACCTGGATAATCAAGTCCTGCTGAAATAGAGTGTGCTTCTTGAATTTGCCCTTCTTCATTTTGCAGAAGATACATCATTGATCCGTGCAGGACACCGACGCTTCCTTTCGTTAAAGTTGCTGCATGCTTTTCTGTATGAACGCCTTTTCCAGCTGCTTCTACGCCGTAAAGAGCAACTTCTTCATCATGTACAAATGGATAAAATATTCCCATCGCGTTACTCCCACCACCAATGCAAGCAACAACTGCTTCTGGTAATTTCCCCTCTAATTCTTCATATTGTTTCTTCGTCTCATTCCCAATTACACTTTGGAAATCACGTACAATTTGCGGGAATGGATGTGGTCCGAGAACAGATCCCATAATGTAGTGCGTATCATGCACATGTGAAACCCAGTAACGAAGCGCCTCGTTTACCGCATCTTTTAATGTACCGCTACCTGCCGCTACACTTTCTACTTTCGCTCCGAGTAATTCCATTCGGAACACATTTAATTTTTGACGTCTTACATCTTCTTCTCCCATAAAAATGACGCATTCTAATCCGAGAAGAGCACATACAGTAGCTGTTGCAACTCCGTGTTGTCCAGCTCCTGTTTCAGCGACAACTTTTTTCTTGCCCATTCGCACTGCAAGTAGTGCCTGACCGATTGTATTGTTAATTTTATGAGCTCCTGTATGGTTCAAATCTTCACGTTTTAAATAAATCTTTGCACCACCGCAATACTTCGTCATATTTTCAGCATAATATAGCGGTGTTTCTCTTCCGACGTACGTTTTTAAATAATGATTTAATTCCTTTTGAAATGCTTCATCTTGCATCGCTTCTTTATATGCTTCTTCTAGTTCTAGTACAGATTGCATTAACGTTTCTGGAACGTATCGTCCTCCGTATATACCGTAATGTCCTTTTTCATCTGGATATGCATAGTTCATTTGGAACACTCCTTCGCTTTTATAATAAATTGTTTTATTTTCTCTACATCTTTCTTTCCTTCTGTCTCTACTCCGCTGCTCACATCAACCATATAAGGCCGAACAGTTCGAATTGCTTCTTCTATATTAAGAGCGTTTAATCCACCAGCTAATATCGTTTTCTTTCGCAATTCTTTTGGCATATGCCCAAGTAGTTCCCATGAAAATGTCTTTCCATTTCCTCCATGAAACTTTTCTTTCGGGCTATCAAATAATATATAATCCGTTTCATACCTTTGAGCGTTTTTCATATCACTCTCTGAAGTTACTCCTAGCGACTTTATAGACGGAATATTCAATCTTCTAATTTGATGATTGTCTTCATCCCCATGTAGTTGTACATGTGTTAACCCGCACTCATCTGCAATTTTCCGGATCACTTCTACTGATTCATTTACGAAAACACCGATTTTTAACACGTTGGCTGGAAGCTCCTCAATGATTTCTTCCGCTCTCTTTGGAGTGATTTTCCGCTTACTTTCTGCAAAAACAAATCCGAGTGCATCTGCGCCGTATTCGCACGCACGTTTTGCTGTTTCCATATCAGTGATGCCGCAAATTTTCACTTTCATATATTCACCTTACAATCTTCAAAAAAACTACTAATAGAAGATGATGTCATAAGCGCCTCTCCAACTAATACACCTTTTGCTCCAGCTCTTTTAACACGAATAATATCTTCTTTTGAATGAATGCCACTTTCACTAATCCAAAGTAGTTTCTCCTCATTCAATCTTTTTCCAAGCTTTTCAGTTTGGCTTAAATCTACTTCGAACGTTTTTAAATTACGATTATTAATGCCAATAACGTGCGGATTTAATACAATCGCAGTTTCTAATTCCTGTACATCATGAACTTCAACAATCGCTTCCAATCCTTTTTCTAACACGTAGCTATACAACTCTTTTAACTTCTCTTTCGTTAACGCTGCTACAATTAGTAAAATAATATCGGCTCCCGCTTCATATGCTCTATCGATTTGAATCTTATCTATTATGAAATCTTTACATAAAAGCGGAATGTTACTTTCTTCTCGTGCTGTTTGTAAATCGTGAAACGATCCTTTAAAAAATTGACCATCTGTTAAAACAGAAACTGCTCCTGCACCACATTCCTCATATGTTCCCACTTGTTTTCGTACATCAACGTGTAAATTGATATCTCCTTTTGATGGTGATGCTCGCTTTACTTCTGCAATGATAGTAAACTGCTGTAACGCTTCTACAAGTGAATGTGTCTTTCTTTTTGCTTTTACTGGTGTATATATTTCATATAACTCCGTAACTTCCTTTTTCTTCTGTTCTACAATTTTATCTAAAATCGTCCCCACTTTAGTTCACCCTTTCTAATTTTTCGTTGCTTGCTGCAATTAATAAGTTTAATTTGGTTAATGCTTTTCCAGAGTCGATGCTATGTGTCGCGAGTTTAATTCCTTCTTCAATCGTTTCCGTTTTTCCATTTGCGAAAAGAGCTAGACCTGCATTTAATAAAACGGTATCACGATAAACACTCTTTTCTCCGCTCAATACGCCGACTGTAATCTTTGCATTTTCTTTTGAATTCCCCCCTCTAATTTCTTCATTTTTCACTCTTGAAAAACCATACTTTTCTGGATCAATACTCATTTCTACTATTTCATTATCTTTTAAAATGACTACGTGATTTTCCCCTTGTAATGACGCTTCATCTAAAAAACCACTTCCATTTACGACAAGCGCTTGTTTCCGGCCTAACTTTTGTAATACTTGTGCAACTGGTAATAACATATCTCGTTTATAAATACCGACAAATTGTGTTTCTAAATTCACTGGATTTGTTAAAGGACCAATTAAATTAAAGATCGTCGGCACGTTTAACTCTTTTCTTATTTTCATAATGCGCCTTAGTGCTGGATGCATCACTGGTGCAAATAAAAATGCAATGCCCACATGCTCTAGTAAATAATCAATTTCGTTTGGCGTACTACTAATATTTACACCTAGTTCTTCTAATAAGTCTGCACTTCCTGTTTTACTAGAAACAGCACGATTACCATGTTTTGCAACCTTTACGCCAGCTCCTGCCAGTACGAATGCTGATGTTGTGCTAATATTAAACGTTTGAGCACCGTCACCACCCGTCCCGCAATTGTCCATTGCTCCTTGTATATGGTTCGAAAATGGTAGTGCCTTTTCGCGAAGAGCTCGAACGAGACCGTATATTTCTTCTGCATTTTCACCTTTCGCTTTCAGTAAGACTAAGAAAGCTGCAATTTCACTTTCTAATATGTTTTCACTTAATAAAAGTAGTCCTGCTTTATACATTTCCTCTTCTGTTAAATGTTGACCCTCCACTAATTTACGAAGATAGTTATTCATACTCTTTCCTCCTCTTTTACTTCTGTTAAAAAGGCACGTATTAACTTTCCGCCTTCTTCTGTTGCGATTGATTCCGGATGAAACTGTAATCCGAAGAGCGGATAATAATTGTGACGGACTGCCATTATCTCTCCGTCGTCCATCGCTGTCGCTAATATGTCAAAACACTCTGGCAAGCTCGTTTGCTCTGCAACAAGGGAATGATAGCGCATTGCCGTTAACGGCTGTGTAGCGTATGAAAAGATTGACATTCCGTTATGTTTCACACGCGATGTTTTTCCATGTTTAATACGTTCTGCTCTAACAATGTCTCCTCCAAATGCAGCTATGATCGCTTGGTGACCAAGACAAATCCCTAATATGGGAACGTTCTTATAAAAATGACGGATGACGTCGATACAAATGCCAGCATCCTCTGGTTTTCCTGGTCCTGGTGAAAGTACAATTCCTCTTGGATTCATCTCTTCTAACTGTTCTATCGTTATTTCATCATTTCTTACAACTACAATTTCTTCTTCATGTTCGCCTAACAGTTGATACAAGTTATATGTGAACGAATCGTAATTATCGATAAGTACAATCATTTCATTACCTCCAAAAGCGCTCTCGCTTTATTTAATGTTTCTTCATATTCAGCTACTGGATCTGAATCGTAAACGACTCCTGCTCCTGCCTGAACGTATGCTTTTTCATCCTTTACGACCATCGTTCGAATAGCGAGCGCCATATCAAGATTTCCTGAAAAACTAACGTATCCAACTGCACCAGCGTATACATTTCTTTTTTCATTCTCTAGTTCATTTATAATTTCCATCGCTCTAATTTTCGGAGCTCCAGAAACCGTTCCTGCTGGTAAGCAATACGCTAACGCATCAAATCCGCCCATTTGTTTTCGCAATGTTCCGTAAACTTCAGATACAATGTGCATAACGTGAGAGTATTTTTCTACTTTCATATATTTATCTATCGTAACCGAGCCGATTTCGCTCACTCTACCAATATCGTTTCGCCCAAGATCTACAAGCATCATATGCTCTGCTCGCTCTTTCTCATTGCCTAACAGTTCTTTTGCGATTTCCTCGTCTTCCCTCTTCGTTTTCCCCCTCGGCCTTGTACCAGCAATTGGATTCGTCATCACTTTATCCTCCCTTACTGATAGTAAACTTTCCGGCGAAGAACCGAGTACAACATAATCTTGAAAATCGATATAGAACATATATGGTGATGGATTTGCAATTCGAAGTTTTCGGTATAACCAGAATGGATCCCCAATACATTCACTTTGTAAACGCTGTGATAGTACGACTTGGAATATGTCTCCCGCTCTTATATATTCTTTCGCAATTTCTACCATCTCACAAAACTCTTTTTCCGTTATAGAAGAAGTGAATGATAATGTGGATTGTATTGCATTTACTTCAGCTTCTTCTCCTTGTAGCACTTCCTCTTTGTATACTCGTAGCCTTTCGTATACTTCCTCATAATCTGCTGAATCATCTTCCCTGCATACATATACAAACGACAACTTTTGGCGTAAATGATCGTAAACGATAAACTCACGATATAGTACAAGGTGTACTTCCGGAATATTTAATGGGTCGTGTAAATCCGCTCCAATGTTTTCATACTGCCGAATGACATCATATCCAATATAACCAACTGCTCCTCCGCAAAATGGAAATGGGCTGTCTACTTGTGATGGTGCGATTACTTCTTCTAACACTTGTAGTACGTTACCTTGTAACTTTTCTGCCCGGCCGTAAATCGTTCGTTCCACTTCCGTACCAACGCTTTTTACTTCTCCATAAGGATTACATCCTAAGTAAGAATAACGCCCTTTATCTTGATGAAGCTGTGAACTTTCTAATAAAAATTTCTTCTTCCCTTTCATACGTCTATATAAAGAAATTGGCGTAATGCTATCTCCTTCTTCTTCAGTGATTACTAAAAATGTCTTTCTCGCTCTTTTTTGTTTTATAAATTCTTCTTTCGTCATCATGTCCTTCACCTCACTCTGAAAAATAAAAAAGTCCCCTACATATCGAAAATATGTAGAGGACGATAAATATACCGCGGTACCACCTCGTGTTGGATGCAAAAGCATCCCGCTTTGTTCAGGTACAAAATTTATACCTTATCCTTGTAACGGCGGAACCCGGGTTGCCTACTGAAAATAATTGTTCAGCATACCTCTCGTAAGCCCATTCCGTATATGGCACCGTACCGGGCTCCCACCTATTCCCGGCTCTCTGTAACGTCTCCAATATACGTACTCTTCTTACTTAAACGATTTCATTTATTTAATTTTTTATACACAAAAAGGGAGTACTCATCCTATAGAAAGGACGGGTACTCCCGTGGTGCCACCTTAATTCGTTACAAATGTAACGCACTTTACCGTATCAAAAACAATACGTGTCTCTTGTATCGATGAGATCATGTCGCCAAAGCCTACTTCTTTCGTTTCGGTTTGGAAGCTCCGAAGCCCATTCCACATCAATTCCATACTGATTCGCACCAACCATCAGCTCTCTGACATGTTCATCATGTGTACTCTTCTTCATCAACGCTTGCATTTTTTTAAGTTGCACTCATTATAGACCTGACTTTTTTTACAAGTCAATACTTTTTTAAAAATTTTATTTTTCTTTCCTTTCAATATTATATTGACAAAACAACCTCTTTTTATGTAAATATAATAAATACTCTATTAAAAATAAGGTTTTTTGTATGAATATTATATATTAAAAAAGTAAAATAACATCAAAAAACGCTTACATTTCTGAAAATTCGTATTTCTATATGGATTTTTCAGAATAATCATGATAGATTATAAAGTGAAACTTTAATCAATCAGGTATTAACGCATCAAAAGACATGACAAAAGGAAGGGGAACTTCATGAGTACGCAGATGTTAACTTTAACTTCAATCTCTATTTACATGCTCGGGATGTTAGTAATCGGCTATTTCGCCTATAAACGAACGTCCAACTTAACAGATTATATGCTTGGCGGGCGTACACTAGGCCCCGCAGTAACGGCATTAAGTGCTGGAGCATCCGATATGAGCGGTTGGCTTTTAATGGGATTACCAGGTGCAATGTTTAGCGTTGGATTAAGTAGTAGTTGGATTGCGATCGGCCTAACACTAGGCGCATACGCAAACTGGCTTTATGTTGCTCCTCGCTTACGTACCTACTCAGAAATTGCAAATAACTCTATTACTATTCCAGAATTTTTGGAACACCGTTTCCACGACAAATCTCATATGCTACGTTTAGTATCTGGACTTGTTATTATGATTTTCTTTACTTTCTATGTAGCTTCAGGATTAGTTTCAGGCGCTGTATTATTTGAAAATTCATTTGGTATGAACTACCACGTTGGATTATTCATTGTTGCAGGCGTTGTTGTAGCTTACACATTATTTGGTGGGTTCTTAGCAGTAAGTTGGACAGACTTCGTGCAAGGAATCATTATGGTAGTCGCTCTTATTCTTGTTCCTATCGTAACAATTATGAATTCGAATGGACTTGGACCTGCATTTGATACAATCCGCTCTGTAGATCCAACACGTTTAGATATTTTTAAAGGTGCCTCTACTTTAGGAATGATTTCTTTATTCGCATGGGGGCTTGGTTATGTTGGACAACCTCATATTATCGTACGCTTTATGGCGATTTCGTCCGTAAAAGAACTGAAAAGCGCACGAAGAATTGGTATGAGCTGGATGATTTTCTCTGTTGTCGGAGCTATGTTTACTGGTCTTATCGGTATTGCTTACTATTCACAACAAGAGTTAACATTATCTAACCCGGAAACAATTTTCCTTGAACTAGGAAAAATTTTATTCCATCCACTTATTACTGGATTCTTATTAGCCGCTATTTTAGCAGCGATTATGAGTACAATCTCATCTCAGTTACTCGTTACTTCAAGTGCAGTAACGGAAGACTTATATCGTACATTCTTTAAACGCTCTGCCTCTGATAAAGAGCTTGTATTTGTCGGTCGTATGGCTGTACTTGTTATTGCATTAGTTGGATGCGCTTTAGCGTTTAAACAAAATGATACAATTTTAGCTCTTGTTGGATACGCTTGGGCTGGGTTCGGTTCTTCATTTGGACCTGCTATTTTATTAAGCTTATATTGGAAACGTATGACGAAATGGGGCGCACTTGCCGGTATGATTTCTGGTGCCGCTACTGTTATTATATGGACTCAATTCAAATTCTTAAAAGATTTCTTATATGAAATGATTCCAGGCTTCGCTATTAGTTTACTAGCCATCGTAATTGTTAGTTTACTAACACAACCTTCAAAAGAAGTTGAAGAGCAATTTGAGGATTTCGAAAAACAACATCTTCATAATTTATAAAAAAATCTCTGCTGTTATCATAACAGCAGAGATTTTTTACAGTTCGACAATCTTCTTATCAAATTTAACAAATTCTTTATGTTTCGTTAAATTTAACATAACACTACTCCTTTATAGTATGAGTATCAGCACTTATACAGAAAGGGGACTTCAACATGTTAGCAGCTTTCCAGCAACAACAAACACGAAAATTTTCACCTATCACAAATACTTCTGCGTCTTGTTTAAACATGCAACCTAATCCGCCTAAAATTTCAATTGCTCCTTCTGTTATTTCAGTCATCGGTGTTCATATGGAAAAACATAAATTAAAAATAAAAACGGGACAAAACATTGTGTTATCAGCTTCCATTTTACCAATACAAGCAACGAATAAAGAGCTTATTTGGTCAAATATGAATTCTGATATCATCACCATATATCCAAAAGATGACACCGTAACGATTACTGGAAAAAGTGCAGGTAAAGCAGTCGTAATTGTCACAACTGCTGAAGGCAAATTCCGTGACCTATGTGTCATTCATGTACAACCTTATATGACAAATCCAAAGTAAAAGAGTGGCTTCGTAGCCACTCTTTTACTTGATTTCAATATTTGAGTTTTTACTTTTTACAAGATTAATAAAAAAAGATGAAGATTTATCTTGTTTATGATGGTTGAAATTCGAAATTGCCTGTTCTTCTGTATAAAAATTTGATGTAACTTCTTTCCCTGCTTGATCTATACTATGTTGCCTAACGCATCCTTTTAATACAAAATAACATTTTAACGGAACATTTCCTTGTCTTAGGAATACTGTTCCTTTTTTATATTCTTCAATTTGTAATTCACTGAGGATCATTTGCTACTCTTCTTCACTTAGTGTTGTAAATCTATTCATATACTTCTTTAACATCTCTTCCATTTTCCTCCCCCTTCTACGCCCGCATTTCTATAAAACAAAAAGAGAAGTATCATAACTTCTCTTTTCTTCTCCAACATTATAATTCCTGTGTATACACCGGCTCGTTTACGACATTTTTTGCTATTCGCTTTTGTTGCTGCAGTAAGAAAACAGATACACCAAACAATACGAGCATGCTACCGATAATTTGCATTGCATTTAATTTTTCTCCAAGTAAGAAGAACGCAAGTATAGATGCTCCAACAGGTTCTCCTAAAATACTCATTGAAATTGTCGTTGCATTCACATAATTTAACAGCCAATTATTAATTACATGTGACACTGTCGGCACAACCGCAAGTAAAAGAAAAACAGTCCAATCCCACTTCGTATAACCTGTAAAGGGTACTTGTAATATGACATTATAAATCCCCATAAAAAGACCTGCGCACGCAAAGACTGTAAAGCTATAAATCCAGTGTGATACTTTCTTCACTGTCGTTTGCCCGATAAATAAATAACCGACAACTGCTATTACACTTAGAAAGGATAATATGTCACCATAAATTGCTTGCTTACTTAAACCTAAATCTCCCCAACCAATGCACATTACTCCTAAAATAGCGATTCCCATCGTTGCAATGGCTGAATATGTTGTTCTTTCTTTAAATAGAAAAAAACCTCCAACTAAAGATACGATCGGTTGAAGTGCCAAAATAATTGTTGAACTAGCAACTGTTGTATGCTTTAAAGATTCAAACCATAAAAGAAAATGAAGTGCTAAAAAGAAACCAGATCCAATTAAAAAGCCCCAATCTTTCATTTGAATCTTATTAAATTCCTCTCTTTTTTTCCATACGATAGGCAGCATAATAAGTACGATAATCCATAAGCGGTACATACTTAATATTGAAGATGGTGCTGAGGACATCTTTACAAAAACTGCTGCAAAGGAAATGGCAATTATAGAAATAGCCAATGGTAGTGCGATTGATTTTTCTTGTTTCAAATCCTGTCTCCCCTCTCACCTGTCAAAAATCCCACTTCATTATATCCGTTTTCTTTCGTAACTTAAATACTAATTTTTTAGATTCTTCGTACCATTATGGTAAAATAGAAATTAAGGCACCAATTAGTGAATATTTCTTTCCTTTTCACTACAAGCGTCGCTCTTACAATCGTTACAGTAAATTTTTATTTAGGGGGATCTACATGAGTCAAACAATAGGGAGAATTGAAGAAATTTCATTTTATAGCGCATCACTTCAAGAAGACGTTACACTTCTCGTTTATTTACCAGTAAATTACACACCACTGCACAAACATACAGTTGTAATTGCACAAGATGGTAGAGATTATTTTCAGCTCGGTAAAGCGCACCGTGTAATTGAGCGCCTTCGTGAAACCGAAGAAATTGACCGTACAATTATTGTCGGTATTCCATATAAAAATGTACATGATCGTAAAGAAAAATATTTCCCAAATGAAGTAAAAAATGCTGCATATATTCGTTTCCTTGCTCACGAGCTTGCACCATATATTGATGAAAATTATCCAACGTACCAAATGGGGAAAGGTCGTGTGTTAATTGGTGATTCTCTTGGCGGAACAGTTTCCTTTATGACTGCAATTATGTATCCGCATACATTCGGTAAAGTCGTTATGCAATCACCATTTGTGGATGAGACAGTGATGAACTTAGCAAAAGAATTCAAAGATCCACAGGCATTAGAACTGTATCACGTCATCGGTACAGAAGAAACGGCTGTAAAGCGTACTGATGGACAAGTATCTGATTTCGTAGGGCCGAACCGTGAGTTAAATACGCTTCTTACAGCTAGAAACTTCATCACGCATTACGAGGAATTTGAAGGCAATCATACTTGGAAATATTGGCAGACTGATTTACCGAAAGCCTTCTCTCATATTCTATCAATGAAATAATAGAGAGCAGTATTCAGAATAATTTGATATAATAGATAAAGAGATTTATTTATCTCAAAATCTAACTAGACTTACAAAGGGAGGAATTGGAACATGAAATTAGGCATTGTAATTTTTCCATCTAAAATGATTCAAGATAAAGCGAACGGATTGCGTAAACGTTATGACCCGCACTACGCATTAGTTCCGCCACATATTACATTGAAAACACCCTTTGAGGCGCAAGATGAACAATTAGAGTCGATTGTAAACGAGTTACATACAATCGCAAGTAAAACGAACCCTTTCACCCTTCATGTTGGGAAAGTTGGTTCATTCGCACCTGTTAATAACGTCCTTTACTTTAAAGTAGAAAAAACACCTGAACTTACTTTCTTAAATGAAGAAATGCATAGCGGGTTATTCACGCAAGAACGCGAATATGCTTTCGTACCTCATTTAACAATCGGACAAGGCTTATCAGATGCAGAGCATGCTGATGTGTTGGGCCGATTACGTATGAAAGATTTCTATTACGAACAACCAATTGATCGTTTCCATCTTCTATATCAATTAGAAAATGGAACATGGACTGTACACGAAACATTCCGTCTTGGAAAGGGGAACAACTAATTTGCACGCACAGATTGTACAAACGGACGAACAACTAAGAGATGCATTCTCTGTACGTAAACAAGTGTTTGTAAATGAACAACGTGTCTCTGCTGAAGAAGAGTACGATGAGTTTGAAGAAACTTCAACACACGTTGTTATATATGACAATGATGTTCCAGTTGGTGCTGGACGTTTTCGCACCCTTGATGGTATCGGAAAAATGGAACGCATTTGCGTGCTAAATTCCCATCGTAAAAAAGGCATCGGAAAAATTGTTATGGATTCGCTTGAAGCGTATGCAAAAGAAAATTCGCTACCGAAATTGAAACTTCACGCTCAAACACATGCTGAAGATTTCTATAAAAAACTTGGATATGTAACAAGTTCTGATGTATTTATGGAAGCAAATATCCCGCACGTCGTAATGATAAAAGAATTGTAATTTGAAAGCAGGAGGTGACCCCTCCTGTTTTTTTACATTGCTATTTTCTTTTTCTTCCGCTAAAGTTAAATGTTGATGCTATAGTTTTGAAGGTGAACATATGACACAAGAAAAATTTTCACAAAAATCGTTAACACACGCTGATATTCCGCGTGCGACATTTCATATTCCAAAAACATCTACCCATTTAATTATGGAAGAAGATGTAGATGCGGCTTATTTCCGCGCTCTCGAGCAACAAAATGTTTTTTTAAACGAAAAACAATTAGAAGCCGTGCGCACAACAGAAGGTCCTGTTCTTACACTAGCTGGTGCCGGAAGCGGGAAAACATCTGTTTTAACAACTCGCGTTGGTTATTTAGTAAATGTAAAACAAGTTCATCCACGAAATATTTTATTACTTACATTTACACAAAAAGCAGCTGAAGAAATCCGAAGTCGTGTTGCGAAGTTACCAGGTATGAATCATGCAGCAAGTAGCTACGTTGTTGCTGGTACATTCCACTCTGTTTTCTTAAAATTGCTTCGTAGTCAAGGGTATAATCAGCAAATTTTAGCAAATGAAAAACATAAACAAATTATGATAAAAAAAATTTTAAAAGAATTGCGTTTAAAAGACGATTACGATGCGGAAACGATGCTCGCGATGATTTCACTTGAGAAAAACAAATTAAATCGTCCGAAAGATGTAAAAGCGAAAACACCAGTCGAACAAGAATTTAAAGAAGTATACGAACGTTTTGAAGAGGTAAAACAAAGATACAATTATATTGATTTCGATGACATCTTATTGGAAACATATTATATGTTAGAAAATAATGCTCCTTTACTAACTCAATTACAACAACGTTTTCACTACATTGAAGTAGATGAGTTTCAAGATACATCCTATGCACAATATGAAATTGTAAAATTGTTAGCCACGCCAAGAAATAATTTATTTATCGCAGGTGATGACGACCAGGCGATATACGGCTGGCGAGGAGCAAGTCACCAAATTATTTTATCTTTTCCAAAAGAATTTGATAACACAACAATCATTGCACTAAATACGAATTATCGATCCAATCCCTTTATCGTCGGGCTTGGAAATGAAGTTATAAAATTAAATCAAGAACGTTTTGATAAAGAGCTATACTCCGTTCGTGAGGAAGGTGTACAACCTTTTTATTCAAGACCTGCTACGACTCTTGATGAAGCAAATCAAATTTTACAGCTCATTCAAGAAAAAGTAGATAGCGGTGAACGAAACTATAAAGATTTTTGTTTACTGTATCGCACACATTCTGTAAGTCGTTCGTTACTTGATCAGCTTACCATTCATAAAATCCCGTTTATTAAACACGGGGCGAGCCAATCATTTTATGAACATTCTTTAATTAAGCCTGTATTAGATCATTTAAGACTCGTGATTGAGCCGTTTCGACTAGAATCCCTTTCAAACATATTGCCGACGATGTATATCGGACGTGATGATTGTATTTCATTTATTGAACGTGAACAATGGAAATATGGTGAGGGGCGCTTCCCTTCTCTTCTTCATTTCTTACTATTAAATCCAAGCTTAAAACCTTTTCAAGTGAAAAAGGTAAATGAGCGCATCGATTTTATTAAGTTTATTAAAGAATTAGAACCGAAAAAAGCATTAAAAGAAATCATTCATGGTAAAGGAAAATATTTAGAGTACTTGCAAAGTAACGATCGTTCTTCCTTTACAATGCATAAAGACATACAAGAAGAAATGTTGGAAGAATTAATGGAGTCTGCCACTCGTTTCACCGATATTCCAGCTTATTTACAATTTATCGACGAGGCGATTCAAGGTCAAAAAGAAATGGAAGCATTAAAAACAATGCCGCAAAAAGATGCCGTTTCACTTATGTCAATTCATAACGCAAAAGGCCTTGAATTTCCATGTGTCTTTTTACTTGGAGCGAGTGATGGAATCCTGCCCCATACTTCTTCTTTAAAAGATGCAAATGATCGTGTTACGGAAACTTCTGAAGCGTTAGAAGAAGAACGCCGGTTACTGTATGTCGCCATTACACGTGCGAAAGAAGAACTTTACATTTCTTCTCCGCAATTTTTCAGAGGAAAGAAATTAGATATATCTCGTTTTTTATATACTGTGCGAAAAGATTTACCTGAAAAGACATCCACTAAATAAGGATGTCTTTTTTTATATCACGCTATGTACATCCCTCCTATATAAATTCCTTGTTTTTATCGTGAGAATTAACGTAATATCAGCCATATCCCACTCATATTGTAATAGTGTATGTCAGAACTCACGAGAAGGAGTGAACATAATGAGCTGCAATTGTAATGAAGATCATCAACATGAGTGTGATTTCAACTGTGTATCGAATGTCGTTCGTTTTATACATGAACTACAAGAATGTGCAACGACAACATGTGGATCTGGTTGCGAAGTTCCATTTTTAGGTGCACATAACAATGCATCAGTAGCGAATACACGTCCTTTTATTTTATACACAAAAACCGGAGAACCTTTCGAAGCATTTGCACCATCTTCAAGCCTTACTAGTTGCCGATCTCCCATTTTCCGCGTAGAAAGTATAGATGATGACGACTGTGCTGTATTGCGTGTATTAACTGTAGTTTTAGGTGATGGTACCGCTGTACCACCTGGTGACGACCCAATCTGTACGTTTTTAGCTGTACCAAATGCAAGACTAATATCAACCTCCACTTGCATTACTGTTGATTTAAGTTGCTTCTGCGCTATTCAATGCTTACGTGATGTTTCTATTTAAAACTAAATAATGAGTTAAGCATGGATTGGGTGGCAGATAATTCTGCCACCCAATCCATGCTTAAAGAGTATTCTTATGTAAATTTCTTAAAATTGGGAACTTGTCTAGAACATAGAACCTGTCCTTTTCATTAACTGAAAGTAGAAACAGATAAAGGAGTGAAAAACATGTTCTCTTCTGATTGCGAATTTACTAAAATCGATTGCGAGGCAAAACCAGCTAGTACACTACCTGCCTTTGGTTTTGCTTTCAATGCTTCTGCACCTCAGTTCGCTTCACTATTTACACCACTACTATTACCTAGTGTAAGTCCAAACCCAAATATTACTGTTCCTGTAATCAACGATACAGTAAGTGTCGGAGATGGCATTCGAATTCTACGAGCTGGTATTTATCAAATTAGTTATACATTAACAATTAGTCTTGATAACGTACCTACTGCACCAGAAGCTGGTCGTTTCTTCTTATCATTAAATACACCAGCTAATATTATTCCTGGATCAGGTACAGCAGTTCGTTCTAACGTTATTGGTACTGGTGAAGTAGATGTATCCAGTGGTGTCATTCTTATTAACTTAAATCCTGGTGACTTAATTCAAATTGTGCCAGTTGAGTTAATTGGAACTGTAGACATCCGTGCGGCAGCATTAACAGTTGCACAAATTAGCTAGTAAAAAGCGGTATTTCTAATACAGAAATACCGCTTTTTATACATAATAAAAAACACTCACAGTAGCATGAGTGTTTCATTCTTCATATTGTTTTATTGTGTTCTTCTTTTTCCCGCAATTGCATCCCTTTTTCTTCACAAATCCTTGTTGTTGTAATTGTTCTTGATATGCCTGTTGTTGTGCTTGGTGTTGTTGCTGTATTTGATACCACTGCTGCAGGTCATATGAATTTTGCCTTGGATTATTGCTCACAGCAAACATCTCCTCTACTGTCAATTCTGTCTATTTACTATATGAACAACTTTTTATTTCCGTTCCCTCATTCTTTTAAACTCCGCTTTTTCTCGTATTATGAAAATATATTATTCTCCCATAAAATATCCTGTAATCGTTTCAATGATTGCTGCTGCACCTGCAATAGCTAATAATGCAAGTAACGGCTCCGCAACGATAGGGATCCAATTATATAAAACTAATAAAAAAGCACTAACCCATACACCTGTACACCAATAACAGCTTAATAATTCGCCAATCCACTTTCTTAATCCTTTACCTTTCACTTTTGTAAACGTTGATACACTTCCATCCGGCTCCGTAATCTCTAATTCATCAATAAATGGTCTTCGCAAAAAGGCTGTTATTTTATCATATACAATTAAACGAGTGAGCCTAAAAGCTGCTAACGCGAAAATAAAAAATAAAAGCCAGCTTGTAAACAGCATAATTTCACCTTCCCTTATCCTCTTTCGCCTATTTAAAAAAAAAGGTCTTGAGATTGTGACCAAATCTCCTCGACTCCAATATCTTATTAATGTAAATACAAACAAGAAGATAAGGAGTGACATTAATGAGTTGTAACGAAAATAAACACCATGGCTCTTCTCATTGTGTAGTTGACGTTGTAAAATTCATCAATGAATTACAAGATTGTTCTACAACAACATGTGGATCTGGTTGTGAAATCCCATTTTTAGGTGCACACAATACTGCATCAGTAGCAAATACACGCCCTTTTATTTTATACACAAAAACTGGAGAACCTTTTGAAGCATTCGCACCATCAGCAAGCCTTACTAGCTGCCGATCTCCAATTTTCCGTGTGGAAAGTGTAGATGATGATAGCTGTGCTGTGCTACGTGTATTAACTGTAGTATTAGGTGACAGTTCTCCGGTACCACCTGGTGACGATCCAATTTGTACGTTTTTAGCTGTACCAAATGCAAGATTAATATCGACAACTACTTGCATTACTGTTGATTTAAGCTGTTTCTGTGCGATTCAATGCTTACGCGACGTTTCTATCGTAAAGTAAACTAAAAACTATTGGGGTGGTAGAAGCTTTCTACCACCTTTACATATTTAAAAGCCGGCCATACTAATCGATTGGATATCATCTATAGACAACCTAATATCTCTCATACTATTTTGCGGCATAATAGATACAATGCCATTACGATACGATATGATTGATCCAACATAAGAAACTGTAGCTGTTTTTATTCTGCATCTTACTTTCGGAATGTAATGAGGGCGGTTTAGTAAAAAATGAATTTTTTCATCATTATTCATATCCTTAAATGATTTATTATACGGGACAGTTCTTACTGGTTCTGGTTCTTGCTCTTCTTGTTCTATGTGTTCTTCTTTTTCTTCTTCTATTTTTTCTTCCACTTGCTGCTCTTCTTGTTGTTCTTGTTCTATTACCTCTTCCACAGCACTACTTACAATATTTTCTTGTTTATTACTTTGCTCTTTTTGATCTTCATTTTCAAAGTTTGTCAGGATAATTCTTTTTATTTTCGGTGCAGCAAGTTCTAAACTTACTTGCGTGATATATAACAACGGTTTTCCAACTGTTGAACTTTTATTTTTATTCTTCACACTCGTCCCTCCCACTTCCATACGTAGCTAAATAAATCGTGTACTATTATAGTTATATTCATCACGTAGTAAGAACTTTCGTTAAAAATCGTTCTTTCTCAGAACAAATAAAAAGGACAATCTCAGCATTTAGAGATTGTCCTTTAAAAATTAATATTATATTTATCCTAGGATATGATACCCTGAATCAACGTGAATGTTTTCTCCTGTTACACCGCGTGCTAAATCACTGAATAGGAATACTGCTGTATCGCCAACTTCTTCTTGCGTTGTTGTACGACGAAGTGGTGCGCGCTCCTCAATTTCTCTTAAGATTGAATTGAAATCACCTACACCTTTTGCAGATAACGTACGAATTGGTCCTGCAGAAATAGCGTTAACGCGAATACCATGTTGACCTAAATCGTTCGCTAAATATTTCACGCTCGCTTCTAATGAAGCTTTCGCAACACCCATAACGTTATAATTTTTCACAACACGCTCGCCGCCAAGGTATGTTAACGTTAAAATATTTCCGCCTTCTGTCATTACTTTTTTTGCTTCTCTTGCTACAGCTGTTAAAGAGAATGCGCTAATATTTTGTGCAAGTAAAAATCCATCGCGAGAAGTATCTACAAACTCACCTTTTAAGTCATCGCGATTTGCAAAAGCAATACAATGTGCTACACCGTGAATAGTACCTACTTCTTGTTTAATTGTTTCAAAGCAAGCTGTAAGTTCCTCATCATTCGTTACATCACAAGGTAATACAAGTGATTCTTGTCCTTCTAATGTGTCCGCTAATTCACGAACGTTTCTTTCTAAACGTTCTCCTGCATATGTGAATATTAATTTTGCACCTGCATTATGCAAAGAGCGAGCAATTCCCCATGCAATACTTCTTTGGTTCGCAACGCCCATAACAACAAATGTTTTCCCTTGTAATAGTTCCATGATATATCCTCCCAGAAATACTTATACTTGTTATTAGTACCTGATACTATAATTATAGTAACATAAAACCGCTTAAAGGCAAACAAAAAAGTCATTAACAGAAATTTGTTAATGACTTTTGGTTTCTATAAAAAAGCGCTCTAATCCTTCTTCCCAAGACGGCATTTGTGAAAAACCATTTAATCGTAGCATGTTATGTTGAAAAACAGAATATTTGGGTCTCGCAGCTGCAGCCCCGAATTCTTCCGTTGAAACAGGTAATACATTCACTTTCATATTGGCGTACGAAAATATCTTTTGTGCAAATTCAAACCAAGAGCATGAACCACTGTTTGATACGTGGTATGTACCGTATAAAGAAGTATGAATGAGCTTATTAATAACCATATTTAAATCCGCCACATACGTAGGAGAGCCAACTTGATCCGCTACAACGGATATTTCATCTCTTTCTTTTCCTAATCGCATCATCGTTTTCACGAAATTATTTCCATATTTACCATATAGCCACGATGTGCGAACGATAAAATATTTATTATGTAACTCTTTGACGAACTGCTCCCCCGCATACTTAGAGGCCCCATATATATTTATCGGCGCTGGACTATGAAATTCGTCGTATCCATCTGGTCTGGCACCTTGAAATACATAATCAGTACTAATATAAACTAGCTTCGCCCCTACTAATTGTGAAGCAACCGCTACATTTCGAGCTCCGATTGCATTTATTCTATACGCAAAATCCTGTTCTTTCTCCGCATGATCTACTTTCGTATAGGCAGCACAATGAATAATTATATGTGGTTTTATTTCTTGTACCACTTGTTGTATTCGGGATATATTTGTCACATCTAATAACTTTTTATCAAATGGATATATATCATATTCTTCAGAGTCTAACTCTTCAAATAGTTGCTTTCCTAATTGACCGTTTGCTCCTGTTATGATAACCCTCTCTTTCATTTAACATGCCCCTTACTGGTCTTTTAGTGGTTTCCACCATTCCTTATTCTTTTCATACCATTTCACCGTCTCTTGTAATCCTTGTTCAAACGTGTATTTCGGTTCCCAATCAAATTCATTCTTCATTTTCTCTGCATCAATCGCATAACGACGATCGTGCCCTAAACGATCTGTAACATATTCAATGTCTTTTTTTGTTTTTCCTAAAAGAGTAATAATTTGTTCCACAACTTCTACATTTGTTTTTTCATTATTTCCACCTATATTATATACTTCTCCGACACGTCCCTTATGCAGAACAACATCAATCGCACTGCAATGATCCGTTACATGTAACCAATCTCTTACATTTAAACCATCACCATATAGCGGTAGTTTTTTTCCTTCTAGTGCATTCGTAACCATTAATGGAATTAATTTTTCAGGATACTGGTACGGTCCATAATTGTTAGAACAACGCGTTACTATAACCGGTAATTGATATGTTTTATAGTAAGATAGAGCTATCATGTCCGCGCTCGCCTTACTTGAAGAATATGGACTATTTGGAGCTAACGGTGTTTTCTCTGTAAACTTCCCTGTTTTTCCTAAAGAGCCATACACTTCATCCGTTGACACTTGCACAAGTTTTATATGCGAATATTTTTTAACTAGTTCTAATAAAGTGACCGTTCCAATTACATTTGTATCATAAAAAGGAATCGGATTTTCAATACTACGGTCCACATGTGATTCAGCTGCAAAATTTACAATCACTTGTACGTCTCGCTCTTTTATAACGTGTTCTAATAGCTCTCCATTTTGAATTTCTCCTTTTACAAAAGAGTAATTCGGGTGATCCTGAAGAGATTTTACGTTATTTAAATTCCCACTATATGTTAATGCATCGTAATTAATAATTTTATATGTTTCATAACTTTGTAGCATGTAATGAACGAAATTACTTCCAATAAATCCAGCCCCACCTGTTACTAATATATTCATAAACAACTCTCCTACTTAAAAACTATCTTCATATTCCTCTAGTAATGGTAATATCTGATCCTTATCGGACAATATAGGATCGGTTACTGGCCAAGGAATTGCTAAATCTTTATCTTCCCAAAGTAATCCTGAGTCATGCTCTGCGCTATAATATTCATCTACTTTATACATAACGATAGTATGCGGGACAAGCGTGCAAAATCCATGTGCAAACCCTTTTGGCACTAGTAATTGCCGATGGTTATCTGCACTTAAAATATATCCTTTCCATTGTTTAAATGTCGGTGATTTTTTTCGTAAATCAACGATAACATCATAAATTGCCCCTTGCATAACTTGAATGAGTTTCGTTTGTGCTTTCGGATTTTTTTGAAAGTGTAGTCCCCGAATCGTTCCTGCCTTAGCCGAATAAGATACGTTATCCTGTACAAATGAATACGTTATCCCTAATGTTTCTAGCACCTGCTTATTATAGCTCTCTGAAAAAAAGCCACGATCGTCTCCAAACAACCTCGGTTCTAACAATTTTGCATCGGTAAAATTTGTTTCTACAACTTTCATATTCTCACCTATTCTCCGTTAAACTGTTTCCCAAAATTAATATCCCGTGCTAACGTATTCGCCTTTTGAAGCGAAGCATGAGTTCCCGCATCAGTCCACCAGCCTCTCATTTCATTATAAGTAAGTACCCCTCGCTTTAAATACCAATTATTTATATCTGTAATTTCAAGTTCTCCCCGTGCAGAAGGTTTTAATTCTTTAATATAAGAAAAGACTTTCGAATCATACAAATAAATTCCCGTAACCGCATAAGAACTTTTCGGCTCTTTCGGCTTTTCTTCAATTTCAACTATTTTTCGGTTTTGAATATGTGCTACGCCAAATCTTTCGGGATCTTCTACAGATTGCAATAGCACTTTCGCACCTTCTTTTTGGTTTGCAAACTCTTCAACATACGGAAGAATATCATCTGAAAAAATATTATCCCCTAATATAACTACCATACGATCATTCCCGACGAAATCTTCACAAAGCCCTAACGCCTGTGCGATCCCGCCCGCTTTATCTTGCACACGATACGTAAAGGACACTCCAAATTCATGACCACTCCCTAAAAAGCTAACAACATCCCCCATATGCTCTTTACCTGTAATAATCATAATATCTGTAATATCGCATTGTTTTAGCTTATATACCGCATGATAAATCATCGGATACCGACCAACAGGAAGTAAATGTTTATTCGTTACTTTCGTTATTGGATATAATCTCGATCCAGTACCACCTGCTAAAATAATTCCTTTCACTTTGCATCTCTCCTTTATGATGGAGATAATATATCTTTGTAATGTTCTACAAACACTTTCCGGTACTTCTCATATGTATCCGCATCAAACTCATCCCCGTTGTAATGAATACACCATAAATTTGCTTGATTTGGGATACCGATTAAATAACCAGCCCTTTGAAACTCTAAAGACTGTGACACATCATAAAAGTGAAACCCTTGAAACAAATCTTCTCGCCATGGAATATCATACTGCGTTGCCATGAATAAACCATCAATTGCCTGAACTGACAAAAATGGTTGATTACCATAAAAAACCTGATCTAAATTTAATAATTGATAATTCCGTCTTCTATACTCAATCACTTTCCCTACTAAATTTTTCCCTTCCCACCATATCCCGTTATTCGGTAAAAACTGAGCCCCAGCGACTCCTATTAAACCAAGCTTTTCATTTTCTTTAAAAAGAGATATAAGTGTAGAAAACATGTCTCGATTAATAAGATATGTATCTTGGTGTATATACACTTTGTATTTCGCTGGATATGAAAGGGCTCGGTTGTAAGCACTTGCCATACTTTGTGCATCTCGTATCGGAAAAATTTGTACTGTGTAACCTGGGGGAACAAAAATGTTTCTTATTTGGCTCTCACATTGTTTGAAAAGCTCCTCATTATTTACACAAACAACGACTAATATTGTATGATCTTTCATTTTTGTCCCCCCTTTTATTCTTCCTTATTTACATCTGACATATAGTGTTCCACAAATATTTTCCGATACTTTTCATAGTTCGTCATATTCACATCAAAATGATAATGGATACACCAAGCATCGCGCTGTACAGGTACACCGACTGTATATCCTGCTTTTTTAAATTCAAATGATTGAGATACATCATAAAAATCAAATCCGTCAAATAAATCTTCTCGCCACGGAACATCATATTGTGTCGCCATTAATAAACCGTCAATACATTCTACAGGAATAAATGTTTTTGATTCATGATACGGTTGTTCTAAACTTGCCATATAAAACAAATCATTCATATAACCAATGACCTTTCCTACAATTCCACGCCCTTCGTTCCATACGCCAGTCGGAGGAACATATTGCGCTCCAACCATCCCAATCATCCCAAGGTGTTCATGTTCCTCAAATAATTGAAGTAATCCGTATAAAAAAGCCCTATTTATAATAAAAACATCTTGATGTAAATAAACTTTATACTTCGCTGGATGCGAAATGGCTTGATTGTATCCACTCGTCATACTTTTCGCATTTCGAATCGGCATAAATTGTACAATATACCCTGGCGGTACTAACAATTGCAATATATGACGCACGCAGTTTGCATACAATTTCCGATCATTTATACATGTAACAAATAATATTGTTTTGTCTGCAGCACTCATAATTGTGATTTTTCAGCTTCAATAATATACTGAAATACAACTGTCTCAGCCATGAAGCCACTTCCAAGACGATATTTTTTACAAATTCCATATAACTCCTCAATAAGCGGTTCATACATTTTATGATCAACATATACACGATCTACTTTACTAATAACATATCCTGCTTTTAAAAACATTCTTAGCATTTCATTAAATGTAAAGAAACGAATATGTGTTTTATCTAATAAACCATATTCTGTATACGTCCAATTTCCAGCAAGTAAGGGAGCTAATACTGAAATATGAGCAACGTTTGGTATACTTGCTAAAATCACACCATTTTGCTTTATATATGGCTTTACTTTTTCTATTACAGCCCACGGATCAAATAAATGCTCTAATACATCCCCAAATATGACGCAATCAAATTGCCCCTCCTCATAAGGAAGATCTATTTTTTCTATATCCCCTAAAATAACATGATCTAGTCTTTCTTTCGCTTTTTCTGCCGCCTCTGGAAACGCCTCAATTCCTGATACACGTGTACCATTTTCTTTAATAGCCGCTCCCAATGCACCGCTCGAGCAACCAATATCAAGAACTTCTTTCCATTCCTTTTTTATATGCTTTAATAAATTCGGATTCGCTGCATTATAATAATGTTCGGATTTTTCTTCATATAAAGAACTTTTTTCGCGATTCATTTCACACACTCCTTATGCAAATTGAATTAGAAATATAAATCTCATATGAATTCTATAAAGTGCAGTTTTTGTTCCTCCCCATTGATTATTAGTCCGCAAATAGCAGTATAAAATTTTTTATCTATATTGGTTACGTTACTGATACTCTAATATATAACCAATCTATTAGAGTTAGAATAACGATAAATCATTTCTACAAAAAACGAAACCTATTACGCTTTATATGGTTTATCAAAAACTCCACGAAAATATTTACGGTTATATTCAATTGCAGCATTATTCGGAACATAAGAAGCTGCTAATTCATTGTAATAATATGCTTTATCCTGCTCTCCTAACCTGCTATAACAAATACACATTTGTAAATAGGGTAGCCATGTGTAGCTAGCTGGACTATGGAAAGGACTTTCCGTTGCCATTGGTACTTCCGTAGCAAGTTTAAACCAAAATATCGCTTCATTATATTTTTCTTGTTCCATATATATATATCCTATTCTTGTACAATTCTCTCCTCTAGGGACGTCATACCGAAACGACTTCACACAAGATTCGATTGCCTTCTCCCACATTCCGAGCTTTGCATAGCAATCTCCTAACTTACCACATGCATAAATTTTCTCTTCATACCATCCTTCGTCTTGATTAAGAAATGTTTCATATAGAAGAACTGCATCATCATATTTTTGGTTATCCGTAGATTCATTTGCGTAATAAAATAAATCTCTCGGACTTAATTCTTCACCTGCCGCTACAGTATTTTGAAAAATTTTCAAATTACGATTTGTTACTTTTTTTTCTTTTTTATGTGTAATAGCAACATTACTACTAAAAACCTCACCAGAAATAGCTAAATACTCATGAACCTTTCCAAACCATTGAAATTGTTTTTCACGCTTTACAAGTCGATTTCTTTTTGTACAATATAAAGGTTTCCCGTTAGAATCCATTGCAAGGTGATAAGGCATCGAAACAGCATCAATTTTAGGATCTAATTCTCTTTTTAAAAGTTTCAATGCTTCTTGAGCATCTTCTAATAAGACGTCATCTGCATCTAGCCACAATATATACTCTTGCGTCGCTTTTGAAAAAGAAAAATTTCTTGCTGCTGCAAAATCATCAATCCACTGGAAATCATATATGTTAGAAGTGTATTTCTCTACGATTTCTTTCGTTCGATCGACGGAGCCTGTATCAACCACTATAATTTCATCCACAATTTTTTCAACTGTGTCTAAACAACGGGCTATTGTCTCCTCCTCATCTCGAACAATCATACATAAACTAATTGTAATTCCTTGCTTGTTCAACATAATCACCCTCTTCCAAATCAATCATATGTTATACATATACTAAACTTTCCATTTTTTTAAATTGTTCAAGTAGTTTAAGATTTCTTTTCAATAATTCAAATGTCCGTGTCATTTTCTTTCGGTTTTGCATCTACTATATAATGAACGCTTTATGGAGGTGAATTTATGTCAAATAATAATTATTCAAATGGATTAAATCCCGATGAATCTTTATCAGCTAGTGCATTTGACCCTAATCTTGTAGGACCTACATTACCACCGATACCACCGTTTACCCTTCCGACTGGGCCGACCGGGCCTACGGGACCGACCGGACCGACTGGGCCGACTGTACCTACGGGACCGACTGGGCCGACTGGGCCAACTGGACCTACGGGACCGACTGGTGACACTGGGACTACTGGACCTACGGGGCCGACTGGTGACACCGGGGCTACTGGACCTACGGGGCCGACTGGTGACACTGGGGCTACTGGACCTACGGGGCCGACTGGTGACACTGGGGCTACTGGACCTACGGGGCCGACTGGTGACACTGGGGCTACTGGACTTACGGGGCCGACTGGTGACACTGGGGCTACTGGACCAACTGGGGCTACTGGACCTACGGGACCTACTGGACCATCAGGACTAGGACTTCCAGCAGGACTATATGCATTTAACTCCGCTGGGATTTCTTTGGATCTTGGACTTAATGCTCCAGTACCATTTAATACTGTTGGATCTCAGTTTGGTACAGCAATTTCTCAATTAGATGCTGATACTTTCGTAATTAGTGAAACTGGATTCTATAAAATTACTGTTATCGTATACACTGCAGCAGTAAGTCTATTAGGAGGTCTTACAATCCAAGTGAACGGAGTACCTGTACCAGGTACTGGAACGAGTTTAATTTCAGTTGGATCACCTATCGTTGTTCAAGCCATTACGCAAATTACGACAACTCCATCATTAGTTGAAGTAATTGTTACAGGACTTGGGTTATCATTAGCTCTTGGCACGAGTGCATCCATTATTATTGAAAAAATTGCTTAATTTTTTACTTAGCAGTAAAACTGATATCAGTTTTACTGCTTTTTCAATTTCAAATTCAATCATGAAACGTTCATTATGTACATAATCATATTGTTGTATGACATTTTGCAGGAGGCACAAATATGGAAAGTAAATCTGCTGTTCAGCTTTACCTCGAATTGCTAAAAAAGACAATTTTATTTGAAATATGGTTAGAATATGAGGCATACTTACCCGCATCTCTACATATTTCGAAAGAGCTAGAATTCGAACCAGTTACAGTCCCCCTCCCTTTATTCATTAAGCAATATGCTGAAAACCATAACTTAAAAATTGTAAAACCAAATGTTTCAAAAATTGAACGCCATGATGGAATGGATTGGCCAAGAGCAGCACATAGCATGATTGGTCGAGAACGTATGAACCAATTACAAGAGGCGATGGAAACCGTTGTTCGTGAAAATATAGAAGGTGATTTTATTGAAACAGGTGTATGGCGCGGAGGATCATGCATTTTTATGAATGGTTTTTTACAAGCAAACAACATTACGGATCGTAATGTGTGGGTTGCAGATTCATTTGAAGGTTTGCCAGCACCGAATCTAGAACAATATCCAAAAGATTACGGTGATTATTTACACACATTCGATTACTTACGCGTCTCTTTAGAACAAGTACAAGAGAATTTCAAAAAATATGATTTACTAAATGATCAAGTGAAATTTTTAAAAGGCTGGTTTAAAGATACTTTACCAACAGCACCAATTGAAAAAATTGCAATTGCACGGCTTGATGGTGATATGTATGAATCCACAATGGATGGTCTCGTGAACTTATATGATAAAGTTTCTAAAGGTGGCTATATAATTATCGATGACTACGGGCTACCACCATGCGCTGAGGCTGTGACAGACTTTAGAAATCAACGGAATTTAAAAGCCCCTATTACTAAAATTGATGTATTTGGTGTTTATTGGAGAAAAGAATAAAAAAGATTTAATCTATAGGAGATTCCATTTTCACTCATTCTTCTCTTACTTCTAATCCAATTAAGTATTCTTTTTCGGAATCTCCCTACATATAACAATTGTTTTCCTGTGTTCTCTCACTACAAATTGAAAATTTTATTAATAGATTTACTGCATCTTCTCATACAAGAAAGGGGTATACTCATGAGCGAACTTAACAAAGAAATGACTTTACTCCCCCCTCCTGAACTCGTCCAATATGTAGGTGGCGACTTCAAAAAAGTTGGAAAAGAGTTCCTAAAGCATTTTATTCAAATTGGCGCTTTAAAACCAAATGAAAAAGTATTAGATGTAGGCTGCGGCGTCGGCCGAATGGCTGTACCATTATTGAATTACTTACATGATGATGGAGCGTATTATGGATTTGATTTGTTTAAAGATGGAATTACTTGGTGTCAAAATAACATTTCAACTATGCGTAATAATTTTCACTTTGAACATGTTGACATATACAATCAATTCTATAATCCAGAAGGAAAAGAAGATGCCTCTCAATATCGTTTTCCCTATGAAGACGGGACATTCGATTTTATCTTTTTAACTTCTGTATTTACGCATCTTCTCCCAAAAGAATTAGAACATTACGTATCTGAAATTGTACGTGTATTAAAAAAAGACGGGAGATGTTTCATTACATTCTTTCTTATAAATCCTGAATCGTCCTATTATTTAAATGCAGGACAAAGTACATTAGGTTTTTATCATCGAATCGAAAATTGCTACGTTGTAAATAAAGATATTCCGAATTTCGCAGTTGCTTATCCTGAGACAGATATTTGCAATCTATTGAATAAGTACGGCCTAGAAATAATCAATAAGCCGCATTACGGTTTATGGTGCGGCAGACATGAATATACAAGTTACCAAGATATTGTTCTTACAAAAAAAAGCTTCTGAAAGGAAGTTATGTATGATGAATGAAAAAAATCCACCTCTCGTTTCCATCCTTATTCCCACTTATAATCGGCCTCATTATTTCAAAATTGCTCTAGAAAGTGCATTGGCACAAACTTATTCTAATATTGAAATCATCATCGGAGATGATAGTACAAATGATGAAACAGCAACTTTAATACGCGAACAATACTTACCAAATTATAAAAATATAACATACATTCGAAATATCCCTACTCTAGGACAATTTCACAATGACCTTATGCTCATAGAAAAATCAAATGGTGAGTATATAAATTTTTTAATGGACGATGACGTGTTTTATAAGCATAAAATACAAAAAATGATGACCTATTTTGAGCAAGATCCCAATAAAAATCTTGCTCTTGTTACTTCTTATCGAGTACGCATTGATGATCATGGAAATCTAATAGGTGATTCCCATCCAACACAAAGGTTATATAGTGAAGACACCCCATTAAACGGGATATTTTTAGGTAATTGGATGTTAAAGGGTGGACACAACATTATCGGTGAGCCTACAACTACCTTGTTCCGAAAGGAATTGCTCACTGAACCTTTTGGCACCCTTAAAGAGCGACAATATTCTTGTAGTGTTGATATGGCCTCATGGATTTCTTTACTTTCTAAAGGAAATGCAATATACATTTCTGAGCCTTTAAGTCAATTTCGCTACCATGCTGGACAACAAATACACAATAAGCTCCTTCAAGGTTGTGAAGATTTCACACACCTCGTTATAACAGCAAAAGAATATGGCTTTTTACAAAATACTACAGACTATAGAGCAGCTCTACTTAGTGCTTACCAATGGTGTAAAAGTTCCTTAAAATACTATCTTCATCAACTAGATATTTTTCCTGACGCACATGTACGTCTTTCCCATTGTTTGGATATAATTATTAAAGAGTTAAACAATTAAACTACTCTGCAAAATCAAAAGTGTATGGACTATATGTGAATTATTTGTATAGTTCATACATTCTTTCTCATACTATAAAGTGAAACTTTAATCAGCTCTCACCAATCGGGCTTTTACGGGCAGTTGATCCCCCACCGAACTTCTTCGCTTTCGCTGAATTTTGAGGTGGGGGTCTTACTGCCCATTAATGCGGGATAAAATCCATTACTATAAAGAGCAGTAGAAAGGAATACCTACATTGAAAGATCCAAATTCTCAATATCAAATAGACTACGTATTACTATTTATTTTATTTGCCATTGGGATTGTTAGTTGTTGTGCTATTGCAAGTGCGCAAGCCTCTTTACCGCCATTTTTACAAAACGTCAATTTTGTACTAAAACAAATCCAATGGTATTTCATTGGATTTATAGCCATTGGTGTTATTATGATTATCGATTTCGACCGTTATCAAAAAATCGCTTGGTATTTGTACAGCTTTGCAATGGTACTACTTATTGGACTAGAACTTCAAGTACCAGGTGCCGTTACAATTAAAGGCGCTACAGCTTGGTACAGGCTCCCAGGCATCGGAAATTTTCAGCCTTCTGAAATTATGAAATTATTTTTAATTATCGTCATTGGACGAATTATAGCAAACCATAATGAGAAATATTTTCTCCAAACAATACATGACGATTTTTTACTACTTGGAAAAATATTTGCAACAAGTTTGCCACCACTACTACTCATCGCAAAGGAACCAGATTTAGGAAATACAATGGTCATTTCAGCGATGCTTGCAGCAATGATACTAGTTTCTGGCATACGATGGCGTTTTATTTTCGGATTAGTTTCAGCTACTTTCGTGGCTGGATCTACATTAATATATATTTTTTTTACTCACACAGATTTCTTTAAAGCACATATTTTAAAAGAATATCAATTAAATCGCTTCTACGGATGGTTAGCACCTTACAAATATGATGCACAAGGATATCAATTAAGACAAGCATTCTTAGCGACTGGATCCGGAGAAATGCAAGGAAAAGGGTGGGAAAATGGACAAGTATATTTTCCAGAACCACATACAGATTTTATTTTCACTAATGTCGCTGAACAATTTGGATTTCTAGGCGCAAGTGTCATTATTTCTCTTTTTTTCTTACTCATTTTTCGAATGATTCATATTGCTTTAGAAAGTAATGACCCTTTTGGTAGTTACATTTGCGCTGGTACAATCGGAATGTTTACTTTCCAAGTATTCCAAAATATCGGGATGACAATCGGATTACTTCCCATTACAGGGATAACATTACCTCTTATGAGCTACGGAGGAAGTTCACTGCTTACATATATGATTGCGATTGGGTTCATTTTAAATGTTCGCTCAAGAACGAAAATCTTTATGTTTAAATGAACAACACAAAAACGCTATATTTTTATCTCTATCCTTTTTTAGATATACTAATGAAAAATACGATGGAGGTTTAAATATGAAATATGACATTATAGGAGATATTCATGGATGTTTCCAAGAGTTTCAAAATTTAACAGAGAAGCTAGGATATAACTGGAGTAGCGGTCTACCGGTTCACCCTGACCAACGCAAACTTGCATTCGTTGGCGATATTACAGACCGTGGTCCTCATTCATTACGTATGATTGAAATTGTATGGGAACTTGTCATACATAAAAAAGAAGCTTATTACGCTCCTGGAAATCACTGTAATAAACTATATCGATTTTTCCTTGGGCGTAATGTAACAGTCGCTCACGGACTTGAAACAACTGTTGCTGAATATGAGGCACTTCCTTCTCATAAGCAAAACATTATAAAAGAAAAGTTTATCACTCTTTATGAACAATCACCACTCTACCACATACTAGACGAAAAAAGAGTAATCGTATGTCACGCTGGGATTCGGCAAGATTACATAGGAAGACGAGATAAAAAAGTACAAACCTTTGTATTATATGGCGATATTACAGGAGAAAAGCATGCCGATGGCTCACCGGTCCGTCGCGATTGGGCGCAAGAATACAAGGGACAAGCTTGGATTGTATATGGACATACACCAGTAGCAGAACCTCGATTCGTCAATCAGACAGTCAATATTGATACTGGTGCTGTATTTGGTGGCAAATTAACCGGATTACGTTATCCTGAAATGGAGACTATCTCTGTCCCTTCTTCTTTACCTTTTGTCGCTGAGAAATTCCGTCCAATTTCATAACTACCTTACTTAGCATTATTTAGGCAGATTTCATATAAAACTAGGTAAAGTAATTAAAAAAAGATGCAATAAAGTGCATCTTTTTTTAATTACCCTACATATAATGTCGCAGGAGGTGACAGAATGAAGAAAAAATCTTCTAAACAAAAAAGAAAATTCCCCCCTTTATATCTGCCCATGTACGGAATTAACAACTGGTGTAGTATTCGGGCTGCAGCGATAGAAGAACTGGAAGAACAAGAGTCATCAAAAAAAAGCAAAGTAAAACCAACATATGTCTCTTTAGAAAATGCTGTGATGAGCCGCATAATCGATCGCAGAAAAATAAAGATGCAACAAAAAAATAAACAGCTTTCAAATCAAGATGAACAGATACTACATTCTAACCAAACAGAAGAAAAGACGGAAGAAAATATTTCTGTAGCAATGAATAAAAAAGTGGAACCAGAAATTCCAGCTGCTATTATAAACAAAGTAAAAAAAATAAAAGAAGCATTAGCTTCATCAAATGATATACAAATTGAAAAACCACTCATAATTGAGACACCTACACCTGAAAATACAAAAGTTAAAAGGGGCGGCCGATATGCATATGCAGAGGGGCTTCACTCTCATGCGGAGGGCATGGCAGCACATGCGGAAGGCTTATTAACACACGCAAAAGGTTCTTTCTCTCATGCAGAAGGATCAAACTCAAAAGCAACTGGACATAGTTCACATAGTGAGGGAAGTGAAACGACAGCAGGCGGGGCTTATTCTCATGCGGAGGGTAAACAGACGATTGCTTTAGGCGAAGCAGCACACGCAGAAGGAACCGCAACTATCGCTAACGGATCCTCTTCTCATGCGGAAGGTCATCATACATCAACAGCTCATTTTGCAGGTAGCCATATTATGGGGCGCTTCGGCACTGCAGAAGAAGCTTATTCTTGGTTTATTGCAAATGGTGTAAGCGACACCGACCATAATATCGGGGCTAAATGGCTTGCTCATAATGGAGAAATGTACATTGAGGGCGCGTCTTACAATGCAAGCGGAACGGATTTTGCACAAATGTTTGAAACCGAAGGTCATAAACCTATTGATGTCGGTTATTTCGTTACATTTAGTAGCGAAGAAAAAATTCGGATAGCTACTTCACACGATTCGTTCATTTTAGGAATATCTAGTGCAACCCCTGCCCTTATAGGAAATAGCGGGGCTTTAAGTTGGCAAAAACGTTATAAAACAGATAACTTTGGAAAACGCCAATATGTATGGACGGAAGCCGAAGAAATACAACCTCTTTTAAATACAGAATGGGATCCAACTTGCAAATATGTAGCAAGAAAGGATCGCGCCGAGTGGCTTCCTGTCGGATTAATTGGACAAATGTTAGTACGTGATGACGGCACTTGCGAAGCACATGGATATTGTCGTCCAAATGACAATGGCATTGCTACAAAAGCCGAAAATGGATTTTTCGTTATAAAGCGTACGGGTGAAAATCAAATTTTAATATTATTCCGCTAAGAAAAAAGGGAACAAAATTCTTTATAATATAAGAATTTTGTTCCCTTTTTAAGTATGCCGCAACACTTCTTGCATATCGCTTGGAAGCTTTATAGTGAAAGACATCTCTTTCTCTAAAATAGGATGATAAAACGTCAAAGATTTACTATGAAGTGCTTGCCGTTTCATTTCATCCCTTCCCCCTCCATATAAGCTATCACCAAGTAACGGATGTCCTATATGAGCCATATGCACACGAATTTGATGCGTTCTTCCTGTCTCAAGCTCAAGCGCTACATGTGTCTTATGATATGTACTATCAATTACCTTAAAATGAGTAACTGCCCTTTGTCCATCCTCACAAACCGTTCGCTCAATAATGCTATCAGATTTTCGACCAATTGGTGCATCAATCATTCCTTCTCGTTCTACAATCTTTCCGTGAACAATTGCTTCATACGTTCGTTTCACAGCTTTTTGTTGATGCTGCTTCGATAAAAGATGATGCACGAAACGATTTTTTGCAATAAGCATAAGCCCCGAAGTATCACGATCTAAACGTGTTACGATGTGCACTGTACTTGCAAGGTGCTGCTTATCATAATGAGATAAAAGCGCATTGGCAACACTCCTTGTCGGATGTTCTCTAGACGGAATCGTTGACATGTTCGCCTCTTTATTAATGATAAGAACCGCGTCATCTTCATATACAATGCTTAAAGGGATATCTTCTGCCATCATCCCTTCACTTCTTTCCTCAACTGGAAAAAAGACACGTAATTCTTCACCAGCACGCAACTGATGACGAACACTCGCATGGTGACCATTTACTTCAATTGCCCCACCGTGAAACTTTATATCCGTTAAAGCGGCTTTAGAAATACCTTTCGTTTTCAAAAATTCCCTAACTAAAGTTCCCTCTTCAGCCGGCCCTATATCCCATTTCAATGTAAATCTGTTCAAATATATAACCCTTTCTATTTATCTGCAACAAACGAGTCACGAACTCGTTTCCAGAACGGGAATGGACGGAAACGAACAAATCGTACTTTCTCGTTTGCAACGCGATACTGGATTGATTTCACATCTTGATGAACCATCGTTAAATGATCCACTGTGATTTGTAAGTTCATTCCTGCAGCTGGCTTTAACACACATGTATGATGCTTCGGCAATACAAGTGGCGATCCTACAGTACGAAATACACGATTGTTAATGGACGCCATTTCTGCAATTTGAATCGCTTCAATAGATGGGTGAATAATCGCTCCGCCAAGCGCTTTATTATACGCGGTACTTCCTGAAGGAGTAGAGATACAAAGGCCGTCTCCGCGGAATGTTTCAAAATATTCTCCGCGTATTTCTACTTCTGTTACTAATGTACCTTCTGCACTTTTTACAGTCGCCTCATTCATCGCTAAATACTGTGACTCTTTACTTCCATTCACATAGCGAATAATAACTTCTAAAAGCGGATATTCCACCACTTGGAATGGTGTTTTCGCAATTGCAATTACTAATTTCTCTACTTCTGTCGGTAACCAATCTGCATAGAAACCTAGATGTCCTGTATGTACACCAACAAATGCTGTTTCATCCAATCGATTATAATAACGATGAAACGCATATAAAAGCGTTCCATCTCCCCCAACAGAAATTACAATATCGGGTTCCTTTTCATCCATTATAAATCCAAAATCTAGCAAGTACTCTTTCATCGTGCTTGCCAGTGTATCTGATGATTGATCTCCCTTTGACATAATTGTAAATTTCATCGCCCAACACCCTTTAGTTTATGATTCAGAATCTTTCGTTTCTTGCTTTCTTGAAAAAGCCTTTTGCGCTTCTTGAATTTCAAGACGAATAGAAGACATTTCTTCATCTAATAAAAACGCCGCTTCAGCTGCACGTTGCAACCTTATTTTAATATCTTCAGGAAAACGTCCACTATATTTATAATTTAAAGAATGCTCAATTGTTGCCCAAAAGTTCATTGCTAGCGTGCGTATTTGGATTTCTACCAATACTTTTTGTTCACCCTGAATCGTTTGAACAGGATAACTAATGACAACATGATAAGAACGATAACCGCTATCTTTCTTTTGCGTAACATAATCACGTTCTTCCACGATTTCAAAGTCATTTCGTTTTCGAAGATATTCTACAACAGGCTTAATCTCATCAACAAATTGACACATCATTCTAAGCCCAGCAATATCCTGCATATCTTCTCTCAATCGGTCTAGCGGTACATTTCTCTTCTCCGCTTTATCAATAATACTTGCAACCGACTTTACCCTTCCTGTTACAAACTCAATTGGAGAATGCTCTGTTAACATTGCAAATTGAGTACGCATTCCTTTTAGTTTCACTTTCAGCTCTGCCACCGCTTGGTGGTAAGGTGCTAAAAATTCTTCCCAATTTCGATTCATTTCAACCACCACCAAAATCAATCCATTTGCTTATAGAAATACTTTTTCTACAGCAGTTACTAGTTCTTCTCCGTAATTTGCATTACCTTCAATATTTTCAACTAAATATTCTACTTCTTCTTTTAATCCTTCTAATTCCATTTCAATGTCATTCACGCGAACGAACATAACCACATCGTTATTCATCGCTTCATGCATTGCTTCCCAGCATGTGTGCGGAATACTTACATAAATGAAAGATGATTCATTTTCTAAGATATATAAAAATGATAAATTGTCTGAGTCTACAAGTACGTGATTACGCGCACTTAACTCCTTTACCTCTATTTCACTATTTTCCGCACAAAAAATAAGAGCATTCTCTCTCTTTTCTACGCTCTTAACTTGGATTTTATTTTGCATGCTCTAACTCCTCCATCTCAACTTCCTGTCTTACTTAACAGTATTATTGTATCATAACATGGACGCAAACAAATAAAACATTGAACCAAATTTATGAAAAAGCGATAATGTGTAAAGAATTATTTTTCAAAAGGAGATTATACAATGACACAAGAAATTGAAATTGAATTCAAAAATATCGTTACAAAAGAAGAATTCGATACATTATGTAAATCGTTTTCTATTGAAGCATTTACAAAACAAGTGAATCACTACTTTGAAACACCTGACTTCTCGTTAAAAGAAGCTGGCTCTGCACTTCGTATTCGTCATAAAGGAGAAACTTATACGTTAACGTTGAAACAACCTGCAGAAATCGGTTTATTAGAAACGCATCAAGTCTTAACAGAAGACGAAGCAAAAATGATGATGGAAACAAACACAATCATTCAAGGAGCAGTAGTAGATCAATTACACAAATTACAAATTCCTGTTTCTGCTTTAACATATATGGGTAGTTTAACAACAGAAAGAGCAGAAACATTATTTAAAGGCGGAACGCTTGTCTTTGATCATAGTTTCTATTACAATCACGATGATTATGAAATTGAATTTGAAGTGCAAGATGAAGAAACAGGAAAAGCTGCATTTATTGATTTATTAACGCAACATAACATACCTATTCGCCATACAAATAACAAAGTAAAACGCTTTTTCCTTGCCAAACAAAACAAAGCACGCTAAAGTGAAAATTCCACTAGTGAATATGTTTCACTAGTGGATACATCTCACTAAAAAAGTTTACACCCGTAGAATAAGCAAAGAGTCTTTGAGAAGGCTGTTTATTTGCCCTCTCGAACATTCCATTGCTACAATAGATATACATTTCATGGAAAAAGGAGTTTATAAAGGATGAGCAAGCAACCGATGACACCATTTGAAGCAATTGGCGGTGAACAATGCATTGCAATATTAGTAGATACATTTTATTCCTATGTCAGTAAACACCCTGACTTATCTCCCATCTTCCCGGAAGATTTAACAGAAACCGCTAGGAAGCAGAAGCAATTTTTAACACAATATTTAGGTGGTCCTAATTTGTACACTGAAGAACATGGTCATCCTATGTTAAGAGCGCGCCATCTCCCGTTTGAGATTACCCCGAAACGAGCAGAGGCTTGGCTATCATGTATGGAGCAAGCAATGGATGATACTGGAGTGCATGGTCATATAAGAGAGTTTGTTTTTGAACGTTTAGCATTAACCGCTCAGCATATGGTTAATACTCCAAACGAAACAGGTGAAGTGTAATGGATAAGCAGGAAGCAAAGCATATAAATATGCCATCTCCTTCCGCATGTGAGCATAAGTCTGTAGAAGCATATTTATTTATTGATCCACTTTGTAAAGATTGCTGGGAAATTGAGCCTTTTATTATTAAACTATGGCTTGAATACGGAAAATACTTCTCTATTCGTCATATCGTAACAGGAAAAGTGGATGGAACGAACGCTTCCTCACACAAATGGAATAAACCTGCTAATATTCGATTTGTGTGGGAAAAGACAACCAGTTTACAAGGTTTTTCATGTGATGGAAAGGTACATATGCAAGAAGCATCGTCAACACCATATTTAGTTTCGATGGCAATTAAGGCAGCGGAGTTGCAAGGCCGAAAAGCAGGTTCGAAGTTTTTGCGAAAACTCCAAGAATACATTTTCCTTGAAAATGTATCAAACCCTGACTGCGAACTATTACTTGCATGTGCGAGAGATAGCAATATTGATGTAGAAGAATTTAAAAAAGATCTACATTCTGCTAGTGCAAAAAAAGCTTTCCAATGTGACTTGAAATTCACGAATGAAATGCATATTACAGAAATACCTTCCCTCGTCTTTTTTCATGCGAACTCAGATGAAGAAGGTATTAAAATCGCTGGAAATTATTCCTACGATGTATACGTACAATTATTGAAAGAACTTGTAAAATGTGAAATTGAGCCAGAACCATTACCACCTTTAGAAGTGCTACTAGAAGCAACACAATTTATATCTTCAAAAGAAGTAGCATTTATTTATGACTGTCCGCAACAAGAAATTGAACGCGAACTAAAAAAATTACAACTGAAACGAAAAGTACAAATGATAGAAGTAAAATGCGAACGTTATTGGAAATGGATAGCAAAAGAAAAAGACCCGGTGTAAACACCAGGTCTTTTTCTTTACGGCTTATAAAAATATTAAAGGGGATGGGAGAAATTTTCACGTTCAAACAAAGGGGTATATGTTTGTATGTGAATTCGTTCACGCTTATTATATTACAAGATTCGACGTCAGATGACAACCCCTTTTGTCGAATTTCACACTTTTGTCACATTCTAAACGTTTTCATTTTTGAATAAGCTATAAAAAAGGTCATTTAGGGGGTTTATTTATGAAAAAATCTTATATTGCTCTTCTCTTTCTAGCTGTCATCGTTTCTTTTTCCTTGTACATCCTCTCTCTACTACAAGCTTTTCCTAAAATTATTGCCTTACCTCTTTTATTCGGAATCATCGTTATCACACTCTCTTATTTCAATTATAAAAAACGATTCAAAGGGTTTTAATTTCAAAAATCAGCCGTAAAGCTATCCTTTCAGTTAGAAAAAACAAAGAAATCCACCTTTCTCTTCAACAAATATCGACATTAAATCTATTCAACAAAAAAGACGAGGATACAATCCCTCGTCTTTTTTCATTACTTTTCTTCAAATAATAATGCTTCTAATTCATTTAATTTCTCTTCAAATACTTGTAGCGCCTCTTTTACTGGTTCAGGAGATGCCATATCTACTCCTGCTTTTTTCAGCACTTCAATTGGATAATCAGAGCTTCCTGCTTTTAAGAACTCGTTAATATAACGTTCTACTGCTGGTTGTCCTTCTTCTAAAATCTGTTTAGATAGAGCTGTCGCTGCACTAAATCCTGTTGCGTATTGATATACGTAATAGTTGTAGTAGAAGTGTGGAATACGAGACCATTCTAAACCAATCTCTTCGTCGATTACTAAAGCGTCACCGAAATATTTCTTATTTAAATCGTAGTAAATTTCCGTTAGCATGTCTGGCGTAACAGCATGTCCTTCTTGTACTTTCTTATGAATAATATGTTCAAACTCTGCAAACATCGTTTGACGGAATACAGTACCACGGAACCCTTCTAAATAATGATTTAATAAATATAGACGCTCTTTCTTATCTTCTGTCGTTTTTAATAAATAATCATTTAGAAGCGCTTCATTACAAGTAGATGCCACTTCTGCTACGAAGATGGAATAATCACCATATACGTGCGGTTGTGTTTTTCTTGTATAGTAACTATGCACCGAATGACCAAACTCATGAGCAAGTGTAAATAAATTATTTACATTATCATGCCAGTTCATTAAAATATACGGATTTGTTCCATATGCACCAGATGAATATGCACCGCTTCGTTTTCCTTTATTCTCATACACATCTACCCAGCGATTTTCATATGCCTCTTTCAAAATATCAACATATTCATCACCAAGTACGTTTAAAGATTTTAATAAAAGGTCTTGCGCTTCTTCGTATTTCACATTCATTTTCACTTCTGGTACAAGTGGTGTATATAAATCATACATATGAAGCTCATCAAGTCCTAGTGCACGCTTACGAATATCGATGTAACGGTGTAATAAATGTAAGTTGTCATTTACTGTTTCAACGAGTTGATCGTATACTGCTTCCGGAATATTATTATTGCTCAGTGCAGCTTGGCGAGCAGAATCATATTTACGAACACGCGCATTGAAGTTATTACGTTTTACTGCTCCGCTTAACGTACTCGCGAATGTGTTTTTAAATTTTCCGTACGTTTCATATACAGCTTTAAATGCATCTTTGCGAACACGAGGATCATCACTTTCTAAAAACTGAATGTAACGGCCATGTGTAATTTCTATTTCTTCTCCGTCTTCCCCTTTAATAGATGGGAATTTTAAATCCGCGTTATTCAACATACCGAATGTATTGCTTGATGAACTCATTACTTCAGATGCTTCCGCTAATAAAGCTTCCTCAGCTTCTGATAATACGTGCGGGCGTTGACGTGTAATTTCTTCTAATGCATGTTCATATACACTTAAATCTCTATTTTCCTTCAAGAATGTTTGCAGTGTATCTTCTGAAATCGATAAAATTTCAGGCACAATATACGCTGTGCTGCTAGATACTTGTGAATATAAATTTGTTGCGCGATCATTTAATGCTTGATATACAGAGTTTGTTGTATCTTGATCGTAACGCATATGAGCATATGTATATAACTTACCTAATCGCATTGAAATTTCATCTTCATATTGCAATGCCTCAAGTAAATTGTCCGCAGAGTCACCAAGTTTCCCTTTAAATTCAGTTAACTTCGGCAATAGCTCTTTAATAGCTTGGAATTCTTTTTCCCATTCTGCATCCGTTTGGAAAATATCTTCTAATCGCCACGTACTTGCTTCTTCAATCTCGTTGCGATCTGGTAATGCTTTCGCTTTGTTTTGTTCAGACATTCTTTAAGCCCTCCTTTAAATATCTCTACTTAAGTACAATTCGTTTTTTTCTTATGTAATTCCTTCACAATCATTCTTTATTATATCCCCTTTTCCTCCTCTCATGTTAAAATTCACCTCAAATAAAGATAGCGCATGTATTAAGCAAATCTCATCATGTTTCATAATTTCCTCCTCTGTTTTTAACATCACGATATCCCTTATTTTCCGGTATGTATAAGTTCCCACTTTACGCAAAACACCTATATAGCATAAAAATGTCATATATTCAGTAACTGCCACTTTCCATATGTGCTTTGAAAAGTACGGAAGTATCCGCCTTTTCGTATACCTTTTTACATAACTACACACGTATTGAAGAGAAATACACTCTCCTACTGCAAGCTCCCCTACACACTTCATATATAGGAAAGCTTGCCATATAAATGGGTTTGTTTGTAAAGCAAATGCAGAAGGGAGTGGAACACCAATTTCAGAAGGAAAGCTTGCTGGGGTACATTTAAATTGATATAAGAGGCGTAATAATGACTTATAATTATAATTCCAAATCGGCAGGGCATTTTTGCGGAAGTAGTTCTTTCTCTTCTTCCACTCTTCACCCAATCTTTCTTTCCCGAAAGGCACGGGAGAAAAAAGAATTTCAAAAGTAGTCGTATCAGTTGGTAAATATATAGTATGCGAGAAAAAGACATTTGTAGAAAAGGGAGTGACAAATGCACATTTCATAAATGATTTTTGTTTCGGACAGAAGAAAATAAGAAGTGGCTGAGGATAAGATTGTAAGGAGAAAGCCATAAGTGAGGAAAATTTCATCCAATATGCAGATTGCCTTTTTAATTGATTTCCACCAACGATCCAAATGACCTGTATACCAGCTTGCCAATACGAATATGTTCTTTTGTACAGCTGCTCTATAGCGAGGTTTGCACATTGGTATTCAATTGCAATTTTTCTGCCCGCCCTCTCTACAAAAACATCTGGTCGTTGCTTAATTTCTGGAAGGTAGTACTCTATATCCACCTGAAAGTTTTGACGCTTAAACCATCTATATAACAATTCTTTACCATGCATATGATACGTTGATTCCGCTTCATAAAAGGCAAGACATGCATTCACTTTTTTATGAGCAAAATGCCAACTTTTTTGTTTCCCTAATTTCATTTGCACTTCCTTTCCACAAGCTACACAAAAGAATCGTTCTTGTTGACGTATACGGCGCAAAAGCTCTTCATTACAATTATAGAGTAAATGAATTTTTTCTCCGTTTTCTCTTTTAGCGATAAATATCGTAATCACACCCTTTCAGCTCCTTATATTCTACAATTTGTTACAAATTCCTTTTAAAAAAAGAGATGTCCCAATTTCGGACATCTCTTTTTATAATAAAGGTGATAATAAGCGGTACGTTGATTCAACAATTCGTCTATGAAGACGTCTTTTATGAAAATGATCAACATGAATTTCACTTGATTCTTCTAAATCATCTTTAAAGTCTTGAACAAGTCTTCTAATGCTCTCTGTATCATATAAAAAGGCATTTACTTCAAAATTCAAATGAAAACTTCTCATATCCATATTAGCTGTCCCAATTGAAGCTAAATCAGAATCGACGATGACAACTTTACTATGAAGAAAACCTTTTTCATATTCATATATCTTTACACCTGCATCTAAAAGCTCTGGGAAGTACGATCTCGATGCGTAAAAGACAGTCCGCTTATCCGGTTTACTCGGCATTAATAAACGAACATCAATACCAGCAAGTGCAGCAACCTTTAATGCGGATAAAATATCATCATCCGGAATAAAATACGGCGTTGCAATCCAAATAGATTTTCGAGCAGAAGCGATCATTGCAAAATATAAATGCTTAATCGTTTCCCACTTATTATCGGGGCCACCTGCAACTAGCTGCACTCCTCCCCAATGATCACCCTCAACTGCTTTTGCTTGTAAATATTCAGGGGCTAGCACAGCCTCACCAGTCATATAAAACCAATCTTGAAGGAAAATAAGCTGCAAACTTTGTACAGCTTCACCACGCAAATATAAATGTGTGTCTCGCCAAAAGCCGAAGTACTTATCCTTCCCTAAATATTCATCACCAATATTTAATCCACCTACAAAGCCTTCATTTCCATCAATAATAACGATTTTTCGATGATTTCGATAATTAATTTTATCGTTTAAAATCGGAAAGCGTACAGGGAAGAACGGAATCATTTCGACTCCTGCATCGTTTAATTCTTCAATATACGATTTTGATAATTTAAAACTTCCAACCGCATCATACAAAAAACGAACGACTACGCCCTCTTTCGATTTTTGTATTAAAATATCTTTAATTTCTGTTCCTAACTTATCATCACGCACAATGTAATATTCCATATGAATGTGATGTTTCGCTCGTTTTAACCCATTTAAAATAGCCCGAAACGTTTCATCTCCATTTGTTAATGTCCTCGTTTCAGTTTGAAATGAAATATTTAAAGCACCTAATCGATCCGCTAAACGAAATAACAGCTCTTGATGCTTATGATTGCGTAAAATCCGTTCTTCGTAATCTTCATGCCCCTTATATTGTAAAAACGCTTGTTCATCAAGTAACGCCTTCTTTTGGAACATTCTTTTTCTCCGAAAATTTTGTCCGAATAATAAATAAGCGAAGAATCCAAATACCGGAAAAATTCCTAAAACAATTAACCATGTAAGTGTTTTAGATGGATGTCGATTTTCTAAGAAAATAACGCAACCAATTAAAAACGCAGATACTGTAAATAAAATACTGATAATACCTAAAATCGAAACATCTTTTATCCCAATCACATCTGAATAAAATGCTACATCAATAAACATACGTAACGAAACAAATAATGCGAACAATAGCAGTATAAAGAAAATCAGCTTTAACGTATTTTTCATCTCTTACCTCCTAACTAAGAAAGCTTTCCTATTCTTCATATAAAAAGCCGATTTCATACTACAGAAATCGGCCTACGTTTTAGCAGGAAAATTATTGCGAATCGTTTCAAGAGCATGCTCTTTCACAATTTGTTTTCCATACTCACTTACACGATGAATTGTTAAAGTTGATTCTTCCCCATATTCTAAAATAATACTTAAAATACGATCGATTTCTTCTTCATCATGTAGCACTTCATCGAATTCCACATATACATAATAGCGGTTCTCAAATGAATACAGCTCATCTTTTATATCTTCAAAGATAAGACGATGACTTAATGAAATGACATCTTCAAAATCATTAAACTTAATTAAAAAGCCAAACGTACCATCTTCATTAAAGTTTGTTCCTGTTTGTTCTTCTACCTCTTCGACTAATTCTTGTTGGAATAATGATTCGATGCCTTCATCTAGAGGAATATCTATAATTTTGTCTACCCCTATCGGTAGTTCCAGCTTTTGCCCGTCTTTTGAAAGCTCTGCTTTCGTGACAAGTACTTCAATCCCTTTATCGACTGCTTGCACTTGAATCCATAACGGTCCATCAATAAAGAAATCGTCATGATCACGAGCTTCGTCCATCATCTCCCAAAAGAGCTCTTCACTTCGTTCGCGATCATACCAAATCTCTTCACGATTAAATCCTCTATCCTCTATATCAATGTACGTAATAAAAAATTTCATCGTATGATCATTAATTCTTTCAATATCCAAAATACAACTCTCCCTTCCTGCTTAGAATTGTTATGAAGGGATTCCCCACTCATATGACAAATCAATAGATTCTTGTACTCTCATTTTATGATAAGATTCTCCAGAATGGAAATAAAATCGATTTATTTTACAAAAATAGTTATATGCCTATCTTTACTCGATCAACTACGTAAATATATTATTATAGCGATTTCTTACTTACAAAAAATTTGGACATACATTTCCACATTCCCCCGTACACTGTAATAAAGTGAAACTTCTATTAGAAGAGATTATTTAACAACAACTTTCTTCATCACATACATATAGTTCGCTTATTAAAACATCATAAATGGAGGCAGACGAATGGACTTAGAGTTTTTAACATCCGTACTAATGATTGTCGGTATCGATGTTGTATTAGGTGGTGACAATGCAATCGTCATCGCACTAGCTAGCCGAAATTTACCTGAATCGAAACGAAATAAGGCTATTTTGATCGGTACTCTTTTAGCGATTGTACTAAGAATTGTCCTTACTATACTAGCTGTCTATTTACTCGACATTCCATTTCTACAATTGATTGGCGGGGTTTTACTTACATTAATTGCAGTCAATTTATTAACCGATAATAGCAACGATCTTTCTTCTATTCAAGGAAAAACAACTTTATTTCAAGCTGTGCGGACAATTGTTTTCGCGGATCTCGTTATGGGGTTTGATAATGTTATTGCCATTGCAGGTGCAGCTCACGGGAGATTTTTACTCGTCATAATCGGCTTACTCATTTCTATCCCGATTATTATTTGGGGCAGCAAACTTATTTTAATACTTATGGAGCGATTTCCATTCCTCATTTATTGCGGTGCAGCAATTCTTGCCTATACTGCAGGAAAAATGGTTACACATGAAGACAGACTTGCAACCTTTTTTCATAACAATCCAAGTTTCACTGCAAGCATTCCTTATTTGTTCATTTTCACTATTTTATGCATCGGCTTTATTGTACAACAAGTTCGATTACGCAATGTGAAACATTAAAAAAAACCTTCTACTATATAATAGGTAGAAGGTTTTCATATTATTATAATTAATTTACAAGACGTTGTGCTTCACGTAATTGGAACGTTCTTACTGTACGTGGTAAGAAACGACGAATTTCGTCTTCGTTGTAACCAACTTGAAGGCGTTTCTCGTCAATCATAATTGGACGACGTAAAATCCCTGGATAGTCACGAATCATCTTATATAAATCTTGAAGTGGTAAAGACTCTAAGTTTACATTCAATTCTTGGAAAACTTTCGAACGAGTAGAAATAATCTCATCCGTTCCGCTTTCTGTCATACGTAAAATCTCTTTAATTTCCTCAATCGTTAATGGATCTGAGAAAATATTACGTTCTGTATAGGGAATATGATTTTCCTCTAGCCATAATTTCGCCTTTCTACAAGACGTACAGCTTGGAGAACTATATAATGTTACCATACAAAGCTCACTCTCCTTAAAGAGTACAAATTCTGTACTAAATACAGTTTTAATTTCTAACTTCAGCAATTTTTCGTGATAACTTGTCTTATTGAAAAGTACAAAAATCACATTTCATGTAAGCAACAACTTATAATAAACAACAATTACTTTTAATAAGTAACTTCTATAATCATTATACAATAGATTTTGCAAGAAATATACAGTAAATTTCCTGCTAGTTGAGAAAACTCTCCCGTGTATTTCACTGCTATGTAACATGATTACGCTCATTTCAGCTGTACTTTAACAATAACTTTCAACCCTTTTACTACTCACTTCCCATAGATTTTTCATATAATATATAGTTATTTATCTATAATCTTCCCTATGAAAAAGAGAACGTTTTCTTACTTTTTCTTGATAAATCAATTAAGAAATGTAAGACTATACAAATGAGAATAAAAAGGAACATTTGTTCTTATTTTAACAAATATCCTCCCTCCTGTCTACATGATTTCTAAAGTAAATTAAATATTTTTCTGACATTTCTTTCTTTTTCATTTTTTATCTCATACAATAAACATACAGACAGGCAAAGGGGGAGTTTTCAAATGATTGCTTTTTTTATTGATTTTATTACGGTTGCTGCCCTCATCATCGGAATAACAGCATTGATTGGTGTCATTACAAATAGCATCGGCGAAAAGCTCTTTGGTGGAAAAGAAAAAATGAAGTTTGTTAACAAAAGTTTGGATGTACAATCTGGCTGGAACCAAGTTGGCGGAAAAGGCATTTATAAGAAACGAACGTATTAAAAAAAGCAGGTGATCACCTGCTTTTTTTCTTATTTCTCTACTGACGCCCATTTAAAGCTTAAATCGCCGCCATATTTATGGTTATACATATTTTTAATTGAATCTCTTTGTAAATATGCTCTACCACGTTGATATACTGGAACGATCGCAGCATCATCAAGTAACATTTTTTCTGCTTCTAATAAGTTCTTCCAACGAGCATTTACATCGCTTCCATCTTTTTTCGCCTTCATAATGATTTCATCGTATTTTGGATTAGAGTACTTCATCTTATTTTGTGACCCATCTGTTACAAACATATCAAGATATGTAATTGGATCTGGGAAGTCCGCACTCCATCCAGAGAATGACATGACATAATCGCCCGCATCTTCTAATTTTAGTTTTTGTGCGAATGGTTGTTGTTTAATTTTTACTGTTAAACCTGGTAAATTCTTTTCTAATTCACCTTTTAAATATTCACCAGTTTTCTTTGATAACTCTACATCTTCATTTAATAATTCTAATTCGATTTCATTTTTACCAAGTTCTTTTTTACCAGCTTCCCAATATTTCTTCGCTTCTTTCACGTTTGGTTTTACAATATCCCCGTTTACAGCACGGAAATCTTTTTTATCTGGTCCTTTAATGAAGTTATCAGGAATTAATCCTGTCGCTGGCTTAGAACCGTTATTTAATAATGTATCCACGAATGGCTTACGGTCAAAAGCAAGTGAAATTGCTTTACGAATATTTTTATTTGCTAAAGCTGGATCTTTTTGATTTAAACGAAGGAAGAATACAGATGTATCTTCTACTGTTTGGAAATCTGGTTTTCCTTTATATTTATCAATAAACTCCGCTAATAACGACGCTCGATCAATTGCATTTGTTTCATATAAGTTAATTGGCGTAGATGTATCTTTTACAATATTAAAGTTTACTTCTTCAATCTTCACTTCTTTATTGTCCCAATATGACGCGCTCTTTGTCATTTTAAAGCTACGTTCATGTTGCCAATCACTTAATGTAAATGGCCCGTTATAAAGCGTTGTATTCGCTTCCAAACCAAACTTCGTACCTTGCTCTTTCACAAACTTTTCATTCACAGGATAGAAGATTGGATATACCATTAAATCTACAAGGTATGGAATTGAATTATCTAATTCCACTTCTAATGTATAGTCATCAATCGCCTTTACCCCTAATTGATCCGGACTCATCTCTTTTTTATTAATTTTCTCTGCATTTTTTATATCATACATAATGTACGCTGATTTCGCAGCTGTATCTGGGTTAATCGCTCTTTGCCATGCATATACGAAATCTTTTGCCGTCACAGGCTCACCATTTGACCATTTTGCGTCTTCACGTAATTTAAATGTATATTTTTTACCATCTTCTGATTTTTTGAATTCCTTCGCTACACCAGGAACTAGCTTATCATCTTTTCCTAAACTGTATAAGCCTTCCATCGTATTAGTCATTACTCTTGAAGAAACTGCATCAGCTGATAACGCTGGATCCATCGTTGGAATTTCTTGTGTTTCAATTAAGTTAATAACTTGCTTCGCGCCGCTTTTTCCGCTATCCCCTTTAGCGTTTGCTTGCGATTCATCTTTTTGATAGCTACATGCCCCTAACATCATGCTCATCGCTACTGTTGATGCTACAAAAACTGGTATCTTTTTTTTCATACTTCCACCCTCCAAAAAAATGTTAACCCTTTCATTTTCAAACAAAAAGAAATATATATATGTTCTAATAATTCATATTATACACACAAATATATTTTTTGTATATTTATATTTCTATTTCATTAAAATTTTTCGTTAAAAAATATACCTTTGTAAACGTTTCATATTGCTGATTATTCATACTAAAGTGTTAAAAATAATATTTTTTATACTTTTCTAAATTATCAGAGAAAAATGAATTTTATATCTCATAATATTTTATGTATAATTATCCTTTTGTTTTTATCATAAAATAGCACTCTCTTCATAATAAAAATATGTAGGCTAAAATGAGTGCAAAGGTTAAGAAAGTATGTTACGATACATTTTGCTAAAAATAGATATCGGTAAAGAGGGGACGGACATGGCAGCAATTCAGGCAAAAAACGGGCCTACTGAGAAATTAAGTTTATTCTTATTAACATGGCCTATTTTTCTAGAAGTTTTTCTTTTTATGTTAATGGGGATCGCTGATACTTTCATGTTAAGTGCATTATCAGACGATGCTGTATCTGGGGTTGGTGCAGCGAATCAATATCTTCATATTGCGATTTTGGTATTAGAAGTCATCGGGAACGGCGCTGCTATCGTTGTATCTCAATACCTCGGTTCCAAACGCTTTATGGAAGCATCTAAAATATCAGCATTAGCCGTCACATTAAATTTAATAGTTGGGCTCGTTATAAGCGCTGGTTTTCTTTTATTTTCGAAACATATGATGCTCGCAATGAACTTACAAGGCGATGTACTAACGTATGCGCAAAACTACTTATCTATCGTCGGAGGAGCCATCTTCCTACAAGCTATTATTAACTCATTAGCCGCAATTATCCGTGTACACGGTTTTACAAAGCAAGCGATGTTTATTTCACTCGGAATGAATATGATTCATATCGCTGGAAACTACGTACTCATTTTCGGGAAATTTGGTTTCCCTGAGCTCGGTGTACAAGGGGCTGCAATTTCTTCCGCTATCAGTCGATTGATCGCACTTATTGTTTTCTTCTGGTTACTATACCGCGTTATGGAATATCGTGTGAAATTACAATATTACTTCACTTTATCCAAAGAATACATTGGGAAAATTTTAAAAATTGGCATTCCATCTGCATTTGAACAAGTGATGTATCAAGCTTGTCAAATCGTCTTCCTTTATTACGCAACGTACTTAGGAACGGAATCATTAGCTGCTAGACAATACGCTACTAACATTTCCATGTTCACTTATTTATTTGCAATTGCAATTGGTATGGGAACAGCCATTATTATTGGCCGCCTCGTTGGTGGTGGCGAAAAAGATGAAGCATACGAACGCTTATGGAAAAGTGTAAAATGGGCAATTGGTGTAACTTTATGTATGGTCGCTCTCGTTATTACATTCCGTACACAATTAATGGGACTGTTTACAGATAATCCGCACATTATCGGGTTAGGCGCAAGTGTTCTTTTACTAAGTGTACTACTTGAAACGGGACGTACGATGAACATCGTCATCATTAATTCGCTTCGTGCAGCTGGTGATGCAAAATATCCTGTTTTAATCGGTGCATTCTCTATGGTGTTAATGAGTTTACCACTAGGTTACTTTTTCGCCTTTCATTTAGATATGGGGCTCGTTGGTATTTGGCTAGCAATCGCCATCGATGAATGGACACGTGCCATTATTATGTTCTTCCGCTGGAAAAGTAGAGCATGGGAGCGTTATGCGCTTGTTAAACCTGAAGAACAAGAGGAGAATGTTTCTGTTCAAGTTCAGTAATTTTGCATATGGATATCACTAATGATACATGAGATTTATATCGGCGATTCTTTAAATATATCGACTGACCGACAAATGTATACAATTCTTTTATATAGTAGAAAAAGAGCCATCCTTCCATAACAGAAGAATGGCTCTTTTTCTTATTGATAAATCTCTTTATATTTCTTGTACTCCGCTTCCGAACATAGTACGAAATGTCCTGGGCGAATTTCACGCATTGTTGGTGCTTCACTACCATAATTATGCTGTGATGGATCATATACGATACGTTTACGATTGCGCTCATAATCTGGATCTGGAAGTGGAATCGCTGATAATAGTGATTTCGTATATGGATGAATTGGATTCGCATATAATTCATCACTTGTTGTTAACTCAACGATTTGGCCACGGTACATTACACCAATACGGTCACTAATGTATTTTACCATTGATAAATCATGGGCGATGAATAAGTATGTTAAACCTTTTTCTTTTTGTAACTTTTTCAGTAAGTTTACAACTTGCGCCTGAATCGATACGTCAAGTGCTGAGATCGGCTCATCGGCAATGATAAATTCTGGGTCTACAGCAAGCGCTCGAGCGATACCGATACGCTGACGTTGTCCACCTGAGAATTCGTGTGGGAAACGGTTTGCGTGCTCTTTATTTAAACCAACTGTGTTTAATAGTTCATGAACACGGTCCATGCGCTCTTTTTTACTTTTCGCTAGTCCGTGAATATCGATACCTTCTGCAATAATATCCCCTACTGTCATACGAGGGTTTAATGATGCATATGGATCTTGGAAAATCATTTGCATTTTACGGTTGAATTTCTTCAGCTCTGCGCGTGATTTTTTACCATGTACATTTTCACCATCGAATAACACTTCACCAGCAGTTGCATCATATAAACGAATAATCGTTCTTCCAGTTGTCGATTTACCACAACCTGATTCTCCTACAAGACCAAATGTTTCTCCGCGGTAAATATCAAATGAAATATCATTAACCGCTTTGACAACACCACCACTCACGTCGAAGTGCTGCTTTACATTTTTTACTTCAATTAATTTCTCACGTTGTTTAGTCATGTTGTTCACCTGCTTTCATTTGAAGAATGCGTTTTTCAACGACTGCCGGCGGTTTTACTTCTGGAGCTTGCTCGTGAAGTAACCAAGTTGCCGCATAGTGCGTATCACTTACTTTAAATAAAGGTGGGTCCATTTCAAAATCAATTTTCAGTGCCTGTGGGTTACGTGGTGCAAAAGCATCTCCCTTTGGCGGCTTCAATAAATCTGGAGGTGTTCCAGGGATTGCATATAACTCTTCTTCTGAACCATCTAAACTTGGCATAGATGCGATTAAACCCCAAGTATATGGATGTTTCGGATTGTAGAAAATTTCATCTACAGTTCCAATTTCAACAACTTTACCAGCGTACATAACTGCCACTCGGTCCGCAACGTTTGCTACTACACCTAAGTCATGCGTAATGAAAATGATTGCTGCTTCTGTTTTTTGCTGAATGTCTTTCATAAGTTCTAAAATTTGCGCCTGAATCGTAACGTCTAGCGCTGTTGTCGGCTCATCGGCAATTAATAATTTCGGGTTACAAGCTAACGCCATCGCAATAACTACACGCTGTCTCATACCACCTGAGAATTGGTGAGGATATTGTTTTAAACGAGCTTCTGGATTTGGAATACCTACAAGGTCAATTAACTCTAAAGCAACTTTACGTGCATCTGCTTTACTCATCCCTTGGTGTTTAATTAGACCTTCCATAATTTGATTTCCAATTGTCATCGTTGGGTTTAATGATGTCATTGGATCTTGGAAAATCATCGCAATATCTTTACCGCGTACTTGCTGCATTTCTTTTTCTGTTAATTTTGTTAAGTCACGACCTTCAAATACGATTTCACCATTTTTAATGCGTCCAGGAGGATTCGGAATTAATCCCATTAACGCTTTAGAAGTAACTGATTTCCCTGAACCAGATTCTCCTACAATCGCCAATGTTTCTCCTTTTTTCAAATCAAAAGTAACGCCGCGTACAGCTTGTACTTCACCTGCATGTGTATCAAAGGAGACTTGTAAATCTTTTACCTCTAACAATGTTTTCATCTTTGCCTCTCCCCTCTTTTACTTACGCATTTTTGGATCTAACGCGTCGCGTAATCCGTCTGCCATTAAGTTAAACGCTAAAATTAATATACTGATGACAACCGCAGGGATGAACATCATATGCGGATACGTTTGAATAGATTTATAACCATCATTTACAAGAGAACCTAGTGACGCAAATGGTGGCTGAATTCCTAAACCGATGAAACTTAAGAACGCTTCACCAAACACCGCTGATGGAATTGTAAACATCGTCATTACGATAATAGGTCCCATTACGTTTGGAATTAAATGTTTCACAATTAATTGTGTATTTGTTGCACCTAATGTACGAGATGCTAATACATATTCTTGGTTTTTTAACTTTAAGATTTGTCCACGAACAATACGCGACATCCCTATCCAACCTGTAATCGCCATCGCAAGTGTAATTGACCAAATACCAGATCCCATAATGATTACCATTAAAATAACGATGATTAAGTATGGAATACCGTTAATAATCTCCATAATACGTTGCATAATGTTATCTACTCTACCGCCGTAGAATGCTGAAATACCTCCGTATGCAACCCCAATTACTAAGTCAATTGCTGCCGCTAAAAGAGCGATATATAATGATACGCGTGTACCTTCCCATGTTCTTGTCCATAAGTCACGGCCAAGGTCATCTGTACCAAACCAGAAGTACTCTTTAATATCACGTTTTTCATATTGGTCAACACCATATTGATCTGTACCGTCAAATGGTAACCAATGAACATTTTCAATAACTGGAATTTTTGGTGGTAATTTCGCACGACCTAAATCTTGCTCTTTATACGAGTGTTTACTTACCATCGGTCCAAAAATCGCTAATAGCGCAATGATAACTAACAATACAAGGCCAAGCATCGCACCTTTATGTTGGAATAAACGTCTTCTTACATCTTGCCAAAACGTTAAGCTTGGACGGGCAATGACTTCATTATCAACATTATTTTGATTGGCTTGTTGAAATAAATCTGGAGATAATTTTTGTACATCTTTCATCATTTTTTCCCTCCCGCTAAACGAATACGAGGATCAATAATTCCGTATAAAATATCGACAATGAAAATAACTAAAATGAAGATCGCACTATAGAAAATCGTAGTTCCCATAATAACTGTATAGTCATTTAAAGTAATCGATTTAACGAATTGTTCCCCAAGTCCTGGTACAGCATAAATTTGCTCGATAACAAGTGTTCCTGTAATTAATGCCGCAACCATTGGTCCTAAAATTGTTACAACTGGAATTAACGCGTTACGAAGTGCATGTTTGACAATGATAACGCCTTGGCTAATTCCTTTCGCTTTCGCTGTTAAAATGTAATCGGCTTGCATAACTTCAATTAATTCTGCACGAGAGAAACGTGCGATTGTCGCGATAACTCCCATCGATAATGCAATTGTAGGCATTACAGTAAACTCTGGTCCTTTCCAGAATGCTACTGGGAACCAGCCTAGTTTTACCCCTACGAAATATTGCAGTAATGCGGCGAATACGAATGATGGTACCGACATTCCGAGTACCGAAATAACTGTTGCACTATAATCTACCCACGTATTATTACGAAGTGCGGCAACAATACCTAAAATTAAACCGATAAATGTTCCTAATATAATCGCTTGTAAACCTAATTGGGCTGATGGTCCAATACGATCCACAATCATGTCTGTTACTGGGCGGTTATCATATTGGAATGATACCCCTAAATCACCTTTTGCTAAGTTACCTAAGTAACGTGCATATTGAACTGGTACCGGATCATTCAATCCGTATTTTTCAAGAATGATTTCTTTTTGTGCCGGTGATAGCTTCTCCTGGTTTTTAAGCGGAGAACCCGGAAGTAATTTCATCAAAAAGAAAGTCATTGTAGTAATTAAAAATAATGTCAAAGCCATGTACACGAAACGTTTTAATACATAACGTCCCATAGTCAAGCACCTCCCCGTTTTTCTCAAAAGCAATAAGATAGTTTAAAATATTCTTACTTTTATTTTTTTAAAATAAGAGCATATGCCCATCATAGGCATATACCCTTGTAAACGATGGAAAAAAAAGATTATTTTTGTTCAACAGATGCCCATTTGTAAGTTAATTTACCACCATAGTTAATTGGGATAATATCTTTTACGGCACCTTTTACTACATACGCTGAACCTTTTTGGAAGATTGGAGTGATAACTGCATCCTCTTTAATTAACATCTTCTCTACTTCTAGAAGGTTGTCCCAGCGAGCTTGTAAATCTTTTGTATCTGTTTTAGCTTTTAGGATTAACTCATCATATTTCTGATTAGAATACCCTGTTTTATTTTGAGAACCATTCGTAACAAACATATCTAAATATGAGATTGGATCTGGGAAATCTGGTCCCCAAATACCAAACGCAATATCATATTGCTGAGAATCTTCTAATTTATTTTTTTGTGCGAATGGTTGCTGTTTAATTTTAATTGATAAACCTGGTAAGTTCTTTTCCATCTCACCTTTTAAGAATTCCCCAACTTTTTTAGCATCTTCATTATCAAAGTTTAAGAATTCTAGTTCGATTTTATCAGTTCCAAGCTCTTTCTTCGCTGTTTCCCAAAGCTTTTTTGCTTCTTTTGGATTTGTTTCAACTAGCTTTCCATTTTCAGCTCGGAAATCTTTTTTATTTGGACCTTCAGCGAAATCTTTTCCAACAAATCCGTAAGCTCCAATTGCGCCGTTATTTAAAATAACTTTTGCAATGTTATCACGGTCAAAGGACATTGAAATTGCTTTTCTTAAGTTTTTATTACTTAAGTACTGATTACTTTGATTAAATCTTAAGTAAGCAACCCCTGCCTCTTTTCTTGTTTGGAACTCTGGGCTTTTTCTAAACTTATCAACAAATTCAGACGTTAAAGCCGCTCGATCAATCGCGTTTGTCTCATATAAATTTACATCAGTTGCTGTATTTTTTACAATATTAAAGTTGATTTCTTCGATTTTAACCGTTTTATTATCCCAATATGAAGGATTCTTCTTGAATTGGAAACTTTGTTCATGTTTCCAATCACTCATAACGAATGGACCGTTATATAATGTTGTATTTGCCTCTAAACCAAATTTGTCACCTTGTGCTTTTACAAAGTTTTCATTTAGTGGGTAAAATACTGGATAAACTGTTAAATCGATAAAGTAAGGAACGGGATTGTCTAATTCTACTTCTAGTGTATAATCATCAATCGCTTTTACACCTAATTGGTCAGCAGGTAATTCTTTTTTATGAATTTTCTCTGCATTTTTAATATCGAACATAATGTATGAATACGTTGCTTTTGTATCTGGATTTACTGCTCTTTTCCATGAATACACAAAGTCTTTAGCTGTTACAGGTTCCCCATTCGACCATTTCGCATCTCTTCTTAATTTAAATATGTATTTCTTCCCATCATCTAGCTTTTCGACATCTTCTGCAACTCCAGGCATTCTCTTTTGATCTTTGCCAATACGATATAAACCTTCCATCGTATTATTTAATGCTGTAGAAGATGAAGAATCAGATGCTAATGATGCATCCATTGACGGAATTTCAGATAACTCTGTTAAATTAAGAATCTGTTTTCCGTTACTACTACTCGTAGCGTTCTCTTTCCCTTTTGCTTTTGCGTCATCTTTTTGGTAGCTACACGCGCTAAGCAACATACTTGCAGTTAAAGTTGATGCAAGTAATAACGGTATCTTTTTCTTCATGTTGTGTTGCCTCCCCTAATTGCACTTCCTGTACCCTCACTTGTTAAAAAGTAGAATTGAAAGAATAATCTCCAAGTTTCTACAATTTTCATTATACATATAATATAACAATTGTGAATATAGTTTTTTGTTTTTTTGTTAAAATTTTTAATAAAATATTTATATTTTTAATTTTTCGTAAAGGGATACATTAACATTGCTACCATCATCTTAAAATCAGACCTTTAATTGCGTATAATTTTCAAAAAATTAATCCTAGTACTTATTATAGCTTTTATAGTATAATAATTCTAGTAATATTTTGACGGAGGGGAATATTTTGAATAAAGTTTTTTTTCATACTTGTATACTAATTTTTATAGCGATGATTGCTTCTAGTATTGGTGCATTCCTCATTTCATCTCAATTTTTGTTGAACTTTGTCAACATTTTGTTTTATATTGCACTGTTTTTTATTCTTATCGGCGGTTTTTTATACATATTTCAAAATGGTTTTTTCAATGTAACCATTTACGCATTCCAAAGAGTATTTGGTACGAACAAAAAGATTGACTCTTTAATTGAAGAAGTCGAGGAACCTACAGATAAGAAAGAACGTATTTATAAAACATATTCATTCAAATGGACATATCCAATTTGTATTACAGGTATCTTCCTTGGGTTGTTCTCGACCCTCATTAGCTTTACTATTTTGATGTAGTTTGCAAACACTATCCCATATGATATAATAATCAGCAAAACATTTTGTTATAAAACTTTAGTTCTTTCATATTAAAAGAGCTCAAGTAACAATAAATAAATTTATATGTATGCGATGATAAAGAAGAGTACATATTGAGGCAATTTCAGAGAGCTTGTGGTTGGTGTGAACAAGTAATTGTACAGTATGGAATGGGCTTTTGAGCACCAAACCGAACCGAAAGTAGTAGGCTTTGGCGTTATATCCTAACGTTATTATGGATTAGAGAGATTTCACAGTAGTGAAATAATTAGGGTGGTACCGCGGTCCATTCGTCCCTATAGTTTTTGGGATGAATGGGCTTTTTTGTTTGCCTTCTCTTCCCCCCATCACGCATTCAATTTTAGGAGGAATTACTTATGTCAGTTATCTTTTCTGGTATTCAGCCAAGTGGAACGATTACACTTGGAAACTATTTAGGCGCAATGAAGCAGTTTACAGAGCTTCAAAATGAACACGACTGTTATTTCTGTATTGTAAACCAACATGCGATTACAGTACCTCAAGATCCCGTTGAACTTCGTAAAAACATCCGCAGTCTTGCTGCACTTTATGTAGCATGCGGCATCGATCCTGAAAAAGCTACTTTATTTGTACAATCAGAAGTACCAGCACACGCTCAATTAGGATGGATCATGCAATCTGTTGCTTACGTTGGAGAATTAGAACGTATGACGCAATATAAAGATAAAGCTTCGGGTAGAGATTCAGTTCCAGCTGGATTACTTACGTATCCACCATTAATGGCTGCTGATATTTTACTTTACAACACTGAAATCGTACCAGTTGGTGATGATCAAAAGCAACATATGGAATTAACACGCGACCTAGCAGAGCGTTTCAACAAACGCTTCCGTGAAGTGTTCACAATTCCTGAAATTCGTATTCCAAAAGTAGGCGCTCGCGTTATGTCATTAACAGAACCTACGAAGAAAATGAGTAAATCTGATCCGAATCCAAAATCAATGATCAGTATGCTTGATGAACCAAAAACAATTGAAAAGAAAATTAAGAGTGCTGTTACTGACTCTGAAGGTATTGTGAAATTTGATAAAGAAAACAAACCTGGTATCTCTAACTTATTAACAATCTACTCTTCATTCTCTGGAAAAACAGTTGAAGAAATTGAAGCAATGTACGAAGGAAAAGGATACGGCGACTTCAAAGGCGACCTAGCGCAAGTAGTCGTAGAAGCAATTCGTCCAATCCAAGACAAATATAACGAACTAATCAACTCACCAGAACTAGACGAAATTCTAGACAAAGGTGCAGAAAAAGCAAACCGCGTTGCATTCAAACAACTACGCAAAGTAGAAAACGCAATGGGACTAAGCAGAAAACGTAGGTAACATATAAAGCGGAAGCGGCTCGTTCAGAATGTGAGGGGGATGGAGCTCCTGACGTAGAGGCGCTTTTTGCCTCGCAGGAAGGCGCGAAGCCACCGAACATTCTTGCCGCTGGAGCTGGATTACTACAAAATTAAAAAACCGCCAATTGGCGGTTTTTTAATTTACCTTTTGCTCATTTTCCATTTCCCATAACTTTTCAAAAAATGGCTGTCCTTTTACGAGACGCTCGCATAATTGTTCATGCTTATCAGACCAGCCTGTTTTCGCTTCATCATACAGCTTAACCCAAATATCTTCAAATTCCATATGTTGAACCATTCCATATGCTGATGGATCCCACTCTGTGAACCAATAGCGAATTTCTGCTGTATTTTTCGTTGTATGTAATTGATCTAACGCCATAAATAATAATTGTTTTAGCTGTCTTTCTTTACGAGTCAAGCCATTCATAATGAAAGGTGATGGTGATAAAATGTGATGTTCTTTTTCTGTTTCTTCTACTTGGAACTCATACTTTTCTGCTTGTACGTTTTCTACCATCTCATATACCATCTGCTCTTGGCGTGGTATAAGTCTGCTTTTGCGAATTGGTACATTGTAACCAATTGTGTCAATCGCAATAATTCCTTTTCCATCTGTAACAACAAAGCAATACTCTTGCTGCAAACGTTCATGATTTTTACGAATATAAGCCTTATGATGTACGTCTTCCAGCATTTTTTGCGGAAGCTCTAACAATTCGTTCTCGATGTAATGATATAATGTGGCATCTACTTTTAATAATGGCACTTGATCTAATAGCTCAATCGTATCATCTTTCCGCCATTCGTAAAAATGACAAACGTTATACCCATTTTCTTCACCTTCAAACCAATTTACCCATACATCATGTAGATATAACATTCACTACCCCTCACTTCACTACTGTTTGTACCAATCATTATGTTCATTTTTGCTTAACTTTATTCCACTTGAGGAAATATATTCTAATTATTATTTTTTCTTCTATTAATACTAAAAAAACAGGAAATAGAAATCCTGTTTTTTTATATATGAAATGTACTTGCTTTATTCAATATTTCTTTTGCATCTATAGATAATAAAGAAAGTGTATCTTCTCCTTCCAAAGTTACACAATCTTTGACAATATGAAATCCAAGCGCATAGCCAAGCATCTTCGGATAAGAGTGAAAGCCATTTAATAAGATGTCATGTTCCCTTGTTCCTCGTTTTATACTTATTCTTTCATGTACAATATTTTTCCAATAATAAATAGCCTCTTCCTTTGAAAGATACGCCGTCCACGGTGCATTGTTTTTTTCTGTATACCTTTCTGTTACTGCTTGTTCAGCTAGCCCTTCCATAATCATCGTATCAAGTAATGTATATTCTGTTTCTTTCGTCTCAATTTGATGTAACCTGCATATGTGATGATATTCATGCGCTAATAACACTTTTAATTCTTCTACCGAATTCCGTCCACATACGAATAAGAAAATAACATGACGCATAGATAATCCAGCCCTACCGTTATACTCTTCTTGTACAGTTCGATTATAGGAATCTGATAATAAAATAAAGACAGGGACATCTGGACCTTTTAACCAGTTTTTCAGTTTATCATACTCCAGGCTCAATTCTTTCCAAATTTCCTTTTCCTCTAATTCTTTAATTTCCTTTTCTCCGCGCATGATCGGGCGATACATCCCTTTTGAAATTAAAAAGCGATACAACCTTTCTTTTGGCAACGGAATATACTTCGTAAATTTCTCACAAAGTTTTTCTGGCCGCCCATAATATAAATGTAGCCATTCAGCTGTTTCAACAATCCCCATCTTTATCCCTCCTTTTTCTTATGTATATGCTACAGGAGAAAAAGGCGTAAAAATAAATAAGGAGTTTTTTCGCAATATATTGCGAAAAAACTCCTTATTTTATCTATTATTTATACGATTTAAATACTAACACTGCGTTATGACCACCAAATCCTAATGAGTTACTTAATACTGCATTTACTTCTTGGTGTCTCGCTTGATTCGGTACGTAATCTAAGTCACATTCTGGATCTGGTGTCTCATAGTTAATTGTTGGCGGAATTACTCCGTCTGTAATTGATTTAATAGAGAAAATCGCTTCAACAGCACCAGCTGCTCCTAATAAGTGACCTGTCATTGATTTCGTTGAGCTAATCGCTACTTTATACGCGTGCTCACCGAAAGTTTCTTTAATTGCCATCGTTTCATATTTTTCATTCGCATCCGTACTTGTACCATGCGCATTAATGTAATCAATATCTTCTGGCTGTAGGCCTGCATCAGCTAAAGCTTGACGCATTGCACGCACTCCGCCTTCACCACCAGGAGCAGGCATTGTAATATGGAACGCATCTCCAGTTGCACCATAACCAGCAATTTCCGCGTAAATGTGAGCACCACGCGCTAATGCGTGCTCTAATTCTTCAAGAATTAGAATACCTGAGCCTTCACCCATTACAAAACCGCTACGGTTTTTATCAAATGGACGGCAAGCCGTTGCTGGGTCTTCATTAAATGTTAATGCTTTCGCTGAGCTAAATCCTGCGAATGCCATACTTGTTAGCGGTGCTTCTGCTCCGCCTGTAATCATTGCATCAGCATCACCACGCTGAATTGCTTTAAATGCATCACCAATTGAGTTTGCACCAGATGCACAAGCCGTTACAGAACAAGTGTTAATTCCTTTTGCTCCTGTTGCGATTGATACTTGACCTGCTGCCATATCCGGAATCATCATCGGTACGAAGAATGGGCTCACGCGGCGTGGGCCTTTCTCAGTAAAAATCTTAAATTGTTCTTCGTATGTTTCCATACCGCCAATACCTGATCCAATCCATACACCAATTCGAGGTCCGTTTTCTTCTGTAATTTCAAGCTTTGCATCTGCAACTGCCATTTTCGCTGCTGCTACTGCATATTGTGTAAAGCGGTCCATACGGCGCGCTTCTTTTTTATCAATATATTTCTCGACTTCAAAGTCGTTAATTTCTGCTGCTACTTTTGCTGGAAATAGTTCCGGATCAATTCTTGTAAGTCGTCCGATTCCAGATACACCCTTTTTAATGTTTTCCCATGCTGTTTCAACATCTGTTCCGACCGGTGTAACAGCTCCTAGTCCTGTAATTACGACCCTCTTTTTTTCCATACAAAATACACTCCTTTTTTTCTCTCAGTCCTTATTTACCCCAACGAAGAGCGACTGCTCCCCATGTTAATCCGCCACCAAAACCAACAAGTATAATTAAATCACCATCTTGAATACGTCCATTTTGCAATTCCTCTACCATTGCAATTGGAATTGAAGAAGCCGATGTATTACCAAACTTTTCAATTGTCATACTCATTTTTTCTTGTGGTAAATTTAATCTCTCTCTTGCAGATTCCATAATACGAATATTCGCTTGATGCGGTACTAAGAAATCCACATCCTCTTTTGTAAGACCAGCCTTATCCAGCACGCGAAGACAAGATTCACCAAGTTGACGAACGGCAAATTTAAAGACTTCTCTGCCATTCATCATAACATACTCGTCTTGATATAGATGCTTACCGCCGCTTCCGTCTGCTCCTAATTCGAAAGATAGAACGCCTCTTCCTTCTGAAACTGCTCCCATTACGATAGCACCGGCTCCGTCTCCAAATAATACCGCTGTATTTCGATCATTCCAGTCTACAATTTTAGATAGCTTATCACTACCAACTACTAATACGTTTTTATAAGTCCCCGTTTGAATAAATTGCTGCGCTGTAATCATTCCGTACATAAAACCAGCGCATGCTGCACCTACATCCATTGCAGCTGCATGTTTCGCTCCAATCGCTTCTTGAATGACACAAGCTACTGCTGGAAACGCACGATCTGGTGTTACTGTCGCCACTAAAATAAGATCGATATCTTCTCCGCTAACCCCTGCATCTTCAAGTGCTTTTTTTGCAGCCTCTACGGCCATATATGAAGTATCTATTGTATCATCGGCAATGCGTCTTTCTGCAATTCCCGTTCTCGTACGAATCCATTCATCGGATGTATCCATTATTTTTTCTAAATCGTGATTTGTGACTACTTTTTCCGGCACATATCTTCCGATCCCTAAAATGCCCACGTTCACATCGCAGCCCTCCGTTTTATATCAATTATTATGACTTGGTACTAATTTTAAAACATAAATGTATTTTTGTCTAGAATATATTTCGCATAAAACAGAAAGCTAACGCATTATTCACGTTATTTTTCATTAAAAGAAACAGAAACATACCTCTCAAATATAAAAAGACTCAAACCCTTCTGTTCACGGTTCGAGCCTCTCTTCCACCTTAAAAAGATGCTTTTTATTCTTTATCTGCTTTTCTTCTAAACTAGAGAGTTCTCCTCACTACCTTTCCTTTATCCTCTTCATATCTCTGGTTTTCCCCCAGGCGAGAATAAAAAAGGCCCTGACCGCTTCTATCCACGGTTCGAGCCTCTCTTCCACCTTAAAAAGATGCTTTTTATTCTTTATCTGCTTTTCTTCTAAACTAGAGAGTTCTCCTCACTACCTTTCCTTTATCCTCTTCATATCTCTGGTTTTCCCCCAGGCGAGAATAAAAAAGGCCCTGACCGCTTCTATCCACGGTTCGAGCCTCTCTTCCACCTTAAAAAGATGCTTTTTATTCTTTATCTGCTTTCCTTCTAAACTAGAGAGTTCTCCTCACTACTTTTCCTTTATCCTCTTCATATCTCTGGTTTTCCCCCAGGCGAGAATAAAAAAGGCCCTGACCGCTTCTATCCACGGTTCGGGCCTCTCTTCCATCTTAAAAAGATGCTTTTTATTCTTTATCTGCTTTCCCAAGCTCATAAGCTTCGTTCATAACTTTCATTAACAACTCTAACACCGGCTGTGCCTTCTCCATATCAAGTGCAATTCCATTATCATCTAAAATTGCCTTTGCTTCCGGTAAATGCTTCATTGCGATTTGTAAAAACTGCATGCTTTTTTCGTTCATATTATGCTCTTCCTCTCCATTAAAACTTTCACATACAATAGTGTAACACGCGTACTACCCTTCGTATAACTCTTTATATTTTTTCATGTGTGCCAGTTGCTTATTTAAACCGTATTCTAACGGAGTATTTCTTTTTATTGAAATTACTTCGATAGCCTCATCTCTTACTTCGTTATTATTTTTATTTACTTTATCATCCGCGCGTAAAAGATTCATACCTTTTTCCCATAATGACTGTTTACCACTAAGTAAATTGTATATACCAAGATGCGCCCCGTTCGTTCCATGTTCCCATAAGTATTCACATACATCTTCAACGTAAAGTAAATCATTCCCCTTTTCCTCAATCGTACAACGCCACTCTTTTTCAACTAATTCTGATAAAATAAGCTGATGAAACATCATAAAGGACGGTTGCCACGGTCCATATAATGTTGGAACTCGAAATACACTATATTGTAAATTCCCTTTTTTCAATCCTTCTTCTACTTTCAAAAATAGGCGCTTATTTTCGGATTCATCTGTACTGCCTACTTCAATAGAAGAAATTAAATTTAACTTCACTTTTTGTTCTTCACACATTCTTATAATTCGCTTTAAATATTGTAATATGACTCTTTCATTCCGAAATCCACTTTGCTGATTTGGCTCATATAAGCAAAAATAAACAGTATCGAATCTCTCTTCCTCAACCGATCTCCATCCATCTTCATCTCTTATCGAATAATACGTAAATAACGCATTTCGCCCAATTAATAATAACTTCTCTTCATTAATTTTGGTCATACTATCGAATTCATCAAAATCAAGACCATAGACTTCCACTTCTTCTGCAATCATTTTATTTACAAGGTGATAACCTACAAACGTAAGTGCACCTATTATCAGCACGCGTTCCATACCACCAACCCTTTCCCTCTGAAACAAATAGCTCCTCATTTATGTATATGGGAGCTTCATAATTCTTCTTCATATTTTTTAAAGAAATCAGTCGTTTGCCTAACCATTTTATATTTCACATCTTGCAGATGGAACAAGACAGAAGTATCACATTGATTTAGTTGCCTCATTTTCTCATATCTACGCAACTGCTGTTTTCTTCCTCTTTTTTCTTGTGTTGATACGAAAATTTTAACAGGTACACAAGATGGAAGAAGCGTAAATGATTTCTTATTTATTTTTGATTCTACTTCTTCTTCTTTGGCATCATACGCCAAACTTAATTCCTTCACGAGTCTCTTGTAAAAAAATTTATGCTCTTTCTCAAAACTTACATATTCCGGTAAATCTAAACACGGATTTAGCATAACAACAGAACGAATACATTCAGGATATTTGTTCATCATTTCAAGTGCTACAAGCGCTCCCATACCATCTGCCATAATGTGCATTTTCGCATTTAACGTCTCTTTTCTCAAAACAACATCATATAAACGTTTTGCCAGACGAACAGATTGATCGTTTCCCCAATGTCTTCCGTATAAATTAGAGGAAAAGACCGTGTAGCCTTGTTCAATAAGACCATGTAAAAAATAAGATTTACCCGCATGTTGTGTCCATAAACTTGTACCATTCTCAATAAAGTAGTTATAATCACCGAGGAGCATAACAGAAAATCCATTTGGCTTCTCCGGTAAATAAATGACACATGGTTCTTTTTCTAAGTAAAAAAAACGTTCCGTAATACTCATTTTTCCCCCGCCTTATTTTCTAAACATATAAAAGTACTCTTTTATAATGTATGAACGGAATGCAAATTTGCGTTGAAAAATCTACAAATATTTTTCTATATTCTTTTTTCAATTGTGTTACAATAAGGACAGATTGAACGAATAGAGGTGTAAAATATGCGTTTCATTTGGGCATTAATTTGGTCGTTCTTACTTGTACACATGATGAGCTATGTAATCGGCTCTATGACTGGCGGTACATACGACTTTAACCAAGCGTCTATTTTCTCAGTTGTTCTTGCTGTGTTAGTACTAGCAATTTCAGCTGCAATTCCAAACGAGCCAGTAGAACAACACTAAAAAAAGAGTCCGGATTTTATCCGAACTCTTTTTTATTTTTATTTCACATGAACGACTAATTCGTTATTTTCTACATCAACAACTACGTGACTATTATCAGTAATTGTTCCTGCAATTAATTCTCGTGCTAATTTCGTTTCCACTTGACGCTGTACGTATCGTTTTAATGGACGAGCTCCGTACATTGGGTCGAAACCAGCTTCTACAACAAATTCTTTTGCTGCATCTGATAATTCTACTGTAATGTGACGGTCAGCTAGACGACCTTGTAGTTCTTTTACAATTTTATCAACAATGCCTTTAATTTCATTCGTTGTAAGAGGTTTGAATAAAATAATTTCATCAACACGGTTTAAAAATTCAGGGCGGAAATGTCCTCTTAATTGCCCCATTACAAGGTCTCTTGATTCCTCTTTAATCGAACCATCTTCTTCTAATCCATCTAGTAAATGAGCAGATCCGATATTTGAAGTCATAATAATAACTGTATTTTTAAAATCCACTGTACGACCTTGCGAATCTGTAATGCGTCCATCATCTAACATTTGTAATAAAATGTTGAATACTTCTGGATGTGCTTTTTCAATTTCATCTAATAAAACAACGGAATATGGTTTACGTCTTACCGCTTCTGTTAATTGACCGCCTTCCTCATATCCTACATATCCAGGAGGTGCACCAATTAAGCGTGACACTGCGTGTTTCTCCATATACTCAGACATGTCAATGCGAATCATTTGCTCTTCACTATCAAATAAAGACTGGGCTAACGTTTTTGCAAGTTCTGTTTTACCAACACCTGTTGGTCCTAAGAAGATGAAAGAACCAATCGGGCGGTTCGGATCTTTAATACCAGCGCGAGCACGAAGAACTGCGTCTGACACTAGGCTTACTGCTTCCTCTTGTCCGATAACACGCTCTGATAAGATTTGCTCTAAGCGTAATAATTTCTCGCGTTCACCTTCCACGAGTTTCGCAACAGGAATACCAGTCCAGCGTGAAACAATATCTGCAATTTCTTCTTCACTTACTTCCTCACGTAATAAACGATTTTCTTGTTTATTATGCCCGCCCATTTCTTCCGCTTCTTTTAACTCTTTTTCAATTGCTGGAATTTTCCCGTGACGAAGTTCGGCTGCTTTATTTAAATCGTAATTACCTTCTGCTTCTTCTAATTCACGACGCAGACGTTCTAAATGTTCACGTAAGTCACGAACTTTGTGAATGTCTTCTTTTTCTTTCTCCCATTTCGCTCTCATACCACTTGCAACTTCTTTTAAATCCGATAATTCACGTTGCAATGTTTTTAGACGCTCTTGGCTACCACGATCCGTTTCTTTTCCAAGAGCCGCTTCTTCAATTTCCAGCTGCATAATGCGGCGCGTTACTTCATCTAATTCTGTCGGCATAGAATCAATTTCTGTACGAATTGTTGCGCATGCTTCGTCAACAAGGTCAATTGCTTTATCTGGTAAGAAGCGATCTGAAATATATCGATCTGATAAAACTGACGCTGCTACAATCGCACGGTCATGAATATTTACACCGTGATAAATTTCAAAGCGTTCTTTTAATCCACGTAAAATTGAAATTGTATCTTCAACAGTTGGTTCTTCTGCTAATACTTGTTGGAAACGTCTTTCTAGAGCTGGATCTTTCTCAATATATTTACGATATTCATCGAGTGTCGTCGCCCCGATACAATGCAGTTCACCACGTGCAAGCATCGGTTTTAACATATTTCCTGCATCCATCGCACCTTCAGTTTTACCAGCTCCAACAATTGTATGAAGTTCATCAATGAATAATAAAATGCGGCCTTCACTCTTTTTAATTTCATTTAATACAGCTTGCAAACGCTCTTCGAACTCACCACGGAATTTCGCACCAGCTACGAGCGCACTCATATCTAACGCAAAAATCGTTCTATCTTTCAATCCTTCAGGTACATCCTTTTTCACGATACGCTGTGCTAGCCCTTCAACGATTGCTGTTTTACCAACACCTGGCTCCCCAATTAAAACAGGATTGTTTTTCGTTTTACGTGAAAGAATACGAATTACACGTCGTATTTCACTATCACGGCCGATTACAGGATCGATTTTCCCTGCTCTCACTTCCGCTACTAAATCACGGCCATATTTTTCTAACGCTTCATAAGTTGCTTCTGGATTTTGACTCGTCACTCTTTGATTCCCCCGAACTGTCATTAAAGACTGTAATAAGTTATCTTTCGTAATATGCAATCTTGTAAATAATTGATTTATATCGCCTTTTTCTTCAGAAAAAGCAAGCAATACATGTTCTACTGAAATGTAATCATCCTGCAGTTTTTCTGCTTCTTTCCCTGCTCTTACAAGCAGTTGTTGCAGAGCGCTCGTTACATACAATTTTCCAACTTCTGCACCGCTCCCCGTTACAGAAGGTTTCTTTTTAATTAAACTTTCAGCACCTTGCTTTAATGCTTCTATATCAACATTCATTTTTTGAAATATACGTACTGCTAATCCATCTTGCTCTTCTAATAATGCAAGTAATAGATGAACAGTATCCACCTCTTGGTGATGGTGAGATACCGCTAAAGATTGGGCACTCATAATCGCCTCTTGTGTTTTTGTTGTCATTTGATTTAAGTCCATCTTTACAGCCCTCCAAAAGTTTGACTTTCTTTGACCTTTGATTTGATTATACGCCAATTGACTTTTTTATACAATAATTTTGCCTATGTATTTTCAAACTTATTATTGGAAAAAGAAAAAGAGAGCATTCATTATACTGCTAAAAAATACGGTAAATGAAATTACAATGTGTAACGACAAAAAGCCGCAATAACGATTGCGGCTTCTGTTACGGTTTTCTTTTATATGTCCACTGGCGGTTATGATTCGTGTTATCCGGAAACTTTTCACCGGCAGTTAATTTCACCATTTGCGGATCTTTCACCATACTTCCCGTTTCACCAATTTCTACGTAAATGCCATCATTCGGCGCTTTTTGTCCAGAACGAAACCTGCGATTTTGTCCCATCTTCATTCTCCTTCCATGACGTCTTGCCTCATTAGTATATCCATTTTAAAAGAAAGCTTTTCTGTCATGTTTAGGAAACAGTACTACATCTCATTCTTGTACATATATATGAATGACACAAGCGTAAGCAGGGATTTCTTTCTTACTTGTAGAAAAAAAAAGAAACCAACCTACTCTAGGCTAGTTTCAAAGGAGAGTCAAACATATACGAGAAGATTACATGTTCATTATATGCCTCATCACACGAGCAATGTAACCCTTTTCACAATTTGTACATAATGAAAGAAACATTGTTTGAACTTTCTAAAAAGATGTTGACTTTTCTTAATTTCCAACGATAAATAGTAGACACCGCAGCACTTTGAGACGTAAGATGGATATATAGTGAAATTTCCATCTATGGTGATTTCACCGAGTCTAACCTCTTATTTCTGCATATTAAAAACGGAAATACAGATAGATACAAAAAAATTATTATAAGAGGTGAAATTATGAACAAACAACATTTAATCGCATTAGACTTAGACGGCACTTTATTAACAGACAACAAAATAATTTCCACTCGAACGAAACATACAATTGCAAAAGCAAAGGAACAGGGACATATTGTTGTTATTTCAACAGGACGTCCATTCCGTGCTAGTTATGATTACTATAAAGAACTTGATCTTAACACACCTATTGTAAACTTTAACGGCGCTTACGTACATCATCCTCTTGATTCAAACTGGGGAACACATCACTCTCCTCTTGAGCTAGCAACAGCGCAAGAAATTGTCCGAGCTTGCTTTGATTTCGGCGTAAAAAATATATACGCGGAAGTAATGGACGATGTGTATGTTCGTGAAATTGATGAAGATAAAAAACATATTTTCGAATTCGGCTCTCCTAAGATTTTTACGGGAGACTTATTAAATATTTTAAACGATCATCCAACTTGCTTATTAATTGACGCACATGACGAGCATTCTACTGCAATTCGTCAACATTTAACCGATATGCACGCGGAAGTAATCGACCATAGAAAATGGGGCGCGCCTTGGCCGATTATTGAAATTGTGAAAAGCGGATTAAATAAAGCAGTTGGATTACAAAAAATTTCTAGTCATTACAACATTCCACAAGAGCGAATTATCGCTTTCGGTGATGAAGATAATGATTTTGAAATGATTGAATTTGCTGGTCACGGCATCGCAATGGGAAATGCCATCCCTGAATTAAAATCACTCGCAAACCATACGACGTTAACGAACGAAGAAGATGGTATTGCTTTATATTTAGAAGAGATTCTTGGGTTGTAATCTAAAAATTCCCTACTTATAGTTTCCTGCCAAATGTCCATACTATAAGTAGACGCATGAGACATTGCGTCGATTGTTTTCAGCTAAATAAAGGGGGTTTTTCGAATGGGTAAAAAGAACAAATCAAAACGTTTTATCCAACAAGGAGCCGATGCTGTTATGAAGCATGATGCAAGATTCCCGTACAGAGGTACATTAGCTGAGGCAGAAAAAGCAAGAAGTAACTCTTCTTTTGGAGGGGTTTAAATGGGGAACTTACTATTCCAACAAGCTAGAGATGCTGTTGAAAATGCCGTATCTTGTTCAAGCGGTACTGAGCAACAAGATCTCGTGTATAGAGCAAAAAATGCTTTGCAATCCGCTTACGCAAACTCTTCAACTGCTGAAAAAGTTCAGCTCCGTGAAATGCAAGAGCAATTGCAAAACATCACGAATTTACATTAAAAAAGAGGACCAACTTTGGTCCTCTTTAATCTTTCCGAAACAATCCGAACACCCCAACTGTTTGCAGTATATTTGTAAATGCACCTGGGTCCACTTGTTTAATAATCCTCTCTAATTCGTATAACTCGTAACGGGTAATAACCATCATTAACATTTCTTTATTTTCATTCGTATAAGCACCTGTTGCTGGTATCGTTGTAATCCCTCTTACTAATCGCGAGTGAATCGCCTTTCTTACGTCTGTCCCATTCTTCGTAACAATTAATGCTGTAATCTTTACATGACGAGTATGAATTGCATCAATAATTCTCGTTGATACATATAAAGTCACTAGCGTATACAACGCTTTTTCCCATCCATATACATAGCCAGCAGCGATAATGATAATTGCATTAAAAAAGAAAAAGTATGTACCGACAGGCTTATCTTTTATTTTTGATAAAATCATGGCGATAATATCTAATCCACCTGTAGAAGCACCCCACTTTAAAGCAATCCCTACTCCAATTGCCGAAATAATCCCGCCAAAAATCGCATTTAATATGATATCATTCGAAACCGCTCTAACAGGGATGATTTCTAGAAACAGAGTCATAAATATAACACAAAGAAAACTAAAAAAGGTGAAGGCCTTTCCAACCTTTTTCCACGCTAAAATAACGACAGGAATATTAAATAAGCTAAACAATACTCCCGTAGATATGTGAATCGATAAAAAATCACCTAATATTTGCGATAATAATTGAGACAATCCAGCAAAGCCGCTCGCATACACTTTTGCTGGCGTTAAAAATAAATTCATCCCAATCGCGTTTAATAAACCTGCGATGATTACAACGATCAACTTCTTTATAAGTTCAGTATAATTCAACTTCAAATCCATTTGGAATCCACCTTTACCCTTCATAAATGCACCGCTATACATAGTCTTTACGAAAAAGGAAATGATAAACGTACAACGTTTAGAAATGGAGTTGATACATATGCCACATACGAGTGATAACGACAAAAAAGCACGCGATAATAACGCAAAACGCACACAAAAAAATGAGCAAGAGCAAAAAAATATTCAGCAAGGTAAACGTGCATACTCTAAAAAGACCGATCACCTTTGATTCCATCGTACATCAACAATTATGTTGATGTACTTTTTTACATTTTAAAGGAAAAAAACATTAAAAATTCACTTCATGTTCACTTCTATATTCTACAATAGCGATAACATATTCGGATGAGGTGTTGGCATGAGAGGGAAACATATTTTCATTATTACTGCACTAATAAGTATATTGATGCTATCTGCTTGCGAACAAAAAAATGGCTCAGCTACAGTCGCTACAGCAACAGACTCGACCATTACAAAGGATAACTTCGAAAAACAATTGAAAGATCGTTACGGAAAAGACATGCTATACGAAATGATGGCACAAGACGTCATCACAAAAAAATATAAAGTACCTGATGAAGAGGTAAATAAAGAAGTAGAAAAAGTAAAAAAACAATATGGAGATCAATTCAAAAAAGTATTAGAAAATAATGGTTTAAAAGATGAAGAGGATTTTAAAAATCAAATTAAGTTCAAACTTGCTATGAATGAAGCGATTAAGAAAAGCATTACAGAGAAAGACGTAAAAGACCACTATAAGCCAGAAATTAAAGCGAGTCACATTTTAGTAAGTGACGAAAATGAAGCGAAAGAAATAAAGAGTAAACTAGATGCTGGTGCTTCATTTGAAGAATTAGCAAAACAAGAATCACAAGATCTACTATCAAAAGATAAAGGCGGAGACCTTGGATACTTCAATTCAGGTACAATGGCTCCTGAATTCGAAACGGCTGCCTACAAACTAAATGTTGGACAAATTAGCAACCCCGTAAAATCATCAAACGGTTATCACGTTATTAAATTAACTGATAAAAAAGATTTAAAACCTTACGATGAAGTAAAAAACTCTATTCGCAAAAACTTAGAGGAAGAACGTACTGCTGATCCTGTATTCAGCAAAAAATTGTTACAAGAGGAATTAAAAAAGGCAAATATTAAAATAAATGATAGTGACTTGAAAGATACATTTACTCTTGTTTCTCCGCAAGGAAATTAAAAAAGCACAACCTTATTTTTTTAGATAAGGTTGTGCTTTTTAATCTTTTATCTTATTTCTTAAAGTAAGTCCAACCTTCTTCTTGGTAAACCTTTTCTTCTTTCATCAACTTACCAAGTGCGCGCTTAAATGCAGCTTTACTCATGTTAAAGCGTTCTTTAATATCTTCTGGATGGCTCTTATCCCAAAACGGCATTGCTCCGCCTCGTTCTTCCATATATGCATAAATTACTGCAGCATCATCTTCCATTCCTTCTTCTTTACGAGGAAGAAGTGAAATGTTAATTGTACCGTCATCTTTTACGTCAATAATACGGCCCGTTACACGCTGACCGATGCGGACTTGTTCTTTTCTTTCTGTATGGTGTAGGAAAGCACGGAAATGCTCATCCGTTAGTATGAATGAACCAACTTGAAGTGAACGATATACACGTCCGTTTACGTTTTTATTACGCATAGATGGCGTTGCATCTACGATAATTTCTTGCATATCACTGTCTCTTGCCGGAAGAGCAATTAAACGATCACGATTCGTTAATTTTAACGTACAATATAATTCGTCTCCAACTTCTGGCCATACTGGCATATAAATTGGGAATTCATCAGCCGGAATTAGTATATCTTTTGATACACCAATATCAACAAACACACCTAAACTAGGAATAACTTCTACAACCTTTACCCAGTTCCAATCATATGTTGTAATAATTGGCTCCTTCATTGTTGCCGAAATACGATTTTGGTGATCAAGGTATAAGAATACATCAATCGTATCGCCTTCTTCAATTTCTCCAGCTACTTCATTTTTATGTAGAAAAATTTCTTCTTCTTCATTTCCAACCATATATCCGATTTCCGTTTCGCGTAAAACAGTTACCTGTTCAATCGATCCTATTTGTAAATACATATTTTTTAATTCCCTTCTATATATATAAAATTAACTTTTTTATCTTTTTATCATTCCAAACAAAAGTTAATTATAACACGATTTTTCCTTTATTTGTCCAACTGCCCAAAATTCACTATAATAAAATGAGGTTACATGATTATAAGTATGAAAACACTTAAGTCTAAGCTCGTTTTCAGCTATACTTTAGTATGTACAGTACATAAAAAGATTAAAAATTTATTTGGAGGTGCTAACTATGGCAAAAGATAGTTCTTTTGACATCGTTTCGAAAGTAGAATTACCTGAAGTAACAAACGCAATTAATATCGCATTAAAAGAAATCCAAAACCGATATGACTTTAAAGGAAGTAAAAGTGATATTAAATTAGAAAAAGAAGTACTTGTTTTAACTTCTGATGACGAGTTTAAATTAGAGCAAGTAAAAGACGTTCTTATCTCTAAACTTGTAAAACGTAACGTTCCAATTAAGAACTTAGATTACGGAAAAGTTGAAGCTGCAACTGGCAACACTGTTCGCCAACGCGCAACACTTCAACAAGGTATCGATAAAGATAACGCGAAAAAAATTAACAACATCATTAAAGAAATGAAATTAAAAGTAAAAACACAAGTACAAGATGATCAAGTACGTGTTACAGCAAAAAGCCGTGATGACTTACAAGCAGTAATCGCAGCTGTTCGTAGTGCTGATTTACCAATCGACGTACAGTTCATTAACTACCGCTAAAAAGAAAACTCCTCTTAATTAGAGGAGTTTTCTTTTTTGTCTTGTAGAGACAATATTACGAGAACAAACTATAGAAAAAGGTATATGCGGTGAAAATTGCTAAGTGAACAGGGTCTAACCATACGCATACTTTACAAGTGGCCGTATGATTAAACTAGGCCTTATTGTAGAATTTGTTTTATACATGTATTTAGCAGACCTTATTGAAAATAAGAAAAAGACACCTCAAGACGTTTCCCCCTTCGATTTGAATTACTTTTCTTAGTAACTACACCCTAGACCAAAGTCATCTTAAAAATCGCTGTAACTCATAATTCCTCCCCCGCCAAAACGTAACAATTTATGAGTATAAGAATATTTCCCAACCTTTAATGTAATGTAAAATTAATAAGGAACTTAAAAAATGTTAATTAAAAAAGAGTTAGAAGTGGTTATATGAAGAAATTAATACTCTGGTTTTTATTGGCCACATTCTCCCTAAATACTGTAGGATGTTCTAATAATGCGAATTCACTAACGGATAAGTCTAACTGTATCAACAAAGCTTGGTACAAAAAAACTATGTCATGTAATCATTTAAAAAAACATTAAATAGTTAATGATAAAGGTCTAAAGAAAAGACACCCCAAAGTGCCTTCCTCCGACTTGAACCAATAATATTCGGATGGATTTAAAAAGAAGCATACATCGTTAATAAAGATGCAGACTTCAAAATAAAAAGTACACTAAGTAAACTCTTATTCAAAAATTTATATTAAACACTAATATTTTAGAAGAAAGTTTATAAGTTTAGAACCTACAGGGATTTTCCCTGTAGGTTCTATTATATTTCAAGTAATCCCCAAATGAATTATGAGTGGCTTTTTTCATTTTGGTTTTCAAAATATTTTTCTTTAACCATTTTTATCAGATTTTCTTTTTCTGTTAGTTCAAATATAAATAATGCTTTTTTCATGTTATTTGCAATATCTTCTTCATTCTGTTGTTTAAATCTTAATAAATTCCATCCCTTTAAATAGTAAAGTTCACCTAATAAGTATAAAGTATTTAGATTAATAGCTAATTTGATTCCTTTATCAATGTATTTTACCGCCTCTTCATATTGATAGGTCATACCTAAACATTTCGCTAAATTAAAAATGATTTTTAATTTAATCGCTTTATCTCTCGGAAAATCTAACTTATTAAAATTAGTTAAACACCTTCTTAATATAGTAATACTTTTATCATATTCTTTATTTTCCGCATAAAATATAGACATTGTCTGCATAATATCTATTTCTCTTTCTGATAAAAAATCAACATTGGTTAAAGTTAGTTTTAATGCATTATTTAAAAGCTTTAAAGCAGTTTTTATGGATCTGTTCGCCTCAAATATAGCAATTGCTTCATGCCATAGGAGAAATTGTTTATCTTCTTTTGCCTGGAAATTCTTTTCATCTTTCTCTTTTTTCACGATTTCATAAAGTTCATTATATTGTTTTTGCTTTAAGCAATCTTTTATTACGCATTTTACATTTTCTACATATTTTAGTTTTTTGTTTTGAGTTAATGCAAATATATTATTTGGGTCAATACCAAGTCTTTCTGATAATTGATATAACAATATACTAGATGGATAAATCACACCTTTTTCTATTTTGCTAATTTGACTTTGCGAACATATTCCATGACATAATTCGGATTGTGATATATTTTTTTTAATTCTAAGCTCTTTAATGGTAATACCCAAATCGTAAAACTCCATTTTTCCACCTACTATTTAGCACTATATTAGTATAAGAGTATTCTCTAACTTTTAATGTAATGTAAAATTAATATAGTTGCAATTATTGATTGTTTCAAAGATTCTTCCCCATCGGTGCTAACACAAAAAACAGGTTAGGAAGAAAATCCCCTTCCTAACCTGGCCCTCCTCTCACTAGGGACGTTTTCATTCTCACATCGTTTCTCTTAAGAAATTTCATATCAACAGAATAAACACTATTGCCCCGCCGAACAAACTTACAAATACAATAAGAAGACATGAACATAGAGAAAGCAACTTCTCATCTACGCTTCCTTTTAACTGCAATTAAAAACGCAATAAATAATACATTCACCCCAACGATTAAGGAGATAAATAACCAATTCACACCTGTTTCTCCTTTAACTTTATACACGTTTGATTCTTCACGCTTTAAAACGAGATAAAATTTTCCGTTTTCCTCTCTTATAATTTCATCCTGCAACAATCCTCTTAACTCTTGTTTTTCACCAATTGCACTTGCAGGTAAGGAGACTTTTTGTGTTTCTTTCGTATTATTAATTGCTACTAAAGTTACTTCATCTTTATATTTTCGTTTTAGTATGCTCATCCCGCTCTTATCATACAGAAGCTCAAACGTACCGCGTCGTAAAGACGGTCTCGCCTGCCTAAGTTCACCTAGTTTTGCTATGTGTTGCATAAACTTTTCGTCTGACTTAAAATCCATTAATCGTCTATTATCGGGTACACTTCCTCCATCTAATGCAATTTCAGTTCCGTAATAAAAATTCGGAATTCCAGGTGATGTTAACAAATAAGTAAGCGCCAGTTTTAAACGTGATGGCGGATAATACATATGTTCTTTTGCAATACGCGCATATCTTTTTGTTTCTTGATTATCTAAGAACGTAACAAATTCTCCTTCTTTTTTACTCACATCGTATAACGATTTCACCGATACATCTGCTTTAGAAAACGACTCTACTATTTTTTCGTTGTATTCGCTATCCTCCTTTGTCATAATACGAAAATCTTTCTTTATCACTTGCATATCTTTTTGCGCGTTATCCCAAAAGGAACGCGGCTTTTTTTCACTATGTATAACATAACTTCCGTCTAAATCAACTTCTTTTATCCACCATTTCATTGCGTTAATTACCTGTTGTTCGTTTTCTCCAAGCGGAAATTGAAATACAACTTTCATCCCTTTTGCATGAACTTCTTTTACAAGTTCTTTCACATCATTGTCTGTCCCGAAATGTTCATTTACCTTTTTAAAATTTCGCACGTCTAATCCATCGTACTTTCCACTTTCAAAAAGTGGTGAAAGCATAACGGTAGTAAAACCCATTTCTTTTATGTAATCCAACCTTTTTATAATTCCTCTTATATCCCCTCCTTGATACCCTTCTAAATTACCAACTTCTAACTGTTTGTCATTTTTCGGTTCTCCATTATTGAAGCGATCAATCATAATGGAGTATATAACTTCATCTCGCCACTCTCTTTTTTCGTCTGCAAAAGTATGTATTGGTACAAACAAAACAATAGCTAAGCAAAAACAAATGAATAGTTTCCTAGTCCGTATTTTTCCCACACGCATCCCCCAAGTTTTTTAATTGTAAGAATATTATACCAATTATCCGAATGAAACGCATATGTCGATTTTAATCCTCACAAAATAATTCATGTTAGGTTTCATGACATCATTCATATAATTTTCTGATTTTTTAGTTGATTTTTAGTTTAATTTCGAATATGATATGAAACATAACAAATAGATGTTATTTTTTCTAACATTACAGGAGGAGAGATCATGGATATGGGAGATACAGTTTTTATGTTTGTAACGACAGTAATGGTCATGTTGATGACACCAGGATTGGCACTTTTTTATGGAGGTATGGTTCGCAGCAAAAATGTACTCAGCACAACGATGCATAGTTATAGCGCAATGGCTATCGTTTCGATTCAATGGATTGTTATCGGCTATTCTTTATCATTCGGACCAGATTGGCACGGGCTTATCGGTACACTTGATTGGTTCGGTCTAAACGGAGTTACCTACGCACCAAATCCAGACTACTCCTCTACTATTCCTCACAATTTATTCATGATGTTTCAACTCATGTTCGCCATTTTAACTCCAGCTTTAATTTCAGGTGCATTTGCTGAAAGAATGCGATTTTCTGCCTTTCTTATTTTTATCCTTCTATGGACAACGATCGTTTACAATCCTGTCGCTCATTGGGTATGGGGCGTCGGCGGGTGGCTAAGGGAACTTGGTGCACTAGACTTCGCTGGCGGAAACGTCGTTCACATCACTTCTGGAGTTGCCGGTCTTGTATTAGCTATTTTCCTTGGAAAACGAAAAAACATAAATGGTTCTTCTCCTCACCATTTGCCATTTACAATGTTAGGAGCAGGTTTATTATGGTTTGGCTGGTTCGGTTTTAACGTCGGCAGCGCATTATCCTTAAACGACGTAGCGTTAACTGCATTTATTAATACAAATATAGCCGCCGCTGCCGCCGCTCTAACTTGGATGCTTTCTGAATGGTTCTTCCAATCAAAACCAACCGCAATGGGAGCTGCTTGCGGAGTTGTTTCTGGTCTAGTCGCTATTACACCAGCTTGCGGGTTCGTTACACCTTTCTCCGCCCTTCTTATCGGAGCAATTGGTGGCATATTATGCTTTGGCGCCGTTTTCTTCTTAAAAACAAAATTTGGGTATGACGATACACTTGATGCCTTTGGATGCCACGGCATCGGAGGAACTTGGGGCGGTATTGCAACAGGACTATTTGCAACTACTACCGTAAACGGGGATGGTGCGAACGGATTGTTTTACGGAAACGCCGCGTTACTGTTTAAACAACTTATAGCGATTGGCGCAACATATGCATTCACAATCATCATGACGTATGCCATTATTAAAGCGATCAACTTCTTCCTCCCTGTTCGAGTAGATGAACATGAAGAACACATGGGTCTTGATATTTCAATGCATGGTGAGAAGGCTTATGAACATGCAGAGCGAGCAAACAAAAAAAGAGATGCAATCTATCGATAGTAGATTGCATCTCTTTTTAATATACTGTCAGGAATATATCGACGTTCCGACACAGGATACCTATTTACCAACAAATTCCAACATGAAGAAGAAGAAAAATACCCCGGCATAAATTTACACACAAAAAAGACGACCGAAGCCCGGTCGTCTTTTCCTATTTATTTCGGAGCATTTCCTACATATTGCGTAATATCAACATTTAATGCCTGCGCTAAACGCATACCGTATTCTTGATCTGCACGGAAGAAGTTACAAACAGCTAATAATTTTGTGCGTTCATTTACGTCTTTTAGATCATTTGTTAAGTTTGCAATTAAGTTATCTTGCTCTTCTTTAGAGAATGAACGGTAACGCTCACCTGCTTGTTTGAAGTCATTTGGTTTCTCAATTTTTTCACGAGATACATAGCCTTCTACTTTCATAGTTGAATCGCGGTAAGCTTTGTCTTCAACTGGATTCTCTGCATGACGACTCGGTTCGTAGTTGATTGTAGATGGGTTTTGATTCACTTGCATCGCACCATCACGTTGTTGATTCTGAACAGCTGCGTATGGGCAGTTTACAGGAATTTGTAAGTAATTTGCACCAAGACGATAACGCTGTGTATCTGGGTAAGAGAATAAACGACCTTGTAATAATTTATCTTCCGATGGCTCAATACCATTTACAGTTGCACTTGGAGAGAACGCTACTTGCTCTACTTCTGCAAAGAAGTTTTTCGGATTACGATTTAACGTCATTGTCCCTACTTCCATTAATGGGAAGCGATCTTCTGGCCATACTTTCGTTGGATCTAGTGGATCAAAGTCTAAAGAGTCCATTTCATCTAATTGCATAACTTGTACGTGTAAATCCCATTTTGGGTAATTTCCTTTCTCGATTGCATCGAACAAGTCACGAGTTGCATGATTGAAGTCTTTCCCTTGTACTTCTTGCACTTCTTTCGCATTTAAGTTACGTACACCTTGCTGTGGTTTCCAGTGGTATTTAATATAAACAATTTTACCTTCTTCATTAATCCATTTAAATGAATGGACGCCGAAACCTTCCATTTCACGATAGCTTGCTGGTGTACCGTAATCAGAAAATACCCATGTCATCATATGTGTAGATTCTGGACTTAACGTCATGAAATCCCAATAACGATCTGGCGTTTGAATATTCGTATCAGGTGCTGGTTTTAAGGAATGTACCATATCAGGGAATTTAATTGCATCACGAATGAAGAAAACTGGTAAATGATTACCTACGATATCGTAGTTTCCTTCTTCTGTATAAAATTTAACAGCAAACCCACGTGGGTCACGTGCTGTTTCAGGAGAACCTTGACCATGAATAACCGTTGAAAAACGAACAAATACAGGCGTTTCAGTTCCTTCATTTTGTAAAAATGCTGCTTTCGTATATTGCTTCATACTATTTTTCGTTACGAATACACCGTGAGCACCTGCACCACGTGCATGCACAACACGCTCCGGAATACGTTCACGATCAAAGTGCGCAAGTTTTTCTACTAAATGATAGTCTTCTAATAATACTGGTCCACGACGACCAGCTGTACGAGAATTTTGGTTGTCTCCAACTGGAGCACCTTGGTTTGTTGTTAAGCGATTATTTGGATTCATCTAGGGGGATCCTCCTCTTTCTTTCGTAGTAATCATTATTTATTTAAAATTATTATAAATTAATTATTATTCAAAACTAAATCTTTGTCAACTATTTCCTTCACTTTTTTGGAAACAATTTCAGCCAAACAGTCGATAAATGCAGATTGTGCATTCGGCATATTTGGTCTGAAATATTTGGCATTTAATTCATCCGTTACAACTTTACATTCATAATCGTTGTCATATAAAACTTCTAAATGCTCCGCTACAAAACCAACTGGGCAATATACGAAAGATTCGTACCCATGCTCTTCATATAAATCTTTCGTTAAATCTTGCACATCTGGACCAATCCACGGATCTGGAGTATTCCCAGCACTTTGCCAACCGATTGTATAGTTTTGAATATTTGCAGCTTCTGCAATTAAATCTGCCGTATGCTTTAGTTGTTCTACATATGGGTCTCCTGTTGCAATAATTTTTTCTGGCAAACTATGCGCTGAAAAAATCACGACTGCTTTCTCTTTATTATCAATTTCTGTAAACGTCTCTTTTATTTGGTCTGCCCAATACGAAATAAATTTCGGTTCATCATACCATTGTTCAATTGGTTCAATAACAGGACCACCAATTTCTTGCGAAAGACGAATAGCACGGTCATTATACGCTTTAATGCTAAATGTAGAGTAATGTGGCGCTAATACGATACTAATCGCTTGCTCAATCCCATCACGCTTCATTTCTTCTACCGCATCTTCTATAAATGGTGCAATATGTTTTAAACCTAAGTAACAAGTAAATTCATACTCTGTAAATATGTTATTCATTGAATCTGTTAATTTATGCGCCTGTTCTTTCGTAATTTTTGCAAGCGGCGAAATTCCACCAATCGCTTTATAGCGCTCGATTAAATCTTGGAGTGCCTCTTTGGAAGGTTTACGACCGTGGCGAATATGTGTGTAGTACGCTTCTACATCATCTAATGATTCTGGCGTTCCATACGCCATTACGAGTAAACCTATTTTTTTCTTTGTCATCTATATAACACCTCAATTTTATAAATGAGAATCTTTTTCAAGAACGTTTGTTTCCAATTATAACAAACAATAATAAGTACGTAAAGATAATTATTCTAAATAAGTATTTTTTCTAATATGATTTTAAATTTCATTTGACAATTTCTTTAATAAAAAGCGACTTACATAAAAGTAAGTCGCTTTTCCCTTATTCCCTAATATTTACCCCATACTCTTTAAACCAAACGTGAATTTGTGCTAAATGAGCTAAAAGTTGAGGACCTGTCATTAATTGCCCGAACCAAGGTGATTGAAATGCACTGCCGCCAGACTGAATCAATCCGCTCAACTGCTCTTTATCAAATAGTTCGTGTAAAATTGAACCTTTATCTGTTAATAAATCTTGTAGCCATACTGTGACTGCTTTCGTATAGTGCGGATTATGCGTTTTCGGATAAGGACTCTTCTTTCTATATAAGATGTCATGTGGAAGCACATCTTCTAACGCTTTACGTAATAGACCTTTTTCGCGGTTTTTATACATTTTCATTTCCCAAGGAATATTCCACGCATATTCGACAAGACGATGATCCGCAAATGGAACACGTACTTCTAAGCTTGCCCCCATACTCATGCGGTCTTTTCTGTCTAATAATGTTGTCATAAACCATACCATATTTAAATAAAATAATTGGCGTCTTTTTGCTTCTAGCGGACTTTCTCCCTCTAAAATAGGAACTTCTTGAATCGACTCTTCATAGCGCCTTTGTACATATTGTTGTAAATTTAATTTATTTCTCCATTCTTTTTTTAGAAGTTGTTCACGCGCTTCTGTAGAGCGCATCCACGGAAATGCACTCGATTGTAGATCATCTTCTCTATAAAACCACGGATATCCACCAAATATTTCATCTGCACATTCTCCAGATAAGCCGACGACAAAATCTTGTTTAATTTCGCGGCAAAACCATAATAATGACGAATCGATATCTGCCATACCAGGCAAATCACGAACGAGTACCGCCTCCGTTAAATACTCTGCTAGTTTTTCATTCGAAATGACGCAACGATGATGGGTTGTTTGAAACGTCTCTGTCATCAAATTAATAAACGGAGCATCTGAATTTGGCTGAAACGCATTCGCTTTAAAGTATTTGTCATTATCTTCGTAATCAATTGAATACGTGTGTAATTGTCCTTTTCCTGATCTCTCGTATTCTTTCGCCGCAATAGCTGTAATAGCGCTCGAATCTACACCACCTGATAAAAAGGTACATAGTGGTACATCAGAAACAAGCTGTCTTGTAATGGCATCTTGTAGTAAAAAGCGCGTTTTCTCTACTGTTTCTTCAAAAGAGTCTTCATGTTTTTTACTTTCTACATTCCAATATCTCCATATACACAAACCGTTCTTTGAAAATGTCATCGCATGACCTGGACGTAATTCTTTTATACCAGCATAAATACCGTGGCCAGGCGTTCTTGACGGTCCGAGTCCGAATATTTCTGATAACCCTTCTAATGTTACTTCCGCCTTCACATCTGGATGCGACAATATCGCTTTTAACTCCGAACCAAATAGTAAGCGTCCGCTATCATATTTATAAAAAAGTGGCTTTACACCTAATCGATCTCTCGCAATAAATACTTGTTCTTTCTGTTCGTCCCATACTGCAAACGCATATATACCGTTTAAATGATCGACACATTCTTCTTTCCATTCAATATAAGAAGCTAATAATACTTCTGTATCAGAATGACCTTTGAACGTATACCCTCTTCTTAATAATTCCTTTCGAATGTCTTCTGTGTTATAAAGTTCACCGTTATAGCAAATGGCGTAATTCGTTTCATCTTTTAAACAAGTCATCGGCTGTTTACCGCCCTCAGGGTCTACAACGATTAACCGTTTATGCCCAAATGCGACATTTCCTTTAATCCAAACTTTATTATCATCCGGCCCCCGCTTCGCTAACGTCTCAGCCATCTTCGTAACAACATCTCTTTCTCCTTCTAATGAGCGTTTATAATCCACCCATCCTGTAATCCCGCACATATAAATCATCCTTCCATCTTATTTCTTTTCTTGAACGTGCAGTAATCCCCACCCTAAGAGTGCGGATCAAAAAATGAAAAACTTGACGATAACCTACTATCCACATATGGAATAGCATTCTCACTCAGTAAAACGTGTTTTATTGTATGCCCACCTATGTCTAGATGTGTCTAGTTATAAAGAACGCACGAACTGTCTATAACAGGAATAACTACTTTTCATAAAGGAGAAATCGTATATGATACAACGTAAACATATTTTATATAACCAGCCCCGTGCTCATACAGTCGGTAATGTAGAATATATAAACAATGAATGGGTATTCTTTGATGATGAAAATGATGAAGCGTTTCTATTAGAAGATATTGCCGAAGATGGGTTTGAAATTTTGTATAATAACAATTGGTTACCAGCCCGTTTCTATGAACAAGATGTATTACAAATCGCCAACGAGCAACACCATTTGCAAAATGGTGAAATGGTACGTATTCGAAAAAAGTTACTTCTTAGCTATAATGAATGGCTCGAGGAATTACCTGACTCTGTCTTCACATTATTAACTGAATCATTGCAATCACTTCACTACTCTTTATATGATTGCATGTATTGTCATAATTTTTTATCTTTCTTACCGAAAGAGGAGTCACGCGAAGGAGTAAATATTCTTTTGTTTGATAACGAAGAAATGATCTGTACACTGCAACACCATTTCGTCCGTCACACTACGTCAAATAAAAATATGTTCCGTTTTACGAAAGTAAATGGAGAAGAGTTGCATATCGATGCGACATAAAAAATAAAAACCACCTTATCTCCCAAGTCTTTGAGATTATAAGGTGGTTTTATTTTTATTTGAATACGTACCAGCCAAGTGGCAATTTCAGTCCTAAGTATAATACTGCTACTAGCGCAACAATAAATAAGCCCCAAACCGCCCCTGTTGGTTTGTTTTTGCTCATTTTTACAAGAACCATTTCCATTCCGCCGATAACTAAAATACCAGCTAACATTTTCAGGCCGTACCACATGTGCATGCTACCTGTTGCTGTCTTCACAATACTCATGTACAACATGAAGCCTGTCACAATAATGATGATATACATTAGGCGAAGCCCCATATGTACACCTTTACCTTTTCTTCCTGCTGAATAAAGTGAATACGCAACGAAGAATAAAATTAAACCTAACGCCCATGCTGTAATATGCATATGTACCATCGTATCCCTTACCTCCTCTTTTCACACTTTTTCACTCTATATGATAACATGTTCATTTATTTTCAGGAAATGTTTCGCTTTTTTACATTTAAATGATATAATATTTAGAGTATTTACAAACTTCTTGTAATAACAAAAGGGGGAACAATCATGATTCAAACTAAGGATATTATCGAACTTACAGACACATATGGAGCAAATAACTATCACCCACTTCCAATCGTTATTTCTAAAGCAGAAGGTGTTTGGGTAGAAGATCCTGAAGGAAACCGCTATATGGACTTATTAAGTGCATATTCTGCAGTAAACCAAGGTCATCGTCACCCGAAAATTATTAACGCTTTAATTGACCAAGCAAATCGTGTTACGTTAACTTCTCGTGCTTTCCATAGCGATCAATTAGGTCCTTGGTACGAAAAAGTTGCGAAACTAACTAATAAAGAAATGGTACTTCCAATGAATACAGGTGCTGAAGCTGTTGAAACTGCAATTAAAACAGTTCGTCGCTGGGCTTATGATGTGAAGAAAGTAGAAGCAAACCGCGCTGAAATCATCGTTTGTGAAGATAACTTCCACGGACGTACAATGGGTTCTGTTTCTATGTCTTCAAACGAAGAGTACAAGCGTGGATTCGGTCCAATGCTTCCTGGCATCGTTGTAATTCCTTACGGTGATTTAGAAGCATTAAAAGCCGCAATTACACCAAACACAGCAGCATTCATTTTAGAGCCAATTCAAGGTGAAGCAGGAATTAACATCCCGCCAGCTGGTTACTTAAAAGAAGCTTTTGAAGTATGTAAAAAAGAAAACGTTTTATTCGTAGCAGATGAAATCCAAACAGGCTTAGGCCGTACTGGTAAAGTATTTGCTTGTGACTGGGACGATGTAACTCCTGACATGTACATACTTGGTAAAGCACTTGGTGGCGGCGTGTTCCCGATCTCTTGTGTTGCAGCAAACCGCGATATTTTAGGTGTATTTGAGCCAGGTTCTCACGGTTCTACATTCGGTGGTAACCCACTTGCATGTGCTGTTTCTATCGCAGCTCTTGAAGTGTTAGAAGAAGAAAAATTAACAGAGCGTTCTCTTCAATTAGGAGAAAAATTAGTTGGGCAATTAAAAGAGATTGACAACCCAATGATCACTGAAGTTCGCGGTAAAGGTTTATTCATCGGTATCGAATTAAACGAGCCAGCTCGTCCTTACTGTGAACAACTAAAAGCAGCTGGTCTACTATGTAAAGAAACACATGAAAACGTAATTCGTATCGCACCACCTCTAGTAATCTCTGAAGAAGATTTAGAGTGGGCATTCCAAAAAATTAAAGCTGTATTATCGTAATGATAGAGAGGTTGTCCGACATGTTGGGACAACCTCTTTCTTTTTATATTCATTTATATTAAGATGAAATTTTAATTTTCTGTATTTTAAAATCGTAAAGGAGGTGCGATATGCTATTAAGATATGGTAAACATATTAACTATTTAGCTACATCTTTTATTTTAGTTACATTCTTTGGCTTCCTACTTTCCACAACATGGCTTACTCACTACTCAACTCCTACTACATTCACACTACTGAAAGCATCATTTTGGACTGCTGTTATTCTTACTATCATTGGTTTTGGACGAGAAAAAAGCGCACTTACGGTTATACTATTTGGCATTTGCACACTTGCATTCATTGGTCTTTACACTTTTTCCGTTATTGATTACCTCTATAACCCAAGGCCATAAAAAAGAGCTATCTTTTAACAAGATAGCTCTTTTCTTCACTTCACTACATTTCGCAAAGTACCAATTCCTTCTACTGTAATAACCACTTCATCACCAGCATGTAAAAACTTCGGTGGTGTGAAACCTTTTCCGACACCAGCCGGGGTTCCTGTTGCGATAATATCGCCTGGTTCTAAAGTCATTCCTTTACTTATCGTTGAAATAATTTCTTCTATTGAAAAAATCATTTTATTTGTGTTGGAAGTTTGCCTTACTTCTCCATTTACTACCGTTTCAATGTGTAATGCATTCGGCGCATTAACCACCGATTTATGAATTAAATACGGTCCCATCGGACAAAATGTATCGAAGCTTTTCCCAAGGAAAAACTGTTTATGTTTTCTTTGAATGTCTCGAGCTGTTACATCATTGATAATCGTATAACCAAAAACATGCTCAAGCGCTTTTTCTTTTTTAATTTGTTTCCCTCGCTTACCAATAACGATAGCTAATTCTCCTTCGTAATCTAGTTCGTCCGTTGCATGAGGGTGACCATTAATTTGCTCATTTATGCCAATAACTGTTGTTGGTGCTTTCGTAAAGATCATTATATTTTCTGGAATAGACTCTACTCCACCCATTTCTACCGCATGCTCACGATAGTTTTTTCCAACGCACAAAATATTCTTTCTTGGCCTTGGAATCGGTGCTAATATTTTCACCTCTGTTAACGGATAATACGCCGCTTCCCCGTTTTCTTTTGCCCAATTTACAATTTCACATACTTTCTCAAAGCATTCAGTCCCTCTTTCAATACACTCTAACATTGTAATAGGGATTGTAACCTTTTCCCCTTTTTGTCTTTGCGCTTCTCTTAAGTGTAATACCTTTTCTTCTTCTTCATCCACAATACCTACAAATACCTTTTCTTCTTTCTTCGCCGTTACAAAACGCAATATTTCCACTCTCCATCCTAAAACTCATGCCCTTTAATTGTATTCGCATCCTTAAGAAAAAAACCTTCTCATGCACGCTAATTTTTACAATATTCTTCTCATACCCTATTCGTTACCCTTTATCATTTGGCATAAAATGTAGAAATTTTACTTTTTTTAGCGAATGCATTTCTTTTTTATGAAGTTTTTGTATAATATGTACTACATATATACTAAAAATTTCATTTAGAGATGGAGCCGATTTCAATGTTTGAGCAAGCGATTGAAAAAAAACGTGAAAAAATGATTTATTTTGCTGAACGCTATGGAATGACTTCTCAAAAAACAGTGGATTGTAGCCAAGAACTGGACAGGCTCTTAAATGTAATTTGTCATGTACATACGGATTTACACCCTAATCAAACATTCAAAACACACACGCAATAATGCGTGTGTTTCTTTTATTTCAAAAAAATACACATTTTATTGGAAACGCCCATACAATAGTAGAAAAGAAAATTTTAAAAACGAAGGGTGTTTTGTATGCCAGCTATGGTCGGACATATTCGTATCGTCAATATTGGATCAAGTGGTATTTTTCATATTGGAGATGTATTTGCGATTAGGCCTATTAGTTACTCACGTGCTTTCGCCGGGGCCGGCTCTTTTAATGTTGGAGATAACGTTTCTGTCTACAATTATCAAAGTGCAACGACTGTCAACGATTCAGATGTCGTCGATCAAGCGATAATTGGTTCAACTTAAAGGGGGCGATTGTATTGAATTTTTACGTAAACCAAAGCATCATCATTAACAGCATTAAAATTGATAGCATTACAACCTCTTCTGTGTTCCAAATTGGTACTGCCGGAAGTATTAAAGCCCTATCTAAATTTTCAAATACGGGCGGATTTACGGAGCCGCTTCGCCCATTACAAGCGAAAGGACAAATTATTTCTATCAAACCATCAACTAGTTCTTCTTAAGACATCCTTGTCATAAATATATAGCAGGAATATTTTTACCCTCCCTATTGAAAAGGAGGTTTCACAAATGAATCAAGATATATATACTTACTTACACCAACTTCAACAAGCTCTTCAAACACAACAAGCAGCCATCCTGAATTTAGAAGATCAAGTGCGCCAACTCCAAGAAGAGCTTAACGAATTAAAAAATCGCCCCTCCTCTTCTGTAGGAAAAGTGGAATACAAATTCGATCAATTAAAAGTCGAAAATTTAAATGGTACTTTAAATATTGGTTTAAACCCATTTTCAGCAAAAGGACAACAAATTGAAGACCTTCAAGTGGATACAGAAACATTGAAGGTAAACCCTGAAACCGAAACAAACCCAGACTTTTATCAAGGTATCCTCCAAGAAATGCATCGATACTTAGATGAAGAAGCATATAATCGTATTCTCCATTTTGAACAAGAAGAGCGAACACCGCTTGATGAAATGTATCGACAAATGATGGTGGATGACATAAAAAAACAGATGGAGCATCGACTCCCTTATTATTTATCACAAGCGCAATCATATGAAGGTATTTCAACAGATCCAGATTATTTACGAGATATCATTATTCAGGCAATGAAACAAGATATTGACAAAGCCTTTCTCTCCTTTATTCAGCACATACCGGGAAATTTCCGAAAGGAGTAAGTATGTATGAACCTTAACGTTGTAAACCGTGAGTTAAAAGTCGGACAGATTAAAATGAACGGTGTATCGTCGTCCGCACTCTTTTTAATTGGAGATGCAAATCTCCTCATTCTATCTTCTATTCTCGATACACCATTTGAAACAGTTACAGAGGGTCCATTTGTACCATTAGTAACAGATGTCCCTCCTACTCCAGGTTAAGGAGACTGAGAAATTATGTTGCATCATGTGTCTATTGTCCAAAATGTTTCTATTATTTCTTTAGGGATTGCTGCTGTATTTCAAGTTGGAGATGCAAACCAAATGGAATTAAAAAGTAGAGCTATTGCCGTCCACCGTGAAATTCCTTTTTATATACGGGGAGAAGGTCGCTTTGATGCTTTTGAAATCTTTACAGATGAACACATTACAATTCCAAAACGAACGACAGATGTAAAATTAAACATTGTAAATGAATGCCCTTTTATTGAAGTTAATAACGTTGAATTACGCACACTTTTAAATTCTGGTTGCTTTCAAATTGGAAATGTTGATTATGGTTTTAATAACTCTCGTATTATACAAATCCGCCAATATATTACGGATGAACCTTCCGCACAATAATTCATATAGTAATTAAAAAGCTTAGTAAAGTAGGTGGATGGTATGCCTTCGGTTGTAGGAAATCTCGTCGTGCAAAACAGTAACGGCTCTTTCAACTTAGGAGATTTTTATAACGTATCTCCGAAAGAAAACACGAAAGCCTATAACGGATCTGGAGCTTCCAATGTTGGGTTTGTCGTGAATACGTTTAACGGTGTTAGTGCAACGAATACATTTGATTCTGATGTGGCAGATCAAGATCAGATTGGAACAGCGTAAAAAAAGTAGGAGAATATCTCCTACTTTTTTCTTTTATCTAATTCAAAATTATTAAAATAAAATTTTAATAAGCAAGAGCTTTACTGTCCACAAATAGTGGTATAAACAAGTAAGTAGTGAAGAGGCACTATTTCATTTTATTTAAATGATAACCCGCTCTCCTCCAAAGCCTTCCTAAGCTTCGGCAAAGACGCAGGCCCCATACCATGCAGTTTTGAAATTTCTTTTTCACTATATTTTGAGAGTTCTTCTACAGTTTGAATTCCATGGTGTTCTAATGCCCTTCTTGCTGGCGCTGAAAGAAGAGAGAGAAAACCTTCTTTTGGTTTTCTCTCTTTCTCACAGGTTGGGCAAGTTGGACAATCGCTACTTTTATAGTACTCGTGTCCCTGTTCACAAGTTCTTAACGTTTTTTCCGTTACCATTTTCAAGCCCCTCTATTCTTCAATATTTACAACGTGATTCCCATCAAAGAAATATAAACATTTCTCTTTCACAGGATGTTGTAAGCTTTTCTCCAGTGCTTTTGCATATAACGAAAGCTGCACTTTATATCGATCTTCTAAAATTGGTTTCGCTTGTTCGAATCCGCCTGGGAATTTCCCTTCAATCGTATCTGTTTTGAAGTCGATTAACGTAATGCCATCTTCCTCTTCAATCATGCAGTCGATAACCCCTTGGACAAGGATCGATTCCCCGCTATTCCCTTTCCAATCTTGATATGCTTCTTCTGCTGCAAGCATCATCGTAAATGGTACTTCACGCTCAACACTTTTCGCCGCTAATACCCTTTTACCTAAGTCACTGTCAAAGAATGAAATTACTTTTTCAATCGCTATTTCTTCCGCCTGCTCGAATGTTAATAATTCCTTATTTACCATTCCAGCAATTTGCTCTTGAAGAACTTCAACCGTAATCGGCTTCTTCAAATCAACATGCTGCATAACGGCATGGACTGCTGTTCCGCGCTCTGCGTACGTTAACCCTTTTTTCTCCATAAAGCGCGGACGTGTTTTAATTGGTGCACGTAGTTTTTTAATAAAGGCGTTATCGCTACCTTCTTCAGATTGATAATTTCTCTTTATTTCTGTAACAGATTGCTTCGCACGATGAGATGTCGCATCCTCATATCCGTACTTCCACATTAATCTGTCGTACACTTCTTCTTTCCGTTCACTTTGTAATGGCACAGCCTTTTTCTCACGAAGCGCTTCTAATAATTCTTGTTTCTCTTCTTGAACTGGCTCTGGTGCAAGTAGCGTATTACCATCCACAACTTCTACTTTCCAGCTCGTGTCATACCCGTAAATTTCATCCGGAATGCTTCCTTGTCCTAATTCAAGAAGCATTTCACTATCACGGTGTCTATATAATGAAGGTGCAATCCAGTCTAAATAACAAGACGCCCCGGCACGTATATGATCTGGTAATAACCATTCACTATGTTCCCTCGCATCGAGCCATTTTTCCATTTCCTTATTTGCATCCTTAACTGTTCCAATTAAAATTAACTTCTCTTTCGCACGCGTCAATGCTACGTATAGTACGCGCATTTCTTCCGCAATTAATTCCATTTTCATTTTACGCTTAATCGCAAGCTGTGATAATGTTGTATATTTAATTCGTTTACGCGGATCGATAAATTGCGAACCGAAACCGAAATCTTTATGCAATAAGAAACGTTTCATTAAGTCTTGTGTATTAAAACGACGACCGAGTCCAGCTACAAATACAACTGGGAACTCTAGCCCTTTACTTTTATGAATCGTCATAATGCGAACAACGTCTTCTTGTTCACCGAGGGCCCTCGCCGTACCCATATCATCACCGCGTTCTAAAATACGTTCAATAAAACGTAAGAAGCGGAATAATCCTCTAAATGATGTTGCCTCATATTGTCTTGCACGGTCATATAGTACGCGTAAGTTTGCCTGTCTTTGCTTTCCAGCTGGTAAACCGCCAACAAAGTCGTAATAACCTGTCTCACCGTACACTTTCCAAATTAAATCAGAAAGTGATTGTTGGCGCGCGAATTCACGCCATCCTTGCAGTAAGTTATAAAACCACTCTAATTTATCATGAAGTTCTTGCTCCTCTTCAAGTGGTGCCCCTTTTAAGAATGAGCTCATTACTTCATAAAATGACCCTTTCTTTCCGTGAGCACGAAGCGTCGCAAGTTCTTCGTCATTTAATCCAACGATCGGTGAACGAAGTACTGCTGCAAGCGGGATATCTTGCATCGGATTATCAATAACGCGGAATACGTTCATCATAATATTTACTTCTGTCGCTTCAAAGTAACCAGTCGCAAGGTCTGCATATACTGGAATTCCTTGTAGTTTTAACTCTTCCATAATTTGCGGTGCCCACGGCATGGAGCGAAGTAAAATAACGAAGTCGCGGTATTGTACTGGGCGCATACTATCATTTTTACGGTCATACACTTCATAACCTGAATCAACCATCGCTTTAATGCGCTGCGCCATAAGACGAGCTTCAAGCTGTGCTTTTTCGACTTCTGCACCTTCTTCTCCGTCTATTACTTCTTCTTCCGTTTGCTGAATGCACAGTAGTTCTGCCGCTACATCTTCACCTTCTGGATAGGTAGCACCTAACTTTAATTCAGCGTCTGCATCGTAGTCGATTTCTCCGACTTCTTCACCCATAATTTGTTTGAAGATAAAGTTCGTACCTGCTAGTACTTCATGACGACTACGGAAGTTTTTCGCTAAGTCGATCTTCATTCCACCGCCCAATCCTTCTTGTGTGAAGCGTTTATATTTTCCTAGGAATAGTCCTGGTTCGGCTAGTCGGAAACGATAAATCGACTGCTTTACGTCACCAACCATGAACAAGTTTCCTTCACTCTCAGAATCTTTCGTTACGAATTTAATAATCGATTCTTGTACGAAATTCGTATCTTGATATTCATCGACTAATACTTCAGCAAATTTATTACGATATTGAAGCGCTACTGCAGATGGCTTCATTTCACCATTTTCACTTTGTTCACTTAAAATTTGTAAACAGAAATGCTCTAAATCTGTGAAATCGACCATTCCTTTATCTCGCTTCATCGCTTGGAAACGCTCTGTAAATACTTTTACAAGTTGAACAAGCTTTTCTAATACTGGGTGCATATCTTGAAAATCTCGTAAGAAACTTTCAGGTTTTCGGCTAAATAACTCTTCTTGTAATTTCTTCACTTCATCTTTCGCTTTATTACGAAGAGAGTCTACTTGTTTTACAACATCTTCATTGTAATCACTTTTCTTAATACGCTTTAACGTTTGCCACGATACGTTTTGCATCGCTTCATACAAACTTGTCCACGACTCATGAGCAGCTGATGATAGCGTTCCAAGTAAAGCTAGATCTGCTTGCAGGGTTTCAATGCGAGGCGCTGGACCGTCAGGAAGCATTGCGAGTTCAGTTGCCTTACGAATATGCTGTTCCGCTGTTTCAAGCTGGAATTTCACATCTTCTAATAAATAAGAAGCATATACTAAATCTTCAATTGTCTTTCCTTCTACGTCATATGCTTCTACTAATTTATCAAGCCATTTTTCCGGATTTGGATGCGCTCTTGACTCTGTATGAAGCGCTAAAATCATACGTTGTAAGTCATCATCACTACGGTCACTCGTATAACGATCAACAAGTTCAAAGAAGATTGTATTATCTTCGATTCCGTACTCTTCTTCTAATATGTCATCTAGCACTTCTTCTTTTAACAATTCATTTTCTGTTTGATTCGCAATACGGAAACGAGGATCAACATCAAGCATGTAGTAATATCCTCTAATTACTTGTAAACAGAATGAGTGAATTGTTGAAATGGAAGCTTTATTTAATAGGCTCAGCTGCTTTCTTACGTGTTGAGAGCCTGGTTCATCAATTAATACCTTTTCTAACGCTTCCCCGATTCGGTTTTTCATCTCTTGCGCCGCTGCATTCGTAAATGTTACAACGAGCAGGCGGTCGACATCGACTGGATTCTCTTCATTAATAATCTTTTTAATAATACGTTCAACTAATACTGCTGTTTTACCTGATCCAGCTGCAGCCGCAACTAAAATATCACGCCCGTTCGCTACAACAGCTTTCCACTGGTCATCTGTCCATTGACTATCTTCTGGTTTTTTAGGCCAATTTTCTATCATTCTCCGCCAACCTCCTCTCTTATTTTCTCCATCGCTTCGCTATCTTTCATATCTTTTAACGATCGGAACTGATTATCTTCAAGTGACTCATCAAATTGACAAACAGATTTGAAGTTACAGAACGTACATGCTGCTTTATTTCCCATTTTATAAGGAGCAATATCGATAACACCTTCTGTAATATCTTTTCCGATATTTTCAAACGTATGGTGTACATATTTTTGCAGTACGTTAAACTCTTGCTCACTTGCAATACTTGAACGCGCACTAAAGCTACCGTCTTTTTTCAGGCCAGCAGAAATAATATCTGAACTTCCTGTTGAAAGTTTGTTATCCATTAAACGAACAACGTCAGCATCTCCTAATACGAGTCCTTTCATTTTAAATTTCTTTAAAATTTCTTTTTCAATTTCAGCTTCAGATGCGTCACCTTTCATCTCAACGATTGGGTTATGAATATGGAAATACAATACACCAGCTGGTGATGCTGCGTGACCTTTTTTCATCCACGTCTGCGCATTCGAAGTAACAACATCTAAATACGTTAACATTTGAAGTGCTAATCCGTAATACACTTCCGTTAAATCTAACGCTTTTGAACTTGATTTATAATCAATAATACGTAGGAACGTCCCGTTTTCATCTTCTGCCTTATCAACACGGTCAATACGGCCGACAACTTCCATCTTCACACCATTTGGTAATGAGAATTCCATCGGCGGAAGTGAGCCTGTACCACCCATACCGAACGGCACTTCTAAATCAACTGGTACGAATCCGCTTGACTTCGCATGTTCACGAAGAATGATTGACGTACGGAAAATGATTTGTTGTAGTTTTTGTTTTAAATAGAAATGACGGTTTGAACTTAATAAAATTTGTCGTTGTAATAACGGTGCGATTTCTTCTATTACTAAAACAGAAAGATGCTCACACTCTTTTATGGATAAATCCGCCCAAGTACGGTTTTCACGCAATAACTTGTCCGCAATTTTCTTTAATGCCGCATGGAATAATTCGCCGATGTCCGGCGCATCAAGCTTGAAAATATCACGCTCTCTAAGCGATAAACCGTGCTGCGCAAAATGAGCGTATGCACAACGGTTAAATAGTTCCATACGAGAGACGCTTCCTTTAATTATATCTCCGTATAAATCTCTACTTACTGCTGTACTTAGTTTCTTCGCACGATTTCGATAGAATAAACTTGATAAGACGCGGCTACTTTTTTGTTTCCATTCATCTGAAGTTACGTAGAAATTATATACGTCCCACCAAAAGTCTAAATTCCCTTCAAATCCGTATCGCTTCCACGTTTGTAGTTGCTGCATAACGTAAGATAACGTTACTTCTGGCGTTGCTACGTATGAAATTTGTTCTGAACGTGATAAATCGTTTACGTCATTGGTAATAAATGAATCTTTCACATTAGGGAACATTCTTTTTATTTTCTTAATAAAGCTAGACGCAAGTAACGTCTTTCCTTCTTCATCTGCAAGCGGGCATGAAATATATAACTTCTCAGATGCTCTCGTTACCATTTGATACATAACGAACTGTTCTTCTAACAAAGTTTGTCTCGTCGTTGGCGCTAATTCAATCCCTGCTGCACCAAGAACTTCTCTTTCTTCATCAGAAAGCATACCTTCGTCCATAGGTGCTGCTGGAATAACACCCTCATTTACACCTATAATAAACGTTGCTTTCACGTCAGATAACCTGGAGTGATCAATATTAGCAATTAACACTTGGTCTAATGACGGCGGAATGTTAGCAAATTGAAGTGCCTCAAGACCTGTCGACATAACGTCCGTAAACATAGAAAGAGACATTTTCTCTTCACCAAGCATCTCTACAAACGTATCAAGAAGGCTCATTACTTCTTCCCATACTTGTTCATGATCTGTCGCAAATAAGAAATCTCCACTTTCTTCTGCACGTATACGTAATTCTTCTAGTTTTTTCGGAACATCCAGCTCTTCTAGAAATAAGTAAACTGCTTCACACATTTGCATAACTGTTCCTGCACGCTTTAACCTTTTTTGCATGCGAATAACAGGTGTTCTTACAACGTCACGTAACCTATTTATTTTCTCTTCCATTTCACGTTCACTGTCTGTAATCATCCCGTTCGTATCATCAAGAGAACGATAACGGCGATACATCCATGGATCCTCTGAAGTCCACCTCTTTCCTTGTACACCGTACGCTAAACAGTAATTTTCAAATTCATCCATTTCTTCACGCATCGTTTCTTTTCTTACGTCTAATGGATATAAAAGCTCTGTTTTCACGCAGCGGAACACCGCATCATAACGCCAATTCCCACTAATAATCTCGAGTGCAGAACGAATACATTCTACTAATGGATGGTGTGACATCGGGCGCTTTTCATCGATGAAGTGCGGGATATTGTAATCTGTAAATAACGTGCGCATCACATCGTAATAACTTTCCCCATTACGAAGAAGCACTGCAATATCTCGGTAACGATATTTTTCCTCCGCCACAAGTTTACGAATTTCACGAGCAACACCTTCTACCTCCGCTCGTAAATTCGCAGCTGTGCTAATCGTTACACTCGCTTCACCGTTAAATTTTTCATTCGGACGCGCTTCATAATGAGCTTCTAAATGCGCTAATGCGGGAGAATGAAAACGCGGCTGTTCCATAAGTGGAATTGTTTTTTCAATTTCTATTTTCTCTTCACGCGCTACTTGTTTGATTTTTTCATACGTTAACGTCGTTTCATAAAATAAATCGAGTTCATTTACTGGCTGTGCTAACGTTTTTTCATCTATCGTTAACGTGATCGTAACTCTCGCTCCGCAAATCATAAGCTGTCTTACAATCTCTAACTCTTGCGGGGAGAGTGAATGAAATCCATCTATATAAATTTCCGCACCATTTACATATTCAGACTGCGGAAGCTTTTCCACTAGCAATTGTAGGTAGTCTTCTGAATCTAAATATTTTCCAATTAAAGCACGTTCAAAATCATCGTATAGTAACTGTAAATCATACACTTTATTCGCTAGTAACTTTTGTTCGGCACTGCTACTATGCGCATCCAATTGTTGCCACATTTCATATACGTTAGATGGCGTTACATTGTAACGTTTAAACTCTGCAATCATACTGCCAAGATGTTCAAAGAAACCGTTTTGCTCCGCTGCTTTTTGGAACACCGATAATCCATCTTTACGAGACTCTACAATTTTACGGAGTAACATATGTACACCCGCTTCATCAATATGAAGACGACTCGCTCCGCCAACTTCTTGTAGTACCTTCCACGCTAATCGTGAAAAACTAAAAACTTGTGCCCGAATAGAACCTCTTACATCCTCACTTCCAATTAACGCCTGCTGCGTCTGGAATGTCATCTGTTCTGGCACAAGATATAATATTGTTTTCCCTCTCGGGCGTTGTTTTAACTCTTCTTGCACTTCGCGTAAACAAAGTGTACTTTTTCCACTTCCCGCTCTACCAATCACAAATCGAAGTGACATGTAACCCCACCTTTCACTTACATAACGAACGTTAGTTTGCTACTATAATTGTATTATAGTACACGAAAAAAGACAAACTGAGTTGTTTGTCTTTTCTATACTTCTACTTCATTATATCAACCTTTTGAAAAATTCGTTTGCACCTCTTGAATTGGCCAATATCGCAAATCAACTTTACCGACAACTGTATCAGCTTTTACAAAGCCAAAGTGTCTACTATCCCAGCTCCCGAGCCGGTTATCACCTACTACAAAAATAAACCCGGGTGGCACCAGCTTTTCTTTCGTTAACTCTTCTAATGTAAAGTCGCCTGTTAGTTGCCTTCCATTTATCTCTTTCTTATACTTCTCTAAATACGGCTCATCAATAAATTGACCGTTTATATATAACTTATCCTGCTTATATTCAATATGATCTCCAGGTAAACCGATAACCCGCTTTACATAGTCCTCTTTTTTATTCGCATGAAATACCACAACGTCAAATCTGTTCAAGTCCCCAACTTGATAACTCACCTTATTTACAACTAGCATATTGCCATCTTGCAATGTCGGCATCATTGACTTCCCCTCTACAACATACGTTGAAAAGAAAAACGTTCGAAAAAATACAGCTAATAATACACCAATTAAAATTGTTCGTATCCACTCTATGCCTTCTTTTTTCAAAGTTTTCTTCATCTGCTTCTCCCCTTATCCTTTAATACTGAAGCTTTCCTTTACAAAGAAGACTATTCTTAATGTAGTTCTAACTTTACTTCGATTTTCTTACCGACATACCATAAAATAAAAATACCAATCGCTACAATAACTGATTTCACTGGATTATGAATAAATGACATTAAATCATGACCGATATACGTTAAAATAAAAATCATCACAAGTTTTCCGAATGCTAACGCTAGACCAAACTGTTTTACACTAATTCGGGATAAACCAGCGACAACATTTATTAGCGCTGACGGTGTAAACGGAAAACAAAATATAACAAAAATCGGTGCGAATCCTTTCCTTTCAACCCACCCCATTGCTTTTCGTACTCTCTCATGCTTATTTACAAACGAAAAGAAACGACTGCGACCAAAATGGCGGATGATGAAAAAGACAAGTAATGCACCCATTACTGATCCAAGCCATGAATAAAGAAAACCGAGCCAAAAGCCAAATGCAACAGCATTCGCCAGTACAAATACAATAAGCGGTAATGCTGGAATCAACGCCTCTATCATCGGTAAACCAATACCAAGAAGTGGTCCGAACGCTTTATAACTCTCAACAATATGATCCATATTTTCTGGTGAAAAATACTCTTTGATTGTCTGAAAATCCATTCTACACTTTACCCCTTTACTCTAAATACTATCCCTACTGTATCATTGCTTATATGAAAGAGGAAATGGTAGATACGACATACGGAGATGTATTTATTAAAGTTTCCATATCTTTCATAAGAATTCCTTCATTATTTAGCTATGATAATCTATCAATATTCGACAGGACGTGTCGTTCATTTTGTTATTTAGATTGTTTTTCGGTTTTTATGGGTAAATGAAATTATACTGGTGATTTTCTAAATATATCAATTACAACTCGTTTTTTCTAATATATCGCCTTATCTACAAAGACTGACTGACAAACAAAAAAAGAATGGGGATTCCCCCATCCTTTCACACTTCGCCTTCCTTCACAAAATACACCTTCTCATAAGCGGGTCTTAATGTTGATTCCTCTTTTTTATCGACCTCTTTAAAACAAGGATTCCCTTGTTTTTTCCTACGATCTTCATATTCAGTACGTAATTTCGCTGTACGATTTTGTTGATTTTCAAAACTAGTTTTTGATATTTCTAATTTCACAGCAAAGCCATTTATAAATCTAATAATAAGATTTCCATCTTCTAATTCTTTATTACTTTCAATATAAAAATGAGACAACCAAGCGCACTCTTTTCTAGAGTAAGAATAGGTAGGGAAAAAATAAAGTTGATCTGCTGGACTAATCGCAATCGGTGCTTTATGTGTAATATGAGTTAACTCTTTCGTTCCTTCTTTTCTGCCTAAGAAACTAGAGCCATGCTTGCGGCAACTTCTTTCTATAATATCTAGAGGTTTTTGAAATACGAAAAAAGAATCATTCATTTCAACGACTCGCGTAACAATTTTCTTTTCACTTAGAATAACAGGAAGTAAGGCCATCGTATTTTTCGTTACAACATAATTTTCGACATAGCGTTCCACTTTACTTTCCATACTCCATTATCTCCTTTTTTCCATTTATATTAGCAGCTGCATATATAATTTTAGCATCTATGAAAAGGAAATAGCTTACAAGTTTCGCTTTTTTACAATTTTTTATCATTTATCAAACATTTGTTAAACAATAAAATCACAATATAGAAATTAATTAATTTTAAAGTTATAAAAACAGCATTTATACTACCTATAAATATTTATTATCCATTCCTCATTTCACATCATTACAACAACTAACTTTGCTATAATTAAAATGTAAATCCAATATATGGAGGGCCACTATGGCAGAAAAAGAGATCCAACCATCGATTCAAATGAAAAATAGTAGCGTCATTATCGTGAAAAACTCAGCTAGTATTATATTCGGTTTATTTTTAATTCTGCTATTCTTTGCCAAACCGTTTCGTAAATCAAAATGTCCAGAATGTAAAAAACGTGAGAAGAAAAAATCAGGGCAAGAACAATAAAAGGCCTTCCTTTATGGAATGCCTTTTTACATTTGTAGTATCATTTTATTTATTCTTCTTCCCCCTAAAAAACGACTATATTTTCTTCCAAGGTTCTCTACATCTTTTTTGATTTGTAATATGATCCTTATATAAAACATGAGAAAGAGTATTTGTACTTGTTACCCGCTTTTAATTTTTATTAAAAAATTAAAATTTGTACATCTTTATCCATCACTAACAATTCGTTAATTAGTTAACTTTGCAATATAAGTTTTGTATATAATGTCATTCAAAAACACAATATATATAAGTAGCTATTTATAATTACATTGCTTTTTATCGAATTCTACAAAGGAGTTGTATACTATGGATAAAGAAAATCCATTAAATCAGCAGGTTAATAGCATTCCCTCAGATGCTCTGAATACCCCTAGTAAGGAACAAGAACAACTGTTAGAAACATCATCTCAAAACGTACAAAATTCCAACAACAACGCTAACAAAAAAGATGTTACTCAAGGTCTATCTGGAAAAGATTTCCCTATTTCAACAGAGAATACAAATTTATAGTTATTTACTATCATACGCAGCAAATGCTCTTGCTGAACTAATTCTTCTACAGAAACTAATACGCATTCCAGATAATTTTTTACCAGTTGTAACATCGAAAAAGAGATTTAGATATAAAAACAGGCTCTAAAAAAACTTTCTCCACAACAAAAAAAGGATGGCATTAGCCATCCTTTTTTCCATCATCAACTATAAAATTATAGTTTGATTACGTTTTTAGCTTGAGGTCCACGGTTACCATCTTCGATTTCGAAGCTAACTTTTTGACCTTCTTCTAAAGATTTGAAACCGTCAGTTTCGATTGCTGAGAAGTGTACGAATACGTCGTTTTCGCCTGGAACTTCGATGAAACCGAAACCTTTTTCGTTGTTAAACCATTTTACTTGTCCTGTTACTGCCATAATTATTTCCTCCTAAGAAAATACAAATTTTAAATTTTTTAGTCTTCCTGTCTAAAAAAAGAATCCACACATTATCAAATACGAAACATAAACTAGTTCTCACATACTTTTTCTCGTTCGTTTTCAGCACTTGATAACATATGGATTGCTTAATTTAACTATTCAACTGACATCATCATAGCACATTAAAATAAAATGTACAATCTTTTTCGAAAATAGAATTTCTAATTTTTAGTATTTCTTATAAAATATAATTATCTCTATTCTAAATAAGGAGGAGTTTATGACCAATAAAATTCCTAAAAAAACATTAAAAAGAATTGAAGAGGATATTGAAAATAATAATCTTGGAAAAGCAAGAGATAGGTTGCATGGCCTCATCTTTACATACCCAAATGAATTACATCTTCGAAAACAACTCGGAGATATTTATTATAAATTACAATATCCAGAAATGGCTGGACGTTACTGGTATCTAGAAGAGCATAAAACAGATATTATGCATGAATCATGTTTATTATTTGAAAAATCAATGGGAAATAGTCCTCATCATATTGCACGTGCTTTAAAGTTTAAAGGTGATTCTAACCATATAAAAGGTTTGTATAAAGATCAACCTTTATCTTCAGTGCAGAAGAAAGTAGCAGAGGAGTTAATTTATGAGTATAAAGAAACATGGAAAGATAAGCTAGTTCCTTTTGGCTGTCTAGCATTGCTTGCTTCCCTTCTCTTTTCTGCCGTTGTTGGTCTATTCACTATTTGGAATTGGATTTTTTAATCACAGGGGGAATTTTCACATGTCAAACTACGCTAAAGAAGAAAGGCTAACAGGGGGAAACGTCTCAAGCGTATATCGTTCTGAAAATACTGTTCGGCGAGAGTTAAAGCCAGGCAGTGAAAAGATTCATAAGCTATTGCAACATTTAGAAAACAAAGGATTTCATTATGCTCCAAAGTTTTTAGGTGTAGATGAAAAGGATAGAGAGATTTTATCCTTTATTGAAGGAGAAGCAGGCAATTATCCTTTAAAAGAATATATGCGATCTAATGATGTATTAAAAAAAATAGCAAAGATGCTCCGCCTTTACCATGATGCTGTAAGTGATTTTCCGTTATTAGCTGATTGGAAACCGATGGATCATACTCCAAATAACATTGAGGTTTTATGTCACAATGATTTTGCCATATATAACATTATTTTTAATAATGAGAAGCCAGTAGGGATTATTGATTTCGATGTTGCTGCTCCTGGTCCAAGACTATGGGATATCGATTATACACTCTATACTTGTGTGCCTTTAAGTAGAGTGTATTATACTGAATCCGGTGAAGCCGTTCATTATGACTCATCGCAACATGCAGATCGTATTAAAGAGAGAGTGAATTTGTTCGTTCAGTCCTATGATAAAAATATGGATGAAGATTACTTAGGAATGGTGTTGCTTCGATTAGAAGGGTTATGTACATATATGAAACGAAAAGCTCAAGAAGGCGACTTGAATTTCCAAAGAATGATCGATGAAGGACATCTAGAGCATTATGAGAAAGATATGAAGTTTATTCGTGATCATAGGGCTGAGTGGAGTTGATTTAGTAATAAAGAAAAGTTAGTATCGTTTTTTGCCGACAACTCAATCTCTCTTTTCGAATCGTTTAGAAAATAACAAGGGGCACCTTTCAAAAAGGTGCCCCTTCCTTTTATTTCGTAAACTGTGCTTCTTCCGTAGATCCTTTTAACGCTGTCGTTGATGAAGTTCCGCCTGTAATCACTTGTGCCACTTCATCAAAGTAACCTGTTCCTACTTCGCGTTGATGACGTGTTGCAGAGTAGCCATGTTTTTCAGCTGCGAATTCTGCTTGTTGTAGTTCAGAGTATGCTGCCATGCCGCGCTCTTTATAGCCACGTGCTAGTTCAAACATACCGTAATTTAATGAATGGAATCCAGCAAGTGTTACGAATTGGAACTTGTAACCGTAAGATGCGATTTCCTTTTGGAAGCTTGCAATTGTTTTTTCATCTAGTTTTTGTTTCCAGTTGAATGAAGGTGAGCAGTTATATGCAAGTAGCTTCCCTGGATGCTCCTTATGAATTGCGTCCGCAAATCGTTTTGCATCTTCTAAATTTGGTTCTGACGTTTCACACCAAACGAGGTCTGCGTACGGTGCATACGCTAAACCGCGCGCAATTGCTTGATCAAGACCTGCATTCGTACGGTAAAACCCTTCTGGTGTTCTTTCTCCTGTAATAAATGCTTTATCAACAGGATCAATATCGCTCGTAATTAAATCAGCTGCATCCGCATCTGTTCTTGCAACGATAATTGTCGGCACTCCCATTACATCTGCTGCAAGGCGTGCAGAAATTAAATTGCGTACTGCTGTTTGCGTTGGTAGTAGTACTTTTCCGCCTAAATGGCCACATTTTTTCTCTGAAGATAATTGATCTTCAAAATGCACACCTGATGCACCTGCTTCAATCATACCTTTCATCAGTTCGAATACATTTAATTGCCCACCAAATCCAGCTTCTGCATCTGCTACAATCGGTACGAAATAGTCTGTATCATCGCTTCCTTCCATATGCTGAATTTGATCCGCACGTTGAAGCGTTTGATTAATTCGTTTTACTACAGCAGGTACGCTGTTCGCTGGATATAAACTTTGGTCTGGATACATATGCCCAGAAAGGTTTGCATCAGCTGCTACTTGCCAACCACTTAAGTAAATCGCTTTTAACCCAGCTTTTACTTGTTGCATCGCTTGGTTTCCTGTTAATGCGCCAAGTGCGTTAATATAGTCTTCTGTATGAAGCGATGTCCAAAGCTTCTCAGCACCACGACGCGCTAACGTATGTTCAATATCAATTGACCCGCGCAGGCGAATTACATCTTCTGCCGAATATGGACGTGTGATCCCTTTCCAACGCTCATCTAATTCCCAGCTTTCTTGTAACTTCTCGATTCTTTCGTTTTTCATTTGTTCCATCCCCTTTTCATTTTTTATAAAATTTCATAACCCGGTAATGTTAAAAATGGTACGAATTCATCATTTCGAACGAGATTTGTAAACAACGTTGTCGCCTCTTGGAATCTCCCTTTCTTAAAGGCTTCCTTACCAATCTCTCTTTCTATTTTTGCTAATTCTTCTTCTTTTAATTCTTCCATTAATTCAAGCGTAATATTACGACCATCATTTAGTTTTCCACCTTCATGACGAATCCATTGCCATACTTGTGCTCTTGAAATTTCAGCTGTTGCCGCATCTTCCATTAAGTTATAAATGGGTGCTGCTCCCCGTCCGCTTAACCAAGATGCAATATATTGAATACCTACGCTAATATTCATGCGAAGGCCCTCTTCTGTAATCGTTCCCACCGGTACCTCTAGTAAATCGTTTTCTGTTACACATATTTCTTCACGTTTTCTAAAAATTTGATTTGGTGTTTTCATAATGTGATTAAACACTTCCATTGCAACCGGTACAAGTCCAGGGTGGGCAACCCAAGTCCCGTCATGACCGTCTAAAGCTTCGCGTTCCTTATCAGCACGCACTTTTTCAAAAGCTGCTTCATTTGCTTCTGGATTATTTTTAATCGGAATTTGTGCCGCCATTCCTCCAATTGCTGGTGCATTACGGCGGTGACATGTTTGAATTACTTTCAAAGAATACGAACGCATAAATGGCGCCGTCATCGTGACTTGTGCTCTATCTGGTAGTAAGAATTTATTATGATTACGGAAACTCTTTAAAAAGCTAAAAATATAATCCCATCTTCCGCAGTTTAAGCCAGCAGAATGATCTTTTAGCTCATACAAAATTTCATCCATTTCAAACGAAGCGTGAATCGTTTCCAGTAACACAGTTGCTTTAATCGTTCCATTTGGAATGCCGATATATTTTTGAGCAAATACGAATACATCATTCCATAATCTCGCTTCTAAATAACTTTCCATTTTCGGTAAGTAAAAGTATGGGCCGCTCCCTTTTGCTAAAAGAGCTTTCGCATTATGGAAAAAGTACAAGCCGAAGTCTACTAAGCTACCCGACATATTTTTCCCATCAACTTGCATATGCTTTTCCTCTAAATGCCATCCTCTTGGACGTACAATGAGTACAGCTGTTTTCTCATTTAATCTATATTCTTTCCCTTTATCATTTTCATGTGAAATCGTTCCCTTTACTGCATCTCGTAAATTGATTTGGCCTTCCACTGCATTTTCCCAAGTTGGTGAATTCGAATCTTCAAAATCCGCCATAAAAAGATGCGCTCCTGAATTTAAAGCGTTAATGACCATCTTTCTATCTACCGGTCCAGTAATCTCTACACGGCGATCCTCTAAGTCTTTTGGCAGCTTGGCAATTGTCCAATCCGCTTCACGTATGTGTTTTGTTTCTTCTAGAAACTTCGGAAACTCCCCTGCATCAATTCTCTTTTGTTTTTCTACACGTTTTTGTAAAAGTTCTATGCGGCGCTCATTAAAATTCTCATGTAGTTCCTTCAAAAAACTAAGCACCTCAGGTGTCAATATTTCGCTGTACGCTGGTAACATTTCTCCAACGAGTGTAACCCGTGAAGTTTGCGTCGACATATTAGCATCCCCTTCTTAAACTGTTTTATAACAGATTTGATTTCATGTTTTATATTATATAACAAATCTTCAGAAAAGGAAGTTTTTTTTGAAAATTCATTTCGTTTTTTTTCAAAACGCCATTCTTTCGCGCTTTATTTCATACAAAAAAGGCCGCTGTTATACAACAACGACCTTTTTGTATTATTTTTGAATTTCACTTTGACTAGTTAAACTTTATTACTGCCCTTGTTCCATATCATGCAATATTGCTCTATGTAAAAACTATGCGTATTGTTCTCTCGTTACCTTCATAGACGGACCGAATTTACCTTCTCCGATTCCCATTGTAATACCATTTGTTTGTACTGCACTAATTGCATTCGTTGCCCATGAATTTGCTGAAACATCATTAAAGTTATGAGATCCCTTTGCCTGTAGGTCAAAAGCATTCGTAAGAACTTGTGCCATTTCCGCACGCGTTAACGTCGCCTTCGGTCTAAAGTTTCCATTCTCGTCTCCCTGGAAAATTCCGATTTCCGTTAGAGCCAATATCTCCTCGATAAAGCTTGTTGAATTTTCATCGATATCTCCATATGGGTTTTCATATTCATCTTGTTCTTCCATATCAAACACACGGTAAATTAAAGCTGCAACTTGCTCACGTGTTACATTATCCCCAAAACCGAATATTCCATCGCCATATCCCAAAATTATTTCTTGTTCCGCTAATTCATGAATTGCCTCATATGCCCAATGTCCTTTTGGTACATCTTTAAATACAATTGTATTTGCTTTTTGCAACGGTGCACTTTCCGCTTTTACACTATTACTCTCTGCTGAGAATAACACCCCACCCATAATTGTTAATGCTGTAGCTGTTTTTAATAATTTTTTGCTCATCAAATTATCTCCCCAATATGTATATGTTTTTTTAAAAATATACAGAATAAATGGTATAGTGACAATATATTTTCCGACACATTTCGTGACGGTTTTGTGAATCATATTACACATCATGTCTTTTTCATCGGGTTGATTATAAAGCTTGTTTATAACCATAAAAATACATAAATACGAATAATAATTCTTTTTTAAACAAACAAAAAAGCACAAATTTTTCTATTTGTGCTTTCATATTTCACTCTACTTCCAATCCTCTTTCAAATGATAATTAATAATCGCATTATTAATAAACTGAGCATATTGCTCTCTAGGTACAGGGCGATTTAATTCATACATGCCATTCCCAGTTCCTCTCACAACATTATTAGATTGTAACGCACTAATTGCATCTTCTGCCCAGTGACCTTTTGGAATATCTTTAAATGTATGTTTTTGTTTCGTTTCAAAATTAAATGCTCGTTTTAAAATGACAGCCATTTCCGCTCTAGAGATTGGTGCTTTCGGCCTAAAATCCCCTTGGCCATTCCCTGTAAAAACACCACGTTTTGTTAACGCTAAAATTTCCTTTTTAAAAGTGGTTGTACTATCAGAAACATCTTTATATGGATTCGCTACTGGCCCTTCTTCTTTTATCTCAAGTGTTCTGTAAATACTCCCAGCTACTTGTTCACGTGTTATAAGATCGCCAACACCATACTTCCCGTTTCCATACCCTAATATAATTTTATGATACGCTAAATCCATAATAGCATCATATGCCCAAAATCCGTATGGAACATCTTCAAACACAATCATTTTTGGATACTCTTCCGCTTTTACAGGTGTCACATTCGCCCCTGCAAATATACCTCCTGCCATTGTCGCAATCATCATTACACCCAATATTTTTTTCTTCATTATCCTCTCTCCCTATTTCATTCAAATAAAATGAACTTCATTGTTTCAGGAGTACTATTTTTTTGTGAATGTAAGATAAAATGCAAATCTTCTAGAAGAAATATTTCCACTACCTTTCTGCTTTATACCCCCTTCTTTCTTTTTCAAAAAGGAAGTTGTCACATCTAAGGTGTTATATACTAAAACATTCTACAATCTCTTTATAAACTCCTTTTCACTTTATAACTTCCCTTTATTGGCACCTAAAGGAGATGCCTAATGGAGATTACTATATTCATGGTTTATATTTCAGAGGTAGCATTTTCCGCTGAATTTTGAGGTGGGGGTCTTACTGCCCAGCAAATAACGGGATAAAAAAATCATCCTTTTTTCTTAAAAGAGGATGATTTTTTTATATTTATTAACACTCAAATATGCTACTACTTTTGAAGAGTAAATTGGGCAACTATTTGTTTTAATTTTCCTGCTGCGTTATGCATATGTTCAATTGAAACCGAAATCTCTTGAACAGATTTTTCTTGCTGTTGAATAGACTCTTTTACCCTATCAGTTCGGTCAGATGATCTTTGGGAAATTTGAGCCATGTCTTCTGCAGAAGCCGAGATTTCCTCACTACTCGCTGCAATTTCATCTGTAGACATAGATACCGTTTGAATTTGCTCAGATACTTGCTGTACTTTTTCTGTAATTGTTCCAAATACTTTTTCTGTATGCATTACTACTTGTGTACCTGCCTGTACCTCATTATCTACTTTCCCCATCATATGTACCGTATGGTTCGTTGTTCCCATAACTTGAGTAATAAGATTCTCAATTTGTTTTGCAGAATCACTAGATTGTTCTGCTAATTTCCGCACTTCATCTGCCACAATTGCAAATCCTCTACCACTTTCACCAGCACGTGCAGCCTCTATTGCGGCGTTTAATGCTAATAAGTTAATCTGGGAGGTAATACCTTGCATAACATCAATGATTTTAACAATTTCTTCTGATTGTTCTTTCATAGTCTCTACTTGTTTCACACCGCTATGTACCGAATTTTGGATTGTATCCATCTGTTGAATCATTTGTTTCATTAATTTGTTACCATTCTCTGCATCTAATGCTGATTGAGCAGATAATTCATTTACAGAGGATGATGTATTGACTATACTCTGCATTCCTTGCGTCAACTCTTCCATCGCACCCGCAGTTTGTTCCATTGCTTGCATTTGACTCTCTGCACCATTTGCAACTTCTTCAATATCCATAGTGATTTTCTTCGCTGCACTACTAGATACTTCTGATGCAGATACTACTCCGTCTGCATGTTGGAATAAAAGCTGAATATTATTCTCTACTTCTTGCATATTTGTTCTTAGCCCTGCAATCATCTCGTTAAAATTACTTACTAATATACCTAATTCATCCTTAGCAGTATAATCACCATGTACGGTTAAATCTCCTTCTTTCGCTCTTTCCATCATACGACTAACCGTTTGTAAAGGAGCAACTATAAGCTTGCTAATAATATAACTTACTATACATATAACGATTGTAGTAACTACTACAAGAATGATAAAGGTAATAACGGAACGATCAATCATTTTTTGAGAATCTTTAAATACTTGGTCAGCTAAATTTGAAACATACGATTCTAGATCCACTGCATAACCAGCTAACTCTATTCCCTTCGGTTTTAATTCCTTCTCAAATTCATTTACCATTTGTGGCTCGTTTGTTGCCTTCGCCTTTTCAAATAATTTTTTATATGTATCTTTATAACTTGGCAAAGATTTCTTCATCTTCTGAAACAGTTCATCCTCTTGCTTACTTAAATTAAAACCATCATCATATTCTTTTAATAAAGAATCATATTTTTTAAGATCCTTTTCAATATTATCAATTATTCCCTCTTTATTTGCCACTTCATTTTGTGATACCGTAATTAATTCTAATAAATTATATTCTAGTGAATTTTGTGTGCGAAGCATTCCTTCTAATAAAATTGCAGAATATTGATAATCATCTACTACAACCTCTGTATCATGCTTAATCTTATTAATAGAACTAATTGCTACACTGCTCATAATTACCATACCTAAAACTGCTAATGAAATAAGCGACAATAATTTATATTTCACTTTTAAATTTTGTAAAAAATACATTTTTCCACCTTTATTCCTTTATATATAGATTTTTAGAATTTTATAGCTTATTATTTACAAAATCGCAATAAAAAGCAATGATAAATATTCCCAATATCAAACTTATATCCCTATAAAAAAAGAAGTAGCTATCATGCTACTCCTTTTTGCTTTGTTTCTCATATTGTTCAAACGTATGAATTCTTTCAAAAATTGGTGGGTGCGTGTATAAGAAAAATTTTACTAACGCAGGCGGATTTACTTGGCTTAAACTTGTTTTTGATAAATATTGAAAAGTTTTCACACCAGATTTCCCGTCCTTCGTCATATTTAAAGCATATTGATCTGCGGCTCTTTCTTCTATACGTGAAACGTAGTTTGTTGCTGGTTGTGCTGCAAAAGAGAGTACAGAAGAAATTAAGAAAAATAAAGGTAAAATGGAGAAACATGCTACTTTTGAAATTTGCAATGTATCTCCCCATTTGCGAATACACATATTTATAATACGACTAATTAAAAACATACCTATAAACGATAGCAATACATAACTTGCAACGCCAAAATATATATGTTTCATAACATAATGCCCCATTTCATGAGCCATTATAAATAAAATCTCTTTATCTTTTAACTGCTTAAGCGTTGTATCCCACATTACAATACGGGCGTTAGGACCAATTCCTGTTACGTAAGCATTTAATGCATTCGTTTTTTCTGACATGTTTACTTCATATACGTGTTTAGCAGGAATGTCCGCTTTGTCTGCTATCGCTAAAATTTTCGTTTCTAATTCTTTATTTTTCAGCGTCGAGAAGTCGTTATAAAGCGGATCAATAACGACAGGCTGTATGAATGTTAAAAAGATTGTAAATGGAACAGAGAGCGCCCATCCTGCGAGCCACCATCTCTTCGGAAATTTACGGATAAGCCATAATAGAACGGTAACTACGATTAACATAGTCGCATAACTTTCCCAAAAACCGATAACATGATCTTTTATCCAGCTTTGTGTACTTTGTGTTGAAATGCCGTAATCAACGGACACTTTCCGGCCAATCCATTGCATCGGTAAGGCAAGCACTGTTGTCAATAATGATAAATAAAAGAAATAAATCGCAACTTGCAAAACACTTATTTTAGTCGTTTCCTTCGACCATTTCTCAAACTTTCTTGAAATACCTAGCACAAGTACAAATAATAAAATAATCCATTCAAGAGGCGTCGCTAAAAAGTATAGTAAATTTTTCACGCGCGAATAATCTTGGCTTAGCGTAAGCTCTCTAGCACTCATAAACGTTTCTGGATCTGCACTCGTTCCCTTATACATGTCCGGAATAAGTTCATGATTCCATCCAAATAAATACCAATATATAAGTAACGCAAATCCAACGTACAAAAAAAGCGACCAACCGATAACCTTCCTCACGCTATTCCCTCCTCTATGCTGCCTGTCTATTATTATTGTAAGTTCGTACACGCTAAATTAGAACAAGCTTATTATGTGAATTGCTTTGGATCTTTTTATTTACATAAAAAAACTCTTCTACATAAGAAGAGTTTTACCTATCTTTAAACACTTTCTTCGGTTCACAATCCGTACACTTACAAACCAACACGTACCCTACTTCCTTTTTAGATAAAATAAAAAGCCTCTTTAAGGAAGTACATCTATTAATAAACTAAAATCTTGTAAAGAGAAAGAACTATATTTCATAATACCCTGTACGGCTAAAAGTAAAACAAGACCGATCACACACATATAGTTAACGCTTTCTTCATTCTTTTTTTCAGTAACGACTCCACCACTTATACATAAAATCCCTAGCAAATGGAGCGCTAAATACATGAAAAAATAAGCTTCCTCCCAGCGCAAAATAACATTCACTGTCGTTATTAACACTAGACTAAGTAAAATCAAATAAAAAAACTTATTTGATGATATCGTTTCATTCATATAATTTTATACATCCCTTTCAAATTTCGAATTAATGATGTTTCAAAGCTATAAAGTAAATGATTGTTTTTATACCATAAAACAAAAGGAAAGCCACCATTACTTTCTCGAATACTTTATGAATCCACATATACTTCTCTTCATTCTTTTTGAAGATGCGCTTCATCATTTCTTCTACAATTAGACCAAATATTAGTAAAACCCCGAACACAATAAGAAGAGAAATAATATTTTCTTTTAAATGAGTACTAGAAAATACGTAATACTCTGGAAACACAATCGTATCTACTACAGGTTGAAGCCAATGACAAACACTTCTATCACACATATCTGTAATAGACGTAGAATCTATAATGTCTTTTAATATTTTTTCAACCGTCTTCTTCATCTTATTTACTCCCGACTACATCTGAAAAGCTCTTTTTCTGCTCTGCATATATAACTGGCACTTCTTTACTCCAATATTTGCGATTAACAAATAAAAAGATAAGTACTAAGTTTAATCCTGTTATAAAAATAATAAGTCCAGGAAAGAATGTCGTATAATTTGAGAAATCGGCAAAACTCATAATTTTTTCTCTACTTATTAGAAAAGACGCACCTATTACAAATGCATTGTTTAACATATGTATTGCAATTGGCATGAGTAAACTTTTCGTACGAATATATACGATTGACAATACGATGCTGAATATGGCTGCACCGAGGAAATCAACATGTAACAACGCAAACAATATTGCTACAACGATGGTCGCTATGCTCGTTCCCCATTTTGTTGCAAAACGTTGAAGTAAAAATCCGCGAAAAACAAACTCCCCGATAATTGGTGCGATGAATACGACCCTAATGACTTGAGATACATATCCCCCAGTACTATCTACAATTGGTTCATGCAGGGCGTTCATAATAAAGTCCGGTGTAATCCATGCAAAACTATACATATACAAAATAAGATACCCGTAACTAAACATGCATAACATAACCGTAATGTATAAAACTTGTACCAAGTTAAATGTTTCATTTTTATTAACAAATAATGAAAATGAAATGTGGTGCTTTCTATACTCATAAGAAATCCATACCATCGGAAGGATATAGAATATAAGGATATTTATAAAAGAAGAATTTTGTATATGAAATATACTTGTTAGCAAATCGCCACTACTTCTCGCTATTAAAATTAATAGTGCAAATACAATTAAAAAATATCTAGCTCGCATCACTTGAAACGGGTTCACACTCATCTCCTCCCCTATGTTACTTTTATCATATCATTTGATTCTTAATTTTTTGCGAAAGAAAACCTTAAAATTTCCTTAAAAATTCCATAAGTTACAAAATGATGATATGATATTCGAGAAAATTAGGAGGGATATTTATGTACCAAGCAAATATTTTACTCGTTGATGATGAAACAGCAATTTTACAATTACTAACTACCATTCTTGAAAAAGAAGGCTTTTCTCATATTACAACTGCAACATCAGCTGAAATAGCTTTATCTCTAACTAAGCAAAACAATTACGATTTAATTATTTTAGATGTAATGCTTCCTGGACAATCTGGTTTTGATATTTGTCCAATCATTCGCCAACAAACAGATTGTCCAATTTTCTTCCTATCAGCAAAAGCATCTGATTTAGATAAAATATCCGGATTTTCATACGGTGCAGATGATTATATTACGAAACCATTTAATCCATTAGAAGTAGTAGCACGTATGAAAGCACAGCTTCGGAGACATATGAAACAAACCGTACCCCACGAACAAAAATCACACTCAATTTCATTTGGAAGATTTGAAATTGATCAGCACTCTGCAGAACTAACAGTAGATGGGCACATTGTCGAATGTTCTGCTCAACTCTTTCAACTACTACTCTTCTTTTGCGAGAATCCGAACTACGTATTTTCGAAAGAGGAAATATATGAAAAAGTTTGGGGAGCACCTGCCTATAATGGCGATGACAACACTGTTATGGTCCACATTCGAAAACTACGTGAAAAAATTGAACACGATCCAAGTAAACCAGAATATATAAAAACCGTTCGCGGGCTTGGTTATAAGTTCGTTACAAAGTAGGGTGACGATATGAATTTTAATAAACGACTTATTATTCAATTTATCATGCAACACGTTTTTGTTTTAGTTACATTACTTATCGCTGTAGTTGCTGCTTTTACTTATTTAATTTTTCTTGTTACGAGTACTTCATACGAACCGAACATTCCAGATTCTGATAATTTTATGATTGCAAGATATATCTCTTCAGAAGATGGTGATATTTCGTTAAAAGCTGAAGTAAAAGACTTAATTAAAGAGAAAAATGATTGGATTCAAGTTGTGGAGGAAAACGGAAAAGTTCTCTATCACTTTAATACGCCTAGTGACGTGCCAACATCTTATACGAAAGCATCATTATTCTCGTATATACAGAATCATATAGAAAGCCCTTATACATTTAAATATTGGGAAATAGAATTAGAAGAAAAGAACGTACTTGTTATTTATGGCGGTATGTTAAAAAGCAATGTATTACTGAAAACGATCCAGAAAGAGCACCCTTCTGTATCTACAGATACGTTCACATTAACAGAAGAAGAAAAACAGTTACTTTCTAAAGAAAAGGCTACTCTTCAAATCTTTAATAGTGGCGGCGAAGAAGTATTCTCCTATCCAAATGGAAAGAAAAAAACGTTTTCTGCCATACAAGCTGCTCTTAACGCAAAAGAACCATGGAATCATAAAGAAAACACGTCTAGCTTTTACGATGCAAATAGTGGCAACCTTCTCGTTGTAACTGCAAAAAATGAGCACTACTATCCAGATGACGAAATTGAAGATGTATTTACTAAGAAGTTTCTCATCGGATGCGGATTAATCCTTCTTATCGTATTTGTTTATTTAGTCATTCTTTCTATTTGGTACGGTAATAAATTCGGGAAACCGTTATTACATGCGATGCGCTGGCTTAAAAATATCGCTGGTGGAAAGTATGAAGAACCTATTAGTAAAAAAGGAAAACCCGTCAGGTTCCGGCGATCTGGTAAAGAAAAATGGTCATTCCGTTTGTTTAGAGATGTAACAAGTTCACTAGAACACCTTTCTATTACACTCAAAAAAAATGATGCGATGAGGCAAGTCCTCCAGCAAACACGAGAAGAATGGATTACCGGTCTAACACACGACTTAAAAACACCACTTAGCTCTATATATGGCTACGCATTATTACTCGAATCGAATCAATATAACTGGACTGATCGTGATATTCAGCAATTTGGTAGTGTTATGAAAGAGAAATCTCAATATATGACGACATTAATTGATGATTTAAGCTTAACGTATCAATTAAAAAATAACAGCCTTCCTGCCCAACACGTAAACGTTGAAATCAATCAGTTCGTCCAAAAAGTATTATTGCAATTTATTAATAATCCAACACTTCAAAATCAAAATATTGAATTCGTACCGAGCTCAAATAAAATTCAATATTTCATTGAAGAAAAATGGTTTCAGCGTATTATCGAAAACTTACTCGTAAACGCGGTAAAACATAATAACGAAACAACTACTGTCATCGTAAAACTATCACAAAACGCTAATTCCTTTACACTCTCCATTTCAGATGATGGAAAAGGAATGGATGAAAAAACGAAAGAACTTCTATTTGAACGATATTACCGCGGAACAAACACAGAAGAAAGCAACATTGGAACTGGACTTGGCCTAGCCATTACAAAACAGCTCGTTCATGCTCATAACGGAACAATTTCCGTTGATAGTGCACTCGGAAAAGGAACGACGATTATTCTTGTATTTCCGTTTCGTTCGTAAGAAAGACGCTATGTGGCGTCTTTTTTTCTTTTCTGGGAGAGTTTTTCGGTAATTGAAATTATGCAGATCGTTTTTTTTTGAGGTGTTTTAGCGGTATATGAAATTATATCAGCGATTTTTTGAATATATCAGCGCAACTCGAATTATATCGGCGCAATTCAAAATATATCAGCGATTTTCTAGATATATCGACTTACCGACAAAAACCGACAATACTAACCTACCTCTCTACTATACAAAGTAAAAATAAAACTATTAACAAATACATTTCTAAACTGTTATACTATAAATAGAAGTATAAACTAACTAAGTTTTGCATAAAATGAAGTAGACGAGGTGCTTCCAACACCCCGTCACTGCAACCAATTACCGTAATGTGGAAGGTTGCAACTAAAGCTTATTTGAGCTTAGAAGACTTCCCACGCTTCGCAGGCAGACGGGTGGTCTTCTTTTTGCGCTTTTTTGCCGTTAATTTCTTAAATCCCAAAACTATACCTTCTCTAGCTATAGTTTTTGTGATTTCCAACAAAATTTGCAAAAAAAATTCCATACGATTACACCTCCTTTCTTCACCAAATGAAGAAAGGGCATAACCTTCCACCCGCAATATTTAATTGCTATTTTATTTTACCATTTTCATATGTATTACAGATAAAACAATACAAATTTAACAATCCACTTATAAAAAAAGCGAACCATCTCCCAATGATTCGCTCTTACCCTATTATTTTTTCTTCACCGGTATCCAAAGTTCTACTTGAGCGAACTCACTTTTATCTTCGTGGCAACGCTCATCGTACAGTTCAAACTCTGTAACTCCGCAATGTTCATACCCTGAATGTGGGAACCATTCTGAGAATACTGCATTCCAAGTTTGGTGAATAGACGATACCATTTCTTTATGAGGAACTTTCGGCGTTGTAAATACTGCATATGTTGCTGCAGGGAAAGTACGCTTTGCAATTTCATTTGGTACATTTTCAAAGTCTGTAACTTCCATTCCGATAATATAAGTGAAGTCCCCTGTTTCTAAATTAAAATCAGTACATAATCCAAGCTCTACCCATTGGCTCGTATCTTTACGATTCGGAATCGTTGTTCCAAGATCTTTTTGTAAATATTCTTGCCAAAATGCTGGGATGTCTTGATGGTTTTTCCCTTCTTTACTTGTCGTCTTCAGTTCATAACCTACCATTAAAAATTCTGGTTTATTTACAATACGATATTCCATTTGTATGCCTCCTAAATACGGATTTAATTTTCTTTGCTTTACATTCACGCTGTAATACATCGGTGTTTCAATTTCTTGTTTTCGATATTCACTCGGTGTCATTTGAAATAATTTCTTAAAGGCTCTCGTGAACGTTTCGTGAGATTGAAAGCCATGCTCAAATGCGATATCAATAACTTTTTCATCCGTATGAGAAAGTTGATAAGCTGCCCGGGCTAACCTCCTCTTTCGAACATACTCCATTACTGTATCACCTACTAACGCCTGAAATACACGATGAAAATGCGACTCAGAAAAACCTGCAATACGTGCTAAATTACGCAGCGTCTGTTTTTCCATGACATCTTCCTCAATATAATCAATTGACCTTTGAATTTGTGTTTCATAGCTTTCCATCTCTGTTCACCCGCCTTATATGTATTATGATAAAAGAGAATCCTATCCAATTCTTGACGTTTTTTACTATATTTTTAAAAACAAATGTAACTTTTTGATATGTATTTCGTTGTTATGTATGAAGGGAGGGAAATGTAGTGAAACGCAAACAATCATTAGAAGACATTTACTCCAAGCACATGCAAGATTTATTTCGCTATCTTCTCTCCCTAACCGGAGATTCTCACTACGCGGAAGATCTCATGCAAGAAACGTTTTACCGCATGCTCATCCATATTGACTATTATAAAGGAGAAGAAATTAGGCCGTGGTTATTTACAATTGCCTACAACGCCTTTATCGATTGGTATCGAAAAGAAAAAAGATATAAAACAACGACAGTGGAAGAATTCCATTTACCAAACGTACCAAGTACAGAACACTCTTATTTTGTAAAACATGAGATTGCTAGTTGGTTAGACAGTTTATCTTCGCTTCCCCTTGAAAGACGAAATGTTCTACTATTACGAGATTACTACGGATTCTCGTATAAGGAAATAGCAGAGATGACTGGTCTCTCACTAGCGAAAGTGAAAATTGAATTACACAGGGGACGAAAAGAAACACAAGGCATAAAGGAGTGATTAGGATGGGTTGTACAAAGTTTAAAAAACTATGGGAGAAATACGAAAACGGAACGCTCACGCAGGATGAACAAGAGCGGTTAGAAAGTCATATTGAAACATGTGAAGAGTGTGACGATTACTTAGATGATTTGCTTTCAAAAAGTGAACCGATAAAGAAAAGACTACCACCACAAAATCTAAAAGTCCCGTTTTGGAAAATAAAATGGAAACAGCGTTGGCAAACCGTTAGTTTTGTCCTTGCTGTTTGTATAGCAATCTATTTTGTTGGTCATTTTGCATCTTCCTTTTACTTCTATTCGAACGAAATGAAAAACTTCCGGAAAGTGGATGATATACCAGCACTCGCAATAGAAGCAACAATGCCAAATAGTCGTTCCGCTGGAGGAAATACGAAGGTTAAACCTTTCTTTCGTACAGAAACTGAAATGGATTTATATAAAACGATCGGTAAAAAAGAATTTCCAATTGGTACAGTAACAATGCGTAGTTTCTTATCATCTGTAACTGTCACAAATCAATCTTGGGAAAACAGAGCCTATTCAAAAAAACTTTCCTTTGTTCATCCAAAAATTAAGGAAGAAGCTTCTTTGAAAGAATCATCTAAAAAAGTTTGGGATACACTTGGAAAGATACATGAGGGTACCGTTGCAGAATTAGCGATATCTTTCGATAAAGTTTACACTTTACAAGAAGTCGAATCCATTCTATATAGCGCATTTGAAGCACAAGAAATGCCACCAACTCCTTTATGGTACGCCTTAGACACAGGACAAGAAAGAATAAATGAAGACGATTTTCTCTTGCATAGCGGAGAAGTTATCGGATTTCGAGAACATATAAATCTTCCTGAAAATGAAACAAAAAAACTACACACAAAAGAAGATGAAGTAATCGAAATGATGCGCATTCTTTCTATAAATAAAGAAACTGTAAGTAAAACGACTTGGACTCGTGAAAAGGATCTGAACTTAGATAAGCGCTATCAGTATATAAAAGATAACGGCGTTAAAGTATACGGCATGGTCATTACTGGCCCGTCGAAAGAATTATTGAAATTACAAAACTCACCGAATGTGCGTTATGCGACTCTTGGGGATATTGAGGTTTGGAATTGGTTTGATCAGTGATGAGGAAAAGGAGAGCAAAGATATGCTCTCCTTTTTAATCCGAAATCACTTTCACATACATCCCTCTCACCGCTTTTTCATAAGCGACCTCGCTCATCTGTCTTATTTTTTCCGACACAACAGACGATGGAACAACTTCACCTTCACGAAATAATGGAGAATCAATGAGACGGACTTTATTTTTCTGATACAAATCATAATCGTTTCTATCTTCTTTTACTTTTACATTCGGATGAACTTTTCTTAATAAAGCATGTACTTCTGAATCAGTACATTGCTGCAATTTCGAAATAAGCTCCTCATCTTCAAGAAGAAAATCATCTGCATGAATAATCCTTTTATGAAGAGCTACCTTTAACGTTTTCGCTAACATATCATTTCCGTAAATATTCATTGGTTCCATAAAGAAATCGATTACTTCCTTGTAATACGTTTCTGTAAACCATTCCGCTATTTCGATATTTTGCAGAACCATTTCCCCCTTTACTTCGATGACATCCTCTAAAAAACTGTGAACTTCTTCTAAAGAAACATACCCATATGTATACATATCTCGTAACGTATAATCCACTCGATCTGCACATAATTCGGGCGCTGACCTTTCCAGTAACGTCCACTTCGAATCATCTAATAAAATATCTTCATAGTTATAACCATACTTCGCAAGGATCGCTGGAATTTCTGAGTTTTTCACAACAGAACTAAATATCTCTTCATGATAACTTTCATCTTCATTATCAAAAACGTAATCAATCACATGGGAAAAAGCAGTATGTGATACGTCATGTAGTAAACCAGCAATCTGTTCTTCTACTGAACCACCTAGTTTTTTCACTAATAACATAACACCAACTGAATGATCAAAGCGCGTTACATTCCATTTCTCGTTCATTAAGTAACTTGCGCCTGCTTGATGAATTCCCTTTAGTCTTTGCATAGACTTACTTGAAATTAATTCTTCTACTACTTGATCCACTTCAAATTCTCCGTATAGTACATCTGATATGATCACTTAAAATCCCCCTTTATTTTAATCGAGTCTTATAATCTTATCTCTTTTATGAAATTAGCACCAACATAAATATTTATTGTTATTTGTTTTTATTTAAAAAAATAGAGAGCCATCAGCTCTCTATTTCATAACCCCTATTCAAATGTAACTTCTACCTGCACAATCTCCGACCTACTTCCAAGTCTAAGCGGTGGTCCCCAAAATCCAAATCCAGAAGAAACAATTGCGTGGAACGCGCCTTTTTGTGCGTATCCCCAGTCTAGCTCGTACATTCTTCTCGTTACAATATGATTGGGCGCCATTTGTCCGCGGTGTGTATGACCGGATAATAATAAATCTACACCTGCCGCTGCTGCTTGTTTCAACTCAAATGGCTGGTGATCCATTGCGATAACAGGCATCGATTTATCTACCGTACTCATTAATTGTTCAAAGCTTTGACGATCTCGCTCTGTTTTATCTCTTCTTCCAACGAGATAAAAGTCATCTTCAATTGTAATTACTTCATCTAAAAGAATACGAATATCAATCTTATCCATCTCTTGTAAAAACTCTGGAACCGCTCTACCGTAGTATTCATGGTTCCCTAAAACACCATATACGCCTAATGGTGCTTTCATTTGTTTCATGATTGGTCCCATATTCTTTTGAATGAACACACCTGGATGATCATCGATAATATCACCTGGTAGCAAAATAATATCGGGCTCCATCTCATTTACATGACGAACAAGTCTTTTTAAATGCGAAACGCCAGACAGTTTACCGAAATGCATATCAGAAGCCATCGCAATGCGTAAACTTTTACGCCCCTCTACCTTTTTCGGTATGTGCACCTCGTACTTTCTTACTACCGGGCTATACGCATTAAATACTCCATACGCAAAGATAAAGATAAATGCAGCTATCACAGCCGCCCCTGTCCAAATAATTGCCGCTTCTTTCTCTACTGAAAACTGTAAAAGAAAGACCATAATATTAGCTAATGGCAACAGCATAAGCGCATATTGTATAACCGCAAACCAAATCGAACCTATCGTTCGCAGAAATGGCAAAAACTTAAACACTTGCACGAGAATGTACGCATATGAAATAAATGCAACTATAAAAGCATAATATCCCCAAGATTCCCAGCCAAATACCGCATGAAGCCAAACCCATCCGTTCCAGCCGATGTAAAACATAAGTAGTGTGTATATAATTAATATGGTAAATATATTGAGATAACGAAGATTCTTCACAGCCAGCCTCCTTATTGATTTCTTCTATTATAACTTGTTATGCACTTATAACGTAAATATTAAGCGCTTCAATCTTCAGAATAAGAACATTGATAAACATATTGTCTTAAAATTTTTAAGAACGGCTGTAATGGACATTTTTGAGTCTTAAGTGTTGGATGAAATTCTATTATCTTTATCCTTCAAAACTCATCTATGCAATTATGCATAACCATCCATTCCGTTTTATTTTCATGTTACGATATAAATGTAATACGACATATATCGACAAAGATAAAAGGAAGTGATTGTATGAAACGTTCTAAAACATACTTAAAATGTTTAGCATTATCCGCTGTTTTTGCTAGTAGCGCTGTAACTCTTTCAACACCTGCTGCTTATGCTCAAACAACATCGCAAGTTGTAACAGATATCGGACAAAACGCAAAAACACATACGAGCTATAATACATTTAATAATGATCAAGCTGATAATATGACAATGTCTTTAAAGGTAACTTTTATCGATGACCCAAGCGCTGATAAACAGATTGCCGTTATTAATACAACTGGTAGTTTTCTAAAAGCAAATCCTACTATAAGTGATGCACCTATTGATAACTACCCAATCCCTGGCGCTAGTGCAACATTACGTTATCCTTCACAATATGATGTTGCATTTAACCTTCAAGATAACAGCGCTCGTTTCTTTAACGTAGCACCTACAAATGCTGTAGAAGAAACGACTGTAACATCTAGCGTATCTTATCAACTTGGTGGCTCTGTTAAAGCTTCTGTAACGCCTAATGGCCCTAGCGGTGAAGCTGGTGCAACTGGTCAAGTCACTTGGTCTGACTCTGTAAGCTATAAACAAACTAGTTATAAAACAAATTTAATTGACCAAACGAACAAAAACGTAAAGTGGAACGTATTCTTTAACGGATATAACAATCAAAACTGGGGTATTTACACACGTGACTCCTATCATTCTTTATATGGAAACCAACTGTTCATGTACTCTCGCACATACCTATATGAATCTGATGCAAAAGGTAATTTAATACCGATGGATCAACTTCCAGCATTAACAAATAGCGGTTTCTCTCCTGGTATGATTGCTGTTGTTATCTCTGAAAAAAATACAGATCAATCTAACTTACAAGTCGCTTATACAAAACACGCCGATGACTACCAACTTCGTCCAGGCTTCACATTCGGAACTGCAAACTGGGTTGGAAACAACGTAAAAGACGTTGATCAAAAAACATTTAATAAATCATTTACACTAGATTGGAAGAATAAAAAGTTAGTAGAGAAAAAATAAGTAAAAAAACGAAGGGACTATTTAGACTCTTCGTTTTTTTACTTATTCATAATAAGATCCCGCGAGTAATACCGTCGCTATGAAATTCCATGATATATTTTTAGGCATCTCTTCACCTTTATTTTGAAAAGCATCCATTAAAATATCAATGCTTTCGTCACTTATAATCAATTTATCCCCTTTTATTTCCTTTTTATAAAAAGACATATTTCCTCTCCTTTACTCTCTTATACATATCCCTTGAAGACTCTCTTTTTCTTTCTATCACACTAAAACACGTACCACTTCTTCTAATAATAAACCCAACCACTCATCCAATTTGTTTCAAAACACTCTAATACATTCAGCCTTCTTTCCATAGTACTATTTCAACATTATACTCATTTTTTTAAATTGATAGGCTTCAACAATAGACTTAAAACTTATTAATTCTTTACATACAATATCTTTCATATACATCAAAAACCTCTCGTTTATTCTAAACATAAAAAATAAGCATCAAACTTCCTTAATATTAATAAGTTTGATGCTTACTCACAATTATTATTTAAAACATTTTTATCAAACCGTAGATAAACGATGTGGATCACAGAAAGTTTCTGTATCAATCTCTTTTTCCAGCCAAAGGTCAAAGAGCGCACTAATATCTCCATCTCCTTGTTCCATCATATACTCTTTTTCTGCTTGATGAATAGGTAATAACCAAAATAAATCAAGCTCCTTTTCTTCAAAAAACTCCATTAGCTCTGGAGACTCTCCTGCCTCAATAACTGCCGGGCTTACTAAAAGCACATTCATTGAAAAATCAGATTCAGCATCCGCATTAGAAATTGTATCCCCGTAATCAAATGAGGTTTCATCTATAAATGGATAATGTGCTAATCCAGCAAGCAAATCAATTATTTCATCATTTTAATTTGCATTTAACCAAATTAATTCTCCTTTAGCACCATTGATCATATATTCAGCTGACATCCCTAATGTCACATATGTCCATACTGGCCTATCTTCATTTTTCGGGAATTCTAAAACGTATAGCATTCCTTTTTTTAGAGCGGTATTATCTAATTCTACTCTTTTAGCTACTCTTTTAGCTCCTCTTTCACCCCAGGTATATTCAAGAATCTGACTAGGCTCTCCAAAATGTTCATAGTACTTTTTCTGAATGTCACTTAATTTATTTTTTCGAAAAAAATTCATTTATGCTCTACAACCCTCTTTCTACTATACAACCTTGTTATTAAAGATAGATTTCTTCTTTCCAACTACTGGATTTAGATTGAACTACTATTAGATTTTCACTTTCCCATTTTAATGTCCCTAAGAATCTAGAATATACCATTTCATTCCCTACCTCTTCCACCAATAGTTGATCTCGAATCTTTAATCCCTTTTCATCATACACTTCACATCGTAGTTGGAAACCTTTAACACGATGAATTCCTTTTAATATCGCTATCCTCTTACGGCTTGGGCTTTTCTTAGGTGTCTTCCCAACTAAAAATATTCCTTCATAGTTTTGCTTCACAATTTCATCTAAAGATTCCTCTATATACCCTTTCACAACAGATGATGAAAGAGTAGAGTTTTCTTCAAGTCCAGGGACAACATATTGGCGTACTAATTTGCAAAACTCTTTGTATTTCTCTTCAACTGAATTTAATGCTAAAAAGTCCATAAAATCATATGGAACATATATACGAATTTCACCCAAAGCTCTATTCACTTCATATGAAATATCAGTGTTTTCGTTAGCTAAACAAAAGACAGTTACTTTTTCAATCTCTCTTAATCCCATCTCAAACTCGCTAACTTTCTTTGAGAAAATTAGCTCAAAAATTCTAATTTCATGTACAAGCAAATAATGTTTTTTAGGACGTTTTTTTCCAATCGTAAAACTTTACTTCAAGCAATATAATTCACTCCTTTAAATTTATCACCATGCATCGAGGACCTATGATACCTTTTATTAATTTATTAAACTGTACTCCTTTTTCATTCTACCTTATCTATATTTTTAATATGCTCTACTCACAACGCACACGGTGACATAACAGCCATAAATACATCACTTCTCTCACCTGGTGCTATATACACTCCTTCTGCATCTAAATATTCAATGGAAAAGGCTGCTAGCTCATACGCCATTTCTTGATCGCATTCAAAAAGTGGATTTATAAAAACCTCACTTCCTGTAATCTTTTGTAAATCTTTCAAACAGTTAGACTTACTTCTTGCATAATCAGCCACATTCTCATTAGCCCAAGACCACATCCAACTGTTACTCTTTTCAGACCAAGAACCTATAAAAACAACACTAAATTCAAGTAATACTTGACCATTTTTTTAAAACTGTAATATACATTGATCTTGATCATACCAATACTCATCAAAGTTATAGATATTATAATCTGAAATGAATTTTTGCTGTTTACTTTCTAATTTGTCATAACACATAACAAGATAATTTTCGAATTGTTCATCCGTCATTGCCAATTATCACACGCTCCCTTCCTTCAAGATCTCCGCTACAAACAATATATCTTACTCTCTCAAAACCTATATAAAGTGAAACTTTAATTAGCCCTTACCAATTGGGCTTTTACCAGTAGCCCCCGCCCACATATCATATACGTTTCTATCACTAAGATATCTTAATATATACAAAGAAAGAAGAACTTATATAAGCCCTTCTTTCTAAATCTTTTTCTATCCCTTCAGCACATCTGGATAATCACTTGATTTACCATTAAAGAAGTTCAATCCGATTTGCTCTTTCATTTGTTTTTCTAATAATAAAAACTCTTCTTCCTTCTTATTATCTAAAACTATTAATAGTCCCTTTTTTAGCAGAAAAGAATTAGACCACGAAAGGGATTGAAGCTTATCTTCCTCTATAAAATCAACAAATAATTTCCCGAAATAATTATATTCAAAGATTCCAGGTATTCTATTTTCTATTGAGCCTGTTATATGTTGTCTATATATGCTTCCCTCATCACTAATATATCCGTATATAGCCTTAAATTCTGATACCAACTTTTTAAATACCGCTACAATTTTATCCTTATATTTCAAAAAGACCTTGTTTGAAAAACCAATTACTAAATAGTTGACGGGTTTTTCTTTAGGACTCTCCCACCAATTTACCATCAGGGAAATACCTTTTCCTTTTCCCAGCATTCCACCTGCAGTACCTATCATCTCATCTAAATCAAAATCATAGCACCCTGGTTCAGCATGTGTCCACATTTCAACGGCTTTCTCCATAGAGAATTCTTTATTAATTGGTTCATATAGCGCAATCTTTTGAAACTCTATCCCAATCTCTTGAATCAGCTGAAAAAATATCTTTGCATATATTTCTGAACTAATATTTTCAGTTGTATAAATATTCATTTCTACCATAATAACCCTCTTTTGTATATTTATTATTTATTGTACGTATAATACTTATTTTTCCCATGTTTAACTTTTAGTGTTCCCTTAGAATTTCCCATTAATTTTTTTATGGTTTGGATACTTTAGAGTGTTTAGAAATTATTAAATTAATACGCTTTCCTGCCTTCGCATAGTCTTTAAACTGCTGAGTCTTCAATATTCTTCGGACATCTTTAATTTCGATAATTCTACCTTTAGACAAACTATCAGGAATACGGCTATTTACCTTTTTAGTATTTTTCTGTAATCCAAGTTCTTTTAATACTTTCTTTTCAAAGCTTTTACCTATATACATAGTGTCCGCCTTTTTCACCCAATTTTTTAGCTGCATAACGAGCTATATGAGGGGCAGCCATTCTTACTCCAACTACTAGTTTTTTCCCACCAGTTATAACGAGAACTATGTGGATAAATCTAAATGAAATAAGGCTCTTACTTTGTCCATAAATCCACAAAGTAAGAGCCTTATTTTTTCTATTCACGACTTATTTTAAACTTGATTTCTCAGAGGAGTAGACAAAAACATCCATTTTAAAAAGGAAGTCAAAATTACTTTTAATGAATGTCATCCTTCTGATAATTCGAGAAAACTTTCTTTGATATCAAAAACTTGTAAAATATCCTCTTCTAACTTTAGTGCATTAAAATCAGACTTCGCCTTTTCCCCTAGTATTCTAATAGATTGAATAATGTTTTTTAGTATCAATATTTTCCTCGCGGAATAATTTGCCGTTGAAAATGTTTCATAGTCAATCCTTAATCGAAAGTCTGCTACTTTACTCTTCTTTTTAAAAAGCTTTCTTTCTTTAAAGAAACCCGCATCTTCATATTCCGGAGTTATGTTAACTACTATAGGGATTATAGCTATTTCTTCTACTTCGCTACCATAATTATTACTATTTAATTTTTCAAGGTCACTACTGATTTCTGAAATTATATTTATAAATTCCTCAGCAATGTCTCCTTCTAATTCACCACTTAAAAAAAATCTCATAATCACTCATCCTTTTCAATAATCGCTTTTATTTAGCGGGGGACGTTTCCCATTATTTTTCTTTTTATACGCTAAAATCTTTTGATGTTGCCATTGATGCATTTGTTTTTTTGTCCCCTTGGCTTCGATTTTCATATAAGCATTATGCTGCTTATAAAATTTTTGCGTATACCTTTTAGTTCCTTGTGTTGTCTCGCCATATTTTAATACTGCCTGAGTTTTTTTATCCCTTAAAGAATATCCTACCGCAGGCGCTTTTGTAGCATGCGAATTTTTATGGACTCCGCCTTTTGACTGTGGTTTTGGTTTTGGTTTTGCTTTTGCTTTTTTTCTACGCTCTTGTTCTTGCTTTATTAATTGTAAAAGAGCCTTAACCCCTCGATTTCCCTCTGGATCTATCAACATCATTGGATTATTATTCACATACGTATATCCATTCTGTGTCACAGGATCATCTGCATCACCTGGATCAGGGTCTACCGATAAGAACGCACCGTGGTCTGGATTATAGTAACGGGCGATCAAGTAATACATACCAATCTCTTTATCATACATATATCCCGCATATCCAAATGGATTGTCAGTCGCGATACCTTTGGTATCACTCTTTAATACATTCCCCCATGCATCGTATTCATACGTGGCTACAACTTCTCTATTTTGGTCCGTCATCGCAACTACGTCACCACGAGGGTTGTAATGATAGTATACCGTTTGACCATTCAATTTCATAGCCAAACGTACACCATCTACTGAATATACATATTGACGAAGGACTTTTCCACTTCCGTCTGTCTCATATAATGGATTGATACTATCTCCATCATAGAAATAACGTGTCACTTTTCCTTCTACATTCTTTTCAATACGACGATTATCCTCATCATACTTATAGGTCGCGAATGGAGTAGTTGCCCCTTGTTTTGTAATCGATACAAGTTGATCGTCTTCATTCCATGTATACTTATACTTCCCATCCGATGTACGATTTCCATTCGCATCATACGTTAACGATTCGTTTCCGAATTTTACAAGCTGATTTCCTTCATTGAATGTTGCCGCTATAGACTTTGTTTCTTTTCCATTCTCTACAACTTTCACACTTGTACGGTTTCCAAATCCGTCATATGTGTATGATTTACTTGTTCCGTTTGGTAATGCTTCATTTAATAGTTGGTTAATCGGGTCGTATACAAAGTTTGTTTCTGTTACTTTTCCGCCTGCACCTTCATGCTTAATCTTCGTACGGTTACCCGCTTGGTCATATTCATATCGTTCAGAAAGAAGAATACTGTTTGATGTACCTACTACTAAATCTTTAATTTTGTTCGCATGGTCATAGTTAAAGGTAGAACCTGAACCATTTCCGGCTGTATACGTACGAACATTTCCTTGATCATCATAGTCAAATCGATACGTTTGAGAACCGTCTGTCACACGAATGTTTTGATCTAACGTGTTGTAGTCATACGATACTTTATTTGTGTATCCACCTTGCGTAATTGTTTGTTCTTTTAGTTTTTCTGTCTTACTGTTTGCTTTATCGTGGTATGCCCAATCAATTTTTCCGCCTCGGCTATCTGTTGCGCTTGTGACGCGGTCAGCCTTATCGTATGTTTTCGTGCGTTCTACGCCGTTGACAAGATCTTTCACTTTCGTAACTTGTCCATTTTGATCACGTTCAAATGTAAATGAATCTTTTCCGTTGCGCTTTTCACCAATGACACGGTCTGCTGTATCATAAACAGATTCTAAAATGGATCCATTTGGCATTTTTGTTTTAATCTTGTTTGCATTTTCATCGTACGTATATTCAATACGACGGTTTAACGCATCGATATACACTGTATTTTTATTATCTACATCATATTCATATTTGTGTGTTTGTGTTTTCCCACCAAACATGACAGATTTCTCTGTTGTGTTTCCATTATGATCATAACGATAATTTACAGAAGTACCATTTTTTAAAGTAACCTTCGTTAATAGATTATCTTTATTGTAATCATATATTTTTGTATTTCCTTTTTCATCTGTTTCGCTCTTTTTATTTCCTGACGCATCATATGTGAAGGTGTTTTTCTGTCCTTCTTCATCATACGTGGCAACAACATTTCCATCGTTGTCGTACTCATTTTTAATAAGAGCGTTTCCTTCTAATAGACGTATATCATCAAACCAAACTTTCCCTTTATTCTCTCTTCTAAAGAGCATATAAACTTCCATACGTTTAATTGGTTTAGTGGCAGGGATTACAACCGCACTACGATTCCAATCATTTGTCCCACTTGGGAATTTCGCTTGGAAATTTTCCCCACTACCATCTTGATAATGTACATCTGCCCAAATAGAGTAATCTCGAGAGAGTTTATCTGGTGCAGTATTTTCTACATTTACTGATTTAGACATTCCTGTTAGCGTAATTGGTTCTGCTTTTTTCTGATTTATAGTGATATGCTTGCCATACCCTACATCTGAACCACCATATTGGCTACGCTCTAATACAATAGATGAATGTCCCGTAAAGCTCTCTTGCTGAGAAACATCTTTCGGATCACAGCTTGTTCCATCTCCTCTAATCCAACCTGGCATACAGCCATTTCCCGCCATATTTTCTAAACTACTATTTTCAATTGGGTTAAAGCTAGAAGAAACTTCACCTTTTTCTAGTTGAATCTTATCAAACCATGCGGAACCACTTGAATCTGCTCGATTATAATCAACTTGTAGATATATTCTAACTTTTTTTGTTTGATCTGTTGTCTTAAAGGTTACTTGGCGATTCGTCCAATCTTTCTCGCCCTCTATCCTATTATGACGTGTATCAAACCAGTTATTCCCACTTCCAAGAGGGGTTCCATCTTCTTTTAATAACTGAACATTAAAAAATGCACCGGCGTGAGTTAATGATGTTTTCATCATCCCACTTAATGTGTATGTTGTATTTGGTTCTACTACCACATCTTGAATTGCACTATGGTATCCCCAACCAGCGTTTTGCGCCTTTACTATCATTTGTAAAGATGAAGATCCACCCAATCCACCCGGCGCGAATGTTGCATCTTTTTTCAATGATCCATGACTATTAGTCTTCTCTTCATTCCATCTCTCAGTGTTATTCATTTCAAAGCTTGGATTTTGAATCAGGTTTTCTCCTGTTCCCAGCTCTCTAGTTGTTGCAATTGGATTTCCAAACTGATCATACTGCATGAAAGATGATGTATTTGCTGCTTGGTCTGTTTCAGATACTTCTGTATTTGCTGCTTTATAAGCAACTGTTGTTTCACGATTTTCATTATCTGTCGCTTTTATAAGCCCGTTGTCTTTATTGTACTCAAACTTTTCTGTTCCCATTTCATCAGTAACAGAAGTTACATTCCCATTACCATCATAGGTCGCTGTTTCTGTTTGATTTTTAGGAGTTGTTGTTTTTACTAGGTTATTTGCATTATATTCATACGTTGTTGTTAAATTTAGACGTCCAGAATCTTCAACTGTTTTGACTGGGTTTCCAGCATCGTTATACGTATAAACAGTTTTACGCCCTTTAGGATTCGTTAACGTAACTTCTTTCGCATCTGTATTATATGCTAATGTCGTAGCTTTCCCTAATGGGTCCGTTACTTTTACTAATCTATTATTCTCGTATGCATACGATGTTTTATATGGTTTTGCATCTGTATGTTGCGGATCATAAATAGATGTTAGTAATCCATTATCATATCCGTATTTATATACTTTTCCTTCTGGTGTTGTAGAAGAAACGAGTAAATCTCCATCATATTTAAATGTAATCGTTTTGCTATCTGGGCCGATTACTCTTGCTGCTTTTTTATTATTTCCATCATATTGTACGACTAACTCTTTACCAGAAGCATTCTTTACTTTTGATAAACGTGATTCCCCATCATACTCATATGTCGTCGTATTTCCATATTTATCTTTTGTATACTCGATACGCCCTTGTGCATCTCCAGATTTATAGAAAGTAACCGTTTGGTCTTTATCTTTTATTTCATATCCGCCTGATACTTGTTTAATTTCTAAATATATACCTGTAGGAGCTTGATACGTATTATCTCCCGTTCTAGTAAAAGTAATATTTGCGCCATCGGCAGAAATTAATAGTAGGTTTCCATTTCCTTCAGCCAAAATTCTTTCTTCTAATCCACTAGACCACCCTGTACCAAATAAACCTACTTTTTTACTTTGACTATTATACGTTCTTTCTACTGATACATCCGGTCCGCGCCCTGATAACGTAATATCTTTTTCACTCATGATAAAGTTACCATTTGTAGCATTCACTGTGCCATTTAGTACCGGAACTGATGCCCAGTAATCAAACATCCCTATAAACCCAAAGTCTTGAGCAAATTTAGGTACAAACTCATGCGAAATTTCACTTTCAGCATGTCCGGCTTTACTATACGCTGTTACACGGAACCAATAATTTTTAAAGCCAGCATAAATTCCGCCAGAATTTTTATACACAGGTGATGGATCAACTGCTAATTCTGCACCTTTTTTATCATGATGAAGTAAATATTGGCCTTTTGCAATTTCATCTTTCGTTGGCCAAATTTTCTCATTTTGCGTTGTCCAATTTGTTTTATTTCCTACATCGAACGCTTCGTAATCTTTTCCGTTATAAATCCAAACTTTATAGCCTGCAGCCGCTGGAACTGCATCCCACTTTAATGTGACATATCCTGTTTCTTTATCTGTCGCATTAATGTAGGCCGATCCATCTGGCTTTTTCACTTGTTCTAATGGAATAAATGGAACTATTTCATCTGAAAGTGGACTATCCCCAAACGGATACTCTGCTACAATACGAATCCAGTAGCTACTTCTTCCGCTATAATCCCCGTACGGACCTCCTGACTCGTAAGCATTTTTATATATTTGTCCTGGGTTAGTAGGCGCTTCTGCACCTTTTCCGTCATCATGTATCCAGTAACGCCCTTGTGCAATTTCTTCTGGCGTCGGAAATATTTTTTTATCTTTCGTCGTCCAGCTTGTCACATTCCCAACAGGAATATATTCATAATCATATCCATTAAAAATGGCAACTTTATAACCTGTTGCTCCTGGAACTGCGTCCCATTGTACATTGAAGTGACCTGAACCACTCCCACTCCCATTTGAGTAAGCTTGTACTCTTGGCTTATTCGGTTTTGAGTAGGAATATTTCACTTCCAAGAATGGTGCATTCGTTCCATTTTCAGCTGCAATGAATTTCTTCCAATGGTTTTGACCATTACCATTTGCATGTAGCTTAAAGCCATTGTTTTGTCTCGCGCCTTCTACCCATGCTTTTACTGTGTTAGTTACATTAAACTTCGCCAATTGTCCTCTTGTTACATCAGCATGTGCAATATTATTTGAACCAGGTTTATTATTCCAATTTAAACTACCTTCATTCCAGGCACTCGTTACTTCATCTAACCAAACACCATTTGGTTGATTCGCATAATAATGCCAAATGGTATGTACATTGAATGTTGCACTTTCAATATTTGCACCTTTAAAACTCGAAACGTCTGGTCTAATAAATGCAAAGTTTGTCCCAGATGACCCATCATAATATCCTACTTTTAACGTATAAGCATTTTGACCAGCATCCCAAAGCTTTCCTCCTGAATAATTGACAGTTGGATATGCACTTGAAGCATATGCATTATCAAAATCCTTCAACTGAACCGAAGGGTCTACATATACCGGATATTTTCGCTCTGGTGCTTGTAACCACTGTGGATCTGCAGTAACAGTTAATGTATATGTTTTTTCATCTTTCTTCTCAATATTGTAGCGAACTGCATCTGACGTTACAGCCTCGCCTGATTGCTGGTCCACATTGGAATCATTCATATATGGTTTCGGCAATGTGAATACTTTTTCTTTTTTCTCATCTTGGAAGTCGATTGAACCATCTTCCTGTAAGCTAGGTGTTAAATCTGTTTCTAATGCAAATGTAAAAATGTGGTGTCCTGTATACTCACGTAATACAAAATCTTCTTTTACATTTTCATTGAATGTCGTACTCTTTAAATCAATATTTGGGAAGACCCCTTTATACCATACTGTATTATTTTCATGTGTTGCAGTGACTGGTGATGGCTTCATTTCACCTTTTTCACCATTTGCACTTATTAGTTTATACTGAATAGTATGATCTTTTACTTTAAATTGAACGTACTTTCCATCTTGTGTCGCTTTCTCGAACTCTGGTTCTAATGTTGTATTTTCCGTTACAATTTTTTCATTTGGTGCTTCTACTAATTTTGGTGAAACCTCTTCTAGCTTTCTATCTTTCTCTGCATGAATCGGTTCCGTATATACCCTCTTTGTAAAAGTACCATCATTGTTATCAAAAACCTTTTCGGTTTCCGTTCTTTCTTCTACAATCTCAGTCGGACTCGCCTGTGCTTTAGCCTTATCCTTCTTTAATTGATCTGGATGTGGAGCTGGTAATTCCTGCTCCTCTTTCTTTTCCACTTCTGGACTTTGTTCTGAATTTGGAGATGGTGTAAACGGTGGTGCCGTTTCTGCCAACCCATTCAGTGGTATAGAAGTAACAATTAATGCAACTACGATAAGTTGTATTAAATACTGATACCACTTCCTTTGTTTCTTACCTTCCATAAACTCACCTCACTGAAATATTTTTAACATATATAATGTTACATATCACAATTTATATAAACTAAAGAGTAAAGTAAATACAGTTTTAAAGTTTTGAAGAATTTGTGCACAAAATACGACAATTTAATAACAATTTTTAAAACATCATTACAGATAATTATTTCTGTTATATAATTTAAGATTACAATAATTACATCTATTATTATTTACTACCGACAGAATATAAACATGATCCAACTAAACTTTTACATTCACTTTTGTTCTAGTATTCTAATGAAGCTAATACATTGAGCCTCATTAGAATAGCGTAAATATGGGCCTTCTGATTGTAATAACTGCGTTTAAGAAAGTAAGAGAAATATCTTCATTACTACTCGTATCAAATAGTTGAACACGCTCCGCTATTATATATACAAACTTCCGACTACATTTCATATGAGAAAAAGTTATTACGATAAACAAAGAAAAGGTCTCCTAAAATATCTTTTAGGAGACCTTTTCTTCATTACACTTGCATCGCTTTCTCTCTCAATGCTCTTCTTAACAACTTACCAGTCGTATTCTTCGGTAATTCTATTAAAAACTCAATGCTTTTCGGCACTTTATATTTCGCTAAATGTAACGTACAGTAATGCATTAGTTCTTCTTCTGTTACGTTTGCTTGCTTCAAAACGACGTACGCTCGCACAGCTTCTCCTAAGTTTTCATCAGGAACACCGATTACGACAACTTCCGCTACTGATTCGTGCGTATATAATACTTCTTCTACTTCACGAGGGTATACGTTATAACCGCCAACTAAGACGATATCTTTTTTACGATCCACGATATAGAAGTAACCTTCTTCATCCATTTTCGCCAAGTCACCTGTATATAGCCAGCCGTCTTTCAATGTCGCAGCTGTATCTTCTGGTGCATTATAGTATCCTTTCATAACGTTAGGTCCGCGAACAATTAATTCACCGACTGCGCCGACAGGTACTTCTTCCCCAAGTTCATTTACAATTTTATTTTCTACATGCCAAATATTTGTGCCAATTGATCCTGGTTTCCGAGGACGATCTAGCGGATTGAAACAAGTAACTGGTGATGCTTCTGATAAACCGTATCCTTCTGAAACAATAACGTTAAAACGTTTTTCAAAGTTTTGCAGAAGAGCAACAGGCATCGATGCACCACCGGAAATACAAAGGCGAAGCGTCTTCACATCTTCTGCGCTTGCTTCTTCAAATAAATATAAATAATTGTACATCGTCGGTACGCCAGCAAAGATCGTTGGTTCGTACGTGCGACAAATACGGAATACTTCTTTCGGACTAAATTTCGGTAACATTAAAATCGTTGCCCCGTTCACAATCGGTGCATTTACCGCAACTGTTAAACAGAATACATGGAACATAGGCAGTGCCGCAACAACGCGGTCATCAGCCGTATATTGTAAATACGACGCCACATCGTTCGCATTACTATATAAATTTTTATGTGTTAACATAGCGCCTTTCGGTTTTCCAGTTGTGCCCGATGTGTATAGAATAACCGCTACATCTTCTTCATCTAGTTCAGGACCTTCGTAAGTTGTATCTCCAGTCCCCACAAAACTAGTAAACGTTTTCATTTTTTCGGTTTCTGTATGGTTAAAATCTGATGAGGTTTCGCATATGATGATGTTTTCTAATGAAGGAAGTCTTGTTGTAAGAGATTGTATAACAGGTAGAAGGACGTCGAGTACGATGATTGTTTTTACATCTCCATTTTGTAAAATATAATGCATTTCGTCTGCTGTATAAATTGGATTAACTGGAATAACAGTTGCTCCGGCTTTCATTGTTCCGTATAAACCGACCAAAAAATGTGGTGAGTTCCCAACAACTAATGCGACATTGTCCCCTTTTCCAATGCCCATTTCTGCTAAATTGCTAGAAAACCTTGTGACCATTTTGTTTAATTGGTCATATGAGACCGACTGATCCATAAATATATAAGCCGGTTTTTCCCCCTTCTTTTTTGCCGTTTCAGCCAAAGATTGAACGAGATTCACAAAAACCCCACCTTTATAAAATTTAGAATATTTAAAAATTCTAAATTAATTATATTAAAAGAAAATTAAAGTAGCAAGTGATATTCTATTAACTGCATATAGACAGATCACCTTCTCTTAGTTTACTTTGGAAAGATAAGGGAATTTTGTTCGCAAGTAATTTATGAAACTAGACCAGAAATCATTTTAGGATAATATGCATTCATCTTTTCTCTAAGTTTATTAAGTTCCTCTTTATTTAACGTCGTATGCTCTCCGTGCAAGTTAAGAGCATCCGCTCCATCTTCATGAAAATAAACTGTAACATATAATGCCGGTAACCCTATATTGTCTTCATCTATTGATAAGACGACATCTGGTGTTTTATTAACAGTGCTGAATGTTTCATTTCTTTTCCACTTCTTATTTTGAAACATGTCTTGTATATCATGTATCTTTCGTTTGTTATCTGTATGCGTAAAATATATGACATTATCCTCCGCTGGTTTTCCGATAGACAAAATTGTACGACTTGAGGGCGATCCACTGCTACACGCTGTCATTCCGATAACTAAGCTGAGTAATAATACAACGTACATTACCCTTTTCATTTCGATCCGCCTCCTTTTGAATATATATATTCCTTTACGAGGGGCAAATGTCCTGTGATTTTATGTTTTGTGGTAAATGAAATTATATGAGCGATTTTTCAGTTATATCAGCGCAGCTCGATTTATATCGGCGATTTTCCAAATATATCAGCGCAACTCGGTTTATATCGGCGATTTTCCAAATATATCAGCGCAACTCAATTTATATCAGCGATTTTTCAGTTATATCGACTTACCGACAAAACCTGACAATCTACGCAAAAAAGAAAGAGGCTGCCCGTTATGGAAGCCTCCCTCATTTTTAGAAGAATAAATGTAAGAAATCTTCTGTTGTAATGTTACCGAAGTAGCGTGCGATATCTACGCCTTCTAAAGCTGCAGTGAATGCATCTTTATCGAACTGAACGCCTGTTAGACGCTCTTCGATATCATGAACATCTAGTGAACCGAAGAAGTCGCCGTAAATTTTACATTCTGTTACTGTTCCTTTTTTCACTTCAAGACGAACGTCAACTTGTCCAACTGGGAAGCGGTGTGAATGTTGTAAGTTGAACTTCGGTGATTTTCCGTAGTTCCAATCCCAATTTTGGTAACGTTCTTCAGAAAGTTTATGGATTGCTTTCCAATCCTCTTCTGTTAATTCATACGTTGGGATTTCTGTTTCTCCTTCGAAAATTGTTTCTAGAAGAAGTTGTCTAAACTCTTCTGTCGTCATTTCTTCGTTTAGGAACTCTGTAATGTTCGCAACGCGGCTACGGATTGACTTAATTCCTTTTGATTGAATCTTATCCATTTTTACTTTTAACGCTGATACGACGTGATCGATTTCAGAGTCAAATAGTAACGTACCGTGGCTGAACATACGACCTTTCGTTGCGAACTGTGCGTTACCTGAAATTTTTCTACCTTCAGCTAAAATGTCGTTACGACCACTTAGTTCTGCATTTACGCCTAATTTACTAAGCGCTTTCGTTACAGGTTCTGTAAATTTTTTGAAGTTGCTGAAACTGTCTCCATCATCTTTCGTAATAAAACTGAAGTTTAAGTTTCCTAAATCATGATATACTGCGCCTCCGCCTGATAGACGACGAACAACATGAATACCTTTTTCTTTTACGTAATCTGCATTAATTTCTTCTACTGTGTTTTGGTTTTTACCAATGATAATCGAAGGTTCGTTAATGTAGAACAGTAAATATGTTTCGTTAATATCTAAATTTTTCACACAATATTCTTCAATCGCTAAGTTTATTCTAGGATCTGTAATTCCTTTATTATCAATAAATAACATCGTATCACCTCATGAGTTCCATACGTAGCCACTATGCGCTAGCGTAATGTGGCCACTGAAAATTTGTTTTGCTTCTGTTACTAAATCAGATGGGTTGCCTGTATGCGGTAAGTGCGTTAATAAAAGTTCTTTTACATTTGCATCTTTTGCAATACTTGCTACTTCTGTACTATTCATATGCCCTGCTTTTGCAGCCTCTTGATGTGCATACATATTACACTCACAAATGAAAAGATCAGCATCTTTCGTGAATGGAATGAATTCAGGAATATAACTTGAATCAGCGCTGTATACTACAGCATCATCTCCAGCTGTAATACGCATCGCAAAGCATGTAACAGGATGAACAGTTTTTAAGAACGAAATCGAGAACGGTCCAACTTGAAGTGTTTCTTCTGGATTGTACGCGATTCCTTTCGTATGTGGTTCATGTGTTAAAGAATGGAATCCATTCTCGTCAAACGTATGACCGTATATTGGTAATTCCGGTAGTTGCCTTGTTGTCGCACTCGTAATTAATCTCGCATATTGCAATACCCCAATGTCCGCAACATGATCGTGATGATAGTGTGACAGTACAACTGCATCTATATGAGATGGTGTTATATATTTTTGAAGCTGTGCTAGTACACCACTACCACAGTCTACAAGTAAACGAAAACCATCGTGTTCAAACAAATACCCCGACGTTGCTTCTCCCGCTTCTGGAAAGCCGCCCCAAAAGCCGACAACAGTCATTTTCATATGTATCCATCCTTTCTAAAACCGAGTAGGAATGCAGTTTTTCTCCGTACTTGAGAAAGTTTTTTACTTACATCCTACATTGTTAACTATAATCCATTTCCTAAACTTTTTCATTAATTTTCAATTTTGTTATAAAACAGTTGTTGACTTTTATTTTTTGTACTAATACAATGATAGTAAGAAATGGAAATGGAGGGATTGACATGATCGATCAACCAATGGAGTTTTTCAGAAATTTACCGACGAAAACTTGTGCGCACTGCGGGAAAGAAATTGATGAGCAACACGAAGCATACCATAACAAATGTGATGATTGCGTTCACGAAGAATAGTAGTTTTTGAACATAAAAAAACCTAGCAGACATAGTCTACTAGGCTAATAACATCTTATCCTTCATCGTTGAACCTTTCACCAAGAGCTCCAGTTCAAACTCATACAATTCTTTTTTTCGATAATTTTTCGTATGGATTTTATCCATCATTAGGTCGACAACTTTTCGGGCCATTTCATCAATTGGCTGTTCAATTGTCGTAATACCTGGTTCTGTAATCTGCGATAATATTTGATTATCAAAACCGATAACAGCAAGATCATCTGGAATGCTCCAGTTATGGCGTTTCGCCTCTGAGATAATTCCAGCTGCTACCTCATCGCCTCCTGCCAAAATCGCGGTAGGATTTTTTTTGTCCTTTAATACTTCATGGAATATTCGTTTTCCATCTTCCCAAGAGAAAGCGTTTTCAAGAAAGTCAATCGCTTCTACTTGGCGGCTCTTCTCAGTTATTGCACGTAAAAAGCCCATTTTTCGCTGCTGGCTAACGACTTTGGTTTCGTTACCACGGCAAAAAATAAGATTACGATATCCTTGATCTAACACATGCTTCGCAGCTATGTATGCTCCTTGCGCATGATCAAACTTCACTGTTGGAATATTTGCTTCCTCAATATATTCATTACACAACACGATTGGACCGTGCTGTAAATATGGCTCTACATCTTCCCACGGATTTTCTAGTGAACATAGAATAATCCCATCTACTTGTTTCGTAGATAATAATTGTAAATACTCCATCTCTTTTTCCGGTAAATATCTTGTTTGACAAATAATCAGTTTATATTTATGTTCAGAAGCAGCAATCTCGATTGCTTCAATAAATCTACTGAAGAAAGGATTTGTAATCCTTGGAACTAGCACCGCAATTGTTTCCGTTTTTTGTTTACGAAGCCTTCTCGCCGCAGAATTAGGAACGAAGCCTAAATGCTTCATTGCTAATTGAACCCTTTTTTTCTTCTCATCTGAAACATATGGATGATTATTAATCACCCTAGAAACCGTTGTCCTTGATAACCCTGCTAATTTCGCCACGTCCTCTATAGTCGACACGAAATTCTCCCCCTTTGCATGAAAACGTTTTCTTAAATTGATTATATAGTATATTATTGGAAACTGCAATATCGGTTGTTATGATTTTACTATATTAATATTATACATAGGTAAAAGTCTGTTAATGCATGGGCAATATACTGCTTTTAGAAATTTACGTTATGTACATTCCTTTTCTTAATACCATATATCCTTTATTCAATATAAAACCCCATCAATACGTCATCTCCATATGATCCATCTTCATACTTTATTTGCTTTCGTTGTCTTCCTTCTTCTACAAAACCCATACGTTTGTACACTTTAATTGCCCGATCATTAACAGAAACTACACCTAAGCAAATTTTCTCTAAACCTTTCTGCCCTTTCGCCCAACTAATAAGAAATTCAATTAATTTCGTACCGATGCCTTGATTACAATACGCCTCTTTAATCCCCATTCCCATTGTGCCTGCGTGTTGTAACCGTTCTAGTTCATATCGGTTGAAAAGTAAAAAGCCTACCACCTTATAATCTACTTCATACACAATATAAAGATTACCTTTCTCATTACTTTTCCGTATCTTTTCTCTTTCTGCATCAATATCATTCGGTAATTTCTTTGGAGATACTATGAAAAACTTTGTAGTATTTTCCGATAATATAATTTCTTTTCTAATGTTCATTATTGCTTCTGCATCAGCCTCTTTTGCTAATCGTATCATTGAATCACCTCGTACTTTTTCTTTTAAAAAATAATATTAAAACTATAAAACGTCCAATATGCAATATTGCATATTGAGAATATTTTTACTCTTGATACAATATTCATACATCAAAATAAAAGGAATGTATGCAATGAATCCAATCTTAACAGCTGCAAAACAACTATTACATAAAGAAGAAAAGATTTTATCTACTTTAAAATGTTCACTTACTGGCTATATGATTACGCATAAAGTCCCGTATCCTGGCATGTTACTTGCTACTAATCAAAGACTTCTCTTTTTTAGCCAATATAAAAACACATTCATTGCCGAATTTGATTATGAAAAAATTCTATCCATAGAAACGAAGAGAAGAATCTTTGACAAAAAAATAATATTTTACTATGAAGATGAATATATAACGCTTGGATACATTACAAGTTCGAATGTTGAAGCGTTCATAGACTTACTACAAAGAAACAGCAAGACTAGCACAGGCTTATAATCAGCGGGGATCTCCTCGCTGATTCATTATTTTAACTCCTCCCACTTCGTCCAAACTTCTCTCCCGTTTATACGGTACATATTATCCTCTCTATCCATAAACCTATGTACAATAAATTCACGTCTAATTGTACAAAAATCATCATGATATTGTTTTATAAATGTATTAATTTCTTTTTCTGTATATTGATTTCCAGCATCTAACTTGCTAATTAAATGCTCTAACAATACTAGTTTCTTCTTCTTTTGACCTGGAATCGATTTTAAACGATCCTCTTTATCGAAAAAGTTATGAATGGTCGTATCACGGAATTTCATTTCACTTTCAGTCATTTTTTATCCTCCATCACTTTTTTTCTTTATCTTTTCACTTAAAATATCAATAAAGTAATATCCACCCATTAACACATAATAGAACGTAAGTATTCCAAATGCATCTTTCATACTTGTATATACTTCTTTATCAAACAATATAGGTGAAAGGGCATAAACAAGAAAGATTATTAGCGGATTTACGATAAAATAATAAGTAAGATTGCCTTTCATCATATCAACTCCTCTACCCTATGTTTCTCTGTAAATTGTTGTAATTCCTTTTCTTTCGTTTCTATAGCTTTTAGAAAGACTTATAGATGAACTAAGGAAAAGATGCCCTCTATTAAAATAAAAAAGCACCAAAAAGGTGCTTTTATCTACGCTTCAACCGATTGATTTCCAACCACATTTTTAAATTTTCGTTTGTGCATCAAAGTTAAGGAAGCGATTGTTCCAAGTGATAATACAACGATAAAGATCATGAGCATTCCTATGTTTTGCCACATGAAGTCAAAGTCTCCACTCGATACGACTGCTTTCAATCCTGATACAGAGTATGTCATCGGTAACCAAGCATTGAATGGTTGTAAAAACTTCGGAATCAATTCTAGTGGGAATGTTCCGGCACTTGTTGTAAGCTGCATAATTAATGTGATGATGGCGATAAAACGGCCTGCATCACCAAATGCTGTTACTAAACATTGAATTAATGCGATAAAGGCTAAACTTGTAATGATGCTAAAGAGTATGAAGTATGGAATGCTTTGTACTTCTACACCTAATCCGAACAGTAATATAACATCTGCTACTATCGCTTGAATAATACCAACTGATAGTAAAACACCGAACTTACTAATAAACCAACTAAATCCTGATTTTGGAACGCCTACTGTATCACGTAATGGGTATACGATAGATAATAATAATGCCCCAACAAATAAACCGAGTGATAAGAAATACGGCGTAAATCCAGTTCCGTAGTTAGGAACTTCCGCCATTTTCTCTGTCTTCACTTTTACAGGACTTGCAAACATATCATACGTTTTATCCGTTCCTTTTACTTCCCCAGTTTTCTCTGCCCCTTCGCCAAGTTTCTCTGCAAGTTCACCTGAACCGTCGTTTACTTTTACGAGACCATCTGTTACTTTTCCTGAGCCATCTGCTAGTTTATTTACGCCGTCGATTAGCTGGATTGAGCCATTTGACATTTGATTTAGGCCACCATTTAGAGTACCTAAGCCCGTTGTTACTTGACCAGATCCATCTGCTAATTGATTTACGCCACCTGCCATTTGGTTTGCTCCTACAGATAATGTACCTAAACCGCCTGTTACTTTACTCGAGCCATCTGCTAATTGATTTACTCCACCTGCCATTTGGTTTGCTCCTGCAGATAATTGACCTAGGCCGCCTGTTACTTGACTTGAGCCATCTGCTAATTGATGTACACCACCTGCCATTTGATTTGCTCCTGCAGATAATGCACCTAAACCGCCTGTTACTTTACCCGAGCCATCTGCTAATTGATTTACTCCTGCAGATAATGTTCCTAAACCACCTGTTACTTGGCTTGAGCCATCTGCTAATTTCGTTACACCTACAGATAATGTCCCTAAACCGCCTGTTACTTGACCAGACCCATCTGCTAATTTGGATACTCCTACAGATAATGTTCCTAAACCGCCTGTTACTTGACCAGACCCATCTGCTAATTGATTTACTCCTGCAGATAATTGACCTAATCCTGCTGTCACTTTTCCAGAGCCACTTTGCAATTGCGTTACTCCATCAATTAATTGAACTGATCCATCTTTTAATTTATCGGCACCTATTTTTGCATTATCTAATCCCTCACCAAATCCATGAAACTTACTAACAAATTCATTTTGTGCGCTCGTTAGTTTCTCAATAGCACCTGCTAGAGTTTTTATCCCTGCTGGATTTGGTAAGTTTTTTTGCAACCCATTTGTTGTTTGATGTATTTCACCTTTTAATTGTTTCACTTCTTCATTTAATTTATTTGTTCCACCTGCTACTCCGGCAGCTTTTTGCTGAACTGTCGCTGTACTTTTTACAGCACTTGTTACGAATGGCTGTAACTGCTCTTGATATTCTTTTGGTAAACTTTCAATTTGCTTTTGTAAATTCGCTACCTCTTGTGCTGCATTTTTTGCATCTCCTGCTGTTGATTGTGTAAGTTCATTTAACTGATTTACATTCGCCCCAGCTCCATCTATTTTTTCATTTACTGTATTCAATATAGAAGGAACTTTCGACTGCATTTCCTCTAAGCCTGCAGCAGACTTTTGTACGTTACTATTTAACTCTTGCAATCCCTTTTGGATCGCTTGAGAACCTTCCTCTAATTGGCTTTGCCCTTCAACAAGTTTTCCCATACCATTTGATAGATCCGTTGTTCTTGTTTTTAATTCACCGGATTTACTTACTAATTTGTTCAAGCCACCGGTCACTTTCTCAGATCCATCACGCAACTCACCCGTTTTACTATTTAACGTATTTAAACCGTCTGTTACTTTGCCCGATCCGTCTACTAACTTCCCAATACCTGCATTGCTATTTAATGCATGTAAACCATCTGTTACTTTGCCTGATCCATCTACTAGTTTCCCAATACCTGCATTGCTATTTAATGCATGTAAACCATCTGTTACTTTGCCTGATCCATCTACTAATTTTCCGATACCTGCATTGCTATTTAATACGTGTAAACCATCTGTTACTTTGCCTGACCCATCTACTAATTTCCCTATACCTATCTGCATTTCACCTGTTTTGCTATTTAGTGTATTTAAACCATTTGTTACTTTGCCTGACCCATCTACTAATTTCCCTATACCTATCTGCATTTCACCTGTTTTGCTATTTAGCGTATTTAAACCATTTGTTACTTTGCCTGACCCATCTACTAATTTTCCGATACCTACCTGCATTTCACCTGTTTTACTATTTAGCACATTTAAACCGTTTGTTACTTTGCCTGATCCATCTACTAATTTATTAGATCCATCTGCTAATTTCTGAACTCCATCCTTCATCTCCCCAGATTTCCCTTGCAGTGTATGAAGGCCATCCGTCACTTTACTTGAACCATCATGCAGCTCACTTGATCCGTCGTGTAGTTTATTTGCTCCTTCCGCCCCATCTGCTAATCCTTTTGAGACGTCTTGAATGGAATCAAACATTTTCTCTGCATATGTTTTCGTTAACGTGCTTGCTACTTCACCTTTAATTTTTTCAATGGCTGTTCCGCCAATTTGTGAAGATAAGAAGTTCAAACTTTCGTTTGGAATATATTCTAAGTTTAATGGCTTCGGATCGTCTTTTAGTAACGTTGTAGCGTTACTTGAGAAGTCATCTGGAATGCGCACTAACATGTAATACTTTCTACCTTCCATTCCTTTCTTCGCTTCTTTTTCACTTACGAACTCCCATTTAAAACTTTTATTATCTTTTAAATTATCAACGAGCCCTTTTCCGACCTCAATTGGTTTCCCATCAAATACTGCGCCTTTATCTAAATTGACTACTGCAACTGGTAAGTCATCTAACTGTTTATACGGATCCCAAAAAGCCCACAAAAACATCCCTGCATATAAAATTGGTACGAATAAGACCGCAATAATTGGAATTAATATTTTTTTACTTTTTATAATTTCCGTGAACTCTTTCCGAAGTAACTGATTCCCTTTCATAATTTCTCCCCCTTTTATAAAATGACCAAAATGTTCATATAGTCATTTTTACCCAAACAAAAAGGCTATACTTGTTCATACATATGCCTTATCCCTGAATTTATTACTATGCAACTTTTTCTTATTATGATTATAATTTTTCTATATCCCCCCTTAACTTAAATATATGACCGTATTGTTCATTTGGTCATTTTTTATAAAATTAAAAGGATTATCTTAGTTTGACAATCCTTTTAGTAAATAAAGTTCAAATAACTCTGCAATTTTTTCTTTTTCTAGCGGTTCGTGATTTTTTTCCCAATCAAAAATAAGCGATACATATAGACGAAGCATAATAAATGCTGTAATTTCTGGATCACATTTGCTAATTTCACCTTTTTCAATCGCAATTTTTAAATACGATTGAATAACAGAAACGATTTCCACATCAACTTGTTGCATCACTTCTTGTACTTCTTTCGTTCCCATATCGCGCTCTTCTTGAATTAATTTAATCATGAGCTGATGTTCTTTTCTAAATTCCAAGATGCTATATAATGCTCTATGTACATTTTCAAAAAATGAAACATCTGAACGAATTGCACTTTCTGCAACTTGCTTCATTTCTGTAATTAAATTAGAAATAATTTCACCAAATAACTCTTCTTTATTTTTGAAAAAAGTATAAATCGTTCCTTTCCCTACATTCGCTAACTTCGCTACTTGATCCATCGTTGTTGCTTTATAACCGAACGCTGAAAAAGACTTTGTTGCAGCCTCAATAATAGAACGTTTTCGATCTATTGCCACATCATCACCTCCAAAAATGACCAATTGGATAATATAGTCAATCAGTACATCTTTGATATTACCACACGCTTACATTCTATACAAGTTCTCTTTTTATTATTTCCAGTATAAAAAAATTTCAGTCAGTGTATATCATACTTTCCATAGTTTATCAGAAGAAAAGAGAAAAGGAAAAGATGTTCTAGAGATATACAGCTAAACCTTACTTCACAACAACAAAATTCCTCTTTTTCAAATAATCAAATAAAAAAACAAGAAAATCTTTACAATTAATAGTAATATAGAAAATAGACAAGTTTATCAAAACAGTGGAGGCTTTTTCAGTCATGATGCGTGCACTTCGTTTAAATATAAAGCAAGCTTTTTGTAGTCGTATTTCTTTAATTATGATGCTTAGTGGATTCGTTCTTATTTGCATTTATCACTATTATTATGTAATTCGTTATTTAGGAAACGCAGCAAATGGTCCTATATCAACAGATTTAAAATGGATTGGATTTCGCGACAATGAAATGGATGTTTATTTATTATTAATGCCAGTTATTGCGAGTTTCCCCTTTAGTACAAGTTACAATTCGGATAAGTCCGATGGTTTTAAACCGTTTGTGAGTAAGGGGATTTCTATATTTCCTTATTCAGTAGCGAAATATATCGTTACTTTTTTTTGCGGAGGATTTCTTTATACACTTCCATTCATCTTATCGTTATTATTTTGCAAATTAACCATTCCAGACGGAACACCTACGGTTGGTTCAGGCATCATAAATGCTGATGGAATGTTCGCAAACCTATATTTTGATGCGCCTCTCACTTACATCGCTGTATATATCGGAATTAATTTTTTATTTGCAGGTTTAATGGCCCTTTTAGGACTTGCTGCATCTGTATGGTCACAAAAAGACTATATGGCAATTCTCTTTCCATTTGCAGCCGCCTCCATTCCTTACGTCCTGCTAAATACAATACTTCCTTCAATAGGCGGAGCACCTTTTCATTTATATGATCCGAAACAACCATTGCAAGGCATGTCACCATATATTTTAATGACGCAATGTGCTTTCTTTCTTTTCGTTAGCTTACTTATGTATATACAAGGAGTAAAGCGGGATAGAAAAAAATATAAAAGAAGACTGCAAAAAAGAGAGCGGTGTAGAAAAGCTTTTCAAGTATAATAAAACCCTAATTTCCTTACTATATTGGAAATTAGGGTTTATTTACTATTCACTTATGGCGTACCTGCCAACCCCCATAAAATAACGACCGCTACAAAATAAATCGCTTTAATACCTACAACTAAACATAATGAAACAATTGCATATTTACTTAATTCTCTTCTTGCACCTATTAAAGTGAAAATAACCGCCAAACTAAATGTTATATAAGAAGCTGCTGTATGTATTAAGTTATACGTAATATCTAGATTGCTTGTAAGTCCTGTTATATCAGCTACAAACTGAAGCATGATGATCGTACTAAAAAAAATTGCAAACTGATTCATTACCTTTCCATTTATTTGTAACTGCATTGTTGTCCCCCTTATTAAAAACTAAATATTCAATCAATTTTATCATTAGATTACAAAAAAAGGAATCATCTCTTTATACTATTCTATAACGATGCAAAAAAAGAACGCTTAGTCACCTAAGCGTTCCCCACTTTAAGAAGCCTTCTTCAAATCAATTTGAGCAAGTACTGGGTCGTGGTCACTTACACGTCCGTGTTCTTTCATAATGTTTGAGTTTAAGTGTACTGGGTCTACAATTGTGTGTGGTGCGATATTGTTTGTTACTAAAATATGATCTAACACTTGTGCATTTCCTTCGTGAATGTACGTGTAACGATTCTCTTTCGGCACTGTGTTTAACATATCTTTTAAGATTGTTCCCTCTAGTGTTTTTAGTGGTTTAGAGAATTCGAAATCGTTCATATCACCTAACACAACAACTGGTGCATTTGTATTCTTTTTCTGAATTCCTTGCACGAAATAATTTACTTCTTGTGCTAACTGAATTCGTTTGTCTTCACTCTTTAATACGAGCGGCTGCACTTTTCCAAATGGCGTTGCATCTCCTAGTTTTGAGTTTAAGTGATTTGCAACGACAACAATGTTTTGTCCTTGGAACGTAAATTCTGCCGCTAGCGGTTTACGTGTACTTTCAAACAATGGATTTTCGTCTCCAATACGAACAACATTCTTATCAAGTAACTTCGGTACCGTCGCTAATTTCACGCGTGATGGATTATAGAAGAAGCCGACGCGAATATTCGCTCCTGGTGCTCCTCCATCTTGATTATTGTTTGGAGCGATTTCTACATACTCATACTTCGGTCCACGAATTTCTAGAACTGCATCAATGATACGTTTTGCGCTTAATGACGCATCTGTTGTACCGTCATTAATTGATCCGTTATTATCTTGCATTTCCTCTACACCGATAATATCTGGCATTTTTAAATTGTATTTAATAGAATACGCTAACGCTTTTACTTTTTCATCTGTTGTTTCTTTTTTATTCGCCGAGAAGTTTTCAATGTTATATGTAGCAACCGTTAACTTATCAAGACGTGGCTGAATATTTGCCCCTACTTGCTTAAATCCACCATCCACTACAGCTGGCAGTTCTGTTATTGGCGAAATACGGAAAGAACCGTAATCATATCCTACCACCCCTGTTATATCTCCAGTAAAAGTATCTCCTACTTTTGCTACATAATCGCGAGGTACTTTTACAGAAAGGCGCTCTGGGTTTAATTGATTTTCATCTAATAGAGGTGTGCCATATTGTGTTACTATTTTATCTCCACCATTTTTTACTGTTACATATAAATTTCCGTTTTTCTGAGGTGTAATAATTTTTGGTGTTGGCATCGTAACACGCATACCTTCTATACTTTCATAGAAGTCGATTGCATCTTCATTTGGATCAAATAAACCAAATGCATCATTATCAATAATCTGGTCCGGGATTTTCACACCGTTTTCCCCAAGTACAATCGGTGCTGGCAAAGATTGATCTTTTGCGATTACAGCAACGCGGCTCGCTTTAATTTCAGTCGTCGTTAAGTCTGTTTCAAATCGTTCTGCATATCCTGGTCCAACATATTCTTCTACTACTCCATCAACTTGAATAAGATCTCCTACTGCTACATTCGCATCTTTTTTATATACGTACATACCTTCTGAAGTAGCTGGATCATTATCTGGCTGATTATCTTCTATATAAAAGCCGTTTTTATCAAGCGCTGTGACAACGCCTTCCACATTGTTTACTTTCTTCCCGTTGTAAGGAGACATATGTGATTTCCCTTGAATGTCATGAATACGAACCTGTTCATTATTTACGATAATAAATGAAAATGTCGAAATTGCTGAAGGAGTAAGTCCTTCTTTTTCTGCGATTGCTTTCACTACACTATTTTCATTCACTATAATTTGTCCATTATAACGAACGCTTTTATTAGTAGGATTAGAGCCATCTAACGTATAGTAGATTGTTGCGCCTTCTGTATTCGTCGTTAATGTTACCGCTGTTCCTTTAGCAACTTCTCCACCGTTCGGTGAAGCTACTACATCGCTAACACGGTTTTGTCCTTCACCTTGAAACTTATAAGCTGTTACTGATTTTAGACCTGGGTTACTAAAATATAATTCAAGGGTCCCAGTCAAACTAACTTTCTTCCCGATATTTTCAGGGTGATCTTTTACATTCACTGCCGTTCTCACATCACCTTTCGGTAACTGAACGGGCATGATTTTGTCTGGATTCGTTTCGTTTGGCGAATCTGCAATTGCTACGTTTGTATCATCAAACTTAGCTGGATCCTTCGTATATTTAGAAGAACTTTGCGTATATCCAACAATATATCCTTCTACTATCCCCTTCGTTTTCCCTTGCTGCTTAAATACTTGAATTGCTTTTTCTACTGACATAGAAGCAGTTTCTTCTGCTTGCGCTAAAGTTCCAGTAAATGAAAGCAATAGCAAGAATGATAAAAAGACACTTAACAATTTCTTCACAGCCATTTTCCTCTCTCTATTTCATATTTTCTCAGCATTTCTATCATAACAAATGATTCGTTATATAGAATGATATTTCGACAAGTTTTACAAAAAATTTATTTAATTTACAAGCTTTCAAACTACAATACAAAATAATAATTTTACACTTTCTACAAATACACTCTATAATGTTAGAGAGAGAAAACAGAAAATATCGACATTTGATTGGCATGTAAAATGGATTCATTTGAATAGGAGTGATTGGATGGAAGTGCAAACAGAAACATACCGCGCAGCTATGAATGGAACATTAGAACGTCATTTTTCAGATATGATTGCCGTTATACCAACTAGAATTACAATTGAGCAGTTAAAACAGCGACTAGAAACGATCGCTACTAAAGTTGATGATTTAAAAATTGTTTATAGTGATGAGACAAGCCTTATTGTTGAATTACATATGGGTGAAACAGTCATACCGTATGAACTGCATATTGATGAACCGAACGATCCAGAAGGATATAAAATGTACAATAGACAAGATTCTACAATCGTAGATCGTAATTTTGAAGATGCAGCTTTCGGCACTGAAATTTTCACTCGTACGCTATTTGTAGGCGATGTACTGGACTGCTTTTTCCAGCAGTTACAGTTCTTATGGAATCTCGCCCCAGATTTGTTATTTGTAATCGATTCAAGTGCAGCAATGAAAGTGATATCTAGAAGCTATATTGAATATCACGTTGAAAATGAATTATTACCTGACATTCCTGACTTATACGTTATTCATTCCGTTTATGAAGACGATAAAGACGGTGAGCCTACGCAATATTGGTTTCATACACATGGTCTTTTAAGAGCAGGCGTAACTGAAATAGAGTTAATTATTCCAAATCGCATTTCTTCCTACTATGGCATTAGCGATCTCTTTCAAACATTTGCTAATAATGCCGTTGAGAATGGACAAGTCCCTATAAATGAGCCTATCGTTATCGCACATAGTCAGCAAGGTTCTATACATACAGTCGCTGTTCCGTGGGAAAAAGGATTATCTTATATAGGGCATAAAACGAGTATGGACCAATTATCTTCACTCGAGGATGAAGAAGTGAAACTACAACCAATAGATGCACAAAATACATTCTTAGGCGGTATGGATGCCCGAGATGAATACCATCAATCTCCATCCGTTCTCTTATTCAAATTTAATACTTCAGAAGAATATATTGAAAGCTTTTTCCAAGAACACGAGGAAGCTACAGGGCTCATGTTCTATAAAACAAATAGTGAAACCGATCGTATGGCTTACAATGCGAAAAATACTTTTGGGTATTTCAGCAACATTTTTCACATTGAACAATCAAATGAAGATTTTCGTTTCCTTGCTAAGTTTGGTGTCTCCTACGAAGAAGGAAAAAGTGAACATATGTGGTTTGAAATGCAAAACATTACGGAAGATTTCATTCAAGGAATACTCATTAATGAACCATATTTCATAGAAGATATGAGTGAAGGAAATAGTTATCATTTAGATTTTGATAACTTAACAGAGTGGGTTATTTATGCAGGAGATGCTGTTATAAAGCCAAATAACTTATATATGTTTATTGGCGAATAAGTATTTTATATAATAAACGAAACGCCTTCAATATGATTGAAGGCGTTTCTTATAATTTACTGTGCGATTAATTCAGCATCTATTACTTTCTCCAAATGAGATAATACACGCTTTGCAGCTTCCTCACCTTGATTAATACAGTCTGGAAGTCCAGCGCCAGCATAGGAGCTACCTGCCAAGTATATACCTGGCAACTCTTTCTCCATAAATGTTGTGAGCTGTTTCATTCGCTCGTTATGGCCTACTGTATATTGAGGCATCGCTTCTTTCCAGCGACTTACGATTGTAAACTCTGGATCCTCTGTAATGTCCATCGTCTTTCGTAAATCTTCTAGTACGAGCTGAACGAGTTCTTCTTCAGTTTGTTCTACAACCGCTTCATCACCAGCACGCCCAACGTAACAGCGAAGGAGTGTTTTTCCTTCTGGCGTTGTATGCGGCCATTTTTTATGCGTCCACGTACATGCTGTAATCGTGTAATCGCTATTTCGTGATACGACAAATCCTGTACCATTAATATCACGCTGGATTGCGGATTTTTGGAAAGCAAGTGCGACATTGGCAACGGATGTGGATGGAATATTACGGAAGAAACGAAACTGCTTGTACTGAGCAAACATGGACGGCAATACTTTATGCGAAGTTGCCACTACGATGGCGTCCGCTTCTATTTCTTTTCCGTTACTAAGAGTAATCGTATAACCATCACCCTGTTTTGCAACTTTTTCAATGCGAGTTCCCTTTATTATCGTACCTTCATGCATCTTTACTTCGAGAGATTCTACGATAGATTCTAAACCTGTTTTCACTGTTTGGAACATTCCCTTTTTCGGTTCAGCTTTCTCTTTTTTCGGAGCGAGCGTACGCATACCGAGCGAAATACTACGATGTTTCTGCTCAATCTGATACATTTGCGGGAATGTTGACATTAAGCTCATTTCATCAATATCCCCTGCATAAATACCCGATAGTAACGGTTCTATTAAGTTTTCAACCACTTCGTTTCCAAGACGATGTCTGAAAAATTGTCCGAGTGATTGGTCAGATACTGGCTTTGATCTCGGCATTAATAGATCAAAACCAGCTCTTAATTTACCAATTGGGGAGAATAACCCGGAAAATAGAAACGGAGTAATTTGCGTTGGAATTCCCATCATTGATCCGCTCGGCATTTTATGTAACCGATTTTTTACGAGGATAAATGATTGACCAGTCGTATTTTCTACAATTTCATCGCCAAGACCTAATTCTCTCGCTAATCTAGCTGCACTTTCTTTTCTTGCTAAGAAAGAATCCGGTCCGCGCTCAATTGTAAAACCATCTTTTCGAACGGTTTGAATTTTTCCGCCAAGTTTACCCGATGCTTCTATAAGTAATGTATCAATCGGCAAGTTTTTTTCATGAATATTTTTTTGTAAATTATACATTGCTGTTAATCCAGTGATGCCTCCGCCGACGATCACAACTTTTTTCCTCAAGCAGGCTCCCCCTTTCTTCTTACAGTACAGATTCTTTTTTCTTTAATACAACATCTGTTAAACAATCAATAAATGCGTCCGATGCATTTGGCATTTCTGGACGATAATATTTCGCACCAATTTCATCCGTTACAACTTTACACTCAAAGTCGTTATCATATAAAACTTCTAAATGTTCCGCAACAAATCCAACTGGTGCATATATGAATGAAGTATAACCGTGCTTTTCATTTAGTTCTCTCGTTAAATCTTGTACATCTGGACCAATCCAAGGATCTGGTGTGTTCCCTGCACTTTGCCAGCCTACTGCATAGTTTGCTACTTCCGCTCCGCGCGCGATATAATCCGCTGTTTCATTTAATTGATCTGGATATGGATCGCCCATTGCAATAATTTTCTCTGGTAAACTATGTGCAGATACGATTAATACTGCTTTTTCACGCTCTGCATCTGACATACCGTTATATATACCTTTCACTGCATCAACCCAGTACTGGATGAATTTCGGCTCTTTATACCAGCTATCAATGCCGTGAATTGTTAAGTTTCCAAGTTTCTCAGCTTCTTCTTGTGCTCGTCCAACGTATGATTTCACGCTAAACGTAGAATAGTGAGGTGCAAGAACAAGTGCGATTGCATCTTGTATTCCGTCGTTATGCATATCTTTGACCGCATCTTCAATAAACGGTTCAATATGTTTTAAGCCAAGATACATATGGTACTCTACTTCATCTTGTACTTCATTTAAACGCTTCTCTAACTTCTTAGCTTGCTCTAATGTAATAGTAGCTAAAGGAGAAATACCACCAATTGCACGGTAACGCTCTGTTAAATCTTCTAGCATTTCAGGACTTGGCTTTCTTCCTCTGCGAATATGTGTATAGTAACGTTCAATATCTTCTTCTTTATATGGCGTTCCGTATGCCATTACAAGCAAACCAATTTTCTTTTTCATACAGCAATTCTCCTTTACTTCGCTAACTGCCCTTTAGAGTATTCATGAATAAATGTAGTTAAACGTTTTAATGTATCCGGATTTACTTCTGGGAATACACCGTGACCTAAGTTAAAGATATAACCCGGCTGTTTCATCCCTTGATCTAAAATACCTTTTACATGTTCTTCAATAACAGACCATGGCGCAAGTAAGAATGAAGGGTCCATATTACCTTGTACCGCCTTATGAACGCCACGTGCACGTGCTTCTTCAATCGGTAAGCGCCAGTCTAAGCCGACTACATCAAGCGGTAAGTCGTGCCACTCATTCACTAAGTGTGCAGCTCCTACGCCGTGCATAATCATCGGTACACCCATCTTACGAACTTCTGCAAAAATACGCTCCATTGCTGGTTTAATGAATACGCGATAATCTGCTACATTTACTGTTCCAACCCAAGAATCGAAAATTTGAACTGCTTTTGCTCCTGCGTTTATTTGCGCTTTTAAATATGTAATAACCATATCTGCTAGTTTATCCATTAAAGCGAACCAAGCTTTTGGCTCTGCATACATGAACGCTTTCGTATTATGGTAGTTACGAGATGGACCGCCTTCAATCATATAGCTCGCTAATGTAAATGGAGCTCCTGAAAAACCGATTAACGGTACGTCTAACATTTCTGTCGTTAATAAACGAATTGTATCTAGTATGTACGGTACGTCATCTTCTGGATTGATTTCCCCTAGTTTTTCTACGTCTTGTAAAGAACGGATTGGATTATCAATAACTGGGCCAATACCTGATTTAATTTCTACATCCACACCAATTGCAGGTAGTGGTGACATAATATCTTTATAAAGAATTGCTGCGTCTACGTTATACTGATCAACCGGCAATTTTGTAACGTAAGCACATAACTCTGGATTATGTGTAATTTCAAATAAAGAATACTTTTCTTTAATCTTTCTATATTCCGGCTGTGAACGACCTGCTTGACGCATATACCATGCTGGTACATAATCGGTACGTTCCCCCCTACATGCTTTTAAAAATGTCTCATTTATAGTTCTTACCAAGACCCTTGCTCCCTTCCTTACCAATGCTTCGAATACGTTCGATATTTATCTTTTTTTACTATACAGCTTGTAAAAACAAAATGCATAATATTATGTACGTTGTTCATTAAATTGACACAAACATTCTTAAAAACGCTTACTATTTTCACAACATTCTTATTATAACACAGAGAAAAACTATGGTTTAGCTACTTTTGACTTTTCTCCTTCACGATTCGTTTGTGTATTATATGGTACAACGTAAAAGCTCGGTTTTGAAAATATGTTAACGAACTTTTCCTCATATTCCCCAGCACCATTTACAGTGCTAACATGTGTATGAATTCCGTTCTCCACTCTATAGATTCGGTACATAATTCTGTTATCTGGAAGTGGCGTCCAACTTAATTTTGCTTTAAATAAACCGAAAGGGCTAAATGCTAGTTTCATTTTTACATCTTCAATTTTGCGCAGCCGAATCGGAGCGCCGATTGTTTCCACACCTTCAGGCTTCATAAACTTCTCTTTATGTTCTACATTAGCCTTCGTTAAAATTTTCTTAAACAATTTTGTCGCAGATGCACTTTCTCCTTGCAACTGATGCTCCTTATCCGTGCGATCATAACCAATCCAAACAGCGCCTACTAAGTTAGGTGTATAGCCGACGAACCACATATCTCTTGCTCCCTTATCGTCATTTGGCAATGAAGTTGTACCCGTTTTTCCAGCTAACGCACCGTTATATACACCAACTCTCGCTGTTCCTTCCTTCACAACTCCTTCTAACATTTTCGTCATATACCATGCTGTCTGCTTCGAGAAGATTTTCGTCTCTACTTTTGGAGATTCCCCAATGACTGCACCGTGTCTGTTTAATACTTTATCAATAACGTGCGGCTCAATAATATTTCCATTTGCTAAAAATGAACGATACATTTTTACAAGATCAAATGTTGAAACGCCATTTTTTAGTCCCCCAAGCGCTGTACTTAAACCAGCATCTGCAATATGGACATTTCCTTTTTCTAAATATTGCTTTCCTTCTTCTACCCCTAACTCATTTAATAAAGAAACTGCCGGTACGTTTGCCGACTCTAAAATCGCATCATACATCGTCATTTCTTTTGAATACTCATGATTATAATTTCGAGGTTCATACCCTTCAAAAGAATTTCTTTCATTTGTTAATAAAGAATACGGATTATACTTTTTCGTTTCTAGTGCTGGTGCATAGACAATAAGTGGTTTAAGCACAGAACCTGGCTGTCTTTTTGCGAAAATACGATTAAAACCTCTCGGGACGTACTTTCTTCCGCCAATCGCCGCTTTAATTCCGCCCGTACGATTATCCATTAATAAAAATGCACCTTGCGCCCCTTCTTCTTTCCCAGGAAAATTCCTTGCATCTTGAAACTGGTTATATGCTACCTTTTGAATCTTTTCATCCATAGGTACGACAAACGTATATCCTCCGCGAAGTACTTCTTGATGAGACAACCCGTATAAACGAGCGGCTTCATCTATGACCATATCAATATACGGCATATATGCAAGCTCATTTTCGTCTAAGTTTTTATATAAAGCAATCGTCTTTCCTTGATAACGAACGCTATCTTCGGCAGTCAAATAGCCTTGTTTATGCATAAGTGACAATACTAGATCGCGGCGTTCCTTACTCTTCTCTGCAGAATAGTACGGTGAATATCCGTTTGGTGACTTCGGAAGGCCTGCAAGCATTGCCCCTTCCTCTACTGTTAAATCCTCAACATTTTTATTAAAATACAACTTTGCTGCCGCTTGAATACCGTAAGCCCCATGACCAAAATAAATATGATTCATATACATTTCAAGAATTTGTTGCTTCGTATATTTTTGCTCTAATTGAAGAGAAATTGCGACTTCCTTCAATTTGCGCGTAAATGTTTTTTCACGAGTTAAAAAGACGTTTTTAGCGAGTTGCTGCGTAATGGTACTACCGCCCTCTACCTTCTCTCTAGCTAACGTATCTTTATAAAGAGCACGGAATATAGAGGGATAATCAATCCCTTGATGCTCATAAAAACGAGAATCTTCCACCGCAACAAACGCCTGCTGCACATACTTCGGAATTTGCTCGATCGGTACGAGGTCTCTATTTTCTACGTATAATTTCGTAATTTCTTTCCCTTTCTGGTCAACGATACGTGATGAAGAGTGGAAAACGAGCTGCTTTTCATCCATCATATAGCCACCAGCTAACACGATAAGTTTATAGAGTACAATCGCTACTACGAACGTTGCGACGCCGCCTAATAAAGTCCACTTTACTTTCTTCATACATCGTCCTTCTTTCCAAATGATGGTACATTTATTATTTGAAAAAGAAGTATCTTTATGTATATAATCTTCGAAGTTTTTTAAGAGAGTTGATATAATAGAAACAAACTAGTAAGGGGGCATTAAAATGAAGGCTATTATTTCATACGAAACACCTCTAGAACAAGCACATTTCACTGCAAAAAATGATGAGAAAAATATGTTTTATAAAGAAAATACAGAAGAATCTGTAGAAGGCTCACTTCAGTATGACGTACTAGATGCTGTCGGTGAATTTAAAGGACAACCTGGCTATATCGTTTGTAACAATATTTCTGTAACAGACGAAGGTCGCCCTGTATTTGAAAACCGCTTTAAAAACCGCGCAGGCCTTATTGAAAACGAACCAGGATTCCAAGCGATCCGTGTTCTACGCCCATTAAGTAACGATACATATGTCATCTTAACGATGTGGGAAACAGAGCAAAACTTTAAAGATTGGACAGAATCACGTTCATTCGAAAACGCTCATAAAAAACGCCCTGCACAAGCAGAAGGACAAGCTCAGGCTCAGGCGCATCCACATGCGGAACATCAGAAAAGTATTTTCTCTCGCCCTTCTTTTGTGACTACTTTTGATGTATTAGTTTAATTTTTTTGAGTTTGGAGTTCGGAAACCGCGGTATGCGAAATTATATCGGCGATTTTTCGAATATATCAGCGCAACTCGAATTATATCAGCGTTTTTCTGAATATATCAGCGCAACTCGAATTATATCAGCGATTCTTCGAATATATCGACTTATCGACAAATCATGACACAAAAAGGAAACACCATTACACACCGGTGTTTCCTTTTTCTTTGTACCAATTATATATACGAAGTGAATCTTTTTTTCTCATATGCTTTACTTCATAACCCCGCCCCGCTACCGCTACAAGAGTTGTACATAATTCATCCTTTCTTTGAAAATACGATTGATTATAACCTACTGCTTGAACATGTCTTCTTCGCATTATTCCTGTATATTTCGAAAAATTACGATATACAACCGTTAGTTGATTTTCTCTTAATTCATAACCGCCACTTTTATATCTAGCATACGCAAGTAACGAAAACACGATAAATAACGGTAAAATAAAAAATAACGCAATATATTGTTTTAAATATATACTCACGCTAGCAATTAGAACTGTGAGTATGATACTTATTAACCAGCCCATAATGAAATAACGACGCAACGCTGTTTTTGGTAAGTGAGCGATCTCCGCTTCAATTTCATAAGGTAACTCTAAATATGTGAGCAGGTGCTGTACATCTTTTTTCTTCATAAAAGGATGCAGCATCACTTCATTACTTGCTGCTCCAATACTGTGAATTGCTTCCACTTCAACAGCGCAATAACCAAATGGCTGGCGAAGCATACATTCTTTTACAGTAATCGCTTGAATTCGGTGCAATTTTAAGACAAACTCTTTCTTTTCAAATAACCCTTGAACGATACGAATTTCTTCCCCTTTTCGCTCAATTTTAAAGTTTGCATATTTCAACACATATCCAGCCGTGGAAATAATCCATGAAATTGCCATTAAAATTAATGCTATTACAATTAGTTTATAAACACCGTTTCCCATCACATACGCTTCTACTTTACTTGTGAATCCTTCAGGAAGAACAAAATCAAACTTTGTGTAAAGAAGTACCAGTCCAGAAAACACTAGTCCGAACCGACCAGATGTAATCGCTGCTGCTAAAACCTCTTTCGCTGTTAACTGATAAACCGTCTTGCTTTCTTCCTCTTCTATTTCTTCTTTTACAGTAGTTTCTTTCTTATGTAATAAAGAGATTAAATGTTTTGCCTCGTCTTCTTTAATACCAGCCAACATCACTTCTGGTTCACTACCACCACCCGCTACTTCTATATTTAACTTCATAAGCCCAAGCATCTGATAAATGACATTAGAAGACGTACTAACATTTTGCACACGTTCTTTATTTAAATAACTTTCCTTCTTTACAAAAACACCGTGCTTTATATGTAAAATATTATTCTCAATCCAGTACACTTTAAAATACCATTTAATTGCTGAAAAAATAGCCATGATGAATAAAACAACCAGAAGGAAAAGATAAAATAAATACCAAGGTTCCACTTGTTCATCAGGTTTAAATAACACAAGAATAATAAGTGGCAACAAACTCGCAACTCTAATACCTAACAATATCGTAATCGGATGTTGCCTCTTATACATCCTTATCACTCACTTTCGCAAGTTCTCCAATTTGTCTTTTTAGCTGTTCTGCTTCTTCTTTCGTTAAACCTGGAATACTATGAGAAGTTGCGGCTGTTGAAATGTGTAATTCTGCTAAATTATACTTTCTCATGATCGGCCCTTGCTCAATCGTTACGTGCTGCACACGGATCATCGGAATAAGTACGCGTTTTACAACGAACATTCCCTTTTGAATCTCAATCTCTTCTTCATTTAATCTGTAACTATAATAGCGCTGACGCAAATTTGGAAACACAAAATAATCAAGTGGAATAAATGTAATAGCTCCTGTTACTAATAGTCCAAACAACCAGCCCCACCAGTTAAAGTTAATCATAAAAAAGAAATACGCAATTACGACTGTTAGTATAACTGCCGCCCCAATTAAAGCGTGAATTCGCCACACTTTCAGCATATTAAAATGAATCTCTCTTTCTAACGGCTGCATCTCATCACTCCAATTCTATGAATTTATTACTTATATATTATCAAAAATAAGATTTTATATACATTTTTGTAAATTTATAGTCAAATAATAACATTTGAATCAAAAGCATATTAAAGAAAAACATACCTCAGTTTTGAAAATTATATATTATAAATATGAATTATATTGAACTAAAATAAACCTTACATGATTCATGTAAGGTTTATCGTTTTATACACAATATATTTCATTATTGTTGAGATATACTAGCATCGCTTTCAATTCGCTTTTCTTTTTGGCTCAGTTTTTTATCTTTAGATTTTTTTAATGTTAAAGTCATACCAATAAAAATAAAAAGAATTCCTGTTATTTGCATTAAAGTTGGACGGAATCCAGTAAGTACAGTATCTAATAATATTGCCACTGCCGGATCCAAAAAAACTAATATTGAGATTGTTTTTGTAGATAAATAGCGTAAACTATCAAAAAACAGATAATATACTATCCCTGTGTGAATAAAACCAGTAGCTATAATATATGTCCAATTACTTTGAGTGAGGCCACTAAAAGCATCTAAATCTATAAATGGTATTAAAAGAAATATCCCCAAGAATGTTTGTAAAAATGTCATTGCATACGCACTCATTTTGTTAATCCCTTTACCAAATAAAGTTGTAAATGCATAAAAGAGAGCTGCAAGAAATCCCCATATCATACCTGAAGACATTAATGAACCGACAGAGAAACTTCCATCGATACCAGCAATTAATAAAGCTCCTGCAAAACACACAATTATTGAAATGATAGATATTAATGTTAATTTTTCTTTAAAGACGATACTTCCAATTAACAGTACAATTACTGGTGCAAGATGATAAACCGAGATAGCAATTGTAACTGACATATTTTCAAAGGCTTTAAATAAGAAAACCCAATTAAATACTAAGAAAAAGCCACATATTAAAACTTGAATAACTTCTTTTCGTTCCCATTTATCTTGTTTATATTGCCCTGTAAGCAACCAGCATACACTTAAAAATATTGTCGCAAAAATACACCTTACAAACACTAATTCAAACGAAGGTAAGTTTGTTTGAACTGAAAAAAATCCAACTGATCCAAAGATAACCATTGATGCTATCATCTTTAAAGCCGGTACCGTTTTCTCTTGCTTAAAACTTTTTTGAAGCAAATTAATCCCCCTCCAATAAAAACTCGGTTTATAGTGAGAAAAACACCAGCCTAAAAAAGGACAGGTGCTTTTCCTCAAAAACACTCAATTATAAATTTTTCCCAGCAGTCCAACCACCATCAATTACAAAATTAGAACCAGTAATAAAGCGGGCCTGATCAGAAATCAAGTACTCAATACATGAAACAATATCCTGCGGCAACCCCCAAGTATCTAAAGATTGATTACTTTTTATCATAGACATCAAGGCTGTATTACTAAAGTATTCTTCTGTAAGTTCAGTTCTAATAACACCGGGAGAAATGCTATTCACCCTTATATTTTGCTTCCCAAATTCCATAGCCATCTGTTTAGTCAATCCGATTAAAGCATGCTTTGATGCAACATAAGCAGCTCGCTCTGGTTCAGCCATTAATCCAGAAACCGATGCTATATTCACAATACAACCTTTTATTTTCGATTCACACCATCGCTTAGCTACTTCCCTAGAAAGGATAAATGGGGCTACTAAATTTACATCAATTACTTTTTTAAACATATCATCGGATAAATGTAAAACAGGTGTTATCTCTCGAATACCAGCTGCATTTATTAATATATCAGGAGAAAGCTTTTCTAAATCTAATTGAGTAAAAAGATTATGAATCGCTTCGCTATTACTTAAATCAATTTGCACTACTTTCAAAGGCATATCTGTTTTCATATAATCTATTAAGTTATTATTATTAATATCAAGCGCTATTACATGAAATGATTTTTCTAAAAAGTATTTTATACAAGCATGACCTATACCGCTATTGGCTCCAGAAATCATAATTATTTTATTCTCTCTCATTTTGTCTCCTTATAAGAAAATGTTACTAATAAAATATCACGAAAAGCTTCAGTACTACATTCTGTTCCAAGTGGCGTTACGGCATGGAAGACCTTTTGTCCAAATACTAAAGTTTCTAAAGGCTCCTTCAAACTTATAAACTGATTAATTTCCCGTGGAGAATTAGCTATTAAATTATCTCCGCCAATAGCTGTATTACTTAAATTCATAAGGTGTAAAAACACTACTGGTTCATCATCTTTATGTAACCAAATAGGCGAACTAAAAGATGGTCTTTCTTTAGTAGCTTTATACCTTACTTGATGTAACCCTATAATTAAATCTTTACTTGTATCTATTATATTTGTTTTAAATGCAAATTCAGTATCGAAACGCACGATATTTTGAATTAAAGGATTATATAAAAAGCTATCATTTATGCTATTGAACTGTCTAACTTTCCCGCCATCATCATAGTTATATTCTTTAGATTGGAAGTAATCATTACTATTATCTAAAATATAATCTGGTGAATCAACATACTTTATATACCTTGAATAAGATCTAGCACGACATTCACCGTACGCATCATCTGCCAAATTATAATAATCTAACTGTGCTTGTGTTAATAAACTATGATTCTCTTCCTCTTGTAAAAAGATTTCATTTGAGATTTCAAGGAATCCTTTAGATTCAAATTCATGTACCTTTTCTTCTATGCTAAAGCCACTCATTTTACTAAGAACAAACGTCATTATAAAAACCTCCACACTATTGTATTTTTCTTTCTCACCCTATGTTAGAAATGCAATACGTAACCGAGATTCTTGCTTAATAAAATTTTAAATTATGATATTCAATTAATACATCAAATGAAATATACGCAACTCATTAAAATTATTTATTAAGCAATATTATATATCCTTTCGGGTATTTTTTCTAATTATCTGAAGATTTATCAACATTAGTCTTAATATTCAAAAATAAAGAAATAGATTTTTCAGAAAGATAAAACTGCGCGTATTGCAATTATTTATGTATATAACTTTTTTAAAAATTATATTTTAAATATAGCTAGTTTTTTATAAATTTTTTGATATAATTACATACGGGAAAAGGGAAGAACTTTGTCTTCCCTTGTGTTTTTATTTGCATCTAGTACTTTTGCTAGATGCTTTTTTTTATGCTAAAAAAGGTATCCTCAAATACTTTGAGGATACCTTTTCACCTTTATTATCTCTGCTGTTTTCTACCTAATATGAGTAATCCAAAACTCATCATTACAAGAAGTGCTCCCATATATGGTTCCACAGGCATTTTCTGCCCTGTCTTCGGTAATTCTTTTTCAAGTTTCTCTGGATTCGGTGTCCCAGGCTTTTCTGGATTCGGTGTTCCAGGCTTTTCTGGATTTGGTGTTCCAGGCTTTTCTGGATTCGGTGTTCCAGGTTTCTCCGGATTCGGTGTTCCAGGCTTTTCTGGATTCGGTGTTCCAGGTTTCTCCGGATTCGGTGTTCCAGGTTTCTCCGGATTCGGTGTTCCAGGTTTTTCTGGATCTGGTGTTCCAGGTTTTTCTGGATCTGGTGTTCCAGGCTTTTCTGGATCTGGTGTTTCTGGGCCTGGTGGCGCTAAATGATTCAATTTGTTTAATACTTCTAATTGAACTGCATTTATCATTCCATTTGTAATTTCAAATGGAATTGGATTAGTTAATTTTTCATATCCTTTTGGTGCTTCTACTTCTACTAGTGTGTAGTTACCTACAGATAGATCTGTGATTTTTGCCTTTCCATCTTTATCTGTTGTTACTTTCACTACTATTTTTCCCTTTTCATCATGAACTTCAAACACAGCTCCTGATAAGACTTCCTTGCTTTCAGCAGCCATTTTTGTAATCTCCACTGAACCTTTGTCTAACTGTTCATTCTCTACTTGCAATGATAAGACTTTCGTCATACCTTTTGTAATTTCGAATGAAACTGGCTTTTCTAGTGGTTTGTAGCCTGCTGGTGTTTCTACTTCTACTAACTCATACTTTCCAATAGATAAATCTGAAACGTTTGCTTTTCCTTCTTTATCCGTTGTTACTTTTGCAACTACTTTTCCTTTTGAGTCACGTACTTCAAATACAACATTTTCTAATGGTGCTTTACTGTCTTTATCTATTTTTGTGATTTCTACATTCCCCGTATCTACCATTTCATTTTCTACAGTGAACGTTAAAGATTTTGTCATACCTTTTTTAATTTCAAATGGTACAGGCTTTTCTAATTTTTTGTAGCCTGGTAAACTCTCTACTTCTACTAACTTGTACTTTCCTACTGATAAATCTGAAACTGTTGCTTTTCCAGCTTTATCTGTCGTTACTTTCGTTACTACCTTGCCTTTGTCGTCTTGAACTTCAAAGACTACACCTGCTAACGGTGCCTTATTATCTTTATCTATTTTTGTAATTTCTACATTTCCCGTATCTACCATTTCATTTTCTATGTTTAATGATAGAATTTCTGTCATACCCTTTTTAATTTCGAATGATACTGGCTCTGTTAGTTTTTTGTAGCCTGGTAAGCTTTCTTTCTCTACTAATTTGTACTTTCCTACAGATAAGTCTGAGATTTTTGCTTTACCATTTTTATCTGTTTTTACTTCCGTTACTACTTTTCCTTGTTCGTCTTGTACTGCGAAGACTACGTCTTCTAATACTTTTTGACTATCTTTATCTACTTTTGTGATTTCTACTGAACCTTTGTCTAACTGTTCATTCTCTACTTTTAATGATAAGACTTCTGTCATACCCTTTTTAATTTCGAATGATACTGGCTCTGTTAGTTTTTTGTAGCCTGGTAAGCTTTCTTTCTCTACTAATTTGTACTTTCCTACAGATAAGTCTGAGATTTTTGCTTTACCATTTTTATCTGTTTTTACTTCCGTTACTACTTTTCCTTGTTCGTCTTGCACTTCGAAGACTACGTCTTCTAATACTTTTTGACTATCTTTATCTACTTTTGTAATTTCTACTGAACCTTTATCTACTAGTTCATTCTCTACTTTTAGTGATAAGACTTCTGTCATACCTTTTTTGATTTCAAATGATACTGGTTTCGCTAGTTTTTTATATCCCGGTAAGCTCTCTACTTCTACTAGCTTATATTTTCCTACTGATAAATCAGCAATCTTTGCTTTTCCTTCTTTATCTGTCGTTACTTTTGTTACTACTTTATCTTTTTCATCTTGCACTTCGAATGTTACGCCCGCTAATACTGCGCCACTTTCTTTGTCTACTTTTGTAATCTCTACTGAACCTTTATCTAACAATTCGTTCTCTACTTTCAATGATAAAACTTTTGTCATACCCTTTTTGATTTCAAACGATACTGGTTCTGTTAATTGTTTGTAGCCTGGTAAGCTTTCTTTCTCTACTAATTTGTACTTTCCTACAGATAAGTCTGAGATTTTTGCTTTACCATTTTTATCTGTTTTTACTTCCGTTACTACTTTTCCTTGTTCGTCTTGTACTGCGAAGACTACACCTGCTAATGCTTTTTGATTATCTTTATCTACTTTTGTGATTTCTACATTTCCCTTGTCTAACATTTCGTTTTCTACTGTTAAAGCAAGAGATTTTGTCATGCCTTTTTCAACTTGGAAAGTAATCGGATCTACTAATTGTTTATATCCTTTTGGTGCTTTTACTTCTACTAACTTGTATGTGCCGACTGATAAATTAGTAACTTGTGCTTGTCCTTTTTTATCTGTCGTTATTTTAGCGACTACTTGTCCTGCTTCATCTTGAATTTCAAAGACTGCATCAGCTAAAGCATCTTTATTTTCTTTATCTACTTTTGTAATTTCTACATTTCCTGTATCCACTAATTCATTTTCTACTGTTAGCTTTAGCGCTGTTACTCTACCCTTTTCAATTTCGAATGAAATTGGCTTTTCTAGTGGTTTGTATCCTGCCGGTGTTTCTACTTCCACCAACTCATACTTCCCGATAGATAAATCTGAAACGTTTGCTTTTCCTTCTTTATCCGTCGTTACTTTTGCAACTACTTTTCCTTTTAAATCACGTACTTCAAATACAACATTTTCTAATGGAGCTTTACTATCTTTATCTATTTTTGTTATCTCTACATTCCCTGTATCCACCATTTCATTTTCTACTTTTAATGATAGAACCTCGGTCATGCCTTTTTTGATTTCAAATGATACTGGTTTTTCTAACTTTTTATAACCAGGTAAACTTTCTACCTCTACTAATTCATACTTTCCTACAGGTAAATCTGAAACATTTGCTTTTCCATCTTTATCTGTCGTTACTTTTGTAACTTCATTACCCTTTTCATCTTGGACGATGAATGTTACTCCCGCTAACGGTGCTTTATTATCTTTATCTATCTTTGTTATCTCTACATTTCCCGTATCTACCATTTCATTTTCTATTTTTAATGATAGAACTTCAGTCATGCCTTTTTTGATTTCAAATAATACTGGATCTGTTAGTTTCTTATAGCCTGGTAAACTTTCTTTCTCTACTAATTTGTACTTTCCTACTGATAGATCTGAGATTTTTGCTTTACCATCTTTATCTGTTTTTACTTCCTTTACTACTGTTCCAGCTTCATCTTGCACTTCAAAGACTACGCCTTTTAATGCTTTTTTGTTGTCTTTATCTACTTTTGTAATTTCTACTGAACCTTTATCTAACTGTTCATTTTCTACTTTCAATGATAGGACTGTTGTCATACCTTTTGTAATTTCGAATGATACTGGTTCTGTTAGCTTTTTGTAGCCAGGTAAACTTTTCGTCTCTACTAATTTGTACTTTCCTACTGATAAATCTGAGATTTTTGCTTTACCATCTTTATCTGTTTTTACTTCTGTTACTACTTTTCCTTGCTCATCTTGCACTTCGAAGACTACGCCTTCTAATACTTTTTGGCTATCTTTATCTATTTTTGTAATTTCTACTGAGCCTTTGTCTAACTGCTCATTTTCTACTTTTATTGCTAAAGCTTTTGTCATACCTTTTGTAATTTCAAATGGTACTGGTTCTGTTAGCTTTTTGTAGCCAGGTAAACTTTTCGTCTCTACTAATTTGTACTTTCCTACTGATAGATCTGAAACGTTTGCTTTTCCATCTTTATCTGTTACTACTTTTCTTACTACTCCATCTTTCTCATCTTGGACTTCAAATTCGACACCCGCTAATACTGCCCCGTTTTCTTTGTCCACTTTTGTGATTTCTATATTACCTTTGTCAACCATTGCATTTTCCACTTGTATTGGGAATATGCCGTCCCCTGTTACATTTACTTCGAACTCTGTTTCTTTTAATTGGTATCCTTCAGGTGCTTTCGTTTCTTTTAAAATATATTTTCCTAGTGCTAACGGTTTAGAGGTTGCCTTACCATCTTTATCTGTAACAATATGTTCGACTACTACACCGTCTTTTACTATATCAAACTCTGCATTTGCTAATGGTTTTTCACCATTTTCCGAATCAATTTTCTTTATTTCAATTTGACCCTTTTGCACAGTATTTTTAATTTCAATTGTTTTTGTTTCTCCAGCTTGAAGTGTAACCTCTACTGGGCTTGTTAATTTTTGATATCCTTCTGGTGCTACTGTTTCATAAACTTTATACGTCCCCGGAGCTAAAGTTTGAGGTACTGAAAAACCTTTTTCGTCCGTTGTCAGTTTTGCAACAACTTCATTTGCACTATTTCGAACTTCAAATTCGGCACCTTTTAACCCTTTGTTCGGATTCTCAGAATCTATTTTATGAAGCGATACTGTACCATCTTTTGGAGCTTCAGGCGGTGTAATAGTTACTTCTTTTGATGTTAATGTTTTATCATCAAAATGTAATTCCGCTTTATTAGGAATCTTCTTATCTACGTAAGAAGATAAGTCTGCATTATTTTTAATTTTCGCCTTGATACTAAGATTAATTATCTGGTCTTCATATGACTTATAGTCAAAATTCTCATCAAACGTAAATGTTACTTCACTTCTTTGTTTATCTATCTTTAGCGTTCCTTTAGAAGTAATATCTTGGCCATTTTGATCATACACTTTTGCCTCTAATACTTCTAAAACATCTTCTAAATCATCGCTAATTACCATTGATGTGTATTTAGGAGGATCGTTTGGTATATGTGTACCAACTTGATATTGAATAACTTGATTCATTTGTGTTAGCTGCTCATTCTCTACAAGCTTGCCATTCTCATCAACTATATTTTTTTCAATGCTAGGTGGATTATCGTCACCTGAACCGGTTCCCCCTCCACCACTTACAAATACTTGTCCTACTTTTTCTTCAGTTTTAATATTTTTACCTTCTAATTTCACAGTATTTTTATGAGGCTTTGCAGCAGGATTAGTAATCTTTGTTTTATATCTTAAAATATAACCTTTTGAACTGTCTGGAAATTCAATTGTAAATCCAGCCTTTGTTGCATTTATTTTAATGTTAGATAAATCTGCTGGCTTAATATTTGTTGGTGCATAACCATCTTCAAATACAGCCTCTTCTAATACTACGCTGTCTGTAATTAACTCATGCCCAGGTCCTAATGTATCTGTTAATTTAAGATCTTGCATTTCTGTTCCAGTCGCATTTACATATACAAGCCAATCAGCAATGGACGGATCTTCTTGATTATAAGAACCCCATTTCAATAGATTATCTGTATTGGGCTGTGGCTTCGGTCTCTCTGTAGTATTACTTACATTTACTTCTTTATTTACGATTTGACCATCAACGTTAAATTCTAATGGAATTTCTTTAACACCATCATATGCTTCTAGACCAAAGTAGAATTCTACGAATAAAGAACCTTTAATGTTATTCTTTCCTTCTACGTAATCACCCATAGTACACGTTAATAGACCCTTTTTCATCTCACATGTACCAACTGTTTTTCCTTCAGCATCTTTTAAAGGAAAACTCATATTCATAAGGTCTTTCCGAAACTCTTTTGGCATATCAATTGTGAATTGATCTCCACTTTTTATTTTTTCTTTAGCTGACCACTTCACTTCTACTTTCATACCATCTGAGGCTTGATATGGTTCAGATGTCGTGCCATCAGTACGGGAAATATTAATTTCGTCCACTGGACTTTTCATCACAGCAGCTTGAATAACTGGAGCCCACACATTCAGCACTGAAAATAATACTAGAAAAACTAATGAAACCATTGAAATATGTGTTTTAGTACTTTTCATTTGCATAGTTCCCTCCTATTTTTTTATATTTATATAACAAAAAAAGACCGTCCGGTTGCATCAAAAATGTGCAACCAGACGATCTTAGTAACCAATATGTATTACCGTAGACTCTAAGCTTTGCGGCCTATCCTTTCGAATAGTGTGCTAAAAATATCTTTTATTCTTTTTTGTTTCATTTTCCTCTTAAACCAAATATTACTATACCGTCTGGACGGTTATAATTCAATACTCTATAAAATTGTTCTATTTTTCTAATAAAAAAAATAATTCACCACTACATTAAAGAAGCAATGGTGAATCATTTTAAAATTATATAGTTCGTATATTCTATTTATATGAATTACTAATAAGAGCTTGAATCACTTTTTCTCTTAACTCGGGGCTTAGTCTTCCAACCCCTAAATATTCCGAATACCATAATCCATCTGCTGCTAATCTAATAATTGTTGCACAAACTGAATCTATCTCATCATTTTCTATATTTTTTTGCAGTTGCTGAAATGATTGTTGTAATGGCTCAAGTAATTCAGGTTTTAACATGAGTGCTGCCATCATACTGCTAGACAACTCTTCTGTTCTTCTCTCATTACTTAATCTTTCCTCTACAAAAGAGCGAATCCATCTCCCTTTCCTCTCTGAGTCTTCCGCTACTTTATTGTAAATGGCCCCTTCATAATCCTCTACCCCTCGGACTATCATACCTTCTATTAAAGCTTCTTTATTTGAAAAGTGATACAATAATCCACCTTTGCTTAAACCCGCCTCTTTTGCCACTGCTTCTAAAGTTAATTTAGCAACCCCTTTACATTGTACAATTTGAGAAGCGGCCGCCAAAATCTTTTGCCGCGTTATGCTTATACTCATTCCTTTTTAAAACCCCATTTCTACTAAATTTATATAAATACGAATCTTATTTTTAATATTGTTGATTACTACTAAGTATTTTCTTTATACAACAAAAGTATCATTACCTTTGAATTTTTAGTTACTTATTCTATTAAAAATTTCCATATCATTCAATATGATAACATCAAATACACAACATTGACTATACATCTATACTTTCATATTCATTCCTAATATATCCATTAATAAAATTTACCGATTTAGTCCTTCTTATTACTTTATAAGACGGCAGTAATTCTTTCAGCACTAAATAAAAAATGTTATTACTCCCATTGAATTGAGTAATAACATTTTACTTAACAAATTCTCTGCCAACTAGCATCCTTCACATCTTCACTAGTCGGTTTTCTAACTGATCCAATAAAGTGAAACTTTATATCCGCAACATGGACAGGTGTATTTCATTTTGTCACTCCATTATTAACTTGTTTTCCCATATATTCCTACTCACAAAGAATGTAACAGCACAAATCATAGTTATCCCCATGAAAAATGTATTAGAATCTTCATATGTAGTTGGAATGCCTACCGTCACGAAAACAATACTAAAAGCTAAAAATAGATATAATAATAAAGATATAATATAGCTTAGTTTAAATCGTAAAATGATACCTCTAAACAATAGCTCACCAAGTAGACAGCCACCTAAAATAATAGGTACTCCGAAATACAATGTAAGGGCTCCCATTTGCGCAGTAGATTGAATTATCTTTCCAATTATGTTCGGCGAAACCAGCTCACTATCGTTTCCCATCCTATCATATAAATCAAGTGCTGTTGCTGAAATAAAGAAACTTAATATAGAAAATGAATACGGTATTAAAAATTTGCTCACTCTCATTCACCTCGCTTTTTTCTTTACATATATTATTCATTATTTCCTATCATTTTTACATAAAAAAATAACCCTCTATGATAAAACATAGAGGGTAGCATTTCTATATAAAAATCTATACCTTATCCTGAAGTGAATCCCGAAAATAGGACAAATATCAAAACACCTAAAACATATAAACTATCTGCTCCCTACATTCTTTAGGGTAGATAGTTTATATGTTTTATTAGAAAGTAGTGCCTTCTTTTTTATAATATTCTTTTGAAATCTCTTCATAAAATGCGGCTGATGTCGCGTAGAAATAAGGTGCTAACCATAAGAAACCAATTCCTACAGTAAGAATACTTAAAATGAACCAGCCTAAGAAACTTAAGCATAGTAAAAAGTAATCCATTTTATGTCCATTCATCATATGACGACTCTCAGTAATCGCTTGATTCGCTGTATATTCTGGATGATCATTCAAAATAAAATATGTCATAGAATAAGAAAATGATTTAATAATACCTGGAATAATAAGAAGTAATGTCCATAGAGTCAAGTATACATACATTAGTAAATATGTTAAAAACGACTTCATCAACTTACTTCCATCGGTAAACCATCTAAATATATGACCAATGCGAGCATCAGTCCCACGAATTGTATTTAAAACAAGATAATAGGCACCTATTGTTAATGGACCAATAACAAGCATTACTATAATACTTACTGTAAGTGAATCACTTGCTTCTTCCCAACCCCAAAATATCGAAAAAATACCTGTGGTTAGCATTTCAACAGCTCCAATAAGGATCCCGATTAATAAGGTTGCCCCTACCGCTAATCCCCATCTTCCTTTTAATGCATCAAGTGCTTCTCTTTTCAACTGACTTATCATATATAACCTCCTAATACTATTTATATTTTAGTATACCATTTATATCAAAAACCCCATAGATTTTCCTTAAATAGAAGCTAATTACCTTTTTTCATATACTGTAGTTGTACTAATATATGGATTAAACCACTCTTTTCCCTATAACAAAAAAGCTTGCCCTTCATAATAGGCAAGCTTTCTCTGGTTAATTCCCACTTAACTTCTTCTTATACCAATCCTGCATTCTCTCCGCATCTTCTACTCTCGTATGCTCTATTTTGTAACTAGATGATGCACTCGAAAACTTATACGTACATAAATCCGCACGGCGCTGAAAATATGATTGTGTCTTCTCCATTGATTGGACATGTCTTCTTCTAATAAGTCCTGTATATTTTCCGACGCTACGATAGACAAGTGTAATTTGTTCTCCGTTAACACTGTAACCATTTGTTTTAAATGTTGCGTATCCAAGTGTAAAGATAAGGATTGCGAGCGGAATTAATGCCCACATGATGAAGTGCTTTTCAGAGTATATACTTATTCCAAGAAGCGGGATTGCTAGCATTGCGAAGAAGATAAAACTATCAATGAGATAGCGGCGCAATGCTGCTTTTGGTAATGCAATAATGTTTGCATTCAGTTCGTATGGTAATTGTAAATGGGCGAGTAACTGTTGTACTCGATCTTTTCGAATGATTGGGTGCAGTGTAACCTTTTCTTTTTCGTCACCCATTCCTTTACTTTGAATGACTTCTACTTGCACAGCACAATAACCGAATGGTTGGCGTAAAATACTTTCTTTTATCGTAATACCTTGAATACGATGCAATTTTAGTACGAGCTCTTTTTTCTCAAGTAATCCTTGTGAAATGCGAACTTCGTCATTTCTTCGATTCACTGTGAAATCGCCATGTTTTAACGCGTAACCGATTGTAGATATAATCCAAGAAAGAACGAGTAAAATGGCTACCATGAAAATCCAGCCATATATATCATGTTCCATTACATACGACTTTACGCCATTCTCTATCCATTTCGGAATGTACTTATCTACTTGGTGATAAACGAAAAAGATTAAAGAGAATAATAGTCCAAATTGACCAGATGTAACAGATGCTAATAAAATCTCTTTCCAAGTTAATTTATATTCTGTCGTTTGTTTTTCCTCTGTAACAATTGCTTTTTCTACTACATTTTCTGTTGCTTCGTCTAACGTTCCTTCTGCTTTCACTTCTGGAGTTGGCTCATTTAGCAAAGCAATAAGCTCCGCCGCTTCTTCTGCCGTAATACCAGCTAAGCTAACTTCTGCTTCATCGCCCCCACCAGCTGTTTCAATCTGAATTTTTTTCAAACCGAGCATTTGATATAGTACGTTAGAACTTGTATTAATCGTTTGAACACGTTCTTTATTTAAGTAGCTTTCCTTTTTCACGAAGAGACCTTTTTTCACATGTAATACGTTATTTTCAACCCAATATGTTGTGTAATACCATTTTTCAAATGCTGAAAAAACGGTGAGTAAACCAAATGCTGCAGGAATTAAATACCAAAACGGGAATTTTCCGTTTAAGCTAAACATGAAAATAATGAGTGGTATAAAATCTGTTATTTTTAATTCTAATAACATCGTGATTGGATGCTGCCTCTTATACATCCTCATCACTCACTTTCGCTAATTCTGCGATTTTCGTTTTCAACATTTCTGCTTCATACATCGTTAAGCCTGGGATGCTGTGAGAAGTTGCTGCCGTTGAAATGTGTAATTCTGCTAAGCCATATTTTCTCATAATTGGTCCTTGTTCAATCGTTACGTGCTGCACACGAATCATCGGTACTAATACGCGCTTTACGACAAAAAGACCATGCTGAATTTCAAGTTCTTCTTCATTTAGTTGGTAGCTGTAATAACGTTGACGTAGTTTCGGGAATAAGAAGTACGCAAATGGTGCGAACACAACTGTTAGCCCAATCATCACATACAAAATCCACGCCCACCAATCAAACTTTATCATGAGGAAAAGGTAAGCTAAAATAACGAGTATACCGATCCCTTCTTCAATTACAGCACGAACTTTCCACACCTTGACCATGTCAGGGTGAATTTCATTTTTCAATGGATCCATGTAACCACTCCAAATCTAGTAATCTAATATATGAATTCTCTCAATCTATATTTTACGTAACTTTACAGAAAATTGAAATTTAATCTTCTTTCTTCTCAGGAATAAAATATCCGAACCAAAGTAGCCAAATGAAACCGATTAACTTCATCCAATTTCCATCCGCTTGAAAAGCTTCAATCATACCTGGTATTTTATAAACCCCAATAAATCCAAGAAAACCGAGCCACCAGTTTTTTTGCATTTTCATTTTTACTCCTCCTTCATGACGTTTTTCACATTTCGAATCCAAATTTCTTTATACTTTAACTGGAATCCCATGAGCATATAGTTGCTCATATTATCGATCACGAGTGCTAGCGTATGAGCATTTTCTTCCGTTTCATGTTGTGACACTACGTCAAGTTCTACGCCTTTCTTCAATAAATCGTGGAAACCATTTAAGAAATCTTCTTGTATTTCAAATAAGCGTTTCTGATACTTTTCATTTCGCGATGCAGTTACGATAAATTCGTTGATAACGCGTAATATCCCTTCTTGCCCTTCATATTCAGAGAGCATATGTAAACCATCAGCAATTAACTTTTCTGCAAAGTTTTCTTTCGTATATTGCTCTTTATCGAAATAACTCACGAAATGATATCCAGAGAAAATTTCTTCAAATAAAAAATGGATTAACGCTTCTTTAGAAGAAAAATGATAATAAATAGCCGGTTTTGAAATACCTACCTCTTTCGCAATCATGGAAAGACTCATCTTCTCAATGCCGTGTTCTGCCATAAGTTTAAATGATGCCTCTACAATGTTTTGCGATGTTTGTAAATTCTTCGTCATACTGTACCTCACTTGTTTTTACTTACCGGTCGGTAAGTAAATTATAAAATAAAACGAAATGATTTTCAATTTAGTTAGCGTTCTAGAAGGTGTTTATTGGAAATTACAGAAAGTTATAAAGTAAAAGCAACATATAACAATAAGGAGGATACCATATGGGACTTGGTGGTAATGGGGGTAGTGGTGGTAATGGCAGCGGTGAAGCAGGACAAGCTGGTAAGAGCGGATTTTCATTAATCATTGTACTTTTTATCGTATTGATTATAGTTGGAGTTAGCTATATCGGACTTGGCTTCTAAGAAAAGGCGTCCTACATTACACATGTAGGACGCCTTGTTTTAATCCCTATTCAGCAATCGCATACGATAACAATTCATCGTCACTTCTCCAAGTCTTTGCAGCAATTGATAGTTCGCATATGCGCCTACCGGGGCACCGATTATTGGTACGAGCTGCAGCATTTTGGCTAAATCGATATAGTCTCGGTACTCTGTTTGGAACTTTTCCCAGTCCATATGATTTTCTTCTTCTGTATCCCACGTTTCAATTGCTTTCCATATTTCTTTTCGGTGATCGTCACTTGAAAAGGCAAGCTGAAAAACATGAAGGATAAAAAGGCGCTCTTCTTTATTGCTCGTATCAAATCCGTACAACGTTGCTGCATCGAATAAAAATTTAATTTTAATTGTAAGTAGAAGCGGAAAGTCAGCAAGACCGAGGAGAATACCGCCAGCCCCCGTCCCTGCCCCTTCTGCCGCTGCTATTTTTTTGTACTCATCCATTTTTTTACGTACTTCATCGTCTCGTCTTTGCAATGACCATGTCGTCTCTTTTAGCTTCGGCTTTATAAAGTTTGACCCGGCGCTGATCGTTTGCACCATCATACGAATCGTCTCTGTTAGTACCTTTTGTACTTTCGCCGGAATGAGCTGTTGCACTTTCGTCTGCACTTTTTTGGAGAACCGTGTCATCATAGAAGAATCTTTCATGAATGTAGCTTTCCACTGCTCCAATTCTTTTATAACTTTCTCTTCGTATGTAATCATAGGTTCATTCCTTTCAATTTAAACGCTCAATGCGCTTGGCCCCGTATTGGTAAACAAAACCGATACTAAATAATATGCTTACGATAAGTAAAATTCCTGTCATCATGAAATCTTTCGTTGCTAGTGCAAATATAACTGTAAAGATTACGCTCCCGATGATTAGAACCGCGTTTAATAAAGTAAGAAAATCTTTCTTCTTCTCTTCTCCCCGTACTGGATACAAATCAAGCCAAATTTTCATGCGGTGATGTTTCCATAAAGTTAAGAGCTGATAGCCGATTAAATATAGGAAGATAAAACTTACGATAAATCGCCCGTATAAAAATGGAATGAAGTAAAGAATAACTCCTCCAAGAGCGAGCAAACGCACATATAATCCAAAATAGTTACCAGATCGTAAAAATGTTCTCGTATATAAGTATAAATATGTACGCTTTTCACCAATCATCGAAAGAATGAAATCGAGCCATTTTCTGCGTGCTACTCTTTCTTTTAATGCTGGTACATCAACGAACATGTTCGCGATGCGGTACAGCAGCATCATCTTCTTACCTTCTTCAGAAATTAAATACTCCCAGTTTAGTGGCTTTCCCTTTACCATTTGATGCATGATAGCAAGGTATAACACCATGAGAAGGACGATTCCACCAATGAAAAGAACTGAAGTACGTTCTACAAGGAAATATACAAATAAACCGTTTAGGATAAAACGAATGAACCAATCCGCTCTTTGTATATTTTGATCTGTTAAAAATGACTTTTCCCACGCTACAAATAAATTCCACGCTTTTACGATAACAAACGCGAGTACAATCCATATGTAAGCCGCTCCTGTTTGCTTCATTTGTTGGAAGTATAACGGAGCAAGCGCAGCTGCTACGATTGCGATTATGTATAACTGAATCATAAATGTAAAAAGAAATGCCTTTGTGAAGTAAGGTTTTAACTTTTCTTCAACTGGCAGTAAGTAAACGAGATCCGCTTCTTTTAATAATGTTTGAATGGATCCAGCCGTTAACACGAGTCCAATTAATACTGCCATTACGAGCGCCGCCGGAAACGAAGTTGTTAACGTTTGTAACCATTGCTGGTAATAATACGCTCCCGCACCAATGATGAACACGAAAATAAATTTCAAATGATCATTAAATACGTATTTACTATATGTACGAACTTCTTTTAGAAAGTGACGAAATCGTTCTTTCCATAACGCTGTGCTATTCATAATCTTCTTCCTTTGTTAGCGCGATGTAAATATCATCTAACGTTGCACCTGGCATATTAAACTGTGATTGCAGTTCAGATAATGTTCCCTTCGCTCTTACTTCACCTTGATGCAAAATAATGAACGAATCACAATAACGCTCTGCCGTCGCTAAAATATGTGTGCTCATTAAAATACCGGCACCACTCTTTTTCATTTGGTCCATCATTTGAAGAAGGGATTGAATCGCTAACGGATCTAATCCAACGAAAGGTTCATCTACTATGTAAAGAGATGGCTCCACTAAAAATGCGCTCATAATCATTACTTTTTGTTTCATTCCTTTTGAGAAATGAGATGGAAACCATTTTAAACGATTTTTCATACGAAACTCTTGTAGTAGTTGTCCTACACGTTCTTCATATTGTTTTTCATCAACGCCATACGCCATAGCTGTTAATTTCAAATGCTCTTCTAACGTTAATTCATCATATAATACCGGCGTTTCCGGAATGAATGAAAAGCTAGAACGGTACGCTGTCATATCATCACGAATTGTTTTCCCATTAATTGTGACAGTTCCTTTTTTCGGTTCCATTAAACCGATAATATGTTTAATCGTCGTACTTTTACCAGCTCCATTTAAACCGATTAAGCCGACAAGTTCGCCTTTATTAACAGAGAACGAAACGTCTTTTAATACAGGTCGTTTCGTATATCCTCCTGTAACATTTTCTACACGCAATAACTCGCTCATACGACACCACTTTCTTCATTAGTATTCATTCTATATTCATCTTACCAAAAATTATGCTGTACTACATAGTATCCATGTACTCAAAAAAAATTTTTAAATTTATTAGCATATATTTTTCCGAAAGCGGACATCATAATTATTGAAGAAGGAACACATTGAAAAAGCAACCACCTATTGATGAGTACAACAACATAGTGAAGTCATCATGAAATGGGGTGTCCAAGTTGGACAATGAAATTTACACATAACCAGATCATTTGTTTCATTTTCGAAACGGGGTGTCTCTGAAAGAGCATATACTGTTTTAAAAAATAAACAATTTCATTTTAAAAAAGATTGCAATTCATTTCACTTGAAAATGGGGTGTCTACGGCAGAAACTTTAGCCGATTTACCGTGCATTTCTTAAATAAATGAGGTGTCTGCGAAACGTAAATTACGATAATGCTTTTTCAATCCCTCTTCAGAAAACAGGAAGCTGAGTCAGCTTCCTGTTTTTCGTGTTTGTTCTCTTATGTAATTATGGTAAAATACGGCTAAGGATATTTGAAAGGATGAGATCAATGAATCATACAGCAGACAATTGTATTTTTTGTAAAATCATTGACGGGCAAATCCCTTGCTCAAAAGTATACGAAGATGAACATGTGCTTGCATTTTTAGATATTAGTCAAGTAACAAAAGGACATACTCTTGTTATTCCGAAAGTTCACAAACAAGACATTTTTGCGTTAACGCCAGAAATCGCATCACACATTTTTTCTGTCGTTCCAAAAATCGCAAATGCGATTAAAGCAGAGTTTAATCCAGTTGGCTTTAACCTACTTAACAATAACGGTGAAAAAGCTGGACAAACTGTGTTCCACTTCCACCTTCATTTAATTCCACGCTACGGTGAAAAAGATGGTTTCGGTGCTGTTTGGAAATCACATCAAAATGAATACACTATGGAAAATTTACAAAACATCGCAAGTACAATTGCAAATAGTGTGAAATAATGACACTATAAGAAGGCGTAATACATAACAAGCCACTTCCCTGAAGTCATCAAATTCCGCATGGCTTGTTTCTTTACTTAAAATGCTCAGGGATGATTGTTTGTGCATAGCACATATAAGAAAGATATGCATATTTTTCCCATCATGAATACGAACAAAAAATAAGGAGGTCTCCTTTTATGTCAAAAGCTAAATCCTTTATTACAGGTGTTATTTGCGGCGGAGCAGTTGCTGGACTAGCTGTTCTTTTCTCAACTCCTTCTTCTGGTAAAGACATGCGAGGCAAGTTAAAAGAAAAAGGAAATGATATTAAAAAGACTTTAGCTGATATTACAGCTGATACGAAATTATTAAAGCGTCAAATTATTGAAACTGCTTCAGAAGGTAAAGAAGTGTTTCAAGAATTAAAAGATGACATGCAAGACACGCTTTCTAACTGGAAGCAAGATATTTCTCAAAACAAGCGCCATATTGAGAAAGAAATTTTGGACATCCAAAAGTCAATTGAGAAACTACAAGAAGCTGTTCCAGAAAAAGCGTAAACAAATTCCTGCTTAGTTTTTTGCATATAACAAATATTTTTTATATAAATTGACCTTGACACGGCATATCGTATAGATATGCCGTGTTTTTATGCATTTACAATATATGTTATCACTTAACATGTAAGGACAACGTATGTATTCACGACTCATAAAACGCTTCCATAGTTATGCATGATTTGTATAGAATGTCATTTTTCCGAAAAATTTTCACAATTCTCACAAAAAGACTTTATTAATTTTTATTTTACTGGCATAATAGATAGTAATGAAAAAAGAATGTTAAAGTGGGTGAGTAAATGAAAAGTGGAGAAAAAGATTACTCGGTAAAAGAAGCGATGATTTTCAGCCAACGCATTGCTCAATTATCGAAAGCGTTATGGAAATGTGTAGAGAAAGATTGGCAGCAGTGGATTAAACCTTACGATTTAAATATTAATGAACATCATATTTTAACAATCGCTTATCATTTAAAAGGGGCTTCTATTTCTGAGATTGCTAAGTTTGGAGTTATGCACGTATCAACAGCGTTTAACTTCTCGAAAAAGCTGGAAGAACGCGGCTATCTTGTATTCTCAAAAAAGGAAGATGATAAACGAAATACGTACATTGAAATTACAGACAAAGGGGAAGAATTACTACTTCGCTTAATGGAAGAGTATGATCCTGAAAATAATTCAGTGTTTAATGGGGCTCTTGCACTTCGTAATTTTTATGGGAAGTTCCCAGAAAATATCGAACTGATTGCAATCCTGCGTAATATTTACGGACAAGACTTTATCGATATTTTTGAGAAATCATTAGAAGATATTGAAGAGAACTTTACAGAATCCGATCAAAAGTTAGTTAAGAAATAATCTATTTATTTTTTCGCAATCATGCTTAAGAATTCATTCATAAGCGGCTTAAATAAACCTTGTTTTGCTAGCGCTTCCGCAGTTTCGTGTACTTCGAGCTGATGTGGAAGCGCTTTTTCAAATTGATCTAACAGCGCATCGAACAAAAGAAGCCCTTCTGCTTTCTCCACTACATATTGCTCGTTCAGTTTTTCACAAAGATTTAGTATACGTTCAATATCTTTTTTACGAGCTTTTTTCTTTATGATCAAAGAATAAAATGGACACTTCTCTTCATCAATCATTTTAAATAATAGGTCTACATAGTATTCAGCTTGTTCTAATCTTCTAACAACGTCCATTTTCTCCCTCACTTTCTAACACAAAGTCTTCTATTTCTGAATTTTGTAACACGAACAAAATATCGTGTGATACAATATATGTATATGTATTTTAGCCAAAAGGAGGTCTCGCCTCATGACACTTATAACAGTTGTTTTTGTCGCATTCGCACTTCTTGTTATATTTTACACGAATTTCATGACACATACACTGTGTGAACGAAAACAAATAGCTGCGAGCCGCCAGCCCGGTGTCTTTCGGGTTATTAATGTATGTATAACAATTTTATTAATTTCTAGTTATATAGAAATTATATTTCATGGAAAGTGAGGAAGGAAAGCCCCTTCCTCACTTTTTTCCTCTATAAGCAAATTATACCTACAATAACCAATAAAATAAACAGTACAAGTAATAAAATAAGTTGAGAATTCATCCCCATCCCCTCCTCTATTCTGTATATGCGGCATGCGCCCAATATGGCACACTTTCAAAATCTGACACGTGCTGGTTAATTTTTCTTTATCAATATGAAAACGGTTCGAAATATGATATATTAAATTTTGTACATATTGCTTATACTATAGAACAAAACATTCATCAAAACTTTATCCTCAGCCACGGTAAGCCCTGTTAAGCGCGCTTTACCAATATAAAAAAGCAAAAGTATCAGTGAGACTTAATCGGGCTCTTATGAACTAAAATTCATCGGTGTAGGATAAATTAAAAATACATAATAGTAGGAGTGTTTATTGAATGAAGAAAGCTATGCTTGCCTTAGCCGCAACAAGTGTAATCGCATTATCAGCATGTGGAACATCATCATCAGACAAAATTGTTACATCTAAAGCTGGTGACATTACAAAAGAAGAATTCTACGATCAAATGAAGACACAAGCTGGTAAACAAGTACTAAACAACATGGTTATGGAAAAAGTACTTATTAAAAACTACAAAGTTGAAGACAAAGATGTAGACAAAAAGTTCAATGAAATGAAAAAACAATACGGTGATCAATTCGATACACTAATGAAACAACAAGGTATTAAAGAAGAAACTATTAAAAATAGTGTGCGTGCTCAATTAGCTCAAGAAAAAGCGGTTGAACAATCGATTACTGATAAAGATGTAAAAGCAAAATTCGAGGATTATAAAAAAGAAATTAAAGCAAGTCATATCCTTGTAAAAGATGAAGAAACTGCTAAAAAGGTAAAAGATGAACTTGCTCAAGGTAAATCTTTCGAAGAATTAGCAAAACAATACTCTGAAGATACAGGCTCAAAAGAAAAAGGTGGCGACTTAGGATTCTTCGGACCAGGGAAAATGGTAAAAGAATTTGAAGAAGCAGCTCAAAAGTTGAAAAAAGGTGAAGTAAGCGAACCTGTAAAAACACAATTCGGTTACCATATCATCAAAGTAACTGATAATCACGCAGATGCAAATTTCGATAAAGCAAAAGCTGATATTAAAAAATCACTAGTTCAAGAAAAAACACAAGATGCTCAATTCATGAATGATCTTATGATGAAAGAAATCAAAAAAGCTGACGTAAAAGTTGACGATAAAGATTTAAAAGATCTTTTCGAAGAGAAAAAAGCTGACGATAAAAAAGAAGAAAAGAAATAATGCAGTAAAAAGCTTGGGCTTAGGCCCGAGCTTTTTTTATCCCCTCTTCTCCCGGTAGTTATATCTAGATTCGGTAAATGAAATTATATCGACCGCAACTCCAATTATATCAGCGATTTTCAAAATATATCGACTTACCGACAAAAAACGACAACAAGCATGACTCCCTCTTCAAACACAAAAAAACCTTGATCCACGCCACACGGAACCAAGGTTTATCTTATTATCATTGATTAAATTCAAAAACTATGTTAAATTAGTACAGAAACACGTTTTACAAAATACAAAGAACGTATTTATCCGTATCTTAATTGTACACCAAAAAACATCTTCAGTCAACCTCTATTTTTCACTTTTAAAGGAGTGCTACCGTATGAACAAAAAACTTGATTTAGAGCAAAAACGATTGGATACCGTAATTGAAACGATTACGGAGCAAATTGATAAACTGGAAAACGAAACTGGCAGACGCCGGGCAGAAGTAATCAATATTCGTAAACACTTTTGGGATGACGTGAAAGTGAATACTGATACTTTCGATGATTATCTTGAAACAGTTATCAACTTGAGACAACAAGCTCAGTCACTAGCTGTCACACAAATTACCCATAAGCACACCTTTAATCGACTTGCCGCATTAAGACGTATGCATAAAGCACCTTATTTCGGACGAATTGATTTCAAAGAAGAAGGAGAATCTGCCGCGGATCAAATTTATATTGGCGTCGCTACACTTACTGATGCAAGCGGAGAAAACTTTCTTATATATGACTGGCGCGCACCTATTTCGAGTGTGTACTACGATTATCCACCAGGACCGGCTGAATACAGTACACCAGGCGGCGTAATCCACGGTAATGTGGAGAAAAAATTACAATACATTATTCAAAATGGCGAGATTGATTCTATGTTCGATACGAGCCTTACAATTGGTGATGAAATCTTGCAACAAGCGCTTGGAAAAGGCACGAACAAACATATGCAAAGCATCGTTGCTACGATTCAGCGCGAGCAAAATGAAATTATCCGTCACGATGAAGGCCGACTCCTTATCGTGCAAGGAGCCGCTGGTAGTGGTAAAACATCAGCTGCATTGCAACGAATCGCCTACTTACTATATAAATATCGCGAATGGCTAAAAGCAGATCAAATCATTCTCTTCTCTCCTAACTCTATGTTCAATAGCTACGTTTCTAACGTACTACCTGAACTCGGTGAAGAAAATATGCAGCAAGTTACATTCCAAGAATATTTAAACCATAGATTAAGTAAGGCATTTGACGTCGAAGATCCTTACGAGCAATTAGAATATATGTTAACTGAAACGAATAGCCCTACCTATAAAACGAGAAATGCGAGCATTCGCTTTAAAGCATCTACTCAATTTTTCGAAATGATTCGAGCTTACAGACAATCCCTTGAATCTTCAGGTATGCTATTTAGAGGAATGAAATTTAGAGGAAAGTTAATTGTTTCTGCTAAAGAAATTACAGAGCAGTTTTACAATACTGATTCCTCCCTCCGCTTCCATAATCGAATTGAAAAGTTAACAGATTGGCTAAATAAACAAATAGATGAAATTGAAAAAACAGAACTGAAAAAGCCTTGGGTAGAAGAAGAAATTGAATTACTGAGTAAAGATGAATACCAAAAGGCTTATAAATATTTACAGAAAAAAGGCGAGTTTGACGACAACTCCTTCCATGATTTTGAGAAAGAAACGAAAGTGCTTGGACGTATGATTGTCCGTAAAAAATTGAAGCCACTTCGTAAAGGCGTTCAAACATTACGTTTCATTAATTTCACAGGCATATATAAACAGCTCTTCACAGATGCATCATGGGTTACTGGAGAAAAGCAGAAAGAATGGGATGACATTTGCTCATTAACAGTAAACATGCTCGATGAAGGAAAGCTATATTACGAGGATGCCACGCCATTTTTACTTTTAAAAGAGTTAATCGAAGGCTTCCAAACGAATAGATCGATTAAACACGTACTCGTAGACGAAGCACAAGATTATTCACCGTTTCAATTTGAGTTTTTAAAACGTCTCTTCCCTGCTGCAAGAATGACTGTACTCGGAGACTTTAACCAAGCGATATTTGCTCATGCGAGTGAAGCAGTAAATTTCAACACACTTACTAGCTTATACGGACCAGACGAAACGAATGGCATCAACTTAACTCGTAGCTATCGCTCAACAAAACCAATCATTGAATTTACACGCACTCTCGTACCGGAGGGCAAGAACATTCACGCCTTTGAACGTGACGGCGAGAAACCTACAGTGACGAAAGTATCAAATGACAGCGAACTGCACGAGCATATTACTGCCAAAGTTGCTGAACTACAAAAAGAGCAGCACAATACGATCGCAATTATATGTAAATCTGCAGCTGAAAGCGCAGCTGCATACGAAGCACTTAATCATATCGATAATATTAAACTCGTGAAGAGTAACTCAGCCGAGTATGAGCAAGGCATTGTCGTAATCCCTGCTTACTTAGCGAAAGGTATTGAATTTGATGCTGTTATTATTTACAATGCTTCTAAAGATGTGTACAGCGATAAGAGCGTACATAGATTGTTCTACACTGCTTGTACACGCGCAATGCATGAATTACAACTTTATAGCGTTGGCGAGGTTAGTCCTTTTATACTTGGAGCTGATTCGGAGAGTTTTGAGCTTATAATGAAAACACCTTGATGATTGAAGTGAACCCCGAAAACGGGACACATATTAAAACACCTCCCGAATTCGCATACTAAGTATGCAAATTCAATGGAGGTGTTCTTTTTATCATTTAGACTTGTAAAATGCTTCGTATTTCTTCTAAACGTAAATTTGTAAACTTTGCAATATCTTCGATTGGCATTCCATTTTTATGCATTCCACGAATTAATTGAATCTTACCTTCTTCAATTCCCTCTTTCTTTCCTTCATTACGAGCATGAGCGAACTTTGCGGCTTCATCCATCAAAGCTTTCTCTCTTGCCTCATATGCTTGTCGGAAAGAAGAATCTTGACTCATACGCTCCCATTTATTCATCGCTTTTTGTAAAATCGGATCTTGGTTCATCGCAATGTCCTCCAATGTTTGGGTTAGTTGTTCATCCTCGTTTGCCGGAAGTAATAATAACCAACGAACAAACAAATCTTCCCAAGGATTTACTTGTTCATTCCGCCACTGTTGCATAAGTTTCGAAATCTCTACGATGTGAACTTCGATATCACTACTCAATATTTTATGTTGTTGTCGATTCCATAAAACTCCTGTTGTATGGAATGCCTCGTATTCAGGAAACATAACGAAATTTAACAAATTGATTGTAATTGTTTTATGAAGAGAGCTGTATGGCATTCCCTTTTGAAGTTGAGCTGTGTATAGCCTTCCCCAATAATATAAACTACGTTTAATCATATCATGATTATTATTGAGTTGTATTTCTACATTGACTTTTGTTCCTGTGTCTAATGTAGCTGAAATATCTAAGATAGATAACTTATCTTCTTCATGTTCCCTGTGTAAATGTGGATCTGCAAATTGTAACGAAACAATGGGTGATTCTAAAGAATCCTGTAACATCGCATTTAAAAAAGCAATTAAAATATCTTCATTTCCACTTGTGCCAAATAATTGTTTAAAAGCAAAATCAATGCGTAAATTCACTAATTGTTGGCTGGACATGAAATTTTCTCTCCCCATCTCATAAGAGGCTTTTCTTTTATTGTACATAAAATAGTGATACGCATGCAAACACGCACTTACTTAAATTTCATAAAACGCCCTGTATTTGCAGGTTATCGTATCGCTTCTCATGATGCAGACATTCTTACACTTGATGTACTTCTATCTTCACCTTTATTAAATCCTAACACTTCCGAAAAAGATGCGGAAGAATACTCCTATTTACAACAACTAACTGAATCGATATCTCGTTCTGAATTATGTATTTCTGTTAAAGAGAGTACACTTATTTAAACACGAAAAGAGGAGTATTTATCATACCCCTCTTCTACTATCTATTTACGTTTTTACTTGATCATAATAATGAATTCTTTTATATGCAACTTATATAAGTATCAAGGTGTCTTTCTAATCCTGAATGAAATACCCTTACGCCTATATACACTCAGCACAATCCCCATTATAAGCGCATGAAATACAGTCGGCGTTAATCCGTAACTAATAAAAGGTAAGGATATAGCAGCAAGCGGCAATAATCCTAGTATCATTCCAACATTATAAATGAACTGGAATACAAAAAGAGTCAATCCACCAACGAGTAGCAATTTACCGTACCGATCATTTATTTTATAAGAGATGACTATTAATCTTGCTACAAAAAGAGAAAGAACGAAGACAAGAATTAATGCAAGCCAATACCCATAATAGTAAGTCAAACTTGCAAATACAAAATCAGTATCCGGAGCAGGGATGAATTTCATATCTCCATATGTACCAAACCAACCTGCTGATGACATTACCTCTTTTAATCGTATATACATAAATCCTGCGCCACCTGCATCACTCTCAGGATTTAAATACCCTAAAAGTCTATCTAAGTGGTATCCTGAAGACCATGATACGGATACCTTAATAATAAATAAACAAATAGGTACAACCGTAATAATCAACGACGTTTTCTTTCCTAGCTTACTCCACCAAAGCATAACGAATACCATCGTAATATAGATGAAAATTGACGAAAGGGTGGATACAATTAAAAATAAATACAAAGAAAATAAATATAAAACCACAAGATGTATAACTTTTAACCTATTATTATTGAAAAAAGAAGCCCAAGCTAGAAAAAAGAAAGGAACTGCCATTAAACAGTCAACTGCAATTGGACCAATTTTTATTAACGGTTCTCCAATCATTGAAGCGTTTGGAAAACAGTATAGAATTAACAAGACAACTACTCCGATTGTGTAAAACAACCATCCCATTCTCTCTAATTTCCGATAATCAAGTAACATCATCCCAATCGCTGTTATAACACCCAGAATAACAAATATCACCTTATTCATTATTACATCATTCGTATATCCAAAAACTAAAACTGGTAAAAACCCTAACCCCATCGCAGCCACCAATAAAATAAGTAAGAACCAATCAACCTTTGGCTTATGAAGTTTATTAAATTCCCGCCCTAATTTACTCGGACTTCCCATTTGTTCCACAGCTTTATTTTCAGCAATTTCCTCACTTAAACCTTTTTCTATCCATGTGTTCTTTGCCTGTTTTAAATGAAAATCTAGTTCGGTTGCTACAAAGCTCTTCGCTTCTTTTGATTTAATATGATTCGTAACTTCGCTTACAAAACGCTCCCCTTTTTTATACAATTCCGCCTCACTCCTGTACTAAACCTTTTAATATAAATTGTACCTTCGTAGCATTTTTTTCTGCCTTTCGCAGCATCTTGTTTCCTTTATCATTTAATTGATAATATTTAGCTCCCGCATGATCCCAGCTAGATTGGATAAAGCGATTCTGTTCTAGACGATGCAATAAAGTGTATAGAGATCCTTCATCACCTTCGAATTTTTGAATTCCTCTCCCCCGCAGTAACTGCATCAATTCATAACCTGTTTTTTCATTCATAAGAAGTTGCAACACTGCTAAAAGGATGTCTTCTTCCTTTTCGGACGATTGATTGATTTTTTCGTGCACCCGCTTTTGGTGCCGATCAGAAAAACTCAAATGTTTAAACGTTGTGTTCTCCATTGATTTTCGCAAGCCTTTTAATCGACCTTCCATTCGATTATTCCTCCAATCCTTCCTTCAAAAGCTCCTTCGCTTTTTTCAGTCTCGTTTTTATCGTGTTTTCCTTTACTTCTATTACTGTAGCAATCTCTTTAATTGATAATTCCTCATAATAAAATAGATAAATGACTTCTCGATATTTTATCGGTAAATTCATTACCGCAGAAGCCAACCTACTATCCTCAGCATTTTGAATAACTGTTTGTTCGACACTTTCTTTTTGACTCTCCATATACGTAAAGTCATCCTCTGTAACGATAACTTTTTTGTTATACCAACTTTTTATATAGTCCTTACATTGATTGATTGCAATTCTCCATAACCATGTTTTCACATTCGAATTCCCTTTATATGTATGAAGAGATTTATAGCATTTCACGAATATATCTTGCGTTACATCCTCCGCAACCTCTTTATTATTCACATACGAATACACAAGCTGCAGGACTTCTTGTCCATACTTGTTCATTATTTCGTCGATAAGGTCCTCCTTATCTTCTATTTCAAACGCTTCTATCGTTAATTCATCCACATCATTTCCTCCTTCCCATATATTAGACGACGCACTGTATGGAAAAGTTTTATAAATGTATAAAAAAATACGATCGGCAATCACATTTTTTATAAAGCACTTCCTCAGTAAATTACATATAATAAACCGAATAGTCGTTACAATGCATTCACCTAAAGAGCGTCTTTCTCCCAAGGCGCTCTTTAAGTTTACAATAAGGATTTTGTCTTAGTTTTATATCATCAAGATTCCCCTCATCGCTAAATGAAAAAGAGAACCGATTTAATCGAGTCCCCCTTCTTTCTAACGCTCACTTAAAGAATCTAATATATCATGGCCATACAAAGATGAATCGATAATATCAAAACTAATACATTCTTCATACAAGTTTAGTATTTAAACTTCTATACATAACGCAATTGCATGAAAACCTTAACTTGTAGGAAATTCATAAACAGGTTATACATGATAAACTACAATTTACACAACCACCATTTAAAACTAGGAATTTTCATCCATATATCTTGTTCCCTATTTTAAAACATAATACAATGAATACGTAACTTAATAAGCTATAACTAGTAGGTGTGGCAATCATCTCTTCCATTTTGAAAAAAGGGGGAGGTGATAATATAATCGCGATGTTTGTAATTAAATTAGTGTATGGTATCCTAACCGGAGCTGGCGTTGTCATCGGTAGAAGATACGTCGGTCCGTGGCTAATTTCTGTATACAAAAAAGCGAGAACCACCCTGCTTCGTGGAAAAGGTAAGGGCGGTTCTCGGCTAAAACGTTAATGTAATTGTCTTATAACCGCACCTACTACCACCACAATAGCAAGTTAGGTTACACAAGGCAGAAGTTTCTCAGGCTTCTGTCTTTTTTATTTTATGCAAAATTCACACTACATACTCTATCATCATTGTAACACATTTTATTTATTTTTAGTCAAGAGAAAAACTACCTAAAGGGCTCCCCTTCAGGTAGTTCTCTATTTTACGCTAACGCAGCTAGACTTTTTCAAGTTCAGCTGTGCCGCTCTCATCATTTATAGCACCAATAAAGACGGATTATGTACCCGCTTCATAACAATGAGTAAACAAGGAACAACACCTATTACGAATATAAAAAATCCTCTCACTATATAGCACCTATGTTTTCAGCAATACTCTATTACCATCAAACTAAATTTGTATAATTTAAACTACAAAATAGCAAGCTAATTTTCAAATATCTTCTTGCGCATTATCCTAAATTTATTATCTATTTGTATCATGCTTATAAATAAAAGATATCCTACCGACGCACCGAGCATATTTATAGCAATCCGCCACACATCAAAAACATCAGACAAAGTTAGTAAATGTAATATCTCCCAAACAAGAAAGGTCATAACATACCACTTACGAGCTTTCTTATAGTTAGTCACTTTATTAATCAGCACTGGAACGAAAAATCCAAATGGAACTACTAATATTATATGTTGTAAAACACTTAACCAATAAGTTGAGTTTCCCCAAGGACCTGGATGTGCAATAAAATCTTTAACTTGCCAAAGTGTTATTCCAAAAAGTTGTAATAACGTTTCTAAATCAGATATATGTAAAAATTGCTGCCAAAATTCAATGGGATGATAGACAGTCCCACCTGTCAAACTGCGAACAGAGTCAAATGTAGAAGTTGAAATAAACGTTCCTAAAAAGACAATAAAACAAATGATTATATAAGGAATACATAAAATTTTTGATAATACCTTTAATGGTCTAGGAACTTCGTATACCGATTTATTAATCTCTACGCCAATAACTTTTGATTCTCCAAAACTTTGAATCGCTTTATAAATCGCTTCTTTTTCATTCATACCTTGTTCCATATATTCTTCTTTCAAGCTGTTCAAGTGATCATACATTTCTAGAAATAACTCATCCTGTTCAATATCACTAAGTTCTGAATAGGCTAAAATAGACTTAATATACTCATCAAATTCACTCATAAATAACTCCTTTCTGACAAGCTTGAATTAATGCTGTTACACTCTCCCAAGAATTCACTTTCTTCTGCAATTCTTTTTTCCCTTTATCTGTAATAGTATAGAATTTCCTTTTCATCCCATTCTCAGATTCATTCCAATAAGATTCAAGAAACTCCTTTTTCTCTAATCTCTTTAAAGCAGGATACAAAGTTCCCTGCCCCATACTATACAAATCTTCACTTGCATCCTTTAAACTTTGAGCTATTTCATATCCATATGTATCACGTTTTGCAATGATAGAAAGTAATAAAATATCTATACTTCCCTTCAAGATTTCTTTGTCCAACAATACCACCACCTTATATACATCGTATAACAACATATGTCGTTATGCAATATAGTTAGAAGAATATTCCATAAAAAAAGAACCACCTAAAGGCTCCCCTTCAGGTGGTTCTCTATTTTATGCTAACGCAGCTGCCTGTTCTTGTTGATCTACAGGAATAACAGCGTCTGTTAGTGCTTTTTCTAGTTCTGCTGTATATTTCATTTGTTCTTCTTTGCTCCAGCCTAGTTTCGCAGCCATGTAGTTGATTACTGCTTCTTTCCACTCGTATACCCAGTGGATGTTGAAGAATACAGCGCCTCTGCGGCGTACGAAGAAGTCAACTGGTTTTGCTGTCATTTCGTAATCCATTGCATATACAAGCGGGATTAGAACGTCAAGCGGCATGTTGTATTCTTTCGCTTCGTCTTTATGTTTTTTCGCTAAGTCAAATAGTACGTCAACGTTAGAACCATAGAATTTCGCGAATTCTTCTGCTTGTGCTGTTGTTAAACCATATTTCGTACCTTCGCCAGCTTTTTTCGCAACGAATGCTGGGAATCCGTGTGAACCATCTACATGTCCACCAGAGATTGGCATATGTTTCGTGTCGCTCTTCGGATATGCGCTATGACCTTCTTTTTGTAGTAAGTTCGTTACGTAGTCTACTACCATTTCAGCCATTTTGCGGTATCCTGTTAATTTACCACCTGCGATTGTAATTAAACCAGATTCAGAAGTCCAAATTTCGTCTTTACGAGAAATTTCAGATGCACTCTTACCTTCTTCATAAATTAACGGACGTACACCAGCCCAGCTTGATTCAATGTCTTTCTCTGTAATTTTCACGCTTGGGAACATGTAGTTAATCGCATTAATGATGTATGTGCGATCTTCTGTTGTCATTTGTGGTACAGCTGCGTCTTTATCATAGAACGTATCTGTTGTACCTACGTATGTTTTTCCGCCGCGAGGAATCGCGAACACCATACGTTTATCTGGTGTATCGAAGTAAATCGCTTGACCTAATGGGAAACGTTTTTGGTCAATTACTAAGTGAACACCTTTTGATAACTGAAGTACTTTTCCTTTTTTCGAATTATCTTTTTCACGAAGTGTATCTACCCAAGGGCCAGCTGCGTTTACAATTTTCTTACCGTAAACTTCGTATACTTCTCCGTCTAGTAAATCGATTACACGTACACCGCATACTTTTCCATCTTTATATAAAAAACTGTCTACTTTTGCATAGTTAACAGCTTTTGCGCCGTGCTCAATTGCTTCTTTCATTACTTCAATTGTAAGACGCGCATCATCTGTACGATATTCTACGTAGTAACCGCCGCCTTTTAATCCTTCTTTTTTTACAAGAGGCTCTTTGTTTAATGTTTCTTCACGGTTAAACATCTTTCTGCGCTCGCTTCGTTTTACACCTGCTAAGAAGTCGTATACACGAAGACCAATTGATGTACTAAATGATCCGAATGTACCGCCTGTATGGAACGGAAGTAACATCCACTCTGGTGTTGTTACATGGGGACCGTTCTCATATACGATAGCACGCTCTTTACCCACCTCTGCTACCATTTTCACTTCAAGTTGTTTTAAATAACGTAGACCACCGTGTACAAGCTTCGTTGAACGACTTGATGTACCTGCTGCAAAGTCCTGCATTTCAAACACAATTGTTGATAACCCGCGTGTTGCTCCATCTAATGCAATACCAGAACCAGTAATACCTCCACCAATTACGATCACATCTAACTCTTGTTTATTTACTCCGTTTAATACGTCTTTACGTTGTTTACTTGAAAATTTCATGGTAATTCCTCCCTTTGATAACGAAAAAAGAGACCACAAACTCCGCTATAGATTTCGCCTCTATAGCGCGTTGTGGTCTCTCCAAATCTCCTACCGAATTATTAACTTGTCACCATTATAACACTGTTTATGATTATTTGAAAGCTTTTGTTGCTTCAATTGCTTTTTTCCATCCAGCATATAGCTCTTCGCTTGTTTTCGCTTCCATCGTTGGTTCAAAGCGTTTGTCCATATGCCACTGTTCTTTAATTTCATCTTGGTTTTTCCAATATCCAACCGCAAGACCAGCTAAGTATGCTGCACCTAGAGCCGTTGTTTCGTTGATCACTGGACGCTCTACAGGAACATCTAAAATATCACTTTGGAACTTCATTAAGAAGTTATTTTTAACTGCTCCGCCATCAACGCGTAATGTTTTCAGTTCAATACCTGAATCTGCTTCCATTGCGCATAATACATCTTTCGTTTGGTAAGCTAAAGATTCTAGCGTTGCACGAATGAAGTGCTCTTTCGTCGTACCGCGTGTTACACCAAACATAGCGCCGCGTACTTCACTATCCCAATAAGGTGTTCCTAGTCCAACGAATGCTGGTACAACGTATACACCATCAGTTGATTCAACGCGACTCGCATACACTTCACTCTCACTTGCATCTTTAAACATACGCATTCCGTCACGTAACCACTGAATTGCAGAACCTGCTACGAAAATACTTCCTTCTAATGCGTAGTTTACTTTACCATCTATTCCCCATGCAATTGTTGTTAATAGACCGTGCTCAGAAGCTACTGCTTTTTCACCTGTGTTCATTAACATGAAGCAACCAGTTCCGTAAGTATTTTTCGCCATACCTTCACCGAAACAAGCTTGTCCAAATAATGCTGCTTGTTGGTCACCAGCTACACCTGCAATCGGTACATTTTGACCGAAGAAGTGGTAATCAATTGTTTCTCCATATATTTCAGATGATGGACGTACTTCTGGAAGCATACTCTTTGGTACTGTTAACATGTCTAGAAGCTCATCATCCCACTGTAAGTCGTGAATGTTAAACATTAACGTACGTGATGCGTTTGAGTAATCTGTTACGTGTGCTTTACCACCAGATAGTTTCCATACAAGCCATGAATCAATTGTTCCGAATAATAGATCCCCGTTTTCTGCTTTCTCTCTTGCACCTTCAACGTTATCTAAAATCCACTTTACTTTCGTTCCAGAGAAGTATGCATCAATTAAAAGACCTGTTTTTTCGCGAACCATTTCGCTATAACCTTTTTCTTTTAACTCATCACAAATTTCAGCTGTTTGGCGAGATTGCCATACGATTGCGTTGTAAATTGGTTTACTAGTTGTTTTATCCCATACAACCGTTGTTTCACGTTGGTTCGTAATACCGATACCAGCGATTTGTTCTGGTTTTACATCTGCTTCGCTTAAGCAAGTTGCGATAACTGCTAAAATAGATCCCCAAATTTCTTGCGCATTATGCTCTACCCAGCCCGGCTTTGGAAAATGTTGTGTAAACTCTTTTTGAGCTGAATGAACAATTTCACCTTTTTTATTGAATAAAATTGCACGTGAGCTTGTTGTTCCTTGGTCTAATGAAAGAATATATTTTTTCATATCGGTTTCCCCCTTATGCTACTTTTCTACTATTTGTATTGCTTCCGCTTTTTTTACTTGTCATATAAGAGATTGCTAGTACAATCACAGTTGCGATAATCACATAAATAAGTGCTGAATTTTGTTTTCCTTCAAATACAACTTGATGGAATAAACCTGCAAGTGATCCACCTAAAATTGGACCAACTACTGGAATCCATGCATACTTCCAATTTGAACCGCCTTTTCCTGCAATCGGAAGGAAGAAGTGTGCGATACGCGGACCTAAATCACGTGCTGGGTTAATTGCGTATCCTGTTGTCCCACCTAATGATAAACCAATACTTACAATTAAGAAACCTACGATAAATGGATTTAATCCATCTGCAAATTTATTTGCACCAATTGCTAATATACCAAATACTAAAACGAATGTTCCAATCATTTCACTTAAAAGGTTTGCAAATGTGTTCGGAATTGCTGGACCTGTTGCAAATACACCTAACTTTGTTCCTGGATCTTCTGTTTCTTTCCAGTGTGGTAAGTAATGTAAATATACGATAACTGCCCCGATAATTGCCCCAATCATTTGTGCTGCGATATAACCTGGTACGTCACTCCATGGGAACGCTCCCTTAAATGCTAATCCTATTGTTAAAGCTGGATTCAAATGTGCCCCACTAATTGATCCAACCGCATACGCTGCAACCGCTACTGCTAAGCCCCAGCCCATTGTAATAACAATCCAACCTGAATCTTTCGCAAACGATTTCTTTAAACTTACACCAGCACAAACGCCGCCACCAAGTACGATTAACAACGCAGTCCCTATTAACTCTCCTAAAAATGCTGACATAGTATCCCTCCACAATCAATTTAAACGCTTCCAAATGTGATAGAGGTAAAATGAATGGCCATTCGTTTTTGTCAAAAGAAAAAGACCCACAGCTTGCACGCTTCTATATAAATTTATATAGAAACAATGAAATGTGGATCTCTACTTTTCTCCGTCACGTTTATTAACTTGTCTATAATGTTAACTGTAAATGAAAGCGGTGTCAACGAAAAAATTCACATTTTCGTCACTTTTTTTGGTAATGTTTCCATAGTTCGCGTTTTGATGTCGTAATTGCTGTCGCACCAGCGTTTAAAGCTCTTTCCACATCTTCTACAGTACGAATAAAACCACCCGCTAAAATCGGTACACCAGTACGCTCTTTCACTTCAGCAATAACATCCGTTAATGCTCCAGGAAGTACCTCAATATAATCCGGTTTCGTCTTATCTAAAAGATTGCAGCTCTTCTCCATCGCACTCGAATCGATTAAAAAGATGCGTTGTATTGCCACAACACCTTTTTGCTTCGCCTTCATAATAACGCTCGCCTTTGTTGAAAGTAACCCGTACGGTCTAAACTCCTGACATAAATATTCCGTCGCATGCCCATCACTCTGCAAACCATGAATTAAATCCACATGTAAAAACACCTTTTTACAATATTGCTTCGCAAGCGATATAACACTCTTCAATTGACCGACATGAATATCTAAAATAACAATATATTCATACGAACTATGTAATAGCTTTTCCAAATCTTTAATTTGCCTCACTGCCGGCAAAATCTTCTGTTCATGAAATTCCATTCTCTATATCCCCTTCTTTATGTCATCCTATCCTTTATAGTACACAATTTAAGTGAAAAGAACAGCTAGTGTAGGGGATTTCTTTCAAATCTTTCCTCTATCTATATATTTTCTTCAACTTATCCGATCCCATACCACCTATAATCATGAATGCAAGGGGTAAAAGATTCATTACATATGGCGCATCTGCTACAATTGTAATACTTGCTCCTGCAAACTTATTTAGCATCCATACAACGATTTTTGCAATAAACAAAAATACCCCTATCATAAATAGACTATCAAAAAACACCTTCCATTTTGGATACGCCAATTGCTTACTATCTTCAATTACTTTCTGCGTCAATTCTTCATCACCCCTTAGCAATTCATCAATTGTAATACCGAACAGATCACTTAAATGAATAATAATTTCAATGCTCGGATAGTTCTTTCCCGTCTCCCATTTCGAAACAGATTGCCTACTCACATGAAGTTTTTCAGCCAAATCATTTTGTGACCAATTTCGTTTTTCTCGTTCTTCTTTTAAACGTTCGCTAAAAATCATACTGTGTTTATCACCTCTCTACGTCTAGTATGGACAAATACATAATGAAGAGTAAAGCGAGTTGTCGTTGCGTTAGCTGTGCAACTTGTGCGTTACACCTGAAAATAAAGCTATGTAGTATGTCGATTTCATATATTTTTCTTCTATAATAATTTCCCAAACAATAATACAACGAACAGATACTAGTTAAGACTAGATTAGGCATAAAAAATACGCCATCCCTTCTTATCAGTCTCCAGAAAGAATAACGCAAATTTTCATTTTTACTCATCATTTTTCGGACTATATGAAAACCCCGGATATTTCACAACAGGCCTCTTCTCCTTACGCAGGGAATCCATTACTTGCGGGCCAACATGTATATTACTCTCCACTATTTCTCTAGGAGTCAGTGCCATCCATTGATTTAACGATACATCTTCAAAACGATTACTTCTGAACATCTCTAAAAACCATAATGTTTCGGTACCTGTATTTTGAATATAATGCCCCGTCGCAAACGGTACATATCCGACATCGCCAGCTCTATAATCAAATGTACGAGCGGTACCATTTCCAAGAAACACAGTCATTCTCGCTTCCCCTGTCAAATAATATTGCCATTCATCATTATTCGGGTGCCAATGAAGTTCTCTCATTCCACCAGGCTCAACCTCAACGAGCGCTGCTGCGATTGTTTTGGAAATAGGAAAATTTGTAGAATCTACAATTCGAACGCTACCACCAGGCGTCTTAATCGGCTTTTGTTTTAACAGTTCATGTTTAAATGTTAAAGGAACTTCTCCTTTCGGTGATTGAATTTCCTGACTTTCAAGCGAACCTGGCACCTCTCCTTGATAAATATAAACTTGATCTGAAGGGATAGAATGAAAAGCACTCTCAGGTACTCCAAAATTAGCCGACAACACTTCTTTTGGCGTATGCGCAAACCAATCAGAAATAGCTAAAGTAGATAAATCAGAAAAATGTCCATCATCGAAAACAAGTAGAAATTCACAATGTTCCAATCCTTGAATGGAATGCGGAATACCAGGCGGAAAATACCAAAGATCACCTGGTCCAACATCAGCAATAAAATTCCGTCCATTTTGATCAACAGCCGTTATGCGCGCCCGTCCTAAAAGCATATACGCCCATTCCGCTTCTTTATGCCAATGTAGTTCTCGTACTCCACCGGCCGTTAAACTCATATTTACTCCCGCAATCGTCGTCGAAACCGGTAGTTCCCGAGCAGTAATCTCCCGAGACCACCCGCCTTGTTTCAAAATCATAGAAGTGTCCGAGAATGAAAACTTCAAGTTAGGAACTAACCCTGCATCCGTTATAGGCGGAACAAGCATATTCGGATTTTGAATATCCCGCATAACATTACGAGGTCCAGAATCAATCGCACCCGCTCCGTCGCTGCGGATTGGTTGTGGCACATTCCCTCCCGCTTCATTAACAGTACGTTTCTTCATGATTACACTCCTTTTTCATCCGATTAGTAAGTAAAAAACCTCCATCATAGTGTATGAATTGGGCTTTGGATGGTTACAGTTACTATGGTTTAAACCGTGAAAAAACGCGTCTACTATTGTTATTTTTTATCGGAAATTCAATATTCCCCATCAAATCTTCTTGTTCATTTCTCAACTTATACTAGTATGTTTAGCGCTTAGGAAGACCAAAAAAAATAAACTAGAACTAACAAAAAACCCTGTAAAATTTATTACAGAGTTTTTCACCAATTATTTATTGTTTTACATATCGAATACGAACATTATCGTCCATTTGATAAATTTGTAATGTGTTTCCATAACTAATTCCTAACTCTTCACTTGCACCAACTGCACCCACAAGTACCCCTTAAAATAATTTATTCTTAGTTGGTTTTACTACCGATACTCTTCGCTGCCTCTTCAAACAGTTTCGAACCTTCTTGTGCTTTACTTAATGATTGATGCATTTTACTTTCGTCTTCTTGGTCCAATGCATCAAAGAGAAGTTGAAAACAATCCGCATATAGTTCCATCGACTGCTTTATCTTCGCCTGTTCTCCCTGTAACTCAGGAGGCGCTTGTAGATTCTTCAGTTTCGTTGCAGTTGCCTTTGCTCCACCTAAACTCAGTTGTACTTCACTTTTCTTTTGTTTATATGATTTTACGTCTGAATCTGCTATTCCTTCAATTAATTTCATTGTATCTTCAATTTGAGTAGCACTATTTATGATATCTGCCTTGTACCTTTCAACATCTGAACCAGTTACCTTACCAGTTGAAGAACTAGAAGAAGTTGAATTATTTGAAGAAGAACTTGGTTGACTACTTGATGAACTACTGTTTGTACCTTCACCTTTCGCTACAGATAAGCTATCCTCTTTCTTGCTATCAGTTGACTTACTCTCTTTTTCAGAAGTCTTATTCTCTTTCTCTACCTTTTGCGTTTCTTCTTTCTTTGGCTCAGCTTTCTTACCATCAGTTTCAATTGTAATACAACCACTCAATAACATAACTGGTAACGCTAAACTTACTAATTTCTTTGCTTTCATGATTACTAATACCCCTTTATTTGTAAAATGTAGTGCAAACAAGTTAATATACTTAACTAATAAATTTCCCCCGAATAATTTATTAAAACCTACTATCCATAGATTTCCTGTATATTCATAATCTTTCCATATATATCATTTTACAAAGAATTACATATTTGGTCAAAGGGATTTATGTAGTCCTTAAAAGAAAATTTTAATCACAAAGAAAAGAAGCTAACAATAAATTGTTAACTTCTCAATCGAAAGTAAAATACTATCTTTCCTTATCTTCTAATATCTAGGTTGTGATTGGATATTTGTAAGATGAACATCATACATATCAATGATTTCAAGAAATCTATCAGCTTCACGGAAAACATGGTCTGCTAATAACGGATGAATGATACTCTTTATTTTACATTGCTCAATTAAATCACGTGCTGTTTTCTTAAAATCCCGAAGAGATGCAACCGACACACGATTTTGATCTAAAAATTGATCTAAAAGAGGGGCTGTTTGGGATTGTGGTTTCATAGATTCTAAGTCAATTGCTTGATACATCAATTCATCAAAATCATTGCTAAAATTCCGCGCTGTATCTACAAGCTTTCTTTCCGATGGATCAAGAAGATGGCCAATAAATTTAGCATGGTCTGCCATAATCCGTAAAAAGAAAACATTTTCTTTAATAATAGCATCAGGAAGCGCATCTAATTTACCTTCATTTAATTGTATTAAACGTTTTCTAAAATAATCAGCTTCCCTACTTGTATGGTCAACTAAAAGTGGAAAGTTATTTTGTCCTGGCAATTTACATGTGAGAATTAATCCTAAAATTTTTCGTTTAAATCCCCAAATATTAGTTGCGGCTTGTTGTACTTCTGCATTAAATCTTTTTATTTGCTCAGGATCTGTTTCATTTGTATAGGAATGCGCTATTTGTTCAATATGTTCAAACAATCGATAAAATTGATTCGCCTCTTCGATTAGTTGAGTATCCTCGCACCTAAATCCTAAACGAAGAAAAAAAGAATGCTCCTTCATGATTCTAGACCAAAAACGAATTTCATTTAATGAACGCTCAACAAACATTACAGATGTAACACCTGTATCCGGATGTAATGAAGTTTCATCCCTATGCATTGTTAATCCCCCCCCAGTAAAATCCCCACTAGTTCCATTCTTATGAGTAAAAAAATATATAAATACCATCAATAAAAGTTTATGATGACTCTCTTATACATGTAAAATTAAACTAATATAACCTTAGCTTGATGAACATATACTGCTCCCGCAGAAGAAAAAAAGCTACCACCGAGATGTAAAATCCTACTAGGTGGTAACCTTTCAAAATTTCTATTAAAGCAATACCGAATCTTTATCACTTTCCTGATTACGTTTCTCACGCTCTTCTTCTAAACGCTTCATATATACTTCGCCTTCTTTTTCAATAAACTCATTATCCATATCTTGCTCTTTTTTCGAAGTATATAAAACCATGTAGCCACTTAGTACAATCCCGACAATCACAAGATACACCCACCATGGTAAAGTTTCCAAATCACTTCATTCCTTTCCTTAGACAAGCCTTATTAGTTTCACTTTATGAGGAAAGAAGTGGATTTATGCTTAAAATTTTTATTGTGGATGCTTCGCGAAAAATGCTTGTACATATTCCATAAACTCAATTGGTTCTTGACGAAACGGTGCGTGGTATCCTTTTTCAATAATATGAAACGTACTATTTGCAAATAGCCCATGATACAGTTCACCATTTTTCCAAGAAACGCTCTTATCGTGTCGTCCCCATATAATTAAAGTCGGCACCTTAATCTTATCGGCTTCCATCGCGATGCGGCGCTCTCTCATTTTCGTAAGCTGATCATAATGCTCTTTATCATCACGACTATTTTTTACTTCATTTTTATTATACTTCGTAATCTCGGTTACAGTTTGTAAGTCCGTCGATAGCGGTGGTACTTCATAACTTTCTTTTTGCTGGAAAGACTCTATCCCTGTAGCATCCGCCAAGATGAGATGCGTCACTGCATCCGGATATAAATACGCTAAATTGAGAGACATCTCTCCGCCCATCGAATGACCAAGTACTGCGAATTGATCATACCCGAGCTTCTTCATTAACTTATAATATAAATTCACTTGCGCAGGAAACGAATACTGAAAATCAACCGGCTTAGAAGAACGCCCAAATCCTAAAATATCAACCGCAATAATCGTATGATCTCGCACTAGTTCCGGATAAATATCACTAAACCCATCAGAAGAACCACCAAACCCATGCAACATGAGTAACGGAGGTTTCCCCTCACCAATTTGCTTAAAATAAATCGTCTGCCCATCAATTTGCGCCATACTCTCTTTCGTATTCAGCTTCATCATAACAGTATCTTTCACTTCTTCAACCTTCGCAATCGGCTTATCAACGAAGTTACATACGATAAGCAAAACAAGCACAATACCGCTAATCAAATAAAACTTAAACCGTTTCAAAGTTCCCGTCTCCTTTCTCAATTTGCTATTTAAAGTTTTTACATTTTTTGGTTGTTTTATGTTTTCTTTTTAATTGTAACTAAAACAGTTACAATTATACTAAAAAAATATAACTCATTTCTATTACTAATGGTTATTCTGTAACTATTATAGTTACAGATTTAAAGTAAGTCAATTCTTTTCTCTACATGACCTGAAAATAGAAAAAGGGACTTCATGTTGAAGTCCCTTTCTTTGTTATTATAGTTGGCTTACTCCGCCGCCGTCGCCTTTATTATCTGCTGGTGCTCCTCCTGTGTCGCCAATGTTAACGTAGTCTGGTCTTGCTGGTGCTCCGCCACCATCACCTCTATTTAAAGCATGTTGTTCAGACTCTGTAAAAGCAGTAAGCCCTAATGAAAGTAGTATTACTAAACCTGCTATCAATACATTAATTTTTTTCATTTATTTTAGCGCTCCTTCTTTTAAAAGTTTTTTTCGAGCTTGGCTACTAATATAAAAGTATTTACTAGCCTTTTCATGTTTTTCTTCTTGATAAAATTTATAAGCTAATATTTCTGCGTATTCCTTAACACAATCTAAAAGGGAGTGTTCTTCAAAATACGAAATACTTTCCACAGTTACTTTCTCTAACTCATTAGCACTCGAATTAATATTTAATTCCTTCAATATCATAAAGCGATGTTGAAATTCTTTATTTTGCAACTCATTACAAATTTTCAGCCCTAGTTCTATTAAGTTATTAGCAATTTCTATTTTGCCCAGTTTATAATTTTCCTCTGCTTCAGTAAAAATCGCTTTAAAATGCTTAGGCATTTTCTTAGTCACTTCACTTAAATGTCTAATTGCCAAATCTGATAAATTCTGACTACTATATAACCACCCTAAGTTACTTCTAACCATTAAAATATGTTTTTCTTCTTTATCATGTTGTTGAAGTAAATGGATTGCGGTATTAAAACTTTCCTCCGCTAACTCAAACTGTTTAAAATCAATACAACATAATCCTATGAAGTTATGACACAACGCCACGTTTCCTTCGTAACCTTTATGTTCACAAAATATTTCTTTCGCCTTTTTGATATAATCTAAAGCTAACATTTGCTGATATACTTGATAGTAAAAATATCCCATCCGATAATAAAACTCCGCATGTTCTATCGGATCTGCAATATATTTCAATAACTTCTCAGCTTGCTCATACTGTTCTTTCGCTTCGTTATAATTTGAAATTAATGTGCAATGAAACCCTTTAAAAAAGTGATAATAATAAGCTAAAAAGCCCTCTGTTGGAATTTCGAAAGATTCCACTTTATCAAAACTATCTTCTCTAACTGAAATCCAATCAACTAATGCATCATATCTAAAATTCAACAACGCATGATAAAGTAATACATCCTGATCCACATCCAACCCACTAATCTTACTTTCAATCTCCTCTTTCATTTCTGTGGCCTTCTCTATATTTTGCTGCAACATTACACGATACCAATCATCTAAAGAATGTTTCATTTGCTCCCGCGTTACTACATCTGCTCCCATACACTCGCATCCCCTTTTCTCCAAAATTACAAAATTAGGATTTTTATACAATTATTAAAATTGTATATTACCACTCCTTTTCTATGTATTGAAAAATAATTATTAGAAAATTCAATATTTTAATTAATTATACCAAACTTTTCCTTTTTAATAACTTGAGAAATAATTGTCAGAAAACTTACTAGGATAAATAAAAAAGCAAGTAGTTCCAGCACTCCGCTAAAACTACTTGCTCTCCTACTTACTATCTCTATTTTTACTCTTTAATAAATTCCTTCGTACTTCTCACTGTATCAATTGGACGAACTAATTTTTCAATTTCTTCACGTTTTGGCTCTAGGAATGGAGGTAAAGATAATTTTTCGCCAAGTGTTTCGTATGGCTCATCTCCCATAAATCCTGGGCCGTCTGTTGCAAATTCAAATAAGATTTGTGGTGCAACTCTTGCGTATAATGATTCAAAGAAATGACGGTCTACATAACCAGATGAAGGAAGTCCAACGCTACTGATTCTCTCAATCCATTCTTCTAATACAGCGCGATCTTCTACGCGGAATGCAGCATGGTGAACCGTACCAAAACCTTGTCGTGCTTCTGGAAGAACCGTATTATGTTCTACAATGACAGAAGCACCGTTTCCACCTTTATTCACTTCAAATAAATAGAATTCTCCTTCTTGCGCAACCTCTTTAAATAATAGAACTTTCTCTAACACTTCTTTGAAGAAACTAAAGTTTGCAATACGGATGAATACAGGCCCTAAACCAGTAATTGCATATTCTAATGGAACTGGTCCGTTTTGCCATGGTGTACCTGATTCTATACCGTTATCAAGCTCATCTGAAATTAATTGATATTGTTGGTCATCAAAGTCAACGAAAGAAAGAGTTTTCTTACCAAATTGCTCTTTAATTCCTGTATGTTCTACTTCAAGACGGTCAAAGCGTTTCACCCAATATGCTAATGCTGCATCAGTCGGAACACGGAATGAAGTTTTTGAAATTTCATTTGTACCGTGTACACCTTTCGGAACACCTGGGAAGTCAAAGAATGTCATATCTGTTCCTGCACTACCTTTATCATCTGCAAAGAATAAATGATACGTTTGAATGTCATCTTGGTTTACTGTTTTCTTAACTAAACGCATTCCTAAAACGTGAGTGAAAAACTCATAGTTTTTTTCTGCACTACTTGTAATCGCTGTAACGTGGTGAATTCCTTTTAATTGGTTCATTTTATATTCCTCCAATGGGTTTCATTTATATGTTAAAGTTGTATATTTTCTTCTATTACTTCTCTTCAATAGGTGCTAAATTCGCTTCAATCTCTGCACGCTGATTTTCTAAGAACGGTGGTAAATCAAGTTTTTCTCCTAAATGTTCTACATCTCCATCAACTGTAAACCCTGGTCCATCTGTCGCAATTTCAAATAGGATTCCGTTTGATTCACGGAAATATAAGCTTTTAAAGTAGAAACGGTCAATGATTCCTGAAGAATGGAAGCCTCTTTGTTTCACTTGTTCTTCCCAATAGGCAAGCTCTGCATCGTTTTTCACGCGAATTGCTAAATGGTGGATGCTACCGCGGCCTGGTTTTTCAGTAGGACCATCTAAATATTTCACAACGATTTCTCCAAAAGCCTCTCCTTTAATGGACTGAAAAATTGCTTCCTCTTCGCTTCGGCTAACCTCTGTATAACCAAACATCTCTGTAAGTGTACTCGCCATTTTATCAAGTCTACGAACTGTCATTTCCACAGAACCCATTCCTTGAATTTGATGCTTTGCAGGAACTTCTGATTTCTCCCAAGTTTCCCAGTGCTCTACTTTTTCTCCGTTTGAAACGAGTAGTACTAAGCGAAGACCTTCAGCATCCTCAAATTGTAAAGCAGGACGATTTGCATATGTTGTCATCTCACTATGTTTCACATCAAATTTCTCAAATCGTTCTTTCCAGTAATGTAAGCTTTCCTCTGAAGGAACGAGTAATCCAATTCGAGTAATCGCATTTGTACCGCGATATGTTCTTCCTACTAAAGGAATTTCAAAAAATGATAACTCTGTACCCGGACTTCCTGTTTTATCTCCGTAAAATAAATGATACATTGACGGATCATCTTGGTTTACTGTCATTTTCACACGACGTAATCCAAGTACATTTTTATAAAAGTGATTATTTTCATTTGTATTTTTCGTAACCATTGAAATGTGATGATGCCCTTTAATTTTATACATTTGTAATTCCTCCACTTCATTTTACTAGTCAAGTGATGATAAAAAAATAATATGTTTTTTTAGCTGTTCAATTTATTCTCATTATGTTTTTGTAAATTCATCTTAGTTTTTACTGCATAAGTTACTTTCGTTTTTAACTCGAAAACAACTGAGTGTATGTTTTTCATATGACTCAATCGCTTTCGTTACTATCACTTTACAACTCAAGTGATTAAAAAGCAAGTAATTTATCTCAAATTCGAGATATTTTTTTATTGGATAACATTTTGAACTGGAGAATGATAAAGTGAAGGCTAATAATCAGTGGGGGTTTTACTGTCCATTATCGCGGGATAAAGTATTCATACGAAGAGTAGACAACTTCTCCCCTTTAAAAAGGTTTATTACATGGTGAAAAGGAATATTATCCATAAAAGAAAGGGGTTAATTTATGAATAAAAATATATCATTACTGACCTTATCATTATTCCTATATCTATCCGCTTGTTCGACTGAGACAAACACTGGTAGTACATCTACTACTGAACAACCAAAAGGAAAAACTGCCTCAATACAACAAGAGGAAAATCATAAACCTATTTTCTTTCAAGGAAAGGAAATAAAGAAAATTGAGCTTATATCCGCTAAGGTAAAAAATAAAAAAGCAGTTATAAATCTAGAGTTTGATCAAATTATTAAATCCATGGAACATACAGGAATAGATAAGGATCGAGAAAGAGTTATTCCTCTTTTGCTAGATGATGAGGCCAAAGCAAATATTGATTATCAAATGAATGTAAATTACCAAGATGGTTCCAATGAAACATATTTAATTTGGCTAGAGGATAAAAAAGTTGTAATTGCTCGTCAAGATCATGAAGAACAAAAAAATCTAGAACATTACATAATAAGGGATACAGATGCTCAACAAATATTACGTTTATTTAAGAACAATGTAGAATAACAATAAGCTGCCCATATGGACAGCTTATTGTATTTTTTGCTTAACATATTTTTTCTGAAATGCTGGCGGTACTCAATTTAAAAGTTGATATGCCCCCATTCTAGTGGCAAGATATGTTTTATTAGTTCTTCGTTACACCCATGCGAACTTCTTAACTATTTTATTTCATTTTTAATAAAGTGAAACTTTAATCAGTGGGGGTTTTCTTCCCCCCCCACTGATTATCAGCCCTCACCAATCGGACTTTTATGGGCAGCCCGACCCCCACCTAAATTCTTTGCTTTCGCTGAATTTTGAGTTAGGGGTCTTACTGCCCATTAAAGCGGGATAAATTGAAATTTAATGACTTAACATTATGCTTATCTTAGGAGCGAGGTATTTTATCGGTGAGTGTATACAAACCATGTAATGCTTGCTGTTAATAATGCTGACGAAATCAAAGCTGTAAGAACACTATATGTTTGCCACATAAGTATTGTTGACCAATCGAAAGCGCAGCACAGTATACCCAGAGCAATCGTAGCGATCAGGAAAATAACTGTTACGGTTATTCTCTTTTTTGTCATTGGCTGTCGCTCATTCGTTCTCCTTCTGCGTAATCCTAAGAGAAATAGCAAAACGGCCAATAGGCAAAAAATAATTGTGATAGACGACAAAATGATATCCAAAAGCTGTGTGCCGCTTATTTCATATGACTGAGTTAGATTGCCTTCTAATATATCTTTAACTTTTAGTACCATGTTTGTATTGGTATTTGTGCCGTTGCTCAGCAAGGAGACGGCTGTTCGTTCATTTGGCAGTATGACTACTTCGGTTCTGAAATTTGGATTGCCCCCAGTGTGTTCTATAATCGTTTGATCGGCATTTACGGACCAACCTGCCGCATAATACATACCGTTGACAGCCGAAACAGACATATCACCCCTATGTGATTTTTCGATAACCGTGTGAAATATTTCGGGTATGTCCTGCACGATACCCATCTGTATGCCCATCCAACGAGCCATATCTTTTGTATTAGAAATGATGTAGCCTGCGGGTTTATTCCCAGCATAATCCGGAGCTTTAAATGGAGTTGTCATAAAAAAGGAAGAACGGTAGCCCTGTGCCAACTGTCCAGTAGCTTGAGCAGCTTCTTTATAAACATACGTCTGGTGAAGACCTAACGGTTGAAATACCTGTTCCTTCATAAAGTCTTCATAGCTTTGTCGCGACACAATCTCAATAACCAAACCCAATACGTCATAATTAACGGTTCCATAGTTATACTGTTCACCGGGAGGGAACGCCAATTCAGCATCCACGAGCATTTCCACAGTCTTTTGCAACATATCCGGTGTATTGCCTTGTGGAATATTTTGAAGATGCCTAATATTTGTTAGACCACTGGTATGGTGAAGAAAGTTATTTAGTGTAAGACTTTGCATATCAACAGGTTTCCCTTGATACTTTAATGTAAACCAAGGTAAATATTTTTGGACAGGGTCAGTCATTGAAAGCAGCCCTTGCTCTTCCAATAGCATAATACCCATACCGGTAAAAGCTTTACTGACCGAGGCTAACTCATAGAGTGTATTTTCACTTGCAGACAACCCCTTTTCACGGTCTGCATACCCTGAAGAAAAGTAGAACACTTCATCATCAGCAAGTATTGAGATTGACATTCCCGGCACACCTGATATACGACAGGCATCATCTAGCAACGCTTGTATTGCCGCAGATTGCGAATCTGACAACGCATAACTTTGTGTTGCAAATCCTGAGAATAATATAAATATCGTTAATACAAAAACAATAATCTTTTTCATAAACTCTCCTTTTTGGAAAAATTATAAGAGAATAATATAAATAACCTCCTTTTACAACTACGAAACTAAATTTTAATGTATCTTTCTATTCACCTGTATAATATCAAATAATTGCGAATAGTTACACTTGAACGAACAGATGGATGTAATTTGAAACAACTTTAAAGAGCCTTGCTACGTAGAATGTAGTAAGGCTCTTAGCTTTTTAATAATCAAAATTCAATAACTTTATTATCATTATACAACAGCCTCACTAAGCGTATTAACACTTAATGAGGCCACTTTATTCACACTATTAATTATGGAACGTCGGCTTATAGAACGAACGATTATCAAGAGCAAAGACACGCTCTGTGTACTCGCCTGGTTTTGTGCGTCCTAATGCACGGTCCATCATGTTCATTTTTGCATCTAAGTTATCGATGTAATGCAGAATTTCTGCTTCTTTTACTAATGGTGGTTTTGGGCTACCCCATTCTGCTTTTCCGTGGTGAGAAAGAACGATGTGTTGAAGAATCAATACTTCTTCTGCATCGATTTGCAATTCGTCTGCTGCTTTACCAATTTCGTTCACCATAATAGAAATGTGGCCTAGTAAATTTCCTTCTAACGTATACGTTGTAGAAATTGGGCCAGATAGTTCGATTACTTTACCAAGGTCATGTAAAATAACGCCTGCATATAGTAAGTCTTTATCTAACGATGGATATAGATTTGAGATAGCTTTCGCTAAATCAAGCATTGATACGACGTGATAAGCTAGTCCAGATACGAACTCGTGATGGTTCTTTGTCGCTGCTGGATAGTCTAAAAATTCGTTTTGATGCTTATTTAATAAATGTCTTGTTAGACGCTGAATGTTCGGGTTTCTCATTTCAAATATGTATTGCGTAATTTTCTCAACCATATCTTCTTTTTTCACTGGTGCTTTTTCTACGAAGTCTGAGATATCTGTTACTTCATTTTCATTCGCAACACGAATTTGTTTCACACGTAATTGAATACGTCCTTTGTAGTTTAAAATATCACCAGCTACTTTCACGATTGTTTCCGCTACATATTGTTTCTCAACTTCTGGTGATACGTCCCATAGCTTCGCTTCAATGTCTCCACTTGGATCTTGTAAGATTACTGTTAAAAATGGCTTTCCATTGCTTGCGATACCTTTTGTCGCTGTTTTAATTAACAAGAAAATATCGACTTGTTCACCAACTTCATATTCTGCAATTTTCTTTTTCATTCGAATTCCTCCACCAAATCAGTTACTTTTAGTATAGCACACTACAACTCATTTTCTTTACGCATATGTGTTAATTTTATAATCTGTTTTTCTGTAAAATACGCGAGTAAATGCGCATGACATGTAAAGAATATGACTTGTCTATCCTTTGCAATTTCCTTTATAAGTTCAATCGTTCGATTCGTCCTTACCGCATCAAAATGCACGAAACTATCATCAATAATAAATGGATAATCATGTTCGAATGTTTTCGCGAGTGCAAATCTCAGCGATAAATATAACTGCTCCGCTGTCGCTTGGCTTAGTTCATGACTGTAAAAACGCATACCGTCGTTACGTTCAACGATAAACGGTTCTGCCTCTGACGGTGAAAAGATTTTACTATAGCGTCCGCCTGTTAAATAGACGAAATACTCTTCTGATTTTTGTAAAATACGAGGAAGATGAACTTCATGATAATAGTGCTTCGTTTTCGTTAACACTGTCTTTGCGGCCGCATAAGCAGCCCACTTCTTCACTTGTTCACGCACTTGCGCTTTTTTCATTTCCCATTCATGCATTAAATCGCCGTACGTACTACCTTCTTCTAAATTCGCAATTTCCATACGATGTTTCGCAATACGCTCTGTCAATTCTTTCTCTTGCGCCAGACAATTTTGCACGACTGTCATTTCTCTCTTTAATTTCTCTTCATAACCGTCAGCTTCATAATGTTCAGCTAATGATAAACTCGTTAAACCCTGTTCTAACAGATCAATTTGCGGTAATAAACGCCCGACTTGCTGCGCAGCATCTTCACGTTTTTCTGCCAGTTTACCTGCTTTTAAAAACATCTCTTCATCTGTAGAATGTGCGATATGCCATAAACTATCTCGTTCTACTAACAGTTGTTTTAATTGCTCTTGCATGAACTCATATTCTTCTTGCCATTCCACAAGCTTCTCTTTTAACTGCTTACAAGTTTGGCGCTTTTCTTTCTCATTTTGCATACGGATTTGCGCCTCGTGCAGCTTACTATACTCCGCACTACCGATAACAGTTTCTAGTTTATGTTCAAATTGCGAAATCATTTCATATAATGAAGATTTCCGCTCACTTTGTTTCTCTAACTCGCGATATAATTGCTGCATTTTTCCCATACGCTCAAACGCCGGCAATATGTGTGCATACGTATAAAATTCAGGGAACATATAGCGCACTTTATACACATCGACTTGTTCTCCCGCCTGGAACTTTTCTCTCTCCCATTCCTCATACGATGAAACGACTTTATCATACGCTCGTTCCAACTGCTGTAACTTATACGACTCGCGCTCAAATAACTTCCGAACCTCTTCATCTTTTTCTAACTGATAACGAACAGACATCGCTTCTTCACTTTGTCTCCCGCCAGCACTTTGCTGAAGTGTAAGGAACTCTTCTTGTAATCCACTTGATGGATCTTTATATAAAACAAGGGCGAGAACAATCCCTACAAAAACAATGACACTAATAAATAAGAGCGCTCGGTTATCTATAAATAAGCTTGTGAATAAAACAAGCGTGTTAATAAGAAGTAACAGAAGACAAACTCTTTGCCACTGCTTTTTCTTTTGCTTAGCTGCTCCTGCTTTTTCCTCATACTTACGCTTCATTCTCTCTGCGCCCATACCGATAAACGCCGCATCTTGGAATGATTTCTCTTTCTCAACTAACACATTTCTCTCTTCATCCACTAACATTTGTTTCTTAATCTGTCTTATATTTTCTTCTTGTTCTTCTAATTGCTCTTGCGCTACTTTAAAACGATCATCAAGCTGTGCTTTTTGCGTTTCTAATTCACGCGCCTTTTGCACTGTTTGCGTAATTAACTCTTTCGTTGCCAAACTCATATCAAACGACAGAACTGTTTCCTTTTCAAAAGTAGCACCAATTTGTTGTTCTAGTTCTGCGATTTCTTCTTTTATATTCGTAATACTTCCTGTCATATCACGCATTTCTTGGCGTGCATTTTCGTAAGACATATGCTGCATACGAAGTTCTTCTACATAACTTTCTTTTTGTAAAAAATCCTCATCTATTTGAATTGATTCTATTTCCGATTGCACATTCTCAATTTTTTTATAGAGCGAATCAACTTGTAATTGGAGCGGCTCCATCTTCGCTTTAATTCCTTCATAACGCGCCATTCCGTTTACAGGAAACTGCCCGCTCTCGTTCTCTAACACTTTCTCATGCGCACGTTTTTCAATAACGAGTGGCTCAAGCGCTGCTAATATTTCATAATCTTGCTTTCGTTTTTCTGCACTCTCTTTTTCCCCGCGAACAGAAGCAAGCTTCTCTTCACTTTCTTTTAACTGCTCCACTTGTTTTTCATACGTGCCGATTTTCCCTTGCCACTCTTTCATCTTCTCTTCAAGTTTCTTCATCTCTTGCAATGACACGTTAATTTCTGGTTTACGACCACTCGGCTTGAAGCGCTGGTCCATTTCTTTTTCTAGCTTTTTATCTAACTGCAATAGCGCATCACTTCCGACTGCACTTGCCGAAAATAAATAATTGCCAATATCCGCTTCGCCGAGCTGATGAATGTTTTGAAGGCCATGCATATCAAATGAAAAGACAGATTCAAATAAACTTTCATTCATCCCGCTTAATATATCGTTTAAAATTTCTTCTCCGCCCGTTTTCCCGTCTTCAAAATAAACGATCACCTCGCCAGCTGCCGTCTTTGGCAATCGCTCAATTTTCAAACGACCGTACTGCTCCGTTTGCACAATGATCGCACCGCCATATTTTCCGCCTTCTTTCGGCTCATAACGGCGCTGTCCTCTCGTCGGAAAACCGAATAAAATACTTTTCATAAATGAGCGAATTGTCGATTTCCCCGCTTCATTTTCACCGTATAACACTGTCAGCAAGGAAAGATCCATTTCCACATTTTCTAATTTTCCGTACCCATAAATATGGAGTTTTTCAATTCTCATTTTTTATCCCTCTCTTGCTGGAATAATTGTTCTAAAATAATATTTTCTGCTTCCTTCTGAACCTCTTTCTTCTCTTCTTCTGTAAAAGATTCAATACTATTACGCGCTACAGGAGATGTCCAAATAGTTCGCAATACTCCGTCCATATTAGTGAAAGCTTCTAACTCCTTTAGCACACTACCGACGAAATGATTTTCCGCTTTCAAACGTTCGATTTCCGCAAAAGAAACCGTCTCATTTTTCCACTTCATCGCATATACGAAGTCTTTTCGCTCTTCTCCAGATGCTAAAATGTGAAAAATCTCTTCCACACGCTTTTCGTCGCGCAAATAAGGGGAAAGTGGGCCTTGTCCTGTAAATACGACAGTTAATAACGTACCTTCCTCTTCTCTTCGGCATTCATTCATCGCAGTAGATATGCTTGTCATAAGTTCATCAACAGTTTCAAGTCCATCAATACAAACTTCGATTTCATCCCATACAACATCTGCCGTATGGAAAAATGAACACTGCGTTCCTTGTTTCGTAAGTTCAATAAGGTACGCACCCTTCTCGCCTGTTTCCTTACGATGACGACCTTGTATGTTCCCTGGATAAATAATGTATGGTTCTTCTGATAAAATTTCACGTTTATGTATATGGCCAAGAGCCCAATAATCAAACTGTTTTTCTTTCAACTCACGAATTTGAAACGGTGCATAGCGGTTATGCTCTGCATCTCCTTCCACACTTCCGTGAAGCATACCAATATGAAAAGTCGCATCACTCATTTTCGTATACTGCGCTGTCATATTATCCGTTACCGCTTGCTGCAAATAACTAAAACCATAAATAGAAGCTAATAGCTCACCATTTTTATAAAATGATTTCTCTTCTACATAAGGCTCAGTAAATACATGAACATTTTCCGGAAACTCAATTGCTGCCCAGCTTCCCCCTAAATGATCATGGTTACCGTGAATAATAAAAACAGGGATATTGTATTGCGAAAGTCTCTTCATTTGCTCACGCACAAACACTTGCGCCCTCAAACTTCTCGTCTCCGCATCATACAAATCCCCAGCTAGTAATACGAAATCAACGCGCTCTTGAATCGCTTTATCAACAATACGCTCAAATGATTCAAACGTACTTTGCTTCATTCTCTCCCAAACAGACTGCGCAACATTCATCTCCATCCCTTTAAACGGACTATCCAAATGCAAATCAGCCGCATGTATAAACTTTACTTGTTTCACAAATAACGATCCTTTCTATCTTTCAAAAGTTTCATTTTATCAAAATTAAAATCGCTGAAAACTAATAATTATCGAGAATAAAAATATTCTCGATGATTAAAGTTTCATTCTATTTTACCACGCAATGTCATATATTTCTTTGCATATTGTAGCATTTTATGCCAAAATAATTATAAGATTCTGATTTTAATTATTGGAGGGAATTTTCATGGGAGTATACGTTCTAACAGTCTTTGAAAAAGATGGTTCAAAAGCATTAGACGAATCATTCGAGGCGGCAACTGAAAAAGAAGCAAAAGCAAAAGGTGAATCTATTTTACAAGAAAAAGGATTGTATGAAAAAACACATCGCTGTACATCTACTGCAGGTAAGCTCGTTTTATTCCAGCGCTAAAAAAAGAAGCGTCATCCGCTTCTTTTTCACTCTACTATATCTTCGTCACACCACGTAAACACCACATCTAGAATGCGATTACCGATACGTACGCGTTTATTCCATTTACCTGTTTGGATCTGATGTTGCAATTCTGCTTTCATCTTTTCCGTCCAGTCGTGAATCGTTTCACTACCGTCGTACGGATATACGCCTGGAAACTCTTCCTGCAGTAGATGCAAGCTCTCTGCATCAAAATGAAAATGGAAGAAGTAGTTTGCTGTAAGCGATGGTTCTTGCAATTGTAAAAAATGATCATCAATTTGCTTTCTATTTCGATAGAAAGTAAAGATATTCACTTTACCGCTAGTAATTTGGTCAATTTGAATTTCGTGCTTCTCTATAATCACGTCTTGTCCACCTCGTTGTATACTATCTTTAGTATATATGTCTTTTGCAACAAAGTTAACCATTTTCGTGCGAAATTCATTTCCTTCATTATAATTCCTGTACCTCCATATGTAATCAGGATAAATAAAAACAAAGTTGAAGGGGAGCGATCACATGTATTTCGGAAGCAAAGGTTGGTATGTAAAAGAACTTAAAAAATTAGGTATCCGTACTTATGAAGGTAAAAAACTAGAATCTTATCGTACGCATGTGTTGTCTAGTTTACTTGAGAGAATGAAGAAGGCTTCGGCTTAATAGAATAGCAAGAAGTAAACCTGAATATTGGTAAATGATAAAAAACACCTCCTAAATTCGCATACTAAGTATGCAAATTAAATGGAGGTGTTTTTATTAGTTTCACTTTTTCAGGGGCTCTTCAGTTTTCATAAAATATTTTTTGTTTCCGCTGAAACGGATAAGTTTTAATCTCAGCTGTATCTAAATTTTCATGGAATAAATGAATAGCTATAATTTGTCTACAATCGTAGGTATGGTAATAATATGTTCCAGATTCCATACACATTGCACTCGTATAGATGGTATTATCTAATGTTCCGTCTTCTGTTATTACTGCCCCTTTAGGGACCTCACAATTTGATAAGATATGAAAAATAGCCGATATCCCCTCTTCTTCGTTCTCTATACCTTGAATGTTTTGTTTGCCATATGCTGCCCGCACAAATCTTGATGGCGGGGTAAAATCTCCAGGAAGTCCCATCGTTCCTGAACCTTGGCCAAAAGCACTTAATGGTACATCTCCCCACTCCGTTGGCGCAAATGGCTGCGATTTAAGTCCAATATATTGTCTTAAATTTTGTAAATGCCAATTAAACTCCGGACTATTAGTCATCACTCCTAATGGATTGTCATACATTTTTAGTCCATCAGTTGTCGGCTCAAGTACAATACAATCTCCCCATTTATCTGCTAAAATCCAATGTAGCGGTGGGGTAATTCCTAAAACTGGTAATGGTATATCTATAAGGGAAATGTTATCAACAGATTTTTTTAACTCTTCAACAGAATTAAATTGCGTGAGGCTCCAAGCCACAAAATCAAATGGCGCTAAATTCGTTTTATGGTTATCTATACTGTTACTATAAGTAGCGAATCCCGGGAAATAGAGAGTGGCACACGTCATACCAGCTTCATTTACTCCGTCCGCCATAATGACCCTTCCTTCATGATTAATTCCCATTCCGACAACAGCCTTTTTCGCTCGGATAGTTTCACCAGTTATATTGTTCCACTGATAACGCCGAGGAATGATTATTACTTCCTGATTCATATCTAATGTGAAATCCATTGTTCTCGCAAAAAGATGTTGGAAATTTTTAGTTTGTAACGTCAAACTAGTACACATGAAGAAATCCCCCCATTTTATAGTTATATACACATTTTATAAAATTCTGATAAATACGTAAATTAAAAACCCTATTTATCACTAACAAAGTAACCACCCAAACTAAAAATGCTATAATAAATCCAATCAAACTAAGGGGGCAAATTACTTTGCTTGGAACATGCATTCAATTTCATAAGTTTGGCAATCCAAAAGACGTATTACAAGTTGAATATAAAAATATAGAACCACTGAAAGATAATGAAGTTTTCGTCCGTATGCTAGTTAGACCGATTAATCCATCTGACTTAATTCCCATCACAGGAGCGTACGCTCATAGAATTCCTTTACCTAACATACCTGGCTATGAAGGTGTTGGTATTGTAGAAAATGTTGGCGCTTTTGTTTCTCGAGAGCTTATCGGTAAACGAGTGTTACCTTTACGCGGGGAAGGTACTTGGCAAGAATATGTGAAGACATCAGCTGATTTTGTAGTCCCTATTCCTGATTCCATTGATGATTTCACAGCGGCACAAATGTATATTAATCCCCTTACGGCGTGGGTTACTTGTACAGAAACGTTAAACTTACAGCGTAATGACGTTTTATTAGTGAATGCTTGTGGGTCCGCTATTGGACATCTATTTGCGCAGTTATCCCAAATTTAAAATTTCCGATTAATTGCCGTTACAAGAAATAATAAGCATACAGAAGAATTACTGCGCCTTGGTGCTGCATATGTAATTGATACTTCCACTGCCCCGCTTTATGAAACTGTTATGGAATTAACAAACGGGATTGGTGCGGATGCTGCGATTGATTCTATCGGAGGACCGGATGGAAATGAATTAGCTTTTTCCTTACGTCCAAACGGGCATTTTTTAACGATCGGTCTTCTATCAGGAATACAAGTGAACTGGGCCGAGATTGTCACAAAAGCAAAAGTACACGCAAACATATTTCATTTACGACATTGGAATAAAAATGTGTCAGCATATAAATGGCAGGAGACGTTTCGTCACTTAATTCGTCTAGTAGAAAATGAGCAATTACGTTTTATGAAAGTCCATTCTACATATGACTTAGCGGATGTGAAAACGGCGGTTGATGTTGTGCAATCTGCGGAGAAAACGAAAGGGAAAGTTTTTTTGACGGGTTACTGACTACAATTGAAGGAGTCTTTTTGATTGGCCATTTAAATAGACTAGATAGTACGTTTAGGAACACCTAATTGTAAGTATCTGGTATAATCCTATTAAAAGGTGAAAGGAGATTTTCACATGTGGCTAATCACGGCAATCGCGCCTGTTGTAATAGTTGGTGGAATTGTAGTATTTGTAATTAAAAGATTGGAACATAAATATAAGAACGGAAAATTAGGTAAGAAAAAATCTCAAAAAGCTCAACTGTTATTAGATAGTTTCATACCTATGGGAATGCTTGTCGGCTGTATGATTGGTTTGATTTCCGGTATGTTTTCCCCAGATTTCTCACTGTTTTCCATTAGTTTAGGGTCTGGAATAGGCTATTTATTTGGTTATTTCGCCTATGAAATTTATAGCAAGACAGGCAACAATTTTTCATAATCCAAAAAGAATAAGCGGAACAGTACATAATCGTCATATAAAATATGTACTGTCCTTTATTGTTGCATCAACATTATCACCTTACCTTCCACATCCTATACACCTTTTTTATTGACTTTCCTCTCCTCCCTCTTTTGTATATCCACTTTTTTATTTTCATTGGATCTATACCCATAGTAAAGTAGAGCACATGTAATAACTGAACCTACAATATATCCTAAAAAACACCCTAACCAAAACATAATGTAACCGCCTCTATTCATTATAAATTTTCTGTAATACAACCCTTTACATGCTCAATCGTTTATTTCTATAAACTATACACTCTCGTTATTCATACCATTATTTCTCCCCTTACCTCAAATAACAATTTTTTTATTTATCATAAAGTTAACACTCTCGTTAAACAAATATAAAGATTGCTGTATTTCTTACTTTTCTCCTTGAAAACGATATATACTATATTTGAAATAAGCGGGTGCGTCTGCTTAGTATCTAAATTCCCGTGCAATACCCCCAATCCTAGCATCTTTTACAATAACGTTTTGCTTATTTTTTGTACTTATAATACGCCATCAACTCTTCTTCATTTTAACTTTAATCATGAAACAAAAAAATCCCCTCAAAGCATAAACTTCAAGGGGTGAGCCTGTTTTTTATTTACTTATATACGTACAGCTGTACCACTTACAGCAACCATTAACATTCCATCACGAACAACTTCGTAATCTACGTCAACACCAACGACAGCGTTCGCACCTTTTTGTTTTGCAAGTTCTTTCATTTCATCCATTGCGATATCACGTGCTTCTTTTAGTTTGCTTTCGTAAGAACCAGCACGACCACCGACAACATCACGAACAGAAGCGAATAAATCGCGGACAATATTTGCACCCATAATAGCTTCACCATTTACAATATCGATATACTCAATAATTTCTTTACCTTGAATTCCAGACGTTGTTGTTACAATCATGACTGACACTCTCCTAATAAGTTGTAGTTTGAATAAGCTTTCTTATGTCTTTATTATGACATGGAAAAAGTAACTAATCTATTGAATTACCTTACAGGAGTGTGACAATTTTGTAAGAATGAAACGGCTATTATTTAATAAAGCGCTTTTACGTTAGGATACATAAACGATTTTCTATTTTCTTTCCAATCCTTTTCCACTTCTTTAAAGGTTGGTCGCCCTAATTCTTCATTGTTTTCCTGTTTACTAAACCATTTCTTTACATACTTCTCTCCATTTTTATTTTGAACCGTACAAAGGAAACTATTACTACTATCCTTTAATATTTTTACAATCACGAAAAGACACCCCTTCTCTCTTAAACTTGATCTTTTACTATAAGCCCTTCCTCTCTTATAGTCATACGACTCCTCGGCCGCGCCAAAGTTGTAAGATCAAAAACGATATTCACTATGTTTAATATGTGACGTACATATTATTTAAAGAAATCAGAGTTATAAGCATTATGCTTATCAAATATTTTATAGATTTCTAACTTATCATCTAATTTTGCATCTACTAAAATTAATATATTTCCATCGTAAATGTATTCTTCATACTTTTTAGCATGTTCTTCTGGAATTCCTAATCCGATAAATGCTCCTATTAAACTTCCAGCTCCTCCGCCAATACCGGCTCCCCCAATAGCTGCCGCGATAGGTCCCGCTGCTACAATTGGGCCCAGTCCAGATACGGCAAGTACACCAAGACCTGTTAATAAACCACCGAGTCCGCCTACTACTCCTCCTGCTACAAGCCCTGTTGCTGAAAAGATATCTGCTTTATGTGCAGTTTCATTCTTAACTTTTTCACCGGATTTTTCTTCAAGGTGTTCAATTTCCTTTTGATCCTTTGCAATAGCTGAAATGTTATCTGCTGAGTATCCTTTTTCATTTAATTCATTAATAACGAGTGCCGCATCATCAATTGTTCTAAAGACACCTACTATTTTTCTATCTACATTCATAACTATTAACCTCCTAAAGTTTTATATAATGTATCTTTATTTTTCTTCATTTCTGTATACACTAATCTTCTTATTAACATAACCATTTACGAAAAAAGCGAATAGTAAAAGCACTACAAGTGAACTACTTAACAAGTAAATTAAATCAAATGTAATATCAATCATCATTTCATTCATGTATACCAGGCTCCTTTTTATTTAAAGTAAAAGTATATTTTAATAGACTAATCTACTAAACATAGACATCTTACAATTCATCTTCAGTTAATCTCTTTGTAGTATATGTATACCCTTCCTAACCTTTTCTAAACGTAAAAAACTATAATTATATTTTTTCTTATTTATATGTTTAACACTTTTTAAAACGGGTATGTTTATATTGTTATGCTTACTATATGGAAAGGAATATTACGATGAACGCCATTCACTCTACTACTATTTCTTATAATGAAACACCTACAATAACTCAGATTCATCATTTTTATGCTTTAATGACAACATTTCAAACGAATGTATTTATAAGTAAACACGGAACACTTACTTCTATTAAAAACTTAAGCACATTAGTATCCTTTTTCCTTACCGTAAAAAAGAGAGAGCTTGTATTATTTATCTTTGAAGGAATAGATGCAAAAAAAGCTTTAAGAACACTCTTTCCTTCTTAAAAGTTTTGTTATCCCCTATTCCCTCGATTGTTACTTTTCATATATAGTTTTATATTTCAAAATGATTTCCTCTATGAAAAACGAGCCCCCTAATACAATAGGGGGATTTCTAGTTTGGCCTTACGAAAACTGATATAATATATATTACGTTTTCATTCTTTACGATTGAAAACTTTTAATAATCTTGAAGGTAGGAATTTCTAATGAAATCGAAAGCAAAATTTAGTATTCGTTACAAAATTATGGCTGGTTATTTAGTTATCATTTTGTTCTTACTTATTTCTTTCATTATGTTAAACAATGGGATTTCCAGTTTACAAAAATCTCGTAATTTTATTATTGATCACGATTTTAAAGTTCTTAATTTAACGAATCAAGTGGAGAAAGATTTACTAACAATTGAAAATAAAGCGAAAGGATTTATCACTTCTAATGATACAAATTACGTTCAATCCCTTAACGCTGCGGAAAAGGATTACGAAAAACATTATCAAAATCTTTTAGCTCTATTAGAGGATAACCCTTCTCAGCAAGAAAAATTAAAACAGATTAATGAAAACATTAATAATTGGGTTAATAAAGAGATTCACCCATTCATTACGAATCACAATAGTAATAACGTACAAGCAATCGACACGACTCAAATTCAATCATTACAATCGCAACTAACTAACTTCCGTAGTGTAGAGGAGCAACTAACGAAAAAAAGAGCTGCACAATTAGATACTGAGAATAATAAATTAGAGATTTGGTTATACAGCTTATTGTTCTTACTTTCTTGTATTTCCATTATCATTTCACTCTATATTTCGAATTCCATTACAAAAACGATTAAAAATGTAATTCAAGTTATTAAATCCATTTCTTCTAAAGAAAAAATTACGGAAAGAATTCATGTGAACAGCCATGATGAAATAAAAGATTTGGCTCATACAACGAACCATTTACTAGACGAAATATCGAAAAGAGAGTGGTTGCAAACTGAGCTTGCAGAATTAATTTTAATGTATCAAGGTGTATCTTCTATTGAGATGTTAGGTAACAAAATTCTTAGTGGAATGATACAAAAAACGCAAACTTCTTGCGGTGCATTTTATGTACGTGAAGAAATTGAAGAAACTGTCTACTATGTGAAAAAAGCTTCTTTCGCCGGTCAAGGTCCTGATGTTGGAAAACAGTCCATTAAAATGGGTGAAGGCTTAATTGGGCAATGTGCTTTAGAAAAACAAAGCTTTATTCTTCGAGAAATACCAGAAGAATTTCGTTATGTTACTAGCGGATTATTAGAAATACGCCCTAAAAACCTACTAGTCATCCCTATCTTATTTGAAGATGAAGTGATCGCAGTGATGGAGTTAGTAAGTGTAACTGAGATTTCAGACTTACATCAAGAATTAATTCAACAAACCGTTGATAATCTAGGTTTAACAATCCATAGCATTATGGGACGTATGCGAATTCAAACCCTTTTACATGAATCACAAGCAATGACAGAAGAGCTGCAAGTTCAATCAGAAGAATTACAAACGCAAGCTGAAGAACTACAAATGCAAGCCGAAGAATTACGAACAACGAATGAACAACTAGAGTCTAGAACGGAAGAGGCGGAGCAAAAGACAGCTGACTTACAAATTACTAAATCAGAATTAGAAGAAAAAGCAAGTGAGTTATTACGTAGCTCAAAATACAAATCAGAATTTCTAGCAAATATGTCTCATGAATTACGCACACCGTTAAATAGTATTTTACTATTATCTGAAATGTTAAAAGAAAATCATGATAATCATTTATCCGACGATGAAATTGAATTAGCAACTGTCATTCATTCATCAGGAAAAGATTTACTTACTTTAATTAATGACATACTTGATTTATCGAAAGTAGAAGCTGGGAAACTAGATGTGATTTTCGAAGCAACGAATATAAGTGATATGGCAGCAAGTATGCATCAAAACTTCTTACATATCGCTGCACAAAAAAATGTCGAATTTACGATTAAAGACAGTGACACCATTCCGGATTTGTTTTATACAGATGCAAAACGGATTGAGCAAATTATTAAAAACTTATTATCCAATGCATTTAAATTCACCGAAAAAGGATCCGTTTCTTTACATTTCGATTCAATAGAAATAAGTAATTTGAGTCATGATATGCAGTCTATAAGTAATGATTGGATGAAAATTTCGGTAAAAGATACTGGTATTGGTATCTCTAAAGAACAGCATCAACTTATTTTCGAAGCCTTTCAACAGGCAGATGGTGCAACGATTCGAAAATATGGTGGTACAGGCTTAGGATTATCTATTTGTAAAGAGTTTGCTAGACTGTTAGGTGGTTGGATTACGTTAGAGAGTCATGTAGGAGAAGGCAGTACTTTCACTGTATATATTCCTAACCTTCCAAATGGATTAACTGATATACAAGTATCCAATTTAGAAGTTGCAGCAACGATAGAAGATGTTATTCCTGCTGAAGTTGTGGAGGAAACTATCGTTACTACCGAAACAAATAACGTCTTCCAAGAGAAAACTATTTTAATTGTCGATGATGATCACCGAAATATATTTGCATTACAAAATGCATTAAAAAAACAGCATGCCAACATTATTACTGCCCAAAACGGCATAGAGTGTTTAGACATACTAAAAAACAATACAAATATTGACCTTATTTTAATGGATATTATGATGCCGAATATGGACGGTTATGAAACGATGGAACATATCCGAATGAACTTAGGGTTAAGTGAAATACCTATTATCGCATTAACTGCGAAAGCAATGCCAAATGATAAAGAGAAATGTTTATCTGCTGGCGCTTCAGATTATATAAGTAAACCATTAAATTTACATCAACTCTATTCGGTAATGAGTGTATGGTTAATAAAATAAGTGAGGTTTAGTTGGAGTGGAAAATAAGTATTATAATTTTGATCCATCTGTAGATATGGATAAGCGCATGAACTTAGAAATTGAATTACTATTGGAAGCGGTATTTAAACTATCTGGCTTCGATTTTCGCCAATATGCTCGCACATCTATTTATAGAAGAATTTGTAATAGAATGCAGATCTCTAATATTCCAACCATTTCAAAGTTAATTGAAAAAGTAATTCATGAGGAAGGGTTTTTAGAACAGTTATTAAATGATTTCTCCATTAACGTAACTGAAATGTTTCGTAACCCTAATTTTTTTAAAGCGCTAAGAGAGCATGTCATTCCTGAATTAAAAAAGTATCCTGAAATTAGAATTTGGCACGCCGGATGCGCAACTGGTGAAGAAGTATTATCCATGTCCATCTTACTTCACGAAGAAGGATTAAGTGAAAAAGCTGTTATTTACGCAACAGATATGAATACAAATGTGTTAGAAAAAGCAAAACAAGGTATCCTTCCGTTAAATAAAATGCAAACTTATACGAAAAACTATTTACAAGCTGGCGGTACACAAGCATTTTCTAACTATTATTCAACAGATAATCGTTTTGCTTATTTTAATCCATCACTGTTACAAAACATTATTTTTGCACAGCATAATTTAGTAACTGATCAATCTTTTAACGAATTTCATATTATACTTTGCCGTAACGTTTTAATTTACTTTACGAGTAAACTTCAAAACCAAGTACAGCAACTATTTTATGAAAGTTTAGGTCACAACGGATTCCTATGTTTAGGAAATAAAGAAACTCTTCGTTTTTCCGATATAATGCCGCATTATATCCAATTTAATCCGAACGAACAAATCTATCAAAAAATACAATAAAAGCGTATGAAATCCTTATTTGGATTTCATACGCTTTTTATTTCGCATTCGTTTGTATCATAATGAGGCACATATCATCTGATTGTTCTTTCTTCTGTTCTTCCTTATAAAACCCTTCTATCTCTTCTTCTAAATCTCCCCATTTCCTTTCTGTAAAAGCACGTAATTTCTCTTCAGACTCAAATTCATCATTTGCAATCGCTTCAAGAACACCATCTGTAAACAATATGATTTGAGCGTTCTTCTCAAAAGGTATAACTGTCTTTTTAACTTTTATTTCATCAAAAAATCCTACCGCGCAACTCCCGCGATTCAGTTCAACCATATTTGTTTCATCAACTAAAACGTATCCAGCAGGATGTCCTGCATTTACATATTCAATTGTTCTCTTTTCTGTATCCACTACTAAGTATATCGTTGTAAAATAATATGGAATATTGTCATTCTCATTATGTAAAAGAGTCATATATTTATTTAAGTCTTTAATGACGAGTTCTGGATCGATTAAAGATTTAATCGTTTCACGTAATACAGACGAAATAAACATACAAACTAATGAAGCAGATATACCATGTCCCATCACGTCTAATAATATAATACCGTAGCGGTTTTCATCGATTTTATACCAATAATACATATCTCCAGCTAGTTTGAATGAAGGTAAATAGCTTGCTTCAATTTTTATATGATTTTCTCTTAATGGGCTACTTAATAAATTTCTTTGTACTTGCGTAGCTAAATCTAGTTCATTCCGAAGATTTTCTTCTTGTTCTTTATGCCAATTTAATTCCGATTTCAAGCGTAACGCTACACGCATACGTGCTAATAGTTCAACTTTATTTATAGGTTTCGTAATATAATCCATTGCCCCCATATCAAGAGCTTCGGCCAATTTATTGGCATCCTCTAAAGCTGTAACAAAAATAATAGGGATATCTTTAAACTTCTCCTCTTTTTGTAATCGCCTACAAACTTCAAGTCCATCAATTTCAGGCATCATAATATCTAATAGTATTAAATCAATTTCATTATGCCTGGAAGAATCTTTTCCAAAATGTATATATTCGAAGAGCTCTTGTGCAGAATTGAGTGATACAAGATCATGATATCCGGCTTGTTTTAAAATCTTCTCAATTACAAATATGTTAACCGGATTATCATCAACAATTAAAATGGACACAAGTTATTTCCCCTTTTCTTATTTAAAATGTAAATCTATTATCATTTTCTATTTTTCTAGTATTACATAATCAGTTACAAAATGAAAATTTCTTACTCAAACATATTTATACAACAAAAGAACAAACCCCTAGAAATAGGAATTTGTTCTTTCACTCTATAAATTTCTACTTTTAATTTAACACCATTGCTTTATCATTTAAAAGACGATCTAATTCTTCCATATGATTAGTTTCATCTGCAATCATATCTTCTAGTTTTACAACTAACTCTGTCATATTTAATTTCGCTGCCTGTTCTTTTCTCATTTCATAACGCTTAATTGTTTCATATTCTGATTGTCTAGCGGATTCTAACATTTCTCGAACATCTTCTACTTGTTTCACTGGTAAAGGGATTGTAGTAGGTGTACCACCTAACGTCTTAATTTTCTCCGCTAAATATAGGGCATGTCCTTGTTCATCACTAATTTCAGATTCAAAGAAAGGTTTTAACACTTGTCTATATATACCAGAAACTGTAGCTGCATTATGGTTATACATAATAATTGCTGAGTATTCTCCTGCTAAATCTTCATTCAATCCTTCGATTAGTTCTTTCACATCGTGTGACATTTTTATATCTCCTCCTATACTTAATAACTACCCCTTTTCTCATGTTTTAAACATAGCTCTTTAAAATTTTTATGTATCTAAAAACGCTGCTTGCTTCAATTTACTTATCGCTTGTCTTTTAATACGAGAAACGTGCATTTGTGAAATACCTAACCGTTCCCCTGTATCTTTTTGATTTAAATTTTCTCCAAATATATAATGAATAACACTCTTTTCTGTCTCATTTAATACGTTAAAAATATCCTTTAAAACGAGACGCCTTTCTGTCTCTTCATATCCTTGCTCTACTTCACCTACAGATTCAATCCTCGCTACCGAACTGCCATCAGATGAATTTTCAACTACATCATCTAAGGAAGATACGCGATAATTATTTTTCGCATCCATAATTTCTAGCACTTCCTCTTCGGATAGTCCTAAATGATCTGCAATCTCTATAATTTTCGGTGAACGCTGCAAACGATCTGTTAGCTCCTCTATCGCAAGTCTAATCTTCCCGCCTAAATCTTTAATTCGCCTTGGAACGTGAATACCCCAAGTTTTATCACGTAAATATTTCTTTATTTCGCCTACTATTGTAGGTATTGCAAACGGCTCAAAAGCATTCCCTATCGAATAATCATACCTTCTTATTGCACCTAAGAGCCCTAACATTCCTACTTGTATAATATCTTCATGCATCGGCCCACCTTTTGAATAGCGATATGCAATGGAGTATACAAGATTTTTATAGTGATTAACCAATCTTTCCTGTGCTTCATCACATTGGTTTTGTTGGAAGTCTGCAATTAGTTTAATAACGTCTTCTTTAGTAAGATTTGTAGGTTGAGATTGGATTTCCATCATTCTCCACCTGCTCTCTTTGTATATATTTTGTCATTAAAACTGTCATGCCCTCATCATGCATAATTTGTATATCATCCATTAACGTATTGATTAAATATAAACCTAAACCATTTTCTGGCAAATGCTCTACTGATTTATTAATATCATACGGACCAACTTTACTTTTTAAGCTATTAAAATCAAAGCTAACTCCATTATCCGCAGCCATAATTTCTAATCGATCTTCATATAAGCCAAAGACAATTGTAATTTCTCCAACGTCTTCTTTATATGCATGTTGTACAATGTTTGTACATGCTTCACTAATAGCAATTTTCATATCTTCTATATCGTCATAAGCAAAGCCCATTCGATTCGCAACACCAGCCATTGTTAAACGAATAATAGCCACATATTCTGCTTTTGCAGGAATTTTCATTTCTATCTTTTCAAATCTCTCCATCATCCCTAGTCACCTTCTTTCTACTTTTTCAAAATCGGAATTCAAATTTAATATTTCTGTTAGTCCTGTGATATCGAATAATCTTTTTAGTCTTTTAGATACACCAATAAACTCTAGCTTTCCATCATTTTTCTTAATTGCTTTTAATAGAGCTATAAACACGCCTAAACCTGTACTATCCATATACTCTACCTCAGTAAAATCTACTACAATATGAACCTCTTTTTCGCTTGCAATAGGCATAATCTTATTTTTCAAATCTGATGCCGTATATGCATCAATTTCACCATTAAGTTGTACTGTATAACCTACATCATTTTGCAAAATATTTATTGCCAAATTCATCATTTCCGCCCCCTTATCTCAAACTCTTACTATTTAATTACCCATAAAAATTAATTTTAAACATATTTTTTTATTTTCATTATAAATAAATTTTCTACACCTTTCTCGGCTTAACACTTAAATCGTACTAATAAATGTTTAAAACTTATAATTTTGTGTATGTATAATGTATAAACATTATTTTTAGGGGGATCTATCTATGGAAGAGCACAACTTTAAAAAGGGAGATTTTGTTCAATTTTCTTATCGACACGATCATGCTACAAAATTAATTGGTTCCATTATTAACATACTAACGAATACAATTGTAGTAGATATCGGTAATAGCGAAGACTTATCTCATATAGAACCGAGGCAGGTCGTAAGGATAAATAATTGTGAAAAAGTAACGATGGTTTAATACATAATGAACACTCCCCCACTTAGCAAAGCTTGAAGTGGGGGTTTCTAACGTTTCGACCTAACGGACGATTAACGTCAGGGGAGTTAACACATTAGCGAGCTGTTTCACGCCTAACCCCTCTATCCCATTTGTCCATGCATTTGGGATTACTTTTCGTAAAATGTTAGCCGCAGCATTTACATCTGCATTAATTAAAGTTTTATTTGCTGAACGATATATGCCGCGCTTTATTCGTTTTCCTGAAAAAGTTGTATTTTGGTCATTTTCTCCATACGTTGGAATGAAGTCGTTATCCAGAAAACTTGCTTTCGATGTATATGATTCTTCAGTTACAACAACTTGAATGCCTACAGCATTTGCTTTGTATGTAATCATTTGAATCAGTAAACTATGTGGGATATGACAAAACGATTGGTTATTTCTTTTTCCCATATTCATTTTTTGTTTCCAGCTTTTGTTTTGACCAATAACGATTTTACAAACTTCTTCTTCTTGAGCTAGTTTTACAATACGGTGACTAACTTTATGGAAGACGTCTTTTATTTTCAAGTAACGTTTTTGATGAAGTTTTTCTATCCTTTTAGAAGTAAAAGGTCCTTCATTCGTTTGTTTTCCATTTCTAAGAATGCTTGTAAAATGACTCTTCATTTTATTGTAATATTGATTTATGCTTTTGATATGTTTGCCCTTAACAAGGACAGGTTTTATACCTGTGTTTGTTACGATGGTTGCAAGGTTATCAATACCTAAATCAATACTCATATAACGAGCATTCTCTTCAATCATTTGTTGTTCAGAAGGAACATCAATTACCAATTCCACTACATATTCATTGTATTTTGGAATCACACGAACTTGTTTCAGTTTACCTTCAGTGAAACCTAATTTCCCAATATTTAATTGCAATTTCGTCTTTGGAAACTTTAAAAATCTATCGTTTTTAATGATGCAATCTTGGTTTGTATACAGAATCTCTTTTTCAGAAGAACGAATATACTTTGGAATCCTAGGCATTCCAGCATATTTGTTTGGATTCTTTTTATAGTCTTTTAAACTAGCAAAAAAAGATTTCCAATTTTGGAACAAACCTTTCATGATTGATTGGCTACATTGCGTAGGCAAAGCTCGATAATCATTTTGAATCATAGCCTTAAATAGTGCATCTAGAAAGTTGTAATCTACATAAGGTTTTTCAAAATTAGGTTCTGAAAACAAATTACATGTAATCTCTTTCTGTTCTTCTTTAGGCTTTAATTTCTCTTTTTCCAATTTCTTCTGATAGGCAAGACGTTGTGTGTCATTCATCTTACCAATATTTTTATGAATATTATCCAGAACTTCTTTTTGCAAAGGCTGCAACTCTTTTTCTTGTGTTAATCCAGTGTACACCTGGCGTATATAAAAGTTTGTGGTGTTGTACATGTTCTTAGCGTTATGACAACATTCTTGAAAATAAGAATACATACGATGCCCTTTTTTAATCCAAATTTGAAGAGTTTTATAGTTTGACGGATTTTCCTTTGTCATTTTATTCACCTCCTTGTTAAGGATATTATAGCAAAAACAGAACATATGTTTCTTTTATTTTCTTGAAAATAAAATATTTCTTTCGATTCACCTCACCACCTTCACTTACGTTTAGAAGTGGGAGTCCTCTCGAAAGGCATATGATAGAAAGTGTAATTTTAATAAGCGGGGGCCTTCATCCCCCGCTCATTTCTATGCAGATTACATAAAAAAACATCCAATTATTTTAATCGGATGCTTTTTTATGTATATTTATCAGTTCATTAACTTTATAGCTATATATAATAAACTTAAGATTACTATTTATTATCATACTTACGCTTTCCGCAGCATTCTAGAAACGAATGTAACGATTAAAATAAAGACGATTGCACCTAATAAAGCTGGAAGAATAAAGATGCCTCCCCATTCAGGACCCCAATGACCAAATAACGCACTACCTACCCAAGATCCGATTAATCCGGCAATCACGTTACCAACTATACCTAACGGAAAGTCTTTTCCTGTAATCATTCCAGCTAACGCACCAATAAGTCCACCTACAATACACGTAATAATAAGTCCCACAATTAAACCTCCTATATTCGTTTTATATTGGATTCATCAAGCTTTAGTATGTAACCAAAGCTTGATGAACATATATTATTCTTTATTATCCAATTCATCACTTATCTTTTGTTTCACTTTTCCGACTTTTTCTTTTATCGTTCCCTTCGTTTTTTCCCACTTCCCTTCATTTTTCAACTCTCTATCTTCTGTAACTTCACCAATTCCTTCTTTTACTTGTCCTTTTTTCTTTTCAACTTTACCTTTAACTTGTTCTTTTAGTCCGTTCTCACTCATATTTACAATCTCCTTTTCGTAATAGATTTATAGATTTACAGGATACAAATTTAAATAGAATACATGCATCTTCTTTCTTGTAACCATTCACCGACTCTTTCTAAATCCTTAACGAATAACAAGATTTTTCCTTCATCCAGCTTTTCTTCGTAGAAGTTCGCCTCTTCCTCATTAAGCCCTAACTCTTGCATCTTATTTCTTAACTGATCTCCCGTGTTTTGAAAGACGTTAATAATGCTTGTCCCAAGTCCCTCCTCTTTTATCCCAATTGTATTCACGTCTGCATTGTCTGCGATTCTATCTGTCCTCTCTTTCTCATGTGTTAATACGTAAATATCTTTTTGGTCTATCCCTTTCTTCACTAGATCATTCGCCGCATTCATGACCTCTTTCTCCGTAATAAATTCATATACAAAAGGTTTACTATACTTCGTTTCCATCTTTAACTTCCTCCTTTAAAATGAATTATTTGTTATATTATATGTAGTACACCCATTTTCGAAATGTTAAACATAAAATATGAAAAAAGTTATGTGAATTTTGATTTTAATAGAGAATGAACATCATCATTTACCTCTTTAAAACATCTTCTCCTTACAATAACTACCTAAATTAACAGAAAATTGTTATAATTAAACTTGAGGAGGGATACTATGAAAAAAATCATATCTATATGCGCTCTAACCGCTTTATCTTTCACCTTAATAGGTTGTACAAGTACCTCGGCTACAGATAAAGCTTCACAAGTTAAGCAAGAACATACACAAAATACCTTTCAATTAAATTCCGCTAATATTACAGACATTGAAATACTGAAAACAACAAATCATACTACTTCCAAATCTCAAACAGATAATGAAAAAATGATACAATCTATCGTTTCAGCAGTTCAAAATGGAACACCTAAAACAATCACTTTAGATCAAAAAAAGAGAGAATCTGCACATTCTACTATTACTGTTACATATAAAGATGACTCAAAAGAAGAATTTCTTGTGTGGGCTGATAATAAGGAGCAAATTACGATTGCTAAAGATGAGAAGAAAGATAAGGTAGAAGGTGTGATAGTGAATATTAAAGATGCTAAAATAATGAAGGATTTCTTTTAAAATTCTAGTTAACGTTAAAAAAAGTAGGATTACATCCTACTCTTTTTTTAATCATGCTCAATAAATAGACCTTTATAAAATCTATTTAAGGTCTAATTTTGCTAAATCATGTTGTAAAACATTGTTTCCTTCTTGTGGGTTAAATATGATTGCACTAAGACCAAAAACATTCGTAACAACATCTCTATCTTTCGGACGAATGATTCTTACTTCATAAGCAAAAAGTGCTGGAGGAAGAGCTGCTGAACGAAAAGTAACATATCGATTAGGTGGCAATGTTTGTGTTGAAGGGTCTATTAATGGTAACAATACCGGAGAACCTGATGACCAATCAAACATTTCAACTGTTACTCTACGAGTATCATCTGGATCAACATTCATAGCTTCAACAGTAAGAAATAACGTAGCGGAATGTCTACGTAATACACCCGTTGATAAAGTTTCATTGTGATGTTTATGACATCTTCCAGGAGGATGACCATAGCCATAGCTCATATCAATTCCCCCCTTTCATTTACAATTAAGGACAAGTATTCCTTATAATATATAATGCTAGTATTATTTTAATGAAAGGTATAAAAGCGGATTTCTACCTATTCGCTCTTAAAGAATAATATGGATTCTCCTGTTTTTCCTTTGAACTCCTGCTAAGAATAAATCTATTTTGAAAAGGACCTGCTCCATTTATTCGTAAAAAGCATAAAGTAAATGGAATCCGTTAAAACACATGAGTGAACCTTTGTTTTTCTCCTCCTATTTAAAGGAGGAACTGTTATGGGCTTTGGTGGTAGTTGTGGCGGCTGTGGCTTCGCTGGAGGATTTGCTTTATTAGTTGTATTATTTATTTTATTAATCATCGTTGGAGCTGCTTGCTTCTGCTAAAAACTATCGAAAGGACACTCACGTGAGTGTCCTTTCTTCATGAAAAAAGCTCTACGCAATGTGCAGAGGTTCAAGTGTAACGAATACTTTAAAAATGTAGTATTACATTCCCCCCTCCAAAATGAACTTCGGTGCTATAAATTTCGTTTAAGTGCAATCTTAATATTTTAGTTTAATAGCAATATGGTGAAACTTTATTCCAAACAATATTGCTATTGCACCAAAGTAAAACAAACTGGACAACCTAGATTTCAAAAGGAAGACACCTTAAAGGTTGTCTTTTCTTTATAAGTAAAAAAAGCCCGCCTATTTCCGTAGGCGGGCTTTATCTTTATTACACAATATGAAAGTATACTCTCTTTTTCTTTGAAATTTTATGTAATTATACATATTCATGAAAATAGAAGAAGTGAAATTGTACGTTTAGATACAGTTTGGCAACAAACTAACTGTTTTCTTGTGCATTAATAGACAACTACTGCAAGAGTTATAGTTTTTATGTTTTCATTTCCTTTTTGCATTTCTCTTTTAATTAGACGAATGCTTTTTGTAGTACATAATAAAAAATATCCAGAAAAACTGTCACAAAATCTGTTTTTCTGGTTTCTCTATAATACAGGTATCAAATTGAAAGTGAGGTTTAAACAAACATGTTAACCATAGAAAATGAAGAAAGTCATACTTCTGATATGACCTTTGAAGATTTATTTAAGCAGTACTATGCTTATCTGGATTGTTAAAGATCAATCTATCGCTGAAGAGTTAGCACAAGAAGTATTTTTACAATTATATCGTAGTGATTGGAAAGGAATTGAAAACATACCTGGATGGTTGATTAAATCTTCTACTTATGTAGCCTATAACCATTTTCGATCTGAAAAAAGGCAGCAAGCGAAGATTGATAAAGAAATACAATACCATGAAGTACAAAATGTTTCATCATTAGACGATGATTGGATAAGAAAAGAAGAAATTACAAAGGTCCAAACGATACTAAATAAAATGAATAATCGAGAACGAACCCTTTTACTAATGAAATTCTCTTGTTTTCAATATAAAGAAATTGCAGAAGTACTTCAAATTGAAATATCTTCTATTGGAACATTATTGGTCCGAGCCAAAATGAAATTTCGCAAGATTTATAAACAAATGGAGGAGGCATAACAAATGAAATGTTATGATATCGGGTTTATTCAAACATATATTGATGGAGAACTTTCTCATGATATAAGAAAGGAATTTACAAAACACCTAGATACATGTGAAGCATGCCAAGATTTATTAATAGAAATTAGTAAATTAAATCAATGGGAAAACGTAATGCTAGATGAAGAGTCTGCAAATTCACCACAAGAAATCAAAATTGATATAGAACAAGCATGGAAAACATTTGAAAGTCGTTCCAAGTCAGACAATGTTTCTAATATAAATTACAAAAAACAACAGAAGAAGGGACTCTTTACAAACATGAGTAAAAAATCAAAACGTTTCATTTATACAGCAGTAGCTGCAACAGCACTTTTCACAACAGCAATGATTCCACAAGTACGAGTGGCGGCTACAAATGTTGCCTCATATTTTTCTGATGCAATTACAAATGATAAAGTTGTAAATGAAGGAATACAAGATGAAAATGGTGTCACACAAGATATGATGAAGAATGGTAAATATATTCCTATTGATGAAAAAATTACAGATCAAGGTATTACTGTGCACCTCAAAGAATTATATATATCAGATTTACGTATATCAGTTCATTATAGAATGGAAAAATCTGATGGAAGTTTAGTACCCTTTGAATTTGATACATCAGGATTAGAGCTCGAAAATGATGGTAAAATTAATGGGCAACAAGAGGAAAACCCTGAGATCAAAAATGAAGGAAGACTATCATTTATCGATGATTCAGATGATTATCTTCCTTTTGAACTTATGGCAGCAGGTAAAAAATTAAATGATATAGGTATTCGTGATAATGATAGACCCGAAGGTGTTTCTACATTTGTTATAGTTAATGAAGGAAGAGACGATTTTAAACAGCCCCTTACTTTAGATGTAAATATAACTAGAATTGGAAAAGTAGTTGGATCTTGGAAAGGTCAATTTCAAATTGATACTTCACATTTGAAAAATAATACGAATTAACATGAAAAGAAGAATAGAACAATATGTATTTAATGCTCAGTTTATATGTTTTCTTGTTTTCATTACATTTATTTCTTATATAGTTTTTACTCTATCTTTTATTTATGATTTAAGTTTATAACCTTAAATCAATCATTTAAAACCATTACAAGAAAAAGATCTCTAAAAAAGTAGGGAAATACATAACCGATTTCTTAACATTTAAGGAATCGGTTATTTTGTATTTAAAATGCGTCTAGACGTACAATTTTCTTTTTTTGATATAGTGACCTCCAATACATCATTGTCCTTCTCTAATCTCATATCTATTTTAAGAAGAGTCATTTACAAATTCAAAAAAACCCTCAAAGCATCTACTTTAAGGGGATTTCTCCTATCATCTTCTCTCTTCATACAATCGATTTGCTTTATACGAGCAAACGAAAAACATACATGTCGCAACGGGGATAAATGTCAAAAAAAGTCCTCTCATTAATGCAAATGGCGTTTCAAATAAGAATGACCATAGAAATGATACACCTTGCTTATCCCATAATCCTGGCGTCAAGTATAGTTCTTTCGGATTTACAAAGGCTCCTAAATTCATTGTATTACTATACACAAATAAAAATAATATCGGCAAATAACAGATCGCTAATTCTAAAAATGTTTTAGATAGACGCTTATACTTCCCTGCTCGTGACATTGGATCTGAAAAAATGTCATCTTCACTTTCTTCATCTACCTTTTTAAAATATTGCGTACCTGACCACCGATTACCAGCTATATGCTCCCAGCCACTATCTTCAAATAATGTGCAGTAATTAATAAAATCACTTTTTCTACTAAATACTCTATGGTCTATTTTAATCGTCGCATCTTCCGGTTCTGTATATCTAAATGTATAACCAAATGTATTGCTTTCTAGTTGATAGCCTTTCCAAGCCATCTCCTCTAACCATTTTTCCTCTTTCTCAAAGTCTAAAAAGAATTTCAATCTCCACATCATCGTTTCCCCCTAACTATACGTGTAATAAACTTTTTGTAACCGCAATAATGTGCTGCATTCTCATAAAATCTAAATGCAATACTTCTTTCCCGCGTTCTGTAATGACATACACTTTTCTTCGTTTATCTTCACTTTTTACCGATTCTATTAACCCTTGTTTTAATAAATTTTCCACCGCACCATACAATGTACCCGCTGCGATTTTCACTTGATGATTACTCAGTTCCTCCACCTTTTGCATAATTAAATATCCATGAGCTGGCTCTAATAAAGCTAAAAGAACGTAATACGTTGTTTCCGTTAATGGTAAATTTTTATCTCTATTCATAAAGACCTCCAATGTAACGATAACTATATAGCTAAACTATATAGTTAAACTGTATAGTTTGATTTTATACAGTTAGACTGTATATGTCAAATGTAGGAATAACTTTATAACCCAAAACAAAAACGCTACCTTTTTAAAAGATAGCGTTTTTGTTTTACCCTTGCTTATTCTTCGCCTTCATTTGCTCATCAAGAGAGTTTTTTTCAGTTTCTAACACACTCATATCACTTTTCAACTTTTGCGTTTTTGCAAAATGTTCATCTACTAATTTATTATATTCTTTCTCAGAGTACATTTTTTCACTGGTTGATGTCGTTTTCTCTTTCGTAACAACTACATTAATAATTACAAATAAAGCTATAATTCCTATTAACGCAGCGAAAATCTTCTTTTTATTCATGATTAATCCTCCAAAATGTAAAATTTCAAAAATTATCATAACAGACCAATTCCCTTTTACCTGTCATATTTTGTCGAATTAATACAATAAAAAAAGCATCTAAAACAGATGCTTTTTCTCATTCTTAATACGTAAACGTAATCGTCACTAAAGAATACCCTTCTTTCGCATTGTACGGCTCTGCTTTATAAGAAACTCGGTTTGCCCCTTGCGGATAATCAATTTCGCCAATTACCTTTTTCACATCTTGTAGTGCACCATTCATTGATTGCTTGTATAACACTTCAATTTTCTCTGGTTTTGCACTATAGCGTTGCTGCATTTTATTTTTTAATTCAGTATAGTTATTTGCAATATATTCATTTCCTAGATAGTTTAACTTTGTATCTTTTAATATTTGCTGATATGCAGGCGTTTTCTTACTACCTGCCGCAATTTTATTTGTCAGTGTACTATAATAGTTTGTTGTCGCTTGCGGATAGTCTCCGCGGTTCCACTCATGATTTCTTGCGATTTGTTCATCTGATAAATTGAAATACGAATACGTTACGCGGCCCTGCTCATCTGGCACCGGATCATCGAATGTTGTATCAAGGTGATACCAATTGTTTTCGATTTTCACTAAATTCCAAGCATGAGGTTGTCCGTCCCCAGTTCCTGTCACGAAATGATTTTCAATTCCTGCTTCTTTTAATAATTGATAAGTTAATAGTGCGTAACCTTGACAAACCGCAGAACGATTTGCAAGTGCTTCATATGCTGTATAAGCTTTATAAGACGTATCATAAGAAACATGCTTTACTACGTAATCATGAATCGCCTTCACTTTTTCGTGATCATCCATTCCAACTTGAGTGATAGAAGAAACGATTGCTTTCGCTTGTTTCATGACATATTCCGTCTGTTCTTTCGTTTCACGATATGTAATCTTAAGCGTAAACGTATAATTTCCAGGTGATCCAGAAAGCCCATATGAAACATTCGATCTATTATTATTTGTATACTCATTTTTACTTGCCACTTCTTTATATGCGTTAAAAAGTGTATTCATCACTTCGTTTGTATTATTATTTTTCGTTTTATATGGCAGTGTAATATTTGTCTCGTATGTATTAATACGCTTTTGTACTTCCTCTTTAAACGCTTTTAATAATGCCGCATCCCCTGTATCTTTCACATCAGCATTTTTATACTTCAAAGTTTTATATAAAAACTGCGCATACTGTTCACGTGTTACTGTGCCATACGGTTCAAAATTCCCGTTCCCTGTGCCATCTGCGATTCCATTTGACTGCACCGCACTAATTGCATTTTCTGCCCAAAATGGATTTGGAACATCCTTAAAGGTATGTTTTTGTTTTGCCGCAAGATGGAAAGCATTCGTAAGAATTTGTGCCATTTCCGCACGATTCACAGAAGCTTTCGGTCTAAATTGGCCATTTTCATCACCTTTAAAAACTCCTAAATTCGTTAAAGTTAATACCTCTTCTGGGAACATTGTAGAACTTTGATTAATATCACCGTAAGGATTTTTAAACGTAGATCCATCCTTTAATACGTAACGAGTTCCATCATTACTAAACGAACCGCCTTGTTTATTCGGTACTAACACTCGATAAATTAAAGCTGCAACTTGCTCCCTTGTCGCAACATCTCCAAAACCAAATATCCCATTTCCATAACCGGAAATAATATTTTTACTCGCTAAATCTTTAATCGCAGGATATGACCAATGTGATGTCGGCACATCAGAAAAAACACCCACTTCAGCAGCTTTTACATCGCTGCCATTTGTATATAACAACGCACCACCAATAAGTGATAATGATGTAATTGATTTTAATAGTTTTGTATACATAATGTCTTCTCCCAATAAGCTCTCTATTTTTGTTGGTTTATGTCGAAAAATCTAAAAATATGACAAAATATATTATACAATTAAAAGTTTTTAAGGGATATATTAAATTTTAAAATATGCAAAAATTCATATTAATATATTTTTCCGTATTAATATTATGTTTTTGCTTGTGAATATATAAATAGAAAAGAAATACAACACACAAACAGCCCAAGTTCCTCATTGAAACTTGGGCTGTTTTTCGTTCTAGCGCAAACACCATAAGAGCATGTAAGTAGTACTGTTAAACTTATCCATACTCCCACTATTACTTTAACAAAGGTTTTCACTAGAATCTTATCTATTATTTAACTGACTCTACTTGTTTCTCTAATTCTCTTCCGAGGAATGTAGCAAGCTCAAGCATACCGAATTGATTCGCTATAGACTCTGCATCAGAATTATAATTAGTGTTTGTATTAATATCATACGTATAAATTGTTCCATCCGAACTGCGAATACATTCAATACCCGCAACGGTAATTTCATTTTTGGAGTAATACAAAACCTTAGGTTGGTTGGCATGTATGGTGAAGCCAAGTATAAGAAAAAGATAATTCCCCCTAAATTCAGGTTTAAAACTTCTTGTTTTCTGAAAATTCACAATCATAAACCTAGTTAAATTTACATTTCCTTACATGTAAATTATAACAAAAAGTACATAGATAACCAGACTTGAAATTAAGTTCTATTAAAATTAATATTTGGATATATAGTAAAAAAAAGTAATTGGAGGGAATACAATGAAAAAATTTATCAAATCTATACTTATGGCTTCAGTTTTATCATTAGGTATTACGTCATTAGCCCCTACGAAAGGATATGCTGATGAATATAATTACACTAATGAAGTAGAATTAACTTATGAAGAAGTTATGGCAAATATTGATCCAAATGAAGTTGAAGTTGTTCAAGATCATGTAATGTACCTAGCACCGGTAATTCCAGCGATTGTTTTGGCAATATTACGAATAGTACCTGCTGCTATAAGATTAGGCCAACAATCTGTAAATCTATCGAAATTTACAATTAAAACTGCTGGAAGATTAAAAGACCCTAAATCAGGTTGGATGATTGTTAGAGACCGAGGTAATAATCCTCACGGTGGAAGCTTTTACAAATTATTAAATAAAGCAGGGAAAAGAATAGAAACTTTAGATAAAAATGGAAAAATTATCAGAGATTAATTATTTTAGAAAAAGCAGGTAATCTGGAGGTTATCTGCTTTCTCTCTATTACCATGTTATATTATAGAAATATAAAATGAAACGAGGTGCAAATATGCTACTAAAAGATTATATGGATGAACATTTCCCTAAATTGGAGTTAAAACCGTCGTTGTTTTATACTTGGGAAATTGGAATTAGATTCGAGTTAGGTGTAAATTATGAAGTAAAACATGCCTATGCAAAAAGTCCATATTTACTAAAGGTATACGAAAGAGCAGTTAGTTTATTTAATACCTTGCATGCTCCTGAAGATGACATTATTATTGTATCTAATATAGATGATTTTGGAAATAAATCAGTTTTCAAACATAAACTAAAAGTATTTTCTCCTTATATTAAAACTAAAAAAGTTTTGTATAAATTAAATGAGATAACAGTCCCTTATCTTTTTCCGGAAGATGATGAAGAAGGTAAATATAAAACACATAGGTTTGTTCTTACATGTAAAGTATCTGATATTAAATATGCAACAATGATAAAAGCAATTTGTAATCAAGATATGGGAATAAAACCGAAGATTCTTCACGATGTCTTTTTTATAAATATCAAAAAAGGTACTATTTTTCATATTTACGATGATAGAGGCGCGGATTTGATAGCCGCTTCAATTGATTCTATCCAAGGTATTTATGAAAAATATAATAATTGGATTCTAGATTATGATAGAGAAAAAATAGACTGCGTTTTTAAATAAAATACCTTATTAGAGGTCACTATACATGCCCATGTTGTTGAGCTAATTGCTCCCACAACAAATACTAGCAATGATAGAAACAAGTAATATTTAATTTTCGTTTAGGGGTATCTTAAAATCTTAGCTTGACGGGCATGGGGTACTGTCACATCGCTATCAAGCTAATAAAAAGAAATGCCCCCTAAAATGAAAAATACGCTATTTTTTCTGTAGAATCATAGGAAAAGATGACATTTTTGTATGTCTATTTCTGTACCTGATGAATTACAACTATTTGCTCAAGAAGTAGCACATCGAAATCTGTATATTCTCTCCTCCTCCTCGGGCTATTGATAAAGAAAAGGCATTCTTATGAATGCCTTTTCTCTCTTATATATGCTCTTCTTAATTTAGTTTGTGATAAACCATTGGACATTTAATTATGAAAAAGTACCAATAACAAAAAAAGTTAAAAATAATGATACATATCTAAGATACATAAAACGTTTATCGTGTGTTTTAAAATATAACGTAATACACAGCAGTAAAAAAACTGCTGTAGACACCATGAACATTATTATTTTTAATTCCTCATTACTTAATACAGCTAAATTAGGCAGCGCTTTTTTTTAATACTGAATTCTTAATAATACCCATTATTCTTAAGTTGATAATATTACGTTTAATTAATATTTACTTTATATTACTACACCTTTTGAAAAAATTCTCTTTTCTTGATTAAATTCCATTTTTTACTTTAAAATACAGCAGAACCCACCCAATTCCCTACAATGTAACCAATATAAATAAGCAGAGCTCCTGTTAAGATATAAAAACAAGATTTAAAATACATACGCCTTTCAATCGCATCACCAATTTGATGAAACATGTTTGACATAAAGAAAACACCACCTTTTTATAATTATTAGAGTAGAACACACAGAGATATTATCAGAAAATAACTAATTAACACAACGCTTATTGGAATAATAATATATAAAATAATAACAGCGTTAACAAAAAAAATAAAATTTATGAAATGAATTACTTTAGAGTTAATATTTAGAGTTCAAAAGGTTTATTAGGCAAAAAACACTTTATATTACAACTAATTATTTCTATTTAATAAATCCCCCAACCTTTATGACAGCGCTTGAGCATACCTTTCTATAAAGTTGATTAATAATAGGGTTGAATCATATTGCTCAACGATCCATATTGTTTAACATAATAAAATAATATTCAGACGGATGCCCAATACATATTATTAGAGTTTAAATGGTTTCAATCGGAGGAAAGAACCTTTGAGTGCTTTTTTTATAGAGAATCAGTTTAAAAACTAAAAATAAAAGAACCTCAATAAATGAGGTTCAAAAAATCTACTATTTTAAATTACCTTCGTAAAAAGCAACTCCATTTTGAACATGTTTTAAATACCACGTAATCGTCCCGCCACAAACATTTTCATTAAAACTATTAGCATATACTCCATTTGAGTAATAAAGAGTTCTTTTGAATTTACCATTAGAATACTCATAAGGAATTGAGCATGTTGCTTGCTTCGGAGAGCTCACAGCTTTTTGTGTATCAGCTGAAGCTGCACCAATTCCTCCTGTTAATGCAATACCTGTTGCTAACGCTCCTACTACTAATTTCTTGAACATAATAAATCCCCCTTTAATAGTTTTTATAGATTACAACTTAAATGTATCACTTTTGTAATTTATGTAAATATCTTGAATATGTAGAAATATTTATTTAATTATTGGTAATATTGGGATTATATTTTATCAAATGGAAAATAGAGGAATTAGAAAAGCATGTGAAAATACAGATAGGTTTATATTAAATGAACGTGGTTCAAGTCGGCGAAAGACACCTTTTGGTGTCTTTTTTGTACATAAAAAATCTCACCATCTTATAGAAACGATAAGCCCTGTAAAACAATAATTGCAACTATATTAATTTTACATTACATTAAGGTTAGAGAATGTTCTTATTTTAATAAAGTGCTAAATAGTAGGTGGAAAAATGGAATTTAACGATTTGGGTATTACCATTAAAGAACTTAGAATCAAAAAAAATATATCACAATCCGAATTATGTCATGGAATATGTTCACAAAGTCAAATTAGCAAGATTGAAAAAGGTATGATTTATCCATCTAGTATATTGTTATATCAATTATCAGAAAGACTTGGTATTGATCCGAATAACATATTTGCACTAACTCAAAACAAAAGATTAAAATATGTAGAAAATGTAAAATACGTAATAAAAGATTGCTTAAAGCAAAAACAATATAAAGAACTTTATGAAATAGTAAAAAAAGAGAAAAACTTAAATAATTTTCAAACAAAAGATGAGAAACAATTTCTAATGTGGCATGAAGCAATTGCTGTATTTATGGTGGATAAATCAATAAAAACTGCTTTAGATTTTTTAAATAATGCATTAAAACTGACTTTAACTAATTCTGATTTTTTATCAGAAAGAGAAATAGATATTATGCAAACAATGGCTATATTTTATGCAGAAAATAAAGAATATGAAAAAAGTATTAATATATTCAAAAGATGTTTAACTAATTTTAATAAGTTAGATTTTCCTAGAGATAAAGAAATTAAATTAAAACTCATGTTAAATTTAGCAAAATGTTTCGACTTCACATATCAATATGAAGAGGCAATAAAGTACATTGATAAGGGTATCAAATTAGCAATTAATCTACATACTTTATACCTACTAGGTGAACTATTCTATTTAAAAGGTCAGTGTTTATTAAAAATGAAACAACATAATGTAGAAGATGTTATTTATAACTGGAAAAAAGCATTATTTATATTTGAACTAACAGAAAAAGAATATTATACAAAAGTGATACCAGATGAACTTATTGAATTACAAAATAAAAAACACTCATAATTTCATAAAAACTACTTACAAATCCTATAGAAAAAATCCTTATAGCTTTTAAACTTAGATCGATAATATTAAAATAATTTAAGCCGGCGGAAGGCACCTTTAGGTGTCTTTTCTTTATTTTTACAAGGACCTGCTCAATTAATTTTTAAAAACATAATAGGGAATATTGTTTTATTTATCTCATTTTCATTCATGCTATATATAAAATTCGTTAATAAACCCACCTCAAATACTAGTTCCTTTTATAAGCCGTTTTTTTGATGTAGATGACATTATTCTCAATACAATAGAATGAATTATTGGAACATACTTAGCGATATATATCAAAAAATAATATTAAGAAAACCCCTCCACCTTAAGGTAGAAGGGATCTTCTAATTTCTATTTCAAACTACCCAAAATTTCCGTAAAGGTACCCTAAGCGCATGTGTATCTGGATATCCTAAACTTCTTTCACCAACTACCACTCCTCTGCCGAACGATCTTTCACCGATAGATTGTATGCCGTGAAGTGCTACTTGTAACATTTCAATTTAGATATACGACAGTAAAGAATACATTATCACAGTGTCAGCAAGCAAAAGTGTATTCTGCATTTCTGAAAACAGTAGATGGCAGATTGTGACCTACTGAATCTGCTAAGAAAGAATATACAAGAACATCCTTAACATCCTCTTTATTTCCACTAATGATGACATCAAGGAAATCTTCTACTTGAAATTCTGGAGTAAACAACACAATCTTAGTTGTTCTGTTTGGTTCTAAAGAAACAAAAGTATGAGAGATTTCAACTAATTCATTTTGAGTTGGGAAAAAGGTGTTTCGACTTCTCTTAACAGTTACCGTTACATTACTAGTATGGCAGCGTGAATCATTGTTTAACATAATGTTGAGAGCAGTTGGAATAATCCCATTTTCAGAAACTGGAACTCGAAACACTCCAGTAGATTTATGAGCCATATAATCAGATCCTTCCAAAATAAAATATATTTACAATATATTAAATGCAAAAAACGTTCATTTTGATATGGACAAATTATGTAATTAATATATTTATAATAACCCTTGGTATTACTAAGCCAATGTTTTAAAAGATTAACAAATAATTACCTCTGCAAATTTAGAAAATATCTACACTTTTTACAAACATTATTACAATTAGATAAACTAAAGCAATATCTCATTAACAAAGGGACTCCATAATTGGAGTCCCTTTGTTAATGAGATATTAAAAATGATCAGCATGTGAATATTGTATAATTTCTTCCTTTTTTAGAGCATGTTGTGTATCACCTGTATTGTTACTAAATGATAATACTATCACTAATCCTAACGTCGCTAATACAAGCTTCTTCATTATTTTAACGCCCCTTTGCTTAGTAGTTTTTGTTTCGCTTCGTAACATACATCGAAATAATCACTAACTTTTTCATGCTTATTCAATTTGCGGAAGCGAACTGCTAATACTTCTGCATATTCTTCTACGAAACCCCATAAATCCTGCTTTTCGAAGTAAGAAATACCTTTTTTCACTTCTTCTTCTAAGAGTTCAATTGCTTCATCTTCATTAAGAGAACGTAAAATATTGAAATGATATACATACTCTTCATTTCCTAATTCTATACAAATTGCTAATCCTTTTTCAATAAGTTCTTTTGCAATAATTGTTTCTCTTAGCTTGTAGTGTTCACGTGCTTGTAAGAACAATGCTTTAAAATGGACAGGATTCTTCTCTGTCACTTCTGATAAATGACGAATCGCTAATATAGATAAGTTTTGAGTTGCATATAATAATCCTAAATTATGCCTTACTACTAAAATCAATTTTTCTACATTATGTTTTTGCAAAAGATCAATGGAACGATTCAAATGTTCTTCCGCTTTTTCAAATTGCTTTAAGAATATACAAGCTGTCCCTAGTGTGTTTTCACAAGAAGCAACTTTCACCTCATATCCAACATGCCTTTCAAAGATTTCTTTCGCTTTATTTGCGTATTCAATAGATATTAACATACTAGACATATGATGACTTAACACCGCATATTTTTGATAAAACTCTGCATGCTCTAGTTCGTCAGAAATATGTTCTAATAAACTCTCAGCTTCTTCATATTGCCTTCTGGCTTCATTATAGTTACTAAACATTAAAGCATGTTCTGCTTTAAAAGAATGATAGTAATAAGCTGTGAGTGTATCTGTCGATTCATCAATTGTATCAATTGCTTCAAAACTATCTTTTCGAATACTCACTCGATCAGTTAGCATTCTATATTTTAGGTCTAGTAAAGAATAATATAATAATAAATTTTGATTTTGATTTTCTTTTTCTTCTGCATGTTTAATCTGTTCAATTTTTTCATCTATTTCTTTCTTTAATTCCGTTGCTTTTATAATTTGTTGCGACAACATCATTTGATAAAAATCATTAAGTTGTTGCATAACTGCTTCATGCATTAATATATTTATGCTCATATCACTACGTCCTCCTCAACTACTTCTTTTTTTCTAAATATTACCATTATTCTGCATATTATATAATAGTTCAACCTGCAATTGTAAATCGATAAAAAACAACGGAATATTCCGAATAAAGAGAAGGGATTGGCTAACAAATGGTTACTGTACAAAAAATAAAAAACTTGTGATATTGCTTTTATCATATTTGATCTTATATATGGTTCTGTTACAAAGTTTGCTAAGTTAATATAAACTCTAGAAAAAATGAATAAAGATCACCACAGCTGAGCTATCTTTAATCCGTATAATAATATAAACATTCTATTAATTCATATTATTAATAAAGAAATACTTAAATATTCCATTTTTTCTAAAAGTGTATTATACTGTAAATTGCTGAGGGACATATTTTAGTATTTTCTGGTAACTATTCAATTTGTTAGGTTGTTATTAGTATTACGGTAACGAAAACCTGATATTTCCCCTTGAAGATAAAGCATTAGCAGCAATTACATCGAGATATCATAATAATAATTATTTTCTTAACAATATCACGGAATTTTAATTCAGAAAATTCAAACCATTAAGCAATATAAAGTGCTAAATAAAATATTTAGACAATTGAAGTCCAACAACGATTAGAAGATATATATATTAGAAAAGGAATTTTGGGAAATCTTATCCTATATAACTAATACATATAGCGTTGTATCTTTAAATCAATAAATTTTTCGATAAGCTAGTTAATAGATTATTGAATTTAATCTTTTAATAGAGTTAAAAAAATCAACTTTACATTCTAATTTAGAAATTATTAGGTGGTGTCAGTAGTGTTTGAGTATCTTTTAGTTAAAGCTTTATTTACTATTTTCTTAATTAGCCTAATCGTGTTAATCAGTGTAATATGGACTAAAATAGAAAAAATTCTGGACGAGACTGTATTTAAAAACGTTTCTGAAAAATCCAGATATGTAGTAACTATGGTAATTGTTATGGTGGGAGAATTTGTTCTCATAGTCATTACTTCATTAAATTGGAGAGCTTCAATTATTGACACACTCTTTTTTGGTAGTATTATTTTGTTCTGCTGTATATGGCTAATACCTTATTTTGTTAATCAACAACAAAACGTCGCTAAAGTTATGGATAAGCATTTTAGTGGAGGGGTAGATTTAGGTGAAATTCAAGTTCATCGTGCGAAACTTTCTGCATTTAATTTAGGAAGTATTGTATTTTCTATAGTGGGAATTATTATACCTATTTGTTATTATTTTAAATACTTTTTATAACGGTTTATTGGTTCTGTTGGAAATTTTTTAAAGATATAGTAATAGGTGAGATTACAGATATTTATGTAGAAACAACTTAGATGTATAAGACAATCCATGTGAGCGAAAACAGTAAAATACCCTATAAGGTCTCTTTTACTTGTATTAATTAAAAAAATGGTACTAATTTCCAAAACTTCCACCAGGACTTCTTTTTAGCTGCCCTCCCACCACTATGAGAGGTAAGTGAAGGAAACCGATACAGCTTGTGCGTATGCAGTGCATTTTGGCCTGGGTCACAGTCTTTTAACGTGGTCGAACTACAGGGGGAGTAAGCATATTCCCGATGGATCCATTTCTATACTTCCATTATCTAGGGAAATCCCCCAGTATCCAAGACTAAATTTTACCCATACATCATTTTTTGATGTAGCTCTTGAAGATAAAAACTATTTAATTTTCAAGGAACAGTTATTAACTTAAAACTTATTATACGAGGAGGGTGTATCATGAAAAAAATATGCTTTGTATTAATTGTCGACGCTGGTATAAATTATGGTTCAATATTTTCTCTACCATTTTTAAGGAATCAGGATGATTTGAAGGAATATTTCTCTAAGTATTATGATGTTTCAATTAATTATATTAGGGATAAAAACTCAGTTGACTATTTGGTAGTTCCCAAACCGTGTCCAGCTTTTGATAATGAAAATAATCTTCCAATAATTGAAGTACCAGCAATCTTATTTATGGAAAAGAATTTTGAAAAAATAAAGACTTATATAGATAATTATTTTTCCAATAACTCATAAAGAAAATAAAAGTACAATAAAAAGAAGTCCGATAAAAAACGAGTGGTGTAGAATATTTCTATTAATCATTCGTTTTTTATTATATTTACATATATTTTTTAAAAGAGGATTATAGACGTTCTGAAAAAAATTAATTATAACAAGAACAGTGTTCGTGCTACTATCTACGGTTATTTTTTGTACTAAGTACCCCTTTAACTAACAAGACAACAAAAAATAATTAACATATTAAAGTGAATAATGTTACTATTTTTCAAACCTAATTTAGAAGACACCGGAATTCTTTCGGCTTCATATTCCTTCATCAGCTCAAAATCAGCCTGATTATTAACATCTAACTTTCGTAAATCGTACTTTTTGTCTATTTGACGTATCATATTTGAAACCTTCAGGCTGAAGCTACTTTCTTGCACCTTTCCAAAACCAAATTTAGGATAAAATTCTAACACCGTATCATTCGCGAATAAGTATATAAAATCATAATCCTTCTCGTATTTTTTAATGATATGATTCATTAATTTAGTCGCTAAACCTTGATGTCTATAATCCGGATGTGTCATCACTGTACCCAATTGAATTACTTTATATTCCTTACCGTTAGAGATTACATTCATTTTATTAATAGATGTATTTGCGATGACTTTATCTCCATCCACATAAGAATAGCAAATATAGTTATCATTCCAACAACCCCTGTCATACCATCCTTTAAAATCCAATTCAAATACATGTTTTGCAAGGTCATTAAAGCTTTCCTTATATTTTTCATTTTGCTTGTAGTCACTAATTAATTGATATTCATTCATGATAAATCCTCCATTTTTTATTATATTTTCCTAAAAAGAGTGTATATTTCTTACAACAATCTACTACTAAGTTTTCGTTAATCACCGCCTTATAATAGGTGTAACGGCATAGAAACATGCTTCCGGAATCAAAAAACGACAAAAAAAGACCACAAGAAGAAACATCTTCTCATGGTCAAATTTCTGTCTATTATAAATACACCTATCTCGAAAGAATAAATATCGTGAAATAACATGAAATTTTTTGATAAGATATAATGTCTTCTAACCGCTACTAGTAAAAGGGTATAACAAATAAAATCAAGGAATTATCCTTAATTTGACCTTTTACAGTATAAAATTCGTTTGAATTTTAATTAGCGATTAATAAGCTTCATCATATACAATCAAAACCTCTTTTCAATATAATTTCTTACTAAGAATATCTCCTTTGAAAACCGTTGTAAATGAAGACATAACAAAAAACGAGATTTATGTCCTTCTGTATCACCAAAATCGGTCGTTTTTGGTGATACAAAAAGACACATACTATTATTCTCGAAAACTACAGAAAAATCCCTCCACCTTAAGGCAGAGGGACTTTCCAATTACTATTTCAAACTACCCGCAATCTCCGTAAAGATAACTCCAAGTGCATGTGCACCTGCATCTGGATATCCTAAGCTTCTTTCACCAACTGTACCAGCGCGGCCCATGCGAGCTACGATTTCTTTCGTATACTCTGCTCCTTTGACCGCTGCTTCTGCTCCTTTTTCGAAGGCAGTTTTCATGTCTTCCTCGTTTGAAGCGCTAGCTAACCAAGAGTCTACACATGGAGCAAGTGCGTCAACAAGTGTTTTGTCACCAACTACTGCTCCTCTACCGAATGATCTTTCACCGATAGATTGGATGCCTTGCAGTGCTGCTTGCAGTATTTCAGCGAATTCTTTCACTGTTAACTCGCGCTTCTCGCCTGCTGCTTTACTAGCTGCGCGGAATGCTCCGCCCCAAATTGGACCTGATGCGCCGCCGCAATGTTCCATAATAATCATCGAACAACCGTCAAGGAATGATCCGATCGTTACGTTTTCTTGATCTACAATAGAATGCCACTCACGTTTTAATTGCTTAAATCCTTTTGCTACACTCATTCCGAAGTCGCCGTCGCCAGCATGCGTATCTAGCTCACAGAACGGTACTTCATTTTTAATAATAATGTCGCTCATTTTATCAACGAGATACACCATGTTGTTTAATGTGATAACATTATCTTTTATAACAGCGTGCTCTTCTGCCGTTTCTAGTTCAAAAGAAACTTCCTTCTCTTCTGCCTCTTCCAGTACATTTACATACTCTACACTTTCAACTGGTCCATCTACTTTAAACGCTGGTGTATTACATTCTTTTGATAGTAATGTTTTTAGCTCTTCATCTAACTTCATTACCGTTAAAGACATACCAGCCATATCAATACTTGTCATATAGTTACCGACGAATACTCTATTAATTTTAATGTTTCTTGCAGCTAGTTCTCTCGTAACGGCGTTGTTAAATAAGTAAAGTTCTTGCAGTGGTGTTCCGCCAAAACCGTTAACTAGAAGTGCGATTTCCTCGCCATCTTTTACTCCTAAATCTTTTACAAGATCATTTGTCATACGGTTCGCTAGTTCATCTGCTGACAACATTTTTTCACGTTTAATTCCTGGCTCGCCGTGAATACCTACGCCGTATTCCATTTCATCTTCCGCAAGTGTGAAAGTAGGTGATCCGCTCGCTGGAACTGTACAAGACGTTAACGCTAAACCAATTGTGCGCACGTTAGCAGCGGCTTTTTCCGCTACAGCTTTTACCGCTCCTAAATCCATACCTGCTTCCGCTGCTGCGCCGGCAATTTTATGAACTAAAATAACTCCTGCAACGCCGCGGCGTCCTACTGTATACAGACTATCTTCTACCGCAATATCATCGTCCACTTTTACGTAGTCGACTTCAATTCCATCTTCCGTCGCTAAATGCGCACCGTTTTTGAAATTCATAATATCGCCGCTATAATTTTTAATAATTAATAACGTACCTTTTTTACTAGCTGTTTCTTTAATTGCTTGATATACCTGAATTTGTGAAGGTGACGCAAACACATCTCCGCACACCGCCGCATCTAACATTCCTTTTCCGACTAATCCTGCATGTGCCGGCTCATGGCCACTACCGCCGCCACTAATTAACGTTACTTTGTTTTCGTTCATTTCTTTCTTCTTAATAACTTTATATTTTTTCAAAAGTTCAAGCTCTGGGTGAGCCATAACCATTCCGTTACACATTTCCATTACTAATGTTTCTGGTTTGTTTATAATCTTTTTCATTGTGATTATCCCTCAATTCCTTTAATATATTGTGATATATTTGAAATCTTCTTCTTACTATCCATGTTAAAATGAAAGCGTTTTATAGTAAACGGACAAAATGGACAATCTGTCTAAAGACACCGCTCTCATTTATGGATAGGATTTTTATATTACTAACATTCTAGGGATGATTCAGATGACCTCTTCTATAATTTCTAAAAAAATAATCGCGAACTCATTGAAATATTTAATGGAAACAGAGTCGTTTCATAAAATATCAGTGAGCGATATTATGTTACACTGTCAAATGCGTAGGCAAACTTTTTATTATCATTTTAAAGATAAATTTGAACTATTAAGCTGGATTTATAGAGAAGAAACGAAGGAAAACATTATCGACTTTCTCGATTATGAAACATGGGAAAACATTTTCGATTTATTATTTGATTACTTTTATGAAAATCAAAAATTTTACCGAAATGCTTTTAAAGTCATTGAGCAAAACTCGTTTAATCACTATTTATTTGAGCATACGAAAAACTTATATATGAAGATTATTGATGAACTATCTGTAAGCTGTGGATTCAGCCTTTCTAATGAGACAAAAAATACGATCGCCTCCTTTTATAGTCACGGCTTCGTTGGAACAATAAAAGATTGGATTGAAAGCAAGTGCGAAGTAGATCCTTCCATTATGTCTTCTCTCATAAAAAATATGATAAACAATCAATTACTACTATTACTTGAGCAATCAGCAAAGTAATTAAAGGGTGGCAAAAGCAATGAAAAAGATTATGAATGATGTACAAAATATCGTTCAAGATATGCTGCATGGCTTTTATTTTGAACATAACGACAAAGTAAATTACGACGAAACAAATAACATCATTTATGTAAAAGATATCGAAAAACTAAAGCAAAACGTCGCGATTATAAGCGGCGGTGGTAGCGGACATGAACCCGCTGATATTGGCTATGTAGGAATAGGTATGCTTACAGCGGCAGTAAACGGCAGCATTTTCACTCCGCCTACAGTGGAACAAATTGTAGCGGCTACTCGCCTCATGCCAAAAGATAAAAGTATTTTATTTATCATTAAAAACTTTAAAGATGACGTTGAGAACTTTCTAGCGGCTGAGCAGATCGCTAAAGAAGAAGGAAGAAAAATTGACCACATCATCGTAAATGACGACGTTTCAATTGAAGATGATGCTTCTTTTAATAAAAGAAGACGCGGCGTCGCTGGTACTGTTTTCGTTCAAAAAATACTTGGTGCAGCCGCTCTTGAAGGCCATTCTCTAGAAGAACTAACAACACTTGGCCGTTCTATCACTGAAAACTTACACACATTAGGAGTTGCCCTTTCCCCTGCCAACGATCCAGTAAAAGGAAAAGCTTCATTCACATTAAATGACGATGAAGTGTTTTATGGCGTCGGCATCCATGGCGAAAAAGGTTACCGTAAAGAAGCACTATCCTCTTCTGAAATATTAGCGATCGAACTAATGAACAAACTAAAAAGCATTTATCGCTGGAGAAAAGAAGACAACTTCGCTATCCTCATTAATGGACTCGGCGCAACTCCATTAATGGAACAATACATTTTCGCAAACGACATTCGCCGTTTGTGTGAACTTGAAGGTTTACAAGTGACATTCGTAAAGGTTGGTACGCTGTTAACTTCTTTAGATATGAAGGGTGTTTCGCTTAGTTTGCTTAAGGTAGAGGATTTGGATTGGGTGAAGTGGTTGAAGGTGGATGTTAGAGTGGGTAATTGGTAAGTAAAAATTATGATGATAAAAGCCTTTAACTATAACAAGTTAAAGGCTTTTTACAAATTGAAATATCGCACGAGCGTTCAAAAGAAATTCGTAATCACCTCACTGAAGGATGACAGGTCTTCCAAATAAAGCTGGATAATAAATTAACATCGCCCCTACAAATGAACATACTAGACAAAAAACAGCCTCGTATTTTATGACTACAGAAGTGTTCGTATCAAGCTTTTTTCCCTCTCTTTTCAATATCATTTTAAATAAAGCTCTATATAATACATACCCAACAATCGCTCCGAGGGTATTCGTAAATAAATCATCAATATCCGTAATTCTATTATTTAATAATTGATTTAACTCAATTGCCAATGAAAAAAGGAATCCCGCGCATACGGTGTTTTTCATTTTTCTAAACTGCGGCCAAATAGTCGGTAATAAAAAGCCGAACGGCATAAACAGTACAATATTTAAAAGATACGTCGTACTACCTGCCGTATCAAATAGAGTCAAGTTGATTTGACTTACACGAATCCACGTTTCATATCTACTTATATCCCATACAGTCGCGATTTGCGTCACCTTATACACTAACGAAAGATAGAACAGAAAAATATATACCCATAGAAAATGCCGAATAGATATGTTTCTTTTCGCTTTAAAATAAAATCCAATTTGAAACAAAATACAAAAAATTATAGTGAAAAAATACGTATACAAATAACTAATCAAAACTCCTGTATGCATGTGGAATCCCCTAACTTTACATTTTCATCTATTATTTTAGAATATAGTTTAAGAACCAGTACTTTGTTCATATATTTAATCTTCTACTTTGTCTTCGAATATAGGGGATATACTAAAAATAAAAAATCCCCACTCCTTCATTTTCAGTCTCCTCCTTGATGTAACTTGTTTATAGGATAGGAAAAACTTTTAAAATAAAAAGTGGGGTAAATATAAAATTTTTCTTAAATTTTATGTTAGTTTTTATTATTACTCTTATTAGGAATCCGCTATTCGTTGTTAGGTAACGCCATGCTTACACCTATAAAAGTATTGAATTACTGAAGAATTCTGTCCTCAATATAACAGCAGATTCACATCAAAAATGTAAATCCTCATTTCCTTCGTATTTTCCTTTATTAAGTCTTTTTCTTATAAATAATTCTGCCACAATTAAATTAGGTACCCATGCTAACCAAGCAATAATAGCGTAACTAAGTTCAAACCGCTCTATTCCAAATAGAACTATAAACAAGGGTAGCCAAATTCTTAATGTAACTGCTCCAAAGGTTAAAGAATAATTTCTAATCATCCAGTTCCGATGCTCTTTAATTTTTTTATTCTTAACTCTATGTAACGCTTGATATGCTGATGTTAGCCAAAATACAGATAACAAACCAAAGCCTAGCTTCGCTACCAATCCTCCCGTAGCATAAAAGGATAGGTATAGTCCAGAAACGCCTCCTAATAATATACCAACCATGTAGATTCTCCCAACTATTCGATGACGGTTGATATTCCTCTCTCTAAATTTAGTGGATAATGTGAAAGGACCAATTACTAATGCTACTATACTAGTCGTAATATGTATAAATAACATACTATACCAGAAATCACTTAATTTAGATCCAAACATAAGCTTCGCTTTTACAAGCCCTGTTTGAAATCCATCCATAATAGAATATTGGACAACAATATAACCAGATACTAAAAGAGCAAAAAAAGTGAATACAAACCAAATTTTTCTGTTCAAATTTTACTGCCTCCCCATTACATTCACGAAAATTAGATTATATATTACTGTTCATTCTCGGGAAAAATAGAAAAGCCTTCTAGCGAAATGAAGTGACCTCCGAAAAAGGGACATTTAATAGATTAAGATTTCCAAAAATAATGAATATATATGTTATATTGTTAGACGTACTGAAAAAGCTAAACAGTACAGCAATGGGGATTTTTCTAATGGATATGTTACAACAAGTAATAGATAAATTTAAAATGAGTAAACTCTTAAGTATATCATTCTATACTTGAGAGTTTACTCATCTATCCCTTCTCATCCCTCATACTGTAATACCCCAAATTAATAATAATCAAGAAATACCCACCCATAATTCCAGCTGCAAATGTCCACATGAATTCATGATGTTCAATTTCATACATAATAATCGCGCCGAGTATTGCGGCTGCGAACCGATTTATCATTCCGAGCATCGGTGCTTTTTCTTTTTTTACAATGCTATCTCCGAACTTTTCAATACGCCTTCCTAAAATCCAGGCGCAGTACATACTCACCAAAAGGCCAATGCTTATCCCGACAAACTGGGCTCGAAAAGGTGTCACGAGCCATCCCAATAACATTACGCCTAGCAAACAATACATTTGTATGTTGAATGATCTTAATGCCATACGAATCATGTTATTCTCCTTTATCTTTCTCATTGTAATTCCGTATTATCAATCCAATCTTTCAGAATCCAAGCTTTCAGCTATATCTTTTTTAAAATGAGGAAATTTGATTTTGCTCACCATTAAATAAGCGAGTACGCTTGTACCAAATGCCACGGAAACTGGATTATTTAGGCGACATAAAATGAGGAGACACATCGCCGCGAATGGAATGGGCATTCCGATGAATGTTGGGAGTTTGCTTTGCTGTGTGTTAAATCTCGCAAGCCGAAGCATTCCGCAAATACTGTAAGCGAGCGCGCATATCATCCCGATAGACTGCAAATCTTTTAACGAAGCATTATATGCAAGAATAGATGGTGCCACACCAAAAGTAACTAAATCCGCAAATGAGTCCAGCTCTCCACCAATTTCTGAAACAGAATCAAGTTTCCGAGCAATCATGCCATCAAACAAATCAAGGACCATACCTGTAATAATGAACATAACTGCACCGTACATATCCTCAACGAAAACAGCATGAATAGCCAAAAGCCCACACACAAAATTTGCTATCGTAATCATATTTGGTATGTAACTCATCACATGCTTCCCCTCCTTTCTACTAATTGCTTCATCTAAGTTCTTACTCATTACAATCAAGATCCTTCTGCTTTTCTTCCAATATCACTTTATTTATTTTCGTTAACGTCTCTGTCATTTGCTCTAGGGCATTTATATCGATTTTAGAAAAGTATTTCTCAATTAATACATCATCTAACTCAGACAACCGCTCTATATACTTACTACCGTTTGGACCAAGTGTAAGAAAATACTCCCTTTTATTATTAGGGTTTACTTGTTTTGAAATCATCTGTTGCTTTTCCAATTTCGATAAAACTTGGCTCACCGCACTTTTCGTTATATTAAACGTATTCGCAATGTTATTTGCTGTCGTGTTTTCATTTAAATGAATATGAAATAACATGCTCTCTTGCTGCCCAGTAAGACCGAACTCATCCTTTAAATCTTGAAATAGTAAAATATAGAGTTCCGTATAGGCTCGATTCATTTCATTAATTACTTCTTTATACGTTCTAGTCATAGCATCCTCCATGCTTTTATTTCGTTTCGTTTAATAGTTTAGTTTACTTAACTTAACTATATTATACCGTTATGTTTGTGTAAAGGGAAATATAACTCTACACTCTACTCACAATGATACAAAAAAGACACTCTTCTAAAACAAGTTTAGTCGCTTCTGTCTCACTGCTTTCCTCATCCAAATACTCGGTAAGTCATTCTGAATAATCAAAAAGAAAATCAATAAAATTCCATATAGACCCATTACTGGTTAAAATGTTATAATGGAATTACCCTACATAGTTACTCATAGCCAGACTGAGGAACTAGCGTCTTATTAAGTAATGCGCATAACTAAAATAAAAAAGACACTTTACGGTGTCTTTTTTATTTATATTCCTAGGAATTATCTCTTTTATAAACAGACTCTATCAAACAGTAAAGGAGACTAACAGATGGAACATCCTGTTGCAAGAGAATTACGTTTTATACGGGTATGTCTTATCATTTTGATTATTATCATTGCATTCTGGGACCGGGAGAAAACTGTAGAAATTACTGATCACGGTAGCGATCCTATCTTAAACACCAGCAATATGACCCAAGTTGGTGAGAATACATTTGCATACAAAGGCGAATCTAATCAAATTAAAATATTTAAGTTTAATCCAGATACAAATGAAATATCACTTATTAAAGAGTTTCTTGCTGAGGAATATTACTCAGATACAGCTAGATAAAGTAATATTGACCACAAAAGTATAATGACCACAGCCTTTAGCCATAATTACGAATAAAGGCTTTTTGTATGTAAGTAAATGAAAAAAGGAGCTAATTTTATGGAACATAATAAAAATGGAATGCTTGCTTTAATTGTTTTATTTTTAGGATTAGTGTTTTTTGTTAGTGGAATGGTTTATCATTTATGGGGCTCATTTTAATTTCAACTTTTAGACAGATAAATAATTCGAATCAGAGAAATGTACAATAATTTCCCTTTTCTTTCCAAAAATAATATAATAAGATATAAAATGTAATACATATAAAGACAAATATATATAGCACTCATTAAAAGTGCTTCTATTTTGGAAGGAAGAAACGATGAACAAAAAGTTATTAGCATCATTATTATGTAGCACATTCTTGTTTGGAGTATCAGCTTGCAGTTCACATGATGCGCCTGCAAAAAATGAGCAGGCGACTTCCAAAAAAACAGAGAATGACAAACTTAGCAGCAAGGATTCGCAAAAAGAACTTCCTACCAATGTAGATTCCTCTGATGTATACATGTCAATGGGATCTGCCGAGTCATTAGATGTTCTAGGGACTGGAGAAGTTAAAGCACAAGGTGTCTTTAAAGTATTAGACATCGCAGTTTATAATCGTAAAAAAGAACCCATTACACTAGATATTAACAACTTTAAATTAATTGATGGATTTGGAAGAGAATATCACATTTCCAATGAATATCAATCCGTACTTAAAGCTGCAAATACCTCTACATTTAAATTTGGTATTGTTAACCCTGATGAACATTCGGACGGAAACATTGTATTCGATGTACCGAAAAACACGCGAGGATTAACTTTAAAATTTAATAATGATAAGTTAGATAAAGAGCTCCAATTAAAAGTGGAATTGGAATAGGCAAAATAAATACGTCTCCCTTAACATTCTCTACTAACATAAAAAAGTACAGTCTTTTCTACAGCAGACTGTACTTTTTTTATCATTTCACATAACATTCTCTAATTTTTTTGACTAGATGCTCTCCAATCACGAAAAGATGTTGGGCGTCCAGAAAAAGCTCTTTGCTTTGTAACAGATGGTTTTTCTTCAGGAGTCATTGTTTTTTCTTTAAGCGTCGCTGGTTTTTCTTTAAGCGTCACTGATTTTTCTTCAAGAATGGTCACAGCTGTTTGCATTTTCTCTAACTGTTCTTTCAACAATTGTTGTTCAATCTTTAAATCCGTAAGTAAACGTAAAATCATCTCAGAATTAGCCATAAGATCCTCCTTCCCCCAATACACAGAATAAAATACAATATGTAGAAGGCGGGATACCGGTGACAAAAATAAGGTCGTCAACTCTTTTTAACTTCCAAAGTCCTTTTATTTTTTTAAGGACCTGCTCCATTCATCCTTAAAAACATAAAGTAAATTAAATCCATTAATAAATGGTCTTTATGAAAGGAGGAGTTAATATGGGCTATGGCGGTAGTTGTGGTGGAGGCTGTGGTTTCGGCGGCGGATTTGCCTTACTTGTTGTGCTCTTCATCTTATTAATCATCGTTGGCGCTAGCTGTTGGGGCGGCGGATTCGGCTGCTAAGGAGAGGCACTCTTGAGAGTGTCTTTTTTTTAATATGTGGCTCGTATACATCTTGCTCAAAATTTCCGTTCTAGAAGTATTATAATATTAGCTTAACATGTCAGTTCCCCCTAATTAATAGGTGGTTCTAGCCTATAGAATTCTTTTAAATATAAAATGAAACTATATTTCTCAATGAATAAAACAATTTAACATGGTAAAATAATATTTGGACGGGAGTCCAATATATTATTAAAATTAAGATGGTTCAAGTCGAAGGAAGGCACCTTAGGGTGTCTTTTCTTTTTTATAAATAATTATAAATTAAAATTGTAAAGGATGCTTACTACTTACAAGGAACATTTTCTTCCATACAACTATTTATTTGAAACTAATTACTATTATAAATATAAAGAAGTTATGGATAAAGTAGTGAGGTAAATAAAACAAAATATAGATTTAATTCATGTTTCTCAACGAGGTACCACCAGCATTTTCAAAAAAATACGCTAAGCAAAAAAAATAATCAGCTGTCCATATGGACAGCTGATTTACATCATTACATTTCTATTATTTATCTTACCACTTGTACAGATACTGGTTTCCACCCCTGATTTTCTACCCAATCAATATTAACCTTATATTTTTTATTATTTTGCTTATCTCGTACATTACCGTAGGCTTTATTATTACCATTATTCCCAATAAAATGGAAAATCAATTGGCTCTCTGGAACATCAACAGCATAAGAAATTGCTTTTTTCATCTCACTCCAATCTACTGTTCCTTCTTTAAATTTCATTTCAGGTTTTGCTCCTTGCTCGGTACCAATTGGCTTCCAAGAAGGATTAGTTTGAGAACCCTTTTCTTGAGATGCCGTTTTTTCTTCCTCATTATTTTCAGTTCCGTTCGTTTTTACCGATTTTTCTGTTTTTGATTTCTCTTCTAGCTGTGCTGCCTCTTTATCTTCATTTTTCTTTTCTTCTATCTTTGCTGCCTCTTTATCTTCAGTTTTCTTCTCTTCTATCTTTGCTGTTTCTTTATCTTCAGTTTTCTTCTCTTCTATCTTTGCTGTTTCTTTATCTTCAGTTTTCTTCTCTTCTATCTTTTTTACTTTCTTTTCTTGAGCAATTGCTTTCGTTGATGTATTAGAAGGGGTAAACAATTGGTATGTCACTATACCAACTGTCACTAATACCAAAGTAAATGCAATATTAAAAATTGCCTTTTGACGACGATTCTGTTGTTTTTCTTGAAATCTGCTTACTTGTCCCATTCTTCAAACCTCCGTGTTTACTTTCTCCTCTACTCTTTATGTATTATCCCTAAAATTCTTAATATTTTTATTAAACAATAGAAATAAACTACACTTTCCATACAGGATTTCATATCATAATAAAATTTGTGTTTTTTCAAGTATCTGACATATGTTATTCAAAATAGTTTAATACATTAAAAATTGATAAGCTTCTGCACTTAAGAAACCTTCAATTTTATTCAAAGGTGATTCCAATTATGTCCATATTAGATCTCCTGTAGAAAGCTTTTTAACAATTAAACCTCTTCTTCCCTTATTTATAATTTTTAAATTAAATTTCCCTCTATAGTATAATAAAGATGTTTCGTTTTCTAATGGGGTATGTCGTAAAATCAAAAGGGATTTTATCTCTTTTACCTTCTTTTCAGAGTAAATTTCACCACTAGGAAATTCTATTATTCCTAATGTAATCTTTAATTCGCTCTCATCGAAAGGCCACTCCTTATTAAGTTCCCTTATCTTTTGTATAAAGCTTCTTTTGGTTTGTCCTATATATAGCAATGTTACACTCTTAGCACATACTCTAGAGATTGCAAATATCCCCTTCTTAGAAGCTTCTTCCCTATTATAAAAATCATTTATACTATACATTCCATACCATTTAATATGTACTGTTTCTATGAATCTCACCTCATTTTTAGACAATATTATAATTTCTGAATGTTCAAATTATAATGGGCGCATAGTCCTGATTACTTGAATTATAAATTGTGCTTTTCAATAATACATTTTATTATTACTAATTTCAATAATACAAAAAAAATACAATATTATAGTTTAATTACAAAACTTTATAAAAAAACAAAGTGATGTCGTACCAAATATTATATTTTTTCAATATCAGACTACCATGAACAAAAGTTAGAGAGTTATGGAATAAAATATAATTTGTATGTACATTTCTTTCAAAAGAAGTTTTGTAGTTTGCAACTGAATTAAAAAAACATAGATTTTTATGACTCTTTCGGAGATATACCAAAGTGGGATCTTTTATATGCACGTTACTATTACCGAACTAAATTTCGGTTTTTTTTTGCAGCTCCTTGATTTTTCAACAAATACGTATAAAAAATCAATAGTAGGAAAATAAACTGCTGGCTAAAAGTTTACTTTCGATAAAATAAAAAAGAATCTGCAAATCTGCAGATCCTCCTGATAATGATTATATAAGTATAGTATCATCCATTTATTTGACTATTATTCGGAAAGTATAAAACTGTTCACTAGATAGCAGAGTATTTTTTCATTTTAGGGGGGATTTTGTTGAATTAGCTTGATAGCGATTGGTGGTACCCCTTATAGGATAATAGAAGTTTGCATTTTCAATTTTTTCACACTCTATTAACAAGGCAGTTATAGCATCCTGGTTTAGCGTTAAGAATGTGAATATATTCTACTTCTTTATTATCAAAAATTTCATCTATATTTTCTCTTAAATTGACACCTTCTGTAACCCTTGCTTCTACAATCATTGAGTCAGCATTGTAGCCGCGTACAGATAGATACCTATGATGTAACATATGCGGAATTTCATTTACATCTAGCTTAGCAGTAGTTGCTCCCTTTCGTATAAATATAGGACCACTTGCTTTATAAGGCGAATTAACACTATGATATTGGTAATTCAGTAAAATTACCTCTTCTCCTACCTCTGCATCCTTCAAACTTATCCTGCAAGGATATCCAGGATTTTTATTTGCTATTATTTTGACTGCCCCGATACTTTTTAATACTTCTTCGTTCATTAGAAATAGGTTATTAAACTCCTTCTCTTGTAACGCAACGATTTGAAAGTTATTTCTCATATTCTATCCCTCCTTAATTAGTTGTTATAAAGCATTTCACTAATGATGCTACCACTAAAGTTCATAAAACTTGTTCAATAATCCTGCCCGTTTGTTGAGGATTGAATTAAAAAGCTTACAATTCTATAACAGAGAAAAAATGGCTTATTATTGTTCAATACAAAGTTGCTTACTTTTAATCAATCAGTAATGATTTATCAAAAAATACGATGAGTACAAAGCACTCTTGTTAATTCATGCTATCTTTTGTTAAAGAACGTGAATTCAGTCAAGTTCTTGGTTTACGGTATTTCCACTATGGAAAGCACGGAATTGACTCGGTGAAAATCCTGTATTTCTTTTAAATGCATTATAAAAGCTAGATACACTTTGATAGCCTGTTTGATAACCAATCTCTGTACTATTAAAGACCGTTGTCAAGAGAAGTTCCTTTGCTTTCTTAACTCTGATCCTTTCTAAATATATTCGAGGAGTATACCCTGTTCTTTCTTTGAAAATCCGATTTAAATGAAAACGACTAACTCCTACCCTTGATGCAATTTCATTTAAAGACATGTTTTGAACATAATTATTTTTTATCAATCGCATAGTATCTTCCAAAACGCATTCGAACGGGTCGTATATTTTTATATTTAGATCTGATCGGCATCTTTTGCATGGACGATAGCCTGCCCTTTGAGCTTCGTGCGCATTTGAAAAAAAGGATACATTTTCATAATTAGGAACCTTAGACTTGCAAGAAGGCCGGCAGAAAATTCCAGTTGTCTTGACTGCGTAAAAGAATATCCCGTCATACGCTGAATCACATGATACTGTTGCTTTCCACATGGTATCTCTGGAAAGGTTATTTTGATCCTTCATTAGAATTTAACCCTCCCTTGTAGGCGAAAATCTTATTACTCAAAATCATATAAATCGCATATATAGCCACGACAATTAACGGAACAAATATATACAATTGAAAAAATGGAATCACCAGCAAACATAAAATGAAAGAGATTAACGATGCCCACCATGCCCGTGTGTTCTTCCTAAATAATTTAACGCCTGCTGCCATTGAAAGAACATAAACTAGAATCCCAAGAGAAGTCGGTATAAACAAAATATCATCAAACGTTAGTGACAAAGCTTTTGTCACTAACACACCTGCTACCGAAAAACAGATAACAAACAATACCATCTGTCTTGGAATTTGAGTAGTTGCATGCAGCCTTGAGAAAAATTTTGGGAAAGCACCATCTCTGCTTAATGAATATCCTAATTGCGTTAGGCTGGCTACAAAAGCATTCGCTGTCCCTGTACAAATAATTAAAGCTAAAACAGCTGTAACGACTTTGGCACCTCCGCCTACTGTATCTCCCATTATAACACCAATAGGAGACAGGTTGCTTTCTTGACTGCCATACGTGGCCGTTCCAATAGTGACAAGGCTTAGCGCTAAAAATAATAATCCAATGACAACTGCACTAATAACTGCTCCTTTGACAATATCTTTTTCTGGCCTTTTAAAGTGCTCAGCCAGATTACAAATCGCCTCCCAACCGAAAAATGACCAAAAGATAACCGTTATAGCGTTCCCGACAGAAAACCATCCATTTGGAACAAAGGGAGTAAAATTTCCCCATTATATTCTTGGAAACGCCACAAATACAGCTGACGCTAAAAGAATCAGTAATAAGGAACTTAAAATCAATGCAACTTTACCACTAACATTTACGCCGTAATAATTGGAAACACCTGCAATTACCAAAATAAAGACGGCAATTAAAATTGTTTCAAAATGCGAAAATCCAAATGCCTGACTGACGTAAAAAGCACCAGTTAAAGATACAATCGTTTGACCAACTGCTGCTGTTACAAAGTAAAACCACCCAACGATATTGCCAAGATGATATCCAAAAGAATTTCTAACAAAGGTTGCTGCTCCACCGGAATCAGGATATATCCGTGCCAAACTAGCAAAGGAATAAGCAAGCGGAAAACTAATTATAATAACGATAAACCAGGATACAATAGATGCAGGGCCCGCTATTGAGGCCGTTACCCCCGATAAAAAAAGGACACCTGATCCTAGAATAGCTGAAATATATAACGCAATTCCTTGAAATAATCCAATGGCTTTATTGTTCATGATCTCCCCCCTTTATAGAATTTAGTGTACTAGTAAAAGGGGGGGGAATTCTTCTTGTTTTTTGCGGTTTAATTCGTTTAATAAAACAATCAAAAGTATTTTTATTATATTTCTTCTTCAACAATCTGGCCCGATTGTTGAAGAAAGTAGCCTGTTCCAATAAAGAACTTTATTGTTCAGTAAACAACTTGTCATGAAACCATAAAACGAACCGAAATTTTTCTTATGAGTAGAAAATTCGGCTCGCTTTATGTTGGAATTTGCTTAGCGTATATTTTCGTTAAAATGTGGGCGGGATCCCATGCCCATCAACTTAAAATTTTAAGGTATCCCCAAAACGAAAAAATGAGCTTTTTTATTACAAATTAGCACAAAATCTTGTTCTGGGGGTAGTTGTATTTTCTTAGCTTGATAGCGATGTGGCGGTACCCCATCGCTATCAAGCTAAGCTTATGCAAAGTCAATTTTAGGCGAGATTGTTTCTTTTTTCTAAGGGGCAAGTTTAGGTAATTGAAAGATTTGCATACGAAATAAACCCTAATGGGTTTCACTTTTTTGAATTAAGCGGCTTGATTATCAGACATGGAATTGTAAACGACACCTAATATATCAAAGACCGTTTTTTTCTCATATCGATGAGATTTCCGCCCGTTTTGCTGTAGGAGATTGAACAGACGAAGTAACACCTTTGATAGCTCTTGGGTGTTTTTTTGTATAGTTTGGAATAGAAGAAGAAAATAGTCTTTAATCATATATATGGCTTTATACTCACTAAGCTCTCGTTTTTTCTTCATGAGGAGCAATTGGCGCATTTGAAACATGATAGAAGAACAGAGTAGAATGGCAATCAACTGACCATATAAATGGCACTCCAATCGTTCTGGTTTTATCTTTTTACAATGATGAATTTGAAAGAATGACTTCCACGTTTTAAATAAAATTTCGATTTGCCAACGCAAAGAATACCAGTCATGTACCTGTCCCATCGGGACAATATCTGTAGGGGTGTTTGTCATATATACATTGATACCACTGAGTCGTTTACTACGAGAAGAATACTTCATTCCTTTCTTTTTTTCTCTTACAGCTTGATCTTGTAATCGTTTTTGTTGCTGTTGTCTTGTTAATCGATGAACAATTACACGAGCTGGCACTTTATCAGTCATTCCTACATAAGCATTAGCTATTTCACATGTTTGTCCTGGTTGAAGAGAGTTCAGTAACATCTCCATATCTAACTGTATATACTCTGTACCTTTCTTAATTCTTCCATCTTGAAAATAATCAGGGTTAGGATTTTTTTGATACATACGTGTATTCGACTTGATACGAGAGATATAGTAGGCCTCTTTATCTTGTATATATTGAAGGTCTTTTAAATGAAAATAACCTAAATCTCGGATACATAAATCATTTGCCGTCACAGTTGGGGCACACAGAGAGCCGTAAGTACGATCATGTTGTTTACCTGGACCTGTATGAATATGTAGGAACTGTCCGCTTAACAAATCATACTCAAGTTGAATTTTTATCCCAGCAGTATGGCTACATCCTCCTGCACCTGGATAAACCGATGAAAATACATCAGGGAGTTGAAATGCAGTTGAATCTAAAATACGAATACGCTTAAAAACAGAAGTATATGGAGAAGAAATCGGTATAGATGAGGTCAATTTTCGGCTTAGTAGTTCAGCTAGTATGTGTTGTAAAAATTGGACGGCTGCTTTATTAAATCGTTGGTTCAGTCCCTCGGGACTGATGAGCACTTCTGTCGAGGCTTCTAAACAGCTAGATAACTGAGTTAAAGACGTCGTAGCGATATTTTGGTTCATCCATACACATAAAGCGACTAAATCTTTTGCTTGGTACTTACTGGTTCGTTGTACGAAACCAACATCTCGAGCAAGATTCCGTAAGGTATTTGGAGATAAAAAACGTTGAATCTCTTGAGCAAATAGTTGTAATTCATCAGAAACAGAAACAGACATAAAAAAACGCCATCCTTTCCTATGATTCTACAGAAAGAATAGCGTTTTTTTCTTTTTATGGATACATTTTTTTAGCTCGATAGCGATGTGGTGTTACCTCAAATATAATTATTTTATTTGAAGGTCTCTTTTAAATTTTTATCAAATCTTTTCATAGGTTGATATACAAGGACGTGTAATGATAAACCTATCACTGCAGTAATGTTCAAAATAATACTTATAATCATTAAAGACCATTCTATAACTGGAGAAAAGTATCCGTTCGTGCTTAATGTAGAAGAACTGATACCTAGTAGTAAAATCACTATTAGTAAAGGTAAGTTTTTAACCAATTTGAATCCCCCTTTTAAATATAATATCTTTATATCATTATATCACACTAGATTATGTAATTAATATAAGATAGTTATCTATGAGAATTTAACGTATTTTCTCTTTTTTGGGGTGACCTACTTTTTTAGCTTGATAGCGATGTGGCGGTACCCCACATCCATCAACTTAAGGATTTAGACTATTTTTGAAGTTAAAAGCACGTTACTATTTTCTTATGTTAATGAGAAAGGGTGACGTGTTTTTTATGAATATGAATCAAAAACAAGAATTATCTTTATTCGCTGAAGAGTTATATCGATATATGTCTCCCGCTACACTTAATCAATTAGCCATAGAAGCAGGCGGAATGAAACGAAAACGTAAGTGCCACGGGCACCATTTCTTATCTTTGTGTGTATGGCTAAATCAACAAGTCGCTACTACCTCTCTTACTCAACTATGTAGTCAATTAGAAACTTCAACAGGAGTTTTATTAAGTCCGGAAGGACTTAATCGGCGATTTAACTCTGCTTCTGTAGCCTTCTTTCGAACTGTATTTACTACACTTCTACAAGCTAAAATTGGAGGCGTATCTAAGATTTCTCATTCTCTTTCTTCCTACTTTGAGCGCATTCGCATCCTTGATTCTACAACCTTTCAGGTTCCAGATCGATTCGCATCTACCTATCCTGGTGCCGGAGGATGTAGTCATAAAGCTGGTGTGAAAATTCAACTAGAGTATGACTTGTTGAGTGGGGAATTTTCTGATGTGAAAATTGAGCCAGGAAAACGAAGTGATCAGGCGTATGGTGCGACTCGAACAGGCATGATACAAAAGAATGAGCTGTATATTCGTGACTTAGGATATTTTCGTCTACAAGACTTTAAGTCTATTCAAGACAAGCAGGGGTATTATTTATCTCGTCTTAAGTTACCAACTAAAATATATAGAAAAGAGTTCGAAACAGTGGTATTTAAAACAAAACCCTCTCAATTGAAACCAGTATATATACAAATTCATTTGGAAGACATTATGAAACAACTACAACCTGGCCAAGTGTATGAATTACACGATGTATATGTAGGGAGTAAGGACAAATTGCCTACTCGTATTGTAGTTTATAGGTGTACCGAGGAGCAAAAACAGAAACGCCTACGTGACCGAGCTATTCGTGAAAAGAAAAAAGGAATTACATATACAGAGCGTACAAAGCTTTTACAAGGTATTACGGTATATATGACAAACATTCCTACGGAATGGGTACCAAAAGAGAAAATCTATGATTTATATTCATTACGTTGGCAAATTGAGCTGTTATTTAAAATATGGAAATCTTGGTTTCAAATTCATCGTTGTAAATCTATTAAACAAGAGCGATTAGAATGTCATCTTTATGGGCAACTCATTAGTATTCTATTATGTTCTTCTACTATGTTTAAAATGCGAGAACTCCTATTACGTAAGAAACAGAAAGAGCTAAGTGAATATAAAGCGATGTACATAATTAAGGATTATTTTTCACTTTTTTACCAAGCATTACACAAAAACACCCAAGAATTATCAAAGGTTCTCCTTCGTCTGTTTAACCTCCTACAGCACAACGGACGAAAATCTCATCGATACGAGAAAAAGACAGTCTTTGATATTTTGGGTGTTGTCTATGAGTATACCACTTCTACTCATCAGGTAGCATAGTAAAAAATTGAAACCCGTCAGGGTTTATTTGATATGCCCGCTTTTATAAAATCTACAAAAGATAATAAAAAACTATATGGAAAGACCACATTTTGTTTGAAAATATACCTTAAGTTGATGGATGTGTGGCGGTACCCCTCAATGAACAAAAAAATTAACATAGTAAAATAGTATTCTGATGGGAGTCCAATATATTATTAAAATTAGATGGTTCAAGTCGAAGGAAGGCACTTTAGGGGGGCTTTTCTTTATTTTCAAAAGGACCTACTCCATTCATTCTTAAAAACATAAAGTAAAGTGAACCCGTTAAAATACATGAATGAACCTTAGTTTTAATCCCCTTACCTAAAGGAGGAACTATTATGGACTATGGTGGTAGTTGCGGAGAAGGCTGTGGTTTTGCTGGAGGATTTGCTTTGCTTGTTGTACTCTTTATACTATTAATCATTATCGGATGCAGTTGCTTCTGCTAAAAAACTATTAGAAAGGACACTCTTATATGGGTGTCTTTTCTTTATGAAAAATATCTAACTATCAACCTTTTCCTTATGACTTCTAACATCAACAAAGGGTGATACAAACTATTACATATGTTTGTACCACCCTTTATTGATGCGGTTAAACTTCACAAGTGTTGAAGTTTTAGACTTCTCCCTTAGTGTACCCATATTATTAGAACATCCTGTAATCTGTAGACAAAATGTAGCTAATAAAAACAATATTAATAATTTCTTCAATAAATCCTCCTACATGCATAAAACACCATATGTTACAAAACAAACATAGCATCAACTCTTTATAAAAACAATATAATCCTCGTTCCTTAAGCTATCTCTTAACATAAGAGTACCGCTACATATTTATCAAGCTAAGATTTTAAAATATCCTCTACTTAAGGAATTTGTAAGTATCAAGTAAGAAAAACGAGAGCTTTGCTTCGTATAATCAAAATATAAAGTGAAGGAAAAAAGATTATTTTTGGGATTAATATGCATGTAACAAGAGAAGAAATCTACATTTTTTTAGAATAATAATATTAGTATGTCCAAGTTTTTGAGATTACTTGCAAGTATTTTAAAGTTTTTGTACCAGAATTCTAATTACCATACTTGTTTTTTGCCATCACATATTGGAGGTTAAAACATGAATGCAAAAAAGAAAATACAAAGATCAGTACTTACCTTTATCCTACTCTTTTCTTTAGGCATTTCATCTTTCTCGCTTACAACAACTATTCACGCAGATACAAGCGAGGAACAATCTGCTGAAAAGAAACTAGTCTCTTTAACGGAGCGTACATCATTATTTTTTGAATATCTCCAGCAAGGTAAGTATGCAGAGGCAATACAGTTGACGTCTGCTGCTTTTCAATCCAAATTTACAGCAACCACATTACAAAACTGGTGGACACAAAGTGGTTGGAGCGGGATAAAAAGCATGGGAATCCCCGTGATAAAAAAACGAAACTTGGTCCATCAGACGGTGGAAATTCCAGCAGCTACCGAAGGAACTACCATACCGCTACTCCTTAAATTCACACCTGGCGGGAAAGTAGATGAAATTGGAGAAAGGCCACCCGAGGAATCTTATACCATCCCGCATCCTAGCTATGATCAACCTGACTCCTATCAAGAACGTGAAATCGTCATTGGAAATTCTACCTATCCGTTACCAGCGACATTAACAGTTCCGAAACATAAGCGTGGTGAAAAACTGCCCGTAGTTGTTCTTGTGCATGGTGCTGGCATCCATGATCGCGATAGCACATATATGGGAACAAAAATCTTACGAGACATTGCGGTGGGCCTTTCATCCAACGGAATTGCAGTGTTGCGCTATGAAAAACGCACCTTAGAACACGCATTAAAGATGAGTGCAGAACCTGTTACGTTAGACCGTGATACTACAGATGATGCTATATTTGCAGCAAAATCAGCAGCGCAGCAAGAAGGCATTGATCCAAATAATATTTTCATTCTTGGACATAGCCTAGGAGGTGGCACAATGCCACGTATACTGAGCAAAGCGCCTTCCACACTTGTCCGAGGAAGCATCTTACTCGCACCACCTGCACGCCCTTTGACTGACATTGCTATTGATCATTCTCAATACCTTGGGGCGTCAAAGGAAGAAATCGATGAACTAAAAAGGCAGGTCGCTTTTATTCAGGATCCTACTTTCAATCCTGACCATCCTCCAGCTGGCTACAATTTTGGGTCACCTCATTTTATGTATGATGTTTCTAGGTGGCGTCCAGTTGAAGAGGCAAAATCACGAAAAGAGCCTTTACTCATTCTGCAAGGAGCACGTGATTATCAAGTAACAGTAAAAGATGAATATACAAAATGGCAGAAAGGACTTTCAAACCGCGGGAATGTTCAGTTCAAAAAATATCCGAAATTGAATCATTTCTTCACGGAGGGTGACGGAGAATTAAGCCTCCCTAGTGAATATGAAATCCCTGCTAACGTTCCCGAATACGTCATCCAGGACATTATTACATGGGTTAACGAGACAAAAAAATAAGCAAACATCAAAAGCCTTCATGCAATCATTATTGCGTGAAGGCTTTTTGAAACTAGTGATTCAGAGATAGCTATTATTTTATATAATATTTGCCCCAAAACGAAAAATTAGAGTCTTTTATAGCAATGAAGTTCATTTTAAGAGCAACCTGTTCTGTGAGCTTAACGGTGATGGGCGGTACCCCTAGAATAAAGAAACATGAGTAGTTAAAGAGACTACTCTTGTTTCTTTTCCTTCTCTTCTTTTTCAATTTCAGATACAGATTTTGCTGGTTTTTTAATCATTTTATCTAATTCCCCAGAACAACCAAACTTATCCTCAAATTTATCTGTAGTACTTATACTTGCATCAAACCATAATTCCTTATCATTATTTATATATCCTTCTACAGAAGGAACTCCCATTGGACTTACATCATTTTTTGTAAATGTAATAGATTTTACATCTTTAATATTATAGTGAATATATTTTTCTACTCGTTCTTTTTGTTCATTCCAAAACTTTTCTTCTTTTTCTTTTTGTTTTAAGTATTCTATAGTAAAATATCCTCCTGCTATGAGTATCACAGCAGATACAATCAAAATCATTGCTTTCTTCATTGGAAATCCCCTTATATTCCAAGCTAGTTAACATATGCTCTTTCTAAAGTAGGGTACAGAAACCAAGAGTAGTCACAAGAACTACTCTTGGTTTTTTTCTTTCTCTTCTTTTTCAATTTCCGATACTGATTTTTCAGGATTTTTTATAAGTTTTCCTAATTTCCCAGAACGCGTAAATTTGTCTTCAAAGTTTTCAGTTGTACTTATACTAGCTATAAAATCTAATTCTTTATTATTATTTATATAACCTTTTATATGAGGAACTCCCATTGGACTTATCTTATTTTCTGTAAATGTAATCGATTTTACATCTTTAATATTATAGTGAATATACTTTTCTACTCGTGCCTCTTGTACTTTCCAAAACTCTTCTTCTTTTTCTTTTTGTTTTAAGTATTCCATAGTAAAATATCCTCCTGCTATGATCACCACAGCAGATACAACCAAAATCATTACTTTCTTCATTGGAAATCTCCTTATAAAAAGCCTACCAATGTATTCTTCTTAAAATGGGATACAGAAAATAAGAGTAGTGCAAAGACTACTCTTGTTTTTTTCTTTCTCTTCTTTTTCGATTTCAGATACAGATTTTGCAGGTTTTTTTATCATTTCATCTAATTCTCCAGAACGCGTAAATTTATTTTCAAAGTTTTTAGTTGTACTTATACTAGCTATAAAATCTAATTCTTTATTATTGTTTATATAACCTTTTAATTTAGGGACTCCCATAGGACTTACACCCTTTTCTATAAACGTAATAGATTTTACATCTTCAATATTATAATAAATATACTTTTCTACTCGTGCCTCTTGTACTTTCCAAAATTGTTCTTCTTTTTCTTTTTGTTTTAAGTATTCCATAGTAAAATACCCTCCTGCTATGAGTATCACAGCAGATATAACCAAAATCATTGCTTTCTTCATTGGAAATCTCCTTATAAAAAGCCTACCAATGTATTCTTCTTAAAATGGGATAGAGAAGACAAGAATAGTACAAAGACTACTCTTGTTTCTTTTCCTTCTCTTCTTTTTCAATTTCAGATACCGACTTATCAGGTTTTTTTATAAGTTTATCTAATTCCCCAGAACATCCAAAATCATCTTCAAAATTTTCCGTAGTACCTATACCAGTATCAAACCATAATGCCTTATCACCATTTATATAACCTCTTATATGAGGAACGCCCATTGGACTTACCTTATGTTCTCTAAATGTAATCGATTTTACATCTTTAATATTATAGTGAATATACTTTTCTACTCGTTCTTTTTGCTCGTTCCAAAACTTTTCTTCAATTTCTTTTTGTTTTAAATATTCCATAGTAAAATATCCTCCTGCTATGAGCACCACAGCAGATACAACCAAAATCATTACTTTCTTCATTGAACATCTCCTTATAAAAAACTTACCAATGCATTCTTCTTAAAAATGGGATACAGAAAATAAGAGTAGTGCAAAGACTACTCTTGTTTCTTTTCCTTCTCTTCTTTTTCAATTTCAGATACTGATTTTTCAGGTTTTTTTACAAGTTCCCCTAATTTTCCAGAACGTGAAAGTTTATCTTCAAAATTCTTCGTAGTACTAATACTAGCTGAGAAATTCAATTCTTTATCATTATTTATATATCCATCCACAGAAGGAACTCCCATCGGATTTACTTCATGTTTTGTGAAGGTAATCGATTGCACATCTTTAATATTATAACGAATGTATTTCTCAATTCTTGTCTCTTGTTGTTTCCAAAACAGTCCCTCTTGTTCTTTTTTTTGTAAGTATTCCATTCCTAAATAACCTCCTGTTATAATGAAAATTATGGATATTATAATAATTATTGCTTTTTTCATTCCTATTCCCCTTATCATTAAATATATTTAAAATATACCACGAAGTGAGTTGAGGCAGATGAATGAATTGAAAAAGAATACCATTGCGACAGATGAAGATTATTTTGAGCTTTCAAGTATGGTTTATAAAAAAGATTATTTGGAAGAAGGGAAAGAGATAAAAGGAATTGACGGTAAATTATGGAAGGTAATAGACACCTTCGATGCAGATCACACAAAGGTGAAAAATGGATTACAAGCAATCGCTGTAGTACCCGCAGATAAGTATAAATCTGGTAAAAAACAGTATGACGATGTAATCATTGCATACCGCGGTACTGAATTTGGTAGATTCGATGGAGATAAAACCACAGATATAGTTCAAATTACACTTGGACAGAAAAAGAACCTTGGTGTAGCAGGTGAAAAGGTACCGACATCATTTGATAGTGCAGTAGAATTTGCAGAAAAAATTAAGAAAAAATATAACCCTACATCTATTCACACTACCGGACATAGTAAAGGTGCTGCAGAAGCCCAATATGTAGCAGCAGAAATGAATTGTTATGCAACAACATATGCTGCACCAAATATTTATAGATTACTAAGTGATAAAGCAAAAAAACGAGTAGATGAAGGCGTAATGGAAAATAAAGTAGTAGATTATACTCATAGAAAAGATGCTGTAGGAAATTTTGATCAATTTGGAGCACCTATGATTGGTAAACAATTTACAACAAAAAGTAATGGAACAGATAGTATTCTCGCGGCTGTATTTATGGGACAACATCCAATGTCAACATTTCTAGAAATGTTCCACAATAATGGTAGTGTTCGACTAGAATTAGAACCAGATGATATCATTCGTCATGCAAAAGAGATACAAAAAATAAGCGATATATTATCTGATATTATTAGAAATATAGAAACATTCCAACAACAAGAAGAAGAGGAAGTTGCGAAATTAAAGAGTCAATTGAAGCATGAGACAGGCCCTGGAGGAAAATATCATCTGTTAGAAGAACATGAAGTAGATGAAGCAATTAGAGAGGTTGCGAAAATATCCCAAAACGGAAAAGACTATTTTCATGATATACAACTAGCAGAAGAACTAATTCATCTTTTACGGAAAAAACAAAAAGAATTGATTCATTTTGGAGATGATATTGCTTATGCAGCTAATTCATTACGAGATAAAGATAATCAATTAGGAACAAATTTTGAAGGACTGGCGGCGAGATAATATGATGGATTTTATAGGGGAAATTCAAAAAATAGAGAAAGAAATAGAGAAAGCTACAGTTGGTGCAGTTGGAACTATTATAGATGAGTTGCAAGCTGTTAAAAAGCAATTAGAAAAAGAACTGCAACAATCACTTTTAAAAACTGATGTAGCATTCAAAACAAATAGCATAGTAGCAAGCCAAAAACATGCCATTCAAAAAAACAAAGAAGCATTTCATGATGTATGCAAAAGTTTATCTGAACAAGGAATTGAATTAAACAAAAGTTTTGAAAGCAAAACAGGTAGTGCAATAAAAGAAACATTAAATAAACATCTCAATCAAATTCGAAATGAAATGATTTCTAAACAATATGATTTAATTAATAGTTGTGGAAAAAAATAAAAAATTTCTATTATTATTTTAATCTATATGTATTAGAAAAAGTCCCCTTATGTAGGACTTTTTCTAATACACGAATAGATGCTATATTATCAAGTATCGCTCCTGCTTCAATTCTATGTAGCTTTAATTCCCTAAAAGCAAACTCTACAACAAGTTGAAGAGCCTCTGTTGTATAGCCCTTTGCATTATGCTCCTTATCTAAAGTAAATCCCGTATAACAGCTTTGGAGGTCTCCCCTAACAATTTGAGTTAATGAAATGTCTCCGATCATTTTATCATTTTCTCTTAAAAAGATTCCAAAAGGACATACTTGCCCTTCAGCTTTCTTTTTTCATACTTGTTCAAGACGTATTTTTTGATGTTATTTTGTATAAAAAACTTTTGCCATCAACCTGTTCGAAAAATTGATAAAGAATAAGAGATTGAAGGATGAAAACAGAAGACTACAAGGAAAACTGTATGAACAAATATAATGAAACAAGGCTCTTACTTTGTAGTGGTATCCACGAAGTAAAAGCCTTGTTTTTTCTACTCATTTTTTATATCAGTCTTGATTTTCCAATGAAAAGGCACAGAAAATCTACTACAGAAGTTGTGATACCTCTAGGATTAACAAATTCTTTAAATTTCTGTGTACTACGTACAAGCCCTCTACTTTTGGCATGTGCCTCTAATTCAGCTCGAACTTGTATTGTATCCGGGGCCATTCTTTCTAAAGCATGTTCAGAATATTTACGAACATTGATTTCAAGTTTTTAAAACTCATTTATTGTAACTGTAAAATGTGGCTTGAATTTTACTTCGATTTTTTTCTTTTCTTCTGTACCTAGAATGTATAGTGAATCATTACGAGTATATATTTCTTTCACTGATTCCATCTTGGTTTCTATGATACGTTTGTCTTCGTATAGCATTATTAATTCAACTGTTGCATCATAATAGAACATATTCATAACCAGTTCAAATCTAAGTTTATCAATTTTACTATATCGATACGCACCTGCACCTGGAATATAGTAATCTTCTGGTTCGCTTTCGAAAATTTCTAGTAACTCATACTTATCATGTTTAATATCCAATATTCCTCAACCTTTTTGTCATAGATTACTTACTATGCTATTCATTCTATTCTTTTTTCTTTGCGGGAACAACTGTGATAACGTCACCTTTATCATTTATAACTACGTAGCCTTCGTCTCTAACGTATTTCCAAGTACCAGGATTGTCTCCTGGTTTGCGAGTGCCCGTTTTTATAATATCTTCAACTACATTTGGAGTCATTCCTCGAGGATCAACTTTTTTTAATTCTTCCATGTATTTATCTGATCCGAATGTATACCCTTTTCTTTCAGCTCGCTCACGTGCTCGTTTTGTAAGCTCCGCTCGAACTTGAACTGTATCAGGTGCCATTCTTTCAAGTGCATGTTCAGAGTACTTACGTCCATCAATGACGCCGCCACCTCTTGGCATACTCCATCCAATCTCTTCAGTTACCTTTGATACTTTTCCTAAATCCTTCGCTTTTTGCTCTAACTCTCCATATTTACCAAATACTCGACCAATAACTTTAGGAGTGCCACCTACAACTGTAGAAACAGTTCCCCATACATAATCATTCGGCTCATATTTTCTGTCTGTGAAAAATTCTCTTCCATTATAAATTTGTAAACCTTGTTTAATTTGTCCAACAACTGGAATAAAATCAAGCGCCATAGATCCTAATTCATTCGTTCGCTTTTGTTCTTCCAGATATTCTTTCATTTTTTCAGGTGGTACACCAAAATCCTTAAGACGGGTTGTTAAACCATCCATATTACCAACATTTTTAACAACATTAGACGTATCTATTTTGTAGCCTGAAATTTTATTAGCAGAATCCATCATATTATTAGCAGCATCTAATCCAGACATAATATCTGTATGTAGTGTTGGAAATGCTTGTTGAGCTTCTGCAACATGCGTTGAGACACTATTAATTAGTCCATCAGCCATTACTGCTTGTTTATGAAGTGATGCCCCAGCTTTTTGCACTGAATCTCCAAACTTATGGAAACTTTGATTTACTACGCGTAAATCACTGGCCATTTGTTTATATTCAGGTAGTCTATTTTTGAATCCTTCCTGCATGGCAGTAAGTTGCTGTCCATAGTCGCGAACACCGTCTGCAAATTTTTCTATTTCACCTTTTGGTAATGTGCCAACCCATTTTTCTGCTGGTTCGATAAACACCTTATTAATTGAGAGCGAGTAAGCTGTTGTCATGTCCATAAACATTATCATGGCATCTGTTCCTGCATCAGCAGTATCCACAAACCATTCCAACATTTGCTTTTTATAGGCTGTCATACTATTTTTATAATCCGTTAAACCATTCACATAGTTTTGAAGGTTAGCTTTATCCTGCTGTACCAAATATTTACCTTGTTGGATTTGTTGAATAATATTACCTGAATCCTGATTCGCTTTATCGATAACCATAATACTATCTTTTAGTAGCATTAATTTATGGATTTTCCCAAAATCCTGATTCATCATCTCTAAAGTTGCGATAGTAGAATTGTATTTTTCTCTTACAGCTGGATCAGCTTCTTTTTCATAAATTTTATCTACAGTGTTCTTCAATTCAGATTTTTTTAGTGTGGTTAGTAATTGAGAGACACTTTGTGCAAGTTCACTAGATTCAACTAAAGCCGCATCATCATTTTTAGTTTCTTTTGCTTTTTTATAGCGTTCTGAATATTTTTTTACTAACTCAGTACTCTTTTTTAAATCATCAATATCTTGACGAATTGTATCTAGTTTATTAGATAGAGATTGATCAAACACGACTGCAAATAATTTTTGCACAACGTATGTTTGACCATTGTAGTTCACCTTAAACCATAGAGGACCGTCTTCCCCTACTACTTCAAGAATTTCATCCTTTCTAACTTTTATCGGGTCAAATCCCCTTACAACTGTTCTGGATTTGTAGATATTTTGGTCGAGGGATTGGATTGTTATCCATCCTTTTACCATTTTACCTGTTCTATCAAATTGAAATTGTTTTCCCTTATAGATTACATCGCCTTTTTGAATCACACCGTTATCGTCTGCATAATACCAATGGGTAGTTTGAGAGAACCATCCTTTTTGTGCAGCTCCACTTACCGTATCAAAATAGTAGTCCTTTCCGGCTACAGTATTCCATCCTGAAGCTAGATTACCATTTTTATCGAAGAGATAGGTATCATCCCCTGAACGTAATAATCCAGTATGTTTCACGCCTGGTTTGTCATAATAGTATTTCTTTTCTCCATCTACAACCCATCCAACCGATTCATTGTTTTTTATACCTGATGTTGCCATGATTGTTCTATATAAGAACACAGAAAATTGCTCTCTTGTGACAAGTCCATTTGGATTGAAATTACCATCACCAGTACCATTTGTGATTTTATTTCCAGCTAATATTTTGACATATTCGTTAGCCCAATGACCTTTCATATCCGTAAAGTCAAAATTACCTTGCGGTTTTAAATCGAATGTTCTGACAAGCACTGCAGCCATTTCAGCACGCGTCATATTATTTTTCGGATTGAATTGTTTCTCTACATTTACGCTAAATATGCCCCGTGCAGTAAGTGCCAAAATTTCCTTTTTAAAATTGCTGTCACCAATATCAACAAATGGATTATTTGTACTATCTTGCGGTTTTAAATATCGATACAAGAAAGCAGCAAGATGTTCGCGAATAATAGGATCCGTAGCACCGAAATATCCATTTCCGTATCCTGTTATAATCTTATTTTCAGCCATATACATCATTTCTTTATATGCCCAGTGGGTTTTAGGAACGTCAATAAAAGATGATGAATTCACTTGACCATTTTGTTCTGCATACGCTGTTCCTACTGTACTGAATAATAAAATACATATCACAGAACTTAAAAATAATTTCTTAATTGTATTCATAATAGATCTCCTATTCAATTTTTAAAAATATAATTGCAAAATCAGCACTTATTTTATCCTTCATTTACGGCGTCTTATATAATTATCAAATTTCTATTCATACTAATATTTCGCATAAGGACAACCTAAGTCATTCTGTCTAAACAATAATTAGTTCATAAGATGTTTCATGTTTTAAATGTAGTAGCCCGTTTATGGAACCTTCTTAATAAACAGTAAAACCAAGTTTTTTAATTTGAAAATCCCTTAGTCTAAAATTCGCATTATGTTGACGAGATCCATAATAATACTAATCTCCTTTCTCTTTGACGCGGCCTATTTGATTTAAAACTTCGACTTCCTCTGTAAACATTGGTGCATAGGTAGAAAGTAATTAAAATAATGATAATATAAGTCCTATGGTTTTCTTCATACTCGCATCTCCTTATCAATTCGCAAAAAACTTTTTAATTATATATTAGGTTTATTTACTATTAAAATAAAAAAATATAAATATGCATAATTGCATATTTACCTTCTCAATAGAGTGTACTCTATTGAGAAGCTTACAAGTTATTGATTTTAAAGGATTTAGAGTTTCTCAAATACACTTATTAAAATCGAAGCGTGGTATTTAATTTCAGAGTGGCCCTTGAAACTCATAATCGTTTCCGTACCCCTATAATGCTATTCATTTTTTTATACATTCCTATCCTGGCGTGGGTTGCAGAGTTTCCGTTTTTTACTGAATTAACCGAAAAAATCACGCTAAGCAAAAAATATAATAAGCTGTCGATATAGACAGCCCTTTACATAATTATCGTTATTGGAATCAAAATAAGCTTACACATCCAAACTATTGATAATAGCTAATATTTGATGATTTGTCCATTTGCCATTAATCCTTATATTTTCTTTCGCTATACCTTCTTTTTTAAACCCCACTTTTTCTAATACACGAATAGATGCTATATTATCAAGTATCGCTCCTGCTTCAATTCTATGTAGCTTTAATTCCCTAAAAGCAAACTCTACAACAAGTTGAAGAGCCTCTGTTGTATAGCCCTTTGCATTATGCTCCTTATCTAAAGTGAATCCCGTATAACAGCTTTGGAGGTCTCCCCTAACAATTTGAGTTAATGAAATGTCTCCGATAAGCTTATCATTTTCTCTTAAAAAGATTCCAAAAGGGTATACTTGCCCTTCAGCTGTCTTTTTTAGAGATTGTTCAAGACGTATTTTTTGATGTTCTTCTGTATAAAAAACTTCTGGGAGCAATGGACAAACTCGTTGAAAAAATTCGCGATTTCTAATATGTAAGTTAGCTAACTCGTTAGCATCAGCAGTTTTATAAAGCCGAATATAAATGTGCTTCCCTACTAGTTTCATAACATCCCTCCAACATTTTTATATGTCTAATGAGGCAAAAGTATACCGTATACTTTATACAGTTGGCTATTGTCAGGAATCATTTTGCACGAAAGAAAAGACACTCTATATGAGTGTCTTTTCCAATAGTTTTTAGCAGAAGCAAGAAGCTCCAACGATGATTAATAAAATGAATAACACAACTAATAAAGCAAAGCCTCCAGAAAAGCCACAACCGCCACAACTATCACCATAACCCATAATAGTTCCTCCTTTAGATAAGAGGGGAAAACTAAGGTTCACTCATGTATTTTAATGGATTCGTTTCATCTTATGTTTTTCCGCATTGATTGAGCAGGTCCTTTCGAAAACTATTCACATATTAACTATATTTTTAAAAATAAATAATTTAACTATATCAATAGATAGATAAATTAATATAATGTATTAATCCTAAAAGAAGGGAGGAATAGCCATGCAATTAGTTTGTTTTAAAATAGTAAGTGGTCAATACTTCTTATTTGTAGAAGGTATTCAAATTCCTGTACCAATTCCAGCAGTTGCTGCAGCTTTATTAATTGGTTTAGGAGTAATTCCACTTTGTTCTTAATGTAAAGAATTCGGACCATTCCTATCTTTCCATTAGAAAAGCCTCAAGTATATGAATACTTGAGGCTTTCTTTATATTAAAGAAAAAACACCTTACAAGGCTTGAAGATCTCCTGATTTAACTAATGCAGCCGTTACATCATCACCGAAAGTATTGAGACAGAATACTTTCTCGTCTACCGTATCCATTACTGTAGCTTCACCTATCTTGCCACCTTGAAGTTTAATAAAATAGTTATGTTCTTCTAAAATTTTACTAAAATCTCTATTTGCCCATCTTTCAGTAATTGCTAATAGCTCTTCTTTGTTCTTGAAATTGTTTCCGTTTAGAATATTTCTTACTTTCTCTGCATTCTTTTTGGACATAGGGGTTGCTCCCACATCCATCAACTTAAGGTATATTTTCAAACAAAATGTGGTCTTTCCATATAGTTTTTTATTATCTTTTGTAGATTTTATAAAAGCGGGCATATCAAATAAACCCTGACGGGTTTCAATTTTTTACTATGCTACCTGATGAGTAGAAGTGGTATACTCATAGACAACACCCAAAATATCAAAGACTGTCTTTTTCTCGTATCGATGAGATTTTCGTCCGTTGTGCTGTAGGAGGTTAAACAGACGAAGGAGAACCTTTGATAATTCTTGGGTGTTTTTGTGTAATGCTTGGTAAAAAAGTGAAAAATAATCCTTAATTATGTACATCGCTTTATATTCACTTAGCTCTTTCTGTTTCTTACGTAATAGGAGTTCTCGCATTTTAAACATAGTAGAAGAACATAATAGAATACTAATGAGTTGCCCATAAAGATGACATTCTAATCGCTCTTGTTTAATAGATTTACAACGATGAATTTGAAACCAAGATTTCCATATTTTAAATAACAGCTCAATTTGCCAACGTAATGAATATAAATCATAGATTTTCTCTTTTGGTACCCATTCCGTAGGAATGTTTGTCATATATACCGTAATACCTTGTAAAAGCTTTGTACGCTCTGTATATGTAATTCCTTTTTTCTTTTCACGAATAGCTCGGTCACGTAGGCGTTTCTGTTTTTGCTCCTCGGTACACCTATAAACTACAATACGAGTAGGCAATTTGTCCTTACTCCCTACATATACATCGTGTAATTCATACACTTGGCCAGGTTGTAGTTGTTTCATAATGTCTTCCAAATGAATTTGTATATATACTGGTTTCAATTGAGAGGGTTTTGTTTTAAATACCACTGTTTCGAACTCTTTTCTATATATTTTAGTTGGTAACTTAAGACGAGATAAATAATACCCCTGCTTGTCTTGAATAGACTTAAAGTCTTGTAGACGAAAATATCCTAAGTCACGAATATACAGCTCATTCTTTTGTATCATGCCTGTTCGAGTCGCACCATACGCCTGATCACTTCGTTTTCCTGGCTCAATTTTCACATCAGAAAATTCCCCACTCAACAAGTCATACTCTAGTTGAATTTTCACACCAGCTTTATGACTACATCCTCCGGCACCAGGATAGGTAGATGCGAATCGATCTGGAACCTGAAAGGTTGTAGAATCAAGGATGCGAATGCGCTCAAAGTAGGAAGAAAGAGAATGAGAAATCTTAGATACGCCTCCAATTTTAGCTTGTAGAAGTGTAGTAAATACAGTTCGAAAGAAGGCTACAGAAGCAGAGTTAAATCGCCGATTAAGTCCTTCCGGACTTAATAAAACTCCTGTTGAAGTTTCTAATTGACTACATAGTTGAGTAAGAGAGGTAGTAGCGACTTGTTGATTTAGCCATACACACAAAGATAAGAAATGGTGCCCGTGGCACTTACGTTTTCGTTTCATTCCGCCTGCTTCTATGGCTAATTGATTAAGTGTAGCGGGAGACATATATCGATATAACTCTTCAGCGAATAAAGATAATTCTTGTTTTTGATTCATATTCATAAAAAACACGTCACCCTTTCTCATTAACATAAGAAAATAGTAACGTGCTTTTAACTTCAAAAATAGTCTAAATCCTTAAGTTGATGGATGTGGGGTTGCTCCCTTTCCTTCACATGCTTTTACTTTTTGATGAGTCATGCTATGCATAGCTGAAATAACTTCTTCTTCAGTAGAAGTTACTGTAATGTGAAGTTGTGCATTTGAACCTTTCACTTCTGCTTCATTCGATAGTATGTCTTCTTTATTAACCTCTGCAAAAACATGGTCCTCACTCTTAAGCGGGACTTCAGCAAACTGTAACATTCCATAAGTCATACCAGTTGCAAGTACTACTCCCCCTATAATAGATGCTAGCCAATACGTTAGCTTCTTGTCCATCTTCATTTCCCCTGTCTTCGTTTACATATCTTAACTAAAGAATACCATATTTAATTCCTTTTTATTGAAGAGTCTCTAATTTTTACTATAAAAAACGTATAAATCATTTAATACCAATATAACAACTTCACAATCATGACTATGCCTATTCTCATAACAGGATCTATATACGATGTCACTAAATCATTTGGTGAACTATTAGTGGCAGAACTTATTATAAGAACACTTTCTCTCATTATTGGACTTTTAGTTATTAGCACAGCTTTGCATCGTTATTCTCAATAATTATTCATGTTCAAAATATACAAATATTTTACATACCAATTCTTATGTATTAAGACATCAAAAACAAGTGTTACGAAAGAAATATAAAAAGACATCTTTACCTCTTAAAGATGTCTTTTTTATTTAAATCTTAATTCTCGTTCTGTAAAACCCTCGCTGCCTTTACTCCCTCTTTCTCTTCTTTTAAAAACAACGATACGATAAAAGCAACAATGATAAAGACTAACCCTAGTGCAAATGCACCTTGGAATCCAGACGTTAAACCATTTAACTTCTCTACTGGGTCCATTGGATTTACGGAGCTTTCCATATAGCTAGCTGTTCCTGAAGACATTTTCGAAATAAAGATAGCCGTACCAATTGCGCCAGCTACTTGTTGCAGTGTGCTAAACAGTGCTGTTCCGTGCGGATATAAATCTGGTGTTAATTGATTTAAACCGTATGTTTGTGCTGTCATGACAAACATGAGTCCAACCATTAATACGCTATGCATAACAATAATTTTTACCATTGATGTATCAGGAGTAATGCCTTTAAATAAGAACATTGCTATCCCCACTAACACAATACCGGGAACGATAATAACTTTCGGACTAAATTTATCAAATAGTTTACCTGCGATTGGTCCCATTATGGCGCTAATAACACTTCCCGGAAGCATGATGATTCCTGATTTAAAAGCTGTAACGAGTAAAACTGTTTGCAGGAACATCGGTAATAAAGTCATCGTTGAAAATAACGACATCATCACAATGACGATTAATCCAACTGATAATGTAAACATCGGGACTTTAAATGCGCGTAATTCTAAAATTGGATTCTCAATTTTTAATTGTCGGACGACAAAAATACATAATGAGATAAATCCAACAAGTAAAGCGCCATACACTTTCGTATCAGACCATCCTAAATCACCTGATGCACTAAAGCTATACACAAGTCCGCCAAATCCGAGTGTCGATAAAAGGATTGATGGGTAATCTACTTTTGGTCTTGTTAACTCTGAAACATTTTGAATGTACTTCATCCCAATCATAATTGAAATGATCACGATTGGAATAACAATGTAGAATAACCAGCGCCAATTTAATGAATCCACAATTACTCCAGATAATGTAGGACCAATTGCCGGAGCTGCCATCATCACAAGTGCGATTAATCCCATTGTCGCACCACGTTTTTCAGGTGGACAAATGATTAAAATCGTATTCATTAATAACGGTGTAATTAATCCCGTCGCTACTGCTTGGACGATACGGCCGACTAATAAAACAGAAAATGTCGGTGCGAATCCCGCAATTAATGTACCAGCTAAAAACGTTACCATAGCGATCAAAAACATTTGTCTTGTTGTGAGCCATTGCTGAAGTAACGCTGTAATTGGGACTAAAACCCCAACCACCAACATGTAAGCTGTAGAAAGCCATTGAATCGTTGAAGCTGTTACATCAAATTCTTTCATTAATACCGTTAACGCATTACCAAGTAATGTTTCATTTAATAATGCAACCATTGCCCCTAAAAGTAATGCAATTAAAATAGGGGTATGTTTCATATTAGAAGTATCAACTTTGCCACTTGCTGGGCTCTTAGTTGTCATATTCATTTGCAAATTCTCCTCCTGTTTCTTACTAAAAACTTTAAATACACCAGAACACATGTAATATAATATACATATGTAGATTAAAAAGGGAGAATCAATTTTCAGCCACTGTATATTTAATCTACAAAAAAGGAGAATTGTAGATGAACGATAATGAAAAACAAATTGATTTACGTATTAGACGTACACATAAATTACTATGGGATTCCTTATTTGAATTAATGACACAATCAAAACAGAAATATAGTACGATCACAATTAACCAAATATGTGACCGCGCGATGGTACACCGAACAACCTTTTATAAACACTTTGAAGATAAAGATGCTTTATTAGCATTTGGATTTAAACGATACAGCAAGATGATTGCTGAAATACCGGTTTCAGATCGATTAAGTAAACCATTTCAAGTAATGGAACAATTTCTACACCATGAAGAAATCGGTAAAATATTAGAGACACAAATGTCTGATGAACAATTTATTAACCGGACACAGTATTTAAGTCACGAAACGAGAAAACAAGAAATAGAAGCGTTACATCAACTGCGCAAAAATCATACGATGCCAAATGATCTAATCATTGAATTTTATTCAGGGGCAATCACCTCATTAAGCGCATGGTGGTTTAAAAATGAAAGAAGCGTTTCTGCGGCTGAAATGGATAAGTATCTCCACCAACTTATTAATCGGGATATTTTTCAGTTTGAAGAGGAATAAGACTACACCTTTTCAATCATGCAATAAAGTGAAACTTTAATCAGTGGGGGGTTTTGTTCATCCCCCACTGATTATTAGTTGAACCAATCGGACTTTTACGGACAGCCCGACCCCCACCTAACTTCTTTGCTTCCACTGAATTTTGAGATGGGGGTCTTACTGCCCGTTAAAGCGGGATCAAATTGACCACAAAATAGGAATATGCTATATTTTCCGTAGAATACTATATAAGTATGACATCAAATAAAATGGCATATAATAAAAAGAAGAGATGCGCTAACATCTCTTCCTTAACTGCTACCGCTTAGGGTGGTGGTTATTATAAGCTATTTCTTTTTGCGGAACCCACCCTTTTGCTTGTGACGGCGCGGAGTGGGTTTTTTGTTGTCCTTATCTAGAAGTTGCTTCCGCAAAAAATACGCTGAAACTTCGCGCACAGTCGCTTTGACAAACTCTTTTACAAAGTCAAACAAAAACTCCATATTATCACCTCCTTTCCTTCCGAATAGAAAGAAGGGATAACCATCCACCCTCACAATATGCAGTTGACTTTATTTTATCAAATGATTGTAAAGATATTATGTAAACAAAACAAATGAAATTTTACATAGAAAAATATGAGTTTATATTATTTTCATTCTCTTCAATTAGATTTTCTTTTTAGATGCTATCTTCAAACAAGGTAGCATCTAAAAAATGTTAAAAGGAATCTCTCCTTAGTATCTTCTTATACTCGATGTAGTTTGCATACTTGACCTTTTCTAAGTTCTTTAATTACTTACTGAATATAGTCATACAGATTTTTCGCTAACAATAAACAAGTTACCGTAATGAAAAGAGCACGAACATACCCGCTCCCTTTTTTTATAGCAAATTTGGAGCCAACAATCCCTCCAGCAATTTGAGCAATCCCCATTATAAAACCATACGCATAGTTTACTTGCCCTACATACATAAACATCAACAATGCACCAACATTACTTCCTAAATTAAGAAGCTTCGCATTACCTGCTGCTTTTAAAAAATCATACCCAATAAATAAAAGAGAAAACATTAAAAATGAACCTGTTCCAGGACCTAGAAATCCATCATAAAAACCAATAGCAAAAACAAAAAAAGTAAAAATAATGACGTGTCGACCAGACAATTTTTTATGAGTGGAAATACTACCCCAATCCTTTTTGAATATCGTATAAATAGCGACCGCACCAAGCATGATCAGCATTAATGGCTTCAATACTTCTGGATTCATTAAATGAACAGTCCATGCCCCTATTATGGAACCTATGAAAGTGAGCGGAACTAATTTAAACGCCGATTTCAAATCAAGATTACCAGAACGATAAAATACAATATTACTAGTTGCACTTCCCATTGTCGACGCTAGTTTATTCGTAGCTACTGCACTTGCTGGATTCAGTCCTGTAAATAATAAAGCTGGTAAAGCAATGAGTCCACCACCACCTACAACTGAATCAATAAATGCAGCTACAAATCCAAAAACAATCAAAATCATTAATACAGATGGGTCTAAATAAAAATCCATACTATTAACCTCCCCTTTAGTCACTATTCGAATAGTAACTAATAATTTGCTAAATGTAAACAGTTATTGTAACGTTAAAATATAAAGTGAAACTTTAATCAGTGGGGCCACTGATTATTAGTTGAACCAATCGGGCTTTTACGGGCAGCCCGACCCCCACCTAACTTCTTTGCTTCCGCTGAATTTTGAGGTGGGAGTCTTACTGCCCGTTAAAGCGGGATAAAAGCAAACATCGGAGGACGAAAAAAGTGGACTACATAGTGCAACAGCTTAAAAAAATTGGTTTCAATGAATATGAAGCTAAATCTTATGTATCTCTTGTTAAACAAGGGCCTGTCACAGCCTACCAAGTGAGTAAGGATTCGGGTGTCCCAAGAGCGCGAATTTATGAGATTTTAGGTAACCTTGTAGAAAAAGGAATTGTCATGAAGGAAGAAATAAATGACACCACTCGCTATTCACCTCTACCTGTTGAAATCTTTTTACAGAAGGCGCAAACAGAATGGCAGTCTACTTACGAAGGAATAAGTGATTCATTAAAAAAACTAGAAACTTCCGAGGAAAAAACGGATAATCGAGTGATTACTTTAAAAGACAATCAAACAATCATTAGCTATTGTCAGGCATTAATAAAAAAAGCAGAACGACGTATTGTCATTTCAATGTGGGATGAGATGTATGAAGCGTTAAAAGAAGATCTATCTGAAGTAGCTGATAAAGTTACAATACAAGGTATTACCCTGCATGTTGAAAACCCAATTAAAAATCTAGAAGCCCATCGCATAACACCTTATACAGAAACCTTGTCTACAGAACATTGGTTTATTTTATCGATAGATTCTAAAGAAATGATTTACGGACCATCAATTGAAGAGCGTAATATTGCTTTTTATACAGATGACCCCGTTCATATATACTTACTAGAGGATTATGTATGGCATGATGTGTTAGTAAATCGACTTGTCCGACGTAGCCAAGATGACTTGCAGCAATGGATTACTGCAGAGAGAAGATCTTTCTTTATGGGGAAATGAGGAATATATTCAAGAGCAAACCAAAAGATTTGCGTATTAAACCTAACAACTTCTCCGTACAAAAATAGCCGACTATTATATAATAAATATTCGGCTATTTTTGTATAAATTTATACAGACGCTGCCGTTACCCCAGCGATTAATGAGATAAACGCTTCTCCCACTCTTTCACCTTTTCAATTGTTACATCTAATTTTTTAGCTATTTCTTCTACACTCATTCCTTTAAAGAGCATTCCAGCTGCCGAAAGTGCTTTATCAATTTCTTCTTGCTTCTCTTGTTCATATAAACGACCTACTTTTGTCATCCGTAACCACTCCTTTACCTTTTTATATGCCTTCTTCTATTTTATCATCCAATCTCCACAAACCGCCCAAACTCCTTCATAAACCTCAGCTTAAAACTGCCCACAGGTCCATTCCGATGCTTCGCCACATGAATCTCCGTCACCTCTTTCTGCACTGTTTCCTTATCATAATAATCCTCGCGATACATAAGCATAATGACATCCGCATCTTGCTCAATTTGTCCTGTCTCTCTTAAATCAGATAAAAGAGGTCGCTTATCTTGTCGTGCTTCTACCGAACGAGATAATTGCGATAACGCTACTACACAAACATTTAACTCACGTGCTAATACCTTAAGCTTACGAGAAATCTCACTAATCTCTTGAAATCTATTGCCCTTATGCTTCGGATCGCCCGTAATGAGCTGCAAATAATCTACAATGACTAAAAGCTTTTTATCACCGTGCTTCCGCTTTAACTTACGAGTTTGCATCCAAATATCTTGCACCGAAATGCCCGCGTTATCGTAAATCTCAAATGGCAGTTCACCAATCTCTGCAAACGCCTTACTCACCTTTTCCCAGTCCTCTATCGCAAAACGATGCTTCGGATTTTTCAGCCTACCTCCTGACACTTCACCTACGCAAGACGCCATCCTTTTTAACAGTTGCTTACTACTCATCTCTAACGAAAACAATCCAACCGCCGCTCCAGACTTCGCCGCATGCAGTCCCACATTAAGCGCAAACGCAGTCTTCCCCATAGAAGGACGCGCACCAAGAACGACAAAATCACCTTCCTGCAATCCGCACGTCATTTTATTTAGCGATGTATAACCAGTCTCAATACCAGTAATCTCTTTCGCATCTTGATGAAGCTCTTCATATAAATCAACTAGCGCATCCTTCAAATCAAACTCACATACACAGTCCTTTTCCTCTAACTCACAAAGTGCCGTAATCGTCTCACCAATAATTTTTTCATTCTTCTCCGCAATAAGGCGCTCTCCCATCTTGTGCCCGAGAACACCTGCCTGATACATTTTCCAGGCACCTCGAACAAGCCCCTCATAATAAGAGAAGTTGGCAGTTGTAGGCACCCCATCCATTAAGCCTATAAAATACTCCATTCCCCCGATCCCCTCTAAAAACTTCGGATCTACCCTAGAAATGAACGTCACAAGATCAATCGGTTGCCCCTCTTCTTCCATTTTTCGCATTAACTGAAATATAGACTTGTGCACCGACAGAGAAAAATACCGCTCCGTCAAACGACACTCCTTAATAAGCTCTCCATCAAGTAATAGAGAACCTAATACCGTCTTTTCCGCCTCCACATTTTGAATACTCATGGCCGCCACCCGCGTTCTGCTAAAAAGCGCTGCAACTCTTCCTCAGACGGCGCATTCTTCTCCCACTCCTCACACCTCGCCAAAAACTCCTCCGTCTCAACCGTACTAACAGACGAATCCTTCTTCCTAAAGCTCGCCATATCCGCCTCAACCTCAGAAACCTTCGTAAACCCTTTCCCATGCCACCCTCTCAAAATCCCCTTCACATAAGCAACCGTCCGCTTATTATTCTCAAACGCAATTTGAAGAGCCTTCAGCACAAGCTCCTCTGACAAATCTTCCATCCACGCACTCAATTCCTCCACCGTATGCGGAGACAAACTACCGAAATTTTGCTCATAAAAAGAAAACACGCGACTTCCCGTCTCTTCCTCTATAACCTCTTCTTCCTCTGTCTCCTCACAAACTGAATCTGGATCAACATCATCCACAGCCAATTCACTCGGCATACCGAAATGTGCTAAAAGCATCGGAACATTCAGCTCCTCCTCTACGCACTTCTGAAGAAACATATGTACAAACTCCTTATTCTTCACACCCTTCAGCTCACGAAGCACACACTTCTCCACATTCGTATTCGTCACCGGATTATAACGAAGCCAATTCAAAACGAATAACTCACGAGTATCCGCATCATAAAGAATCTTCCCATAATCAATGAAGCGCTGCACAAGCTTATCAACAGTCTCCCGATTATAACCCGTCTCCATCTCAGCTAACCGCTTCGGAAAAGGAAAAATCCCACACTGCGTCGTCTTCGAACAAGTTAACAAATAAACATAAAAATACCGCTCCTCCGGCGTCAAATCCAAAACAAAATCATCCTGCCAAAAATTCACCTGCACATTACGATACACCGCCATCCTAATTCCTCCCGTCTCCGTTCAAAAGTAAAAGCCCCTTTGTAATATATATAGGCGGGAGGGCCGGGTTTTTGGCGTGTTATTTTAAAATTTTTTTCGACTCCTACTACGGTGTTTGTTGGTGTTTTTGTTTTTGTTGTGTTTTTTCTTAGTGATTTATTACTTGGTAGGGGCTTGTAAGGGGCTTATGAGGGGCTTATGAGGGGCTTATGAAGGGCTAGTTATCGGTTACTTCAATTAGAAACACTCGATCTGAGAAGCCGCCTCGTTCTTCTGCTTTCTTTTTACGGATGTTGTTGATTTCTTCTAGTGTCGTGCCTTCGTATTCGGCTAGGGCGTTTATTAGTTCTAGGAGGTCGGATAGTTCTTCGAGTTTATCGGGTTTTGTTTTTGCTTCAATGTATTCTGTTAGTTCTTCTTGTGTTTTCTTGCAGAGTTCTTTTATGTATTCGTCTTGGGTAAGAATTCTTGTTGTGGGTGTTTTTCCGTTAGCTTTTATTATTTGTGGGATTTTGTTTCGGATTAGTTTGTTGTAGGTTGGCATGGGATTTTCCTCCGTTGTTTTTTCTTCTATTATAATGGAAAAGCAGTTTAACTAGGTGTTAAACTGCTGAATTTCTTCATTACATTCTCTACATTGCTTTGAGTCCTATCAAGTTATTCCATCGTTTCTTCAATACATAAAATATTTAAACTCTAAAAAATAACCATTTCGATTCAACTAATATTGACTCGAAATGGTTATTTATAAATTATATCTTGAATAATTAAACTAAATAAAATACAACCTATTTCCCAAATAATAATTAATCCGTCAAATTCTACACCAAAGAACTACTATTAACGATAGAATCCTTATACAAATAAACCATTATCATCCATCGTTATTAACACTTTAACAGCTCAATTTTATAGTACCTACATTTTAAACAAATCCAAAATCTCTTGATAATCTTCTGTAGGATCTGGAACTAACTTCTTATCTTCAATCGCTGTAATCATTCTTTCTTCTTTTTCTTTTAATCGATGATATATTCTTTCGTCGATTGTATTTCGTCTATCCTCTTGTCCATTCAACATTAAATAATAATATTGAGTATATTGATTCTCAGGAAGCCCCAGACGATGAATTCTATCCCTCGATTGCAACATATGAGTTAAATTAAATGAGTACTCTAGATATATTGCATCATGACATGTTTTATGCAAAGAAACAGATTCAGCTAAAGTATGTGGATTGGTAATTAATACATCTATCTTTCTCGCCTTAAACTTTTCTATAATAGCTTCTCGTTCTTCTTGAAGTGTACTACCATAAATAACAGCTGGATTCAATCCTCTTAATCTTAAATCTCTACATACCTTATCGATTGTACTCACGAACGTACACCATATAATACTTTGCTTTCCTTCTTCATACAGATTACTAGCTAAATTAATAGCTTCTCTATATTTTGATGTAACTGGGACATTTTTAATTAAACTTACTTCTTCTTCAGTAAAGACTACTGTTTTATCATCCATGTATGATAACCATTTTTGAGATTCTTCTTCTCCATACATTTCAATAGCATCAATTGACTTTAATAGTAGTTCAGGATTTGCCGTCGCTTGCATTAATCTAATGTATAAGTTAAACGGAATGTCCCCATATTTACGATACAGTAAATCAATAATTTCTTGTTCTTCTGTATTTGCTACAATTTGAATGATTTCATCATCATTAGCGGGGGGGACATCTAGCTCTTTTTTTGTTGTACGCCAAAAAAATGGATACATTTTATCGTTAATTTCATCTACCTTAGCCGGACTTGGTTTCACTAAATCGTTTGGTTTAAAATTAAAGAACATTTTATATTCGTCTGCATATAGTATATTCAAAAAATTAAATACATCTTGATATGAATTTGGAATAGGCGTACCTGTTAGCACATATTTATATCCAGCATTCACAGACACACGTTTGGCAGACTGTGCACGTTTGCTAGTAATACCTTTTATTTTATGCCCCTCATCAAAAACAAGCATTGTACGTTGATCAATTATGTCTAATAGTACCGATTCATATTTCTGCAAAGATTCATAGTTAATGAGAATCAGATTCTTTTCACCACTGTCTAATCTAAGTTGAAATTCATTACTTTGATTTTCATGGATATTTAAAATATTTAATTCCTTCTTACCCCCAAAATTTTCCTTAAACTCCTGCTTCCAAGATAAAAAAGAGTTTTTCGGACCAATCATTACTATCTTATCAACTTTATCTATTTCTGGTGAATTCAAATAGGCAAAAACACCGTAAATCATAGATGTTTTACCTGCACCCGGAACAGAAAAGTTTGATGCATTTATCATTTGTTGCATATAAAACGCACTCCACATTTGTTTATCTCTTAATGTACGAGATAGCTCCTTAGTAACAATCGTCTTGAATTTTTCAAAACGATTAAGAATTTTCTCATCTTGATTTTTTAGAAGAACTCCATATTTTGAACGTTCCTCTATAAAATATGCTTTTTCTTCGAGATATTTTTCTAATTTGTCACTCACAATGAAGTTGAATTTTTTTCGTTTTGCATATTTTTTTAATATATCAATTACCTTTTTCATTTCAATGTAAGTTAAATCACCTGAAAACTTAGGATATTTTTGATCATAATATGGTGTCAATTTCTGAGTTATTACAAAATCTGAAGTTTTGATAGTATAGGATTCAAGGTTATCATAGAGAACTAACCTTTCCTCTTCTATGGTTAGGATTAACGCATCTTCAGTTAATATTTCCGTATCCAGAATAATTCGCCCCTTATCATACTTAATAATTTCCTTTTTAATCACTTCGTTAACTTCTTTAACATAAATAATGTTATTATTTTGCCTATCATCCCACAGTTTTTCAAATTCATCTCGTGCTTTTAAGATTTTTTGTTGATCGAACGGTGATGCAAGCCATGTAGCCGTAATATCGAATGACTCAAAATTTTTCTTTATAGCGGCTTCTGTCTCATTATTTGATCCAGTGAAATATATTACATTATTATCGATATCTTGACATAACCCAAATTTAGAATGGAATATACCTGTTTTAGTAAATCCTATTTTTATGTCTACATAACCATTTGCAATTAAATTAGCTAAATTCAAAAAATTCACTTGTTCTTGCAACGATAACGGATTATCTATTTTTTTTATTAACCCTTCTTGTAATTCTTTTCTTAATGCATAGCCTTGTCTAATTAGATTAAAGTCTGTTTCACTTATATCAATAGAAATAATCAACCTCATATGACCACCATTATAAATTAAGCCCTCCAAGCCCTTTGCATAAGCTGCAAGGGCTTGAGAACTGAAATAAGCACTAACTCTGTCATACGAAACTGCTCTAGACAATACTGGATTATAAAACTCTTTCGCTATATCTGATGTAGTAGTGTAATATGACGGTTGTAATGTAAGTTCATTAAATTTCAAGAGCTTCACCAAATTCTGCTAGTACATCGTTAATTTCTTCAAGAACTAAATTAAATTCTTTAGCATCCTCAACTTTGAGACGTTTCACCTGATCGCTGTCAATTTTATTTAAATATGTTAAAGCTTGATTTAATAATTCAACAGGCTTTTTACGGGCTTCTGTAATCTGTGTATCTTCAATTACCTTATCAATAATTACTGAGCTTTCTTTTCGTGCATCCCCTAATTTTTTTCCAATTTCTTTTACTGTTTGAGATGTAACAATATCTTCTTGCAATGTTTCGTATACTTCTTCAACAATTTCTTCATACTCTTCTAAGAAATCTTCTCGATTATCACTATGAATAACGGATTTCCCTATTTGACGAATATAACGAGTTAAATCACCTCGTTCATCGCTACGACTCGTAAAGATAGCTGTAAATAAGGCATTACGAATACGAAGGTATTCTGCTTGAATATCTTTCTCTTCAAAGCTTGGATTATCTAATTCTTCAAAACTCCATTTTTTAAATTCCTTGTTTAAGATAGTAACACATTCTTGTAATGGCCCATCTAATTCCATGTCACGCGCGATAAAATATTGTTCTTTTGCATTAATAAATTCTAAAAATTGAACCATTAAAATGGCCTTTTTAACTCCCATTTCTATATCTTTTTTATTTTTATTTGTAGAATCCCCATACTCTTTAATGGAAAACATTTTATTTTTCACAATGTCATTATACATATCTACTAAATAATCAATGGCATTATAATCTACTGGGCGTTCTTCACCGTGCTGTAGATTTAATTCTAAACGTTTTATATCTCTCTCATCAATACCATTCTCTGTGTCTAAAATAACGGCCTCAAAAAAGACATCATTTCCTTCTTTTCTTAATTCTCTTAAACATGTAAAACGGCGATTTCCATCAATAACACGGCCATCTTGAAGTACAACACCTGGAAGACGTTGACCAAATCTACTAATATTATCTTTCGTAGCATCTAAAGCAGTTGAATTAGATTCACGAATAAACCCATGTAATACATCGTTGTATTCATCTATAATTGTTCTGTCGATATAATTTCCTTCTGCGATATATTTTGAAATGTAAGTAGCAATTCGACCATTTCTGTCATTATAGAATAGCTTCTCTAAGGGAATACGATAAACTGTGTAATTATTTGTTTTCCCTTTAATTGTTAACTTTCTTGTACCATCAGTTTTTTCGATACCTGTAACACTGGTTAATTTAGTAGTCATTGTCATTATAAATCTCCTCAAAATACATATTTTTATTTTTATATAATTTATTAAGCTCTTCTGAATAATAGATATCTGTTGACTTAATAAGTGATATAACTCGTGAAAAATCCAATACAATTCCCAAATACTCTTTTACATAAGCATCTAAATCATCAATAGATATCACACCGCATTTTTGAATAACCCATTGTATGAAATCAATTAATGCAACGTCTGTTTCCTGAACTGTAAATATATACCCTGTAGATAGTGTAATAGTTCTTATATTAGCAGCCCAAAGTACCCGATCATAAAAAAATCTCTCAAAACCAAACTTTTCAAGCTCATGCGTAAACCCTCGACTATGTAGTAGTTTCAACGTAAAGTACTCATTGCCATTCACATGTTCTAAAGCTTTTTGTTGAAAATCAATTAATTGATTTTTAGGTATACCAGCATTTTCAAGGTTTGTAGAAGTGATATAGATATCCTTTTCCAACTTAATTACATCAAGTGACTTTTCAAGTGAATACAATAAATTTCTAAAAATATTTGTATTATAAATCGCTTTATCATTTTTAGAGAAATAGTTTTTTTCTAAAATGTACTTTATAAAACAATCTTCAACAGTTTCATACTCATAACTAAATACATATTCACTCTTCAAATTAAATCCTAAATCTTTCATGGCAGATTTATTAAGGAATTTCTCACTAAAATTGGGTATTATAGCTTCACCAATCTGTGCTACTTCATTAACAAGATAGATTGCTTTATCTAATACATTTTTCAAATTTAGTATCTGTTCAGAAGTAAAAGTTTCTCTAGCTACTTTAATCGTATCACCATGTAAGTATTCTGGTAAAAACATAGAAATATGACTTTTTAAAGAATCTTGTCTTAGATAATATACGGATTCAATTTTACTTAGCAATTGATCAATTTGTATAGGTGCATACTCATAAAATAAACTGATTAAGAAATTGTTTTTTTCTACCCCGCCAACAGCAAATTCAGGCATCCGATTATAAATTATATTTGATGACTTGATTTCTTGTTTATAAAAATTGTGCAATTCATATTCATCCCTGATATCTATTTTCCCCATTAGTTCTTTGTTTTCACGGAATATTTTTGCTATGTTATACACTCCAGGATCCAGTTGATTTATTAAGAAAAATAATTTTTCTTTAGTGATATCATCAATACGGCTGAAATCAAAATATCTATAAACATTGCCTTTACTTCTAATAAGAATGTCACTACGCTCACTAAATCCGCGTATAGACACTTCATCAAAAAGAAATTTTTCATCTAGACTATTTTTATTTATAAATTGATTACATCTTTTAGCAACTAATTCATCTACAGAAGACTCTTGGCATGTGGTAATGATAACCTCATCAAATATGCTTGATTTAGTTAATGGTACAACCTGTTTCATATGATTCATCATCATGTTCGAATATTGTAAAATCACATTCTTTTGTCGATCATCGAGTTTATAATTTGAATCTAATAAAATATTTGTAATTTTTTCGTACCCTTTTTTAAATTTGAGATTTAGTGCATTAAATACCGAAGTATTTTCTTTATAAACTTTACAAAAAACTTCTTGATTCCAATTGTACTTTTCGAATAATTCTTTATAAATTTTAAATTCGGCTAAATCATCATCAATTTTATTCAATAATTTTTGTTCCTTCTGAGAAATAGCCTGCCTACTAACATTTTTGAGATTAGCAATTTCTTGTAAAGAATATCCTTCTAATCTCATCAAGAGAACATCTTTATTAAGAAATTCTTCTTTTAAATACTCGTCCAAAAACTTATATTTTTTAAAGAACCTTAAATCACGCTCAAAAATCAATTCTTTTTTAATCATTTTTTCTAAAATTTTCATTTGAGTATCATTAGTCTCAGTTTTAAACTTAGAGTTTAATATATTACAAATTTCTTCTTTTTTTATATATTGATTTGGTTGTAGCTTACTAAATTCATCAATTATTACATTTTCAATAGTCGAAGGAGCTATTCTTCCTTTTAATATTTCAATTTTATCAAAAGCATTAAGCAATTTTTGATAAAAAGACTTTTTACTACCTTCCAGTATTTCATTAAATTCTTCTAATGAAATACTATATAAATCAGTATAAGTAATGCCTTTTTCAATTAGTAACTTAATATTTCTTTCACTAATGCCCTCATATGCTAATTGAAATAGATTATTTACACGGTAAGCATCTGCTACCTCAGAAAACACTGCTAGTAACTTCGTAACGGTTGCTGGCTTATGGAACTTTAGATTTTCTAGATTTGATGTCTGATATTTAATATCACTCCAAGATAGTCCATACTCCTCCCTTAGTTTTTCAACACTTCGAATGTTAAAACCGAAATTACATAAGGCATATAAGTCTAACATTGTTTCAATTTCCGGCATTATGAACTATTTCACTCCATTTCTCTATGAGAGCTCTGATTAAATGTGTAATCATTAATTAACTATTATTTAGATCTAAAAAGAGAATACTACTTTATCACTTAAAACTCAAGAAAAAAAAGGAAATTTCAAGAAAAAAAAGGAAATCTATCGATAGAAATATTATTAATAATTATGAAGGGATAATAGAATGCAAATTTAGCACTCTATTATCCCTTTATAATTATCGATTTATATAATCTAAATACATTTTTTTTGTACCAAATAATCGATGGAGTTCGATTGAATAATAAAGATTCATTTTTGTATTTAAAATTGCATTTTCTAAACGATCCTCTGGAACACGACATTTATACTTACTGATAATTTCTTGCGTCATTTCAAATAAAGAAATGGAATCTTTTCCTTTTAAAATATCTTTCATAATAATTTCAGATGAAATTTTGTACGTTGTTTTAGCAAAAAATGTAATACCTGCAAATCTATATGAATGAATCCGCCCAGGACGTTTTATAATATTTTCATAAAATACATTATCAAAACCATAGTCATCTACTTCATGATAAAAACCTTCACCTTTTATAGAAGCCAATGTAAATAGCTCTTCCCCAACGTATTTTTCAATAGCCGTTTTATAAGAGACTATGTCTTCTCTCGATACTTTGGCTTTTCGCATTCCTTTCTCAGTTAAATAGATTGTATCTTCAACTCGTAATAGTTTATATGCATTTTCAAGGTTTTCGATTTTTCGTTTCGCCAGTGATGTTTGAAATATTGTATCTACTCTACTATCAAAATAGTTACTTTTTAAAATCTTCCCTTCTAGATACTCACTAATATCCAAAATCTGATTTTTTACTACAAACGTATTTTGAATATGATAACCATGTTGTTTTAAATTTTTTTCTTTTATATCACTTGCAGTAAAATTACTTTTTTCTTGCTTACCCAGATTTATTATTTCATCAATAGTATAAACCTCTTTAGACAAAATTTCTTGCCATTCAATATGTTGATTAATATCAAATTTTTTTCTACTCTCAGTTCTTGTAGGTGTAACTTCCTTTATATCTTTCAAAATCCCACCTATATACGATGCATTTATCCAATAGGCTTGTTTCGTAATCATTTGACCATCTGGTAACTCAACAATATCATTACCATCTTTTGCTTTAGGACGCACATGTACAACCTTATTCATTTTAGATCCTGGTAAGTTATTTGTTTTTATATATGTAGCCCCGTGTTTTTTTAACTCAATTTTCACCCCCTCATTTAAAATCTTTCTTAAGCATTCCCAAAAATCAAAAACATCTTTTTCCAATATTTCTATAGGCATCTGCCACAGTTTAAACCCTTTAAAATATACATCCTTCCCAATACTCTGGAATACAATAAAACAAAATAAAGTATTTCTAAATTTATTATAAATAAAGCTATTTTCCCATTTCTCTGAATGTACTCCTATAAAATCTATTTGTTCAAATGACATAGATTCCTTAGGTACTCCATTTCCCTGTAGTCTTACAGTTTTAATTGCTAAGGTACGCCCATCAACTTTATCTTTTTGATTTATTTTACTTTTCTTTAAAAATTGATTTACCACCATTACAACCGATAACTTTCCTTTTAACAAATCAAAATTCATACCTAAATCTTCAGCTATTTTCTCTATTGTTTTCCCATAATATGCTTGCCATTCTTTTTCAAGCTTTTGATTAAATTGCTCTAGATTCATTTTCCTACCCCTACTTTCTATAACAGTGGTGTTAATTTAATAAATTTATAAAACTACCACTGTTTTAAATCCTTTATTATTTTAATAATTTTATTCTATTTATTTTTAAAAGATGGTGAATCCTATCATTAGGGCTTTAGTTATCCCTCACAATCCCCTCCTTCACTATAAATCATTTTATACTCTCTTCTATACAAAATAAATAACCTGACCTCTATATAAAATAGTAGTCAGGTTATTTAGCATCGGCCATAGTTCTTTTTATACAACTATGCCTACTTTTTAAAGACCCAGGCTCAGTTGGACAAAATTCTTCAGCTTTTCCTCTGTATTAATCTCCAAAATCCTTTTTCCCATTCGCTCCACCAAATCAACCACTAAAGCATTTCCCATACAAAAGTACCTATTTCTTTGTGGCATACCAGTATTTGTCCAGTCCATCGGGAAACCATTTAACAATTCACATTCAACTGGTGTTAAATATCTTAGTCTTTTTGTATAAGGATCTTCTATTACATGTGAACTTCTATTACATGTCCCTTCACTTGTTAACATTGTACGTCCAGGCTTTTCTAAATCATCAGGGAAAGCCATTCCTCCCTCAGAGTAGAAATATTTATGACCCGTCGCCTTTGATACTCTTTCTTCTTTTTTAGGACCTTTAAGATACTTCAGTTCCTCAAATTCCGTTCTTCCCTTTTTGTTAACCTTATCCATTTTCAAATAATACGATTCATCTGCAGGGCCAAATTTATCATATACCTTTTGAACAACTTCACCTAAAGTCTCTGCATTTTCAGTTACTGGAACTAATTCTTCCGTATATACTTGTCCATCCATCATTACGCCAGAATTATAGTATTCAGCTTTAAATGTATCAGAAACCTCAATAATATCGACTGGCAACTCAAATTGCCCTCTTTTTTTGTTTTCTTCAGGTGCTTCATGCACATTAAAAATTGGAGCGAAGAATCCATTTCCACACAATATCTCTAAAGGCTTCATTTTACTTTGAACAGACGTGAAATGAGATTCTTTTAAATACGCAAAAATAAATACTCTTCGTCTTCTTTGAGAATTTCCATAATCCGCAGCGTTAATAACTCTCCATTCCACTACATATCCTGCGTCTCTAAAGCTCGCCAGCATAATAGAAAAATCACGACCTCTTTGTTTTGCTGGTGATTTCAACAATCTATCTACATTCTCTAACAAAACAAATCTTGGCTTGCGAGAATTAACTATGTTCATTATCTCCCAAAAAAGAACACCTTTTTTTCCTTGTATTCCTTTTTCATTTGATAAAGTACGTGCTACAGAATAGTCTTGACAAGGGAATCCACCTACTAATAAATCATGCTCAGGTATTTCCGGCCAAGCTTCTGCTATATCTTTATTTACATGTATTCCTTTATTTTTAAAGCGAGTTGCATAACAATTAAATGCATGTTGTGCTTTAGTTGAGGGCTCCCACTGGTTTCCCCAAAGAACTTCAAAGTTTTCGTTTGCTTCTAGTCCTAATCTAAAACCTCCTACTCCCGCGAAAAGTTCTACTACTTTCACCATAAATACACGAACATCCTTTCGGTATTTTATTTATCTATGCTTCATTATAATAAAAAGTGAGGAAAAGATCAACTATAACATTTCAAGAACCATACTTTTTTATAATTTCTTATTTTGGCTTGTAACAATTAAGAAAACAGTTCGCTACTATATCAATAGTATAAAGGAATAAACTTCCCTTGAACAGATCCAATATAGCCCTTATCTAATAAAACAAATCGTCTTTTCCTTCTTATAAATTTTTACTTATATAAAATTGAAACAGCTTTTAATTATAGCATAACTTTAATATGTAATGTTTAAAATCATACAACGCAGCACCGGATACAGAAAGGAGATTATTATGGACTACACTACAATAGAAGAACTAATGAAAAAAGCACATGAGGCTGAAGGAAAAACATTTGGTGAAATTGATTCCACTAATCGACTTGCAAATGCTAAATCAAAAGGTGGACTAGGACAAGTAATCGAGGAAAGCTTTTTTGGATATGAAGTCAATTCAAACGCAGAAGCTGACTTTAAACACCTTGGTATTGAACTTAAAGTAACTGCATTTAAACAAAATAAAAACGGTTCATTATCAGCCAAAGAACGACTAGTCTTAAATATTATCAACTATATGGAAGAAGTTCATACACAATTTGAAACCTCAAGCTTTTGGAAGAAAAACGAAAAACTACTATTAATGTTCTATGAATGGGTACCTGGTGTAGACCGTAAAGATTTTCACATTACAAAAAGCCTTTTATTCACCTATCCCGAAGCTGATTTAGAAATAATTAGACAAGACTGGGAAACCATCGTAAATAAAATTCGTGCCGGCAAAGCACATGAATTATCCGAAGGTGATACAAACTATTTAGGAGCTTGTACAAAAGGTTCCAATAAAAATTCACTCCGCTCACAACCACGTTCTGAAATTCCAGCAATGCAAAGAGCTTTTTCATTAAAGCCGTCTTATATGACGGCACTAGTTCGCAGATATATTCAAAATAAAGAACTAGTAAGTTTTGTAACAGCTGATGAACTAAAAAAACAATCTTTAGAAGAAATTATTCACTCTAAATTCGAATTATACATAGGATTAACTGATGAAGAGATTGCTCAGAATTTATCAGTAGACTACAAGCCTAGAAATAAAAGTTTTGTTCCAAACTTAGTAAGTTCCTTATTAGGGATTAAAGGAACCCGTCTTGATGATATCGAAGAATTTGCTAAAGCAAATATACAATTTAAAACAATTCGTTTAGAACCAAATGGGATACCTAAAGAAAGTATGTCATTTGAAACAATTAATTTTAATCAATGGTTGAATGAAACTTGGGAAGAAAGCTATTTACGCGAACGTTTTTATGAGACAAAGTTTTTATTTGTTATATTTGAATTTAGGCAAACAATAAAAGAAAATCCAAACCGTAAACTTTATTTGAAAGGCATTAAACTTTGGAATATGCCTGTTCATACAATCGAAATTGAAATTAAACATTTATGGGAAGAAGTTAACAAAATAATACGAGAAGGAATTCAAATCCAATATAAAAAACGTGGTAATAATGAAATCGAAACAAATAATCTACCAAAAACTAAATTTAATGGCGTTGCCCACATACGACCCAAAGGACAAGATGGAAAAGATAAGATCCTACTACCTGATGGACAAAAAATCACGAAGCAGTGCTATTGGCTGAACAATTCCTATATAGCTACTATTATTGATGATAATTTTAACCAATAATTATCAGTATTTAGAATCCGAAGTATTTAAAACAAAAATATAAACAAATCCCTTTTAAACTGATATGTTAGTTTAAAAGGGATTTTTCATTTAAAGAAAAATCATACGCCATACCGTAAGATGTACTAATTCTTACTATCCCCCACTAACTCTCCATACTCCTGACTACTCTCCTCCAAAAACCCCCTACTCTCCCCACTATCCTTATAATAAGAATTCCAACCCCGCTCCCTCAAAATCCCCTTCCAACTATCACTCTCAACCATCTTCTTAATCACACCATCCCAATAAGCAACCTCTTCCTCCGTCATATCTTTCGGGCCCATGATCCCTTTCCAGTGTTGGAAGATGACGTCGATTCCTTGTTCTTTCCATGTTGGGATTTCTGGTAGTCGGTCTAGGCGTTTTGGTGCGGATACGGCTAGTATTTTTATTTTGCCGGCTTTGTATTGTTTTTCGGCTTCGGATAGGGTCATGGTTGCGGCGCCTATTTGTTTGTTCGTTAGGGCGTTTATGATTTTTTCTTTGTTTTCGTAGACGAAGAATTGTAGTTCGGCAGGGTTTATGCCGAATGCTTTGCTTACTTGTACGAATGATAGGTGATCGTCGTTTCCTAGGCCTGGGGCAACGCCTAGTTTGAAGTTTTTCTTGTTTTGTTTTAGTTGTTTCATTAGTTCGTTTGCGTTTTCTATGTTTGAGTCTTTTGAGACGACAACGACTTCCCAATCTGACGCGAGTGTTGCGAGCGGGGTGAAGTCTTTATATGTTAGTTTACTGTGGCCTAGTAGGTTGTTCGTTATGAGTAAGCTTGAGTTAATCGCCAGTACGTGACCGCCTTTTTGTTTCGTATATTTCCATCCGACATCACCGCTACCACCTACTTTGTTTGTGACTGTGATGGGTTTTGTGAAGATTTTTTCTTCTGTGAGCGTTTTTTGCATCGCTCGTGCTGTTAAGTCCCATCCTGCTCCTTGAACGTTTGGTGCAACAATCTCCACTTCTTCTATGTTCACTTTATTCGTGTGCGTTTTTTCTACAGAACAACCAGCTATTACTCCTGTCATAATCCATATACATAGTAATAATCGTTTTTTCATATTCCTCGTCCTATGCGATATTTTCTTTCTGGTCGTCCGATAATGCCGTATGTGTACTCTACTGTGCATTCGTTTGTCGCTACTAAGTATTCTAAGTATCTTCTTGCGGTTGTTCTGGAGGCCCCCATTTGTTCTCCCATTTCTTCTATTGTAATGCCCTCTTCGAATCCTTTTATAATCCCTTTCACTTTTTGCAGTGTTAACGGATCAACACCTGTCGGTAAGTTTTTTATGTCTTGTGTTTGCGAAATGCCGAAGAAGTTATCGATGAGTGCTTGATTCACTTCATTGTTACTATGTAATAATTGCTTCTTTCTTTTATAGTCTTCAATTGTGCGAACGAATTTTTCTAACGTGACCGGTTTTATAAGGTAATTGCTTACGCCATTTCGAATTGCTTTTTCTAACATATGGTTTTCATTTGCCGCTGTAACCATAATGACGTCAACGTTTGGAAAGTCGGCATGAATTTTCGGTAATAAGTCTGTACCAATTCCGTCTGGTAAATAATTATCTAATAGAAGTAAATCGATTTCTTCTCTTTGTAGTAGTTCCATCGTTTCTTTCGCGTTCAATGCTTTTCCAATTACTTTTACGTCCTTTATTTTTAATAAAAACTCTTCCTGAATTTGCGCGACGCGGAAATCATCTTCTGCAATTGCAACCTTCAACATATGCCCATCCCCCTGTTTGTCATGTACTTTCTCTCAATGTTTTCGGAAGGTAAATTGTAAAAATCGCTCCCCCATTTTTCTCGTTTTGAATTTCAATTGTTCCCTCTAGTAGGTCTACCATTTCTTTCACATTCGCTAGTCCGTAACCACGATCATTTCCTTTCGTTGAAAACCCTTTTTGAAAAATAGTCTTGATTTTTTCAGCTGGTATCCCTGCACCGCTATCTATCACTTCAAACACAATGTCATGTCCAATATCCGTAACAAAGAAGGAAACATTCTTCTCCTCTTGCCCACTCACCGCATCAAACGCATTGTCGATTATGTTTCCAAGAATCGTAATAAGGTGCGAAACTTTTATATGGTCTGGTAACGGATGAAGCGCACTATCTCCTTCAATATGAAAATCAATTTTCTTCTCAGATGCTGTTCCGATTTTCCCTAATAAAATAGCTTGTACTTTCGCATCATGAATTTGATGAAATAAAATATGGTTTTGACTTTGATGAATATTAGATTCTTGCTGGATAAATTCAATCGCTTCTCTGTAGTGCCCTAACTGAAGTAATCCTGATAAGACGAAAAGTTTATTTGTAAATTCATGCGTTTGAGCACGTAAGTCCTCTGAATACTTTCTTACCTCCGATATTGTATTCACTAAATTTTGCAGCTCCGTTTTATCTCTAAAGCTACATACAACGCCTACCGTACTATTGTTTTCGAGTATCGGCGTCATGTTTAAAATAAACACTTTATCTTGAAACGCGATTTCTTGATCGTTTTCTAGCACTCTTTCCATATTAAATTCTGGTAAAACTTTTGAAATGTGCTGCTGCATATAATCACCATTTACATGAAGCATCTCTTCTGCCGACGTATTCATCATCGTAATAAAACCGTTTTGATCAATGGCGATAATTCCTTCTTTTATAGATAGTAGTATCGCACTTCGTTCCCGGTATAGCGCTGCGATTTCATTCGGCTCTAAACCGAGTGTATCTTTCCGAATGCTACGTGCTAAAAGGATGCCACCAACAATGCCGGCTACTAATACCGCTAAAGAAAAGAGTATAATTTCTTTCGTTCTGCTCAGTATGTTAGATTCGATACCTTTTATTAAAAACTCTACTGTCACAACGCCTACGACTTGATCGTAGTCTCCGTTATGAACAATAATGGGCGCCTTCGCCATTAAAGCAGGACCACTTTCACCATTTCCTTCGAGCGTATAATAGCCACCAAAAGTGAGTGCCTCATAGTTATATGGATTGTTACTCTTTGTGCCAATTAACTCCGAATTAGAATGGGAATACATCACCCCAAAGCGATCTTCTATAATGACATAATCTGCGCCAGCTTGCTCACGAACTTGTTCCGCAATGGATTGGATCGTACTTTTATGCTCGTTATTTTGAAAAGCTTCTTTTATAGCTGGCATAAAAGAAAGCGACTTCGCTGTTTGCAGTGCTAGCTGCTCCACTTGGCGCTTCGTATCAACGGACTGAATGTAAACAAATATTCCCGCTAATAGGAGAACGACAAATAAAATTAACGCGATAATTAAGCTTACTATTTTCGTTTGTAATGACACTTTGCGTGATTTCTTCATACTTCATATCCTTTGATAAAATATTCAAAACTATCAATCTCCTTTTTCTATTATTATGACAAAACGAATAATGAAGCAACTATTAAAACTCTCCATGTACATAAAGTACAAAAAGAATAAAATTGTCATAATATTGAGATTTCATTCTATAGACAGTACAATTCAACTACAATGAACACGCTTTCATATTTAACTTTTATTTCTAAGCAAGAGGAGGAATTATTATGGCTCAAGCAAAATCTAATCGAGTCGCCGGCAATATTTTTAAAGGTTCTGTCGGTAATTTAATTGAATGGTATGACTGGTACGTTTACTCTGCTTTCGCTGTTTACTTCTCAGCAGAGTTCTTTCCTAAAGGAGATCCAACGAGTCAGTTACTGAACACGGCAGCTATTTTCGCAGTTGGGTTTTTAATGCGCCCTATCGGAAGTTTATTAATGGGACGCTATGCAGATCGACACGGACGCCGGGCAGCATTAACGCTTTCGATTACGGTTATGGCCGGTGGTTCTTTAATTATCGCCTGTACACCTAGTTACGAAAGCATTGGGATTATGGCCCCAATTATTTTAGTTCTTGCCCGTTTACTGCAAGGATTATCACTCGGCGGAGAGTACGGAACTTCCGCAACATATTTATCTGAAATGGCTAGTAGTGGTCGCCGCGGTTTTTACTCAAGCTTCCAATATGTCACGCTCGTCGCCGGGCAAATGGTTGCGTTAGGCGTTCAAATTGTTCTTCAGCAATTATTAAGCGAACCAGATATGAAAGCTTGGGGCTGGCGCATTCCATTCATTATTGGAGCGATGGGTGCAGTAGCTGTATTATGGCTTCGCCGCACGATGGATGAATCAGAGCAATTCTCAAACATAAAATCACAAAAACGCGAAAGCGCAGGAACCGTTCGCGCACTTATGAAACACCCGAAAGCAGTATTAACAGTAGTCGGCCTAACATTAGGAGGCACTGTCGCATTCTATACGTACACAACATATTTACAAAAATTCATGGTAAACACAGTCGGTCTTCCGAAAGAAGTTGTAAGCTGGATTAACTTTGTCGCACTACTTATTTTCGTCGTACTTCAACCAATTGCAGGACTACTATCCGATAAAATCGGACGCCGCCCATTATTAATGGCATTCGGTATTCTTGGAACATTACTAACAGCACCGATCTTCTTCTTTATGGAAAAAACGACAGAACCAATCGTAGCATTTTTACTCATGATGGTCGGTCTCATTATCGTTACTGGTTACACTTCGATTAACGCAATTGTAAAAGCAGAACTCTTCCCAACTGAAATTCGCGCACTTGGCGTAGGTTTACCATATGCACTAACAGTTGCGATATTTGGCGGAACAGCTGAGTTCATCGCATTATGGCTAAAGAGTATCGGAATGGAATCACTATTCTACTTCTACGTAGCTGGATGTATCGCGATCAGCTTTATTACGTATTGGCGTATGGATGAGTCATCGAAGACTTCGCAGATTGAGGCAGAGCTTGGTGGTGGGGATACATTAGTTAATAATAAGTCTAGTTAAAATTATGTATTCTATAATCTTCGTTTATCTGAACTCGATTTACTTTATCTAAGAAGGCATAATTCATTAAGATATAATTTAAAAACCTCTACTTATATGTAGGGGTTTTTGTATGACGAAAAAACACGTATTATCGACAATTGCAAAAAGCCGGAGATTTTGCCAATGTAGAATCCATTGGTACTCACACCATGCGAAAAACCTTCGGCTATTGGTTCTATAAACAAATAAAAGATGTTGCTATGTTACAAGAAATTCTTAACCATAGCACACCACACATCCCCCTGAAATATATTGGAATTAATAAAGAAGAAAAAGATAATATTCTTGATACATTTCAAATTTAATTCACTTAAAATTACTATTTCAATCATCATAAAAAAGACCTTTTATTTTAAAATAAAAGGTCTTTTTTATAAACATATATGTATTAAGATTTATATTTTTTTACTGTACAAGGAATAGTTACAATGTACAAATCAATAGCATAGATTGTAACCCAGATACCTTTACCTTCAGCTTCTAACTTTTTATCTAGTTGAGACAAATGCTCTGAAACTTTTCTTTTTCCCCATCTTCTAGGAAACCATTGAAAAACCTTAGGAACATTATATTTTTTATTATACCAAGTATTCAATCTCCAAAAAATGAAAAAAACCAAAACAATAATTATGATACGAAAAATATCAGAATATGAAATTCCTAAAACCATATTATATTTTCTCCATTTTCACTAAAACTCAGATAATTTACTTCTTAATTCTAATTCATCCTCTGTTTCGAAACCCTTAAATAATAAATGAATTATTTGATTATGATTAAAAAACACATTATATTCTTTTGATAAATTACCATGAGGATATGGACAAGAAACATAATCGCATAATTTATTATCAGCTTGTTGTTGCTTTCTTCCATAAATCATAAGAGGTTGATTAATTTCTTCTATAAGAGCTACAGAACCAATTGGTAATAATTAGCCTCCAATTGGAAAATAAGGGACAAACAAGGACAATCTACTCAGCTACCCTAAGATTTTAATGGTTTAATATTTTGATTTTCAAGTTTGCCTTCACAAATTCCTGTTAACACTGATAATAAGAAAAACAGGCCGTAACGGGCGATCAATTTGATCATAAAGGTCATACGCTTCGCCAAGTGGAACATCCGAATCATGTGGTTGTTCACCCTGTAACAATTACTAACAGCGCTTAGAAAACATTTGGATAAATAAGAGGCAAATAAATGATTAAAAAGTTGTAACCCCTACTATAAGAAATACTATTATTACCAAAGGAAGAATGATAATCATAAAGGATATTATTATTGTTAATAATGCTTTCCATGCTGAAAATTGGTGTGCTTCTCCTAAACATTTTAAGGAAATAATGATTGTCCAAATTCCAATAACTATATCAATTATGGCAAAAATAAGAAACAAAATCGTTAAAGTTATGCTACTCTCCATTTTCGGTGTCTCACTCGTAAAGTTTTCTATCCCAAACAAGAAAAATGAAGGCACCCAAACTAATATAAGAGAGTAAACGTAAGGGATATAAGAATAGGCAACTGAGTAACGTGTTTTCTCAAAGGTACCTTGTCCACCAAGTTTTTTTGCCACCCAATTAAATAACGCTGGTAGCAAAAAATAATAAATTAAGAAAGCAACGAAGGTGCCGAATATAACCATTGAGATTAATGAAACTGGACTACTTATTGAATCCGCCATATTTTTAGAAGATGCTCGATCTAAAGTCTGTACGAATGAGCCTAATAAAATGAGTAAAAACACATTCTTAGGTTTGGATATAAAAATTTCTTTCATTGTATCACGTGGTTTTGTCCAAATAGAGAACCAAGGATTGAGTGCACGTTTAAATTGATTTTCTGGAGTTTCCATATAAAAAACATTCCCCTTTCTTAAAATATATTAAATATAATTTCCTAATCATTCCAGTTATGTACATATAAATATTAAAGCATAAATAGTCGATTATTTAAATGTAAATATTCAATTATTTAATTTCATCTGAAACTTAGGGGAGTGCTCCTTAACAATTCCCTCCATATTGCCTTGCATTTTTAACTATGAGCTGAGTAGTTACTTTCATTTTTGAGTACCTCACATTCTTTAATACATTGTATAAACAGTTATCATTTTATCATTTTATACATCTTTTATTGCTATAAGCCTCGTAAATGGCTTCCATAAGAAGAATGCAATTATACACTTGAAATGCAACAAATCCTCTTTAAAATCCTATACGTATTTTCCCTCCATCTTCTATATGCTTACGTAAATAATAATACTTATGGAGTTCTATAATCATATAAAACAAAGCAAACGAAAACACTGTGCATGCAGACATAAATACAATTGCCCCCATCTGTTGTGTTGCAATGCTAAGAATTATATTAGCAATTAACTGCCCCAATCCCGCTGCAATAGCTGCTACTTTTACACCACCAGTTCCTTTCGATGATTTTGATTTTTTTCTTGGTTCCTGAAGTTTTTCAATATGATTTTTATAAAAATGATACAAAGCAAAACTATACAAACCAAATGAAAGAATAAAATAGATGGGAGTTTGTAATTGTAACACTTCATAAGCATATTTTTGAGTTATAACCAATAATCCGACTGAACATATGGCGCCATATACTCCTCGAAATAGAGTGTATTGTAACTGTCGTTTCCGAGGATTTATAGCAATCAATATCGCCCACAAATTTAAAAAAATAACTGGAGGAGTTACTATATATACATAGAGTAATCGAAAAGGATTCGCAAAAGCAGGCAAAAGAACAAACACATCCGCCCCCAAAAGGACAAGACCAATTACGTGGACTCTTATTTCATTTACAGGATAAAGAGCCATATAATGTGCAAAAGCTTTCTTATTAAAATCTAGACTTTTTTTCATATTAATTAAACCACCCTGCTATTGTTGACCAAGCTTTTTTCGAACCTGTTTTCACCATATCCTTAATACTTTCATCTTCACCATCATCATCTAAATCAACATCCCATTTTACACCTTTTGTGAAATATTATTCCCTTCTCGAAAAGAAGATCAACCCATTAATAAGATCTAGACTTATCAAAAATCTCAAAACCCTGGAGACTTTGCCGGTATCGAATCTATTAGGACTCACACCATGCGCAAAACCTTTGGCTATTGGTTCTATGAACAAAAGACATTGCAATGTTGCAAGGAATCTTGAATCATAGCACACCACAGATTTTCACTTAAATATATTGGTATCACTAAATAAGAAAAAAGTAATATCTTAGTTACATTTCAAATTTTCAAAATAAAAAGGGCATATCCCTTTCGGAATTGCCCTTTACCTTAAGAGTATATGTCAGCTTATTATTTATTTCTTTTCACAAAATGATGAATCCCTTCAAAGATTACTTCTTTTAGAGCTTCTGCATAATCCGAATAACCTTGTTTCCCTGCAATTATTTCCAATAATCCCCTTACATTCCCATCAAGTATTATAGTAACTCCTGGCGTCAGTTCACCAGTTTCTTCATTCTTAAATGTTTCTTTTATCATAATTAATTTATTTTCTTCAATGACCTAATCCTCTCTAACTAAATAGCTTTTATTCTTATCTTCCCAGTATCTATATTCATAGGGTACTTGTTCATCAAATCGCTGTAAATAACCTCTCCAGTTATTCGGAATATATTCTTCAAAAGATATTGATTCCGGATAATTAGAATAAAAAATTAAACGCTCAAAATCTATTAGGAAACATGGATTATAATCATAATAGGCTTCTTCTCTATTAGTTCTTAGTTCTCTTAAAAATTCTAACCTAATATCTTCTGTAAATCTTTTATATTTTTCTATTCTTTCTAAAAAGTTAGCTATTGTAGTCTCATTTAAAATACTAATGCCTTTTCTTTCTTCTGGATATTCACTAGGAGAATAACCAGCTTGATTATAATCTAAACACCATAAATCCGATTCATTTATATACCAATTGAGCTTATTTTTATATTTTACACCCACTATAATATTTTCGGCGTATAAAGGCTTAATCATTTAACTCGTTCTCCTCTCTTACTTAATAAGTTTAGCATTTCATCCACATTCTACCAACAACCGACTAGTGGGGTCAGGTAATTCGTATGCAATACCTTCAAATCCATATTTATCAAAAGTACCCTTGTCAACAATCTTAGGAGCTGTTCTACCTTCGTTAAGTGGATTAGTTTTATAATCCTTCTGAATAAAAACAGCCTATGTAGTTATACAGGTTCTTCAACCATAAGTAGTTGTTTTCTTCCGTAAATTACAACCTTTTTTGTCCCTCCTTTTAAGAGAACAATAGAACCATTTGGTAAAAACTTTTCTTTAGAAAATTGCATAATTCCCCATCCTTGCTTTATCTAAATGTAATTCTATATTCATGATGTTGCTTCTCCCTTTTCTTTTCCGCATTCTTTACTGACTATAGGAGAACCACGATTATATACTTAAAATTCAATACAGACTCTTTAAATGGTTTCATGTGTTCTACCCCCATCTTCTATATGCTTCCTTAAATAATAATACCTATGGAGTTCCATAATGAAATGAAACAACATAAACGAAAGCATGGAATATACACACATTAATACAATTGCTACCATCTTTTGTGTTGCAAAACCAAGACTGATATTAGCAATGAGTTGACCCAATACTACAAAAGCCACTACTCCAAAACTAGAGTTTTTTTTCGATGATTTTGATTTTTTGATTGATTCCTGAAGTTTTTTAATATGATTTTTATAATAATAATGCAAAGCAAAAATATACAAACCAACCGAAAAAATAAAATAGATAGGAGTTTGTAATCCTAACATTCCATATGCAAACTTTTGGGTTATAACTAATAATCCTACTGAACATACGATGCCAAATACCCCACGAAATAGAGTGTATTGTAATTGCCGCTTCCTAGGATTTATAACAATCCATATTGCCCATACATTTAAAAAAGCAACTGGTGGAACTATTATGTACATATATATCGGTTGAACAGGATTCGCAAAAGCAGGCAAAAGCACAAATATATCTGCTATCCCAATCACAAGAGTAATTATAGTCGATCTTATATCATTTACAGCATAAAGAGCCATATAATATTCAAAAGCTTTTTTATTAAAATCTGTATTTTTTTTCATGTTAATTAAACCACCCCCGCTACTGTTAACCAAGCTTTTTTCGAACCCGTTTTCACCCTATCCTTAATACTATTATCTTCACCATCACCATCTAAATCAACATCCCATTTTACACCTTCTGTGAAATATTATTCCCTTCTCGAAAAGAAGATCAACCCATTAATAAAATCTAGGCTTATCAAAAATTTCAAAAAGCCAAAGATTTTGCTGGGATCGAATCTATTGGGACTCACACCATGTGCAAAACCTTCGGCTATTGGTTCTATAAACAAACAAAAGATTTCGCTATGTTGTAAGAAATACTCAATTATAGCACTCTATAAATTACACTGAAATATATTGGTATCAATAAGGAAGAAAAAGATAATATACTAGGTAATTTCTATATCTAATCATATATGATCAACATAAAGAAAAATTTGATATACAATCAGATTTAAAAACATTACTTAATAATTCTTTGAATTAAATTGGAGCTGATTCTCTACTTAAAAAACATGATTACTATATATTTCACCAGAATACAGATTCTAAACTATTTAATTAAAGACTAAAAAAAGCATCTATCTTTAGATGCCTTTTTCAATCCAAAAACTATTTTTTTCCATGATATTCGAAATTCCCCACCATGTTCTTCCGTTTTAATTTTAACCTTATATGTATCATCCTTAGGCACTTTAATATTTTTTTCGCCTTCGCCACTATTAAACTCTAGTATTGTATTATCATTTGAATCCACAACATAAGCAATTATAGTTCCTTGTTTAGTTTTATCATCAAAAGAAAAAATCCAATTCTCACCTTTTTTAACTTTCCTATCTTGAGTTGCAGATCCAGTAAATTTTCTATAATCTCCAGATATACTACCTGATACACTATCTGAAGAACCATGAACTTTACCACCAACAATAGTTCCCTCTCTTGTAAAACAACCACTAAGAATTACTAAACACAAAACAAATAAAATTGTATTTTTAAAATTTTTCACTATCATTACCCCTTCTATTCCCAATAAAATTTTCACCATTAAACTTATAAAAATAACTATAATAAAAAATTATATCCATTAAGATATATATACTTTATTATAGTTATAAATTCCAAATTATTATTTCAAATCTTCACGCAACTTAATTTCATCCTCATTTATGTAACCAGTAAAAATAACTTCTGATATGTATTCATGGTTAAAAAATATATTATATTCAGTTGAAACATTTCCAATAGGATAATAACATGCCACATAATCCCAAGTTTCCTTAGTTTTTGAATCTTCCTGTTTTCTACCATATATCACCAAAGGTTGCTCCCATGTTTTAAATTTCACAACCGAACCTATTGGAAGTAGTTCTAACTCTAAATTTTGTACCATCTTAGTTTCCCCTTCTTAAAATAGCCTTTTTTATAAGGAAATAAGTGATAGAAAACAACAAACAAGTACCAATTGTACCAAAAACTGCAACCGAAATGTTACCTGCTAATGTTTCATTTGGATCCAATGCATTAGGTAAAATTGTACCAAAAATTGCAATACAAGCTAATATAATCATAAAATATTTAAATTGTTTCACTTTTTTATTCATGCTACTTATCTCCTTTATTCCTTAACATTAACTTCTAAACCAAATCCCCATAAACCTACATCAGGACCAAATGGTGCATGGAATTTGAATCCACTTTTTCCAGCTTCAAAAGATCCCCCGAGTGTTCCAAGCGATGCTGATCCCCCAGTTTGTAACTTTTTATCCATAAATGGAATAGGAATTTTTATAGCACTCTCATATTTTACTAGAGTAGCTTCAGCTCCTATATGTAAATTTCCATTTTCCACATGAGCACCTAAATCTACAGTAGCAAGAGCTACTTTAGCCTCAGCTCCTATTCCAAATCCTTTAATATTCTCTAGTTCTATTCCGGCTTGGGCTACTGTAAAACCAACCATTTGGTAATAGTTTCATTGATACTTTTGCCTTCTAAATATTAAATGAATTTTGCGAATTATAAATCCAATTCTTTTTCTTATTGTCTATACGTTTATAGATATACTCTACTGTAAAGTATGCAATAACATTGCAAATTAGTGACAGACCTATAAGTAAAAGTTTATCTTCTAACCGTATAGTAGAAGAAACCCCAATTAACAATATAAACATAATACATACAGTAAAAGTCAGAATTCTATTTATTGTACGCATATCTTAATTACTCCAGTCTTATATTAATCCCGTTTTTTTGTAAATTTATCATAAAATTTCTCCTGCGCCCAACTTCCGAATTTAAAAAAACATATTAAACCTGCTCCCAAAAGAATGAGAACGATAGTTCCTAACAATTTTTCCCACCAATTGTTGGATGGAGTAATCATTAATCCTATAATAGATACAGATATTACGACATAAACTAAAATATATAATGGTTTATATGATGGAGTTTTCATATCATTTTTTCTCCTCAGGTTTTTCAAATTTAAAACTACTTCCCATAGTAAACCCCTCTAAAACAGGAACTGTTATACCAGTTTCTTTTCTAACGCTACCTTTCACACCTATTGCACCCAATCACAAATCACCTTTAATTTTCAGGTCTGAATCTCCAATAATTGGTAACAAATCTAGAAAATGTAGCATACTTACTTCTACTTCATACTTAAGTGTAGAAGCTTCCGATGCTGCCTTTAAGGAGTAATCGTCAATACCTGCTATAACTTCTAATGAGCAAAATATATATTGGTTAATTTCACCAAACGCATTGTAATATATTATTCCGAACTTTTAAACACTTTATCTTTCTATTGAATATTCTACTTTTACTTGCTTTACAAGATTTTATGCAAAAAAGACCACCAAAAGGCAGTCTCAAAACTCAATCCTATTCCCCGTTCCGCACTCCACCGCTTTCTCATACAAATACTTCGCAGCGATAATATCTACTACTGCCAAACCAACTGATTTGAAAATAGTAATCTCTTCATCATTTTCGCGTCCAGCTTTTTCCCTGCTTATAATTTGCCCAAGTTCGGTATGGAGATTGCTAGTTTTATCAGAATTTGAAGGTCACCTGTTTCTAAATCACATTCAATTAAGCAATCCTACAAATGCCTCTTCTTCCTCATCTATAAAACCTACAAATATAATTTCTTCAATAGCATCATGATTAAATACAAATGTATAATCAGGATCAATATATCCTTCTGGATAAAAACAGCCTATGTAGTCATACATAACCGGTTCTTCAACCATAAGTAGTTGTTTTCTCCCGTAAATTACAACCTTTTTTGTCCCTCCTTTTAACAGAACAATAGAGCCATTTGGTAACAGCTTTTCTTTAGAAAATTGCATAATTCTCCGCCCTTTCTTATACGGCTGATATATTTTTCAAAGATTATTTAAATAGCGCAGAATCTCACTTGCACCATCCTGTCGTTTTCGATTAAGTATTATTTATCCCTATCACCCAAAATAGAAAAAAGTTATCTCTGCTATCTAAATATAATTCCACATTCATGAGATTAACTCTCCCTCCTATTTTTTCTATCCTTTAACCAACTAGAAGAAGAATGCGATTATATACTTGAAATGCAACAAATTCTCTTTAAAAGCCTATACGTATTTTCCCTCCATCTTCTATATGCTTCCGTAAATAATAATACTTATGGAGTTCTATAATCATATAAAACAAACCAAACGAAAACACTGTGCATGCACACATAAATACAATCGCACCCATCTGTTGTGTTGCAATGCTAAGAATTATATTAGCAATTAACTGCCCCAATCCCGCTGCAATAGCTGCTACTTTTACACCACCAGTTCCTTTCGATGATTTTGATTTTTTTCTTGGTTCCTGAAGTTTTTCAATATGATTTTTATAAAAATGATACAAAGCAAAACTATACAAACCAAATGAAAGAATACAATAGATAGGAGTTTGTAATTGTAACACTTCATAAGCATATTTTTGAGTTATAACTAATAATCCGACTGAACATATGGTGCCATATACTCCTCGAAATAGAGTGTATTGTAACTGTCGTTTCCGAGGATTGATAGCAATCCATATCGCCCACAAATTTAAAAAAATAACTGGAGGAGTTACTATATATACATAGAGTAATTGAAAAGGATTCGCAAACGCAGGCAAGAGAACAAACACGTCTGCCCCCAAAAGGACAAGGACAATTACGTGGACTCTTATTTCATTTACAGGATAAAGAGCCATATAATGTGCAAAAGCTTTCTTATTAAAATCTAGACTTTTTTTCATGTTAATTAAACCACCCCGCTACCGTTGACCAAGTTTTTTTCGCGCTCGTTTTCACCATATCCTTAATACTATCATCTTCACCATCACCATCTAAATCAACATCCCATTTTACACCTTCTGTGAAATATTATTCCCTTCCCGAAAAGAAGATCACCCCATTAATAAGATCTAGGCTTATCAAAAATTTCAAAAAGCCGGAGATTTTGCCGGTATCGAATCTATTAGGACTCACACCATGCGCAAAACCTTCGGCTATTGGTTCTATAAATAAACAAAAGATGTCGCTATGTTGTAAGAAATACTCAATCATAGCACCTCACAAATTACACTTAAATATATTGGCATCAGTAAGGAAGAAAAAGATAGTGTACTAGATACGTTTTGTATTTAATTCAATTGTAATAAAAAACTATATTTTCAACAATTTCTCACGTAATATCAATTCATTTTCAGTCATGTAACCTCTGTGTAATTCTTCTACAATCTTATCGCAATTAAAGCATAATACTTTTTCATCACCTAAATAACCAACTGGATAAGGAACACCTACATAGTCAAAATCACGTTTATCTGCTGAAATAACCATTCTTCCGATAATCATAATGATTGGTTCTACACCTTTTAGTTTAACAACTGAGCCAATAGGTAATAGTTTCATTTATTTGCTCTCCTTTTTCTTTTTATATCTGAATATAAATTCTAAAATAATTATAAAAGCAAATCCAATAGATAATTGAATGACTGTAAAAAGGATTTTTTCTTTTGAAGAAGCTTCAGGTAAATTACATATTACTACAAGGGGAATAAGTACCCCAACAATGGTAAGAATCCTTAACAATTTATTCATATTTTGAATTCCCCTATCACATAGGTAATATCATTTCTTGTTAAATTTACTATGTACCAGTTCAAAAAATTTATTTGCACCAAGTGAAATTGCACCAATAATAAGAACCCCAATAATAAAATAAATCTTTTTAAATAAACTGTAAGGAGATAAAATAGCAACTACAAGAAGTATTATAATTGCAACGAATGTGACTAATTTTCCAACTTTAAATGCTTGCATATCAGCTTTCCTCTTTCTTTGGTTTTTCAAATTTGATAAATCCTCCAAGGCCAAACTCTTCCCCGAAGTATCCCCCGGTTTCAGCTCCAAGCTTTACTTTATAACCGAATGTACCTAATCCTAATTCCCCTTTTGCTATTACATCATGGTCTCCTATAAATGGAACGAAATCTGGGATATGAAAAAGATTTAACTCTGCTTCATATTTGTTAGCAGTAAGTTCCGATGCAATTTTTAATGTATATTGATCCACACCTGTTGTAAAGTTTGCTTCGCCAAACTTTTGAGTAATGGTTAACTCTTGCGGAGTAAACCTAATAGGTCCAATGGGCCCAATAAAAGTAGTAATTGGAACCTTTATTTTTGTTATTTTAAAGGAGTTTTCTAAAGCAGATCCCTCTATTTTTGCTCCAATAATATTTCCAGCCATTAAATCATCTTTAGCAGCATCAAAAGAAAAAGGCACATTTACATCTATTTTTCCAGATAAAGCTTTCATGTTCCACTCGCTGTTATTACCAAGAGGCTCCTTACCATCAATCACAGAACCTTCTAAAACTCCTCCAACACGATCTCCATCTTTCCATTCTGCTTTACCTGTAAAATATTTAATGTTATCCTTATCATCTTTTTTAGTTCCTGCCTGTGCTATTTTATCAGCTTCATGAGTTTTCTTTTCTGTAATTTTTTGAATAGATGTTGTCCATCCCATGTTCAATACTTGCGTACTAAATGTACCGCTGACAACACTAAACCCTTTCCCACTTTGGACTTCCGCAAGACCTGCAGCAATACTCGCTGCTAATTGAATTGCTGTACTATAATTATTACTAGAGGTCTGATTGAATTGATACAAATGATCCAGCTTTTCTTGCAGTTTTTGCCTCATAACAATAAAAAGATTTACCATGGCATCCATACCCGGCATTGGCATAGCTTGATTGACAGCTTCCATACTTGTTTTCATTCGGTCAATTTCCCGAATTTGTTCTAATATCTCTTGTTCAATTACATCTGTGGAAGCGACTTGTGATTGAAATTGACTTGGAAAAGCACCATTCTGACGGATTAATTCTTCACACAAATAAATGATTCCTTGTGCCAAAGGTCGAAAAGTTTGTACAAAAAATGCTTTTGCACTGCTATATGTTTGCCCCTGTAACACAGTATCAGTTGCAAAAGCATCAATCGACTGAATTGCTTGTTCCATACCTTGAATGGTGGCCGTACATACAGCATTCATACTTTGAGTTTGGTTTTGTACTTCTCCCAAATACATATTTAAACTCATGAATTAGCCTCCTTTACTAATTGTTGTTGCTGATATGAAAGATCATTTTCTAAATCACTAAGATCTCGTTTCTCTTTAAACAATGTTTCTTTTTGGCTTTCCAATTCAAATGTAAGTTTTCGTTCGATGTATTGTGCTTCTTGACGAATATCCATAAAAAACAATGACATTTCTCTATCTTTATGCCAAGTTCCTAAAATACGATCAAACAAACGATGGTTTTGATTCTTCCATACATGAAAATCTTCCTCTACTTTTTCCTGTTTTTGAATCGCAGATTGATTTCGGTCTTGTTCTTCAAATACACTTCGTAACTTTTGATTTACTTGATTAATTTGTTTTTCAATATGTTGACTCATCTTTTTCCTCCTACTATTTTACTTTACGTAGGTTGTCACATTAGCGAAAAGTGTTGTGAAGTTCATTATCCATTCTCTCAAATTCATTAGATACCGAATGAATATTATCAACCGCTTGTTGAAAGGCAGCGGAAAATTGTTTCGTCAAGTCTAAAACTTGCTGATTCGCTTCTTGTGCTTTGAAGTTAACAGATAGTGTTGTACGCGTCGCTTTTGTTATGGAACGACTTGTTGCACTTTGAATCCTATCAGAGGCTGATCCCATTTTCGTAGCAATTTGCGTTGCTGTTTGTAAATCACTTTGAAATTGTCCCATTCTTTCAAACCCTTTCTATAAGTTTTCCAAATGCATCAAAGAAATCTCATTAAATATATATCCCTATCAATATCACTCGCTCTAGGCATGCAATCAAATGAGCCATACAATATAAGCTGTATGGCTCATTTAAAATACTTGTTATATAGAGTACGACAATTTTTATTTCAAACCGAAATTACGTGATAATTCTTCATCATGAGAAGCAACAGCCTCTGCAGTTTTATTAAGCTGCATATTAATCTCTTGTAATAGCTGTGCAAAGTTTTGTACCTTTGGCTTTAATTGATTGAACTGTTGGTCAAAACCTTCAAAAGCACGACCTTCCCATTCTCCTCTTAATTCATTTTGCAAGTTTTGTAGTTGACTTAAAATGTCCTCAATTTGATTTGCACCTTGTCCATATCGAGCCGCTTTCGATTTAAGCTCCTCTGGTGACATACGAATTTGTCCAGCCATTTTCATTTCCCCTTTAATACATAATGAGCAAAATATTTATTGGTTAATTTTACTAAACATATTATAATCTATTATTCTGAACTTTTAAACGTTTTATCTTTCTATTGAATATTAGAATATGAATATTCAATTCTAATCATTAAATATCCTACTTTTTCTAGCTTTACAAGATTTTATGCAAAAAAGACCACCAAAAGGCAGTCCCTCAAAGCTCAATCCCATCCCGCGCTCCACTACTTTCTCATACAAATAATTCGCAACGATAATATCTACTACAGCCAAACTAACTGATTTGAAAATAGTAATCTCTTCATCATTTTCGCGTCCGTTTTTCCCCCGCTTAGGATTTGTCCAAGTTCGGCGTGGAGATTGCTAGTTTTATCGGAATTTGAAGATTACCTGTTTCTAGATCATATTCATCCTACAAATGCCTCTTCTTCCTCATCTATAAAACCTACAAATATAATTTCTTCGATATCCTCATGATTAAATACAAATGTATACTCAGGATTAATATATCCTTCTGAATAAAAACAGCCAATATAGTCATACATCACAAGTTCTTTAATCCCAAGTTTTTGTTTTCTTCCATAGTTATTTATGTGAATTCAGCTCGTTTTTTTGTTTTGGATGAAAATTATATTTGAACTTGATAGCAATGTAGTGCTGCACCTATTAGGCAAATTTGACAAAGAAAAGATACCCAAAGGTGCCTTCCTCCCACTTGAACCATCTTAATTTTATTGTGTTGTTATTATATAAGAAAAGAAGACATCACTTAAGATGTCTTCTTTTCTTGTACACTTGGTGTTAAGAAGGTATTTATTGCTTAAAAACCATAAAAAAAATATAACAATCATCGAGTAAACCTATTATAGCATCAATAAATAGAGTTTTTATATGCATTTTTACATATATATAGATTTATTTATGTTTTATCTATATAGTTAAATTGTCTGTTTCTTGTTTTAATTCGTTTGTTTATTTTGAGTGCTCCAGCAATGGAGCCTTTTTTTATGCAATAAAACATTTTCTTAGCATTACTTAGTTGATCTATATTAACTTTACCCTCTTAAATTATATCTATATTTTACCAAATAATTATATAGATAACCAGTTTTTTCTAATAATCTAGTGAATTGATAATTTTAATGTTAGTTGTTAATACCCATAGAAAAATTCATTATGCAATGAAAATTGAGAAATCAAGAATTATAAAAAACTTATAGTATCTTTTGTAAAGGTATATTTTTAATTTGCATATTAATATGTTATAATTTAATTTCTAAAACTACCAAAAAAGGACTGCCAGTAATGGTGGTCCTTTTTTATATTGATGAGATTGTACTAGGTTGAGCAAAAAAATGGAACCCAAAAAGTTATTTCTAATGAGGATAGCCTTCTTATGATGAAGTTTAATTCAGTGGATCTGCAAGCAAACATAAAAGAAGGAAAAAATTACAATTTTACTTTACGTGGATATAGAGTACCTATACTTTCATGGTTTCCAAATTTAGATGGTGCCGAACCACAAAATTAGCACTATTCTTTAATAAAAAATCCTACTCATTTTTTAATGAGTAGGATTTTTTATTAAAGAGCTATTTCGTATTAATTTGTGCCATCATTTAATATGCTATTTTTAAATGATTTCCAAATTTGATGACTAATTATTTAAATTTCTAAACTCTATACAGCACTATCATTTAAACAATTATTAAATATATCTTCTCTCTAAAACATCGTATTATTATTAACTGCTTCACTTGGAATCTCTTGAATTACATCCCAGTGTTCGACAATCTTTCCATCCTTGATACGAAATATATCCACTATAGCAACTCCCTTATCTTGAGAATTAGTACGAGAGTGTACATGAAGAGCAACTGTATCCCCTTCAGCTACTACACGTTTAATCTCTGCAGAGGAATTAGGATTTTTAACAAAATCCTCCTTAAAGAAATCCATGAAGGCTTTTCGTCCATCAGCAACAAAAGGATTATGTTGCTTATAATCTTCGCTAACATATTTAGGGATAATATCGATATTATGTTTGTTAAAAACTTCATTATAGAAATCAACTACCATCTTTTTATTCTTTTCATTTTCTTTTACTTCTTTTGATACAGAAGCGACATTTTCACTCTTTATTGAGTTCCCTTTGTTATTACCGGTGGAAGCTTGATATACCAAAGTCGAAACTACTCCTAAAATAAATACAGAAATAATTGTTATGATTAAATTTTTCTCTAATTTCATATATACCTACCTCTTCTACTTAAATAAGTTTTCTTCTATAAAAAGCTTGAAGAAGGAGAAACCTTCCCCAAAATGTAATGTCAGGGATAATGTTAGGAATTTCATTTATCCTAACCTCCCCCTATACAAGGCATATTAGAAACGATTAACTCTAACTTAATACCTCATTAACAGTTGCACTGTCCACAATTTGAATAAACTTCTTAACCTTATCGTTCTCATCAAACTTATAAAGATGACAAAAATCTGCTACAAATGACTTCCCTGTAGCTTTATATGTTCCACTATATTTTCCATAAACGATAACAGTATTGTTATTAAAAGTATAAATTTCATCTTTAGCGTTATAGTCATTCCATTCCGTGCCAAGACGTTCATGTACGTTTTTCACTACTTCATCTGGACCTATATAAGTACCTGCATATGGAAACCCAGCAGCTTCTGTCCAAGATACATTTTCACTTAAATACGTTTTGAACGCATCCAATTTCCCTTCGCCAGTTAACACATACGTTTCATGTAATAGTTTTTGATATTTATTCATATCATTAACCCCAAGGCATTTCTTTTGTAACAACTTTTGCACTTAATTCTAATACACCTTTATTTGCATAGCCTGGATATGCTGCTTCAAGTTTTGCCACAAAATCTTTTGAAGTTCCACTTTCCTCAGAAGCTTGAACCGCCGTTCTTAGATAATCCATTGTCGCAGTAAGTGCTTGATTATTTAGGGATTTTTCGATTGATCCATGGCTAGGCACAATTATGTCAGCATGTAATGCTTGTAATACTTTCAAGTTCTCAATCCATGCCTCCATAGCCGCTTTTGAGCTAGTATCCGCTAAGAATACATGTATTTCGTTAAATACATCAATACCACCAATTAATACTTTTAGTTCTTTATTAAATAGGCTAGTTCTGTAATGATCTAAGCCTACTAGTTCAAATGTTAACCCCTGAAAATCAATCGCTTTTTCTTTAAATACTTGAGGTAATACCACGTTACTTGGTGCATTTTCTCCAAGGGCGTCTTTCCAAACTTTTAATTTCCCTAAGACAGAATGAACGATATGTTCAACAGTAGACTCTGTTGCATACGCTATAGCTTCTGGGTAAACGGCTTTAATGCTCTCTAATCCAAAGTAGTAGTCTGGATCCCCATGAATAATAAAGATTTTATCTAGAGATAAGTTGTTTTTTTTCAAATACTCTACAATTTCTTTCGAATCAGATTGCGTAAATTTTGAGTTTATTAAAAATGCATGTCCTGCTTTCTCAACTAATGTTGCTGTGACCATAAAGCTTTTTTCGTCCGAACTAAACACCGTTAATTTCACATCTTTTTGATTTGTATCGATTGTTTTAAACATAGTATGTTATTCTCCTATTGTTAAAGTTATTAACTAATTATCATATTTTTACCTTGTTCCGATAAAGTGAAACTTTAATCAGTGGGGGTTTTGTTCATCCCCCACTGATTATTAGTTGAACCAATCGGACTTTTACGGACAGTTGATCCCCCACCTAACTTCTTTGCTTCCACTGAATTTTGAGGTGGGGGTCTTACTGCCCGTTAAAGCGGGATAAAATCTCCCACTCCCATTTATCTGAAAGTGTAATAGTACTAGCGAATATTCCGGAGATGAATGTCAGGTGGCCTAAGATAACATGTTTGCTACTATATCCTAAATTTTCTTAATATAAATTTTTAAAACGCGCTTCAATTTTATCCGGTGTCATTACGCCACCACCAATAGGAATAATTTGATTATCCTTTTGTAAAAGTAATGAAGGATAGCTATTAACACCAAGCTGTCGAACTTTATTGAAATCATTTTGGACATCTATTATTGTTTCTTGAGCGTTTAAACGTTCTAACACTTGTTCAGGGTCCAAACCATGCTCGATTGCAATCTTGCGATATGTTTCAGGATCACTCAGACTTTGGCCCTCATAATAAAATGCTTTTTGCATAGCCGAAGTGAATTCTAATAAACGGTCTGGCGCTAATGAGCGTAAAGCTGAAAAACCAATTGCAGCATCTTTCGAATTCATTTTAAAAGTCCCTTCCTCCACCAATTTTTGATATGAAGGACCAAATTCAGCACCTGTAAGTTGATTAATTCTTTTATTTCCTTCTTCTATATATGAGAAGTTTTTCATTGGTAAATTATCTAAAAATAACCCTCCACATAAAACCGTTAATGGTACTTCAGTGTGGTTTTTGTAAAATCCTTTAATACTTTCTGAAAAACCATAGCACCATCCACAATATGCATCCCATACGTAAATAAGATTATCTTGTTTCGTCTCCATTTAAATCTCCTACCTTTTTTTATTATCCAGCTCAACTAAATTTTTGGTTTATATAGGTACATCTTTTTATACCTTGTTCTTTTTTAGATGCCTTACTATATTTCCCAAAAACTAATATTTCTAAAGAAAGATCCACCAAGGTTTTTAACAAAAGATAACATTGCACCTTATTGCCCCGTAACAGAAAATACTAAAGCTTGGAATATGCATTGATTTGAATGTGTTAGTAACTTTCTACACCGGGTGGCAACGTATGGACCACCATCCTTAATTAAATATATAAATCATATTTTTAGCAGATATTAGTTGTAACTAAATTAATTACGCCTTTATGTAACCATTTTAGTTACAACTAATATAGAAGTCAATTCTTTTTTTCGAAAACATTAAATTTCTACATTATAACGAAATTCTGTGTTAACTTGTAAAAAAAAAGAGGAGCCATCTCCTCTTCATAAATAAACACTATTTAATTTGTTCCTTATACTCATGGTTAACAACTACATACCACTTTCCTGTATCAAATTTTTCTTTATTAATCACGTAAACTTTACTTTCTCTCATTACCTCCCCTGGTTTTAATCCCTTAGTAATAGTAGAGGTCTCGCCTTTTTCAACCGCATAACTACTAGCTGCCAACACATCACTTTGGTAAGCATTATCATTTTCATCCACTAAATCCACTGATGGTAAAACGGCTAATTTCATCGGCTCGTTTGTGATATTTTTCCCTTCTGCTTCTACAACAATAAAGACATGTCCATCTTCAGGTTTTTGGAATCCTATACTCTCTTTACCAACCTTATCTCTTTCTACAACTCTTTTTACAGTTACATCAAATTTAGGCGTATGAAAATCCTTGTTTACAGCATACTCTTTTTCTTTTATTTTTGATTTCTCTTTTGTTTGTTCTGTATTTTTCTGCTTTGTATTTTCTTTCGTTTTCGCCTCATCAGTTGTTTGCACTTTCTTTTCTTCTTGTTTAGAATTGGTTTCTTTAGATTCTGAAGAAGTTTTGTCGGATGTATTGCCGCAACCAGATAAATTGAATACTAAAGCGCCACCTAAAATACATGTAGTAAATTTTTTCAACATCTCTTTTTATCCCCCAATAACACGATATGTAAATTTCTTACTTATCATAGCAAAAAACACGATCTTAAATTGTTGCATTTTGTCGAATGATTAAGAATAATCAAGTTACTCCACATCCTCTTTTATTATAAAGGTAAATATAACGTCTATAAAACCTGCTATAATAGGCTTTTACACCCTTAGCGTACAATTTTTTACTTTCGGTAATGTGCCCCCCATTTGAAGGATAATTGGAATATTAAGACCAACTGATAGAGGTGTTTGCGTGGAATTATTTGAGTATTATAAAAAAAAGGGGAAGTTAAAGTGTTTAATTGGAACTGGGCTTTTTCTTTATGGATTAATTGGTATGTATAATACTTGGGGTAATATTAATTGGGGACCAGTAATCTTAATTATTATAGCTTCTCTTGTATTTTTTAGTATTGGATTTTGGCAATTAAGAAAAGGAAATTTACTAGAAAAAAATATAGTTAAAAATGATTTAACATTTTGGGATATTGATACTTATGTTTTGTTAGAATTACCCAGAAATAATAAACATTTAGGTTTATATACTCCTGATGGAAGATATGTAGCAGGAACAAAGATGATTTCTTCAACATTACCTATTTTAAAAAACAAAGAAGTTTTTGGATTGGAAGCAAGTGATGGAGAAATTCTTGCGTATTTTCAAAGTGAAGTTGAAAATTATGATTGGGCTATTTATGATTCGAATTATAATTGTGTAGGTATGTTTAAAGAAAATATGATACAAGGATTTGGAATGGTACGTGGTTCTTTGATGAATGAAAAAGAGATAAAAATTTCTGAGATAGAAGTGGAATTTGATTTTTTCGAAACGTCTTTTCGTACAATGGATGATCGTATATTAATAAACTGCAAGAGGGGATATATGCCTTTAGAATGGAGTGAAAGATTTGGCTTAAATGTACCGATTATTAAATTAGGTAATAATATTTCTAATGCTGAAAAAATATTTGGTTTAGGTATTCTTCTTTATATTTTAGAAACAATTAAAGTAAGAAAAAGTAGGATTTTTAATGATTAGAATTAATTATTTATATTATGAAATTTATTGAATCTTTTATTAGAGATTACATCGCCGAAAGTGAAATATTGTATATTTTAGAATTACTTTACGTTTACTTTTTAAAATTGATGAGCATTTGTTATGCCAGAACCAACTGGAAATGGAAACGGCAAGCGAGTATACTCCGCTTGCCGTTTTTTCATAGCTTCGTATGTATTTGAATCCCTTTCGCTTTCTCTTCTTCACCCTTCACGCGTACAATTAAATCATATGACCTGGGTTTTGGCGCTTCAAAAGAAATCAAACCTTCTTTTTGAGAAGTGACTTCTTCTTCATAAATGACCTTATCATCTTTTGTGACTTGCAATAAAATCGTACCTTCTTCAACTGCTGCCTCATAAGGAATTTCCACATTTCCTTTTTCAGCTTTAAGCGTTTGTACATCGTAATACCCTTGCAAAGAACCAATTGTTAAAGTCGTTTCGCCATTTTTTTGAACCTTTGTGACTTTTGTTGCTGTATTACATGCGCTTAACAATACAACAAGAGTCAAAATGAGAAATGAACGAAGCAATTTCATAGAGAGTCCCCCTTCCATTAAATATATTAAGGATAAAATATACAATCTAACATATCATTACAATTATAGTTGAAAAATAAGGAAAATTATATAACAGGAAATGCAGCTATAAACAATCACTGACCATTAGTCTACAACCAATCCCACACCCCAACACAAAAGAAAAAAGCACCAGGTCCCCCTAGTGCTCTCCCCCTAAAACAAATGACAAGCCACCTGATGCCCCTTCGCAATCTCCACCATCTTCGGTACTTCCTGTGCGCATTTTTCAGTAGCGAATTTGCAGCGCGTTCTGAATTTGCAGCCGGACGGTGAGTTGAGCGGGCTTGGAACTTCCCCCTCTAGGATGATCCGTTCTTTGCCTATGTTTGTTGGATCTGGTTCTGGCATGGATGAGAGTAGTGCTTGTGTGTATGGATGTGCCGGTTTTGTGTATAGGTCTTCGCTGTCGGCAATTTCTACTATGTTTCCTAAGTACATGACTCCGATTCGATCTGATATGTGTCTTACCATGGATAGGTCATGTGCGATGAATAAGTATGTGACGCCTGTTTCTTCTTGGATGTCTTGCAGCATGTTTACGACTTGTGCTTGGACGGAAACATCTAGTGCTGAGATTGGTTCGTCACATAGGATGAAATCTGGTTTTACAGATAGTGCGCGCGCAATGCTGATGCGCTGTCTTTGGCCTCCGCTAAATTCGTGCGGGTAGCGATATAAGTGTTCTTCTTTTAATCCTACCTTTTTCAGAAGGTCTAAAATGATTTCTTTTTGTTCTTCTTTTTCGTAAGAGCCGTGAATGTTCATTGGCTCGCTAATAATTTGGAATACGTTCATTGCCGGGTTTAATGATGCGTATGGATCTTGGAAAATGATTTGCATTCGTTTTCTATATTCTTTTAGTTCACTTTCCTTTAAACTTGCGATGTCTTTTCCGTCGAATAAAACGTTACCTGAAGTGACATCGTGTAAGCGAATGATACTTCTTCCTGTCGTTGATTTTCCGCATCCAGATTCTCCTACTAACCCGAATGTTTCACCCTTTTTAATAGTGAAGCTTAAATCATCGACTGCTTTTAATTGCTCTGTTTTTCTGCCGAATAGTCCTTTTTTAATAGGAAAATACTTTTTTAAGTTCCGAACTTCAATTAAGTTTTCTTCATGCATGAAAATCACCTACCGCCCTATCGTTTAGCCAGCACATGGAACGTCTTTCGTTTCCAATTTCAAAATATGGCGGACGTTCTTTTTCACAAATGTCCATCGCATGCGGGCAACGCTCTGCGAATGGGCAACCTTGTGGCGGGTTTAATAAGTTTGGCGTTACACCTTGAATGGGAGCAAGTCTTTCTTTTACGCCGTTTGCGATTTTTGGCAGAGAGTTTAATAACCCTTTCGTATATGGATGATTCGGCGATTGGAAAATATCAAGTACAGGTCCTTCTTCCATAATAAGTCCGCCATACATAACGATAACGCGTGTACAGTTTTGTGCGACTATTCCTAAGTCATGCGTAATAAGAAGTAACGCCATGTTCGTTTCGTTTTTTAAGTTTTTCATTAAATCTAGTATTTGTGCTTGTATCGTTACATCAAGTGCTGTCGTCGGTTCGTCCGCAATGAGAAGGTCAGGGTTACAAGACATCGCCATTGCGATCATAACTCGCTGCTTCATACCTCCGCTTAGTTCATGCGGATATTGTTTCACCCTTTCTTCTGGTGAAGAAAGACCGACTTGTTTTAACAAGTTGACCGCGATTTGCTCTGCTTCTTTCTTTTTCACTTTTTGATGACGTATAATTACTTCCATCATTTGTTTCCCAATTTTCACGACCGGATTTAGCGCTGACATTGGGTCTTGAGAGATAAGTGAAATTTGATTTCCTCTAATAGAACGCAATTCTTTTTCAGATTTAGAAAGTATGTTTTCATTATGAAAAAGGATTTCCCCTTCTTTCACTTTTCCTGGTGACGTAACGAGAGACATAACGGACTTCGCCATTACACTCTTTCCGCTTCCAGATTCCCCAACGATACCGACTACTTCTCCTTTATTTAAGCGAAATGTAACGCCGCGAACCGCTTCAACTTCGCCACTTTCTATGAAAAAAGAAGTCTTTAAATTTTTCACTTCTAGTAGTTTTTCAGACACGCTTCTCACTCCCTTCACTTAACACTTTAGTTTTCATGTCCGGCTCCTTTTGGTGCGAAAGCTTTCTTCAATGCTTCACCAATTACGTTAAAACTAAGTACCGTTAAAAGGATAAGGAATCCTGGGAAGAGTGTTAAATACCAAGCTTCACCAATATATCCTTGCGCATTGTTTAGCATGCTGCCCCAAGAAGAATCTGGTTCTCTAATACCTAAACCTAAAAAACTAAGTGATGATTCCATTAAAATCGATGTCGCAATTGTTAATGTCGCAGCGATAATAATGGTTGATAAAATGTTAGGAATGATATGTCTTACAATAATCATAAGTGATTTTTGTCCTGATACTTTTGCGTATAAAACGTACTCACGCTCTTTTACAGATAACGTTTCTGCCCTTACAATACGGGCGGTGTCCATCCATGTTAGTAATCCGATAATAAGAACTAACGTCGTAATTCCTGGTTTTAAATACGCATTTAATAGTAGCATTAAAAAGAATGATGGAATTGACATAAGTACTTCAACAACCCTCATTAAGAAGTTGTCTAACTTTCCGCCAAAATATCCGCTAATTGTTCCAACTGCGGTACCGATTGTAATAGAAACAACCATCGCAAGAAAACCGACCGCAAGTGAAACTCGTCCGCCATATAACGCTCTCGTTAAGTAATCTCTTCCGTAATCATCCGTTCCGAAAGGATGACTCATACTTGGTTCTTGTAAGCGATCTGGAATCGACATTTTGCTAGGATCGTACGGCGATACGAATGCGAAAATTGATGCGACCGTTAAAATCGCAAGTATAATAACTCCCATTGCAACAAACTTATTTTTCGTAAAGCTATGTTTTATCGTTTGAAATCTCCTATTATTCATTCCAAATCACCCCCTCATTCGAATGCGCGGATCTACTACGCCATATAAAATATCAGCAATTAAGTTACCGAGAATTAACATGAATGATGATAGTAATGTAATTGCCATGATAATCGGATAATCAAATCTAAAAATAGCATTTACCCCAAGTGAACCAAGACCCGGCCATGAAAATACTGTTTCCGTAATAAATGCTCCGCCTACTAAACTTGGAATCGATAATCCGAAAATTGTAATGATTGGTATTAATACATTTCGAAGTACGTGATTAAATAAAACCGTTTTCTTTGAAGCACCGTACGCATATTGAATTTGTACATATTCTTCTTCTAATTGCTGAATCGTACTTGAACGAATATATCTCATATAAACAGATACGTTTTGGAACGCTAGCACCATACAAGGTAAAATGCCGTGTTGCACAATATCCCAAACAGAATCTTTACCTACGGTGCGCATACCCATACTCGGAAGTAGGTTCAATTTTAAAGAGAATAAGTAGACTAATAGTAGTGCAAACCAGAAAACCGGCATAGAAATACCAACGTATGAAATAAAGTTTACAATGCGGTCAAAGAATGAATTCTTTTTCACACCTGTAAATAGTCCAAGTGGTATTGCGATTACGAATGAGACGAGTAAAGATGATCCCATTAACCCAATTGTTGCGGGTAATCTTTCTGCGATAAGATCTAAAACAGGACGATGATTTTGAAGTGAGTAACCAAAGTTCCCTGTTAAAATGTTTTTTAACCATAAAAAATACTGCACGTAAATTGGTTGATCTAGTCCTAAACTTTTGCGAATACGCTCCACATCAATTGGACTCATATTTGGCGTTACAAAGTTTCGAACAGGATCCCCCGGCGCTAGCTTTATTAATAGAAAAGAAATAATAGAAATAACAAATAAAAGCGGAATTGCATTTAAAAGCCTCTTCGCAATTACTTTATACACAAACTTCCCCCCTCAAGCTAAAGAAGCTGATTTCCACCAGCTTCTTTATTGTTTCTTATTTCACTTCATAAATCTTAGATAGATCTTCAAACATTGTGACAGGAATTGCTTTTGCTTCTTTTAATCCATCAAACTTTTTATCTACTGCAATAACTGCTTTCGGATATGCGATTGGTAGATAAGGTACATCTTCTCTAGCTGTTTCTTGAATTTTATGGTATAGCTCTGCACGTTTTGTTTTATCTGTTTCAACTGCAGCTTCTTCCCATAACTTATCGAAATCAGCGTTTTTATATCGTGCATAATTGTATTCAGCATTGCTTAAGAATAAGCTCTTATATGAATCTGGCTCAGGTCCCATTATGTAACCACCAAATGTAATGTCATATTCTTTATTCTCTTTATCTAAGCCTTTTTCACTTGCTGCACTAGCATCTAATGCATTTAGTTCAACTTCTAAGCCAACTTCTTTTAATTTTTGTTGTGTATAAAGCGCTAAGCTTTCCATGATTTTATTATTCGTTACATACATCACGCGTACTTTTTCTTTATCTTTCACGCCAGCTTTTGCTAATAAATCTTTCGCTTCTTTTTTATCATACTTATAGTCTTTAATATCTTTCGCATAATACATAGCGTCTGGCGTTAAGATTGAATTTGCTGGTTCTGCAAATTCACCCGAAACGAATGCTGAGTTAATCATTTCTTTTTTATCTAACGCATGCGCAATTGCTTGGCGCACTTCTTTTTTCTTCATAAGATCAGTATTCATGTTATAAGATAAGTAGAATAATCTACCTTCAGGGAATGTCACCATTGAGAAGTTCCCAGTGCTATCTAATTTCTTAAAGTCTTGCGGCTCAATCATTTTCATGTTGATTTGACCATTTTGCAGTGAAACATTTGCTGTATTACGGTCTTTTACAACTCGGTATACGATAGAGTCTAATTTAGCTTTCCCACCTACATAATCATCGAATCGATCTAATGCAACGTACTCATCTGATTTATATTCTTTAAACTTAAACGGACCTGACCCTACAGGTTGTAAGTTTTTCTTACTCTTCGCTAAATCTGCTTCCCCTTCAAATACATGTTTCGGAATCGGGAAGAAATCATTCATCACACCTTCGAAAGATGCGCTTACTTGTGGTAAAACGAATTGAGTTGTTAACTCATCTACCTTTTTCACCTCAAGCGGCTTTCCTTTAAAAATAAAGTTTTCACGACTTGAGCTATTTTGCTTCTCATCTAAAATAGATTGGAATGTAAATGCTATATCGTCTGATGTAATTTTCTTACCATCATGCCATTTCAAATTATCTTTCAATTTCAATGTCCACGTTAATTGATCTTCTGAAGGCGTAAAGCTCTCAGCAAGAACAAACTTTTTCTTACCGTCTTCCATATGATACAGCGGCGCATATAAAGCTTGCTGCACAGTTAATGACACACGATCATTCGCATAAAGCGGATTCATCGTATCTGGATTATCGCTAACGCCAATCGTTAACGTTCCTCCATCTTTCGGAGTCCCTGATTTACTAGTGCCCGCTTGCTTCGAATCTTTTTCCCCTGAACAAGCAGCTAATGCAATAAATAATAGTAGGACAAATGGTAATACAAACAACTTCTTCTTCATATTTCGACCCCTCTCGACTATTTACACCTATAAGAAAACTCGGAATTAATACCGAGTTTTCTTATAGGTTTTAAATTACCACTACCCGTATGTATTGTCAAACTTTTTCCCAAAGATAGAAAGTTTTTAATCTATTCATGCATTCTTGCGATAAAGTGAAACTTTAATCAGTGGGGGGGTTGTCCATCCCCCACTGATTATTAGTTGAACCAATCGGGCTTTTACGGGCAGCCCGACTCCCACCTAACTCCTCCGCATTCGCCGAGTTTTGAGGTGGGAGTCTTACTGCCCGTTAATGCGGGATAAACTATATTTATGCGGAGGAGAAAATAAAAAGACCACGAATAAGTAGCCTCATAAAATGAGTTAAAAAACTATCAACTTACAGAAAATCCCTCTAAAATGATTGTTTTATATGATCGAAAATGTAGAATGGGATTAAAGACAAAAAACACATTTAGGAGGTTATCATGACATTTGATGAATTGAAAAAAAATAAACCAACAACCTCATGGGTTGAGTATGATGAAGATGGGGAATTTTTTACTGAAGAAAATATAAGTGCAACAAATACAGTTCTTGACACTTACATAAATAATTTAGAGAAATTGGGAAAAAATCCAACTGAAGTTGAAATAATGCATGTTGTTAAAGAGGTTGTTCTTAACATAAATGAATTAAATGACGAACATGACTATTTTATCGAAACAATGGAAAGAGAAGATCTCTATGAATTTATCGATACAGCAGCACGAATAGCTGGTCTAGAATCTGAAGAAGATATAACAGAAGAATGGCGTGAATGGTAAAAAGCTGTACCTCTAATTATTAGAGGTACAGCTTTTTTCATACACCAATTGAATGAATGATGTGATGTCCGCGCAGAATTCATATATTTAAACATAATATTAAAAGTATTTAATTATAAATACTAGCACACCCATCCTGACAAAAAAGACCACCAAAAGGCAGTCCCTCAAAACTCAATCTTATTCCCTACTCCTTGCTCCACCGCTCTCTCATACAAATACTTCGCAACGATAATATCTACTACCGCCAAACCAACTGATTTGAAAATAGTAATCTCTTCGTCGTTTTCGCGGCCGGCTTTTTCTCCGCTTATGATTTGGCCGAGTTCGGCGTGGATGTCGCTTGCTTCAAATAAACCTTCTCGCACTGGAACTTGAAGGTCACCTGTTTCTTCTAGTGCTGCTTCTTTTGATTCGACTACTACTTTGTTTGCTCCCGCGATGGCGTGGGATGGTAGTTCTTGCATGCTCGGTTTGAATGAGCCGACGGCGTTTACGTGGACGCCTTTTTGTAGTTTTTCTGAGAAGACTGGTGTGGATGCGTTCGTAGTTGTGACGATGATGTCTGCTTCGCTTATTGCTTCATTTGCATTTGTGTGAACATATGCAGGTTTGTTGAATCTCTCTTGTATATACTCCGCAAATACATACGCCTTTTCTTCTGTTCGATTGTATAAAATGACTTTTTCGATAGCTCTTACCGCAAATACAGCTTCAGCAATTCCCTTCGCCTGTTCACCCGTCCCGATGATACATAACGTTTTTGCGTTATGACGAGCTAAATATTTTGTCGCTACTCCTGATAAGGCGCCTGTTCGAATCATCGTTAAGTAGGATCCTTCTAAAAGTGCGAGCGGTTCTCCCGTTTGAAAGTCTGATAGCATCACAATCCCGTTGATCGTTTTCTTTCCTACCTTTTTGTTCTCGGGGACTACTGTTACTACTTTTAAGCCAAGTGCCTCAAGCCCTTCCGCTACTGAAGGCATAATTAATGCCGTATTTTTCTCGTTCGCAAATAGTAATGAACCTCGAATTGGCGTGATTGTTCTTTCTGCGGAAAATTCTTTTAAAGCAAGCGCCGCGTATTCAATAACTTCATTCATATTTACTAAGTTTCTTTGTTCGTTCGCACTTATGACTAGCATATCTTTCCACCCCCTCCTTCTATCCTAACAAAAATCCACGGTTCAAATCATCTCTCGGGTCTACAACGAACTGATGAAATCCTGTAATAAAGGCATGCCCCGTTACTTTTGGAACGACAGCTTCATATGTATCTACTGCGGTTACCGACAATACTTCCCCCTCGAATTTCCCGTCAGTAATGCATTCATGGACGAAAATTTCTCCCTTTTGTAAAGCATCTTTTTCAAAAAGAGTTGCGATTCTCGCAGAAGTTCCTGTACCGCAAGGAGAACGGTCTACTTGCCCATCAGCAAAGATTGTTACATTTCGTAAAGTTGCGTCTTCCCCTTTCGGTTCATCTGAAAAAATAACGCCGTATATCCCTTTTAATCCTTCTTCAAGTGGATGCTTCACTTCCATTTTGCTCTCGATGTAGTGCTTAATTTTACCGCCCCACGCTTGAATAGCAGATAAGTCTTTGAAATCGACTTTCAAGCCAAATTCTTTACAGTCTACTACAGCATAAAATGCTCCTCCAAACGCGATATCTACTTGAAATTCATAGTTATCTATTTTAATAGGAACGTCCTTTTTGTATACAAAGGAAGGGACATTTTCAAATGATACAGATTCTACTTCACTCCCGTTATATTTTGCATACGCAATAACTTCTCCGGCTGGGCTATCAATAATGAACTTTTGTTTTTCACCCTTTACTTCAAACATGCCTGTTTCAATTCCAACTGTAATGACAGCAATAATGCCATGACCACACATCGTACTCCATCCTTCATTGTGCATAAATAAAACACCAAAATCAGCGTGGGCACTTGCTGGCGGTGTAATGATACAACCGTACATTCCGTGATGCCCTCTCGGTTCATACATCAGAATTTCACGAAGGTAATCCAAATGTTCCATACAGTATGCGCGTCTTTCCAGCTGCGTTTCCCCTTTTATTTCTGGCACTCCGCCCGTAATAATTCGAAGCGGCTCCCCAGCTACGTGTGCATCAATCGTTGTATATATTTTACTAACCTTCATTTCTATCTCTCCCCTATACGTTGATACTATTTCCAACGCAAGTATCATGCCAAATCGTATAGCATTACTTTTTTCAAATCCCCTCAGTAATGTGTATTCTTTTTTCAACAAATTCATATACAACTGTCTACTTTTTTATACACGGCTTGGATGTTACGTTATAAAACACCTCGATAACTTTGCAATTCCTCTCGTACACACATGTAGGATTCCTTTTACCATTATTATTTTCAATGTAAAGTTACTTCGCCCCCCAACATATACTGTTCAAAAGCAAAAAGGAAGTGATCCCATGTATTACGGAACAAAGGGCTGGTACGTAGCTGAACTAAAAAAATTAGGCGTACGCTATCATGAAGGACGAAAACTAGAAAGTTACCGCGGACACATCTTGCGCAATTTACTACTTGCACAACAAGAGAAATTAAAAGAACAGTAACATTCTAATGTAACGATATCGGCGATTCTCGGAATATATCAGCGATTTTTTAAATTTATCAGCGATTCAACACAATATATCAGCGATTTTTTAAATTTATCGGCGATTCGACATGCAATATCGACTTACCGACAAATTTCGCTAATTCATCTACCTAAACCACCAACCAATTACACATCAATACAAACAAAAAAGGTCACCCAAACGGGTGACCTTTCTTTCTTATTCACAAACAAGAATCTGTCTAGTAAATGACCCTTTTCTTGTAATACAGCGATCTGTAATTTCAAATCCTGCTTCATGGATCATGTCGTCCATTGTTTCCATCGTGACAACGACTACTTTTTTCGCGATGCGGCGTGCACTTGAGAGAATTGATAGTTGATCTTCTGGTGTGGCGTGCGTAAATAGGTCGTACGGCATATCGATAATGGCAACGTCGTAGTTCTCAGTAATTTCCTCGATTGGACCTTTTGTTACTGTTCCTTCAAATCCGAAATGCGCGATATTTTTTCTCGTTCCAAGAACTACAAGTGGATTTATATCTCTACCAACGATGTTAATCCCCATAGAAAGTGCTTCTACTACTACTGTTCCAATACCGCAGCACGGGTCAATTGCTCGTACTCCCTCTGGATTTGGTACAGCGATATTTGCAACTGATCTCGCAACACGTGTGCTAAGAGATGTCGAATAACTATGCGGTTTTTTTATGTGATGATACCAAACTGGTTCGCTTTCTACATAGTGCCCGAAGTACCAGCGTCCTCCAAGAGGAACAATCCCGAATACACGCTCTGGATTACGAACATCCGCTTCTCCTTCAATATGCATGCCGAGGTCTCGTTCAATAAGACGTCTTTCTCCATATTCAATTTTATTCTCTCCAACGAGGTCATTGATTTTAACGAAGATAACTTTAAATGTCGCTCCCGCCAAATCAATTTGTTCCACTTGTTTTAAGATACTTTCTAAGTCGTCCCCTTCATACATAACCTCAACGCGCTCTTTTATAAACGCACTTCTACTCGGGTCAATTTTGACATCACTTTTTAAAATATTAACGTGGGACTCCATTCCAAAGAACGAGCGCATTTCCAAGTAACATAAAGCACGCTCCTCCTCACGAAATGCATACGTATATATACAGGCAGGTGTTTTACTATGATTATTCAATCTATTATCATCCTCTATCGTTTAAAATTGTTCTGATTACAATTACTCAAATACTTTTCTTTTGTATATAAAATTAAATGATATCATATGCCGGAAATAAAGAGAAACGTTAATAAATAAAAGAGACTGCCAATGGCAATCTCTTATTATTTATTAACGGAAAGAAGACACGTTGTTACCCATTTCTTCATAGTAATCTAAAATACCTTGATAAATTGCTTCCGCTGCACTTTGTCTCTGCGCTGGTGTAGCTATTTTATCTGCATCACTTTTATTATCTACAAATGCTAATTCTGCTAATACAGCTGGCATTGTATTTTCTCTAATTACGTATAAATCGCCTTTTTTCACACCACGATCTTTTGTTCCCAGTGCATCTACAAGACGCTCTTGAATTTTTTCTGCTAGTAAACGACTTTCTGATACGTTAGGATTTGTTCCTCTTGCTGTCGCTGATTCATAGTAAAACGTTTCTGTACCTTGCCCATTTTTACTTTCCGTACCATTACCATGGATACTTACAAAAATATCCCCATTATTTTTTTGAGCAAATTCTACACGTTTCTTTAAAGAATCAGAAGCACTTGTTCCTGGACGTGTATCATCTGTACGAGTGAATAACACAGTAAATGGTGTCTTTTTCTCAAATATCTTCTGTAATCGCAATGATACATCTAATACAGTTTCACTTTCTTTCTCATAATAACCTGGATTACCTGAATCAACTCCACCATGACCTGGATCAATGATAATCGCTTTGCCCTCTAAGAAGTTACCTTGCTTCACTGGATTTAATTGATTTTTATTAACCCATTGGAAACCAGCGCCCATGCGGATACGAATCCAGCTGCCGTTCTCTTCAATAACAGTTACTTGCTGTGCGTTATGTGTTCCCATTACTTTTGAAGAAGAAGAAGCTTCTGCATAAGTAGTGAATCCTTCATTAATAACTTCTGTTTTCTCTACTAAAGGTGTCCATTTATCACCTTTACTTGTTGCAATTTTGATCCATCCATCTCGCTCTTCTTTAATTTCAACCATTTGTGGATTATGCTGATTTGCACTAATCCCAGAACTTAATGATGGTGCGTGATATGTAATGAATTTTCTATCTATGTACATTTTCTTTGTTTCTACTGGACAATCACTATTCTTGCTAAATTTATCTGTTTGCGCAGTAAGTTGAGCTGCTTGTTCACGCGTAATAGAATCATTCGGTTTCCAGCCATCCTCTGTACCTAAAGAAAGTTTTAATTCTACTAAAATATTAACTTCTTCTTTACCCCAATGATTCTCTAAATCAGCAAATTTTGTAGGAACTGGTCCTGTTACTTTGCTTTTCAGATTATATGCTCTTACAAGCATAGCTGCCATTTCAGCACGAGTTACTTTTCCTTCAGGATCAAATACTCCTGGTTCTCGCCCTTTAATAATATTCTCTTTTTCCATGGCTGCAATAAATGAAGCTGCCCAACTATTTTTTGCATCATTATAAGACGGCTTTGCATTTGGATCTATTTTAGCACCAATTGCTGTTGCGATAATCTTTGCTGCCTGAGCGCGTGTTAAATTTCCGTATGGCATAAAGTTACCATCTGGCATACCGTTAATTACATTTCTCTCTACTAAATAATAAATTGCGTCTTTTGACCACGCACTATCTGAAACATCAGGAAATTTCTTCGTTTCTGCTAAACTACTAATTGGATGTGCTAGTAAATTTGCTGCTAATAAACCTGCGGCTATTGCTTTGTACTTCATGAAAAATAAATCTCCTCTCAAAACTCCATATTCATTCATTTTTTTAATCAAGCTAACTAAAAAATATTAACTATTAATTAATTCCTTTCATAGTGTATAACATTATATATCTATAGTAAATACGTTTCCGGCCGTATAACAAAAATCGCATATATATAACTTATAATGAATGTATATAAAAAACTTTAATCAGCCCTCACCAATCGGGCTTTTACGGGCAGCCCGCCCCCATCTAACTTTTTTGCTTTCGCTGAATTTTGAGGTAGGAGTCTTACTGCCCGGCAAATAGCGGGATAAAAAAGCGATTAGGACATGTCTCCTAATCGCTTTGCCAAATAAAAAGCTGATTAAAAATAATATCTTTAATCAGCTCTCTATTATCTATGAAATTATTCTTCAATTAAATTAGACATTACATATGCATACACTAATGCTTCTGTATGCGCAATAGAACTTTCATGCGTACGTTCAAATGCGTGGGAAGAATCAATACCCGCTCCAATTAACGCATGTTTCACATCAAATCCCGCGCGAATCGCAGCTGATGCATCAGATCCGTAGTACGGATAAATATCTACTTTATATTCAATATGATTCGTTTTCGCAAGCTCTACTAAATGTTTGCGCAGTGCATAATGATACGGGCCGCTAGAGTCTTTTGCACAAATAGATACTGTATATTCATCAGATGCTTGTCCATCACCTAACGCTCCCATATCAACTGCTAAGTATTCAACAGTTTCTTCTGGAATGTTAGAGTTACCACCGTATCCAATCTCTTCATTATTAGAAATTAAGAAATGCGTCGTATATGGTAATGTTACGTTTTCATCTTGTAATCTTTTAATTAATTTTAATAAAATTGCAACACTTACTTTGTCATCTAAATGACGTGATTTTATGTATCCACTCTCTGTAATTTGAACGCGCGGATCAAATGAAACGAAGTCTCCTACTTCAATTCCTAATTCGCGTACTTCATCAGCTGAAAATACGCGCTCATCAATACGAACTTCAATATTTTTCTCATTGCGTTTTGCTTCACCTGCATCTTTATATACATGTACAGATGTTTGATGCATTAAAATCGTTCCTGTATATGTCTTGCCACTTGATGTTTCAATTTCGCAATATTCCCCTTCTACAGAGTTCCAGCGAAATCCACCAATCATAGAAAGACTCAGGCGACCATCAGGCTTAATTTCTTTCACCATCGCACCTAACGTATCAACGTGTGCCGTTAATAAGCGGTGCTGTGCATCATTTTTCCCTTTTACCGTTAAAATAAGAGCTCCCTTATTATTACGTTTCGTTTCTACGTTCCACTCACTGACATAGTTTTCAATGAAATTAATAATTTTTGCTGTATTTCCAGATGGACTTGGAATAGAGACAAGCTCCTTAATCAGTTCCATCGTTTCTTTCGTATGGTGTGCCATTGTCGTTTCCTCCTCATTTTCTCTACTATTCAGTATACAAAATTCGCCAGAAAACCTCTACTTATATAGCCTAATTTTCTAAATTGTAGTAAAATTCTTTTTAGTATACAAAAGGAGCCCTGAAATATGAATATATCAAAAAAATATATACACATTGCACTCATTTGGTTTTTAGCATCATTATTTTGTTTACAAATCTCTTATGCCATTCATACTACTACTTCTATTACAATCGGCTGGATATTAACAGCTATCTTCTTCATTATTAGCTTCATTGCAACAAGAAAGCATAGCGTTACTCAGTAACGCTATGCTTTTCCTATAAAACTATTCTTCTGAAACGTCTAATAAATAAATCCCTCTTTCAAATCCACCGCGCTCTATCTCTTTTTGCTTACGAAGGCGTTCTACATCTTCAATCGATGCACCTTCTGCACGTGCTAATGAGATGATAACTTCTAGCGCATCCGCAAGAGAATCTAGCGCATGTTCTCGTTCTTTCATAGAAGCAAATTCACGAATTTCTTCCGTTCCAATTTTCGCTAAAGCTTGTATGTATGCTTGACCTGTTAATTTTTGTGCTGTATATGTTTTTCCAGACATTAAAATCTTCTCTGGAACACGATCTCTTACTAACTTGTTATATGCTGACATCATTCATCCTCCTATATTTAATAACATCCGAGCTCTGCTTTATAGAAAAACCATTTTTTCTTCACGCACGCACTTAACATATCAATTCCTGATCCATGTGCTCTTACATGCCGAAAGAAATAGTGCTCTAAGTTTTCTTCCTTACCATATAGAGTTTGGTACTCATCTGGAATCGCTTCTTTTTTCACATCTTTTTCTTTCGTCACCCCGTCAGAAAATGCAACACTTGGATGTCCCTCAAAAAATAACGCAGTCCGAACTGCCAAAGATGGTGTACTATGCAAAACAGAATATGTAAGCAGAATAATAGTGATAACACCAATTATTTTCTTCATGTATTACTCCTAAAAAAAAGTGCTAACACAATTATACTAAAATGTGTTAGCACTTTCTCCCCTTTATCCCGAATTAACGAGCTAATAATTAGTGAGGAATGGACAAACTTTATTCCCCTTTAAATGCTGGTAAACGTTTCTCTAAAAACGCAGCAATTCCTTCTTTATGATCCGCTGTTTGTCTCATTGCATATTGACCACGCTTTTCTAATTGCAATGTTTGCTCTAAATTAGAGCGATTTACTTCACATAAAATTTGCTTCGTTTGAATCATTGCTTTAATCGGTTTTTGTGACCATTCATTAATTTTCTGTTTCACAGCCGTTTGGAAATCTTCGCCGATTACTTCATCAATTAAGCCGATATCAAGCGCTTCTGTCGCTGATAACTTCTTACCTTCCCAAATAATTTGCTTCGTCATATTTTCACCGACACGCTTTTGAAGGAAGAAATGACCGCCTCCATCTGGAATTAAAGCGATTCCAATAAAGTTCATTGCAATAACAGATGATATATCCGCCATTACATAATCAGCTGTTAACGCAATACTTAACCCAAGACCTGCAGTCGGTCCATGAATTGCACTAATAACAAGCTTTGGCATCGTATATAATGTCACGACAACTTCAGAAATGGTATTCATAATGCCATCAAACTTACTTTCATCATTACTTGAAAGCATCGATTTAATATCCCCACCCGCAGAAAAACCACGGCCGTTCCCGCATAACACAACGATATGCGCAGAACTTTCCGCTACTTCTTTCAACTTTTGTAATAACTCTTTTAAGGTCGGCTCATCCAACGCATTTAACACCTCTGGGCGATTGACCATAACCGTTGCAACGTGGCCTTCATATTTCACAACGACAGATTCTGTTTTACTTGTTATTTCCATTATATATACCCCTCTTTTCTCCATAAAGATTATACTTATATAATTATAGAAAACCACTGAAAAATCCTTCTTTTTTCTCAATTTTCTGTCTAATAATCTCGCAATTTGTACATTTACCGTATAAAACATACAATTCCGTTGAAAAATATAGAAATTAAAGTCGGTTTATCCATGCTTTTCATCTATTTACCATTACAATGAAATGGTGTATTCTTAAGTTTGATAAAAAACAAATATTGAAATTCATTCGCCTTACTATGTAAAAAAGGCTTTATACCCATCTTTTGGGTGTTGTAATAAAGGAATGAAGAACTGGAGGAACATATGGTTAATAAGTTGAAACAAACGGATAACTACTTCCCACATTTCCTATTGCTATTCATTGTGTTTCAACCAATTTTAGATTTATTAACATCTTTTTCAATCTATATACTACACATGAGCGCAACAGTTGGAGTTGTAGTCCGTTTCGCCTTTATGCTTCTTGCATTAGGGTACCTACTTCTTCATCACAAACAACAAGATGCGAAAAAGTACATCCTCTATTTATGCTTACTCGGAATCGCACTCGCAATTGGTCTTGTAAATAATATGATGGTTAAATCTCCAGTTTCATTTGGAGAAGAAGTTAAATTCATCTTAAAGAGCGTATATCCAATTGTGCTACTGTTTGGATATATTATCGCCTTTAAAGAGCTAAAAAATAAAGAGTATGTATTTCATAAAATCATTACATATTTCTTATATGCAACTTTAATTTTAAGCATTACAATGATTGTCGCAATGCAAACTGGAACGGATTTCCCAAGCTATCCTCACTCAAAAATCGGTTCAAGAGGTTGGTTCTTCGCTGGAAATGATTTAAGTTCTCTTTTCGCCATTATGTTCCCAATCATTGTCTTATATTCGATTCATAAAACAACTTCTTTCTCGAAAATATATTACTGGATTCCAACAATACTTGCGATGTATGCAAGTATTATGGTCGGAACGAAAGTCGGATATGGCGCAATTGTTATTACATTAGGCGTAGCACTTTTCTTCTCATTCATTGAATATATGATAAATCGTAAAAAAGAAGGAAAAGGATTCACACATATTGTAAATACCGTTGTTGTCGCAGTTATACTAGGAGGTTTAATCGCTCTTACACCGCATACTCCTATCGCAAAAAATATGGGCATTCACATGCAAATATACGAATACAAAAAATCAGTGCAAGAAGAGAAAGATCGAAAAGAAGGAAAAGTAATTAAAGCAGATCCAGAAGATGCAAAAAAACATGCAAAAGGTGAACTTACAGATTCTGAAGTAAAAAGTTTAATTTACAGTGATCGCGACAAATTCTTAAAAACATACAAACAATACTATAAAGACGCACCGCTTTCACAAAAACTATTCGGAATGGGTTACGCTGGTAACTACACAGATAAAATTAAATTAATTGAAATGGACTTCCATGACCTATTTTTCGCCTTTGGAATTGTCGGTTTCCTTATTTACTTAATACCTCTTCTATACTTTGGTATTAAATTATTTATCCGCATGATCACAAACTTTAAGAAAATCATGAGCGTAAAGTATATGCTATTAGCAAGCACACTCGTTCTATCACTTGGCATTGGCTTTATGTCTGGCCACGTATTAACAGCGCCATCCGTTAGTATTTTCTTCGTTGTTATACTCGCTTATATCATTGTTGATTTTGAAATTGAATAAAAAGAAGGTGCTACGAAATATTAGTAGCACCTTCTTTTTTATTTAATTAATGTTTTACGTATTCTAAACTTTCTTTTGCAATATACGCTTCTGTTACAGTAGGATTATCTGAAATAACTTTAACCCACGCTTTTCCATTTATTATTTCTTCACCAGTAACTGTAACAACTACATTTGTATTTAAACGATACAGTCGCTCATTTGATATACTAGGATTCTTTTTCACTTCCACGTTATTCATCACACGTGCAAGTTTGTACTTGTTGTATTCTTTTTTACCTAAATAAGAATCAAAACGGTTCATATGCCCCGCTACTTTTTTACCCCAGTTCGCATCAGATGCATATTTCGCATTTAAACCAGCAGCTTTATCACCTGTATATGTTGCTGTATAACGCCAATGTCCTGGATTTAAATATCCTTCATTCATGTATAATTTTGCTGCATGTTCAATACAATCTTCTTTTGAATTGAATGCCTCTCCGTTACCATACGGACTATCGTCTGTTGCTTTTAAACCAAATAAATTATTTTTGTCTTTTGCAAGAGCGCTTGTTCCATAATAACTTTCATGAATTGCTAATGAATATAAGAATAATGCATTTACATTATACTTGCTTTCTACTTCTTTAAATTTCTTTCCTAAACCAATTAATGGAGAGTCTGGCTTAATCGATTTCACATAACTATCTAGTTGTTCAGCTGTATAATCTGTTTTCGAACGTAATGATAAATAATTGAAATATTGATAGAAAGTTTCGTCTCCGAATGTCTTTCCATCTACACTATACATTTGCTGTCCTTGCTTCATGAAAGAAGGTGCCACACCATATCTAAATTCTGTATATCCAGGTGAAGTTGTATTATATGTATAATATTTATGGTATAAATATCCATCTGATTTCACATAATAAGACGACTGTTTCATTTCATTTGTAGGAATTAAAGTGATTTCATTCTTCTTCACATAACCTGTTAAACCAGAAAGTTGAACTTTCACACGATCTTCGCCAACTTCTAACACTTTCAATTCTGTTCCATACTGAATATACGTATATACTGTTGACAAATTCTCATCATAAATATTAATGATGTTTTGCCCAGTTATTCTTTTCGCACTTGCAAAACCATCTTTAATCCATAAAAATTCGTTCTCGTATTTTACCGCATTCATACCTTTATTTTGAGCAGCCGTAACCGCTTCTTTATACGTATTATAGCGCTCTACTTCTTGCTCTGTTCCGTTTTCTCTTACATTTGTCACAACATATTTCTTAGTTTCTACAGGATTGCTATTTCCGTTTTTTTCAATCGTCTGAAGCATACGATCCAACATAGCTGAAGCCATCCCTCTTGTAGCTGATAAATGTGGTCTAAATGTATTATCTTCTGGATACCCTTTAATAATTTGAGTGGCCACCATAACTTGTACATGCTCTTTATAGTTAATACTATCTTTATCAGTAAAGGTAAGCGGACTTACAGCTACTTTAATATTTTTATAGTCTAACGCTCGCTTTACCATTATCGACATTTCTTCACGTGTAATCACATCATTTGGTGAGAATGTCTCGTTCGTACGACCATTAATAATTTTCGCTCCATATGCTCTACTTACACCATCATATAAACCGTAAGTCTTCGGCACATCCTCGAAATTCGAATCAGCTTTCGGTAAATTTAAAGCCCTTGCTATGAATGTAGCAAACTCTGCTCTTGTTACTAATTTATCAGGCGCATATACATTGTCTCCATACCCCATTAAAACTCCTTTAGTAATAAGTGAGCGCATATTCGTCTCAAACATATGTCCTGTAATATCATCATTTGCCGCATAACTTGAAATAGGAGTTAAAAGTAATGATCCCGTTAATGCCACTGCTGTTATACCTTTTGAAAAAGTCTTCAAGTTTACCCTCCTCGTAATCTACGAATTTATTATCACAAATTTGATTATATAATAATCGCAATCATTTTAGCATAATAAATAGGAATTAAAATAAAACGTTTTTGTAATTGGAATTTTCATTAAATTCAAAACAAAAATAAAAGACACTTTACTTTTTTAATAAAGTGCCTTTTTCCATATGATCAATGAGTTTCTTTGTTGCCTGTTTGCCTTGCAACCGAAGCTCATCTATTGTCAATTGTAACTCTTGCTGCACAGTTCCTTGTTGCATTAATTGCTTTTTCGCAATTTCATATAAATACTCAGCACTCCATTCACCATCCACACTCCCTATAACTGGCTGATTCACTTGACTTAAAAACGAATCAATTTTCGGATCGTATGAAATCCCGACCATTGGAGTTTTGGCTACGGCAGAAAAAACAAGTGCATGAAGACGCATACCAATTAGTAATGAACATTGTGATAAAATGAATATTTTCTCGTCGATATCCATTTTATACGGAAGCATATACGTCTCTTCTCCCATTAAGTCTACTACTTCACGCGAAGCTTTTTGATCAAATGGCTCATGCATTGGAACAAATAGAATTTGGTATCCTTCTTGCTTTAATTTTTTTAGTGCCGCAGCTAATTTTTTTATATAATCTTCTTTTGCATTCCAATAACGCACACTAACCGCAATTACTTTTCCATGTATCGAATGCTTTTGCAACCAATCCGATTGTTTTGTCCGTTTCCATGTTAAAACAGGGTCTGGAACAATTTCAATATCGTTTTTTATGCCAAGTTCTTTTAAATATAAAAACGAATCCTCATCTCGAACTGATACATAGGAAGCTTTTGACAAGTTCCATTTTACTAATAGACGATTATATCCTTTTGTAATTGGACCTATTCCTTGTGAATAAATATAATACGGCTTTTTTAATAATCGAGCGAGTCCCATAATACCCGTATAATATAGAATACTCTTCGTACTTGTCTGATCTTGAAGAAGGCTCCCGCCACCGCTAATAACTCCATCACTGTTTTTTATCGCATGATAAACAGCTTTTATATCCCAGCGATCTACCGATTCTACACCATACATTTCCTTTGTATATTTAGAATCATTTGATAGTACTACTAGTTCTATATCCGGGTTCTCTTTACTTAACGATTCAATAATTGATTGTAGAATCGCCTCGTCTCCAACATTATAAAAACCATAATATCCTGATAAGACTAAACGCACCCTAAATCTCCTCCAAAACTAGGTAACCGTTTATTTCATCTAACATAAACTAGTACCCATTCCTTACCTAAACACTTGATACCCTACATAGTTTCCTCTTTATCAGTTCATATGAATTATAATAAAAAATTAAATTTCTATATTTATCTTTTCAAAAATGGTATTTTGTTTATTGATATCCATTTTAATTTCAAAGCACATACACCATACAAAATGGTTGTAATACTTAATGCTATACCACTGAATAATAACGTCATAATTCTTGAAGTTGTAACATCTATCACATTACATAATTCATACAATCCTAGTCCCAAAATACATGCTATTGCTAGCACACCGAAAAAGCTTTTTAAATGAATAGAATAGGCAATATAGCTTCGAATATACAAATGATTTACAATACAAATCAATACGTAAGTAATTAGTGTACTATACGCCGCTCCATCTATGCCAAACTTCTGCACGAACATAATGTTTAACATGACTTTCACACAACTCGCACCAATAACAATCCATGCAGCTTGTGCAGAACGGTTAATGCCCTGTAAAACACCTATTGATAATACCATAACCGCAGTAAAATACGAACTGCCAATCATAACTGTTAACATACTACTGCCTTTTACATCTGTGAACAATCCGACATTTAACGGTACTGTTAATGCCATCAACCATATTGTTAACGGTGCTGTCAAAACATGCGCTAGTCGATTTGTATTTTGAATTGTTATTTTCGCCAAATTTATATCTCTTTTGGCCAATGCGGAAGTTAAGAGTGGTATTAACGGAAATACAATTGCACTTGCAAAAATAACAATTATTTGCGTGAATGCAAAACCGCGACTGTATATTCCAAATTGTTCTTGAATTTCTGTTGATGATCCTTGTAATACATGCGGTATTGTAAGCGAGTCTACTAAATTTAAAAGTGGCATTGATAAAGCTCCGATAGCGATTGGGATCGATACCCGCAATATCTTTTTGCCGTTTTCTCTTAAATCTCGGAGCGAATAGGAATTGCTTTTATTGTAGTATGGACTTCTATTATATTTTATACGCAAATATATAAGCGAACTAATGACTCCAAGAAAAGAGCCAACCATCGCACCACTAGTAATAACAGTATTACTCTTATCCCATGATACTAGTATGTAAGCAATTATTAACATAAAAAATACACGTACAAATTGCTCAATGACCTGTGATACCCCTGTTGGTTTCATATCACCGAAACCTTGAAAATACCCTCTATACACCGCCATGTATGGCGCAATGAGTAATGCTAATGAAGTAATAAGCAACGGCATTCTAGTTTCTTGTCCACCGAGCATATTCGCAATTTCAATAGAAAATAATACAATGACTAAACAGCCGAAAACGCCAAATGCTATCCCAATAATTGACGCTGATTTAAATAATTTCGCAATTTCCTTTTGCTTATTTTTTTCGTTCAACTCTGCAATTAGTTTCGAAATTGCAAGTGGAACTCCGGCTACCGATAATGTAAGAGCAATCATATATACAGGAAAAACAAGACGAAAAATACCGAGCACTTCATCTCCTGCAATATTTTGTAATGGAATTTGAAAAAAACTACCAAGCAATTTTGACAAAAAAGTTGTAATGGTTAAAATTGCTGCTCCTTTTACAAATGTTTTATTCATATTTTTTCTCTTTTCTTTTATACATATACTCTCAAACATATTGTTTTAAGCGATAGGGATTCATTTTATCCCATTGGTTATCATAACAAATTTATTATAGGTTGAATACTTGGTTTTTTTTTCAAAATAGAAAAGCGAACCCATTTAAGCCTGTCTCTTCACAATATTTTTCTAATTCCTTCCATTATATATGTACACACTATAAGCGTTTCTGTTACGCCAAAAGAGCCCTTCCTCTCTGTCACTGCGATACATATTACTAAAAACATTATAAAAACATCCCACAACTCTACATTATAATTTATGTAAAATTGTGAGATATTCTAATTACTATCTAAACACTTAAGATTTTCAATTGCTCTTTCTGTTCATCGCTTGCCATTACTGCGATTGTTTTTTCAATACTCGGATGTACTTGCTCAAGCTTTACACTTGCTCCTACTTTATTTGATTGCTCAACAAAATTTAATAATGCCATAGCTCCTGATACATCCATATAACGCACATCTTTCATACGTAAAACAACCGGTGACTTCACATCTTGTAAAGTAGAGAAAATACGATCTACTGATAGGAAAGAGAGCGGCCCTTGAATTGTGTACGTTTCTTCTTTTTCTTTTACGATAGAAGTTTTACGTTCTTTACATTTCACCATATATATGATGAACGAAAGAATAATACCAAAGGCAACAGCAATCATTAAATCGAACTTCACCGTTACAATCATCGTTACGAGCATAACAACGACATCACCTTTAGGAGCGACATGCATCTTTTTCATGCTTCCCCAATCGAACATTCCAATACCAGTTAAAATTAAAATACCTGATAATACAGCAAGTGGAATATATTGTACGACCGAACCAAGACCCATAATAAAAATAAATAAGATAACACTATGCATACATGCCGAAAGTGCCGTTTTACCGCCACTTCTTATATTCACGATAGACCTTACAGTCGCACCTGCACCTGCTAATCCGCCAAACAATCCGCTCATCATATTACCGATACCTTGTCCAACGAGCTCTTTATTACTTTTATGACGTGTACCTGTCACATTATCCATTACGACCGATGTTAACAACGAGTCAATCGACCCTAACAAAGCAATACTAAGCGCTGGTAAAATAAGTGCTGCTATTCCTGTTCCACTTAAAGATGGAATATGAAGCGTAGGTATCGCTTCTGGAATAGTTCCAATCTTTTCAATTACTTTATTTAGTGAAAGATTTCCGATAATCGGTAACTTTACTGTAAGTCCTTCGAGTAGAGAAGAAAATAAAGGAAGCAAAGCTGTCACACCGACTAGTGCTACTAAACTAGACGGAATCGCCTTAATCCATTTACCAGAAACAATCATTACAATAATCGTTAACACAACAAGTAGAAAACTATTTTGTACGTGTTTTATTTCGCCTAAAATAATGATTAATGCAATACCATTCATAAATCCTGAAACGACAGGATACGGAATATATCGAACGTAAGAACCGAGCTTACATACACCGAATAAAATTTGAAATAATCCTGCCATCATAAAGGCAATAAAACTTGCCTCTAACCCGTGCGTCGCAATAACTCCTGTTGCAATAACGGTAATCGGTCCAGTTGGCCCTGTTACTTGCCCAGGTGTCCCGCCAAATAACGCTGCGAATAAACCTGCAAAAATTGCACCATACAATCCAACAAGCGCTCCCTCAGACGTTCCTGTCGCAGCAATACCAAACGCAATCGCAAGTGGTAACGCAACAATCGCAACAGTAAATCCTGCTAAACATTCCTTTGCTATTTTTTGAAACATAAAAAAACCACCTTTGTATAAAGTCCATGTTCCATTGTACACCTAAAAAGATACATTCGTTAGCTCACTTTTTACATTCTCGTGACGTAAACGTATTCAACGAAAAGTTTTCCCCTTATCTTTGGAAACAATTGCAACTATGCTATAATGAACAAATTAAATCTTTTACTATATACTTGGAGGCACTATGCTAACTTTTGAAGAAAAATTATCGATTATTGAATCTTTCCCAGAACTAGAAAGAAAGAACGTATCATTAAAACGTGTAAACTTCCACTTTGAAGAAAGTCGTTTAGATAAAAAGAACGTTGTATTTCATTTACACCCAAATGGAAATGGATTTGTATATGCAAGCGGTATTAAAGGTTATAAAACAGATGATAAAGGTATGGTTAACATCCGTGAGTTTTCAGCAGAGGAGTTACGTTCAGTAATTGAGAAATCAATTGACCTTCTATCACAAGAAGAGGTAGTAGCACCTGTAGAACCTGCGAAAGAAGAAGAATGGCAGAACGAAGATGGTCATATTCTTACTCTTATTTCAGAGGATGACATGTGGAACGTGTACGCTGGTGTAAACTTAGACGGTACATTCAACTCTTATCCAGAAGCTGCGGAATACCTTGATGAAGAAGGCTTTTCACGCAAATAAAAATAGAAACCTATTTCATTCAACGACTTTTATAGTAATCAAAGAAGACACTTAAGGTGTCTTTTTTTGTTATATAAACTCCTTTCTCACACTATCTCTACTAATTTTCATAAAATGATTCAGAGGAGGTTTATATGAATACAACTGCTAAATTAATAAATTGGAAAGAACATGGCGATATGATTATTCTAGAATGTGAATTAAATGGAAAACGCTTCGAGATATCAACATATAAACAAAGAATATATAATGCACACCTTTTATCAGATGACGTTTATATTCGTTTAGACTCATCTGATAATATAATTGGAATAAATATTTATAAAAAGTAAGAAAAGCCCCCTATTCCGTAGGCGGGCTTTATCTTTATCACACAATATCAGAGTATACTCTCTTTTTTTCATACAGTTTATGTAATTATACATATTCATCAAAAATACACTAAATGAATATTACATGTAGTAAAATATAACTTGTGGGCACGTTCTATAAAGCAGATTCTTTTAAAAGGCGTAACATATCAATTATTATAGGGGATGTGGCGTCACTTCAATATTGATCTCAAATCTCTTGTCTTTTGTGAACTAACAATCTAGTGTATATAGACGATTCTGCTTTATAGTATGTGTTTACACTCATAACAAAGGGGTAATGGTAATACGGATAGATTCGTATGAAATGAAATGGTTCAAGTCGAAGAGAGGCACCTTAGGGTGCCTTTTCTTTTTGTATTACATCCACTTTGTTTTTCCACCTTATTTCAAATGCGCTAATTAACCTTCACCAAGAAGAAATGAGAATTAACAAAGATATTGTTTCTTCTGTTTAATATAGAAAAATGAAGGATACCCCATAGATATGGGGCATCCTTCATTTTCTATTTTTTCGCACCTTTCAACGACTCCCTCAGTACAAACTTCTGCAACTTCCCGCTCGCATTACGAGGGAGTTCATCTACAAATAAATAATGACGCGGACGTTTATAATCTGCTAGTTCATCACTTTCTTTGCAATACGTTTCTAAATCAGCTTCTGTTATTGTTTCATCTTTCTTCACAATAACTGCCACAACACGCTCTCCCCATAATTCGTCTGGCTCACCAAGTACCGCCACATCTAATATACCAGGATGACTATGAAGGAAATCTTCAATTTCACGAGGATAAATATTTACGCCACCGCTAATTACCATATCATCAACGCGATCAGCAACGAATAAATAACCGTCTTTATCAAAATAGCCTAGATCACCAGAATGATACCATCCTTTATACATCGATTTTTTATTCGCTTCTTCACGATTATGATAGCCAGCCATCATAGTTGGGCCGCGCAAAATAATTTCTCCCACTTCATAAGGAGGTAATACATCCTCTGGTTCTGCCGGTTCATCCTCGTTCGGTTTCACAATACGAACTTCATGGCTAAAGCATGGCGTGCCTGCTGAACCAGCTTTCGTAATTTGATCCTCCTCTACGAGAAACGCAACAACTGGTCCCATTTCTGTCATTCCGTATATTTGAACAAGATCAATATAAAGGCGTTCTTTACATTCCTTCACTAACGCCGGTGCCATTGCTGCTCCGCCGTATATACCAATCTTCATCGAAGTTAAATCATACTGAGCTAAATCTTTTTGCAACAACATATTCCACATCGTCGGCGCTGCAAAGAACGTCGTAATCTTTTCTTCTTGAATCGTATGTAATACTGTTTCTGTATCAAAATGATGCAAAATAACATTCTTTCCACCAACTTGAATGCGTGGTATGATTCCGGCATTTAATTCACCACAGTGATATAAAGGCGCCACAACAAGCCCTACACTATCTCTATTATATTTAAGGAAATACGTACAAATCATACTATGCTCAGTCATTTCACGATGACGATGTAATACGCCTTTCGGATGACCTGTCGTACCGCTCGTATAAAGCATTGAACAATAATCCATTTCATCAATTTCGATATTTACTTTCTCAGAAGATGCTGCATTCACTTTTTCATGGTAGGAACTTGCATAGGAAGGTTTATCGTTTTCTATAGACCAAAAAGATGTATTTGGAAAATCTCTTTCAATTATAGCAACAGTTGACTCAACTGCTTTTTCAAAGACAACGACTTTCGAGGATGCGTCCTGGAGAATATAAGATACTTCTTTCGCCTTTAAGCGGAAATTAATCGGGTTAAAGATCGCTCCAATTTTCGCACAGGCTAAGTAAACGTTTACAAATTCACGGCAATTATATAAGTAAACAGATACAGTATCTCCCTTTCTTACCCCTTCTTCTAATAGAGCGTGCGCCGTTTTATTTATTTGTTCATCCCACTGTTTATACGTCCAGCGAATATTCTTTTCAGGTTCCACTAACGCCTCTTTATTCGGATACTTACCAACTGATAAATCAAAAATTCTCCCTATCGTCATGTACATGCCAACAATTTCCCCCTTTTCTCTTTCATAAATCTATCATTTCGTCCATAAGTAGACATTGTCCTTTAATGATTTGACCAATTTTTCTGATTATTATCGACATAGTTTTACATACGGTGCCGCTAAACGGTAAATGAAATTATATCAGCGATTTTCCAGATATATCGACCGTAACTTGAAATATATCAGCGATTTTCAAAATATATCAGCGCAACTCGAATTATATCAGCGATTTTTCGAATATATCGACTTACCGACAAAAACTGACAAGATATAATCGGACCGCCCGTTACTGCAGGATAAAAAGAGGTTGTTCCGACTCGGAACACCCTCTTTCTTCTTATGCAAATAGCTCTTCTAAAATTTTCAGTTTATCTTCTGTATATTTTACGAAGCCATCGTTATATGATTTTGGATCTTTCGGATTTGCGAAGTGAGTAATTGCTCCCGTCTTCGGATGAACAAATTTACTTGATGCACCACAGCCAAGTCCGATAATTGATTGTACTTCTTCCATAATGACAATGTTGTAAATACTTTCTTGCGTCGGCATTGCATAACCAACGTTCTCTAAGTTACCTAAAATATTCTTTTGACGATATAGGTAATATGGTACGTAATTATGCTTTTGCGTCCACTCTTCTGCTTCGTGCATCATCGCTGTAATTTCTTCGCGACCTGCTACTTTATATTTACGTTTGTTTTGCGTCATTTCAGAAGCACGTTTAAATGATAACGTATGAACTGTTAATGATTCTGGCATTAACTTTTCTGTTTCATCTAACGTATGCTTGAAGATATCTAACCCTTCACCAGGAAGACCAATAATTAAGTCCATATTAATATTGTTCATTCCCATTTCACGAGCTAAATGGTATTTCTCAATTGTTTCTTCTACAGTATGATGACGTCCAATTGCTTTTAGTGTCTCTTGATGGTATGACTGTGGATTAATACTAATACGGTCAATATTCCATTTATTTAACACTTCTAGCTTTGCTGGCGTGATCGTATCTGGGCGACCTGCCTCAACTGTTACTTCACGCACATTTTTCACATCTGGGAATGCTTCATACATTTCTTCATACAGCATATCCATCTCTTCTGCTGTAATACTTGTAGGTGTACCGCCGCCGTAATAAATCGTCGTAACTTTTACACCTTTTTCTTTTAAAAACTTACCAATTTCACGAACTTCATAATGTAAACCACCCAAGAACGAATCAACAGAGCCTTGGCGTCCATTAATCGCATAAGCCGGGAATGTACAATATGCACATTTCGTTGGGCAGAACGGAATACCGATATAAATACTTACTTCTTCTTTCAAACGGTATAAATCCGGAACAACTGCTAATTGGCAATCAACAATGCGCTGAAGAAGTTCAATTTTCTCTTCATGAATTAAATAACTTTCACGAAGCTCTTGATGCGCTTCTTCTTTTGACATACCATTTTGAAGCATTTTATGAAGAAGTTTCGTCGGACGTACTCCCGTTAAAATACCCCAGCTTTGTTCAATACCAGTTAACTGCTGAAGAACAGAAAGATATACATAAGAAACAACGTGCTTCACTTGCTTCATACGCTCTTTTTCATCTGTGAAAGCAGATAAATCTTTCGAGAATGTTTCTTCATACACATTTCCTGTGCTAACATCCGTTAATCGAGCGGATGCTTTCACATTATCCTCAATGTGTATATCAACGATAAGATTCGCTTCCTCTTGTTCAAATCCAATCGTACTATCTTCAAAAAATAAGCCGCCAATATTTTGTAGCGGACGTAAAAAACGATCATCTTGTAACGTTTTAATTGAAATTAACAACATTATCACCTTTTCATTTGCAAACTCTCTTTAGTTTACTTGAAGGGCGTTTACAGGTCAATACAGAAGGTTTTACCTGTTTCTCTTACATTTTTTCAAATAATTCTTTTTATGAATATCGCTCATGTATATAGACATCATCATTTTCTCTTGTTAAAATTTATTAGTACTAAAATCGATACATAGTGAAAATACAATATAAAAAGGAGGAATGTTAACACTAGATTCCATAATCTAATGTGTTAAAAAAAATATGAAAAAGAAATTTTATAGTGTTTTAACTCTCTCTCTTGCATTACAAACTGTTCTTGCACCTACTTATTCATTTGCAGAGAGTGCTGAAAAATCCGCTGAAGTATATACGGAAGATCAAGTTTTTAAAAGTATTAAAGAGCATGTTAATGAGCATAGTACTCATGAAGAAGATATCGAGGTTACTGGCCAGTTCCTACTATACACTTCAAAAAAACATTCATTATATACCGCGAATGATTTAAAAAACAAATCGAATATCGAGATTACAGAACAAGTCGTAACGGCGACAAAGAAAAAAGGAAATGCTTATTACATAACGACGCCAACTGGCGCTGGATGGATAGATAACAATGATAATAGCTTAGAAGTTCAAGAGATTCATAAACTATCTAATCAAAAATTAATCGTAAAAGAAGAAGCTTCCATACATGCCCTTCCGTTCCAATCATTTAAAGAAGAAGGGAAACTACAGCCACAAGTCATAACTCCTACTGAACAAGCTGGAAATTGGTTTAAAGTCCAAATAAATGAAACAACAAAATGGATTTATGCACCTTCTGCTACATTTGAAGGTACAAAAGCTTCATTATTAAAAAACAGTCGTACTGCTAAAAATAGTTTATTGAGATCGCCAGAAGCTCTACAAACAAACAATATTTATGGCGTTACATTTAAAGAAATGATTGTCCCAAAAGGAAATGACGATATTCGCCCTGGCTACCCGATGGTGCCTAAATATATTACGATTCACGAAACGGCTAATACAGCGAAAGGTGCCAATGCTCTAAATCATGCAAAATTCTTAGATAATCAAGCACGCGGAACAGCTGATCGTGCCGCATCTTGGCATTTCACAGTAGATGATAAAGAAATTTATCAACATCTTCCAGTAAATGAAGTTGGATGGCATGCTGGAAATAAAACTGGAAACTATGAATCTATCGGAATTGAAATTGCCGTTAATCAAGATGGAAACTATGAAAAAGCGGTAGAAAATGCCCGTAAATTGGCAGCTTATTTAATGAACGACTTAAATATTTCTCTAGATAAGGTCCAAAAACATCAATTTTGGTCAGGAAAAAACTGCCCTGCGTTTATGATTCAACGCGGACAATGGGATGCTTTCTTAAAAGGAACTGAAACATACTATAAGGAAAACCAAAAAAATCCCGTAACTGATGACATTACAGGTGGATGGTATGAACAAGACATTCGTCAATTAGCAGCTAGAGGCATTATGCAAGGAGAAGGGAACGGCAAGTACTTCCCAGAACGTCTTGTAACGCGTGCTGAATTTGCTACACTAATTACTCGTGCTTTACAATTACCAAGTGGAAATGCTAATTTCACAGACTTAGAACAAGTACACCCATCGTTAAGAGACGGTATTAATCGTGCAGCAAGCGCAGGCATAATCCGCGGACGTGGTGATAATACATTTGATCCAAATACTACAATTACACGCGAAGAAGCTGTTATTATGATCGATCGTTCTCTAAAACACGCTGGTATTTTTGCAAAACAAGTTGAACTACCATTCGTAGACCAAAACTTAATTTACGCTAAAGAAGAAGTACAAAGAGTGTATGGATATGGAATTGTAAAAGGTAATGAATTTAATCAATTCGTACCAAAAGGACCATCACAACGTGCACACGCAGCTGCATTTATAAACAGAATGCTTAGCGTAATTGAAGCTTAACATATTTATCATTCCATATAGATATTTTCATTTTATCTGTATTCACTTAAAAGGCATCAGAGATTATATATCTCTGATGCCTTTTATACATCTTTTAACTATTTTTAGCCATGAATCTTAAACGTATTCCTAATAACAGAAGCATAAAACCGATGAATGGAACGTAATTCGTATTGTGTCCTGTAGCTGGAAGTTGTTGATTATTAGAAGAACCTTGTCCTTTTTCTGGTAAATTAGGTTTTTCTACTCCCTCACCTGGTTTTTCTGTTCCTTCACCCGGCTTCTCTGTTCCTTCATCTGGCTTTTCTGTTCCTTCACCTGGCTTCTCTGTTCCTTCACCTGGCTTCTCTGTTCCTTCACCTGGCTTCTCTGTTCCTTCACCTGGCTTCTCTGTTCCTTGACCTGGCTTCTCTGTTCCTTCACCTGGCTTCTCTGTTCCTTCACCTGGCTTCTCTGTTCCTTCACCTGGCTTTTCTGTTCCTTCACCTGGCTTTTCTGTTCCTTCACCTGGCTTTTCTGTTCCTTCACCTGGCTTTTCTGTTCCTTCACCTGGCTTTTCTGTTCCTTCACCTGGCTTTTCTGTTCCTTCACCTGGCTTTTCTGTTCCTTCACCTGGCTTTTCTGTTCCTTCACCTGGTTTTTCTGTTCCTTCACCTGGCTTTTCTGTTCCTTCACCTTTTTTCCGGACCTTTTTCTGTATCTTTTTTATTTGTAATTTGAAGCTTTACAACTTCAATTTTTTCATTAGAAATCGTAAATTTCATTTCCTTATCGGATAAAGTATATCCTTCTGGCGCTTGGATTTCTTTTAAAGTGTAATCTCCTGGTTCTAACTTCTTAGAAGTCGCTTTACCGCTCTTGTTTGTTGTTAATGTGTCGATTTTTGTTCCGTCTTTCCAAATTTCAAACACTGCGCCTGCTAAAGTTTTATTTGTATTATTGGCATCTACCTTTGTAATTTCTAATTGACCTGTAATTTCTTCTTTCACTTTTTCATTCATAACTTCTTGTTTTACTACTTCGTTCGCTATAACATTTATTTCTACTGTTACTTCTAACGCCTTATAACCTTCTGGCGCTTTTGTTTCCTCTAACGTGTACTTTCCTGGCACTAAGTTTTCGAATTTCACAACACCTTCTTTATTCGTTGTTTTCGCTTCTCCAACTACTTGACCAGCTTCGTTCTTTAATTTAAATTCTGCACCTGCTAAAACTTTTCCACTCTCCGAATCCTTTTTGATTACTTGTAAGCTTCCTAGTTCTTTTGCGTTTTCTACTTGTACTTCTACTACTTTGTTTGCTTCCACAACGACTTCAATTTCTTCTTTTAACAACTTATATCCTTGTGGTGCTTTCGTTTCTTTTAATGTGTACTTTCCTGGCTCTAATTTCTGAGAAATTACTTTACCTGTTTTATCTGTTCGTAACGTATCTACTTTCTTACCATCTTTATACACTTCGAATTCTGCACCTGATAACAATTTCGTTTTATCATTCGCATCTACTTTCACGATTTCGAATTGACCCATTACTTTTTCATTCATGACTTCTTGTTTTACTACTTCATTTGCTACAACTTTTACTTCTACTGTCACTTCTAGCGCCTTATAACCTTCCGGTGCTTTCGTTTCTTCTAACGTGTACTTTCCTGGCACTAAGTTTTCGAATTTCACAACGCCGTCTTTATTCGTTGTTTTCGCTTCTCCAACTACTTGACCAGCTTCGTTCTTTAATTTAAATTCCGCACCTGCTAGAACTTTTCCACTCTCCGAATCCTTTTTGATTACTTGTAAGCTTCCTAGTTCTTTTGCGTTTTTTACTTGTACTTCTACTACTTTGTCTGCTTCCACAACGACTTCAATTTCTTCTTTTAACAACTTATATCCTTGTGGTGCTTTCGTTTCTTTTAATGTGTACTTTCCTGGCTCTAATTTCTGAGAAATTACTTTACCTGTTTTATCTGTTCGTAACGTATCTACTTTCTTACCATCTTTATACACTTCAAATTCTGCGTCTGATAATACTTTCGTTTTATCTTCCGCATCTACTTTCACGATTTCAAATTGACCTGTTACTTTTTCGGGGATCTTTTTATTCACCACATCTACAGTCACTACTTTATTAGCCTCTACATCAACAGAAACTGAACTAGATGATAATTCATATCCTTTCGGTGCTTCTACTTCTTTTAATGTATAGCTTCCAACTGGAAGTTGTTTCGATAAGGCTTCACCTTTATCATCTGTAACAATTGTTTCCACAACTTTCCCATCTTTATCGATAACATCAAATTTTGCACCTGGTAGAAGTTGACCAGATTCACTATCTTTTTTCAATAATTTAAATTGGCCATTCTCTACTTTTCTCGTATTCTTCATAACAAGTTCAATTGCGTTTGTATTATCAATTGTTACTTTGACTGGTGTATCAACTTTTATATATCCTTCTGGTGCATTTATTTCTTTTACAAAATAGTCACCAAGTGGTAAATCTTTAACTTCCGCAATACCCTTTTCGTTTGTTGTAACAGTAGCCACAACGTTATTATCTTTGTCTATAACATCAAATTTTGCGTCTTTTAAAACAATATTTCCATCGTTTTCATCAACTTTTTTAATTTGTAAATGTCCTTTTTCAGCTGCTGGCTTATTCCACTTTGGCCAGTTAAATTTAAAGTTATGAACCTCAAAACCATCTCTTTGGTGTAATCCTCCAACATAGGCTTGTCCATTAATAGAACCACCTTTTGTTTCTACAACTGCATTAGGTGCAAACACACTACCTACTACACCATATCCTTTAGTTGTTATCTTTTTAGCATTAGGGAACACCCAAATGACTTTACTAGCTAACTCAGTGAAGAAGGAATTAGGGTCATATTCTTGAGAGGTATTAACTAATGTGAACCCGCCCTTATCTGTCGTATCATACAGGATTGCACCGCCACCAAAATTAACTTCTTCTGCATCTGAATGAATAACAATAAAATCTTTGTTACTTACATTTGGAAGATAAACATCCTTTACATTGAATGGTTCTTGCCCTTCTAATCCTGAAGAGACATAAATATTAGGATTCTTTACATCTTCACCGATTCCAAAGGTCATACCCGATTTTGGTTTATCAGTATGTAATTGGCCCGCATCCTCAATTACGCTATCAACGTCTTTTCTAAATTCTTTAAACTTAGCATCAATCTCCGCTTGCTCTTTATAAGAGATACGGTCATATGATGTTTTCATTGCGCCATCTGGGTCACCGTCTTTTGTCATCGCCACTGTTCCATCTTGAATAATTACTTGTCCTGCTCCCGCTTTCGTAAATTGACCGCCTAGTAATAATGATGGATATCCTTCATCTACCCAAGTTGCTCCAGCTAAGTTATTTGCTCCAGTTGCAGCCGCTACGACTGTATAACTTGATGCGTTCATATTTTTCTGAACAGCCATCGCACCTTCAATATCCGCACTCGTTGCACTATGATCTCCAAAAATGATGGCATTGTAATAAGATACATCACCTAAACCTTTTAATTCTGTTGTAGCTGCCTCTGCTTTAAATGGTAAGTGGATTAAAAAATTCATACATATTAGTAATACAACTATTAAACTACTACTTAACTTTTTAATTTTTTGATTAAATGATTTCCTCAAGAAATTCATTCCCCCTTTTAAACTTCCTAAAACCACAAAAAGAAGTACATATCATATGTACCAAACCTTACTCACATTAACTTAAAATAATCCATTTAAATAAAACAAAGAAACACTACAACTACTTAATAAGATTGCTACAATTCATTTTTGAAATAATACGTGAACTAAACTGTCATGCGGAAATACTTTTACGTATGGGAGCCCAATAAAATTAATCTGAAGAATATTTCATGTGGTGTAACTATTTTGGCAACATCATTCACTTTACATTAGTTTTCTAAAGGATTCAAGTGAATTGTATAGATTTCATACACAATTCATATTTTAAAACGCTTTCACTGTTTTTAATAAGATAAACAAAAAAACGTAGCCAAAAAGCTACGTTTTTCTTTCATCGTTTCGGTGTATTTTTATGATTCTTCAAAAACGGAAGCGGGAATTGCTTACGGAAATGCTCTTTAATCATATACTCTACACCGTTTTCGCTATTTGAACGTGTAATCCAATCTGCTGCTTGCTTTAATTCTACAGGCGAGTTCCCCATCGCTACCCCAAGTCCCACGTTTTCAATAACCTCTAAATCTTCCATACTATCTCCAATCGCAACCATTTCATTTAGCGAAATATTTAAATGCTCTCCAAGCAATTGTAATCCACGTAACTTTGATACATTTTGCGGCAAAATTTCTATTCGTTTTGAATCACATTCAACATACTCTACATCTTGGAATGCTTTTCTTAATGTGTTCAGTCCTCTTTCTTTTTCACCTTTACTTTGGAAAAGAACATCAATTTTTGGCGCCGCTACGGGATGGTCCCGAAGCGCATCACCTAACGAATCTACAAATTGAACTGGATAAAATAACGGATCTGCGCTTGATAATACAGTGCGCGCAATTAAGTTTGGTGTATTTCTCTCACGATTTCCTATCGAAAACCGTTCATGAGAAATACGTACGTTACAATCAAAGTGCTCTAACACTTGCACAATGTTAAAAGTCTTCTCTTCAGACAATCTTCTTTGAACGTACGGCTTATCTAACGTTGCTGAAACGAAAGCACCACCATGTGTCACTAATATAGAATCTAATTTTAACGCCTTTGCTACTTTATGAGCGGATTGAAAATTACGACTCGTAAATAACGTAACGTATACATCTTTTCTTTTCACAAATTCAATTGTTTCTCTTAATCCTTTTGCAATTTTTCCATTGTTGTATAGTAGTGTCCCATCTATATTAAGAGCTAGTAAGCGATAAATCATGTCGCACTCCCCCTCTTCGCTGTTGTACTCTATCCATAATTTATGAAATAAACCCGATAAATAGAACGAGTTAGAATTACTACTGAAAATTTGGTTTACTATATACATATACACTTAGTAAAGGAGATAGTACAATGCAGGCACCTCCTTCCTTTTATGAAGGCGATACGTTAGAAGTCGCAAAAAAATTACTCGGGCAAAAACTTGTTCATATTGTAGACGGAATAAAGCGAAGCGGAATCATTGTAGAAGTAGAAGCATATAAAGGCCCAGATGATAAGGCCGCACATAGTTACGGAGGCAGACGGACAGATCGCACAGAAGTTATGTTTGGTGCACCAGGGCATGCTTACGTATATTTAATTTACGGTATGTATCATTGCTTTAACGTTATTACAGCGCCAGTGGGCACCCCGCAAGGTGTTCTCATTCGAGCTCTTGAGCCGGTAGATGGAATAGAAGAAATAAAACTAGCGCGCTACAATAAGACAGAAATTACAAAAGCGCAGTACAAAAATTTAACGAACGGTCCTGGCAAACTATGCCGTGCACTTGGCATCACTTTAAAAGAACGCGGTGTATCGTTACAAAGTGATACGTTACATATTGAATTAGTTCCAAAAGAAGAACACATATCATCACAATATAAAATAACAGCAGGACCTCGTATTAATATCGACTATGCAGAAGAAGCTGTACATTATCCGTGGCGTTTTTATTATGAGGGGCATCCGTTTGTTTCAAAGAAATAAACGATATCGACTTACCGACAAATAAAAGAAGACTGTTCCAAAATGGAACAGTCTTCTCCTTTTACTCCGCACCTTCCGCAGTTGCAATATTATCCTCTAAATTTTCTCTTGATAATTCAGCCGCCATAAAATCTGCTGTTTCTGGAAGTGCTAAATGCATATGAGCTTTTTGACAAATTTGGATCGTGCAGTTTTCTACAACATAGTCGAAAACATGTCCGCCTCCGCTTCTTTCATCATCAATGTAATGTAAGTGGAATCCAGCTACCCCAATACCTTGTGCGTAATCTGGTGTCCAAAATCCAGCAAGCGTACCTTCTGTATTCTCAAACGAAAAGATTGGTTGCGATTTCGTCACTTCAACGAGTGGTGTATACGGTTTTTCTTGTCTTGGAACAGTTCTCGTTCTTACTTCACGGAACGTACCGTCCATTCGAATAGCGTAAAATAAGTTTTTACTTGGCATTAATTCATGTAATAACGCTTCAACTTCTTCACGATTCATCGGACGCTCTACCGTATAACTCATTTCTTTTTCAAAAAACGTTACAGTTGCAAATGGCGTTGTTTCTTCTGGCTCTACTTTTTCCGCTGAACCGTCTGAACGTAAATGATAAAATCCATTATCAAATGCAATCATTTCACCGTCTAATTGATCAAATGTGCCGATGCCGAAATCACCATGTTTTTTCAAATCTTCAAAGCTAATCACACCATCATATACACCATCTAATAGCGCAAGCATTGTAGATGTTTGATATACTTCATTACTCATTTTCGTTTTTTTTGCATCAATATCAATTAATTGCGCAACAGTCATCTCAAATCTGCCTCCATTAGTTTAATTGGTTTGGTAATAACTTTTCACTTAATTTAATGTTGTCACGATAATCGATTGGAATATCAATAATGACAGGGCCGTCTGCTGCTAATGCTTCTTTTAATACACCTTCTAATTCATCAGGCGTGTTAACACGAAGACCTAACGCCCCGAAACTTTCCGCATATTTAACAAGATCAACATCGCCAAACTCTGTAGCTGATGTTCTGCCGTATTTCATCATTTGTTGGAACGCAACCATATCATATGTGCCGTCTCTCCAAACAAGATGGACGATTGGAGAATTTAAACGTACCGCCGTTTCTAACTCCATCGCTGAGAATAAGAAACCACCGTCACCTGATACGGAAACTACTTTTTTACCTGGTTCTACTAAAGTAGCTGCGATTGCCCAAGGAAGTGCAACACCTAACGTTTGCATGCCGTTACTAAATAATAATCTACGTGGTTCATAAGAACGGAAACATCTCGCCATCCAAATAGAATGGGAACCGATGTCACATGTAACAGTTGTATCGTCACTAATTAAAGAACGAAGTGTACGAATCACTTGAAGTGGATGCGTAACACCTTCTGCAGGACGATTTGGAACTTCTGCTTGTTCTGATAATTTTGCGCGTAATCGTTCTAATACCGCTTCTGATTTCGTACTTAATACAAGTTTCGGTAATTTCTCCGCGATGCTATTTACCGTTAAGGCAATATCACCAATTAATTCACGCTCTGGTTGGTAATCATGGTCGATATCTGCTTGATGGTCGTCAAGATGAATAATCGTTCTGTCGCCAAGTTTATTCCAGAACTTTGGATCATACTCGATTGGATCATAACCGATAGAAATAACAAGGTCTGCTTCTTCTAGTAAAATATCACCTGGTTGGTTACGGAATAATCCAACGCGGCCGAAGAAATGATCTTCTAACTCACGTGAAATCGCACCAGCTGCTTGATATGTTTCAACGACAGGAAGTTCTGTATCCGCAATTAATTTACGAACAGCTTTCGTCACTTCATTTGTGCTCGCTCTCATACCGAGTAAAATAACTGGTAATTTCGCTGATTTTATTTTTTCTACTACATATGTAATATCATTTGTGGGAGCGATTCCAAGCTGCGGCTTAGAAAGCGCACCGATAGACTCTACAGTTGTTTCCGCAGTCATAACGTCTTGCGGAAGACTTACTAAAGTAGCTCCCGGATTTGTGGAAGTCGCACTTCGAAATGCATTACTAAGTGCTTCTGGCACATTATCAGGATGCTCTACTTCTACGCTATATTTTGTGATTGGTTCGAATAGTGCAGCATTATCCATAGATTGATGCGTACGTTTTAATCGATCCGTACGCGGTACTGCACCAGCTAAAGCAACAACGGGATCACTCTCCGCATTCGCAGTAACAAGACCTGTCGCTAAATTTGATGTCCCTGGTCCTGAAGTTACAAGACATACGCCCGGTTTCCCTGTTAATCTACCAATAGCAGCTGCCATAAATGCTGCATTTTGTTCATGACGACAAACGATTAACTCTGGTCCTCTTTCTTGCAATACATCAAATACAGAGTCAATCTTTGCTCCTGGAATACCGAAAACATGTGTAACACCTTGTTTAATTAAACAATCAACAACAAGATCTGCTCCTTTTGTTTTTGTCTTCACGTCGTTTACTTTTACACCTGTACTCAAACTAATCATTCCTTTGTTTCATAATTTGTGTAATAAAGATTTTTAATTTCACCTAGTTAATTAATGTGGTGAAGTATCATTTATCATTATATTACAAATGCATTATTTTTCCAACAATATGAATTCGACATTATTTTAACAAGATTAAAAGAATGCGCTTACAACCTTTTGTTTATCTTAAAATAACATTTTTATATCTCTTCTAAAAATGCGCAAAAATATTTCCACCCATTTACATTATTAAAAATTTTATAGTACCTTGCAAAGAATAATAGCAAGTGATATATTTATAAATAATGGAATAACCATTATTTGGAATTCCATTCACAATTTATATATACCCTTCAAAAGGTAGATATAGATTGTGCTGTTTAGAAAGAAGATAAGATTCTCAACTGTAATTCATCATTCTATAAAGGAAAGTGATTGTTATGAACAAAAATGAATTTTTGGAACAACTTAGTTCCTCTCTGCAGAATATGCCTAATTCAGAAAAGGAGGATATTATCTCGGAGTACGAAACTCATTTTATTAGTGGTAAACAAGATGGAATATCTGAAGAGGAAATTTCTAAAAAGCTAGGAAACCCTAAAACTATCGCTAAAGAACTTAACGTTTCATATGCAATAAGCAACGCTGACAATAGGCGCAGCCTAAAAAACATTATGAAAGCACTTTTTTCTGTTATGAGCTTAAGTCTTTTAAACTTTATATTTATCATTATCGCCTTTTTCGTATTACTCTTTCTATTACCGCTTCTTCTAGCACTTATAATTGCTACACCGTTATTAATTATTTCACCTATATTATTAATAGGGTTAGGATTCTTTAAAGGGTTTCATCAAATCAGTTATTCCGATGTTTACAATGTATTCATAGCTTTTTGCATCGGCTTACTAATATCAGTCATATGTTATCAAATAATAAAACATCTATACGTAGCTTTAGTTAAGTATTTGAAATGGAATGTAGCTATTTTGCAACGACACTAATGCAAAAGGAGATTAAGATGAAAAATTATATTCTATACCCATTCATGTTACTTACAATGTTATTTCTATCAGCTTGTTCAAACAGTGCACAACCTAAGGAAGAAAACGATGTAACTATTAAAATTCCAGAAAATATATTTAGTTCCTCAAAGAAAAATGAAACTATTAGTAAAGACGAAATGAAACAAAATATAAAAAGTTATTTAAATTATAGCGGAGAGTTAGACGAAAATATCGTGGCATTTTCATCAGCCATGTCTGATGAGAATGCCACGAAATCTGACCAAGAGAAATTAAAACAACTAGTAGATTTAGCACAACAAAACGACGCGAACTTCCATAATTTTATTAGCAACAATACGATCCCCGATGATTACAAAAAGCCTTCAAAAGAAATATATGAATTTATTTCATCATCTACAGCACTTTCAGTAGAACTAGAGCAAGAGTTAGACAAACTCGCTCAAGATGGTAACTTATTCAAAACTGATTTCTCTTTTACAAAGCGCTTTGAGAAAGTTAATGGTAGGAAGCAAAAAGAAATTGAAGAGTTTTTGAAGGAAAAAAACATTAAAACTGAGTATTTCAGTAAGTGATAATACATTCCTCTTTAAAACGTTCACCAACATATGGAAATTTTAAAGAGACTTTATTATGTGTAAGGATGCACTTCATCCGTTTCCCATAAAAAAAGGCCTCCTTAAAGGAGGCCCAAGCAAAAACAACAAACGCAAAATAACAACAAATAATGGACGATAAAATCACTATATTGACAAAGTATAGGATTTTTATCAATTGGAGTAACTCAACCCTAAATTACTCTTTTAACAATGCAATACTAATAACTTATTACAGCAATTTTTTACCGTGTCTTAAAATAATTGACTGTCTTTCAAATAATTCTATTTATATTGATTGTTATTAATTAGTATATACTTGAATACGACTATACACCCTAATAAAAGGCAATATATTAAGCTGTTAGTCCTCGCGAGTTTATTTTGCCTTTAATGTAACTATACTATATTCTTCCATTTATATCACCGAACATTCCTCTCGTATTCACGCATTTTTCTTGAGTGAATACCGCATTACATCGGCGTATCCGCTAACACCCACTCTAACTTTCCTTTATATTCTAGTCCGACTTTAATAAGCGGACTAGGCTCAACAAATAATCGGATACCATTCGATTCATCATTCCAAAATACTTCAGTCGGTTCGTTATTCGTTGAAATAGACGTAGCTACTTCTACAGCTGTTTCACCTAACATATATTGTTGACTGCCCTTTACATACCCTTCTCTTTCACACCCGTATATGATACACGCTTTCTAAAATCATGTAATATTTATAAAATATAGATTTGCATATATATTTCTTAAGGCACTTCATTTATGAAACGTACTTTTCGCACCCGTCAATTCACGACCTTGTGAATCTGTAAATTTGCCATTCTGACTAATATTCTCTTTCTTTCAAATACTTTATAAAAAAATACAAAACACTATTTCTTAACAGTGTTTTGTATCATGCTATCATCTTCTTAATAGTACTTAATCAACATATGTCGTTTACTATTCTTGTTCGTCACCTTTTTTCTTAGAGCGTCTTCCTAGTAAGAATACTAAAACTAGTAATGTTACAAGTAATAAAATTCCACCTATAATATAGTACAGAGTATAATCCTTTTTGGCCTCTACAGCTGTATCATTTAACTTCTGTGCTTCTTTTCCTTCAATCGTAAATTTCTTGGTCCACTCCCATTTCTGATCACCATCCGTTGCCTTCATTTCTAGACGGTATGTTCCTGGCTCTAAAGCTTTATTGTCCCAACTAATTGCATAATCAAAGTTAGAATTTGGTGCCATTCTTAAATTTTCTTTTTTCGTTTCATGTAGTATATCTTTACCTTTTTCAGTGTACACCTTTGCATCTACGCTTAAATTCTTTAACATTGCTGGTTTTATATTTTGTAAATTTGCTGTCACTACATTACGTGCATTCACTTGTCCTGGCTTTACTTCATTTAATTTCATATCTGGTTTTACTTGGGCGTCCGTTTCTCTTAAGACAACACCAATTGCGTATGCATATTTGTTTTCAATCTGTACATTATCAGATGTTCCTTTTTCTTTTTCATCTTCTTTTTCTTTAAAATACAATCCACCTAAAATAACACCATCAAATGATTCAGCTGGCATTTCAATACTCACATCTAATGTAACTTTACCTTTCGCTGGAATTTTTGTTTCTTTTTGTACTTTAGCAATTTTAGAAAATGGGGTTTTAAGTGTACAGTCTAATTGAGGATCAATCATGCTATAGTCAGTAATACCATTGCTATTTGTAATAGCTGTATTCGCATGAGTTTCTACTATAACCTCTTTATCCGTATCATTTTTCATTTGCACTTGAATTGTTTGCTTTTTACCTGGTTCCATCTTTAAATCGAAATATGTTTGATTCTTGTCAACTTGGTTTTCTGGAATTACTGCTGTTACCGCAAATTTCATTTCTGCTGCGTGCATTGTAACACTAGCAATATTTAAAATAAATACAATGGCTAATAAACTACTCAATATTTTTTTAATAGATTTCATACTATATTCCTCTCATATTCAATAATTTGATATACAAACGAAAGAGATAAAGATATTAAATCTATCCTTATCTCTTTCTATGCCCTATATGATTAATCTTTACAAAGTTATATTACATAGGTGCGTCTTTTAATTCCCAAGTTAGAGAAGTTGTGTACTCAGCTTGTTCTTTCTTTGTTTTACCTGGAACACTTAGCTCCACACTCTTCTCCGCATCTTCTACTGATTTACCAAATGTGTTTACCCATGTTCCCATACCTTGCTCTTCTTGCGCAGTTACAACATCAGATGCTTGACCTGGAGTTAACGTAATATCTTGTGCAGCTTTTGGTGCCTCACTTCCAGATGCTGAATGTAACGTTCCATTTTTCAACGTTAAAGCTGCTCCTGTTAAATCCCTGCCTTCTGCAGTTTTAAATTGGTCGTTTTGTGTTACTGATAACTTCCATCCTGCGTTTGTACCACGGTTATCCGTTACTTGTACGTAGTTTTGTACTTTCATTGTCTCAGTTGTATCTTTTTTTGTTACTGAATCTAAACTAGCGTGGTAAATTTCGTTGTTACCAGAAGCTTTATGTTTTTCAAATTGGAAGTTTGATACATAATCAATACTTAATGGACCTTGTGTTCCTGGCTCATGTGGGTCTTTTGGATCGTTTGGATCTTTTGTTTCTACTTCAACATTTGGATCTAGTGGACTAACTGGATTTACAATTTCAGTATTTTTCTCAAATTTGATAAATGCTTTTGAGTTTAGTGTTCCACCATCTTCAGCTGCAAACGTTGGTGCTCCTGCTGCTAATACTGTTGAAAATGATACCGCTCCTGCTAATGCTAATTTCGTTAATTTCATATAATTTATCCCCTTTTATCTCGTTTTTCGTTTCATGATTATTTGCGATGAATTATTGTGGTGTATCTTCTAAAGTCCAAGTTAATGATGTTTGGTATTTCGCATCTTTTATTTTTGCAGTTGAACCTGGTACAGATAATGTAACACTTTCTATTCCTTTTTTAGCATCTTCACCATACATAGTTACCCATGTTCCCATACCTTTTTCAGCTGCAGCAATTGCTACTTCTTGTGTATCTCCGTTTGGATTTAATGTTACTTCTTTTACTTCTGGAGCATATTTCTGATTTGTTGCAGACTTTGCAACTGGATTGCTTAACTTCAGTTCAGCACCGTCTAATACTGCTTTATCTTTATCATCGGCTATAAACTGACCATTTTGTTTTACTGTCAATTTCCATCCTTTGTTTGTTCCACGGTTATCTGTTACTTGTACGTAGTTTGGTACTTCTGTTGATTCTGTTGCACCTTTTACTTTCAATGTATCAAGTTTTGCGTTATATACTTGATCATTACCTGACATAACTTGCTTGCCAAAATGAAAATTTGATACATAATCAATACTTAATGGACCTTGTGTTCCTGGCTCGTGTGGATCCTCTTTATCATTAGGATCTTTCGATTCTACTGTTTCATCTGGATTAAGTGGGTTAACTGGGTTCGTAATTTCTTCACTTTCTGTAAATGAAACATCTGTAACTGATTTCATTGTTGCAGCTTCTTCTGCAAATGCTGGTGCTCCTGCTGCTAATACCGTTGAAAATGATACTGCTCCTGCTAATGCTAATTTCGTTAATTTCATAATTGGCCTCCATTTATATAGTTCTATTTATTTAAATAAAAACTTGCGTTTCTATTTTTCCTATTTTTACTTCTGGCTAGTGTTAGTAACATAACAAAAGCCGCTATAATACTACTTAAACCTAAATATTGAAACAGATAAAAAGATTGTCCACCTGTTTTCGGTAGCTCCTTCTTATTTATCTGGTCATCAGATGTATCGATTACTAAATTAGATCCATCCGGTATCAATGAATCGATAATTGTAGTGGGAACATAACTATTTGAAAAAGTAATTCCTGCTTTTGAATTCACCTTGTCTGCTAATATCTTTTCATGAAATGAGAATATTGGTATTAAAGCAAGCATAAACAACATCAAGAATAAACATTTTTTTAGCATTACATTCTCTCCTTTCTAAAATTTATATCTATATTTCTCTTAGATATATCATCTTAATTAGGAGCATCCGTTAGTGTCCATGTTAATTCACCTTGATATTTTGTATTCATTTTCACATTCGGCCCTGGTACTACTTGAAGTCTAATTCCCTCATTTTGTTCCCAGTTCACTTCAATACTCTTATCATCAGTCGGTGTATGTGAAATTACTTCTACGCCCTCTTTACTTAACGTAAGATCAGTTCCATCCTTTGTTGTATAGATCATCGCACCTTCTAATTTATCGTTAGTACGAGACGTAAGTGGTTTTGTTTCCTTTACATCCACACGCCATTTCTGTCTCTTCATCCTTTCATCTGCTACCGTCAATTTCCCATTCATAGAAGTAGGATTATATATCGTTGGTTTGGATGGAATAAGCAAATTTTCAAAAGAGATCGTTTGTGGAACATTCACTAATTTCAACGTTCCCACCACTACTTTTATAGGTACTTGTATTCTTTCCTCTACTCCTTGTGCAGTGCGAATTACAACTGTAACAGAATACTCTCCTATAACATTTGTTTTTGGAATGTTCTCCAAACGAACTACAGATATTGGTTTATCAATATTATCATCCGTATCTACAGATAATCCTGTTACAAAGTTCGAAATATCCATCTTTGATAAATCTGTGTTAATCCTTACAGTTTGTGGAACCGCTTTTCCTGTAGGGGTACCTTTGTACTGTATTTTCGCAATACCTTGATTACCTTCTTGTCCCTTTTTATCTCCATCAATATAGTTTTTGGCAGAAACAGGGACCTCTAGATAGCCCTTTTTATAATACTTCTTAAAGTCAGCCTCTTCTTTCAAGGAGCCTCGAATTTGCATATCATAAAATTTACCACCGAACTCTGACTTATTTACAATATTAGCTTTGGCAGTAGCTGTAACCTTATTATTTTCACGTGTAATATCAAAATAACTACTTATATCCTTTTCATCTTCATCTAAAATCTTTACATTTTTTACATTGAAATCTGGATTTACTTTACTCTCAAGTACAAATGAAGTTGGATTAGAAGATGCAATGGCTTGCGGAGGCATATCTTGATATACATGATAATATAGTTCTCTATCAGCTCCCTCCGTCACTTCACCTATTACTTCAGGATGCGGTATACCAATCTTGGACATAGCTTCATATTCATACCTTACCCGTGATGTTGAGTCTCCTAATCGATGGATACGCATTGGTAATTCTGTTATCCCCGTATAAGTGAATGTCATATTTGTATCTTTTCCAGCTGCACCACCAGCAGTTCCCACAAAATTAGCAGTGCCATCACCATTATCTTTATATGTTATTGTCGTATTGTCATACGTGTATAAAGAATTGAAATGCTTTTTATCTACATTTAAGTCTATAGCCTTATGACTATTCAATTTATTAATGTTCCACATACCAGATACAGGCACTAACTCTCCCGTTTCATGGTCATAAAATTCATAAGAAATATCAGCCGAAGATCCAACTCGCCCCCAATACCTCATTTGCAAGAAATCCTTTTTACCACTTACTTTACGCGGAGTGGCTACATTAACTTTGGTGACTCCATCGAACTTTATAATATTGACACGTATATCTAGCCATCTGCCCATATAAATTCCAGCTTTCTCTATATGAACATACGATTCCTTATCGGGATTTACGTTTGTAAAGTCATAAGACTGGTATGTTGAGTTAGTATCTGTTGTACTCCCAACAATTTTATACTTTACTTGTGTACTCCATCTCCATTGAAGGGCATATTCTCCTGGAATCATAGATCCCGTACCATCCTTTGAACTAATTACATTAACATTTGGATACTGAATTATACTCTGATGAGTTTCATCTGCATGTTCTACCAAGGCAGTAGCAGTCTGATTTTCTTCCTCTACCTTTACTATTTCTGTGTTCGTATCTTTGGCAGCATTTAGTTCTTCTCCATTACTAGTTACGTTATTACCTTCTTTAGATCTCCCATTTGATGTAGCCTCTGATTTTTCTTCCTCTTGGGCATTTTCATCTATCTGACCAGACATTCCCTCAGTTGGCTGAACATCTACTTTTCCATCACTAGTAGTCTTTTCAACTACTCTCGTCTCTTCATTCAATTCCTCTGTTTTCTCTATCAAAAGATTATCTGGTTCCTGAATAGCTTCCTGAACATTTTCTGAAACATTCAGATTAACTGCTTTCGTTTTTACCTCAGTGTCCCCATATTGAACCTTTGCCACAAATGCAAAGTCCCCTGGCTTATTTCCCTTAATTGATAAAAACACCTTACCTAAACCACTACTTTGCGATTTTCTTTGGATTTGAATTGTTGAATGCTCTACCACATGGATTGTTTCAATTGCTTCATTAGTTTCATTCAGCTTTTTTGTAGCTTCTTCATTGAAATTTACGCCTTCAGGTAATTGCAACTCAACCTTATCATCTTGATTTCCTGAGTTTTCGATTTCTAAAACGATGTCCTCATCTACCTTTACCTTACTTTTATTTGCTTGCATAATAAAAGTTGATATCTCATCACCTGTAACAGCATAAGTGGTGGTCGAAAAAACACCCAAAGTACTAACCTGAGTAAATAGAATTCCACTAGCTAAACATATTTCCCCAAATTTCTTTGTTCTTCCTCTCAATTTACTCCCCCTTTCTTTCTTATTAAAAGATACCTAAATTTTATGGGATTATTGTTGTACAATTCCCTAACTTGATTATCTTTCTCTCCGTGTCACTTCATTATCGCTTCTGTTATCTACACTAATATTAAAGGACACCCAATCCCATTCTTATATTAACTATTTTTTCCAAATCCCGAAACGAAAAAACAAAGTAATGCCACGCAAAAACACTTGCGCTTACAACGCAAGTAAATCTCCTTGCTAACAAAAAAAGGTTCCTTCCCAAACGAAATTGGAAAAGAACCTCTTATCAAATATTTTATTTCCGAGCTTATGTCACTAAGTACCATTTAAGGTTATAAATCAAGAGAAGGAATAAGCCACAGCTCCTTCGCTTTCTGAACAGCTTCCATCCGAGAAGAAACTTTTAATTTATGAAATATATCTGTCAATTTATACTCAATAGAACGCTGACTTAAATTCAAAATTCCAGCAAGCTCTTTATTTGTTTTCCCTTTACTCACTTCTATTAGAATTTGTTTTTCATCTTCATTTAATGAAACTCTATTCGAAACCTCTCCATGTTCGGTAGCTATATTCGAAATCGCTTCTTTTATTCTTAACTGCTTAACAAATTGCTGGGATAGAACTACTTCTTTTTTTACTGCATGACGAATCGAAGTAATTACTTGCTCCTCTGACGATGTTTTACTTAAAACCCCTAAAACTCCACTCTCTATAAGTAGGTTATAGTGCGAAAGCACATCAAAACCTGTAAAAATAAGGATTGATGCCTCTGAATGTATCCTTAATATTTTTTTAGATAACTCTAAACCGTTTATATTTGGCATTTGTAGATCAATTAAGTAAACATCATATTTTTGATCCTTAATTATTTTTTCTACTTCCATACTATCATGTACTACATCTACATTCATATCATCGTATTTTTCAATTAACGCCTTCGTCCCTAATCCTACTGCAACATGATCATCTACTACAAGTACTGAAATCATCTTCTCACCCCTTCAATATCATTATACACAACATCATCCCATCATCTGATGACTCGCTGGAAATTAATTATCTTTAAATTTAATAATTATTTGCAAACCGAGATTAGGTTTTGATTCAACAGACATCTCTCCATTCAGGCTTTGTATCCTAGTGACAATCCCAGACAAGCCTAACGTGTTGTAAGAACGGTTTACTTCATCTAACTTAACGCCTACCCCATTATCTACATAAGTTAAATATAGGTGATCGTTTTTGTGAAATAATCTTATCGTTACATTTGTCGCTTTTGAATGTTTCATTGCGTTGTTTAATAGTTCTTGTATAATTCGATAAATCGCTTGTTCATGTTCAATACTAGGAACTACAATTCTTTCAGGAATATCATAGTAGAAGAAAAAGGTCGCTTTTAAATTAATTTGCTTAAATAAATTCAGTAGTGCTTGTTTTAAACCTAACTCATATAAGAATGGTGGCCTCAAATTATTACAAGTTTCACGAATTGTATAAATATGATCTAATAGTTCTTCATATATTTCATTAAGTATATCTTTCATTTCCTCATCTTTAACACGTTCATTATAACTTTCAAATTTTCTAGTTAAACGTATTTGATCTTGCAAAACTCCATCATGTATATCACTTGCAAGATTTGTTCGTTCTTTTTCTGATAGTTTGAACATAAGTCTCGCCAACCATATCGGTGGTTGCTCTAAATTTTTTATCTCTTGTAATTGATTTAATAAGTCTTCAATTTGATTAGAACACTCTAATAATAAATCTGCATAATTACATAATGTTTCAATCCAAACTACTTCATCTACACTTAAAATTTCTTTCCCATTAGAATTACACAATAAAATAAGCATTTTTTCTGCTGAAGCAGATAAAACAAATCCAAAGTGTTTTTCTAACTGTATGTTTGAACCAACCTTGTAGGTATCCAGTTGATGATTAAATAACGTTTCTATCGTCCGGTGCGGAACATATTCACTATCCAAAACACGGACAGACTTCTCAATTTTATTTATTTCTACACAGCACGTCTCTTCAAGTTTTAAAATATCCGCTATCTCTCTTCGCATACTATAAATTAAATTTGATAGTTTATATTCATTTTTCGCTTGGTGTAAAAATCGATGCAAGCTGAATTGATAATTTTTTTGATGATGGTATAAACTTTTTCTCAGCTTAAAATCTATATAATCCTTAATATATAAAAAACAAATACAAATAATAATAGCAATAATTCTAAATTTTATCCAATCTAATAAACTTTCCTCACTATCTTCAAAAACTACCATAGTTAATACTGCCAAAAATATGTTAATCCCTACAGATAAAATAATATAATGTGGTAATCGCTGAACGATAAACCTAAAATTAAACAACTTCCCTGCAATTACTAAATAAAACAAGCACACTGGGATAAATAAAAAGAAAATCCCCGTCGTTTCACTACTTATAAATTCTTCCCCATAATATAAATTTGGAATTAAATATAAACAAACAAATGGGGTTGCTGACACAAAAAAACTAATAATAATAATCTTTAAATATTTAATGTAACTACTATTTTTACTTTTAAAATAAAATCTTACTAATAGGTATACTGTACAACAAAATAATATCAAACTTAAAATGATTGTAAACAAATTAGCCCATTCATTATGTTTTATATACACAAAAATACTCACTATAATAAGGAATACAGATATTGCATCTAAAACTTTTGATTGCTTTGGTATTAAAAATTTTATTTGATTATTCAAGAAATACAACATCATGAATCGAATAAAGAAAGTAAATGAACATACTAATGAAATTGAGGCCACAATAAAAGATAATATATCCTCTCTTTCAACAGCCATAATACTAATAAAATTCACTCCAAGAGAAATTAAAAAATATACTAGATTAGTGGTACTACGATTCATTTCAGGAACAAAAATTAAAAGATATAATGCCATCAAAGAGCATACTATATAAAATCCAACTGGAATGAGCAAATGATAAAATAATTGCTTGCTATAAGGTGTATATTTTATCTCATACTCTTTTATTTCCCCGTTCCTATTTAAAGTAATTTTTTTAGCTTGTTCAATTGAATGATACGGTTCAACTGTAAAATGTTTAGATGGTGAATCGTCATCAATTTTCACAATAATATCTCCTATTTGGAAATCTCTTTTTCCCGCCCAACTATATTTTGATAATTCATATATAACATATTGATTAGATTCATATTTTACAGATATACCTATCTCAGGATATTCTTTTATTAAATAAGAGAAATAACCACTAACTATAAGTGAAAATAACAGAATCAACAACTGCCACTTAGATTTCCACATTCTTGCTATCATTGCATAAATCCTTTTGCAAACGCAACCATATACATTGCCCCCCCTAGGTATTCTTAAGAGAAATTTTTTTATCTTCATTCCTAAATAAAGATAGAATTATTTACCTTATATTTTTAACATTAAAAATAAATCCGCATTTTTTAAAAGGTAAATTAAATATATTGCTCTACCTAGGTATTCTTAGAATAATTTTTCGATTTTCATTCCTCAATAAAGATAGGATTATTTATCTTACACTTAAAACATTAAAAATAGCTCTATATTTTTCAAAAGTAAATTAAGCATACTTCTAAAAAATTAGAACCCCCATAAAAATATATACTCACCATCATGAGATTAGGAAAAAATTATAACACAAAGTTAAATAAATTATAAGCTACTTTCTTGTTCTGTTCATTATATTAATATAATATAACTTTAGTACTATCTGGGTGACGTGTTAAATAAAATTCATTATTCTTTTTATAAATCTCAATACCTTTTGTAAGTATCTTTACATTATTTATAAAAATAGTTGAATCATTTACCCAAATATTTTCAACCAATTGCGATCCTTGATAAAAAAAGTCATTTTCTATCATCATATGAAGTACATGTTTCGCTAATATTTCCGTTTTAAAACTATTTAAATCTATAAGGGTCTCCATCTATACTAACCTCTTCCATTTCTCTCTATTAATTAGCTCATTATTAAATACATTATATGTAAAAATTACATTTTTTTCACCGAAATACTAATGCGCTATCCCGAAATAGATAAGCGATTGCCGAAAGAGAATTCCCTTAATATACTTCTTATGCATATAACTCCCCGACTAATTTATTCTTTTATTAATCACGGAATACAGTTCACGACAATATAAATGCGTACAAACGAAAAATTAATATCCCACCTGTTATATATAGAGTATTTTACATGTATAAAGTTACATTCAGAGTTCCCTAAAGTGAAACTTTAATCAGTAGGGGTCTTACTGCCCAGCAAATAGCGGGATAAAAACAACAAAAGACGCTCCCCTAGGAGCGTCTTCCACTATTACGCTTGTTGTTGCGCGCTATATAATTCTTCAAGTGGCTTCATGATAATTTTGTTAACGTCACCGATTACAACGTTTAGGCGTTGCTCAGTTTCCATTAATTTTGTAATTTTAGCATCTTGTTGAATGCGAGCTACAACTTCTTGTGCTTGTTGGTTGTCTTCTTCAGTGATTTCTTGGCCTTGCATCATTTTTTGTTGTAGGCTAAGTTGCATTGTACGGAACTCATCGAATAAATTCTTTGAAGCTGTGTCAGCTTGAACTGCTGCGTAGCTCTCTTTTAAAGTTTTGAAGTCATCGTTTTCAGCGATTGCTTTTTGTAATTCATATGCAACATCATGAATGTTCTTTGTCATTTTATTTTTCCTCCTTTAGAAGGCTAGCGCTTTTCATACGCACTGCCTTTTCAGTGCATTTACACGCACCTCTTCTTACCATATCAAACTATGCAAGAGATGTGAAGAAATTTCACTTTTATTTCTATGTACTCACCTTATTATCTAAGAAACAATAGTAACAATCCTTGTACGAGCCCGATCATTCCGCCTAATAACGCTCCTAAATACGTAATCATTTTTAATTCGTTTTTCGTAATAGACAGAACTAAGTCTTCTAATCTTTCTGTTGAGAATGTAGACACTTCTTGCTGGACAATTTCCGCAAGGTGTAGATTGTTTAGTATACTCTCTACGTTTTCTGTTCCCCACTTTAAGCCTTTCGTTACTGCACATGGAACCACTTTTTCAATAATTGTTTCTCGAACTGGTTCACATACTTGCTGAACCGATTGATTTAAAAACTTACTCACTGTTTCCTCTACTTTAACTGCTGACAGCACGGAGCTTACAATCATTTCTTTCTCTACAAATGCTTCTAATTCTTTTACATCTCTTCCTTTTAACTTTTCCCACTCTTTTTGCAGTACGTCAGTTAAAAGCTGCTTTGTAGCATCTTGCCCTAAAAACTTAATAACTTCTGGCTGCACACGATCCACAACACTTACATTTCCTAAAAACATCCCAACTAAGTTAAGTAGCGTTCCACGAGAAGCAAAGAAATCATCAATCATTTTTGAAAGACGCGCTTTCCCTTCTTCACTTTCAAAAAAGCTAATTCCTCGCTCTAAAATAAACGCCGAGGCATTCGGAATCGCATTCTCTATCTTTTCATGTACAGAATGAGGTAAAGCCTGTTCCCATGTATATGTATAATACTCTGCTAAAAATGCATGAATTTTTTCTGTAATCACATGTTCGATTTTTCGAGTCGCTTCTTCTTCTACATGTGCTATATTCCATTTTTCTAACATATATCGCAGTGATTGTTCATTCGTAATTACTTTATCCACTTCCACTTGCGCCCAGTGAATTAAACCTTTTTGAAACTCTTCATTTGTTAGCTTTTTTCCGATTCCTTCTGGTGTTAACAAATGTTCTACAACCATTTTTCCTAATTGAACAGCAAGTTCATCACGCCGCTTCGGAATTAACCCTGGTGTAAATGGAACTTGAAACTTTCCGATATAAATAGGACGATGAGGACGAAATAACATTTTTATCGCTAAATGATTCGTATATCCTCCAATAATTGCTCCGAGTCCTGTCGTCGTTAACATATTTAACCATATATTCATTACAATCAACCTTTCACTTCTCCAAAACTATAGCATATCATCATACGGACAAAAGTATAATGGTATAAAAACGTATTTGCAATATATAGCTTCGCCTATTATGCAAATAGTAGTAAAGGAGTGATTTCGTTGGTTCTCGGCCTTTTAACTTCTAAACTTCATTATGAGCAAACGTATTACACCGAAATCGCTAAACGCGCTCGGCTTTATCATAATGTCGTTGCCCAGTTTACGCCATTTTGTATTGATCCTAAAACAGACCTTGTTTCTGGTCTTATTTACGATACAGATACAGGAAAATGGAAAAAGCAAACATTCCCTATTCCTTCTTATATATATGATCGTTATTCTTTTCAAGAGGAAACAGACTTTGAAAAAGTAAAATCAATTATTCACTCTTTGCACAATCGTCCTTCCACTACCTTTTTAAATAACACACTTATTAATTCAAGTGAACTACATGATTTATTTCTCACTAATAAAAAACTGTCTCCTTATATACCAAAATTTGAAATTGCGACGATACAAAACATTTTCAAACTGTTGTTAAAAACTAAAGATATTATTATACGCCCCACTAATATACATTCTAAAGATAACTTATATCGAGTCGCTTACAAAAATAAAACGTTTCAGATCGATACAGTAAATGAAAAATACCATACTTCTATTCCAATCAAACGCACAGACGAATTTATATCTTGGTGTAAATCTAACATACGTTCATCACGTTACATAGCGCACACTATGCTACAACCACCAAATCAATTAACATATCCACTGCACATTCGAACCATTTTGCAAAAAAACAAAGAACAAACTTGGAATGTTATCGGTCAATTTATACAAAAAAGCTCATTTCCTAATCAGCTTTTACCCTCAACAACGGACGATGATTCATTACATTCATTTTCAAAAATTAAATACGTACTATCTAGTACAGGTGTGCAACTATTGCACGACGCTTTACACGACATTATAAATGAAGTATTCCAAACACTAGATCAGTCTTATTCTTCGTTATTTGAACTAGAACTTTCCACAATTATGGATCAAAAAGGTGCAATCTGGCTTATGTATGTCAACACGATCCCTCCTTACGAACAATACATTCGTCATAGTGATTCATTAGCTGAAAAGATATTTCATGGACCACTTAAATTCAGTCGTTTTACACCATAATGAAAGGAGGTAAACCTATTTTGAAAGAACATATATATACATTAAATATTTCAGATGAACATCCAAATAGCATTACTTTACCTTACGTTTTTTCTATTACACCACCTATTACATCCCTCTCCTTCGGCATACGTCATATAGCAAGTGAAGAAGTAAAAATTCATTATTCCTTTACTCGCGAAATTATTATTGGAAAACATATTGCCGAAAAACTTTTACTGCCTCAATCAACTACTATTCATGCATTCACACAAAACCAAACAATTATTTTCGGACCATTGATCGGCATTTTCACAACTGGCTTTAACGATGATTCTTCTAATCCTTTAGGAAATCGTTCAATCGCTCTCAGTGAGTTGTTAACACCACCATTCTCATTACGACCGTTCGTATTCGTCTTTGGCGTTCAACATATAAACTGGGAAGAAGAAACAATTGAAGGATATTTCTTTCGAGAGAAACAATGGATAAAGAAAAAGGTTCCTTTACCAAACGTCATTTACGATCGACTACCGAATCGACAAGCGGAAAATTACAAACCAATTGTCAGAGCAAAAAGAAAGTTAGAACAAGACTACTCCATTCCATGGTTTAACCCAGGGTTTTTCAATAAATGGGAAGTTCATCAACTTCTTATGAAAGACGAATCAATTAAACCCTTATTACCAAATACAGAAGCATTTCAGCATTTTGAACAAGTAGAACGGTTTCTTGGCACATATAAATCAGTGTACATGAAACCAATACACGGGAGCTTCGGTAGAAATATTCATCAAATATTTTATTCTCAAACAGAAAATTGCTACTACTGTCGTTATCGCGAAAATGAAGAAAACAAACTGAGAAAGTATCAATCATTAGAAACTCTTCTAAACCATGTACTAAAAGGGCATGATTTAAAAAAGTTTATCGTACAGCAAGGTATTTCGTTACTTCGCTTCGATGGGCAACCTGTTGATTTCCGCATTCATACAAATAAAAATCATTTCGGTAATTGGATAGTTAGTGCAATCGTCGCCAAAATCGCCGGCAAAGGCAGTTTAACAACGCACGTAAATAGTGGCGGTAATACAAAATTGCTACAAGAGCTTTTTCCAGATTCAACGAAACAAGTTCAAATTGAAAATAAATTAAAACATACTGCCTTACAAATAAGTTACGCGCTCGATGAACAAGTAACCGGAAATATTGGAGAAATCGGTTTTGATATCGGTTTAGACACAAAGGAAAATCCGTGGTTATTTGAAGCCAACTCTAAACCTGGGCGAACTGTATTCCAAGATGCCAAATTAAAAGAACAAAGTGAACTGACACGCCAATTATTTTACGAATATGCCGTCTACTTAACTGAACATTCTCTACGTGATACAAAGGAAAAAATGTCTCAAATAAAATCAGGGGCTTCATCAAACACCGAACATATCCCTTCTCCTATGATTCACTCACAAATACAAAAACAAAAACTTCCACCTAGATAATAAGGTGGAAGTTTTCTATTTACACAAGTTTTACTACAACCTCAGTTTCCACATTACATACTCCGCAATAAAAAATATGATTGCAATATTCATTTGAATTATTATGCGTTAAACCATCTACTGCACTTAATAATTCTTGATCCATATAGGCACTATAATCGTCTATATAATCTACAGACTTCCCATAATCTTGGAGTATACTTTGGCAATTTTGACAAGAATATGTTTGTGATTCTAATGCGTTGCAAAGCGGGCAAATCCCCATCATGATTCCTCCATACGTTATCGTTTAAAGCCTCTCTTTTTTAGAGTGAAGAGAGCAACCTATCCAGACATAGGAGTGCCCACTCCATCCCTACTTAAAATAGAACTATAAAGTTGCTACCGATTTCATTTTTATTTCAATAAATCCTATATAAGAAGCTAATAATTAGCCTACAAGTAGCAGGCTACAATGAGAAAATTATATTTAATATCCTCCTTAGTTTGGCCTGTTTTCTTAAAAATACAACGATTACTCTTATTTCATAATTTACGAAATCAATAAGTTTTTTTACAAAATTTACAAATTATTATTTTGTATATCTTTCTAGGTAACATCCATACTATGAGTACAAACTTAATTACCGATGGATTAGCGCCAATCGGGGCGATAATCTGGTTCAACTCCAGCTAGTCCAACCAAAAAAACTTTTATAACTCTAAGGAGGATATATTCCTATGGCAAACCAAAATTCTTCAAATCAATTAGTAGTACCAGGTGCAACAGCTGCAATCGATCAAATGAAGTACGAAATCGCTCAAGAATTTGGTGTACAATTAGGAGCAGATTCTACGGCTCGCGCTAACGGTTCAGTTGGTGGAGAAATCACAAAACGTCTAGTTGCAATGGCTGAGCAAAGCCTTGGCGGATTCCACAAATAAATATATATGGCAAAAAGGTCTCAAGGCATATGCCTTGAGACCTTCCTTAATTTATTGCAACATTTGTAAAAACTTCTTCGTACGTTCTTCTTTTGGATTTGTAAATACTTCTTCTGGTGTACCTTGTTCGACAACGACACCACCATCCATGAAAATAACACGGTTCGCAATTTGATGTGCAAAACGCATTTCGTGCGTTACAATAACCATCGTCATGCCTTCTTTAGCAAGTTCTTTCATTACTTTCAGAACTTCTTGAACGAGTTCAGGATCAAGCGCTGACGTCGGCTCATCAAATAGTAACACTTCCGGCTCCATCGCAAGCGCGCGCGCAATTCCAACGCGCTGTTGTTGTCCGCCTGATAATTGGAACGGATATAAATCCACTTTATCTGCTAAACCAACTTTTTCAAGGAAATAGTTTGCTTTTTTCTTTGCTTCTTCTTTCCCCATCTTTTTCACTGTAACGAGCCCTTCCATTACATTTTGAAGTGCTGTTAAATGCGGGAATAAATTATGGTGCTGGAATACCATACCTGTTTGCGTACGAAGATTAACAATATCTTTCTTCGTTACTTTTTGAGAGAAGTTAAGCTCTTTATTACCGATACGAATATTACCAGCGTTTGGTGTTTCTAATACATTGAGACAACGTAAGAATGTCGTTTTACCAGATCCAGACGGCCCAATAATAACAACAACCTCGCCCTTCTCAACTGTTAAATCTATATGCTTTAGTACGGTATTATCTCCGAAACTTTTTTGTAAGTGCTGAATTGAAATCATAAAAACAAAAACTCCTTTTGTAAAAGGATTATTTTAATGTGTAGCGTTCTGAACGCTTTTCTAACATCTGTTGTACGATTGATAATAAGAAACAAATAACCCAATAAATAAGACCTGCTTCAAAATAAACAATTAAAAACTCGTAGTTCATCGCCGCAATTTCCTGCGCTTTTCGGAACATTTCTGTTACTAAAATTAACGATGCTAACGAAGTATCTTTCACTAAGCTAATAAATGTATTCGAAAGCGGTGGGATTGATACGCGCGTTGCTTGTGGTAAAATAACACGTTTTAATGCTTGTGGATATGTCATCCCAATTGTATAAGCTGCTTCCCACTGCCCTTTCGGAATGGAAAGGATAGAAGCACGAATAATTTCAGATGCATATGCACCGACATTTAATGAAAATCCAACAACTGCTGCTGTATATGGCTCAACTTCAATATTAAGAGTTGGAAGACCATAGAAAATAATAAATAACTGTACAAGAAGTGGCGTTCCGCGAATGATAGATACATAGATACGAGCAATCCATTGTAAAATACGACTACCAGAAATACGTGCAAGCGCTGTTAACGTTGCCAGTATAATCCCGATAATAAATGTAATAAGCGTTAATGGAATTGTTGTAAAAACAGCTTCCTTCAGCATAGGCATGAAGGAAGTCTGCATAATATCTATCCAAGTAGACAATCGATCTGAAACCAATGCACTACTTAGATACATTTTCACCGAACCATTTTTTCGTTATTTTGTCATACGTACCGTCTTTTTTCATATCTTCTAACGCTTTATCTACTTCTTGTACAAGCTTATCGCTACCTTTACGGAATAAGAATCCACTTTCTGAAGCTTCTTTTTCAGTATCTACAATTTTAATTTTCGCATCTTTTTTCGTTTCTAAATAATTTAATACTGATAACTTATCATTAATTGTAAAATCAACGCGTCCTGAAGCTAATAATTCTGCCGCTTGGCTAAATCCTTCTACACCAATAATTTCCGCACCATTTTTCTTAGCGATATCTGCATAGTTACTCGTTAAAGATTGTGCTCCTTTTAATCCTTTTACATCAGCAAATGTAGCAGGCTTATCTTTATCTTTTGCAATAACTAATGCCGCTGAAGATGAAACGTATGGCTTAGAGAAATCGTATTTCTTTTGACGATCTTCACGAATACCAACTTCGTTTGCAACCATATCGAAACGTTTTGCATCAAGGCCAGCAAGTAAGCTATCCCATTGTGTTTCTTTAAATACAGGTTTTACACCTAAACGTTTTGCAACTTCTTCTGCTAATTCAACGTCAAATCCAGTTAATTTATTGCTTGAATCGTGGAACGTAAATGGTGGATATGTACCTTCTGTACCAATTACAAGTTCACCGCTTTGTTTAATCTTTTGTAACGCGTCTTGACTAGCTGTATCTTTTTTCTCTTCTTTACCGCAGCCGGCTACAATCCCAATCGCTAATGTAGTTACTGCAAGCACTGAAAATAATTTCTTCATGATAGTAATCCTCCAAGTATTCTGATAGGAATTTAAAAACTATATTGATTGTATGCAATCTTGAACAATTTTTCAATGAAAATGTTCTTATTTAGTTTATCCTTTTTCTTCATAATCAAACAAAAGGGAAAAATAATGCTACATACAAAAAATAAGTAACATTTTTTAATATAGCATTTATTGTACGAAAGGTAAAATAATACTTCTTATTTAACTGCCCTGATTCACTAAAAAAAGAACTTGTGAAAATCACAAGTTCTCCACCTTACCTATTAAGCGCTCTGGTTCCCTTCCATTTGCGTTTTGTACATATCGTAATAACGCCCGCGCTTTTTCATTAGCTCATCATGAGACCCTTTTTCTAAAATGGTTCCTCTATCAAGCACAATAATTTGATCTGCGCTTTTAATTGTTGAAAGTCGGTGAGCGATAATAAATGTCGTTCTTCCTTTTTTCACAACTTCTAGCGCTTGTTGAATCATCGCCTCTGTTTCTGTATCGATACTAGATGTCGCTTCATCTAAAATTAAAATGGCTGGGTCAAAAGCGAGCGCCCTAGCAAACGATATAAGCTGACGTTCTCCGGTTGAAAGAGTACTTCCTTTCTCCGTAATTTCTTCATTTATATTGTTCGCAAATCTTTCAGCACCAACATCACGCAATGCTTTTACGATGCGCTCTTTTGAAATTTTTTCATTTTCTAAACTTACATTAGATGCTACTGTTCCGCTAAATAAAAACGGATCTTGCAGTACAATTCCCATATGTTCACGAGTTGCTTGTTTCGGCATCTCTTTTACATCATGACCATCAATCGTAAGCTTTCCTTTTTCAAACTCGTAAAACTGAAAGAGTACGTTCATAATAGAACTTTTTCCTGATCCAGTATGACCGACAAGTGCCACGGTCTCGCCTTGTTTCGCTTCAAAAGAAATATTTTTTAGCACTTCATCTTTCCCATTATAAGAAAACGATACATTATCAAACTTCACATTTCCTTGTAAGCGAGGCATACGCTCTTCTTCTACTGCTTCTCCTTTTTCCTCTAACAATTCAAAAACACGCTCTGATGCAACACGCGATTGTTCTAAGTTAGCAAGCTGATTCACCATATTTGTAATCGGTGAGAACAATCGTGTTAAATAATCAACGAACGCATACAGTATCCCTAGAGAAATGACGCCTGTAGCACTTAATGAAGCTCCACCGAAATACCAAATCACACCTGTGAAAGCGATATTTCTTAATACGGATACTAAGTTATGCGAAGTTGCTGCATTTAAATTCAAAATTTTATTTTGATACTTAAAATAATCGCCATTTAATTCTTCAAACTCTTTTTTCGTTTCACGCTCTTGACGGAACGCTTGAATAATTGGCATCCCTTGAATGGATTCATTTACTGTTCCGTTAATATCAGATAAACGCGAACGCATTTTATGATTGTATACAGACGCGTACTTTCTATAAAGAATTGCCCAAACGATTAAAATCGGGATAATGAGTAAACATAACGTCGCCAATTTTACATCAAGTAAAAATAGCGCAGCGAATATCCCAATAATATAGATGATACTTGAAACGAATGTCGCAAGTACCGTTACGTATAGATCACGAATGGCTTCCGTATCATTCGTTACACGCGACACAATTTTCCCTGCTGGTAAATGATCGAAATAACGAATTGGCAACGTTTGAATATGAGAAAAGACATCTTCCCTCATAATTTGAATAATTTTGTTCGCTGCCTTCTGTAAGAAAAATTGCTTTCCGTATGCAAATAATGAAACGACTACTAATAAAGCAAAATAGCCACCACCAAGTAGGAGTAAACGGTTTATTTCTGGTTTATAAAACGCAAACACTTCTTCTTTCGTCAATGCTTTCGCTTTATACACTTGCACCGCTTTACCATTTTGAACGGTAATCATATCACCTTTTACAGTCCGTGACCCTTCCGCATTTACTTTATTCGGTACAAAATAATATTGAAAACCGACTTGCATCACGCGTACTTCTTTTCCTTTTTTCTCACCTTCCTGGAAGCGATCGCTTCGCTTATAAAAGGTGCCATTATACGAAACAGCCTCTTCACTCTTTTCTGTTTCATACCAAGGTTTCTCTATTCCAACGATATGATCGTCAATCATCGTTTTCGCGACGAAAGGACCAGCAAGCTCTGCGATGACGAAAATAAATAACATTAGCATCGCTGCAAAAATCGTTCCTTTCACTTTCATCGCATATTGAAACAATCGTTTTGAAACGCTCATATTTTCACCCCACTATCCGCACTTTCACTTTCCCCTTGTTGTCTTTCAAACTGCTCCGCATACCAGCCTCCCTTTTGGATAAGCTGATCATGCGTACCTTCTTCCATCACTTCTCCTTCATCCATAACGAGAATCCAATCCGCATGTTGTACGGCAGATAAACGATGCGTCGTAATAATTGTCGTCTTTCCGCTTCTTTCTGTTCTTATATTTTCAATAATTGCTGCTTCCGTACGAGCATCAACAGCTGATAAAGAATCGTCCAAAATTAATATTTCTGGGTTTTGAATAACAGCCCGCGCAATCGAGATCCTTTGCTTTTGCCCTCCCGATAAAGAAACACCCTTCTCTCCGACAAGCGTTTCTAATCCTTCTGGTAAAAACTCTAAATCCTTTTTAAACGCCGCAATTTCAATTGCTTTCTCAAGTTCTTCTTCCGTCGCTTCCCTATTTCCGAATAAAATATTTTCCCTTGCTGTTTTTGAGAATAAAATATGTTCCTGCGGTACATATCCAATCCAGCCGAGTACATTTTCATTCGTCATTTTATCTAACGTCACATCAGAGACTGCAATATCTCCATCTCCAAGTGGATATTGGCGAAGGAGCTGACGTACGAGCGTCGTTTTTCCGCTTCCTGTTTTTCCAACAACCCCAAGCGTTTCCCCTTGTTTTAATGTAAACGAAACCTTTTTTAAATTTGTTTCAGTTGATGAAGGATATGAAAAGGTAACGTCATCAAACTGAATATAATCCGGCTCTTGTACAAGCTTTGGATGTTTCGGATCCTTAACATCCGGTTCATACGCTAACGTTTCATTTACACGGTCAAGCGAAGCATTTCCTCTTTGCATAACATTAATTAATTCGCCAATTGCAAACATCGGCCAAATCATCATCCCTAAATACACGTTAAATGAAACGAGTTCACCAAGTGTCACCTTTGATTGAAATACAAGATATGCACCGTACACTAAACCAATTAAATAACTAAGACCGACAAGCATTTTCACAGTTGGCTGGAATAGTGCATCAATTCTAGCTACTTTCATATTCTTTTCGTAGACGTCATCTCCTAATTGATGAAATCTTTCCTGATCTGCATTCTCTTGTACATACGCACGAATAACACGCACGCCAGCAATCGATTCTAATACTTTATCGTTCATATCACCGAACGCATCTTGCGCAACTGTAAATCTTTCATGCAATTTCTTTCCATATATATTCATCGCATACGCCATAATTGGAAGCGGTATAAGTGCTGCAAATGTAAGCTCCCAACTAATTGTAAATCCCATCATAAAGACAATCGTAAGCATATATAAACTCGAATCAACGAGCGTTAATATACCGAAACCAGCTGTCATAGCGATTGCTTTTAAGTCATTTGTCGCTCTCGCCATTAAATCACCAGTACGATTTTTTTGATAAAAAGTCGGCGTCATCTTAAGTAAATGGCCCATAAATTTAGAGCGCATCGTCTTCTCCAGTACGAATGCACCACCAAACAATTGATGTTGCCATACGAAAGTGAGACCATATCCAACTATGGTAACCCCAATTAAAATAAGAATAGACTGTATAATAGCTTCGTTTGATAACGTTCCTGTTTTTATATTATCAATCGTAACCCCTAACACTTTCGGGGGAATAACTTCAACTATATTCACAATTAAAAGAGCTCCAATGGCGATACTATATCTCTTCCAATGCTCTTTAAAAAACCATTTTAACTTTAGTAATACTGATAACAATGTAACCTCTCCCTTCTCGTTCTCGTTTACCTCTCATTTCTTTATCCACTATCCAGACCCATCACATTTACATTTCGTAACCCATACAATCTCATCACATTTTTCCACCTTCCAAAGTTTTATATAGTAGCATGGAAAATAAACAAAAAAAAGCATACCGCCGCTTGACGATATGCACAAAAATGCATAAAAAGCGTACGTTACGATATACGCAACGTACGCTTTTTATAAGACAAAGATGCCCTATATATCCGCACGGGTTGCGTAATGATATGAATGTTTTCTGCCATTTAACAGAGCTAAGCCCATTACATTTACGATTACAATCATTACGCACACCCCCTTCATTTATTTTCCATTTATAATCTTACAACTTTATTGAGTATTCTGTCAATTGTTTTTTTACACATGGAATAAAAATATATGATGCATCATTTTGAAATAAGAGAATGTTCTGCAAGAAAGGGCATACAAAATAAAAAAGGAATAAGAAATCGTTTTCACAAACATTTCATTTGAAAAATGTTATCAAACCCCCTACAATCACCTTATACTCACTCTTACAAGTTGCTATTTTAGGAGGACTAATCATGACAACTAGCAATACGTACAAATTTTATTTAAACGGAGAATGGAGAGAAAGCTCTTCAGGAGAAACAATCGAAATTCCATCTCCATACTTACACGAAGTAATTGGACAAGTACAAGCAATTACTCGCGGAGAAGTAGATGAAGCAATTGCATCTGCAAAAGAAGCTCAAAAATCATGGGCGGAAGCTTCTCTACAAGATCGCGCAAAGTATTTATATAAATGGGCTGATGAGCTCGTAAATATGCAAGATGAAATTGCCGATATCATTATGAAAGAAGTCGGTAAAGGATATAAAGATGCGAAGAAAGAAGTTGTTCGTACGGCTGATTTCATTCGTTACACGATCGAAGAAGCTTTACATATGCACGGAGAAAGCATGATGGGCGATAGCTTCCCGGGCGGTACAAAATCTAAACTTGCGATTATCCAACGCGCACCACTTGGTGTTGTATTAGCAATCGCACCATTTAACTACCCAGTAAATTTATCTGCTGCAAAACTTGCACCAGCATTAATTATGGGTAACGCTGTTATTTTCAAACCAGCCACTCAAGGTGCAATTAGTGGTATTAAAATGGTTGAAGCACTTCATAAAGCTGGCCTTCCAAAAGGTCTTGTAAACGTAGCTACAGGACGCGGTTCTGTAATTGGTGACTACTTAGTAGAACACGAAGGCATCAATATGGTATCGTTCACAGGTGGTACAAACACAGGTAAACATTTAGCGAAAAAAGCTTCCATGATTCCACTTGTATTAGAACTTGGTGGTAAAGATCCTGGTATCGTTCGTGAAGATGCTGACTTACAAGATGCTGCAAACCATATCGTAAGCGGTGCATTCTCTTACTCTGGTCAACGTTGTACAGCTATTAAGCGTGTACTTGTACACGAAAACGTAGCGGACGAGCTTGTTGGCTTATTAAAAGCGCAAGTAGCTGAACTCTCAGTTGGATCTCCAGAACAAGACAGCACAATCGTTCCATTAATCGACGATAAATCTGCTGACTTCGTTCAAGGTTTAGTTGACGACGCTGTAGAAAAAGGTGCTACGATTGTTATCGGTAACAAACGTGAGCGTAACTTAATTTACCCAACATTAATCGACCACGTAACTGAAGAAATGAAAGTTGCTTGGGAAGAGCCATTTGGCCCAATCCTTCCAATCATCCGTGTTTCTTCAGATGAGCAAGCAATTGAAATTGCTAACAAATCAGAGTTCGGTCTGCAAGCAAGTGTCTTCACTAAAGACATTAACAAAGCATTTGCAATTGCTAACAAAATCGAAACTGGTTCTGTACAAATTAACGGACGCACAGAGCGCGGCCCTGATCACTTCCCATTCATCGGTGTAAAAGGTTCAGGTATGGGTGCACAAGGTATTCGTAAGAGCCTTGAGTCTATGACACGTGAAAAAGTAACTGTATTAAACTTAGTTTAATCTTATAAAAAGAAGCTGATCTATTTATAGATCAGCTTCTTTTCTATATAAATACTTCCAAAAAACGGAGTATTTCGTTCTACTTCCGATTTGGTTTTCCAAATCGAACTAAAACATGCCATAATAATTTTAATTCCTGAAGCACTTCTTCATAAGTTCCACGATCACTCCAAGATAATGGATTGCGTTTCAAATCTACTACAGCAGAGCCAATTATATTTGCATCGATGCAATGATTCCGTGCAATGCGTCTTGCTAAAGATGGCATTTTTGAACCTCTAAAATCCATCGGAACTTCGTCTACCATAAGTACAAAACCGATGTGCCAATACAAATCTATAGCATACTTCAGGCAAATTTCTTCTAAAACTTTCCCTACATCCGTACCCTTAAATGAAGGATCTGCAACAAGCGCCTCCACGTCTTCTTTAAGAGAAATCTCTCCATGAATTTGCGCTTCAATATAATGATTAAGATTACGGGCTGGCTCTTTGCTTACTAAATCTATAAACGGCCTTTTCAGGTTAGCTAGTAAATGATTAATTAATATTGTTGGCGTCAAATTCCCTTCACCAATTGCAAAATCTCTTACGAATGTCTCTTCCAAAAGAGCAGCTAAAATCATATCAAACTCCTCATAAGTCCCCTTTTCTTTCGGATCTTGATGCGAATCTAAATATGTATATGTAGAGCGCGAAGAAACTTTTGGAGATAAGAGAAAATAACATGAACCAAAACGCGGAGCCGGCCCATCTGGATGTAACATTAAATTTAGCGCTCCGTATTTTGGCCGTTGATCATTCGTTACGCCTTCTAATTGATATGCCCCTCCAAATATTCTCTTTTCCCAAAGGTCACGTTCACCACCAGGATAAGCAGATACGCTTCCATTAGATAGCAACGTTTCAAATTGACTTTTATATACTCCTTGCTCAAACAGTGCTTCAGCGATACTTTTCATATTCAAATCTAATCTGTCTGGATGAAAGTGTAAAGCAATCCTTGCATGAGATTTTAAATTAGCGACAGCTTCTTCAAATATTTCATCTGTAATATTAGACATTTTAAGTATATGATTAATCGTTGCTTTAGCCCCACGTTTTTCGTTCTCTGCATATTTTGAAATATACTCTAAAGCAAATAATTGAGATCTTAATAATTCCATAATCCAATCTCCCCTTTAATTGAACTGCCCTTAAACACTTCAATTAAAAGCTTATTCTTTCCTTCTTATGAAACGAACCTCATTTATAAAAAAAAGTAATTTACTAAATCTTAATTATGTATACACGCATTTTTCATAGGCAAATGTACACATTCTACAGAAATTTGATACCCTAGCCATCGCTCAGCGATATGTTCAAATGATAAAACAGATCCCGTTGTAAAAAAGCGATGCTTCGGATTCAGATTGTCAGACAAAATTCCTTTGTGCTGTAAAATGGTACTTAACTCTATCGCTGTTTCTTCTGCCGAACTAATAATCGTTACAGCCTCTCCTAACTCACTTTTAATCACAAACTCTTCTCTATAATCTGATTATTACTATATCCATTGACGTATAAAAATTCATTTGTTACTCTTAAAGACGTTAATTTAATATTTAAATCCTCATTCGTATCTCGGTGAGGTAGAGGTTGCAATCATTAAGAGTATCATTTCAGGAGATGTAGTGGCATTGATGAAGGAATGAGAAAGGAATGTTTGCCGAAGTAAGTCGTGTCCACCATGCACGCTTGCTGGGTCTGCATTTAATAAGTGCAGAACTGTCACAAACGTTTCGTTTGTGGAGAGCTATCGAGAGGTATGTCGCGGGTTTCTTATAAGATAGAAAGCATGTAGCGGCAAATTACGTGCTTTTTTTGTTTTGTTTGGGACTTCTCTTCCTGACTCAGGAAGACATACATATCTCCTCGCTTGACTTGGTTATACTAACTTTGGAGGTATTTTCTATGCAACAAAAAAAATGGGGCTTTTGGGTACTAACAGCTTTCGTTGTCGGTAACATGGTTGGCGCTGGTATTTTCATGGTGCCAAGTACGTTGGCACAAACAGCAAGCCCACTCGGTGTCACTTTAGCTTGGTTAACTACAGGGTTTGGTGTTTTAATGCTAGCTCTTGTTTTCGGTAATTTAGCAATTCGTCGTCCTGATTTAACGACAGGACCACAAAGTCATGCATATGCTTTATTCTCAACACCAAAAAAGAAAAAAATGGCTGGATTCAGTATGGTATGGGGATATTGGGTTGCAAACTGGGCAAGTAACGTTGCCATCATTACATCATTTGCGGGATATTTATCACTCTTCTTCCCAATTATGAAAGATACGCGACTACTATTTTCAATCGGCTCGTTTAACGTAGAAGTCGGAAAACTAATTACATTTACGATTTGTTCCATCTTACTTTGGGGAACTCATATTATATTAACGAACGGTGTAAGCGGAGCTGGAAAACTAAACTTCTTAGCAACAACAACGAAAGTAACTGGATTCCTTTTATTCATCGTCGTTACGTTATTTGCATTCGAAGCTTCTAAGTTTGGACAATGGTACACACCGATGATTGATAAATCAGGTGCATCACACGGTCTTCTTTCACAAGTAAATTTAGCTGCTCTTACAACGCTTTGGGCGTTTATCGGAATTGAATCAGCCGTTCTTTTATCAAACCGTGCTGTTTCTCCAAAAACGGTAAAACGTGCAACAGTTGCGGGATTACTTATTACAGTTGCGATTTACTTAGGAATCACAATTTTAACAATGGGTGTACTTCACGTTGATAAATTACAAGCTTCTGAACGTCCATTAGCAGATGCACTAAATGCTGCAATGGGTCATGGCGGCGGGAAACTGATGGCATTACTTGCTCTTACTTCCCTGTTTGGTTCTATCTTAGGCTGGATTTTATTAAGCTCAGAAGTACCTTATCAAGCAGCAAAAGAAGGTTTCTTCCCTTCCTTCTTCACGAAAACAAATAAAAAAGGAAGTCCAATTTACTCATTACGATTAACAAACATTATGTCGCAAGTATTCCTATTCTCAACATTATCAGGAACCATTGCGGAAGCTTATACATTCGTTATTACCGTATCGACACTGGCCTACCTCATTCCATATCTCGTTTCACCAATCTTCCAGTTAAAACTAGTCGCAACTGGTGAAACATATAAAAATGAAATGCGGGCAAGAATTACAGATGGCATAGTCGCAGTTATCGCACTTTGCTACGCACTATGGGTTATTAAAACCGGCGCATCCGATATAAAAACGTTCCTTCTCGGAATTGGTTTATTCGTAATTGGATTTGCTTTCTATCCATTAATGAATCGTGATCAGAAAAAAAATAACGAAAAGAAAAACGGGCAAGTTGCATAACGCAATTTGCTCGTTTTTTCTTTTGTAAAACATATATAATAGAACAAAGAGGTGAAAAACATGTCAATCGAATCGCTATGGAGCAGTCGCTTCCAACAACATATTCAAAATATCATTACATACTTTGCACGTATGATTAACGGTTTACTATATAGCTTTATCTTTATTTCATGTGTTGGTGCATATTATTATGCTCAGTTTCTAAAAGCATCTCCTTCTAAAGGAATATCTTTAATAATTATAACGATTGTACTTACGTTCATTATAACGAGATGCCCTATCCGTACATTTATTCAGAAACCTGACGCTGTCTATTTACTAGCACTAGAAGAGAAATTAACATCTTATTTCAAAAAATCTCTTCTATATAATTACATCATTCAGCTTTTCCCATTATTATTTACGTTCCTTATTCTCGTACCACTTGCACTGCAATCATTGCAATTAACGGTTCCTTTCTTATGTACAATCTTTATCGTTTTAATGGTTACGAAAGCTTGGAACATGTACATACATTGGATGTGGCGCGATAGTCATGAAAAAAATATATGGCTGATCATCCGTATTACTTGTAACGCCCTAATCATTTACATGCTGTTTTATTCCGCAAATGTTCTCATATTGGGCGGACTACTCTTACTACTTGCTTTCCTACTTCTATACACGAAAAAACAGCCTACAAAACGAATACCGTGGGATTACATAATCGAGCAAGAAGAAAAAATGAACGTTCGTTTTTATCAATTTGCTAGCATTTTTACCGATGTTCCGCAACTGAATAAACAAGTAAATAAAAGAAAATGGCTTACAAATTGGATTGAACCTTTATTACATAAAAAACAAGCAACTTTCTTCTATTTACATACACTCGCATTTTTACGTGGGAATGATTATTTCGGTATATATATTCGCTTAGGATTAATTGGTGCCTTCGCATTATATTTTATACCAAATATATACGTAAAAGGCGCTATCGCTTACATCGTTCTATATATGATTTCTATGCAGCTCCGTTCACTGTGGAAATATTTTTCGGGAAATATTATTGCAACATTATATCCAATTGGTACTGCAGAAAGAATGAAGCAATTTCTTAGCTTAATCTTTATATTGCTAAGTATTCAACTCATTGTATTTTCGAGTGTTATACTCATTGCTACAGGTCAATTTTTACATAGCCTTATCATTATGATTGTCGGGTTACTCTGGATCAAATTTATTATTGTACCAAAAACGAAGCAACGCGTTTCTTCGTTTTAACGAAAAGAAATATCTTAAACGCCAAGGAGAAAATAAATTATCCTTGGCGTTTTTATTTTGCTTCCTCAAACAAGAATCACTGAAACAACCGATATTTTATGATTTTTACATACAAAAACGATAATACATGTTTACGACCTAATAAAAAGGGTATCTATTAATTAACAGAGTAAAGGAGGGGCCTATATTGTGAATAAAAAAACGGAACAATTGAAGCATCACGTTACTGACAATCAATGCAAACATGCTTTAACAACAAATCAAGGGGTAAAAATAGCTGAAGATGAATTTTCTTTAAAGATGGGCTTAAGAGGCCCAACCTTAATGGAGGATTTCCACTTTCGCGAGAAAATGACCCATTTTGATCACGAACGAATTCCCGAAAGGATTGTTCATGCACGCGGGGTTGGCGCTCATGGTTATTTTCAGCTTTATGAATCTTTAGAAACATATACGAAAGCAGATTTTCTTACTAATCCTTCAAAGAAAACACCTGTATTTGTACGGTTCTCAACCGTTCAAGGTTCTAAAGGATCCAACGACACAGTAAGAGATGTACGCGGATTCGCCACAAAATTTTATACAGATGAAGGAAACTATGATTTAGTGGGTAATAATATGCCAGTATTCTTTATCCAAGATGCTATTAAATTTCCTGATTTTGTCCATGCAGTTAAACCAGAACCACATAATGATATTCCTCAAGGAGCTAGCGCTCATGATACCTTTTGGGACTTTGTTGCGCATAATCCTGAGTCCACTCATATGGTCATGTGGCAAATGAGCGACCGAGCTATTCCGCGTAGTTTACGAATGATGGAAGGTTTTGGAGTTCACACATTTCGACTCATTAACGCAGAAGGAAAAGCCCATTTCGTAAAGTTTCACTGGAAACCTACCCTCGGGGTTCATTCATTAGTATGGGATGAAGCTCAAAAGATTGCCGGGAAAAATCCTGATTTTCATCGTCAAGATTTATACGAAGCAATTGAAAAAGGGGATTATCCTGAATGGGAGCTTGGATTACAGCTAATTCCAGAAGAAGATGAACATAAATTTGATTTTGATATTTTAGATCCAACGAAATTATGGCCAGAAGAAGAAGTTCCCGTAAAATTAGTTGGTAAAATGACACTCAATAAAAATGTTGATAACTTCTTTGCTGAAACAGAGCAGGTAGCTTTTCACCCTGGTCATGTCGTACCAGGTATTGATTTTTCAAATGACCCTCTTCTGCAAGGAAGATTATTCTCCTATACAGATACACAATTATCTCGTTTAGGGGGCCCTAATTTCCATCAAATCCCTATCAATCAACCCGTATGTCCTTTTCATAATAATCAACGTGATGGTATGCATCAAATGCAGATTCATCGCGGTCAAACAAGCTATCATCCTAATGGATTAAATAACAATCAACCTGCAACCGTCCAAGCCGAACAAGGAGGATATGAACATTATCAAGAAAAGATTGATGGGCATAAAATTAGAGGTCGCAGTAAAAGCTTTCTTAACTTCTATTCTCAGGCTAAACTTTTCTACAATAGTATGAGCCCTATTGAAAAGCAGCACATAAAAGAAGCTTTTTGCTTTGAAGTTGGGAAGTGTAAATCAGACATGGTGAAGGCAAATGTAATTGCTCTTCTAAACCACGTCGATCGTCAATTAGCACAAGAAGTCGCTAACATTATTGGAGCTCCTTTACCTAAGGAAAATCACGAAGTAAATTCAGATGCAAAATCACCTGCACTAAGTATGTCCAATACTATTTTTAAATCTGATTCCAAAAATGTTGCAATTCTATTAAATGGTGACCCAAGCGTCTCACTTCTGTCCGAATGGATTCAAGCTTTTGTACAACACCGAATTAACTATAGCATCATAGATAATAAAATTTATCAGTTCAATGATTCCATTAAAGTAACTGATACTTATACAACAACAGACTCCTCCCTTTTTGATGCAGTATTAGTGTTTAGTAGTGAGTCTGTCATTCAACCCCCTGTTTTAGAATTTGCAGAAACTACTTTTAAACATTTTAAACCGATAGCTCATGTCCTTAGTAATCCTCATGCTTTGGACCATAGTAAGATTAAACTGGATGGAGCAGGAGTTTACAACTTAACAAATACTTCAATTGAATCATTTATAGAAGGCATTGCCCAAGGAAGATTCTGGAGCCGATAATATAATATAAGGAGCGGATTAGGATGAGTAAAAAAATTGCTATTTTAATAACGGATTATTTCGAGGATACAGAATACACAGAGCCAGTAGAAGCTTTTAAACAAAAGGGATATGAATTCACAACTATTGAAATGGAAAAAGGGAAAACGGTACACGGTAAGCAAGGAAAAAGTGAAGTCGTGATTGATAAAAGTATTGATGATGTTTCTCCAGAGAACTTTGATGCCCTCTTCATACCGGGTGGATTTTCTCCAGATATACTTCGTGCCGATGAACGTTTTGTTCGCTTTAGTAAAGCATTTATGGATGCGGAAAAACCTGTTTTCGCTATTTGTCACGGACCTCAGCTACTCATCACTGCACAAACACTTGAAGGACGCGATGTAACTGGATATAAATCTATTGAAGTCGATTTAAAAAATGCCGGCGGGAACTTTCATGACAAAGAGGTTGTCGTATGTCAAAATCAGCTAGTAACAAGTAGACAGCCAGAGGACATCCCAGCGTTTATTGAAGAATCGTTGCGTATATTGGGATAGTTATTATAGGTTAGCCAAAATAGCTGTTTAGCTACTTTGGTTAACCTTTTGATTTGTATAAAAAACAAAAAGAATCTCATTTTCAATAATCTTTTGAGACCCCCTCTTTTCTTGCCCCCAAATTTCTAATCACTTTTCATAGGCATTTCTCATATAGTGAAAATGACTATACGATTCCTATCCATAAGTTAAATAATGATTTTACACATATATAAATAAAAAAAGATGGGAGCCTTATTTATGAATAACAATCCACCTTCAACGCCCCCAAATCCAACGGAAACGAATAATAATGAAGTGAGCTTACAAACGTTACGCATCATTGGGCTTATTGTACTGATTAGTGGCTACATATTAGTAGCGCTTTCTGAAGTAGGCACATTAAAAAATCTTTTACTACAGCCTAGTACTACTCCAAATTTAGCTGAAGTTGATCCGTTCTAAAAATTATATAAAAAGCGAGTCCCAGTATAACTGGTTCGCTTTTATATAGTTTCATCCAATTTGAGAAACATTTCTCTCATCCTCATACTGCTCTTTCCCTATCGCCTTCATAAATAATAAAATACTGCTCATACCAACGATAAAGTACAGAGCACTCATACCCCAAGATGCAATAAATGAACCTAGCATAACACCTAATGCCCCGTTCATTTTTGCCACTTGAAAGACCATTCCGTTAATCGCCATATAAGAACCTCTTGCCTCATTTGGCACCATATCTGCCATAATAGATTGACGCACTGGCACATACATCATCTCGCCTACTGTTTGGAAAAGCCCTGCAATTAATAAAATCCATAAGCTATTGCTCGTTCCGAGTATTGTAAATCCAATCGTGTAAATAAATAAGCCTACATATAAGATTTTCAAATCGTTGAAGCTTTTCAGCATTTTAATAAGAAGTGCTGAACATAACACAACTAAAATTGTATTCTCTGCAGAAATCCAGCTCAGCATGCGAATACCTGTTAAATCAAACGTAAAACCATTCCCGAATAAAAAGTGCACCGTTTCAAATTCCTTCTGCAAACGTACCCCTAAATAATTATTAATTTGAAACTCTAACGATAATGTACATATACTCGCTGCACAAAAAATTAAAAATGCTTTATCTTTCATCACGACTTTATAACTATCTGCCATATCTTTTAATACATTTTTCTTCTCCATCGTTTTTCGTGCTACATACACTTCTTCCATATACACAGCCATCACATATAAAGTCATAATGGCAACAAGCGTTAATACGATAAACAATTGTAGTCTATAGTTTTCAAATAGTAATCCTCCAAATATCGCTCCAATCGCAATCGATAAATTAATAGCCCAGTAATTAATGCTGTACATCACTTTTCGATTTTCAGGTGTACTCACATCAATTAACATCGCTTCTGTCGCAGGATTCATAAGTCCCGATCCTAAACTATTCACTAACATAAACACAAATGTTAACCACGGTGAGTCAACGTAATCCGAATTCGCAACTCCCATACAAGCAATGGAAATGACTTGTATACTTTGACCGATAATCATAACCTTTTTACGCCCAAGCCGGTCTCCAACATATCCACCGTATAAACCAATTACTAATGAAGCTATGACATTAATAAGTAGTAACGCACCAGCAATCGCACTACCTAACTTTATGGAAAAATAAATCGCCATAAATGGAAAAATCATCGTAGACACAGTACGTGTTAAAAACGATGTTATAATTCTAATTTTTATATTTCGATGCATACTCCAAAATCCCATTGTTTCCCCTCCTTATGCTTACTTATTTTACTTTGAAAAAAAGGAAGAAAAAGGTTAGAATATTCTAAAGAGTTTCCCCTTTTATGATAGAAGGAAGTGTATATATGAAAATTATGGACTATTACATTAGACTAAGACTACATGCACAAGATCAACAACATATGCGAAATAGCTTACAAGAATTAGCGGATGTTTTATATTGCAGTACGAAAAACGTAAAGATTTTATTAAAGAAAATGAGCGAGGAGCAATTAATTAGCTGGACTCCAGGGCGAGGCCGCGGACATAAAACGGAAATTCTATTTATACATAATTTCGTAGAAGCGATTGAGTCCTATACAGATGAACTGTTAGCACAAGAAAAATTAAAAGATATCTTTCTTCTTTTAAAAGAACCCCTACCCCTTGCACTTCAAAAAAAGATAGAAAATAAACTACATCATCATTTTGGATACGAACCTTCAAATGATATGTACGACGTATTAAAGATTCCTATATCGAGAAAGATATTCCCATTAGATCCGGCTTTTGTGGCTGTAACTACAGAGAGTCATCTTACGAGTCAAATTTTTGATACGTTAGTCGTCTATAACGATGTTACTGAAAAAATGGAGCCTCACATTGCGCATACATGGGAATTAAGTGAAGATGGACTTACGTGGACCTTTTATTTACGAAAAGATATATATTTTCACAATGAATCAATTTTAACTTCTAAAGATGTACAGTTTTCATTTGAAAGACTAAAGCAAGTTCAATCCCCTTTCGAATGGTTAACAGAAGAAATTGTTCAAATTGAAACACCATCACCACTGCAAATTCGATTCCATTTAGCAAAACCAAATTTATTTTTCTTACACTATGTAAGTTCAATGCAGCTCGCAATTTTACCGCGTGATACGAGTATTCAAAATCATCATTATATAGGTACTGGACCTTTCAAACTTGCTCATTACTCTGAAGATAATATCGTACTCGAAGCGTTCACCCATTATTTTAAAGAGCGTGCGTTATTAGACCGTATTGAATTTTGGGGTATTCCTGACCATGTGCAAATAGATGCTGATTATGAACTACCAAACGAAGAGGAAAATGAAAGGCATGATATACAAATAGAAGAAATAGGTTGTATTTATGCTAGCTTCAACTTTACAAAACCTGGTCCTCATCACGACATTTACTTTCGAAAAGCTTGGAGAGAACTATATGATGTTGAAATGATACTTCGTAACATAGAGGGTAGACGGACAATTGCTGCATCAAGCTTTTTCCCTGATAGAAGCCGCCTTGCAACAAGAAGATCCTACTCTTTAGAAAAGGCAAAAGAGTATTTGAAAAAGAGTACATATAATGGAGAAACGATACATATTTACTTCTTCGCATTTAAAGATAGTGCAAATGATGCATATTTCTTAAAAGAACGATGTGAAAGTTTAGGTATACAAGTAGAGCTTCACCCATTTCCCGTTTCAGATTATATGAATCGCTCTATTGATAAACATGCTGATATTATTTTCATGGGAGAAGTCTTTGCTGCCAATCATGAAATTGCATTCTTAAATGTATTTAAAAATAAAAGTTGCTTCGTAAATCGGTTCATGGACCCGCACTACGAAAAACAAATTAACTGTTTACTAGATATATTTTTACTAGAAGAAAATAAAGAAAAGCGCTATGAACTCATGTATGAGATTGAAGAGTTTTTACAAGCAGAACACATCATTTTATTTAACTATCACGTTTTAAAAAGAAAAACATACCCTTCTTCTTTAAAAAACGTAACAATTGATTCATTCGGTTGGGCAAATTTTGCGAAGTTATGGATACAGCCATCCATGTCTTAAAATATGAGTCATTATAAAAGGAGAAGGTACTACATCCTTAGTAGTACCTTCTTCACATACTATTATTTAATTACTCCATCTAAGTGATCTTTCAAGTTCAATAAATACTTCTCTATATCCGGATTCTTCACCACATCATAACAAGCAAAACTCTTTAACGGACTCATACCGAGAAACTTCTGCACGCGATGTAAATGACTAAGCGCTGATTCTAAACTTTCTCCTTCAAAGAACTTCGTCTTATCTCCAAATGCTTTTTCAGGTGCATTCCAAGTTGTAGAGAACATATACTCTTTCTCTTTTAATAAACCACCTGTTCCATATTCATCAGCACCTTTAAAGAACAAACCGTATTCATATACTTCATCCATATACGTTTTAAATAAGCCTGGTACACTAAACCAGTAAATTGGCGTTTGATAAATCACAACATCGGCCCATAAAAACTTCTCTTGTTCTTCTTTAATACTATAACCATCTTGAATCGTTGTTGTTTTCACATGATGCTTCTCACTTAATACCGTTACCATATAATCTACTAACGTTTTATTTAATCGTCCTTCCTTTGTACCGTATTTTTCATGTCCATTTATAATAAATATATTTTTCATCGCTTTTCTCTCCCCTATATGATCTACTCTTCAGCTATTAAACCGAGTTGCTGCTGTAGTGTAAGATTATCTTCTAAATGCCAATCTTCCGTTATCTTTCCGTCTTTCACATGTAAAATATCAATTGCAAAAAAATTAATTTTCTTACCATTATGCGTTCCTGTAAAAGAAAGACGGGCTGTTACTTTATCACCAACAACTAATAAGTCTTCAATCTCGCAATGTATATCAGGCACAACTTTACGAAAATTTTGCGCTGCAAACTTTAATCCTTCAATGCCTTGTGGTCGCCCTTTCGGCAATGTATTATCGAAGAAATCTTTAGTAACAGTCTGCGGAATAAGTTCCTTCTTACCTGTATCCCAAAATGCATAAAAACGCTGCGCCGCATGAACCCTTTCTGTCGCTTCTTTTTTACTTAGTGAGGGATCAATTGTCATTGCTTTTGGCTTTGGCATTTCTTTTAATAACTGAACTTCAGTTTTTTGTTCCACACCACATGCTACAAGCACAATACAAATAACAAACAAACTAAGAAATCCAAGTAACTTTTTTAACCCCATGGAAATCACCACCTCCTTATATAAATCCTTTTTGTTTCGTATTGCTATTGTATATGCACTAACTTCCTTTATGGAAGTAGTGATATTTTTTTCATATAGTTACCAAAAGTATAGTTTTGTGATACTATAAAGCAAATTCATCTAAAAAAATTTTATGGAGGCTAGTTCCATGAGCAATATAGATCCAGTTGAATTAACGAAAGGTTTACCTGGCATACCTTGTCCTATCGCTAAAACGCTTGATGTAATTAGTACAAAATGGACGTTTTTAATCATTCGTGATCTTCTTATCGAAGGAACATTACGCTTTAGTGATTTACAAAAATCAATGGATGGTATTAGTCCAAAAACATTATCACTTCGACTAAAAGAATTAGAGTCTCAAGGCATTATAACGAGAAAAGTATATCCAGAAGTTCCGCCTCGTGTAGAGTACACATTAACGGATAAAGGAAAGCAATTAGAGGGGATTTTTATTGAATTAAAACGGTTTGGATTAAGTCTATAAAATGAAACTTTAATTGGGATTTTACAGGATAAAACAAAAACCCCTTACCGTCGTAAGGGGTTTTATTACTTCGCAAAACTCTCAGCCAACTGTTTCTCTCTCCACATAAATGTAATAGCGAGACCAACTATTAAAACAACTCCTGAAAATGCATATGGATAATGAATATTCATATCAAATAATATTCCGCCCATCGCTGGCCCTGCGATATTTCCTAAACTCGTATAAGTCGAGTTCATACCAGCAACGAATCCCTGCTCTTTTCCAGCTGCTTTTGATAAAAACGTTGTTAAAGCTGGACGAAGTAAATCAAATGCTAAGAAAATGAAGCAAGTAACGAGAAGTACAATCCAATAATTAAAGACTACAGTTGAGACGAATGCTAATACTGCACCTACAATTAAACATATTTGGATTAATACTTTCTCACCGAACATGTCTACCAATTTGCCAAACATAAATACTTGTACAACTACCCCAAAGATTGAACTAATTGTAATAATTGCTGCAATATCTTTCGGCGAGAAACCAAATTTATGATCAGAGAATAAGCTAAACACCGTTTCATACGCTGATAATCCAAATGCGAGTACAAATACGATAATAAATGCAATTGCATACATTGGATGTAATGATTTCTTTAAATCCCCAATAAAACTTGATTCTTTCGTATTAGAAGAAATCTCTGCAAGTTCTTCTTTTGTTAACGGTTCTTTTAAAATAAAGATTGAAATCACACATGCTATAAAGGCAATTGCTGCTGCAACGAAAAACGGCACACGTATACCGTATTCTGCAATAAATCCGCCGATTCCAGGACCTATAATGAATCCAGTACTAATAGCCGCAGATAAGTATCCCATCGCCTTTGGACGTTCCTGAATAGATGTAATATCCGCAACATATGCCGTAACACCAGGCATAATAAAAGCAGCACTAATTCCGCCTAACACCCTTGCTACATAAAGCATCCATACATCTTTTCCTAATCCAAAAAGAAGTTCTGAAACACCAAAAATAAATAATCCAATGATGATCATTTTCTTTCTACCGTAAAGATCAACCCATCGGCCTGTAATAGGTGAAGTAATGAGCTGAGCCATTGCAAACACTGCAACGAGATATCCCATCGTCTTCCCTGTTAAATGCATGTCATTCATAAAGGACGGCATAACCGGAATGATTAATCCAATCCCTAAAAAAGCGATAAATATATTACTCAAAAGAATGACCAATACCATCTTTTGTTCTTTTATCGGTTTCTTCACTTTTAACACCTCTTCCCGTAAGCTCCTCCCCAAAAATAATGCCCAAGAAGCTTTTTCTTTATCCTGCTATTTGTGGGCTAGTAATGAGTGAAGATGCCTCCACTCATTAGAATTTCACTCTATCCTTCCACACATACATAAATATCAGGTGAATGACTATCATTCAGTTTTCCTCAAAAATGAACCTACCTTTTCAGACAGGTTCATCTCACTATTTCTTTATATGTAGTGCATGTGTTAAAAAATCTAGTACTTCTGCCTTTTGCAAATCCACTTGCTCATCATCTTTATGATCATATAAATACACTTGTTCCGCTGCTGATTCAACTAGAGCGATAAATAACTTCGCTGTTCGCTCTGCGTGAACCGAATCACGAATTTCACCGGCTTCTTTTGCCTCATTTAAAAATTCACTTAGCCACATATAAAGAGGCTCATACACAGCTTCCCATTCTTTTATATGTTCTGTAGATGCAAGACCAGCATACATTAAAGCTTGTATTTCACGATATTCAGCTATAAAGTGAAACACCGCATCTATTACTTGCGTCACTTTACTTGAGAAAGGCGCATCGTTTTGCACTTTTTCTTTCACTGCAAGTATCATCTTTTCAACCATCACTTCTGCTATTGCAGGCATAACAGATAACTTAGAAGGAAAATATAAATAGAAAGTTCCTTGCGCAATGCCAGCTAATTTCACGATATCAGAAATCTTCGTTTTTTCGACGCCCTTTTCCTGAAACACTTCAATAGCTGCATAGACAATTTTCTCTTTTTTATTCATCATCTAAACCCTTTCACACGCATATTGAATGACTGTCACTCATTTTATAAGATAATCGATTGTACTGTCAATGATAGTGAACTCTAAGAGGAAATCATTTTTTTATAATAAAATCTCCTAATAAACAATTAGGAGATAAAAATACAATATATCTTTAAGAAAGTGCCTTTAATCCTGTCACTCCACATACAATAAGAAACACACTAATGATACGCGCTTTACTTTTCGACTCACCAAACAAGAACATGTTTAACAAAACTGCACCTGCTGTTCCGATACCAATCCAAACCGCATACGCGACACTTACTTGTAAAAATAAGAAGGAAGTATACAAAAATGCGAAGGATGTAGCAAACCCACCTATATAAATCGCACCATTGGCTAATGTCTTATCTTTACTATACATTTTAAGTCCTATCACACCGACTATTTCACTAATTGCAGCACAAAATACGAAAAACCAACCCATTTTTAAGCAACTCCTTCCACAGTTTCTTCTTTATTGTCAGCTAACTTTAAACCGATAACGCCGGTTACTACCATAAGAATGAAGAATAGTTTGCCTGCGCTGAAACTTCCACCGAAAAGAAATACATCCATTAAGAAAGTACCTACCGTACCAGCTCCAGCGAAAATAGCATATACTGTTCCTGTTGCAAGATGTTCACACGCTTTAGAAAGGAAGTGAAAATCAACAGCGATAACTCCTAAAATAATAATCCAATGCCACCAAGTATTAGCCGTATTAAAACCAAACACCCAAAAAATTTCAAAGATACATGTTAATATGACATATAACCAAGCTCTATTTTTCATACCTCTCACCTCTTATGACTGACTATCAGTCATTTTTTGTTTTAAAAAAATATACTCTTTCATCAATACTATATAAAAACAACTATCATCCTCATTTACCATTGTATTTGTTCCATTTCTAAGCTAAATGCATCCTGCCACATAAAAAATGACTGAATGTCATTCATATGTATTGTACATGAACATTTTAAAAATTGTCAATGCCGAAAGTTTATTTAAAATTTCTTTCATCCGATTTGTATATTTCCTAATAATCTGTCAATAATGCTAGTAACATAATATTTTCTCCACTCCCCCTTGGAGAGATCCCTTGAATGGAGCAGTTAGCTTTTGCTAGCTGCTCTTTTTTATTTGCCAACACACTATGAGATCAAATCCATATTTATCCTATAACTAAGGAGCGGATTTTGTTTTCTATTTATTTTCCAAAGAGGCCTTGTATGCAATAATTTTATTCTCAAGCATCTTCTCTGTAACCTCTAAGTTTTCTCTTTGAATCTGAATAGATTTCCTATGATCTTCTAGGAGCTGTAAACGAGCTCCTGTTGTATGCTCCCCTTCTGTATATAATCTAGCGTATTCTCTTATCTTCGCTATTGGCATTTGCGTTTGTTTTAATTTCATTACAAACTGCAACCACTTTATATGTGACTCTTCGTAAAGTCGATTTCCATTTGTATCACGATTTGCAATTAATATATTTTCCTTTTCATAATAACGTAGTGTATGTGTGCTCACTCCTAATAATTTTGCCACCTCACTAATTGTGTACATACTAAAACTCCCTCCACATGCTTACCCTCATATATTTTATGACCGTATCAAATTTATAAAAAACATTTGACTTAGAGTATACTCTAACAAATACAATCTAACCATAAATGAATTTGAATTTAGGGGGATTTTATATGAAATATACGGTTATTACTGGTGCAAGTTCCGGAATTGGTTATGAAGCAGCTTTAGCATTTGCATCTCGCGGGAAAAATTTAGTACTTGTAGCTCGAAGACAAGAAGAATTAGATGGATTAAAATTGAAAATTAACGAAATGCATCCGGAGTTGGATGTTGTCATTCGACGAACTGATTTATCTGTTACTGAAGATGTTTATAAACTTTATGAAAGCCTACAAGCTTTTCAAATTGAAACGTGGATTAATAACGCAGGTTTTGGTAATTTCGCCTCAATTGCCGAACAAAATTTAAATAAAATCGAGACGATGTTGCATGTCAATATAGAAGCACTAACAATACTCTCTTCTCTTTTCGTTCGAGATTATTCAATGGTTGATGGAACACAGCTTATTAACGTTTCATCGGGCGGCGGATACACGATTGTTGCTGATGCTGTTACGTATTGCGCTACGAAATTCTATGTAAGTGCCTTTACAGAAGGGCTGTCTCACGAACTGAAAGAACAAGGCGCAAAACTGCAAGCAAAAGTTTTAGCTCCTGCTGCAACTGAAACAGAATTTGCGAAGCGTTCATTTGATATTGATGAATTCCAATACGATAATGTTGTACCAAAATTCCACACTGCAAAACAAATGGCACAATTTATGCTCGACCTTTATGATAATGATAAAGTTGTAGGAATTGTCGACGGTTTAACGTATAACTATGAACTTAAAGATCCACTTTATAATTTTGCCGTGAGACAAAAGAATTCAAATTCTTAATAACCTGTCCATTTCTTATGGAAATATATATTCCCACTATATATGTAAATAATAGTGGGAACTTTTTCCCTATAAATTTTTCATCCAACATACCGCACCATCGCCACTTCATCACAATAATCCACCTTTGGACAATGTCTACAATCAATCCATACTTTCTCTGGCAACGCTTCTTTATTTATAAAATCAAATCCACACTTTTGAAAAAATACTGTTTCATATGTTAAGGAAATTACTCTTCTTACATTTATTTTCGTAGCTTCCTCCATTACATGATTTACGAGCATACGCCCTATCCCTTTCCCTGCATATGTATGCGAAACTACTAACGATCGTATTTCTGCAAGATCTTCTCCTAATACATGCAATCCAGCAACTCCAACAATTCTCTCGTCTTCTTTCATAACATATAAACATTGCAAATATTGATAAAGAGACAAAAGAGAACGTGGTAAAACAACTCCCTCTTTTGCATAAACCTCAATAAGACTATAAATTTCTTTCACATCACTCGTCACCGCATTACAGATTTTCATATTACATCCCCTTGCCCTCGATATTAATATTTATAACTTTAAATGAATTTTAATTCATAATTTTATATAATAATACAGCTCTCTTTTCTCCTCGTCAATCACTTTATACAACCAAAAAACCAAGCAATCTAATCGATGCTCGGTTCCTCATCTCGTATCGGCAATACTGTTGAATATTTAATTTCACGAAGTGCCAAACTCGTCTGTATACGTGTAATACCAAGCTTATTCAGCTTTCTAATAAACTGCTCTAGTTCTTTACGATCACGATTTGCAACCTTTAATAAATAATCGTACTCTCCTGTTAAACAGTGACATTCTAACACTTCCGGCATCGATTCTAATTCTTTCTCCAACACTTCTAACTTGTCAAATTGATGAATATTCGTACTCATAAAAATAAAGCATAATAAATCAAACCCAAGCTTTTCTTGATTTAAAATCGCAACTTGCTTATCGATGAAACCTTCCCCATCTAACCTTTTTATTCTTGCATGCATCGCAGCCGGTGATAAATTAACGCGACGTGCCAGCTCTGCATTACTTACTTGTGAATCCTTCTGCAATATATCTAAAATTTGTACATCCAAATCATCCAACACTTTAATAACAGACGACTCCATTACAATTCCTCCTTTTTTCTTACCGATGATTATTCGAAAAAACAACTTATAATTTATATAAAACTGAATATTTTTCTGTAAATATCATTTTAAACTAAATATTTTATCGAGTTTTCACCATTATACAAAAGAATATATTACATAATAAAGAAAAATGCTAAAATTATTTACAATTAGTATTGATTACAAAAAAGGGGATTTTATCATGCCTTATTTTTACGTCTTTTTACTATTACTAACGAGCTTATTATGGGGAGGAAATTTCGTCGTTGGAAAATCACTCGTCGATCATGCATCACCGATGACACTGACAAGTTTAAGGTGGCTGATTGCGATTGTTTGTTTATTACCAATGGTATGGTTTAAAGAAAAGAAAATCCTTCCACCACGTACCGCAATACTTCCGTTAATATTGATGGGAATTTCAGGAGTCGCTCTTTTTAACATCTTTCAATTTTTAGCATTAGAAAAAACATCCGCTACGAATGTAGGTCTTATCTCTACATTGAATGCAATTTCAATCGCATTATTTTCAGTATTATTTCTAAAAGAAAAAGTAAATACACTTCAAATCCTATCCATGATTCTTTCATTCTTCGGGGTCATCCTCGTCCTATTAAAAGGTGATTTCTCGCTTTTATTTTCACTATATTTTAATAGCGGTGATTTATGGATGATTGCAGCAGTTTGTATTTGGGGAATCTATTCTGTTTGTAGTAAATGGGCAACAAAAACAACTACACCACTTATGGCAACGTTGTACTCTGGTATTTTCGGCGTTATTTTATTACTACCGTTTAACATAGGTAGCTTCACTGTTTCAAATATAAATACTTCTTTCATCACATCACTTTTATATACTGGGCTTATTTCGACAGTTCTTTGTATGGTATTTTGGAATATTGGCGTACAAAAATTAGGCGCAACTACATCAGGTATTTTTCTAAACTTCAATCCAATTTTCACAGCCATTTTAGCATTCATATTCCTCGGAGAAGAATTAACGTGGATACAAATTTTAGGGACAATTGTCGTTGTAACAGGATGTTATTTATTTTCTCATTTCAAAACTGTTGCCGTTCAGCCAACTAGACCTTTAATGCGAAAACATTCTTAATGAAAAAACATCGTCATCTGGGTTGGCGATGTTTTTATTTTCTCTTCATTTCTTTTATATACTGCTTTTCCTCTTCTGGCGATAAACGTTCCGTCGCCTTGCCAGTATCTCCACCTTGAAGGCTCCATAAAAAGTTATGCTCCTCAACAGTTTGAGAAAAATCTCCTTTTTCCCATCTATTTATAATAGAAAATAACTTCATTTTATATTGAAAACCTGTACCATTTTCAATATCTCTTTTTACATTAGAAATTTCCTTTTTTGTCATCTCTACAAATCCCCATTTTTCAGAGGATTTTACCTTTTGGTGCACCATTTTATGCATAGTAGAAATAATTTCACCTTCACTAATTTGCGGAGCTTCTTCTGCAGCTTTTTTCTCTTTTTCGTTTGTCGCTCGCTCGGTTTGAATATTTTTATTTTCTTTTTCTACATATGCAAGCAATTTCATTCCGCCAACTATAGACGAGAAAATTACTATAATTGTAATGCATATACCTACGATCCATTTAAAAAGCATTAGCTCTTCATTGCTTCCTTAACAATATAACTATCTACATACTGCTTAAACTTCACGATTTTTCCGTTCTCCAGTTGCCATACATGGACAAATTCTGCTTCAAATGATTTTCCCGTTTCTTTATAAACTCCTGAATACATACCTTCAGCAATAATTACATCTTTTCCGCTTACTTCATGATATGTATTTACACTTGCTTTATAATCATCCCATTCTGATCCTAAACGGCTAAATACATTTTCCATTATAGCTTCTACGCCTTTATATGTTCCGCCGTACGGAAAACCTTCTGCCTCTGTCCATTCCACTTTTTCAGAGAGGGCTTCTGCTAAATGCTTTGCATTTGAAGAAGCTGATCCTTCATACGTGCTTTTAATAATTTCTAAATTTGATTTAGGCATATTACTTCCTCCCGTTTATTTATTTTTACACAAGATGTAACTTTTATAGTTACATCTTGTGTAAAAAAATATTTAAATTGTTTTACTCTTAATCCATTAGTTGTAATCATTATAGTTACAATATTTCTTCAAGTCAACATTTATAAATAAAATTTACTTCGTTTTCATTACTTTCTCTTTTAAGAAACGATCTACATATCCTTCTGCTTTTACTACGAATAAATACGCACCCATTGATAATAATGCAAGATCTAATTCATATCCTGGATTCTTTCCATCTCCTAATAAACCTGCTGCTCCATTTACCTTTACGATAGCCCCAGCTAAAATAAGAGCGAATAACAATCCTACATATCGTACACCTAAACCGATAATTAATAATATACCACCAACTAATTCAACTGTTGCTACGCCGTATGCAAGGCCACCTGGTAAACCGATGCTTGTAAACCATCCTGCTACATTATCGATACCTGATTGAAACTTTGCTAAACCATGTGCAAAGAACGTAACTCCTAACACGATACGAATAATTAAATTCCCAATATATTGATTCATTTTGAACTCTCCTTTTTGTTTTGTTATGGTGAACTTTTATTTACAAGTCAAAACAATACGGTATTTTATTTCATTCGTCAAATACTTTTTTAAAGAAAACAAAAAACATTATCCGTTTTACGGATAATGTTTTCTTACAAAATAGCGCTAATTCAAGCTTTTATTCTATCGGATAGAAAAAGTTGAAACATTTTTCCAGCGCCAATATAAGGTAGCAAAGAAACGTCCTCTTCCACAACCATTCCAACAACATTCACTTTCTCATCTACAGATAAATCATTTATGGCAACTTGCATCTCCCCTGCATATCTACCATACAATTCATTATCAATTGTAATACTCCCTTTCTTTCTTACAATTGTATGCATCGGCTTTATCACCACTCTATTTCCTTCTCTTGATTCTACAGATCGAATAACATCACGAGCCGGATCTAGTCTATTTGTATGCACTTGCTCTACCACTTTTAATACTTCTTTATCAGTTATAAATGATTTGTAACGCAATGGAATAATCCCTCTACTTGCACTAGCTACTTCTTGCATACTTTTTAAACTTGCGCTTATATCTCCAATCAATACTTTATCAACACCACAATCTTGAACAAGTTCTAAGTACGCTTCAAGTGGGCGCATATTGCGATGTTTTTCTAACGTTGGTAACCCCTCATATAACGGACCACGTTTTTCCACATCTCCTGGAATAAATGCCATCGTCTTTATTCCGCACTTCTGTAAATATTGATTTTGTTTTTGCAAGAAGGACTTTGCTAGTCCTGTCTCTGGGCGCGGGTAAAAATTATGCCATGCTTCTACATTCTCTACTCTTATATGTTCTGCAAGTAATTCTTTCCAAAATGATTTTGTAATCGTACTCGCATTTAAAGCTACTTTCATCTTATGAGATACGCTTGCAATTTCTTTTGGCGCAATGCCGTAATCCATTCTTAAACCGGTAATGCCCCAGTTCAATAACTCTTCCACATTTTCATATGTTAGCCCTAAATGGTGTAACGATTTTGGAGAAACATCAACCATTAGCTCCATTTCATGTGCAAGAGCTTGTTTCCCTAATATTTGAATTAACTCTTTATACGTATTTGGATCATCTTCTGGAATGTGCAGTGATGTAAAAATAGATGTAAACCCATTTTCCTTCGCTACTTTTAACCACTCTTCTTGTTTCTCTACTCGTTCTTTTGAAAGATAAATGGAAACTCCGATCATATAAATCTCCCTTTCTATTAATAGAAAAAGAGAAAGGAATCCCTTTCTCTATATGTTTTCTGCCATTTCTTCTTTAAATCCGAAGAAGTACGTAAAGATAAATCCGAAAGCATATGCAATTACTAAACCTAAGAAATATAGTAAATATTTATTGTCAGCAATTAACGGAATTAAAGATAGCCCTGATACGCCAATTCCAAGTGAAGCCGTTTGCATAACTGCTTGGAATGCACCACCGACAGCCGCTCCTAAACAAGCAGTAATAAACGGTTTCCCAAGTGGTAATGTAACCCCGTATAATAACGGCTCACCAATTCCTAAAAAGCCAACTGGCAATCCACCTTTAATTACATTTCGAAGTCGTTTGTTTTTTGTTTTCACATAAATCGCAATTGCTGCGCCCACTTGGCCAGCACCAGCCATTGCTAGTACTGGTAATAAAGGTGTTACGTGTGTTTGATTAATAAATTCCATATGAATTGGTGTTAAACCGTGATGCAATCCGACCATAACGAGAGGTAAAAATGTTCCCGCAAGTACTGCGCCAGCAAATGCTCCGCCAATATTTAAAATAGCATTAATTCCGCTCGTAATACCATCTGATAAGAAACCTGCTAATGGCTGAATTGCTAACATCGTTACGATACTTACAACTAATACAGTAATGAGTGGTGTCACGATTATATCAACTGCATTCGGCACTGCTTTTCGAACTTGTCTTTCCACTACAACCATAAGCCATGCTGCAAAAATAACTGCGAACAATCCGCCCCGTCCGGGCACTAATGCTTCACCAAACAATTTTACGTTTGCCATCGCCGGATTGAAAATTAAAATACCAGCAATTGCCCCAAGAACTGGTGTCCCGCCGAACTCTTTCGCTGTATTCCAACCAACTAAAATTCCTAAGAATGTAAAGATACCGCCGCCAATGAGTAGTAACATTTGTAACCACGTTGCATTTGGATCAGCACCAGCGTTTTTCGCAAAGTTAGCAACCCCGTTTATAATTCCTGACGCAACAAGCCCCGGAATTAATGGGATGAAAATACTTCCTATTTTTCGTAAAAAGTTTTTCACCGGTGTATTATTTTTCTTCTTAATCTCTGATTTCATCTCTTGCCCAATATCTTCAAGGTGATGATCTGCTACCTCACCAATTCGTAGTCCTGTCAAACCTTCCATTTCAGCTGCTACTTTATTTACTGTTCCTGGACCAACGACAACTTGAAGCGTCTCATCTTCTATAACACCCATAACGCCTTCAACTTTTTTTAAAAGGTCCATATTTACTTTACTTTCATCATGAAGCGTTAATCGTAGTCTCGTCATACAATGAGCAATACTACGAATATTTTTTATTCCTCCAAGTTGCTCCGAAATTTCCTTGGCCATTCTCTCTTCTTTCTTCATAATAGAATCCCCCTCCCTATTATTTTATAGTGCTTTCTTCACAAACCCTTTTGCGCATTTTAGTTTCTCCAGTGCTTCCCCATATTCGCACTGCAACAACACCATAACAATGGCAGCTTTTACGTTACGTTCTGCCTTTTCATAATACTCTGCCGCTACTTCATAACTAGCGCCTGTTGCTTCCACAATAATTCGTTTTGATCGTTCTACTAACTTTTCATTTGTGGATTGAACATCTACCATTAAGTTTTTATATACTTTTCCTACACCAATCATCGAAGCTGTTGAAATCATATTCAACACTAATTTTTGTGCTGTACCAGCTTTTAAACGCGTTGATCCTGTTAATATTTCTGCACCTGTCTCTACTTCCACATTTAACTTTGCATATTTACTTATTTCAGCATTTTTATTACAAGAAATACTCGCTGTACTCGCTCCCACGCTCTGTGCGTATTTCAAGCCGCCAATTACGTAAGGAGTTCTGCCACTTGCAGCAATTCCAATCACTGTATCTTTCTCATTTAATCCAATACTTTTTAAATCTTCTTTTGCTAACTCTTCGCGATCTTCAGCACCTTCCACTGCTTTAGTAAACGCTTTCAATCCACCTGCTATAAATCCTTGCACCATTTTATCATCCGTGCCAAATGTCGGCGGACATTCCACTGCATCTAGAATACCTAAACGACCACTCGTACCAGCACCAATGTAAATTAAACGTCCCTCTTCTTCAAAAGATTTAATAACAGTCTGTACAACCTTTTCAATTTGTTCTATCTCTTTTTCAACTGCTAACGCAACAGTTCGATCTTCTTCATTCATACTTTGCAACACTTCTTTTATGCTCATCTCATCCAAATTCATTGTTTTCTCATTACGATGTTCTGTCGATAAATTTTCTAACATATTGCCACCCTCTTTGAAATTATATTTCACACTTTTATTATAACTTTAAGAAACTAAAAATCAATGACTCTTTCTTATTTTATGAAATAAAATTTCACGACATGACATATTTTTGTCAAAGATCATAAAGTGAAACTTTAATCAGTGGGGGTTTTGTTCATCCCCACTGATTATTAGCCCGCACCAATCGAGCATTAACGGGCAGTTGCTCCCCACCTAACTTTCTTTGCTTCCGCTGAATTTTGAAGTGAGGGTCTTACTGCACGGCAAATAGCGGGATAAAAAAAGATGAGTCTCCTCATCTTTTCTTCTACTTTAACTTCCGTAACCGCAACGCTTCTTCTCGCGTCTCCATAAATTGATTCAATACTTTATTACCAATTCGATTGAAAGTAATCACATATAAAGCATCGATCATATTCAATTGCGTCATTCTCGAAGCAATACTCGCAATACGATGATCTTGTTCTACATCTGGCATACAAAGGCGAATATCCGCTTCTTTATATAACGGTGATGATTGATCTAGTTTCGTAATTCCAATAACAGTTGCACCTTGTCTCTTTGCATACTGCGCCATTTCAAGCACATCTTTCGTTCGACCAGATGTTGAAATCGCAACAAATATATCGCCTTCTTTTAAATTCGTCACAAGCGGCAACATCATATGAAAATCAGATAGCATCATCGCTGTAAATCCAAGCCTTGTAAATTTATAAGCTCCGTCCATCGCCGGAGTAGCTGATCCGCCTACTCCATAAAAGATAATTTTATCGGCATTTACAATACGATCTGCAGCTTTTTCAAGTTCTTTTTTATCTATCGCCGTCACGCTCGCCTCAATTGCAGCTTTATTCACATAAGTAACTTTATTAAATAAATCATACGGTCCATCTTCTGTATTCATCACTGAAAAATCGTTAATATTATAATCAGCAATCGTTAATTCACGAACGAGTGCTATCTTAAATGCTTTAAAACTTCCGATTCCAATCGATTTACAAAAGCGAACGACACTCGCTTCACTTGCGCCTGCATTCGTTGACACTTCTTTCGTCGTTAAATTCGGTACAATCTCTGCATTCTCCATTATGTACATGGCAACCTTCTTTTCAGCTGGTGAAAATTGATCCATATTACTTTCAATTTTAAATAGTAATGTTGAAGCTTTCACTATTTAACCTCCACTTCTTACGGTTGCGTTCACTTATTTTCTCTTGCTTCAATAAGGTAAAAACCATCATCGCCAGGAGGATGAAACACATTTACAATGCGATTCCCTTTTTGATAAACAGTTCTTTCCCCTTCTGTCCACTTCTTTTCCCAACCGTTCATCCAAATCGCAACATCAGGTAAAAAAGCAGTATATTTCAACTTCTGATCGTACTCACCATCTGCTTCTTCCGAAAAAATAGAAACCGGAAAATCGTTCACTTTTGATTCTTTCCATGCAGTAAATGGTATACATACTGCAATAAGTACGATTACACCGATAACCTTCTCCTTCGTAATCTTCACACTTCCCTCTCCTTGTCATATCACATACATAGATTTTACCATAATTACAAACCCTTCATGCTATATGATCGTTGCTTTTAGGAATAAAAAAAGAGCTTACCTACATCAGATAAGCCCTTCCTCTCTATACAAAATATTTCTTCAAAAGTGGCGGTGTAATAATCGTCGTCAATATAACAACAATAACAATCGCTGTGAAATTTTCTTTCGCTAATAAATTCGCCGTAAGTCCATTTGCTGCGATGATAAGCGCTACTTCACCACGTGATACCATCCCCGCACCAATACTAATAGAAGATTGGAGATTAAATCCTGTCAGTCTCGCTCCTAAACCTGATCCGATTAACTTTGTGAAAATTGCAATGAGAGTCATAATAATAATGAACCAAAGCTGGCTTCCAATGCCTTGAAATGTAATTTCCATTCCGATACTTACGAAGAATACTGGAACAAATATTGCATAAGCAATCGGTTCAATTTTATGTTCCACCTCATGCTTATACTCTGTTTGAGAAATAGCAATTCCTGCCGCAAACGCTCCAATAATACCTGCAATTCCCATCATTTCACTGTAATAAGAAAAAGAAAAGCAAATAATAAGAGCCGCGCTAATTAACGCTTCTGTTACACGAAGCGGTACAAGCATTTTCATAATCCAAGGAACGACTTTCCAAGCAATAAAAACAATACTTACAAAGAAAATAATTTTCTTTACAATGACAAGTGTTATATTCACATCTTGTGTTCCTAAAAAACTCATTACAAATGCCAATAAAATAACGACAATGACATCATCAAATACGGCAGCACCTAAAATTGTTGTACTTTCTCTCGTATTCATTTTTCCTAGATCACGTAGCGTCTGCACCGTAATACTAACCGATGTTGCGCAAAGTAATAACCCTAAAAAAATGGCATGGGACTGTATTAATCCAAACAGCAACCCTGTTACATAACCACCGATGAAAGGAAAAATAATTCCACCAGCCGCTACTGCAAATGAAGATTTCAAATTCCGATTTAACTCTTCTAAATCCGTTTCAAGTCCCGCCATAAACATAAGTAACAAAACACCAATCTCACTCAGTTCATCAATCAGTTCAGAACTATTAATAATACCGAGTACAGCCGGACCAATAATAATACCAACAATTAACTTACCAAGTACAGAAGGCTGACCAAGTCTCACACTAATATCACCAGCTAATTTCGTACAAAGTAAAATGACGACAAGTTCAAAATAAAATAACATAGCATCTGCTCCTACTTTAACTTTAATCAGTGGGGCGTTAACCCCGTCCATTTCTGCAAGTAGTTTCCCCTATTGATCCGCATTTTATTTGTCATATTTTTATTTGACAAAATATTCTGAATTATATTAAAATTAATCCAGCAATTTTAAAAAACTACATACCATAACTGCACCTCCACTTACTTACTCTTTTTTAATGGGCTCATACTATAGTCGCAGTTATGGAAATGAAAAAACGGGGGGAGAGAGTCCAAAGTGAAGTCATTATTACGAAAAAAAGCGCTTAGTACTGAGTCACCAAAGCAACTAGATAGAACATTAACTGCACTCGATTTAACGTTTTTAGGAATCGGCGCCGTAATTGGGACAGGGATCTTTGTATTAACAGGTATTGTTGCAGCAAAACATTCTGGTCCTGGTATTATGCTATCATTCCTTATTGCTGCATTTACTTGTGCTTGTGTAGCCTTTTGTTATGCTGAATTTGCTTCTTCTATTCCTGTCTCAGGAAGTGTGTATACTTACGCATACATGACAGTCGGAGAAGTCGTCGCCTTCATCGTCGGATGGTGTTTAATGCTCGAATATTTACTTGCCGTTGCAGCAGTAGCTGTCGGTTGGTCTGGTTATTTACAATCATTACTACAAGGTTTCAATATACACCTGCCCGCCATAATCGCCTCGGCCCCTGGCGTAGGAAAAGGTGGCCTCATCGATTTACCCGCTGTTTGTATTTTACTAATCATTACCTGTCTTTTAAGCTTCGGTATACGCGAAAGCGCTCGCATTAATAATATTATGGTTCTTATCAAGCTAGCAGTTATTATCGCTTTTATCGTAGCAGGCGTAAAATATGTAAAACCTGAAAACTGGACACCGTTCATTCCATTCGGATACGACGGTATTATTACTGGTGCTGCCACTGTGTTTTTCGCCTTTTTAGGTTTTGATGCAATCGCAACCGCTGCGGAAGAAACGAAAAAACCACAGCGTGATTTACCAATTGGTATTATTGGTTCCCTTCTTATTTGTACTATTTTATATATGATTGTATCTTTCGTTTTAACAGGTATGGTTCCTTATACACAATTAGACGTTTCTGATCCAGTTGCATTTGCATTGCACTTCGTTGGTGAAGATGCAATTGCAGGACTACTCGCTGTTGGAGCGATGACTGGAATGACGACCGTCCTCCTAGTCGTGATGTATGGACAAGTTCGCGTTTCGTATGCGATGAGCCGTGACGGTCTACTTCCAAAAGCGTTAGCACGTGTAAATAAAAGAGTAAAAATTCCTTTATTAAATACATGGATTACTGGCGTCGTTGCCGCTTTATTAGCAGGCCTTTTAGACTTACATTTGCTAGCGAATTTAGTAAACATCGGCACATTAACAGCCTTTACATTCGTTTGCTGCGCAGTACTTATTTTACGAAAAACACACCCTGACTTAAAACGTGGATTCCGTACACCTTTCGTACCTGTATTACCAGTTGTCGCGATTCTTTGCTGCTTATATTTAATGATCAATTTGTCTAAAACAACATGGATTAGCTTTGCAGTTTGGCTTATAGTCGGCTTATGCTTCTATTTCTTCTACTCTAGGAAACATAGTCATTTAGCTACCGAAAAAACAGATGATGAACAGAAAAAAGCATAACAAAATAGCTCACCGATAAAACGGCGAGCTATCTTTCTGTACTATTATATTTTTTCGTTAACGATTGTAAAATGAAAAATATGCCGATGCAAGCTGTAAACCATGCCCAATTTCCTATTGGTGTCGAGTATTTGACCATTCCAATACCCACAAGCACTAAGAAAATAATCACCTGATATATGAGCTTCCACTTTTGCATATATTCCCTCCTTTACTTCGTCCCCTTCTTTTTCTTCTTCCAGGCATTCAAACTATCAAAGAAGAAGTTAATAAATAACGTTCCTAATCCTGCTAATAAAAACGTCATTAAGAATAAAACCCAAATACTTTTATCTTTTAATAAATAATATCCTACAAGGAGCACAACCGCGATCCATACATATTCAAGAATTCTTTTTAGCTTTTTCTGTTCCAAATTATTCGCTCCTTCTTTCTATGCTACTTTTAGTATAACAAAAAAGAAGCCTATCATGATAAGCTTCTTTTCTTCTCTCTTATTTGTTCATACTTTTTTCAACAAGTGAAATCGCATACTCTAATGTACGATTCATCGTTTCTACCTGTGCATCTTTTACTTGCATATCTTGTAATACAGCTTCTGCAACTGTAATTTTTTGTTGCAATGATTTCACTGAACCATCTGTTACATTTACAGCTTGCGCTTTCTTCACTACTGCTTTTGCAGATTCAATATTGATCTGTAATTTTTCTTTCGTTGTTTTTGGTTGTTCTTCTGCCACTTTTGATTGTACAAATGTTACATTAGCTGATTTTAATTCGTTATATGTTTGAATAATTTGTTCCCCAGTACTTCCTACATTTTCAAATGCTTGCTTTGCAATGTTATAGCTTTTCTCTAATTCTTGAAAGGCTTCCTTTGAATATTGACCTGGCTTATCACCAAATTCATACGTACTAACTAACACTTCTTTTACTTTTCCAAGCTCTTCAAATAACGCATTTACTTGCTCTAACTTCGTACGGTTAGAAAACTCATTGTATGATGCTAATACTTCTGAAGAACTTAAAGCTTTACTATATAATTTTGCTAACGCGATTTGTCCATTTAACGGAATACCACCATTTCCGTTACTATCAGGATCCGCTCCAAATGCAAATGGTACGTTCGGGTTATAAACTTTTCCTTGAGCTGACTGACTGTTTACTTTTTTACCATCTACGTAAATTGCCACTTCGCTTCCGTTATATGTCCCTGTTAAATGATACGTTTTGTTCGCTTCTAATTGAACGCCAACACGTTTGTAGCTACCGCCAATGTGAGCCCATAATTCAACATATCCACTTCCTGTAGACTCAAAACCAATTCCGCCGCTCTCTGTATTTTGCAAAATACCTTGTCCGCGAATTTCATTCATTGAAAATACAGTTTCTAACGTAAACGTATTTGCTATTTTCTCTTTTTGTGCTGCTGAAAATGGAAGGTATCCAAATGTATTTGCTTTTCCGTTTAACTTCATAGCATTCTTCTTCAATGCTTTATCATATTCAATAACCACATTGCCCTTCACATCACCTTTTGTACCAAATGGTGAATTGTCTTTAAATGTACCATCTCCAAAGTTTACATCAAAAACATCCGCTTTCGGTACTTTCACATTCGGGTCAATATTATCTTTTTTTGTAGTAATTTCTGCTGTTAACGGCTGAGCGGTTTCATTGCCGAATGAATCAATGGCCACTATTTCAAGTGTATATGTTTTCCCACCATCTAACCCAGCAAGCGTTAACGTAAGATCTTTTGGCACTGGATCACGATAAAATTCTGAGAATGCTAATAACTTGTTTTTAATCTCTCCCGTTTGTTTATCCTTCGCTTGTACGCGATACGAATGAACAAGAAGGTTGTCCAATGCTTGCGGGAATGTTACTGTTGCCGCATTTTCTGTTACATTTGATACAGCAAGCTTTGCATCTTTAGCAAAGTAAGGCTTTTCTTTATCACGATCTTCTACATGTGTAAATGTTTCTTTCTTTGCTGGTAATTTAATTTTCCAAGGCTCGCCTGTCCAAGAATTCGTATGGAAATCACGGCGATTAATCGTCACTTCTTCTTCATCTACTTCTACTAATAAACCTTGGCTTAACGTACTAGCTCCTGGCGGGATATTCCCTTGTACTTTACCACCTTCAACTTCCATATAACTTACTGAAGATGTACCAACTGATGTAAAGTCTTTTTGATGTATCGATCTCGGATCATCTAACGGATAATGTGAATGACCTGAAAACGTAATAACTTGTGGATATTCTTTTAACACTGCATTAATTTTTACGCTATCTTGTGTTCCCCATTCCTGACTACCGTACACTGTATCTTTAATATGTTGATGTAAAAATACAAAAATCGGTTTTTCTGGATCATCTTTTTGTGCTTTTGCCATTTCTTCTTTTAACCAATTAATTTGCTTGTCCGAATAATAACCATGTGTTGTTCCATTCTCTGGAGACATAACAAGGAAGTGATAACCTTTTACCACTTTATGATAATAAATTGATTCCATACCTGTTTTTTCTAAGAAACGCTTCTGTGCACCCTCTACGGATAAACCGTTCCAATAATCATGGTTACCGAGAGAATTCATTCGCACGGCATCTTTATTTGCATTTTCATTATACACTTGCATGAAACGATCATATTGCTGCACTGATCCTGTATCTGTGAAATCGCCTACAATAACAAACGCATCTTGTTTCGGTGCTAATGTATTAAACTGTTCAATCGCTCTTTTCCAGCGAAACGTATCATCCGTTCCACTATTTTTAATATGCACATCACTTACAACTGGAAAAACTATCTTCTTCTCACTTGATGCCTTTTCTTGCTTTTTCTCTTCCGCCTTGACTGATGTACTCCACGGAAATGATACGAATGCTAATACAAAAACCATTAATAATCCAATAAGGCCTTTTACTTTTCTTAAAGCATTTCTGTCCACGTGAATCCTCCTCATAATAATTGATTCATTACAAGGGCTATTTTATCTAATATATGTTAATGTCGTTTAAATAACAAATGAACTTTATTAGATTTTTGTAAATATACAGTTAATTAGAAATTAACTCCAACATTCCTCGTACTATTGTATACAACCACCTTTTGTCTAAAAGAGTCTAATCATTCTTTTCCTATGACCATTTACATATAATCTTTTCTATAACACTAATGATAAGTTAAGGTTTAAGCCTATTAGACAATCTTAATTTTTAACATTTCCTTCTTTTTTTAACACATCGGCCATGCTTCTACATTTAATAATAGTAAAAGACAACTTAAAAGGAGGGGTTGTATTGAAGAAACAAAAAAATATTGGCTGTTTCGCTCCTTTATCTATTATTTGCCCAAATCCCTGTCCACCGCCCTCTCCTCCAAATCCAAATTACGAACTAGTAACAAATGAATTTGCTGGAAATTTCCTTATAACGAATAACATTATTTCCTCTGCCAAACATAAATCACAGCCAATAATACTGTGGCAAAGTGATGCAATACTACTTATATCAGGTACCGTCTCGGTTTATAATAGTACTAGCAGCACAGAAGCGGTTACAATTCAAATCGTTGGAACAGTAACTAATATTTTCACTGTTTTTCCTGGTAATACAATATCTTACACAGGAAAAGACTTACAATCTGTCAGTATTATTAATATAGAAAGTAGTCCTTCATTATATTTAGAAGGTAAGTACTGTTGCGAATTTACACGTCGCTTCTAAAATACCAATTTCATAAAAAAAGCATACCAGAAATGGTATGCTTTTTTTATGAAATCGGATAACGTACAGTAATACAAAACTCTCCTTGATTAACAGTTGTGCCTGTCGTAGTAATTCGAACAGTCGTAAAATATCGTACAGTGAAAGTACCACTACTTTGCGGTTGAACAGTAACAGTATCAACTACTGTAGCGCCTACTAAAAAATCAACTGTAATTGGAGCCGCCCCTACATCATATTTCACGTAACCTGAACCATATACTTCTTGTGTAATATTATTCGTATATACAATTTGAGTACCAGCACCTGTAATAGACCAGTCTGTACATACTTGATCTTGCACAAGTGTTTTATTAGAACAACAAGACAAACTGGAACTTCTCATTCCCATTTCGACCCTCTCCTATTCTGCTATGAAAGTGGATAACGTGTTGTAATACAAAATTCTCCCTGATACGTTCCAGCAGGTGTTGCAGGTAACACGACTTGTATAATATCGAAACGACGATACGTAAACCCGATACTCGTTCCTGGATTTAATGTTTGTGTATCTATTACAGTACCAGCTGAATCAAGCACCTCTACAGTAATTGGGCCTGGTCCAACATCATATTTAACAAAACCAGTACCAACTACGTTTTGGTTAATATTATTTGTATAAAGAACATTATCGATTGCTGTCGCAACTACAGTAGCAGACCACGGACTACACACTTTATCTTGTACATAATTTTTATCTGGACAACAAGTTAATGCAGCCCCTGAGCACTCACAAGACATAGTTGTTTTCCCCTCTCTCTTTTTTTATTCCCTATATGTGTATGTCCTTCAGAGTCTTTTGCCTGTACGATTCATCTATTTTCAAAAAATATTCAAATGACTAGATAGATTCCGTTCTGTTTCTTTTTTTCATAAATTTATAGATTAATATACCACCTACAATAATAACTACGACTAGTAATATCGGTAGCATATATTGTCCAACAACATCCGCCGCTTTTGCCCAATGCGGACCTAATTTCATTCCAAAATAGACATATAAAGTCGTTAACGGGAACATTGCTACAAATGTATATATGCTAAACTTCCATATGTTCATTTTTGCCATGCCACATGGAACAGAGATAAGTGTTCGAACTCCTGGTACAAAGCGTCCCACAAATGCTACAACTGGTCCATATTTCTCAAAGAAGTCATCTGCTTTTTGAATTTGTTCTTCTTTAATAAAGAAGTATTTTCCGTATTTTATTAATAGCGGACGACCACCATAATAACCAAGTGCGTATAACGTTAACGGTCCTGTCGTTCCGCCAAGTGTTCCAGCTAATACAGCTAGCCAAAAATTCATATCTCCCTCGTATACCCAATACCCAACCATAGGCAAAACGACTTCTGCCGGAATAAATTCGAAAGTTAAAGCCAATACAACTCCAAAATAAGAAAACTGCTTTAAAAACTCGATTATATCTAAAATCATTTGCTCCATATTTTAACTCCTATCCTACGTTTACGTTATGCTTTTCTTGTAATTGAACTGGCGCCATTTTTACAATTCGGTTCAAAATGAATAACACAATTCCAATATCATCTAAAATACCGATAAACGGTAGGAAGTCTGGAATTAAATCAAGCGGCATCGCAACATAACCAACTAAAAAAGCAACAGATAAAATTTTCTTCTTTATTGAAACCTCTTTTGAAGTAAAAAAGTCAAATAGGAATGGAACAAATCGGCGAACATGAAATACAACTCTTAATCTACTAATAAGTTTTTTCATTTTTATATCTCCTCTCTTTGTATACGAAAAGGACCCTACCAAATATGGTAAGGGTCCTCAAAAAGACAGAAAGGGGCCTTTACCATTGCTGGTAAAGGTCTCACTAACAACGAAACGTTGCCAATAAAGCCGAGGGTTTCTCCCTGTAATGACGACTTTACTGTAATAAGTTACTCCCCTTTATACACAATTTTATACACTCACATTAAAATATTTCAGAGGGCTTGTCAATATATTTTATATCCCAATCCCTTTCGTAAAAAACAAAAAACGTATAGGAAATTTCTTACTATCTCATAATATACATAATCATTTTTGAACGAAAGGAGATGTTTCATTTGCATACTGTATGGAAAGGTGCACTTTCACTTGGACTATTAAATATAGGCATCAAACTATATAGTGCCGTAGAAGAAAACGACATAAAATTTTTAAGTCTCCATAAAGAATGCTTAACACCTATTAAATATAAAAAGTTCGCTCCCGATTGTACGGATGAAGAAATTGATGATAACGATATTGTAAAAGCCTATGAATACGCACCTCATAAATATATTATTATGGATGAAAAAGAATTAGCTGAATTACAACAAGCTCATGAACCACGATCCATTCGTATTATATCTTTTGTCCAAAATAACGAAATTGATTCTGTTCTCTATGATCGCTCTTATTTTATAGGACCTACCCCAGGACATGAAAAATCATATTTATTATTAAAAGAAGCTCTTGAACGTACGAATAAACTTGGTCTTATCCATATTTCCATTAGAAAAAAACAACATTTAGCTATTATCCGCAACTTTGAAGATGGTCTTATGTTGCAAACTATTCACTACCCTAATGAAATTCGCGCTATAACAAATACACCTAACTTACCAAGTAACGAAAATTATCCGATTCAAAAACAAGAACTCACAGCAGCAATCAATTTAATCCACCATCTTACAAATCCTTTTGAACAAGAGATGTATACAGATGAGTATAAAGAAGCCCTTACCGAACTAATCGAAAACAAAATTGAACAACAGGAAAAAACCGAAACAATCTCTCCAGCTCCGAACATCATTAATATTATGGAGACATTACAAGCAAGCATTGAACAAGCAAAAATAAAAAGAGAAAATAAAACAGAAAAAGAGGCCAAATAAAATTGACCTCTTTTTCTTTAAAGCGGATTACATTTCGGCATTTCAAGTCCAGACGATTGAGCTAGTTTTAATAAGTAATAACATTCTTCTCTTGCCATATGATCTGCCATTCTAGCTGATAGTGCACTTAATACTTCATGAGATAACTCGAGCTCTTCCACTTCATGTAAAAAATGCGAAAATAATTTCAATTCAAGTGAAACATCTTTCGTAAACTTCTTTAATGCAGGAAAATGATGCAGCTCTGTCCGTAAATACCCTGTCATTTCAACTGCCTTTAAGTAAAATTGTTCAAAATGCTTCGTAAATTCTTCGCTTTTCTCTTTTAATCTTTTTTCAACAAGATCTAATCCACCAGAAATAGAGCCTGCATGACCAGCCGCATCCGTTAACCAAACGAGATGATAATGTAATTCATGAAAAACAGGCGGAACTTCCCCTTTCTTCAAAAACTCTAAAACTGTTATATACTCTTCCACTTCGTTTACCATATGATTAATAAAAGTTGGCGTAAAATGAATAGTAATTTTCCCTTCCAGCTGTTTCTGTATAATATTTAATTTAAACGCCCGAATCTCCTTAGCGGCTTGTTCTGCCTCTTTTGAAAATGCCATCAGATTCACATTCCGAACTTTATTTAACAAATTCGTAAATGTTTCAACAAAGTAAGTAGCTTTTTTTATATCCTCTTTTTCCTTCGGGGCTAATGCATCCAGTAAAAATTGTGCATGATCAGTAAGTACCTTTAACCAAAATTGATGCTCAAACAACGCACTTTCTTCATAATTTCTCTCCACTAAATCCCCTCCGTCTATTCATCCTTCTCTATCACTTGAAGTTTATATCCATCCGGGTCTTGTACCACAATACTCTTCTCACTTTTGTTTTCTGTATATGCGATTTTATAAAATACTAACCTCTTCTTTACATTCTCTATGTTAGAAATTGAAAACGTTAGAACATCAACTGAGTCCGTAACACTCTTCTCACGCCCGCCCAAACTGCGATTCATCACAAAACTAATTCTCGTTGAATCAGTATCATACCAAACCCCTGTAACATCTAATTGCGGCCTTTCTGAACTAGGTGTTATCCCTAAAATCCCTTCATAAAAATACAGAGTTTCCTTTAAGTTCTTTACTTCCAATACAATGAATTGTTTCACAGTCTCCACATTCATTCCCCCCGCACCTATTACTTTTTTATATGTGTCATAAATGCTCATTATGTCTGAATACAATACGTAGTAATGAACATGTAAGGAGGTTTATTCGTGAATAAATATATGAGATCATTCGTGCCCTATCATAGCCCTCTCGATCCTTGTCCTCCTATCGGAAAAAAATATTATTCTACTCCTCCTAATTTATTTTTAGGCTTTCAACCGCCAAACTTGCCGCAATTCACACCAAAAGAAGCACTACAAAAAGGGACTTTATGGCCTGTTTTTTATGACTATTATGAAAATCCTTATAAAAAAGGGCGGTGACTACTGACGTGAATCAATCGCTACCAGAAGAATACTATCAGCTTTTACTGGAGCTTCAAGAATTAGACTTTGTACTAGTTGAACTCACTCTTTATTTAGATACACATCCAGATGACACCGCTGCGATTAATCAATTTAATGACTTTTCCTATAAACGGAGAGTATTAAAACAAAAGATGGAAGAAAAATACGGACCACTCCAACAGTTTGGAAACAGCTATTCTAATGCCCCTTGGGAATGGAGCAAAGGTCCTTGGCCATGGCAAATATAAAGGAGAGAAACTATGTGGATTTATGAAAAGAAATTACAATACCCAGTTAAAGTGGGAACTTGCAATCCCGCACTTGCAAAATTATTAATCGAGCAATACGGTGGTGCAGATGGAGAATTAGCTGCTGCACTACGTTACTTAAATCAACGTTATACAATTCCTGATAAAGTCATTGGCCTACTTACTGATATTGGTACAGAAGAATTTGCTCACCTTGAAATGATTGCTACGATGGTTTATAAGCTGACGAAAGATGCGACCCCTGAACAAATGAAAGCTGCTGGTCTTGACCCTCATTACGCTGATCATGACAGTGCTCTTCATTACCATAACGCTGCTGGTGTTCCATTTACTGCAACCTATATACAGGCTAAAGGTGATCCAATTGCCGATCTATACGAGGATATTGCAGCTGAAGAAAAAGCACGCGCAACATATCAATGGCTCATTAACTTATCAGATGATCCAGATATAAATGACAGCCTACGCTTCTTACGTGAACGAGAAATTGTCCATTCACAACGTTTCCGAGAAGCAGTTGAAATTTTAAAAGAAGAACGCGATAAAAAAATATTTTTTTAAAACACGTATCCTAGCGATATGTGTTTTTTTATGTTAAAAGTTAAATCCTTCCTATTAAACATATAAATAGTATATTTATTCGATTTAATGCATTATTTTTTAATATTTTCAAAATTCCCTATTGCTTTCTAGTCATCAGACCTTTAAAATAATAACAGTTACTCGACAAATTATTTGAATTTTCGACAAAAACACTCATTAGGAGGATTTTCTTTATATGCATACAACTTTAAAACCAGCGCAAATACTTTCGATTAGTTTATTACTATTCGCAGTTTTCTTCGGTGCTGGTAATATGATTTTCCCGCCCCTTCTCGGTCTTTCTTCCGGAGAAAATATGTGGGTTTCCATTACAGGGTTTATTATTACAGACGTCGGTTTATCTTTACTTGCTATCGTTGCTGTTGCCCTTGCTGGTGGTAGTTTTAACACTTTAGCGAGCCGTGTTCATCCAAAATTCGCAGCAGTATTCGCTATCATTATTTATCTTTCAATCGGCCCACTATTTGTTATTCCACGAACTGGATCTGTATCTTATGAAATCGGGATTGCACCACTTTTCCCAGATCAATGGTATTCTATGTTAGTTTTTAGTGCGATTTTCTTTACAGTCGTTTACTTCTTATCATTAAATCCATCCAAGCTAGTAGATCATATCGGTAAAATATTAACGCCAATTTTACTTGTAATTATTGCAATTATGGCAACAAAAGCGATTCTTTCACCAGGAACGTTTGCAGAGCCTATCGGTGACTATAAAGACATCCCGTTTTTCAAAGGATTTCTTGAAGGATTTTTAACGTTAGATGCAATTGGCGCTCTCGTACTATCAACAATTGTTGTAAATGCAATTCGTCAAAACGGTATACAAGAGAAGAAATCTATCGCGAAATATACAATCATTTGCGGAAGTATCGCTGCTCTATTCTTAACAATTGTTTACTTCTTACTCGGTTATATCGGAGCTTCAAACGGAAACTTAGGGCAATTCGAAAACGGTGGTCAACTATTAGCTGCTGTTATGTATCAATTCTTTGGGACAAGCGGTAATATTTTATTAAGTATCGCCATTATCTTCGCTTGTTTAACAACGGCAATTGGCGTTGTAAGTGCATTTGCAAATTACTTCACAACAGTGCTAACAAATGTTTCATACAAAAAGCTTGTGCTATACGTTTGTATCTTTAGTTTCGTTATTTCAAACTTAGGATTAAGCTTATTAATTAAAATCACACTACCTGTATTAATTATTTTGTACCCAATTACAATCATTTTAATTTTCGTATCATTTATCGATAAATATACGAAACGTAAACCTTCTGTCTACATCGGAGCGATGATCGCAGCATTTATTATTAGCTGTATTCACGCACTTGATAATGTGGAAATGATACCAGATTTTATCGCTAATATCGTACACACCATTCCTTTTTATAACTTAGGAATTGGCTGGATCATTCCAGCAATAATCGGTGGTATAATTGGATACTTTATTCCGCAAACAGAAGCTGCAGGTGAAGTTTCTACAAAATAAAGAAAAGAAGCAAGCATGAAATCCATGCTTGCTTCTTCTTTCTCTTCACATCGTATGCTTAAAAGTAAATAACTCTTCTTTTGACTGCAAAGCAGATTGTTCCTCTTCTACATCTTTTCTCTTTCTCTCTCCTCCTAACCTGACTTTCATCATCGCCTCTTCTATACTTTTCACAATCATATTTCCTGAAAAAATAGTTAGGCCGAAAAATGTAATTGGTACGAGAGGAATCCATGGATGCACCGTTAATGACCTAAAGTATACCCCAATTAAACCTGACCATTCATGCGTATAAGATTCCACTTCTTCCACTGGCCCCAAAAAACTAACTGTTCCACCAAAGAATACTTCCAGTAACCCTAAGTGCAGTAAAATAGTAAGAGTCTGCGTAAACTGTTGAAGAAATACGAGTATAAAAGTCATATAGAGATGCGGAAAAAGATGTTTTATAACAATACGTCTTCTCGAGCCGCCTAATATGCGCGCGGCATCAACAAATTCTTCTGTTTGTAATTTACGAACTTCCTTCGCAACATACAGTGCAATAACTGGCATTACAAGCATTACAAGTAATACAACTTGAAACGAAGCCCTTTCAAAAAAGCTTGTTGTTTCCTCTCCGCTTCCAAATAGATTTGCAAATTGAAGAAAAAAATACGCAATCATAACTGTCGGAATAACTGTGAAACTATCAAAAAAAGCCTCAATCTTTGAAAAACCTCTTCTTACATATGTTCCAAGTACAACACCAAAGAACACACCTATTACCATTCTAAGTGCCGCAATTAAAATAGATATACCAATCGTCCACTTCGCGCCTTCAATAACTAAATGTAAAAGGTCGTATCCTTTCCGATCTGTCCCGAGTAAAAATTGGAATGAAGGTGAAAACGGTGGCACTTGTGGATTTTCATCCGCATCATATTGCAATGTAACTTGTCTAATGTGTCCATCATTCCATAACGTATTTCCGATACTCAAAAGAACTAATATGAGAAGAAATCCAATGCTTATCCAAAATCTTTTATCGCGTTTTATATACATCCACATATTATAATCTCTCCTTCATCGCAGCTGGAATGAAATAATGAAACAGCTTAAATAAAATAAATATCGGGATATATATAAGCAGCATACTAACGATGAAAACCTCAACTCTAATACCCTCATACGATTTCAAAAACATAAAAATACCACCCGTATTAAAAATCCATTCTATAATATATAAATTAGATAACATAAAAAAGATATTCGTTTTCGCAAAGAATAGTGTACTAAGCAACACATTTCGTAAAATATGACGATTTAAAATATGAAAACGCCCTAAACCCTTCGCCTTAGCAAATAGTACATAATCTTTTTCTAGTTCATTTTCAAAACGAGGCACTACTATTTTTACAAACATAATCGTAGTCGGGATGCTCAAACACAATATTGGCAACCCTCTAATCGACTCGCCTCCAATTGACGCAATTTGAAAAGGTAAAAAACCTGTTTGTTTAAAAAACCATACAACTAAAATTTGTGATACTAAAATAAGAAGAATATCTGGAATGGATTCTAGGAAGATAAGAAATGATTTAATTCGATGTTGTATACGCGTTGAACTACTCATAATGACATAAACAATGCAAAATGCTATAAATAATGAAATGAAAAAAGCAGCCAAAAAAATAATAATCGTTTCTTTATAATGGACGAACAACTGTGGAAATAAAAATTTACCTTTCACATATTGCAAATTGGAAATATCCATTAAGTTCACAAACACTTCTTTTAAACTCTGTATGTACTTTGATACATCCACCTTAAATCCATAAAATAATTTCGGCAAAGCCCCTAAAATAATAATCCCCAAAATCGAAATAAGAAATTGAATCGTCACTTCCATTCCATTTAGAAAAACTTTTTTGACCACGTTTTCCCTTCTCTCTATATATATAATTTATCCTCTAATTTTATTCTTAATTTTCTGAATTGTAAATATTCATATAAAAAATCACTAGGTCATGATCCTAGTGATTCTTTATGCGCATGCCCTTCTCTTTTCGCAAATGGCATATATAAAATAAAACATCCAATAAGCGCAGCTATTTCTAATGAAATAATATAGTAAGGATGCGGCCCTAACATATCGAGTAATGAAGCAGTTTCTGGCTTATGAGCTAAAAACATATAATTACCACCTGTTTTGTAATTCACAAACGAAACAAGCGGAATCAATATGTTTAAAAATATCATCGTACGCTTAATAGATTGCAAGGTCGGTCTATAGCCTTCCACCCAAGTCATGAAGAGTGGTGCCCAAATGAGCAATACATGCGCGCTAAAATATTCAATGAAACGAAAATGCGGAAAAGCATATTGCAAATTTGGTGTTAAAATGGCTTGTGATGCACCAATAATTCCCGTAAAAAATACAATCTCATATATACGATAACTTTTCGTTACGATCATAATCGACGCTAATAATAAACTAATCGTACATAATTCAAACGGTAATGAAGTAGCTAACTCAAAAATCCCTGCTTTCCATTCCCACATATGAAGCCCAATTTCACTCCCTATAAATAAAAATGCAATCGCATATCGAACTGTTATATTCCACTCACTTTGACGTAATAAATCTTGGTATTGATACAGAAAAAATATCCCCACCAACATAATAAATAATATAAGGGCGTGTTGCCTTGAGTATGGAATAAATGGTTTTAATGGGTGCGCGCTAAAATAAGCTTCCATCTTCCTTCCTCCTTTCCTCCATACAATATTATTGTAAGAAAGAAACGACGAGTCAATTCATTTGCTTACACTAGGACAACCTCTACCTTACATTTGCATATTCATACCTTACAAAACTGTAAGGTTATTGTAAGCTAAAACGATTTGTCAGATTCTTCACCTCTTCTATACTTAATGTAGATACTAAAACGAACGAAAAGGTGATAAATAGATGAAGAAGAAAAATAAAGTGTTAATTACTAGTGTAGTAGCAATCGGAATTGCCGCTGGATCATACTTTGCATTTGCTGGTGGCGGTTCAGAAGTAGCAATGGCATATAGCGGATATAAAGTAACTGAAAAACAAATCCAAAACGCGCAAAAATTTGGTGGCGAAGTTATTCCAAATGGAATTGAAACTATTTCATTCGATCCAACAAAAGGAACATATGAATTAGCTGTTAAAAAAGGCGATGAAGTGAAAAAGGGTCAGCTTCTATTTAAGTACAATGATCCGACTGCGAAACAAGGTGTAACAGAAGCAGAAATGCAAAAGAAAATCGCACAAAAAGAAGTAACGTTGTTCCAAAAACAAATTGATGCGGCGAAACAAAAATTACAAAAAGATAAAAATGCAGGCCTTCCTGCTGAAGCATTAAAAGCATCAGAAGTTGAAGTTGGGCAATTAGAATCACAACTTGAAATGAAAAAGTTTGAAGTTGAAAAAGCTGATGAAATGATTAAAGCAGCAAAAGAGAAAGTAAACACTCTTTCTGTAACAAGTCCTGCTGATGGCGTAATTGATGATATCGTAAAAACGGCTGACGAAAAAACAGGTATGAGCGGAATTACTCTTCGTCACGCTGGTCAATTTAAAGTAAAAGGTCAACTTTCTGAATATGAGCTTGCTAGTATGAAAGTTGGGCAAGAAGTAACTGTTTCATCAAAAACTGTCGCTGGTAAGACTTGGACAGGAAAAGTAACAGAAATCGGTTCTACACCATTAAAGAGCATGGATGAAAATAAAACTGTTTCTAACTATCAATTCACTGTCACATTAGATAATAGTGACGAATTACAAAACGGCTTCCACGTTTACGTAACAAGTAAATCTGGCGAAGCAACTGGTACAATTGTTCCGAAAAGCAGTATCGTGAAAAAAGGTGATAAAAATGTTGTCTTCGTTGTAAAAGACGGTAAGGCGAAAGAACAAGCAGTTACTGTTGAATTCGAGACTGATAGCGAAGCAAAAGTTTCTGGAGTGAAAAAAGGAGAGGAAATTATCTCTAAACCTGAAAAAGACTTAAAAGATGGTATGGAGGTTGTCGCCCAGTGATTAACTTAAAAGGCATCACGAAATCCTTCCAAAATGGTGCAGAATCCGTTCAAATATTACACGGAATTGACGTAACACTGAACCAAGGAGAATTCACTTCTATTATGGGACCTTCTGGTTCTGGTAAATCAACATTAATGAACATTATCGGTTGCTTAGATAAACCGACGACAGGTACGTACGAACTAGCCGGTCAAAATATTTCAAACATGACTGAAACAGAACTTGCACACGTACGTAATAAAGAGATCGGATTCGTATTCCAAAACTTCATGTTATTACCGAGACTTACAGCGCTTCAAAATGTAGAACTACCTCTTATTTACGCTGGAGTCGATAAAAAAGAAAGACGCGAGCGCTCATTAGCTGCTTTAACAAAAGTCGGTTTAGCTGATCGCGCTACTCACTTACCGAACGAATTATCAGGTGGACAAAAGCAGCGTGTCGCTGTTGCACGTGCAATCGTAAATAACCCAAAGTTCATTTTAGCCGATGAACCGACGGGGGCACTTGATACGAAAACGAGCACACAAATTATGGACCTCTTTTACGAATTAAATAAACAAGGCTCAACAATTATTATGATTACCCATGACCGTGAAATCGGGGAAGCTGCAGCACGTCAAATTGTAATTCGTGACGGAAATATCGTCCAAGATTGGAGAGGTTAATTTTGAATACGAGTGAAAATATACGCATGGCCCTTTCCTCTATCTTTGCTCATAAAATGCGTTCTATTTTAACGATGTTAGGTATTATTATCGGTATTAGTGCCATTATTACTATCATTTCAATGGGTGATGGTACAAACGCAAAGTTTAAAAAAGAATTAGGCCAAGGAAAAGATAACGAAGTAACGATTTACTACAACAATCCTGATTACGGAACAGATAGTGCCAAAATCACACCTGATATGCTAAACCGTCTTCAAACTGTTCCTGGCGTTAAAGATGTGTATCCAGACGTAAGTATGAAAGTAAAAGCATCTGCTGGTTCAAAAGATGTAAATCTTGATTTAAAAGGTGGAACAGGCGCCTTTATGACAGATTCGAAAATAAAATTAGTTCACGGTCGTGAATTAAATGACAGTGAACTAAACCAAGCAATCCCTGCTGTTATATTAAATGAAGAAGCTTTCAACAAATTATTTAGTAGTGGTTGGGAATCAAATCAATACACAGATATAAAAGGAAAGCCGTATAAAATAGTTGGTGTATACGAAACGAAAAACGACTTTGGAATGCCTATGCCTGAAGGTTATACATCACTTGAAAATGCGCCTGTCATTTCAGGAGTAAATGAGTATGACTCTGTAAGATTAACAATGACCTCTCCGACAGAACGTAAAAGTGTAGAAAAACAAGCCGTTTCTGTCTTAAACGAAATGAAAGCTCCTAAATTTGAGCACAAATTCGAAGCACAAGACTTAGGTGAATTTACGAAACAACTAGACGAATCAATTGGTATGATGAAAATGGTATTTGGTGGTATTGCTGCTATCTCCTTACTTGTTGGTGGTATCGGTGTAATGAACATCATGCTCGTATCTGTAACAGAACGTACACGTGAGATTGGTATTCGTAAAGCACTTGGTGCAACACGTGGTAAAGTATTAACACAATTCTTAATCGAATCTTGTATTTTAACAGGACTTGGTGGTTTCATCGGATTCATGCTCGGTATTTTCTTCGCTTGGATCGTCTCAATCTTTGCTGGATGGCCACTCGTTGTCTCAAAAGAACTTGGACTTCTTGCAGTAGGTATTTCAATGCTAATCGGTATTGCATTCGGACTACTACCAGCTAACAAAGCTGCCAAACTGGATCCAATTGAATGTTTACGATATGAATAAACAAAAACGTAGGAGTTTACACTCCTGCGTTTTTTATTTATCTACTAAATTGAGTTTCTTCTATTATATATGTTTCACGTTACAACTATCATTCTCATACTCTTCATTATTTATAGGTACTAAGGCTATTATCTAATTCTATTATTGCAAAAATACTATGTAACAGACGAAAATCAAGGCGTAATTTTTTCCATACTTCGACTGACTTTGTAACAATTATATCGATATTTTATTAAATTTCACCTCATTTATATATTTTCACGCCTAAAAAGATTATCGTTTTATAACTAAATTTCCATTCAAACAGTAAAATACGCTACTTTCGTAACACTATAGATATCACCTAGAAATATTACTGTAACATTATTAACGTTGCAGTAATTGAAATACTACTCATTTTGTGTTTCATATGCCCTGATACGCCAAAAAACAACAAGGAAGCGCTATCAGGATATTTATGGAATTGTTACAGAATATTAATGCCCCGTTACGAAAGCTTTGTAATTTTATGTTTTTCGCAAATAAGAAAATAATGGTTGCTATAATGAGGTCAACGAAAACAAATGCAATGGAGGCTATTATGAAAAAATTTATGGGTATAGCAACAGCAGCGGTTTTTGGTCTTGGGATTTTCACAACATCTGCTAAAGCAGAAACAATCGTAACGACTGACGTACTAAACGTACGAGAAAACCCAACTACTGAATCAAAAGTTGTAGGAAAATTATTAGATGGATATAAAGTAAATGTTTTACATACAGAAAATGGTTGGTCAAAAGTTCAATTGAATAGCGGTAAAGAAGCTTTCATAAGCGCTGACTATACAAAAGACACTTACTACGTAACAGCAAACGTATTAAACGTACGTGCTGGAGCAAACACAGACTCAGAGATTCTTGGTAAGTTGAAAAAAGATGATGTAATTGAAACAACACACCAAGTACAGAATGATTGGATTCAATTTGAATATAACGGAAAAACAGCTTATGTTCATGTTCCTTACTTAACGGGTAAAGCACCAGTTAAAGTTCAACCAGTAGCTAAAGTTGAAAAAACGACTACAGTTCAAGATACAGCTAAAGTTCGTGAAGCGGCTAAAGCTCAGGAAGTAGCTGAAACTCAAGCAAAAGCTAAAGCTCAAGAAGCAACTAAAGCTCGCGAAGCAGCTGAAGCTCAAGCAGAAGTTAAAGCTCAAGAAGCGGCTAAAGCTCGTGAAGCGGCTAAGGCTCAAGAAGCAGCTAAAGCTCAGGCAGATGCTGAAGCTCAAGCAGAAGTTAAAGCTCAAGAGGCGGCTAAAGCTCGTGAAGCTGCTTCAGCTCAAGCAGATGCTGAAGCTCAAGCAGCGGCTAAGGCTCAAGAAGCAGCCAAAGCTCGTGAAGCGGCTAAAGCTCAAGAAGCTAAGGCTCAAGAAGCAGCTGAAGCTCGTGAAGCGGCTAAAGCTCAAGAAGCTAAGGCTCAAGAAGCAGCTGAAGCTCGTGAAGCGGCTAAAGCTCAAGAAGCAGCTAAAGCTCGTGAAGCTGCTAAAGCTCAAAAACCAGCTACACAACAACCTGTTGCAAAAGAAACTGAAACAAGTGCACCATCATCTTCTCGTGAGTTACGTGTTGTAGCAACAGCTTACACAGCAGATCCACTTGAAAATGGTTATAAAGCAGGCGACCAAGTAAAATCAGCTTTAGGTCATAACTTAACAGCTAATCCAAACATGAAACTTATTGCAGTTGATCCAAGTGTAATTCCATTAGGTTCAAAAGTATGGGTTGAAGGTTACGGAGTAGCAATCGCTGGTGATACTGGTGGAGCTATTAAAGGTAATAAAATCGACGTTTTAATGCCAGATAAAGGTACATCAAGTAGCTGGGGACGTAAAACAGTTACAGTTAAAGTATTAAACTAGTTAGTAAAAAAGAGTCAGTCTCATCGTTGAGGCTGGCTCTTTTTTTATGATTCTTACATTCTTTCTTTCTCTTGAAAGTAAGTAATATTGTCTCGAAGCCACTTCCTCTCCGACATAAACAAGTTTCCACGTTTTTTATACACTTTATCAAATATCTTTAAAACTTCTTCATGATTAGCAAACTTATGTAAGAAACGAAGAGCAATGATAATCTCTGCTTCATCCGTAGGCTCTGCTTCATTTTTCCGTCTTCTAGCAACAATTTTATTCACACGTTCGCAAATTGGTCTCATTGCCATTTCGTCGCCATACGTATAAATAGCTCGAACAGCTTCATTTTTCACCATCACATTTCTATCCTGTAAAGCTTCAATATAAACTATTTGTAAGTCCGATCCCCCTATTTTTGCTAACACCTCAATAACAGTTGAACGAACATAGGCACTATTACTATATAAAAGCTTTGTTAACGGCAGAATCGATTGCTTCGTTCCAATCTCAAACAATGTATAACAAATATGTGTAATCTCATCTTTATTTTCTTGAGTATCCAGCAACTTTAGTAAAGCACTCTCCGCTTCTAATGATTTACATAACTTTAAGGAAGAAATAGCCCAATAACGAACACTATCGTTTTTATGGTAAATATACGGAATAATTTTATTTGTATCACTTACTTCTGGCAATGTATAAATATTACTAAGCAGTTCACTTAACAAAGTCGGGTTTTGTTCACATTCCAAACAATCTATAAGATAATCAGCAATACTGATCTCTTTCGTATTAATAGCAAGTTTCGTCATTACATAATACATATCTTTCTTCATAGATATTTTTTTTGCTTTGGTTACCTTCTGCTGTAAATAAGGAAACGTTAATAGGTCATCTAGCTCTTTTGCTTCATCATAAGCACGATGTCTAACCTCTGTATCCTCATCAGCCATCCGCCTTAATAAACTATCTATATACCCTTCCATCTCCTTCTCTCCCGTCCAAATTAAATCTATCTCTTTGCATTCTATATATGATAGACTTTCATTTCAACAGAAAAAAGAGGATGCCACAGCATCCTCTCCTTCTCTTCTCTATTCTACACAAGTAAACTGCGTCCAAGCTCCTACATAATCTAGTAAGAATAACTCCTCTTCCGCAATTGTACCGACAATATTTTTCCGTTCATCTATCGGCATTTCTTTCAGAATGATTTGCAGTTCACCTTTATACTTACCAAATGAATTGTTTCCAATTACAACTTGCCCTCTTTCCTGCAGCACACTTTCACGCACTGGGAAGTCATAATCTTTGTACTTTTTACGTACTTCTGTAGAACGTACCATATACTCTGTTATGTCGCCGCGCCTTACGTGTAATTCTTGCAGCGTAGCTCTCTTCTCTACTTCAGTCGCTTCGTCTACAAAGTGCACTTTTAGCTGTAACATGTAGCGATTTAAGTTTCCTAGTTTTTCTAACTCTTCCTCACTCGCATAAGCATTTCCGATAATGACATCATCGATTAGCCCTGTTGCCCATAAATGCTTCGCTTGTACTTCAATTGGTAAATTACGATGCTCTTCTAACGTACATAATCCGTCGTTAATATCCCATGGACCGATGTTTGCAGCATGTGATGTAATAAAAGCTGCACTGCGAATACCATGCTTTTTAAAGCGTTCACTGCAGCGAATGAAATAATCGTACGGAAGACCAGTGAATTTTTGCGGATAAAAATTATGGCAACCAATTAAAGCTGATTTATTCGCTTGATGCGAAAGAATATTTTCTAAGTACGCAATATCGTTACTTACATTTAACTCAATGTTTAAACCGTACGGATTATTCGTCATTTTCGCTTCAGTTAACCCGTCGAAGCCTACATCTAAACGAATACCGTCTGCGCCTAACTCCGCGAAGAATGATAAATCGCTATAACTAATACCAAGCTGATCAAACACAGCCGGAGCTACATCTAAAATAACTTCCATATTGTTATCTTTTGCGTGATTGATAATCTCTTTAAATTCAGCTACAATTTCTTCTTTCGGACGATTCACAGATAACAAACAAGTAAATATTCTTGAAAAACCGTGTCGTGCCGCTGCGGAAATATAAGCCATATCTTTTTCTTTCGTTGAATGTTCTGGGTAAAGTGAAATTCCTAATTTACGCTCCATGCTTTTGCATCTCCTTCACACGTTGTATTAATGCCATGCTCGTAAATCTATATTTTGCAGATAAACACGTTGCACATAAAATTGTCGGTACAATAATTACGTACGGTGATTGCAATCCTAACATTACATATGCACCCATTGAACAACCGATAAATAAAACTGATACTAGTAGTAACACTAATAAAGATTTACTTTGTACCCATTTCGAATAATGAGCAATACACTGTCCGACCACGAATGTAATTAAGATGATAATTGCTCCGAGCATTCTGTTTTCTCCTCTCCTGCTAATTGTTGTTTCTCATACATTTTGAAGAATGGATAGTAAATAACGAACGAGATAACAAAGTTAACAAGTACAAGTACACCAGCCATAATTGTCCAGTCCGTACTAATCACCGCTGCAATTGGTGCTAACATCGTAAATGGCAGTTTCGCCATCATAAGTGGAATCATACCTGAAACAACTGCGAAATATGATACCGTCGTTGTCACTAACGGTGTAATAACGAATGGAATAATTAAGATTGGGTTCATTACAATTGGTGCACCGAAAATAATTGGTTCGTTAATATTGAATAAGCCTGGCACGAATGATAATCTACCTAACTCTTTTAAGAACTTAGATTTAGAGAACATAAACATAATAACTAAAGCTAACGTTGATCCTGATCCACCAATCCATACGAACCATTGAATGAACTGCTCTGTAAATAAGTTTGGTAACTGATGTGCATTTCCTGTAGCCGTGAATACTTCCATATTTTCAAGAATTGCTGAATCCCACATCGGACGAATAATTGGTCCTAAAATCGCTGGTCCATGTATACCGAATGACCAGAAAAACACGATTAAGAATACTGTTAATAAACCACCGAATAAATTATTTCCTACTAATACTGATTTTAATGGTGCGATTAAATATGTGATCGTTGTATTCACATCAAATTTCAAACCGTAGCGAATGCCCCAGAATAAAAGAATAACTGCTAATGTTGGAATTAATGCTGCAAACGAATTTGAAACTGCTGGTGGTACACTATCTGGTAATTTAATCGAGATATTATGCTTAATCATAAAATGATAAATTTCTACTGCAATTAATGCTGTAACAATTGCGCCAAATAAAGACGTTGCACTTAATGTTCCTACTGAAATATATCTACCTGCATCAATAACACCTGGTACAGCTTTCGTAATTTGAATTGGTTCAACTGATGCTAGTAAAAAGGCGAGTACAGATAATAACCCTGCACTTAACTGATTGAGCTGATAAAAGTTTGCGAGTGAAGCTCCTACCCCAAATGCTGCGTATAACGCCATTAAACCTACTGTAAACCGGAATGGAATATCTAAAATATGGCGAAATGGTGCAATCCATTCCATATATGCATCAATTGGTAAATTTAAAAAGATAACGAAAAATGATCCGACAATCGTTAACGGCAATGTAGAAATAACTCCGTTTCGAATTGCTAATAAATGTCGTTGTCCTGCAATCTTTTGCGTTGTTGGCATAATCTTTTGTTCCATAAAACTCATAAAACCATTCATCAATACCCCTCCTCTTTCTCTTTACTACGTAAGAATAAAAAGTTATAACATTATAATGTTTATATTTAAAAAAATATAATTATGCTAAAACTAATTGTTCTGCTTGTTTCAGTACTTTTAAACCGTCACACATGCCATAATCTCTTTGTTCTATTATTGCAACCGGTATATCGTATGACTTCGCAAGAAACTGTACCGCTGGAAACAAATACTTCACTTGTGGTCCGATTAAAACAACATCAGCATTTTTTATTTCCAGTTTCACAAGTTCTGAATCAACCGCTTTAATTTTATAATCCTTCCCTTGTTTCTTTGCCTCTTCTTGCATTTTTCTTACAACCATACTCGTTGACATGCCTGCTGCACAACATAATAAAATGTACATCTTATACTGTCACTTTCTCTTCTACTCGTTTATGAAGAGTAATAAATTCTTCAGCAAGTTCTTTCACTGTAATTGCATTCATTAAATGATCTTGTGCATGCACTAACAGTAAACTGATTTCTGCATGATTTCCTCTTGCTTCTTCTTGAATTAAGTCTGTTTGAATGCGATGAGCTGCTGAAATCTCTTCACTAGCAAGTTTCATCTTTTCACCGGCATTCCCGAAATCTCCTTGTCTTGCAAAAGCAATTGCTTCAAGCGCCGCGCTTCTCGCATTACCACCATGTAAAATTAACGCAAATGGAGTTTGCATATCAGCCATTTTAAATTCCCCCAAGCTATATGTTTTCTATATTTTTATCTTATTATGAAAACGCATACAATTAAACATAAAAAACTTCCGTTATGTAACGGAAGTTTTTATATACTTTTTCAAAATGATAATAAAATTTCTTGAAAATCTTCAATTACCTCAGTCTGAGTAAGTTTCTCTATCGTAGTTTGACTAGACATAATATCATATAAAAAATCATAAAGCCTTTGCAAATCTTCATTATTATTGCGCTTTACACTAAATAAAATAATTACTTGTACTTTTTTATCTCCCCAATCAACAGCCTTTTCAAGTGTGCAAAACATCAAAAAAGTTTCCTCACTTAATAACTGCATCGGATGCGGAATCGCAACTGAATTCCCAACCGCTGTCGGAGACGTATTTTCTCTCTCCATAACAGAAGCATAAAAGTTTTTTGGTACATAGCGTTTCTCAGCAGCTTTTTCACATAAAAACTGAATAACATCCTCTTTCGTAGAAGCATTATGATTTAAAAAGATTAAATCTTCCTTAATATAAGGCTGCACACTAGTATTCACATGCGTAAACAATCGCTGACCAATCGATTTAATCTCTTTATCATCAAATATTGAATTCACTTTTATAACTGGAACAGGCAAGCCACTCGGTATATGAATCGTACTAATAATACAATCTATTTTTTCTTTATAAAGATCTTCTACTTTCAATTGATAATAGCCTGTAATACCTACAATCTCTAATTTATCTCGGAACTGTGATAAAATTTTATATTTTAATAGTTGTGCACTTCCTTGACCAGTCGCACAAACTAATAAGCATCTTTTCTTTTGATTTTGCTCCTGCAAACGGCTCATCGCTCCGCCGAAGTGAATTGCAATATAACCAATTTCACTTTCAGGGATCGATTCACCCGTATATTCACCAATGATATCTCCAACGAGAACAGCAATTTCAAAAGCATACGGATAATTCTTTTTCACTTCTGCCAAAAGAGGATTTCTCGTATTTAGCTTATACTTCAAACGATTTAATAACGTTTTTAAATGAATACCAAATCCAAATAATAATTCTTCATCATAATAAAAAATAAGATTCCGTTCTTCCGCTACTTTAAAAAGAATATGTTGCATAAATGCATATATATCTTTCCCTAATAGCTCTTCTACATTTTCATAGCGATCTCTCGTTGTAACAGCAGTACTTAATAAATGCATCGTCACATATAATACTTCTTCTTCTGGAAATGAAAATTTCAACTCTTTCTCTAAATCTCCTAAAATCTGCTTCGCAATTGTATATTCTTTCTTTAGTATAAGTTCTGATTGCTCCGCATGCAGTCCTTTTATATAATGTTGACTTTGACAACGCTTTAATGCGATTGCAATATGAATGACTAAATTATCAATTTCTATATCAGATAAATATATTGTTCCGCCTTCAATATACTTTAATATAATTGAACGAATGAGTGATATATGAGGTAGCGATAAATATGTCTCCGTCTGCTCAAATTGCTCATGAAACGGAGTATGGTCATAACGCGGTAAACCATATTGTGATAAACAAGAACGAATATTAAATTCCTCTCCAACAATACGTATACCATAATACGGTCTCTTCTCAATTTGTAATTCATAGCAACCACATATATCTGTAACATCTTTCATAATTAAATTGACCGTTGATTTGCTCACATACATCTCTTCCGCTAATTCTGAAAGCTTCACATATCCCTCTATCATTAAAACACGCTGCAGAATGTACGCTATTCTTTCTTCATAAGAAGTTGGGATCTTTTCCATCTGTTTTTGAAATAGACTCACACAAAAGTCTTCAAATCTCTTCTTTTGTATAATTTCTAATTCGTACCCATTCCCTCTTTGCGATTCGATTTTCGCTCCGTTTTCTTCCAATATATCATTTAATAATTTTATATCTTTTTGAATCGTCTTCGTTGATACATGTAAACGACCCGCTAAAAAAGCTCGATTTAACATCGATTTCTCTTCTAAAAATTCCTCTAAAATAGAAATTAATCGCTGATGCACCTTTGTCATAGCTCTTCCTCTCGCTCTTTATATATAAAGGGGGAAAAGCTGCTGAAATCAGTAGTTTTTCCCCTTTATATTCTCTCTATTTCTTTAATGTGAATCCGAATTTATCCCATGCTTGTAAATAGTCTAGTAAGAAAATCTCTTCTTCTACAATTCGACCAACTACATTTGTTTTTCCTGTATTCACCATATCTTTTAATGCAATTTGTAATTCACCTTTATACTGGCCATATTGTTCATTATCAATTAATAAATCTCCACGCTTAATTTCGCGCGTATTATGAGGTTTAAATTCTTCTTTTTTATATTTCACACGACTTTGTGTAGAACGAATCATATATTCAGATACATCTCCGCGATAAAAATGTGGTTCGTCTAATACGATAATTCTTTCTAGTTTTGTCGTTGTATCATATAGTTCTATATCAAATGTTTGCTTCTCTTTATTTAATGCACCTAGTGCTTGTAATTCTTCTTCTGACGCATATGCGTTTGCAATAATAACATCATCAATTAATTCAGTCGCAAATAAATGCTTCGCCTGTGTTGTCATCGGTAATTCACGATGCTGCTCTAATGTACATAACCCTTCTGTTACTGGCCAAGGTCCGTATGTTGCATCAAATGATGAAATAAAAGCTGCCGTTCTCATACCGTAATCTTTAAATTGTTTCGAGCATTTAATGAAATGATCGTATGATAACCCTGAATAACGATGCGGATAAAAATTATGACAACCAATTAAATTTTCACGATTTGGTCTATGACTCATAATGTTATCTACATACTTCGTACCATTGCTCATATTAATCTCAATTTTCAAACCATACGGATTATAAGTCATAATTGATTCTTCTAATCCTGAGAAGCCGACATCTAAACGAATACCGTACGCACCTAATTCATGGAAGAATGATAAATCATTATACGAAATACCTAATTGTTCAAAAACAGATGGACTAATATCAACTAATACTTGGAACCCTAATGCATTCGCATGAGAGATCGTTTCTTTAAATTCTTCTATAATTTTCTCTTTTTCTCCATCCACAGATAATAAACATGTGAACACACGTGTAAATCCATATTTACTTGCTAATGTTAAATACTCCTTATCTTTCTCTACTGTTGAATGTTCTGGATAAATAGAAATACCTAATCGTCTCATATGTACACGCCTCTTTCTTCATCATATTGTAAACCCTTTCAAATATATGTAGTGAAAAAGTATATATCCCCTTCTTGTTCACTACTCTTTTAAATCCGCTTTCTTTAAAGAAAAAACAATTTCTATCATTCTTAACACCTACAAGTCTATACATCTATACTTTACATCTTTTTTTCATAGTTGTGTAGCTTTTACACAAATTTGTCAGTTTTTCATCTTAAAAATTGTTATCCGTTTTCAAGACACCTTCCTTGACTGTTGCATTGGCCAATACATATACTCGAAAGAAAAGAGAAAACTTTATATAGGGGATGAATATATGGGAGAAGCAATACTCGTAAAACGAGAACCGTTATGGACAAAAGAGTTTGTTGCTTTAATTTTTGCAAACTTATGTATGTTTTTAGGGTTTCAAATGTTAATTCCAACCTTACCTGTTTATGTGAAAGAAATTGGTGGCACAAGTTCCAATATCGGATTTGTTGTCGGCATGTTTACCGTTGCGGCACTTTTTGTTAGACCGCTAACTGGGAACGCCTTGCAAAAATTCAATAAAAAAATCATTTTAATGATCGGTACTGCTATCTGTTTACTCGCTATGGGCAGTTACCTTTTCGCCTCAACTATCTTTCTCTTGCTTGCTGTTCGTATTTTACACGGAGCTGGTTTCGGTATTACAACGACTACATATGGAACTGTCGTTTCTGATTTAATTCCCTCAGCTCGCCGCGGAGAAGGCATGGGATATTTTGGCCTTTCTGGAACAATTGCAATGGCCCTCGGACCACTTATCGGACTATGGCTTATGCAAACATATAACTTCACAATTCTTTTTTTATGTGCATTATCGTGCACAATTGTTTCATTAATATTAACGAAACTACTTCAAATCCAAAAATCGAAACAGCCTCCACAACAATCATCTAGTACTTTTCTCGATGGATTTATTGAGCGTAAAGCTTTACTTCCTTCATTATTAATATTATGTATTACATTAATGTACGGAGGAATCGGAAGTTTTATCACACTATTTGCTACAGAAGTCGGCATAGCTGATATTAGTCTCTTCTTTTTATGTAACGCATTAGCAATCGCTGTGACTCGTCCATTCTCTGGAAAGCTATATGATGCGAAAGGCCATACATTCGTCATCATTCCGGGAGTTATTATAACGTTTACAGGCATTATTTTATTGTCGTATACGACGACAATCCCGAGCTTAATTATTGCTGCAGCATGTTACGGAAGTGGTTTTGGAGCGATCCAACCTGCACTACAAGCATGGATGATTGACCGCGTAGCACCGCATCGACGCGGTGTAGCAACTGCTACATTCTTCTCCGCATTTGACCTTGGAATCGGCGCTGGAGCGATTATTTTTGGATTTATTGCTCACTTTACAAACTATGCAACTGTATATCGTTACTCCTCTCTATTACTTATTGCTTTTCTCTTCATTTACATTACAAGCATAAGAAAACAAAAGCGTAGCGGTAAAAACAAGGAAAAAGCTGCTGGATAATTCAGTGGCTTTTTTATCGTGTTAAAAGAATTGTTTCCCCTCATGTTACTGTTATAAAACTACATGCATTTTCCTACATATTTTTTTAACTTTCATCAAAAAATATACGATGAACTCGCAGACGCTTTCCTTGATATTCAAATGAAAAATACTATTCTAAAGAGTGTGATTTATTTACAAAATTAAGATTTATACAAGATGAAAACCAATAAAATACAGCTGTTTCTTTAAGGTATTGTAAACTTTTCTACCCTTTGTAAATTTAGTGTAAATTTTACTAGCAAACCGTTTACAGTGACTCAAGGTTCAGTTAATAATTACATCGTACATGAAATTTAAGGAGTGGAATGCGTGGAATATAATGTTCAAGATATGATCTTCCAGTTCATTGGTGGATTAGGTATTTTCTTATTCGGGATTAAATACATGGGCGATGGACTGCAACAAGCAGCTGGAGATCGTCTTCGTGATATTCTAGATCGTTTTACAACAAACCCACTCATGGGTGTACTAGCAGGTATGTTAGTTACGGTATTAATCCAATCCAGTTCAGGAACAACCGCTTTAACAGTCGGACTTGTAAGTGCAGGATTTATGACATTAAGACAAGCAATCGGTGTTATTATGGGTGCAAACATCGGTACGACAGTTACTGCATTTATTATCGGAATTAAAATCGGAGAATACGCTCTCCCAATTATGGCAGTTGGAGCTATCTTATTATTCTTCTTTAAAAATAAAAAAGTACATTCTTTAGGTCAAGTTATATTCGGCTTTGGTATGTTATTCTTCGGTTTGGAATTAATGAGTACAGGTATGAAACCTCTTCGCTCTTTAGAATCATTCCAAGAATTAACGGTTAGTATGAGTGATAACCCAATTTTAGGAGTTGTTGTCGGTACAGTCTTTACTTTAATTGTACAAAGTTCAAGTGCAACTATCGGCATTTTACAAGAACTATTCGGTCAAGGTGCAATCGATTTACAAGCTGCCCTTCCTGTATTATTTGGTGATAACATCGGTACAACAATTACAGCTGTATTAGCAGCAATCGGTACTTCTATTGCCGCAAGACGTGCAGCATTAGTTCACGTTATCTTTAATATCGTCGGTACAATTATATTTACGATTTTATTAGTACCATTTACAAGCTTAATTCAATATTTCCAAAAATCATTAAACTTAAATCCAGAAATGACAATTGCATTTGCACACGGAACATTTAACATAACAAATGCAGTTATTCAATTCCCATTCATCGCTGTATTAGCATGGATTGTAACAAAACTTATTCGCGGCGAAGATTCTGCTATTGATTTCAAACCGCAGCATTTAAACCCAATTTTTATTGAGCAATCTCCAGCTATCGCTTTAACAGAAGCTCAAAAAGAAATTATCCGTATGGCTGAGTTTTCATTACATGGATTAAAAGAAGCAAACCAATTTTTAAATACACAAGACAAAAAACACGCTGACATGGCTACTCAATTAGAAGGAGCTATTAACAATTTAGATAAAAAAATTACCGAGTATTTAGTTTTACTATCAGAAAAGCCGCTTTCGCCTACGGATTCTGAAAAACATTCCGTTTTAGCAGGTGTTGTTGGAGATATTGAACGTGTCGGTGATCATGTAGAAAACCTTGTAGAACTTGTAGATTTCCAAATTTCAAACCGTGTTTCACTATCAGACGAAGCATTAGCTGAATTAAATGAAATGCTGGAATTAACGATTTCAACACTACAAGACTCAGTTGAAGCTTTAACAAACTTCGATACTGAACTAGCTCAAACTGTTATTGCTAAAGAACGCAAAATCGACCAAATGGAACGTGTTCTTCGTAAACGTCACGTATTACGTCTAAACGAACGCAGCTGTTCAGGTGATGCAAGTATCATCTTCGTCGATATGGTAAGTAACTTAGAGCGCATTGGCGATCACGCTGTAAATATCGCTGACGGTGTTTTAGGTGAACAAGGAAAAATCAATTTAAAACAATCATTATAATAAGAAAGAGACGCTAACGTAAGCGTCTCTTTCTTATTATATTTTAACAACTGTTCTTCCTTTTAACTTTCCTTGCAATATAAGTGTAAACTTCTCCTCTAATTCTTCTAATGTACATTCTCCTGTATAAGATCTTAACTCTTTATTACTCCATTCATTTGCTAAGAGCGTCCACACATCACTTCTCACATCTGCTGGACATTGCACAGAATCTATCCCTAAAAGGCTTATGCCTCGTAAAATAAACGGATATACCGTTGTTTGTAATTCCTGGCCTGCCACATTACCGCATGTCGTTACACAACCACCATACTTTACTGTTTTTAAAGCTGTTTCTAACATACGTCCACCTACAGTATCAATAACTCCGGCGTATATCCCTTTTAACATCGGTCTTCCTGATCCATCATTCAATTCCGCGCGATGAATCACTTTTTTCGCTCCTAGACGTAGTAGCATATCTTCCTCTTCCATTTTCCCTGTCGCTCCTACTACGTTAAACCCTAACTTACTTAATATACTAACAGCTACACTCCCTACGCCGCCTGTAGCACCCGTTACTAAAACATCTCCCATATTAGGCTTGATTCCTGCTCCAATAAGCTTATATACCGACAAAGCCGCAGTAAAACCTGCTGTCCCATACATCATACTTTCCTTTAATGACATTCCTTCTGGTAAAGGCACGACCCAAGATGATGGCACGCGAATATATTCTCCGAAACCACCAGAGGTATTCATACCTAAGTCATATCCCGTTACAATAACTTGATCTCCTGCCTTAAAAGAGTTATCTTCACTACTCACAACTTCTCCTGCAGCATCAATTCCTGGCGTATGAGGATATGTTCTCGTAACACCTTTATTACCAGTAGCTGAAAGAGCATCTTTATAATTTAATGAAGAATAATGAACCTGTATTAACACGTCTCCTTCAGGTAAACTACTTACTTCTCTCGCTACAACGTTTCTTACAAACTGCTTACTTTTTGTTTCGTTCACAACAATTGCTCGGAATGATGTATGATTCATTATGCTCTCTCCTTTATCCGTAAAGTTCTTCTTTATTATATAAAAAAACTTAGTAAACCTACTCGTTTCTTCTTGGCTATATTTCAACAAATCTTACTTCCCTATCACTTTCTCATAATATATATTTTCATTTCTACTAAAAGCCCTTATACTTATTCTACATCTGAAAAATAATATATAGAAAATCTGACTTTTTATAAATATATTGAATTTTTACGAAATGTAAATGTTTTGTAATGTTTTTTTTCGCTAAATTTCATTATAATAAGTGGATATGAGTGTCGTATTTCAATCCAAATGAAGGAGTACAGGAAATGGAGCAAAACCCATCTTTGCAAGAAAATACACGCAATAAACCGAAAAAAAATAAGAAAAAAATAAAAATTATTATAAGCGCTATACTATTCGTTTTATTAATAGGCGGCGGTTATACTTGGTTTTTAGTAAATAAAGCATCTTCTGCTGTTCGCAATGCCGCACACGATTTAGCACGCGGTGATAAATCTGATTTACGAGATAAAGCTGTAAAACCTATTACAAATAACGTCTCTGTTTTAATAATGGGTGTTGATGAAAGCGATGTCCGAGGAAAAGAATATGGTGAAGCTATAAGAACAGACGCCCTTTTGCTTGCAACATTTAATAAAGATAGCAAAACTGTTAAACTATTAAGTATCCCACGTGACACATATACTTATATTCCAATAGAAAAGAAAAAAGATAAAATTACACACGCTCATGCATTCGGTTCTGCTAAAAACGGAAAAAATGGTGGACCACAAGCAAGCATTGATGCAGTTGAAAAATTAATGAATGTTCCTGTCGATTATTTTGTAAAATTCAACTTTAAATCATTTATAAAAATCGTCGATGACTTGGGCGGTGTTGAAGTTGATGTACCAGTTGAATTTACTGAGCAAGATAGCAATGATAATGCTGAGGCTATTCACCTAGAAAAAGGTGTTCAAAAGCTAAATGGCGAAGAAGCTCTTGCTCTTGCTAGAACAAGACACATCGATAGTGATGCCATGCGTGGACAACGTCAACAACTCGTTATCGAGGCTATTTTAAAGAAACTAACAAGTGTTGGTTCTGTAACAAAAGTTGGTAACATCATTGATGATATTAACGGACAATTCGTTACAAACTTAACATTTGATGATATGCTTTCATTCTATAAATATGGATCGGATTCGGAAATTGAGAAATTACAAATCCAAGGTGATGATTGCTATATGGCAAAAGGTGACGATACTTGTAGCAAATCTGCTGGTGGTGGTCGAACTTACTACTACAATCCAGATAAAAAAGAATTAGCTAATGTTACAAATGAACTTCGTACTCATCTTGGGCTACCTGCATATACAAAGTCTGGCTCAGACTCTGATTCGAAAAAGACAAAAGAATCTAAGTCTGAAAATTCAAGTGAGCGCGAATCAAGTAACAATGAAGTGAAAAATAAGAACAAAAATAGCAGTGAAGATACAGAAACATCGTCTAACGACAATGAATAGTAAAGAAGCAGTACTCTATGGAGGTAGAGTACTGCTTCTTTTTATTTCGTCAGAATCAAAAATCAGAACTTTCTAACTATCTTTTTCAATATTTTTAAATTATAATAAATAGTAGCAATCTATTCCAATTATCAGGGGGCTCATACATATGAAAGCTGCAGTAAAACATAACATCTCAGATTTTAAAGACTACTTAAAATCCAACGATATATACATGGAAGAAAATATAGATGAAAATGATGGCTCTGTTCATTTTTCAGTAGGATTAGAGACAGAAGCTGGCGCAAAAATTCAACTTATCGCTGCTTTCCAAAACGAACATCCTACGGTGGATATATACTGCTTCAATGTTGCTCACGTGCCTGATGCAACATCAACAAATGATATTTTACATCTCATTAATGAATTAAATACATCTTATCGCTTTGCAAAATTCACATTAAATAAGCAAAATGCAATTGATATTTCAACATCTCTTGCATTCTCAGAACCAAACTTTAATCCAGCACTTGTCTTTGAACATACGAGAATGCTATATAAATTAGCGAATGACGAATATAAAAACTTAATGAAAGTGATTTGGGCGTAAATAAAAGGATGGGCTGCAAGCAGCGCCATCCTTTTACTTCGATATCATATCAATCCACATCTTAATAGCTGTACCTACAATCAAAATCGATAACATATATTGCAGCGCTTTTTGATTGATTTTCTTCCCAACTCGCGCTCCAAGCGGCGCAGCAAAGATACTTGCAATCGCAATAATAAGAGCTGGAATTACAACTACTTGCCCAGTTATCACTTTTCCAGTCGTAATCCCTATTGAGGAAATAAACGTAATAGCGATAGATGTTGCTATTGTTGTACGTAACGGCAATTTTAAAATAACTAGCATAATAGGAACTAAAAGAAATGCACCGCCAGCCCCAATAATACCGGAAACACCTCCTACAATAAATGCTAACAAACTTGCTAACCATTTATTATAATGAACTGCTCCGCTATTATTTTTCTTCGGTACAAACATCATAATAGCAGCAATTGTGGCTAAAGCTGCATAAACAACATTGACCGTATGTTCCGCTAATACGTTAGCACCAAAACTTCCTATGAAACTTCCTATTAATATACTAGCTCCCATATATACAACTAGCGTTTTATCCATATCATTACTTTTCCGATAGGCCCATGCCCCTGCAAAAGTTGCAAAGAATACTTGCACCGCTGTAATACCGCTCACTTCATGTGATGTATAGCCGGAAAATCCTAGCAATACCGGAATGTATAAGATCATCGGATAATTAATAATCGCACCGCCAATTCCAACCATTCCTGATATAAACGATCCTATAAATCCAATTATAAAAAGTAATACGACTAAGCTCATCTTACATCCCCTCCCTTCTAGAAAGAAGATGAATTAAATGAATAAGTTTACATTTCCATCCGAAGCATCTGCTAAATAAGCTCCTACTCCTGCAAACTCTACCCCTTCCATAATCTCTTCCTCTTTTAACCCTAATAAATCTACTGTCATTTGACAAGCGACAAGTTTAATCCCCTGTTCTTTCGCCAAATCGATTAAATCTGGTAAAGGCATCGCATTATGTTTTTTCATAATACCTTTAATCATCTTTGGTCCCATACCTGCAAAATTCATTTTTGATAATCCCATCTTATCCGCACCGCGTGGCATCATCTTTCCAAATACTTTTTCGATGAAAGTTTTCTTTACCTTCACATGCTCATCTTTCCTTAAAGCATTTAATCCCCAAAAAGTATGAAAAATAGTTACCTCTTGATCATACGCCGCTGCACCATTTGCAATAATATAAGCAGCCATTGCTTTATCATAATCTCCGCTAAATAAAACGATTGTTGTTTTCTTCTGTTCCATGTTTTTTCTCCTCCGAATTACCTATAGGGGTATTTTAAAATTTACAAAAAATCGTTTATGTTCGCTCTATTCTACTTTACCTTCCCAAGCTAACATACCACCTACCATATTAACCACTCGAAAACCGTAACCTTCTAAAAACTGAACTGCTCGTGCACTTCTTCCGCCAGAACGACAAACGATAATATATTCTTTCTTTTTATCCAACTCATGCATACGAAACTCTAATAGCCCTAGTGGAATATTACATGCTTCTGGGATTTTCCCCTCGGCAACTTCTTCTACTTCACGTACGTCTACGATATTGACTGCTTCTTTACGTAACAATTTTTCTTCTAATTCTTTTACTGTCATTTCTTTCATTTTAAAGTTCCTCCTCACAAACCATTCATACCGCCTGAAACATTGATAACGTGCTGAAATCCTAATTTCTTTAATACCTTTGCTGCTTGCTTACTTCTCATCCCGCTCTGACAAATAACGATTACTTCCTTATTTTTATCTAATTGATTTGCTTTACTAGCTAACTCATTTAATGGGATATTCTGAAACCCTTTCATATGATTCCCTCTATACTCACCTACTGTACGTACATCGATAAATTGTTTATTCTTTTGCCCCATCATCCGTTTTAAATCTTTTCCTGAAATGTTTTTTACTCCTCTAACTGGTAAGAAGCGAGAAATAATAAACCATGATACAAGTACAATTAAGATTACATTTAATATTGTCTTTACATCCATAAAACTATTTAAACTCCTTTTGTGCTTTTTTCCCGTCCAAATATATACTATAGCTTTGAATATGGAACCCTTTCTTTCTTAAAAAACGAACACTTAAATTCCGATCCACTTTATTATGAACAATAAGATGCAAAGGCTTATTTGGTATTTCATGATAATACCGTTTTAAATACGCATACGGTATACACATAATTCTAGAAGTGTTATCACTGTGACTCTCTGTATAATTGCGTACATCTACAACAACACTTTCCATTTCCCTTACTTGTTCTAACGAAATATATGCAACGTTTAAAACCGGAATGTAACGTTTTACTAAAATTCCTAGCATCCATACTAGTAGAGATATAACTATATAAAACATAATTGAACTGCTATGCTTTCTTAATCCAGAACTTTAATTCGCCGTCTTCTTCTGTATGCTTTAACACTTCATGACCGCCTTTTTGTGACCATGCTGGAATATCTTTAATCGCACCTTTATCTGTTAAGTGTACTTCTAACACTTCCCCCGATTGTAATGCTTCCATCGCCTTCTTTGTTTTCACAATTGGCATTGGACATGCTAATCCTTTTACATCTAATACTTCTTTCACCTTCATCTTATATACCTCCTATTTTTATTTCATTTGAAACCGAATTAATTATGAACAGCACAACGGTTTGGACCAATCTCCATTTCACGCTCTTCGTCTTGACTTGGATTTAATCGCCCCATATTTGTTTGACGAATCTCTTGATATGCATTCGGTTGAGGTGGTAAATTCTCTGTTACAACTTTACGAAACTCTCCCTCATCCTCAATATTTAATCCTGCATTATACGCAAATAAATCTTTTAATTTAGCACTAACAATGCCACTCTCGTCCATTTCACTTATTTTTGAATAATGAGCCGGTAACACAACTAAGTTTTGAGATATTTCTTTATATCGGCTATACAAAGTAGTACGTAAATCACTTACCCAATCTTCAGCTTTCCCAGCAAGGTCTGGACGCCCAATTGAATCTACAAATAAAATATCGCCTGATAATAAATAGGAATCATCTACAATAAATGACGTACTTCCAATCGTATGCCCCGGTGAGTATAATGCGTCAATTTCAATTTTAGTACCCCCCACCGTAATAACAGATCCTTCAACAAGTGGTTTATATGAGAACACAACTTCCTCCGCATCTTTTGGCGGCAACCAATACGTACCACCTACTTTTTCCGCTAACTTACGTCCGCCAGAAATATGGTCTGCATGTAAATGTGTATCCATTACATTCGTAATCGTAACACCATGCTCTTTCGCAAACTCTTCGTACGCTTCAACTGTTCTTACTGCATCAATAATTGCTGCTTCACCGTTTGAAACGACCATATAAGATAAGCAACCTTTTCCAAGACGGTTAAACTGATACATACTTCCGCCATCTTTTAAATCTCCAACTTTTATAGGCTTTATATATTCACTCCAAGCCTTCATACCACCAGATAAATAATAAACATTTTCTAATCCAGCCTCTGTTAATTGCTCTGCCACAAATATAGAAGACCCTTCTTTTGCGCATACTACTAAAACATCTTTATCTTTAGGTAGTTCACTTACAATATGATCTACACCCTCTAATAAATCAAAGTACGGCACATTCATTGAAGTAACTTCTTTTCCTTCAATTTTCCAATCTTCATAATCCGCCTCATTACGAACATCTAAAATAAATAACTTTCCGAATAAAACTTTCTCTGCAACATCTTTTGCTTGTAACGGTTTAACGTTCATCTCATTACCCCCATAGGTATATTTTTATTTAAAAAATTTTATTTTTCCACATTGCCTTGCCACTCTAACATGCCTGGAATGACATTTTTCACATTTGCATAACCTTTCTCTTTCAACATGTGGCAAGCTACATCACTACGGTTACCAGTTCGGCAAACAACATAAATTTGCTTCTTCTGATCTAACGCTGCACTGTCTAATTCTCCTAACGGCACGGAAACAGCCGATGGAATATGACCAAAAGCGAATTCCGCCGCTTCACGAACATCTACTACAATACACTCTTCACCACTTAATACTATCTCTTCCAATTCCGAATTCGTAATTGTATGAGGATATTTCACTACTTCATTCACTTCATGCTCGTGTGCTTTTCTAACGTAATGCATCAATAGATCACCTTCGTGTTTCGTCCCGATGTACTGATGACCTACTTTACTCGCCCAACTTTGTATATCTACAGTAGACCCTTTATCTGTTGCCTGAACTTCAATCACTTGCCCTGATGTCAAACCTTCCATCGCCTTCTTCGTCTTCACAATCGGCATCGGACAGGCCAAACCTTTACAATCTAAACTCATATCCACTTTTATACTCATAGTCGATTCCTCCATAATTTATATACATATACCTGTAGGGGTATATTAAAATGTTTTTGAAAATCTGTCAACACTTATGTTTGACAGATTATCGGCTTTTTACAAGTAATTGAACAGCTTCTTTAATTAACTCTTCATTTGAACCATTACCGCTTTCAAACTGCTCACGCAAACATTGCTCTAGATTCGTTCCAACAACAAGTCCAATTGTACGATCAAGTGCAGAACGAGATGCCGTTAACTGTGTAATAACCTCTCGGCAATCTTTTCCTTCTTCCATCATACGAAGCACACCACGAACTTGACCTTCAATACGTTTCAATCTATTTTTCATATCTTGATTATATTCCATTCTATAATCACCTCATTACCATTATGTCACTATTTATAACCTATGACAATATATTATACCCTATAGGGTATTTTGTAAACCCCTATTTTTAATGTTTATCTTATATGTTCACAAAACAAAAAGTGAAACCTTAATACGTAAGCTTTCATCTTCCACTAAATTTTGAAGTGGAAGATGAAAAAATATTAATACGCAACACGTTCTGGTAATACTGTCCCATACAATTTAAAGCCACCATCTACATTCTTTACCTTATATCCTTTTTCCATTAACATGCGCGCTGCGACATAACCTCTCATACCAAGTTGACAGGTAATATATATTTCTTTATCTACCGGTACTTCATCCAAACGATCACGTAACTCATCTAAGGGGATATTAATAGAACCTTTAATCATTCCTTGTTTGAGTTCATTAGGCTCTCGAACATCAATAAGATATCCACCATTTTCAACAATACGATCTACCTCATGCCATTGTACTGTGTCCACAAAACCATCTACTATATTACTTGCCGCATACCCCACCATGTTTACTGGGTCTTTTGCAGAAGAATAAGGCGGGGCATATGATAATTCTAAATCTGGCAAATCAATTACGGTTAAGTTTGCCTTCATTGCCGTTGCAATAACATCAATACGCTTATCTACACCCTCACGCCCTAACGCCTGCGCCCCATAAATTTTTCCGCTTTCTTTATTAAAAATTAATTTTATTAACACTGGCGTCGCATTCGGATAATATCCGGCATGCGAATTCGCCTGTACATGTACTACCTCATAGGGTATATTTAATCGTTTTAATATTTTCTCATTTACTCCCGTCGCAGCAACTGTTAAATCAAAAACTTTAGCTACAGAAGTTCCCAGCGTACCTTTATATAAAGAATCTGTATGACCATGAATAATATCTGCTAACATGCGACCTTGACGATTAGCTGGCCACGCTAACGGAATCATCGTTTCTGTTTCTGTAACAAAATCCTTTACTTCAATCGCATCACCAATTGCATATATGTGCGGGTCCGACGTTTGAAAACTCTCATCTACCTTTATCGTTCCTCTAACTCCTAGTGCTAACTCTGCATCCTTCGCTAAACTGCTCTCTGGTTGCACACCAATTGCTAAAATAATCATATCTGTCTTTATGATTGAACCACTTTTTAAACGTACAACAGTCCCGTGCTCTTCTAATGCATCTACACCATCTTCTAAAACAAGCTCAACATTGTGCTTTTTCATATGCTCATGCACATATGCTGCCATTTCATAATCAATTGGTGGCATTACTTGATTTGCCATCTCTACAAGAGTAACATCAATTCCTCGTTCTCTTAAGTTTTCAACCATTTCTACTCCAATAAATCCGCCACCAATAACCGTCGCATGATGTGGTTTCTTCTCATCAATGTACGCTTTAATACGATCTGTATCAGGTACATTTCGTAACGTAAACAACGCCTTCGCTTCTTCAATACCTGGAATAGGTGGAACAATTGGTTTTGCCCCTGGTGAAAGAATTAAAGTATCATATTCCTCGTTATATGTTTCATTTGTAGTTACATTCTTTATCGTAATTGTTTTCTCTTCTTTATTTATCTTTACCACTTCACTCAATACACGTATATCTAAATTAAAACGCTTTGACATCCTTTCAACAGTTTGTACTAATAACTTTTCTCTTTCTGTAATGACACCGCCAATATAGTATGGTAAGCCACAATTTGCAAATGAAATATATTCACCACGCTCCACCATAATAATTTCATCTTCTTCGCTTAAACGACGAAGCCTTGCAGCTACTGATGCCCCGCCGGCAACTCCACCTACTACTACAATTTTTCTAGACATATTTCAAACCTCCATGTTATTTATTATTTGATTTCCTCATGCATTAAACAAAAACCTATACCTGTATGGGTATATGATAGAGTATAAAAAATTTAATTTCAATCAATATGTCTTTCTTTCACAAATTTGAAACAAATAAAGTGAAACTTTAATCATCCCTCACCAATCGGGCTTTTACGGACAGTTAATCCCCCACCTAACTTCTTTGCTTCCGCTGAATTTTGAGGTGGGGGTCTTACTGCCCGGCAAATAGCGAGATAAAAAAGAACTTAGATATCTCCAAGTTCTTTTACGTATAGTTCTATAACTTTCTGTACGATTAAACCAATGTATAAATACGTGTTTTGAAAATTTAAATACACCTGTATTTAAATTTTCAAAATCAATAGCTTCTTCACATAAGGTTAGATCCATTCCACGTAAAATTCTTTAATGCCACAACCTGAGAAAACGAATCCCAATGGACTCTTTTTCTACAATGATATATTTATTTTTTTCGTTGCACCTCTATCATTAATCATAACCATCTGTATCTCGTTATTTGGCAAAAATACGATATATTTTCCCGTTCTCACATTCCTCCAAATAACTTTTCCTTCTTCGTCTGTTTTCCCTATTGAGATCCCAATTTCTTTACTGGGTTCAGGTGATTCGTCTTTCATAAGTATAATTTCAAAATCTTTTATTGGCTGTTTTTCTTTATTTTTTACGTGAAAAGTTACAGAATTAACAACCTTACTAAACTTCTTTTCATTATTTGCTATAGAACTAGACATTATGATTATGACCAGTACACAACATAAAATCCATAAAAGCTTATTATATTTATTCAGACCATTTTTTAAGATTATTAAAAACATCGTCTGTCACCCGGTTTCCAGAATTCCAAGAATTACTTCCTACTGTATGGGTAGCTATTATTGTTACACCCGTGCGAGAATAGTCATGATATACGGGTGCTCCACTTTGACATCCATAAGTGTCCATCCTATATGTTAAAATTCTAGGACTAGTGCCTTCAATTGGTCCATAATCTGTCCACATAGTATATTTTTCATTTCCTACTTTATCACACGGATACCCTGGAACTACTGCGAGTAACCCCTTTGGAGACTCTACATTAGTAGTTCTATATCCTAACCACCCTGTATAATCTCCAGGAGATCCATTTAATTTAATGGCTCCATAATCAAATTCCGAATCTCCATCATCAGTCCATCCACTTACTGAATAAAGCTTTGTCCAACTATAAGGCAAATACGGTGCTTGGTTTCCATTTCTACCAGGAGTCACAATAACATTTTTTGCCCATCCACCAAGCTTTTTATTGTAAACACAGTGCCCAGCTGTAAATACTGTATCTTTACTAATTAGCGCTCCTGTACACCCATAAACCTCTTGTCCATTAAATTGAATTACTATGTGTACTATAGCCCTATAAGGATACAAAGTTGTATCAGTAACTCTAATTCGATCATCTCTTCCTATTATAGAATGTGTAAGGATATTAGATGGATAATTAAAATTACTGTCTCTTAATAAGTATCCCCAATCTTCCCCACCATGTTTACGCCCTTCAAATGAAGGTGAAACAAGATCTTCTCCCCTTCGATCATTACTATACAAAGATTGTTCTTGAAAAAGTACACGTTCTCCCTCATTTGAAACTGATGTCCACGGTACATCTTCTGCATACACCTTCTGATTCACCAAAAATACTATACAAAAAAAGATAAAAAGAACACCAAAACTATAAAGAGCCAACCTACATCTTATAGAAATAAAGCTATACAACATAACTTACCTCCTATACAAATGATAGCGAACAATTGAAGATCCCTTTATAAATTCTAGTTTTTCTTTTTTAAAAGTCAACGTAATTAATAATGATAATCATTATTAATTACGTTGACTTAACAAAATCACACAATTAGTCATATTCTTTACTCTGCGTTCAAAAATCTGTCTCATTAAAGTTTCACCATATTACATAAATCCATAACCTTTTTCACAATCAACTCCGCAGTATTCTCTCCCGGTGGCATTAACAAATTTGTAACTGTTCCATACACAATAGGACTTAATTCTACTTCATATCCGCCATATGCATATTCGTCTTTTGTCGGTAAATAACCAAGATATCCGTTCATATATCCACCAAAGAAAGCCAATTCATTTTGAAGGCTCTCTTTCATTTCTAAGGCAGTTTCTGAAAAAGGTTCCATCGGTATACCTGAAAACATACCATCATTAACTTGAAACAGTTGCACTTCTAAATCAATACTTAACCGCCGAATACCTTGCCTATATTTCTCTAAAACGATAGTAAGCCATTCTTCCGTATTTACGCCCCACTGCTTCTCAGCTAATCGAGCCATGCTTCGTATCTCATCAATTTCAGGAATATCATTCAACTTCATTTGCACCGTACTTGAAACTGTCCTTAAATTTAAAATTGGGCTATATGTAACTGCTGGCAACATCGTTAATATATGTCCACTAAGTATGTAAGCCATTTGTTTTAACGCTTCACTTGAACCGCGATACTTTGCATTTACATTACCAGCAGCTCCTTGCACAATAATAACAGGACAGTTTACGATTTTCTCAAGAATCTCTCTCGTCATTCCAGGATAATCTGCTGATAATACATCGCTATCACCTTTTAAAACATTCGGATGCGCAGTACAAAATACTAAAACCCCAGATAACTCCTTCGTTTCAGCATCTCTTATTGCTAACATACCAATTCGTTTATCTACAACACCATCTATATTTGTTCCCATCTTCGCTTTTCCATCAGATGTTCTCTCTCTTCAATTGACCCCAATATCACCTGTCGTAACACTCCAGCCAACTTCACATCGCTTCAAGTTTTTATTAGCAGTAACAGCACCTTGCACCACATTATTTACTAAAATCGTTTTATACGACTGTACGAGCGAATTATCACCGACCGTTTCTGGACCAGAGTGGGTATGTGTATAAACAACTGTTATTCGCTCAAATGGAACATGAAGCCTACTTGCTACTCGCTCACGAATCATATTCGTATCTTCTACTAACATTCCAATATTATCAATACTTATAAACACAGTTTTCATTTCATCTTTTTCAAATACAAAAACTGTCCCATAAATACGCTCTTCAATATTATTTATTCCTGTCTCTCTATGATATCCGACAAAATCAATACCTACAGGCGGCGTAATATCAACCTTGCATACCCCTACTTTGCTCATTTTAATCGCTCCATTTCTCTATATAACTCCCTTTTTTCAAGAATGGCATATTTTTCCTATTTTAAATAAAAAAGAACGAACACAGTATCCTATGTCCGTTCTTCCCCTCACACATACTTCCGATGCACCATCTTCCCATCATAAGAAAACACAACGCCCTTACTCTCCACAATGGACTCCATATGCACCGTTCTTCCCCATAATTGATGAAGATATGGCAGTACTTTTTCTAAGTATTTTAAATCGAGCTCGATTCCTTCGTAACTATGTTTAATGTATAATTCTCCGTTCTTTAAGTAGTCTCCATCTTCTACTACTAAGTACGGGAACCCACCATTTGTCCGCATATTTACGAGTTGATCACGCACATTCTCCCATTCTTTATCTATTACTTTATATTCTTTTCCTTGGCGCTGGAATAAGTACATATCTTCTCGCATAACAAGATCTTTATTTAAGTAGTTTCTTAAGAACGATACGTCCCACTCAATTTCACGTACTTCAAAAATTTTGTCTCGACCAGATCCTGGTTTTACACCGCGTCGTTTCATTTCTTCTGTCGGGTTGTTGTAGCGCTCCTCTATATCTTCAAACATTTTAATACCGAGGTAGTATGGGTTAATGCTTGTTTTTGATGGTTGAACTACACCTGCATTAAGCTTTGCAAATTCAATCGCTTCAGAAGATGTTAAGTCCATTTCACGGAGTATGCGTTGATGCCAGAAGGAAGCCCAGCCTTCATTCATAATCTTCGTTTCAAGCTGTGGCCAGAAATATAACATTTCCTCGCGCATCATCGTTAATATGTCGCGCTGCCACTCTTCTAGCTCACGGCTATATTCTTCAATAAAGAGGAGTAAATCTTTTTCTGGCTGCGGTGGGATTTTCTTCTTTTTATGCATATTAGGTCGTTCCCTCTTTTTGTTTCGATCATCTAAATTCCATAAATCATCGTACTGTGATATCTTCTTCTTTTCTACATCCTCTTCTAAATCTCCAATACTCCAAGCAAGTTTCGGACGCATAAGCGATGGATCAATATGTTCTTGAATGGCAAGTACTGCATCCAAGAACGTTTCTACCTCTTCTCTTCCATACTTATGTTCATACGCCTTCACACGATCTGCTGTCGCTGCCATACTCTCCACCATATCGCGTTTCGTATTAGAGAAACGAATATTATTTTTGAAGAAATCACAGTGCGCTAAAACGTGCGCTACAATTAATTTATTTTGAATTAAAGAATTCGTATCTAATAAAAAGGCGTAACATGGATCAGAGTTAATAACGAGTTCGTATATTTTACTAAGACCTAAATCGTATTGTAATTTCATTCTGAAAAACTGTTTTCCAAAACTCCAATGTGAAAACCTCGTCGGCATCCCATATGCACCGAATGTATAAATAATTTCCGCTGGACATACTTCATAACGCATCGGATAAAAATCAAGCCCAAATCCAGTCGCAATTTCCGTAATTTCCGCAATCGCATATTGCAGTGCTTTATCGTCACTTGCTCTCATTATTTTCCCTCCTTACACTTTCCCTTAAGAAAGTGTATGATGAAGAACAAGCTTTCATGAGGATTGATTGCATAATAAAAAGACACCCCCGCAAAAACGAGAATGTCTCATCTATTAACCTTCAATAATCTCCATCTTCTCCGTAATCGGAGTACGAGCTTTTCCTTCTGGCGCTTTATCGAAATAGCCCAGGTGAAGAATTCCAACGATACGTTGACCTCTTGTTAAACCGATTCCTTCTATAAATAATGGATTGTAGTTTAATCCGCCTGATTTCCAAACGCAACCTAATCCGCGTTCCCAAGCAAGAAGTTGGAAGTTTTGCATAAATGCACATGTTGCAGCGTAATCTTCATCACGTTGAATTTGACGCGGATCTTCATTTATATATACAACGATTTGTGCAGGCGTGTTTAAGAAACGATCTGATAAAATTTTACCGCGTTTCGCTCTTTCTTCTTCTGTGAAAGAGTTTAATACTGCATCTACTAATTTCTTGCGGCCTTCTCCGATGTATAGTTTACAATTCCATGGTTCACGGTGCTTATGATTTGGTGCCCATGTTGCATCGTTTAATAGTTCAATTAATAGATCTTTTTCTACTGCTTTGTCTGTAAATGTACGAACAGAGCGCCTTTCTTTAATCACATTAGCGATGGAAGTATATGTAGTCATATTTATCTCTCCCTTATTTTTATCTATATGTATAATTTTATCTTCATTATTGATATTGATTTTCAATTTCGATTATACCTTAGTTTTTTACTATTAATCAATGTTTTATGTTGGAAAACTTCTAAAAACGTCATTCCATGCTGTGAATAAAAAAACTTAACTTGTTCACAAGTATTTCACATTTTATGGAAATGATATGTGTACAGTTTTCCACACTATCCATCTAGGAGGAGTTTACATGTACAAAAAAATCGCGGTAAGTATGACTATGACAGCATTATTATGCGGAGCAATTATCTTCCCGGCTTCCGCTGCCACACCGAAAGAAGTAACAATGCATCACCATAAACCAATTTCAGAAGAAGAAATGCAGTCGCTAGAAAAGCTCGGCTATAACAAACATGAAATTTGGAAAGCTGCTCACATTGCAAGAATCAGTAAACAAGAAATAAAAGATGTTTTATCTTACTATAAGCAAAATAAATCTTGGGAGAAAACAGCCGAGCATTTCGGTGTAGATCCAAGTAAGCTGAAAAAGCATCATATGAGTAAAGAAACAAAGCAAGCACTGCTACAACAGTTAGCAACTATGCAAAAATCCACACCGGATCAGCTAAAGCAAAAAATGAAAGAATATAACATCAAATTGCGTCATCTTACTGTGTTAACAATCATCTCTCAAAAAAGCAATACCCCTCTTGATGATGTATTAAAAATGAAAAAAGATGGAATGGACATTAAACAAATTGCCGAAAAATTAAATGTAAAAAGAGAAGATATACGAGCGGAAATGATGAAATTAGTGAAGTCTATTAAAGAACAAAAAACAAATTAAAATGCTAAAAAGGAAGAGCCATTCACCACTCTTCCTTTTCTTTATGAACTTTCAATTTTTAAGTATAAATTCCCGTCTTTCCCAAAAACTAACACAAGTAAATGATGTAAGTTAGGGGTGAGAAAATGTTCGGTTTATCATCTAAGAAATCAAAAAAGACTAATACAAAAACACTTTGTTCTATCCCAGAATTTATACAAACCATGAAAGAATCAAGCGATTTTGTCTCTTATAACATACTTAAAGATGAAACGTTGTGCTTATTTTATTATAAATCTGTCGTGGAAGCACTTATTATTAAACAATTCATTTTAACTCCTATAAAAAAGGAATCGGAACAAATCCAAAACATCTCTGATTTATGTAATATCATCTCTATTGAAGACATTATTACCTCCCCTTCTATTGATGATATTCGTGAAAAATTATTAGGTGGATATATTTTAATACGCTTAAAAAACAATTCGAATCCTGATCAATATGCTTTAATTCGTGCCGAAAGTACTGTTTTAGGAAAACGATTATATAACGATACAGAAAATGAGTATAGCGTAATCGGGCCTAAAATCGGTTTCGTTGAAAACCTTGATACAAATATCCACTTATTACGCCGAAATATCGTAACGGAGCAACTCATTTTTAAAGAAGTTACCGTCGGATCTATATCAAAAACGAAAGTAGCAGTTGCTTATATAGAAGGAATTACAAATGAACAATTTGTCAACACCGCACTTCAACGGCTAGAAGACATTGACTTTGATGTCCCATTTGATTCAACTATGATTGAGCAATTTATTAGTGATAATAGCAATTCACCTTTTCCTGTTCTATTACCTACAGAACGATTAGATCGAGCTGTATTTGCATTAATTAACGGGGAAGTTTTAATTTTAACAGATGGCTCTCCATATGCTTTATCAGGACCAACAACGTTACTGGATTTTTTCATTTCACCAGAAGATTATTATTTACCGTGGATGATTGGATCGTTCTTTCGTATTATTCGTTTTTTCGGAGCTATATTTTCTCTTTTTTCCTCCGCTATTTATACAGCGGCTTTAACATATCATTATCAAATGATTCCTGCCGATTTACTAGGTCCTATTATTTTCTCGAGAGCTAACGTACCTTTCCCTCCTATTCTAGAAGCACTCTTTTTAGAAATTACAATTGAATTGCTTCGTGAAGCTGGAGCGCGTTTACCGACAAAAGTCGGACAAACGATTGGGATTGTTGGGGGGATTGTAATTGGACAAGCATCTGTTGAAGCAGCTTTAACAAGTACAATTTTATTAATTGCAGTTGCTTTATCCGCCCTTGCATCTTTCACAACACCGACTGTAAAGATGTCTTCTACTATCCGGTTGTTACGCTTTCCGCTTATTCTTTTAGCTGGTGCATTCGGAGGATTAGGCCTCGCTGTCGGATTTGTATTTATTTTAGCTCATTTAATTAAATTAAAATCACTTGGATCACCTTATTTATTACCTTTATATCCATTTCGTGGTTTAGGTACAGCAGAAGGTTTTCTTCGATTACCATTTAGCCAAACGGCTCAAAGACCTTCTTTTCTTAGACCAAAATCAAAATGGCGCTACAATCCAAACAAATCGAAGCAAAAACGTGATGGTGAGAATGAATGAAGAAAATTTTATTGCACCTTATCATTATCTTCTTCGTTTTACAAACTGGCTGTACACAAACGTATATAGTGGATGCACAGCGTATTATTCATATTGCTGGATTTGACATCACAAAAAACAAAGGATTCCAAGGAACTATTCTGTTCCCAGAGTACACACATGGTGTAAAGTCTAAGCCAGAGACTCAAACAACATCTGCCCGTTCACTTGAAACAATTGCTTCACGATTGAATGCGAAATCTCCTCACAATGTTGTTGTAGGTCAAATGCGTGTCGTCCTATTTGGAAAGGCTCTAGGAGAACGCGGAATGGGAGAGATTATTACTAACTTACAACGTGACCCAAATATCGGGCGTGATGTACAACTAGCAATTGTAGATGGATCGGCTGAAGAGCTTTTAAATTACGGAAAAAAAAATGGGTCTTTATATATTGCTGATTTACTCGAGCAAAATATAAGAAATGAGAACATTCCACAAACTGAATTAAACATTTTTTTATATAATTATTACTCTTCTGTATGTGATGCCTATGTTCCTTATATTAAAATGGACGATAATCATTCCGTCGCTGTCAAAGGACTTGCCTTTTTAAAAGGCGATAAAGTCGTCATGTATACGGATAAAAGACATTCTGTTTTAGCAAAATTACTTATTAATCCTACGAAAAATGGACGTTACGAAGCAGCAATAAAAAAGGATAAGCATAAAGGTATGGTTGTTATACAAAACTTAGCCGGAGAAAATAAGTATGATATAGATCAAACTGGCGACATACCAAAAGTAAAAATCAATTTAAAATTAAATGGATTAATTAAAAACTCTCCTAATTGGATTGATCTAAGAAAAAAAACAAATATCAATTATATAAAAAAACAAATTGAACGAAATGTCGAAAAAGACTGTGAAGATTTAATAAAACAATTTCAAGAAAAGGAAATTGATCCGTTAGGAATACGAGATGAAATTAGAAGCCATACGAGAAAATGGAATATAAAACAAATTCGAAATATGTATAAAAATGTAGCGGTAGATATAAATTTAGATCTTAATATTGTACAATCTGGAATCGGAGAATAGTGAGGTGAAATGAGCAATGAATACAATGAATAAGACAAAAACTGTCTCTCCATATTTTGCATTTATTTTATTGCATTCTCTCCAAATCGGCATAGGAATTCTCGGATATCAACGTGTAATTTTGAAAAATGCAGGTTATGATGCTTGGATTTCTCTTATTATTGCGGGGATTGCAACTCATATTGTACTATTTTGTATGTTAAAAATGCTTGAAAAAGACGGAGATTTAATTAGCATTCATACAACAACTTTTGGAAAATGGGTTGGCTCTATATTTTCTGTAATTTTCACTCTTTATTGCTTATTATTTTGCCTTACTGTTCTTCGGACATATATGGAAGTAATACAAGTTTGGATTTTCCCTACCATTAAGTTATGGAAACTTACGCTTATGTTTTTATTAGTCACTTACTACATTATAAAAGGCGGCTTTCGCTCTGTGACAGGGATATGCTTTTGGGGTATTGTGCTGCCTATTTTCGTTGTGTTCTTTTTAATCTATCCGATGAAGTATGCACATTTTCGTAATATTTTACCTATTTTTACGCATTCACCTTTTGACATGCTTATATCTGCAAAACACTCCGCATTGGAATTTCTGGGATTTGAAACAATTCTTATCTTTTATCCCTTTATTGAAAAAGGAAAATCTTTAAAGCGATGGGCCCATGCTGGAATTGCTTTTAGCACTTTAATTTATGTGATTTTAGCTATCGTATCTTTTATGTATTATAGCGAGGGACAATTAAACCGTACTATTTGGCCTACTTTAACGATGTTAAAAATAATTAAAGTTCCTTTTATTCAGCGCTTTGAATATATTATTATTTTCGTTTGGTTTTTAATTATTTTACCAAACCTTTGCTTAACCATTTGGTCATCATGTCAAACGATGAAGCGTTCCTTTCATATTTCATTTAAATTTACATTACCGTTTTTTATTTTCATCATATTTTCAGCTTCTCTGTTTTTCACAAACCGTGAAAGTATCAATACATTAAATACCGTACTATCTCAAGCGGGTTTATATATTGTATACGCTTATATCCCGATTTTATTTTTGTTTCATTCACTAAGATGGCACTTCAAAAATCGTTCAAAAAAAACTTCTCCCTAGGTGTCCCTTAGTCTGATACAATTTGATTAATACATTTGTAAAGGGGACAAGCGAATGAAAAAGTATGTATTTTCTTTACTTGCAGTACTAAGCTTAATTCTTGCTGGATGCGGAAGTACAGGTACAAATGACCAAAAATCTTCTGAATCAAAACAAGAAGAACATGACCACGCATCGCACACTCAGCAAGCTGACATTCAAGAGAAAACAAAAGGAATCGACACACTTCCAACCTTCCTAGATAAGCTTGATCCACAAATGAAAGATATCTACACCGTCGCTGGACAAAATGCAGAGCTATTAGATTGGATTCCATGCTATTGTGGTTGCGGTGAAAGTGTAGGACATAAAAATAATAAAAACTGCTTTATCCGTGAAATTAAAAAGAATGGTGAAGTTGTTTGGGATTCCCACGCAACGACTTGCGTCAATTGCCTAGAAATCGCAGTTGAATCTGCTTCCATGAAACAAAAAGGAAAATCAACGCTTGAAATTCGCAACTATATCGATAATAAATACAAGGAAGGCTATGGCAAACCAACACCTACGCCAATGCCAAAAGCTTAAAAAACGAGGAAACTCCTCGTTTTTTCTTTTCATTCACTTTTTTTCTTAACAAATTCTTTCAAGTGTATTTCCCCTTACTTATCACACACTATATATAACTCTCGGTAAGGAGGGTATACAGTGCAAACATATAACGACTATGATAAAGCTCTCTATTACACGTATTGCTGTAATTGGGATAAATTACTCGTTCTCATGGTTCAAACGAACGATCAATTATTTTCTAAGCGTATTGAGCATTTTTTACACGCTTATCAATACAGTAAAGAACTACCAGAAGTTGATAAACAATTGCAGCTCCTATTTCAATATATTGACCACGCATCCCAAAAGTCGCATGTAGAAAAAGTAGAACAAATTCAAATGTAAAATATAGCGCTATTCTCTTTAGGAGGGTAGCGCTTTTATTAATATTAATACTAATAAAAGTTCCCTCTTATAAAACTTTTATTGATAAACATATTTTTTCTTTCTTTTCCATACCACTTCATACTATAATTTAGTATGTAACTATTATAAGAGAGGTATAAAATATGGGACGAGAAAAAAAGCAAGAATATGCTTTACTTACCGCATGGGGAGCTTCTTTTATCGCTACACTAGGAAGTCTGTACTTTTCCGAAATCATGAAATTTGAGCCTTGTGTTCTTTGTTGGTATCAACGTATTTTTATGTATCCATTCGTTTTATGGCTCGGTATCGCTGTAGCAAAAAAAGATTATCGCATCGCAAGTTATTCTTTACCAATTGCAAGTATTGGTGCTTGTATTTCTTTATATCACTATGCAATTCAAAAAGTCCCAGCGTTTTCAGCTGCTGGAGCAGCTTGCGGTCGTGTACCCTGCACCGGAGAATTTATAAACTGGTTTGGTTTTATTACAATCCCGTTTTTAGCACTTATCGGCTTTATTACAATCGCTGTTTGTAGCTTTATTGTCATCAAAAACAAATAAGGAGATGAAAGAATGAAAAAAATGCTTATATTTGGTGGTATTATTATCGCCTTGTTCGTAGCAATTTTCGCGGTCACACAAATGGAAGAAAAAAATGCTACTAGCCAAAAGATTGATAATCCTACTGAAAGTAAGACAAACGGTCCTGACTACTACACAAATAAAATTTCTCTTTCAGATCTTCAAAAGAACTTAAAAGAGAAAAAAGAAGAAACAGTATACTTTTATCAAACATCCTGCGTTCATTGCCAAAAATTATCTCCTGTCCTAGTGCCAATGGCTAAAGACTTAAACGTTGATATGAAAGTTATGGATATTGAAAAATTAGATGCTCCTTGGGATGAATATAAAATTCAAGGAACACCAACAATCATTCATTTTAAAGATGGCAAAGAAGTGAGCCGTATTAGCGGTGAACAGCCGAAAGATAAATTAAAAGAATGGCTTGAGCAAACGAAAAAGTAACGAGAAAAGGAAACTCCTTCTACACATGAAATGGGTGTAAAATCCCACACTAATGTATAAGGAGGGGGTTTTATGCCAGAAGTAAGATGTTCTGTTTCCAACTGTTCTTTTTGGGGACAAGGTAACTTTTGTCAAGCAAGTGCGATCATCGTTCAGCCTGATGCAGATGAAACTGGTCAAACTGAAAATGATTCATATACAGCTGCTGTTTTAACAAACGAGACACTAGAAAGTTCTGTAGCAACGAGTGTAGAGACTTGTTGTCATACATTTAAGCCTAAATATTAACAATTATTCCACCTCATATACGTGAGGTGGTTTTTTCTTTCCCTCTTCTTGTTTACGTCATCTCTAATTCTCCCTATAATAAAGTTAACATTTTTATGAATACGAAGGTGAAATACTATGGCTAAAACAATTGCAGATATCGCCAAATTGGCTGGAGTTGCAAAAAGCACAGTCTCTCGTTACTTAAACGGCGGATATGTAAGTGATAAAACAAAACTTAAAATCGAAGGTATTATTCAGGAAACAAATTTCTCTCCCAATACATTTGCTCAAAGTTTAAAAGCAAAAACAACAAATTTAATTGGTGTCATCATCCCCCGATTAGACTCCTTCGCTACAATGAAAACACTTATCGGGATCGATAAAACATTACAGGAAAATAACTATCAAATGCTTGTAGCAAATGCAAATCAAACAACCGAAACTGAAATACAAGCAATTGAAAACTTTATAAAACAAAAGGTAGCTGGCATTATTTTATTAACAAAAACATTAACGAATGAACATCAAAAAATTATGGCTAATTCAAACATCCCTATTTTATTCGTCGGGCAAGAATATAAAAATCAATATTGCCTCGTTCACGATGATTATGATGCAGCGTATGAGTTAGGGGCATACGTTTTATCACAAGGCCATCGACATATTGCCTATTTAGGGATAGGAAAAGATGATATTTCTGTTGGAATAAATCGAAAAAATGGTTTTCAAAAAGCAATTGAAAATTTAGAACCAACTTGCAACGTTTCATATTACGAAACAACTTTCCGCATAGAAGATGCCATGAAACAAGTACAACATATTTTAGATAATAATCGCCCCACTCTTATCGTATGTGCTACAGATAACATCGCTCTTGGCGCAATGAAAGTCATTCACTCCCACTCCCTTTCTGTACCAGGTGATATTTCTGTAACAGGATTCGGTGGATATGATATTTCAGAAATGGTACACCCTAGTTTAACGACAATTGCGTTTGACTATGAGTATGCTGGAAAGCTTGCTGCCACTTCTCTTTCACAGCTTGTTGAAAACAAAACTATACAAAAAATATTACACTCTCGTTATACATTAAAAATCCAAGAAAGCGTTGACAAAATATAAAGGCGCTCTATAATAAAATTAAAACCGGTTCCACATTTTAAAAACAGGATTTTCAACATCATTTCCCTGTTTTTTATTTTAGTTCCTTAAGGAACCGGTTCCATATAAGAAAATTTATAGTAAGGGGGAATTTTTATGGATATGAAACAAATTGCAACTCAAGTAATACAGAACATTGGTGGAAAGGAAAACATTGTCCGTGCCACACATTGCGCGACTCGCCTTCGTCTTATATTAAAGGATGATACGAAAATAAACGCTGCAGAAATCGAAAACATCGATGGAGTAAAAGGTGCTTTCGCAACGACCGAGCAATATCAAATTATTTTTGGAACTGGCATAGTAAACAAAGTATATGATGAATTCTCAAAACTAATTGGAATAGCCGAACTAGATTCTACAACATCAAACGATATACCTAAGAAAAAAATGAATCCTATCGCCCGCCTAGCAAAGACACTATCTAATATTTTTGTTCCAATTATTCCAGCTATCGTCGCAAGCGGTTTACTTATGGGTCTACTCGGAATGTTGAAAGCGTTTAAATTAGTTCCTGGAGATCACTCACTTATCCAATTACTTGATATGTTCTCAAGTGCAGCTTTCATTATTTTACCTATTTTAATTGGAGTTAGTGCCGCTAAAGAATTTGGTGGAAACATTTTCTTAGGTGCAGTTGTTGGTGGTATATTAACTCACCCAAGCTTAACAAATCCTTGGACTCTTTCAAATGCAAAACCAACTGTTTTACATTTCTTTGGTATGAATATTGATATGATTGGCTATCAAGGTACTGTTTTACCTATTTTATTATGCGTATATGTTATGAGTACAATTGAAAAAGAACTTCGAAAACGTGTTCCGAACTCTTTAGATTTATTAGTTACACCATTCTTAACAATTATTATAACTGGCTTTTTATCACTTATTATTATCGGACCAATTGGATATAAAATCGGTGACGGCATTACGTACCTTTTAAATACAATCTATCAATTTGCAGGACCAGTAGCTGGACTTATATTCGGCGGATTGTATTCAACAATCGTTCTTACTGGCTTACACCATAGCTTCCACGCTATTGAAGCAGGCTTACTCGCAAATAAAGATATCGGTGTCAATTTCTTACTCCCTATTTGGTCAATGGCGAACGTTGCACAGGGCGGTGCTACTTTAGCTGTCTATTTCAAAACAAAAAACAAAAAAACGAAAGAAATTGCAATTCCGGCCGCAGCTTCAGCATTTTTAGGAATTACAGAACCAGCTATTTTTGGTGTCAATTTAAAACTTGGTAAACCATTTATTGCAGCAGCTATTGGCGGCGCAAGTGGCGGCGCTTACGTTGTTTGGATGCAAGTGGCGGCTAATGCATACGGTTTAACAGGTATTCCGATGCTTACAATTGTTGCACCTCTTGGCATGATGAACATGATTCACTATATAATTGGTTTCGCTATTGCAGTTATCACTGCTTTTGTTGCCACATTCATTTTATATAAAGAAAGTAAATAATAACGGGGTGAAAACCTATGTCAAAATATAAAACAATACTGCAATCTAATAAAGACGAATTACATTCTTTATATGAAATTGCAAACCAAGATTCATGGAAACCAATTTATCATATCCACCCACCATTTGGATTAATGAATGATCCTAACGGTGTATCCTACTACAATGATGAATATCACGTTTTTTATCAGTGGTATCCATTTGGTCCCATTCATGGAATGAAGCATTGGGGGCATGTGAAGTCAAAAGACCTTATTAACTGGGAGCGTATGCCTGTAGCCATCATCCCTACTGAAAGCTATGAATCACACGGTGCATATTCTGGTAGTGCTATCGTAAAAGATGGCCTTCTTCATTTACTTTATACAGGGAATATAAAAAAGCCTGATGATTCCCGTGATGCAAAACAATGTATGGCAACAATGGATTCACAATATACGATGACGAAATATAGTAATAATCCTGTTATTGATATAATTCCTGACGGATATACAAAACATGTACGTGATCCAAAAGTCTGGAAACATAATGATATGTACTATATGTTACTCGGTGCCCAACGTGAAAATAAAACAGGAACTCTATTACTATACAAATCACAAGACCTATACAATTGGCATTTCCAAGGCGAAATTACAACAAATTTAAAAGAATTCGGATTTATGTGGGAATGCCCCGATTACTTCCAATTATCAGGGAAAGATGTACTTCTCTTTTCACCGCAAGGAATTGAAAAAGACGGCGAAAACTTTCACAATATATACAATGTCGTTTATGCCATAGGCCATTTCGATATTAAAAATTTATATTTCCATGTTGATTCCTATTACGAAGCTGATAAAGGATTCGATTTTTATGCCCCTCAAACTTTAGAAGACTCTACTAGTCGTCGCCTATTGTTTGCTTGGGCAGGATCAAGTGAAATCACATATCCTTCTGATGATTATATGTGGGCTCATTGCCTAACACTTCCACGTGAATTAACATTAGAAGATAACATCTTAAAACAAAAACCAGTTTCAGAATTAACAAAACTACGAACAACAAAAAAAGAAATTTCAGGAGATATAACAGCTGGATTAAATGTATTATCAACGCTTGATGATAAAGGCTCCTATGAATTAATTGTTACACTTAAAACAGAAGATGCAAAGCGTTTTGGGCTTTCTCTCTTCCACAATGAGGAGGAATGTTTCCCCATTACATTTAATCGGGAACAAGGTACTATTTCTATAGACAGGGGCAACTTCTACCATCAATTTGGCGGAGAATATGGATTTGAACGCTGTAAAAAAATCGATATTCAAGATACGATAGAACTACAAATATTTGTAGATAAAAGCATCGTGGAAATTTTCTTATACGATGGTTCAACAGTCTTTACGTCCCGAGTTTTTCCTCGAAAAGACATGAAACATCATATCGCAATCTTTTCAGATGCAAAACTAAACTTTATCATCACACAATATAAGCTGAAAAGAGGGATTGTATGAGAAATGTCTTTTGTATAGGTGAACTATTAATTGATTTTGTGTGCCGAAATACTAACGTTTCTTTAGTAAACGGTTCAGATTTCGAAAAAAAAGCTGGTGGAGCACCCGCTAACGTTGCTGCTGCGATTACAAAATTAGGTGGACACGCTACATTTATGGGGCAAGTAGGAAATGACCCATTTGGTGAGTTTCTTGAACAAACTTTACAGCGTGCGCAAGTCGATACATCCATGCTCATAAAAGATAAACAAACAACACTTGCATTCGTATCCATCGATCAAGATGGCGAACGTGATTTTACTTTTATGCGTGGTGCAGATGGTGAATATCAATTCAATAGCATTGATTTATCAAAAATACAAACGAATGATTTAATACATTTCGGTTCAGCGACAGCTTTACTATCAAGCCCATTAAAAGAAACGTATTTTCAGTTGTTACAATATGCGAAAGATAACGGCCATTTTATTTCTTTTGATCCAAATTATCGAAGTGCACTCATTACAAATACAGAACAATTCTCTCAAGATTGTCTAACCTTTATAAAACATGCACACTTCGTAAAAGTAAGTCAAGAGGAAGCTACTATGCTCTCTAAAGAGAGTGATTTACAACAAGCTGCACTCAAATTATTAAATTATGGCGCAAAAGTAGTAGCTATTACACTTGGAAAAGACGGTACACTTCTTGCGACAAATGAAGGTCAAACCATTGTCTCTTCTATTTCCATTCAACAAGTCGATACAACTGGTGCTGGTGATGCTTTCGTTGGAGCAATGTTATATCAGATTGCCCAAAGTGAACATACACTTTCGTATCATTTCAAAGACTTAACAGCGTTTATCTCCTTTGCAAATAAAGTAGGCGCTATCACATGTACAAATTACGGTGCAATTGCCTCTCTTCCATCATTAACAGATATAAAAGCATACGATTAATCGTATGCTTTTTTACATTCCCCTCCAAAAATCATGCATAATAAAAAAGTACAAAATAACGAGAACGGCCGTCCCGCATAAGGTAATGCGCCGATATATACTCTTCTCTCCTTCCCTCGCTTTCACAAACGCCCAAATAAATCCGAAGAACAATATTAAATCAACATATGGAACATAAAAAGAAAAGACGAGAAACGCATATAAATACACGATAAATAAACAGGTCGTTACTAAAAAAACTTTAAACGCAAATTCACTTTTCATAATATAACCGCCCCCTATCTGTACTGTATTATATTCAGCAAAATACAATAGTTGCAGTTAAACTCCAAGTATAAATAAGCTACCGTCTATAATACGGTAGCCATTACGGAACATTGTATTTCCGTTTATATATATTACTTAAAATCGAAGAAGGAATTTGCTCGTAACGAATTTTCTCTCCTGTTTCATCTATAATATACGAATTGTTTCCTATATAATATATTCCATCTTTTCGTTTTGAGTACACTGGATATCTTTCATTTGGCAATACCGTTTTCACTTTCGTTAACTGTCCATTTGGTTCTTGCCAATATATATCCGCGCGGTCTACTAGCGTTAGTACTCCAATTTGTTCTTCTTCTATTTTTCGACCATTCCAGCTCACAACGCGATAACCAAGCTTATTCGCTTCATATTCGGGGCTCGTATGAAAACGAGAAATGATTACTTTTGTTTGTAATTGTACTCTGTCATATAACCATTGTATATCCCTGTCATGCATGCGAATACAACCATTTGATTCCCTACTTCCAATCGTCCATTCCCGGTTCGTCCCGTGAATCGCATATTCATTCTTATCTAGTCCAAGCCACCTCGTACCGAGAGGGTTATTCGGTGCACCCCCAGGTATTTTTTTTCGATGGTATTCTTTATTTTTAAATTTAGTTATAATACAAAAGTTACCTTCAGGCGTAGGTGTACGATCTCTTCCAGTCGTTACTGGAAATGTTTTTGTATAATTTCCATTCTCAAAAAAAGACAACTGATTTGTCGTAAGATTCACTAATATTAAATGATCTGTATTAGCAAAAGCACTAACCGGTAGGATGAAAAATAATAGTATGACGAAACATAACTTTTTCAGCTATATCCCCCCTAGCGCTCACTATAATAAGTGGAATTAACATTACTTTGCTCTTATAAATGAAAACTATCCATTTACAATAACGCCCCCATTTACATGTATCATTTGTCCAGTAACATAAGAAGAATCACCAGACGCTAAATATACGTATGCCGGCGCTAACTCATATGGTTGACCAGGCCTTTGCATTGGGACATTGCTCCCAAACTGAGAGACTTTCTTCTCATCAAAGCTCGATGGAATAAGCGGTGTCCAAATCGGTCCTGGTGCAACACCATTTACCCGAATCCCTTTTTGCACTAACGATTGAGAAAGTGATCTTGTAAAAGCTACGATTGCTCCTTTCGTTGCGGAATAATCAATTAACGTTTCATTTCCTTCATATGCAACGATAGATGCCGTATTTATAATGACATCCCCTTTCTTCAAATGAGAAAGGGCTGCTTTCGTAACGTGAAAATAAGAAAAAATATTAATACGAAATGTTTTTTCTAGCTGTTCTGTTGTAATATACTCTAGCCCTTGCTGCGGATATTGCTGTGCAACGTTATTCACTAAAATATTTAAACTACCTAACTGCCGGGCGGTCTCTTCCACAATATCTTTACAATGCTGTTCATTACTCAAATCCCCCGGCAACAATACACACTTTACACCTTCTTTTTCAACACGTTGTTTCGTCTCTTTTGCATCTTCTTCCTCATCTAAATAAGCAATCGCAACATTTGCTCCTTCTTTTGCAAAAGCGATGGAAACTGCTCGTCCAATTCCGCTATCTCCTCCCGTAATTAACACATTCTTCCCTTTTAACTTTTCACTTCCTTGATAATTTGGATCTTCAAACTGCGGAAGGGGGCTCATTAATGATTCAATACCAGGCTGCTTATTTTGATGTTGCGCAGGCATTGTTATAAAGTTTTTTTGCTGTGGCATAGCTGCTTTCAACTCCTTTTCCTTAGCATGTGCACAATAAAAAGCTGAAATTCACACATCGGTTTACGATTAATATTCGAATTTAAGACACAAAATATGAATTGTTATAAACTTTTTATGCAAAACTATTGCAAAATAGATAAAAAACGAATATTATATATAACTGTTGTGAAAATTATTCGTAAACAGAAAGGATGTTTATATGTTTAACCTTTCAAAACATAAAACTTCTATTAAAACTGAAATTATGGCAGGTATTATTACCTTCTTAACAATGGCATATATCATTGTCGTAAACCCTGTTATCCTTGGAGATGCAGGTGTTCCATTTGAACAAGCATTTACAGCAACAATTATTGCTGCTGTTGTCGGAACATTATTTATGGCAATCTTTACAAACTTACCAATCGCAATCGCGCCAGGTATGGGATTAAATGCTTACTTCTCTTACTCTGTTGTAAAAGCGCATGAAGGCATGACTTTCGCAATTGCATTCTCTGCTGTATTCGTAGCAGGTATGATTTTAATTTTGCTATCATTTACATCTTTCCGTACAAAATTAATGGAAGCAATTCCTGAAAACTTAAAACATGCAATTACTGCTGGTATCGGGCTATTTATCGCCTTTATCGGTTTACGTTTAACAGGTATCGTTACAAAAAATGATGCAAACTTAGTTGGACTTGGTGATCTTCACTCTGCTCCAGTTCTACTAGCATTAGCTGGACTTGGAATTACTATTATCCTTATGTCTTTAAATGTAAATGGCGCACTATTTATCGGTATGCTATTAACTGGTATTATCGCTTTCTTCACAGGACAATTAACATTCTCAAACGGTGTTACATCAATGCCTGGATTACCAGAAGGAATTATCGTTTCAAATCCAATTACTGCTGTATCTGACGTAATTAACTACGGATTATACGGCGTTGTATTTTCATTCTTCCTTGTTACATTATTTGATACAACAGGTACATTACTTGGGGTAGCTCAACAAGGTGGATTTATGAAAGACGGAAAACTCCCAAAAGCTGGACGAGCTCTTCTATCTGACTCATTCTCAGCAACTATTGGTTCTATGTTCGGAACGACACCATCAACAGCTTACATTGAATCATCTGCTGGTGTTGCAGCTGGTGGTCGTACTGGTTTAACAACTGTTACAGTAGCTGTTCTATTCGCACTAGCAGCATTCTTCGGACCATTAGTAAGTGCTGTCTCTGGTGTATCAGCTATTACTGCTCCATCATTAATTATCGTTGGTAGTCTTATGATGGGTTCAGTTCGCCACATCGATTGGGACACATTTGATGAAGCATTCCCAGCATTTTTAGTAATCTTAAGCATGCCTCTTACATCAAGTATCGCAACAGGTATCGCACTTGGATTTATTTCATATCCACTTATGAAAGTGGCAAAAGGTAAATTCCGTGCTGTTCACCCACTTGTATATGTATTTGGAATTTTGTTTGCTTATCAATTGATATTCTTACCACATTAAAAAAGTAGAGCATCGAAATCCGATGCTCTACTTTTCTTTTACAACAATCATTCAAACTATAAAGGCACCTCCAAAATATGAAGAAGGTTATAACCTTTTAATACTTCTCTTCTACCTTTAATTCTTTACTATACTTTTGAATGAAAACTGATGAAATAACCATTACTATGCCCACACTAAAACCAATAAGTTGATCTATTAACATTTCATCATGAATAAACCAGCGAAGTAAAAATACGCTACCAAAAATAAACATCATAATAAACCCAGTATGCCTAAGTCCTTTATAGACATTTTCCATATGTATCACCTCTTCACATAACATTATCCATATTATACCATACAACCATCAAGTAACCGTATCGTCCTCTGACAATATGCAGCTACCTTTTGATCATGTGTAACAACTAACACTGTTTTTCCTTCTTTATTAATCTCTTGTAAAATACTCATAATTTTCTCCCCATTTTCTTGATCAAGAGCACCAGTCGGTTCATCAGCAAGTATAATTTTTGTATCTTGTGCTAAAGCCCTTGCTATTGCTGTTCTTTGCTGTTCTCCTCCTGATAACTCGTAAGGATATTTGTTAATATGCCTCTCAAGCCCTACCATTTTCAGCATTTCTTTTGATATTTGCATACGTTTCTTATGAGAAATTCTTCTATATATAAGCGGAAGCATTACATTTTCAACAACTGTATAATCATCTAATAGCGAAAAGTTCTGAAACACAAATCCAACTTCCGTGTTTCTATACTTATGATAATTTGACTTGAATGTACTCGTATCCATTCCATCTAAAAAATACTTTCCAGTAGAGGGGCTATCAATTAAGCCAATAATGTTAAGCAAGGTTGATTTCCCAGAACCAGATGGTCCCATAATGGCTATCATTTCGCCTTTTTCTATTGTAAGATTAATATCTTGTAAAGCACTAAAATTACTCTTTCCGTATCCCTTAGCCACATTTGCGAGCTGAATCATCTATAACACCTCTTTCATATATGTATTTTTTATTTTTAGTACATTGAAATAAATGATTGCATATATAACGAGGATCATTACAATTGATAAAGCACCTATAACAACCAATGATTCTATAGAGACTTTTAACGTTCCAAAGAAAGATACTATACTATTTTCTAGCCCTTTCTGAATTTCAATTACTCCGCTATTCTCCCATTGAAAATACATTATGCCTATACATATCGCTAAAACGAATAGCAACATATACTCAATAATAAATGGAAGACATATTTGAAAAATGCTTGCACCTAACGCTGATCTAATAGAAATATTTTTACGCTCCATATAAAGTGCTGCCATTGATGTTAATACAATAGATAGAAATGAAAAAAATAAGACTGTACCGCTTAATAATAAGGGGTATGACATATTATCAATACCTTGTTTTTCGTTTTCTAACAATTTATTCGGATTTGTAACATAATACGAATAACCCTTACCTTCTGTTACCTTTAATACTTTCTTTTGAAGTTCATTTATATTTATCTTATCATTTGTTTCTATAATTAACCCATTGTATAAAAGTTCTACACTATAGAACTCTATTTCTTCTGTTCCAATTGGTAAAATCGCCATGTCATCTAATAATGTAATACGATTATCCGATATTTCACCACTTCGAGGATATGTAAATGGTGAATTTTTTTCTAAAAAACCAATTACTTTTAGCTTCATTTTTCCAGATGGTATAACATCACCAATAGATACCTTTTCTATATAATTAGCCCCTAATATAACAGGTCTAATATCAAATACTGATTTATGAAATTCCGATTCCTCAAAATATCTTCCTTGTGAAATTCGTATACGAAAGTACTTATTAATATCTTTATCAACAATAAGAGTCTTTATCGTTCCATTTTCTTTTTTTAAACTAAGTGAATAGTTACGGAACAGATAATTAGTTTTATTTGTTATTGGTATCATATTAGATAACCCTTGCATGAAATGTTGATAATCATTTTTCGCTTTTTCTTCGCTAAACAAGGTTATATCTTGCGTCGCATAAAGTTCATAGAAATTTTTATGAGTCGATAAATTATTTGCTACCGTCATCATTTTTCGATATCCCGAAAGATTACTAACAAATTCTATTGCTGAAGAAAATGCAATAATTAAAGAAATTACTATAATCAAACTTGGTAACAACCGTTTTTTCACAGACCGTATAGAATCAAATATAAAAAACATGACGACATCCTACGTTCTTAAATGTTTTCCGGGATATATATTTATAATGTGCTTGATTGGAATTACAGTAACAAAAATTGTAAGAAAAATTATAAAAATAACATTGCATATCAATACATATAGTGTTAACGGTTTTACTAAGTATGTCTGAAAATAAGTATGAATTGTTCCCGAAAATATTTCTAACGTAATAAAAACTAAGAACATCGCTGCTAGAGAAATAAACAAAATTTGAATATATAGTTCGCAGTAGATAGATATATTAGAAGCACCTACTGCTTTTTTTAATGAAATCTCTCTTTCTTTTTTATAAATCCAAAATAAAACCGCAGAAATGCCAGAAACAATTGCAACAAGAATAAATTTATAATAATACTTATTTGCTGGATCTATATGTGTCACATGTAGTTCTTGAAGATCTCGTTCATTCAGCATTTGAACATCTCCCGAAAGCACTTCTTTACTCCTACCCATAAACTTTTTTATTTCGTTATGAATAGATGATGTAGGATTAACAACTGTTAATTGTAATTGTTTACTCTCGATAATACCTTTTTTAGATATAGTAGGTAAGTTTTGAAGTGGAACGTATATGCCTGCTACACCGACGTCACTGTCTTTTCTTGATATAGTTCCTATTTTTTTATATGTATCATCAAATTCATATAACTCCTCTACATTCGTTTGATCGCCAACAACCATATCGTTTACATTTTCACGATGAAAATATTGTCCTTCAGAAATATATGGCTTCCAATAATAATCATCTTTTAAATTCACAGCTATGATCTTTGTTGCCCCTGAACTATTTAATGCTTTTAAATGCTCTACATAAATATCACTTTTAACAAAAGTATCTTGTATGAAAGGAATTATCTCTTCCAATTCAGTTGCATTCGCTATCGGAACAGTTAAAACTTGGTTCTTCTCTGGAAAACCGATTTGAAAAGCCGATATAAAGTTTCGTTTAGACTCTGTTAAAAGTGCGGCTATTGATATAGAAAGAAAAGAAATAAAAAATGACATAAGGAGAATTAAGAAAAACAGTTTATTGCTTTTTATATTTTTAAAAGCTAGGTACATGTCTGTGCTCCTTTTAAATAAGAAGGAGATGATGAACATCCCCTTCTCCTTATCTAAATATTTATAAAGACAACTGTTTAATGCTTTTTACCACTGTAATCGTAAGTTACCATTACTATCAAAAGTACCTTTGTGTGTATCTTCTTGATAGTCATTATTCTCATTTGCATAATGCTCCGAGTATAGTCCTTTTGCACCAAAGGCGTTATATGCACCATTACTCACAGTTGCGTTTAATGCTCTTCCAGATTCATGGGATCCTAATTTGTCTGAAGCGCTTTCAATATATGAATTATTTCCATTTGATTTAATAAAAGAAATTGCTACTGAACAACGAGATGCATTTTGATTCGTAGTAGTTTGAGCTCTGTAAGATAGTAGGTTACCGCTTTTGTGACCGCTTAGAGTTGGATAGAATGCACTTGTTGAGATTGATGTTGCTAATAATACTAAAGTCGTAATTGAAAAAACTTTTCCTTTCATTAACAATCACCTCATAAATTTAATAGTTTAGTCGCGCTACATCATCATAATATCCTTCAAATAAATTCTCCTCAACAAGAAACCCCGATGTTTTACAAACTCTTTAAACACTTAAACATTCATACATTTTTAAAAAGTAACGGATAAGCAAGCAATACAAAAAAAGGCTGCAGAGAACTCCATCTCCGCAGCCTAGTACTTATTTTTGCAAAAACGCCTGCAAATCTGCAAACTGTCTCTTTGCATCTTCATAGCCTTGCTCATATAAATTTTGTAGTTTTGCTGTATCTTTTTCCATACGATCTACTTGAAGCGGCACTTCTGGGCGAATAACAAATAAATTACCCGCTTGTTCTTCTTTTTCGATGTAGTGAAGTGTTTCATTATACACTTCATAACGATTTAGCATCGTGTTAACAAGATTCGGATATTTTTTATAAGCTTTCGCAGCAACCCATCCAAACTTTGATTTTTTCTTCGCGTAGCCATGATTTCTCGTTAAAATTACGACTGATTTTTTAAATCCATCTTCCTGTGCTTTACGAACTGGAATCGGATCTGAAATCCCACCATCTAATAATTGCTTACCACGGTAATTTACTACTGGTGCAATGAAAGGCAATGAACTAGACGCTTGTAATAAATTTAGCGCATCATCATTCGTTCCTTCTTTTTCAAAATAAACAGATTGCCCAGTTTCACAATCCGTCGTTCCTACAAGGAAACGTTCTGGGCTATTAAAGTATGTTTCAAAATCAAACGGCACATGCTTTTCTGGAATTTCATGAAAAATGAAATCCATATCAAATAACTGCCGTTTTCTCCATAAGTTTTTATACGATAAATATTTCGGATGTGATGCATAATCAATATTGACCGTTTTATTTCTATTTCTTTGTCTGGAAAGATACGACGCTGCATGACAAGCACCAGCTGATACACCAATTACATATGGAAAATATAAATCTTGTTCCATAAAGTATTCTAATATCCCGCCCGTGTACACACCACGCATACCGCCGCCTTCTAATACTAACCCCGTATTTTCAAGCATGTTACTCTCTCCTCTATATATATTGACTCTTTAATTATTCACCATGTTAAGTATCTTTTTCTATTATATATGAGTTCTTTCAGAAATTATATTTAAAAGACTTGAGAAAAAGGAGTTTTTTCTTCCAATTATATTTCCAAATGACCGGAGACATCCTTTATAAACCTTTGAATAAAATCTTGCTCTTCTTTCGTATATCCATCTAAAAGTAACAACCACTTTTCTTCAGCTTGCTTATGCAATTTTTCATGAGCTTTATATATTTTATTCCCACTTTCCGTTAAGCGGAAGAAGATTTCTTTTTGATTATCTAATATTTGCATCTTCTCAACGAATTGCTTTTGAAACAACTTTGTACAAATTTTAGAGATTGCTCCCTTCGTCATGCCCATTTCTGTCGTAATTGCCGTTACATTTATCAAACCATTTTTTCCGATACATTCGATTACATGTAACTCAGATAAAGACATACTACTTACACCTGTCTCACGAAGAAACTTCTCATTTTGTCGTTTTAAATGTTCTTCTTTTTTATGCAAAAGTGTACGAATGTCCGACAGTATTTCCATTTGCTTCGTTGCATGCTTCAATCCGTTCGCCTCCTAAGTTTCCGAAGAAACAATTTAACTATATACCATTTTAAAATTATTTTTTCATCTTTACAAGTGAGAAAATCATGTTAAAATAAATTTAGTTTCCTAGGAAACTAAATTACAAGGGGGTTAACAAGATGAAAAAATCTAAACTAAATTTCATTTTATATGTTATCTGTATTAGTGCCTTATTCGGTTCCTTCGCTCAAAATATTTACACACCTATCTTACCGATGATTCAAAATTCTTTTCATACTTCTCTTTATCTTGTAAATGTAACAGTTTCACTTTTTACATTCGTTCTTGCGATTATGCAGCTCATATATGGCCCTTTAATTGATACAAAAGGGAGAAAATCTGTCCTTATTCCTAGTTTAATTATTAGTACGATTGCTTCAATCGGATGTGCTTTTTCGGCAAACATTTATTTATTTCTCTTTTTTAGAGCTGTTCAAGCTATAGGAATAGCGGCTATACCTGTAGTTTCAGCAACGATTATCGGCGATTTATTTGAAGGAAAAGAACGCGGAGAAGCGATGAGCCTATACCAAATGTTACTTGCCCTCGCACCTGCAATGGCTCCTCTCATAGGTGGTTATCTTGGCAGTATAAATGGTCACTTATCTGTATTTCTCTTTTTATCTACACTTGGCATTATCTTATTAATGATAAACATTTCACTACTTCCAGAAACAAAGCCAAATGTAATTAAGCAGTCTAAAGCACAAAAGAATTACTCTCTTATCTTAAAAAGTAAAACTGGATTTTCTATTACTCTTATTGGCTTCATTCAATTTTGTATTTACTTTTGCTTTCTCGTTTTTTTACCGAGTATTTTAACAAATTCATTTCATTTAACTGTAAATAAAATTGGTCTTATGTTTGTACCAATGTCTCTTTCTATCATGCTAGGAAGTTTTTGCTACAAGTTTTTGCAAAAACGCCTCACAACAAAGCAAGCTTTATTTATTACGAGTTTCTTCAATATTATATGTGTCGTTTTATTCTCTTTCACATATAGCATCAATATCCCCTTCATCATTATCGTTACATCTTTGTACGGTTTTAGTATGGGACTTTCTATGCCAACTCACACTACTTTATTAACAGAAGAATTCGTACAAGAACGTGCAACAGCTATCGGTATATACAACTTCATCCGCTATCTTGGTATGGGTACAGGGCCACTTATAGGTGGATTTCTTTTATTTAACCAAAATTACTTTTGGATTTTCTTCCTAGGCGCAATTATGTTTTTACTTGTAATCTTATATGCAATGAAAATGCTAAGTTTTCATGCTGTACAAAAATTAAAATAGAGCCCCCAAAATGTCGGCTCTATTTTACCCTCTTTGATCCGCAACAATATGAATATCAATATACTTTGTTTGTCTCATAATTTCATTTACAATAGAGCCTTTTCGTATTTCTTCCCACCTTGTTCTTGCAGATTGTCCAAGTAAAATTTGCGTCACTTGTAATCTTCTTGCGACTTCAATAATAACATCCGCTGGTTTTCTCCCTTTCGCCTCTTCTAATACAAAACTCGCATCAAATTGATTGGTTAACGATTTCCACTCTTCAATCGTCTGCTTTTTTCCAGCTGAAATAGAATCTATATTTTCCCTCTCAACGTTTAATACGTACAATTCAGCATTTAACCGATCAGCCATGCGCCATCCCCGTCTTATTAATTTCTCCGCTGTTGAACTGTATTGTACACAAACGAGAATTTTTTCTTTTACGCCAATTGGTTCTATTACTGTTTGGCTAATTTTCTCGTCCATATCATCAGCAACTTCTCGAAGTGATAATTCCCTAAGTGCTCCTAAATTATTAAGTGTAAAGAAGTTTTGTAAGCTTTGCTGAATTTTTTCTTCTTTATATATCTTTCCGTCTATTAGTCTCTTCCTTAATACCTCAGGCGTTGCATCAACGAGCTGAATTTCATTTGCTTTTTGTAAAATAAAATCTGGAATTCGTTCTCTTACTTTTACATTCGTAATTTGAGCTACAATATCATGAACACTTTCTAAATGTTGAATATTAAAAGTTGATAATACCGATATACCAGCCTCTAACAATTCCTGCACATCCATATAACGTTTCTTATATTTAGAACCAGGAACATTACTATGAGCAAGTTCATCCACTACGACTACTTGCGGCGCGCGTTTTTTTATTCCTTCCACATCAAGCTCATAAAATACCTTTCCTTTATACTGTATTTCTTTTAAAGGAACTTTTTCTAAATCAGCAATTGCTTCTTCCGTCTCTTTTCTTCCATGCGTTTCAATTAAACCAATTACAATATCAATTCCATCTTTTTTCATTTCTCTTGCATCAAAGAGCATTTTATAACTTTTTCCTACGCCTGGAGCTGCTCCGACATATAGCTTTAACTTTCCGCGATTTTGCTGACGAATATATTCTAAATATTCCTCTGGCGTTCGCCTTTGAAACTTCGGTTCATAATCATCTGCATACAAAATAAACACTACCTTTCATTCGAAACAACGCTACCTCAATCCATTAGATTGAGGTAGCACTGTTACTATTTCATTAATTTCTGTAATGCCAAATTTAGCTTTAAGACGTTCACTCGATCTTCTCCAAATAAACCAAGCGCAGCACCTTCTGTTTGATCTTTAATCAATTGATTAAGTTTTTCTTTCGGAATATTCGTTAATTTTGAGATGCGATTCACCTGCACCGAGGCCGCCTTTGGACTAATATCAGGATCAAGCCCTGAACCTGAATTTGTCACTAAATCTATCGGTACTTCTGTAACTGGAACAGCTGGATTTTTTTCCTTCCAGTCCGCAATACTTTTCTCTACTCGCTTTGCTAAATCTGGATTAGATGGTGCATAGTTATTTGAACCAGATGCTTCAGCCTTATATTCAATACTAGAAACACGCCCTTGAAAATAACGTGGATCCGTGAAGTTTTGACCAATTAATTTAGAACCAATCACTTCATTTTTATCATTATATATTAGACTTCCATCCGCATTATCCTTCATCACTGCTTGTGCAATACCAGTAACAATAAGTGGGTATACAAGTCCACACAATACTAGAAATGTAAAAGTAATACGGATAATTGGTGATAGTATACTTTGTTTCTTCTCCATCTTTTTCCCCTCTTCCTTATATAAACAAGCCGACAATCATATCAATTACCTTAATTCCAATGAACGGAACGATAACTCCACCAAGCCCATAAATAAGTAAGTTTCGGCTAAGCAATGCATTAGAACTCATCGGTTTATATGCAATACCTTTCATCGCTAACGGAATGAGTAATGGAATAATAACAGCGTTAAATATTAATGCTGATAAAATCGCTGACAGTGGTGATGTTAATTTCATAATGTTCAATGCTTCCATTTGCGGAATCGCAAGTGTAAACATTGCTGGAATGATTGCAAAATATTTCGCTATATCATTCGCAATACTAAACGTCGTTAAAGCACCTCGCGTCATTAACAATTGCTTACCGATTCCTACAACCTCAATAATTTTCGTTGGATTCGAGTCTAGATCAATCATGTTGGCCGCTTCTTTCGCTGCTGTCGTACCACTGTTCATCGCTAATCCAACGTCCGCCTGTGCCAATGCTGGAGCATCATTTGTACCATCACCTGTCATTGCTACAAGTTTCCCTTTATCTTGCTCTGCTTTAATAACAGCAATTTTATCTTCCGGTTTACACTCGGCAACGAATTCATCTACTCCAGCTTCTTTTGCAATCGTTGCTGCCGTTAACGGATTATCACCTGTACACATAACCGTTTTAATCCCCATTTGGCGTAACTGTTCAAAACGCTCACGCATACCCGGTTTTACTGTATCCTTTAAATAAATTAAACCATAAATACGATTATCTACTGCAACTACAAGTGGTGTTCCACCCTCTTTTGAAATTAAGTCTGCTTTTTGATTTACATCTTTCGGAATTATTCCGCCTTGTAACTCAACCCATTCAATAACGGCACCTACAGCACCTTTTCTCACTTTTGTTCCGTCTTGTAAATCAACACCACTCATTCTCGTTTCTGCTTTAAACGGAACAAACTCACCTTGTTCTGCAAGTTCCCTATTGTATGATATAGATTTTCCCTGCACATACTCGATAACAGATCGACCTTCTGGTGTTTCATCTAAAACAGAACTAATAGCGGCCCACTTTCCAACTTGCTCAATCGTTTCATTTCCTACAGGCAATAATGTATGAGCCATCCGGTTCCCAAAAGTAATTGTACCTGTTTTATCTAAAATAATTGTATTAATATCGCCAGCAGCTTCTACTGCTTTCCCCGACATCGCTAACACGTTAAACTTTGTCACACGGTCCATCCCAGCAATACCAATTGCCGATAATAGCCCACCAATTGTCGTTGGAATTAAACAAACTAATAATGCAACTAGCACAGCAGTATCAATTTGAAACCCTAAATAATTTGTAAAAATCGGCAACGTCACAACAACGATCAAGAAAATAAGAGTTAAGCTCGTTAATACTGTATTTAAAGCAATCTCATTCGGCGTTTTTTGACGAGCAGCTCCTTCTACTAAAGAAATCATTTTGTCGATAAATGATTCACCAGGATTACTCGTAATGACAATTGTAATTTCATCACTTACGACCATCGTTCCACCTGTTACGGAACAAAAATCACCGCCTGCTTCTTTTATAACAGGAGCTGATTCCCCTGTAATTGCAGATTCATCTACAGATGCTAATCCTTTGATTACTTCGCCATCATTCGGAATCATTTCTCCTTGTTTTACGATAACAACGTCACCTTTTCTAAGATCAGTTGCTGAAACTTGGACAATGTCTCCATTTTCTTTTACTACATTTGCAAACACATCTTTCTTCGACTGCTTTAAAGAATCGGCTTGCGCTTTACCACGACCTTCTGCTAATGCTTCTGCAAAATTCGCAAATAAAACTGTAAATAATAGAATGAGAGAAACTGTTATATTAAACCAATCTGGTATACTACTAGAACTACTTGGAAGAAAAGATAAAATGAACGTAATGATAAATCCAATCTCCACAACGAACATAATCGGATTCTTTATCATGACTTTCGGATTCAATTTCGCAACGGATTGCTTCATCGCATGTGTTACGATATCACGATCCATCGTTTTCGCTTGTCTAACTTCATCTTCTACAGCATGTATTTGTGACTCATTTAATTGTTTTTCTTTTACTACTACCGGTCTCATCATTTACCCTCCATTACTTCAATGTAAGAAATTCTGCAATTGGACCGAGTACTAACATCGGGAAGAATGTTAATGCACCGACAATTACAATTGTTCCGATGAAGATGCCACCAAATAAACTATTATCTGTACGGAACGTTCCAACTGTTTCTGGCACTACCGTTTTTTCTTTCAGCGAAGCTGCCACAGCTAACATCGTAATTAAACTGAAGTAGCGTCCTAAAAACATAACTAAACCAGTCGTAATATTCCAAAACGGTGTATTATCTCCTAATCCTTCAAATCCAGATCCGTTATTTGCAGCTGACGATGTATATTCATATACAACTTGCGTTAAACCGTGGAAACCAGAATGAGAAATAGCATCCGTCCCTAAATTTGTTGAAAGAGCTAATGCCGAAAAGCCTAAAATGAGCAATGGATGAAATAAAATCGTGACCGCAATTAATTTCATTTCCTTACCTTCAATCTTTTTACCTAAAAACTCTGGTGTCCGTCCAACCATTAACCCAGATATAAACACTGCAATAATTGCATACATAATAATGTTTACAAAGCCTGCTCCAACGCCGCCATACACTGTATTTAACATCATATTTACAAGTGGAACTAGACCGCCAATTGGTGTTAACGTATCATGCATCGTATTAACAGCCCCAGTTTCAGCAGCTGTCGTTACCGTTGCGTATAGTGAAGAAAATACTGTTCCAAATCGTACTTCTTTCCCTTCTGTACTTCCTTGTACATGTTCGATACCCATTCCATTTAATGCCGGGTTCCCGTTTAGTTCAGATGTCGTAATCGTTATAAACCCTAGTAAAAATACCATAAATAGTGACACGAAAAGGATGCGACCTTGTTTTTTATTTCCTACCATTCGTCCGTACGTAAATGGAAGTGCTGTTGGTAATAACATCATAAGCATCATTTGCAAAATATTACTCATTTGTCCTGGATTTTCAAAAGGATGCGTAGAGTTTGCTCCGAAAAATCCACCGCCGTTATTTCCAAGTTCCTTAATAGAAACGAATGATGCAACAGGGCCACGTAATATACTTTGCTTTGCCCCATCAATCGTTTGTGCTGTAACCGCCCCATCTAACGTTTGCGGTACGCCAAGTGCAACAAAAACTAGTGCCGCAATAAATGCGATAGGAAGAAACACTCTCGTTAACGCTCTTGTAAAATCAACGAAAAAGTTACCAAGTTCTTTTCCAGCAAGTCCTCTTATAAAAGCCATAACGAGCGCCAATGTCGTTGCTGGTGCCGCAAACATTAAAAATGTAATCCCGATTAATTGTGATAAATAGGATAAACCATTTTCACCGCTATAATGCTGTAAGTTTGTATCAGCCATAAAACTAATCGCTGTATTAAAAGCGAGCGTAGGCTCCATCCCTTCAATATGCGCTGGATTTAGCGGCAACACACCTTGTAATCTGAAAATGAAATATACAATAACAATCATAAATCCGTTGAGTAAAACTAATGATAATGCGTACTGTTTCCACGTTTGATTGTATTCTTTTACACCCATAATTTTAAAAATAAGTTTTTCAAAAGGCCCGAATACTTTATCTAGCATTTTGCTACCTTGAAAAGCTTTTTCTAAATAAATCCCCATTGGCTTTGCTACTAAAATAAACAAGAGCATTGTAATAATGACTGCAACCCAAATCATAATGAATGATTCCCCCTAATTAAAACTTCTCTGGATTTAATAATGCATACACTAAATACACTGTAATTGCTGCGACAATAACCGATAAGACAATCATCATGATTGCTTTCCTTCTTTCACAACTTTATCTGACCAACTTGCAAGACTTGCCATTGATGCAACTAATAAAATAAAAATCCCGACCATTACAACATCTAACATAGCTATCCCTCGCTTTGTTTTTGTTAAAATTTACCATTTAATTATTAAAAAAGAACACTGAGCTCTACTCAGTGTTCAAAAAATGAACAACAAAAAGTAAACCTCCTCTCTAAACGCTTACGAGGTTAGCTGTCGGATTCGGGCCTAAAGAGTAGCCCTACTTTCAAAACTGAAAGATTCACCCCAAGTGACGATGCACAAAATTGGTTCCCCCGCTCCATTTCTGGAACTCAGCGATTTTAGGTTTTTTTGGAAATTTTATGAATGATTTATGAGAGTAAATATACTCCTCTATATTTCACTTGTAAAGGGTTAAATTACTGAAAATAATAATATTTATATTCATTTAAACGCTTACATTGAAGATTATTACTATTATTTCATCTATTTTCTTTATTTCTCTTCTCTTTTCTTAAAAATGACCTTTTAAATATGAAATAAAAAGAGCGAATGAGATGAAGTGCATAGCTTGTTGCACTCAGCATTCGCTCTTTTTTATTCAACCTTTATTCTCCTCGTAAAAATGCACGTAAATTTCTCCCGCGAATATAAACTTGTGTCAATTCTGCATGTAGCTGCTCATACTCGGTAATATCCACCTCTAAATACAAAGCATCTTTTGATGGTAATATAATATACGGCCCTGGAAAAAGGGGATCGATCTGAACCAATTCTTGAACTCGCTCTACCGATACTGCCCAACGATTTGCTATATCTCCAAGTAATAATACCTTCATCATTTCTTCCCCCGCCCTATTCAAAAAATAAAAAAGAAATATTATCACAATTTGTAAACACGACAAACTTAGCTCCAATTGTTTCATAGAGCCTCGCTGGATATCGTTTATTCCTTGTAACAACAGTAATAGGTGCTTGAAAAGAAAAGCGAATGTGTTCTGTGAAAAAACTAACGATTGGAAGCTCATCCCCTAGTAAAATCACCTTCTTAATACACTCACAAATACTAGTAAAGTCCTGCTCCTTACTGCAGCTATAAGTCCAATCAAACCCACAATTCCTAACTTCAGCCGCTATCTCTTCATTTGCTGTAAAAATAATTAACTTATGTTGAAATGGTACTAGATCTCTTAAACTATCTACCTTACTTTCTTCTCCAACACAAATAAGTGTTAGTTCCATGTACCTCATCCTCCTTAGTATAAAAGAAATCAAACATAGATTGATATTCCCCTATACTAATCAGATCGATGAAGTGATGTATCCATCATGGCACCGTCCTCTCTCAAGACGCTTACGAAGTTAGCTGTCGGATTCGGACTTTGAGAGTAGCCCTACTTTCAAACTTGAAAGATTCACCCCTAGTGCCTACGCACAAATTGGTTCCTCCGCTCCATATAATTGGACTCAGCGTTTACAAAAAAATGTATTCTGGCTGATATATTACTCCTGTATTTTGAAAAAGTAAACAGAAAAAAAGCCAGTTATAAAACTGGCTTTTCACTTACCTATGCACGCGTTCTATTCACTTTATATGCAAAATGATTCGTCGGTCCATGACCACTACCAATATTCAATGGCTCTTCAATTGCTATACTAATAAATCGTTTTGCTTCTTGAACAGCATCTTCAATTGAGTATCCTTTCGCAAGTCCTGCTGTAACCGCTGAAGCAAATGTACACCCACTTCCATGCGTTTGCTTTGAAGGAATTCGCTCGCTTCTAAACTCAATAAATTTTTCTCCATCAAAGAGGAAATCAATTACTTCATTCCCTTGATATTCTGCATGTCCGCCCTTCATAAGCACATATTTAGCACCTAATTCATGCAATACTTTTGCAGCTTCCTTACTATCTTCAACATTATGAATCTCCATCCCAGTTAACACTTCTGCTTCTGGGACATTCGGTGTTATAACAGTTGCTACTGGTAATAAATATTCTTTTAATGCTTGAACTGCTTCTTGCTGTAATAATGATGCACCGCCTTTTGCAATCATAACGGGATCTAGCACAATATTATTCCAGCCAAACTTTTTAATTTGTTCTGCAACAATTTGAATTATTTCACTACTAAATAACATTCCTAGTTTCACTGCGTCTGGTGTTAAATCCGTACCAATTGAATTCAGCTGTTCTGTAATACCTTCTAACGGAACAGGATATACCCCTTGAACGCCAAGCGTGTTTTGAGCAGTAATTGCCGTAATAGCCGTCATTCCGTATACACCAAGCTCTTGGAATGTTTTTAAATCTGCCTGAATTCCAGCACCGCCGCCGCTATCAGACCCTGCAATTGTTAAAGCTTTATTCACTTTCATCCCACTCATCCTTTTCTATCCAAAATAGCGATGATAAATCGTTTTTGCTTCGCTTATATCTTTCGTTCCATGTACGAGCACACGGCCATCTTTAAAGGCTACTAACCTCTTGTCTTCAACAGAAAATGATAATAAATATAGATTTATATTTAAATCATTCACGCGACCTTCCAGCAACTCTTTATATTGTTCAAAATTCATTTCATCTTTATAAGGTGGTCTAATTTGAACTGTATTTCGCCCGCATAAAACTGCTGTTTTTGATGTGTTCTCTTTATTTAAATACGGATATAATGCATTCTCTCCGCATGAAGGACAATTATGCTGGCGAAGTTTTTGCACATTCATACATGAATACTCATTCTTCCACATATCAAACGATACAAGCCCATCTCGAAGTGATTCGTAATCTTCTACTAACAGTTTAAGAGCTTCTGTTACTTGATGAGAAACGACAAGAGATACAGCAGGTGATATAATACCCGCTGTATCACATGTTGCCCCGCCAAGCGGAATCGACTGTAATAAACATGATAAACATGGTGTTTTACTAGGAAGGATTGTGTAAGAAAGACCGTAACTACCTACACATGCACCGTAAATCCATGGAATAGAATATTTTTGTGCTATATCATTCACAATAAAGCGTGTTTCAAAATTATCAGTCGCATCAATAATTACATCAACATTTGTAACAAGTTCTTCTAGCTCTTCAGCTGTTACATCTTGAACGAGAGCTTCTATTGTTACATCACTATTAATCTCTTCTAAACGTTTTTTAGCCGCTATAGCTTTTGGAAGATTATTCTTTACGTCGCTCTCTGCATACAATTGTTGTCTTTGTAAATTACTCCAATCTACATAATCACGGTCAACAATTGTTATCTTGCCAACACCTGCTCTTACAAACATCTCTGCATTTGCACTACCTAATGCACCTGCACCGATAATAAGCACATGCTTTTCTCTTATCTTTTGCTGTCCTTCTTCTCCAATTGGAGAAAATAGTTCTTGGCGAGAATATCGATTATTCAACTACGCTCATTCCTTCTAAAGGACTACTTGCAGTTGCACAACGCTTACGTGCAATACGACCTGCTTCAAATCCTAAACGGCCTGCTTCAATACTTAATTTCATTGCTTTTGCCATTTTAATAGGATCTTTTGCTCCTGATACAGCTGTATTTAATAACACGCCATCTGCTCCTAATTCCATTGCAAATGCCGCATCAGCTGGGCTACCAATACCGGCATCAACGATAACTGGTACTGTCGCTTGTTCAATAATGAAGCCCAAATTTAATGGATTTACAATACCAAGTCCTGATCCGATTGGAGATGCTCCTGGCATAATCGCATGCACGCCAAGCTCTTGTAATTTACGTGCTAATACAACATCATCAGATGTATACGGAAGTACGATAAATCCTTCTTCCAGTAACATTTCAGATGCCTTTAACGTTTCTACCGGATCAGGTAATAACGTTCTATCATCACCAATAACTTCTACCTTTATCATGTCACAAAGCCCAGAAGCTTTTGCTAATTTTGCAATACGAACAGCCTCTTCAGCATTTTTTGCTCCTGCTGTATTTGGTAATAACGTATATTTTTTCACATCAAGTTTCTCTAATAAATTAGGTTGCTTTGCATCAAAGATATCCATACGACGTACTGCAAACGTTAAAATTTCAGCTTCAGAAACGTCAATTGCCTTTTGCTGTACGTCAAAATCAGGGAATTTACCTGTTCCTAATAAAAGTCTAGAATGAAATGAAAATGGTCCAATGTTTAACATAATCAACCGCCTCCTACGAAAGTTACAATCTCAATTTGGTCTCCATCAAAAACAGATGTATCTGTATGATCATCTTTTTGTAAAATATCTTTATTACGCTCTACTACAACAATTCTGTTATCTAACTCTAAATGTGTAAGTAGCTCAGCTACTGTTTTTACACTCGCTGGCACTTCAATTTGGTTACCATTAATTTTTAAATTCAAACTTCCATCCCCTTTCTAAACTCTTCTAGAAAGCAATGAATCTAGCAAATGATTCTCTTGCTTTCCTTCTATTAAATCAGCCATATATTGGCCAGAAATAGGACTTAATAAAATACCGTTTCGATAATGGCCCGTGCAAGCATATAAACCTTTTATTTCTTCATGCTCTCCCATATAAGGAGCTTCATGATTCGATTGTGGTCGTAATCCTGCCCACGTGCTTTCCCATTCTGCTTCTTTTAAAGCTGGCAATATTGTATAAGCACGCTCTAATATAGAAGTTATACTTTCTGGCTGCACAGTTTTATTGAACGTATGTGGCTTCATTGTTGCCCCAATTACGTAACGTCCACCGCGCTTTGGAGTAATGTAAAATCTTTCTTGAAAAATAGGTGCTTTTAAAAGTTGTTTTCTACTTCTTACCGCAACCACTTCTCCTTTAACTGGATATGTACCCCAATCACGGTGAAAATAACTGAGTAACTTCGTGCTCCATGAACCTCCTGCAATAACGACTTTCTCACATGTGACAATACCTTCACTTGTAATAACTCCAGTCACTTTATTATTTTCAATACGGATATCAAATACTTCTGCCTGTTCATATATATCAGCACCGGAAATTGCCGCAGAATGTGCGAATGCTTTCGTAAGCTCTGGTGCAATAACATGACCGTCTTTCGGATAATATACTGCTCCTATAATAGATTCGGATAGATATGGCTCTTTTTCCCGCACATGGTCTCCCGTTAGAAAATAAGAATCTTCACCTGTTTTCTGCTGCCAATCCATAATGTGAAGAATTCTTTCCTTCTCATCTTCATTTTGAGCAATACGATAAATTCCTTTTTCTTCATATCCAATATCAATACCCGTCTTTTCACGTAAAACTGCTGCAAGTTGTGGAAATATAGCTCGGCTTTCTCTAGCAAGTTCAAATAGCGGATCATACACATCCCATTCTGCCTGAACACCAAGTAAACCAGCAGCTGCTTTGGAAGCTTCCGATGCAATACTTTGCTTCTCCACAATCGCTACTTTATGTCCTCTTTCTGCTAGAAAATGTGCAACTGAACTGCCAATTACACCACCACCAATAATCGCTACATCATACTTCTCACACATGTTTTTCCGCCCACTTTCTTATTGATTCCTTATAAGATTTCGCTTTGCTATACGGGTTACTACTACTTACAATTCCAGACATAACTGCTATACCACTTACACCGTTAGTAAGAACATCCACTGTGTTTTCTGGGGTAATTCCTCCAATTGCTGTAATCGGTATAGATAAACACCTTGCAATGTCTGAAATTTCTTCAAGCCCTCTCGCTGGCACACCTTTTTTACAATCTGTCGGAAATACATGGCCATAGACAAGTGAATCCGCCCCATTCTTAAATGCATCGATCGCCTCTTCTAAAGAATGCACAGAATAACCGACATGCAAATAAGAAAACTTTTCTTTCACTGACCTTACATCTGCGCTTCGATATCCTAGCTGCACGCGCGGAATGTTTAATAAAATAGCAATATCAATTCGGTCATTTATCACTATTTTCGATGCTGGAAAGCCTTTCCTCAAAAGACTTTCCACACCTTCATACAATTCCTTTGTACTCTTCTCACGCTCACGAATATGCAAATAATCAATCTCACTCTCAATTTGCATCGCTACATTCACTAACTCTTCGAATGGCATATGGCCATTTGAGATTACGTGGAGCTCATTTTTCATATTCATTCGCCTACTTTAAAATATTTTCGAATAGTTCATCGGCTGGGACGGTTTCTTTCGTCATTCCTTTGTCCTTCAGCCACTTATTTTGTTTCTCCCAAGATTCTTTTGAATCTGATAAAAATGGCTCATCTTTCGTTTCCATCTTCTCTAATAAAATTTTCATACTTTCCTTTTCAACTTCTGGCACAAGTGGGAAGTTTTCTTTTTCTTGATGATTTAATAAAATATTCAATGCTTCATCTGGGTTTTTCTTCATGAAATCATAGCCTTTTTTCGTACCACGTAAGAAAGCTTGCAACGCTTCTTTATCTTTTTTCAACGTTTTATCACCTGTTACAAACACAAGCTCATGGTAGTTTGGTACTCCGTAATCAGCTGGATTAAAGTACGCTGGTTCATGGCCTTCATGACGCATAACAGGTACTTCATGGTTAATATATGCCCCTGTCACCGCATCTACTTTCTTCGTAATTAATGCTGGTACTAAATCAAAGCCAACATCAACTACTTTCACTGTATCAGGATTACCACCAGCTTCTTTTACCATCGTTTTTAAATACATCTCACTTAAAGGTGTTCCAGAGTATCCTACTGTTTTTCCTTCTAAATCTTTCGGTGATTGAATGCCCGCTGATTTCAGTGATACAACATGATTTAATGGTGAACGTACGACAGCTCCAATTGATTTCACTGGAATTTGCTCATTCGCTCTCGCCATAACAACATCTGGCTGATAATACAAGCCAACTGTCACCTTCCCTGCTGCTGCCAGCGTTAATGGATCAGTCGGATTAGAAGGGAATTTAATATTTACCTTTACACCTTCTTCTTTAAAGTATCCTTTTTCAATTGCTGCATAGATAAAGCTATGTACCGCATTTGGATACCAATCTAACATGACTGTTATTTCTTTCTCTTTTTTACTTTTGTCTGATGCTGAATTACTCGAACATCCTGCAATTATTGCAATTAATAATGTAAACACAAAGATGCGCTTTAAAAATTTCATGAATACTTCCTCCAACTAATGAATTTCTTTTCTAATATGGAAATAATTACGACGAAGAAAATAGCTAATAATGATAACAATACAATAGGTGCAAATACGCCAGCTCCATCTAACTGCGTCATCATTCTCTTACTGAAATATCCAAGCCCAGCTTGTGCACCGAGCCATTCTCCAATTGCTGCTCCGATAACACTAAGCGGAACTGCAATTTTTAAAGCTGAGAAAAAATAAGGAAGAGCAGACGGCAACTTTAATTTAAGAAAAATATCTCTTTTTGTTGCTCCATATGTAACTAAGAGCTCCTCCCATTCTTTTTTCGTACTACGCAGTCCATCATACGTATTGACCGCAATTGGGAAAAACGTAATTAAAACTGTGACAACAACCTTACTCCAAATTGTGTATCCAAACCATAAAACAAATAGCGGAGCAAGCGCAGTAATCGGAATCGTTTGTGAAGCAACTAATAATGGATAAAATGCTCTCTCCATCCATGTACTCGCATTCATTAACATCGCTAGCCCTACACCTAATACGATAGAGATAACAACACCTATTAAAACGACGTATAACGTTGCAGGTAAATGAACTGTAAATAATATGTCTTTTAGTTTCCATATCTTCATTACAATCGCAGAAGGTGACGGTAAAATGTACATCTCATCTACAATTCTTGCTCCTATTTCCCACACAGCTAGTAAAATACTAGAAAGTGTAATAGCAGGAACTAATTCTTTCAATCGGTTCATCACACAAGTACCTGCCTTTGTAACATACTAAGAAGCTCATCTTTCAGCGCTAATACTTCCGGTTTATATAAATCTTTTCGTGTTCTGTTATGATCAAGCGGTACAGTCCGCTCAGTCAAAGTCGTTATCGGCTGCTGTTCCACTACTAAAACTCGGTTTGAAAGAAATAACGCTTCTTCAACATCATGAGTAATGAATAAAATTGTTTTTTCCCACTCTTGCCATTGTTCAAACAACCATTCTTGCAAAGAGGTCTTCGTTAAAGCATCCAACGCACTAAATGGTTCATCTAACAGCAATATTTCCCCGCCTGTTAATAAAGTTCGAATAAAAGATACACGTTGTCTCATACCACCAGATAAATCTTTCGGATATTTTTTCTCATACCCTTGCAAACCAAATTTATGTAACAGTTCCTTTGCCTTTACTTGTGCTTCTTTCTTCTGTACACCTTGGCACTCTAGCGGCAGGGCAGCATTCTCAATAATTGTTCTCCACGGCAAAAGCATATCTTTTTGCGGCATATATCCTACAGGATGGTGCTTTGTTTCTGTCAGTTCTATCTGTCCAGTACTTACCTTTTCTAGACCTGTAATAAGGCGAAATAAAGTACTTTTCCCACATCCACTCGGTCCGATAATACTGACAAACTCTTTCTCATGTATAGAAGCATTTAATTCATGGATGATTGGTTTCTCATCGTAATGAAAAGAAACATTATGAAACTGTAGTATGTTCTTGCTCCTCAAATCCCCACATCTCCTTACGATAGGACATATCCCAGAATAAATATTCAAATCGACTGGAATATAAGAAAATCTCCTCTAATCTTTCTAGTTCTGTCTCAGACTTTCCAACTGCCATTTTATTTAATAAATCTATTAACCAAATACAAAGATTACCGTATTCTTCCGAACTATATCCTTGAATCCACTCACCAAAAAACTCATGATCTCTTGCTCCAGGAATATCATTTAAACGCTTTCCAATTTCCCAATAGCTCCACATACATGGAAGAAGCGCTGCTATTAATTCCGCAAGTGTGCCATTTTGAGATACAGACATCATGTAATTTGTATAAGCTAAATTTTTAGCAGATGGTTTCGCAGACTCTATCTCCTCTATAGAAATTCCAAGTCTTTTTGCATATTGTTTATGGATTGTCATTTCGCCATTTAATATTCCATCAATTTGTTCAGCGAACTTTCCCATTACTTGTGGATTCGTTGCTTTTACAACACCAATCGCATATAACTTTGCATAATCTAGCAGATATAAATAATCTTGAATAATATAATACTGGAATTTATCTTTTTCTAACGTGCCATCTCCCATACCCACTACAAACGGATGATTATGACTCATCTCCCAAACCGGTTGCACAGTTTCTAATAATCTATCGCAAAATTTCATTTCTCTATCCCCTTTCAATATATGTATCTAAATAAAAAACCACTTCTATATATAAGAAGTGGTTACAGCAAATAAAGTTATACATTTATTCGATGTTCCACTTCCCTTCGCTAGTATTACCTAGATCAGGTGTTGTAAGGGTTAAGGATTATTCCTCTCTCAGCAAATCAAGCACCCCTAGTGGTTTCAATATGAAATTTTCAAATAAAAAAGCCCCGTTTCTATACGCAAAGAAACGGGGACTCATTGTTAGTGTCCGAATTGCTTCCCTACGCTAGCATAATCTAGATCAGGTAATAAAAAGGATCAAAGGCTTACGGCCTACTCTCAGCTGGCAACACCAGCTCTCCTAGCAAACTATAAAATTATCACTGTCAGTATAACACCCTAATAAGACATCATCAACTTTTTTAATTTTCTTAATTATTAACAAAATATCAAAGTTATACAATACATACATTCTATTTTAGAAAATAAAACCCCAATTAATTGTATAAAAAGGAATCATTATCCTCAAAAAATTTATTTTTATATTGATTTCATATTACATTTATGTGAATACACCCACTATATTATATCTTTATACTATAATAAAATTACAACTATACAACTAGAGGAGGTCTCTATTCCATGAATATGAAAGCTGCTGCTTTAACAGCAACTACTGTAGCGATTGCTTCTTTACTTCCTTCTATGGGTGAAACAAATGTACAAAAAGCAAACGCTGAACAATTATCTAATATTAAAACTGGGTATGTCAAAGTCGATCAAGTAGCATTACATACAGAAGATAACGTAAAAAGCACATCAATTGATACAATTCGCTTTAATACAAAAGTGAACATCCTTGAAACAACTAATGAGTGGTATAAAGTATCTGTTCATAATAAAGTAGGTTATGTACAAAAAGATGCTATTTTACTAAAAAACAAACTTCATTCTAATGATCAATACATCGTTAATGCTAATGCATTAAACGTTCGCTCTGAACCTAATTTAGAATCTTCCATTTTAGATGTATTACCAAATGGCAAGTTTATTACCGTTCAAGAAGATCAAGGCGAATGGTATAAAATATCGCATAATGGCCAAACAGGTTACGTACAAAAAGCATTCATCTCTAATGGTTCACAACCCTTAGTAAAAGGAATCACCGTTCAAAATAATACAAAATATACTGTTGCAACACCTAATCTAAATGTACGTAGCAACGCTAGTACAAGTAGCGCTCTACTCGGTTCATTACAAAACGGTACACAAGTACAAGTAGTAGAAACTGTAGGAACTTGGTATAAAATTCGTTTTGGCACAGGATACGGATATGTAGCAAAACACTATGTAGTACAAAATCAACCACAAGCTAAAACAGATCAACCTTCATCAATTCCAGCTGCTTTCAAATTCCCTGCTCAAGGAAGAATTAGCTCAACCTTTGATATACGCTGGGAACAAATGCATTATGGTATAGATATTGCCGCTCCAGGAAACGTCTCTATCCATGCTGCTGCTGCAGGTAAAGTTGTGAAATCTTATTATTCAGCTAGCTATGGCAATGTTGTTTTCATTGCGCATCAAATCAATGGGAAATTATATACAACTGTTTATGCTCATATGAAGGATCGCACTGTACAAGCTGGTGATCAAGTACAAACTGGACAATTAATAGGTCATATGGGAAACACAGGTCATTCATACGGGCAACATCTTCATTTTGAATTACATAATGGAGAATGGAATTTTGAAAAAACAAATGCAGTAAATCCACTGCCATATTTAGTTAGGTAAATTGTATGCCACGCAATATACCTCTTATAATTGAATACGTAGCCTTTTTAGGTTTAATCTGCTGTTTAATCATTTACAATACAAACATTGTATTTTTATCTATTATTATTGCTTTTGTTGCATTAGAAATTATGATGGAATCATTTCAAGTGCAACTAAAACAAAAAATTGCCCATATTTATAATGCTATTTTTCTTTTGAGTGCTCTCATAACAAATATAATTAGTAATGGCTTTTATTTATCTACTGTATTTCCAGTATTCTTTATGGCTGTTTTATTATTTGTAGCTAGATATATTAATGTCCCTTATAAACAAAAACAAGAACAAGAAGCTTAGAAAGAGGAGACACTGTGTACCAATCTTTCAAAGATACTCCAATAAAATACATATTGAATTTGTATAAGAAAGCCAATACTTTTTTTGGTATACAAGGAAGTTATACTGAACAACTTCTCCTATATGGAATGTTGTTTCTTGTCTTAATCACTTTCTCCTTGTTTTACTAACAAAAAAGGATCTCACATAAACTGGAGATCCTTTTTAATTTATATTAATTTTTCATATCGGAAATATTGTTTATCCACAAGCATATTTTTCATAAATAAAGCTCAGATTATATTTTTTCTCTAAGCTCATTCTTTGTTCGTCATCGCACCAATAGAAAAGAATATCATGAATCGTTGCGTAACGCTTATTTTTAAGAAATAGCCTAAAGAATGATGGTAAACAATCATGTAATTGTATAAATATATAATTGCGTAGTATTTCTTCTTTATATTCAATGCCCTTACAAATATACAGTAATTCTTCACAATAATATGCATGCTGTGGAACTTGTATCATTTCGAAAAATGGCACATAAGATAGTAGCTTTCCAATAAAATGACCGTATCGATCCATTACTCCTATCGTCATATGCTCCATCATTTCTTTCATCACATATAAATAATCATCTACATGCGTTGTCTTTAATGGGTCTAAGCGATCGGAAATTTGAGATAATACAGCTCTTTGACATGCTAAAACTGCCTGACTAGGTCCATAATATGATAGGAAATCTGTACACTTACGATATTTCCGTAATAAATCATGTGTATACAAATCATATACAAAAGTATTACAATACATTGCTAAACTCATCATATCACTATTTAATTGCTCTTTTGATAATGATTTCGCTCTCTTGCACATATAAAAGAATGTAAATTCCAATACTTCTTTATGAGATAATAAATGTTTACAATCGGTTATACACTTCTCATTAAATTTAACTCTATCCCAAATTTCAATATCCCTATCTGTCAATTCACCTATACGATATTTAATAATTAAATAATTTAAAGCAACTGATTGTGTCAAAAGATCCCATGTTTCATATTCCAATGAAGTATGAACAAACTCAGCTAATCCTTGCGCTATCATAAAATCATTTGCCTCTTCATACCAACCAATCTCTTGGCATAAGCGAAGAATACGCACTAAAGTTGGAATTTCATCTTTATGAAACTGCGGTAATTTCTTTGCTTTATTCATGCCATATACGATAAATGCCGCTAAATTTTCTTCTTTATAAAATTCTTTTTCTTTCCATACTAATATAGTTCGTTCTTTTCCCTCACCTTTTGGGTGACAAGGTACAAGCAAAGAAAATAATTCAGCGAAATTATTTGGTTCTATATATGTATCTGTAACCAAATTCCAATTTGGATCGCCCTGTACAGCCTTCATATAATTCCCCTTCCCTTTTCATCTATGTAGGAAATATTAATTTATTATCGCACCACTAAAAATTAATATTGTTATATTCAAAATCTCTCATAATACTTATATCTATCAGTATATCATCTTTTCTCTTATTAAAAATGAAGAATAAGAAATTAAAAAAAACTGTCGAAATTATTAACCGTATCCTTATTATATAATGTCTCAGATACATCACGCTAACATATTAGTTTAATCCATATATGCTAGAATAATGTATCTGAACTTTATATATAATTTAGCTCTTTATGAGTGACCATTAGACTCTCGGTTAATTAAAGTTTCAATTTACTCTGTATGCTCTGAGATTTCGCTCAAGGCAAATCCAGCTTGATCATCTGCTGATTCCCTTATAGCTAAATCTCCTAGTGCTAACATGCCAATAAGTTGACCACTATCAACTACTGGTAATCGTCTAATTTGATGCTGTGCCATTAGCTCTGTAGCTTTTTCAATAGAATCATTTGGAGAAACTGAGATAATATTTGTTGTCATTACATTTGTAATTTTATTAGATCCAGGATGTTTTTCAGCAATCCCTCGAACGACTAAATCACGATCAGTAACAAGCCCAACAACTTGCTCATTTTCAACAACAGGAATTAATCCAACTGATTCTTCCTTCATTTTAACAGCTGCCTCATATACATTGTCTAGCGGTGTACAATGTACAATATGGGTACTCATTAAGTCTCTAACTCGTGTCATTATGATTTCCTCCTTTTTATACATACCATAGCTTTTCCAAAATTCCTTTATTTATTTCTGGAAAGTAACGTAATAAAAAGGATTAACAAAATAAAAAAGAGTCAGCATAATGCTGACTCTTTTTTGTATGACCCGTACGGGATTCGAACCCGTGTTACCGCCGTGAAAGGGCGGTGTCTTAACCACTTGACCAACGGGCCATGGCTCCGCAGGTAGGACTCGAACCTACGACCGATCGGTTAACAGCCGATAGCTCTACCACTGAGCTACTGCGGAATAATATATGGTGGGCCTAAATGGACTCGAACCATCGACCTCACGCTTATCAGGCGTGCGCTCTAACCAGCTGAGCTATAGGCCCATATACTTTACAGGGGCAGTAGGAATCGAACCCACACTGGAGGTTTTGGAGACCTCAGTTCTACCTTTAAACTATGCCCCTAAATGATGCCGGCTAGAGGACTTGAACCCCCAACCTACTGATTACAAGTCAGTTGCTCTACCAATTGAGCTAAGCCGGCATAAAAAAATGGTGGCTCGGGACGGAATCGAACCGCCGACACGAGGATTTTCAGTCCTCTGCTCTACCGACTGAGCTACCGAGCCAACATAAATGGCGGTCCCGACCGGGGTCGAACCGGCGATCTCCTGCGTGACAGGCAGGCATGTTAACCACTACACCACGGGACCATTTGGTTGCGGGGACAGGATTTGAACCTGCGACCTTCGGGTTATGAGCCCGACGAGCTACCGTGCTGCTCCACCCCGCGACAATATAAATTTTTAAAAAATGGAGGAGGTAGAGGGATTCGAACCCCCGCGCGACTCTCGCCGCCTGTCGGTTTTCAAGACCGATCCCTTCAGCCGAACTTGGGTATACCTCCATGAAGGAAAAAATAAATATTTTATTATTATATGTCTAAACCATTAAAGAAAAAATGGAGGAGGTAGAGGGATTCGAACCCCCGCGCGATTCTCACCGCCTGTCGGTTTTCAAGACCGATCCCTTCAGCCGAACTTGGGTATACCTCCGAGACATATATTAAATAAAGTGGAGCCTAGCGGGATCGAACCGCTGACCTCCTGCGTGCAAGGCAGGCGCTCTCCCAGCTGAGCTAAGGCCCCATGTTTTTTGGGAATATCGGGAAGACAGGATTTGAACCTGCGACCCCCTGGTCCCAAACCAGGTGCTCTACCAAGCTGAGCCACTTCCCGTTAATAAAAGCGCGCCCGAGAGGAGTCGAACCCCTAACCTCTTGATCCGTAGTCAAACGCTCTATCCAATTGAGCTACGGGCGCATATGGTGCCGAGGGCGGGGGTCGAACCCGCACGGTGGTCACCCACCGCAGGATTTTAAGTCCTGTGCGTCTGCCTGTTCCGCCACCCCGGCATGTCATATTGAAAATTGGAGCGGAAGACGGGATTCGAACCCGCGACCCCAACCTTGGCAAGGTTGTATTCTACCACTGAACTACTTCCGCAAGACATGTATGAGTTATTTTATTAAAAGTGCGGGTGAAGGGAGTCGAACCCCCACGCCAAAGGCGCTAGATCCTAAGTCTAGTGCGTCTGCCAATTCCGCCACACCCGCATATTTCATTAAAATGGTGAGCCATGAAGGACTCGAACCTTCGACCCTCTGATTAAAAGTCAGATGCTCTACCAACTGAGCTAATGGCTCTTAATGGCTGGGCTAGCTGGATTCGAACCAGCGCATGACGGAGTCAAAGTCCGTTGCCTTACCGCTTGGCTATAGCCCATTAATTAAGAATGGTGGAGGGGGGCAGATTCGAACTGCCGAACCCGAAGGAGCGGATTTACAGTCCGCCGCGTTTAGCCACTTCGCTACCCCTCCGACATATATGGTGGAGGATGACGGGATCGAACCGCCGACCCCCTGCTTGTAAGGCAGGTGCTCTCCCAGCTGAGCTAATCCTCCATTTTGCCTGGCAACGTCCTACTCTCACAGGGACAAGGTCCCAACTACCATCGGCGCTAGAGAGCTTAACTTCCGTGTTCGGTATGGGAACGGGTGTGACCTCTCTGCCATCATTACCAGACTGTATTCATTTAAGACAAGAATCATTTTAACTTATTTAACTTTTAAAGTCAACAAGTTTTTTATATTCTTTCAAAACTAGATAACATTGCTTCATATTATATGGTTAAGTCCTCGATCTATTAGTATTCGTCAGCTCCACATGTCACCATGCTTCCACCTCGAACCTATCAACCTGATCATCTTTCAGGGATCTTACTAGCTTACGCTATGGGAAATCTCATCTTGAGGGGGGCTTCATGCTTAGATGCTTTCAGCACTTATCCCTTCCGCACATAGCTACCCAGCTATGCCCTTGGCAGAACAACTGGTACACCAGCGGTGCGTCCATCCCGGTCCTCTCGTACTAAGGACAGCTCCTCTCAAATTTCCTACGCCCACGACGGATAGGGACCGAACTGTCTCACGACGTTCTGAACCCAGCTCGCGTACCGCTTTAATGGGCGAACAGCCCAACCCTTGGGACCGACTACAGCCCCAGGATGCGATGAGCCGACATCGAGGTGCCAAACCTCCCCGTCGATGTGGACTCTTGGGGGAGATAAGCCTGTTATCCCCGGGGTAGCTTTTATCCGTTGAGCGATGGCCCTTCCATGCGGAACCACCGGATCACTAAGCCCGACTTTCGTCCCTGCTCGACTTGTAGGTCTCGCAGTCAAGCTCCCTTATGCCTTTGCACTCTACGAATGATTTCCAACCATTCTGAGGGAACCTTTGGGCGCCTCCGTTACACTTTAGGAGGCGACCGCCCCAGTCAAACTGCCCACCTGACACTGTCTCCCGGGTCGATAAGACCCGTAGGTTAGAATTTCAATACAGTCAGGGCGGTATCCCACCAGCGCCTCCACCGAAGCTAGCGCTCCGGTTTCAATGGCTCCCGCCTATCCTGTACAAACTGTACCAAAATTCAATATCAGGCTACAGTAAAGCTCCACGGGGTCTTTCCGTCCTGTCGCGGGTAACCTGCATCTTCACAGGTACTATAATTTCACCGAGTCTCTGGTTGAGACAGTGCCCAAATCGTTACACCTTTCGTGCGGGTCGGAACTTACCCGACAAGGAATTTCGCTACCTTAGGACCGTTATAGTTACGGCCGCCGTTTACTGGGGCTTCAGTTCAGAGCTTCGCTTACGCTAACCCCTCTCCTTAACCTTCCAGCACCGGGCAGGTGTCACCCCCTATACTTCGCCTTACGGCTTCGCAGAGAGCTGTGTTTTTGCTAAACAGTCGCTTGGGCCTATTCACTGCGGCTTTCCGTTAAGAAAGCACCCCTTCTCCCGAAGTTACGGGGTCATTTTGCCGAGTTCCTTAACCAGAGTTCTCTCGCACACCTTAGGATTCTCTCCTCGCCTACCTGTGTCGGTTTGCGGTACAGGCACCTTTTATCTCGCTAGAAGCTTTTCTTGGCAGCGGGGAATCAAAGACTTCGCTCCATAAGGAGCTTCCCCATCACAGCTCAGCCTTCACGATAAGCGGATTTGCCTACTTATCAGCCTAACTGCTTGGACGTGCACAACCAATCGCACGCTTCTTCTATCCTTCTGCGTCCCTCCATTGCTCAAACGATAAAGAGGTGGTACAGGAATATCAACCTGTTGTCCATCGCCTACGCCTGTCGGCCTCGGCTTAGGTCCTGACTAACCCTGAGCGGACGAGCCTTCCTCAGGAAACCTTAGGCATTCGGTGGACGGGATTCTCACCCGTCTTTCGCTACTCATACCGGCATTCTCACTTCTAAGCACTCCACCAGTCCTTACGGTCTGACTTCACTGTCCTTAGAACGCTCCCCTACCACTGATACCATTCGGTATCAATCCGCAGCTTCGGTGGTGTATTTAGCCCCGGTACATTTTCGGCGCAGAGTCACTCGACTAGTGAGCTATTACGCACTCTTTAAATGGTGGCTGCTTCTAAGCCAACATCCTAGTTGTCTAAGCAACTCCACATCCTTTTCCACTTAATACACACTTTGGGACCTTAGCTGGCGGTCTGGGCTGTTTCCCTTTTGACTACGGATCTTATCACTCGCAGTCTGACTCCTAAGGATAAGTCATTGGCATTCGGAGTTTGACTGAATTCGGTAATCCGATGAGGACCCCTAGTCCAATCAGTGCTCTACCTCCAAGACTCTTACACTTAAGGCTAGCCCTAAAGCTATTTCGGGGAGAACCAGCTATCTCCAGGTTCGATTGGAATTTCTCCGCTACCCACACCTCATCCCCGCACTTTTCAACGTGCGTGGGTTCGGGCCTCCATTCAGTGTTACCTGAACTTCACCCTGGACATGGGTAGATCACCTGGTTTCGGGTCTAC